>NZ_LN868538.1:1012311-1227382 GCF_001261775.1 Anaeromassilibacillus senegalensis | reverse complement strand
CCGAGCGAGGTTCCCGCAGGAACCGAAGCGAGCGAAACAGGCTAGCCTGCGTACATTGAAAACTGAATAAAGAAGCAGATAGAACGAGAAAAAGAACTTTGTAAAGTTTTATTTTTAGTGAAATCTACAATTTCAAAGAACCAAGAAAAAACACATGGTCAAGCTACAAAGAGCGCAAGGGGAATGCCTTGGCACTGAGAGCCGATGAAGGACGCGACTAACTGCGATAAGCCACGGGGAGCCGTAAGTGGGCACTATATCCGTGGATTTCCGAATGGAGCAATCCGGCTGGAGTCATGTCCAGTCAACGTGCACTGAATTCATAGGTGTACGTGGGGAACCGCCTGAACTGAAACATCTAAGTAGGGCGAGGAAGAGAAATCAACCGAGATTCCGCTAGTAGTGGCGAGCGAACGCGGAAGAGGCCAAACCAGGGGTAGCAATACCTCTGGGGTTAGGACAGCAATATGTATGCAGCGATCTAGCAGAATGGTGTGGGAAAGCCAACAAGACAGTGTGAAAGTCACGTATGCGAAAGATCAAAGCAGCTAGCTGTATCCAGAGTACCGCCGGACACGTGAAACCCGGTGGGAATACGGGGGGACCACCCTCCAAGCCTAAATACTACTCAGTGACCGATAGTGTATAGTACTGTGAAGGAAAGGTGAAAAGGACCCCGGAAGGGGAGTGAAAAAGAACCTGAAACCTTGTGCTTACAAGCACCGAGAGCCCGTCAATGGGTGATCGGGTACCTTTTGTAGAATGGTCCGGCGAGTGTGTGTAACCGGCAAGGTTAAGGACTTCAGGTCCGGAGCCGCAGCGAGAGCGAGTCTGAATAGGGCGAATGAAGTCGGTTGTACACGACCCGAAACCGGGTGACCTACCCATGTCCAGGTTGAAGTGGAGGTAAAACTCCATGGAGGACCGAACCGACTCCCGTTGAAATGGTAGCGGATGAGGTGTGGGTAGCGGAGAAATTCCAATCGAACCCGGAGATAGCTGGTTCTCTCCGAAATAGCTTTAGGGCTAGCCTCGTATTAGATTACTGGAGGTAAAGCACTGAATGGTCTAGGGGCCGAGAGGTTACCAAAACCTATCAAACTCAGAATGCCAGATAATTGATGTACGGGAGTCAGACAGTGTGAGATAAGTTTCATTGTCGAAAGGGAAACAGCCCAGACCCACAGCTAAGGTCCCCAAATACTGTTAAGTGGAAAAGGATGTGGAGTTGCACAGACAACCAGGATGTTGGCTTAGAAGCAGCCACTCATTAAAAGAGTGCGTAATAGCTCACTGGTCGAGTGACTCTGCGCCGAAAATTTAACGGGGCTAAACAGTATACCGAAGCTTGGGATTCCGAAAGGAATGGTAGGAGAGCGTTGAACGAGGGGTGAAGTCATAGCGGAAGCGGTGGTGGACTTCGTTCAAGTGAGAATGCCGGAATGAGTAGCGCGAAATGTGTGAGAATCATATTGGCCGAATATCTAAGGTTTTTGGAGGAAGGTTCGTCCGCTCCAAGTAAGCCGGGAGCTAAGGCGAGGCCGAAAGGCGTAGTCGATGCACATACGGTGGATATTCCGTAGCCGCCAAAAGATTTAAGATGAGTGACACCCTGAAAAGGCATGACCCGGGCGATGGTAGCCCCGGGCGTAAGGGACCGAAATTAGAGTAGGGAAGCATGCTGGATCGGGGGCGAGAAAAGCTCATGGTACATCTGAGGCGCCCGTACCGCAAACCGACACAGGTAGATGGGAAGAGAATTCTAAGGCCAACGGGAGAAGGGTAGTTAAGGAACTCGGCAAATTGGTCCCGTAACTTAGGGATAAGGGACGCCACGGAGACGTGGCCGCAGTGAATAGGCCCAGGCGACTGTTTAGCAAAAACACAGGTCTCTGCCAAATCGAAAGATGACGTATAGGGGCTGACACCTGCCCGGTGCTGGAAGGTTAAGAGGAGATGTGCAAGCATTGAATTGAAGCCCCAGTAAACGGCGGCCGTAACTATAACGGTCCTAAGGTAGCGAAATTCCTTGTCGGGTAAGTTCCGACCCGCACGAATGGTGTAACGATCTGGGCACTGTCTCAATTACCCGCCCGGCGAAATTGTAGTACCGGTGAAGATGCCGGTTACCCGCGACAAGACGGAAAGACCCCATGGAGCTTTACTGCAGTTTAATATTGGGTTTTGATAATTTATGTACAGGATAGGTGGGAGACTGGGAAGTCAGCACGCCAGTGTTGGTGGAGTCAACCTTGGGATACCACTCTTAAGTTGTTGAAATTCTAACCTGCGGCCGTGAATCCGGCCGGGGGACATTGTTAGACGGGCAGTTTGACTGGGGCGGTCGCCTCCAAAAGAGTAACGGAGGCGCTCAAAGGTTCGCTCAGCACGGACGGAAACCGTGCCTTAGAGTGCAAACGCGTAAGCGAGCCTAACTGCGAGGGTGACGGCCCGAGCAGTAACGAAAGTTGGAGTTAGTGATCCGGCGGTATGAGAGTGGAATTGCCGTCGCTCAACGGATAAAAGCTACCCTGGGGATAACAGGCTGATCTCCCCCAAGAGTCCACATCGACGGGGAGGTTTGGCACCTCGATGTCGGCTCATCACATCCTGGGGCTGTATTCGGTCCCAAGGGTTCGGCTGTTCGCCGATTAAAGTGGTACGCGAGCTGGGTTCAGAACGTCGTGAGACAGTTCGGTCCCTATCTGTCGTGGGCGCAGGATATTTGAGGAGAGCTGTCCTTAGTACGAGAGGACCGGGATGGACGCACCTCTGGCGCACCAGTTGTTCCGCCAGGAGCACAGCTGGGCAACTATGTGCGGAACGGATAAACGCTGAAAGCATCTAAGCGTGAAGCCGACTCCAAGATAAGATATCCCATAGCGTAAGCTAGTAAGGCCCCTTGAAGACTACAAGGTTGATAGGCTGCATGTGTAAGCATGGTAACATGTTCAGCTTGGCAGTACTAATAGGCCGAGGGCTTGACCATATTTCTTGGTTCGAGACCTTTTTCAGATTTCGTTCTTTCCTGTATATCTTTATTCAGTTTTCAGTGTATGACTGAGTTTAAGACCCATCCAATTGGATGGGTCTTTTTTGATTTCTGTATCATAAAAAACATGTGAATGATATTGGCAATCTATAGACAGATGAGCGAAATTAATTTATATTTGTAATAACAGATGAGCGAAATTAATTTATATTTGTAATAAAAGAAGCGAATATATTGAAAGACAGAATAAGGAGGAAAAAATGTGCTCCCTCATGTTGACATCAGGTTACGATTTTGAAGGCTATAATATTGTTGAATATTTAGGATTCTGTTCAGGAGAATGTGTATTGGGTACAGGTTTTTTAAGCAATTTGGAAGCGGATATTTCTGATATACTTGGAATAGGAAGTACTTTCTATAAGGAAAAATTAGCAAAGGCAAAAGGATTTGCAGCGCAGAATCTGGAGCAGCAAGCCTTATCGCGTGGTGCAAATGCAGTTATTGGGGTAGATTTGGATTATACAATGTTTTCTTCTAATATGATCGGTGTTATGATGAACGGAACCGCAGTTAAAATAGAACGGGTGGAAGCTTCCTATAGAGGGAAGCTATTTGAAATCTATGTAGATACTTATAATCAAAACCTACCGTTTCGTTTTTTGAAAGTCGAAATCAGAGAAGATAAAAAAATGAGAGTCTTTTTTACTCCTTTTAAAAAGTATAAAATATCGGCGTTACATTTGGACATCTCGTTCAAAACAATATTTGGAGATATTGTCACCATTTCAAATGTGCCCTTTATAGATATTGATACCACAGACCAGATTTGTATGACTGAATATTATAAGGCGAATTTTCCCGATGAAGTTTTTGGACAATTTCGATCGGCGTCAATCCATGTGCGAAGGTATGTCATGAGTGAAAAAGTCTATTCTTCTAATGTACCGGATCAGATAATTGCAATGTCGGAATCTCATTTACAAGGGCTGCGCGCCTTATATGGGCAGGATGTAGTCGGTGTTTTTAGCTCCAATGTTCATGTATGGACATGCCTGTGCGGAAAGGAAAATAATTTGGCAGTGTCAAAATGCACGATGTGCGGCAGAGAAAATGATTCGCAGAAGATGCAAGAAAAAGGAAATACATATGAATTTTTAATGAATGTCTTTATGCAAAAAAACTCAGCTAGAGAAATTTATGAGTATCTGACGATATATAATGAAGAACACGACCATATTTTGCCTGAAGCAATATTAAATTTGGTCAAAGAGTCGGTTTCCCTTGAAAGGCTGTATGGCAATCAAAAAGAAAGTTGTATAAAAAAGATAAAAGAATATGCAAAGAGGTAAGAAAAGTCAATATAACTCGTATTTAAAAAGCGTAGGATCTGTTTTATTTGGAGGGGTTGTGTTATGAGTTATCTGAAAATGCTCTTTCAAAAGTTTTTTGATTACTACCACGGGAATCCGTTTATTGCAGCGATTGCTCCGCTTCTGATCCTGATTTCCTTCAGCTTTCCCGTTGGTTCTATCATTCGATACGTTCTGGTTGCGCTTGCCTTCGGCCTTTTCTGCGGCCAGAGCTTCAGGGTCCGCGAAAGATATGGAGAAGAAACGCAAAAAAAATGCTATCCCTTTGTTTCCTTTATTCCGCTGGTTTTGCTTTTGGCTTTTTTGCTCACCGGAGCGGTTTACTATTTTATTCTTATTGCGGCGGGGATCGTTTTTCTGTATGATATCGCCAGAGTGTATGTCATGGAGAAGCGGATCACAAAAGAGGATGAGGACGACGATCCGGGAAGTTTTGAAAAGCCGTAACACTAAAACAAATAGAAGCACAAAACCCTGAGAAATCGGGTAATGCCTGTTTTCTTTGTGGTTTTGTGCTTTTTTAAATTGCAGGGTGAATTTTATTGGACAGGCGTTGACAATACAGAGGAAAAGAAAGACAATAGAGTTGGAAGAATGATGCCGTGATGAGAGGGAGGTCTTTGCAATGAAATGGAGGGAAAAACTCCGCAAGTGTTGGGATCGAAGCTGCCTCTATTATTTGTATCTTCCATCCATTCTGCTGGGGATTTCGATTTTCAATCCGCACCGCACGATAAAAACGGTTTTTATGATTTTAGCAATCGTAACGGCTCTTTTTGATCTGTTTCGATACTTTTATAAAGAAAGAAAAGAGAAGCGAGTTTCCAATAAGCAAGATGAAAGCGGAAACATATAACAGAAAAATAATAAAGCTGCTGATTGAGGGCCGCATATGGAAAAGGGGAAGAAGAGATGGGTTCCATTTTAATGACTCCGGGCGTTGATCTGAAGGGATATCATATTATCGAATATCTGGGCTGCTGTACAGGGGAAGTCCTGCTGACGGAAGGCGACCTGTCCGGCGCTACAAAGGCCGCGATTGAGCGGATGGAAGAAGAGGCCGCACGGGTCGGCGCGAATGGTGTGATCGGCATGAATATTCAATACTCCAACTTTCGTGAGAACATGACCTTCGTGGTCGCAAACGGGACGGCGGTCAGGGCAGAGCCGAGCCGACAGGAGGCGGAGGCGTCGCCGGAAATCCTCTATGCCCTCCCGGTCACCAATTACAATACGGAGCTGCCATTTCAAATGCTCAAGGTCCGCATCCGTTCCGACAGCGCGGTGCAGCTTCTCTTTGCGCCGATCAAAAACAGCCAAATCACGGCGCTGAGCGTGCATCTTTATTTTGTAAATCTGTTTGGGGAAACGATTCTATTCAAACAGGTGCCATTTCTCGAGATCAAGAATACGGCGGGGGTCTGTTATACAGAGGCCTGTAAGCTGGATTTTCCCTATGGCGTACTGGGGCAGTTTACATCCGCGGTGGTAAGCGTGCGGAAATATGTGCGGAATGGGCTGGTTTATTCCTGTAAAAAAGAGGACAAAGACATATCATTGGACAGCACCCGCCTGCAGGAGCTTCGTATTCAATATGGGCAGGATGTCGTCAGCGGATATGTTGCGGGCGTCAGCACCTGGACCTGTTTGTGTGGAAAAGAGAATGCCTATTCCGCGGCAGTATGTGCGCGCTGCGGCAGGGAAAAGGGCCTGTTCCAGGAGGAAGTCAAGGAGAACAGCCTGCAAACGGTATTGGAGCAGGCGAGGAAACTGAATTCCGTCAAAGAAATCTGGAACTATATGCTGGAATACCAAAAGGGAAATGGTAACCCGATTCCGAATTCTGTCCTGACTTTGGTACGCGACAGCGCCGCTTTGGAACGGCTGTATGGAAACCAGAAAGAAGACTGTATTCGGAAGCTGGTGGAGTTGATCAATAAATGATGAAGGGCGGACCTGCGGTCAGCACGGCCCGCCCTTTTTCTTTTCCGGGGTCGGGTCCGCGCAGGTGCGGGACGGAAAAGACCCGCTCCCAGGGCTTTTTTAACCTTGCAGGTTATTTCTTAGATGTGTTTTTCCGCTTTTCTGGACCTCCGGTCGGGACGCGCCTACGGCGGTAACCATTTTTACCTTACAGACAATTTTTAAAATATGTTCTTCTACGGTTCTAAAAAGCGGCGATGGTCGTTTGGAGCATCGAGCGAGGCTTTAGCCTCTAGCGAGCGTACCGACCGGAGGTCCTCTTCCGGAGAAGAGCGAGTGGGAACGAGTGATATGGTTCTTTACGAAGCAGGGTGCTGTCTTTGGGGCTTTTCTTTTTCCCCGGCTTTCGCCGGGGGATGCGTCGCTTTGAAAAGCGACAGCAAAGACTGTTTTACTTTATATAAAGTAAAACAAATTTTATCAAAACAATCTTTTTGCATTGCGAAATCAATGGGATTCTTTGTTTTTGCAAAACAAGCAAAATGCCTTTGAATCTGGCTGTGAAAGGCCATTTTCAAAGATATTTTCTCTTATGGAAGATCGTTTCTTTGTACAGTTTGCCATTACTATTTCATTTTGCAACGGCTTCTGTTTTTCGATTTCCTCAAGTTTGCACTTGACAAAATGCGGGAAGCGCAGTATATTTTAATTACAGACAAGTGTATGTGCAACAGACGTTTTATTGTGTGAGGTGAAACAATTGAAAAAGCTGTCGGAATCCGAATTGGACGTCATGCTGGTGATCTGGAACGCCGAGGAGGCGCTGGACACCGGGGAGATTGTCCGCCGACTCGCGCCGCAGTACGATTGGAAGCTGCAAGCGGTACAGGTGTTTTTAAGCCGGCTGGTCAAAAAAGGCTTTCTCCGCTGTGAAAAGCTGGGCAGGCTGAATTACTACGCGCCTCTTGTTGCGGAATCGGCGTACCGTGCCCACGAAACCGCCTCCTTTGTGGAGAAGTTGTACCGCAATTCGCCCAAATCTTTGATCACCGCACTGGTGCAGTCCCAACCGTTGAGTGGGGAGGAGTTGCAGGAAATTCGGGAACTGTTGGACCGGGAGGAGGAAAAAGAATGATGGAAACTGTTTTGATCGGCGTGCTGGATGTTTCGCTGCAAATGTCGCTGCTGCTTTTGCTGCTGTTTGCGGCGGACAAATTTCTTTCCAAGCGTGTTTCCGCGCAGGCGAAATGCTGGATCTGGGCGATCTGTGGCATTCGCCTGCTGGTTCCGGCGACGTTTTCCTTCTCTGTGCCGCAGTCCGGTATAGTGTATGCACAGGAAACAGTAAACGCGGCGGTTCCCACGGCGGCAGCAGAAGCAGTAGCACAAGCGGTCTCCGCCGCACCTGCTGTGACGGAACCCGCCGCCTTTTTCCAGGCCCCGGTGGAGCGCCTGTATGCGCACATCACCGTGCTGGAGGTCCTTGCGATTGTCTGGATAGCGGTTGCCGTTGTTTTTTTGCTGGCGCATCTGGCATTGTATCTCCTGCAGGCCCGGTTTCTCCGGAAAAATGGAAAAGCGGTGGTGGACGGGGAGATTCTTGCCCAACTGGAACAGGTCAAAGCCGAATTGCATGTGACTCGCTCAATCCGATTGTTGGTATCCGAAAAGGCTGAAAGCCCCATGCTGATCGGTCTGTTTTGCAGCTCTTTAGTTTTGCCGCGGCTGGAGTTTACGCCGGAACAACTCTCGATCATCCTGCATCACGAGCTAGCGCACTGCAGGCGGTGCGACCTCCCCGTGAAGTGGCTGTTTCTGCTGGTGCGAAGCGTCCACTGGTTCAATCCGCTGGTGCACATTCTGGCAAAAAAGGCGGACTTTGATCTGGAGAGCGCCTGCGATGACACGGTGCTGCGGGGGAAAGACAAATCGTACCGGAAGCAGTACGGGAATACCCTGCTGCATGTGCTCGCGGCGCGGGGAAGAGGCCCGGCGCTGTCCACCCGGTTTTCCGGCAATACAAAGGAGATCATCCGGCGGTTTCAAAATATTGTGAGCGTTGAGCCGAAACGGAGGGGGATCGTTTTGCTCTGCTGTGTGCTGGCGGGAGCAGTGGTGCTCACCAGCGGTCTGAACCCGGCGACGGCGCGGACGCTGAGCGCAAATTTATTGTCGCAGGTACAGGCGGCGGAGTCCACGCCGCAGGAGCTGGCGGCGCTGAAGCAGAAGCTGGCGCTCTGTGTAAAAGACTCTGTCTTTGAAAGCTATCGTCCGTTCCGCGACTTATCTCTGGACGCGGAAGCGTATCAGCGATGCGAGCAGGCGGAAGCAGCCTACAGGGATTTGCTGTTACAATATCGTGAGGGCTGGCAGACGCGGGAGTTTGTGGAAAACGCTTTTTTTCTCGCGGTGGACAGCAACGCGCAGGGGCCGGTAACAACGGGGATATTCTGCTGCCAGAATGATAACCAGATGGAGGACGAGGACATCACGCTGATCTGGCTGGACTTTTCAAATGCAAACGATTTACAGGTTGTGGATATCGGCCACGTTTATCCGGGTGGAAACCATCTGAATGAAAAATTAAATGGCATGCAGGCAATCCAAAGAGAACAGAAACAGATTGCAGAAGCCTTCCAAATTGATTTATCTCAGTACGAAAAAGCGGATTCAGGCGTATATCCCATCGTGATTCGGAATCAGGCGTTTTTCATCAAATCATCGATTGAAAAACAATTGATGACAACCGGGCGGTATCAATTTGAGAAGTTCCATGTAAACCACGCGCGGGTGTATCTTCGGAAAGATGAAACAGGGGGCGTCCTGTTGAATCTGGACGACAATGGAATGTATGCGCACTTTTTTGCATTGGAATCCATCGATAGAAGAAACAGAAGAAAAAGCACGGAGAGCCAGTATCCTATTACAGAAAACCGCTGTATCTCCTGAAAAATCGGGATTTGCGCGGCGGTATACAAAGGAAAGTCCCCCGGCAGATGTGTGTATCATTCACATTTCCGCCGGGGTTTTCCATGCTTGTCCTTCTATTTCGGGAGCGTCTTGCGACTGTCCCGCCCCACCGGTTTATTTCATTTCCTGTCAGCTAATGGGCGGGCCGTGTTTACAGGTTCAACCTGTTTTCACAAAATCCATTGTTTTCTTCTTGACAAAACGGCGCGCAGCACGTATTATTGTATTAACATACTAGTACAAAGTGAGGGGTAGTTATGAATTATTACAGTCCAACGGAAGAAATGATCATTGCGCAGACGATGACGTTTATCATGACCCTGATTTTCGCCTGCCTGCTTTCCGTGGCGTCGCAGATTTTGCTGGCGTTTGCCACCTACAACGACGCAAAGGCGCGCGGCAATAGCGACCCGGTCATGTGGGCATTGCTGGTGGGCATCCTGGGATGGATTCCCGGCATTGTCTATCTCTGCCTGCGCAACAATACGGCAAACCGCCTGATGACCTGCGCGAAGTGCGGCTTCACGCACCGCATCGCGGAGCCGTTCTGCCCGCAGTGCCGGTCGGAGAACCCGTACAGCGCGCCGTTCCACAGCCCGCTTGCGCCGCGGCAGGCGCACAACGCGAAGTTGCTGCTGATCTGGGGCATCGTAACGTTTGCGGTTGCAATGGTGCTGATCGTCATCGGCGTGGTCGCGCTGGTCAATGGAATCATTATGGCGGGCGCATATTAATCAAAGAGAAAGCGGAAGCCGCCCGTGCTGCCGTGGCGCATAACGGGCGGCCCATAGACACCTGTGGGTGGGAGGGAAAACAATGCTGCAAGTAACGGATCTTTCAAAAGTGTATCACAATCTGGTGGCGAATGATCACCTGAATTTTACCGTCGAGCCGGGCGAGATCGCGATTTTGCTCGGGCCCAACGGTGCGGGTAAATCGACCGCCATCAAGTGCATCGCGGGGCTGCTGCGTTTCCAGGGAAATATTCAGATCTGCGGCCATCCGAATAAAACCAAAGAGGCAAAGCGTTGCTTCGGCTATATCCCGGAAATGCCCTCCCTGTATGAGGCGTTGACGGTGCGTGAGCATCTGGAGTTCATCGCGCGGGCGTACAAGGTGGAAAATTGGGAAAAGCGTGCCGACGAACTGCTGGTTCGCATGGAGCTGGACGATAAACAAAAAAAGCTGGGCAGCGAACTGAGCAAGGGCATGCAGCAGAAGGTGAGTATCTGCTGCGCGCTGCTCCCCCGGCCAAAGGTGCTCATGCTGGATGAACCGCTGGTTGGCCTGGACCCGCACGCGATCAAGGAGCTGAAGCAGATGCTTCTGGAGCTGCGGGACGAGGGCTGCGCGATCCTGGTCAGCACGCACATGCTGGACAGTGTGGACGAGTTCTGGGACAAGGCGCTGATCATGATGAAGGGCCGTATCGCCGCCGTGCGTACCCGCAGGGAAATTGAGGCGAGCGGCGAGGACCTGGAGCAGCTCTTCTTTTCCATTACGGAAGGCGGGCGGGACGGAGGCACGCTATGAGTGCGATCCTGTATATGGTCCGCAAGGACTGCAAAAACCGCATTTTAGCGCTGCTCCGCCATCCGGCAAAGCTGATCATGTATCTCTTTTTGGCAGCGTTGCTGGTCTTCTCGCTGCTTAATGTCGCGCTTGCCCCTATGCCGGAGCTCGGCGAGACCTTTGCGGACATTCGCATCCTGCACGGGGCGTATTTTGGTATCCTGCTGTTTTTCATGGGCATGCTGGTTCTGAACGCCCTGCAAAAGGGTACGACCTTTTTTGGCATGGCGGACGTCAACCTGCTGTTTGTCTCGCCGCTGTCGCCGCGTAAAATTCTGGCGTACGGGCTGGCAAAGCAGATGGGCCGCACACTGCTGATGGTCTTTTTCTTTTTGTTCTACGGCGCGATGCTGGCGCAGACCTTTGGCATCGTATGGACGGATACGCTGGCGCTGGTGATTGGGTCGGCCGTGGCGCTCTTTGTGGTGCAGCTGCTCTCGCTTTTGCTTTACAATGTAACCAACGGGTATCCGGGGCGGATTCGCACCGCAAAGGGCATTTTGTATCTGTATTTTGCAGTTGTGGTGGGCATCATTGCGCTGGAATTCATGGCGGGCGGGTCCACCATGGAGGCGCTGCTGGCGGGTGTTTCCTCCCCCAAGCTGGAATACCTGCCTCTGGTGGGCTGGATCAAAGCGGCGTGCTTCGGCTATATCGACGGGGACATGGGCAAGATGCTGTTGTATATCGCCCTGACGCTGTTGGCGGCGGTTCTGTGCATTGTGGTATTTGTGCGCGGCAAGGTGGATTACTATGAGGACGTGCTGCAAACGACGGAGCAGACGCAGGCGCAGAAGGACGCCATCAAGAAGCAGGGCAACGCCGGCATGGTCAACATGCCCGGCAAAAACAAGAAGCTCAAGGTGACGGTCACGGGCCTGAACCGGGGATGGGGCGCAAACGCGTTCTTTTACCGCCATCTGTGCGAGGCGCGCCGCAGGAGCAAGTTGGTGTTTGTGGATTCCACCACGGCGCTGATGATCGCGATCAATCTCGGAATGGCCTTCTTTTTGGGGCGCGTGTGGGAGGCCGACGGTGAAAAGATGGCGTCGGGCATGATGCTGTTGATCGCCACACTGTTCAGCACGTACCTGCTGTTCTTCTTCAACATGGCGGGGGCCTGGTCGCGCGAGCTGCTCAAGCCATACCTGTATCTGGTGCCGGAAAGCCCGTTTGCCAAGCTGATCTGGGCGGCGATGACGACGCTGCTCAAACCGGTGGTGGACGGTGCGATCCTGTTTACAGTGATGTGCGTATACTTGAAAGCAAACCCATGGACGGCGCTGCTGGGATTCCTTCTCTATGCCAGCATGGGTGCGGTATACATTGCGGGCGACGTACTGGCGGAGCGGGTGATTGGAAAGTCCGCGAACCGCGGCCTGATCATGATGCTCTACATGCTGTTCCTGATCCTGCTGATCCTGCCGGGCGTGGTGGTTTCCATTGTCCTGCTGGTGTTGTTCCTCGACGTGGCGCCGGCAATCCTGCTGGTCCTGCCGGCGGTGGTCTGGAACCTGATCGCATCCGCGGGCGTGTTCTATTTCTGCCGCAACATGCTCGACAACTCCGAGTTCATCAACGAGCTCTGACCTCCGGTCGGGACGGCGCGGGCGGACGTTGGGCAAAACGAAGTACCACGGATATCCGCGACGGAAAGGACTTGCTCCCGGACCTGCGGTCGGCGCGGGACCTGCGGTCGGCACGGCCCGCCCCATGGCTTAGAACAAATCGCTGCCCTGCGGTGGCGGGACGGAAAGGACTTACTCCCGGGGATGTAGAGACAGCGGCATACCGGATGATAAAAATAAGCTCCTGTTGGAGGACAGACAGATACGATCCCCCCGGCGGAAAATCCGCCGGGGGGATTTGTCGTTTAAAACGGATGCTATTCTTTTGCTGCGCCTGCATTTTGCCGGTACCAGCTCGGTGTGATGCCCTCGTAGCGCTTGAACGCGCGTGTCATTGTGACGGCGTTGGTATACCCGACCATCTCTGCGATGTCTCCAATGTTATACTTGGTGCCGCAGATCAGCTCTTTGGCCTTTTCAATGCGGCAGCGGTGCAAATAGTCCAGGAAGCCGAGGTCCAGTTCCTTTTTAAACAGATTGGAGAGCCATGGAAGGCTGATGTTGAAAGACTCCGCGATCATCCCCGCGGAAAGGTTTGGATTCTGGTAATTCTCCTGGATATACTGTGTGATCTGATGGATTTTACGCTTTTTGAGCGGGTCGTTTTCCTCCGCCTTCTGCGCGTTGCTCAGAGCGGCGCACAGCTCCCTGCACAGGTCGTCCAGGCTCTGTCCCTTCATGGCGTCCTGCCATTCCGGAGGCTGGACGCCCTTCCGCTCCGAAAGGTACAGGTGGACGGTATCGAAGATATAGCGGATGCGTTTTTGCATCGCAACAGCAGCATCCGGCTCGTCGGCGGGCAGCATGCGGAAGATATGCTGTACACATTGAACGGCTTCCGAATCATTCTCCGCTTGCAGGCAGTTGTCCAGTTTGCGCACATCGTTTAAAAAGGCGCTGGAGGAAGAGCCGCCGGACAGGCGGTGGGAACGCTGGTATTGCCGCACGGTGCCCAGCTCGCCGGTAAGCAGGTTGTATTCCAGCGTTTCGGAAGCCTCGCGGTAGGAGTCGTTCCATTCGGCGGATGAGGTGTGCGTCTTGCTCAGGACGATGGTGAGCGGGAAGCCGAGCGCTGTCTGCAATTCCTCCTGCAATTGGAGCAGCAGGGTTTTTGCGTCGCCGTCGGATGCGGTGGAAACCGCGCCGAGAAGCAGGCCGCGATATACGATGAAGCAGGAGGACCAGCCGTGCAGGGAAAGAAAACGGCTGACCCGCTCCTGCAATTCCTCCAGGGTGGGGGCCGGCCTCCTGGCATCCGGTTCCTCATTGTCAGGCGGCTCCGGCTGGAGCATCAACACGGCGAACCGGGCTTCCAACCGGAATCCGGCGTTGGAAAAGGCGTCTGCAACTTCGTCGGAAAATGGGATTTCCCCCTGTAACAGCCGCAGAAGCAGGCTGTCCGCCAGCAGGCGGTTCTGCTGTGCCAACCGCTGTTCATAGCTCTGGGCCTGCTGATAGAGCCGGTGCACGGCGGTGGTGACCACTTGAAACTCGTGCGGATCGCTTTTGTCGACGTCCGGCATGGGAAGGTCGCTGACCAGCTGGCCGATGGGGCGGTAAAAGCGGGACGCAAAACCATATGAGAAGCTGCCGCCGATGACCAGCCAGCAAAGCAGGGCAAGCAGGATTAAATTTAAGATGACCTGCATCTGTCCGTCCCGGATTGTATCTGGGATAAATACGGCTTGCTCAATACTGCCCTCCGCAAGGGGCGTATGGTAGAGGAAATAGGGCGTGCCGTCCAACAAAACGGTCTGGCGGCCCTGCGCGCCGGCGACCTGTTGAAATGACACGCGGTCCACCAACTGGGCCTTGTTTTCGGCGGAAGAAATCGAACGGTCATTGCCGGTCAAGAGAATGGCCTGCGCGTGCGGAGGAAGATAAAAATTTTGCAATGTCTGCTGAATGTTAAAATCGGTGATGCCCGCCAGCAGCACCACCTCCGGATAAATTTCCTTGGAAAGCATCAGGCGGCCGAAGGTCATCTGCTCTGTTTTCAGGCAGAAGGCGCGTGTTTGCGCATCCGCACCGGTCAGATACTGCCACTGTTCCTCCGACAAGCCGAAATCTCCGGTCATCTCCCCGCTGGCGTACGGGTCTCCTTCGGAACTGCCGAGCCCCATGGTTCTTCCGCTGCGGCGAAAATAGACGCAGGCCACATTTCCCGCGCCGGACATGGAGGAGTGGTATACGGAATCAAAACGGGTCCAGAACTCCTGCGCCTCCCGCGTCTCCGTGGGAAAGGAATCCGCCTGGGCCAGCGGGTCAATCTCCGGAATTTCTGCAATCATATCCGCGATCTGGTAATAGCCGGCGACCATGCCGGGCGCGGAATGCAGCGCTTTGTCGGCCATTTCACCGTACGAGGCTTCCGTGGCGAGGTTGTCCTGGTTCATAAAATGCAGCGTTACGGCGACAATCAGCGCGGTAAACAGGAAAATCACCACAAAAAACGCGCCCATTAACTTATAAAAGCTTATGCCCCGGTAGGATGTCTGCGTTTGCTTTTTCATTTCTTTCGCTCCCCCTCATCCTGGTTCTTGTATAAGTATAACATAAATTGAAAAAAGTTGAAAAAGTTAATGGGAACTATGTTGCAGGATAAAACAGGCGAATTTTATAGTCCTGGTGATACTTTTATACGGTTTTTTAATAAATGCAGTGAAATTGGCGGAAAAAGGGACTCTTTTTCATGTAATGCGTTTTTTAGATTGCGCCGGTAAAAATTGAAATTTAGGCGGAATCAAAAATCCCGCTTCTTGCGACGGGCTGGGGCCGGGTGTATGCTCAGCACAGCGAAACATAAGAGATCCAATGCAGGCAAGTGCGCACGCTGTCTGGGCAACGGATGAAACAAAATTGTATGGAAAAGGGGTTCAGAATCAATGATGAAAACACAGAAGCAGCGGAAATCGCTACGCAAGGTGTGTGCGTTTCTGCTGGCGTCAACCATGATGCTTTCTTCAACTGTCACCGCGTTTGCGTTTGACAAGGACACGGTCCTGCAGGAATCCACAAAGGCATTTACCAAACAGACCACCAAACAGCTTGCGGACGAGGGCATGGTCCTGCTGGAAAACGAAGAGAAAGATGCCGCGACGGGGGAAAGCGCCGGTAAACCCGTCCTGCCGCTCCAAAAGGGAAGCACGGTTTCCGTCTTTGGCGTGGGGCAGAACAAATGGAGCACAGGCAGCTTCTACGACGGCCTGGATGAAAACTTTATAGACATCATGGAAGGCCTGGATGCCTGTGCGGATTTGCAGGTCAACGATACGCTCCGGGACTGGTATGCGGACGTCAATAAGGACGGCACGATTCCGGAGGAGGTTTTACAGCAGGCGGCGGAGAATTCCGACGTGGCGCTGATCGTCTTCTACCGGAAAAACGGCGAGGGGTCCGAGGGAAAAGCCAGCAAAGGCGGCTATTACCTGACGGACGAGGAAACGGCGATGGTAGATTCCGTGAACGCCGCGTTTGACAAAACGGTCGTCGTGTTCAATACGGGCTACGCCATCGATATGCAGTGGGTCAAGGACAAGCACATCGATGCGTCCGTTCTGGCGGGCCTGCCGGGCAACGAGGGCGGCAACGCGCTCACGGATATCCTGACCGGCGCGGTCAACCCCTCCGGTAAGCTGGTGGACACCTATGCCAGGGACTGGGAGGACTATCCGTCCTCTTCGCACTGGGCGGACTCCGACGGGACGGACGAGGACGGCAATCCGGTTGTTTACTATACGGATGATATCTACGTGGGCTACCGGTATTTTGAGACATTCGACGTGCCGGTTACCTATGAATTCGGCTATGGCCTGTCTTACACCGACTTTACCTGGAGCGATTATGAGGTAGCCTCCGACAGCAAGGGCACGGTGACCGCGACCGTCAACGTGGAGAACACCGGGGACACGGCGGGCAAGGACGTTGTGGAGCTGTATTTCTCCTACCCGACGGACAACGACAGCATGGACGGCGTGGACGTACCCGCCATTCAGCTGATCGGCTACGGCAAGACCGAACTGCTGGAACCGGGCGAGTCGCAGGAGGTCAGCATTTCGTTCGATTACAGCGACCTTGCGATGTACAATGAAACCGCATCCGCCTATTACCTGTACGCGGGCGCGTATAAGATCAAATTCGGCCATTCTGTGCGCGACATTGAAGAGGTAAAAACCTTTACCTGCAACGCAACGCAGGCCACGGACAACGTGGGTCACTATATGGTCCCGCAGGAGCCGATCGACGTGCTGGAGGGAACCACAAAAGAGGAAGCGTTTGAGGCGGAATTCGGCAACGTGACCAGGCGGTTTGACGCGAAGGCGGATTCCACCAACGCGGGCGCGCTCCGCACGGAGGAAACCGCGGTTCCCGTGGACGCGGATGCGATGGAGGCGAACGCCAAGGGCTATTCCTTCAATGACGTCGCGTCCGGCAAGATCACGCTGGATACCTTTATCGACGACATGACGCTGGTCGAACTGGGCGCGATGTGCTCCGGCTGCCCGGACGTGGAGAACTTCGGCAAACCGACGCTGAACGGCGAACCGGTCATGGAGGTCAACACGCTGACGGACCGCCAGGTAACGGGCCGCACCGCGGGCATCACGTCCCGCGATATTTACGGCATGACGATGGCGGACCGTCAGGAAACCATTGGCTACTACAATGAATCCCCGTGGGGCGGCGGAGTTGGCAGCTGCGGCTTCCAGGTCTATCCCAGCTCCACCGTAATCGGATCCACCTGGAACCAGGACCTGATCGAGCAGTACGGTGAATCGATTGGCCGCGAGTGTGTGGACGGCGGCATCGACTTCTTCCTTGCGCCCAGCATGAACATCCACCGCAACCCGATGGGCGGACGCAACAGCGAATACTTCTCCGAGGATCCGGTGCTTTCCGGATACTCCGCGGCGGCGGTCGTGAACGGCGTGCAGTCCAACGGCATTGGCACAACGCTCAAGCATTTTGCTGGCAACAATCAGGAGACCAACCGCCAGCAGGTCAACGAGTACATCTCCGAGCGCGCCCTGCGCGAAATCTATCTCAAGGGATTTGAGATTGCCGCGAAGAATTCAAACCCGTGGGGCATGATGACTTCTTACAACAAGATCAACGGCGCGTATTCCCCGGAAAATTACGATATGCTTCAGCACATCGTCCGCGATGAATGGGGATTTGACGGCCTGTTTATGACGGACTGGGGCCACACGGCCGACATGAACCTGTCCTTTGCGGCGGGGAACAACCTCTGGATGGCCAGCATCAGCGATTTTGATTCCTTCTATAATGATATTCTCAGCGGTATCATCCCGCTGGACGTCATCAAAGAGAATGTAAAGGGCACGCTGAACATCCTCCTGCGCTCGCAATACTACGCGGATATCGAGCCGGAAGAGCCGGATGATCCGGTGGTGGACGAAGCGGACAAGACACTGCTCAACAAAGTGATTGCCTATGCGGAGGAGCAGCAGAAATCCGAGGCATACGGCGATGTCATTTTAGATGTAAAAGAAGGATTTGAAAAAGCGCTGGCCGAGGCGAAAACCGTCCAGGCCGATCCGAAGGCCACGGAGGAAGCGGTTTTGAACAGCTGGACCGGTCTGGTGAAATGGATTCACGCGCTTGGCATGCAGAGCGGCGACAAGACCCTCCTGCTGCAAACAATCACCGCCGCGGGCGCCTATAATCTGGACAATTATATCGATGCGGGGAAAGAGACGTTCCGGAACGCTCTGGCCGAAGCACAGGACCTGTATGAAGATGACTTTGCCACGCAGGCCCAAATCGACGAGGCGACCGAGTCCCTGATGGACGCCATTCTGGAACTGCGCCTGAAGGCCAACAAGTCCAATCTGGACGCGCTGCTGCAAAGCGCGAAGAAGATCGATCTATCCAAGTACACCGCGTCCACTGCGAAAGCGGTAAGCGAAGCAATCGAAGAAGCGGAAACCATGATGGCGGACGGGCAGCTCAGTGAAGACGATCAGCCCGCGGTCAACGCCATGGAGAAGAAGCTCCGCACAGCGGTCAATGGGCTGAAGCCCAAGAATACCGGCTCCAGTACGGCAGGCAGCTCCGGCAAAAAGAGCACGGGTTCCGGCAACAGCTACGGCGCCGCGGGAACCGCGGTGGTTGGCGCGGCACAGTCCGCACCGGTACAGGCCAGAGTGGTTTCCGATACGACGGTAAACTTTACCCTGAAGCGGGGTGCGGCCTACTGCTTTAAAATGACGTTGGTGAACGGCGAAAATCAGATTCCGACTTTCACCGTTGGAAACGGCAGCGTTCTGAAAACCCAATTTGTGGCGAAAATAGGCAGCGACTATTATTATCGCGTGTATGCGGTGGGGGCTCCGGGCCAGAGCACAGGCGTGTATACCACACTGGCGGGCGCCGCGCCGGTTCAGCACTGCACGGTGACGGTTGGCTGAAAAACAGAGAACCGGACCGAAAAGATTGCGCAAGGCACGTCCGCGCGGGAAACGATGCCTGCTTTTTAAGGAACAGCAACGGCAAACAATGACAGAAAACAGCAGCGACAACAAAACTTTATTAAAATCATATCAAACAAGAACGCCCGGCGGATCATTCCGCCGGGCGCTCTTTTGGTGCAGCATCTATATAAGAGGTTGGTTTGGGCAGGGAAAACAGCAGGTCACAGGGGTCGCCCAGGAGCAGCGCGTCCAGCGTTACCCCGTAGCAATCGGCGAGCAGCACCAGCTTTTGCAGGGGAGGGTCAGTGCAACCCCGCTCGTAGCAGGAATAGGTGGAGCGGTCGATTTGCAACACCGCCGCGACTTCTTTCTGCGAAAAGCCGCAGAATTTGCGCAGCAGGCGAAGATTTTGACCGATACGGGGACTGCTTGATTTCATAAAAGCGATCCTTTCAAATATATTTTTGTCCCTGCTAGTACGTTCGAGAGGTACTATGCAGAATGGTTGCTCGGCGGAGATTGGTTATGTATATCTGTATCCGTATCTGATATTGCAGATGCCTTTCCGGCTTCATACCCGGCGGCAAAAGCCAATATCTGCATCATATCGGGTGTATCCAACTTATCAATGAGCTTTGCCAGTACAGCCCGGTTATCTGACTTAGTGTTCATTTTGCACCTCCATGATTTGACTTAATCAAAGTATATATCTGACTGAGTAAAATGTCAACATAATTATAGTTTGACTTAGTTTTATTTTTATGATACACTTCTTTATAGAACTGAGGTGATAAAATAATGACGTTGGGAGAACGGATGAAAACAATCCTATCTGAGCGCAACATGAAGCAAACAGACTTTGCGACCTCACTGGGTGTTAGTGCCAACTATATTAATCAATTGGTAAACGGGAAGAAAACAAGCATTTCAGATACCTTAGCCAAGCTCATAGAAGAAACTTATGGTTATTCCGCACAGTGGGTTATGACGGGTGAGGGTGAAAAAAATTTAAATTCTCCATTGTCGGCGGTCAAAATTCAATTTATGAAAAAACTTAATAAGATGCCGGATGATGAGATTGCCGCACTGCTGGCGTTTGCAAATTCTCTGGATAGTGTGAAAAAAGCTTTGGGAATGAAAGTCGAGTAAATCCGTGCCGTGGTCAGCGTGGAAAGATTGACCGCCTGCCAAGTTTCGCTGATTGAAGGCACCATCGAAGGCTTTATTCGCAATAACCCGGTGTAAAACAGGCAAAACGGTGGTATACTCTATAAAAGAAAGCGGCAAAAAGACAACGGTTTCCTCCTGTAATTCCCACTCTGGCGCCGCCTTAAAAAAATTTCAAAAAAACGGAAAATAATACTTGCATTTTGTCAGAGCCTGTGATAATATATAGAAGTCGCCGGTGAGCAACTCACCCGGCAAACTGAATAGTTGGTGTCGATGACGATGAGGGTCCACCCGTTCCCATCCCGAACACGGAAGTTAAGCTCATTAGTGCCGAAGATACTTGGCTGGCGACGGCCCGGGACAATAGGAAGACGCCAACACCAAAAGCAGTCACCCAATAGGGTGGCTGTTTTTATTTTATCCGGAAGATTTTCCGGCAAAACCTCTTGCTTTTTTGCAAATCTTCCGTATAATAGTATTTAGCGCTTTAAAGCATAAAGTAACAAAAGTATGGGAGGAACCGCCATGATTATATTGATGAAGCAAACCTCTACCCAGCAGGATGTAGAGAAAATCATAGACATATTGAAGGAACACGGACTGGGGGCAAACTTGTCCAAGGGTGCGCAGGCGACCATCATCGGCGTGCTGGGAGACAAGACCCGGCTTGCCAATGTCAACCTGGAGCTGATGGACGGCGTGGAAAAGTGCGTGCCCATCATGCACACCTACAAGCTCGCCAGCCGCGAGATGTGCCCGGATGGGCGCATTGCCAAAGTGGGGGGGCGTCAAGGCCGCGGGCGCGACCTTCCTGCGCGGCGGCGCCTACAAACCGCGCACGTCTCCTTACGCGTTCCAGGGCATGGAGGACGAGGGGTTCAAGCTCCTGCGCATGGCGGCGGACGCAACCGGCCTGAAGGTGGTCAGCGAGGTTGTCGCGCACGACCAGATTGAGACCGCCGCCAAATACTGCGACATGTTCCAGATCGGCGCGCGCAACATGCAGAACTTCCGCCTTCTGCGCGAGGTCGGGCGCTCCGGCGTGCCGGTGCTGCTCAAGCGCGGGCTGGCTTCCACCATCGAGGAGTGGCTCGACGCGGCGGAATACATCATGAGCGAGGGCAACTACAATGTCGTCCTCTGTGAGCGCGGCATTCGCACCTTTGAAACCGCGACCCGGAACACGCTGGACGTCGGCGCGGTGGCGGTGGTCAAGGAACGCAGCAGCCTGCCGATCATCATTGACCCGTCGCACGCCGCGGGCAAGGCGCGCTATATCGAGGCGCTGTCCCTTGCGGGAATTGCCGCGGGCGCGGACGGCCTGATCATCGAAGTGCATCCGAACCCGAAGGCCGCGATGAGCGACGCGGCGCAGCAATTGCCGATCCCGGTCTATGCCGACCTGTTTAACAAGGTTCGCACCGTGGCGCAGGCGGTGGGAAGAGAGCTGTAAAAAGGGCATTCCCGGTCAAGCATGCGGGCGGCCTCCCGTGGTATCCTATGGACAAAGGAGGCGTTAAAAATGCACGCATGGGAACAGATTCAAAAAACGGTGGACTATATCGAAGAACATATTTCCGAAGAAATTTCGATGGAAGAACTCGCCGGGCTGGCGGCGCTGTCGCCGTTTTACTTCCAGCGGTTGTTCAGCCGTCTGGTAAAAAAACCGGTGATGGAGTATGTGCGCTTGCGCCGGATGGCGCGCGCGGCGGAGCTTCTGCGGGAAGACCGGCGGATTCTGGACGTCGCGCTCGACGTGGGGCTTTCATCGCATGAGCACTTTACCCGCACCTTCAAAGAAACGTTCGGCATGACACCGGAGGAATACCGCAAAAATCCGGTCACGCTGAACCGCATGACAAAGCCGCAGCTTGCCCTGCACTATACGATGATCGACGAGGGCGTGCCGCTGGTGACAGACGGCATTGTGCTGGAGATCGGACGAAAAACGCTGGCGGAGGCAGAACGGTTCCTTGGGCACACGGCGAGGATGCCGGTCGGGTTTGTCGACGGGCTGGGAGTGGATTCCGGCGTGGACCCGCTGGAAACACTCTGGACGTCCTTCCATGCGGAAAAGGAGGGGCTTTCCGCCCTGCTGCCCGGCGGCGGCGAGCTGGGGGTATCCTACCCGGACGAGGAGGGCGGCTATTTCCGCTACTTCGCGGGCGGGCAGGCCCAGGGCGATGCGCCGGAGGGGTTCGATTGCTGGGAGCTTCCCGCGGGAAGGTATATCGTCTGCACCTTCGAGGCGGAACACTTTGAAGCGCTGGTCATGGACGCGCTGTACAAGGCGCAGCAGTACCTGTTCGGCGTGTGGCTGCCGCGGCACGGCCTGACCACCGCGCCATTCTGTGTGGAGCGCTACGCCTCACATGGGCAGGGCACGACGAAAATGGAAATCTGGGTGCAGCCGCTGGAGGGCGGGAATAAAAGGTGAATCAATCAAACGCCCCGATGAATCTGATTTCAGGTTTATCGGGGTGTTTTGCGTTTGGTTGACAAAGCGGGCGTTTAATGGCTGGAGTTTATAAATCTGCATCGGCAAGTTTGGTTTTTATATCTTTTAGACAGGAGATACAGATAGGCAGTCCTTGAATAGGACGTTCTACGTCTGTTTTGAGGCAAAGAATGCATCGTTGCGTTTCTTCTGTGAACAAAACAACCCTGTCACCATTTACGGATATACGAATTTGTGTCTGTTCTGTAATCCCCAATGATGTTCGTATTTCTTTTGGGATAACGAATCGTCCCAAATTGTCAACGCGCCGAACAATTCCTGTGCTTTCCATGTTTTAGCCCTGCTTTCTAAAAATAATTGACCTATCGACTTTTCGTGTGCCAACGGAAGTGAATCCATTCCAGTTAAATTAATAACTGCTACGCTTTAATTTTAGCTCAGTTCAAATTATATGTCAATAATGCTCTTGAATCTCCGAATACTTAGATTATAAATCTCATATAACTAAAATTGCGATATTATACATATAACGCAATAGAGAGGGAGATGAGAAAATGAGTTTCGGAGATGTACTGGCAGAGCTGCGGAAAGATAACAACATGTTGCAAAAGGATTTAGCTGAGTATCTGGATGTAAGCGTAAGTACCGTATCAAACTATGAAACGGATGCTCATTTTCCCGATATATTGACGCTCTTAAAAATTGCAGACTTATTTGATGTGCCTACTGATTACTTGTTGTGCAGAACCAGACTGCGACTGCGTCTGTCTGACTTTAATAAAGAAGTGAAAGAAAATGTAACAGTTGGGGACATTTTAAACGGTATGTTGTCTTTGGACGATGAGGATTCCCGTTTGTTGGTGGAATTTCTTGACCTGTTAAAATTGCATAGTAAAACAAAAAGAGATGAAAATTTCAGGAAAAACAAGCGTTAAGGTTGATTTGAGGACCTTAACGCTTGTTTTTTGGGTAGAAAAATACTGGCTGATGCAGGTGGCTTGTTGAGAAAACAACCTTGACAGCTTCTGGAAATGCCGCTATAATAAACCTATTGTAAACCTTGTTTGATAATTAAAGTTGACAATTGGGGAGGAAAACAGGATGTCCAAACAAACTGCTGTTAAAGAAATGGTGCTCTGCGCGCTGTTCGTCGCGCTGACCGTTGTGCTCTCGCAAATCGCAATTCCGGTACAGCCGGTGCCGGTCAACCTGGCGACGCTTTCCGTCATGCTGGCGGGCGGCGTACTCGGTGCGAAAAACGGCGCGGTCAGCCAGGCGGTCTATGTGCTGATGGGCGCGATCGGCCTGCCCGTGTTTTCCTCCTTCAGCGGCGGGATCGGCATTGTGGCGGGGCCGACCGGCGGCTATATCATCGGCTATATCGCGGCGGCGTGGCTGATCGGCCTGCTGGCAAGCAGATGCGGCGGCAAGGTCTGGCAGTTGGCGTTGATTATGGCGGCGGGTGAAGCGCTTTGCTATCTGTTGGGGACCGCGTGGTTCATGTTCTCCACCGGGACGGGCCTGCTGGAATCCCTGTTGCTCTGCGTGGTGCCGTTCCTGCTGGGCGATGCGGCGAAGATCGCTGTGGCCTCCCTGCTGGTCCCCGCGCTGAACCGGGCACTTGGCCTGCGCAAAAAGGTGGGGGCGGCGTGAGATGGAAGAGCGAATGACCCTTCGCCCACACCATGGGCTGTGCATCCGCCACTTTACCGGCAAGGGGTACAGCCCCGGTTTTGTGGAAAACATGGCCCGGGTGATTACACAGTTGCACGATACACCGGAACAGGAAATCTGCCTGCGAATGCGGGAGGACATTCTCTGCGGGAACTGCCCGCACAACGAACCCGGCGGCTGCACTTCCGGGCAGAAGGTGCGCCGGTACGACGCGGCGGTGTTGGCGCTCTGCGGGCTGGAGGACGGGGCAGTCCTGACCTGGGGGGAGTTTGAGCGTTTGGTCGAAGAACGGATTCTCTCCGCCGGGCTGCTGGAAACAGTCTGCCGGGGATGCCAATGGCTGGCGCTGTGCCAGTCAATTTATAGTCCCAAGAGTAATTTTGCAGATAATTAATACGAGTTGTAAATATAGAAAACATACAGATTGTATATTGTGTAACTAAATATACAAATAGAAAAGCTGTTGCTAAATATAATGATGATACAAAATCGTATAAAGAAACAGATTCGTATAAGAGAAAATGCCTTTGAAGGTGGCCGTTCACAGCCAAATTCAAAGGCATTTTCATTCGTTTTTCTTAGAACGATTAGCAAAGAGCCTTAATCCCCAGCCTTCGCTGGGGAAGCAAGAAAAGCCCCAAAAGCAGTTCACTGCCTCATAAACAGCAATATCACTCGTTTCCACTCGCTCTTCTCAGAAACAAGAGTTTCGTTCTCTGCGGAGAACGACCAAAGGCCCTGCCTTTGGAAACCGCCGCTTTTCAGAAAAGCGGGAAAACGCGTTTTGACCATTACCAGTCAGATAAGAAACAACCCTCGCCGTAGGCGCGTCCTGACCGGAGGTCCGCGTCCTGATCGGAGGTCTGCGTCTTGACCAGAGGTCTGCGTCACGACCGGAGGTCCGGTTCCTTTTGCAACTTTAAATAGGTTTGGTACATCAGATCCTTGGCGACCAACATGGCGTCCTCCATGGAGTAGTGATAGCGCTCTTTGATCTCCAGCATCAGAACGCGGAATTTTTCCTCATAGGCCGCGCAGTCCACCTCCTGTTGGTAGGTGGCGAGAATCGGGCAGACCTGTGTCCAGTCGATGTTATAGCCGCCATCCGGGGCCGGCTGCATGACGATGGACGGCGCTTTGCTCTCCGTCAGCAGGGTATTCAGGTCGGTTTGCAAGGCTTCTGCCAGCCGGGGCAGCTTGGCGGTTTCCGGCAGGGCAAGGTCGGATTCCCATTTGGAAACGGTTTGCCGCGTCACGTCCAAAAGTGCCGCAAGCTGGTCCTGCGTGAGGTTGGCAGCCTTCCTCGCGCGGGCAATTTTCTCTCCAATTTGCATATTCGCATCTCCTTTATACAGAACGTATTGTGGCTTGGGCCTCTTTTTCCATTTGAAGTCCATTATAACAGGATGCTAGACGGAACGGAACCAACCCGCCGGTTCTTCCTGCAACCTGACGGTTGCGAATCCAAATTCTTTACAGTGTTGCAACCTCTCTTGCGTTTGAGGTCTATTGGTGATAGACTTAAATTGGTCGATAAAGAATAGACCCAAGGAGGAACGGTTATGAAAATGTATCAATTGGCGGAGGGCGAGCGGAAATTTGCGGAACTGATCTGGCAGTATGAGCCGGTCGGCTCCGGTGAGCTGGTCCGGCTGGCGGAGGAGTCCTTGCACTGGAAAAAGTCTACCACTTATACCGTGCTGAAAAAGCTCTGTGATCGGGGCCTGTTCCAGAATCAGAACGCGGTCGTCACCTCGCTGGTTTCCAAAGAGGCCTTTGCGCAGGAAAAAAGCAAGCAGTTTGTTGCGGAAACATTTGGGGGTTCGCTGCCCAAATTCCTGACGGCTTTTATGGGGGGCAGGAAGCTGAGCAAAGCGCAGGCGGAAGAGCTGCAAGCGCTGATCGACGCGTATAAGGAGGAATAGGCATGGAGAACACATTTCTCACGGTTTTCAATATGAGCCTGACCGCCAGCTATATTTTTCTGGTGGTGCTGTTGGTTCGTCTGCTGTTAAAGCGCGCGCCACGCCGCTACTCCTATTATCTGTGGGGCGTGATGCTGTTCCGGCTGGTGTGCCCGTTCAGCTTTGAAAGCGTTCTGAGCCTGTTGCCATCCGCCCGCCCGGTAGTCCCGGCGGATATTGTCTACCAGGCGCAGCCGCAGATTCACACGGGGATTCGCGTGCTGGACAACGCCGTCAACGCGTCGCTGCCCGCCGCAACGCCCGCGGTCAGCATGAACCCGATGCAGTTGGTGCTGGCGATCGCCGCCGTGATCTGGGTGGTCGGCGTCGCGGGGATGCTTCTATATGCGGTTATCTCCATCTGGATGTTAAAATGCCGTATACTGGGCGCGTCGCCTCTGGGGGACAATCTATATGAGCTGGAAGGGCTGGAAACGCCGTTTGTCTTTGGGATTTTTCGCCCGAAAACGTACCTGCCCGCCGGATTGACGGAAGAAGAACAACGGTACGTCCTGTTGCATGAGGAAGCACACCTTCGGCGCGGGGATCATCTGATAAAGCCGCTGGCGTTTCTGGTGTTGTGCGTCCACTGGTTCAACCCCTGCTGCTGGGCCGCCTTTTTCCTGATGGGGAACGACATGGAGCTTTCCTGCGACGAATACGTGCTGGAGAAATTGGACGGAGAGGGGCGGAAGGCGTACGCTTCCTGTTTGCTCTCGTTTGCGACAGGCCGCCGCATCCTCAACGGAAGCCCGCTTGCGTTTGGCGAGGGCGGCGCGGCCCAGCGGATTAAAAACGCACTGAAATACCGGGAACCCGCCGTTTGGGTGGTGGGCTTCGCGATCACAGCGCTGCTGTTTGCGGGCTTTGGATTAATGGGGAACCCGCAGTTGCCGCGCTCCACACTGGCGTGGGCGCAAAATTTGCGCGCCGGCGAGGTGGAGCAGATCGAGCTGTTGGTAGATCCGGGAACGGAGGGACGGCAGTACCGGCTTTTTACACAGGAGGAGATTCCGGAGGTCGTCCGCCTGCTCAATGAAAGCGACGGCAGATACGCGGAGCAGGCCGAGGAATTGGAAGGCGAGACAAAGACCCTGTACATCCGGATGAAGGACGGCGGACAGCACATGGCGTCCAATATCGGAAATACCTATCTGGAGATCGACGGGGACTACTACCGCGCCGCTTACGGGTGGCTGAGCGGCTGGAAGTATGAGGGGAACGCCGTCCCGCCCGTGGGTTTTGCCCGGCAAGCTTCGACCGCGCCGCTGAAAGCGCTGACGGATTCCGTCGTGTACGACCCGCAGGCGGAAGAGCTCCGCTTTACGATCCCGCAGAAGCTGGAGCGGGGGACGCGTTTGTCCCTGCACGTCAGCGGTCGTTTGTTAACGAAGGACGGGCAGGGCATGAGCTGGCACGCCTTTGAGGAAGAAAGCGAGTCGGGAAACTGGGAGCCGGGGAAGACCTACCGCGCGCAGATCGGCGTGGACGCGATGGATACGGTGGAATTAGACGCGGCGATTTTGTCCGAAACAGGCGATATCCTCTCTGAAGAAACCATTCAAATCAGCGGAGTCGGCGGAACAAAGGCAGACGAACCGGCGGCAAATCAGCTGGAATTGCCGTTTTCGTTGAGCGGCACGCCGGTGGAGCTCTTGGGCGGCGGCACGATTGAGCTCCAGCTGGTCATGACCGAAGGGCGTATATGGAATTCCAACGACCCGGATTTCATTTACGGCGGCTATTTTCAGGACGGCGACAACTACGTGGGTCGGTTTGTCCTCCAATCCGTGCGCGACGGAACGGTGATTTCGCAGATTCCCGTAAATTTGGGAACCGATGAGGACATTTGCTTTTACGGCCCGGTTGCCCTACAGATTGCCGACTACAACGGTGACGGCAATCCGGACTTTGCGCTCGGAAGCTGGCTGTGGAGCGGCGGAAATTCCTACAATATATATAGTGTCAATAAAGATGGGATTCTTTCCCAAATCGGGCAAATCGAACGACACGATTCCCGCGAGTCCTCAGTGCTGTTGGAACAGCCCGCGGAAGGGGAAATTGCGGCGAAAATCTGGAACCAGGCGACAGGGGAGGAAGAGACCGTCCTTTATACTTGGGATGGAACGTCTTTCAATGCCAATTAAAATTTTGATATAACATTGCGCATGCAACAATATATTATAGCTTTGTCATGAAGTGAAATAACAGGTTAAAAAATGTTGCGTATGCAATAAATATTCTAGTGATTTCTGAAAGCGAAGACCCCACGGTTTTCGCAATGTAAAAAATTGTTTTAATAAAATTTGTTTTACTTTTTAAAGTAAAAAGTCTTTGCTGTCGCTTTTCAAAGCGACGTATACCCCCAGCGGAAGCTGGGGAACGGAGAAAAGCCCCAGAGGCAGCACCCTGTCTCACAAAGGACAATATCACTCGTTCCCACTCGCTCTTCTCAGGAACAAGAGTCCCGCTCCTTGCGAGGAGCGGCAAAGGGCCCTGCCCTTTGATCCCGCCGCTTTTCAGAAAAGCGGAAAAACGCGTTTTAATCATTACCTGCGAGGTGAAAAAGGCCCCGGGAGATTGTTCCGACCGTCCCGCCACTGCGCGGTTCCGACCCCGGAAAAAGAAAAGGGCGGGCCGTCCCGACCGGAGGTCTGTTACCAGTTGTCCAAGTGGGCGCGCTGTAACGCGCCCATTGTCTTCGCCCGCAGGTCGGGGAACCGCTGTTCCAGCTCCGCAATCAGCCCGGCGGTATCCTGCCGGCTGGTCGCGCCGTCGACCGGGCAAGCGCTCTTGACCACGGGCAGCGCGTGTCTCCGCGCGGCGGAACGCACCGCGCTTTCCTCCGTGAATACCAGGGGGCGGATCAGCCATAAATCCTTCCGGGAAAGATAGCTTTTCGGTGAGAAGCAGCCCAGCTTCCCGCCATAAAATAGGTTCATATAAAAGGTCTGCACCGCGTCGTCAAAATGATGGCCCAGCGCCAGCTTGTTGCAGCCCGCTTCCTTTGCCATGTTGTGCAGGATGCCCCGGCGCATCCGGGCGCATAAACTGCACGGGTTGGACTCCTTGCGCTCCTCAAAGATGATCTCTCCCAAACGCGAGCGGCGCAGGCGGTATTCCACGCCCAGCTCCCGGCAGAGCGACTCCACCGGCGTATAGTCCGTCTGGACGCCGCCAAAGCAGGGGTCCACCGTCAGCGCCACAACCTCGAACGGCTGTGGATAAAACGCCCGCAGCTTTGCCAGTGCGGTCAAAAGTACAAGCGAGTCCTTTCCGCCGGAGACGCCCACCGCCACGCGGTCCCCCGGCGCGACCATCTCATAGCGCTCCATTGCGGCGCGCATTTCTCCCAGTATCTTCTGCATGATCGGTTTCCTTTCCATTATATATAGAGTTCTATCCGTCCATTATACAGGAAGGCGCGCGGATTGAAAAGGACAAAGAAGGTGCCCGCTTTTGTGAAGGCGGGTGGTTCTCTTTTTTGCGCGAATGAAAGGGAATGCACTGCTTGTGAAAAAATAAATTATTAGAATGACGGGCCAGCCAGAGGGAGATAATAAGCCAAAAAGGCGTGAAAACAGAAGCATTTGCCAAAGTAAATTAAAAATTCCGAATTTGGGGGTTGACACGCCTGTTCCCGTTGTGGTAAGATCAGTACTGCACTGAGAGTCTATCCCCGAATAAATTGCCGCAACCGCGGGTTTATTGAGGGATAGGCTCTGGAAAAAGAATACCGAAATTCAGGAGGTAAACGCTATGTCCACTTATATGCCCAAGGCCGGCGAAGTCGACCGCAAGTGGTATGTGATCGACGCGGCAGGGAAGCCGCTGGGCCGTGTTGCGGCGCAGGCTGCCGTTCTGCTGCGCGGCAAACACAAGCCGACCTTTGCTCCGCATGTCGATTGCGGGGATCATGTCATTATCATCAACTGCGCGCAGGCAGTTCTCACCGGCAAAAAGCTGGAGAAGAAATTTTACTATCGTCACACCGGTTACATCGGCCATCTGAAGGCTGTCCGGTACGACACCCTTATGGAACAGCGTCCGACCAAGGCGATGGAGCTTGCTGTCAAAGGCATGGTTCCGGACACCACCATCGGCCGCGCCGCATTGACCAGACTGCGTTTGTTTGACGGCGCCGAGCACAAGCACGCCGCCCAGAAGCCCGCAGTTTGGGAACTTTAAGGGAGGGAGACTGAATTATGTACGAGAAAGCGCCTTATTTTTACGGAACCGGCAGAAGAAAGAGCTCCGTCGCGCGCGTGCGCGTATACCAGGGAACTGGTAAGGTCACCATCAACGATCGTGACATTGACGATTATTTCGGTCTGGACACCCTCAAGCTGATCGTGCGTCAGCCGCTGGTGCTCACAGAGACCAATGAGAAATTTGACGTTGTCTGCCGTGTGGCAGGCGGCGGCGTAACCGGCCAGGCCGGCGCGATCCGTCACGGCATCGCCCGCGCTCTGCTCCAGTACGATTCCGAGAACCTGCGCTCCACGCTCAAGAAGGCCGGGTTCCTGACCCGCGACCCGAGAATGAAAGAGCGTAAGAAGTACGGCCTCAAAGCCGCACGTCGTGCGCCGCAGTTCTCCAAGAGATAATTTTCCCATTTGGGAATTTCTCGAAGCGCTTCATCATGCAAAAGAAAGAGATGTTTCCCGCAGAACGATCTGTGGAAACATCTCTTTTTCTGTTACAGGTTCAATTGCTGTGGTTTAAGCGCGTTCAACCGCTTCGTTTTGAAGGGGTTCTCATTCCAACACACCCAATCGTTTGAGAAGCCAAACACAATCTTTTAATCCCTGTTGGTAAACATACTGTTCCTCTTGCCCGTCAACGCTCAAAATCAGCGCAAAACAGTCTTCAGCAAAATCCTTTTCCTGCTTGGCAAACATCGTATCGCAATTGCGGTCCATTTGCGCCAGCTGTTCCTTTAACAGCTGGTATTCTTCCGTTTCCCTGAACTCCGCGACGGCCCTTGCCAAAAGCTGTTCTATAAATTGCTGGAACTCTGCTTCGTTTGTCATATGGCACATCCCTTTCATCATCGTTCCCAACAACAACTTGAAAGAAATAACGGCCCATGGTATAATATTTAGACCATCATAGCCTTTGGCTGTTGTTGGGTTGTGGGAAGCGGCGTTACTTCTTTGCGAGAGGGCGCCGCTTCTTTCATTTTTTCTGTTCCAGGTCGGCGATCGCTTCCCGGACGCCATCTGCACGCGTCAGCCCTTTTCGCTGGCAGTACTCGTCCAGAATTCTCGCCTCGTTGGCGTGAACGCGGACGGTCAGTTTGACGCATTTGGGGTTTTCCGAGGGCCGCCGACCTTTCTTTTTTGTGTCTGACAAGGTGATCATTCCTCCTTTCACTGTCGACACTTTTAGTATAGTTTGCCGACAATGAAAAAGCAACAAGAAAATTCATAAGGAGAAAAAATTTCACCTAAATTTGGAAAAAACGACTGACAAAAAGGGAGAACCGGCATCAAAACGCCGGATCTCCCTTTCCTTATATATAGTTGTTTCATCTGTGCGAAAACAGGTTTCGCAGAGTGGCTCCCCGTTTGATGCAGAAGAACGCAATATTATTCGGGATCAGCGCCGCCTTTCGGACCGTTTTGGAATCCAGTATTTCCTTTACAATATAAGGCGTCACTTCCAGGCCGTATGGTTCCAGATGATCGCGGCAGTCCGTTCCGTACAGGCGGCAGTGATCCATTTGTCCATCATACCGTAGACAGTCCTCCACAGAAACGATGCGTGCATCCTCCACGGTTTTCTGATTAGAACACACCGGAAACGAGAGGATCAGGGTGCCGCCGGGCTTGAGACAGCGCTTCAGATCAGAGATTACGCGGGCTTCGTCGGTAACGTGCTCCCGTACATGGTTCATGATGATATAGTCGAACATGCCATCTTCAAACTGCATAATTGTGACGTCCACAACATACTTCGCCCTTTCTGGCATAATATCTCCGGTATAATACTGGCACAGCTTGTTCTGTTCCATCCGCTTTGCAATCTGGTGTTCCGGCGCGATTTGCAGGGCGGTGCAGTGTCCTTTGTAAGATGGCGGTATGCTGTTCGATCAGGTAAAAGGACCATGGAACCGGTCGTGAGACCGGCAATAGGGACAATCGAAGTCTTTGTGCACGCCGCCTCCAATGATATGCAGTTCTTTGAAGACCTCGCTTTTGTGGCTAAATTTGTAAAAGAATGCGGCGTGCAGGCGGCATTAATTGCTGGACCTCCGGTATCGGAACCCGGGTCCCCGGATCAAGCTTTTAAAACCTGTCATCCATTCTTCCTCCCACTGTACAAACAAAGCTTTTCTGCATAGTATCTCAGAAAACAGCGTTTGTTTCGGTTTTAAAAGAATGATTCCGCAAAGAAGCTTCCATTATCTTGTTTTCCCCACTTTCCACAGCGTTTTCCTTTTCCACTGTGGAAAACTCAGTGGAGATTGTGGAAAGAAGGCTGGAAATCGTGTAAAAACCCCAATATCTATGATGCCACCGATAAAAAGCACAAAAATAGGCCTTTTTTGTGACTTTGCATGGTGAATGATATCGACATTTTTTGACGATTCTTTCGCGCTGTGGAAAGTCTGCCTCTGGTAAAAACGGAATCATGCGGATAGACTGATCCGACTGGCTTGGCAAAGGGAATTCTGTACGCATTAGACAAGAAGCGGTTCTGTTCCAGAATCCTGAAAGGGAGGAATATTGTGGATAACCCGTTGAAAACCGTGGAAAACCCTTGCGCCGCAGGGGAAAACACCGCAAGCGAACAGGAAAAAATTCCACACGCCTGTGGAAAAAATCCCCGGCGGACGGATTGCATTCCTGGAAAGAGGCTCATACTATCAATAGGAAAAGACAGGCGGTAATTCCGCGGCCAACCGGTTGGGCGCGTCCGGCCTCTCAAAGCCGGTGAAGACAGGTGCGGGTGGGAAAATCCGTCAGCCGCACAGGAAGAAAGAACCGGGAGCCGCAGAAGGGGATAATGCCTGGAAACCCAGCGTACAAGCCGTTTTTTGTTGTTTTCGGAAGGGGATGCAATGCAAATTTATTTTCTTTTGCGGCTGAAAAAAGGCATAAAATACAGAGGTGAAATCTTTGTAACAAGTTTGTAACCATTAAATTCTTGCATTGTGCACAGAAAACCCATTCGGCGTGCATCCAGCAAAACCGAAAAAAACCGCAAAAAGGCGGCGTATCATGGGAACATGGTAAAATACTATTTTTCAATTTGTTCATAATGCCCAAAATCCGATTCGATGGAAATTTGACAATGTGCGATTGGATGAATATAATACGGACGTTGACACAAATCCTAATCACGATGACGCGGCGATCAGGGGGCTCCCCCCTAAATGTAGTAGCTGTATTACTTTGTCAATGTCTTTTTATCGCTCAACAGGAGGGCGGCAAAAAGTGATGGCCAAACCGAAACTGCCGCAGCAAAGGAAAAAGGTGAAACAATGTTCAATCAGAAAACGAAGCAGATTCTGGAGACAGGAAAGCGCTTCCTATGTAGAACCCCGTTTAAGAGACTGACCGCTCTGCTGGTCATGACGCTGATCACGGTCAGCTCCGTCATCACCGTTATGGCGGCGACACGCGACGTCAATCTCACGTACAACGGGGAATTTTATGCGTTCCAGACCACGAGCGGCGGGACGCAGGACATCCTCAAGCTGGCCCGGGCACAGTACCCTGAGATCGAGGTCGGCAAGGACGACAATATTACCCGGACGGAAAACGACGAGGCGATCAATCTGACAGTGGTCAGCGCATATGACGCGGCAATTCTGGCAGACGGCGTCACCCACCACGTTTTGGCGTATTACGGGGAAGATGTTGCGGATGTGTTGGATAAAGCGGGCGTCACGCTGGGCGTGAACGATGTGGTAGAGCCTGAGAAGAACGAAACGGTCACCGAGGATACGGAAATCGTCGTGACGCGAAGATATGAAGTTTCCATCACGGCGGACGGAGAAACAGAAGAACTGCTTGCGCCGTCCAATACGGTGGCGCAAACCCTAGAGGACCAGGGAATCACGCTGGGCCCGGATGATGAGGTCAGCGTGAATTTGGACGAACGTGTCTGTGATGGCATGCAGATCGTCGTCGCGCGTGTCCGGTATCAGGAGGCGACCGTCACGGAGGAAATTCCGTTTGAGACGACCACCAAGACGGACGCGGGTATGGACAAGGGCAAGAAGGTCGTGGATGTGCAGGGTGTACCCGGCAGCCAGACCGTTGTAAAACGTCAGAAATATGTGGACGGGCAGCTCGCGGAGGAAACGGTTCTCAGCACAACTGTGGACGTGGAACCTGTGACGCAGGTAGTGCGCGTCGGCTCCAAGCCGAGAAGCGCCACAACGGCGATCGTCAACGGCGACGGAACGCTGGTTGACCACAAGGGCAATACCGTCAATTACAGCAAAGTCATTACAGGGCGTAGTTCCGCCTATACCGGCGGCGGCCGCACCTCTACGGGCAAGCCGGCGGCGGTGGGCCTGGTTGCGGTCAATCCGAAGATCATCCCGTACGGCACAAAGATGTATATTTGTTCGCCGGACGGCAAGACCGTCTACGGCTATGCCATCGCGGCGGATACCGGCGGCGGCGTCAAGAGCGGGCGCATCGTGGCAGACCTCTATTACGATACGTACCAGGAGTGCATGAACTTTGGCGTGCGCAATATGAGCCTGTATATTTTGGACTGATGAAGCTCTGATTTTTTAATTTTGCAGAGGACCGTTCCGTGAAGCGCTGCTTCCGGAACCGCCCTCCGCTCGGCTATACCATAAACACATCCAACAGACAAGAGCCCGCGTTTCATGCGCGGCTCACACAACATGAGAACGATCCCCCTGCCATCGGCGGGGGGATCGTTCTGTTCCACGGGCTTTCACGGACTTTGCCTGTGAGAATACAGGCTTGCGTTCGATTTTTGTTCGAAAAAACGCTTGCACAAGCAGAACGTCTGTGTTATTATAAACACAGACAGAACATATGAGCGCTTTCGGCGTCGGCGTCGGAGCGGCAGGAGGGCGGAACAATGAACGAAGTGATGGGAATTTTATGGATTTGCGGCGCGTGCGCGCTTTTTGTCAAATACCGGCCGCGGACGGAGGAAAGCCGGGTGCTGTGTATTTTGACCGCTGTGATGGGTTTTGCGGCGCTGACAGCGGGGGAAGGAAACGCGTTCTTTACGGCGGTGCAGACCGTGCTGATGCTGATTACGGGCCTGTGCTGCCTGATACAGGTGCGCCGGGAGTATTTGTGCCGGAGACGGCGGCAGCAGCGGCTGCGTGCCCTGCGGCGGGGCAGATACAGCGGTTCGCCGGTGCGGCCCGCACCGTGGTTGACAGAACCGGACGCGCGGGGTATACTGAATGCAAAAGCGGAGGGCCGGCGGACGGCCTGACGCAGCGGGTTCAGAAAGGGCTAAAGCGATGATGGAATATATTTACGCGGGTATGTGGTTCCTGGTAGGGTTGATTCTGATTTTTCGGTTTGGCCGGGAAAACCGGATCATGTATGCGGCGGGCGGATTTTTTCTGATTATGGGCGGCTGGTGGGTTGCCAATACAATGACGTCGATAGACCTGTTTACCGGTGTATGGGGATGGGTATTCCGCGCGATTGCGGCGGCGGCGCTGATCCTGCTGTGCGCGGCGTACTATAAGGACCGGAAGCGGCAGATTGCCGAAGGACAGGATAAGGACGCGCATTCGTAATTTCTCAGTACATGATAAAATCGCGGAAAAGGGGGACAACATCCTCCTTCCCGCGATTTTTATTTTAGAAACCTTGGATTTATGCAGACCATTTTCCCGCGAGCCGCATACAATAAAAGTGCGGGGCGAATATATTTAAACCGCTTCATCATAGATTGTCCGGTAGTGGCTCGCCCCGCTGCCGGGCTTCCAGCCGGGACAGCCGGCGCGAAGCGGCGTGCGGTGAACGACCCGGGCGTTCGCCGGACGGGAAGGACAAGCTCCCGGACCTGCGGTCGGCAAAGCCCGGACGTGCGACGTCTTACGCGCCTCCGGCGGCTTTCCCAGTAAACTTACATAATAAAGTAATAATCTTTTATATCCCACCGTACAAGGTGTTTTTATCCCTAACATAAATACCGCTGTGGCGGGGCAGACAGGACAAGCTCCCAAGGCTTTTTTTATTTTGTGGGTTATGCCCCCAACGTGTTTTTCCGCTTTTCTAAAAAGCGGCGGGATTAAAGGGCGGCGCCCTTTGCCGTTCTCCGCAGAGAACGGGACGTGCAACGTCTTTCGCGGACCTCCGGTCAGGACACGCCTACGGCGAGGACCATTTTCACCTTGTGGCAATTCTTTACATTTGTCTTTCTACGTTTCTAAAGGCGGCGAAAACCATTTTTACCTTGCAGACAATTCTTAAAATATATTCTTCTACGTTTCTAAAAAGCGGCGATGGTCGTTTAGAGTGTCGAGCGAGGCTTTAGCCTCTAGCGAGCGTCCCAACCGGAGGTCCTCTTCCTGAGAAGAGCGAGTGGGAACGAGTGATAGGGTTCTTTATGAGGCAACATGCTGCCTCTGGGGCTTTTCTTTGGATCCCCGGCTTGCGCCGGGGGTGTACGTCGCTTTGAAAAGCGACAGCAAAGACTGTTTACTTTAAAAAAGTAAAACAAATTTTTATCTTTCAAAACAATGGGATTCTTTGTTTTAAACAAGCAAAAGCAAATTTTCACATTGCGAAAACAACGGGATTCTTCGCTTTAAGAAAGCAAAGAAATATTTGTTGCACAAGCAATATTTCTGTTACGGCTTTTATTTCATAACACAATTACAGCGGAAATTTTTGCAGGGACAATCTTATATCAAAAAGCAAAATTAAAAACACTTTACATGAAATAAGCAAATTAATTGCACGTGCAATCTTGTCCCTTTTTACGCTTTTGAAAAAGCGGGAGAAAACCGCTGGTTGCCCTCATGCCGGGCGGCACCAACTTTCGGTCTTGCCACGAAAGTTGGACAAAGGCACGCGTAGGGGGGGCGCGAGAGCTGGGCTCCGGATGACTTCGACTCACGCCCCCCTACACCCCCGGTATCCTCATTGGAATTCTTTGCTCAGGGCTACCAAGGTGCTCTTCATTGCCGGCGAAGCTTTGGTTTTCTCCGCTTATGGGGATGCTCGGCCCAGGGTCGACTGGGTGTTTTTAATTTTCAACAAGAAAATTTAATCAAGTTACTGGCTAAGATGCCACACGGGAGTTGGTTCTTTCCGTCGCGGGCATCCGTGGTATTTTGTTTTGCACAACGTCCGCCCGCGCCGTGCTGACCGCAGGTCTAGTTGAAAAAAAGAGAGAATTCAGGTACAATAAACAGGAAACGAAACCGCCGTAAGGCGAAACATAAAAGGAGGCCGCAGCCATGTTGATAGCGCCGTCGATGCTGTCTTCGGACTTTGCGAAATTGGGAGAGGAAACCGCACGGATGGACCGGTCCGGCGCGGACTGGATTCATCTGGATGTAATGGACGCGCATTTTGTGCCGAACCTGACGTTCGGCGCGCCCGTGATCGGGGCGATCCGCGGTTATACCAAGCTGCCGTTTGACGTTCATCTGATGATCAGTGACCCGCTCCGCTATGTCGGGGACTTTTTAAAGGCGGGCGCGGATGTGATCTCGTTCCACCTGGAGGCCGACAGCAGCATTCCGGATACCATTCGCGCGATTCGTGACGGCGGCGCGAAGCCCGCGCTGGCCATCAAGCCGAAAACCCCGGTAGAAGCGGTTTACCCCTACCTCGACCAGGTGGACATGGTGCTGGTGATGACCGTGGAGCCGGGGTTCGGCGGACAATCCTTTATGGAACCGATGATGGAGAAGGTTCGCGCGCTCAAAAGCCGCGGCGTCTATGTAGAAGTGGACGGCGGCATCAATCTGGAGACCGCGCCGGTTGCAAAAGCCGCGGGTGTGGACGTCTGCGTTGCAGGGACCAGTGTGTTCGGCGCACCGGACGCAGCGGCGGCGATCCGCGCGCTGCGGGAAGGGAACGGGGTGATCCTTTGACCCTGTTTCCGCGCGGCGTCCGGCTGGAGCCGCACAGGGACGCACCGCTCCGGCAGGGCATCCAGTCCCTGCCCGCGCCGCAAAAGCTGCTGGTTCCGCTGCCAGGCTGCGCCCGCGCGGCGGACCGGACCGTTGTACCGGGCACCTGGGTTCCCAAAAACGCACCGCTTTCCGCGCCGCAGTTTGCCGCACCCGCCTTTGCGCCTGCCGCGGGGAAAATTGAGGAAATCCAGACGGTCAACCATCCGTTGCTGGGCGAGACGCCCTGTGCGGTGCTCATCCCGGACTGGGACAATCCCGGCGAGGAGATGCAGCCGCCGGAACACGGGCACCGGGAGCAGATCATTGCGGCGGCGGCTTCAGCGGGCATTGTCGACGAGTTCGACGGGCAGCCGCTGTATAAAAAGCTGAAACAATTCCGCCGGCGCGGCGTGGATCTGCTGCTGGCGAACGCCATCGACGACGATCCCTACGTGTCTTCCGCTATTGCGACGCTGCGCGCCTGCCCGGATCAGGTGCTTCTCGGACTGGAAGCAGCGGCGAAGGCCTGCGGGGCGGCGGATTGCCAAATTGCGGCGAGCTCCCGCGCGGAGGTCCGCCTTTTGCAGAGGACCCATGCAACCGCTTCCTGTGTGGCGGTGGAGACGCGGTACCCCGCCCGCGCGATGCTCAAACGCAAGCTCTACCGGGAGGGGAAGAAAACCGGCTTTATCGGCGTGCAGGCCTGCGCCGCATTGGAGCGGACGCTGCGCACCGGCCTGCCTCAGACAGAAACTCTCGTCACCGTCACCGGGGACGCGGTTCTCAATCCCTTTAACCTGCGCGTTCCGCTCGGTACGCCGCTCCATAGCCTGCTGGATTTCTGTGGGACGGAGCAGGCGCCGGGGGCCTGTTTTATCGGCTCCTCCGTGACCGGCCGGCGCGTGACGGACCTGGGGACGCCCGTCACGGCGGATACCCGCTGCCTGATCGCACTGAAAAAAGCGCCGGTCCCCAGAGGCTTTCCGTGTATCGGATGCGGCCAGTGCGCCCGTGCCTGTCCCAAAAGCATTGTTCCCTGGGCCGTCTATGAGGAGATGTCCCGGGAAAAGCCGGACCCACTCCGGCTGACAAACGTGCAGCACTGTATTGCATGCGGTGCGTGCGGGCTGGCCTGTCCCTCAGAGATTCATCTGACGGCCGCCGTGCTGCGCGCAGCGGAATACAAGGGAGGGGGCGCGTAGGATGAAGAAATCGGTCTGTTTGAAAAAAGAGCGGACGTCCCGCTCCATGCTGGGCAGTATGCTCCTGGCGCTCTGCACGCTGCTGATCCTGCCCACCGTCTATTTCGGCTGGGGCCCGCTGCTGACCACGGCCCTGACCGTCGGACTGTGCTGTCTGGCGGAGCTGGCGTTCTGTCTGGTCAGCAGGAAGCCCGTCAGCCTCTCTGATCCGTCGATTCTGGTGACGGGCCTTGTGATCGCGCTGCTGATGCCGGTCGGTGTGCCGTATTGGGTGCCCGCCATCGCCGCACTGTTTGCGGTCTGGGTGGCGCGCGGCCCCTTCGGCGGCACGGGACACAACCCGTTTAATCCCGCGGCGGCGGGCGTGGCATTTGTCACGATCTGCTGGCCGCAGCGGGTCTTCGCGTATGCCGCACCGGTCGGCTGGCTGCCGCAGTGGCTCGGCCACAGCGCGCTGATTCCCGCCAGCTCGCCTGCCGCGGTGCTCAAAGACCATTTAAAACCGGACATTGTTCCGTTTGAAATGCTCTGGGGCAAGTTCCCCGGGCCGGTCGGCGCGACTGCGATGCTGATCATCGGCGCATGCGGCCTGTACCTGATCCTGCGGCGCGCGGCGAATTGGGAAGCGCCGCTGTTTTTCCTGCTGGTCGCGGCGGGGATCGCCGCCGCTGCACCGCGCATCGCGTGCAGCCCGCTGACCTCGGTCAAATATGAACTGATGTCCGGTTCGCTGCTTTTCTGCGCCGTCTTTATGATGACGGACCCAGTGACCGCGCCGCGCACGTCGATAGGGCGCTGTCTGTATGGGGCATTCGGCGGCGCGGTCATAATGGCGTTCCGCCATTTCAGCACCTATGAACAGGGCGCGTGTTTCGCCGTGCTGGCGTGCAACGCCATTGCGCCGCTGCTGGACCGTGCGGTCCTGCGGGCGCGCGCTTGGGGAGGGAAACGCATTGAAACGTAAAACAGCAGAAAAAAGACGCCCCGGTTCCCTGCGGGAAACCCGCACCATCTTTTTCAACGGGCTGTTTCTCAAAAATCCTGTGCTGATCGGCGCGCTGGGCCTCTATCCGGTGGTTGCGGCGGGCTATAACCTGCGTATGGCGGTGCAGCTCTCCCTGCTGATGCTCTTTATCTCTCTGCCGACGGGCGTTATCTTCTGCCTGGTCGGGGAGTTCCTGCCCGGCTGGCTGCGTCCCGGCGCGGTTTTGGCCGTGAGCGCGGCGTGCTATCTGCCCGCCGCGTGGCTGGTCAACCAGCTGTTTCCCGGATCGCTGAACACAATGGGAATTTTCGCGGGACTGATGATCTGCAATTCCATGGTGCTCTCACGCTGCAACGATTACGCTCCGGCGCATCTGCTGCGTGCGGTGCTGGCGGATATCCTCGGCTGCGTGCTGGGGTACTCACTGGTGCTGTGTGCCGTGGCCTGCCTGCGCGAATACCTGCAGCGCGGCAGCGTGTGGAACGGCAGCACCGGGCTTTACATCCCCGCCGACAGGGGAACGGCGCTGCCCTTCTTTGGCTTTATCGTGTTGGGCTTTCTGGCCGCGCTGGTGCAGGGAATCAACCTGCGGCGTGAGAAGAAGTCCGGAAGGGAGGCGCCGCGTACATGAGTGAGTTTGCCAAGCTGTGCCTGGCCACGCTGGCGGCCGTGGCAGCGGAAAACGTTCTGTTTTCCGGCGGCGTGGGGTTCAGCCGCGTCCTGCGCGCCGCGCGCAGGCCCGGCCTGATGGGCCTGTACAGCTTTTTTGTGGGGCTGTTCTCGCTGTTCACCCTGCTTCTGGCGGGGGCGGTCGGTCCCATTCTGGCTGCAAACAGTACGATTTTGTTTCTGCGGCCCGCGATCTATGCAGTATGCGCCGCGCTGATTTATCTGGCTGCCGCGTTTTTGTGCCGGTTCCTGCTGCCGAAGCTGTACCAGAAAATTGCCCCGGTGCTCGCGCCCGCGGCGGTCAACTGTATTGTGCTTGCCATGCCGTATGTGCAGCGCCGGTTCAGCTATACGGGCTGGGAGGCGGTTGGCTTTGCCCTGGGGACAGGAATCGCGTTTTATCTTGCGTCACTGGTGCTCGCCGAGGCGCAGGCGCGCTGTAAAAAGGGCTGTGTGCCGCGCGCGTTCCGCAATCTGCCCGCGACCCTTTTATATGTGGGAATTCTGGGTATGGTATTCGCCGCGTTTACAGGCGGTAAATTGTTTTAACAGGACATCAAATAAAAGAGAAAACTCCTTCGGATGATCATCCGGAGGAGTTTTCTCTTTGCCCCAAAAGTTACAGGACAATTTACCATGATAACAGGAAAATAATACCTAAATATAGCCAATATTTTTCCGAAAAGCATTCAATTATAGAAATGGAATGCTATAATGTGAATAACATGTAAAATATGGGAATATTATACCCATTTTGCGTTGGCGCCCATGCCGCTGGAGCGGCTAAGATACATATTAAATTAAAAAGATGTGGAGGAAGCAACATGAAGACGAAAAAAAGCAGGATCCTTTTGTCTGTGGTATCCGTCCTGCTGGTGTTCAGCCTTCTGGTCGGCGGAACAATGGCATGGTTTACCGACACGGAAAAGGTGGACGCAAACTTTACGGCGGGTATCCTGGATATCAACGTGAAGCCGGACATTGAAAATCAGGCAACCTTGGAATTCAAGAATCTGCGCCCGATGCAGTATGACAATTTCTATGCCGAACTGAATGCAGCGGGTGGCGCCAACAACGTGGCGGCAAATGAAATGGATGAAAATGATTTCGCGCCGGCGCCAGTCTACTTCCAGCCGGTCAAGATCACGAACGACGGCACACTGCCTGTCAAGTATGAAATTTCCGTTGAGGACATCGGCGCACAGAATGACATGGTCAAGAATGTGCTTAAAAATGACGAGGGCGGCGTTTATCAGCCGAAGGACCAGCTTGAAATCCCCTGTGAGGAAGCTCCCTATATCCTGAAGGATGTCCTGAAAATTTTTGTTTACAAGAATGTGAATAATGTCTGGACCCTAGTAGAAGGCGTCAACCTCAATAGTGTAACTGCAAAAGCGGACAAGGAAGAAGACGTCTATAAGGCGGATGCGATCATGCCCGCCAAGGGTGAGGAGACCTATGTAATCGCGGGTTATCTTCCGGAAGGTGTAACCAACGAATATCAGGGCAAACATTTCCACGGCAATGTGGTTGTAAATGCTTATCAGCCGGACAGCACGGAAGGCGCGAGCAGCGGCGGAAGCAGTGAGCCGGAAGTAAAGGATATTCCGATTACGATTCACTATACCCTGGCGGATGGCACAAAGGTAGGGAATGATTATCAAATTACCGCAAAATCTGATGCGTTCCCCTACACGGTAACGGAAGCGAAGGCAACTCCAGGCCTGCCGAAGGGCTACCATTTTGCAGATCCGGAGCAAAGCTATGAATCCACCTTAACGGGAGATACGGCTTCTGACGTAACGTTCATCGTAGAAAAAGATGAAGAGCCGGTTCCGGAATACGATGTAACAATCAATTTCTATGATGTTATCAATGAAAATTCTGCGGGAAGCACAGTTGTAAAGGTAAGCGAGACAACAGTCTTTAATAAGGATAATCTCGTCCTGCCGGAGAAGTTTGTTCTGTTCCCGGAAAGCCAGTCCTATACCGTTACGGTAGAGAATAACACCGTAACTCCGTCTTCCATCACAGTCAATGTAGTTAAGATGGATGGCGACAGCATCGTTTTGAACACCAAAGAGGGTGTTTGGAATGTTGGTAAAGACATGACTGCGAAATACGTCATGGAAAACGATATTACTCTTGCCCGTGGCTGGGAAGTACTTGGACTGGGCAGCAACACGGACACCAGCTTTACTGGTACCTTTGATGGAGCGGGCTATACAATTTCCGGCTTGCATTCCGTCAAGAATGATTACAATAATATTGGACTCTTTGCGCTGAACAACGGTACAATTAAAAACCTGAACTTGTCTGTAAATCAGATGGAGGGCAGCCAGTATGTCGGTACGGTTGCAGGCCAGAATGAGGCAAGCGGCGTTATCTCCAATGTGCATGTAACCGGAAATTATGTTGGTGCGCTCAGTAAAGGCAGCGATGGCGGTTTCGCGGGCGGTATTGTTGGTGTGAACAGAGGTGTTATGGAAGATTGCAGCAGCAATATTAAAGGTTCTGGAGTCACTAGGGGCGTTGTCGCTTATAACTACGCGGGCGGCATTGCAGGCGGAAACTATGGAACCATCCGTACCAGCTATGCGCTTGGTGGTATCAACAGCGGATATGTAAATGATATTAATGCTGGAAATGTATCTACATATTATGCAGGCGGTTTGGTTGGAGGAAATACCGGAACCATTGAAAACTGCTATGCAAATGTAGGCGATTATATTGCTGGAGTGCAAAACGTAGGCGGTTTTGCCGGATTAAATGGTAGTACTGGTCAAATCCGTAACTGCTATGTAATTCCGAATGATAAAGTATATGGTGGCACATATAATAGCACCATCAGTATCGGTAAAAACTCTGGTTCTGTCAGCAACAGCTATGCGGAATCCACAACTTCTGGTACGGTAAATGGCTTTACCAGAAGAACCAAAGCTCAGATGACCTCCAGTACTGCTCTGAACGGCTTTGATGCTTCTATTTGGAACTTCACCGCTGGCAGCTATCCGGACCTCGTCAGCAATCCCAGAGCGTAATTTTAACACACAGAACCCCCGGCACTTGCCGGGGGTTCTCTTTATGTCTCTATCTTTTTACGTTTCATCAGCAGGTATGAGAAACGCCCGGCAGGACAAAGTAAAGCTTGTCCCGCCGGGCGTTTGCCATTTTTCAGTTGCCATACATCAATATTTGATGCTGTCAAACAAGGTGTTCATTTTATTCTGGTGAATAATTTTGCCTTTACCTAGCGCTACCGTATCTTCCAAACGAACCACCACGTAATAAATTTCGCCGTTCTCCACCGTATAGCGGCTGTAAGCGGAGGAATCCACATTTTTGGTTTTTGCCAGATCGGTCATTTTAATGTTGTTTTTAATGCTGTTGTAGGTGTCGACGGCGGTCTGCTGGTCCTTGCAGACGGCGAAGTCGACCTCCATACCGGCTTCCTGGTCCAGTGCAATGCGGAAATCCACAAGGTCTTCCGAGCTCGTTTCGGGCGCCTGTACGATAAATCCGGCGTTTTCTGCGTGCGTTTGAAACTCCTCTGAGGAAACGGGCGTGCGTGCCGCGCAGCCGGTGCACGCGAGTACGGCGGCCAGCGCCAGTGCAACGGCGCCCAGTCGAAACCAATTTTTCAAAAGAAACCCTCCAACTTGTAATAGGATGCTTCTATTATACGACTTTTTTTCTGTTTGTACACCCTCAATTGTGAGAGCAGAACGCACGAACGGTGTTTTCCGGGAGCATATTGTTTCTGTCATGCTATTGCGTTTTATCTTTGGCATAAAGAAGCGCTGTGGAGTGAGATATAAAAGAAACCGTTAATGATAATGACCTACGGGAAAGACCACCGCAGATGCGAAAAAGGAAATACCTTCGCTCGCTCTATCTTGGTCGGAAAATCGGGAGCATGTCATTTCCGTCGCGGACATCCGTGGTACCGTGCTTTGCGCAACGACCGCCCGCGCCGACCCGACCGGAGGTCCCGTCGCGGACATCCGTGGTACCGTGCTTGAGTAAGCGACCGCCCGCGCCGACCCGACCGGAGGTCCGGAGGTCAAAATTTGCCTTGTCAAAACCTGTATAGTCAGGAGTTTCCTGTGGATAATAAGACCATGCCGGATCAAACGCCGTTTTAAAATGGTAAACAGGGCGGGAGAACCATCCCCGCTGTGAGGTGGGTCCGGATTAATCGGTGAATGTGTCTCATTAAATAGATCAGGAGGGAATTAACTTGAAGGCCACAGGAATTGTCAGACGTATCGACGATCTCGGAAGAGTCGTAATCCCAAAGGAAATCCGCCGCACGCTGCGCATCCGTGAAGGGGATGCGCTGGAGATTTTTACTGACGCGCAGGGCGGTGTTATTTTTAAGAAGTATTCGCCGGTCGGCGAAATGTCCGTGTTTGCGGGCCAGTACGCGGAGGTGTTGGCAAAGGTAACCAACCTGCCCGCTGTTGTCTGCGACCGCGACCATGTGATTGCCGCGGCGGGCGTGTCCAAGAAGGAGTATCTGGAACGCCGGGTTTCTCCGGAACTGGAGGAATACATGCAGAACCGGCATTCGTATGTCAGCGGAAAAGACAGCGGCGAGGTTCGCCCGGTTGAGGGCGTCGATAAAAGCGCTTGCGTGATTTACCCGATCATTGCCGCCAGCGACGTAACCGGCGCGGTGATCCTGCTCAACGGCGAGACGAAAGAACCCGCCGGAGAGACAGAGGAAAAGATTGTACAGACCGCCGCCTGCTTCCTTGCAAAGCAGATGGAGGAATAAGCTCCCGGAACGGGTAAATGCCAGTCAGTCTTCTGCTCTTGAAAGCGGACGGAATCGATGAAAAATTTTGCCTGCCGGAAATGCATTTTAATAGAAGATGATTTCATTTGATCCTAGTATTCCCGGCTTTTGCGCGGTTCTGCAGCGGTTTATCCTCTTTTAGAAACAAAATAACATGTTCTGGAATCCCCTGAGTTTTTCGGGGGATTCTTTTTTATGGAAATTTATTTATATTGAATAATAAATATGAATGCATGTTTACAAATTTTAGGGAATGTATTATGATCGAAGGAGAAGAAATTTATGAAAAGGAGTGGTTTCATGTTCAAAAAGTATCTGTCCCTCTTGCTCTGCCTGACCATGGTGTTTTCCTGTGTAAGCTTCTCCGCGCAGGCAGCGCGCGGGGCGGACGACGCCGGGCCGGAAATTGCCTGCTCCGAGGAAGGCATTCCGGATGCAAATCTGTATGCGGCGCTCTGCAAAGCGGCAGGGACCGAAACGCTGCATGAAAACGACCTTGCGCAGGCAACGGAACTGGACCTGCGCAGGAGTGAAATTGCCTCCCTCGCGGGCCTCCAGCTTTTAAATCTGGACAACCTGCAAACGCTCGACCTGAGCCGCAACAGCCTGACCGCGATTGCGGCGGAATCGCTGTCCGCGCTTCCGGCCCTGACGCATCTCAACTTGGAAAACAACGGTTTCACGGACCTTACCGCGATTGAAATGGCATCGGACACGCTGGAAATCCTGGATCTGTCCAACGAAGCGTTCACGGAGCTGCCGGAAGGGGCGTTCCAAAACCTGGACCTGCCCGCCCTGAAACAGTTGTACTTCTATGAAAATGACATCGCGGACATCGCGCCCGGCGCGTTTGAGGGCGCGCCGCCGCAACTAGAATGGCTCGACCTGTCGTACAACAGCCTTTCCCAGACGCCGGTGGGGGCGTTTGAAGGGCTTTCTCAGCTCACAACGCTCGACTTGGAGTACAACGAGGTCGAGGTTTTCAGCGAAATGCACTTCGACGGTTTGGACAGCCTGGAAAACCTGCTGTTCAGCTGGAACAATCTGGAGGCACTGGAGTCCGGCGACTTTGACCGCGAGGGTTTGCGCAATTTGAAGTACATCGACTTTCGGCGCAACGCCATCGACAACGTGCCCGCCGGGACCTTTGCGGGCGCGGACAGCATTGTTTCCATCGATTTCACCAGCAACGTGCTGGAGAACTGGACCTATGTGGATGAGGACACGCCCTACGTCGACCTCACCGGACTGGACAACCTGGAGACGCTCGACCTGAACGACACCTGGATCAAAACGCTTCCGGCGGACGCGTTTGCCGCCATGCCGAAGCTCAAGACCCTGATCGTTTCCACCACCTATCTGGAGGCCCTTGTGCCGGGAACCTTCCGCGGCCTTGCCCAGCTGGAGACGCTCGATCTCAGCGGAAACCGCGTCACAAATATTCCGGCCGGCGCGTTTGAAGGCCTGGGCGAGTCTCTGACGACGCTTTCTCTCTGGAACAACGACATTGAATCCATTGAGGAAACGGCGTTTGCCGGATTGACTGGCTTGCAGCGGTTGAACCTGAGCAACAATAAACTTGCCGCACTGCCTGACCTGACCGGCCTGACCGCGCTCAATACGGAGGAGAGCGAAAACAACTGGATCACCAATTTCCGGGGAAATTATCTGCTCAGCACGGAGCTGGCGGACAAGCTGCCCGCACAGCTCACGGCGGACGCGGACTGGCTGCTGAACCAGGCGGAAGGACAGCAGTATACTGTCGTGTCGGTTACACAGCCCGGCGACGTCAGCGTGGAAAAGGGTGACGTGCTCTTCTTCCTGCAATTGCCGAACCAGCTGACCGCGACGATGGAGGACGGCGGCACCTATCCCGTGACCGTTTTCTGGGACAGCAGCCCCGTGAATATCAACGCCTACGGCACTTATCCGATCACCGGCAAGGTGCCCGGCTACAGCCAGCCGGTACATATCAATGTGATCGTCGCCCGCCCGCCGCGCACGGACCCGATTCCCAGTTCCGCCTTCACGGTCTCCGCCAATTCGGTCGACCGCGACCAGGTGGCGATTGCGAACGCGTTCGACGGCGACAACGATACCCGCTGGCACACGAAGATCAGCGAGCCGGACAGCTATCCCTATATTGTGGAAATCCTCTTTAACGAAACGCACACCATCAACGAGGTGCAGTATGTTCCGCGCCAGGACGAGACGGACAATGGAACCATCCAGCAGATGGCGATCTACGCGGGCGCGGACGCCGCATCCGCCGTCAAGGTGGGCGACTATACGCTCGTGAACGACAAAACCACCAAAATCATGAACTTTGACGCGGTCGAAGCGGATTATGTGAAATTTGAGATCACACAGGGCGTCGGTGGATGGGCCAGCGCCTCGGAATTCCGCCTGTACGACGCGTCCGTGCCGCTCAGCAAGACGGAAATCGTCTCCGTCGCGGCCAGCTCCACGCAGCCGAACAACAACACCGACATTGAAAATGCGTTTGACAACAACAATGATACCAAGTGGCACAGCAAATGGGACGAGGTCAACCAGTACCCCGTGACCGTGGAGGCCACACTCAAGAGTTCGCATGTGCTGCACAAGGCGCAGTATGTGCCGCGCCAGGACAGCCAGACGAACGGCATCATCACCAGCCTGTCGGTCTATGTCGGCGCGGACGCGGAAAGCGCTGTCAAGGTGGGCGATTACACGCTTGCCGGCGACGCGACCGTAAAGTGGCTGGAGTTCGAGCCGACAGCGGGCAGCTATATCCGGTTTGAGATCCACGCGGGTTTGGCCGGGTTCGCCAGCGCGGCGGAATTCCGCTTGTATGAGACGTACGAGGAGCCGCAGCCGGATACGTATGATGTCACCGTTGCATCCGTTGTTGGAGGCACTGCCGCGGTTACAGCGGACAAGCAAATTGCGGCGGCGGGCGAGACCGTCACCGTGCGCATCGCGGACGTTGAGGCGGGCAAGCGCTTTCAGAGCATCGCGGTCACAGACGCGAGCGGCGCGTCCGTGGACGTGGCGGAGGTCACCGCGGGCGAAGCTTATACGTTCACAATGCCAGCCTCCGCCGTCACCATTACGGTAACACTGTCCGCCCCGGTGGACAAATCCGGACTGGAAGAACTGTTTGAGCTCTGCGGCGTGGCGGATGAGAAGGACTTCACCCCCGCAACCTGGGCAGAGATGGTCAAGGTCTGGGACGAGGCGAAGCTTGTCTATGAAAATCCCAATGCCACACAGGAACAGGTCACCGGCGCATACGATGCATTGTATAGCGCGTTGGAAAACCTGAAAATCCGCGCCAATACCGCGGAATTGCAGAAGACAATCGAAGAAGCGGCGGCGGTCAGAACCATCATCGACCGGTATACTTCCACCGGCAAGGCGGAATTCCTCCGCGCGCTGGATGCGGCAGAAATCGTTCTTGCGAACGGAGAGGCGACGCAGGCGGAAGTCAACAGCGCCAGAGCAGCATTGTCCGAGGCCATGGCAGTGCTCGTCCCCAAGGGAGATAAAACCCCGTTGGCGGAGATGATTGCGGGCACAATGGAACTCAATCCGTCCACCTACACAGCGGAGAGTTGGGCCGGTCTGCAAACCGCGCTGGCGGCGGCGAACCGTGTGATGGCGAACGAGGACGTAACAGAAGAAAACGTCCAGACCGCATTGAAAGAGCTGGCGCGGGCGATTGCCGAACTGAAACCGGCGGAAACGCCTACGCATCCGGAGCTGGACGCGCTCGTCAAAGCCGCCCTTCTTCTGAAAGAGGAAAACTATACCGCGCCGAGCTGGAGCGTGTTCCGCGCGGCGCTGACCGTGGCACAGACCATTCTGGAGGATCCGGACGCGACGGACGCGGAACTCGACAGCGCCTATAATGTCCTTTCGTACGCAATGCGCAAGCTGGCCTATACGGCGGACGCCTCCACGCTGCGCAATCTGGTCGCGGCGGCGGAAAAGCTGGTCCCGGATCTGGAAGAGCAGTACGTTCCGGAGGGACAGGCGGAGTTCCTGAAAGCGCTGGACGACGCAAAGCTCCTTTTGGAAAACAAGGACGCCACCCAGAGTGAAACAGACGCGATGGCGGCACGACTGTTGGAGACCATGATGGCGCTGCGCGTAAAGCCCGACAAGGCGCTGCTGGAAAAATTGCTCACGGAGGGCGAACAGTTTGAGTTGAGCGGCTACACCGCGTCGAGCGCCGCCATGTACCGCGCGGCCCTGCGGCTGGCACGCACAGTCTATGAGAACCCGAACGCCACGCAGGAGGATGTGCAGAGTGCCTGCACCCAGATGCGGAACGCCCGCATTCTGCTGGTGAAGGACCCCGGCACAACGCCGGAGCCGTCGGCGCCCAAGGGCAAAAAGCAGACGAGCCGGATGCCCGCGCGGAATACCTACGGCAAAGAAGGCTACGCGGTAGTGTCCGCCGCACAGAGCGTACTTGCCCCCGCCGCCGTCCGCTGCGATACCACCAAGGACTTCACGCTGCAGCGCGGCAGCAGCTATTGCTTTAAAATTACCGCGGCAAACGGCATCGTTCCGCGCTTCACCGTTGGCAACGGAAGCGTGCTCAAAACGCAGTTTGTCAAACAGGCCGGCAGCGATTATTATTATACGGTCTACGCCATCGGCAAAGCGGGCGAGAGCACCGGCGTTTATATGGCAGTGGGCGACGGCGCGCCGCAGAAGCAATGCGTCGTGACGATCGGATAAAAATTGCGCTTTAAAAAGGCTGGACCATAGTTATTAAAAAAACGCGGGGCGCGGCAGAGACGAATGTCAATGCCGCGCCCCGTTATGTGAAGATGGCGGTCTGCCGTGCATTTCAATGGGCAGCAGGTAAAATTTGCGCAGTTGCGTGGAAAAAGGCTTTTGCGAAAAGCCCCTCTTTATAAAAGATGAAAAAGCGGGTTATACTATGTTTATTGCCTGTATGGCTAAATTAGCCGTCATAAGATGGAAAGTTGTTTCGTATAAGAACGGCTAAAGAGGAAATACATCTTATATCAAGAAGGCATCCTGCGTAAAATGCTCATAATCTCATCAAAAACAAAAATTTATTGAACTGCATAGGTAAATACATTCAAATCTACGGTTTCTTTACCGCCCCAATTTTTCTCCTGAACAGAATCGGACTCTTTTATAAAACCGTTTTTTATCAGTGCTTTTTCAGAAAATATATTTTCAGGCATAACAAATGCCTTCAGCGTCTGAATACCCATTTCATTACTAAGATATTCCACCATAAGCTTTACTGTATCGGTTGCAATCCCTCTGTGCCAATACGATTCGTTTATACGATAGCCAATCGTTATTTGGTTCATTCTTTTTTTATAATCAAACATTTCTGCAAGTCCAATGAGCTTATCAGGTTCCTCGCAGAGATAAATGCCTGCGATAATCAGTTTCTTTTTATCGAAATCTCTCCCGCCGAGATTTCTGATTGCAGCCAGCAAGTTTCCCCTGCTTTTTCGATACAGGAATGGAGGTATGTGTTGATAGACATTAGGATTATGCGTAATTTCTATAAGGTCATCCACGTCACCTTCAGCCATTTTCCTGATTATAATATGGTCATTTTCAAGGTGTGGAAATGTATGAAATAGTTCTGCCATTCATAATTACCGCTTTCGTAAAATTTAAATACTCTTTGTCCGTATAAGGCGTACAAACCCATAACCAGTATTTTTCATTTTAATGAGAGCGCATGGAAATGTCAAACAGCTCATTTCGTTTCATTGCTTCATGTTATGGTTCATAATCCTGTTTACTCGCCCGGGCGCCGTTTTACCCTTAGCAGGACGGCTTTTCACATAGCAGAAATGCTGATTTCACAGGCCGCTCCGGCGGGAAAAAAGATTTTGTAACCGCCGAATATCTACTGTTTTTTATTAATCCTTCGCTCCCTGCGCGGGAATTATGCTGTCCGCGTAAACAAGAAAGTCTCGGGAGCGGGTTCTTTCCGTCGCGGACATCCGTGGTACTGTGTTTGGGCAAACTTTCGCCCGCGCCGCCCCGACTGGAAGTCTTGCATTTTGGGGAGAGGTGTGGTACAATAACAAAAGTAATATTATGAAGGATGAAAGAGTGGGGCAACCCACTCTTTTGTTTGCATTATGAGGTGAAATCATTGGCAGCAAAAAAGAAAGGCGGCAACACGGTTGCCCTGGTGCGGCAGCTTGCGGAACCCATCGCCCGGGACCTGGGCCTGATGGTCTGGGACGTCCGGTTTGTCAAAGAAGGGGCGGACTGGTTCCTGCGCATATTCATCGATAAGCCGGAGGGCATCGGCATTGAGGACTGCGAGGCGATGAGCCGCGCCATCAACGGCCCCCTGGATGAGCTGGACCCGATCGAGCAGGCGTACTGCCTGGAGGTCTGCTCGCCCGGCATCGACCGGGATCTCACGCGCGACGAGCACTTTGCCGCCTATCTGGGCGCCGCCGTGCATGTCAAGCTGATCCGTCCGGGTGAGGACGGCAAACGGGAGCTGACCGCCATTTTGGCGGATTACAAAGACAGCACGATGCTTCTGCGGACGGCTGAGGGAGAAGAACGTGCGATTCCGCGCAAGGACGCGTCCAGCGTCCGCCTTGCGGAAGACGATTTTGGAGGTATTGAGGAATGAACAGCGAAGTTTTTGAAGCGTTAGGCCTGCTGGAACGGGAACGCGGCATCCCGGTCGACTTTATGGTGGACCGGATCAAAAAGGCCATCGTAACCGCATGCAAGAACAGCTACGGCAACGAGGATACGATTATCAATATGGAGCCGGGTAAAGGCGCATTTGAAGTATTCCTGCGTAAAACCGTGGTGGAAGAGCTGACAGACCCCGGCAGGGAAATCCTGCTGGAAAAGGCCCGTGAAATCGATCCCGCCGCAGCGGTGGACAGCATCGTCAACGTTCCGCTCAATACCAAGGAATTCGGACGCATTGCGGCGCAGACGGCCCGCAACATCATCCGCCAGGGCATCCGCGACGGCGAGCGCGGCCAGATGATGCAGGAATTCCAGAGCAAACATCAGGAACTGGTCTCCGCGCTGGTGGAACGCATCGACCCCCGCACCGGCGCCGCCACGCTGAAAATCGGCAAGGCCGAGGCCGTCCTGCCGAAAAACGAGCAGGTTGGCAACGAGGAACTGAAAGAGGGCGACCATATCAAGGTCTATGTGGCGGACGTGCGCGAGACGGAAAAAGGCCCCCGCGCCATGATCAGCCGTACGCATCCGGACCTGGTCAAGCGTTTGTTTGAAACGGAGGTGCCGGAAATCTACGACGGCACCGTTGAGATCAAAGCGGTTTCTCGCGACGTGCGCGCCATGACCGACGAAAACGGCCGCCGCATTGAGGCGGCGGGCCCGTCCGTCCCGGTGGAGATCACCGGCCTGGACGACGTGCCGGCGGGCGGCGACATCATGAACGCTGTTTCCGATGAGCGCCTGGCCAGGGAACTGGTCGAACAGCGCCGCACCCAGCAGAAGGAAGAGATGTTCAATTCGCAGACGAAGGTCACGCTGGATAACCTCTTCGACCAGATGCAGCAGGGCGAGATGAAGGAACTGCAAATCATCGTCAAGGCCGATGTGCAGGGCTCCGTTGAGGCGGTCCGCCAGTCGCTGGAGAAGCTCTCCAACGAGGAAGTGCGCGTCAAGGTCATCCACGGCGGCGTGGGCGCGATCAACGAGTCCGACGTCATGCTGGCGAACGCCTCCAATGCGATTATCGTCGGCTTTAACGTCCGTCCGGAACCGCTCGCGGAGGACAACGCGAAGCGCAGCGGCGTCGATATGCGCCTGTACCGCATCATTTACGACTGCATCGAGGAGATGGAGTCCGCGATGAAGGGCATGCTTGCGCCGAAATTCCGCGAAGTCCTGCTGGGCCGTGCGGAATGCCGCCAGGTCTATAAGATCACCAACGTCGGCATGGTTGTCGGCGGCCACGTCACCAGCGGCAAGATCACCCGCAGCGCGGAAATCCGCGTGGTGCGCGACGGCATCGTGATCGCGGAGGACAAAATGGCTTCCCTCAAACGCTTCAAGGACGACGCCAAGGAGGTCGCGGAAGGTTACGACTGCGGCATCACGCTCGAAAAATTCAGCGACGTCAAGGAAGGCGACGTATTGGAAGCCTTCATTATGGAAGAATACAAGGAGGACTGACCGGGAACGTTTCCCGGCCGTCCATCAGCCGGGCAATGCCCGGCGCGGAGGTGAATGGATATGCCAAGCCATAGAATGGGACGGACCTCGGAGGACATCCGCCGGGAACTGACCGCGATCTTCCGGGAGCTGAAGGACCCGCGCGTACAGGGGCTGATCAGCATCGTGCGTGTGGACGTCACCAGCGACCTCTCGTACTGTACAGTTTTTGTCAGCGCGATGGAAGGGCTGGACCGCGCCAAAGAAGCGGTCGCCGGTTTGAAATCGGCCTCCGGCTTTGTCCGCCGGGAACTGGGAAACCGGCTCCGTCTGCGGCATGTGCCGGAACTGCAGTTCCGAGCGACGGACTCCATCGAATACAGCGCCAACATCTCCAAATTGCTCAACGATCTGGAGACGAAGGAAGAGGCGCGGACAGAACCAGACGAATGACCAAGGCCTCGGGCGGGGACGCGCGGGGGCGCTCAATGCGGCCCCGGACGGGAGTGACACTCCCGCATGGAACGCGGCGGCGTCCCATGCGCGTCCCCGCCCGGGGTTTTTACATGCAATAACCGGAACCGCCGGGACAAGCCCCGGCGCGGAAAGAGGAGGATACAACGATGATCACGCTGGACGACGCGGCGGAATTCCTCCGCGAATCGGACGACATCGTGCTATTAAGCCACCAGTTCCCGGATGGGGATACCTTCGGCTCCGCGGCAGCCCTGTGCATGGCGCTGCAGAGCATGGGAAAGCGCGTCATGACGCGCTGCCGCCATGAAATCAGTGAAAAATACGCCTCTATGTTCCGCGGCGTGCAAAAGCAGGACTTTACACCGAAGACCGTGGTCGCGGTCGATGTGGCGGACATTGACCTGCTGGGCGACGCGCTGAAGGAGGAATATGAGGGCAGAGTGGACCTGTGCATCGACCACCACGCGTCCAACCGGCCTTTCTCGGAGCGGACCTTTGTGGACAGCGCCGCCGCTTCGACGACGGAGATCATCTATGCGCTGATCACCAAGCTGGGCGCGAAGATCACAAAAGAGATCGCGGAGGCGATTTACACCGGCATCACGACCGATACCGGCTGTTTTAAATATCCGAACGCCACGCCGCGTACCTACCGCGTGGCGGCCTGCATGATGGAAACCGGCATCGACGCGGCGGACATCAACCGCCGCATGTTCGACACCAAGACCCGCGCCCGCCTGGAGATGGAGCGCATGGTGCTGGATTCCATCCAGTTCTATCACGACGACCGCTGCGCCGTCGCGTACATCCTGCGCGATATGGTCGCTTCCAGCAAGGCGAACGAGGACGACCTGGAGGGCCTTGCGGCGATTCCGCGCCAGGTGGAGGGCAAAAAAGCAAGGGTGGAGAAGAGGGGGGGGGGGGTGGGGGGTGTTGCGCCTTTTTTTTATCCCATTTTAGTGGTGAAAAAGAGACGGCCCGCCGGTTTGGAAACGGCGGCGGGCTGGACCTGGGCCGTACGGCGTTGGCCCGGAAGGAACCGGCGGACGGCGCGGTGTTCCGCGTCTGCACGCAGGAGGGCGGCTTTCTCGGCCTGGGACGGGCGGACACAGAGACAAACGAACTAAAGGTATTGAAATTGTTTTGAGAAACACGGACCTCTGGTCGGGACGCGCCTACGGCGAGGATCATTTTTACCTGACAGGGAATGACTAAAAAGCGTTTTTCCGCTTTTCAGAAAAGCGGCGGTTTCCAAAGGCAGGGCCTTTGGCCGCTCCTCGCAAGGAGCGGAACTCTTGTTCCTGAGAAGAGCGAGTGGGAACGAGTGATATGGTTGTTTATGAGGCATAGTGCTGCCGGACAAAATTTCGGGGCCGTTACAGGATTGCCCCATGGATATAGCAAAGGATAATCTATGAAAGTATATCACGACTTAACCCCGGGCGCACCGCGCGCGGCGGTCGCATTGGGCTGCTTTGACGGCCTGCACCTGGGGCATCAAAAAGTAATCACCGCGGCATGTGGTCCCGGCCTGACGCCGTCCGTGCTGACGTTTGCCGATCCGCTCGGCGAACTGGGCGGCAAGTCCGGTGGGCAGCTCGCGACCAAGCGGCAAAAGCTGCGGCTGTTCGATTCGCTCGGCGTGGAGCAGGTGTATTCGCTGCGTTTTTCCGCGATCCGGAACCTCAGCCCGGAGCAGTTTGTGGACGAGGTGCTGGTCGGGGTCTGCCACGCGGAGAAAATCTGCTGCGGGTTCAACTTTACCTTCGGCTACCGGGGCGCGGGCACGGCGGAGACGCTGAAAGCGCTCTGCGCGCCGCGCGGGATCGACTGCGAGGTAGTGCCTGCGGTGGAACTCGCGGGCGAACCGGTCAGTTCCACGCGCATCCGCGCTTTGGTGGAAAAGGGAGACATCGAGCGGGCCAACCGGCTGCTGGGCCGTCCGTTCGGCTTTGACTTTGAGGTGGTGCGCGGGCGGCAGCTGGGCCGCACGCTGGGCACCCCGACGATCAATCAGGTCTTCACCCCGGAGTTCGTCCTGCCGCGCTTCGGTGTGTATGCCTCTTTGGTCCGCCTGAACGACGGCGACTATTACGGCGTGACGAACGTGGGCGTCAAGCCGACGGTCGGCGCGGACGCCCCGCTCTCCGAAACGTGGATTCCGGAGTACCACGGCGAGGACCTCTACGGCGAAAATATCCAGGTGGAGCTCATCGGCTTTATCCGCCCGGAAGTCAAGTTCAGCGGGGTGGAGGAGCTGCAGGAGAACATTCTGCGGGACGGCGGGACGGCGGAGCGCATGATGCGCGCGTATCTGGCAAAACAGAATTCCTGAAAATTCCAGTTCACGCGGGAAAAGGAACTTTACAAATGAAATTCCGCATGATATAATCATTTGGTATGGTACCCTATTCCCGGTTGCAGGGGCAACCCCGTCACGGGGACTCACCGGCCTGCTACTGTGAGTATGGGCGTATCTCAAAAAAGGGGCAAGCCCCCGAATTTTTTGAAAAGGTGGAAAAGCAAATGCTGAAAGAAGAAAAAACCGCAATTATCGAGCAGTATGCCACACATGAAGGCGACACCGGTTCTCCGGAAGTGCAGATCGCGGTGCTGACCAAGCGCATCAACGACCTGACCGAGCACCTCAAGGTGCACAAGAAGGACCATCACTCCCGCCGCGGCCTGCTCAAGATGGTTGGCCAGAGAAGAAGCCTGCTCAATTACCTGATGAAGGTGGACATTGAGCGCTATCGTTCCATCATTGCGAAGCTTGGCATCCGTAAATAAGAAATTGCTGGTTGGGCAGGCAGCTTCGCGCTGTCTGCCCTTCTATGCGTTCAGATGGAGGCATGGGGGACCGGGACTTAGCCGTGAAACGAACGCCGCGCGAACGCGGGGCTGGTTTCATTGCTAAACCTGTTTCCTCCGCCCTCCCAAACAAAACCGAAACAGGAGGAAACAGCATGTTTGAAAACTTCAAGACCTTTACAACCGATTTTGCAGGCCGCCCGCTGGTTATCGAGACCGGCAAAATGGCGCAGCTCGCCAACGGCGCGTGTCTGGTCCGCTACGGCGAGACCGTGGTGCATGTGGCCGTGACCGCATCCGCCAAGCCCCGCGAGGGCGTGGACTTTTTCCCGCTCTCCGTCGACTTTGAGGAGAAGCTCTATTCCGTGGGTAAAATCCCCGGCTCCTTCCTTAAAAGAGAAGGCCGCCCCAGCGATAAGGCGATTCTGACTTCCCGCGTGATCGACCGCCCGATCCGCCCGCTGTTCCCGAAGGACATGCGCAACGACGTTTCCGTTGTCTGCACCGTGATGAGCGTGGACCATGATTGCGCACCGGAGATCGCCGCGATGGTCGGCACCTCCATTGCGCTGACCATTTCCGACATTCCGTGGAACGGCCCGATTTCCGGTGTTTCCGTCGGCATGGTGGACGGCGAATTCGTGATCAACCCGACCGCGGAGCAGCGTGAAAAGAGCCGCATGGCGGTCACCGTCGCGTCCACCGATTCCCGCATTGCCATGATCGAGGCGGGCGCGGACATCGTGACCGACGAGGAGATGTACAACGCCATCATGGCGGGCCACGAGGCCAACCAGAAGATTATCGAGTTCATCAAGGGCATTCAGGCGGAGATCGGCAAGGAGAAGTTCAGCTATCCGAGCAACGAGCCGGACGAGGAGATGCTTGCCGCCGTCAAGGAATTCGCGATGGAGGACGTCAAGCAGGCGCTCGATACCGACGACAAGAACGTCCGCGACGAGCGTTTGAAGCCCGTCTATGAGAAGGTCCACGAGAAGTTCGACGAGATTTATCCGGATCAGGCCGCGAAGATCGACGAGTGCATGTACCGCACCCAGAAGTATGTGGTGCGCCGCTGGCTGCTGGACGAGCAGAAGCGCGTCGACGGCAGAAAGATGGACGACATGCGCCCGCTGGACGCACAGATTGACCTGCTGCCCCGCGTGCACGGTTCCGGTATGTTCACCCGCGGTCAGACGCAGGTGCTCACCGTCGCGACGCTCGGCCCGGTCAGCGACCAGCAGATGCTCGATGGCATCGACGAAGAGGAATTTAAACGGTATATCCATCAGTATAATTTCCCATCCTATTCCGTGGGCGAGACGAAGCCCAGCCGCGGCCCCGGCCGCCGCGAGATCGGCCACGGCGCTCTGGCGGAGCGCGCGCTGGTTCCGGTCATCCCGCCGGTAGAGGAGTTCCCGTACGCCTATCGTCTGGTGTCCGAGGTGCTTTCCTCCAACGGTTCCACCTCTCAGGCGTCCATCTGCGGCTCCACGCTGGCATTGATGGCCGCGGGCGTGCCGATTAAGGCGCCAGTCGCGGGTATCTCCTGCGGCCTGATCACCGAGGGCGAGCGCTGGATGACCATGGTCGATATTCAGGGCCTGGAGGACTTCTTCGGCGATATGGACTTTAAGGTTGCCGGCACCAAGGAGGGCATCACCGCCATCCAGATGGACCTGAAGATCAGCGGTCTGACCCCGGAAATGGTCAAAGAGGCGCTGGAGAAGACCCACAAGGCGCGCAACTACATCCTTGACGAAGTCATGGGCAAGTGCATCGCGGAGCCGCGCACGGAGCTGTCTCAGTACGCGCCGAAGATGATGGGCACTGTGATCCCGGTGGATAAGATCCGTGAGGTTATCGGTTCCGGCGGCAAGGTCATCCAGAAGATCTGCGCCGAGTGCAACGTCAAGATGGACGTTGAAGAGGACGGCCATGTCTATATTTCCGGTCTGGATAAGGACAACTGCCAGCGCGCGCTGACGATTGTCGAGACCATTGTCAACGATCCGGAGCCGGGTGCGTTCTACAACGGCAAGGTCACCCGCATCATGGACTTCGGCGCATTTGTGGAAATCGCGCCCGGCAAAGAGGGCCTGGTGCACATCTCCCGTCTGGACGTCAAGCGCACCGAAAAGGTCACCGACGTGGTCAACGTGGGCGACGAGGTCATGGTCAAGGTCCTGGAGATCAAAAGAACGCCCCGCACAGAAGGAGAGCCCCCGGTCTCTGAGCCACATCGGGAGGGGAAGAAGAGACGGGCCCGGAGCGCCGCGACGGCGGACGTTTCCCCCGCCGCGATGATCGCCGTGACGATCGTCCGCGCGCCAGCAATGGGTTCATCGCCAACACCAACAAGAAGCCGGAGTAATGAAAACAGGCGGAATGGGCTGATTCACAGTGCACATTTCGCATAAAATATGAGCAAGCCGAACGACTCCCCCTGCCTTTGGCGGGGGGAGTCGTTCGGCTTCGGCCTTGTTTTGTGGCTTTGGTTTCTTTTCCGTTGACAGAGTCAGGAAGCCTTCTTCTGCCGGATCATATAAACACCCAATAAGACCACGCCGATGATTCCGCAAACGGCTGCGGCCACATAGGCCTCGGAATAGTCGGCGGGCGCATAGGCATATTCCCCAACCGCGATGTACCGGTACAGCATATATTCCAGGCTGACCAGCGCGCTGTCCATGATGGAGATCACAAAAAAAGCGATGATCCCGATAAGGAGGAATGCCGCGGCGCTCGCGGCTAAAAAGATCATCCTCCGGTTGTGGCTGTTCATTCTGACAATGTCTTCAATCGTCATTTTTTCGGAATCAACCGGCGCGGGCTCGCCTTCTTCCCGGACCAGCTCGTCCATTGAGACGCCGAAAATCCGGCTGATCAGGACCACCTTGTCCAGATCCGGCATACAGGTTTCCAGCTCCCACTTTGAGACCGTCTGCCGGGACACGTCCAGTTTGTCCGCCAATTGTTCCTGTGTCCACCCGGCGGCTTTGCGCAGTTTTTGAATTTTTTCTCCGATACCCATTTTAGCATCTTCCTCCCCTGTGTTTTGATTGTAATTATAGGGGAAAACGGCTCCTTTTTCCAGCAACTTGCGTTGGCATTTGCGCCCGATTCACGCGCATTGCAGTAGTTCAGGCATTTTGCATACAAAAATGTTCTGGTTTCACTTCACGCAGCAGAAAAAACATCTTTTGCGATAGAAAAAAGCAACGGTGTTTCACAGATTCCTGAAGGAGAGCAGGAAAATACAGTTTTTTTATGTATATTTCGTGGGAAGGCTTGTGTATAGAGTACCAAATACTGTATAATATAATGGAATATTGGCCCATAATATGGTAGCATATCACAGAGGAAGAAGCGTGAGGACAAATGGGCAGAACATCCAGACGATTGCTTCTCTCGGCGTGTTCCCTTTTTATTGTGCTGGCCCTTGCGGCGGGCAGCACATTTGCGTGGCTTTCCGATACCGTTCGTGTGGATGCGGTGTTTGAAGCAGGAACGTTAGACTTGGTGCTCACGCCGGATGGAACGCAGGTGGGACAGGGTCTGCATTTTTCCGGATTGCGCCCGCTGACAGAGGAACAGCTGGAAGAACGCTGGGCGGAGCAGGGGAACCAGCCGGCCGAAGAGGAATCCTGCTGGTTCCAGCCGGTTCAGGTTTACAGCGCGGGTTCGCTGGCGAGCTTTGTGACGCTGTCCATCGAGGAGCAGGTGGCGGACACGGATTCCGGCGCATCCCCGTACGGCGATCAGGTTTTAAACTTTCAGGACAACGGCGCGGGCGGCCTGATGCTCGGCGAGCCGGAACGGGTGGACTGTCAGAACGCCCTGCGGGACGATATCCAGATTCTGCTGTATACCTGTGAGACGGACGGTTCCCTAAAGCCCGTGGAGCAGAACGGGCAGGCGGTTGCGCTGTGGGAAGAGGGAAAATCCATCAGCTACACATTGCCGCAGGCGCTGGCGGCGGGGGAAACACGGGACTACATTTTGGCGGCGCGGCTGCCGGAGACTATGCAGGACAAGCTCTTTGGCCAACATTTCCACGCGAATATTGTGGCAAATGCAGTTCAAACGGAAAGCAGTCCGGCGGAAACGGTCACGGTGCGGGACCTGCCGGTCAGTTATGTATATAAGGATGCAGATGGTTCGGTGCTGTATCGCGCGGCGGCAAAGCGTACACTGTCGTATATCCTCCCCGGCGAGGTATGGATTCGTCCGGACTTGCAGGAATTTGACAGTGAAGCATATGCGCTGGCAGACCCGGAGACGATGTACGTGATCGAGGCGGATGCAACCGGCGCGGCGGCGTTGCCGGACGGCGAGACGGAACTGCTGTTTGAGCTGGTGGGAAAGTAGTTGCTTTTCATATTGAGAAGCGGGCCCTTCGGTCAGATCGCACCTGTGGCGAGAATAAGTGACTAAAACGCGTTTTTCCGCTTTTCTGAAAAGCGGCAGGATCAAAGGGCAGAGCCCTTTGCCGCTCTCCGCAGAGAGCGGAACTCTCTTTCTGAGAAGAGCGAGTGGGAACGAGTGATAAAGTTCTTTATAACCCTTTATGTTGCCGTGTAAATTAAGGCCGTTGCAGTCTACAAACTGCAACGGCCTTTTTGTATGTACATCGAGTCGGCAACGGGGGAATACAGAAAGCCTGTTTTATGGCTCCAATTCGTCCAGCACGTTTTTGATAGCAATATTGACCAATTTATAGATACTCACCCCAAAACGATCCTTTAGATTTTCCAGCCCCGAAAGATTGCTTTCGCGTATCGACAGAGAGTGAGTGGAGGACGCGTCGTGACGCGCCTGTTCAAAAAGGGTGATGTTTTCCGTTTCGATCAACTGCTGAATACAGACGTTGATCAGGTCGGTCAGAGTCGCGTCGTAAAGGCGCGCCTGCTCCTGCAACCGCTGGTAGAGGGTGTCATCGATTTCGTAATTTCGTTTCAATTTGGATTCTTTTTTATCGAACCGCCGGTCTAAAATACCCATACAATTTCCCCTTTGCTGTATGGGTATATTTTACACCATAGGACTGCCTATTGTGCGATATACAAAGCGGTATTTTTATGAAAATGCGAGGTTAAATATCGTATAGCGGATTATTTAATAGTTGTGTCTTCTCAGTTCCTGAGCGCTTTCCTGGTTGGCCTGATAGAAAAGAATTTTTTGATACGTTTAGAAGTGGAAAATCTGATGATTTTCTTAATGCAATAGAAAATATCTATTTTCTTTATATTCTCTCAGCTGACAACCGTATGAATGCCAAATTAAAAATCAAAAGGCCCAAGCTCCGCCGGCAATGAAGAGCACACCGCCCTCCCTGAGCAACTCAGGCATATGAGGATACCGGGGGTTGTAAGGGGGGCGTGAGTCGAAGTCACCCGGAGCCCACTCTCGCGCCCCCCTTTCGCGGTCTTTGCTTCCTTTTCGACAAGACGGAAAGGAAGTGCCCGCCCGACATGAGGGCAAACCAGCGGTTTTCTCCCGCTTTTGCAAAAGCGAGTAAGCGATAAACGTTGTATGTGCAATCGAATTACCTGGTTGTTTATGTAAAGCGCTAATGGCAATTAGAGTTTTAACATAAGATTGTTTATACAATAATCTGCAATAGTTGTGTTATGAAATGAAAGTTTTGGGAAATATTTGTTTGCACAACAAAATTTCTTTTGCTTTATAAAAACAAAGAATCTCATTGTTTCTGCGATGCAAAAAGATTGCTTTCATAAAATTTGTTTTACTTTTTAAAAGTAAACAGTCTTTGCCGTCGCTTTTCAAAGCGACGTATGTTCCCCGGCGAAAGCCGGGGAACAAAAAAGCCCCAGAGGCAGCATCCTGCCTCATAAACGACCATATCACTCGTTCCCACTCGCTCTTCTCAGAAAGAGCGTTTCGCTCCTTGCGAGGAGCGACCAAAGGCGCCGCCTTTGGAAACCGCCGCTTTTCAGAAAAGCGGGAAAATACGTTTTATCGATCACGCAGGCTGGGAACCTCTGGGTACATTTCAGAGTGGGAACCCATATTATCGCCGGTAAGAACCTGATAGTTCTTTTCCAGCGGCTCCTCGGCGGGTGCATCCGGCGGTGTGGAGTCTTTATCCTTGCGGAACGCGATCTTCAAAAGGATGGGCGCGATAATCGTCGTGACGACTACCATGATGATAACAGGGCCAAAAAACACGGAGGACATCAGTCCCAGTGCCGCGCCCTTGCTTGCCACGATCAGCGCAACCTCGCCGCGCGATACCATGCCCGCGCCGATCTGGATGCTTTCCCGGTTGCTGAATTTGCAAAGCTTCGCGCCCAGACCGCATCCGATGATCTTGGTCAATACTGCAACGACGACCAGCAGTACGGAGAACAGAATAATGGTGGCGGTCATGTCCGGAAGGGCCACCTTCAGGCCGATGCTGGCGAAAAAGACCGGCGAAAGGAAGGTGTACGACAGCGTTTCAAACCGCGCCGCAATGTAAGAACTGTGTTCCGTGTTGGAGATAATCAGTCCCGCAATAAATGCGCCGGTGATGTCCGCGACGCCAAAATAACGCTCCGCACAGAAGGAGAGCACCAGGCAGAAAACAAACGCCAGAATCACAAAGCGCCGCATGTCCCGGTTGTAGCGCGCCTGGTATTTTTTAAACAGGATGTAGAACAGCACGCCGGCGGCAATGGCAACCACGAAGAACAATACCACCTTGAGCAGGACCACCCAGAGGTTCACGGTCGAGTCCGCAAGGCTGGTGACCACGGTCAATGCCACAATGCCCAGAATGTCGTCGATGATCGCCGCGCCCAGAATCGCGTTGCCCGCGCGGGTGTTCAATTTGCCCATCTCTTTGAGTGTTTCCACGGAAATACTCACGGAGGTAGCGGTCAGAATGATGCCGATGAAGATATTCTGTAAAAAGAGATTTGCGTCCGGTCCCGCGATGGAGGCGTTGTTGAAGAAATGTGCCAACAGGAAGCCGCCGCCCAGCGGGACGATTACGCCGATCAGCGCGATGATAAAGGAAGCTTTGCCTGTCCGCTTCAATTCCTTGATGTCGGTTTCCAAACCGGCAGCGAACATCAGGACAATCACGCCCACCTCGGACAGCTTGTTGATGAAGTCTGTTTCCTGTAGGATGTTGAGCATGGCCGGTCCCAGGATCAGGCCGGCGGCCAAAGCGCCCACCACCTGCGGCATTTTGAATTTTCGGGTCAGCAGCCCGAAGAATTTTGTGCTGAGGAGGATGAGAGCCAAGTCAAACAAAAAGCCGTATCCTTCCATCTTCTGCGCCTCTTTTCTGCAATGATTTGTGAATTTTAAATGAACAAGTACCCATTATAGTCCGATTTCTTGCATGTGACAATGGGATGTTTCGACGAATTTCAGTAAACTGCGCGCGGCAATTTTAAGGAGAATTTCCACACCGGTGAAAGAGATGAGCGGGGAGGAAAATACGGGTTAAAGTTGTGTAAAGATGCGCCCCAATCAAATAAAATGCGTTGGAGGGTTCCCCGCATGGATCGCCTGACAGAAGCGGAGCCGCCCTGGCTAATTTTTACTTTCTTCTTTTAATGTGGTATGTTATAATAACCTCACGCCGTAAGCGGAAGCGAAGCTCCCGACGGCTGAGAGAACATTGAATCGTTCCGGCAGGAGTGGGTATTTTTGCATAAACAATCTACCGAAAGCCAAGCAGCGAAAGGGAACGATTGAATAACCTCACGCCGTAAGCGGAAGCGAAGCTCCCGACGGCTGAGAGAACATTGAATCGTTCCGGCAGGAGTGGGTATTTTTGCATAAACAATCTACCGAAAGCCAAGCAGCGAAAGGGAACGATTGAATAACCTCACGCCGTAAGCGGAAGCGAAGCTCCCGACGGCTGAGAGAACATTGAATCGTTCCGGCTGGAGTGGATATTTTTGCATAAATAATCCACCGAAAGCCGAGCAGCGAAAGGGAACGATTGAATAACCTCACGCCGTAAGCGGAAGCGAAGCTCCCGACGGCTGAGAGAACATTGAATCGTTCCGGCAGGAGTAGGTATATTTACATAAATAATTCACCGAAAGCCAAGCGGCGAAAGGGAACGATTGAATAACCTCACGCCGTAGGAGGAAGTGAAGCTCCTGACGGCGAAATCATCACAATAATCGACCTTTTCAGGCAGGCGGAAAGATTGGCCTGTCCGGAAAGTGTGGAAATATAGTATGGAAAAGCGGTGCGAACGCACACGCGATCAGGGAAAAGAGGGGCATTAAAATGTCTGCCATTACACAGGCGAAACGGGTCGTGGTCAAGGTGGGAACTTCCACGCTGACCTATGAAAATGGAAAGATCAATCTGCGGCGTATGGAATCGCTCTGCAAAGTGCTCTGCGATTTGCAAAATTCTGGACGGGAGGTCGTGCTGGTCACGTCGGGCGCGATCGGCGTCGGCGTGGGGAAGCTGGGATTGGCCGAACGACCGCAGGAGACGGAGAAAAAGCAGGCGCTGGCGGCGATCGGCCAGTGCGAGCTGATGTTTATGTACGATAAATTCTTCGCGGAATACAACTGCATGGTGGCGCAGGTGCTGCTGACCGGAGATGTCGTCTCCAACGAACACAGCAAACAGAACGTTATCAATACGTTTCAGGAATTGATCAGCATGGGGATTGTTCCGGTGGTCAACGAAAACGACACCGTTTCCATCGACGAGCTGGTCGGCAATCAGATCGGCGACAACGACACGCTTTCCGCCATCGTGGCAAAGCTGGTGGGCGCGGATCTGCTGGTGATCCTGACGGACATCGACGGCTTGTATGACGCGAACCCGCGCGCGGATTCCGGCGCAAAGCGCATCCCGTTTATCCGCGAGGTGACGCCGGAGGTGCTGGCGCTGGCGGGCGGCACGGGTTCCAACCGGGGCACGGGCGGCATGCGCACCAAGGTGAACGCGGCGGCAATCGCCAACGAAGCAAGTATCTGCTGTTGTGTGATGAGCGGCGCAAATCCTAAAAACCTGTACCATCTTTTCGACGGCGAGCAGATTGGGACAGTTTTCGGCACCGGTAAGCAGTAAAATAAGGGCACGGGCGGGCTGCCGTCCGCGCCGCAGACAGAAAGGTGGATCGTCCATGACCGTACTGGAACAAATGGGACAACAGGCAAAGGAAGCGGCACGCGTGCTGGCGGTGGCCGGCGCAAAGAAAGACGCCGCGCTGCTGGCGATGGCAAGCGCCATTGAAGCGCAGGAAGCGGAGATTCTGGCGGCGAATGAACTGGATTTGCAGGCCGCCCGGGAAAACGGCATGAAGGAAAGCCTGGTCGACCGTCTGGCGCTCAGCCCGGCCCGTGTGGCGGGAATGGCGCAGGGCGTACGCGATGTGGCGGCGCAGGAAGACCCCGTGGGGCAGGTCATCAGCGGGTTTGTCCGCCCGAACGGCTTGCAGATTCAGCGCGTGCGCGTGCCGATGGGCGTCATCGGGATCATCTATGAGGCGCGGCCGAATGTCACGGCGGACGCGGCGGCGCTCTGCCTCAAGGCGGGCAATGCGGTGATCCTGCGCGGCGGCAAGGAGGCGATCCACTCCAATACGGCGATCATGAATGCAATGCGCGGCGCGGTGGAGCAGGCGGGCCTGCCCGCAGACTGCATCCAGCTGGTGCAGGATACGACGCGCGCCTCCTCTCTGGAGATGATGGGCCTGACGGGTTATTTAGACGTGCTGATTCCGCGCGGCGGCGCGGGGCTGATCCGTTCCGTCGTGGAAAATTCCCGTGTTCCGGTGATTGAAACGGGCGTGGGCAACTGCCATATCTATGTAGACGCTTCGGCGGACGTCGATATGGCGGCCAATATTGTATTCAATGCGAAAACCTCCCGACCTTCCGTCTGCAACGCGATGGAAAAGTTGCTGATTCATAAGGACGTCGCGGACCGTGCGCTTCCGGCGATCAAAGCAAAGCTGGATGAGAAGCAGGTGGAGCTGCGCGGCTGTGAGCGGACGCGCGCCATTCTGGGCGAAAGTGTGCTTCCCGCGGAGGAAGAGGACTGGGGCCGCGAGTATCTCGACTATATCCTTGCGGTCAAGGTGGTTGATTCCTTTGATGAAGCGGTTGCGCACATCGCAAAATATTCCTCCGGCCACAGTGAGGCGATCCTCACGAACGACTATGCAAACGCGCGGAAATTCACGGCGCAGGTTGATTCCGCGGCGGTTTATGTCAATGCGTCCACCCGATTTACGGACGGCGGCGAGTTTGGCTGCGGCGCGGAAATTGGAATCTCCACGCAGAAGCTGCACGCGCGCGGCCCGATGGGCGTGCGGGAGCTGACATCCACCAAGTTCATCATTACAGGGGACGGGCAGATTCGATAAATAAAAAACCGTTTGTTGATATGGAGAGCATACATGAGTAACAACCTGGAAAATCGAAAAAACCGAGGAAAAAAACGCCCCGCGCCCGCACAGGAGCGGCGCAGGACGGATGAAGAAGAAATTCTGGAATATTCCACGGCCCGGCGGCAGGAGAGCCAGCAGGTCGAGGGTTTTTCCGCCGACTATCGCGGCCTGTACGGACAGGAACCGCAGCTTGTCCCGGATGTTCCGGCGGAGGACGACGAGACGGAAATTGACGACTTCTATCCGGAGGCGGACGAAGACGACGGCCTGCTGGCCAAATGGTCGGATGAGGAACCGGAGGAGATTCCCTCTGTTGCGGAACAGCCGGTCCGCCGCCGCGGCAAGCGCCGGTACGGCATCGCGGTGGGCGCGCTTGTGCTGCTGCTGGCACTGGTCGGCGTGGGCTTCATCGCGGGGACCATCGGGAACCAGATTTATAAAACGGTAACGGACGATACCCAGCTTCGCGAGTACGATACGTTCCTGGGGCCGGTCGTCATGCAGGACCCCTCGCCGTTTGAGTCGCCGCAGGAGGCGGACGAAAATTTTGTGCTCAACGCGTCCCTGTGGAAGACGATTACCGCAAACAACGGCACGAACTATTCAGAGTATGACGACGCCGGGCGCGCATTGGTGCCGCTGGGCGACGTGGTCGAGGCTTGCCGTGAGCTGTTCGGCCCGGACTGCCAGCTGCAGCCGCGTACGCCCGCGGAAGAAACTTTCTTTGAATACGATTCCTCCGCCAATGAATTCCATGTGGCTCTATACAGCTCGGACAGCACCTACACGCCTTATACGGAAAGTATACGAAAAAACGGCGATAAGATCTTGCTTCGCGTAGGATATGTGTCGCCCAGCGACGAATGGCGCAACCAGACCACCAGTGACCTGGAACGTCCCTCACCAACCAAATACATGGAATACGAGCTGTCTCTGGACCCCACTACGCAGAAATATTATATCTCCGCCATTCGTTCGTTGGACGGTGAGGAGTAAAAACAGCGGCGTTTTACTGGTTTTAAAGTGCTCCCGTTGACTTGGCAAAAGTGGAAAGTCCAAGAATTTTCTTGATGTAATAAAAAAGACGCCCCATAATCCGGGACGTCTTTATAGAGCAATATACATGAGGGCGAAAAGCAGCGACGGATCGGCCTTTTCCTCATACAACACCAGAAGCAGCGCCAGGATTAGCGTGCGGTCGCTGTCTTTGAACAGCATTTCAAAGAACCCGGTCAGTGGACTTGCCGGCTTTGCCGGGACTGCCTGCGGCGGGGCTTCCTGCCGGACCGGTTCCGGTTCCCGCTGTGCATGGTGTGGTTCCGTGTGCGCCGGCTCCACACGGCTGGAGTGAACGGTCCCCTGCGGGGGATGCGGCGCGGTTTGGCGCGGCGCCGGTTCCGGATGCCGGTTTGGTGTGCGCGGCTCGTTCCGGGCGGCGCTGTGCTGTGCGGCATTGGGGGAATGGGATGTGGAAGCGGCCTGCCGCGGTTGTGTGCGGCCGCCGCGCGTGTCCTGCTGATTGACGGGCTGCGGCGGCATGGCACGCGTCTGCATTTCCCGCATACGCCGGATCGCGTCTTGCTGCATGCGGTTCATTTCACTGTCGAGCACAGCCATAGCGGGTCCCCCCTTCCCAAAAGGTTTCTAAAAGATTGTTTGCCGTGGGCGGGTCAGAGGATGCCCTGGCTCTTCAGAATCGGCAGCATGCGCATCAACTGTAAAATCTTTGCCGCCTCGTCCAGCTTTTTCTGACGCTCGTCGCTCAGCAGCGGACGGAGTGCATGAAGAAAACGCGTATTGTCGTCCTCCTGGTTCATGTTGGAGAGCAGCGGTGCGATCTTCATTACGGTCTGGATGGTATCTCCGTCGATGCCGAGACCGGAAAGAGGGTTCCCCTGCGGCGCGGACTGCGGTTGCGGCTGCTGCGGCATATCAGGTGCCTGCGGCGCTTCCTCCTGCGGTCCGCCGAACTGACCCAACAGATTGGCAATGGCAGGGTTCTGGAGCAGTTCGCCGATTTTTCCGGCGAGATCATCCATGGGTTCCCCTCCTTTCCGTGGCGCGGTGTTATTTCCCGCTGGTGAATTTTTGCAGAAGCTGCTGCGCCTGCGGCGTACTCAGAATTTTGTTGGTTGCTTCCTTGTCGTTCAGGATTTTGTTCAGCTTGTCGGTATCTGCCGGGCTGAGGGATTTCAGCAGATTGTTGAGCAGTTGCTGCTGATCTGCATTCGGCTGGTTTGCTGGCATAAAGACCACTCCTTTTTTGCAGGCGGGACTTTTCCCGCGTTACTGGTCATACTAATATATGTTTTATCATCACAGTATATGATTGCGGCCCGGATTTGGCGCATACATGGCGTCCATGCGGGCGTTTATGGAGGGAAAAGGAGACATGCGAATTTTAGTCGTCTCGGATACGCACCGGGACCAATATTCTCTGGAACAGGCGGTTTTGCGCCAGTCGAAAGCGGAAGTAGTAATCCATCTGGGTGACGGCGCAGACGAAGCAGACCTGGTCAAGGCAAAGTTTCCGGAAAAAATGTTTTTGCAGGTACGCGGTAACTGCGATTGGGGGAGTACGCTCCCGGCAGATGGGGAAATTGTGCTGGAAGGCAAACGAATTTTCTATACGCATGGTTATTCGTATAATGTCAAATACGGACTGTATCAGGTTTGCTGTGCCGCAAGAGAAAAGGGCGCGGATATTTTGCTGTTTGGGCATACGCATCAGGCATTGACGGAATATGACAACGGGCTGTATCTGATGAATCCCGGCAGCCTGCATGGGGCGCTGGGAACGTATGGGGTGATCGATATTACCAAAGCGGGGATCGTGACGAATATTGTCGCATTGAATGGCGGAGGCCAACACAACTGGCGGTGATTCTTTCCCTTGCCGGGGTAGGATCTCCGGTCAGGTCGCACCTACGGCGAGGATTATTTTCACCTGGTTGGTAATGGTTAAAACATATTTCTCCACCTTTCTAAAAGGTGGGACCTGCGGTCGGCTCGCGCCTACGGCGAGGATCATTTTTTACCTGACAGGTAATGATTAAAACTTGTTTCCCCACCTTTCTAAAAGGTGGGACCTGCGGTCGGCTCGCGCCTACGGCGAGGATCATTTTTTACCTGACAGGTAATGATTAAAACTTGTTTCCCCACCTTTCTAAAAGGTGGCGGTTTCCAAAGGCAGAGCCTTTGGTCGTTCTCCGCAGAGAACGAAACTCTCTTTCTGAGAAGAGCGAGTGGGAACGAGTGATAGGGTTGTTTATGAGGCAGGGTGCTACCTCTGGGGCTTTTTCTAATTTCCCAGCTTTCGCTGGGAATGTACGTCGCTTTGAAAAGCGACAGCAAAGACTTTTTACTTTCAAAAAGTAAAACAAATTTTTATCTTTCAAAAATAATGGGGTTCTTTGTTTTAAACAAGCAAAAGTAAATTTTCACATTGCGAAAACAACGGGATTCTTTGCTTTAAGAAAACAAAAGAAGATTTGTTGTACAAGCAACATTTCTTTTAAAAGTTTTATTCCATAACGCAATTACAGTGAATGTTGTTGCGTAGGCAACCTTGTATTAAAAAGAAGAATTAGAAACACTTTACATGAAACAAGCAAATTGATTGCACATGCAATCTTATCCCTTTTTACGCTTTTAATAAAGCGGGAGAAAACCGCTGGTTGCCCTCATGCCGGGCGGCACCTCCGGTGGGGACGCTCGCTTGAGACTGAAGCCTCGCACGACGCTCCAAACGACCATCGCCGTAGGCGCGTTAGACACTGTGTGTCCGGTTTTGCCACGAAAGTTGGACAAAGGCACGGACGTGCAACGTCTTTCGCGGACCTGTGGTCGGGACGCGCCTACGGCGGGAAGCATTTTTTCTTGCATACCATTCTTAAAATATATTTCTACATTTCTAAAAGCGGCGGTAAACAGTGGCTGATTTGCGTTAGTTTGTCACTTGGTGCGTGTCAATTAGGTTTTTGGGGCGCGAGAGTGGGCTCCGGATGACTTCGACTCACGCCCCCTACACCCCCGGTATCCTCATATACTTGAGTTGCTCAGGGAAGGCGGGGTGCACTTCATTGCCGGGGGGAGCTTTGGTTGGGGTTGCTTTTTTATGGGTTCTTGCGGATCGTCGGTTGAGATTGCCCAAACGGGAGATTGTTCTTTCCGTCCCGCCACTGTGCAAATGCGATTTTGCATATGCTGCATGGCGGGCCGCGCTGACCGCAGGTCCATTGACAGGGGCGGAATTGAATGGTACTCTATATATAGAAATGTTGATTGAATGGAATCCGGTGAAACAGTCTTTCCGGATTCCATACAAATTTGTCATAGGTATTGAAGGGGGATATAAACATGAGTGAATATGAAAGATGGCTGGCCCAGAAGCTGGATGACCCCGATTTGACGGCGGAACTGGAATCCATCCGCAACCAGCCGGAAGAAATCAACGACCGATTCTACTGCAACCTCGACTTCGGTACGGCGGGCCTGCGCGGCGTGATCGGCGCCGGAACCAACCGTATGAATGTCTATATTGTCCGCAAAGCGACCCAGGGATTGGCGGATTACCTGAACGCCCATGTGCGTAGCGCCCATGTGGCGATCGCGTATGACAGCCGCATTAAATCCGACGTCTTTGCAAAAGAAACCGCCGCGGTTCTCGCCGCCAACGGTATCACCGCGCACATCTATCCGTGGCTTTCCCCGGTGCCGACGCTTTCCTTCGCGACCCGTTATTTAAAATGCGACGCGGGCGTCTGCGTGACCGCGAGCCACAATCCGTCCAAATACAACGGCTATAAAGTATACGGCAGCGACGGCTGCCAGATCACCAGCGAGGCCGCGGACGAAGTTTCCGCCGCCATTGCCAAAACCGACGTCTTTACCGGCGTAAAGCGCATGGACTTTGAAGACGGCGTTCGGGAAGGCCGCATCGTCTACATCAAGGATGAGGTCATCAACGCGTTTTTGCAGGAGGTTCTCAACCAGAGCGTGATCCCGGAGCCCTGCAAGGGTCTTAAGGTGGTCTATACGCCGCTCAACGGTTCCGGCCGCGTATGCGTCACCCGCATTCTCGACATGATCGGCGTGGACGACGTGACCGTTGTTCCGGAGCAGGAGATGCCGGACGGCAACTTCACCACCTGCCCGTTCCCGAACCCCGAGGTCAAGGAAGCGCTGCAAAAGGGCTTGGAGCTTGCTGAAAAGGTGCAGGGCGACCTGCTTGTCGCAACCGACCCGGACTGTGACCGCTGCGGAATCGCGGTGCGCCACGATGGCCAGTATGTGCTCATGAGCGGCAACGAGGTCGGCGTGCTGCTGATCGACTTTATCGCACAGGCCCGTATCAAGAACGGCAAAATGCCGAAGGACCCGGTGGCGGTCACCACCATCGTCAGCACCGATATGGCGGACGCCGTCGCGGCTTCCTATGGCATTGAGATGCGCCGCGTGCTGACCGGCTTCAAATACATCGGCGACCAGATCGCTTCTCTGGAGGCGGCGGGTCATCCGGAACGCTACATCTTCGGCTTTGAGGAAAGCTACGGCTACCTGTCCGGCGGCTATGTGCGCGACAAGGATGCCGTGGACGCCAGTATGCTGATCTGCCAGATGGCGTATTACTACAAACAGCAGGGCAAGACGCTGGTGGATGCCATCAACGCCCTGTATGAAAAACACGGCTATTACCGCAACGGCCTGCTCAACTTCGGCTTTGAAGGCGAGGACGGCATGAAGACCATGAACCGCATCATGGATACGCTGCGCGCCAACGCGCCGGCGGAGATTGCGGGCTACAAGGTTTCCGGCTGGTCCGACTATGAGACGAGCAAACGCACAGACGGCGGCGTGGTCAGTGCAATCGACCTGCCGAAGTCCAACGTGCTGGAATACCGTCTGGAAAACGGCAGCAAGGTGATTGTGCGCCCCTCCGGCACGGAACCGAAGATCAAGATATACCTGTCCGCAAAGGGTGCGACACAGGCGGATTCCAATGAGATCGTCGGCAAGCTGGAAGCGGCGGTTAAACCGCTGCTGGGCATTTAAGACGCATGATTCCTCACGATAGGGTAAAATAAAAGGGCAAACAAATGGGGGCGGATGGGAATCCGCCCCTTTCTGCTTATTTGAAAGATTGGCCTTTTATTAACACGTAAATACAGGAGGTTGAAAAATATGCTGAAACGTCTGCTGGACTGCAACACCACCGACCTGGAAAACATGAACAAGGACCAGATTTTAAAATCCATTGCGATGAGCGAGGGGCGCATTCTTGCGTGCGAGACCATCGGCGCGGTGCAGCCGATGCTGGGAAATATCACGAACGCGGAGTTTGTCTCCGCCATGGGCGCGGACATCGTGATTCTGAACATGTTCGACGTGATTGAACCGCAGATCTGGGGACTGCCGAAGGTGGAGCCGAAAGATACGATCCGTGAGGTGAAGCGGCTGACGGGGCGGTTGGTTGCCGTCAACCTGGAGCCGGCGGAGCAGTCCTTTTCCAAGGAGACGGATGAGGACATCTGGAGCCTGACCAACGGGCGCAGGGCGAGCCTGCAAAACGCGAAGGCCGCCGTGGAGATGGGGGCGGACATGATTATCCTGACGGGGAACCCGGGAATCGGCGTGCAAAACAAGCTGATTACGGAGTCCTTGAAAGCGATTGCGCCGGAGCTGGGCGACCGCGTTATTCTGGTGGCGGGCAAGATGCACGCGTCCGGCATCCTGAAAGAGGCGGGACAGGGGATGATCACCCGCGAGGACATCAGCGAGTTTGCGGACGCGGGCGCGGATGTGATTTTGATGCCCGCGCCGGGAACGGTGCCCGGGATTACAATGGAATATATCCGCGAGCTGGTGGGGTACGCGCATTCCCTCGGACTGCTGACGCTGACGGCGGTCGGGACCTCACAGGAGGGCGCGGACCAGCAGACGATCCGGCAGATCGCGCTGTGGTGTAAAATGGCGGGGACCGACATGCACCATCTGGGCGACGCGGGGTATATCGGCATGGCACTGCCGGAAAATATCACCGCCTATTCAACCGCGATCAAGGGAATCCGCCACACCTACCGCCGCATGGCCCGTTCCATCAACCGCTGACCTCCGGTCGGGACGGCGCGGGCGGAAGTTTATTGAAGCACAGTACCACGGAAGGCCGCGACAGAAAGGACTCGCTCCCGGGACCTCCGGTCTGTACAGTTTACTCTTTCCCGTATTCTGTGCAATGGTGTGACGGAAATGATCTGCTCCCGACACCTGTGACGGATGATTGAATGAAAGGCGCCGTTATTTGCGGTAATCGTCTGGCATAGTTCATAGTTCCGGTACCAGCGTGCGGGATGACTAAATTGGAGTGGATAACATTACTCAGTTTAACTGAAAATTTCCCCGGAAAATTTAAACATATAACTGTAAGGAGGGGATTATTTGAGCGCATTAAAAGTGGAGGCGCTTCCATTTTACAGCAACATACTGAACAAATACATGCGGGCAATGGTGTATCTGCCGCGGGACTACGATAAATTGCCGCCCTTGCCCGTCCTGTATTTTCTGCATGGGAGAAGCGGGGATGAAACAATTCTGTCCCTATTGGAAATGGACACGTTGGCGGACCGCATGATACAAAATGGAGAGATCAAGCCGATGATCATTGTCTGCCCACGGATCGAGAACAGCCGAGGGATGAATTCAGCCCCTGTATTTGAGAATGTTACTGGTTCAGACGGGAAGAACAGCATTCAGATCGGACGGTATGAAGATTATTTGATTGATGAAGTCATTCCCTTGATCGACCGTACATACCGCACTGTCCCAAATAGAAGCGGACGGTATATCGGCGGCGCATCCGGCGGCGGCTATGCGGCGCTTCACAATGCGTTCCGGCATCCAGACCTATTCACCAAGGTAGGGGGGCACATGCCTGCCGTAGAATTGCGGCTTGAGGAAGAGGATCAGCCATTCTTTAAAAATATGGACATATGGAAGGCCTATGACCCCATATCCATTGCAAAGAGTCCTTTCATGCCGGACGGCTTAACTGTTTATCTTGATGCCGGCGATCAGGACGAGGGTGGATTCTACGAGGGGTGTGCGATTTTGCAGGACATATTGCAGAGAAAAGGGATTGCATCACAAAATCATATTTTCCCGGGACATCATAGCGTGTCATATATAAAGACTAATCTGGAGAAATATCTAATGTTTTATGGCTCGTAAACCAAAGAGAGCAGGGCTGGCTGTTTGAGCTTTAACCTGGAATAGGAATATTGAGGAGAGGACGGACAACCAACATGTACCCCGGTGGACATAAAAAGCAAACGAGTCGTTCTAGTGGGATTATGTAAATAAGATTCAGCAGGCGGGAGGCTGACTTCATATGTTAGACAAAATCAATTTACTGGCGGAAGCCAACAAAGTCAATCAGCTATATGTTTATGAGAAAGTGGGCCGTCTGAACGGGCATACTTTGAGTGTCGTCAATGTGGAAAACAGAACCTTGGACTTTCATGTCCATGAGAACTCGGATGAACTGTTCTATGTCCTTGAAGGAGGCTTTCAACTGGAAACAAAGGACGGATTGACCAGGGTGGACGAAGGGGAATGTATCATTGTTCCCAAAGGCGTTTTGCATCGACCGGTGGTCAAATCGTTGACCAGGTTTTTAATGATCGAATTAGAGGGCACACTGAATAAAGAAAACAGCGGAGATTTATATGAGGATTAACGGCAAATGAACGTTTATCCCATCGTCTGATCCGCGGTTTCTTACAGCAAAGGAGCGTTTGCCATGAACTTATATCAATCCATCGCACAGCGGAAATCCTGCCGGAAATACGACATGCAGCCCTTAAAACAGGAGGAACTGGCAGCTATTGAAGAGGCAATCAAGGGGTTTGAACCGCTTGATCCCGGTTTGCCGGTGCAATACCGTTTTACCCGGAAGGTAAAGGGCCTTTACCATGTGGAAGCGCCACATTATCTGATCATCGGCGGACAGGGGAAACCGGGAGAAGCGGAGAATATCGGCTTTGTATTTGAACAGCTTGTTATGTGGTTTGACGCGATGGAGCTTGGCTGCGTCTGGCTCGGCGAGTCAAAGGACGCTGAAAACACAAAAGAATCCAAGGGGGACGTGATTACCATCGCGTTTGGCCGCTCGCCGGAGTCGGTACACCGGACCAAAGGGGAATTCAAGCGCAAGCCGATTGCAGACGTCACCAACGCGCCGGACGATGTTTGCATTCAGGCGGCCCATTTGGCTCCGTCCGGCCTGAACACACAGCCCTGGTATTTTGAAAAACAGGACGGCAAAACCCTTGTCTATCAGCGCAAGCTGGGTTTGCCGGTTTCCCTGCTCTACAAACATTCAGATACCGATATGGGCATCGGCCTGTGCCACTATGCGCTGGCCTGCAAAGAAACCGGGAAGCCGTTTCATTTTACCCGCACCACAGAAATCCCGAACAAAGCGGGATACTACCCATTCGGGATTCTTTCTTAAAAACATTTACAAAAGGCCGGTGATTTCAAATTTGAAATCACCGGCCTTTGTGCATATAGTGCCGCCGCCTTTTTTCGCACGGCGGCAGGTTGCAATAAAATGTTGTATGATGGTCAGAATATTGCTGTTCCAGAAGCGGCAAGGAAGCAGGCCAAAAGGGCAACGCCCAATGAGACACAATCGTATGATTGCCTCACACACGGGTTGCTTCTTTGTACGTTTTATGGTGCAGCTTGATCTTTTTTATCGCCCAATCGTAATGGCTGGAGGTTGCCGAGATACAGTAACTGCCCAGAGAAGTGGTGCCTGTCCAGGAAAAGTGCTTCTTCTCAAACAATTCCTCGTCGGTGAAGCCCTCTATGATCTGCATCACCTGGGCATGGCTCTCTTTGAGCATTTCCATAGAAGTGCCGTACGGGGTATCCTGATGTTTTTCCCAAAACCCCACGTTCATCTGCGGATAGGTTTTCCAGTTGTACGGCGCGGGCAAAAAGGGCGCAGAAATGCCGCTTTGATTGCTTTGTATCCATTTTAAAAGCAGCTGATGCCACTCGTATAGATGAATCAGGATGTCCCGCAGGTTTTTGTCCCGGTCCTCAAATTGAAACACAGCGGTCTGTTCTTCGTCCGGCAGGCTGTCAATTAGTTTCCACAGTTTGGAAAACTGGCCGTTGGCTGCCTCGAGCAGACCGGATTTTGTGGATGGCCTTGGCATCGTGCGTCCCTCCGATATAATCATTTCCTCCCATTCTAAAGGATATAAGATAAAAACGCAAGCCTGGACGCCTTTGCGGACAGTCCGTGAAACAAATAAAATAGTTTATGTGAAAAATATTGACTTATTTATGCAAAAAGATTATAATTTAGACAAATGTTGGACCGGTATCGATAAAGACAAAAGAAGTATTGAAAAAGCAATGGTCATCCGGAAGGATAAAATTGGGTACTTGCTCCTACATCTTCTCCTTAGTAATATAGGTTCCAAAGCTGAGAAGGGCCCCGGCGGTTTTTATTCCGCCGGGGCCCTTCTCGCTTTTAGACCTCTGGTTGGGACGGGACGTGCAAGGTCTTCCGCACCTACGGTGGTTTTCCCATAAGGTTGAATGCTATAAAAAAACGCAGAGGTTCCACCCAACAACGTCCTCATGTAAAATGATAAAGCCCAGCTGATAATTTGGCATAAAACTCATAAAAAGCAAACCTGACCGACAACCACATGAAAGCCAAAATAAAAAAACAGAAAGCCAAAGCTCCCCCGGCAATGAAAAGCACACGGCTCTCCCTGAGCTATTCAGGGATATGAGGATACCGAGGGTGTATGGGGGCGGACCTCCGGTCGGGACGGCGCGGGCGGAAGCTTATATAAGCACAGATCCACGGATGCCCGCGACAGAAAGTACCAACTCCCGTGTGACATCTCAGCCGGTAACTTGATTAAATTTTCTTGTTGAAAGTTAAAAACACCCAGCTGACCCTGGGCAAAGAATCCCCATAAAGCATAGAAAAACCGGAGCTCCGCCGTCAATGAAAAGCACATTGCTCTCCCTGAGCATTTAAGGTATATGGGGATACCGGGGGTGTAGGGGGGCGTGAGTCGAACTAATCCGGAGCCCAGCTCTCGCGCCCCCCTACGCGTGCCTTTGTCCAACTTTCGTGGCAAGACCGAAAGTTGGTGCCGCCCGGCATGAGGGCAACCAGCGGTTTTCTCTCGCTTTATCAAAAGCATAAAAAGTAATATGATTAATAAAAGCATAAAGAATATGAAAAACAGGATGCACCATATTGTCTGGTACATCCTGTTTTATTCTGTATGCTCTTTTTCTTCCATCTCGGCTTCCTTCAAATTTTCCAAGGCAATCCGAACCGCTTCAATGACAAAAGCAGAAAAGTTGCATTCTTTTCCGACAATAGCCTTTTCAACTTCCTCAATCATATCATTTGGAAAACGAACGCTTTTGCTTGTAGTCGGCGGAATTCGAGGTATCTTGAACTTTTTCATATACGTTACCCTCTTTAAGTGCTACGATTGTATTACATATAGTATGCGGCAAATCTGCTAAGAAATATGTATTGCGTTTGTCTTGCAAAATATTGGAGATAGTGTTACAATAAAGAAAAAGTTCAGGAAGTGAATAAAAATGCAAAACCTCCCCCTTGCCAATAACCTTCGGGTCCTTCGCCGCCGCTCGGGGAATACCCGTCAAGAGTTGGCGAACGAACTTAAAATCCACAGGTCGGTTTATGCCTGCTACGAAAACGGATACGTCGTTCCGCCAATTGACTGCCTGCTCCGGCTGTGCCAGCGCTACGGCCTGACACTGGACGAACTGGTGCGGGACGAGCTATGTTGAATCAAAATGTACTTGTACACGTAACAAGTGATAAAGAGTCAATTGAAAAATTGGCAGACGAGCTGATAGAGGAAAATCTGGAGGCATTTCAGGCGCTGGCCAAATGATTCAATAAATATCTGCTTTTTAAAAACCAATCTTTTCCAAGCCCCCCTTTGGGGGCTTTTTTGCGTTATAATAGAACCGTCATGCAAGCAAACCCCCGTTTGCTTTGTGTTATAAAAAGAGGGGAGGTGAGGGGATTGCGGACAAACCTGGAAATCGAGCGCGTCGTGGAGGAATACGCCACCATGCTGTTGCGCGTGACGTTCTCACAGCTGAACAACCGATCGGAGGCCGAAGACGCTGTGCAGGAGGTCCTGCTGAAATATATTGAGAAAGCGCCGGAATTCACCAGTGAAGAGCACGAAAAAGCCTGGCTGCTCCGTGTGGCGATCAACCACTGCCGCAACCGCCTTGCCTGCGCGTGGAACCGCAAACGGACAGAGTTGGACGAGAGCATCCCCGCGCTGGACCCGGTGGAAAACGAGGTGCTTCACGCAGTATCGACGCTGCCAGCCAAGTACCGCACCGTCGTTCACTTGTACTACTTTGAAGGCTACTCCACAAAGGAGATCGCAGAGATTTTACATAGCCGGCCCAACACCATCTCGTCGCGCCTGAGCCGCGCACGGGGAATGCTGGCGCAGGCCCTGAAGGAGGAGATCGAATGAAACGGGAATACCAATCCGGCTACCGCAAGCTGTACGCCGATAAGGCCTTTCAACAGCGCCTGGTGCAGAATCTGGAGGATTACCGCGCCCACCCGAACCCCGCGCGCCCGCGCTGGATGGCCCCGATGGCTGTCGCCGCCTGTTTGATCCTGTTGTTCGGCCTGGGACTGCCCACGATGCAGCGCGTCCTCAACCAGGAGGGCACGACCTCCGGCCTGTCCGCCCCCGGCAACGAGGGCGTGACCATCACGGACGGCGTTTACCGCGACAGCCAGGTGACCAACCTGCTGGTGCTGGGCATGGACAACGAAAACGGCTATAATGACTGTGTAATGCTGCTCTCACTGGACCGGCGGCGCGAAGTCCTGAAATGCAGCTTCCTCCGCGGCGACCTGACTGTGGAGCTGCCGGAGGGCGGAACCCGCAGCTTGAACCGCCTGTCCAGAAAGAGTCTCTCCCCGGGCGAGGCGGCGTCCGCGATAGAAGCCGCCGCCGGCGTCGGCGTGGACGGGTATCTCCAGATGGACATGGCGGACCTGCCGGCGATTATCGACGCGATGGGCGGTGTAACACTGAACCTCTCTTCGGAAGAGGCCATGTATTTTGCCCTGAGCAGCAGCCTGGAAATTGGCCTGCCCGGGCTTGATGCCGGGACCTATGAGCTCAGCGGCACGCAGGCGCTCTATTATCTCCGCATCCGGCTGGGCGATGAGCATGACCAGATGCTGCGGCGGGAAAAGCTTTTTCAGGCGTTGGCTGGGCAGGTGAAGGGCCAGGACCTGGCGGCGCTGGCGAATACCATCCTCTCCGTGGCGAATACCAACTTTTCCGTCTCGCAGACGACGGAGCTGTTGCTGGGGCTGCCCGGTTTTCTCGACAGCCCGGTGCGGATGCTCCGGGCGCCGGCATCGCAGGACGAAGAAGCCGTTACATTAAAGGACTGCGGAAAAGAGCTGGCGGAATTTATTTATGAGGAGCTTCCCGATAACTCCGGCGCGTATGTTGCGCCGGCCACACCGTCGGAAGACCGTATGCGGGCGGGCAATACCCCGGGCAATCTGGCGAACGGCGGAATCGTGGCGGAGGAGGACGGGCGCCTCTATTATATCGACCACAGCGACAGCAGCAGTATCTGTATGTACGATCCGGAGAACGGCACGCAGACGGCGCTGACGCAGACCCCGTGCAGCTCGCTGAATGTCCTGGACGGTCATTTGTACTTTATCAGCCAGACGGACGGCGGGATTTACCGCATGGACAGTCTTGGTGAGAACCGGATTCCCATATCGGTGGGAATAGAACCGCATGAAAACCTCGTGGTCACACCGGAGTATCTCTACTATTCGCGCGGCAATACCGTGTACCGGATGGAAACCGGGATCGTTGAAACCAGCTTGATGATGAACGTTGTCCCGGAAGAGGTTATTCTGGAATGGAGCATCGGTTCCCTGTTGGATTTGCAGTGGAGCAACGGCTCGCTGTATGCGTTTGCCAGAGAAGACAAGCTCCCCTGGCAGATTAATGTGTACCGGCTCGAGGCAGATAAAAGTATTGAACTTGTCTGTGCATTTAACCGCTCGATGGATGACAGCTGCTTTTTCCACTGGGATGGGGACGCTCTGTATTATACAAACGAAGACGGACTCAACCGGTGGCAAAACGGGGAAACCGCCAAAATCGTTTCCGGACGGATCACCAGTATGCTGGCGGTGAATGGAACCATCTACTGGCAGGATGAATCCGGCGGGCTTTATCGCGCGGAATGGGACGGCAAGGCATTGAAAAACAAAGAAAAACTGTACCAGGCGTCGGATTCCATCGCGCGTCTCTGTGAGGCAGGCGGCAGCCTGTACTATACCAATGCGTACAAAACCATCACCTGGCGGATGGATCTGAACGATCCCGAACATCCCCGGGCGCCGATGGGCATTTCCTTCACGGCAAATGCTTATGACGGTGTGGATGTAAACAGTTCCGCATCGGAAAAAGTGGATATCAAAGGAAACCATGCGAATTCTGTACGTGGGTATACACATCTGGACGGGCAGGTATATTCGGATTTATCCTCCAGATAGCTGCATAGAAAGGGAGAAAAAGGACGGAATGAAGAAAAAGACGCTGAAAATAGTCGGGCAGGTGCTTCTGTTCCTGCTGGGAACGGGCCTTCTGGTCTGGTTTTGCATCCCCATTTTTTGGGGTGTGTTCCACATCGGCAATGGAATGGGCATCTGCTTCAGTTTGCTGCTGATGGCGGGGGCGGTTTGGTATGTCCCTGTCCGAAATTGGATGGAACAGTCAGCGCATGCGCGGGGGTTCCGTTTCCTGCGCCGGGGCCTGTGGGCCTGCTTTGCGCTCTGTATGGCCTGGTTTGCGTTCCTGACCGCCTGCATGGTCGTGCCGCAGCCCGCGCCGCCGGAGGAGCCAAACGGCACAGTGGTCGTGCTGGGCTGCAAAATCGGCAGCGCCGCGCTGAATGCGCGGATCGACCGCGCGGCGGATTACCTGCGGGCGCATCCGGAACTGCAAGCCGTGGCCAGCGGCGGCTTTGACGACGACTTGCAGCTCTCCGAGGGGGAGGCGATCAAACGCGGCCTGGTCTACCGGGGGATTGCGGAGCACCGCATTTATGTGGAGGGCGGCAGTGCCGATACCAAGCAGAACATCGCCTTTACGCGCGCGGTCATCGAAGAAAACGGACTGGCCCACGAGCTGGTAATTGTGACGGAGCAATATCACGAATACCGCGCGGTACAGATCGCGCGGCGGCAGGGCCTGTCCGCCAGCGCCGTGCCCGCAGAGACGCCCTGGTACATCCTGTCCGCCAGCTATGGGCGGGAGCTGCTCGCGCTGACAAAGTTTTTTGTGTTCCCCTGGCTGTGAGCGGATGCGGTGACGCACCAGCTGCCCGGGCACAAAATTTCCGGGTTGAAAGATATCGAACCTGGTCACAGCAAACCGCCCGCCCTGCAAGGAAGCAGGGCGGGCGGTTTTTTACAGTTCTATTTTGCGGCTGCGTTCATGGGGCTTGGGATCATCCGTCAGGCCCATGAGGTAATCCACACTGACGCCATAAAACACGGAAAGCGCCTCCATTACCTCCAAAGAGGGCTGCGCTTTGCCGTTTTCATAACGGGAATAGGTCTGCTGGCAGCAGCCGAGGTATTCAGCCAGTTCCTGTTGCTTTTTATCGCTGTCTTCACGAAGCTCTCGCAGTCTCAAGCGCATATTATCACCAAGGTTATAATAGGGTAGATCAAAATGTGGGATTGCGTTATACGCAGATTCTGTGTATAATGAAAGCGTATTATGCGTGTGAATAAAATTGACGGAAGAAATGGATAAAAAATACAGGGATTTGGAAGGCTTTCGGGTAAAAAAGGATACCAATCTACGGCTTTTTTGAAAAGAAAAAAGAGTTGAAGATTAAAAAGAGAAAATAATTATTTGTTGCGTGAATGTAATTCACCATCATTTCCAGCGTTTCCAGATAATTCAAATTTAATAAGCTGTTAATCTGAAAAGGAGTGTCTTTCCCCGGCTGGATAGATTGTAAATATACAGGTATCTCTTGTGGTCAGGGGTAAATTTGCGTTATAACGGGTATTTAAAATTATTATATTGAAAATAAATGCCTTACAACGCTAAGTTTTTGCATATTGCCAAAAATTCAATCTCACGAAGCATGATATTATGTGATTTTTGAATTGACATTTTTTACATATTATGTTATTCTGAGTAAGACGAAAAGGAAAGAGGGGGCAGTATATGATGGAAATGAAACAGGTTCGCAAATTAGACGAGCTGGGACGCGTCGCACTTCCTGCAGAGGTGCGGGAGAGCTTCCGCTGGCAGGCTGGGGACAAGCTGGAAATTGTGATGCAGGAGGACGGGATTCTGCTGCGCAAACAAGGGACCAGTTGTATGTTCTGTGGAGGCAGCGAGGATCTTTTGCACTATCAAAAACACTTTGTGTGCTCGAACTGTGCCAGATCAATTTTTGCAATGGCAGGCGCAGAGAAAGAAGCATAAGGGAGTTCATATACCTTAAAGCACGCCGGGACAGCCGCACGGATACGTCTTTCCTTGTTAGGGTAAACAGGGGAAGGCAGTGCGGCAACCGGCGTGTTTTCTATTTTTTATGTCACAGTAATTGTCACAGGTTGTCTGGATAAAACCGGCGTGCTACAATAAAATTGTATCCCGGCAGTGGGATATATGAGAGCGTCGCCCGCTGATTCTCCCGCATACCGGTTGAGCGCCCGGCCGAAAAAAGCGGTATGTGTACAGCGGGCGGGGCCGTTATAGCAGATGAAACATAAAAAAGACCGGCCATGCATTGCATGGCCGGTCTTTTTGGTGTTTGACAGAAATTTAATAGTTTACCGCACGGCGCTCAAAATAGGCCTGCGGATGTTTGCACGCCGGGCAGATCGCCGGGGCGGCCTTGCCGATGTGGATATATCCACAGTTGCGGCATACCCATACGGTTTCTTCGCCCGCCTTGAAGACGATGTCTTCTTCAATGTTCTGCGCGAGTTTGCGGTAGCGCTCCTCGTGGGTCTTCTCGACAGAAGCGATCAGGCGCATCTGCGCGGCGAGCGCGGTAAAGCCCTCTTCCTCCGCGACGTCTGCAAATTCCTTGTACATCTCGGTCCACTCGTAGTTTTCGCCCGCGGCGGCGTCCTTCAGGTTGTCCAGTGTGGTGCCGATGCCACCGTCGTGCAGCGCCTTGAACCACAGCTCCGCGTGCTCCTTCTCGTTGTGCGCGGTTTCCTCAAAGATGGCCGCGATCTGCTCATAGCCTTCTTTTCTCGCCTTGGATGCGTAGAAGGTGTACTTGTTGCGTGCCTGGGACTCACCCGCGAATGCGGCCATTAAGTTCGCTTCTGTTCTGCTGCCTTTTAATTCCATAGCTTTTTTCCTCCTGCATGTATCATTTCAAGCGTAAATTCCGTCGCTTGATCCCGGAACAAATCGGCGGTTTGCCCGCCTGCCGGAGCAATACTAGTTTTCCAGCTCCTACCAACTATTATACATGCCGAGGAAATTATAATCAACGGAGAAAGAAAGAACATTTTGTGAAAAATTGTAAAAATCTGGGTGACAGTTCCCGCTTGAGATAGAGCATATCCACACATTGGAAGCCGTTTTCCCAAATTGATTCCGGATTGGTTTTCGTTCAAAATAGTTGTATTTTTTGAATTCCTGAGCGCTTTCCGATTGGGGTGGCAGAAAAGGATTTTTTGTTGCGTTTAGAAGTGGAAAGTCCAAGGATTTTCTAAATGTAATAAAAAATTCCCGCTCCGTGTGAGGGCGGGAAAGTGAAACTGTTTGTATAGGGAACCATTCGTTTAGAGGCGCCAACATACAGACGCTGATGCGCACAGGCTGTGGCTGCGGCAAGGCAGGGACGCCGTTTTCTCACGGCGGGTACAGGCTGCCCGGTTCCAGACAGCGGCCGGTCATCGTATCACATGGTCTGCGGGCAGCGGAAGGGGGGACTTTTTTCATCAGGACAGGGTCAATCCAAATTCGGTTGGGCCAGTATCTCCCGGTAGATATCGCGCTTGGCCAGACCGCTTTCCTGCGCGGCGCGTTTGGCGGCTTCGGACGGCGCGGTGCCCTCCGCAATCAGCTCCTTTGCCAGCGCGACGGCCTCCTCCAGCGTGTAGCCGTCTGTTTCCGGTTCGGGCGCGCCTTCGATGACCAGGACGATCTCCCCCTTGAAGGGCTCCTCCTTGCAGCGCCTGACCGCCTCGCTGAGTGTGGTCCGCACGGCTTCCTCGTGGATTTTGGTCAGCTCCCGCACGATCGCAATGCGGCGGTCGCCCCACGTGGCCAGCATGTCGCGCAGGGTGGCGTACAGCTTGTGCGGCGCCTCATAAAAGACCATGGTGCGCCGTTCGTTCTTCACGTCGTCCAGATGGTCCCGGCGGCTCTTTTTGTTGACGCTCAAAAAGCCCTCAAAGGTGAAGCGGCCCGTCGGCAGGCCGGAGATTGCCAGTGCGGAGACGACGGCGCTGGGCCCCGGTACCGCCAGCACCGGAATCCCCCGCTCGGCGCACTGGGCCACCAGCAGCTCGCCCGGGTCGGAGATGGCGGGCATTCCCGCGTCGGAGACCAGCGCGCAGGATTCCCCTGCTTCCAGCCGGGCGCAGATCAACTCGCCGCGCTCGCGCTTGTTGTGCTCAAAATAACTGACCAGCGGTTTTTTGATGCCGAAATGGTTCAATAGCTTGAGTGTAACGCGGGTATCCTCCGCCGCGATAAAATCAACGGAAGAAAGCGTTTCCGCCGCGCGCGGCGAAAAGTCCGATAGATTGCCGATGGGCGTGCCTACAATGTACAATGTGCCGGTCATAAATGGCCCTCCTTGTATGCGCCGTAAATTTGAATCATTTCCGGGGAAAAGCCGCCGGATGCGTCCTCAACGAACAGAACAGGTTCCACGCGGAGTCCCGGTTTACCGCCGCGCGCCGCCTGCAAGAGGAACAAAGACGGCGGCTTGTCCGTCCGCTGCTGCACAAAGCGCAGACGTTTTGGTTCCAGCCCGGCGTTCCGCAGGTCATCCATGACACCGCAGAGGCGTTCCGGCCGCAGGCAGCAGCAGAACCTTCCGCCGAACCGGAGCTGGTAAGACGCTGCCTTTGCGATGTCCGCGAATCCGCACGCAACCTCGTGCCGCGCGATGGACATGCCCTCGTGCGGGTTCCGGATGCCGGTCCCCTCCGGCTTGTACGGCGGGTTGCAGCAGACCAGGTCCAGCCCGCGCGGCGCGTGCAGGTAGGGGAGCTGCGTCAGGTCCCCGTGGACGATGGAAATGGTTTTGTCCAGCCCATTTTCCAGAACGGAGCGCTCCGCCATGGAGCAGGCGTCTTCCTGAAGCTCGACGGCATAGACTTTCGCGGGCAGGGAACCTTCGCCGGTCCGGGCTTTAGCGCACCAGATCAGAGGGATGGCCCCGCAGCCGGTTCCAAAATCGGCGCAGGCCTCATTTTTGCGCGGTGCGGCAAACCATGCGAGAAGCACGGTATCTGTATTAAACCGATGGACGGGGGAAACGATCAAGGAGATTCCCCCGGAGAGGGGTTCGTAGTGTTCGTTGGGAAGTAACATCATAACCTCCAGACCTGCGGACCTGCGGTCAGCACGGCCCGCCCTTTTCTTTTTCCGGGGTTGGTTCCGCGCAGTGGCGGGACGGACGGGACAAGCTCCCGGGTCTTTATTGACCCTTGTAGGTAACGGCTTTAACGCGTTTTTCCGCTTTTCTGAAAAGCGGCGGGATCAAAGGGCAGGGCCCTTTGCCGCTCCTCGCAAGGAGCGGGACTCTCTTCCTGAGAAGAGCGAGTGGAAACGAGTGATAGGGTTGTTTATGAGGCAGGGTGCTGCCTCTGGGGCTTTTCTTTGGTTCCCCGGCGAAAGCCGCGGAATGTACGTCGCTTTATAAAAGCGACAGCAAAAATTGTTTACTTTAAAAAAGTAAAACAAATTTTTATCTTTCAAAAACAATGGGATTCTATGTTTTAAACAAGCAAAAGTAAATTTCACATTGCGAAAACAACGGGTTCCTTCACTTTGAGAAAACAAAAGAAGATTTATTGCATAAGCAACATTTCTTTTATAACCTCTGTTTTATTTCACAACACGATTATAATAGAAATTGTTACATAGACAATCTTGTATTAAAAAACAAAACCCAAAACGCTTTACATGTAAGAAGCAAAATAATTGCATGTGCAATCCTATCCCTTTTTACGCTTTTGAAAAAGCGGGAGAAAACCGCTGGTTGCCCTCATGCCGGGCGGCACCTCCGGTGGGGACGCTCGCTTGAGGCTAAAGCCTCGCTCGATGCTCCAAACGACCATCGCCGTAGGCGCGTTAGACACTGCGTGTCCGGTCTTGCCACGAAAGTTGGACAAAGGCACGGACGTGCAACGTCTTTCACGGACCTCCGGTCGGGACGCGGACTTCCAGTCGGGACGCGCCTCCGGCGAGGAACATTTTCACCTTGCAAATCATGCTTAAAATAGGTCTTTCTACGTTTCTAAAAGCGGCGGGAACCATTTTTATCTTGCATACCATTCTTAAAATATATTTCTACATTTCCAAAAGCGGCGGTAAACAGTGGCTGCTTTCCGTTAGTTTTTTACTTGGTGCATGTCAATTGGTTTTTTTGGGGCGCTAGAGCTGGGCTCCGGATGACTTCGACTCACGCCCCCCTACACCCCGGTATCCTCATATACCTGGGATGCTCAGGGCGAGCGGCGTGCTTTTCATTGCCGGTGGAGCTTGGGCTGCGTTTGCTTTTTATGGGTTTTATGCAAATTCTCAGCTGGGCTTTATCATTTTACATGAGGACGTTGTTGGGTGGAAACTCTTGAGTTTTTTATAGCATTCGACCTCATGGGAAAACCACCGTAGGTGCGGAAGACGTTGCACGTCCTGTCGCGGGCATCCGTGGGTTTGTGCTTACACTAAGTTTCCGCCCGCGCCGTCCCGACCGGAGGTCCGCCCCCCTACGTCCCCGGTATCCTCATATACCTGGGATGCTCAGGGAGGGCGGCGTGCTCTTCATTGCCGGTGGAGCTTGGGCTGCGTTTGCTTTTTATGGGTTTTATGCAAATTCTCAGCTGGGCTTTATCATTTTACATGAGGACGTTGTTGGGTGGAACCTCTTGAGTTTTTTATAGCATTCGACCTCATGGGAAAACCACCGTAGGTGCGGAAGACGTTGCACGTCCTGTCGCGGGCATCCATGGGCCTGTGTTTGAATAGGCTTCCGCCCGCGCCGTCCCGACCGGAGGTCCGCCCCCTACACCCCCGGTATCCTCACATACCTGAGTCACTCAGGTAGGGCGGTGTGCTCTCCATTGCCGGGGGAGCTTGCGTGTGTTTGCTTTTTATGGTTTTCAGCGAATTGTCGGCTCTATTATCATTTTACATAAGGACATTGTAGGGCTATCTTTTTGCATCAGACCTGGTTTGGGTCCGTTTGCCGCTTTACCGCGATTATTTCAAAGTAAAGATACCGGTACATTTCATCGATGACCAAAGACATTTCTTTCATATATGATTCGTCGAAAAGAAGCTTCGGATGAAACGGGTGTTCCCGCCATAAGCGGATGCCGATATCGTCAAATTCATAATTTGTACTGAGCTGTTCGTCTCCCAAATCATAGGAGCAGGGGCTGAATGGTTTTAAAAACGTTATGCATTGTTCTGCTGGGGTTCGAAAAACCTCCAGATCATAGAGCATGATCTTTGCGCGTTCTTTTAGCGTATCATCAACCGCGACTTCCACGGCTCGATTGTTTTGGTATCGGACCAGGAAAAAGAAAGCGTCGTCCAGATATCGCAGGGAGAACCCATCGTCCTCTGTGTCTTTTGAAATTTGGATTTCCCGATTGTCTGGCAAATGAAATGCGGAACGCAGCTGCTTGATTGCGGCAAGAATCTGTTCGGGATACAGGCCCAGCTTTAATGGGCCGATTCCCACATGTGGAACAACGGGAAGTACCTTCATTTTTATGTATACCTCTTAGCCTGTTTTAAAAGACATGACAATTTCTGAAACGCGGGACCTGCGGTGAACTTCAGCCAATCGTCGGCTGAGCGCGCACACGGGAGCGGGTTCTTATCCGTGGACGCATGCTTGCGCAGGCGTTTGCCCGCGCCGTGCTGACCATGGCGGAGGTGCAAAAAAGGCGAAGCGTCAAGCGCTTCGCCTTTTAGCTTGCATAGATGAAAATTATTCCTGACCAGGAGCGCCAACCGGGCAAACCTCTGCGCAAGCACCGCACTCTGTGCAGGTCTCGGGATCGATAACGTACTTGCCGTCACCTTCGGAAATTGCGCCAACCGGGCAGCCACCTGCGCAAGCGCCGCAGGAAATACATTCATCGCTAATTACGTATGCCAAAGGAAACACCTCCAATAATTTTTACAAGCTTATTTTAACACAGATTGACAAAAAAGCAACAGTTTATTGTGTGTTTCATAAAAAATTCCAGCGATTCGACCTCACTTCTGTTCCGGCTCTTTCGGCGGTGCGGCTTCCGCTTTGTCAGAGGGTTTTTCCGCCGGCTTTTCACTGCCGCCGCGTGCGCCGCGCACCAGTTTCACCTGCTTGACGGTAAAGGCCTGCGGCGCGGCTTCCGGCGCGGAATCCAGCCGCACCAGCAGCTTGCCGGTCAGGATATTCTGGTCCACCACGACGCCCTTGCCGGACGGCGTGATCACCACGGAATTGACCGAGGGCGTGCGGCGCAGCAAGTCGGAATAGGCCTCCTGTTCGTATTTCAAACAGCACATCAGCCTGCCGCAGGTGCCGGAGATTTTGACCGGGTTCAGGGACAACCCCTGTTCCTTGGCCATCTTGATGGAAACCGGCTGAAAGCCGCTCAAAAAGGTGGCGCAACAGAACGGCCGCCCGCAGATGCCCAGTCCGCCCAGCATCTTTGCTTCGTCGCGCACGCCGATCTGACGCAGTTCGATGCGGGTGCGGAACACGGACGCAAGGTCCTTGACCAGCTCGCGGAAATCCACGCGCCCGTCCGCCGTAAAATAAAATAAAATCTTGCTGTTGTCGAAGGTGTATTCCACGTCGACCAGCTTCATATCCAGCTTATGTGCCGCAATCTTTTTCAGGCAGATGCCGAACGCGGTCTTTTCTTTGATTGAATTTTCCGCCACGCGTTTGAGGTCGTCCTTCGTCGCCACGCGGATCAGCTTTTTCAGCGGCTGTACGATTTCCTCTTCGGTGATCTCTTTTTTCTCCATGGCGACTTCGCCGCATTCCACACCGCGCGCGGTTTCCACAATCACGTTGTCGCCCAGTTTTAATTCGTTGCCGTCCGGGTCAAAGTAATACACCTTGCCCATGTTTTTAAAACGAACGCCTATAACCTCGGCCATACAAACCTCCCGTACAATGTTTTTCTATGGTTAGGATACCCACATTTTCCTATTTTTTACGTCCGTGCGCCGCTGTGCAGAGCCGCGCGCAAAAAGCGGTAACCAAAAGCGCCGCGTTGGCGTTTTGTTCCTGTGCCCGCTGCGCCGTTTTTACCTGCTCCAAAAGGGCAAGGAGCCTGTCCCGCGTCAACGCGTGCGCGAGTGTGTCCGCCGCCTCCCGCTGGCCGGAAAGGCAGGCATTCCCACCCGCCCGCAGGACGCAGGCGTCCCGGAACAGCAGGTAGAGCTGCTTAAAAATCCGGCGCAATCGGTCTTTATCCCGGATGAGCGGCGCGGTCAGCTCCAGAAGCGCTGCTTCCGCCGCCGCGGGAATCGCGGCGCACAGGGCGGCACAGAGTTCCATGTCCTCCGGTGCGGCGGCTGTTTCACCCTCCAGGGTGTAAAGCTGCGCGCGGGACCGCACGGTAGAGAGCATCGCCGACGCGGATGTGACCGTCAGGACGAACAGCACGCGGTCCGGCGGCTCCTCAAAAACCTTCAACAGCGCATTCTGCGCCTGTTCGGACATCGTTTCCGCGTTTTCCAGCAGGAACACGCGGCGGGGCGCCTCATTCGGCTTGATATACGCGTCCGAACGGATGGCGCGGACCGTGTCCACATGGAACGACCGGGCGGTCGTTCCGCCTCCCGCGATGGTGATGTCCGGATGCGAGTTCGCCGCGGCCTTTATGCACCCGGGACAATGCCCGCAGGGGCGTTCCCCTTCTCCGGTGCAGACAGCCGCTTTTGCGATCCAGCGGGCCAGCGCTTCTTTACCGCTGCCCGCCGGTCCCTCGATCAGGATCGCGTGCGGCAGCCGGTTTTCAGAAAAGGCAAGGGACAGGCTCTGCCTGACCCCCTCGCCGCAGGAAATTCCTTCGAAATTCATACCTTTTCAAAACGGTCGACGTCCAGCACGAAGATGGTCGCGCCGCCCACGGTGACTTCCACCGGCATGGAGGTGTACATGCCCATATCCATGGTGGAGGTGCTGGGCACAAGTTGCGTGCGCCGGCTGCTCTGCTGTTCGATGATGCGGATGACCTGATCGACCTTGTCGTCCTCCACACCGGAGATAAATGTGGTATTGCCCGCCATCAGGAAACCGCCTGTAGTGGCAAGCTTTGTAACCGGGAACCCTTCCTGGGTCAGCGCAGCGGAAACCATGCTGCTGTCGTCTTTATTCACAATGGCAAGAACCAGCTTCATAATGATTGCCTCCCATTCTCTATGTAATCCGATCCGGAACCCGCCGGATCGTTTTTATTTTAGAGCCAGCGGAACGGACTCCGCCGGGGCGAGAACCGCTTCCCGCAGGGACGCGCGTACCGGCGGGAGGGGCGGCAGCTGCGCGATTGTATTTCCGGCGGGGAGGGGCGCGCCCGCGTGCCGGAGCAATTCACGGAAACCCGTCTCCAGACGCGTAAAATCCTCCTCCGTGTTGAACGGCGTCGCGATGCAGACCACGCACTGGCTGTCCGCGTATTCCGGCTCGCAGCCCGCCTGGCGCAGGCGCTCCGCCGCTTTCGTCCCCGCCAGTCCGATGGAGGCGGTGTCCACCGTGACGCGCGTGGGATCCCATCGCAGGGGGGAGTCGTCCGGGGCCATCCCCAGCACGCGCAATCCCATGGCTTGCAGGGCCGTTTTCAACGCATGTACGCGCGCCTGCAACTGCGTAAAGGCCGCTCTGCCGTGTTCCTCCAGCCATGCGCGGCAGTAGTCGAGCGAAGCCATGATGGGGTATGATGGGCTGGTGGAGCCGAACAAGCTCATGGCGTTTTTCGCGCCGTCCGCGAACCGCGCGTCCGCTAGGTTCAGCCAGGCCCCGCCTGTCAGTACGTTCAGCGTCTTGTGCGCGGAGCAGGCGGTCATCGACGCGCCCAACGCGATGGGGTGCAGGACCGGATCGGTGAAAAACAGGTGCGCCCCGTGGGCGTTGTCCACCAGCAGAGGGATGCCGTGTTGGTTACAGGCCGCTGCGAGGGCGGGGATGTCCGCCAGCTCGCCATAGTAGCTGGGGCTGGTGAGGTAGACGGCCTTCACGTCGGGATGCTGTTCCACGGCGGCGCAGAGGTCCTCCGGCATGGACCAGACGGGCGTCAATCCCAGCAGGGCCATCGTATTGACCGCCGAGCGGTGCACCACGCGGCTGCACAGGACGCTTCCGCCGCAGGGCGCGGCCAGCCGGAGCATTGCCTGGATACAGAGCGTGCAGCCTCCGGCGGAAAACAGCGTGCGTTTGGTGCCGAACAGCGCGGCTGCGGCCTCCTCCGCCCGTAAAATCGGGCCTTCCGCTTCAAACAGGCTGTCCGTGTCCGGCAGTTCCGTGTAGTCGAGGGACAAAAGCTTCTGTGGCAGGGCGGCGGGGTTGCTCTTGTGCCCCGGCGTGTGGAACGACGCGCGGCGGAGGGACTGGTGGGATAACAAGGCGGTATAGAGGGGCGTTTCAGTCATGGCGGGAGTCCTTTCGTGAATAAGAGTTTAAATTATTATTATAACATTTTAGAAAAATTGATTCTAGTGACAATATAAATAAAACTCAAAAGGAATTTTTTACAGGAAAAAATAAACAAAATCAGAAAAAGTTGTCCCCTTTTGAAGATTTTTATCGTTACTAGTTAATAGAGGCCTTTTATGAAGAAAGGAGGAGATTCCAATGGGCCGTTTATCTGTAAAAGTGTTTCTGAAACTAAAACAGTACATTAAGGAGGAAATGCAATGAAAATGAGATGGAACCAAAAACTGTTGGCATGTATTTTGTGTATATCCATAAGTGGATGTTTAGCAGGACATGCTGCAGCTCAGGATCAATCAAGTCTAAAGCAAAATGTGAGTTCTGATGAACAGATAATTGCTCAAATTGACTTGTCTGATTTTCAATCAGAGGGAATTTCTCTAATAGAAGAAACTGTTGAAGAAGAAAATGTAGATGATTTAGAAGTAAATGAAATTCCCGAAGTTGAACAGGGTGAGATAATAATTATCCCAAAAGAGAAAAATGAAAATCAAATATTATCCCGCGCGACGGGGACAGATTTGGCAATATCCAATATGCGGGCACCCAATAACACTGAGCCGCTTCCTAATATGACTGATGTTAAAATTGTTTCTACAATTCAAAACTTAGGAAGCACCACAATTTCCGGCTTTAATTATTCTGTTTATATGGATACGCAACTTCTGACAACGAAAAGTGTGGCAGTGACATTGGGGGCAGGTGCTTCCGCCAATCTAAATTTAAATATTAAAAATAGAGTTGGCGGTAGCCATACGGTTATGGTAACAGTGTGGTTGCCTAATGGACCGACTGAGACGAACACTTCAAATAATTCTGTTAGTAAAGCGTTCAGGTGGCAAGATGCGGTCTCTGTTAGAGCATATGAAATCAGTGGATCGAGTAAAATTGAGCCAAATGTTGATCATGCATATGAGATCAGTGTAGCGAACCTTGGCAACCTTGATGGAGTGGATATACCTATTAAAATATTATTAAACGGTAAGATGTTGGATGGAACAGCCCGTGCCAGCATACCCGCTAGGAAAATATTAAATTTTGCTGTTAATGCTAAATTTGAGAATTCAGGAGGTACTAGTCTAGGCATTTACATTGATCCCCAGCACACAAGTGCAGATATCGATCCCGATGATAATCAGTTATCGAAAAGTATTCAAGTACTTACACCCGAGCAATCATGGGGTGGAACATGGAGAAATTCTGATGGAATTTCGGTGCAGATTTTGGATAAAGTAAAAGACCTTGTCGCTAAGGAAAATTTCCGAATCAGTATGGATCAAATTGTTTCTAGTATAGAGTCTTGGAATGGGGTCGCTAGTGGTGTGTCTTTCGGAGAAATATGGGTGTCTGATACGAATGATGACGTGGGGAAAGATATTGTTTTGACGAAAGGGTCAATTCTGGGTGCAGGAAAAAATGTGTTAGGAATAACAGTAACTTATGATGAAAATGGAAATGAAGTGGATCAGGACGGTGGTCGGTTAAAAGATGTTTTTGTCCATTCAAGAATTACTTTAGAGCAGGATCATCTTTTAGAAAATAGTTCAGCGGCGCAGGCGCAGACTGTTACCCACGAATTTGGACATGCTTTGGGCTTAAGACACCCACCCTGTTCTGATACAGCTATCATGCGAGAAAGTACGGCTACAGCAGCTTACCGTATTCTGGAACATGACGAACAGGCACTACAAGAGACATATAAATAAGAGGTGGACAAAATGAAAAAATACTTATGTGTATGTATCGTTGTTCTACTGATAACAACTTTAGCATTCTCTGGGTGCTCAGTCGAAAAGGAGCCGAGAGTTCAAGACTTACCTATTAAAAATATGGGTGGTTATTTGGCAAAGAACCCTGAAAATTTGAATGACTTGGAAGAGTGGAGCACCTGTATTGTAAAAGGAGTGTTGGCTGATGATGCCGTAAACCACGACGAGATGTTGAACGATCCGGTTTATGGGGATTCGACAGGGTTTACCTCCTCCACATTGACGATTACCGAAACTTTTAAGGGGGATTTATCACCCGGAGATCAAGTTGCCTTTGTAGAACCATATTTTGTGAAAACAAATAAAAAAGGCGAAACGTATATCGTAGCATATTGTGGTTATACCCCGGCGATTCCCGGGCAGGAGTATGTCTTTTTCCTCGATCCCTCGGAGTCTCCATTACTTGGAGGGGAATATTATGAAATTTCTTTCCCCGAGCGCTCCCGGTATGCGGTTCCGTCGAAGAATGAGATAGAACCTTTAGGCTTGAACAATCAGGAAGAGGAAGGAACGTATCAAAGATTGTATAAACAAGTTATAGACAAATATGTAGAATAAATTGATTTCGATCCGTTCAGTGGGGTTTACTCTGCTGAACGGATCATTATATAGAGCGGAGACCAAAAAATTTTTAAGGAATGTGAGCAATGTAGAGAGGGCGATGACTGCGTACAGTAAGAGTGGTTTGCCATAGTAAAAACTTATCACCTTTCGGTTGCGTTTAAATCTTTGTGTGATAAGCTTATTAGTGGCAGACTTTTTAGCCAAAATGATCATTTGATTGGAGAAAACCATGAAGAAATGGATCAGGAGAATGCTGTATGTCCTTCCGCCCGTTGTTTTGGTATCCTTATTCTTTATCCTGTCGCCCCGTCCTGAAGACCCGGTACGGTCCTCGTTCCAGGAGCGCTTCAACCTGACACTCCCCGCCGCCGCGGAACCCATTTTGCAGGAGGACGACTACGGCTGGATGGGCGACGGGCACCTGTTCTGCGTCTATCAGCTGTCCCCCGGGGACATGCGGGAATTTCTGAAGCAGGGGGCGATGGCGCGGTGGTCTCCGCTGCCGATGAGGAAGGACACGGCGGAAAACCTGTATCGGGACATGCGGGCGCTTCTCTCCCAGACCGCAAAAGAAGAGGAGCGGGAATACTTGCAGGAAGCCAATAAAAAGCAGGGATATTACTGCCTTGTCAACACCTGGCAGGGCAACCCGGGCCGTGTCCTCAACCACACGAAATACGACCGGGACAATTTCCAGTTTCAAAACATCGCCTTGGGCATTGTGGACACACAGAGCAAAAAAATTTACTACTACACCCAGGACCGCTGAAACACTAGAATCGATTGTTAAAAAAACCTGGTGCGGGCGGTTTGTGGCGTATGGTTTGGGAGGAAGCAAAGATGCAGGTGATCGCAGTTCTATTTTTGATCCTCTGGGGCGCGTCCGTTGTCTATGGGGTTCTGTATGGAATACTGACCGTGCGGGAACGGAAACAGCGGCCCAAATGTAAACGCGCGACGGTTCTCCGTAAGGAGGAAGCCCGCTACGAAGCCTATTCCATGACAAAAGCCATTATGGAGACAAAAAGCGATTTTCTGATTACCTTTTCCATAGACGGAAAAGCACAGACATTTAAAGGCGGGCCCGGCTTCTACACGGGTCTGCAAACCGGGGAACAGGGTATGCTGTTCTATCAGGGGGACCGCGTCGTCGATTTTCAAAAAGATCGCTGACGCGGTTTTTTATGAGAGAAACAGAATCTATTTTATCATAAACCGGCGTCCGGCGCCATACGGATGCATCCGGTTCGTCCGCAGGTCCGCTGCGATAAAAGGATAAAAATACAAAACAATTGCATGAATTTTCACTCTGCGACAATTTAGCGTATTAACTAATGAAATTCATATCCCGGCGGCGGTCTGTTGTGCGGTTCCGACAGAAAAGGCGCGCGATCCCATCGGAATGCAGGCGGTTTCCCGCCGTCCTGCACCAAGAATCCCGCCCGTTCCGTCGCGGAAAAGCAGGCTTGCGATCCATGGAAGGTCTTGACGGGCCGTGGGATAAATACTATAATATTTTAAATAACGAAAGCGACCGAAACATACGAATTTTGACAGTGCGCTGTGCGGCTGTCATCGGTTTGAGAGATAAAGGAGTGGGTCTATGATCAGCGGAGCGGAAATCATGGTGAAATGCCTGGAAAACGAGGGCGTTTCCTACATATTCGGTTATCCGGGCGCCGCAATTTGCCCGTTTTACGACTGCATTACCCGGACAAAGATCAAGCATGTTCTGGTCCGTCAGGAGCAGAACGCGGCCCATATCGCCAGCGGGTATGCCCGCGCAAGCACAAAACCGGGCGTCTGCGTGGCGACCTCCGGCCCCGGCGCAACCAATTTGATCACCGGCATTGCGACGGCGTACATGGATTCCATTCCGCTGATCGCCATCACCGGGCAGGTCAATTCCTGGCTGCTGGGCCGCGACGTCTTTCAGGAAGCGGACATCACCGGCGCGTGCCAGCCGTTTATCAAGCATTCCTACCTGGTCAAAAATGCAGCGGATTTGCCCCGCGTATTCAAAGAGGCGTTTCACATCGCCACCACAGGCCGGCCCGGCCCGGTGCTGATCGACGTCCCCACGGACATTCAGCTGCAGGAAGTCGAAGCGTTCAACTATCCCGCGAAAGCGGATATCATCGGATATAAACCCCGCACACAGGGCCACCCGATCCAGATCAAAAAAGCCCTGCAGGCGATCAAGGACGCGGAACGTCCCATCATCTGCTGCGGCGGCGGCGTGGTGCTGGCGGGCGCGCGCGACCAGATGGTCGAGTTTGCCAAGAACAGCGGCATTCCCGTGGCGGCCACGATGATGGGCATCGGCGTGATGCCGATGGACAGCCCGTACTATCTGGGCATGATCGGCTCCCATGGGCGGTCCAGCGCCAACAAAGCGATGAGCGAGGCAGACCTCGTGATTCTCTGCGGCGCGCGCGTGGGCGACCGCGCGGTAGCGGCCCCGGAGAGCCTGGCGGAAAAGGCCCGGATCATCCATATTGATATCGACCCCGCCGAAATCGGCAAGAATATGACAGCCCATATCCCGATTGTGGGCGATATCCGCCTGGTGCTCGGCACGCTGGCGGAAAAGGTGGAGAACACCGTCCCACAGGAGTGGGTGGAGCATGTGTTCTCCCTCAAAGAGAAATATCCGCCCCGCGGCGAAGCGCGCGAGGATTTTGTGGAACCGCGCGTCTTTATCCGCGACCTCTCCAAAATGATGCAGGAGGACGCGATTCTCGTTGCCGACGTCGGTGAAAACCAGATCTGGGCGGCGCGCAATTTCAACGTCAAGGAGGGGCGCTTCCTCACCTCCGGCGGCTTGGGCACCATGGGCTATTCCGTCCCGGCGGCCATCGGTGCGAAGATCGCCAAACCCAGGCGGCAGGTCGTCGCAGTCTGCGGCGACGGCTCCTTCCAGATGTGCATGTGCGAGCTAGGAACGCTGATTCAAAACGACGTGCCGGTGAAAATCATCATCATGGAAAACAACCGGCTCGGCATGGTGCGCGAATTCCAGGACCGCCTGTACGGCTGCCGCCACATCGGCACCGTATTGGAAAACGGCAACCCGGACTTCGTCAAGCTGGCGGATTCGTACGGCATCGAGGCCGCGCGCGCGGTGAACAACGCGCAGGCCGTGGAGCTGGCGAGGAAGATGCTGGACAGCAAAAAAGCCTTCATCCTGGTGTGCAGCGTAGACCCGGAAACACCGTCCATATAAGGGGGAACCGCCATGAAATATACGATTTCCATTCTGGTGGAGAATCAGCCCGGCGTACTGTACAAGGTTTCCGGCCTGTTTGCCCGCCGCGGATTCAATATCGACAGTCTCGCCGTCGGCGAGACGGAGGATTCCACCATTTCCCGCATTACGATCGTCGTCAACGGCGACGAGCACATTGTAGAGCAGGTGGAAAAACAGCTCAACAAGGTGATTCAGGTCATCAAAGTCCGCGTGCTGGAGCCGGAGTCTTTCTACAGCTGCTATCTTTCTTTGATCAAGGTCAGCAGCAACGCCCAGCAGCGCGCGGAGATCATGAAAATCGCGGAGCTGATGCGCGCCCAGATCGTGGACGTCGCGACCGACTGCCTGACCCTCCAGTTTACAGACAGCACGGAGCGCACGGAAACGCTCATCAGCCTGTTAAAGCCCTATGGGATTAAAGAAATTGTCCGCGCGGGCGCCCTCGCCATTGAGAAGGGCTCCGCCATCGCCCGCAGAAAGGGCAGCTAAACCAGACAGTCTGCCAGGCCGGAGGGCTCCGGACCGGCGCGCGCGGGATTTCCCGGGAAACGCGCACAGGGACCCGCCGTTCCCAGGCCTGTACCAAACTTCCGCCGGGCGTTCGCCGGGCGGCCCAATAAATTTATTGCCGATTCCGGCAAGGAGGAAATGTAATCATGCCTAAGATTTATTATGAAGCCGATTGTGACATCAACGTCCTGAAAGGCAAAAAAGTTGCGATTATCGGTTACGGCAGCCAGGGCCACGCACATGCGCTGAACCTGAAGGAAAGCGGCGTGGACGTCGTCGTCGGCCTCTATGAGGGTAGCAAGAGCCGCGCCAGAGCGGAAAAAGCCGGCCTGACCGTCATGACCGTTCCGGAGGCAACCAAGGCTTCCGATATTATCATGATCCTGATCCCCGACGAGCGCCAGGCGGACATGTACAAGGCGGACATCGCCCCGTACCTGACCGAGGGCAAGGCCCTTGCGTTTGCGCACGGCTTCAACATCCATTTCGGCCAGATTGTGCCGCCGGCAAACATCGACGTGTTCATGATCGCCCCGAAGGCGCCGGGCCACACCGTCCGCAGCGAGTTCCAGGAGGGCAAGGGCACGCCCTGCCTCGTCGCGGTGTATCAGGACGCTTCCGGCCACTGCCTCGACATCGCGCTGGCCTACGGCGCGGGACTGGGCGGCGCGCGCGCGGCCATCATGGAGACCACCTTCAAAATTGAGACCGAAACCGACCTGTTCGGCGAGCAGTGCGTCCTCTGCGGCGGCGTGACCGCCCTGATGAAGGCCGGCTTTGAGACGCTGGTCGAGGCGGGCTATGCGCCGGAGAATGCGTACTTTGAGTGCATCCACGAGATGAAGCTGATCGTCGACCTGATCTACAGCGGCGGCTTCTCCATGATGCGTTATTCCGTCTCCGACACCGCCGAGTACGGCGACTATGAGATTGGCAAGCGCCTGATCACCGAGGAGACCAAGAAGGAAATGAAGAAGGTCCTCTCCGAGATTCAGGACGGCACGTTCGCCCTGCGCTGGATCGCCGAGAACAAGAACGGCCGCCCGCACTTCAACGCGTGCCGCCGCATCGAGGCTTCCCACGAGCTGGAGGCCGTCGGCAAGGAGCTGCGCAAGATGTACTCCTGGAACGGCGAGAACAAGTACGCCGACTGATTGACAGTATAAAAAAGAGAAGGCGCCGTTACAGAACAAATTTGTTCTGTAACGGCGCCTTTTTATAACATAAGTACGCCGATGGCGGTTATAAAGGTTGATTTTACTTAATCCCACAATTAAAGAGCCGGTATTGAGTACCATTCATAGTAATATAAATACCGGAACCGGTTCCAGAATTTCCAATTCCTTTAACTGCAAGGTAGTAAGAAATCGTTCCATTTTGATTTTTCTCCTTTTTACCGGAGGCAGTTTGGAGGACAGCGCCGTTTCCAACCGTTAAAGCGGGGATAAGTTCTGCATGGCTAGGTGTTACTTTAAACCAATAGGATTTACCCTGTTCAATTTTTATGTCTTCGGTTGTGTCGCATGTAAAAGGAGCTGTTTCCAAAGATATGGTGAATAACAGTTTTCCATTTGCATAAATTCCTGTGGATTCTCCGGGACGGCCAATCCCATACACACCCAAGATCATATTTGTTCCGTCGAAAGGTTTTACCACGTACAACTGACCGACTTTCCCATTTCCCTGCGTCATATTTGGGGCTGTAGAAGTCGTAACAGTAAACTGGCGCGCAGTACCTACCTGCATTGTTATTGTGCCGTTTAAAGTGCTGGTGATTGTTCCTGCAGGAACGGTGGAAGGAATGACCGGAGTCGCTGGAGCAGTATCAATATTGGACCCGCTGCCGCTGCTGGACCCACCACCTCCATGGCTTCCGCCGCCGCCACCGCCACCACCACTACCGCCGCCGGAGCTGCTGCTGACCGTCACTTGGCAAGCTGCAGTTTTGTCTTCCACTGTGGCTGTAATTGTTGCGTTGCCTTTACTGACTGCATAAATCTTTCCATTATTATCAACCGTTGCGATAGAAGTATTTGACGAAACCCATTTTACAGTTTTATCAGCAGTTGTATCGGTGGGATGATAGATCACAGATAATACCGAGGTATTTCCCTTGCTTATAGAAAGGGTCGTTTTATTGAGTGAGATGGATTCCAATGGTTTTGGAACAGGTACAACTTTCACTTTACAGGTGGCTGTTTTCTCGCCGACCGCAGCTGTAATAGTTGCTTCGCCTGGCTTCAAGGCGGTGATTTTTCCGTTATTCACGGTTGCGACCATTTCATTAGAGGATGACCATACGACTGTCTTGTCGTCAGTCGTGTCCTGCGGATTGTAGGCGACCGTCAGGTTTTCTATCTGTCCGACCTGCAATTCGGTTTCTGTTTTGTTCAAGGAGATGGATTCCAAAGGTTTCGGAACAGGAACGACTTTTACTTTACAGGCAGCTGTTTTCTCACCGACCGCAGCTGTAATAGTTGCTTCGCCTGGCTTCAAGGCGGTGATTTTTCCGTTATTCACGGTTGCGACCATTTCATTAGAGGATGACCATACGACTGTCTTGTCGTCTGTTGTGTCCTGCGGATTGTAGGCGACCATCAGGTTTTCTATCTGTCCGACCTGCAATTCGGTTTCTGTTTTGTTCAAGGAGATGGATTCCAAAGGTTTCGGAACAGGTACAACTTTCACTTTACAGGTGGCTGTTTTCTCGCCGACCGCAGCTGTAATCGTTGCTTCGCCTGGCTTCAAGGCAGTGATTTTTCCGTTATTCACGGTTGCGACCGTTTCGTCAGAGGATGACCATACGACTGTCTTGTCGTCTGTTGTGTCCTGCGGATTGTAGGCGACCGTCAGATTTTCTATCTGTCCGACCTGCAATTCGGTTTCTGTTTTGTTCAAGGAGATGGATTCCAATGGTTTTGGAACAGGTACAACTTTCACTTTACAGGTGGCTGTTTTCTCGCCGACCGCAGCTGTAATCGTTGCTTCGCCTGGCTTCAAGGCAGTGATTTTTCCGTTATTCACGGTTGCGACCGTTTCGTCAGAGGATGACCATACGACTGTCTTGTCGTCTGTTGTGTCCTGCGGATTGTAGGCGACCATCAGGTTTTCTATCTGTCCGACCTGCAATTCGGTTTCTGTTTTGTTCAAGGAGATGGATTCCAATGGTTTTGGAACAGGTACAACTTTCACTTTACAGGTGGCTGTTTTCTCGCCGACCGCAGCTGTAATCGTTGCTTCGCCTGGCTTCAAGGCGGTGATTTTTCCGTTATTCACGGTTGCGACCATTTCATTAGAGGATGACCATACGACTGTTTTGTCGTCAGTCGTGTCCTGCGGATTGTAGGCGACCGTCAGATTTTCTATCTGTCCGACCTGCAATTCGGTTTCTGTTTTGTTCAAGGAGATGGATTCCAAAGGTTTCGGAACAGGAACGACTTTTACTTTACAGGCAGCGGTTTTCTCACCGACCGCAGCTGTAATCGTTGCTTCGCCTGGCTTCAAGGCAGTGATTTTTCCGTTATTCACGGTTGCGACCGTTTCGTCAGAGGATGACCATACGACTGTCTTGTCGTCTGTCGTGTCCTGTGGATTGTAAGCGACCGTCAGGTTTTCTATCTGTCCGACCTGCAATTCGGTTTCTGTTTTGTTCAAGGAGATGGATTCCAAAGGTTGTTTCCACGGAATTCCTTCGGGAAAGTCTACAACGTTTTTAAATGGGAGCATTTGACTTCTAGCGTAAGCTTCTGCGTAAGAGTACGGTATTCCATAAATAACTGGAGTTTCGCTGTTGCTTAGAAATGAAGAAGTATTAATCGATGTAACGCTTGGCGGAATTGCCACATGCTTTAGTGCAAGGCAACGTGAAAATGCATCCTCCGCAATAGCTTTAATTCCTTTGTCAATAATAACACTTTCTAAAGAACTGCAATCAGCGAATGCTGCCCTCGGAATTGTATCTATAGCACTAGGAACACGTATATTTTTTAAAGCAATACACTTTGAAAAAGCAGACTCATCCAGTTTGATTACTGTTTCCGGAAGGTCAAGATTTGCTAATTTTTTGCACCCATAAAAAGCCCGCATACCAATGGAGGTCACACTACTCGGAATTTCTATATTGGTTAAAGCAGTGCAGTTCATAAATGTTTCAATAGGAATATCAGGGACCCCCGTTTCAATTGTTATATTTGTTAGGAATTTACACTCAGAAAACACACCCAATGACATATTGACTCCGTGGCGAATTGTTGCTTGGGTTATACCACAATTGCTAAAAGCCCGAACACCAATATCAATTACACTATCTGGAATATGTATATTTACTAATGAAGTACATCCTGAAAAGGCTTCATATGAAATTGCTGAAACAGTATTGGGGATAATTATTTCCTCTAAAGAACTACATTTTGCGAAAGCATTTGCACCGATTTTAACAAGCCCACTATTCATTTTCACACTTTTCAACTTAGTACAAGAAGAAAATGTGTATGGCTCAAGTTCTTTAACTCCATCGGGAATTGTAATTTCTAATAATTGCGAACAATTATTAAATGCGTATGTGCCAATTTGTGTTAAGTTGCTAGAAATTGAAACTGCTTTTAATTTCGTGCAATACTCGAATGCGCAGCTACTAATTGAAGTACACCCTTCAGGAATGTTTACTTGTTCAATATCTCTGTTTTGAGAGAATGCTTTATCTGCTATTTTCACTACATATTCTGGGATGTCTACTATGCGCTCAGATCCTATATAAGAGATCAATACACCTTCAGAATCAATGCGAAAATCATCTCTATTATAGTCATAAATTACATCGACTTGGCAACAGGCTTTTTTTTGCCCAACAATTGCGGTAATTGTTGTGGTTCCTAGTTTATGTGCGGTTACCTTTCCGTTAGAATCCACAGTTGCAACAGCAGCATCGGATGAAGTCCATATCACTTCTTTATCGTGCGTTGTATTGTCCGGAATATATGTAACTGTGAGAGTCTGACTTTGACCAGTTTCTAATTTCATAATTGCCTTATTCAAAGATATTTCTTTTAAAGGAATGGGGTATACCACGGTTACATCACAAGAAGCCTTTTTTATACCGACGATTGCAGTAATTGTGGCCTTTCCAGCCTTAATGCCAGTTACCTTACCGTAGGAGTCGACAGTTACAACGGATTCATCTGAAGAAATCCAAGAGACCTTTTTATCTTCCGTTGTATCAATTGGATTATAATTGACAGTCAACGATTTGGTTTGTCCTTCATCCAATTGTATTTCTGTCTTATTTAAGGAGATGGAAAGCAATGGTACTTCAAGCCATGGATTTCCATTGGGGAACTCCTGAATATTTCTATAAGGGATTCCCTGTTCTTTTGCATACGATTCGGCTCTTTCTCCTGGCGTACCAAATAATGTTACCGCTTTACAGCCTGCAAATAAATCTTTACCTATGGAAGTAACAGTATCTGGAAGTGCTACGGCAACTAATCGTAAACAGTTTTTAAATACGGAGTCTTTTATTGTAGTTACTCCATTATACATTGTGACGATTTTCAAGGAATCACAATTTTCAAAAGTACTACGTTCTATACTTGATACAGTTGGTGGTATAATTATTTCCGATAAAGACTTACAACCGGAAAATGCTTCCGCTCCAATAGTTATTACATTTCCTGGAATGACTAAATTAGACAAAACGGAACAATACTTAAATGCTGATGAACCAATCGTTATAACATCATCTGGTATATTGATCGTTTGAAGTGATATACAATTTTCAAAAGCATGCTCTCCAATAATAGTGACGCTTTTAGGGAGATCTAATGAGGTTAGACGTTCACATGACTTAAATGCGCCAGAACCAATAGATTGGACCTTGCCTTCGATCACGACATTTGTCAATGAAATGCAGCCTGAAAATAGATTTAAAGGAATTTTTGTTATTCCTGTCGGCAGTGTCATGCTTTTTAGTGAATTACAGTTTGCAAATGCAGCCCAACCAACAGATTCTATATTTTTAGGAAGGATTAATTCTTCTAAATTTATACAACCGCTAAAGGCTTCATCATTAATTAAGGTCAAGTTTTCTGACAGTTCAATTTCAAATAATGATGTGCAATCAAAAAAGGCTTTTGCCCCAATGCTTATTAAATTATCAGAAAGTAGTATGTTTTTTAATGAGTGGCAAAATGAAAAAGCTTCAGAGTCGATGGATGTTACACTATTAGAAACAATAATATTCTCTAAATTTGTACAACTTTTAAACATACAAGAGCTAATATAGGGCACACCTTCCTCCATAGTGACAAAACGTAGTGATTTACATGATGAAAAAGCCCCTTTACCAATATTCTGTACGGTACTTGGTATAACAAGTTCAGGTACAGCGCATCCGGAGAATGCGTAGATTCCAATGGATGAGAGTCCTTCTTTTAATTCGAAGTCGCTTAAATTATTACAAGATGCAAAAGCAGACTCTCCAATTTCAGTAACACTATCTGGTATTGTTACTTGTTTTAAAGAAGAACATTTGAAAAATGCGTAATCTCCTATAGAGGTCACGCTATCCGGAATCATTACATATTGCAAATTCAGGTTTTTTTCAAATACATTATCACCGATTGCTTTTACAAATTCTGGTATTTCAATAGATTGATCTTGCCCAATATATTCTACCAATTTACCATTTACATCCACAATAAAATCATCTTCGTTGCTAATTTTATCCTCTTCTGCAATTGTTTTCTGGTTGTCAGTATTGACAGATAATAAATTTACTCTCTGTTCGGACAGTTTGTCCAACGGCTCAAAGGATTCCATTTGAGCGACCGCTATGCTTGGTCCAGATATTGCTAAGGTAGATGCCAGTAACAGTGCCAATGCTTTCTTTTTCATAAAATCACTCCTTTGTATATTTCGGATTTTCCTTATAACAAATATAGCATTATATATTAATTGTTACATAAAATGTAAAAAAAGTTCACATAAAATACCCAGAATGATTTTTGTATTTTATATTTATCTTTTTAAGATATGTTTAGTATAAATTGGCTCTCCTTCTAATATCACGCAAAAACCCATACAATGGAAACGGTTCTTGTGCAAATTCCCTTGCAGATATTCGCAAAAAAGTTTATAATGAGTATCAACTTGTTGGATAAAGTCACAGAAATTCACTTGAAAGAGGGGAAACATCCTATGTGGGATAGAAGGATTATAAAATCAAATGCGAAAACCGCTCTGAAAGGGCGGTACTGGATCTGCTTTGCCGTGGCGCTGATCGCCTGCATCCTGGCGGGGACCTCCGGCCTGGGGCGGATGAACATCTGGAACATGGGCGGCGCGGAGCGCGCGTTTTCCAACATGGAAGACCAGCTCGACCCGTACAGCGGCTACAGCGAACGTTATGATTATTACGACGACTGGGACGACTACGGATACTACGACGATTTCCGCGATTTTAACGGACGGTACGACTATTATGGCAACGACCCATTTTCTTCCCATAGCTTCTGGGATGAGCTGGGTTATGGCGGAATGGCGGTCCTGTCTGTGGTCGGCGTTGTCCTGCTGATTGTATTCGGGTTGGCGCTCGCCTTCCAATTCTTTGTCGGCAACCCCATCGCGATGGGGAAATGCCGGTTCTTTATCCACAACCGGTTCGGGGATACAAAATTTGAGCACCTGTTCGGCGCGTTCAAATCGGGCTACCTCAACACGGTGGGCGCGCTGTGTACCACGACGCTGCTGGTGGATATGTGGCTGTATATTATGATGGCCATCATGCTCTTCAGCCTGTTTGCCATCCTCGGCGGCGCGTATGCAATGTCGCTTCTGATCTTTGCAAGCCTGTTCCTGGTCATTCCGTATGTGATCAAGGTTTACCAATACTATTTTGTCAAATATCTGCTGGCGGATAACCCGACGCTGACGGGTTCCCGTGCGCGGCAGATCAGCTCCCTGCTGACCAGCGGGGAAAAGGGCGCCATCTTTACGCTGGATCTGTCCTTTATCGGCTGGTATTTCCTGGGTTCCCTGTGCTTTGGCCTGGGCGGCCTGTTTGTCAATCCGTACTATGAAGCGAGTGTCGCGGAGCTGTATATTTTCCTGCGCGACCGCGCGATTCAGAACGGTTTTATCGATCCCGCGGAGTTGAACCTGGCGGGCGGCGTGCCGCCGGTTACGCCGTTCTCTCCCTTTAATCCGCAGTCCGCGCCGGTCTATACGCCGCCGCAGACCACCTATGTGCCGTACACCCCGGCAAGCCCGTATACGCCGCCAACCGCGCCGTACACGCCGCCGGTTTCCCCGTATGTTCCGCCTGTAAATCAAAACATGCCGCCGTACGGCGCTCCCGTGCCGCCTCCGGCTGCCCCTGTCCCGGAGAAACCGGCCGTCAATCTGGAAAAACCGGAAGAACCGGGAATCCAGTTGGAAAAGCCGGAACCGCCCGCGGAGCAGCCTCGGATTCAACTGGAAAAACCAGAGACTGAAAGCATGTCCGACGATTCGCAGGAGCCGCCGCAGCCGCCTGTCATTCCGACCTCCCTTTGATTTGTAGAAAAGCGGCTGAAAAAGACATTGAAACGACATATGCGGCGCATATAATCAAACATACAATCTAACAGGATCAGGAATCCGGGAAACCAACGTGAAGGGGAGAATGTATGATGTGGAGCAGAAGTATTTTGAAGGAAAACGCGAAAATTGCGCTGAGAGGGCGTTATTGGCGTGCGTTTGTGGTCGCATTGGTCGCTGCCCTGCTGGCGGGCTTCGCTAGTATAGGGAGCACGTTCAACAATCTGGGCCAGCAGTTTATGAATTATGGCTTTCTCTATGACAGCGGTTACCTGCAAATGGTGGCGGAGCAGTTTCTCTCGTGGTCCGTGCCGCTCACGTTGATCGGCCTGCTGCTGAGTATTTTTGTTGTGAATGTCCTGTCGATCGGACGTGCGCGGTACTTTGTGCAGAACCACTTCGGTGATGTGCGGATGGAAACGCTGTTCAGCGGTTTTGGCACGAACTACAAAAATTCCGTGGCGGCGATGTTTGTCACGAGTTTGTATATTTTTCTGTGGAGCCTGCTGTTCGTCATTCCGGGCATCTACAAGTCGTACCAGTATTTTCTGGTGCCGTATATCCTCTCTGATAACCCGAATCTTCCGGGCGACCGTGTGCGGGAGATCAGCCGCGCGATGACGGACGGCGAGAAGATGAACATTTTTATTTTGCAGCTGTCCTTTATCGGCTGGTATTTCCTCGGCATGCTGTGCCTCGGCGTCGGCACGCTGTTTGTCGAACCGTATATGGAGGCCTCCATGGCGGAGCTGTACATTTTCCTGCGCGACCGCGCGATTCAAAACGGTGCCGTCAACCCGGAAGAGTTGGGCCTGCTGCTCACGGAGCCTGCGGTGGAGAACCCGTTCTCCAAGCCGCCAATGGATACGATCTAAAATAAATTGGGACAGATGACCGGTAAAAACCGGACGTCTGTCCTTTTTTCATCATGTCTAAAGTTGTTCAGAAACAGGTCACAATGAATTAAAAGATAAGGAGTATCTTAACAGTCATCAAAAGGGAATCCATGTGAAAGGAAAGGGTTTTATATGAGACACTTACAGGATTTTATAAAAATTTTAAGTGGGCGATTTAACAATGTGGAGCAATATAGGGATATGCAGACGCAAGGAATGGAGTATCCTTTTGCAGAGCACATCAATACGGTTTGCAACGACAAAATCAGCGGGCTGTCCGAGGATTTTTCAGGCGTGTTTCTGGTAGAAGAGAGCCGTTACACCGAACGGGGAAAGACGCACGCGTCGTCCCATTTGTTTCTCTTCACAGAAGAAGGAGAAACCGTTCAGCTGACTTCTTACGAAATACCGGATGGCTATGATAAGTCTAATTTTACCTATGAACAATTGCGTACAGTGAACTACTCGGATTTAAAGGTTTCCAAAAAATTCACACCGGCAATTTATCAGTTTAAAAACGGCGTGTGGGAAGGCGGAAGCGTGAGCCAGTTTTCTCCTGTTTTAAAGTTTACACTGTTTGAACGTTTTTCAGAGGAGTGGCTGGAGGTATCCGAGTGTATGGAAGTCAACGGGAAGAGGACGTTTGGTTATGATAAACCGATTTTGTATAAAAGAATATTAAATCCGTAAAAGGGATCACGTAGCAGAACCTAAAAAATCCATGCTTCATTCATTGAAGCATGGATTTTTTAGGTGTGAAAATGGTGTTATACGCGTTTTTACGCTGGCGAAAAGCACCTGTTTAAGTTTTATTTCCAACAAAATGCCCCCAATGTAAACATTCGCGGCGATAATGCTTTTTTGCGAAAATGATTGAAGCTCTGCCTGTGAGATGATAAAATAAATGAAAAGAATATGAACAGGAGGTGCTTTTTGTGAAAAAAATCAAATCCCTGCTCAGCACGCTGCTGTGCGTCCTGCTGGTGGTTTCTTCCCTGCCGCTGACGGCACTCGCACGGACGCAGACGGCGGAAGAGGGGAAACTCGTCAACATCGCCGCGCAGTGTGCGATCGACGCGCCGGAAAACGAGGCGGGGCGCGGCCCGGAGAATCTGGTGGACGGCGATTCTACCACGCTCTGGGTGCGCAACAGCGGGACCTGGCCCACGGAGGTGGTCTTTCAGCTGCCGCCCGCGCTCGGCAAACCGGTAAAGAAGGTTGTGGTCAAGTTCGAGAGCGGCCACTCCGCCTGGTCGGTGGACATGAACCTGTCCTACGCGATCAACAACGTCACGTCCGATTACATCGGCGCGGACGAGCAGGCGGATCACGGCTTCGACGACGACTATACCTATACCTTTGATACCGCGACCTATCTCTCCCACCTCAAGGTGGAGCTGTCCAACCCCAAGAATGACGGTGCCGCGGGGGCCTTCTGGCCCGCCATGGCGGAGGTGGAAATTTGGGTGGAGGACGACACCCAGGAGGAAGAACTGGTGAATATCGCCCCCGACGCGGAGATTACCTCCGTCGGCGGCGGTGCGGGGAATTCCGCCAATCTGGTGGATGGCAACTACGGTTCCCTGTATGTCTTCCTCAACGGCGGCATGAGCTCCCTGGGCGGCAAGCCCGCGTGGGTGCAGCTTGCCTTGCCGGAGCAGCGCCGTGTGCAGTCATTTGAGATTGCCTTTGAGGAGCTGAACCCGGACAGCAACCAGTTTGTGTTCACGTACAACATCCTCGGCAAGGGAAAGGACGACGCGGACTGGAACACGCTGGTCGAGGGCGCGACGGCGACGCGCGAGGACTGCCTGCGCACGCATGCGCTGGACGCCCCTGTGGAGCTGACCGATGTGCGCGTGGAAATCACCAGCATCACGTCCGGCGGGGGAGACCCCTGGCCGGCTATCGCGGAATTTAAAATCTTCGCGGCCCCCGGTGACGCGCAGGAGGACACGGAGAGCGTCGCGTGGAACAAACCCGTACATACCAGTTCCAACCAGGCGAACGCCTACCGGGTGAACGACGGCCAGACCACCAATTCGTGGAATGGCTCGATGTATCCGGCCTATGTGGACATCGACCTGGAGGAAAACTACAACATCGACCGGGTGGAAATTTATACGCCCGCAAACGGCTATTCCCAGTATTCCCTCTATACCAGCATGGACGGACGCGACTTTGATAAGATAGCCGAAAAGACCTCCGCGGAGATTTGCCCGGCGGAGGGCGAAGCCTACGATCTGGGCGGCAAGGAAGCGCGCATCGTGCGCGTGTACATGGAGTATAACTCCGCGTCCGCGCAGGCGGTCCTCAACGAAGTGCGCGTGCTGGGCGAGCCCAGCGGCACGCCGGTGCAGGAGACCCCGGCGGTCAGCGTGCCCGATTTCACGGATTCCCCGTACAATGTGGAGATTACCCCGGAAATGACCATTCAGGAAGTACAGGGGATCGTGGAACGCCGCCTCGGCAAAGAATACGTCGATTGGTTCACCTTTGAGCTGGCGGCGCCGGGCGCGAACGGCTACGATTATTTCGCGCTTTCCAACGCGGACGACGGCACCATCAAAATCGTGGGCAACGACGGCGTGTCTTTGGCGACCGGCCTGAATTACTATTTAAAATACTCCTGCAATGTGATGATCTCCCAGTTGGGCGATCAGGTGCGGATGCCGGACGCGATTGTTCCCGTGGACAAGCCGGTCCGCCGGGAGACGCAGTTCCCGGTGCGGTACTCGTACAACTACTGCACGCTGTCTTACTCCATGGCCTTCTGGGGCGAGGAGGAATGGCGCAACGAGCTGGACTGGCTGGCGCTCAACGGCGTGAACGTGGTGCTGGACGCCACCGCGCAGGAAGAGGTCTGGCGGCGGTTCCTGGGAGAATTGGGCTACAGCCATCAGGAGGCCAAGGACTTCATCGCCGGCCCGGCGTATTACGCATGGGCCTATATGGCAAACCTCACCGGCTTTGGCGGCCCGGTGCACGACACCTGGTTTACGGAGCGCACGGAGTTGGCGCGGCAGAATCAGCTCACCATGCGCCGGCTCGGGATGCAGCCGGTCCTGCAGGGCTACAGCGGCATGGTGCCGGTGGACATTCAGGACAAGCAGCCGGACGCGCAGATCATCCCGCAGGGTACCTGGTGTTCTTTCCAGCGCCCGGCGATGCTCAAGACGGATACCGAAACCTACAGCACCTTTGCGGAAAAATTCTATGCATGCCAGCGCGAGGTATACGGCGACGTTTCGCACTACTACGCGACCGACCCGTTCCACGAGGGCGGCAACACCGGCGGCATGTCCGGCGCGACGGTCAGCTCCCATGTGATTTCCTCCATGCTGCAGGCGGACCCGGACGCCGTGTGGATCATTCAGGCGTGGCAGGGCAACCCGACCACCTCCCTGATGCAGGGATTGGAGGGCTACCGCGAGCATGCGCTGGTGCTGGACCTCTACGCGGAAAAGACCCCCACGTGGGAGACCGCGAACGGCGGCGAATTTATGGACACGCCGTGGCTGTACTGCATGCTGAACAACTTTGGCGGCCGTATGGGCCTGCACGGGCATATTGAAAACTTTGTCAGTGAAATTCCCCGCGCCGCGCAGACGGCGCAGCAGATGAAGGGCATCGGCATCACGCCGGAGGCCTCCCAGAACAACCCGGTCCTGTATGACCTGTTCTTTGAGACGATCTGGAGCGAGACGCCGGACGACCTGCAGGCCATCGATCTGGAGCAGTGGTTCCGCGATTACACGACCCGCCGCTACGGCGCGGCCAGCGACGCGGCGTTTGAGGCCATGCGGATTCTGAACGACACCGTGTACAATCCGTCCCTGAACATGAAGGGGCAGGGCGCGCCGGAGTCTGTGGTCAACGCCCGCCCGGCGCTGAACATCAGCGCGGCTTCCACCTGGGGCAACGCGGTGATCGACTACGATAAGAAGGATCTGGAGCGCGCGGCGGAGCTGCTCTTGCAGGATTACGACAAGCTCAAGGACAGCCCCGGCTACCAGTACGATTTGGCGGACGTGCTCAAGCAGGTGCTTTCCAATACGGCGCAGGAGTACCACAGGAGCATGGCGGAGGCCGCCAGCGGCGGCGACGCGGAAGCGTTTGCCCGCCGGTCGGAACAATTCCTGCGCATCATCGATGAGATTGAACAGGTCCTCGGCACGCAGAAGGCGTTCCTGCTGGGCACCTGGGTGGGACAGGCAAAGGACCTCGCCGCCAACGCGGACGATTTTACGAAAGAGCTGTACGAGCTGAACGCCCGTGGACTGATCACCACCTGGGGCGGCATTTCGCAGGCGAATGCGGGCGGCCTGAAGGACTATTCCAACCGCCAGTGGGCCGGCCTAACAAACGATTACTACAAAGTCCGCTGGCAGAAGTGGATCGACGAGTACCAGAAGAAGCTGAACGGCGAATCTTACGACCTGGATTTCGACTGGTTCGCATTTGAGTGGGCGTGGGCGCGCGCCAACAACGAATATACCGAGGAGCCGAACGGCCTGAGCCTGAAGGAGCTGGGCGCGGAGGTCCTGAAGGACTTCTCCGTGGATACGGTCGAAAAGAACCCGGCGGAGGACGATGCCAACGATCTTCCGGTGGCGGGAATGACTGCCACGGCGGGCAGCGAGGAGCCGAACGGCGGCGCGAGCGAAGGCCCGGCGCGTCTGGTGCTGGACGGCAACACGAACACCATCTGGCACACCCTGTGGGCGGGCGCGGCGCGCGAGGACCACTGGATCGACATCGCCCTCGGCGGCGAGAAGACCGTGGACGGCCTGCGCTATCTGCCGCGTTCCAATGCGGGCAACGGCACGATCACACAATACCGCATTGAGCTGAGCAGCGACAACGGCGCCACGTACCATACCGTCGCCAGCGGCAGCTGGGCGGCGAGTTCTTCCTGGAAAAAGGTTTCCTTCCCGGCGGAAAAGGCCACGAATGTGCGGCTGTACGCCGTTGATTCCGTCACAACGCAGGCGCCAAAGCAATTCTCCTCCGCGGCGGAAATCCGCATCACGAAGCCGGCGGAGCAGGAGCCCGGCGACCATGTGCTGACGGTCAATTTCTCACGGAATGTCAAGCTCCTGATCAATGGGGAAGAGCAAAAGCTCCCGAATCTGACCGGTTCTTATCAGGCCGTGGTGACGGCGGAGACGCCGCTGGCGTTCGCTTTTGTCCCGGCGGTGGAAGGCAGGGTGCTCGCGGGCGTGACCGTCAACGGGACGCCGGTCGAGGTCAACGCCAGCTTTGACGTCAATCAGTACCTCTGGAGTTCCACGATGCCCAACGCGGATACCACTGTCGAGCTGGCATTCACGGTTGTGAACAAGCAGATTCTGAAGACTGTGGTTGACAGCGCGAAAGCGTTGGAGAAAGGCGCGGAATATCAAAATGCGATTCCAACCGTACAGGAGGCGTTTGACAAGGCGCTTGCCAACGCGGAAACAGTGCTGGCAAAGAAAGACGCGGATCAGGCGTCCATCGACCGCGCGTGGTCAGCTATGCTGAAGGCCATCCAGTACCTGCGTTTTGCAAAGGGCGACAAGACCGCGCTGAAAGAAACGCTGGAATCGGCGGATCAGCTTTTGGAAGACGAATTCATCGCGTCCAGCTGGGCGTCGTATGAAAAAGTCCTGGCGGAAGCCCAGGCCGTCTATGATGATCCGGACGCAATGGATAAGGAAATCAAAGAGGCCGCCGAAGCCCTGCGCGTCGCCATGGAAAATCTGGTCCGAAAGGCGGATTGGGAATCCCTGCTGGCGCTGATCGAAAAGGGGCAGGCCATCGAGGCGGAGCTGGAGTCCTATCTGGAACCCGGCAAGGCGGACTTCCTGGCGGCGCTCCGCGCGGCGGAAGCGCTTCTCGACGGGGAACCGGCCCAGTCCGAGGTGAACAACGCGGCGTCAATTTTGACGGAAGCAATGGCAGCCCTGCGGAAGATTCCGGATAAAAAGGCGCTGGAAGATTGGATCAGGGAAGCGGAAGGCTACGACCTGCGCCTCTATACGGAAGAAAGCGCCGACGCGCTGACGGACGCGCTGGCACAGGCACGCGCGACGCTGCACAATCCGGACGCCAGCCAAGAGGACGTGGACGCGGCGAGCGGCCTGGTGCGCGGGGCGATCGGCACGCTGGAAAGAAAGTCGCCGGTTCACAATGGTTCCGGCAGTTCCGCTACCCCCAACGCGATGGGCAATCTCTACGGCGCGGCGGGAACGGCGGCTGTTGGTGCGGTGCAGGCGAGCGTCGTTTCCGACACGACGGTGGACTTCACCGTGAAGCGCGGCAGCGCGTACTGCTTCAAGATGACGGTCGTCAACGGAAACGGGCTGGTTCCCGGCTTCACCGTGGGCAGCGGCGGCGTGCTCAAGACGCAGTTTGTAGCCCGCATCGGCAACGACTGGTACTTCCGGGTTTGGGCGGTCGGCAAGCCGGGCGAGAGCGCCGGCGTGTACACGACGCTGAATGGACAGAACCCAGTCAAGCATTGCGCGGTAACGATTGGATAAAAAAATCCGTACACACAGAGCCGATAAGCCGCGGTAGGCGCGGGTGGTACGGTGCGTGCGAACAGACAATCAAATGCAGAACAGCGCCCCGGCTTACATTAAAAGCCGGGGCGCTGTCCATTGCAGAGGGGAAATGTTGAACAGGGGGCAAAAAGGCGGCAAACCGCTGTTCCCCATCTGATTTGCATTTGTTGGGAAGCTGTGTTATAGTAGCAAAAAATGGGGAATATCGGGTGGGCACCTACCGTATGCAAGGCGAACTATGCATGCGGTATTTTTTTACGGACGGTATGCGGCGGCACGTTCCGGGAATGGCCGGACTTTTGCATCTGTGCCGTCCGATCAGATACGGCGGGACGGAATGCCGCCGGTGCAACAAAGGGGGTTGGGGTGGAAAATGCAGATGGCAAAAAACCATAAACACAAAGGTGGGGGAGAAATCGCCGGTATCCTGCTCAGATTCAGCTTGCCGCTGATCCTGAGCGGCGTTCTGCAACAGCTCTATAACTGGGCGGATGCGTTCATCGTCGGCAATGTGGAGGGGGAGCTGGCGCTGGCGGCGATCGGCGCGACCGGTACGGTCGTCAACTTCTACCTGATGGCGATCACCGGTTTTACGCTCGGCCTTGCCATCCTGTTTGCGCAGAAGCACGGCGGCGGGGAAATGGGCGATATACCGAAAATCCTCTCGGCCTTTTCGGTGCTCCTTGGAGTCGTGTTTCTTCTGCTTGCCGCGGCGGGGATCGGGCTGGCCTCCCCGTTGCTGCATCTTCTGCATACAACGCCGGACACGATTGATCTGGCGGAACGCTACCTGCAAATCATTTTTGCGGGCGTGCCGTTCCTGGCTGTGTACAATGTGTACTCCGCCGCGCTGCGGGGGACCGGCGACAGCCGCGCGCCGTTTTTGGCTATTCTGGTTTCATCCATCGTGAACGTCGCGCTGGACATTTTGTTTGTCGCCGGGCTGCGCTGGGGTGTCGCGGGCGCGGCGGTGGCAACCGTGCTTGCACAGGCGGCGATGACGGTGTTTTTAATTGTCTATGCCATAAAAAAGCATCCCCTGCTGCGCTTTCGCACAGGAAAGGGGATGCTGCACCGGACGGCGCTGGTGCAGGGGATTCGACTGGGTGTGCCGCCGATGATCCAGTCCAGCGTCAGCGCGTTCGGCGGCCTGCTGTTGCAGAATTTTATGAACGGTTTCGGCACGCAGACCGTGGCGGCAATCACCACGGCGTATCGCGTCGACTCCATTATCCTGCTGCCGATCATCAACCTCGGCTCGGGCATCTCCACGCTGGTCGCGCAGAGCGACGGCGCGGGGGAGAAAAAGCGCGCCCGGAACATCTTTGCGGTCGGTACGGTCCTGATGGCGGCGGGTTCCCTGCTGCTGACGCTGCTGGTCATCCCGACCGGCGGGTATCTGATCGCCATGTTTGGTGTGGGGCAGGAGGCGGTGGAGATCGGACAATGCTTTTTTCAGCGGATCGCCAGCTTTTATGCGGTGTATGGCCTTGCGACGGCGGTCCGGGGGTATCTGGAGGGGCTGGGGGATGTGCTTTATTCCAGCATCGCAGGAATCGCGTCGCTGGTATGCCGCATCCTGCTCTCCTATGCGATGGAGCCGCTCTACGGCAATATGACCATCGCGTATGCGGAGGCGTTTTCCTGGGGCATTTTGCTGGCGCTGTACCTGTTCCGGCTGCTCTGGAAGCGGGCTGAATCCGCAAAGGGGCGGTGCGCTTAACCGGCGTTGCCGGATTCTTTTTCCACTGCGCGCTTTTGCAGCAGCCGTTTGTGCGTCATGTCCACGCCGAAGGCACCGAGCGGGGCGGTGATCAGGATGGCAAGGACCGCAACCGTCAGCACGATTTTGCCGCAGGGGAGCCCCATCGCGAGCGGCACAGAGCCGATGGCCGCCTGCACGGTCGCCTTCGGCAGATAGGCGATCATGCAGAAAACACGCTCTTTCCCATTGAGGTGCGTGCGCAGCAGGCAGCACAGGACGCCGAGCATGCGGAATGCCAGCACACAGAAAATCAGCAGGATGGCAGCGGCCCCGGCGGAAACCGCGTATTGAATATCCACAGTCGCGCCGACCAGCACAAAAAGAAGGACTTCCGCCGCGACCCAAAGCTTGGAGAATTTTGCAGACAGCCGGTCCGCGACAAACGCGCGCCGTTTTTGCAGGGCGATGCCCAGGCTCATCACCGCCAGCAGTCCGGAGAAGGGAACAATTCCTTTGAGTTGATCCTCCGCGGTTACCAGCAGGAACGCGATGCACAACAACAGGATGACCTTGACAGTGTCGCGCAGGTGGACACGCCGAAAGAACAGGGCGAGGAGCAGGCCGACGGTGACGCCCGCCACAAGCCCCAGCAGAATGGAAACCGGGATCTGCACAAAGCCGGTAGGGGAAAGCTGCGTCCCCTGCGCCAGGCCGGTGAAGGCCGTAAACAGGACGATGACGAACACGTCGTCGACGGACGCGCCCGCCAGAATCATCTGCGGGATGCTCTTGTCCACGCCGTAACCCTTCTGCATCAGGTCCAGCATTTTGGGTACCACGACCGCCGGGGAGACCGCCGCCACGACGGCGCCCATAATGGCGGCGTCCAGTACGGAAACGCCGAGCAGCCTGGGGGCAAGCAGGACCATGCCTACGATCTCAAAGCAGGCGGGGACGAAGCACATCAGAACGGCGGGACGGCCGACCTTTTTCAGGTCGCCGACATCCAGCGACAGGCCCGCGCGAAGGAGAATGATGATCAGAGCGATCCTGCGCAGGTCCGCGGAGATGGACAAAAGCGCCGGCGCGATCCAGTTGAGCGCGAACGGACCCAGCAGAATGCCGGTGAGCAGCATTCCCAGCAGCCTGGGAAGCCGCAGCGCTTCAAAGACCGCGGCCAACGCCATGCCGCAGAGGAAAACCAACGCGAGACTGAGTAACATAAAAACACTCCTCTTTTCCGCAGGAAGCAAAAAAGCTGATGATTCCTGCGATTAAAAATCACAGAAGTCATCAGCTTTATCAGCGGTTTAGGCATATTGCCAAGGGAGAACTTCATTCCCTTGGCTTTTATTTTACCATGATGAAGAGAGAGCCGTCAAGCGTTTTATTCCTTCAGCGCGGGGCGGTATCGCAAGGCGCGTTTTTTTATGAAAAGCTATTTTGCAGCGGGATTTAGTTCCCAGCCTTCGCCGGGGAACCAGGAAAAGCTCCAGAGGCAGCACCCTGCCTCATAAACAAACGTATCACTCGCTCTCACTCGCTCTTCTCAGGAAGAGAATTCCGTTCTCTGCGGAGAACGGCCAAAGGCGCCGCCTTTGGAAACCGCCGCTTTTTAGAAAAGCGGAAAAACGCATTTTAATCATTACCTACAAGGTGAAAATGGTCCTAACCGCTTCTAGAAACATAGAAAGGCATATATTTAGCATTGCCGCAAGGTGAAAATGGTTCCCGCCGCAGGCGCGTCTTGACCGGAGGTCCGCGACCTAACCAGAGATGGTTGTTTAGAACTTCGAGCGAGGCTTTAGCCTCTAGCGAGCGTCCCGACCGGAGGTCAAAATTTCAATCCAGTAGCCGTCCGGGTCGTTGATGAAATAGAGGTCCATGTCGTGGTTCTCAAAGCAGATGCAGCCCATCTCCCGGTGAAGCGCATACGCTGCCGCTTTGTCCTCCACGCGAACCGCCAGATGAATTTCGTTGTCCCCCAGATTGTACGGTGCGGTGCGGTCCCGCAGCCAGGTCAGCTCCAGTTCAAACGGCGTTGTGCCGTCGGAGAGATAGACCAGAATGAACGAGCCGTCCGGTGCTTCCATGCGGCGGCATTCCGTCAGACCCAGCGCCGTTTGATAGAATGCGAGGCTTTTTTCCAGGTCGAAAACGTTCAAGTTGGCGTGTAAAAAGGTGGATTTCATAGCAGGTCCCTCCTGTAATTCTTGATTTCCCCATAAGAATGCCACGAATTTGTCCGCGTATGCTTGTGGAAAAGAAAATAGGGGCAAATCGACGGACAGGAGGACGCGCTCACCGCTTGTGCAGGAGGGCATCGCCGCTGGTCGTGCGCAGGTCAAACAGCGTGCCGCCGTCCTTGTACTGCGTGTTGTAACGGTCGGTGCGGTCCCAGAAATCGCTGTACAGGTCGCCCGAAACACTGTGGAATTCCACGGAGAAGCCGTCGTTTTCCGGCAGGGCAAAGACCATTTCTCCGGATACCGTGTGCGCCGACACGCCTTCCGGCATCGTATCCATTTTAAAACTCAGATCGCCTGAGGTGCTGTTCGCGTTGATTTGTTTGACGCTGCCCCTGAATGTGCTTTCTCCGCTGACGGTTTGGAGCTCCAACCGGTCGGTTTGTGCGGCGGTGCACTCCATGTCGCCGCTGGTGGTTTCCAGCGTCATCTCCGTGTACTCGCCGCTCACGGTGAAGTCGCCGGAGGTGGAACGCAATTCCAAGACGGAAGCGTTAAATTCCTGCAGGTCGATGTCTCCGCTCACGGTCTTGACGGCCAGCGTCTGATACGTTTTTTCCGGCAGATAAACGTCCAGGTCGGAGCCGATGGAAAAGGAGAAGGGGAAGATGCGCAGGCCCGCCGTGCGTTTGCCGTCCTGAATGGTCAGCTTGCCGTTTTTGACGTCGGAGTTGAAGAACTCTGTCTCCGGCGTGTTTTTTACGCCGCGCTGCACGATTTTTACGGTGGCATTGTCACTCGCATGGAAATTGACGTCGCCGCCCTTCCAATCGATGTCCAAAGCGTCGATTTCCTCGGGAATACTCTGTTCCTTGAGCTGGACGTACGACCAGTCGCCGTCGTAGCGGGAAGAGTGCCAGAAATAGCGGTTGCCCCAGCCGTCGCTTACGCATAAGAAGGCAAATACCGCAATACAGAAAACCAGAATGACGCTCCAGATGCCGATGATCACTTTTGCAGCAGTCTTGCTCATGATTTTCACTCCTTTAATGCCAGTATGCCTTTTACAATGTTCTCAATTGCAACGGCAATGATAAAGATGATCCAGGAAAAGCTCCAGATACGGAAAATGAAGCTGACCAGCAGATAAATGGCGACGGTGATGCTCCAGAACGCGCCTTTGAATGCGTTGACCGCGTCGCGCTGCCGGCTGTTGTTCACATGCCATTCTTTAAATTCTTCCACAATCGTATCCTCCGTGCGCACATAAGATTTGCGCGTCATGCCGTTGTAGATCAGCAGGCCGGTCGCCGCGGCGATGGCGGCAAACATGGCGCCGATCCCGGCGGTGTTGTCGATCAGGATCACCAGGAACGGGCTCATAATATAGAGCGCGACGGCGACCGCCGTGCGGATGGCGCGCGCGCTGGTTTCCTGTACCGGCGTGGGGGCCAGCGGGGAAGGTTCCCGTACGCTGTCGATCAGCTCGTCGATGTTGCCGATGCCCCGGATGACCGTGTTGTACGCGTCCTCTTCGGAGAGGCCGTGTTTGAGGCGGTCGTTGTACTTCTCCACCAGGTTGGAGTACAGCTCTTCCTTCAGGTCCTCCATCCGGCGGGTTTTGGGCGCGTTTTCAAAGGCGTTGTCCAGATAAGCACGAATTTTGTCAATCATCAATATCAGCCTTTCTGTTATAAAATCAGTTTGTCGATCAGGAGTTTGGCATGCGCCCAGTCCGCGATTGCGTTCTGGTACTGTGCGCGCCCTTCTTCCGTGATGGTGTAATAGCGCCTGCGCGCGCCGGTGGTTTCGTCTCCCCAATAGGATTGGATGTATCCCGCCTGCTCCAGCCGGCGGAACGCGGTGTAGAGGGTGGCTTCCTTCAGCTCGTACTGGTTGTCGGTCTTTTCCTGGATGGCTTTGTTGATCTCATAGCCGTAGCTGTCCTTATCCAGGAGCTCTCGTAAAATGATCGTGTCTGTGTGCCCCCGGATCATATCTGCGGTAATGGACATTGCACTCACCACACTTTCTAAGATATACTATACTCATATATACCTCATCTGTCAAGGTATATTAAATATAAATATAAATATAAATAAAAGTCCACAACAGCTTGGACTGTCGCGGACTTTTTCGCTGCAATATAAATTTTTTCGGGAAGGCCTGTGGGGCATGACCAGGACGCCTTCATCTGCTCTTCAGGCGTTTTTTGGCTTCTTCTACGGTTTCACCGTCTTTTGTGAGGTAGCGGTCGACAAAGGCGTCTTCTATCCTGATATAACCACCCACGACGGTGTGCTCTATTTTCTCAAAGGCGCCGACGACTTTTTCTGCCACTTTTTCGTTTGCCGTTACAAGTTTTGATTTTGCCATACGGTTTGCTCCTTTCTCCTGATGCCTCTGGCCGTTGTTGCGATTCCAAGCACAAAAATAAACAGGCAGACGGCGGCGCCGGTCAGCAGATTCATTCGATGTGCGTCCGTGCCGTTCATCGTTCCGAATGATGCGAGCATGGAACGCTGCAAGGTTAAAACAGACGCCGCCACCTCCGCGTATCCGATGGTGCGGATGGCCGCCAGAAGCGGGGCGGGATTTTTTCTGTCATTGACAGCATGGATCGCGGCCATTGTGACTTTCAAAAAAATGTAGGCCGCAATCGTAATCATGGTAATTTTATCGTATTTCCGAACGATGTTCTGCGACAGGCTCAGATAGATGATTCCCGACAGGACAACGCTGAACAGGACGAGCAGGATACCGGACAGTTTCATAACAAAATATTCTGTATCAATCGAAGAAGTGGAACGGCCTTTATACGCGCACAGCACCGCGGAAAAGCGCATGGTGCTCAATAAGGTATAATAGGCGCACATGGTGAGAAACCACAGGGACAAATGAACGACGCCGAGAACGCCGTGGTAGAACGCGTACAGAAGATTTAAGAAAAGATGGAAGGCCGCGATGAAAATGATTCGATACCGCCGTTCCCTGATAAAGCGCGTTCCAATAGGATGCGCTTCCATGCGGCCGAGGATCGTTTGCTTTAGGCTCATTCTTTCAATCCCTTTGTAAGAGGAAGTAAACAGAGCAGGGCGGCGATGCCGAGAAAGCCGAGGACGATCCCCAGAAGCATGTGGCCCCATATCATGCTCAAACACATACCGATGCCCAGGATAAGGACGCCGGCAATGGCGAGAACACCGGCAAACACGGTTTTGCCAGAAAGCCGAATCGGCGCTTTGTGCTCCATTTTTCTCCATGCGAGGAGTGTGATCAGGCCGAGAAGCAAGCCCGCGCAGCCGAACCAAATTCCCGGTTGAAACATGTTCCATTCGGAAACAAGCGCCATACACATACCGAGCGCAAACAGCATCCCACTCACGGTTCCCAGAACCATTGCCACCAAACTGCTTTTTTTCATTGGTAACGCCTCCTTGTTATGCAGTCGACAGTTGTTGGTTGAATCTAATGGTAGTATACTGTTCGTTGAAAAGGAAAACAATCACCAGTTTTCATACATGTGTTGGAATAATGAAAAAGGGGGAAGGACGTGAATATAAAAAACAACCGGCGGCGGCGCGAATCCGTGGAGCGCATCGAAAAAGTCTTTATCGGGTTTTTGCAAACAAAGGAGCTGCATGAAATAACGGTGTCGGACATCTGCAAGGCAAGCGGATTAAACCGGAGCACCTTTTATGCGAATTTTGTCGATCTTTACGATCTGGCAGACAAAGTCAGAGAACGTCTGGAAGAAGAGGTAAGCCATCTTTATGAGACGGAAACCACACAGGGATTTAACAGCAACGACTATTTAAAATTACTTCAACACATAAAGGAGAATCCGTTATTCTACCGTACCTATTTTAAACTTGGCTATGACCATCAATACCAGATAAAGCTGTACGACGTTCACCAGGCAGAGCAGTATTTTTCAAACCGGCATATTGCATACCATATCGAGTTTTTCAGAAGCGGGTTCAACGCGATTGTGAAAATGTGGCTGATGAACGGCTGCAAGGAAACGCCGGAAGAAATGGATGAGATCATTCGCAGCGAGTATCAGGGACGTTCCAATTTGTAAAAAAGAAACGGCGGACGCTTTGAAACCGCGTCCCAAAAGTTAGACAGTATGATGTACCGAATAACAACAGGGGCGCGGTTTACTTTTAAGTGTTCCGCCGTTTTAATTAAAAATGATCCGATGAAATGCCTTCCTCCGCCCGCGGCCGAGCAGGTCTTATCCGTTCTGTTCTTCTTTGAAAGGGGCACGGACAAATTGCAGGAAGCGGGGGTCGCAGGCATGGTATTGCTTAAAATTGTCGCGCGCTTCCCGAAGCGTCATGCCGTGGTTCTCGTCGCTCGGCTCGTCTTCCCGGGAGAGGAAGACGTCATTTTCCCAGAAGCACACCGGGCAGATGTACGCAATGGCATCTGCCGCTGGGACGGGCAGGGTGCGGCAGCCGCAGCATGGACAGGGATATTTGGGCGGGATGTGCGCCGGTTCCTTCCCGTTTTCCGCTGGGTCGCCGCTTGGCTGGGCACATGGGGCGGGTTCGGGACCCGGATGCGCGGCGCTTTCTTCCTCCTGGGATGTGGGAGATGGATTGGCTGTGGGCAGGAAAGCGGGTTCTTTCATCTTTGGCAGCCTGTGGCGTTTTGTTTGCATCAGCGTCCACCGGTACAGCCGTCGCCGTTTGTCAGGAAGAGCACGCCGAGGGTGTTTGGCCCGCAATGGCAGGAGATGGTACAGCTGGCGCGGGTCACGTGGATTTCCCGGAACGGCGCAATTTCCTGCACCGTGCGGCGAACCAGCTCAATCAGCTCCTGCGAAATGCCGGAATGCGTGATGAACAGGCGTTCCAGGCGGAGGTCGTCCCGGTGGGCCAGTTTGTCCCGCGTATACTGCGGCAGCACCTTCTCCAGGCTGCCGCGGTACTTTTTGCCCACGCCCATCGCGCCGCCGCCGCGGTTGTCCACCTCGATGCAGGGCTTGAGGTGCAGCAGGTTTGCGCCCAGCGCCGTCACGGCAGAGCACCGCCCGCCCGCGTGCATAAATTGCAGCGTGTCCAGGATAAAGCTGGCGTGGGAATGCGCCGCCAGCGCGGAAATCTCCTGTTGGATCTGTTCCGCGGGCATCCCCTGCCGGATGCGTTCGCCCGCCTCAATCACCAGCAATCCCATACCGGTGGAGAGATTGCAGGAGTCAATTACGTGCACATGCCCCAGGTCCCTTGCGGCGATGCGCGCATTCTGATGCGCGGCGGAGAGCGCCGAACCTAGGTTGATGTGGACGACCTCGCAGCCGTCGTCGACCCATTTTTTAAAATATTCGTAGAATTCTCCCGTGCTGATTGCCGCCGTCTTTGGCAGCAGCTTTTTATCCCAATAAGCCCGGTACAGGTCGTCTGGCGTGATGTCCACGCCGTCCGTATAGGCTTTGCCGTCCAAAACAATGTGATATGGGAAGTAGTGCACCTGATAGCGCTCCTTCAGTTCCGGGCTCAAATCGCAGGTGCTGTCCGCGCTGAGTATGATTTTTGGGGGCATGTCGTTTCCTCCCGTTTTTTAGAGTGGATTCTGCACTATTATGATAACGCGAATAAAAAAGGTTTTCAATACCCGAATGAAACGGACTGCAATTGCAATTTTTTGTTAAAATCGGTATGATAAAAGAAAAAACGGCCCTCGGGCCGTTTCAGAAAGGGCGATTTAGAATGAAACTGGAAATTGTGCGCGGAGACATCACCACCTGCGATGTGGACGCCATTGTCAATGCGGCAAATACCTCCCTGCTGGGCGGCGGAGGCGTGGACGGTGCGATCCACCGCGCGGCGGGCCCGGAGCTGCTGGCGGAATGCCGCCTGCTGAACGGCTGTAAAACCGGATCGGCAAAGATTACGAGGGGCTACAACCTGCCCGCGCGCTGTGTGATCCACACGCCCGGACCCATCTGGCGCGGCGGACAGGAGGGGGAGGACGCCCTGCTGGAAAGCTGTTACCGCTCCTGCCTGGAGCTGGCGGAACAGGCGGGCTGTAAAACCGTGGCGTTCCCTTCCATTAGTACGGGCGTATACCGCTTCCCGCTGGACCGCGCGGCGCGGATCGCCGTGCGCACCATTCGGCAGTGGGGCGAAAATCCCACCGCGATTGAAGCGGTGCAGATGGTCTGCTTTGATGACCGCACCTATGCCGCGTATCAGTCCGCGCTGGAAGAGTCCTGAGCGTCTTCCCCCTGCATTTCCGTCACAATGGTCTCCAGGTTGTCCAGCAGGAAATCCTGCACCTCGCGGCTGTAAAGGATGTGCAGGTAGTGGCCGCCGCTGAAACTGTCCTTCCACTCAGAGGTGATGCCCATCGCCTTGCCGGCGGGGCTGGGGTCCTTATAGCGCTTATCGTTCCGAATACTCTCCTGTAACAGTCCTTTGCGGACCAGCCACGCGGTCAGATCCGTGGCCTTGAGCTTCTGCATGGTTTCCAGGTCCGCCACGGCGTTGACCGCCGCCGCGAACCGGCTGATGGAGAGCGGCTCCTGCGACAGAGCGACCTGCTGCTTTTGTTCCGGCGTCAGCGAGAACAGCGGCAGGTCTTTTCTGCGCGGTTTTTTGGGCTCCATCGCCCGGCGTTCCCGCGCGATCACGCCGTCCAGCAGCGTCTCCACATAGAAGAAACACCGCGAAAGGCGCACCTGGTTCAGCACGGCGTCCTCCGGCATTTCCTCGTCGGAGATCGGGTCGATGCCGTTTGCCAGCTTGTTGATGTACATTTTAGCGCGTTCCATTTTCTCCAGTTCCGTCATTGCGCGTCCCCTCTCTTTTTTCGCTGTTTGGGCCGTGTGATCTCGTAGCTGTGCGCGACCATGTCGCAGATTTCATCGTGCGGCACGTCTCCGCCCAGCAGCACCGTGTTCCAATGTTCCTTGTTCATGTGGTAACCGGGCGTCACGTCCCGGTAAGCGCCCCGCAGCAGCTCCGCGCGCATCGGCTCGCATTTTACATTCAGGAAGAGTTGCCCGCCGCGCTCGTAGAGCATGGCAAAGATTTTTCGGTTGGACCGGTGGCGCAGGACCGTCCAATTGTCGTCGTCAAACGGGTAGTCCTCGTAGGCGTCCGGAATGGTCAGGCAGAAGCCGACCCACTCCCGCCGCGTCATGTGCGTTCCTCCGGATCGTAGGTCCAGCCGCAGTCCGCGTGATAGATCATCTGTGTGGTCATGCCGCCGTCGACCGTAAGGTCCTGCCCGGTGATAAACGACGCGCGGTCGCTGCAAAGAAACAGCACCGCGTCCGCGATGTCGTCCGGGCTGCCCACCCGGCCAACGGGATGCTGCAGGCGGTCCGCCCGGGAGTGATCCGCGGCGGGTTCTCCCGTGTGATACGCTGCCGTCTCAATCCAGCCGGGGCTGACGGAGTTGACGCGCGCCGTTCCGGACAGGCTGGCGCTGAGTGCGTGCGTCAGCGCGCGGATGCCGCCTTTTGCGGCGGTATAGCTCTCCGTGTCGGCCTGCGACATCACCGCGCGCGTGGAGGCAATGTTGACGACCGACGCGCCCGGGGCAAAATGTTCCCGGAACAGGCTGGTCAGATAGTACGGAGCGAGTACGCCCACCCGCTGGACATACGCGAAATCTGCGTACGAACAGCCGGACAGGAGCCCGCGGCGGCTGAGGCAGGCGTTGTGAATCAGGCAGTCCACCCGCCGGAACCGTTCCAGCACCGCGGCGGAGAACCGCTCCAAAACGGCCTGTTCCGCAATATCGCCCGGGAAATAAAAGAATTGGTCCGGGGAAAACCGGGCGGCAAGGCGGTTCCCGGCGGACGCGTCGAGGTCGACCACCGCGACATGCGCGCCGGCTTCTAAAAAGCGTTCCGTGATACACCGACCGATGCCGTTGGCCCCGCCGGTGATCACACAGGTTTTATTGCTGAAGTTCATAAACGCCTCCTGTTTATGGCAGCTTGTGCGCCTGGTAAAAGGTTTTCAGGTCCGCTTTGGTTTCCGCGTCCAGGTCGTGCCAGCGGATGCCCCGGATGGCCCCTTCCAATCCGCACAGCCGGTTATAGCAGGCGGACGGGTCGAAGGATTGGATGCGCAGCCAGGCTTCGCGGCTGCCAGTTTCCTGTAACGCGGCGGGGGTGGGAATTCCCGCTTGCAGCAGCTGCGCCTCCATGGTTTTGCCGATGTTCGGCAGTTTTGACAATTCACCCATTTGATCGCCTCCCTTTTTAACATAGTAGCATAATCGGAACGGACAGGCAATGAAAATGTCGATTTTTCACACAGGGAGAACCGGTATTGCGGAAAAGTACAAACAGGGCCTGTATCAAGGTTGCAGAATGCGTAAAGTCCGGCGGAATGGAACAATCTCACTACCAAACGAGGTGGGATCACTTTTTCTGCCAAAGTTTACGCAAACGCGCACGATGATACAGGCCCTGCCTGCTTAAAAAAGCTGTGTTGTAAAAAAGATAGAGGTGGATGGTTTTAAGTGGGTTCCAGCATCCGGCTGGAAAGGCGGTCGACGCCGCCGTCGGACAGATTGCACAGGCAGACGATCGCGTCATGCCGGGCGTCCGGTTCCGGCAAGCCCAGCCGCTCGTGGAAGAAGCGGTACAGGAGCAGGTAACTGGTGTAAAGCCGGTTGGAAAGGCGTGCGCCCTCGGCGGTAAAGGTGACGGTTCCATAGTATTCTTTATCGATGAAACCGTCCTCCGCCAGGTTTCCCAACATCTTGGAAACACTGGGGCGTTTGACGGAGAGGGAGGCGGCGATATCCTTGGAACGGACCGCCACGCCCTCCTGCCCGAGTTCATAGATGGCGAACAGATACCGCTTTTTTCCGGATGAGAGCATGAGCGGCCCCTTTCTCAAGTTCAAACGAACGGGATTATTTAAAATCTTTTTCCGCCCAGAAGGCGTCGGTTGGGCTTTTGGGCTTTGCCGTGGGTGCGCAGTGGGAACAGTGCGCGCAGCTGCCGCCGCACCCGCCGGATTTTTCATGGTCGCAGCCGCAGGTGCCCTTTTTCATCACATAGCGGATTGCCAGAACGAACAGGGCGATTAAGATCAGACTGATCAGAATGGTTGCAAGCATAACGTCCTCCTTTTTAAGCCTGCGCCGCCGCACGGCGCAGGGCCGTCTTGCGGTCCGGAGCCGGGCGGAACAGGAAGTACAGCATCAATAGAAGCACGATAACAGCCGCGGCGCTGCCGATGGTAAAGCCCGCGCCGGCGAGTAACAGGCCGAACTGCTGGATCATCAACGCGACCGCATATGCGAAGACGCACTGGTAGCCGATGGCAAAGGCCGTCCATTTGGCGCTGGCCATCTCGCGTTTGATTGCGCCGATTGCCGCGAAGCACGGAGCGCACAGCAGGTTGAAGGCGAGGAAAGACAGCTTGGTGCACAGCAGCGGCAGCATACCGGAAACAGCCGTCCACAGGCCCGGGTCTGTTTCGCCCGCATCCGCGAGGCCAAAGAGCACGCCGAAGGTGCCGACCACGTTTTCCTTTGCGACCAGGCCGGAAACGGTGGCGACTGTCGCCTGCCACGTGCCGAAGCCGAGCGGCGCAAAGATCCAGGCAACCGCGTTGCCGATATACGCGAGGATGCTGAAGTCCATCTGGTTGACCAGCGGGTCCTCCATGTCCAGCAGGCCGAAGGACGCGCCGCCGTCGGCCCACCCGAAGTTGCTCAGGAACCAGATCACGCCGCAGGCGACAAAGATCACGGTACCGGCCTTGATGATGAAGGCCCGGCAGCGTTCCCACATGTGGATCAATACGCTTTTTGCCGCGGGCAGATGGTATTGCGGCAGCTCCATCACGAACGGCGCGGGATCGCCCGCAAACATCCGGGTTTTCTTCAGCATGATGCCGGAGAGGATCACGGCGGCAATGCCGAGGAAGTAGAACAGCGGGGCAACCCAGCCGCCCTGCTCCGTGCCAAACATCGCGCCGAAAATCAGGGCGATGATGGGCAGCTTGGCGCCGCAGGGAATGAAGGTGGTGGTCATGATGGTCATACGGCGGTCTTTTTCGTTTTCAATGGTCTTGGTGGCCATGATCCCCGGCACGCCGCAGCCGGAGGAAATCAGCATGGGGATGAAGCTCTTGCCGGAAAGGCCGAACTTGCGGAAGATGCGGTCCATGATGAACGCGACGCGCGCCATATAGCCGCAGTCCTCCAGAATGGAGAGGAAGAAAAACAGAATGAACATCTGCGGCACAAAGCCGAGCACCGCGCCCACGCCGCCGATCAGTCCGTCCACCACAAGGCCGGTCAGCCAGTCCGCCGCGTCGACGGTTTCCATCCAGCCGCCCACGGCGGGCTGGATCCATTCGCCGAAGAGCGTGTCGTTGGTGAAGTCGGTCACGATGGTGCCCACGGTGGTGACGGAGACATAGTAAACCAGGAACATGATGACGGCGAAAATCGGGAGCGCCAGCCAGCGGTTTGTGACAATGCGGTCGATCTGATCGCTGGTGGTCAGACCTTTGGTCTTCTTATGGACGCAGTTTTTCATGAGCTGTGCAATGTATGTATAGCGTTCGTTGGTAATGATGCTCTCGCCGTCGTCATCCAGCTCCTTCTCTACGGCGGAAACAGCGGCTTCGATTTTTTCCATGATGTCCGCGCTGAACGAACAGGCGGCCTGTACCTTTTCGTCGCGCTCAAAGAGCTTGACGGCAAACCAACGGGCCTGTTCCGGCGGAACGCAACCATCGATCAGCGAGGCGATGTGGGAGAGCGCCTCTTCCACCGGCTGGGAAAACTGGTGCTTCGGCTTGGCCGCCTGCTTTTTGTTCGCCAGCGCAATCGCCTTCTGGGCGGCTTCCATGGAACCGGTTCCCTTCAAGGCGCTTGTTTCGACGATTTCGCAGCCCAGCGCCGCGCCGAGTTTCTGCGTATCGATCTGGTCGCCGTTTTTGCGCACCAGGTCAATCATGTTCAACGCCATGACGACCGGCAGGCCCAGTTCCAGAAGCTGCGTGGTCAAATAGAGGTTGCGCTCCAGGTTGGTGCCGTCCACCAGGTCGATGACGGCGTCCGGCCGTTCCTTTATCAGATAGTCGCGGGTGACCACTTCTTCCAGCGTGTAGGGGGAGAGGGAATAGACGCCGGGCAGGTCGGTGATGATGACGTCCTTGTGCCCGCGCAGCTTGCCCTCCTTCTTTTCCACAGTGACGCCCGGCCAGTTGCCCACATACTGGCTGCTGCCGGTCAGGTCGTTAAACATGGTGGTCTTGCCGCAGTTCGGGTTGCCGGCAAGTGCGATTTTCATACGCATTGGTATTCCTCCTCGGTACTCTATGTATTAGCTGTTGCTAACCTTTGGGCGTGCTCCGCCCGGGAACAAACCATGATGAATCATTCGGCAACTTCGATGTTTTCCGCCTCGCTCTTGCGGATAGAAAGTTCGTATCCGCGCACATTGACCTCCACCGGGTCGCCCAAGGGCGCGACCTTGCGCACCAGAATCTGAGTCCCTTTGGTGATCCCCATGTCCATGATGCGGCGCTTGAGCGGTCCCGCGCCGTTGAGCCGGGTGACGGAGACCGTCTGTCCGCATTTTATATCTTTCAGTGTTTTCATAGTGATTCCCCTCCTGTTGATCACGTTAAGCCGTTAAGATCCGGCTGGCCATGGCCTTGCTGATGGCGATGCGCGTTCCCTTGATATGAACGATCAAATTGCCGTTCCATTCGGAGACAACGGATACCTCCGCGTCTTCCACAAAGCCGAGATTGTTCAGAAAATGGCGGACCTCGTCCTTCCCGCGGATGGTTTTTACCTGGACGGTTTTGCCCGCTTCCGCCATGGCGAGCGGCATCAGCATCACGCTTGCCCCTGTGGGCGCATGCGCGGATGGAATCGGACAGGGCACAGCAGTTTGTTTCGCGTTCATATCGACGCCTCCTTTAAAATAATGTTAGCTTTGGCTAACTTATGGGCTGAGTATTAGGGGTTAGCGCTTGCTAATCCCCTTTGGCAATATTTAGTTTACAACTGCTAACTTGCGTTTGTCAATCAATATTTTCCAAAAATACGCGGATGACGGGAGGTTTGTATAAATTGCCAAAAACAACGATTGTATTTTGGAATTTATGGAGATGTTCATACGGAATTTGAAAGCGGACGCAAAAAAGGCGCGCCGTGGCATGGCAGCGCGCCTTTTTTGTGTTAAAGGAAGAAAATATCTGTATGGAGTACCTTGTAAGTAAGTTAAAATGCGGCGAAACGTGCGCCAAAGGAAACGCATTCCGCCTCGTCGGGCGCGCCGTTGGCCATCAAGCCCTCTTCAAAGAGCTGTGCGCCGCCGCCGGACACCCGGTCCTGCCAGTCGCGCATCCACTGGCCGTCGCCCCAGCCATAGGAGCCGAACAGGGCGACCTTTTTGCCGCCGAGCTTCGTTTCCTCCGCAGAGAAATACGGATCAAATTCGGCTTCTTCCAGGACCTCGTCGCCCATGGCGGGACAGCCGAAGGCCACCTTCTCGTAAGCGTCCAGCGCGGGTGCGTCGGACACTTCAAAAATGTCGGCCTCTGCGCCTGCGGCGCGCATTCCTTCCACAACGGCGTTTGCCATCGCTTCGGTATTTCCGGTGCCGGTCCAGTAGATGACTGCTGCTTTGCTCATATGAAAAGCCTCCTTATATAGGTAAGAATATTATGCGGCGGGCGCCGCCTGCAAAAGGCGGGGAAACGGGACGCCCCGTTCCAATGCGCCGCAGAACCATTGCGTGCATCGATCGTACGCCCGGAACAGGCGCTTTGCCAGGGCCGGGTCTCCGTAGACCTTCCAGTGGCCGCTGTATTTGCAGTTGCGGCCCTTTTCCCGGATGAAGCCGGTCACATCCTCCAGCGGATAACCCAGAAACAGGCCGATTTCGTGGGGGAAATCCGGCTCTGTGCGAACCCGGCGGGCCAGACAGTCCAGCAGGGCGTCCAGCGGCGCGTGATCCGGATAAGAGAAGGCGCGCAGGCAATTCTTTGCGCCGGTTTGGGACAGGCGGCGTTCCAACAGGCGGGGCCGGTAAACCAAAAACAAAAAACGCTTTTTGCATGCGCATAAACAGCGCACGGATATGTCTTTCTGTGCCAGCAGCGGGCGGTAGCTGAGCAGTGCCCGGACGTCCTGCCGCGGGCAGGCGAACAGGTTTGCCGGTTTGATCCCCGCCAGCGCCGGCGCACAGTTGCGCGCCAGAAGCGCCTCGATGGAACACGCCATATGAATCTCCTCCCCACCATTGGTTAGCATAAGCTAACAAAAGCCTGAAAAGAAAGCGCAGATCTGCTGCGCGGCTGTTTGATTAGCGGTTGCTAACTGTGGCATTATCCTACCACGCCGCCGAGGACTTGTCAAGCGGTTTGCCTGCTGTTAGGCTCGGCTAAGATTTTTGTGGGAGATACGGGCCCCACCGGAAGGAGGATTTTGACGAATTAAAATGAAAATATGGATGATCCTCCCAAAATTATGGATATTTGTTTCATGAATGCAATCATTAAAAAAATTCCATGGTTTATCGAAGAATTTTGTATGGATTATCAGACGGTGCAAATTTAAGATATAGATACACCCGTATGTGCAAAGATTTTGAGCAATATTAGACAGATTCTAAGTTGCGAGAAAAGAATCAACGAGCGTCGCTTGAGGAGGCGGCGCCGTCCGCGATAGAGGCCGGTGGCGTACATGTGGGAGGAGAGACGCCGTGCCGCTTGGGCGCAGCGTCTGTTTTACTTACTGCAATGCTGCATTAGAAGGAAAGGGGGAAGAGGTCGCTCAAGCAAAGAAGGAAAGATCGGCAGATTCGAAACGGAAGGAGAAAGAGTATGAAATCTATTTGGCAAAAATGGACAGCCTGTTTGCTGGCTGCGATGATGGTTCTGGGTTCCCTGGTAGTGGGGCCCGGCGTATTGGCGTCGGCGGCGAGCGAGGGCAGCGGCGTACAGCTGCTGGAAGCGCAGGCGGAGCCAGGCAGAGAGAAAATCAACTTTAACAACGACTGGCGGTACCGCAAGGGGGACGTCAAGGGCGCGGAGGCGGAGGACTTCAGCGATGAAGACTGGCTGTATGTCAACCTGCCGCACAGCACCATCCACTATACCCCGGACAACTATTACCAGAAGGATCTGGGCGTCTACTGGTACCGTAAGCACTTCACCGTTTCCCAGGAAATGCAGGGCCAAAAGCTCCTGCTGACCTTTGAAGCAGCGATGCAGGCGTCCGAGGTCTGGATTAACGGCGAAAGCGTCAAGACCCATCAGGGCGGTTACACATCTTTTGTGATCGATATCACCGACAAGGTCCGCTACGGCGAAGAGAACGTCATTGCGGTCCGCATCGACACACGGCCGAACGCCGCGTTCGCGCCGGGCAAAACCAACCCGGACTTCCAGTATTTCGGCGGCCTCTATCGCAATGTATACATCACCGCGACGGACACGCTGCACATCAGCGACGCCGTCTATGAAAATAAGGCCGCGGGCGGCGGCATCTTCCTGACCGCGCCGTCCGTCACCAAGGAAAGCGCGACCGTCAAGGCGCAGACCGACGTCAAGAACGAGGGTGCGGCGGAGGAAACCGCCACCGTGCTGACCGAGCTCATTGACGAGGATGGCTCTGTCGTGGCGCAGAAGGAAGACACCCAGGCGGTTGCCGCCGGGGAAAGCCTTGCCTTTGTGCAGGAACTGACCGTTGAAAACCCGCGCCTTTGGTCCATCAACACACCGGAGCTGTACACCGTGCGCACCACCGTCAAGACGGGTGAAACCGTCCGCGACGCAGTGGAAACCACCTACGGCATCCGCAAGGTGGAGTGGAAGCGCGAGGGCTGCTATATCAACGACGAGTTCGTGGAGCTCTCCGGCACCAACCTGCACTCCGAAACCGGCATGCTGGGCAACGCCCAGCCGGACGACGCGATCTTTGAGGAGGTCCGCCGCCTGAAGGAGTACGGCTTCGACTTTATCCGCATGTCCCACTACCCGCACGCCCCGGCATTCTATGCCGCGTGCGACAAGTACGGCGTCGCGGTGATCGACTGCCTCTCCGGTTGGCAGAACTTTGCCAATACCGACAGCTTCAAAAATAGCACCTATCAAGAATTGCGCGACATGATGCACGCCAACCGCAATTACTGCTCCATTGTCGCGTGGGAGCCGAGCCTCAATGAGAGCGGCTATACCCAGGCATGGGCGGCGGAAGTCAACCGTATCGCGAAGGAAGAGTATCCGGCGGACGGCGATTCCCGTATTTACACCAGCGGCTGGAAATTCTGGACCACCTTTGACATGGGCGTGGGAACCCCCCAGGCAAATGTGATGAACGACGCTGCCAAAAATCCGACCATGCCGGCCATTGTCAGCGAATACGGCGACTGGAACTACGGCGGCTACACCTCCTCCACCCGTGTGACCCGTGAGCCGGCGCACACCAAGTTCAAGGGCGGCGACGAGGGTATGCTGATCCAGTGCGATAACGCGCAGGAAGCCGTGGCATTCAACCGCAGCTTTGAGTGGGGCGGCGCGTATGCCTATTGGCAGTACGCCGACTACGCGGGCTTTGACACCACGGACCTCACCTACTGCGGCGTGGTGGATATCTACCGCATTCCGAAGTTCAGCGCGTATTTCTTCCAGAGCCAGCGCGACGCAGACGTCGACCTGCGCGAATACGGGATTGAAAGCGGCCCAATGGCCTTTGTGGCCAACACCTGGGCGTCTGATTCCCCCAACAAGGTTCGCGTGTTCAGCAACTGCGACGAAGTGGAGCTGTTTGTGGACGGCGTGTCCGTTGGCAAACAGACCCCGGATACCCAGATGTGGGGCCCGCACGGGGACGGCAGCCATGTCGGCTATCCGAGCAACGGAAAATACATCAGCACCGAAAACCTCAAACACCCGCCGTTTACCTTTGACCTGAGCGCGTATACGCCGGGACAGGGCACCCTGACGGCGGTTGGATATATCAACGGCGAAGAAGCGGCGGAATATGTCCGCAAGGCGCCGGGCACAGCCACAAAGATCACCCTGCAAGCGGAAAACGACGCTGCCCTGAAACTTGACGGCAGCACGGCCAAGCTGGTATGGATCAATGTAGAGGATGCGAACGGCACCGTGGTCAACACGGCGAACAACGACATCACCTTCAGCATTGACGGCCCCGGCCTGGTTATCGGTGGCAAGGAAACTTCCGTCCTGGGCGGCCAGATGGGCGTCTGGGTCAGAAGCAAGCGCGGCGTGGGCGACATCACCCTGACCGCGACGGCGGACGGCCTGGAGAGCGCGGCCATCACCATCCCGACCGAGACCGTGGAGGGCCTGCCGGCTGTTCCGGAAGGCGGCGACGCGGATGAGAGCGAATATGAGCAGCCGATCGGCCCGGTCAAGGAAAACCTGTTCCTGAAAAAGGCCGTCACGGCCAGCAGCGAAAATACCAGCAGCGCGCTGGGTGTGGAAGCGGCGTCCCGTGCAAACGACGGCGACGAAGCTACCAAGTGGTGTGCAAAAGTGACCAACAGCGGTGATTCTTCCGTTGGCCCGCACTGGTGGCAGGTCGACATGGGCGAGAGCACCTATCTGGATCAGGTACAGATCCTGTTCGAGATGGACACCAACTATAAATACCAGATCGCGATTTCCGACAGCCCGGATATGACGCAGGCGGACGTGGTCGTGGACCGCAGCACCAACAATGAGAGCGTACATGACGTGACGGAGGACATTCAGGCGAACTGCCGCTATGTCCGCGTCTATGTCAACTGCCCGGCCTCCAACATCTGGCCGTGCCTGCTGGAAGTACGGGGCTTTGGCGGCACCACCAACGTGGCGTTGGGCAAGACCGCGACGGCGACCAAAGCGAAGGCGGACTGTCCGGCGTCTCTCGCGGTGGACGGCGATTCGACCACCCATTGGACAAACGGCGCGACGGAATCCGCTTCCTGGCAGGTTGATCTGGATGGAACCTACCAGATCGACAAGGTGGATGTGGAATTCCTGTGGCACGATAATCTGCTGCATGCCTTTACCCTCCAGGGTTCCATGGATGGACAGAACTGGAAGGATATTACCGAATACAGCGGTACGGATGCCATTGCAGCCCTTGATGTGGATGCGGTTGCCCGTTATCTCCGTGTTTACAACCTGACTGCTGGCACCACCGGCAAGGACTGGGTGGAAATCGCTGAGTTCTCCGCGTACGGCACCCCGGCGGCGGACGACGAGCGCATTGACTACGGCGTGCCCGCCTATGCAAGCTCCTCCGCGGAGGGCAGCGATCCGTCCTACGGCAACGACGGCGACCCGGCGAAGTACTGGAGCCCGGCGGCGGACGACGCTTCCCCGTGGTGGTTCTTCGACGCGGGCGGCCTGTACAATATGAGCAACGTACAGCTTTCCTGGAACAACGAAGGTTTCCACAAATATACGATTGATCTTTCCACCGACGGAGAGAATTGGACCACGGCGGTCGACAAGCTCAGCGGCAGCGAGGCCGGCACGGTGACCAATGATACGGTTGCGGGCGTGGCGCGCTATGTGCGCATTACCCTGCCGGCCGGCAGCACCGAGGGCTTCTGGATCAACTCCACCGCCCGCGAAAACACCGCGCAGGCGGTTGCGACCGTGGCGGCAATCGAGGCGGTCAGCGCACCGGCGGGCACCGCGTTCGCGGACCTGAAGCTGCCGAAGGAAGCGGCAATTACCCTGGAGGATGAAACCAAAACGACACTGTCCGTTACCTGGGACAGCACCGGCTACAAGCCGGAAATCGGTTCCTATACGCTCAGCGGCACACTGAATATGATGCCGGGCGTCAAGAACCCGGAGAATCAGAAGGCTTCCGTTGTCGTCAATGTGACAGAGAAGCCGAAGGAAACGGTCGCCATCGGCATGAAGGCGCCGGAGACCGTTGCGCCCGGCAGCAGCTTTACTGTGCAGCAGACCATGGGCGGCCTGGCACAGCTTAGCGAATCCATCTATGTCATGCAGATGACCTTTACCTGGCCGGAGGGCCTCAACTGCACCGGACTTGTTCCGGCGGAAGGCCTGAACGGTACTCTCACCTACGGCGTCCATCCGGAGACCCGCAGCGCGACCGTCGTCTATGACGCCGATACGCTGGACGGCCTGCCGGCGGATGTGGACAGCCTGTTCACCGCGAACTTCACCGCGGCGGAAGGACTGGAAGAGGGCGACTACACCATTGCACTCAGCGATGTAATCGTTCTGCCGGTCAGCGGCGACGAGATCGGCGCGGACCTGAAGGATGGCGTCGTCCATGTGGCGGGCCAGATCGCACCGGAGACCGCCGACCTGACCGCGACCTACAGCAAGAACGTGGAACTGACCGTCAACGGCGAACCGCAGCGGCTCGCGGACCTGATCGGCCAGTACAAGGAGGCCGGTGTGGCGAACGGCACGCCGTTCACCTTTGCCTTTGCTCCGAGAGTGGCGGGCAAGACCTTCCGTTCCGTCACGATCAACGGCAGCGAACCGCAGATGATCAGCGGTACGCAGTATGACTATACCTTTAACATGGATACCCTGAACCCGAACCTCCGCTTTGCCTTTGAGCTGGTCAGCCGGAATACGCTCGACACCGTGATCGCCTATGCGCAGGAGCGCATCGACGCGGGCGACGTGGACGAGCTGATTGAAACGGTCCAGACGAAGTTCATGAAGGCATTCGACGCGGCGACGGACGTACAGGAAGACCCGACGGCGACGCAGGAGCAGATTGACACGGCCTGGAAAGACCTGATGAAGATGCTTCATTATCTCGAGTTCAAGCCGGGCGACAAGACCGACCTGTGCGCGAAGATCGCAACCGCGGAAACACTCTTGGAAGAGAACTACACAGCGGCAAGCTGGAGCGCGATGACCGAGGCGCTGGAAGCGGCCAAGGCGGTGGAAGCGGACGATGAAGCGCTGAAGAACGACATCGACAAGGCGTGTGAGGACCTGTACAAGGCCATGATGGCGCTCGAATACACAGTGGACCGCACCACGCTCGACATGCTGATTGCAGAAGCCGAACAGATCGACCTGACCGAGTACCTCGAGGATGGCAAGGACGCCTTCAACAAGGCGTTTGAGGCGGCGAAGAACGTGGCGGATGATGCGAGCCAGAAGGTTGTCGACAAGGCGGCCGAGGCTCTGGCGTCGGCCATCGCGGGCCTGCGCAGGACGCCGGACAAGAAGGCGCTGGAAGACCTGCTTGACGCACTCGCCAATAAGGACCTCAGCAAGTACACCGATTCCAGCGTTGCGGCTCTCAAGGCGGCGATGAACCTGGCGAAGGGCGTGCTGGACGATCCGAATGCCTCCGGCGAAAAGATTGCGCAGGTTATGGATCTGGTCAACGAGGCGGACAAGGGCCTCAAGACCAAGACGAACAATAGCAATAAGGGTTCCGGCAGCTCTTCCGGCTCCGGTTCCTCCAATGCATATGGCAGCGCCGGCACGGCGTCCGCAACCACCAGCCCGGTTGTCAACGCGGCGCAGGGCGTTGTGCAGAATGCCTCTGTCCGTTCCGATACGACGGTTGACTTCACCCTGAGAAGAGGCAGTGCGTACTGCTTCAAGATGACCGTTGTGAACGGCGACAACCTCGCCCCGAACTTCACGGTCGGCAACGGCAGTGTACTGAAGACCCAGTTTGTGGCAAAGATCGGCAACGATTATTACTACAGAGTCTGGGCGACCGGCAAGGCGGGCGAGAGCACGGGCGTTTACACCACGCTGAACGGGCAGAAGCCAGCCAAGCATTGTACGGTAAAAATTGGCTGATTGCTGCCACTGAAAGACACCGCAAGTGCGAAGGACGTTACACGTCCGCGTCCTGACCGGAGGTCTGAAATTGCGACAGGACAAGGTCCGGCGTCCCCTCTCGTCTATCCAGGATGGGAGGGGCGGCCCGGGCGCAGGTCATAGAAGGAGAAAGTAATATATGAAGATGAAGAAACTGCTTGCCAGCGTGGTAGCCGGCGCGATCTTCCTCTCCGCGGCGGGCATCTCGGCGTTTGCGGAGTGGACCGACGACAACAGCGAGTGGAACGGCCACCCGGAGATTGTCCAGGTCAACCGCGAGCCGGCGCGCGCCACGGCGTATCCCTACGATACCGTGGAGAAGGCAAAAGAGAACGATCCCAGCCAGTCCGCTTACTATAAGCTGCTCAACGGAGACGACTGGAAATTCAACTGTGTCTCCAAACCGGCGGACCGCATCAGCCAGATGGATGCGAAATTTGCGGACGCGGATTACGACGACAGCTCCTGGGACGACATTACGGTCCCGATGAGCTGGCAGGTGATCAAGAACGAGGACGGCTCGTTTAAATACGATCAGCCGATGTATGCCAACCAGGACTATCCCTGGAAATACAATTCCACCGATAAGAACATTGCAATCGGCAAGGCCCCAACGGCGTTTAACCCGGTTGGCACCTACCGCAAGGTTCTGCCGGACGTCTCCGAATGGGACGGCCGCCAGGTGTTTATCGCGTTTGACGGCGTGGAAGACGCGATGTACCTGTACGTCAACGGCCAGAAGATCGGCTACGGCGAGGATATGACCGGCCGTCAGGAATTCAACATCACCAGCGCGCTGGACTTCACCCCCGGCGCGACAAACGTCGCCACCGTGGAAGTCTTCCGCTGGGCGGACGGCGCATGGACGGAAAACCAGGACGGTCTCCGTCTGGCGGGCATCTACCGCGACGCGTTCCTGGTCTCCAAGGACAACGTGGAAATCCGTGACTTTACCGTCGTGACCGATCTGGACGACGACTATGTGGACGCTGACCTGAACACGGAGGTCGAGCTGCGCAGCTTTGCAAACGCCAGCACGGAAAACCTCACCGTGGAAGCCCAGCTCTACGACGCGGACGGCAACACCGTCGGCGCGCCGATGACCGGCACGGCGCCCGCGTTTGCGGACAACAAGGCGGTTGTCAACCTGACCGGCCATTTTGAGAATCCGCTCAAATGGAACGCGGAGCATCCGAACCTGTACCGCATGGTCATCTCCCTCAAGCAGGGCGATAAGACCTTGGAAAACACGGCGGTCAACGTCGGTTTCCGTGAAATTTCCGTCATCAACCAGGGTACCACCAATGCTCAGATTGTTCTGAACGGCGAGCCCGTCTATTTTAAGGGCGTCAACCGCGGCGAAATTTCTCCCAAGACCGGCCGCCACCTCTCCCATGAGGAGATGGAGACGGATGTCAAGCTGATGAAGCAGTACAATCTGAATTCCGTGCGCACTTCCCATTATCCGGACGACCCGTATTTCTATGAGCTCTGCGACAAATACGGCATCTATGTGATGGACGAGGCGAACAACGAATCCCACAACGGCCGCAGCCAGGGTGTCCCGGGCAATGTTCCCGGCTATGTGGTCGTCTGCAAGGACCGCGCGGTCAATATGGTGGAACGCGATAAGAACTATCCCAGTGTTGTGATGTGGTCCCCCGGCAATGAGGTCGGCACGGGCGCATCCATCCAGGGGATGCTGGAATACTTTGATACCGACACTACCCGCCTGATCCATTATCAGGGCGAGAACGCCAACCCGCTGGTGGATATGACCTCCAATATGTATCCTGAAGTCAGCGCTGTGGACAAGGCCGGAAGAAGCACCAAAACGCCCTATGTCATGTGCGAATACGTCCACTCCATGGGCAACAGCACTGGTTCCATCAAAGATTACTGGGATACGATCCGCAAGTACCCGAACCTCCAGGGCGGCTGGATCTGGGACTGGGCGGACCAGTCCATCGACACCCAGATCCCCGGTGCGGAACCGGGCGAGACCTTTTGGGGCTATGACGGCGACTGGAGCGTCAAAACCAGCAAAAACAATTTCTGTGTCAACGGCATCGTTTCTCCGGACCGCACCATTCAGCCGGAGATGTACGAGGTCAAGAAGGTATACCAGTCCTTCCAGATGACGGCGAAGGACCTGAATGCCGGTGTGATCACCATTTCCAACGAGTATATCGATACCAACGCAAATGAATACACCATGAACTGGGAACTGGTTCGCGACGGTGTGGTCGTGGCGAACGGAACCCAGAGCGCGGATGTTGCACCGCAGACGGTCGCGGACGTGACGCTGGAGGGCTACACTGCTCCCGCAGACCTGCAGCCCGGCGAGGAATGCTTCCTCAAGGTGAACTTTGTCACCAAGGCGGATTGCTGGTGGGCGGAAGCAGGCCATGAGGTCGCAACCGAACAGCTTGCGTTCGACGTGGCAGAAGACAATCTGCCGGAACTGGACGAAGCTGGTATGGCGGCGTTCACGGACGGACAGATCCAGGATACCGAGGAGACTCTGAAAATCACAACCGATGCGTTCAGCGTCACCTTTGATAAGGCGAGCGGCAAACTGACCTCCTATGTCGCAAACGGCGAGGAGCTGCTGGCAGAGCCGCTGGAACCGAACTTCTGGCGCGCAATCACCGACAACGACGCAAAAACCTCCCACGACGCAAAGTGGGAAGACGCCGTGAAGAATGCGGAAGTCACTGGCTTCAGCACCTTTACAGAGGAAAAGAAGGTTATTGTTACTGTCAACATGAATATGCCGTCCGCGGCGGATTCCAAGTATGCCTCCACGTTCACCGTCTATTCCGACGGCAATGTCGTGGTGCGCAGCACACTGGCGCCGGACAGCTCCATGAACAATCTGCTGCGCGTCGGCATGCGCCTGCAGATGCCCGCCGGTTTTGAAAACATGCAGTGGTACGGCCGCGGCGAGTCCGACAGCTATTGGGACCGCAAATGGGGCTATGACGTCGGCGTGTACAACAGCACCGTGAGCGAGCAGTTCACCAATTTTGTCACCCCGCAGGAGACCGGCAACAAGACCGATACCCGCTGGCTGGCAGTTACCAACGAGGCCGGAAACGGCCTGCTCTTCGACGCACAGGAAGTGGTGGAAGTCAGCGCGCTGCACAATACGCAGGAGGACCTGCAGCAGGCGAAGCATCCGTACCAGCTCAAGGGCACCGAGAACACCGTGGTCACCATCGACCAGTATCAGATGGGTCTGGGAACCGGAAGCTGCGGACCGGAAACCCTGAAGCAGTACACCCTGCCGACGGATCGCGCGTATACCTACCTGTTCCGCATGAAGCCCATCAACAACGCTTCCACGGCCCAGCTTATGCAGGAAAGCAAGACCAGACTGCCGGATGAGACGACGCTGGTGACGGATATCCAGATCGACGGCAAATCCATCGACGGCTTCAACAGCGACGTACTTTCCTATAGCTCTGCGAAGCGTTCCGCCACGCTGCCGGAAGTCACCGCGACCGCGGCGAACGACAGCGTGACGATCAACATTCAGCAGGTCACCGCGCTGCCGGGCACGGCGGTTGTAACCGCAACGAGTGCAAACGGTTTCCAGAGAGTGTATACCGTCGAATTCACTAAGGGCGACGCGTATCTCTATCTCTCCGACCTGAAGGAAGAATCCGCGAAGGTCGGCTATGGAACCTTTACTAAGGACGCCAATCTGGATGGAAATAAAATCACCGTCTATCCGGATGGCGTAAAAACTGCTTTTGATAAGGGACTTACCGCGCACGCGGCTTCCGAGGTCGTCTACGACTTGACGGACCTCAATGCGGAGCGTTTCCAATCGTGGGTCGGCATTGATGCGACGAACCGCGACCAGGATGTGCGCGGCGTGCGATTCCGTGTTTTGGCGGATGGAGAAGAAATATTTGTTTCTAAAAACATGGTGGGCAAGGGGACAAATGCCGAATATGTTGACGTGGACGTGACGGGCGTTACCAAACTGACGTTGGTGGCAGAGTTGACCGGCGCAAACAACGGACGTTGCATGTCTGTCTGGGCGGATGCAAAGATTAAGCTCCAGGCGGAGGACGAGGATCTTTATCTGTCCGATGTCAAAGAAAAATCCGCGACCGTTGGCTACAGTAACTTTACAAAGGACGCCAACCTGCAGGGCGGCAAGATCACCGTGTATCCCAACGGCACCAAAACAGCGTTCGACAAGGGCCTTGCTGCGCATGCGGCTTCCGAGGTCGTCTATGACCTGACGGACCTTAATGCAAAGCGTTTCCAGGCATGGGCCGGCATCGAAGCAAAGGATCGCGGTACAGATGTACTCGGCGTGAGGTTCCGTGTACTGGCGGACGGCAAAGAGCTGTTCACTAAGGAGATGAAGGGTAAAAATACCAATGCGGAATACATCGATGTCGACGTGACGGGCGTGACAGAGCTCAAGCTGATTGCCGAACTGACCGGCAGTGGCAACGGCCACTGTAATTCCGTCTGGGCGGACGCAAAGCTGAAGGTTTCCGGCGGCGCAACGCCGGCGGAGCCGAAGTTTGAGGTCGCGGAGGATTCCGATGCGGTCATCAGCGACGATACCGATCTGAAGATCCTCTACAACATTCCGGCCGGCGCGACGACCAACGACGTCGCCGCGATGCTCAAGCCCGTTCAGGGCGGCACGCTGGAATTTATGGAGGCCACCGGCGGTTCCATCGACGAAGGCAACACCATCGTATCCGGCTATATCGTTATCCTGCGCGTAAACGGCACGGAGAAAGACCGCATGAGTATGTCGATTCTGGGCGATATCAACCCGGACGGCAAGGTGGACGGTTCCGATACGGAGCTGATGCGCCAGGCAATTGCGGGCAACCGCGCGCTTGAGACAATCGAAGCGCTTTCCGCGGATATGAACGGCGATTCCGTCGTGGATGTGCGCGACCTGCTTTTGATCAAAAAAGCGGTTCAGTAAATTTTACAACAGGCATAAAGGAACCCCGGACGGAATTTCCGTCCGGGGTTCTGTTTTGTGATCAGTTTGGGATTTTTAAGAAAACCGCACTTTTTCGTTGCCGCGTACAAAGCGTTCTTCAAATTCTTCTACCGGCATGGGCCGGTAAAACACGAAGCCCTGTAAGAAGTCGCAGCCGAGCTGCCGCAGATAGTCGACGTATTTTTGCGTTTCCACACCCTCCGCGACGACCATGATGCCCAGTTCATGCGCCGATTGTACAATGTGCCGGATCAATACCTTTTCACGCGGATTCGATTCGTTCTGGAACAGGGAACTGTCGATTTTCAGCATGGACAGGTCTGCATTGGATAACACACTGTAGGAGGAAAACCCGCTGCCGAAATCGTCCAGGGAACAGGTGAAGCCGTAGTTGTGCAGTTCGTCCACCACCTGCCGCAGGCGCTCTACCTGGTTCAGGACAATGCTTTCCAGCAGCTCAAATTCAATGCATTCTTTGGGTGTCCGGTATTTTTCATGAATTTTGCGGTAGTCGTCAAAGTAATAGCGGTAGTTGAACATGCAGTGGGACAGGTTGACGCTGATCTGAATTTTTTTGTTGTACACGCGTAGCCACCGGTTGATGGTGCGGCAGACCACCTCAAACGTATGCAGGTCCACGCGGTCGATCAGCCCGGTGCTTTCCAGCATGGGGAGGAAGTCCGAAACCGGGATCATGCCGCGCTGCGGATCGATCCAGCGGATCAGCGCTTCCGCACGGGTCACCTCGCCGGTGCGCAGGTCCACCTTGGGCTGCAGATAAAGCTGCAGGTCGCCGCGCTGCAAAGCCGGCTGAATGATCTGCTCCAGGTCATAGTCCCGCAGGACCGGATCGTGATAGCTCTGCCCGTAGACGTCGAAATGGGAGTTCTTGAAATCCCGCTCCGCGCATTCGGAGCGGCAGACGTCCGCGTTGTATTGCGCAATATAAAAATCGACCGGTTCCCTGGTCAGGTGGTAAATGCCGAAGCCACAAAACACCTTTCCATGAAACCGCTCGTCCGGCATATCGCGGATCTGCTGGTTCAGCCGAATCACATACTGGAAAATTTCCTCGTAGTTTTTGGAAATCCGTACCAACAGATTGAAATAGTTCAGATGAATCTGTGCGGCGTATTCCCCCGGCTGCAGCCATTCCTGGAGCGCCTCGTAGACCTTCTCGACCAAGGCGTTGCCCAGTTCCCGGTTGTACAGGCGGTTGAAGACGCGGAAACGCTTGATCTTCAGGCTGATCAGCGCGTATTCGCCGCGTTCCGCGTCGCTGAGCGCGTTATACTTTTCCATGAGCCAGCGCTCATTTTTCATGTCCAACATCGTTTTACCTCATAATGTAAAGCCCATCCTGTTTGCGGGCATTTGGTCCGCTCAATGTATGGACGGGGCCATACAAAAATTTTACCAATTAATTGTAACACTAAGAAGGCGGGAAAGCAATCATGAACAAAAGAAAGAGAAGACAAAAACCGTCGAACGATTCTGGCAAGCTGTCTAAAACGGTGTGCGGTATGGATTGAAAACGATGCGGGACGGGCAGGGTGCAGTGTGCTGGGGAAAACACGAGTACGACAGTTCTCTGCAAAAAGGGGACAGGAGAGGAAGCAAAGTTAGGAATCATCCGAATAAAAGCTGTATCAAACATTTGTTAGGTGTATAAATATGGAAAAAGTTTGCACAATTGTGTCAATTTGTTTAAAAATGTTGACAAGATAAAAGAGATTTGTTTTAATAATTACAACCTACAACGGATTAAGAAATTGATTCAACAGGATTTTATGGTGCAGATAGAAATAAGTCCGAGGTAAATCCGTTGTTGTACTTATTATTGATTACAAGATCTTTTCTTCATATTCCTTCCCAAATAGCTGAAGCCGGCTCCGTGTATTACCTCCCGGAGCCGGGCGTAGGCTAATCAACAAGAAAGATCAAGTTCATACATTCCTTCTTAATAAAATATTTTGCAGTAAACGGCAGGAGCAGTTGCTCCTGCCGTTGCTGCGTTTTCCGGAGAATTTGTGGGACCCTGTTTGCTTCACCCAATTTAAAAAGGCAAAATAGTTTAGTCGTTCGCAATTTATTCCATTGACTTGCGTGGAAAACTTTGGTTTAATTTAACCAAGGATAAACCCAATAAACAAATTAGACGGAAAGGGACAAACGGCGTCCCAAAAGGAGGCGAAGTGGAAAAGCCGTGGTGGATAAGGATTGAAATAAGGAGGAAAAAGATGAGAAAGCGAGTGATTTCCTGGCTGCTTGCCATTTCCATGGCATTATCGCCCACCTATTTGGTGGCGGGCGCGATGCCGTCGGCAGCCAAAAACCAGGAGGCCCAGCAAACATTGAGCGCGGCGCCCATCGATCAGGAAGTGTATGAGGCGGAAGACGCGGCGCTTTCCGGCGCGCTGGCGGCCTCTGATCTGGACGATTACTCCGGTACAGGCTTTGTGGACGGCATGGAAGCGGGAGCCTCCGTCCAGTTTGCCGTCGATGTGCCGGAGGATGGAGATTACGCGGTGCGGCTGCGTTACTCCAACGGCTCCGGAGAGGACAGGACGGCCAGCCTGTATGCGAACGGCGAAAAAGTACGCACCATCAACCTCCCCAAAATGGTCAACTGGGACACATGGGGGGCTAAAACCGAAAGCATTCCGCTCAAGGCGGGCGGAAACATCCTTTCCTATCAGTTGGACGAGGGCGATACCGGCGTAGAGGTCAAGCTGGACTGCATCAGCTTGGCGAACATTTACGAAGCGGAGGATGCGGAAGTCCTCAATGGCAACAAAACCGCGAAGGACCATGGAGGATACTCGGGGACAGGCTTTGCCGCCGGCTTTGAAAAGGACGGCGCGGGCGTCCGCTTTACGGTGGATACGCCGGAGGCCGGCACCTATGCGATGGTGGTCCGTTATGCGAACGGTAAGAATAACGGCGACTCCCAAAAGCTGACCTGCTCCGTCAATGGGAATACCCAGAAAGTCCGCTTTGGCGACCTGGGAAGCTGGGAGGAGTGGGAAGACCGCTCCGTGACCGTCGAGCTGAAGGCGGGAACCAACACCATCGGCCTGGTTAAAAACAGCGATGACAGCGGCGGCTTAAACATTGACTACATTACACTCAAAAAGACGCAGTGGACCTATGTGGGCAATGTGGACTCCGTAGAAAACGCAACGGACAATGAATTGATCTTCCGCTGCGACAATGCGAAGGTCAGTATCAAATCCGTCTCCCCAAACGCCCTGAAAGTCTGGTGTGAGCCGACCGGCCGTTTTGACCGCAAGTACGATTCCTTTGCGGTGATCGACGAGGCCGTCGATCCGGAGACGCTGCGTGCCGAGGACAAAGGCGATTTCTACCTGATTTCCACCGGAACGATGGACGTGAAGGTCGATAAATCCCCCTTCCGCCTCACCTATCTGGACAAAAACGGCGCGTTGCTCTGCGAAGGCGACGAGCAGAGCATGGGCTGGAGCACCGACAACGAGGTGCTGGTGCAGAATAAAAAGCAGGCGGACGAGCGCTTCTGGGGGCTCGGAGAAAAGACTGAGAGCTTTGAGAAGACCGGCACGAAGCTGGCCATGTGGAGCACCGATTACCTCGGCGGCGAGGGCAACTCCCTGGTGCCGGAATACGGCGAGGGCCGCTGGTATATGTCCAACCCGCATTTCCTCAGCTCCAAGGGTTATTCCATCTATTTTGACAATACCAGCCGGACGGTGTTCGATCTGGGAAAAACCGACCCGGACCGCTATTCCTTCGGTGCGCTGAACCCGGCGCCCGCCGGCGAACTGCTGTACTACTTTATGTACGGCCCGTCCATGAAGCAGATCAGCAAGACCTTCACGGACATGATCGGCAAAACCTTCTTTGCGCCGGAATATGCCTACGGCAACATCCAGTGCCACTATGGCTACAAGCAGAGCGACATTGAGCGCGTGGCGCAGACGTACCGCGACAAGGAGATTCCGCTGGACATGATGATGGCGGACATCGAATGGTATCAGTACCTGTGCAGCCCGACGCAGTGGAATAAAAACAATTTCCCGGATCCGGAAAGCATGATCGACAAACTCCAGAAGCTGAACCTGCGCATGGGCGTCATCGACGACCCGAACGTTACCAAGGCGCAGCCGGACGATTATCCCTACGGAACGGAAAAGGATTACTTCATGCACGCCCGCACCGGCGACCAGAAGGACATCATCTGGCCGTGGGGCAGCACCTCCGGCCTGACGGATTTCTTCAATCCGGAGGCGCAGGACTGGTGGGGCGAACAGCACAACATGATCCTCAACCAGGGTGTGGAAGGCTTCTGGCTGGATATGAACGAGCCGGCCCGCTACCGTCCCGACTGGGTGGGCTGGAACGAGGACGGCAAAGCGTGGGGCGATATGAACGAGCTGCACAACGTCTATGCCATCCAGCACAACGAAGCAATGTACGACAAGGTCACGGAGAACGGCGACCGCCCATTCATGCTGACCCGCTCCGGCTTTACCGGCAGCAGCCGCTATGTCTCCCCGTGGACGGGCGATATCGGATGCGGATGGAACGATATGCACGAGCAGATCCGCCTGGGCACCAGCCTGTCCCTCTCCGGCTTCAACTATTGGGGCTTTGACATCGGCGGTTTCAACGGCATGCCGAACAGCAACCAGTTTAAGCGCTGGATCCAGCTGGCAACCTTTACCCCCGTGCACCGCTTCCATTACTCCAGCGGCCTGGCCGCGAAGGAGCCGTGGGAACTGGGCGGCGAAGAGGTGGCGCGCGAATACATCAATCTGCGCTACCGCCTGATCCCGTACACCTATTCCCTCACAGCGGACAACATCCTGGGCATCGGCATTGAAAAAGGCCTCGGCGAAGGCGGCACCGGCGTTCCGCTCGTGCGCCCGATGGCGATGGAGTTCCAGGACGACCCGAACACCTACGGAATCGATACCCAGTTTATGAACGGCCCCAGCTTCCTGGTGGCCCCGGTCGTGGAAGATTCCACCGTCAAGCAGGTTTACCTGCCGGCAGGCGACTGGTACGATTACGACAACGGCAAGACCGTATACAAGGGCGGCACCACGCTGAGCTATTCCGCGCCGGTCACCCTGCTGCCGGTCTTTGTCAAAGCCGGTTCCATCATCCCGATGCAGCCGGAGATGCAGTATGTCGGCGAGAAACCGGTCGACGTGCTGACCCTGGATGTATACCCGACCCTGCAGGACGGCAGCTTCGACTTTGTACTCTATGAGGACGACGGCGAGACCGACGCATATAAAGATGGTGTGTACACCACCACGAAATACGACTGCAAGGTAACGGCGGACGAAGACACAAACACCATCGCGCTGCATGTGGGCGAACGCACCGGCAGTTATGCGGACATCGCACCGCGCAGCTACCTGCTGCAGTTCCACAAGGCGGCATACACCGATTTGTCCGTCCAGCATGACGGCGCGGCAATGACGCAGTGCGGTTCCCTGGAAGCGCTGAACGCGGCGGAGTCCGGCTATTATGCGGACGCGGCGAGCGAAATCTGCTATGTAAAGATTCCGGATACCACAAAAGCGAGCACTGTGACCGTCAATGGTTCCCCGGCCCCGGTCTTCGAGTTTGAGGCGGAAGAAGCGGCGCTCCTGGGCGATGCCCAAAACGAGGCCGTTTACGGAGGCTATTCCGGCGTGGGATACACCGCGTGGATTCACAATCCCGGCGACGGCGTACAGTTCTCAAAGATCACGGTCCCCGAAGACGGTGAGTACACCGTATTTGTCAAATATGGCAGCGGCGACGGCGCCGCGCGCACCATGAGCATTTATGCAAACGATGCGGAGGCCGACGCGCAGCAGGTGGTGTTCCCGCCGCTCAAGAGCTGGAATCTTTGGGATGAACTTCCGGTTACGGTTTCTTTAAAAGCGGGCAAAAATACCATTACCCTGGTGACGGGCGAGAAGGACTCCGCCAACGTCAACCTGGATAAAATTACGGTCAGCAAACAGCCGATGGTCATGACGCAGGTTCCGGTTCCGAACGGCGGCTTTGAAAGCGGCACAACGGAGAACTGGACGGTCGACACCACGACCGAAGTCCGCAACGGTGTGGACGATCCCGACGCGTTCGGCGGCAAGTATAAATTCTATTTCTATCAGAACGCGCCGTATGAGGCGCGCCTCAGCCAGACCGTAAACGGCCTGCCGGACGGCACCTACCGCGTCAACGCGATGGTCAAGATATCGAACAGCGCGGCGCAGACCAGCCGGATGGAGCTCACCGGCTACAACGGCGCGGCGGAAACGCTGGTCAATATCCCGTTCAACAGCGTCTACCAGAAGTTCTCTTCGGAAATTGAGGTTACGGACGGAAAGATCCATATCGCGTTCTATTGCAAGGGGGCGAAGAGCACCTCCATGCAGGTGGACAATGTGGAAATCTGGAAGATCGACACGGAAAAGCCGAAGGATACCTACGCGGTGCAGGTTGCGGCGGGACAGCCGGCGACCCTGAGCGCACAGTCCTCCGCGGCGATGGGCGAGACCGTCAAAGTCTTTGTCTCCGGCATTCCGGCGGGCAAGATGGTCAAACAGGTGTCCGCAGTGGACGTAGACGGCACGGCGCTGGAGGTGCTGGAAGTCGAAAAAGACAAAGCGTACAGCTTTGTGATGCCTGCCAAAGCGGTGACGCTTTCCATTGCGCTGGTCGATATCGCGGATGTCGCAAAGGCGGTCATCAGCCGCGACACCGTTACCCGCATTGAGGCGGAGGATTTCGACGAGCAGGGCGGCGACCCGACGATGGGCAGCAAGGCCGGGATTAAGACGGAATCCTGCGGCGATGTGGGCGGCACCCTGAATGTCGGCAGCACCGACGCGGGTGACTACATGGTCTATCAGAACATCTATGTCAAGGACGCGGGCACGTATCAATTCCGCCTGCGCGTGGCGAGCAACAACACACAGGGCGGTGTGGAAGGTTCCCCGAACGGCGTGACAATCGTGACTTCCGCGGCGCCCGAGGGCGTGGTCGGATCCATCCCGTTCACCGGCGCGTGGCAGACCTACGAGGATATTTACCTGAATGTGCCGCTGGACGCGGGCTTGCAGACCATCCGTTTCAACGTAACGCACGAGGGCTGGAACTTCAACTACTTTGATGTGCAGATGGAAGCAAAGGCCGTGATCACGGCGGACAGCACCACCAAAATTGAGGCCGAGGACTTCGACGGACAGGGCGGCGACAACGAAGACCCGTCCAAAATCGGCATCAGAGTGGAAAATTGCAGCGACGCGGGCGGCGGGAAGAACATCGGCAGCACCGACGCGGGCGACTATTTCTACTACGATAACATCATGGTCAAAGACGCGGGAACCTATCAGTTTACACTGCGTGTGGCCAGTATGAACACGGACGGTGGCGTACAGGGCTCCCCGAACGGCGTCAGCATCGTGACCACCGCCGCGCCGGACGGCGTGACGGCTTCCATCCCGTACACCGGCGGCTGGCAGACCTACACGGATATAAAAGTTCTGGTCCCGCTCAAGGAAGGACGCCAGACCATCCGGTTCAACGTGACGCACGAGGGCTGGAACATCAACTACTTCACGGTTTCTGTTCCGGTGGAGGTGCCCACCTATGAGGACGTCTCCATGGTCAACCGCTGGAAAAACCAGTACCTGCTGGACGATGGCAGCGGCGTGCTCAAATACGCGGGCGAGATGGACAGCAACGACCGCGAGCCGTATACCTGGACCTTTACGCCGGACGACGACGGCAACTATACCATTCAGAACAAGGCAACCGGCAACTACCTGGTCAACGACGGTTCTAGCTTTATCGCCTGTATGTCCGAAGCGGGCGAGGGAGACGCCGGCAAGTGGATTCTGCGCACCGTGAGCGGCTACACCAAGATCAACAGCCTGCTGGACGACACGGTTTCCATCGCCCTGGAAACCCAGGACAAGGAAAACCGCGCAGAACTGTCGGAAGCGCCGGACAGCTGGCACAGCGCGCACTTTACGCTGAACAGCACCCGGTTTGATTATGACATCTATCCCGATAAGATCGTCGACGGCGTCTATACGATGACCGCGAAGGACGGCAAGCAGCTCTATTCCTCCTATGAGAACAGCACCTGGAAGCTGAGCAAGGATATCTCCAAGCTGCCGCAGTTTAAGGCGGAGAACATGCCGATTTCCGAGGCAATATACAACATGGCATTGCAGGAGTCCCTGGAGGACATCTTCACGGAAAAGAGCATCCACACCGGGGAGACGGTGGAAGTGTTTAACACCGGCGCGAACTGGAACAAAGTCTGGACGCGCGACACCGCGATGTCCGTCCAGTATTCGCTGGGCTGGGTGTTCCCGGAGCAGTCCCGCAACAGCCTGCTGCAAAAGATTCAGGGCGACCCGAAGGAATGGGTGGAGGACACCGGAACCGGCGGTTCTTATCCGTCTTCCACGGACCGCATCATCATGGCATTGGCGTCCTGGGAGGATTACCTCGCCACCGGTGATACAGAATTCCTGCGCACCATTTACGACGTCACCGCGTATACGGCGGAGAAGGATCTGCACAACGTCTACGACGCGAATACAGGCCTCTTCAAGGGCGAGACCTCCGGTCTCGACCACCGCTCCAAGACCTATCCGGACTGGATGGACGAGGGCTATTTCTCCGATATCATGGAGTCCAAGTCCTGCAACACCAACATTGAATACGCCGTAATGTTCAAGGTTTTGGAACAGGCCTCTGAAATCCTTGGCAAAGACCCGGCGGAAACCGCCAAATGGGCCAAGCATTTTGAGGATCTCAAACAGGCGATCAACGACAACTTCTGGATGGAAGACCGCAACTACTACGCCTCCTGGCAGTATCCGGAGTACATGGGCAACGCCCTGGCGGACAAGACGGACGTTTTGGCAGTTGGCTACGCCATTTACTTCGATATCGCAACGCCGGAAATGGCGGAGAAGATGATGGAAAACTATCCGCTGGTCAAGTACGGCGCGAATACCGTTTATCCGCAGAAGCGCGGCAAGCAGTTCGGCGCCATCTACCACAACCGCGGCGTGTGGCCCGGCTGGGAAGCGGCGCTGATGGAAGCGGCCATGAAGGGCGGCAACCGCCAGCTCGCGGAAGAAATCATGAAATCCATCATGTACGGCGCAGCGCGCAACCTCTCCAACGACGAGGTTATCAACTATGAGACCGGCGTGGGCAACAACGCGCACCGTCAGCTCTGGTCCGTGGCGGGCCAGCTCTCCAACTATTACCGCGTGCTGTTCGGCATGATGTATGAGCTGGACGGCATTCACTTCACCCCGTATGTACCGGACTGGATGGAGGGCCCCTTCACCCTGACCAATTACAAATACCGCGACGCGACCATTGACTTCACGCTCTCCGGCAAGGGTGATACCGTCAAGTCCATGACCGTCAACGGCAAAGAAGTGGGCGCCGATTATGTGTTGCCGGCGGACGCTTCCGGCAAATACACGATTGAAATGGTTGTGGAAGACAGCGGCAACCGCAGCGCGGTCAACCTCAAGCCCGAAAACCTGGCTATCTGTCCGGACCTGCCGGAAATGAAGCTGGCAGACGGCGTGTTGACCTGGACGCCGAACAGCGCGTATACCTATAAGCTGTGGACCGGCTCCGCGTATGTCGATGTGACCGGCGTGAGCAGCTACGAAATCCCGAAGGATCAGTACGGCAGCTATTCTCTGGTCGCGGTGGATCAGGCGGGCGTTGCGTCCGAGCTGTCCAAGCCGATTGTCTGGAATCCGGAAAATTCCGTCCAGACTTATGAGGCGGAGGACGCGTCCTACAACGACGGCTGCAAGGCGAACTCCATTAAGGGCTATTCCGGCAGCGGCTATGTTGCCGACAATCGCCCGGGGACCGGTGCGGAACTGACCTTCACCATCCGTGTACCCGAGGACGGCGACTATCTGGTCAGTACGCTGTACAACAACGGCGGCGACACCACCAGCGGCAACTACGGCGCAATCCGCTCTGTGCTGGTGGATGGCGTGGATGTGGGAACCATGTCGTTCTCCGTCACCTTCAACGATGTGTTCTACCGTTCGCCGCGCATGAAGCTGCACCTGACAGCGGGCGAGCACACCATTGGTTTTACCTTTAACAATGGCAACAACTACGACCAGAACATGAACATCAAGCGGAACAACGTGGCGATCGATCAGATGATTGTGGAGCGTCTGGGCGGCCAGACGGTTCCGTCCGAACCGCAGCTGCTGAACGTACAGTGGAACCCGAATCAGGCGGCTATGGAAATTGCCGGTGAAACGGACGTCATTCTCGACGGCAACGGCATCTACGGCGCAAAAGTAGTTCCGGGCACGAAGCTGGCCTTTACCTTCACTCCGGCGAACGGCCCGTTTGCAAGCGCAAAGCTGAACGGCGAGAACATCCCGTTTGAAGCCGACGGCTTTACCTACACCTATACCATGCCGGACGACAAAGCGGTTCTGCGCTTTACCTTCACCAGCGTGAACAAGAGTGTTCTGGAAACCCTGTTGGAAAAGGCAAATGAAGTGACCGACAAGCAGCTTGCCGGTTTGGTCGAGTCCGTAAGCAACCGCTTCATCGCGGCGCGCGACCACGCAAAGGCCGTCTATGAAGACGACACGGCGACCCAGGAAGAAGTAAACGAAGCCTGGAAGGAACTGCTCGACGCGATGCATTACCTCTCCTTCGAGGCAGGCACCAAGGAACAGCTGGAATACTGGCTCGACTACGCCGCCATGCTCGACCTGAACAACTTCACCCCGAAGAGCCTGGAAGGCTATGCGGAAGCACTTGCCTATGCGGAAGAAATCTACAACGACGAGGGCGAAACGCTGAAAGCAGAAGTTGAGAAGGCGGCCAATAACCTGCACGACGCGATTATGCGCCTGGAATTCAAGGCGGATACCGAGACGCTGGCGCTGTTTGTGAAGCAGGCACAGGAAATTGATCTGGATGAATATCTGGACGGCCCGGAAAAGGATGCCTTTGAGGAAGTCCTTCCGCAGGCGGAAGCCCTTCTGGCAGACGGCAACGCGACCCAGAAGCAGGTCGACGCAATGACGGACAAATTGTTTGACGCACTGGCTGGCCTGCGTGTCACGCCGGACAGAGAAGCGCTGAAAGACCTGCTGGAGGAATCCGAAGCACTCGACCCGGCGGACTACACCGAGGCAAGCTATGCGATCCTCCGCGCGGCATTGAATCTCGCATGGGATACCTGCAACGACGAGAATGCCACCCCGAAGGATATCGCCGTACAGTATGCGACCGTGGAGAAGGCCCGCGCGGGACTGGCGCTGGCAGACAAGCCGGAAGAGCCGGAGAAGCCCGGTAACAAGCCAAGCCATAAGCCGTCCAACAGCGGCAGTAAGAAGCCGGTTGGCAATACCTCCGGTACGGGAACGGCAGTTGCTGTAACCAACCCGTTAATCAACGCGGTGCAGAACGTGATGGGACAGAAGTTCGTCCGTTCCGATACCACAGCGAACTTCACCCTGAAGAGGGGCAATGCCTACTGCTTCAAGATGACGGTTGTCAACGGCAGCAGCGCGGTCCCGAACTTCACCGTGGGCAACGGCAGTGTGCTGAAGACCCAGTTTGTGGCGAAGATCGGTAATGATTACTATTACAGAGTCTGGGCGACCGGCGCACCGGGCCAGAGCACCGGCGTGTATACCACGATGGCGGGTGAAGCACCGCAGCAGCACTGTGTGGTTACAATAGGCTGATTGCTGCCACTGAAAACCACCGCAGGTGCGAATGACGTTGCACGTCCGCAACAGCATTGTGTGGTTACAATTGGCTGAAAAATTATTTCAGCTGGCGGAGAGAATCTCTTCTTTGGTTAAACAGAATTTGAAAGTGCTCTGTTTTAAGAGGGATCTCCACTGAAAACCACCGTAGGCGCGAAAGACACTTTGTGTCCGCAAATGAAACACGCAGTATGTCATCGTCTGCCAATCCCCAGGGCAGCAAAAACATGCGGCGGGAGAGGAATGCGGATGAAAACAGAGGATCTTTCAATAAACTCACACAAAGCACGATTATTTTCGATTTCATACAAAGTGGGAGGGCCGTTCATTTCTGAACGGCCCTCTTCCATATTGCCGGCGGTTGTCAGAGCAAATGCCGCTGTTTTTATCAACCAAGGGTCCGGTGCGAATGGGGAGCACACAGAAAATTGTAAGAGGATTCGCACTATAAAAAGGCGTTTCTTTTATTTTTGGAGTTGTATTTTACAATTGGGTGGATTATGATGAAAGTAAAGAACAGCATAATGTATGGTTCTTTGCAAAGATTGTACAAGGCGGTTCATACTGTTTTGTCAACTTTTGCTGTCGACGTCCGCAGGGACGTCGTGGATAGAAACACCCATTAATATCAGGAGCGGTTACATAATCAGGTCGACGTCCGCAGGACGTCGTGGATAGAAACGGGGTTACAGGCCAGCCAGAATGGTCGACGTCTATTGTGACGTCGTGGATTGAAATGCGCCCGGGTTGTCGGAACCGTAACCTTCCAGAAGACGGTGCTCAGAGAAACGTCCCGAAACTGAAAAACGCATGGAAAATGGAGGGATAACCCACAAAAAGCAAAAGAAACGAGAAATTGACTTTCATGGGAAACACAAAGACCTGCTTTACGAGTGGTAGAGCAGGTCTTTTTTGTTACGATTTTCGTTTCTGTCGGGTTTTATTTTTTATTACGCCCATGGTTTATAGAAAATCCCAAAATATCCACGCGCAACAAAAAATGGATTGCTGTGGCTTTCCTAATTGTTTCGCGTGGAAGTTTCTTCGGACTCAGCCATTTTTTATGCGGCTCTGTTCCTGAATCGACAGGAAAAGCCTGCTAAAAAAACGGGCGTTATTGTCCGTTTTTCATAAATACAGCGGCGCCACCCCGATGCTATACTGAAAAAGAGTATCCAAAACTCCTGCGATCCGTCTACGGGATAACAGGAAAACGGGAGGAGGCGCGGCGTTACGTAGGGGTTGTATGAAAAGGAATTTATGAAACAAGGGGGAGAATGCAAAAATGAAATTGCAAAAAAAGATTACCGCATGGGTGCTTTGTCTTGCAATGTTGCTTGGCAGCGTCTCGACGGCGCTGGCTGTCGGAACGGAGACGGTTGAGGCACAGGCGGACGGCCTGCTTCTACAATACGATTTTGAAGAGCTAAACGGCACTGCGGTTCCGGACACAAGCGGGAACGGGTTTGACGGAACCTTGACGGGGAGTGCAAGCCAGGTGGATGCCAGAGGCGGGAAAGCGGTTTCTCTTGCCTCCGGCAGCGATTATATCCGTGTACCCATCGACGTGATGCGGGATGTTTCCGACATCACCATCAAAATGGATGTTTTCCTGAATGAGGTGCAGGCCTGGACGGCTCTGTTCTCCGTTGGGAACAGCGGCGGAGATTGCATGGTTATGGCGGCGAAGGGCCAGCCCGGCGGCGCGTCCGTCGGCTATACGCTGGGGATCCGCGTCGACGGAAACGAGCAGCGCATTGCCGCACCCGCCGCGCAGACGGTTCCCGTGGGCAAGTGGGTTACATTGGCGTATACCCAGCAGGGCAGCCAGGCAAAGTTGTATATGGACGGCACGCTGGTGGCCCAGAAGGATGATATGACCAACACCATCGGGCAGACCTATACGCTCGGAGAAACCTGCTATGTGGCAAAGAGCCCGTTTTCCGCGGACCCGACCGCCATCGGCCGCATCGACAACGTGCAGGTGTATCGCCGTGCATTGCGCGCGGACGAGCTGGCTGTTGAAAAGCTGGAAGATCAGGCCGTCGTAGCATCGGATGCGAAGTCCCTGACTCTGGGCGACATAGAGCCCTTTACGGGCAGCCGGCTTGCCCTGCCGCTGGACGGCGACTACGGCAGCCGCATCTACTGGGAGACAAGCGACCCTGCGCACATCACGGAGAACGGCCTTGTCACCCGGGAAAAGGACCGCGATGTATCGGCTACACTGACCGCGACGCTTGTTTCCGGCGAAGCAAAGGAACAGCGCTCCTTTGACGTGACGCTGAAAGCGGACCCGAACGCGGTTAAAAAAGAACCGGTCCAAATTTTGCAGATTGGCGATTCGAATACGGAATTCGGTTACCTGACGATGAACATGAAAGCCATTCTGGACGAACAGTACGGCGACTGCGGCACCGGCTTTGTTACGCTGAACGGCTCGTCTTATTTTCAAAAGGCGCCCGCCAATATCCGCTTTTCCTACAGCGGCTCCTGGTGGGAAGAAGATACCGCACGCTGGGGCGGCCACGGGAAAATTGTCGATTCCCCAAACGGCCTGTATGTGCATGGACACGGGACCGGCAGCAGCTTGCAAATTCAGTTCACCGGCTCAAAGATTGACCTGTTCTATCTCTCCTGGGGCGGCGCGGGCAGTTTCACCGCTACGCTGGACGGCGTGGAACAGGGCACGGTAGTGCAGAACCAACCCAACGACTACAACACCCATAAGGTGACGTATGATGCGGGCAAATATGGCCGTCACGAGCTGGTGGTCCGTCCAACGGACGACCGCGATATCAATTTCTACGGCGCGGACGTGCATATCGGACGCGATGAAGACCGTACGGTCATCCACACCTGGGGCAACGCGGAGGCCACCTCCAACGACTATGCCATCCTGACCGACAGTATCTTCACCTCCGCGCTCCAGCTGCTCAACCCGGACAAGGCCGTTGTGCTGCTGGGTACGAACGACCACGGCGCGCTGGACAAACCCCGCCCGGCGGCGGATGTGGAAGCGGATCTCGTCACCGTGCTCAGCCGCGTGCGGAAGGCCTTGCCGGAATCCGAGGTCTGGCTGCTCTCCACCTTCGACACAAACGATCCGGGGAAGAACCCCGCTTCCCGCGACATGCTGCGCGAATACTGGAAGACCTCCTTCCCGAACGCGGCGGAAGCCGCAGGCGTGCGGTATTGGGACATGGGCCAGTGGTTCGGCGAATACGATTCCAATAAAATGTCCGACGCCTGGCATGTCAACGACCGGTACGGGCGCGTCATTATGGAAGAACTGTATCACAAACTGGCGCCGCAGGAACCGGTTCCCGCGGAAGGCCTGGTCCTGCGGTATAAATTTGACGAAGCCGAAGGCGACACAGCGATTGACTCTGTCAACGGCTTTGACGGCACGCTGAACGGCGCGGCGGCCCGCACAAGCGGCTTCCTGGACGGTGCGGTCGCATTGGGCGGCGGCAGCGGCGATTATATTTCCATGCCGAGCGAAGCACTGGGCAAGACGGATGACAGTTCCATTTCCTTCTGGGTGAAGCTGGACCACACGGATATCTGGACTTCTCTGCTGGTGACGGGCTCTTCACAAAGCAACTACATGGTTATGGCGGCGCGAGGCAACCCGTACGGAACGCCCTGCGGCGTGACTGTGGCGGTGAAAACAGACGGAAAAAACGAAGAGCGAATCAAAGCCGACGCGGGCGTTGTTGTCCCGGCGGGCGAGTGGACGCTGGTTACCTTCACACAGAGCGGCAGCGACGCAAAGCTTTACCTGAACGACCGGCTGGTTGCCTCCGGCGTGCTGGAACAAAAGCTCAGCCAGCTTGCGCAGGGAACCACCACGCGCATCGGCGCAAACCATATCTTCCCCGATCCGAGTGCAAAGGGGCAGTTTGAAGAATTCTGTGTTTACGACCGCGCACTCACACCGGAAGAAATTCAGGTGGAGGTTGCGGCGCACAAAGACGACATTGCAAACGCGGCTGTGAAGGAAGCGCTGGACGGCATCGATCTGGGTGATCTTTCCGACGTGACGGAGAACCTTTCCCTGCCAAAACAGCATGCGAATGGAACCACCTTTGTATGGCGGTCCGACAAGCCGGCGTTTGTGACGGATGAGGGGAAAATTTCCCTGCCGACCACCGCACAGGGCGACCAGCTGGTTGCACTGACGGTTACGGCCACCGGACCGGTGGGACAGGTGTTGGAGCGCGTGTTCACCGTGACGCTGCTGGCCCTGACGGATGAACGCATTGTAGAACGAGAGGCAGACTATGTCCGCCGCTATGTCGATTACAAGATAAACGACGGCTATGAGCTGACGACACGGGACGCGCTCACCAGCAAAATTTCCTGGGAAATTGTCTCCGGCGATGCGGAGATTCTCAATGGGAAGGTCTGTAAGACGGAGACATCTCTGGAACGCCAGCCGATCCAGCTCAAGGCCACGCTGACGCTGGGAGAAGCGAAGCAGGAAGTGCGTTTTGAGCATGTTGTCCTGCTTGACAAGTTCACCGGTTATGTCTTGTCCCACTTCGGTGGCACGCAGGGCGTGGAGAACCTCTGTCTGGCATACAGCTACGACGGTGTGCACTGGACCTCCCTGAACGGCGGCAGGCCGGTGATTCAAAACAAGCTTGGCAACGGCAGAATCCGCGACCCCTTTATTCTGCGCAATAAGGACGGTTCCTTCACCGCCATCGCCACGCAGGGCTGGGATACGCCGCAGATTTATCTGTGGAGCTCCGATGACCTGACCTCCTTTGACGATGAGCGCCTTGCAACCGTGGCAAAACCCGGCGTGGACGGCTTGACCGGTGCGCGCGCCTGGGCGCCGGAGGCGTCCTACGATCCGATCAACGACGAATACCTTGTCTATTGGTCCGATCCAAGCGCAAACGGCGGCAACGGACCGATTTACTGCAATACCACAAAGGACCTGCACGAATTCTCCGCGCCATTCAAGTTCTTTGATGCCGGTTATTCCATCATCGACGCCAATATTACGAAGAACAACGGCTCCTATTATCTGGTCTATAAGGATGAGCGGGATTCCGGCAAGGCGATCAAGGCCGCGAAGTCCCAATCCCTGGCGCCCGGTTCCTTTGAAGTTTACACTGACGATTTCATTACCGACCGGATGGTGGAGGGTCCGTTTGTCTTCAAGGATATTCACGAGGACAAATGGTATCATTATTACGACTATTTCTACGAGCAGAAATTTGGTTATTCCGTTACGGACGATCTCGACAGCGGCGAATGGATTGACATGGGCCGCAATCCGGATATGCCGACGCAGGACGTGCGCCATGGCGGCGTGGTCACCGTAACGGAAAAGGAACTCCGTGCAATTCTGGACAAGTGGGGTGCGGAACCCCGCCGGGTTCTTTCCCTGGAGGAACCTGCGGCAGTCCACGCACAGCTTGGCACGGCCTTTGACCGTCTGGCCCTGCCGCCCACGGTACAGGCCGTACTGAGCGACGGCGGCAAAACGGCAATCCCGGTGGAGTGGAGCGCGGAAGGCTACAACGCAAACCGCGAGGGAACCTATCTTTTGACCGGAACGCTCATCCTGCCGGAGGGCGTGCAAAACCCGGAGCAGTTCACCACATCTGTGTCCGTCATTGTCAAACGGCAGGAGACAGAGGACGGGAAGCTGCTGACTGTGCAGTTTACAGAAAATGCGAATCTGACAGCGGAAGGCGAGCTGACCACCGTCTTTGATACAAACGGCATTTATGCGGCGAATGTTCTACCCGGCAAGGAGATTACGTTGCACTTTACTCCGACGGACGGCCCGTTTGCAAGCGCAAAGCTGAACGGTGCCGATATCCCGTTTGAAGTGAATGGCTGCGCCTATACGCTCGCGATGCCGGAGAAGAATACCACCTTGGCATTCCTCTTTACCGTTGTAAAAAAGAATGTTCTGGAAACTCTGCTGGAAAAGGCAAATGAAGTGACCGATGAGCAGCTTGCCGGTTTGGTCGAGTCTGTAAGCAATCGCTTCATCGCGGCGCGCGACAACGCGAAGGCCGTCTATGAAGACGACACAGCCACGCAGGAAGAAGTAAACGAAGCCTGGAAGGAACTGCTCGACGCGATGCATTACCTCTCCTTCGAGGCAGGCACCAAGGAACAGCTGGAATACTGGCTCGACTACGCCGCCATGCTCGACCTGAACAACTTCACCCCGAAGAGCCTGGAAGGCTACGCGGAAGCGCTCGCCTATGCGGAAGAGATCTACAACGACGAGGGCGAAACGCTGAAGGCAGAAGTTGAGAAGGCGGCCAACAACCTGCACGACGCGATTATGCGCCTGGAATTCAAGGCGGATACCGAGACGCTGGCGCTGTTTGTAAAGCAGGCACAGGAGATCGATCTGGACGAATATCTGGATGGCCCGGAGAAGGACGCCTTTGAGAAAGTCCTTCCGCAGGCGGAAGCCCTTCTGGCAGACGGCAACGCGACCCAGAAACAGGTCGATGCAATGACGGACAAATTGTTTGACGCACTGGCTGGCCTGCGTGTCACGCCGGACAGAGAAGCGCTGAAAGACCTGCTGGAGGAATCCGAAGCACTCGACCCGGCGGACTACACCGAGGCAAGCTATGCGATCCTCCGCGCGGCATTGAATCTCGCATGGGATACCTGCAACGACGAGAATGCCACCCCGAAGGACATCGCCGTGCAGTATGCGACCGTGGAGAAGGCCCGCGCGGGACTGGCGCTGGCAGACAAGCCGGAAGAGCCTGCGAAACCCGACAACAAGCCGAGCCATAAACCGTCCAACAGCGGCGGCAAGAAGCCGGTTGGCAACACCTCCGGTACGGGAACGGCAGTTGCTGTGCCCAACCCGTTAATCAACGCGGTACAGAACGTGATGGGACAGAAGTCCGTCCGTTCCGATACCACAGCGAACTTCACTCTGAAGAGAGGCAATGCCTACTGCTTCAAGATGACGGTTGTCAACGGCAGCAGCGCGGCCCCGAACTTCACCGTGGGCAACGGCAGCGTGCTGAAGACCCAGTTTGTGGCGAAGATCGGTAATGACTACTATTACAGAGTCTGGGCCGTTGGTACACCGGGCCAGAGCACCGGCGTGTATACCACAATGGCGGGTGAAGCACCGCAGCAGCACTGTGTGGTTACAATTGACTGATTGCTGCCACTGAAAAGCACCGTAGGTGTGATGGACGTTGCACGTCCGCCGCAGCATTGTGTGGTAATGGTTGGCTGGGAATCCATCAGAAGATCTGTCGAGAAAACCGTGATTATAGGTTTTCTGGTATTTGTAAAATTTGTATGATTATTAAAGAAGGAGGGCGCTTATCGTAAGCGTCCTCCTTCTTATCTTTACCTAATATGTAAATGAAAGCAGCGAAAGTGCGAACCGGAAGCAAACATGAAAAGCCTGGAGGATTCGCACTGAAAAAGAAATGTTATATTTCTTCTATGGGTTACATCTATAGTAAAGTTAGGGTATGATAAAAATGAAAATTGGCAAATAAGCAAATTTTTTGTGAAAGTTGTATCAGACACAAGTATGCTGCTTGGCAACTTTTGCTGTCAGTGCCCGTAGGGGCACTGTGGATTGAAATCGTAACATAGCGCGGATGCACCTTATTCCCCGGCGTCAGTGCCCGTAGGGGCACTGTGGATTGAAATCAGGCGAGCGAGTCTCCACCATAATACAATCAAGGTCAGTGCCCGTAGGGGCACTGTGGATTGAAATCAACGACCTGTATATGTCGTTGGAGCTTTGCGAGTCAGTGCCCGCAGGGGCACTGTGGATTGAAATGTCAATGAGGATAAGGGCACTCATGTTATTGCCGTCAATGCCCGCAGGGGCACTGTGGATTGAAATCGGGCGCGGAATAAATAGCGGTCAAGAGCTTACGTCAGTGCCCGCAGGGGCACTGTGGATTGAAATCCAGCAGGGGACGGTACACACCCGAACGAGATCGGGTCAGTGCCCGCAGGGGCACTGTGGATTGAAATATTCTAACGCCATTTGCATATAACAAACTGGCGCAGTCAGTGCCCGTAGGGGCACTGTGGATTGAAATCATACCGATCAGCTCGGCCATCTCTTGTTCTTTTGGTCAGTGCCCGCAGGGGCACTTGTAAATGAAAATGGATTGAGTGCCTGTGCGGAGATGGCGAGACAGAGGCCCGTGTCCGTGGGCACTGAGACGTATAGCCGGCTTCCAATGTGTTTTTGGAAGCCGGTTTGTGCTGTCCGTGCAAATTTGTAAGAAACTTTTGAAAAGGATGGAAAAGCCTTTGCGTTTACGATGGAAATGTAGTATGATTTTGTAGAAAAACGCGCAATTTTTTGGGTGCGGCATCCCCAGCGTTGGGAAGGGAAGAAAGGGAATGGAAGAAAACGAATCCAGTGAGTGGTACGGATTTATAGAAATCATGCGCGTAATCGGCGCGCTGGGCGTGGTGGTCATTCACGTCTATTTCAGTGTAATCGGAAATTTTCCGGATATCCGGCCATTGGCAAAGCAGGCGTTTAATACGGTATTTATGTTAATGAACTATGCCGTTCCGCTGTTTATCATGATTTCCGGCGCGCTGTTTTTAAACAGCGGCAAAACCTATACCTATAAGACCATCTGGAAAAATATCCGCCGGATTCTGTTCTGTCTGGTGCTGTTCGGCCTCCTGTATTCCCTGATGCAGCAGGTGTTTGAAACAAGGTCGTTGAACGGCGCGATGTTGCTGACCGGTTTTGTAGACATTTTTACGGGGAATCTCTGGGACCACATGTGGTACTTATATATGATTGTAGGCCTTTATCTGTTGGTTCCTGTCATGAAGCCTTTTTTTGAGCGGGCGGGCAACCGTGAGGCCGCCGTAGCTCTGCTTTTACTCTTTGCATTTAATTCGTTTCTGCCCTGGGTGCAGGAGACGTTTCAGCTTAAAAGCGGATTTTTTCTTCCCGTCAAGGGACCGTACCTGTTTTACTTTCTGGCGGGCGGTCTGTGCTTTCGCCTGCGCGGGACATATGGCGGGAAAATGCGTGCATGGGCGTGTGCGGCGGCGGGACTGGGTGCGGCGATGCTGGTGGCGCGTTCCTTTGCGGCGGAACAATTTACGGCGGGCGATTACAGCGCCATGCCGATCTGTCTGTATACGGTGGGGGTCTACCTGTTGCTGCAGGAGGGCCTGTTGAACCGTACCCCCACCGGACGAACCGTCAAGCTGGCGGAGACCACCTGGGGTGTGTACCTGATCCATCCGGTGTTTATTCATCTGCTGTTTAAGGCGCTTCGGTGGAATCCCTTTGATTTCGCACCGCTGTTCAGCGTGCCGCTTGTCGTTCTTGCGGTATTCCTGCTGAGCGCGGGAACCGTTTCCCTGGCAAGAAAGATTCCCATGATCAAAGAATATATTTTGTAAAGAAACCCTCGCTTTCAAAGCGGGGGTTTTTCTATGCAGGCATGTAAATGGTAAATTTGTTCTGAAATCCATATTAACGCTAAAATTTTGTACAATCTTGTTCTCTTTTTATAAATACAAACCAAATCTGAGCCGCTATGATAAAGATGAAATCAAATGAAACGAGAGAGGAGGGCAGAAATCAGTTCGTCTGGAGAGGGTTTGTACGATTAGGAGTTGAATAGGAGGAATTACATTGAAAAGGCAGCTATTGGCCGGATTGCTCAGCGCCGCAGTACTGTTGTCCGGTGTTCCCACAGCCTTCGCCGCCGGGTCGGCGGCAGGCGCCGCAGAGGAACCGGCAAAATCCATCGACTTTACCCATGTGAAAATCACGGACGACTTCTGGGGCGCCCGCCAAAAACAATTTATCTGTAAGGTCATTCCGACCGGAATCGCCAACGTGGAAAAGGGCGGCGGCGGGATCCCGAACATCATCAATGCCGCCAAAATGCACCGGGGCGAGGAGCACGGCGCTTTCCAGGGGGCGTTCTACGTCGATTCCGATGTGCATAAGGTTTTGGAATCCATGTGTTATGCCCTGCAGATCGATCCCATGGGGGACCAGGAGGTCATCGACGGACAGCAGGTTATCCGCGACAAACTGGAGGAGTGGATTCCCTATTATGTGGACGCACAGGAGGAAAACGGCTATTTTGACACCTACTTTATCCTGGGTGCGAACGGAAACACGCCGAAATGGTGGGATTTCAACCTGCATGAGCTGTACTGCGCGGGTCATTTTTACGAGGCGGCAATTGCGCATTACCGCGCCACGAACGGGCAGGATACCCGCCTGTTCGACATGGCAATCAAAAACGCGGACTATGTAAACTCCCTGTTTGGAGAGGGCAAGTGGAAGCAGGTGCCCGGCCATCAGGAAATCGAGCTGGCGCTGATCAAGCTGGCCAATCTCTGCGAGGAGATCGGCGGCGAATATGCGGCGAAGGCGCCGGAGTATATCAAGCTGGCGGAATTCTTCCTGGATACGCGCGGCGATTTTGAGGACCGCCACGGAACAAACCACAATGCGTCTTACGACCAGGACCACATTCCGGTTAAAGACCAGAAGGAGGCAACCGGACACGCGGTGCGCGCGGCGTACATGTATACGGCGATGGCGGACGTCAACCTGCTGGAGCAGGACGGCCGTTACGACGAAGCGCTGCTGGCCCTGTGGGACGATATTGAAAACAAAAAGACCTATGTAACGGGCGGCGTGGGCTCCAATCCGGCGAACGAGGGCTACGGTGCGGCGTACGACCTGCCCAACGATACCGCCTATTGTGAAACCTGTGCGAACATCGCCAATGTGATGTTTAACCAGCGCATGAACCTGCTGTACGGGGAGAGCAAATACGCCGATATTGTGGAACGCGGCCTGTACAACAGCATCATCAGCTGCGTGGACTTTGACGGCGAAACCTTCTTCTACGGCAACCCGATGAGCAGCAACGGCAATAAGCACCGTTCCCAGTGGTTCGGCACCGCCTGCTGCCCGCCGAACCTGATGCGCACCGTGGAGGCGCTGGGCGGTTATATTTACACCCAGCAGGGCGATACCATCACACAAAACCTGTACATCGGCAACGAGGCCAATCTCCAGACGTCGGGCGGCGCGGTGCTTCTGCGCACAGAGACGGAAATGCCCTGGCAGGGAGAAACGGCCATCACGGTGGAGGTTGACCAGCCGACGGCTTTCACCTACCGCCTGCGTGTTCCGGAATGGGCGACGGATGGCAATACCGTTTCCCTGAATGGAGAACCCATTTCCGCGGAACCGGACGAGCAGGGCTATATTACCCTGAGCCGGACCTGGAACGACGGGGACAGCATCGATCTGAACTTCCCGATGGAGACAAAGCGCGCCTACAGCGACCCGCGGGTCAAGGCAAATGAGGGCGCGGTCGCTGTCAAGCGCGGCCCGATCGTCTACGCGGCGGAGGCGGTGGACAACGAATATCCGATTTCCAAGTATATCCTGCCGACAGACGCGACCTTCTCCACCAAATGGGTGGAAAACCTGGAGGATGAGAAATTCAACCGCGAAGTTGTATATCCGGAATATGTGGAGGCAAATCTCACCGAGGACTTTGCCGACGCCGAAGCTGCCAACGCCAGTTGGACCAGGGTGGGCGACGCGGGCAAGATCGATATTTCCGGGGGAAAGGTTTCTGTCCAGAAGAGCACGAATAATAAGCTGACCACCGGCGACGAAGCCTGGAGCGATCTGGTCATGGAAATGCAGGTCACGCTGGGCGAAGACGGCACGGAAAGCGGCAATGCCGGCATGCTGATCCGCTCCACGCAGGAAGGCTCCGGCCCGGACAATTACCACGGCTACTATTTCGGCATCGGCCTGGAGGGCACCGAGTATGGCAAGGCCGATGGAGGCTGGACCCGGCTGGGCAAAAAGACGCACGATATTCAACTGGGAGTTCCCTATACATTGAAGGTTATTGCCTATCAGAACAAATTCCTGTTCTTTGTCAATGGGGAAAAGGTCGGTTCTTTTGACGATCTGGACCACCAGACGGGCAAAGTCGGCCTGCGCGGTTACAACCGCGCCTACGAGGTGGACAATGTTGTGGTTCGCCCGTTGACCGACGAGGAAATTGCTTTAACAGAGATGCCCAGCGAGGACCACTACGGCGTAAAACCCGCCATGCAGGTGGTGGCCCATACCAAAGCAAAGGTGCAGGACGAGGCGGTCGACGCGGATCTGGTCATGACCCCGTATTATGCGTGGGACAACCGCCAGAGCGGTGCGATGGCGATTTATCTGCCGGAAGAATTTAAAGAAATTCCGCTGGAGGGCTATGCAAAGGCCTCCGCGTCGTATGTTTACCAGAATGACTCAATTGAAGCGCTGAATGACGGAACAGACGCCAGATGGACCTCCTGGTCGGGTCCCCTCAATCCGTGGGTACAGTACGACTTTGACGAGCCGGTCACCCTGTGGGGCTGTGATGTCAAATGGTATGATGACAACGGCGGCGTCAAGGTTCCGGATGGGCTGGAAATCGTCTATTGGAACGGCGAAGCATTTGTCCCGGTCACACCGACGAAGGAATACAACAGCTTTAACAAGAACCAGTACAACAACTACGGATTTACTCCCGTTGTGACGGACAAAATCCGGATGAACATCAAAAACGACGTGAAGAAGGTCGCCTCCGGTATTATGGAATGGAAAGTCCAGGGGCAGCTGGGCGCGGTCGATTTTGGCCAGGTCTCCCTCGCATCGGTGCAGTATGGACATAAGCCGTACGCCACCGAATACAATACCCTGAATGAAGCCGACTTTACCCCGGTTACCGCAAACAAGTTCCGTGTGCTGATGGAAGGCCAAAGGTCGGTCGGCATGAAGGAATTCCGCCTGCAAAAGGAAGACGGCACGTATGCCGAACAGGACGCGGCGGTATCCGCTTCCTATACCTGTGAGGAATGGTCCACGCTGAAGGCCGTCAACGACGGAAAGGGCTGGGATACCTCGGCGGAGGTCGGAACGGGTTCCACCTGGTCCACCTATCCGGAGGCGGGAACCCAATGGGTAGAATATGCCTTTGAAGAACCCATTACTGTAAAACAAGCGGAAATCTGCTGGTACCGCGCCTGGGACGACGGCGTCATTGCGCCGGACAGCTGGAAAATCCAGTATGAGAAGGACGGCGAATGGGTCGACGTCGACCATGCGGCCTTTGATTTGGACTTTGATAAGGCTGTCATGGAGTACACCGTGAAAATGCCGAAATTGTCGGCGGTTCCGGTGGTCACCGCGGAGGCCGACGCATCCTATGCGGCGGTAGCAATCCGGCAGGCGGAGACCTTCCCCGGCAGCGCGCAGATTACCGTAAGTGTGCCCGGTTATCCGGACAGCGAAAAAACCTATACCATCCATTTTGTGGAGCAGACGGAACAGCTTCCGCAGCTGCTGAACGTGCAGTGGAACCCGAATCAGGCAAACGTGGAAATTGCCGGTGAGACGGACGTCATTCTCGACGGCAACGGCATCTACGGCGCAAAAGTAGTTCCGGGCACGAAGCTGACCTTCACCTTCACCCCGGCAAACGGCCCGTTTGCAAGCGCAAAGCTGAACGGCGAGAACATCCCGTTTGAAGCCGACGGCTTTACCTACACCTACACCATGCCGAACGACAAAGCGGTCCTGCGTTTTACCTTCACCAGCGTGAACAAGAGTGTTCTGGAAACCCTGCTGGAAAAGGCAAATGAAGTGACCGACAAGCAGCTTGCCGGTTTGGTCGAGTCCGTAAGCAAACGCTTCGTCGCAGCGCGCAGCAATGCAAAGGCCATCTATGAAAACGATAGTGCCACCCAGGAAGAAGTAAACGAAGCCTGGAAGGAACTGCTCGACGCGATGCATCACCTCTCCTTCGAGGCAGGCACCAAGGAACAGCTGGAATACTGGCTCGACTACGCCGCCATGCTCGACCTGAACAACTTCACCCCGAAGAGCCTGGAAGGCTACGCGGAAGCACTCGCCTATGCGGAAGAAATCTACAACGACGAGGGCGAAACGCTGAAGGCGGAAGTTGAGAAAGCGGCCAACAACCTGCATGACGCGATTATGCGTCTGGAATTCAAGGCGGATACCGAGACGCTGGCACTCTTTGTAAAGCAGGCACAGGAGATCGATCTGGACGAATATCTGGACGGCCCGGAGAAGGACGCCTTTGAGGAAGTCCTTCCGCAGGCGGAAGCCCTTCTGGCAGACGGCAACGCGACCCAGAAGCAGGTCGACGAGATGACAGACAAATTGTTTGACGCATTGGCTGGCCTGCGTGTCACGCCGGACAGAGAAGCGCTAAAAGACCTGCTGGAGGAATCCGAAGCGCTCAACCCGGCGGACTACACCGAGGCGAGCTACGCGATCCTCCGTGCGGCATTGAATCTCGCATGGGATACCTGCAACGACGAAAATGCCACCCCGAAGGATATCGCCGTGCGGTATGCGACCGTGGAGAAGGCCCGCGCGGGACTGGCGCTGGCAGACAAGCCGGAAGAGCCGGAGAAGCCCGGTAACAAGCCGAGCCATAAGCCGTCCAACAGCGGCGGCAAGAAGCCGGTTGGCAACACCTCCGGTACAGGAACGGCAGTTGCTGTGCCCAACCCGTTAATCAACGCGGTACAGAACGTGATGGGACAGAAGTCCGTCCGTTCCGATACCACAGCGAACTTCACTCTGAAGAGAGGCAATGCGTATTGCTTCAAAATGACGGTTGTCAACGGCAGCAATGCGGCCCCGAACTTCACCGTGGGCAACGGCAGCGTGCTGAAGACCCAGTTCGTGGCGAAGATCGGCAACGATTACTATTACAGAGTCTGGGCGACCGGCACACCGGGCCAGAGCACCGGCGTGTATACCACGATGGCGGGCGAGAACCCACAACAGCATTGTGTAGTTACAATTAGCTGATTGCTGCCACTGAAAACCACCGTAGGTGCGAATGACGTTGTACGTCCGCAGCAGCACTGTGTGGTAACGGTTGGCTGAACAAACTGTTGGCCAATTGAAAGGATTGTTTCCGTTAATAGAGCCTGAAGAAGCCCTGTTTGGAAAGAAGCTGCTTCTGAAAATCGCCATAGATGCATATTGAGTGCAGGTTTGCAAAAAATCAATGTGCGTCTACATGCCAACGGCAGATTTATAACGACACCCCTGATGCAAATACAGCAACGGGGGTGTCGTTTTTATTTGTTTCAATACGAAAGCGAAAATATAAATTTCATACAAATTCTTACTATGAAATTGACAATAAACAGATACTATGATACTATTTATTAATAATTGAATGTAATACAAAACATAATTTAATTTGTTATCTGGCAAATGCCAAATGCCGAAATAATGGACGGTGCGGCGATTCCCGCTCGCTTGTTGGAAAACAAACAGCGTGGTATAGAGGAGGTGTAACGCTCAGAGTTTGGTTCGCAGGAGTTTGTAGAAAAAGGAAAGTTGGTATGGAAGATGAAAAGTAAAAAAATACTCGCATTGGTTATGGCGATGACGATCGGATTGTCCGGGTTTTCATCCATGTTTGCGGCGGATACGGCCGCCCCGGTTTCTGAGAGCGCACAGGTGCAGCAAGTGGCGGAAGAAGCAGTAGAACTGCCCGCAAAACTGGCCTCCGCATCGTACAGCGACGCTTCGCAGGGCGTTGTGTTAAAGGCAAATACCGACCCGCTGAAAGTGGACGACCAGATGACGGGCGAAACCTACGGCGGCGCGTGGATCGAGTTCCAGGTTTCCGTTCCGGCGAATGGGGATTACCTATTTACCGCGCGCGTGCAGTCTTCAGCTGGCGCGAGGCCGCAGATGGACGTTCTGGTGGACGGAGAACGGATGCTCACGGTGGAGGAAGGCGACCCCGCCGGAGAGAGCGTGCCGTGGATGACGACAACGCCCCAGGCTCTTTCCATGAAAAAAGGGGAACACACCGTCCGCCTGGTGTTTAACAGCGATTTTGAGATGAGTTGGATGCAGTTTGCTTCTGCGGTAGAGCCGATTGAAATCAGTGATGGCACAGTGATTTCCGTAATGGACTACGCCCGCATTTCCAAGGACAATGTGGAGACGGAGCCGGGCGACGACCCGCAGGTTCCCGGCGGATTGATTCCCAAATACATGATGGCCGGAGATTGGCTGGAATATGAAGTGAGCGTCCCGGAAGAGGCGGCGGGCGCGTATAACCTGGTGATGAACGTTGCCCGTGCCGGCATTGACGACGGCGCGATCGGCCTGCAATGCTATGTGGACGATGTGATGGCCGGGCAGATTTCCCGCGCCGGAACGGGCGGCTGGAAGTCGTGGGTTCCCTCCGATGAGCTGGAGCTGGACCTCAGTGCCGGCGTCCATACGATCAAGCTGGTGTATACCAAGCAGTTCAACATGAGTATGCTGAAATTCACCGAGGCGGTCAAGGGGGACAAGCGCTTTAAGATCGACGCGGTCAATTATTCCAAGGCGTCCAAGACACTGAAAACAGAAGAGGCCAATAATCCCGAGGTGGAAAGCGGCCTGATTCCTGCGGGAACTTACGCGGGCGACTGGCTGGAGTACACCATTGATGTGCCGGAAGACATGGCGGGCAAATATTACCTGACCATGCAGGTGGCGCGCGCGGGTACGGCGCCGGGCGATATCAAGATAAAAGCGCATTTGGACGGCGTGCAGGTAATGGATTATGTGCGTGCCGGAACAGGGGGCTGGAAAGCCTGGGCAGAAACAGACGCGGCGCTGGTCAATCTAACCGCGGGCACGCACACACTCAAGGTGTCCTTTGTCAACCAGTTTAATCTTAGCCTGTTAAAATTCGAGCAGGAAAAAGACATTGGCAACAGCATTAAGGTGGAGGCTTCCACTTTTTCCCGCGCATCCGGCAACATCGGCCTGGAAAATTGCCAGGACCCGGAGGTTACCAGCGGCAAAAACCCGACGTCCACGATGGCGGGAACCTGGCTGGAGTACAATATTAACGTGCCGAAGAAGCTGGAAGGCGACTTCAAACTGAGCATGCATGTGGCGCGCGCCACAACGGAACCGGATCTGATCGGTCTGGAAGCCTATATCGATGGGGAACTAGCGGCAATCATCGGCCACGACGGAACGGGCGGCTGGCAGAATTGGCAGGCGACGGAGCCGGTTGGCGTCAATTTGACCGCGGGCAGCCATGTGGTTCGCATCCTGTTCACCAAGCAATTCAACCTCAGCCTGCTGAAGTTTAAACAACTGGAGGTCGATCCCGATGCGAAGGTGTCGGAGATCACCGTACAGACGCAGGAAGCGCAGGCGATTAAAGGGAAAACGACTTCTTTCTTTGCCACCGTCAAGGGCGATGAGAACTGCGACCCGTTTGTTACCTGGGAGGTGGAAGGCGCGGAGAGCGCGAGAATCAGCGCCTACGGCCTGCTTTATGTATCGTTCGGCGACCCGGCGGCGTCTGTGACCGTGCGCGCACGGTCCCGTTCCAACCCGGAGGTTGTCTCCGCACCGGTGACGATTCCGCTGATCGATGAATCGACCGAGCACGGCAAACTTTCCCGTGAGATCGCGGAGGAAGGCATGGTGCTCCTCAAAAATGACAATGAAGCGCTCCCGCTTAAAGCGGAAACCAATGTGGCGCTGCTGGGCATCGGGCAGGCGAGCTATGTCAAGGGCGGCAGCGGCTCCGGCGATGTGGAGTCCGCATATGTCCGCACCATCCAGGAAGGCCTGCTTGACAAGGCGGCGAATAAGAAAATTAAGCTTTACGAACCGCTGACGGACTACTATTCCCAGTATTACACGCGGGTTGGCGGCGGTTATGGGACGGACGAGCCGGAAATGACCGGCGAGTTGGCCAAGTTGGTCGACGAAGCCGCCGCACAGGAGAACGCCACGGCAGTGGTCGTTTTGCGCCGCCGTACAGGTGAGGGCTCCGATATCGGTATCAAAGCGGGCGAGTATTACCTGCGCAGCCGGGAAAAGGAGTTGATCCAAACTGCGCTGAACAAGTTCGACCGGGTGGTTGTGGTTTTAAATATTGGCGTAGTGATGGATGTCAACTGGCTGAACACCATTCGGAGCAGCGATGGCAGAAGTGTCGACGCGGTGTTCCTTGCCTGGCAGCCGGGTATGGAGGGCGGTGTCGCTGTGGCGAACACGCTCTGCGGCGAGGTCAATCCGTCCGGCCGTTTGACGGATACCTTTGTGACCAGCTTTGACGATTATCCTGCCGCGAATGTCTATGAAAATGCCGGCAGAAACGCGTGGGTTTCCTATGAAGAAGATATTTTTGTCGGCTACCGCTATTTTGAGACCTTTGCAAAGGACAAGGTCATTTTCCCGTTTGGCTTTGGCCTGTCCTATACCACCTTTGACATACACGATGTAACCGCGGTTCCTAACCCGGAGAAAGGTGTTATCGATGTTTCCGCAACGGTGACCAATACCGGCGATATGGCGGGCAAGGAAGTGGTACAGGTCTACTTCAGCGCGCCGGCAGGGGACCTGCCCAAACCGGCGCTGGAGCTGGCGGCGTTCCAGAAGACGGAGCTGCTGCAGCCCGGCGATTCGCAGACCGTTGCTATGTCCTTTGACATTGCGGATATGGCCTCCTACGATGATATTGGCAAAACAGGGGCAGAATCCGCATTCGTATGGGAACCGGGCGCATACAAAATCCTGGTGGGCAGCAATGTGCGCGACACCCAGCAGGCGGGCGTCTACACGGTGGACGAGCTGGAAGTGGCGGAAGAGCTCACAAAGGTCTTCCAGCCGGCGAATCCGGATAAGATGCTGGAACGCCGCCTGGATGGAAAAGGTCCGGACAGCTACGAAACGACCGTCTGGTCGGATCCTCAAAAACCGGAAGTACAGTCCCAGCAGCCGGAACCAAAAGCGGCACAGATGAATCAAGCGGCACGGGCCGTACAAGCTTCCGGCGAAACAATCATGCTGGCGGACGTGGCGGAAAACCCGGCGCTGATGACCGCGTTCCTGGAGCAGCTTTCGGACGATCAATTAATCATCCTTTCCCGCGGCACAGGCAGCGACAATCCCAGAGAGATTGTGGACGGTGCAAACACCGCCTGTACCAAAGAGGTGTTGGAATTTGGGATTCCGCGCCTGCAAACAGCGGATGGCCCTGCCGGTATCCGTAATAACAAATACACGGCGACTGCGTGGCCCTGCGCAACCTTACAGGCGTGTACCTGGAACCCCAGCCTGGTCGAGGCGGCGGGACAAGCCGGCGCGGAAGAGGCCAAAACCTTTAAGACGCTGGACAAATACAAGAACCTGTCCATGGGCAACGACGGATTCCCCATCTGGCTGACGCCCAGCACCAACATTCATCGCAATCCCAGATGCGGACGAAATTTTGAGTATTATTCGGAAGATCCGTTTATTGCCGGTAAAATGGCCGCCGCGCAGATCCGCGGGATCCAGTCGGAAGGCGTTTCTGCAACGCTCAAACATTTTTCGGCAAACAACAGCGAAAATTACCGCAAAAACAGCGACAGTATGGTTTCCGAGCGCGCCATGCGCGAAATTTACCTGCGTCCGTTTGAAATCGCGGTCAAGGAGTCCCAGCCGTGGTGCGTAATGTCCTCCTATAACCTGATTAACGGGGTGCGTGCGGCGGAGAATACGGACTTGCTCACGCAGGTGCTGCGCAACGAATGGAATTTCAAAGGCATGGTCATGACCGATTGGGGCAGCGAATCTACCCTGGTGGAGGAAATCAAGGCTGGCGGAGATTTGAAAATGCCGTCTTCCGGCAGCAACAACGACCCTGCCGGCGCCCCCGGCAGCCTGCAATTGCAGGCTGTGCGCGATGCGCTCGCGGATGGTTCCCTTTCCCGGAAGACACTGGAACGCAATATCCGCAGCACCATGCGTATGATCCTGCACACCTATTTCTTCGACGGCGATAAAGAAGCGCTGGAAGTTTACAATCCGGTCGACGTCGCGGCGGCGCCCGGTATCGATGCAGCGACCGATTTCCGCTTCTATTATGAGAACGAGCCGGTATCCCTGCATGTGACGCAGGCAGAGGGTAGCGAGCCGGTACAGACCGTGTCCGTTGTTGACGCGAATGGAAACGCGGTGGACGTGACCAAGCTGGCGGATGGCGAATACCGCTTTGTCATGCCGGCTTCCGCGGTGACAGTTTACACGGAACAGAAGGAAGCCGAGCCGCAGCTGCTGAACGTGCAGTGGAACCCGAATCAGGCAAACGTGGAAATTGCCGGTGAGACGGACGTCATTCTCGACGGCAACGGCATCTACGGCGCAAAGGTGGTTCCGGGCACGAAGCTGGCCTTCACCTTCACCCCGGCGAACGGCCCGTTTGCAAGCGCAAAGCTGAATGGCGAGAGCATCCCGTTTGAAGCCGACGGCTTTACCTACACCTATACCATGCCGGACGACAAAGCGGTCCTGCGCTTTACCTTCACCAGCGTGAACAAGAGCGTTCTCGAAACCCTGCTGGAAAAGGCAAACGAAGTGACCGACGAACAGCTTGCCGGTCTGGTCGAGTCCGTAAGCAATCGCTTCATCGCGGCGCGCGGCAACGCGAAGGCCGTCTATGAAGACGACACAGCCACGCAGGAAGAAGTAAACGAAGCCTGGAAGGAACTGCTCGACGCGATGCATTACCTCTCCTTCGAGGCAGGCACCAAGGAACAGCTGGAATACTGGCTCGACTACGCCGCCATGCTCGACCTGAACAACTTCACCCCGAAGAGCCTGGAAGGCTACGCGGAGGCACTCGTCTATGCGGAAGAAATCTACAACGACGAGGGCGAAACGCTGAAGGCGGAAGTTGAAAAGGCGGCAAACAACCTGCACGACGCGATCATGCGCCTGGAATTCAAGGCGGATACCGAGACGCTGGCGCTGTTTGTAAAGCAGGCACAGGAGATCGATCTGGACGAATATCTGGATGGCCCGGAGAAGGACGCCTTTGAGGAAGTCCTTCCGCAGGCGGAAGCCCTTCTGGCAGACGGCAACGCGACCCAGAAGCAGGTCGATGCAATGACAGACAAATTGTTTGACGCACTGGCTGGCCTGCGTGTCACGCCGGACAGAGAAGCGCTGAAAGACCTGCTGGAGGAATCCGAAGCACTCGACCCGGCGGACTACACCGAGGCAAGCTATGCGATCCTCCGCGCGGCATTGAATCTCGCATGGGATACCTGCAACGACGAGAATGCCACCCCGAAGGACATCGCCATACAGTATGCCACCGTGGAGAAGGCCCGCGCGGGACTGGCGCTGGCAGACAAGCCGGAAGAGCCGGCGAAACCCAACAACAAGCCGAGCCATAAGCCGTCCAACAGCGGCGGCAAGAAGCCGGTTGGCAACACCTCCGGAACAGGAACGGCAGTTGCCGTAACCAACCCGGTAGTCAATGCGGCACAGAACATGATGGGACAGAAGTCCGTCCGTTCCGATACCACAGCGGCCTTCACCCTGAAGAGGGGCAATGCCTACTGCTTCAAGATGACGGTTGTCAACGGCAGCAGCGCGGCCCCGAACTTCACCGTGGGCAACGGCAGTGTGCTGAAGACCCAGTTTGTGGCGAAGATCGGCAACGATTACTATTACAGAGTCTGGGCGGTTGGCACACCGGGCCAGAGCACCGGCGTGTATACCACAATGGCGGGTGAGAATCCGCAGCAACACTGTGTGGTAACGGTTGGCTGATTGCTGCCACTGAAAACCACCGTAGGTGCGAATGACGTTGTACGTCCACAACAGCACTGTGTGGTAACGGTTGGTTGAAAACAATAAAAAGCTGACTGTCTGCGAACGGCGTTGTGCGTCCGCATGCGGACCAGAGGTTAGCGCAATATGCAGCGCGTCTGCGTAATCAGAAAAACAAACAGAACCGTCTTCCGGCTGTCGCCGGGGGACGGTTCTGTTTATATGGGAATATGTAAAGATACATACACGAAATTTCCGAATTAGATGTATATGCTAAAATATTATATTATTTTGATCGATTTTCATAAATACAAACCAAATATGTGCGCCTATGATTATGATAAACAAGGGTGGTCAATCGGGGACCGCCTATGAGGAGTTACATTGGATTAGGAGGCGTATTATGAAAAAACAGATCATCGCATGCTTGCTCAGCACAACCATCCTGTGTTCCGGCGTTCCCACCGCGCTTGCCGCCACTCCCACACAAGGCAGAGTGATTCCCGGCGCATATGCATCGCTTGTCAACCGGGACGGTATGCCGGAAAATCTGGACAATCTGGCGCTCAATCCCCAGAATCTCGGTTTTCCAAAGGTCTTTGCCGAATTTACCTGTTCGGGCGACAAATTGGAACAGATCAACGACGGCATTATCTCCAGCAAGCAGGGCGCTCCCATCGACGAAGGCCCGCGCAACCGCTGGACCAACTACAACAAACAGGGAACCGCCTATGTGGATACCATCTTTGAAACGGAACAGAACGTCTACAGTGTGGAACTGTTTGCCTACAATGATTTTGGCGGCGTGCCGACGCCCAAAGCAGTCAGCGTGCAGTATTGGGACGGCAGCCAGTGGGTGGCGGCGGAAAACCAGGTTGTGGAGCAGGGAACCTATGGAACGGATACTTGGATCGTACCATTTACCATCACATTTGACAGGTTCCGTACCTCGCAGGTGCGCGTGCTGATGGAGCCGCAGGACGGGAAATCGGTCGGCGCGACGGAGCTGCGCATTTGGGGTGTAAAGGAAATGCTACACGGCTTTGAAATGCAGACGCCCGCTGTTGTCCCGGAGGACGGCGCATTGCCTGTTTCCATCACATTGGAAGAGGCACGGAACGCGGCGCAGCCCGTCTACATAAAGGCGGTGGACAGCCAAAGCGTGACGCAGACCTTCCAAAAAGAAATTCCGGCCGGGGAGACTTCCGGTGCCTTTACCGTGGACCTTTCCGCCTGCGCGGAGGGGGCGCTCGATCTGACCGTGTCTCTGGACGAGTCATACACACAGGCGCGCACCATTCAGTTGAAAAAACGCATGTCCGGCGAGGTCATCCAACAGGTTTATGAGGAGGTCAAAACGCCCTATGAATATGGGATCGTTTTGTCCTATTCCGGGCAGGGGACCGGTACGTTTGACAGTGACCTGATCGACAACCCGAACGTGTTTGCCATTCCGGGCGACGACACCTATGTTTATATGACTTATGTCGGCCACGACGGCACCGGATACCGCACGGGCTTGGCGCGCAGCAAAGACATGCTCACCTGGGAAAAGGTCGGCAAAATTCTGGAAAACGGTGAACCCGGCGCGTGGGACGAGTTTAACGCGGCGGGATACATTGTCCGCGACCACGAGTGGGGCGAGCTGCCGACGCCGCACGTCATGAAGGACGGACGGCTGGCCATGACCTATCTGGCCTCCGACACACCGGGCTATGAAGCGGGCATCAAGCGCGCGGGCGTGGCGTTTGCCGATACGATTTTCCAGGAGGAAGGCTCGCTCTCCCAGTGGGAACGCTATCCGGACCCGGTTCTGGATGCGCACGACGGGGCGTATCCCTACGAAAAGGGCACCATCTGGAAGCTGCAGGCGGTTTGGGACGAGGCAAACCAGCGCTATGTGGGCTTTTATAACGCCGCGGGCGGCCCGGAAGTCATGTGTCAGGCGTATTCCAAAGACCTGATACAGTGGGAACGTGAGGAAACCAATCCGGTTATTAACCAGGACAGTTCACCCACCGGCGATGTCTGGGGCGCCAGCCACAACGCGGACGCGGATGTAGTGAAAATTGGCGACTACTGGGTGATGTTCTACTTTACCAGTTCGCCAGGCGGCATCATCGATTCGTTTGCCGTTTCCCGCGACATGGTCCATTGGGAGAAATCCTATCTCCCGCTGACCACGCGCAACAGCACGTACAGCTCCACTTATGCGCATAAACCGTGCGTGCTGCAAAAGAACGGCGTCACCTATCATTATTATAATGCCGTCGGCAGTCAGGGCCGGTTGATCGCGCTGGATACCTCTGTTGACCTGACCGCCCTGCGGCAGGCACAGGAGATCGATCCGGCTTCCTGCCCCGGAGCATGGTATGCTGGATTGCAGGAAAAAATAAATGCGCTTCAAATAGAGCTGCGCCGCGAGGACGGTTCTCTGGAGCAGGTGCAGTCGGCGTTGAATGTGCTGCAAGCCTATCTAGAAGCAGGGCCACAGGAATCGGAGCAGCTGCTGAACGTACAGTGGAACCCAAATCAGGCAAACGTGGAAATTGCCGGTGAGACGGACGTTATCCTCGACGGCAACGGCATCTACGGCGCAAAGGTGGTTCCGGGCACGAAGCTGGCCATCACCTTCACCCCGGCGAACGGCCCGTTTGCAAGCGCAAAGCTGAACGGCGAGAACATCCCGTTTGAAGCCGACGGCTTTACCTACACCTATATCATGCCGGACGACAAAACGGTTCTGCGCTTTACCTTCACCAGCGTGAACAAGAGTGTTCTGGAAACCCTGCTGGAGAAGGCAAACGAAGTGACCGACAAGCAGCTTGCCGGTTTGGTCGAGTCCGTAAGCAACCGCTTCATCGCGGCGCGCAACAACGCGAAGGCCGTCTATGAAGACGACACAGCCACGCAGGAAGAAGTAAACGAAGCCTGGAAGGAACTGCTCGACGCGATGCATTACCTTTCCTTCGAGGCAGGCACCAAGGAACAGCTGGAATACTGGCTCGATTACGCCTCCATGCTCGACTTGGACAACTTCACCCCGAAGAGCCTGGAAGGCTACGCGGAAGCACTCGCCTATGCGGAAGAGATCTACAACGACGAGGGCGAAACGCTGAAGGCGGAAGTTGAGAAGGCGGCCAACAACCTGCATGATGCGATCATGCGCCTGGAATTCAAGGCGGATACCGAGACGCTGGCACTGTTTGTAAAACAGGCACAGGAGATCGATCTGGATGAATATCTGGACGGCCCGGAGAAGGATGCCTTTGAGAAAGTCCTCCCGCAGGCGGAAGCCCTTCTGGCAGACGGCAACGCGACCCAGAAGCAGGTCGACGGAATGACAGACAAATTGTTTGACGCACTGGCTGGCCTGCGTGTTACGCCGGACAGAGAAGCGCTGAAAGACCTGCTGGAGGAATCCGAAGCACTCGACCCGGCGGACTACACCGAAGCAAGCTACGCAATCCTCCGCGCGGCATTGAATCTCGCATGGGATACCTGCAACGACGAGAATGCCACCCCGAAGGACATCGCCGTGCGGTATGCGACCGTGGAGAAGGCCCGCGCGGGATTGGCGCTGGCGGATAAGCCGGAAGAGCCGGAGAAGCCCGACAACAAGCCGAGCCATAAGCCGTCCAACAGCGGCGGCAAGAAGCCGGTTGGCAACACCTCCGGTATGGGAACGGCAGTTGCTGTGCCCAACCCGTTAATCAACGCGGTACAGAACGTGATGGGACAGAAGTCTGTCCGTTCCGATACCACAGTGGCCTTCACCCTGAAGAGAGGCAATGCCTACTGCTTTAAGATGACGGTTGTCAACGGCAGCAACGCGGCCCCGAGCTTCACCGTGGGCAATGGCAGCGTGCTGAAGACCCAGTTTGTGGCGAAGATCGGCAATGACTACTATTACAGAGTCTGGGCGGTTGGCACACCGGGCCAAAGCACTGGCGTGTATACCACGATGGCGGGTGAAGCACCGCAACAGCACTGTGTGGTAACGGTTGGCTGATTGCTGCCACTGAAAACCACCGTAGGTGTGAATGACGTTGTACGTCCACAACAGCATTGTGTGATGACGGTTGGCTGAAACGGATGCGCTGCGCGATTGACAATTTCCCGGGCAGGTTTCAACTTGATTCCAGGTGTTTAGAAGGGTGCTGCTTGGAAAGGCGATTTAAAAAAGAAGATATAACAAAAGAGGGTCTGTATCAAAACGCGTGTTTTGATACAGACCCTCACCGTTTTTAAAGAATCTATTTTTAGAAGCAGGGATAAAGGGGAGGGCTCAAACAAAAAATCCGCTTGAGAGTCCCTATAAAGGATACGGGGGCATAGTATCCCAGTATCAAATGGCCTTATAAAAATTCCAATAAAACAGCATGTATCTCATGGAAACAGGTGTATTTTCCTATAGTTCTGAAATCAAAAACATTTAACGAATTATAATAAAAAATATTAAGAAAAGGCAGAAATTATATTGACATTATGAATCTGATCTGTTTAAATTGTGTTAAAGGCTAAACTCAATAAATGAGTTAACTGAAACGATATTCGCGCAAAGAAAGGGGATGAACAGGGGCCCGCGCAGATTCGAAGCGAGCAAAGAGGATGGACGGGATTGGAGCCCGTCCGGAACGGCTTGTTCTGTATAGGGAAATTGAAATGTGAGGGTCGGCGTGCTTTCCGCGGGATAACAGCTCAAAGTCTCACCGGCTAAGTGGAACCGGCATTTCTCATTCCGTTACAGTCCAAAAGTTTTTTAGGAGGAGAAAGGATAAGGATTATGAAACGAATCAAACAGATCATCGCGTTGATTCTGGTAGCATCGCTCATGTCGTTCAGCGCGGGTGCGATTCCCGCAAGCGCATCAGAGCAGGCGGCTTCCAGCAGTGTTTCTGTTGGGATCAGTGCGGCCAACCCGCTGGAGGGCGCAACCGTCACCTGCAGTTCGGAAGATGCAGACCACATGGCCAACGGGGAACCGACCGGCCCTGCCAAATATTTGATCGACGGCGATAAGAAGACCCGGTGGGCCGCAACATCCAGAGGAAAGGAATGGATTCAGTTCGATTTCGGCAAGCCAACGGCGATTGGCTCCCTGATCATCACCTGGGAAGCCGCATACGCCAGTGATTACTCCATTCTGGTTTCCAATGATGGCGAGAACTACACCAGCGTTCTCCATGAGACCCCTGGCTCCAAGCCGGAGGAAACGCCCCTTGTCATCAATCAGACCTGCCAGTATCTGAAATTGACCATGGATAAGCCCGGCAGCGGATACCCCTATTCGATTTATGAGATCGAAGCCAGGGATGCCGGCAACATCATTACCGCGTTGGATGAAGTAACCGCGGAAACCGTTGTGGGAACAGCTCCCGTACTGCCCGAAAAGGTGGCCGCCTCCTATTCCGATGGGAAACGGTCCGATTTAAAGGTGACGTGGAACCCCGTCCCTGCCCAGAAGTACAGCCAGGTCGGTACCTTTGAAGTCATTGGTGCGGTCAGCGGCACAGATATTCCGGCCAAATGCGCCGTGACGGTCCATCCCGCCGACGAGAGCCAGTATCTGCGCATTGCAAAGAAGCAGGTGGGCGGCAGAGTGCGGGTTCCCTCCGCCGATTATGCGGATGAGGACGCCATTGCCGCGGCGGCAACAGAGATTGCCCAGGAAAAGATTACGCTGGGCGATACGGTTGCCGATGTATCCTGGGTAGAGGACCGCTATGTGCTGACGCTGACAAACGGCGGGACAAGCAGCACGCTGGATCCCTTTACCGTGAGCCTGCCCACCGACCGGGATACCAGCGGCCGGTATGAGCTGCTGGAGGAGCGCATTGAGTTGGCCCGCCAGATTGGCGACGAAGGCGTGATTCTGCTGAAAAATGAGAACAAGACCCTGCCGCTGACGGAAGACGACCAGGTGGCGGTGTTTGGACGTATGCAGGTTGACACCATCCGCGGCGGCTTGGGCGCGGCCTACATGGACCCGGCCTATGAGATCAACGTGCTGGACGGCATGCGCAATGTGGGCATCCATGTGGATGAAACGCTGGCTGAGGTCTATGAGACCTGGTGCAACGATCCCGCAAACAAGAAGGAAGAAGTCATCTACACCAGCGACCGCTTCTTCCCCGAAATGCCCCTGACCGAAGAGATGGTCAAAGAGGCCAGCGCGCGCGACAACAAGGCCGTTGTGGTTATTGGCCGGATCGTGGGCGAGAACAACGACATGCAGAACAACAAGGGCGGCTGGCTTCTGACCGATGCGGAAACAAAGATGCTCCAGATGGTCACCCAATACTTTGATCAGGTCACGGTGGTGTACAACAACGGCGTCGTGGCGGATATGGAGTTTGTAGAAGACATGGGCGTCGAGGCGCTGCTCTTTATGGGGTACGGCGGACAGGAGGGCGGAAATTACGTCGGAGATATCCTCTCCGGCAGAGTCACCCCCTCGGGCAAATTGACCGAAACCGTGGCCAAGAGCTTTGATGCATATCCTGCCGACGGGTTCAGCGGCAGCACCACCCAGAAGTATACCGAAGATATTTTCACGGGCTACCGTTACTTTGAGACCTTTGACCCCGCGTATGAGACGGTCCGCTATCCCTTCGGCTACGGCCTGTCCTATACGGATTTTGCCATTTCCAATGTGACCGCCAAACAGGAAGGTACCCATATTGAGGTATCCGCCATGGTTACCAACACCGGGGACTTCTATTCCGGCAAAGAAGTCGTGCAGGTCTATTACAGTGCTCCCCAGATGGGAACCGGCAGTGCTCTGCTGGGCAAACCGGGAAAGGTTTTGGCCGCCTTTGATAAGACCGGCCTTCTTGCGCCCGGCGAGAGCCAGGTTTTGACCCTGACCTTCCCCATTGCCGATATGGCAAGCTATGACGATACCGGCGTGACCGGGCATCAGAACGCCTGGCTGTTGGAAGCGGGAGATTACGACATTTATGTGGGCAATTCCATTCGCGACGCCGGCACGCACAAGGCTTATACCTACAACCAGTCAAACCTGCGCGTCATCGACGAAGACCTGACCCAGGTGGATACCATGCTGAATGAGCGCCTTCTTGCCGACGGCACCCATGAAAAGCTGGAAGTCATCGAGATTCCCGGCCAGATCAACATCAAGGATGATGCCGTCAACAAAGCGGAAGTGGAAAACTACAAATCCGCCGATGCGGGTGTCACCGAAACGGACGGCGCCTTGAACATCCCGCAGGGCGAATCTGTGTCGTACCTGCTGCAGGTGACAAAGGGCGGCAAGTATCTGTTGAAGCTGACCTACAACAATCACGGAGAAGCGGTCAAACTCAACGACGTGTTGTCCGTATTTGTGGGCACGGCCGGCGCCCCGGTAAACATCGACGATGCGATTGTGCTTGAAAGCGGCGACGGTTTGGAGACCGCTGCAATCCCGGTCGGATTCCCCACCGGCGATATTACCCTTCAGTTCACCGGCAAAGCTGCCACGGATGTTCTGTGGGACAGCTTCACGCTGGAGCGCGACAACGACGCAGACGTCGTCAACGATATTCCCGCCAGCGGCATTGGCAAAGTGGAAGGCGAAGACTTCGTGGATGCCTCTGCTGGCGTCCGGTATGAGGACTTCCAGGACGATGGGCAGGGCCAGCCCGGCAGCTGCCTGTCCAACATGCGCGCCGGTTCCCGCGTCAACTACAAACTGAATGTGGAAGAAACCGGAACCTATCACATGGTAGTCCACTATGCGGCGGTCGGCGAGACTTCGCTGGGCAGCACGGCGATCTTCCTGATCAACAATATCACGCAGGCATTCGCCGACGATATTTCTTTCAAAAGGACTTCCATTGCGGGCAACACCTATTATAACTTTGTGGATCTGGATCCCCTGACGGTGGTTTTGCCCAGCGGTATGGCAACGCTAACCCTCGAATCGCAGATCGCGGCGTTCCCCAATATCGACTACATCACATTTGAGAAGGTGGACGCGCCGGCAGCCAAAGCGCGTGCCATGGCCCGGAATCCCCTCTCCGCCGCCGCTGAGAAGATCTCCTTTGAAGATGTGGCGGAGAATCCCGCGCTGATGGACCAGTTCGTTTCGCAGCTTACGGTGAACGAGCTGGCGTCTCTGGGAAGCGGACACGGAAACGTGGCGCCGAACACCAATACCGGCTCCATCGGCAATATCCCCTCCCTCGGAATTCCCGGCGTGCAGACGGCGGACGGCCCCACCGGCGTGCGCCTGAGCGGTACCACCGATCCCATCGCCTGGCCCGCCACCAACGTCATGGCCAGCTCCTGGAACGAAGAGCTGTGCGAAGACTATGGCCTGGCGTTCGGCAAGGACATCAAGACCTACGATATCAACTGTATCCTGGGCCCCAGCATCAACCTTCAGCGCAATCCTCTGGGCGGCCGTAACTTTGAGTACTATGCCGAGGATCCCTATCTTACGGGCAAGCTGGGCGCCGCTGTGACCCGCGGCATTCAGTCCGTGGGCGTCGCGACGGCGGTAAAGCATTTTGCTGTAAACTCAACCGAATACAGCCGCTTGGCCTCCAACAGCATCGTTTCCTCCCGCGCCATGCGCGAGATCTATTTGAAAGCGTTTGAAATTGTCATCAAAGAAGCGGATCCCTGGTCCATCATGACTTCCTACAACTTCGTCAACGGCACCAAGGCGGCGGAGCTGGAACCCATGATGAACGGCATCGCCCGCGGCGAGTGGGGATACGACGGCGTGTTTATGACCGACTGGGGCAATGACTCCAACATCGTCCGCGAAGCCCTGGCCAGCGGCGACGTTAAGATGCCCAGCGGCGATTCCAATGCGCTGGTCAACGCGGTCAACAGCGGTGTTTTGGACCGCGCAACCTTGGAAGCGGCCGCGGTCCGTCTCCTGAACCTGGCCCTGAAAACCGATAGCCTGCGCAAGGTTGCCCCGATCGACCATCTGGCCGTGGGCAAAACTGCCACGGCTTCCCACACCGAGAGCGACGACCACAATGCCGCAGGCGCCGTGGATGGTTTGATGACGACCCGCTGGGCAACCGGCTCCGTCAATCAGTCCTCTCAGCCGTGGTTCCAGGTAGACCTGGGTGACGTGCAGGATCTGGGTTATCTCCGCGTTTCCTGGGAGCACGCACCCAAAGCCTATGAAATTCAGGTATCCGAAGACGGCGATACATTTAATAAGGTCGCCAGTTACACAACAACCGATGCCAGCGGCGGCGACAATGATGCACAGGGATTTGACCTGTCCAATGTCTCCGGCCGGTACATCAAAATGCAGGCCACGGAACTCTGGGATGTTTGGGGCGCCAGCATCTACGAGTTTGAGGTATATGACAGCAGTTATGTGCCGCCTGTGGATGAAGAAGAAACCTATGTGGTTCTGACTCGAAATGCGTCTGTATCTGGCGCAAGCACCGGGCTTAAAGAAGGCGACAAGGTAACGGCTATCGCGAATGAAGCGCCCGAAGGCTATCATTTTACCGGTTGGAGCACCGTTGGCCTGACGCTTACCGCCGAAGAGCGCGTTTCCTCTGAACTGAACTTCACCATGCCCGCCAACAATGTTATCCTGACGGCGGACTTTGCCAGAAACCAGAAGCCGGATGTGCCGAAGAATCCGCAGCTGCTGAACGTACAGTGGAACCCGAATCAGGCAAACGTGGAAATTGCCGGTGAGACGGACGTCATTCTCGACGGCAACGGCATCTACGGCGCAAAGGTGGTTCCGGGAACGAAACTGACCTTCACCTTTACCCCGGCGAATGGCCCGTTTGCAAGCGCAAAGCTGAACGGCGAGAACATCCCGTTTGAAGCCGACGGCTTTACCTACACCTATACCATGCCGGACGACAAAACGGTTCTGCGCTTTACCTTCACCAGCGTGAACAAGAGTGTTCTGGAAACCCTGTTGGAAAAGGCAAATGAAGTGACCGACAAGCAGCTTGCCGGTTTGGTCGAGTCCGTAAGCAAACGCTTCATCGCGGCGCGCAACAGCGCGAAGGCCGTCTATGAAGACGACACGGCCACGCAGGAAGAAGTAAACGAAGCCTGGAAGGAACTGCTCGACGCGATGCATTACCTCTCCTTCGAGGCAGGCACCAAGGAACAGCTGGAATACTGGCTCGACTACGCCGCCATGCTCGACCTGAACAACTTCACCCCGAAGAGCCTGGAAGGCTATGCGGAGGCACTCGCCTATGCGGAAGAAATCTACAACGACGAGGGCGAAACGCTGAAGGCGGAAGTTGAGAAGGCGGCCAACAACCTGCATGACGCGATTATGCGTCTGGAATTCAAGGCGGATACCGAGACGCTGGCACTGTTTGTAAAACAGGCACAGGAGATCGATCTGGACGAATATCTGGACGGCCCGGAGAAGGACGCCTTTGAGGAAGTCCTTCCGCAGGCGGAAGCCCTTCTGGCAGACGGCAACGCGACCCAGAAACAGGTCGATGCAATGACAGATAAATTGTTTGACGCATTGGCTGGCCTGCGTGTCACGCCGGACAGAGAAGCGCTGAAAGACCTGCTGGAGGAATCCGAAGCACTCGACCCGGCGGACTACACAGAGACAAGTTACGCAATCCTCCGCGCGGCATTGAATCTCGCATGGGATACCTGCAACGACGAGAATGCCACCCCGAAGGACATCGCCGTGCAGTATGCGACCGTGGAGAAGGCCCGCACGGGACTGGCGCTGGCAGACAAGCCGGAGGAGCCGGAGAAACCCGACAACAAGCCGAGCCATAAGCCGTCCAACAGCGGCGGTAAGAAGCCGGTTGGCAATACCTCCGGTACAGGAACGGCAGTTGCCGTGCCCAACCCGTTAATCAACGCGATACAGAACGTGATGGGACAGAAGTCCGTCCGTTCCGATACCACAGCGAACTTCACTCTGAAGAGAGGCAATGCGTATTGCTTCAAAATGACGGTTGTCAATGGCAGCAACGCGGCCCCGAACTTCACCGTGGGCAATGGCAGCGTGCTGAAGACCCAGTTTGTGGCGAAGATCGGCAATGACTACTATTACAGAGTCTGGGCGACCGGCGCACCGGGCCAGAGCACCGGCGTGTATACCACGATGGCGGGTGAAGCACCGCAGCAGCACTGTGTGGTTACAATTGGCTGATTGCTGCCACTGAAAACCACCGCAGGTGCGAATGACGTTGCACGTCCGCAACAGCATTGTGTGGTTACAATTGGCTGAAAAATCATTTCAGCTGGCGGAGAGAATCTCTTCTTTGGTTAAACAGAATTTGAAAGTGCTCTGTTTTAAGAGGGATCTCCACTGAAAACCACCGTAGGCGCGAAAGACACTTTGTGTCCACCTGCTAACCGGGAGTCCCGAATAAAGCGGCAGTATCGGATCGTCGCGGCTGGCTAAAAACACACGATCGCTGACTGGACGAGTCGCAGAAGACACTGGCCGCTGGTTTAACGGAAACTGCATACAGGAAAGCGTGCTCTGTGGCCGATATGGCTGCGGGACACGCTTTTTTGTGGACAGATTCTGTTTGCATAAATTCAAGAAATACTAACTTCTTGTTTCTGTTTTTAAAGAAAGAAGACAAAAAAATAAAATGTTTTTCCAATTTTAAAGTCATTCTCCACAATCCAAAACACATTTTATCGTATAACTATTACATTGATTTTACTTATAAAATCATATATGATTAATATAACATAAGTGGTTTGTAAAATCAGTAAGAAGACATCATCTGCTGTTTTATAAGCTCGAAGAAGAAAAGGGAAAAAGGAAAATAGGAGGAGCTTGCATTGAAAAAGAAATGGACAGCGCTGCTTCTGGCGGTTTGCATCGCGGTACAGGGGCCGTCCTGGCTGACGACCGCTCTGGCGGCAAACGAAGGAACAGGAAAAGAACGCACATCGGCCGGTTATGCACAGGAAACGGAAGAACAAAGCCCTGTTTTGAGCGCGGCGGAGGAGAATTTGACCGTCAGCCAAATTGGCGCGCACCCGGTGGATCTGACCGCAGAAGGCGACCTGGACTGGATCTACTTTTATTCGGCCAATCTGGCGGAACTGGAACGGAAAAACGTGGAGAACAAGATGATTTCCAATGTGGTGCCCTTGGGACAAACGGGAAGTCTGACGGGGGATAAGTTTGCGGAATTCAGCTATACGGACGGAACCAGGAGGCAGAGCAACGGGGACGTTTACCAAAGGGAAAAGCGCGGCCTCATTTTGGAACACGCGGGCAACGGAATGACGTTCGACGTCAAGGGCAGTACACAGCCGCGCGTTTTAAGGCTCTATACCGGCGCGTATGCGGCGACGGTGAAGACAGAAATCCGTTTAAATGACGGGGTGGAGCCGGTTAAAGCCTTTGAGCGCGTGGTCGGCGCATCGCAGGGCAACATCATCACAGTGCAATACCAGACGGAAAGCGACGCGGACGTGCTGCATATCCGGATGGAAGTCACTAACGTAACCGACAGTACCTACGGCAGTATGAGCGTTCACGCAGTGACGGTTCAGGACGCGTCCCTGCCGGCGGAACCGGTGACGGTTGTGTCTGAGGACCTGCCGCAGGGCGAAACGCTTCCGGTCAACCTGACGGGCGAAGGGAATCTCGACTGGGCCTACTTTGATTCCGTAAATCTGAATGGCTATGAGTACAAAGATCTGCGGGATACCTACGTGGACAGCTTTATAACCAATGTTTCCGCGCTGGGGACGGCCAATGGGCTGACCGCGGACCGGTTTGCCGCGTTCCAGTTTACAGACGGGACCAACCGGGAAAATAATACAGGCTCCTATCAGACGGAAAAGCGCGGCATCATCATGCAGCGCGTGGGCGGCGGCTTGACGTTTGATGTTAAAAGCAGCAAATCTCTGCGCACGTTAAAGCTTTACACCGGCGCCTATGCGGCGACAGTGAAGACGGAAATCCGCGTCAACGATGAGCCAGAGCCGGTCAAGACGGTCACACGCACGGCAACCGCCACCACCGGCAATGTACTGACGGTGCAGTTTTATTCGGAAAATGAAGAAGATGTTCTGCATTTCCGCGTGGAGGTCACGGACGTTACGGACAAAACGTACGGCAGCGTGAGCGTACATGCGATTTCGCTGTACGATAAAAACCCGCCGGAGGTGGTCCCGCCGGATTACAGCGGCGAGGCGCTGGGCGGAGAGACGGAGGCTATCCAGCTTAACCATGCCCGTGGTTTTGTCAACAGCCTGCAATTCAAAAACGCTGGCAGCGAATGGGTGGACGTCCCTTTCCGGGGCAATAATTTGCAGGGGCCGACCTGGCAGTGGAACGGCAGCGACGTCCGTCTGCGGAAAGCGGCAGACAATGAACATTTATACACCGGGAAACGAGACGGCGTGGAATTCGGGATCTCTTACAGCATCGTAGGAGAGGATATGCTCCAAATTCAGGCCACGCTGCGCAATACGACGGACCAGGCGCTCACACCGGAGCGAGCCAGCATCAATCTGGGAATCGATACCTATATGAAGGATACCTACGACAGTTACAAGAATCTGTTTTTCCCGACGCTCCTGCGGTGTGAAAATACGCATCTGTGGGGCTATTTTGAAAGCCCGGAGAACCATGTCGTGGCCATTACGGCGGACGCGCCGGTTTCCTCCTATCGTCTGAGCTATGAGAGCGGGGCGCACCGCATCAACGGCGTCGTTTTTGATCTGATGCAGGCGGATGAGACATTGCCGGAGCGCCACCCGCGCGACAACGCCACCCTGGCGGCGAACGCAGCGCGCACCTGGAACATCCGCATGAAACTGAGCAGCGATGTGCAATCTGTCAAAGAGGATGTTTCCCGTATGTTGAGCGCCCCGTCGATTGACATCGACCGCTATACGCTGGCGGACGGCGAAAGCGCCCGGATTTCTGTGTTTGCGGGCGAACCGGTGGAAGAAATCGCTGTTACCGCGCCGAATGGCGAACCACTGCCCGCCGTCGCCCTGGAAAAAGCGGAAGACGGACGCTATGTCGGGACCTTTGCCCCGCAGAATGGGGAGGGTGTGTACAAGCTGCAAGCCGTTTCCGGCGGCTACAGGGCGGAAGCCATGGTTACCCTGCGCAAGCCGTGGTCGTGGTATATGGAACAGGCAAAGGAAGCGGCGATTACCCATCCGGCAAAGGCGGCGGATTGCTGCGAATCCTGGTATGGCCTGTACAGCGCCTATCTGGGCAAAAAATATTTCCCGGACGAAGAGCAGGACGCCCAAATCGAGGAAAAATTTGATGAGATTTACCGCATCATCGGCTACAATGAGCTGGGCGTGCCGAAAAACAACCCGTCCCGGATTCAGAACCACAGCACGACCGTCGGCATCCTGGTGGATAAATATCAGGCGGGCGGCGACGCGGAGGATCTGAAAAAGGCTATCGGCATTGCTGATTACCTCATCAGCCGTCAGAATCAGAATACAGGCGCCTATCAGGGGCCGTCCGGCGACTATACCTCCGTTATTTATCCTGCCAAGTCCATCATGGAACTGATGGAGGCGGAAAAAATGATCATGAACACAGGGAATACGGATTTTGATTGGCAGGCCTGCTATGACCGGCAGTATGAATCCGTGCGCAAGGCGATGGATAACCTGGTCAATTTGCACGGGGACCTGCACACGGAAGGCCAGCTGACATTTGAGGACGGCGCGTTCTCCTGCTCGGCCACGCAGCTTTCCCAGTTTGCGTTGCTCCATCCGGAGGGTTCCGCGGAGCGCGCCAAATATCAGGAAAGCGCGTTGGAGTACCTAAATAAGCATCAGGCGCTGGAGCAGGAGATCATTCCGGATTCCCGCATGAACGGCGGTTCCCTGCGCTTCTGGGAAGCGCAGTACGACGTGCTGCTGCATTCCAACCCGGACAACATGATGAATTCCCCGCACGGCTGGACCGCATGGAATATTTATGGCCTGTTTAATATGTATCAGCTCACCGGTGACCCGTATTACCTCAATAAAGGCATGAACGCGATGGGCTCCTGTGTGCAGCTGATGGGGCTGGACGGCAATTTGAACTGGGCGTTTATTGCCGATCCATATGTAAAAGGAAGCCTGTTTGTGCAAGTGGAGAACGATACGTCTCCCTATGGACAGGGAACCCGCAAGGATGTAATTCTTGGGGAATCGTACGTCGATATGATCAGCGACTGGTGGAAGGCTCCGCCGGATACGAACGTCGGTGGCTATTACGGGCAGGGCGGCGCATGCGACAACGATGTACATGAGATTTTCAAAGCGATGGAAGAAACCGTCCTGACCAAAGCGTATGTCGCACAGGCGGAGGACGGCTCTCTTGTCACCTACAACTGCACAGCGGAAATACAGGACGACGGCAGCGTTGCCATTGTGACGGACGCGGAAGAGATGATCGAACAGGTCAGCTTGAACCTTCCGGAGGGAACGGGCTATACAGTTGCTTTTGCAAACAGCGGGAAATCCGCCGCGGGCACGGCGAAAAGCGGTGTGGAATGGATTGTCGCGGACGAATCCGCGAAGGAGCCGCAGCTGCTGAACATGCAGTGGAACCCAAATCAGGCAAACGTGGAGATTGCCGGTGAAACGGACGTCATTCTCGACGGCAACGGCATCTACGGCGCAAAGGTGGTTCCGGGCACGAAGCTGACCTTCACCTTCACCCCGGCAAACGGCCCGTTTGCAAGCGCAAAGCTGAACGGCGAAGATATCCCGTTTGAAGCCGACGGCTTTACCTACACCTACACCATGCCGGACGACAAGGCGGTTCTGCGCTTTACCTTCACCAGCGTGAACAAGAGTGTTCTGGAAACCCTGTTGGAAAAGGCAAATGAAGTGACCGACAAGCAGCTTGCCGGTTTGGTCGAGTCCGTAAGCAACCGCTTCATCGCGGCGCGCGGCAACGCGAAGGCCGTCTATGAAGACGACACAGCCACGCAGGAAGAAGTAAACGAAGCCTGGAAGGAACTGCTCGACGCGATGCATTACCTTTCCTTCGAGGAAGGCGCCAAGGAACAGCTGGAATACTGGCTCGACTACGCCGCCATGCTCGACCTGAACAACTTCACCCCGAAGAGCCTGGAAGGCTATGCGGAAGCGCTCGCCTATGCGGAAGAGATCTACAACGACGAGGGCGAAACGCTGAAGGCAGAGGTTGAAAAGGCGGCCAACAACCTGCACGACGCGATCATGCGCCTGGAATTCAAGGCGGATACCGAGACGCTGGCACTGTTTGTAAAACAGGCACAGGAGATCGATCTGGACGAATATCTGGACGGCCCGGAGAAGGACGCCTTTGAGGAAGTCCTTCCGCAGGCGGAAGCCCTTCTGGCAGACGGCAACGCGACCCAGAAGCAGGTCGATGCAATGACAGACAAATTGTTTGACGCACTGGCTGGCCTGCGCGTCACGCCGGACAGGGAAGCGCTGAAAGACCTGCTGGAGGAATCCGAAGCGCTCGACCCGGCGGACTACACAGAGGCAAGCTACGCAATCCTCCGTGCGGCATTGAATCTCGCATGGGATACCTGCAACGACGAAAATGCCACCCCGAAGGACATCGCCGTACAGTATGCAACCGTGGAGAAGGCCCGCGCGGGACTGGCGCTGGCAGACAAGCCGGAAGAGCCTGCGAAACCCGATGATAACAAGCCGAGCCATAAGCCGTCCAACAGCGGCAGCAAGAAGCCGGTTGGCAATACCTCCGGTACGGGAACGGCAGTTGCTGTGCCCAACCCGTTAATCAACGCGGTACAGAACGTGATGGGCCAGAAGTCTGTCCGTTCCGATACCACAGCGGACTTCACCCTGAAGAGTGGCAATGCCTACTGCTTCAAGATGACGGTCGTCAACGGCAGCAATGCGGCCCCGAACTTCACCGTGGGCAATGGCAGTGTGCTTAAGACCCAGTTTGTGGCGAAGATCGGCAATGACTACTATTACAGAGTCTGGGCGGTCGGCACACCGGGACAGAGCACCGGCGTGTATACCACGATGGCAGGTGAAGCACCGCGACAGCACTGTGTGGTAACGGTTGGCTGATTGCTACCACTGAAAACCACCGTAGGTGCGAATGACGTTGTACGTCCGCAACAGCGCTGTGTAGTGACGATTGGCTGAAAAATCATTTCAGTTGGCGGAGAGAATCGCCTCTTGGCGAACAGAGCTTGGAAATACCCTGTTTTGAAAGTGGCTTCCACTAAAAGCACCGTAGGTGTGATGGACGCTGTGCGTCCGCGTGCTGACCGCAGGTTCAGGGGTGTGGGGCGCTTCCTGTCCGTGTGTTGACCGGAAAGCATCGCAAGAAAAAAGAAAAATCCGGCAGGTTTTCTTGAGAAACCTGCCGGATTTCTTGTCGAGCGAAGAAACTTCACGTCCCTTCCATTGCATCTTCCGGTTTTTTCCGTTACACTGAAAGAGTCTACAAATATTATTGCGAGAGACGGCCGGACCGTCCCTTCCATCAGGAGGTATATAAAATGGGAATCATCAAAGCAGCAGCAAATATGATCGGCGGCGCGCTGGCGGACCAGTGGCTGGAGGTCATCGAGCCGGATCATATGGGCGACACCACCGTGTTTACCAGCGGCGTGACCGTACGGAAGAACGACCGGCGCAGCAGCAACACCAAAGGGACGGTGAACACCGTTTCTGACGGCTCCGTCATCCATGTGTATGCCAACCAGTTCATGATGCTGGTCGATGGCGGAAAGATCGTCGATTACACGGCGGAGGAAGGGTATTACGTAGTAAACAACGCCTCCATGCCCTCTCTGATGAACGGACAGCTTGACGAGGCCATTGACGAGGCGTTCAACCGTTTTCGCTTCGGCGGTGTGACGCCGGTACAGCAGAAGGTGTATTTTGTCAACCTGCAGGAGATCAAGGGGATTAAATTCGGTACCCGCAACCCGGTCAACTATTTTGATAATGCCTACAACGCGGAGCTGTTCCTGCGCGCGCATGGCACCTACTCCGTAAAAATTACCAACCCGCTTTTGTTTTACAAGGAAGCAATTCCGCACGACCGCGAGCGTGTGGATATCGAGGATATCAACGAACAGTATTTGTCGGAATTCATGGAAGCGCTGCAAGCGGCGATCAATCAGATGTCCGCAGACGGCGTGCGCATCTCCTACGTGACCTCCAAAGGGCGGGAACTCAGCAAGTATATGAGCACCATTCTGGACGAGGACTGGAACCGCACACGCGGCTTGCAGATCCAGTCCGTCGGCATCGCCAGCATCAGCTATGACGAGGAATCCACCCGCCTGATCCACATGCGCAACCAGGGCGCAATGCTCAGCGACCCGTCTGTTCGCGAGGGATACGTGCAGGGCGCGGCGGCGCGTGGGTTGGAAGCGGCGGGCTCCAACCCCAACGGCGCCATGGCTGGTTTTATGGGTGTGAATATGGGCGCACAGGGAGGCAGTGTTGCGGGGGCGTTTTCCCAGTCCAACCAGCAGCAGATGCAGCGCCAGCAGGAGGCGGACACGCAGAAGGAGCCAAAGGTTTGGACCTGCTCCTGCGGGACGCAAAACAGCCGAGGCAACCGGTTCTGCAAAGACTGCGGAAAGCCGAAGCCGCAGTTGGGCACGCAGTGGGTCTGCCCGGAATGCGGCGCCTCCAACGACGGGAAGTTCTGCGGGACCTGTGGGCATAAACGGCCCGCGGGCGGATTCCGATGCGACAAATGCGGCTATACCTCCGATGAGGATATGAAGTTCTGCCCGGAGTGCGGCGACCGCGTGGACGAGAACGACCGGAGATAAAGCCAGGAAATCGGGGAGGGAAACAGATGGAGACCGTAACGTATAAATGTCCCAACTGCGACGCAGGGCTGGTTTTCAGCCCGGAAAAGCAGTCGTTTGTCTGTGAATACTGCCGCAGTGTCTTCTCGGAGGCGGAGTTGGAAAAAGTGGAGCAAAACAGCACGGCGGCGGGCAGCCCGCATGCCGTGCCATCCGGGGAGGAAGCGGGAGACGCGTTCGCCGCGCACGCCGCTCTGTATACCTGCGCGAACTGTGGCGCGGAGGTTGTGACGGACGACACCACAGCGGCCACACAGTGCTTCTACTGCCACAATCCGGTGGTGCTTTCCGGAAAACTCTCCGGGGAATACCGCCCGCAGAGCATTGTTCCGTTTGCAGTGGAAAAGGAAGAGGTCAAAAAGCGCTTTGCGGAGTTTTGCAGGAAAAAGCATTTTCTCCGCCGGGATTTCCGCACGGAAGCGCAGGCACAGGAACTGGCGGGTGTGTACCTGCCATATTGGCTGATTGACAGCAGACTTTCCGCAAAAATGGACGCAGAAGGCACCAAAATCCGCGTCTGGAAGGTAGGGGACACGGAGTATACGGAAACCAAGCGCTATCACATCCGGCGCGAGGGGTACGTGGACTTCCGCGATTTTTCCGCCGCGGCGTTTTCCAAGCGGACGATGGAGCTGGCGCGCGGCGTCCTGCCGTTTGATATGGACAAAAGAAAGCCCTTTTCCATGCCGTATCTGTCCGGCTTTCAGGCGGAAAAGCGCAGTGTGGAGCGTATGGACCTTCAAAACCGGATTCATGAGGAGATGGCGCAGGCGGCGGGACGCCGTTTGGACGACAGTGTACATGGGTATACCACCGTGCGGAAAGACGATTTGCAGACGAGTGTCCTGCAGGAGGACTGGAACCATACGCTGCTGCCGGTTTGGCTGATGACGTACCGGTTCCGGGAAAAGCTGTACTATTTTGCCATGAACGGACAGACCGGGAAAATCTGCGGCAGCCTGCCGGTCAGCGGCCCAAAGCTGGCGGCGCTGTTTTTCGGAGTGGCCGCAGGGATCTTTGCTTTGACCCTGCTGATTGGGGGTGCGCTGCTGTGAAACTGCGGATAACCGGCGGCGTGCTGGCGTTTTTTCTGTTCTTTACAGTGTTCTGCGGCGGCCTGACGGCATTTGCGGAGGAGAAACGGGTCTATGATCAGGCCAAATTGTTTTCCACGGACAGCGCCATGCGTCTGGACGCGCGGGCGTCAACCCTGACCGATAAGCTGGAAGTGGATTTTATCATCGTCACAACGGACGACGCACGGGGAAAAACGCCGCAGGCCTACGCGGACGATTTTTATGACGATAACGGCTTTGGTGTGGGCGGCGACAAATCCGGCGTGTTGTTCCTGATCGACATGGATAACCGGGAGGTGTATATTTCCACGTCCGGCAAAGCCATCGCCTACCTGACAGATACCGTTATCGACGGGCTGCTGGACGATTCCATCGGATACCTCAAGCAGCAGGACTACAGCGGCGCGGCCTCGCATTTTCTCGACCGGATGGAAAAGCTGTTTCCGGGAGATGACGTGCCGGCAGGGATTGAGACGGAACATATTTTTGATCAAGTGGGATTGTTTTCTTTAGATCAGGTTTTGTCTCTGGACAGCAGTGCGGATGCTCTTGAAAAAAGTTTGGATATGGCTTTAATTGTTGTGACAACAGATGATACCGGAGGAAGAGACTCCCGGGAATATGCAAAAGAGTTTTACGAAAAGGGCGGTTTTGGCAAAGGGAACGACAAAAGCGGCGTGTTATTCCTCATAGATATTGCCAACCGGCAGGCGGCCATTAACACGGCAGGGAAATCGGTGTGGCTTTTGTCAGAATTTGACATTGAATTGATTTTAGATGACGTTGTACCATCTTTAGAGACACAGGATTACAGTGGTGCGGTGGCGTCTTTTTTACAGGCGATGCAAAAGCGGGTTCGACCAACGACGCGCTATGTGATAGATGAGACCAGCGTGCTGACCGACGACCAGCTTAAGCAGTTGGAGACAGAAGCGCAAGAAATCTGCGATCGTACGAATGCGGATATTGTTTTTATCTATTCGGATGATTTGCAGGGGGAAGATATTGTGAATGTGTATTCTAGAAAAAGTTATGGAAGAGGGGAAATGGGAAGAGCGATTATATACATTTATAATCGCGTAGATCATTTGGTTTATATACAGATATTTGGTGAGGTGATCCAACCGCAGACATCCGAATCTGATATTTTATTATATCCGTTTTATTATATAGAGAATAATGATTATGTCAGTGCAGTACGGTGCTTTTGGAATGAAACAGAAAAGCAAGTGTCCATTAAGGAACAAGCGGAAGAATTAAAAAAAATCCAACTGATTGTAATCATTGGAACTGTCCTTGCTCTTATAGGCGGCTTTATCGCGGTGCAGATTGCGCGTTCCGGCTACAAGGCCCGCGTGGAGAAAGAGGAAGAAAAACAGCGGCGCGGCGGCATGCTGCATCTAACCGTGGATGAAGATACTCTGGTCAACACGTACACGACCAGCCGGTACATTCCGCCCCCGCCGCCGCCCAGTTCTCACAGCGGGGGAAGCTCCGGTGGAGGCAGTTCCAGCTTTGGAGGGGGCAGCTCCAGCTTCGGCGGAAGCACACATACTTCCAGCGGCGGCGCGACCCACGGCGGCGGGGGAAGGGGATTCTAAGCCCAAAAATTATATTTGGCTCCCTTATAAAAATGATAAGAGGGCCCTTGCGAATGGCATACGCCACCCGCAAGGGCCCTCTTTACAAGTTCACTGAACTTTAAGTTTTACAGCTGTCTTTGCAGTCTGTGATGGTGTATTCAGCCAACCGTCACCGTGCAATGCTTGAGGGGATTCTGACCGCTCAGTGTCGTGTACACGCCGGTGCTCTGTCCCGGTGCGCCGACGGCATAGACTCTGTAGTAGTAGTCATTGCCGATTTTCGCCACAAACTGGGTCTTGAGAACACTGCCGTTGCCCACGGTGAAGCTCGGAACCTGTCCATTGCCGTTGACAACCGTCATCTTGAAGCAGTACGCACTGCCTCTCTTGAGAGTAAAGTCGACGGTGGTGTCGGAACGGACGGAAGATTGCTGCGCCACACCCTGCGCCGCGTTTACCACCGCGATGCCCTGTGCGCCGTAAAGGTTGCCGTAGGACGGCATGCGGCTGGTGGAGCCTTTGGATGTGCCGTTGTGTTCCGGCTTCAGATTCAGCCCATTGTACGCGTTGGTCACAAGATCGATTGCCCGCGCGATCTGTTCGCCGGTCGCGTCCGGATCGTCCAGTACGCCGTTTGCCAGATTGACAGACGCCTTCAGGGCCGCAACACTGGAATCCGTGTACTTGCTGAGGTCCTGCGCATTGATCTGTTCGAGCACGTCTCTCAGTGCATCCTTGGTCGGAATCTTGCGGAGTACCTGCATCGCGTCATTCAGAGCGGATACCGCCTCTTTGATTTCCGCCGCGGTTGCGTCCTGGTCTTCCAGCACGGCCTGTGCGTGCGTGAGCGCCTCTGTGAAGGCTTCCTTGCCCTCGTCGAGGTATTCATTCAGGTCAATTGCCAGCGCTGTGTTGACCACCTCTTGCAGAAGATTCTTATCCGCCGCGCGGACCAGAGCGTTCCACGCCTTTTGCAGCGCGTCAAATGCTTTTTCCACGTCCGCCTGGAGCGGTTCGCCGTCCGCGATCAGCTCTTTCGCCGCGCCGACGGCTGTCTGGAGCGCCGCCCAGCTGTCGCTTGTGTAGTCCGCCGGGTCGAGCATGTCGATCACGGCCAGCAGGTTCTCCAATTCGGTGGTGTCGCCCTCGGCAAAGCTCAGGAAGTGGATGGCATTCAGCATCTTCGACCATGCGTTGTCGATGGCTTCCTGGTCGGCTTTCCGGTCAGCTTCCACGGCCTGCGCGTTTTCCAGCGCCTTGTCGAACGATTTCTGCACGGTTGGGATCGCCGTGCTGTACTCGTCGCCATTTTGGAGGTCTTCTGCGATGGAGATGACCGTGCGCAAAATCTGCTTGTTCACAGTGGTGAACGCAAAGTTCAGTTCTTTGTCTGCCTTTGCCATTTCGCCCTCGTAGGTGAAGGCGGATGCGTTTGTTTCCTCGTCAAACACAATCGCGTTGGAAACATCTTCGCCGTTGAGCTGGGCGGAGAGGAATTCCCTGCCTTCCACTCTGGGCGAGAAGACCAAGGTAAACGCTTCGCCCGCTTTCAGCGCCGCCTTGTAGACGCCGGTGATGTTTGCCAGGCCGGTGTCGCCCTCTGCTTCCAGCGCTGCCAGTCTGGCGTTGAAGTTTACGGTGAGGTGGCGGTCCGGCTGCTGTACGTCCGCCTGATTGTACAGGGAAAGTTCGTTGATGGACCACCAGTTTGCGGGTACGTCTTCCGTGGAAATAATCTTTACAAACTGCGCGGTCTGCGCCGGGAAGAGGATCTCCATATTCTCGGCGGAATAGCCCTTGCCGCTGACAACCGGATCGGACCAGGTTTCACCGTCGTTGGAGACGACGACTTCGTAGCCGTGTATGTAATCGCCGCTGCTCTGGCAGTTCAATACAATGCGGCTGAAGGTCTGTGGTTTGCCCAGGTCGACCATGAACCACAGCCCTTTGTACTGCCCGGTGCCGGAGGTCCAGCGGCTGCCGACGTTGTTGTCGATGGCGCAGCCGGGGCTGTCCTGCGCGGGCGTTGCAGAGGATGGCATGTCGGAGGCGTCCGCCGTCCAGCCGTCCTTCGGGAGCAGGACGGGGGCATCCGCCACCTGCACAGTGACCGTTTTGGACAGCACGGATTCGTTGTCGGAGGCATCCAACGCGCGGATGCTGTAGGTGTAGAATTCGCCGGTTTCCAATCCGGCATCCGTATAGGTACTGTTGGAGGTGCGGGCGATCTCTTCACCGTCGCGGTATACAACGTACATCACAACGCCGGTGTCGTCGGACGCGCCGCTCCAGCTCAGGGTAACATCGCCGTTGTTGGAGACCGCGGAGAGTTCCGTCGGCGGGGTAGGCGGTTCTTTATCCTCCACCCTGCGGTTGCAGATGTTCAGTTCAAAGATAGCCCACCAGTTGCCGCCCGCGACGCCAACCTGGTTGATCTTTACATATTCCGCCACCTGCTGCGGGAAGGTGATCACGGTCTGTCCCTGCACGCCAGCGGTGCTGACGACCGGGTCGGACCAGGTCACGCCGTCGTTGGAAACGCGCACTTCATAGGCGCGGCCGTAATCGGCGGTGTCGCAGTCGATCACAACCTGATTGAAGGCGTATCTGCCGCCCAGGTCGATCATGAACCACTGGTTGTTCGGGTCCTGCATCACGCTGGAGGTCCAGCGTGTACCCGGGTTGCCGTCGATGGCGCAGACCGGCGCGTCTCCAGAGGGGGAAGCGGAAGCCGGAGATTTAAACGCGCTGGCGGTCCACTTGTCGCGCGGGAGCTGCTCTTTGCTGGAGTCCTCCTGCGCCTGGAATTCCATGGACGCGTCGGAGAGGTTGCCCGCGAGGTCGTACGATTTGACGGTGTAGGTATAGGTGACGCCGCTCTCGACGTCCGTGTCCACATAGAGAAGCTCGGAGGTCCGGGCAATTTCCTCGCCGTTGCGGTATACGATGTAACCGGCCACGCCGACGTCATCGGAGCCGCCCTCCCAGTTCAGGATCACCTGCCCGCCGAGGCCGGTTGCATAGAGATATTCCGGCGGGGTCGGTGGCTCTTTGTCCGTAAATTCCTTGCAGAAGAGGTACGCCTCGTTGACGCACCACCAGTTGTTGGAGGAGGAACCGGTCTGCACGATTTTGATGTAGCGGCAGTTCTGCTTGGAGAAGTTCATGGTGGTGTAGCCCTTGACGCCCTTGCCGGAGGTGAGGACCGGGCCCCAGTTGGTTCCGTCGTTGGAGGCGTAAACCTCGTAGCCGCGGATGTAGTCGTCGTTCGGGGTGTACATCACAAGGGTGTTGATGTCCTTCGGCTCTTTGAAATCGACTGTCAGCCACTGGCCGGGGGCCTGCATCTGGCCGGAGGACCAGCGCGCTTCCGTGCCGTCGAAGATATTGGAGAACGGCTCGGAGTCGACCGCGTAGGAGAAACCGTTTACAGAGAAGCCGTCGGTGGACATCGGTGCGGAGGAGAGTCCGCCGACGATCTCCAGTGTGCGCAGGCCGATCGCGCCGTCCGCCGTGATGCGGACGCGGTGCATGCCCTCGGAGAGGGTGCCGGTGTCGTATACCAGCGCGTTGTCCGCCGCGTCGTCCTGCTGGAAACTGACGGAACCGGCGGCCGTATCGTCGATGGCGACGGAGGCGGTTCCGAGATCAGGACCCTTGGGGCCGTACAGCTTTGCGTTGGTGCCGTCGAACCAGAATTCCACGAAGTCGCCCGTGTTGGCGGTGGATTTGACGCCGTCCGCTTCGGTCCAGCCGGAGCCGTGGTAGGCGAGATCCGCGTCGCTGCTCTCATAGGTGAATACCTGCGGGGCTTTGACGGTAAATTGGTAATCCGCTTCCATCGCGTTGCCAGAAGCGTCCGTAATCGCGGCGGCAGGCAGTACCGCGGTATAAACCTTGCCGTATTCCAGCATTTCCTCCGGCGTCAGGGAGAGCTTGCTGCCGTTTGCCTCGACGGCGCAAGCGATGGCCTTTTCCCCGTCGGAGAGGGTGAAGGAAGCGCCGTCCGCTGTTTTGACCACCTCGGAGAAGTAGACGTCGATGCTGGCGGTCAGGTTGGGCATGTAGCGGCCCGCCATGGGCACCGTTGCGATGACCTCCGGCGCGGTGGTATCCAGCACGCCCATGCCGCCGTGCATCAGGACACTGTCGAGGAACAGGCCCTGGTTCAGCGCTTTGATCTGAATCTGGTTTAATCCCACCTTGAGGTCGACCGGCGCGCACATCTCGGTTTTCCAGCGCGTCCAGCCGCCGGTGGAGGGCAGGTAATAGGTTGCAGCCAATTTGCCGTTGACGTACAGCTCGCACGGGGCGGCCTCACGGTTGCCATTGGAGTAGGTGAGTCCCAGACGGTAGGCATTAAAAGTCGGCGCGAGCACGTCCATGTTGACGGTGCTGCCCGCGTTTTGAAGCTCTATATAGCCTGTCCCGGTGAAGCCGGGGGTTTTCTTGGCGATTTCCGCGCCGTTGAGTTCGGTGGCGTTCTCCGCCTGATAGACAAAGCCGTCGTCGGTTTCATCTGGGGGCGGCACGTCGCCGTCGTCGGGCGCGCAGTCCGCTGGCTTCGGCGCGGTGCGGTGGATGGTCTGCACGATCAGCTTATCAAGATGCAGGTTTTCCGTTGCGTCGGTACCCTGCAATTCGACGGTGTTGTCGCCCGCCGTCAGCGCGACGTCGATGCTGTCGTAGTTCCAGACGGTATCCCAGCGGGTGTTCTGGAAGTCGTACGCACCGGCGTTCTCCCCGTTGACCAGCAGTGTGGTCACGCGGTTCGGGCCGTAGCTCGAAGCGGTCGCGCCGTTGTAGCCGGGGTTGGAGTAGCGGAAGATCAGGGAATAGTTGCCGTTCTGCGGCACGTTGACCGTCCACTTGGCGTGGCTGTCCGCGCTGTTAAAGAGCAGATAACCGGTTTTGGCGCCGTCTACCTCTGCTCCCTCTTTGACCTGTGTGTCGGCGGTGTCGGCGGCGTCTTCTGCCTGCACGACGCGATAATCCGGATCCGGAAGCGTGTCTTCCGTCAGGGTAAAGGCGCCCTTCTGGCGGATATCGTCGGATGCGCTGCCGATCCAGGCTTCAAAATCGCCCTTTTCCGCCATCAGGGAATGCACGTCCACATCCCAGAAGCTCAGGGATTCCGCGTCAATGGAAAAGTCAACGGTTTTGGTTTCGGCGGGCTCCAGGGAAATCTTTTTGTAGCCCTTGAGCTCCTTGAGCGGGCGGTCGATGGAGGATTCCACATCGTGGATATAGAGCTGTACGACTTCCTTGCCCGCGCGGCTGCCGTTGTTGGTCACGTCCACGCTGGCAGTAATGGTATCGTCGCGTCCCATGGAATCCGCGCTGAAGCGCAGGTTGCCGTAGGTGAAGTCGGTGTAGGAAAGCCCGTGGCCGAATGCGAATTCCGGCTCGATGTTCTGCTGGTCGTTCCACTTATAGCCGACATAGACACCTTCCTTGTAGAACACGTCGTCATATTTCACATTGCGCTGGTCCTCGCCCTCGTGGCCCGGCACATAGCCGACGGTGTCCTCGTAGCGCTTGGGCCAGGTGTTGGTCAGTTTGCCGGAGGGGTTCACATTGCCCAGCAGGATGTCCGCGACGGCGTTGCCGCCCTCCATGCCGGGATAGTAGGTTTGCAGTACGGCGGGGACGTTGTCCACCCAGTCGCGCACCTCGTACATGGAACCGCTCAGAACCACAATGGTTTTCGGGTTCGCTTCCGCCACGGCGTTGATCAGTTCCAGCTGAAGCGGAGGGAAGTCGAGATTGGAACGGTCACCGTCCTCGGTGTCCGCCACATTCGGGTCGCCGGTGGTGGTGCTGTTCAGGCCCGCGAAGACGATCGCGTATTCGGAGTTCTTCGCGGCCTCCACCGCGGCGGCCTTGGTCGCCGCGAAATTGCCCTCGTCGTAGGTGGGGACGTTCAGGCTGACGGAATCGCCCAGTTTATTCTGTAATCCCTGTAAATTGGTGATCTGGTACGGCGGGTTGGTCGCGCCGCTGCCGCCCAAGCCGGGGACATAGAAGTTGTAGTTGACGTATTTGCCCAGCAGGGCGATGGAGCCGGTTGTCTCTTTGTCCAACGGCAGAAGGTTGTCGTTGTTTTTCAGCAGGACGATGCCTTCATCCGCGACCTGCCGCGCAACCGCCTGATTGGACGGGGTATTGGACTCGCCCTTTTTGCGGTCCGCCGCGGTGTAGCCGGTGGAATCGACCTCGTTCGTGGAGATCATGGACTTGGTCAGGTGCGCCAATCGCAAAAAGCGCTGGGACGCCTCGTTCAGGTATTTGACGTCCAGCTCGTCGCCGCGGATCAGCGCTTCCAGCTTCTTGAAGGGGCTGCCCGCGCTGTAGGGCATGGCCAGATCCAGTCCGGCCTTGGCGGCGATCACGTCGGTGCGGGTGTTGATCCAGTCGGTGATCACAACGCCCTTCATGCCGTAGTCGTATTTAACCAGATTGGTGAGAACATAGCGGTTGTCGCTGGTAAAGATGCCGTTCATGCGGTTGGCCGCGGTCATCACGCTCCACGCGTCGCCCTGCTCGATGGAGGCCTGGAAGGCCGGCAGGTACAGCTCGTGCATGGCGCGCTCGCTGACGTTGGACGACATGAAGTTGCGGTTTTTCTCCTGGTTGTTCGCCATCAGGTGCTTGACCGTGGCGGCGACGTCCATACTCTGGACGCCCCGCACATATGGGGCGACCGTCTGCGCGGAGAGGTACGGGTCTTCGCTGTAATATTCAAAGGTGCGGCCGTTGATTAGGTCGCGGTTGATGTTGGTGCCCGGTCCCAGGAAATACTGGATATCTTTATCCAGGCATTCCTTACCGATGACCTCGCCGATCTGGTAAACCAGCTCCGGATTCCAGGTGGAAGCCATAATCATGCCGGAACCGAAGGAGGTGTGGTGCCCCATGACGTTGCAGCCCATCGGGCCGTCGGACATGGTCATGTAGCCGAGCCCCTTGTCCGCGATCGCTTTGGTCTGGTTGCCGATTTTGCTGCTCTGTCCGGGTTCCCCCGCGATGCCGCCCAGCGTCAGGCGGGCGCGGTCACGCAGTGTGAGCTGCGACAGGGACAGGTTGATTTGTTCTTCCAGATCCGCGCCTTTCTGCGGCTCCGCCGCTTCAGGTACGGCAAACGCCGGTGTGCAGCTTCCCAGTGCCAGCAATGCGCTGAGCAGGACTGCGGTTGCTCTTTTCCATTTCATCTGCAAGCTCCTTTCATTTTGCGGGGACGCTGTGCCGGCGGTTCCGGCGGCGGTCCCCATTCCTCTGATCCAAATAAGCGCGCTTCATCCTCCTTTCAGTTTTACAACCAAAAGATTCAAGTTAAACCATTTAAATCTGTAATTGTATTAAATCAAAATTGATAAATAAAGTGATACTAATGGAAGAATTATATGGAATTATCATAAAATACCGTTTGATGAATGAATCGAATCATTCACAGAAAGTTTGCGGATTTATTCTGAATCTGACTTATTTGGCAGATGGTTTCCGATAGGATAAAGACAACCGGTTCACCGGAAAAACAGAGAGGAGAAACCGTTATGAAACGACCAGCTAAGACCAGCCTGACCGCCGCATTGCTCTGCCTTGCCGTGTCCGTTGCCGGGATCCCGCCGGCCTCGGCTGCCGTCGCGGAAAAACCGTTCCTTGTCTACATCAGCCCGTCCGCCCAGCCGTGGAATACCTATGCGGACGGCGTTGGCAACGAGGAGATGTACATGCGGAAGATCGCCGTAGCCATGGTGCCGTATTTGCAGCAGTACGGCATCAACTACATTGTCGCCGGTCCGCAGGACGGCCCCTCGTCCAGCCAGAGCAGTTTTCTGCGCGCCCGCATCCGGGAGGCGGAAAACCGCGGGTGCGACCTTTACCTGTCCATCCACTCGAACGCCGCCAACGGGCAGGCCCGGGGCGCGCGCTTTTATCTGCACGGGCAGGACCAGGGGGGCAACACCTTCACGCAGCTCCTTGCCAGAAACTATTCCTATCCTGATACGTCCAATATCCGGCGCGTCAACAACAACTCGTTTCTGGAGCTGAACACACCGACCATGCCGCGTGCACTGATTGAAACGGCGTTCCACGACAACACGCAGGACATGGTTTGGATTCAGAACAACATCGACGTTATCGCAAGAGATCTGGCGGAATCCGTCTATCAATTTTCACAGCAGCGGGACGTGCCGGCCCGCGCGGGCATTGGTTCCACCCGCATTTCCGCGCGGCTCTCGCCCGGCGGAAGCTTTCAGTGGCTGATCGATTCCGTGCCGACGGGAATCGTCTACAGTGCGTCCGATGTCCGGTTCACGACCAGCAATGCCGCCGTGGCAACTGTGAACGCGGGCGGCAGGGTGACGGCGCGCGCCAGAGGGACCGCCGTGATCCGCGCCAGCGTGGACGGCTATACCACCTCCTGCACCGTGACAGTCCAATAAAAAGCCATATAAAGGAAAAGAGCAGCGCCCCCGGAGCAATTTTACTCCGGGGGCGCTGCTCTTTGTTACAGGTCGTTCACAACAAAAATGCTGAGGGTGCCGGTGAGCGTACCGGTCAGCGCGCCGTGCACCTGGAGAGAAAGAAAGGTTTGCAAAGGTACGTCGACAAAAAAGCTGCCGGTCACGGAAATGGGATTGTCGCCGGAAACCGCCTGCGCGGTAGCGGTGAAATTCGGATCTGCCCTGCTGCCCACATAAGGGGCAACCTGCAGGTAGCTTCCCGCTGCTGCCTGCCCCTGTACCATGAACGCCACCTGGTAAAGGTGACGGGGAGAAAGGGTAATCGTCTGGTTGTTGGCGTCCAGCGTGATCCCTCCGTTCCCGCGCAGATACTGGTAAAGCGTGAGGAAGGAACCGTCGCGATAGGTGTCGGACTGTACATAAAACAGGGAATAGTCGCGGGTGTCCACTCCGGAAGGGCCTGTTGCCCCGGTTGCTCCCGTCGCGCCGGCGTCGCCCTGCGGTCCGGTTGCACCGGTTATGCCCTGTGGTCCGGCAGGCCCAATGGGGCCCTGGTCGCCGGTCGCACCGGTTACCCCCTGCGGTCCGGTTGCACCGGTTTCCCCCCGTGGTCCGGTGGGGCCGATGGGTCCCTGATCACCAGTTGCTCCTGTGGCGCCCTGCGGCCCTGCCGCACCGGTTTCTCCCCGCAGTCCGGCAGGACCGGCTGCGCCTTGCGCGCCGGTTGGTCCTGTGGCACCCTGCGACCCGGTTGGCTACCCCCTGCGGCCCGGTGGAGCCGGTTGCGCCCCGCATGCCGGTCGGCCCGGTTGGGCCGCGGGACCCGGTGGCGCCGGTCAATCCTCTTGGCCCGGTCGGGCCGGTTTCCCCCCGCAGGCCGGTTGCGCCAGTGGCCCCGGTTGGACCCGTTGCACCTCTTGGCCCGGTTGGTCCCACGGTCCCCGTGGGGTTGCATCCCGGAAAACATCCCGGTACATAAAACGGAACGGATCCGTTTGTTGTATATGGATTCATAGTCATAACCTCCCGCGCCAGTCTATGCGCCCTTTGCGGCGCGGGAAAGTTGTCCGAAAAGAATGGACCGCAGTAGCGGCCTTATACAGAGTGATGGCGGCATGAAAACGGCTCCTCCCCACCGGAGCGGGGAGGAGCCATCAAATGCAGCCGATTGTTACGCGTTTAGCCAACAGTAAGGCAGCTTTGTCAGTTGATAACCTGGTAGACGTTGAGTTCCGCGGCAGAGGCAAAGCCGCCGCCGCCCGCCTTGGCGGTGAGCGTGATGCTCTTTGCATTCACCGCGTCGAAGGTGGCGGTTTTCAGGCTGGCGTTGTTCGCCCAATTGCCGCTGGCGACTGTGACGGTTTCACCGTCGGCAGTGACTACCTGCAGGTCGTACTGCGTGATGATGCCGTTCGGACCGGAAGAGCGCGGCAGATAGGTGAATTTGTTAATGTGAAACGGTTCGCTGAAGGTCAGGGTGATGCTCTGCGGCAGCGCGTCGGAGGCGCCGGCCGGATAGTTGGTGTGCCAGAGCGTCGTCTCGTCCCCGTCGATGGCGAAGGAGGCCGGGCCGTCGGTGCCCGTGGCGGGATTCTTCTCGCTGGTCGCCGTGGCGGTCATCTTGCTGTGCGGCACCAGGCTCTTGTCAATGAAGAGGTCGCCTTTGGAAACGGTAAAGTCGTCGATCACACCCTGGAAGGCGTCTGTTTCGCTGCCCAGCGTTGCCAGCGGCAGCAGGAAGGTGCCGAACTGCGCGGCGCTGACGCCGTGCTGAGTGATGACGGTATTCGCGCGGCTGATCTCATCCACATAGACGTCGTTGACAAAAAGCTTTGTCTTGTTGTGCTGGCCGACGATGCCGAGCTTGACCCACTCGCCGACCGGCAGCGTGTAGTCAAAGGAATAGTCCACGCCGTCGCGGGAGAAGCCGACCTTGCCGGTGCCCGCCTGCACGGCTTTAAACGTTCCTTTGGCAGATTCCAGCAGAATCTGTTCGTCGTTTCCGCCCAGCTCGCGTTTGACCCACATGGACATGGAGTATTCCGGTCCCATGTTGGAAAGCGGCAGGGAGACGTGGCTGTCGTAGGAGGTAAATGCCAGGCCCTGGCCGTTCTTGCCGTCCTCCGTCAATTCGACGTTGGACATGTAGAGCGCATCGTAGCCATTTTCGGAGGTGTCGGACATGGCGCGGCCCAGAGAGCCTTCAAAATCGAAGGAGAGGACCTCGTCGCCCTTGGATTCCACAATGCCGCGCGGATTGGTGTTCGGCGCGGTGCCAATGGTTTTGGCGAGCGACTGGAATTCCGCGTAGGTCTTGTCCGAAGCCTCGCCCCAGCATTTCTCGGAAAGGGCCTGCATCGGCGGGAAGAGGCGGTCGAACATGTCGTACTCGGTGATGCCGTTGTAGCTGATGCCGGTCATGTCGTTCCAGAGGGCGAACGAACCGCCCAGCATCTGCGGCTCGCAGGCGGAAATGACCGTACCGTCAAAATTATTGGGGGTCCAGTTGTTGTACAGGTACTGTACATTTAGATAGTCGTGGTAGTAATTGGCGCCGGGCACAATGTACAGATTGCTGTCCAGAATATTGATCAAATCGTAGCCCTGATTGAACATCGGCAGCGGCTGCGCCCAGCCCTTGCTCCAGATATTCATCTGCACGCCTTCCGAAACGACCGGCGTGCTGCCGTTCTTGCTGGTCAGGCTGCCCCAGATGCGCGGGGTGATGCCTTTGTCCAGCACATATTTGAGCATGGTGTCCGCGTATTTCCGGTACTGCTCCGCGTTGCCGTAGAATTCGTCCGCGCCGACGTGGAAGACGGAATCGCGGAAGACCGGCTCCTCGCCGTCCTGCGGGTCCAGGTATTCGTCAAAGATACCCTTCATAAATTCAACGGCTTCCGGGTTGGTCACGTCCAGCATCGCGCCGTTTTCCTGCGGGCTGTGTGTGTTCGAGCCGTTGTAAGCGTATTCCGGATGTACCTTAATAAAGGCCAGGGAATGGCCGGGGCTGTCGAATTCCGGTACGATATTGACGCCGTACTGTTTGGACAGGTCGATGAAATTGCCGAAATCCCGCTTGGAATAGGACAGGTCCTGCGCCGTCAGATAGACGCCGTTTTCGCCCTGTACGCTGGACTCCAGGCGGAAAGCGGAATAGGCGTTTTCAATGGCCTCCTGTTTGGTGGCATAATTGTTCATCCAGATGTAGTTGTCATTGAGATGGAGATGGAAGTCGTTCATCTTATACCAGGACATGGTTTTCATGACTTCTGTGATGAATTCCAGGGAGACCGGGCGGCGAGCCACGTCGAACATGAAGCCGCGCACCTTGAACTTCGGATAGTCGCGGGAGACGCCCTTCGGGATCGTGGTGCCTGTCTGCTTGAGGATTTGCAGGACGGACCGCGTGCCCAGGAATACGCCCTGTGCGGTTTCCGCCTCGATGGTCAGGCTGTCGTCTACGCGGAGGTAATAGCCCTCGTCGCCAAGGCCGCCGTCTTCGGTGTCCAGCGTGAGGAAGAAGCCGTGCGCGTCCGCCTTGCTGCCCGTGGTGACGGAGGCCCAGCGGCCGGTGATGTCCTCATAGTCCTCCGCAAAGGTGTTTGCCGTCTCCAGCAGCTCGTTTGCGTAGACGTCATCCACCACGATGCGCGTCGCGTTCGAGATGGAGAAATTGCCCTGCCCGCCGCTCCACTCGCGCAGCTCCGGGATGACCAGCGGCTTTGCGTTGCCGCCGGCCGGCTCGGTGCCGGGAATCTCCACGGCGATGTCGGGGGATTTGGCGGTTTCAATGCCGCGCGTAACCAGGAACATCACGGAAACGGTGACGTCGGAAACCGGCGGATAAATGGTTCCGTCGCTGTCCACGACCTGCTCGTAGTCCGCGCCGATCAGTTCAACGGTGCAGTCCTCCGGCACGGCCGGCATCGTCAGCACGGTGTCGCCCGCCTGAACGGCGGGAACCTGCAGGGAGGCGGCGACGTCTGCAAGCGTCTGCGGGATATCGCCGCTGTAGGCCTCCACTTCATACAGGGAGACGGTGCTCCAGGTGACGCCCTCGCTGGTGGCGTTGAATTTGGAAATGTATACGCGGATATAGCGCGTTTTGACCGCCTCGTCCAGCGCGATAATCTGCCGGAAGTTGGCGGGTGCGCCGGTGCCGGTGTAGACCGGGTTCCAGTTTTCCCCGTCCTCGGAGAAGTCTACCGTGTAGGAGGTCGCGTTCCGGCGCTCCCATTCCAGTACGATATTTTTCACGGGCTTGACCGCGCCGAGGTCGACTTTCAGCCAGTGCGGGCCGTTGCCTACGGCGCTGGCCCAGCGGGATTTCTTATTGCCGTTCCGGTCAATCACACCGTCAATGGCTTTGCTGGCGGAAAAGTCGGCGGCTTCACTGGCGGATGCGGTGGCGGTGCCCTTCAGACAGAGGTTGCCCTCCTCGATGGGCTCGTCCGGCACCTCCGGTTCCTCTGTGCTGTACGCCTCCACCTCATAGAGGGAGACGGTGTTCCACTTGATGGTTTCGCTGATTTCATTAAAGGCGCGGATTACAATTTGCAGGTAGCGTCCGGAAACGGGCGCGTCCAGCGCGATCTCTTCGCGGAAATCGGACGGGGTCTGCGTGCTGGTGTAGACGGACGTCCAGTTTTGCCCGTCCTCGGAGAGCTCAACGGAATAGTCGGTGGGGTTCCGGCGTTCCCATTCCAGCGCGATGGAAGAGATGGGATACGATTTGCCGAAGTCGATCTTCAGCCATTTGGTGCCGCCGGTGGTATTGCTGGCCCAGCGGGATTGATCGCTGTTGGGTTTTACGTCGCGGTTGACAATGCCGTCCACCGCTTTGGAGGCGGGGAAGTTGGCGTCTTCTGTATCTGAGGCGGCGGCCGCAGCGTTCAACGCTACATTATAAAGCGTTTCTTCCTCCTGTGCGGAAGCGCTGCTGGAAGACGCTGTGCGCGAGGGAGCTTCTGCCTTCGGCGGCGCGGTTTCCTCCTGACTGGGGGTAGAGGGGAGCTCCATGACGGATTCTGGGCCGTGCATGGGATCATATTGTGTCCGGTTATTGATGGCGGCCATCGCCGTGCTGGCTGTGCCGCCGCAGAGCAGTGCGCAGGCCAGTGCCAGTGCGGTCAGCTTTCTGCCGATGCGAGTATTTCCTTTCACGTTTTCATTCCTCCTTAAACAATTGTTTTTTCAGTCTCCTTTCTACCCTCCTTCATCCGGACAGCCGGTCCGTTATTGTTTCTTTTTCAGTATAGAATCTGTAAAAGAAAAAAAGAGGTGAATCTGGAAAATTACAACAATTTTTCTGCTTGAATAAAATTATTTTTCAACATCATTCATAGCGTGTAAATGATCACCGGATGACAGATCTGGGCGGGTAAGGGAGATATGATTCTGAAAGGTGAAAAAATATACGGCCTGAATGGATGCTATCTATAGGTTATAGATCAAATTACATAGGACAGTGGTGTGATTTTATGGCAATTTTATAAATGCTATCTCGAGAAAAACATATTTTTTCGTAAAAATGGTGCATTCTGTATGGTTTTAATTAAATACAAGAATTTATATGCAAAAAAATTTTAGTATAATGGAGAAAATTACCAATGGATGGGCGGGAGTAAACATGAATGAATTTAATACGCGCAAAAGTATCAATCAGGAAAAAAGCCAGTTGATCAACCGTGCTTTGGTGCTGGATCTGCTGAGGCAGGAAGGGGTCTGTTCGCGTGCCACGCTTTCCCAACTGTCCGGGCTCAAGCAGGCGACCATCACCAACATCATCAACGAATTTATCACCTGCGGCCTGGTGGTCGAAACCGGCCTGATGAGCGGCAGTAAGGGAAGGCGCTCCATCGGCATTGCGTTAAATGACCAGAAGTATAAGGTGATCGGCATCCGTATGACGCGCAGCGCGTTTTTCCTTTGCCTGGCGGGCTTGTCCGGTAAGCTTTATACGGTCAAGCAGTACCGCATTGGGCCCAAGGAGAACGTGCAGATCACGATTACCCGGATTCGGACTGCGATTTACACCATGCTGCAGGAAAATACAGACACGGAAATCCCTGTGGTCTGCATGGCAATGCCCGGCCCGTATTACGAGGAGCGCGACAGCATCTTTTTTGTGACGGAGCTGTCCGGCTGGCAGAATTTTCCGATTAAGGACGCGCTGACCAAGGACTTCACCGTGCCGATCCAGATTGTCAACGACGCGAACGCCGGCGCGTTTGCACAGCTCTGGTACCGCAGTAAGGAATACGGCATCCGCAACATGATCTATGTGCTGGCGGGACAGGGCGTGGGCTGCGGCATGATCACGGACGGCAAGCTGGTGCTGGGCCACCGCGGGCTTGCGGGCGAGTTTGGGCACAACACGATCAATTTCAACGGGCCCCTGTGCGAGTGCGGCAACTACGGCTGTTTGGAAAAATACTGCTCCACCATCGTCCTGTGTGAAAACATTCAGAAGCGGCTGCAGGCCGGAGAGGATTCCGTGCTGTCCACAGAAGACCTGAGTGTACAGCGCATTTCCGAGGCGGTCAAGGCGGGGGACAAGGTCGCGCGCGAGGAATTTGAAAAGGTATGCGGCTTCCTGGCGATCGGCATTATCAATCTGGTAAACCAGTTCAACCCGGGCCTGATCGTCATCGGCGACGAGCTGACCAAAGTGGACGGCGAGCTGCTGCTCTCGATCGTACAGGAACGTGTACATAAATGCGTCAACCCGCTGATCTACAATGAGATCACCATTGAGCTGGACGAGATGCCGGAAAATCCCGTGCTGATGGGCGCGGCGGCCATTGCGGCGCAGCAGGTGCTGGCTGATCCCGGCAAGTTGATGGAGCTTCCGGAGGAGGAAGACGGGTAATCCCCGATTGACAAAAGAACGGGGCTGTCTCAAAACGCACATTTTGCACAAAATACGGACAGGATATCAGGAATCCCCCCGCCATAGGCGGGGGGATTTGTCGTTCAGCCGGGTCTGTGTATGCTGGCCATGATGGGACAGGCCCCTTTTTGGTCTCAGACCAGGCCGCTCCCGGGATGAAAAAAAGCGTTGAGGACCAGACAGGTCCTGTCTTCTTTACACCTCTACAAGGTGATAAA
>NZ_LN868538.1:0-1011651 GCF_001261775.1 Anaeromassilibacillus senegalensis | reverse complement strand
GCCGGTGGGGGCGCGGGGGGTGGTGGCTGATCGCGGAAAGTGGAGGGGGCTTCGGGAGGAGGAAGAGGGGTACCCCCCGATTGAAAAAAGAGCGGGGCTTTCTCAAACCGCACATTTGGCACAAAATCCGGACAGGATATCAGGACCCCCCCCGCCATAGGCGGGGGGATTTGTCGTTCAGCCGGTTCTGTGTATGCTGCCCATGATGGGACAGACCCTTTTTTGTTCTCAGTCAATGCCGCTCCGGATATGAAACAATGCGTTGAGTACCAGCCAGTTCTGCGGAAAATACCGCATGACGTTCCAATAGCTGACGCCCTGCAATGGATAGCTGTGCGCCAGCACCAGCTTGGACGTGATGCTGCGCGCGTCCTCAAACCAGACTTCGTGTTCCCTGCCGGATGCATCCCAGTACCGAAACCAGGGAGACTGGGCTTTTGGGTCGTACCGGATGACCGCGCCGCGGTCGACCGCCAGCTGTACCGCCGCCGTGTTGGAAATGGAGGGCGCGCGCGACTGCCCATATATATAAGGTAAGGTCCAGTCGTAGCCGTAATTGGGAATGCCCATCAGCAGCTTGGCCGGTTCGATCTGCGTAACAGCGTAATCCATGACCCGGCGCACGCTGTCAAGCGGGGCGATTGCCATCGGCATGCCGGTCGAATAGCCCCACTCATAGGTCATAATCATCACACCGTTGGCGGCGCGGCCAAGGCTTGCATAGTCGTGGCCCGCGTAGAGGACGCCCTTCTGGTCGGAGGAACTCTTTGGGGCCAAAGCGGTAAAGACAACAAGACCGGCGGGGTTCAGTTTGGCGGAAAGCTCGCGCATCAGCGAGGCATAGGCCTCCGCGTCCTCCTCCAGAATGTATTCAAAATCGACGTCGATCCCTGCATAGCCCAACTCCAGGGCGCGGCTATACGTCTGCGCAACCAGCCGTTCGCGCGCTTCAGGGCTGTTCAGAATCCGGTGCGCCAGCTCGCTGTTGAAGCGGTCCTGACAGTCGAGGTTGGAAATCAGCATCAGCGGTGCGGTTCCGTAGGCGCGGGCCGTTGCGATCAGTTCGGCGTCGTCCATGTTTTTGAGCGACCCGTCCGCGTTGGCATGACAGCCGAACAGCGTCAGATAGGTGAGGAAAGGCAGCGTTTTGTACAGGGTGTCCCGGTTGATGAACGGATACGCATAGCCGTTGACGGCGAGCGGGCCGAGCGGCGGCGCCGGATACCGCAATACGACTGACTGCCCGGGCCGCACGGAGCGGTACAGGGCGGGGTTGTTGCGCAGGAGCTGCCGCACCGGCACGCCGAACCGCTGCGCGATCGACGGCAGCGTCTCGCCCGGCTCCGCAGTATGGACCTGTTCCGGGAACAGGATCACAAGCGTTTGTCCCACTGCCAGACGATCCGGCTGGGCAAGCTCGTTGTCGGTGATAATCCGTTCTGCCGGCACACCATAGCGGCGAGCGATGGTATAGATGCTTTCTCCCGGCTGTATCACATGTATCTGCATTTGCGGTCCCTCCCGGTGCGGTTTTTCTCTTCTATACTATGTATGGACAAGGTTTCCCGCATCCGGTTTCGTCAAAATACACGGTTACAGATTGTGGATTTTTTTTGCACCATTCCGGATTTGACTGATCAAAATATGAATAAATATAAGTTAAACTGAAGCTGTATGAATATTTATTCATCTGCGCGGCTGAAATCAAAGAGTGAAAGAGGTTGACCAAAAAAACATTAAGCGGACAAACAAAAAAATAAAAAAACCATCCACCAAAATTTGGCATTTTATCATAATTTCTTGTCCGCAGAAATATGAAAAATAAAAAAACATTAAACCTGTATACAAAATGTCTAAAAATTGACTAGTTTATCCGCTAAAACTATAATATAAATACTATTGGCGTACCGTGAAATGTTGACTGCCTCCGCGTCGTGCGGAGAAAACCAGCAAGGAGGGTGAGGCGTTCATTTGGCTTTTTGAAACTTTAAAGCATGTTTTTGGAAAGAAGGAGATGTGAAAATGAGAAAAAACGGCAGCAAAATCCTGTCCCTGCTCCTGGCGTTCGCATTGCTGATGAGCACCGTTACAATGGCGGCGTCGGCAGCAACAGCGGACTTGTCCGGTCTGCTTGGAACGGCAATCTCCAGCACACAGCCGGAAGACGGCACGAACCTGGCGCTGAACAAAACTGCTTCCGCTTCTGGTGTGGAGAGCGGCACGGGCCATATTGCGCAGCATGCGTTTGATGGTGATGTCAGCGGATCCCGTTGGTCTGTTGATAAAATCCGCAACCACGCGCCGCAGTGGCTGAAGGTGGACTTGGGGGAGGAAATGACCTTCAACCAGGTGCGTATCTACTGGGAAGCCGCGTATGCGAGCGGCTATGAAATCCAGGTATCCAATGACAATACAAATTTTACCACCGTTTATAAAACCGAAGATGGTCAGGGCAAAGCCGAACGGATTACACTGGACGAGCCCGCCACGGGCCGTTATGTGCGCCTGTGGTGCATCACCCGCCCGGATGACGGTTGGGACGGCGTTTCGGTCTATGAGCTGGAGCTTTACCATTTCACCAACGAGGCGATTGTCGACAAAGCGATTGCCAGGCTGAATGTACCGAAGATCATCAACGGCGACTTCAGCGTGATTGTTTCCGATGAGGACGGCGCGTCCATTTCCTGGGAAAGCGACAGCGACCTGCTCAGTATCGACCCGGAGACCGGCAAAGTCACCGTTACCGCGCCGGCGGAATCCACGGACGTTACGCTGACGGCCACGGTCACCTACAAGGATGTCACTAAGACCGTTTCCTTCACGGCGGATGTGCGCAGTGAAGCCGAGCGGCAGATTGAATACACGGTGTATCCGATCCCGCAGCAGATGACGCTGGGCGAGGGCCGCGTCACGCTGACCGAGGAAGTCAACGTTGTGCTGGAAGACGGCATCAGCGAGGTCACCAAGGCCCGTCTGGAAGAGGTTCTGGACAACGCGGGGCTGACCTATTCCTACAGCGCGGCGCCTGTGGCGGATAAGACCAACCTTCTGCTGGGAGTCAACGGTTCCGGCAAGGCGGCGGACGCATATGCCACAGAGCACAATGTCTCCCGCGACGTCTTTGCGCCGGGCGAAAACAAGTTTGACATGCACATCGTCCAGCTGAACAACAACAGCGAGCACGGCGATTTCCTGCTGCTGGGCAGGGATGACGACGCGGCGTTCTACGCCATCGCCACCCTGGAGCAGATGCTTGAACAGAGGATGAATGGGCAATTGACCACCGTCACCTTCGACGATTATGCTAACCAGCAGTACCGCGGCATGGTAGAAGGCTTCTACGGCTATCCGTGGAGCGTTCAGGCCCGTGTGGACTGGTTTGAGTTTGCGAAGAAGCTGAAGCTGAACGTCTTTGTCTATGGCCCGAAGGGTGACCCGTATCATCTGGGCCTGTGGGACGAGGAATACCCCGACACCGTGACCGAACAGGAACGCAAGCAGGGCGTCCTGACCAAGGACGACATCCGCGTCATCACGACAGAAGCGAAAAAATGCAACATCGATTTTGTCTGGGTCGCGCATCCCGCCATGCAGCGCAGGCTGAATATGAGCTCCAAAGCGACGGTAGACAGTGAAATTGATAACCGCTTGCTTCCGAAGTTTGATAGCTTGTATGAATTAGGCGTACGGGAGTTCGGCATTTTTATGGACGATATTAATATCAGCGACGCCTATAGCCAGAGAGAGACCCAGCCGTATCTGATTGACAAGACCCAGCGGCGTCTTTACGAGGTGTACAACACAGAGGATGCGGCAGAAGCAGATAAAGTCAAGCCTCTGTTCTATACCCCGACCTGGTATACCTACGGTTTAGGTTCATCCTCCACACAGAATCAATGTATGGATTATTTTAAAAGAGCGAATGTACACGAGGATGTTGTGATCTGCTTCACCGGCGATGCCGTGTGCGGCCCGATCAACAACAGTTCCTGTGAAAACTTTGCCACCCGCACGGGCCGCAAGCCCTGCATCTGGTGGAACTATCCCGTCAACGACTATGCGGACGCACAGCTCTTTATGGACCGTATCGACGCAAACTTTGCCGTCAGTACGGAGACAAAGGATATGATCGGCGTCATCGCGAACCCCATGAACCAGGCGGAAGCCTCCAAAGTCGCTTTCTTTGGCGTGGCGGACTTCGTCTGGAACACGAAGAAGTTTGACTCTCAGAAGAACTGGGACAACAGTTTCCCATATCTGATTGAAAAGGGCATCCCGGGCGTGTCTAGAGAAGAATTGCAGGAAGCCTACCGCGTGGTCTGCAAAAACATTGTGACCGAGCCGGAAGCAAAGGATATGCAGGAGATGTATACCAGGTTCAAGGCGGAGTATCCGCTCGGAGAACTGGGAACCGCGAAGAAGATGCTGGCGGTATTCAAGGAATTGAACGACGGCATCGCAAAGATCCGTATGATGAAAGATTGTGGAGATGCCTCCTATGAGCTGCTCTATACGGAACTGGAAGGCAACCTGAACCGCCTGTCCGACATGGCGCAGGTCATTGAGAATTCCCTGACTGTTCTGCTGAGCGACGATGACGAAGCCCGCTGGGCGGCGTTCAACGCGGCGTCCAAAATCCAGAACGAAGAGCTTTCCAAGAGCAATAATCCGCGCTACATCGTTCATGCGATGGAGGGCGCCGGGACGGAGTCTTCCTTCAGAGACTACCAGGCAAACCCGTCCAAGAACAACATGCGCCCGTTTGTCAGCTATATTCTGACACAGGCGGAAAGCGCGATCAACAATGTGGCGCCGGTCTCCAGAGAACCGCGCCTCTTCACCAATTCCAACGCGGCGTTTGCGCTGGCAAACAGTGGCAGCAGCCTTTCCGTAACCGTCCCGCAGGGAACCAGCCTGGGCCGGAACGAGTATGTCGGTGTTGCGTTCAATAAGGTGCGCAATCTGACCGGGACTGCCGATCCGCAGGCGGAAGGCCTGACAATGGAATACTCCGTGGACGGCAAGTCCTGGACGGCAATTACCGCCAAAGATGCGGCGCCGGAAGCGGCTTTTGTGAGAGTCAAGAACAACACGCCCGATCCCATTGCGTTGGGCGCCGCGTCCCTGACCTGGACCATAAAACCCGTGGGCCGTTTTGTGAGCGCGTCCGTGGGAGGCGTTGGGATTTATCAGAGCTACGGAACCCAGAACCTGACCGACGGCAACTACAGCACCAAGCTTTGGACCGGAGCGCCGCAGCAGGCGGGCCAGACCGTCACGATGGAATACAGCGATCTGATCAATGTCAACAAGGTCAAGCTGGTGTTCGAAAAAGGAAATGCCGACAGCGCCAAGGCTGCTGTCGTGGAAATTTCCGCGGATAACCTCAATTGGACCGAGCTTGGTTCCTTTACGGAACAGGATCTCAACAACAACGGCGGCATCTATGAGACAACCGGCAACGGACAGCCGGCCAAATATGTGCGCATGCGTCTGACCCAAAGCGCGTCCAACTGGCTGCAGTTCTATGAATTTGAAGTCAACAAGGGCGAGCCGGAGGGCGGAGAAATTCCGCTCGCGGCAACAGAGTCCGGCGCGGACGCCAGCGCGGTATGCGACCGCGATATTGGCACCTCTTACACCGCCAGAAGCGCGGGCCATGTGGACTACAAGCTGTTGCAGGGGCTGAAAGTCAATCAGCTCCGCGTCCTGTTCCAGCCCGGAGCGGCAGGCGAAGCGCCGGCTGTTTCCGTCAAATCGAACGGCGAATGGCAGCAGGTGGGCACACTGACGCAGAATCCCGCGGACTTCGATATTTCCGCCTATGCGAACGTCAGCGACGTCCGTGTATCGTGGACCGACAGCTTCCCGACCATCATGGAGATCATCGAGGACGGCGAGCCGTATGTCGAGCCCGACCGCGTCGACCTGTATCAGTACGTTGCGTATGCCAACGGCCTGAGCGAAGATGATTACACAGCGGACGAGTGGGCCGCCATTCAGACGGCGCTGGCCGCCGCGGAAGCGAAGCTCAACGGCGAGGCGAGCCAGAACGACGTCGATACGGTGAAGAAGGACCTGGAAGAAGCTGTGGGCGGCGTGATCGAACCCACCGCGCATACCCTCACCGTAAACTTCACCACCAACGCAAAACTGACCGCGGAGGACGCGGCGATCGCGAACCTCATCGGCAAATATGAATTGCAGCTCAAGGCGGGCGAGCCGTATGAGCTGACCTTTATCCCGAGAGTGGAAGGCCGCGAATTTGCAAAGGTTCTCGTCGGCGAGGAGGATACCTCCTTCAAGGATACGAAAGCCTTTACCCTTGATGGCACGATGGGCAATGCAAACAGGACCCTGAACGTCCAATTTACCGTGGTCGACAAGCAGGTTCTGCGCCTGACCATTGAGATCGCAGAGGGCTGCGTCGGTTCCGATGAGTATAACGACGCAATCCCGCTGGTGCAGGAAGCGCTTGACAAGGCGCTGGCAGCAGCGAAAAAGGTAGACGCGGACAAAGCAGCAGATCAGGAAGCCATCAACAACGCGTGGAGCAAGCTGATGAAGGTCATGCATTACCTGCAATTTGCCAGCGGCAATAAGGACGGACTGAATGACACGATCATCATGGCGGAGGGCCTGCTCGAAGAGAACTATACCAGCGCGAGCTGGGCGGTTCTGGAGGCTGCCTACGCCAAGGCGCTCGAGGTCCAGGCGGACGAAAACGCTTTGGAAAAGGACGTCAAGGAAGCCGCGGACGCACTCTATCAGGCAATTATGGACCTTGACTTTGCTGCAAATTACAGCTGGCTGGAGCAACTGGTGGAGACTGCCAATGCGCTTGATCTGGATGAATACCTTGACATCGACAAGGACGATTTTAAGACCTTCCGGGATGCGCTGGCAGCAGCGGAAGATATCCTGCTGAACAAGGATACAACACAGGCACAGGTTGACCGGGCGGCTGAGGCGCTTGACAACGCGATGATCGCGCTGCGCAAGATTCCGACCAAGGAAGCGCTGGAAACACGCATTCAAAAAGCGGAATCCATTCCGCTCGGCAAGTACACCGACGACAGCGCCGCCACGCTCGAAAAAGCGCTGAACGATGCGAAAGACCTGATGCGGAACGATCCGGACAACGGACCCGCGCGCGCCAAGGTTTATTATGCACTGGGCGACGCGATGGAAGGCCTGAAGGAAAAGACCGTCCGGAAATCCTCCGGTTCTGCCACGAGAATCACAGATAACAGCTATGGCGTCGCCGGTACGGCGATTGTCGGCGCGGCGGCTCCGTTCGTCCGCTCCGATACCACCGTTGATTTTACCGTCAGAAGGGGCGCGGCATATTGCTTTAAGATGACGGTTGTCAATGGAAACGGCCTGGCCCCGAGCTTTACCGTCGGCAACGGCGGTGTGCTCAAGACCCAGTACGTGACCCGCATCGGCAACGACTATTACTTCCGTGTGTGGGCCGTTGGTACACCGGGCCAGAGCGCGGGTGTGTACACGACCCTGCCGGGCGCCGCTGCTGTTAAGCACTGCACCGTGACAGTTGGCTGAAAATACAACACCGGCTGACGGAAAGGATCGCTTTCACCCTGCGGACAATGTTTAAAACAGGTCTTTCTATGTTTCTAAAAGCGGAAGGAGATGCTTGTTTAGAACGTCGAGCGAGGCTTTAGCCTCAAGTGAGCGGCCCGACCGGAGGTCCCTTCTCTCCTAATGACAATAGCAGAGCGCCCCGGCGGGTTCCGCCGGGGCGTTTCTGCGTTTGGGTGTTGACAAAGAGAAATTCTTTTGTTATATTGAGAAACAGACGGAACGGGCAGACCGTTCTGTGTAGAAATGAAATGATAGGAGTTGGGAACTTGCGTTATTTTTCTTGCTGAGTGTTGTACACGAACGGCGCTGACCAATCGGGGAGAAAGTCTCTCTGGTTTGTTGCGCCCTGCAGGAAGGATACGCTCCCGCAACTCCTTAATCCGGTGGAACCGTCCGCGCGTTCAAACGCTTTGCGCCTGAAAAGGGCCTGTGTTTGATAGGGGCGCGCTGTTTCCGCAGATAAGAGCCGCAGGAGAGCCATGCTTTCCTGCGGCTTATTTATTATGCTGCGGAGGGATGCATTTATGGCAATGATACAGGTAAAACATTTGACTTTTGGATACGATGGAAACCCGGATAATGTATTTGAGGACGTCTCGTTCCAGATGGATACGGATTGGAAGCTGGGCTTTATCGGCCGCAACGGGCGGGGAAAAACGACGTTTTTGAAGCTGCTTTTGGGAGAATATGCGTACAGCGGGCACATTTCCTGCCCGGTTCCGGTATCGTATTTCCCCTATCCCGTGCCGGACGCCGCGTGGAACACGCTGGAAATTGCGGAAGCGCTGGCACCGGAGGCGGAACAGTGGCAGCTTAGCCGGGAGCTGTCCCTTTTACAGGTGGACCAGGATGTGCTCTATCGCCCGTTTGAGACGCTCAGCAACGGCGAGCAGACCAAGGTGCTGCTGGCGGTGCTCTTTCTGCGGGAGAACCGCTTCCTGCTGATCGACGAGCCGACCAACCATCTGGATGAGGAGGCCCGGGAAACGGTCTGCCGTTATTTAAACGGGAAAAAGGGCTTTATCCTGGTTTCCCACGACCGGTGGCTGCTGGACCACTGCGTGGACCACGTGCTGTCCGTCAATCGTGCGGACATTGAAGTGCAGGCGGGCAATTTCAGTTCCTGGCGGGAGAACCGGGAGCGGCAGGATCAGTTTGAGCGCGCGGAACAGGAGAAGCTGAAAAAGGAGGTGGACCGTCTGGCAAAGGCGGCGCGGCGAACCTCCGACTGGAGCGACAAAACGGAAAAAGGAAAGTACAATACGCGCAATTCCGGCCTGCGTCCGGACCGCGGCTACATCGGGCACAAGGCCGCCAAGATGATGCAGCGTTCCAAGACCATCGATCTCCGGCGGGAAACGGCGGTGGAGGAGAAGGCGAAGCTGCTGAAAAACCTGGAGACGGCGGAGCGGCTGGTCCTGCGCCCGATGGAGTATCCCAAGCGCGTGCTGGCGGAGGCAAACGGCCTGTCCGCCTTTTACGGGGAAAAGTGCGTCTTTTCCAATGCGCGGTTCACTATCGAACGCGGAGACCGTATCGCCGTGTGCGGCCGGAACGGCTGCGGGAAATCCACCTTGCTCAAGCTGCTGCTGGGCGAGCCGGTCACGCATACGGGGGAGCTGCAAATTGGCGGCAATCTGGTGTGTTCCTATGTACAGCAGCAGACGGACGGACTGAAAGGGGACCTGCGCGCGTACGCGGAACAGAACGGGCTGGACGAAAGCCTGTTCAAGGCGATCCTGCGCAAACTGGACTTTTCCCGGCAGCAGTTTGAAAAGGATATGGCAGGCTACAGCGACGGGCAGAAAAAGAAGGTCCTGCTTGCCCGGAGTTTGTGTCAGCCCGCGCACCTCTATGTTTGGGACGAGCCGCTCAACTTTATCGACGTATTGTCCCGCATGCAGATGGAGGAACTGATTCTGGACAGCGGTCCCACGCTGTTGTTTGTGGAGCACGACCGCGCCTTCCGGGAGAGAATCGCGACGAAGTTTCTTGTATTATAGGCATTGTATACGAAAACGGAATAAGAAAAATTCCAAGACCGGAGGCAAATCCAGGGAAACACGTATGGGAAGGTATCAAGTGTTCGAAGCACAGGAAAACAGGGCTGTGGATTTACTTCCACAGCCCTGTTTCAAAGACTTATAAATAATTGACCGCCAGTATGGCAACGCCAAGCACGGTCAATACCACGCCGGTCGCCCGGTTGAGGACGATGGGGGAGGCCTTGTTGGCAAATTTGGCGGCGATCCGTGCCCAGAGCAGGGTGCTCAGCACGCAGAGGATCAGGATGACCGGATCGGGCATCCCGCCGATGGCAAAATGGCTGACGGAGCCGGTCAGCGCGGTAAATGTCATAATGAAGACGCTGGTGCCGACTGCCGTTTTCAGCTCGTACCCCAAAACACTGGTCAGAATCAACAACATCATCATACCGCCGCCCGCGCCGACGAAGCCACAGATCAGACCAATCAGCGAGCCGCAGGCAAGGGACTGAATCAAACGCTTTTTAGCGCTGACGCCCTCCATGTTGGCCTTGGTGGTCATGACCGGCTTGACGATGAATTTGATGCCCAGGAACAGCGTCATAAAGGTGGAAAAGCCGCCCATTGCCGTGCCGGGCAGCAGGCTGGAGAGATAACTGCCCACCAGGGTAAAGCAGAGAACGGAGGCCATCATGACCAGGCCGTTCCGAATGTCAAGGTTTTTATTTTTTCCGTAGGTGTATGCGGAGACGGCGCTGGCCAGCACATCACTGGCGAGCGCAATGCCCACTGCCGTGTATGGTTCCACATGCAGGAAGGTGATCAGCATCGGGCTGATCACCGCCGCCGCGCTCATGCCGGCAAAGCCGGTCCCCAGTCCAGCGCCGATTCCCGCGATAAAACAGATAAAAAATGTATAGATCACCTGTTAGGCCTCCGTTTCCACTGGATTCTTTTTTTGCAGTGCGGTCACGACGTTTGCGTCGATGCGCTCCAGGAACTGCCGCAGCGCGCCGCGCTCCTCCGATGTAAACCCCTCCAGCATAAAGGCGAAGCACTGCTGCTGCACCGCGGCGAGCGTGCGAAGCGGCTCGTCCATGGAAGCGGGCAGGGAAAGGCGCTGCACCTTGCGGTTCTCCGGGTCGGTTTCAGAAAGGAGGCAGCCTTTGCGTTTCAGTGCATCCACCGCGGTAGACACGTTTGATTTGGCCACCCCGCGCATGGCGACGATATCGCGCGCCGTATTATACGCCGGATTGTTGTAAAGAAACAGCAGAATATCAATTTCCAGCTGAGAAAGCCCCAACTGTGCGGCAACGGGTTGGAACAGCTGCCCGTATAACCGCTTAAAGTGGCTGACGTAAGCGAGAATCTCCCTCATTCTATCCCTCTCTCTATTTGTTATATTCAGAACGGTTATAATTATAACTTTATAAAGCGCGGTTGTCAACCGTGTGGAATCGCAAAACCGCCGGTGTGAAGCAGCGTTCACACCGGCGGCAAGAGAGCGGATAGAAAATTAGTCCACAGATTCAAGCTCCAAAGAGTCCGTCAGGGATTCGAAGATGGCCTCTCCATCTTCCTGGCTGGAAGTGGGAAATGCGTACGAGAAGGAATAGATGCTGTTGACATCGGTAAAACACAGGTTGTACATATCATAAGAATTTCCGTAAATATCATTTTGATAATGCAGCAGCATAGCGCAGTGGTCAAGAAACGTTCCCTGTTGAACCTCTGCATCCTCCGGATTGGTAACATTTTTCATCAGGCTTTTGGAAAAAGAGGCTAAAGTCACGTAGGCGTCGTTGTCGTTCGACAGATCAATTGTTCCAGTGCTGTCAATCACATGGCTGGTGTTAAACAGTCCGCCCGATGGGGTATGGTGGTTAAACCCTGCCTCATGCGTGTCTGTTGTCCATTCAGCGGGAATCCAATAAGTGGCCTCGCCGATGGTGTAATCCTCCATAGTTTCAAACTCGGTATCTGTTTTTTCGCCGGGTTCTTCACTGGAGACCGGCGGTTCAGACGAGGAGTTTGCTTCTTTTGAAGAAATTTTGGAAGATGGCGCTGTGCTGGAGGACTCCGCCTCGTGACGTGATGACGGCGGTGCGGAAGAGGGGGAAACCGCCGTTTCCCCGCAGGATACGGTGCATAAAAGCATGCCTGCTGCCAAAATGAGGCTAAAAATTTTTTTCATAATCTTCCCTCCTTGTTTTGATTCTAAGACAAGAATTTACAGGAGACAAGAAAAATCCCGCCGTGGTGAAAAACTTTCTCCAACCGGCGGGATTTCTGTTTGATGGGATTAAACTTCCGCGGCTACGGGGACCGCCTGCATCAGCTTGCCGGGGTCCGCCAGTATTTTTTGCGCTGCGATGGCCGCCGCACCCAAGAGTGCGGGGCTGCCCGGCAGGCGGTTAATTTCAATGGCCACGTCGCCGCTGGTCATCGGGTTCACACAGGAGCGCACTTTGGTTTGAACGGTATGAAGCAGCCGTTCCGGTGCGATTTCCGCCAGTTCGTCGCCGATGACGATCAGGCCGGGGTTAAACTGGTTGATCAGGTTGACAATGCCGATCGAGAGGAACCCGCAGACTTCGTCATACTCGCGGCAGGCGACGTCGTCCCCACGGCGGACCGCATCGGCAATGGCGGCGGCGCTCAGGTTTTGCGCCGTAAGAAGGGAGGATTGCCCCGCTTCCAGGCATTTTATGATATTTTCCCGAAGGACGATGGTGGAGCAGTATTTTTCCAGACAGCCGCGGTTGCCGCACGCGCACGGCAGGCCCCGGTAGTCGATAGAGTTATGACCGAACTCGCCCGCAATGCCGCGCTGTCCCATAACAAGTTTGCCGTTAGAGATCATGCCGCAGCCGATGCCTTCGCCCGCCAGTACATAAATCATATCCTGCGTTTCATATGTGTCGCCGTAATACCAGAGCTGCGCAAAGGCGCTGGCATTGGCGTCGTTTGCGATATAGAAGGGGAGGTCCAGGTTTTCCGTCAATGTTTTGCGGATGGGAAAGTCCTGCCATCCGGCAAGTTCCGTCACAAAGAACAGGCAGTCCCGTTCCTCGTGATAGGGGCCGGGCATCGCCATGCAGGCCGCGGCAATTTCCGTATCGGGATTTTCTGCCAGAACAGTTTCAACCGCCGCGCGGATGCGCGGAATGGTCGTTTGGACCGATTCACGGGGCGCGATCGGGTATTCATGCACGCTGGTCAATTTGCCGGACAGACCGGCCAGGGAGATATAAAACGCACTGCGCGTCATGCGGATGCCGATCACCTTGCAGCGTTCCTCGTTTAAAGTGATTCCGATGGAACGCCTGCCTTTCATGCCGCTCATCAGACCGGTTTCCACAACGAGCCCGCATTCAATGAATTCTGCAATAATGTTTGTAATGGTTGCCTGCTTCAGTCCGGAAAGGTGTGCCAGTGTTGCGCGGGAACATACCCCCTGCTGCCGCAGCAGGTCCATAATGAGCGCACGGTTGATAAACTGGCTCCTTTCCTGATTAATACTTTTGCGGTCAATGGAATCGTTCATAATCAATTCTCCAATCCAATTGTTGGCGGCTCGCCCCATGTCCCCATCATGTGGCAAGACCTTTCTGACTCTCAATATACACGATTTTTCGCAAATATTAGTTCTAATTCGATATTAACATTAATTTGAACAAATTTATATATCGAATAAACTGTATGGTGTATATTATCTATTATCTCTATAAATTATTGACAATAAAAATCAGAAGCGGTTTAAATAGATGAGAAATTACGGGAGCTAATGTTTAATGGATAAATGCTTTAATGAATCCTATTTGAAGATAGATGAAACAGCGGGCCGCCGTGCAGCAAATTCGCACGGCGGCCCGTATCCTTTTTCAGTTAGCGTCAAGGTGGAATGTTCAGGAAACAAACCCAAAGCGTATGGGCGTGCGGTCTTTTACACGGATACACAGCGTCCAACACCGTTTAGCGTGCGCTTCAGTAGAAGCAATCAGCGGATAGTTACCGTGCAGTGCTTCACCGGACTTTGTCCGCTCAGGGCCGTGTATACGCCGGTGCTCTGGCCCGGTGCGCCGGTTGCCCAGACTCTGTAATAGTAATCGTTGCCGACTTTGGCCACATACTGCGTCTTGAGGACGGAGCCGTCGCCCACGGTGAAGTTCGGGACGGTATTGCCGTTGACAACCGTCATCTTGAAGCAATACGCCTGCCCTCTCTTGAGAGTGAAGTTCATCGTGGTATCGGAACGGACATACGCCGCCGCATTTTGTACGGAACCTGCCGCGCTGATCACGCCCGTATTGCCGTAGCTGTTATCCTGCATCTTGCTGGAGCTGCCCTTGCCGCTGTTGTTCGGCTTCGGCGTGTCTTTCCGCTCCAGCGCCTGATAGGCGGTGGTCAGCTCGTCGTTTGCCGCGTCGACCTCTTTCTGGTCGGCGGTGTCGCTGTTCAGAACGGAGAGTGCGTTGGAGAGTGCCCGGTTCAGCCGCTGGACGGATTCTGCGGTGTACTTGCCGGAATCGACGGCCTGTGCGGCTTTGACGTTTTCTTCCAGATAGGATTTATCCGGGATGATGCGCAGGGCCATCATCGCGTTGGTCAGACGGTCGAGCGCCGCGTTGATTTCCGCCGGTGTATTCGCACTGGTGATCTTCCTGGCGGCTTCCAGAGCGGCGAGGAATTCTTCCTGGCCTACCGCCAGATACTGGTCCTTCAGCAGGGGAACAATGGCGTCCGCCTGGTCGATGACCGTCTGCAAGGAGCTCAGGTCATTCTGGCGGACCAGGCTTTCCACGGCCGCGCGCAGCTCTTTGTATGCTTTGTCCACGTCTGCCTTGAGCGGCTCTTTGTCGGAGAGGACCACGTTCGCCGCCTGTAGCCTGGCCTGCATGGCCGCCCAGCTTTCCGCGGTGTAGTCGCCTTCGGTGAGCATACCGGCGGATTCCACCAGCTCTTTCAGGCTGTCGGTGTTGCCCAGCTCGAAGCTCAGCAGGTGGATGGCGTCGATCAGATTGCCCCATGCCGTGTCAATTGCCGCCTGCGTTGCGGTCTTGTTGCCCTCGACGGCCTGCGCCGCCGCCAGCTTGTTCCGCAGATTGGTCTGCACGGTCGGCGTGGCGAGCTGGAATTCGTCGCTGTCGATCAGCTGGTCCGCGGTATCGATCACCGTGCGCAGGATCATCTTGTTGACAACGGTGAAGTCGATCTTGACGTTTGCATCCTGGGTCAGATTGGCAAAGGTCATAGAGAAGGCGTTCGGCGTGAAGGTTTCCTGTGCGGCGCCGTTGACGGTTACGCCCGCAAATTCTCTGCCTTCCACCGCCGGGGCGAAGGACAGGACGCTGGTTGCGTTGGGCTGGAGCGTCGCCTGATAGGAACCGATGAGGTCCGCAAGCTTCTGGGCCTCGCCGTCCACGGTCAGCTTGGCCTGACGGCCGCTGTAGCTGACGGAGATGCTGTGTTCGGTGGGTTGCGTCTCTTCCTTGCCAAAGGCCTCGATCTCTGTGATGCAGGTGTTGCCCCATCCCGCAAGACCGGCTTTCAGCACCATGCGCAGATTCGTTACATCGGTGACCGGCTGAGCCAGAGAAACAACTTTATTCTCATGTTCTTTCGTCTCGTATTTCCATTCCGCGGTGACGTCCGCCGCAACGGTTTCCCAGGTGTCGCCGTTGTCTTTGGAAATCTGGTAGTCCCACTTGGTCGGGCCCTGCTTTGCACCGTAGAAGGTCCAGACTGCGATGTGCTGGAAGCTCTGCGGCTCGTCCCAATGGAGGGTAATCAGGTTGTTTTCGCCGCCGGGAGCCACAGTAATGTGAGTATCGGAGGAACCGTCCTTGCCGTGATGGCCGTCGATCAGGCTCATCGGGTTGGTCGCCGGGCCCTGGATGCGGGTTGCGGTGACATCGCTGGCCTTCAGCGCCACGTTTTCATAATCGCCCATGCTGGTGACGGTCAGTGTATAAGTGGTTTTGGTTGTCTGATACTGGGACTTGACGACGACCGGGATCACCTTGGTATCAAAAGCATTCATATTTAAAGTATAGCTTTCGCCCGGCAGAACCTTGGTGCCGTTGACATAGACGGTGGCGGTTTCGCTGCTGGCGTCCGGCGTGATTGCGATCGCACCGCCCTCGGAGCCTACATCGAGCGTATAGTCCAGGACGTCTTTTTGGAATTCTTTGTCGAAAGTTCCTTTGTTGACAGAAATGCCGTTCAAGCTGGAATCCTTGTCGCCCTCCTGTAAGTCGGCGGCGTTTTCCTTGGTGGAAACCCAAGCCGGCAGGCCTGCCGCAACAAGAGCGGATTTATCGCCGTCGTAGAACTTGACAGTCACATGGGTGTCATGGTTGACCTGTACGCTGACGTTGGATACCACATCTTCGTTCGGTGTAATCACCAAGCCGCCGTCCTTCTGCTCGACGGAGCAGTTATAGGCTTCAAAGCTGCCGTCCGCATTCTGTGCGACATAGGCCTTGGTCAGGGCGACTTCACCCAGCGCTTTAAAGATTTCGTGTACGTCGTTGTCGCATGCCGCGCCCTGTGTGCCGGTGCCGTAGCCCGGAACCCAGGTGTTCTTCGGCGCTCTCCACCAATAGGAGATCATATCGACGTATTCCTCACCGATGACCGTATCGATGTATTTGCCCTTGATCACGTCGCCCTGAGAGGCTTCCTCATCCTTGACCCACTGCCTGGTCTTGCGGTACGGGTCGGGGACAAAGGCCCAGCGCAGGGTTCCGTCAAAGCTCATCAGCTGTGCGCAGGAGCCCATGGCGTTCATGCCGCGCTCCAGATACTGCTGGTCGCCGGTCAATTCGTACAGGTTGAACAGCGCGTAGATATTCCAGCCGGACCAGCCATGCGGGGAGTTCATCATATTCGGTGAATCCTCCGTCGGCCAGATGTTGACGTCGTACTGTGCCTCCCAGAAGCGCAGGGTGCCGCCGTTGATGCGAGAATCCGGAATGATGGACTGCTGGTGCGAGGTGTGGAAGCCCATGATCTTCAAGGCGGCGTTGGTGTATTTCTCCCGTTCCGGGGAGCCCTCCGGGAACATCAGTGCAAATTCGGTGAGCTGTGTGGCGGAGCAGGAGTTCGCGCCGTCCTCAAAGGTCTGCTGGCCTTCCGTCTCAAAATGGCCGTCGCGGCGGACCAGATTGTCCATCGCACGCGTCACGGAGGCAAAATGGCGCTCATAGCGTTCCGCCCATTTGGCGCGGTCCTCTGCCGTCAGGCTGGGGTCGTCTTGCAATGCTTGTTCCACATGCATCAGTTCCATGATGGACTTGGCGGGGTAAATGACGGAGGTGTAATCCGTGCCGCCGTTATAATAGCCGCCGCTTTCCCTCTGGCTGGAGATAACATATTCCGCCAGATTGACCGCGCTCTCCAGATCGCTCCAGTTGCCGGAGCTTTGGAATTTATCCACAAACACGCCCAGCATACCGGAATGGTTCTGGATGCGGGACTGCTCCGCGGTCGGCAGGTCGGTGGTGACGTCGTACATCAGGGGATAGATTTCCTCAAATTTCTCGTCGATGGCGTCGTCCAGCTCGGCGTCCGGGAAATATTTCTTTGCAATATAAGCGGAGTACAGGCCGTACCAGGACTCCGTATGGGAAGCCGCCTTCTGCGGCGCTTCCACCGCGGCCTTGCGGGCCTGCTGGGTGTACCAGGACCAGGATTTGCGGATGGAGAACGTGCCTTCCGACTTGTAGCCCGCTTCGTTTTCCGCCCAGAGCTTGTAAACGCCCTCGTCCTTGTCCGCCGCGTCAAACACACAGGAGAAGCTTCCGTCGCCGTTGTCGGCTGCGTCAATTGTGCTCTGTGTGCCGTCGGGCGCCACCAGCGTGGCCTTGCCGTCCTTCAGCGGTGTTTCGGATAGAATCGTGACGCGGGATTGTTCGCCCTCCGCCATGGTGTACCGGTCGGCGTCGATGGTGGGCAGCCCGGTGCTTTCCGCGATGGTGGGCTTGATTTTTTCGATCGCGTTCAGGTCTTCCACGGGTTTCAGATAGACGTTCCAGGTCTTGGTTTCCTTGGCGCCGAGGTGATCCAGGTCCTCCGGATGGCGTTCCGGCAGCTCGCCGGCTTGGAGCACGTCGAGGGAAGCCGTATAGATGCGGTGTGCGCCGCTCTGGTAATCCAGAGAGTAGGAGGCAACCGGCGCGTCGGTCGCAACCGTCATCAGCCGTCCGGACGGGGTGGAGAAATAGCCCCACAGATGGGTTTTCTCACAGCGCAGCAGGGTGGGGAAGAGCTGGTCGTTGTACTGCGGATAGCGTTCCAGATAGGTGTTGAAGCCCAGGTTCAGGGAGAGCTTGTCCACCGGCTGTTCGGTATCCTTGTTATTGGTGACGGAGGCGGTGATGACCAGCTGCTTTTCTTCACTGACGGAATAGCGCATGGTAAAGGTCAGATCCTCGCCGTTTTTCTGGTAGCGGGCGCTGTACGCGGAGACATTGCCGTCCGGGTCGGCGTCGCCGGAAACCAGAGGGATGTCTGTTCCATTGTATTTCCACAGGAATCCGCCGCGCTCATCGGTGCGGACCGGAATGGTGTACATTTCCCCGGCGATTTTGGCTTTCAAAGATTGAAGCTGTCCGCCGGTATGGTCGACTTCCCAATCCTCCGTTGTGATCTTTTCGTTGGCGGAGACCGGCGCGGTATCGGAGAGGGTAACCGCCTGAATGGACATGTTGCCCCATTTTGTGTCATAAACTTCGGAGGTCAGCACGCGCACCTCCACGGTGTCGTCCGCGCTGGGGGTGCTGTACTGCAAACGGGCAACGTTGCAGACGGCGGGCGTGCCCGCGGTGGTGACGTCGCTACCGTACGTTTCGCTGTACTGCACTTCTCCGTTGACCAGCAGTTCCAGCGTGACATCCGCCGCCCACTCGCCGGTATAGAGGCTCAGGTATTTCATATCCGGGCCGCCGGGGACGTTAAAGGAAACGCCGCCGCCGTCGCCGACGAATACATATCCCTCGTGCAGGTCGCTGCCGCTGGCTGGATTGGTTCCGTCGGTAAAGCGGTAGCCGGTTTTGCCGTTGTTCATGACCGGGTCCGCGCGCGGCGTTCCATGCGGCTCCACATCGGTAATCAGGGTGGAATCGACAGCTTTCCGGTTGTATTCACCGAACGTCTTGCTGTTGAAATACGCCCAGTCCAGATTTCCCTCTTTGGTCAGGTTTGCGTACAGCGGCGCGCTGGATACCTTGCCGCCGACGATGCTGCCGTCGTCCTCGACCAGGCAGTCGCTGAGCGCGATGGCGGAGATATTCATATTCCCCCAATTGGAATCGTAGGTGTGGGAGGGCCAGAGCTTGACGGTCACTTCGTCGTCGGCCTCCGGGGTTTGATACGCGATGCGAAGCATATTGTATTTGGCGGGCGTACCGGGTGTCGTTACGCTGCTGCCGTAGGTCTCCGTGTACTGCACTTCGCCGTTTATGGACAATTCCGCGGTGATGTCCGCCGCCCACGCGCCGGTGAAGATGGTCAGATAGCGAATTTCCTCACTGGCAGGCACGGTGAATTCCATACCGTTGTCCTGCCCGGTGAAGACCAGCGCTTTGTGATTTCCCTCCAAAACCTGCTCCGGGGAGGTGCCGTCCACAAAGATAAAGCTGGACACTGCTTTTGTGTCGATACTGTTGCCGCTGCCCAGATGCTTCAGGTTGGAGATTGCCGGAGTTTCCGTGTTTTTATGGTTGAACCGCTCAAAATTGGTGTTGTCCAGGTTTACCCAGTCCAGGTTTCCCAGCTTGGTCAAATTGGCAACCGCCGGTACGTCCAGCACTTCACCGCTGGCAAGGTTGGAATCCCCCGGAAGCTGGTCGGAAAGCGCGATGGCCTGGATGCTCATATTGCCGCCATTGCTGAAGGTATCGGTGATCTCAACGGTTACCGTCACGTCGTCGCTTTCGGAATCGGTCTGATATTGGATTGCGGAAAGGAAACAATCCGCGCCCGAACTGGTTGCCGATTTACCAAATGATTTGCTGTAGGCAGCCTCGCCGTTAACGGAAAGGGTCAAAGTCACTTCCGAAGCCCAGGAGCCGATGTACGTCCGCAGGTAGCGGGGCTCGGTGCTGCCCGGGACGTGGAATGTAAAGCTGCCGCCCTTCCCGTTGACCACCTGTCCTTTGGTGTTTTTAGCGTCCGCCCCGGGATACACAAAATTGGTCCGGGTGTCTTCGGCGATCTGCGCCATGGTGCCGGAAAACGCGTAATCGGTGATTTGGTTGTTGCCGTCCATCTTCGCGCAGTCGTCCAGAACCTTATTGTTGAAGTGAATCCAGCCGAGCGGCCCCAGCTCCTCCAAATTGGCTTTTGTGGGCGCGGTGCGCAGCGTGCCTGTGACGCCGGCGGCCACCGCCTGTACGGAAATGCTCTGTGCGGCGTCTGCGGAGACAGTCTCCGCGGCAGCATTTGCGATGCCCGTGCCGGAAGCCGCCATCAGGGTGGCCAGCATCAGGGCGATCGCTCTTTTTCTCATTTCAATCATCTTTCTCCTCCTAAATGCTTTTCAAAATTCCTCATCCATCGTTTCGCTCCCAGAGCGAGTGGCAGATTCCTTTCCCCCTTCCCGGTAAGAGAAGTCCGCGCTTCCCAAACGCTTGTCTGAGTGCGCAGCCAGTGCATTTTAAATTTACTATATCAGGCGAATTTAAAATGACACGAGTTTAATAGTTTTTTCAGTTAAATCGTAATTTTATTAAAACATTTGCTTTTTAGATTGTCAACTAATTTATAATAATTTTGTACAGATAACGGAAATTCAAGCTATATTGCCAAAAAGGAGAGCGGGATTTATGAAAAATCCCCTTCAGCCAGAGGACGAATCCACGGCTGAAGGGGAATTTTTTTGATCTTTTTATGCGGTTTTCAGTGGGAGCAGTCAGCAAACGATTCCCGTGGACCTGCGGTCAGCACGCGGACGCGCAGCGTCCATCACACCTACGGTGCTTTTCAGTGAAAGCCTCTTTCAAAGCAGGGTATTTCCATGCTCTGTTTTAAAAGAGGCGATTCTCTCAATCGGCTCAAACGAATCTCTTAGCCAATTGTAACCACATAGTGTTGCTGCGGACGTACAACGTCATTCGCACCTACGGTGGTTTTCAGTGGCAGCAATCAGCCAACCGTTACCACACAGTGCTGTTGCGGTGCTTCACCCGCCATCGTGGTATACACGCCGGTGCTCTGGCCCGGTGTGCCGGTCGCCCAGACTCTGTAATAGTAGTCGTTGCCGACTTTGGCCACATACTGCGTCTTGAGGACGGAGCCGTCGCCCACGGTGAAGTTCGGGGCGGTATTGCCGTTGGCAACCGTCATCTTGAAGCAATACGCCTGCCCTCTCTTGAGAGTGAAGTTCATTGTGGTATCGGAACGGACATACGCCGCCGCGTTCTGTACGGAACCTGCCGCACTGATCACGCCCGTATTGCCGTAGCTGTTATCCTGCATCTTGCTGGAGCTGCCCTTGCCGCTGTTGTTCGGCTTCGGCGCGTCTTTCCGCTCCAGCGCCTGGTAGGCGGTAGTCAGCTCGTCGTTTGCCGCATCGACCTCTTTCTGGTCGGCGGTGTCGCTGTTCAACACGGAGAGTGCGTTGGAGAGTGCCCGGTTCAGCCGCTGGACGGATTCCGCGGTGTACTTGCCGGAATCGACGGCCTGTGCGGCTTTGACGTTCTCTTCCAGATAGGATTTATCCGGGATGATGCGCAGGGCCATCATCGCGTTGGTCAGGCGGTCGAGCGCCGCGTTGATTTCCGCCGGTGTATTCGTGCCGGTGATCTTCCTGGCGGCTTCCAGAGCGGCGAGGAATTCTTCCTGTCCCACCGCAAGATACTGGTCCTTCAGCAGGGGAACAATGGCGTCCGCCTGGTCGATGACCGTCTGCAAGGAGCTCAGGTCATTCTGGCGGACCAGGCTTTCCACAGCCACGCGCAGCTCTTTGTATGCTTTGTCCACCTCTGCCTTGAGCGGCTCTTTGTCGGCAAGAACCACATTTGCAGCTTGCAGTTTGGCCTGCATGGCCGCCCAGCTTTCCGCGGTGTAGTCGCCTTCGGTGAGCATACCGGCGGATTCCACCAGCTCTTTCAGGCTGTCGGTGTTGCCCAGCTCGAAGCTCAGCAGGTGGATGGCGTCGATCAGATTGCCCCATGCCGTGTCAATTGCCGCCTGCGTTGCGGTCTTGTTGCCCTCGACGGCCTGCGCCGCCGCCAGCTTGTTCCGCAGATTGGTCTGCACGGTCGGCGTGGCGAGCTGGAATTCGTCGCTGTCGATCAGCTGGTCCGCGGTATCGATCACCGTGCGCAGGATCATCTTGTTGACAACGGTGAAGTCGATCTTGACGTTTGCATCCTGGGTCAGATTGGCAAAGGTCATAGAGAAGGCGTTCGGCGTGAAGGTTTCCTGTGCGGCGCCGTTGACGGTTACGCCCGCAAATTCTCTGCCTTCCACCGCCGGGGCGAAGGACAGGACGCTGGTTGCGTTGGGCTGGAGCGTCGCCTGATAGGAACCGATGAGGTCCGCAAGCTTCTGGGCCTCGCCGTCCACGGTCAGCTTGGCCTGACGGCCGCTGTAGCTGACGGAGATGCTGTGTTCGGTGGGCTTGACATCCTTCTTGCCGAAGGCCTCGATCTCTGTAATACAGGTGTTGCCCCAGGCGTGCAGGCCTTCCTTGAGAACCATGCGCAGGTTGGTGACGCCGGTGAGCGGCTCGTCGAAGGAGACCGTATAGCTCTCTTGCGTCTTATCTTCCTTTTCCCAGGTGGCGGTTACGTCTGCCGCGACAGTCTCCCAGGTGTCGCCGTTGTCTTTGGAAATCTGGTAGTCCCATTTGGTCGGGCCCTGCTTTGCGCCGTAGAAGGTCCAGACGAGTACCTTCTCGAAGCTCTGCGGCGCATCCCAGTTGAGGGTGATCCAGTTGTCCGGCGTGCCGTCCGGTGCAACGGTGATATGGGTGCTGCTGGAGCCGTCCAGGCCGTGGTGGCCGTCGATCAGGCTCATCGGATTGGTCGCCGGGCCCTGGATGCGGGTCGCGGTGACACTGCTGGCCTTGCGAGCGACGTTTTCATAGCCGCCCATGGTGGAAACAGTGACGGTATAGGTGGTTTCGGCCGCCTGATACTGCGACTTTACCACGATCGGAATGGTTTTTTCCTGCATCGCGCCGTCAACCGTGACAGTATAACTCTCTCCCGGCAGGACGCGTGTGCCGTTGACATAAACAACCGCGTGCTCGCTGTTTGCGGCGGGGGTGATGTCCACACTGCCGGCTTCCGCGCCGATGTCCACCGTGTAAGCGGTGACGTCCGCCTGGAAGGCCGGGCTGAGCTCGCCCTTGCTGACGGTCAGGCCGCGCAGGCTGGAATCTTTGTCCGCGTTTTCAAGGTCAGCGGCGTTTTCCTTGGTGGAAACCCAAGCCGGCAGGCCCGCCGCAACAACGGCGGATTTATCGCCGTCGTAGAACTTGACGGTCACGTTGGTGTCATTGTTGACCTGTACGCTGACGTTGGATACCACATCTTCATTCGGTGTAATCACCAGGCCGCCGTCCTTCTGTTCGACGGAGCAGTTGTAGGCTTCAAAGCTGCCGTCTTCCTTCTGGGAGACATAGGCCTTGGTCAGGGCGACTTCGCCCAGCGCTTTAAAGATTTCATGCACGTCGTTGTCGCACGCCGCGCCCTGTGTGACAGAGCCGCCCATGCCGGTGTAGCCCGGTACCCAGGTGTTCTTCGGCGCTCTCCACCAGTAGGAGATCATATCGACGTATTCCTCTCCGATGACCGCATCCACATGCTTGCCCTTGATGACGTCGCCCTGAGAAGCTTCTTCGTCTTTCACCCAGAGCTTTGTTTCACGGTACGGGTCTGCGATAAAGGCCCAGCGCAGGGTTCCGTCAAAGCTCATCAGCTGTGCGCAGGAGCCCATAGCGTTCATGCCGCGCTCCAGGTACTGCTGGTCGCCGGTCAGCTCATACAGATTGAACAGCGCGTAGATGCTCCAGGCGGACCAGCCGTGCGGGGAGTTCATCATATTCGGGGAGCCGCTGGTCAGGCCCATCTCCACGTCGTACTGGGCTTCCCAGAAGCGCAGGGTGCCACCGTTGATGCGGGAATCCGGAATGATGGACTGCTGGTGCGAGGTGTGGAAGTTGATGATTTTCAGCGCGGCGTTGGTGTATTTCTCGCGCTCGGCGGAACCCGCCGGGAACATCAGCGCAAATTCGCTGAGCTGGGTGGCGGAGCAGGAGTTCGCGCCGTCCTCAAAGGTCTGCTGGCCTTCCGTTTCAAAATGGCCGTCCAGACGGACCAGATTATCCATGGCGCGGGTCACGGACGCAAAGTGGCGGTCGTAGCGTTCCGCCCATTTGGCGCGCTCGTCTTCGGTCAGGCTTGCGTCGTCCTTGAGGTCCTTTTCCACATGGATCAGCTCCATGATGGACTTGGCCGGGTAGATGACGGAGGTGTAATCCGTGCCGCCGTTGTAATAGCCGCCGTTATCCTTTTGCTTGGTCAGCAGGAAATCCGCCAGATTGACCGCGCTCTCCAGATCGCTCCAGTTGCCGGAGCTCTGGTATTTGTCCACGAAGATGCCCAGCATGGCGGAATGGTTCTGGATGCGGTTTTCCCAGGAGGTGGGCAGGTCGGTGGTGACGTCGTACATCAGCGGATAAATTTCTTCAAACTTCTCGTCGATGGCCATATCAAGTTCATCGTCCGGGAAATATTTCTTTGCGATGTAAGCAGAATACAGGCCGTAGAATTCTTCCGAATGGGACCCGCCTTTTTGCGGCGCTTCCACAGCGGCTTTACGGGCCTGCTGGGTGTACCAGGACCAGGATTTACGGATGGAGAACATGCCCTCCGACTTATAGCCCGCTTCGTTTTCCGCCCAGAGCTTATAGACGCCCTCGGCCTTGTCTGCCGCGTCAAAAGTGCAGTGATAGACGCCCTTTCCGTTGTCCACGGTGTCGAGTGCGGTTTCCGTGCCATCCGGCGCAACCAGTGTGACCTTGCCGTTTTTCAGCGGGGACTGGGAGTAGATCGTGATTTGGGAGGACTCGCCCTCCGCCATGGTATAGCGGTCCGCGTCGATCATCGGCAGCAGGGTGTTGTTGGAAATGGTCGGCTTGACGTCCTCAATGGCGTTCAGGTCCTCAACAGGTTTGAGGTAGACATTCCAGGTTTTTGTTTCGTTCGCGCCAATGTGGTCCGCGTTCTCAGGATGGCGCTCCGGCAGTTCGCCGGATTGCAGCATGTCGAGGGAAGCGGTGCGGATGCGGTGTGCGCCCCATTCGTAGTCCAGCGTATAGGAGGCAACCGGTGCGTCGGTGGAAACGGTCATCAGCCGGCCGGACGGGGTGGAGAGATAGCCCCACATATGGGTCTTTTCACAGCGCAGCAGGGTGGGGAAGAGCTGGTCGTTGTACTGCGGGTAGCTTTCCAGATAGGTGTTGAAGCCCAGGTTCAGGGAGAGCTTGTCCACCTGCTGCTCGGTATCCTTGTTATTGGTGACAGAGGCGGTGACCACCAGCTGCTTTTGTTCGTCCACCGAATAGCGGATGGTGAAAGACAGGTCCTCCGAAGCAGTGCGGGAACGGCCTGTATAGGTAATGGTTCCATCTTCATCGGTCTCGCCCGCGGTCATGGCGATCTGGCGGCCGTTGTAATTCCAGACGAAACCGCCGCGGTCGTCCGTGCGCATCGGAATGGTGTACAGTTCGCCGCCGATCATGGTCTTCAGGGACTGGATCTGGCCGCCGGTGTGGTTGACCTCCCACTCGGGCGTGGTGATCTTTTCGTCCAGGCTAGCGGGGGCGGTGTCGGACAGGGTAACCGCCTGGATGCTCATGTTGCCCCAATCGCTGTCGTAAGCGTTTGAGATCAGCGCGCGCACCTCCACGGTATCGTCCGCGCTGGGCGTGCTGTATTGCAGGCGGGCCACATGGCACACGGCGGGCGTGCCGCCCGTGGTAACGCTGCTGCCGTAGGTTTCGCTGTACTGTACCTCACCGTTGACCACCAGCTCCAGGGTGATATCGGAGGCCCATTCGCCGGTGTAGACGTTCAGGTACTTCATATCCGGGCCGCCGGGGACGTTGAAGGTTACGCCGCTGCCTTCTTTGACAAAGACAAAGCCGTTATGTACGCCGGCCTCGGACTCCGGGCTGACGCCGTCCGTGTAGCTGTAGGAAGTTTTTGCGTCCTTGATAATGGGCTGGCTTTGCTGGGTGCCAACATTTGTGACGTTGGTAATCAGGGAATCCGCCAGATTTTTCCGGTTGTAGTTGCCAAAGGTAGCGTTGTTAAAGTATGCCCAATCCAGATTTCCTTCGCTGGACAGGTCGGCGGCGATTGGTGCGCTGGACGCTTTACCGGATACAATGGAGCCGTCGTCTTCTATCTGGCGGTCGCTCAGCGCAATGGCGGAGATATTCATATTGCCCCACTGGCTGCTGTACGCCTTGGAGACCCAGAGCTTCACCTTGACCTCGTCGTTTGCATCCGCCGCCTGATACTGGATGGAAAGCAGGTTGTATTTGGCGGGCGTACCGCTTGTGGTGTCGCTGCTGCCGTATGTTTCCGTATATTGTACTTCGCCGTTGACGGAGACCTCCGCCGTGACGTCCGCCGCCCATGCGCCGGTGTAGATGTTCAGGTACTGGGGGGTGAGGCTGGCCGGAACGGTAAACTCCAGGCCATTGTTTTCACCGGTGAATACCAGGCCCTTGTGGTTGTCGTCTCCCAGGGACTGCACGGGGGACAATCCGTCCAGATACAGGAAGTTGGTCTGCGTGTTCTTTGTGACATAGTCCTGTTTACCGATCAGCGTGAGGCCGCCGATCGCCGGGTCCTCGGTGTCCTTGCGGTTGAACGCGTCAAAGTCGGTGGAGTCGAGCATGACCCAGTCGACATTTCCCTGTTTGGTCAGGTTGGCGGTTGCCGGTGCGTCCAGCACCTCGCCGGAAGCGAGCGCGTCCTCTTTTACAGGCGCTTCGTCTGTGACGGCGATGGCCTGTATGCTCATGTTGCCGTAGACCTCGTCCATCACTGCGGTGACTTCAGCAGTAACCGTGACAACATCGTCTTCGGAATCCGTTTGATACTCGATGGTGGAAAGGTAGCTGTTCGCGCCGGAAGAGGTCTCCGTTTTGCCGTAGACGCGGCTGTACTGCTCATCGCCGTTCACCGCGACGGTCAGCGTGATCTGGGAGGCCCAGGAGCCGGTGTATAAACGTACATACCGCGGGTCCGTGCTGCCCGGCAGGTCAAAGGAAACCCTGCCGCCTTTTCCATTGATCACCTGGCCTTTGGAGTTCTTTTCCGCGGCATCGGTATAAAGGAAGTTGGTGGCGGCGTCGGTGGCGATCTGCGCCAGCGTGCCGGAGAGCTTCAGGTTGGAAATCGCGCTGCCTTCGCCCATCTGCGCGCAGTCCTCCAGTGTTTTGCTGTTAAAGTGAAACCAGCCGAGCGGCCCTTCCGCTTCGAGGTCCGCCTCAGCGGGGGCGGTGCGCAGCGTGCCCTTGACGGCCGCCGCCGCGGCCTGCATGGAGACGCCCTGTGTGATGCCGGTGGAGGACACGACTGCCGAGGGCTCTTTTAAAATAATCCCTTTTCCATCCAGATAAATTTTTGTCGTGGACTGCATGGAGACGCCCTGTGTGATGCCGGTGGAGGACAGCTCCACAGCGGCGCTTGCGATGCCCGTGCCGGAAGCCGCCATCAGGGTGGCCAGCATCAGGGCGATCGCTCTTTTTCTCATCTCAATCATCTTTCTCCTCCTAAGTTGTCTTCCTGTAAAACCCGGTTGATTTCCCATTCCCAGGGGATAAGTCCAGTTGTTTTGGCCGCCTCCTTCCCGTCTGTGCCAAGCTGCGCCTTTTGCAGTGAAGTGTGGTCCCGCACAGCCCCGTGCCTCTTTACATTTTTTGTAAAATGATATGACACGAGTTTAATAGTTATTTCAGTTAAAGTGTAATCTTATTAAAGCATAAGGGTTTTGGAAAGTCAACCAATTTCATGAAAAAGGTAAAAGAATCGGTAAAACTTCCGTATATTTTGTATTTAAGCAGATTAACAGGGCGCGAAAAACGCTTGTTACGAGACTTATAAAAGATACTTATGTAAGAATATGCGAAAAGTATAGCGCGGAGGTGGCGATTTGTCAATGGAGTTTGAAAAATAATTGGATAAAAGCTTGTGGGAGATAGAATCGCGTGAAAAACAAAGAATCCCTGCCAACAGGCCGTGGCCCATTGACAGGGGTTCTGGAATGCATAAACCGGTCTTTACATTGCAGTTCTGACGCGGATCACGAGCCGAATCGTGTCTGCGCGGTGTTGTTCGCGTCTACGGTGATCCTTTGTTTGCCATAACTGTGTATCGCCCGGGAGGCGGACGCGCAGCATCGTTCGCGTCTGCGATGATGTTCCGTGACAGCCTCTTTTAGAGTAGAGCACCTTCCGGCGCTGTTCATAAACAGGCGGTTCACTGGATCGATCCATACAAGTTTTTAGCCGATGGTTACCATACAGCGCTGCGGCGGTGCGGCGGACGCGCAGCGTCCATCACACCTACAGTGCTTTTCAGTGGAAGCCTCTTTCAAAACAGGGTATTTCCAAGCTCTGTTCGCCAAGAGGCGACTCTCTCAATTGGCTCAAACGAATCTCTTAGCCAATTGTAACTACACAATGCTTCTGCGGACGTACAACGTCATTCGCACCTACGGTGGTTTTCAGTGGCAGCAATCAGCCAACCGTTACCACACAGTGCTGTTGCGGTGCTTCACCTGCCAGCGTGGTGTACACACCCGTGCTCTGGCCCGGTGCGCCGACGGCGTAGACTCTGTAATAGTAATCGCTGCCGATCTTCGCCACAAACTGGGTCTTGAGCACATTGCCGTTGCCGACGGTGAAGTTCGGGGTCGCATTGCTGCCGTTGATAACCGTCATCTTGAAGCAGTATGCGCTGCCTCTCTTCAGGGTGAAGTCAACGGTGGTGTCGGAACGGACGGAAGCGGTTGTTACAATGTTCTGCGCCGCGTTCACAACCGCGACACCCTGTGCACCGTAAAGGTTGCCGTAGGACGGTGTACGGCTGCTGGAGCCCTTGGAGGTGTTGTTTTCCGGCTTCAGCTTCAAGCTGCTATAAGCGTTGGTGACAAGCTCAAATGCATCCGCGACTTCCTCGTCGGTTGCGTTCGGATCATCCAGCACGCCGTTCGCCAGATTGATAGACGCTTTCAGCGCCGCAACACTGGTATCCGTGTACTTGCTGTAATCCAACGCTTCGACCATGCCGAGCAGGTCCTTCAGGGCGTCTCTGCTCGGGATCAGGCGGAGCGCCGACATGGCGTCGGCCAGGTTCTGTTCCGCTTCGTTGATCTGCTTCTGGGTGGCTTTTTCGTTTTCGAGAACGTCTTCCGCCGCCGCCAGCATGTCGCTGAAGTGCGCCTTGCCGTCGTCCAGGTACTTGTCGAGGTCAAGGTTCTGTGCTTCTGTCACCAGGGTGCGCAGGCTGTCCTTGTCCGCCAGGTACTTCAGGGAAGTGGCGGCCTTCATCAGATCGTCGTAAGCCTTGTCGATGTCCTTTTGCAGGGCGTCTTCATCGTCCGCGACTGCCTGTGCTTCTGCGAGAGCCGTCTCGTAGGCCGCCCAGCTCTCCGCGGTGTAGTCTTCTTCGACGAACAGCGCGCAGTTCTCCAGCAGTGCGTTCAGCGCGGTCTTGTCGCCCGCCTGGAAGCTGAGCATCTGGATCGCCTTGAGCATGTCTTTCCACGCGTTGTCGATGGCAGTCTGGGTGGCCGCCTTGTCGGTTTCCACCTTGACAGCCGCATCCAGAGATTTGTCGAAGAACTTCTTGACTGTCGGGATAGCGGTCTTGTACTCGTTGCCCTCCTGGAGGCTCTCGGCGGTTTCGATTGTGGAACGCAGGATCATCTTGTTGACGATCGTAAAGTCGAAGCGCAGCGTGGTGTCCGCGTTCGGCATGGTGAAGTCATAAGAGAAGGCTGCGGAGTCGGTCACCGTCTGCGCCTGTTCGTTGACAGATACACCGGCGATCTCTCTGCCTTCCACCGCCGGCGCAAAGGCCAGCAGCAGCTCCGTCTTGGAGAGGACGTCCGCCTTGTAGGAACCGAGCAGGTCCGCCAGGCGCTGTTCCTCACCGTCCACGGTCAGGCTGACTTTCTTACCGCTGTAGTTGACGGTCAGCGCGCGCTCCGTGGGTACGTCCGCCTCGAATTCCGCATCCGCGGCGACGTCCGCCTGGACGTTCTCCACGGTGTAGGTATTGTCCGCGGTCAGGGTAACGGCTTCGCCGTTGATGGTCGCGGTCTTGACACGGTATCCATCGTTGGGGGTAAAGGTAAAGGTGATATTTGTTCCGGCAGCTACCTTTGTGCCCGCAACGATTTCGCCACTGTCTGTAGCTGCCGAAATCTTACCGTTAACGGGCTCCGAAAAATTTACAGTTACCTGATTGTCTGTCTTGGAATTCATGCCAAAGGCCTGGAACTCGGTGATTACGCCGCCGTTCCACTTGAGGTTGGCCTTGTTGACCATGATGCGCAGGACGTTCACGTTCTTTGCGGTCTCACTGAAGACGACCTCTTTCACGGCCTGCTCTCTTTCCGTAGACGGGGACGGCCAGTTGATGTCGCCGGAAGACGCTGCTTTTGTAAAGGTTGCGCCGCCGTCGGAGGAAACCAGCACGTCAAAATTGGTAACGCCCTGATCCTTCGCAAAGTACGTATAGAGTTTTACGCTGTCGAGATCGACCGGGTTGTCCCAGGTGAGGTCCAGATATTTTTTGTCCGCGGTTGTGTTGCTTGCGAACGCGAATACGCCGTTGCCGTTTGCACCCGGCTCCTGGTCGTCAAAGATGTTGTCGTTGATAAAGCCGGCTTGCTTACCAGAGGCAGCAGCGCCGCTCGGGCAGCTTGCGGTTGCTTCCGGCGCAACGTTGCGCGCGGTTTCTTCGCCGACATTGACAACGGCCTTCACTTCCACGCCGTTGCTGTTGACAATGCAGGCTGGCAGCGTCAGCATACCGGTGATCGTCTGTGCGCCGGACTGAACCGGGCTGTAATCCTCGCTGTTCCAGACAACCGGAACCGTCGCGGTCAGGCCGCCTTCCAGCTGCAGGGCGAGTGTCTTCGGCAGGTTAAGCGAAGCAAACGCAGTGCCAAAATCGACTTCCTGCGCGTCCACGGAACCGGCGGAAACGATGGCCTTCTGTGTGCCGGTTTCGCCTTCCTTGACAAATTCAGCGGAAATGTCCAGATCCGTCTTGACGTTGGATACGGTGTGCTGGTTGTTTACCGGAACGACGACCTCGTTGTTGACGATCGCCATGTGGGTGGTATAACCCTCGTCCGGCGTAAAGGTAACGGTTACCGGCATGCCGTCCATAACAGTATCGGCGGGATCGGTTGTAACAGTACCATTGAGCGTATCAGCAATGTTGATCTGATAGGTCTTCACGTCGTCCGTCTTTGTCAGGGTTGCATCCGCCCAGTCGCCGTGGTCGGAACCGATGCCGTCGCCCGCGTCGCCGATGTGCAGGGTCAAAACGCGGCAATCGGTAATGTTAAGGTTGACCTCTTTGCGCTCGTTGGCCTTCATGACGCCGGAGTTGTAGATGCTCTTGCCGTCGGCCAGAACCTCGAACTCAATGCTGGAGGTATCAACCTGCATCTCCTGGTCCACACCAATGAAGGAATGGAAGTTGTAGCTGCCGCCGCCCAGATAAAGGGTGATGTCAGAGACGGCGTGTACGCCGATACCGGAGGTGTAGGTTTCGCCGCCCAGGCGAAGCACATTGCCATCGATGGACTTGTTGCGCTTGATGGTTCCCCAGCCGGTGGTGGAGCTCAGCCACGGATGGTCGCCCAGCTTGGTCACCGTATTCTGCGGCGCCACGGCGACTTTGATCGCCTTGGTGGCGAGCTTTGAGGTATCCTCAGTGTCGCCGTCGTAGCGATAGGAAGCCGTTGCGGAAAGAATATAATCGTCCGCGGGCTTCGCAATGGTGTTGGAAGCCGTTTCCGGCATGGTTACCTCAAAGGTAACGGTTTTCTTCTCATTCAGAGCCAGAGCGTCGATGGTCTCGCCGCCGGTGATCGTAAAGCCTTCCGGTGCGCTGAACGCGACGTTGACATTTTTCATGGTTTCCCTGCCGACGTTTTCAACAACTACGCCGACGGAAGCGGTTTCTCCCGCGCTGAAAACCGTGTTGGGCATATCGATCTTGATGGTGCCCAGCTTGTCGACCGAACCAGCCTCCACTTTGCTGACGCGGTACATCTGCGTGCCGTGCGTCGGAATCGCACCGGAATTCAGAGAAGTGCCGATTACGGCTTCTTCACCGCTCCACAGATCCTTCACTTTATAAGCAGAAGCGGAGGGAAGTGTAATGCGGTCATCCATCTCTGCCAGAGCAGAGAGGTCGATGCTGGCGGACGCGCCGTTAGCCGCATTTTTGTTCAGGAAGAGAACAGCCGCATCGCCGCCGGAAAGCGGCTTGACCAGGATGTCAATGCCGTCCGCGGTGGAAATGCGCTTGCCCTGCAGGAGCAGCGGGTCCTGATTGATGTCGATAACATCCTGATTGGTGATGATGTCATACGCGTTGTTGTTGGCAGAATGGTCCACACCGTCCGGGCTTTCCGGATCCACAAAGTTACGGACGTCGCAACCGAGAATCAGCGGGGAGTTCATCATGCACCACAGGGAGAAGTGCGCCTGGTTTTCATCCGCTGTCAGATTGCCGACGCCGACTTCGAGCATATCGGGGTCGTTATAGGTGCCCGGCTTCTGATAAGACCAAAGATTTACGTTTATCTCATAGTTGCCGATCATGGAACTCCAACTGTCGGAGATGTCGTGGGTGGTTCGCCAGGAGTTGGCAAAATCGCCGGCCCAGGTCCAAGGGCTGGTTCTGCCGTGCTCACACACGGAGAAGAAAAGCGGCTTTTCCGGATTGCCGGTTTCCTCCGCGACCTGCGCGGTTGATTCCTTGAGCGCATTTCCCATCTTGCTGTAGCGGCGGATGGAGTCCGCCTTCTGGCCGTCGATGGGATTGAAAATTTTAATGGTATTTTCGCCGGCTTCCAGATCAATATACATCTGCTGTCTGCCGGTGCCGCTCCAGCCGCTGGTGCGCGGAATCTCGGTGTCATATACCTTGCCGCCGTTTACCTGTGCAGAAATAAATTTGGAAACGATGGATGCCGACTTGTGGAAGCCAACGGTCAGCACATAGCGGCCCGCCTCTTCCACGGTCTTTTTGAATGTGATCGCACCGCCGTTGGCGTTCAGGCCGGTTACATAGCCGGTGCCGTCGCATTTGCCGCAACGGACAGTGGATGCTGCGCCGGAGAGTTCGGCGGTCTCCGCCTGGATTCTTTCTCCCTCAGGCGTGCCGGCCTTTGCAACGGAGAGGTAATCCACATCGGGTGCTTTAATGCTGTGTGTATAAGAATCGGTTTCCATGTCCACTACATGGCAGTAGTCGTATTTGAGGTATTCGACGCCCCACTCGGCAAAAGTCCGGGCGTCTTTTTCCTCGTAGCCTGCTGCGCCGGGCATGTCCTCACAGGTGAGGTCGCCGCAGGAGCTGTACACGCCGACACGGAGCGGATGCTCGGAATCCGGGCCCGCGAGGGCATTGACGTTCTTGATGAACTGCGGGCCGCTCGGGAAGCCCGTCAGGTCAAACTGCATGTTGCCGTTTTCGTCGCGCATACTGGACTGCCAGCAGTCGTCCAGGTTGAAATAGACATAGCCGTGCTCGTTCAGGCCGGTGCTCACCAATGCTTTGGCGGCGTCCATGGCCTTTTCCTCATTGATCTTTTCACGGAAGAAATTCCAGGTGGACCAACCCATCTGGGGCGGCAGCTTCCCGGCTGCCTCTGCTTCCTGCTGTGCCAGCAGGTCCTCTTTTGCTTTTGCGCTTTCCGCTGTTTCTCCAACAATCCTGTTGGAGCCGGAAAGGGTCAGGGTATTCTGCGCAACGCCCGCGGCTGCCGTGGGCAGCGTCGTCAGGATGTGCGGTGCAACTTCGCTCGGTGCGGTGATGTCCGATGCGGCAAAGGCCGCGGTGGACGCCGGGCAGAGCAGTGCGGCGCAGAGCAGGATACTAATGAGTTTCTTTGCTCTCTTCACTTTTCTCTCTCCTTCTCACAGATAATGACAACAGTCTGTCTATGCAAAAAACGGCTGCTGGGCCGCTTTTACATCTGGATAAAAAATGCCAGGGAATGGAGGTTTCGATAAATTTATATAAAAATAAAATCACAAATAAATTAATTTATATTAACATTTTTACATCAAAAAGGAAGATGTTTCTAAGAAATTAAGACATAAATACATATATTGGCAACAAAAATCCATAAAAGCATAAATTGTGACAAGTTTGTAAAACGGTTCGTTTTGTGGAGGGGTTGTGTTTTGATCAAAAAACCGCCAAAAGCCTGCAAACGCAGGCCTTTGGCGGTTGAGGGATGCTTCTATTTTAAAATTCAGGAAAGCGAGCGGATGGTTTTTCTGTTTTCTATCATACCCTTGTTAAATAAAGGGAACGTTTTGATCCGGTTAAATTTGGTTTAAAAACAACCGTTTTTCGGAAGCCTTCGCCGATGAACGTATAATTTGCACCAAACGGGAAAAACTTTCAGCGTGCGGATTGTTCCGCTAAAATCCATTTTGAATGAAACATTCAAAGGAGAGAGATTATGCTTGATAAAATTGCCTTGACTCTGCTGATCATCGGCGGATTAAACTGGGGCCTTGTAGGCCTGTTCCAGTTTGACCTGGTCGCCTGGATCGGCGGCGGTACGGCGGGATTGATCAGCCGCATCATCTATGTGATCGTTGCGCTCTCCGCCGTCTGGTGCGTTTCCATGCTGTTCCGTCACAACGACGACTACGTGCCGCACGCCAGTTAGCGGACCGTGATTTCGTGAAAAGGACTCCGTTTTCCGCCTGTCATTCCGGCAGGCAGAAAATGGAGCCTTTTTGCATATGGAGGAAGTCTGTTTTTTACAATTCCGCGAATACCCCGCCGCCTATAATATATATAAGGTAAGCTTTTACCAAAAAAATTGTTGAGGTGAAGGATATGACATTTTGTGCGCCTTTAATCGCAGTAAAAGATGTGGAAGTTTCTAAGAAGTTTTACGGAGAGTTGTTTGGCCAGAAGGTCGCTATGGATCACGGCCTGAATGTTGTGATGGACGGCGGTTTCTCCCTACAGCAGGATTATGCGTGGCTGACAGGCCTGCCGGCGGATTCCATTCTGGAAAGACCCCACAATATGGAATTGTATTTTGAAACGGACGATTTTGACGGGTTCCTTGCATTGTTGAAAGCGCATCCGGAGGTCGAATGGGTTCATGAGGTGAAGACATACGACTGGAAACAGCGTGTTATCCGCATTTACGACCCGGACAAGCACATCATCGAGGTGGGCGAGTCCATGGTATATCTGGCGAAAAAGTTTTTGGCGGAGGGCAATACCCCGGAGCAGGTCGCGGAGATGATCCAGCATCCGATCGGGTTTGTCCGGATGTGCATGCAGTAAGGCGATGGAGACAAATTATTCATGGATTCCCGCGTATTGCCTGGAGAAGAAGGGCGCGGTGCAGGAGTATAAGGCTGAGTGGGAGGCGGAACGCTTCCTGATCGGCGGCAAGATGTTTGCCATGCTGGGCGGCGATAAGACCGGAAAACCCATCTTTACGATCAAGCTGGAACCGGCGTTTGGGCAGTTCCTGCGCGCGCAGTACCCAAAGGTAGTGCCGGGATACTACATGAACAAAGAACATTGGAACTCCCTGTATCTGGACGCCGATGTGCCGGACGAAACGGTTCGGGAGATGATCGACCAGGCATACCGGCTGGTGCTGTCCAGCCTGCCAAAGAAAAAGCAGGCAGAGTTTTTGCAGGTCTGAATAGGATCGATTTTTTAAAAATGCAGATGCCGCTGTGGAGCTGTAGCTCTACGGCGGCCTTTTGCTGTAAAAAACAAATAGGGAACAAGAGGATTGCTTGACAGGCTAAGGAATATTTTCGGTTAGACAAAATGTATAAAGGACTACGGGTGTTGTGACTGACATTTTTTGTATAAATTACTGGTAATTTGCAGGAAATTACCGGGTAATGATGCTATAATATATCTAAATATCCTGAAAAATCAGGAAATTTGAAACTGTCAGGAGGAAGAACGTATGAAAGCAAGCAAAAAGAGAATCGCACTGTCCGGTCTCTCCATTCTGCTGGTGCTGAGCCTGTTGGTGGGCGGAACCATGGCGTGGTTTACGGACACAGAGAAGGTGAACGCCAACTTTGCGGCGGGTGTGCTGGACATCTCTGTCACCCCGGATAAGCCGGCCGGCGCGGAACTGGAGTTCAAAAACCTGCGCCCGCTGACCCTTGGTCAGTTCGATGCTGAACTAAAGGTCAATGAAGACGGCTCCATCTCCAACACAAATCAGGAAGGTTTTTCAAGCTACACACCGGTGTATTTCCAGCCGGTAACCGTCCACAACGGCGGCACGTTGCCCGCGGTAATCAATTTTTCCGTGCAGGACATGGGCCCGATGACGGACGACGTGATCAATGTGGTGGACAACGGCACGGGCGGCGTCAAGCAGGACGGCGTTTTGAAATGCAACGAAGCACCCTATGTTTTGAAAGAAGTGCTTCAGATCGTTGTCTATGAAAACACGGCGGCAGAGGGAGAAAAAGCAAACTGGGTGCGCGTGGAAGGCGTCAACCTGAATGAGACAGCAAAAGATGAGCCGCAGGGCTACACCCTGCCGCAGGTTCTCGGCGCGGATGAGAGCGTACAGTATGTAATCGGCGGCTATCTGCCGGATAACACGGACAACAAGTACCAGGCCAAGCACTTCCACGGCTGGTTTACCGTGAACGCGTATCAGGCGGACGATCCGGGCGCGGGCGAGATCACCCCGCCGGAAAAACCAGTGACAAAAGACGTCGAAGTCAAATGGGCCACAGAGGATGGAACACAGGTGGAGAGCACCTATACGCATAAGGTGACTTTCCTGAATGGCGCGACCGAGACGAAGCTTTTCCCGAATACGGCAAAGCTGGACAACCATTATGAACTGGTTACGCCGGGCGATTCCCGCGACATTACGCTGGACAAGGAAGCCGGAACGGTCGATCCCGCGTCCGTTACCTTTACCGTCAAGCTGAAAGAGGGCGGCGGCACCGATCCCGACCCGGATAAGAATCCGGAAGCGTACCAGGTGCTTGTTAAGTTTGCTGACAAAGAGAATCAAGAGACCGTTTATACCACGAAAACCTATTCTGGCTTAGTAAAGGGAGCCTATCTCTTTAAGGCCGCGGATGCGGAAGGTGTAGCTGGCAATGTGTATTCTGTGGCGGCCCCGGACGGCTATGAATACGATCCCGCGGCGGCAGACCAGCAGGAACAAAATGTAGCGATCCCGGTAGCGAACGGCCCGGCAGTCGTAACCTTCACGGTCAAGGTGAAGGAGGGCGGCACCGATCCCGACCCGGGCGAACACCCGGAGGCCTACCAGGTGCGCGTAGATTTTGTCGATAAAGAAAACACGGCAAATGTATTGACAACAAAAGTCTATTCCGGTCTGGTAAAAGGAACTTATCTCTTTAAGGCTGCGGATGAGGAAGGTCTGGAAGATACGACCTACCTGGTGGCAGTCCCGGACGGCTATGAATACGATCCTGTGGCGGCAAGCCAGCAGGAGCAAAATGTATCCATTCCAGTGGAAAACGGCCCGGCAGTCGTAACTTTCACGGTGAAGGTAAAGCAGGGCGGCACCGATCCGGAAGAACCGGATAATCCGGACTGCCCGGACCCGACGTATAAGCATGTGATTAAGACTGCGGCAGACTTTGATAACATTCGAAACCATCCGCACTGCAAGTTTATTCTGGCGGACGACATCGACCTGAGCACCGATTTCCCCAATTGGACACCGATTGGCGAGTTAAACAGAATTGACGATCCCTGGAATGGAACGTCATACGAGCCGAGCGAAAACGTTTTCACCGGTGATCTGAACGGCAACGGAAAGAGCATTACAGGGATGAATGTCGGAACACTGAAAAGCTTCAACGGTCTGTTCAGCTATTCCTCTGGAACAATTCACAATTTGAAATTGGACGGCGCGGTCAATGCGCACAGCAATTCCGGTATGCTGGTGGGTTGGAATCAGGGTAAAATTGAAAACTGTTCCATCAGCGGCAATATCACGGCAGGAGATTGGACGAAGAATATCTGGGAAGTCGGCGGCATTGTCGGATGGAACGATACAACTGGAGTCATCAAAGGCTGTTCATCCTCTGCAAATGTAAAGGCGAATCCGGGCACAGGCTATCAAGCAACCGCTCATTACTACTATGGCGGCCTTACTGGCAGCAACAACGGTACGCTGATCAACAGCTATTCCACTGGTACAGTGAAAGGTGCGCGGGCAGGCGGCCTGTGCGGCTACAATTCTGGCAGCATTTCCTATTGCTATACTACAAGTAAGGTGTACGCGCTGACTGACAGCTATGGTAATACGGATACCTGGACGCACCCGACGGTTGGCGAAATGGAGAATGGTACCACGGAAAAGATCATTGCCAATACGGTCTTCTTCCAGAAGGGCAACCTGTACCGCAACAACCAGGTTTATACTGGTTGGGATACCGACAAATATCGCGGCTTGGGCAAAACGGCGGAAGAGATGCAAACCGCCGCTACCTACACGGGCGCGGGCTGGAACGGCTCCATCTGGAACATTGCGGACGGCGGTTATCCGACGCTTAAGTAAAGAAAGCAAAAATCGTACTCTTAAAATAAAGCAAAACAATCGGCAAGGGCCGGTTCCCGTTAAAACTACGGGGACCGGCCCTTGCTTGTTCGATAACAGATTCTTTAAACAACAAACTGGAAATTAAAATATAATATATACGATTTGTATATAAAAACAGAATAGAAAACCGCCTCACGTTGGACTTTCATTTCCAGCAGGAGGCGGTGTATTCTTTTTGATCAACCGACGACGACCTTGCCCTCCGGCAAAACGGACCCCTTATACCGCGCGCGCTTCATGGCGATTGCCAGCGCCAAGGAGATCGGCCCGACGCGCCCGATAAACATGGTAAAGCTGACGGCCAGCTTCGACGCAAAACTCAAATGGGGCGTGACGCCTGCGGTCAGGCCCACCGTGCCGAAGGCGGAAGTCGCTTCAAACAGCGCGTCGACCGCGCTGATCGGGTGTGTGTTCAGGGAGAGGATCAATCCGGTGGTACAGAGGACCACCAAAAGGCCCACGGTGACAATGGCGAGCGATTTGTAAACCGTACTTTTATCAATGCGCCGGTGTTGAATCGTCGTGTCCTCGTTGCCGCGCATCACGCTGTATACTGTGGCCAGCAGTACGACAAAGGTGGTCACCTTGATACCGCCGCCCGTGCCGGCGGGCGCCGCGCCGATGAACATCAAGATAATGGTAAACAGCTTGGTGATGTCGTGTTCGCCCGCGATGTCGATGGAGGCGAAGCCCGCCGTCCGCGCGCTGGTGGACTGGAAGAACGATGCCAGAACTTTCTCTCCAACGTTCATACTGTGCAGAGTGTTGTTCCACTCAAACAACAAAAATCCAATGGTGCCGATCACCAGCAGGATCAATGTCATGCGCAGGACGATGCAGGAATGCAGATTGAGGTGCATCATGTTTTTTTTATGAAATTTGGGGGACAGCTTGGCAAAGTAGATGTCGTTGATGACAATAAAACCGAGGCCGCCCAGAATGATCAGCAGTGCCACGGGGATGCATACCAGCGGGTCCCCGGCGTAGTTCATCAGGCTGGCGTCCGGCGTTTGAAAGCCGAGAATGTCAAATCCCGCGTTGCAATAGGCTGAAACGGCAATGAACAGGGAAACCCAAACGCCGCGCATGCCGAACTGCGGGACAAAACGCAGCATCAGCACCAGCGCACCGATCAGTTCACAGGAGATCGTGAAGGCGAGAATGATCTTGACCAGCTGGTATACGTGCATGGTGTTCCCGGCCGTGTTTTCGCTGGCGAGCTGCAGCTCCCGCAGGCCCAGCTTCCGGCGGGCCAGCAGAGTAAAGCCGGTGGTAAAGGTCACGACGCCCAAGCCGCCGATCTGGATCAGGAACAGAATGACAATCTGCCCAAAGCCGTTCCAATGCGTCCAGGTGTCAAAGGGGACAAGACCCGTGACGCAGGTGGCGGAGGTGGCGGTGAACAACGCGTCCACGTAGTGCGTCGCCTCGCCGCTGTGCGTGGCGAAGGGCGTTGCCAGCAGTGCGGAACCAACCAGGATAATCAAAAGGAAGCTGGCGACGATCAGACGAACAGGGGCGGTGCTTTTGACACGTTTGAATAAAGACGGACCTTCCTGCAACTCAAATCACCTCGGTTGTTATTAAAGAAGCGCGTAATATGGAATCAGCGGTGCAGCGATGGAACCGGTTCCGTGGAAAGGTAGCGGACCAGGCCGGTGCGTTCCAGCAGAATGGCGAGCGGCAGGCCCAGCAGATAGCAGACCGCCAGTTCGCCCAGGCCGACGGAAAGCGCGGCGGCGGTAAAGCCGGACCACAGGAACCCGCCCGGGGTCAGAATCGCGATCTCCGCGCCGATGATGGCTGCGTTAAACAGCACCGGCGGCAGGGGCGCGAGCCAAGGGATGTTTTTTATACGAACGTTCCGCAGCATGCGGGTCCCCACGGCCGCCAGGAAAGTGGCCAGCGTGCCGAAGATCATATCCGCCGCGCCGTATCCGCTGAAAATGTTGCTCAGCAGGCAGCCGAGCGTCAAACCGGGAATGGCGGCGGGTGTGAACAGGGGAAGGATGGTCAGCGCTTCCGAGAATCGGAACTGGACCGGGCCGTAGGCCAGGTTCAGCGCGGCGGCCATCAGGGTGAGCACGGTGTAGACGGCGGCGATCATGGCGCCCTGCGCCAGAAACACCGCACTGCGGGACTGTTTTCTCATTTTGAATTCCTCCGTAGTTTTCTTTAAGGTCAGGAGCTTGCGACTGACCCCGCCTGATTGCAAATGATATTTCAGGCAGTTCTCTTAATGTACTACAATTCATAGATAAAAGCAAGGTGTCCATTAAGATTTCATAAAGCCGCGGAGTGAGAGGTCAAAAAACCTCACAAATTTGGGAACACATCAGTGATAAATCACTGATGTGAAAGGACTCGCTGTGTTATGATACAGATAATCTTTTAATACTGGAGAGATGACACAGATGGTCTATCAAAGGCTGCGGGATTTGAGAGAAGATCATGATTTATCACAGAGCAAAATAGCGAAGCTGCTGCACGTGGCGCAGTCAAGGTATTCGGACTATGAGCGTGGAGTATCTAATATGCCGTTGGACTGCCTGGTGTGTTGGGCGGATTATTATGGTGTGAGTACGGATTATTTACTGGGGCGTACCTATATAAGCAAACCATATCCAATCATAAAGCAGAGGCGTAAAAAGGAATAAAAACAGCCGGAGACATAGCGTTATCGTATGCATCCGGCTGGGAGATATAAATATGTTTTTTAATAATGAAATAATAATGGGGATTTCGCCCGCTGCGGCGTGCGACCAAAGGCTCTGCCTTTGGAATCTGCAATTTTTCGAGAAAAATTGAGTAAAGCTTTACGTGGATGTGCAGGACAGTCTTTTTTGTTTGCAGCGCTGAGTGAAAGGTAAAATGTGTTTTACCGCTTTTCTGGACCTCCAGTCGGGACGCGCCTACGGCGGAAACCGTTTTTACCTTGCGGACAATTCTTAACATATGTCTAAAGGCGGCGAGGATCATTTTTACCTTGCAGGTGATAGTCAAAACGTGTTTCTCCACCTTTCTGAAAGGTGGCAGGTTCAAAGGGCAGCGCCCTTTGCCGCTCCTCGCAAGGAGCGGAACTCTCTTCCTGAGAAGAGCGAGTGGGAACGAGTGATATGGTTCTTTGCGAGGCATCCAGTTCCTTCTGTGGCTTTTCTCTGTTCTCCGGCTTTCGCCGGGGACTATATGTCGCTTTAAAAAGAGACAGCAAAGACTTCATGCAAAACGTGTGTTTGCATCTGCGCTCTGTCCTATTCGTCCTCGTCCTCTTCGCCATCCGGTTCTGGGACATGTTTTTCGATCAACAGCTTTGCAATGCGCCGGTCGTCCACCGCCATCACGGTCAGGGTCAACCGGTCAAAATCGATGCTCGGGTGCTCCTCCGGTTTGGGAATGCGGCCCAGCTGCTCCACCATGAAGCCCGCGATGGTATCGTAGTCGCCCTCCGGGAGTTCCACACCGACCAGGTCGGAGATTTCATCGATGGGCGTGGTGCCGTCGACAGTGAATTTGTTATCGCCCACCTGAAAAATGTCCTCTTCCTCGTGGTCGTATTCGTCCTGAATATTTCCCACAATGGATTCCAGAAGGTCCTCCATGGTGATAATGCCTTCCGTGCCGCCGTATTCGTCCACGATAATGGCAATCTGCACCTTGCGCTCCGTCATCTCCGTAAAGAGCTGGCTGCAGCGCTTGGTTTCCGGCACAAAATAGGCGGTGCGCATCAGGCTGGTAATGGGGGTGTCCTGCCGGGCCTCTTTGCCCACATACTGCAAAAGGTCCTTGACGTAGACGATGCCCAGAATGGTATCCAGGTCCTCGTGGTACACGGGGATGCGGGAGAAGCCCTCCTCAATGGAGAGGTTTACCACGTCCTGGATGGTGGCGGTATCCTCTACGGCGGAAACGTCGGTGCGGTGCGTCATCACCTCGTCGACGGTGGAATCGCTGAAGTCAAAAATATTGGAAATCATGTCCTTGGCGCTCTCGCCGATCACGCCCTTTTCCTCGCCCTGGTCCACCATCATGAGAATTTCTTCCTCGGTGACGGTCTGTTCGTTCTGGTGGGGGTCAAAGCCCATCAGGCGCAGCACCAGGTTGGTGGAGTGCGTCAGAAACGAGATGAACGGATGGAACGCGGCGGAAACCCAGCGCAGGACCCCGACAAAGCGGAACGCCAGCTTTTCCGCGCGCTGCATGGCGATCTTTTTGGGGACCAGCTCGCCGAAAATCAGCGAGAAATAGGAAAGCACCAGCGTGACCAGCACGGTGGAAACGCCGGACAGCACGTCGTATGGAATGGGCAGAAAGGAAAACAGGCCCGCCAGCTTTCCGGCAAAGGTCTGCGCGGCTGCGGCGGAGGTCAAAAAGCCCGCCAGCGTCACGCCCACCTGAATGGTGGCGAGGAAACGGCTGGAGTCCTTGGTCAGCTTCAAAATGCGTTTGGCCTTCTTGTTGCCCTCCTCCGCCATCTTTTTGATGCGGTTGTCGTTCAACGTGATGATGGCGATCTCCGACGCGGCGAAAAACGCGTTGATCAGGATCAGGACGATCAGCAGGAGGATCGGAAGGATGACGCTGGAGCTTTCAGCCGTCTGCACGGCCTGCGCCCCCATGGACAGTAGATGGCCCGCGGGTTCGGGAGGCATAAATTTTCCCCTTTCGGCAGGAAAAACCTGCATATTATAATGTTAGTATGGTAATTCTTATTGTAGCCTATTCAGCCGCCGGCTGTCAAACAGGCTGCGGACGCGCGGGGCCGCAACGCAACGCGCGGCGGCGAGGTCTGGAGGGCGCAGTACCGCAATCGGACGGAAACCGGCCCTGCGTGCCCCAAACGGGGGAATTCCGCCCAAAGCCGGATGCAAAAGGAATTTTCTGGAAGCCACCCGTTTGTTTCTTCCGACTTTATCCATACAAATCCCGTTTTTTCCTTTACATGCGCCATAAAAGATGCTAAAATTTAGATTGGTACAGTGTGGGTGTATTGTACCGGAAGAAATACAATATCCTTAAAGGAGGAAAATATTATATGGCAAGACAGAGAAAAACCATGGATGGCAACACGGCTGCCGCGCACGTATCGTATGCGTTTACAGACGTTGCTGCTATCTACCCGATCACCCCGTCCTCTCCGATGGCAGATGAGACGGACAAGTATGCCGCAGTAGGCAGAAAGAACCTCTTTGGAAGAGAAGTACAGGTCACCGAGATGCAGTCCGAGGCCGGCGCGGCAGGTGCGGTGCACGGCGCTCTTTCCGCCGGCGCGCTGACCACCACGTATACCGCTTCCCAGGGCCTTCTCCTGATGATCCCGAACATGTATAAGATGGCCGGCGAATTCCTGCCGGGCGTTATCCATTGCTCCGCCCGTTCCCTCGCTACCCATGCGCTGAGCATCTTTGGCGATCACACCGACATTAACGCGTGCCGCCAGACCGGTTATGCAATGCTCTGCTCCAACAGCCCGCAGGAGGTCATGGACCTGGGCGCTGTAGCGCATCTTGCCGCTATCAAAGGCCGTGTGCCGTTCCTCCATTTCTTCGATGGTTTCCGTACATCCCACGAAGTTCAGAAGATTGAAACCTGGGACTATGAGGATCTGGCGGACATGCTGGATTGGGATGCGGTTGACGCATACCGCCGCCGTTCCCTGAACCCGGAGCATCCGGTTACCCGCGGCACCGCGCAGAACGACGATACGTTCTTCCAGGCGAGCGAGGCCGGCAACAAGTTCTACGATGCGCTTCCGGCGATCGTTGTGGACTACATGAACCAGGTCAACGCGAAGATCGGCACCGATTACAAGCCCTTCAACTACTATGGCGCGCCGGATGCGGACAAGGTCATCATCGCGATGGGCTCCGTCTGCGAGTGTGCGGAAGAAGTTGTGGACTACATGAACGCTGCCGGCGAGAAGGTCGGTATGGTCAAGGTACACCTGTATCGCCCGTTTGTCGCGGATTATCTGGTCGACTCCCTGCCGGAGACGGTCAAGACCATCTCCGTGCTTGACAGAACCAGAGAGCCGGGCTCCGTTGGCGAGCCGCTGTATCTGGACGTTCTGGCTGCTCTGAGCGGCACCAAGTTCGACGGCGTAAAGGTTCTGACCGGCCGTTACGGCCTCGGTTCCAAGGACACCACCCCGGCGCACATCGTTTCCGTATTCCGTAACATGGAGAGCGATTCCCCGAAGAAGCGCTTCACCATCGGCATCGTGGACGACGTCACCAACCTGTCCCTGGAAGTCAAAGAGAATCCGGATACCACGCCGAAGGGTATCACCTCCTGTAAATTCTGGGGCCTTGGCGCGGACGGCACCGTCGGCGCGAACAAGAACTCCATCAAGATCATCGGCGATCACACCGATATGTACGCACAGGGTTACTTCGCTTACGACTCCAAGAAGTCCGGCGGCCTGACGGTTTCCCACCTGCGTTTTGGCGACAAGCCGATTAAATCCACCTATTATGTCAGCAAGGCCGACTTTGTGGCCTGCCATAAGCCCTCCTATGTCGACGAGTACGACATGGTGCAGGATGTCAAGCCGGGCGGCAGCTTCCTGCTGAACTGCCTGTGGAGCGACGAAGAGCTGGATCAGCATCTGCCGGCTAAGATGAAGAAGTATATCGCGGAAAACAACGTGAACTTCTACACCATCGACGGCGTGAAGCTGGGCAAGGAAATCGGACTGGGCAGCCGTATCAATACGATCCTGCAGTCCGCATTCTTCAGCATTGCCAATATCATCCCGAAGGATGAGGCAATCCAGTATATGAAGGACGCCGCTACCAAGTCCTACAGCAAGAAGGGCGAGAAGATTGTCGCCATGAACCATGCGGCGATCGAGCGCGGCGCGACCGAGTATCACAAGGTCAACGTGCCGGAGTCCTGGAAGAACGCTGTGGACGCGGAGAAGGTTGTCGCCGCGACCGAGGGCAACCCGGATACCGTCGCCTATGTGGACGGCTTCCTGAATCCCTGCAACAAATATAAGGGCAACGAACTGCCGGTTTCTGCCTTTGTCAACCTGGGCATGGAAGACGGCACCGCGCCGAACGGCTCCTCCGCTTATGAGAAGCGCTGCATCGCGATCGATGTTCCGCAGTGGGTGCCGGAAAATTGTATCCAGTGTAACTTCTGCTCCTATGTCTGCCCGCACGCGGTTATCCGCCCGGCGGTCATGACAGAGGAAGAGGCGAAGAACGCGCCGGAAAGCCAGAAGGTTAAGGACATGACCGGTATGCCGGGCATGAAGTTTGCTATCACGATCTCCGCGATGGACTGCACAGGCTGCGGTTCCTGCGCACAGGTTTGCCCGGGCATGAAGGGCGAGAAGGCTCTCGTCATGAAGCCGATGGAATCCCAGCTGCCGAGCCAGGAAGGCTTCAACTACGGCCGCAATCTGGCTCCGAAGCCGGAAGTCCTCGAGAAGTTCAAGGAGGCCACCGTCAAGGGCAGCCAGTTCAAGCAGCCGCTGCTTGAGTTCTCCGGCGCATGCGCAGGCTGCGGTGAGACTCCGTATGCCAAGCTGGTGACCCAGCTCTTCGGCGATAGAATGTTTATCGCCAATGCGACGGGCTGTTCCTCCATCTGGGGCGGTTCCGCACCGTCTACCCCGTACACCATGAACGAAAAGGGTCACGGCCCGGCATGGTCCAACTCCCTGTTTGAGGACAACGCAGAGTTCGGCCTTGGCATGACGCTGGCACAGAACGCTGTGCGCGGCAGACTGGCTGAGTATGTGGAGAAGATTGCTGCTTCCGAGCAGGCCTCTGCAGAGATGAAGGATGCTTGCAAGACCTATCTGGATACCTTTGACAACAGCAGCACCAACCGCGCCGCCACCGACGCTCTGATTCCGGAGCTGGAGAAGGCTGCTGCGGCAGGCTGTGAGCTGTCCCAGAAGACCCTGAAGGACAAAGACTTCCTCGCGAAGAAGTCCATGTGGATCTTCGGCGGCGACGGCTGGGCATATGATATCGGCTTCGGCGGCCTGGATCATGTCATTGCTTCCGGCGAGAACGTGAACATCCTGGTCTTCGATACCGAAGTGTACTCCAACACCGGCGGACAGGCTTCCAAGTCCACCCCGATCGGCTCCGTGGCGCAGTTCGCGGCGACCGGTAAGGCGACGAAGAAGAAGGATCTCCCGGCAATTGCCATGAGCTACGGTTATGTTTATGTGGCACACATCGCGATGGGTGCTGACATGAACCAGACCATCAAGGCGATCAAGGAAGCGGAGAGCTACAACGGCCCGTCCCTGATCATCGCTTACGCGCCCTGCATCAACCACGGCATTAAGGGCGGTATGAGCATCGCGCAGAAGGAAGAGAAGAAGGCGGTTGAGGCCGGTTACTGGCAGAACTTCCGCTACGACCCGAGACTCAAGGAAGAGGGCAAGAATCCGTTCATGCTCGACAGCAAGGCGCCGACCGCCAGCTATCGCGACTTCATCATGGGCGAGGTTCGTTACAACTCCCTGACCCGTGCGTTCCCGGAGCGTGCAGAGAAGCTCTTCACAGAAGCGGAGCAGGTTGCCAAGGAGAACTACGAGCATCTTGAGAAGCTCGCAAAAGGCATTACCGAATAAGATAAATGCAAAATTCAGCATAGACCTTTTTGACGGAACAGGTGAGCCCCCGGCTGCAATCGCAGCCGGGGGCTTTTTAATGCGCGGAGATGAAAACACCCTGAAAGGGGCGTTGCAAAACAGTCTCTGTTTTGCTTGTGTCGTAGGGCAAACGCGTTTTTCCGCTTTTTTGAAAAGCGGGACCTCCGGTCGGGACGTGCCTACGGCAAGGACCATTTTCACCTTGTGGAAATTCTTTACATTTGTCTTTCTACGTTTCTAAAGGCGGCGAGAAACATTTTTACATCACGAGCAATGCTTAAAATATGTCTTTCTCTGTTTTTGAAAAGCGGCGATGGTCGTTTAGAGTGTCGAGCGAGGCTTTAGCCTTTGGCGAGCGTCCCGACCGGAGATCCTCTTTTCCTGAGAAGAGCGAGAGGGAACGAGTGATATTGCATTTATAAGGCAACATGCTGTCTCTGGGGCTTTTTCTGCTTTCCCAACGTATACTTTAAGGCGTGTTGCAAAATAGCTCTTTAGGAAAAACTGCACAAACATGCCTCTGAATCTGGCTGTGAAAGGCCATTTTCAAAGGCGTTTTTTCTTATAAAAAATTGTTTCTTTGTACGATTTGGCATCATTTCATTTTGCAACGAGATCCATCCGGGCCGTTCAACAAAATGTGGCATACGCGGTGTTAAGAAACCGTTACCGAGCAATAGCTGACCGGTGTTTGTCCGGGAAAGGAGGCATACACGTTGGTGCTGCCCGGGGCGGCGCCCCGCACGGAGACGTAGTAATTGCCGCCGCGGTAAACCAGGCCGCAGGTGGCGAGCACCTCCCCGTTGCCGGTGGTGAAGGTCGGAACCTGCAAAGCGCCCTGCGGCTTGAGCAGGAAGGTATAAGTGTCTCCGGCCTTTACGGAGATTTGTCCCGGCGTATCGCTGGTCAGGGAGGGAGTTCCGGACGCATTGCCGGTTAAAAAGATGGCGCAGTATTCATCCAGCGTGATGCCGAGGTTGTAAATAGCCGTCGCGGCTTCCTTCCCCACGTACCGCCAGTGCCATTCCTCCGTTTTATAGCCGGTGATCGATTGTGTTCCCTCTGGATAGTGGATAATAAAGCCATATTTGTGAATGTTGTCCTTCGCCCACTGGTATTCGGCGGTTTGTCCAAAGCGGTTATAGGGCTGTGTGGCGTTTTTGACGTCGACGACCAGGCCAGTCTGGTGGTCCGAGTGGCCCGCCCGTGCGCTGTAGACATCCGCGCCCGCGGCCCCGTCCCGCGCGGCATAGCGCGCATACAGGGATTTTTGCGTGGAATAACTGCGGTAGGCCGACTGTGCCCGGATGGTATAGCCCGCCGCTTTGGCGTCGGCGCACAGGGCTTCAAAGGCGTCCGCCGCTTCGCGCCGCATCTGGTTGGCGGACCCGGCGGCCAGCCCGGAGGAAAGGCTGCGCAGGTCGGCAGGCGCGTAACCGTCCGGCAGCTTCCGGTATTTGTTGCAGAGCACCAGCAGGCTATTGGGGTCGTCCACGGTCTGGATTCCCGTGTAAAACGGACGGTTCAGGCCGATGTTGACCTGCGTCACCACATCCCATGCGTTCAGCTCCGGGTGTTTTTGCTGATAGGCAAGGTAATCCGTCCGGTTGCTTTCCAGATAATGCAGGCAGGCGGCATATTGGTCGGGTTCCGGACTGTTGTACCGGGCCGTTTCGTGGTAGGGCGTGTCCACGGGCGGCGCGGTGTCAGGCGTCTGCTTGGAAAAGGGCGCGGTTGACAGCAGGGGGAGGAAAAGGGCCGTTGTCACCAGTAAAAATTGTTTTAAGGAATACATGGTTTTGTTTCTCGCTTTCTGTATGTATGGCTGCTGTGATTGAGCGGTAGATGCTTCCGTAAGGGGTTCTGAGGAATTATCTCTATTTTACGCCTTTTACGAAGCGGATGGAAGCCTGTCCAAAGATTTTTGTCCAGACAAGGTGTTGGCTGCCCCGCCGCATGGGCTGGGGCAGAAGAACCAGGAAGAACCATCTCATATTTCAGAACCTCTGATTTTAATACCGGTCAGAAGAAGGTTTTCTTGCAGGATGTGTAAAAATATCAAGTGAAAAACGGCACTCTTGGCGATTTCTTAAGCGCCAAGAGTGCCGTTTTTGCACATGTTTTTCAATAACGACATAAAATATTAATAACATCCTGTCAGATTATTAATATTAACTGTTAAGTTACCATCTAAAACCAAAGAGATAAGCGATTCCTGCGCCAAACGCTGTTAAAAAACACGCTGGACAGAGACACGATCCACCATGCCAATTCATGATTTCCCCTCCTTTTTATATGAATTGTTAAGTTAATTTACGTTATGATTATAGACAGGTATAATCATAATGTTCATATTAAGAATATATATGTTTGTTACGCGATAGCAAAGAAGAAAACGGCAACGCATCCGACGAGGACAGCAAGGAGGCATAGAAAAATACCCCCAAATACTTCACCGTCTCTTATCGAATTTATTGCTGCAATTAGTACAACGACAGCTCCAATTCCTGAGAGGATCCCCAAAACAGTGAGAACCGGAGTCCAAATGCTCATAACGAATAAAAGAATGATAACCACCCAAAACCAAAACATTAGGCCACCTTCTTTCTTGAGGTATTATTAAGAATGTATAATACCATTTCCAAAACCGAATTTTTAAGATGTTGTTTTTTGGGGTTCTCCTACCATGACTCCTTTCTTATCATAAGTAACTTTATATTTTTTATCATCTGCACCTATAATCTCGAAATGAACGAGTCCTTGATCATCGTAGGTCATTGTGCTCGGAGAGGAAATGATTTGAAATCCATCCTTTTTTTGGGATGTCCCCCAAAGAACCTCTCCACTACTGGAAATCCATCGATATATATCGGTGGACTGTATGCAAATAATATCATTGGACCATTTTGAAAAGAAAGTAATGTCATCGTGTAATGGATTGGTCTCCATGGTTCCTGTCTGCACTCCATTTGAATTATAAATTTTAGCGCTTTCAAAACTGCCAAATAAACAATAACCACCATCAAATCCTGTGAAGGGATGACGGCCTATACCTTTAACTTCCACGCTGGTTAATATGGTTCCTGTGGTGTCAATAATATCGTAGGTGACATCATTCCGAGCACTTGTATCGACATACATAATAGCTCGTTCATCGGAAAAATCATTTACGCCTTTCCATCGACGATTTATAGGAATGACTAAATCTCCGGATTCGTCAATAAAGCCATATCCATAAGCGGTTTCGTTATAAGTTGAAAGATTTTTCTTTACCCACATAAGCCCATCATGAAAATTTGATCCATGCGATTCGTATTCTTCCAATTTTTCATATAATGGATTTGTGGATGAAGAAGGCATCGAAGATTCCTCTGCATAGACTGCTTCTGAATTACTGGAATTAGCCTTGGTTTCTGGAAGAACCTGCGAATTTTCAATATCAGAGCTTGTAGTACTTTCAGTGTTCACTGAAGAGATAGGAGCCATATTCGTTTGGGAATTGGAGGAAACTGTATTTGTGGGAATTGATCCAGTGTTAGAAGAAATGTTTGCAACTCCGCATGCACATAGTAAAATAAATAAGATAACATTGACAGAGACTATTAACTTTTTCACAATTTATTTCTTCCTCGCTTTCTGAAATTTTTAGTAAGTAATAATATTATAATAGCAGAAAAAACACTTTGTGAAAGACGTTTTACATGAAGTGCAAAGTTAATGTCATGATTAACCAAAACAATCTGGTTGCGAATTTTGGAATCATTCGTTAAAATAAGTCTATATGCGGTTTGTAGATATTTTAGCGGGGAGGGGTGCCTGTGTTGTACATAGCGGTGTGTGACGACCTTGCCCAGGATTTAGCTATTCTCCAGGATGCGGTGGATCAGGTACTGGCGCTTCAGCCGCACCGCATCCTGACGTATGCCAGCGCCCAGGAATTGCTCGATGATCAGGAGCACTGTGAAAAACTGCATATAGCGCTTCTGGATATATCGCTGGCGGAAAAAGAAATGGATGGGATTGCGCTTGCCCGGCACATCAACCAGGAAAATCCTGTATGCAGGATCATATTTGTCACAGGCCATCTCAATTATGCGACAGAGGTGTACAGCGCAAATCATGTGTATTTTATATTGAAAACGGAACTGAAAGCAAGATTGCCCGAAGCGATCGAAAAGGCAAAGGACACGTATGTGCAGGGGTCTTCCAAATTGACCGTGTACCAGAAAGAGGGGAAAATATTTCTGTCCCTTGGCGACATTATGTACATGGAACGCATATCGCGGAAGACATTCATCCATTGTAAACAGGAGAAAATTGTTGAGACTTCGGAGAATCTGGACGGATTGATAGAAAGGTCGTCCTCCTTTGCCTTTATCCGCTGTCACCGGAGTTACGTGGTCAATGCCGCATATGTTGACCGCTGTTTAAGGACGGAAGCTTACCTGAGCAACGGCCAGAGGATCGCTGTCGGCAGAAAATACTATGACAACATGAAGAAAAGCATGTTAAAATTTGCGGGGGATGTTTTAGTATGAAAATGAGGGGCTTGGGAGCAAGAGCTGTATCAGGTCCACTGGAAATCTATTTGGCTGCCGAAGTGATCCTGCTGATTATGCGGACAACCTATTATGTCTCGGTCCTGACGCCAAAGCGCCGGAAACCAGCAACCTTCTTGTTGGCGATGCTTGGCGGTTTAGTCATCTGCTTTTTGGCGGCCTTGTTTTATGAATATCTGTGGTTAAAACAGGCACTTTATCTTTCGTTGGGTTTTCTGCTTTTGACACTGCTTTTCAGAGATAAATGGAATAAAAGATTGTTTGTTGTTTTTTCCGACGATATTATGATAGGATTGTCGGAAACCGCCGTCTCTGTATGGGTCATAGGATCATCGGAAAACGCGCTTGGAGGAGTCGCAGAAAATTCTGAAACTGCATTCTATTTCCATTTGCTGATGTGTTGCTGTTTAGCGGTACTATATTACTTAATGTCCATGTTTCTCAATCGAAAGGTTCATTCCCTGGATCAAAGGAGCTTTGCCTATTTCAGCATTTTCCCTTTAAGCCAGTTGATCCTGCTGGCCTTCTTTCACACGATGCTTATAAATGGAGACCCCCTTTATACCGAAAAATACAGACTGTTTTTGCTGATAGCGGTAGCGGGCTGCTTTGTAGCGGACTTTTCTCTTTTAAAGGTCATCCAGAGCGTTGCAAGGAAAAAGGAGCTGGAGGTTCAAAATCACTATTTGCAGGAGGAAAAGACCTTGCAAAAACAGCATTATATGGAGCTGCAAATAGAAGAACAGGCGGTCAAAAAACTGCGGCACGATATTGTCAATCACATGTATACCATCCATACGCTGCTGGAGAAAAACCAAGCGGACTATGCAAATGCGTACGCGCAAAAACTGGAGAAGAAGTATCAAAAAAGTACCGGCATCAGTTATTGTGAAAACTGGATTGTCGACGCTGTTCTGTATAGTAAAATCAGGAAAGCACATTCGTCAGGTATTCAGACGGCTGTGGACGTGTCTGTTGCCCGGGATTCGGCAATCGACGATTTGGATTTAATGTGCGTGTTTTCCAATTTGCTGGATAACGCAATAGAAGCGAATGAGGAAGAAGCGGTCGAGGACAAGTATCTTTCTATAACCGCGCAGAATAACGCGGGGTTTTTGGTTATCAAGGTAGAGAATTCCTGTGATCCTACCGCAAAGCCCAAAAGCAAGGAAGGGAAATATCACCGTCTTGGGTTGAAAATAGTGAAAGAGATGGCGGAAAAATATGACGGCGCTCTGGAGTTGATCCAAAGGGGAAATACTTATATTACGTTGGTGTCAATGAGGGAAGCAATAATAGACTGATCAGTTTTGAGTAGTAATGACCGTGAATCAAGGGGAACAATTATGTTTGATTTGGAAGAGATAACAAGTACATCTTTTTTAATTGCAGTAATTGGGAATGCTACAATGGCTATGATCAGAGCGGTATATTACGGCTATGTTCTAACGCCCAAGACCCACAAATCAGTTATACTGGGATTACAAAGTCTTTTTCTTTTTCTTTTAAGCTGCAGTGTTCTGGCCATTTACGACAACCTCTTACTGAAGCAAGCACTGGGTTTGTTTTTTGTAATATCATTTGTTTTTTTCCTTTTTTCTGATAGCTTTGGGAAAAAGGTATTTGCTGTTCTCACGGATAGTATCGTATTAGGCTTATCAGAGCTTACCGTTGTTATGACTTCATCAATAACTGGAATTACGATCAGGTATATAGAAAAAAATCCTCAATATATGATTTTAATGATTTCGTTTGATTGTTGTATTATGGCGATATTATACTATTTGACAGGAATCTTCATTAAGAGAAATACACATTCAATTAATTTGAAAATGTTTGTATGTTTTAGTGTTTTTCCTTTAAGCCAGTTGATATTGATGGTGGTTATCTATGCTACAGGCGATAAGCTTATGAAGGCGTATCCTGCGTATGTAGATCAATATGTTCCTATCATAATGTTGGGTACGATCATTTGCTTTACAGCAGATTTCCTTCTTCTAAAAGTCATTCAAAGTGTTACAAGAAAAAAAGAGCTGGAGGTTCAAAATTATTATTTGAAAGAAGAACAGGAACTGCAAAAGCAGCATTACATGGAGATGCAAATAGAAGAACAAACTGTAAAAAAATTGCGGCATGACATTGTCAACCACATGTATACCATCCGTACGCTGCTGGAGAAAAACCAGGCGGACCATGCAAACGCTTATGCGCAGGAGCTGGAGAAGAAATATCAGAAAAGCACTGGCATCAGTTATTGTGAAAACTGGATTGTCGACGCCGTCTTGTATGATAAAATCCGGAAAGCGCATTCGTTGGGGATTCAGACGGTGGTGGACGTGTCTGTTGCCCGGGATTCGCCTATTGACGATTTAGATTTAATGTGCGTGTTTTCCAATTTGCTGGATAACGCGATAGAAGCAAATGAGGGAGAAGTTGTCAAAGACAAGTATCTTTCCATAACGGCGCAGAATAACGCAGGTTTCTTGGTTATCAAGGTGGAAAATTCCTGTGATTCCACCGCGAAGCCCAAAAGCAAGGAAGGGAAATATCACCGTCTTGGGTTGAAAATAGTGAAAGAGATGGCGGAAAAATATGACGGCGCTTTGGAATTAATCTCAAAGGAGGATATTTATATTACATTAGTGTCAATGAGGGAATCAGAATAAATGACGGCGTTTAAAGACAAAGGTTAAATTTTTTATATGATCACAATTTGTTGATTTTCTGAGATCATGTGGTACAATATATGGTATGCCACGGCGGAGCAAAGGAAACAGACCCCCACAGGGGCCGCCGGCCAAACAGATAAGTGATACGGAAGGATGACATCCCATGGGAGTTTCAGAAAATGCCAGACTGGTGCTGGAAAAACGATATTTGATCCGGGACGCGGAGGGCAACACCGTGGAGACGGTAGACGGCATGTTCCAGCGTGTGGCGGGCGCGATTGCCTCGGCGGACCTGCTGCACGATAAAAACGCGGATGTGGAGCAGACGAAAAAAACATTTTATGACCTGATGACCAATTTGGAGTTCCTGCCGAACTCTCCCACGCTGATGAATGCGGGCCGCCCGTTGGGGCAGCTCTCCGCGTGCTTTGTGCTGCCGGTGGAGGACAGCATGGACGCGATCTTCGAGGCGATCAAACAGGCCGCGCTGATTCACAAGAGCGGCGGCGGCACGGGTTTTTCTTTCTCGCGATTGCGTCAAAAGGGCAGTACCGTCAACTCGACCGGCGGTGTGGCGTCCGGGCCGATCAGCTTTATGAAGGTGTTCAATATGGCGACGGAGGCTGTCAAACAGGGCGGCACCCGGCGCGGGGCCAATATGGGAATCCTGCGCGTGGACCATCCGGATATCCTGGAGTTTATCGACTGCAAGAGCAGCAACGCGGAGATCACCAATTTCAATATTTCCGTCGGCCTGACGGAGGCATTCATGAACGCGGTTGAGACCGGCGGCGACTATGAGCTGGTGGACCCGCACACCCGGCAGGTGGTGAAGAAGCTGCGCGCGCGGGATGTGTTTGATCGGATTGTGGACGCGGCGTGGCGCAATGGCGAACCGGGTATCATCTTCCTGGACCGCCTCAATCGAGACAATATTGTGCCGTCCCAGGGGGAGATTGAATCCACCAACCCCTGCGGTGAGCAGCCGCTGCTGCCGTACGAGTCCTGCAATCTGGGATCCATCAACCTGACCCGGATGCTGAAGGAGCAGGGCGGTACATATGCGTTCGAATGGGAGAAGCTGGAGCGCACCGTCAAACTGGCGGTGCATTTCCTGGACAATGTGATTGATGTCAACAAATACCCGCTGGACAGCATCGACTTTGTGACCAAGCAGACGCGCAAAATCGGACTGGGCGTAATGGGCTGGGCGGACAGCCTGCTGTTGATGGGCATCCCCTACAATTCCGATGAGGCGGTTACCCTGGGTGAAAAAGTGATGAAGTTTATCACGGCCTGCGGGCGTGAGGAGAGCGCGGCCCTTGCGGTGCAGCGCGGCGCGTTTCCGCTGTTTGAAGAGAGCATCCTGCCGCAGGAGACGCCCCAGCGCAACGGGACCATCACGACCATCGCGCCCACGGGCACCCTCTCCATCATTGCGGGCTGTTCCTCCGGTGTGGAGCCGGTATTCGGCTACGTCTATATCCGCAATATCATGGACGGCATGGAGATGGTGGAGGTCAATCCCATCCTGCGGGCGGAGCTGGAAAAGCGCGGCCTGTATTCCGACGAACTGATGAAGCGGATTGTAAAAGAGGGAACCATTGCGCACATAGAAGAGCTGCCGGAGGATCTGCGCCGTGTATTCGTATCCGCGCACGATATCAGTCCGGAAGACCATATCTGTATGCAGGCGGCGTTTCAGCGCGGCACGGATAACGCGGTTTCCAAAACGGTTAATTTCTGTCACGATGCAACGCGGAAAGAAGTGGCGGAGGTGTACAGTTTGGCATTCCATCTGGGCTGCAAGGGTGTCACCATCTACCGCGACGGCAGCCGCAGCGAGCAGGTGCTGAACATCGGCAAGGTCAAAAAGGACGGGGAAGCCGAATCCGGGGAGCCGTCGGGTCCGATTGTGCCGCGCCCGCGCCCGGATCTGGTGCAGGGGATTACGGAGCGCGTGCAGATTGGCTGCGGCAACCTGTATATCACCGTGAATTACGACGACAAGGGCATCTGTGAGGTGTTCACCAACACCGGCAAGGCCGGAGGCTGCCCGTCCCAGAGCGAGGCGACGGCCCGCCTGGTCTCCATTTCTCTGCGCAGCGGGATCGATGTGAAGACCATTATCAACCAGCTGCGCGGGATCCGCTGCCCGTCGACCATCCGGCAGCCGGGGCTGAAATGCACTTCTTGCCCAGATGCGATTGCCCGGGTGATCGAAAAGGTGTGGAAGCAGCAGGTGGAGCTGGGAAACTGGAAGGAATTTGCCGCGCCCGCGCCGCAGCCGCGCGGCAAGGTCGACATCGCGGGCCGGATGCATTTCTGCCCGGAGTGCGGCGAAAAGTTGGAGCACGAGGGCGGCTGTGTGACCTGCCGCCAGTGCGGATATTCGCATTGCTCTTAAACGGGACCTCCGGTCGGCTCGCACCTACGGCGAGGATCATTTTCATCTTGCAGGTAATGGTCAAAACGTGTTTTTCCGCTTTTCTGAAAAGCGGCGGAATCAAAGGGCAGAGGACTTCCAGTCGGGACGCGCCTCCGGCGATGGTCGTTTAGAGCGTCGAGCGAGGCTTTAGCCTCAAGCGAGCGTCCCGACCGGAGGTCAAGAGCGAGTGGGAACGAGTGATATGGTTCTTTATAGACCTTTTGTGCTTCCGGGTGGGTTTCTGGGATCGTTGCAGAATGCAAACGGGTAACGGCCCCTTGGTTTATTTCAATAAGAGGCTGTTTCACAATTGGAGGGTACACAAAATTCGGCTGGATCAGAGCGATCCAGCCAATTTTTTTGCAATCATGCCTTGTGATACAGTCCCTTATTCTTCTTTTAATACACGAATATAATTTTTAACCAGTTCGATTTTCTGTCCCGATAAATCGCTGACATCCACCGTCTTCTCAACAATGCCGTAAAACCTTGAGATTGGCACATGAAAAAATCTCGCCAGCTTCACCAGATTTTGCTGCGAGATATTTGTTCTTTGACTTTCATAGTTTGCAATTGTTGACTGTGGGATTCCCACCGTTTCAGCCAGATCTTTCTGAGAGAGCCGTTGTGCGGTTCTCAATGTATACAGGGCTTGGCTAAATGTTGGATAGGCCATGAATGGTAACCCCTTTCCAACAATCTGACAGTGGCGGAATACGAGTGGTAATAGAGTGATTGTAAATTGTTTTGTTCAAGTCTCTATCTTCAGAGGAAAGCAGCCGTTCCCTATCTTTGAAATCACCCATCGGTACCCACCTTTCTGCTTTATATATGAATCATTATATTACCGCAGGAACTTGAAAACAATTCACATAAGTTAGCTAAGGTTCATGTACTTATTAAGCTTAGGAAAGGCGGCCTGGATGTGGGAAAGTCTATCATAGGGGGGGAAAACAGCTACCTGGCCGGAAAACAAAAAGAAGCCGCCCTGAAACAGCTTCTGCAAGCTGTTTCAGGGCGGCTCTTTTGCGCAAAGGGCTATTTTATCAGGGACTTTGTATCGGCCGGAATGTTTAGCTTAACAAAATGGACTTCGCGGTGATCACGCCATTTTCATCGCGGCTGAACTGGACGGCGATACGCTTGCCGTCGTTTTCAAACTCGTGCGGGAATTCCGAGGGGCCGGTCTGCCCTTCCGCGAAGAGCATGGAGGGGTCGATGGCGACTTCCGCTCCGTCAAAGCTGTAATGCGCCATACCAAGTTCGTCATAGGTGACTTCTTTTTCAGAGCCGGGGATGACCGTGCCGTTGGCAAGCTCTGCTTCCCAGTCGGCATCTGATTGGCTTTCCGGTTCGGGCTCTTCCGGCGGACTCAACAGGGCGTCCAGATAGGCGTCCGCCTTTTCAGGATCGGCCTTGGATACGTCTAGAGGAAGGTCGAACAGCGCGCACGCGCCGTTGTAGGAGGGATTGGCGCGCACTTCGCCGCTCGATTCGTCGTAATCAAAGGCGTTGGTGTCGTAAAAGCTGCTGGTGCTGACGCAGAGATACAATCCCCGGTCCGCGAACATCTCAATGCCGTCGCATTCGATCAGGCGGTATAATACGCCGTCGCTGACAATTTCCTGATAGCCGCCGTTCATGGAAGCAATGTTGACCTGCCACGGCTTCTGGCCCTTGATCAGGGGAGAGACAAAGAACGGCGGGTCGCCATAATTCTCATCCTGTGAGCTGGGCATGGCGGAACCGTCCTGTCTGGCGATGGAGAACACCGCATAGGTGCGGTCCGATTGCAGATAATCCGCTGAGCTGGCGAAATCGCTCAGCCCTTCCCCTGTGACAATACCGTGCAGGGTAAAATGATAGTCTCCGGAATCAATGCTTTTGTTGATGGCGACGGCGTCTTCGCTTTCAAATGCCGCGGCGAGGGCGGTGTTGCCGGTTGCCTTTTCTGCGGCGTCCCTTGCGGACAGCAGCCGCCACGAGGCGAAGGCCGTCAGGGAAAGCGCCAGAATGAGCGCCGCCGCCAGCGCGACGGACAGGAATCGTTTATGGTTGGATGTAGACATCGTTTTTCTCTCCTTTATCCGGTCAATGGTCGTTTGATTCAGGGCTTTGGAAGGGACCTGAGCCGGGGAAAGGGCCTGCCGCAGCAGACGGTCCAAATCATGCTCGTTCATATTGTCTGGCCTCCAAATCTTGTTTCATCGCTTTGCGAGCGTGGTGCAGCCTGCTTTTGACCGTCCCTTGGGGGATGTGCAGCGCGGAAGCGATCTGTTCCACGGACAGGTCCGCCGTGTAATACAGGTACAGGGGGACCCGGTACCGTTCCGGCAGATTGTCCGCCGCGCGCCACACCCATTCGCAGAGCTCATGCGAAAGAACGATCTCCTCCGGAGTGAGTTCGTCGGTGCAGACGCAGTCGGTTTCCTCGCTCAGCGCTTCCGTCGGCGCGATCCGCTGCCGGCGTGCCAATTTGCGGCGGCGGTCCTTCCACAGGCGCAGTGTGATGGAAAACAGGAATCCCTTCGGGTTGCCGTCCGGGTCGATTCGCTGACGCAGCTCGGTCGCCTTCAGGAAGGTTTCCTGGTACAGGTCGTCCGCGTCGGACTGGTTTTTTGTCAATTGCCAGCAGAAGCTGTAGATGGCTTTGCCGTACAGCTCAATGCATTGGCTCAATTCGGTACAATTCAAATCGTCCATCCTTTCCGAATGGGAATCCTTGTTTAGGGGAGGTTGGTCCCCGCGGCCCTTCACCCTGTAATGGACGCAGAGAGAAAAGCGGTTCACAGTTTTCTGAAAAAGTTCGGTTGACTTTTAAAGGAGCAGCGTGTAAAGTTAACATAAAAACGAAGCTGTTTCGTTGAAAGGGGCGAGAGCGTATGGCGAAGAGGCCCATTGTTACCCTGTTTTTGATGACCTCGGTGGATGGAAAAATCAGCACGGGCGCCTCCGATTTACTGGATGTCGACCGGGACTTTTCCACGCTGGACGGTGTAAAGGAAGGCCTGCATCAGTACTACGAACTTGAGGCGCAGACGGATTTGTGGTCTCTCAACACCGGCAGGGTGATGCAGAAAATCGGCGTCAATGAACGGACGGAAGCGCCGGAGCCGATGGGCGTATCCTTTGTGATTGTGGACAACCGTCCGCATCTCGATCAGAACGGGGTTTCCTATCTATGTCGGTGGGTGCGGAATCTGGTTTTGGTTACCACAAACCGGGAACATCCCGCGTTTTCCATCCAGGAGAAAAACCTGCGGATCATTTATCAGGAAAACCTGCATTTAACACAGCTTTTGGAGCAGCTGGCGGAGGAACACAACGTGGAGCGGCTGACGGTACAGTCCGGCGGGACGCTGAACGGGCTGTTCTTGCGGGAAAAGCTGCTGGATTATGTCAATATCGTGGTGGCGCCGGTTTTAATCGGCGGGAAGGACACCTCGTCTTTAATCGACGGCCCTTCCATTACGGAACGGTCTCAGCTGGACCGCCTGGGTGTTTTACAATTGGAACGGTGCGAAGTGCTGGCGCATTCTTACCTGCACCTGTGTTACCGGGTTGTCCGTTAAAATGAAAAAGGAGGCCTCCCCTATGTCGACCTATCGGGAAATTGACCTGCAAACCTGGAAGCGCGCGCTGCACTGTCAGGTGTTTCGGAACAGCGCACAACCGCAGTACGGCGTGAGCTTCGAGCTGGATATTGCAAACTTTTTGCCCAAAATCCGGGAAAAAGGGCTGTCGTTCACCTTTTCACTGATCCATACCGTCACAAAATGCGCCAACTCCATTGAGGAGTTTCGCTATCGCTTTGAGGACGGCAAGGTGGTCCTGTACGATCAGATCCACACATCGTTCACCTACCTGAACCCGGAAACGGAGCTGTTCAAGGTCGTCAATGTGGAAATGCGGGACAGTCTGGAAGAATACGCGGCCCTCGCTGCGGAGACGGAGCGGAACCAGGCCTGCTATTTCCCGGAGACTGCGATGCGCAGCGACGTGTACCAGTTCTCGCCGTTCCCGTGGGTGTCCTTTACTCACATTTCCCACACCGATTCCGGCAAGAAGGACAGCGCGACCCCGCTGTTTGACTGGGGAAAGTATTTTGAGCGGGATGGGAAAATTTTGCTTCCGTTCTCTGTACAGGTGCATCATTCCTTCGTGGATGGCATCCATATCGGGAAGCTGGCGGAGGCCCTGCAACATGCGTTGGACACCATCTGATTCTGATGTTAAGAATAGCCGCGTTTTACCGGTTTCTGCGTGTTTTCCGGTTGCCCGGTCGAAAAGGATTTTTTGTTGTGTTCAGCGGACTGGTTGTACAACAGATTTTATAGATAAGATAAAGGGGGAGATTGTACAATGCTCATAAGAAATGAAGTAGCGTCTGATTATAGAGAAGTGGAAGAACTGACCAGGAAGGCTTTTTGGAATCTCTATGTTCCCGGATGTATCGAGCATTATCTTGTGCATATCATGCGCAATCATAAAGATTTTTTGCCTGCGCTTGATTTGGTAATGGAATGCGATCACTCTATTATAGCAAATATCATGTACACAAAAGCAAGGCTTGTTGATGAAAAAGGAAAGGAAAAGTCGGTTTTAACCTTTGGACCACTCAGTGTGCTGCCCGCCTATCAGCGAAAAGGCTATGGTAAAAAATTATTGGAATATTCCTTTCAAAAAGCAGTGGAACTGGGCTATGACGCCATTGTAATCCTCGGAAACCCCGAAAACTATATCAGCAGCGGTTTTAAAAGCAGCAAGCGTTATAATATTTGCACCGGTGACAAGATCTTTCCCACCGCTTTACTGGTAAAGGAACTTTGTGAGGGGGCAATTCCAAAGGGAAACTGGACGTTTCAGGAGAGTCCTGTTTTTGAATTTGATCCCCAAGCCGCCGAGGCGTTTGATCAAACATTTGAAAAACTTGAGAAGAAATATCAGGTAAGTCAGGAGCTTTTTTATATATACAGCCATTCACAAGTGTTTTAAACAGAGGGTATGGGCACTTTACAGAACCGTGTCGTTATAGGATTAAAGAAAATGCCCGTTTCATGCGGGCTTGCAGGGCTGTCTCAGGCGGATAAGGAAAACTCGACAAATCGGAAATCGTAAAGGTGATAAAATGAACATGATAGAATTAGCTAAAAAAGAGGAAGCAGAATTGTGTGGCGAAATCCTTAATAATGGGAGAAAATTTCAACAAGAACAAGGCTTTGTTCAGTGGACAGAGGATTATCCTAATATAGATACAGTTTACAAAGATATTGAAACTGAAAAGGGATATGTCATTAAAATAGATGGAAAAATTGCTGGGTATATGTGCATCGATTTTTCTGGCGAACCAGCTTACGCAGATATTAAAGGCGCATGGAGTATCGAAAAGGAGTATGCGGTAGTGCATCGTATGGCTTTTAGTAAAGAATTTATCGGTATTGGATTAGCGGACATAGCATTTGGACTCATTGAAAAAGTTTGTCATAATAGAAAAGTTCCGTATATTCGTATTGATACCGATTTTCCCAATAAGCGAATGCAACACATTCTTGAAAAAAATGGTTTTGTTAAATGTGGTGTAGTCGTTTTTCAAGGTAGTGAGAAAATTGCCTATGATAAGTTGTTATAAAATTAAATAAAATCCAGTTTATCGGACTGATTCAGAGGCGCCTTATTGAGCATAAGGCGCACTTCTTTTTAGCCGTTCTTAATGGTGGCAGGCAGGGCACAACGGCAGAAAGATTTTTGTTGTGTTCAAAAGTGGAAAAGAACAACCGCCCGCGGCTGTATCGCTGCGGGCGGTTGTTTTTTTACGCTTCGGCTTCCTCCAGCAGGTTCCGGTATTCCTGTACTTTATCGAGAAACTCCTGCCAGCGCCCGGTGTCGCGGATGGTTTCCGGGCAGTTCTTTTCCATAAAATCCGCGTGCTGCTTGACGTCTTTCAGGTCCAGATGGTAGGTGTCCAGCAGATAGGCGGTCAACCGCGCGCCATTGTCGAAGGTCTTTTCAAAATCGCCGTCCGCGTTGACGCAGAGCTCCACGCCGATGCCGCCCATATTGCCGCCGCCACGCGTGCGTTTGTCCCCGGCGTGCCAGGCGATCTCATCGTCCGGGATGTGGTGGTAAATCTCGTGGTCGTCCACCGTGTAATGCCAGGAGGTCGTCCCGCTGTTGCCGCTGAGCAGGTAGGCGCTGTGGCTTTGGGCGCCGGAGCCCTCGGAAGCGTTGCCCGTCTCGTGGATCACGACATATTGCACTGCGCGCTTGTCGCCGGGGCGCGCGGGCAGGGTTTCCGGGACCAGCTCCGTATGTACCGGGATGCCGAATACTTCCTCCGGAAACACAGGGTCCACCGGCGGGCGGCTTTGGAAGGAAAAGGTGACGATACAAAAAGCCGCCGCGATCACAATAAAAAGCGCAATGGGAACCGCGATGGCCCATCTGCGCCACGCGGCTCCCCGAAAATCATTCCAGTAATGCAAATTGCAGGACTCCTCTAGTATTCAATTCCCCTGCGGGCGGAAATCCCCGCGTCGTAGGGATGCCTGATCTTTTGAATTTCGGAAACGTAGTCCGCCAGCCGTACAATTGATTCCGGCGGGTTGCGCCCGGTGAGGACAAGTTCCAGCTCCGGCGGTTTGTGTGCGAGGAAATCGAGCACTTCCGATTCCTTCAACATGCCGGTGGACAACGCGCCGAAGCATTCATCCAGTACCAGCAGGTCGCACGAACCCGCGTTTGCCGCCGTCCGCGCCTCTTGCAGCATCCGCGCGCATTTTTCGGCGGTCTCCTGCTTTTCCGTATCGTTCATCTGGAAGGTGAATTTCACAAGCTTTTGCGGAGGGATTTCCGAAAAGCCGGGGAGTTGGCGCAGCACGTTCAACTCGCTGGAGGAGCCGTCCTTCAAAAACTGGCCCAGCAGGACGCGCTTTCCCGCGCCGCAGGCCCGCACGATCAACCCCATGGCCGCCGTGGTTTTGCCCTTGCCGTCCCCACAATAGAGATGCAGCAGTCCTTTTTCCATAGGAACCTCCTGAAAGGCTTGGCGCGGTTCCAGCCGGTAAAATCAACTGAAACCGCCCTAACCCAGTTGTTTCAATTCTTTTGTTGAGATGGAATAGCGGTACGCCGTCCCATCGGACGTGGTCAGGAACAGGTGATCCGAAGCAGGATAGAGCCGGCGGAAATCCTCCGCGCCGTCCCACACCTGGGAGATCGCGCCGCGGTTCAAGTCGAGCGCGTAGAGGCTGTTTCCCTCCGTGGAATGCGCGTCCGGGCCCAGCATAAAGTAGACGACATCGCCCAGCAGGGCAATATTGGAGATCGCCGCTTCGCCGGTGAGCCGTTCGCCGCCGGAGCCGTCCGTCTGAATCGAACAGAGGTAATTCTCCGCGTCCAGGTAGAGCAGCTCGTTTTTCCATACATAGAACGGTTCGGCGGTTGTGTTGCTGGAAAGCCAGCGCGCCACACCACCGTTCGCGTTCAGCGCGTAGAACCCGCCTCCGGAGAGGGAATAGTAGAGGGTATTGCCGCTCAGCACAGCCTGGGAAACCGTTCCGCCCGCGGTTTTGCCGTCCGCGGAAAACAGGATTTTTTCCGTTTTTCCATCTGTCGAAACGCGCAGGATCGTGTAGGGAAGCGTTTCCTTCCACGGCTCGCTGCTGTTGGCGTACAAATATAAATATGCGCCGCTTCTTCCAAATAGATGCACGGTAAATTTTTGATTGGGGAGAAGCGCTTCGCTGCTGAAGTCGCGCAGTAATGCGGCGTTTTTGCCGTTTGTGACATGGTACAGCTTGTTCGCGGCGGTGTAGTAAAAGCTGTCGGGAGCTGCAAGCAGGCTGTCCGCACCGGCAATTCCGGTGTCGGTCAGAACTGACCCGTTCCAAAACTGAATCGTTTTTCCGCCCGGCTGGTATCCAAAGGCGGAGCCGCTGGCGGAAGCGAGCGGGGCCTCCAGACGGAGCGCCGCACCGATTAGGGGCATGGCGTCGTTCTGCACGGGGGCCTGCGGTTTGACACCCCTTGCGGCGGGGGGCGGGACTTCAGAAGAGCCGCCTGCCGAACGATATTCCACGGATGGGCCGGATTCCAAAGCGGATTGTTCCTCCTTTGGTTCCGCTGTTCCGCCATCCAGCTGGTCGCCGGCCTCCTGCGTAAATTCCTTGCGGTTTTCGGTTGCGTCGTTCGCGCTTTTTTCCGGGGTAATCTTTCCGGAGTATAACTCGACCCCCGGCGCGGAGTAAAAGGACGTTCCGTCCAGCTCCTCCTGGGTGTCCGGAAGCGCTTCCATTCTGGCCATTTCCGGTGTGGCCATCGGCGCGGATTCGTTCAGCCCCATCGGCAGAATAAACAGTGTGCTCAGGACGAAGACGAATAACAGTGCAAAACAGACCTGTGCGGCGGGCCGCCGGTAAAGCGGCTTTGCCTTCCAGGCGTCGCGTGCCGCCTGGCGCTCCTGTAATTGGGCGGCTTTTTGCTCCGCCAGTTCCAGCGTGCGGCGTTCAAAATCCTGCGGCAGGGAAAGGTGGTCCATCGCCGCGCGATAGGTTTCCCGGTTGTCAATCTGGTCAAATGCGTCAGGCTTCATCGTCAAATCCTCCTTTCAACGCACTTTTTAAGGCCGTGCGCCCACGCGCCAGCCAGGTGCCCACCGTAGCGGGCTTTTTATGCAGAAGGTCGGCAATCTCGTTGATGCTGTATCCTTCATAATAATAGAGGTGAATGGCGTTGCGGTAATTTTTGGGCAGCTTTAAAACCTCTTCCAGTACGCCGGTTTCTTCCTTCGGCATGTAGCTCAGGTCCTCGGAAAGGCCCTCCGTCCGCTTATTCCAAAAGCTCTTGGCGTGGTTGCGGCATCGGTTGATGGTGACGCGGATCAGCCACGCCTTTTCGTGCTCCTCGCTCTCAAATTGAGGCTGCTTGGTCAGCACGCTCAGGAAGACGTCCTGTGCGATGTCCTGCGCGTCCTGCATGTTCTTCACGTTGGCGAACGCGACGCGCAGCACCATAGCGGAATACTTTTGCAGCAGCTCCGGGAATTCCGGAAATGCCTGCTCCAATTTTTCCACACTGGCGTCCTCCTCTCTATGTATGATACAAATCAATCGGCCCGAATTTTTCATCCGCCAGAAACTGGCAGCAAAAACCGGAAGCAAGTCCTATTATAAGATAAAATGTCCCTTTATACAACAGGGGAAGAAAGGGATTCAGGATTCCACAAGGGAGCGGGTGCGTTCGGATTCCTCCGTGAGGATCTCCAGCATGATGCGTGCGCCGGTGCGGAACCCGTCGAGATATGTTTCCTCGATGGTGATGGTTTGCATCTGGCTTTCCGCCTGCTGGTAGCGTTTCATATAGTCCTTTAGCGGTTCTTCCAGATGCGTCAGCAGATGATCCTCGCATTCAAAGAGCGTTTTTACGGCTTTGTTATAGGCAGAGGTTGCATAAAAAGGTCTTTCGTTGGGGCAGAGGTTGCCGTAGTAGAGGTCTGATAAAATTTTTTTCATTTCTCATCCATCGCTTTCTTATGTTATAGTATCACGCTTGTTAGTTATAAAATATCATTTTTTACTTATATTGTCAAGGCGTATGTATAATTTAAAAGTTATTTTATAGCGCTTTTACGTTTGAAATTTATATTTTTAAACGTTATACTTATGAAAAATGAAATTTAAAGGAAATAAATTGATATGATGACAGAAAAGATTAAGGTTCTTTTAGTAAAGAAAAATATGACGTCGGTGCAATTGGCAAAGCTGTTGGGAACATCATCATCTAACCTGTATGGGAAGTATAAGCGCGATAATTTTTCTGAAAATGAATTGAAGAAAATTGCAGAAGTGTTGGGCTGCAAATATGAAGGCTTCTTCTTTTTGGATAACAATGAGAAAATCTAAAATAGAATTATAAATACACTAAGAAATAAGCTTGCAAAAAATGAGGGGACTGTAGCGTATGGCAATGGCAGAAAAGATAAAAATACTATTAGTAAAAAAACAAATGACGGCAGTACAGTTAGCGAAAAAATTGGGTACGTCCCCTTCAAATCTATATAATAAATTTAAACGTGACAATTTCTCTGAAAAGGAACTTGTGGAAATTGCAGAAGCGATGGGCTGTAAATATGAAGGCTTTTTCTTTTTGGATGATGATGAAAAAGTCTGAGTTGGTGAAAACACAATTGATTATTGCTTATAATAAAGAAGGGCGGCGTCCGCGGACGCCGCCCTCTTTATTTGGCTGAAATCAGCCGTTTCTATCGATTTCATCTAAGATTAGGGTTTCGGAAAAACGCACCGCCGTAATCATTTTTTGGAAGCGCCTGTAATGCGGCGTCCCCTCCGTGAACTTGCGTTGTGCCTTTTCGCACTTGCTGATGATGGAGGAAAGGGGCGGCAATGCTTTTAATAGATCTTCCTTTGTATAAGAGTCCGAAACGGATTCATTTAATAACAGGGATTTCGCGATGGTCAGCGCTTTGATCCGGTTGCGGAGCAGGGAGTGCTGCGGGGTTCCCTCCGTAAATTTGGGCTGGATATTCTCGCACCGGCGGAGGGTTGAAACGAGAACCTGTAAAGCGTTGTTCCGTTCTTCTTTTGTATCGTCGCGCATTTTCGCGGCTCCTTTTCCTTTTATATGTGTATCGGGCAAGCGGGCCGGTTCACTTATTCTTTATCTTGTAATGTATCAATCGCCAGGCAGGTCAAACCGATTCCCAGCATCGTTATGCCTGATTTTGCTTCCAATCCATCCAAAACGGACAGGACAACCACAGCAATTCCCATTGCCAGAGCGACCCCTTTGAATAGCAGTCGAATAATCTCTTTGACGTTCTTTTTGGGAGAGCGGTTCTCCGTTTTACTTTGCATCAGTTCATTGACAGAGACATTGAGAACATCCGCCAGATGGGGAAACGCGTTTACATCCGGGCAGGACAGATCCCGTTCCCACTTTGAAACAGCCTTATCGGTGACGCCCATTTTATTTGCAAGGTCAAGCTGTGTCATACCCTGATTTTTTCGTAATTCGGCAATCATCATGCCGAGTGTTTTTCTCTCCATTAGCAGCACCCCCAGTATATTTGCTTTCATAATATCATCATCATGCTGTCGCATGCAACCGATTGCTGGTTGAATCGTGTAATCCGTTGGTTTAGTTATGGTTTAGCCGCAACCGGGTGGAAGTTTCGGGGGTAAAAATCAGATTTTACGGTTTAAAAAGAGGAATACAGGGCAATAGCTGGAAAGGGCGGCATCTACGGACGCCGCCCCTATTCATTAAGATGTAAGTGATATTTTAAAACAAATCGCTATGCGTACCAGTACGGGTTAATAATAAGGTTACCATTTCACGCTCAATCTTATAGATCAACAGTCAGTCCGGTGTGATGTGACATTCTCTATGCCCTTCGTAGTTACCGGATAGATTGTGATCCTTATATTTGGGGGGCAAGGGCTGTTCACTGCAAAGAAGTTCCAAAACCGCTTGCAGCAATTGGGGAAGATAGCCGCGCTTGATAACAGCTTTATAGTCCTTTTTAAATTTGGCTGAATAGCGGATGTCAAGCATTTAAATCCTCCATCAGCTCCTTCACGCTGTGGAACGGTTTGCTGAGGTTGCGACCGTTATTTACATCGTCAATTGCGGCCAAAGTTTCCGCGTTGGGAACGTCAAGCGCTACATCGAAAGGAATTCTTTGCTGCCGCACCATGGTTTTTGCAAAAATATTGAACGCCGTTGACATGTTTAAACCGAGTTCGTTGCAAAGGTGGTCGAACTGCCGCTTCAGATTTTCATCCATGCGGATATTGATATTTGTCTGTGCCATACATAGCGCCCCCTTTTCAATCTGTTATATACAGAATAGCATGATTTATTAATAGTGTAAACACAATGTCAATAAATTTATTTGCAAAATGCATTTTGCAATAGCTCTGACAACATGAAAGGTCTATATACAACAATATCACTCGTTCCCACTCGCTCTTCTCAGGAACAAGAATTTCGTTCTCTGCGGAGAACGACAAAGGGCCCTGCCCTTTGAACCCGCCACCTTTTAGAAAGGTGGAGAAACACATTTTGAATCGTTATCTGTCAGGTGAAAACGATTATCGCCGTAGGCGCGGCCTGACCGGAGGTCTTCGCCTATTTGTCAGCAAAACATAAAACAGCCTTCACACAGCGGTCACAATGCACTGCGATAATAAAGACACACCAAAGAGAACAGAATAAACCACATGACGATAAAACTTTTTTGGAAAGGATTTGAGGTCTTATGTATAATCCGAACGAAATGAACCATACTCCCAATGAAGGCTTCGACAACAGCCTGGAACACGATACAGCGGAACCGATGAACGCTTCCACGCAGGAATCCACCACAAACAGCGCGCCTGTGGAAAACAGCGAATACCATTGGAGCGCGGCGGAATCCCATTCCGAACCGGCGGCGGAAGCCGCGGCTCCGGAAGAACCCCAAACGGAACCCGTTATGAATGCCTGGCAGGCGGACAACGCGGGCCAGTACACGCAGAACCAGCCGGAGCAGGGCAATTACTCCTGCTATGGGTCGAACGGCCCGGCAAACGGCCAGCAGTACCCCTACGGCGCGTACTCCAATCTGCACGGCGGTTCCCAGCAGTATACCTACGGCGGTTCCTACCAACCGCAGCAGCAGCCGAACAACTACAGCGGACGTCAGAACCAGGTGATGTGGCAGGGCGATTACTACCACAGCTACCAGAGTCCGCAGCCGGCTTACGCGGCGCAGCCCAAGCCCAAAAAGGAAAAGAAACCCATGGGCAAGGGCAAGAAGACCGCGCTGAAAGTCATCGCGGGTGTGATGGCCTGCCTGATGATCTCCGTCGGTTCCATCGGCGGGTTTGTGGCACTGATCAACAACGGGTATATCTCTGTGAACAACTCCGGCAGCTCGACGGATCCGGCCTTCACCATTAACAAGCTGGTGGATAACAACCAGCCCACCGCAACCATTAACGGCCAGCTGACGTTACAGCAGATCGCGGAAAAGGTGATTCCCTCCGTCGTCTGCATTCAGAATTATCAGAAGTCCACCAACAGCTACGAATACTTCTTCGGCGGACGCCAGCAGGAAGAAGCGGGCGATGAGGTTTCCCCGGTCGGTGAAGGCTCCGGCGTGATCGCCACCAGCGACGGCTACATTATCACCAACGCGCACGTGGTGGACGGCGCAACCTCTTTGAAAGTGATTACCTCCGACGGCAAGAGCTATGAGGCAAAACTCATCGGCAGCGATACCATTACAGACCTCGCCGTCATTAAAATAGAAGCCACCGGCCTGACCGCCGCCGAATTCGGCTCCTCCAGTGACCTGAAGGTCGCGGACACGGTCATGGCAATCGGCAACCCGGGCGGCCTGGAGCTGAGCTCCAGCGTTACAGTCGGATATATTTCCGCGCTGAACCGCCAGATCACCAACAGTGAAAACGGCTACACCATGGACTGCATCCAGACGGACGCTGCGATCAACCCCGGCAACTCCGGCGGCGCGCTGGTCAACATGTATGGCCAGGTGGTCGGCATCAACTCCAGCAAGATTGTTGCAACCGGCTATGAGGGACTCGGCTTTGCCATCCCGATCGATGACGCACAGCCTGTGATCAGCAACCTCAAGGATTACGGTTACGTCAAGGACCGCGCGGTGCTCGGCATCTCCGGCCAGTATCTGGACAGCATGTCCGCTCGTTTTTACGGCCTGACCCCCGGCATGTATGTCGCGTCCATCAACAACCAGTCGGTTGCCGACGCGGGTATTACGCAGGGCTGCATCATCACCAAGATCGACGACAAAGCGATCACCAGCAGCTCCACGATTACCTCGTACGTCAGCAAGAAGAAACCGGGTGAAAAAGTGACGCTCACGGTGGTCAACGACCTGACGGGTAAAACCTTTACGGCGGATGTCGCGCTGGTACAGGCCAGCGGCCAGTAACGCCGAATCAAAATGCTTGCAAGACTCTTTTTCATAAATTCTTCCTTATCCAAAACCGGAAGGGCGGGGCCGCAATGGCTCCGCCCTTTCCGGTTTATACAGGGAGAACGGGGGACGCCCTGCAGGCGTCCCCCGTTCCACACTTTCATGAGAATTCCTTATTTTCTCTTGTACTTTGACATATCGATGGCAACCGCGACGGCGATGATCACGCCTTTGATGATCTGCTGCCACATCGGGCTGATGCCGATGAACTGCAGGCCGTACTGGATGACGGTGAAGATCAGCACGCCGCTGACGATGCCGCCGACCGTACCAATGCCGCCGTTCAGGGAAACGCCGCCGACCACGCAGGACGCGATGGCGTCCGTCTCATAGCCGTTGCCATAGTTGTTGGTTGCGCCCGCGGTTCTGGCAGCCTCTAAAACGCCGCCCACGCCGTACATAAAGGACGCGAGAATAAAGATGAACAGGATGGTTTTGAACACATTGACGCCGGACACGACCGCCGCTTCGCGGTTGCCGCCGATGGCGTAGACGTTCTTGCCAAACACGGTTTTATTCAAAACGAACCAGATCGCGACGGTAAACAGCACAGCGATCGGGATCAGGATGGAAATGCCGTTGAAAGAGCCAATCTGGAAGAGCCGGGTCTGGCCCAGCGCGGTGAAGTCGGCGCGGACGCCGCCAATCGGCTGGGAGTTGTTCGGAGGCAGGTCGAAGTACAGGGAGCACGCGCCATAGATCATGACCTGTACCGCCAGCGTCGCAATAAAGGGGTGCATGTCGTATTTGGCCACCAAAAAGCCGTTCAGCGCGCCGAAGAGCATACAAGCCGCGATTGCCGCAATAATCGGGATAAACACCGGAATCTGGGGCAGGTCGGGATAGAAGCGGTTGGCGTATGTAGCCGTTTGCAGCATGGAGGTGGAGATGACCGCCGCCAGGCCGACCATGCGACCGGCGGACAGGTCCGTGCCGGCGATCAGCAGGGCAAAGCAGATGCCCAGGGCGATGATCAGGCGGGTGGAGGACTGCGTCAGGATGTCCAGCAGCACCTGAATCTGCATAAAGCGCGGCTCAAGGAAGCAGATCACAACGATCAGTACCATGAGTGCCAACATGATCGCGTTGTTGGTCAGGAACCGCTTGGCGGTTTTTCCGGAAAAGGCGATGGTGGGGGTGAGGCGGGTGCCCTTGGTGAGCTGGAAAACGCCGTACAGCACGGCGGCCAGTCCAATGCCCAGGATGAACCAGGGCAGGTCAAAGGTTTTGGTTGCGTCTAAAATGAAATGCAGGAGAATGCCGAGCACGGCGAGTACCGCTCCGGTACCGACAAATGCCAGCGCGAACGATCTGCGCTGGACGGTTTTTCCTTCTTGCATGCGAATGATCCTTTCTTTCTTCAAATTTAAAAGTTATTTCATAAACGCGGTTGCCAGGCGCATGACCTGGACAGAGTCGGCCTCTTCGCGGCTGAGGATGCCGGTGACGCGGCCTTCGCACATGACCATAACGCGGTCTGCCATGCCCAGCAGCTCCGGCATCTCAGAGGAGATCATGATGATCGATTTGCCCTCTTTAATCAGGTCGTGCATGATGGTGTAGATTTCGTACTTCGCACCGACGTCGATGCCGCGCGTCGGTTCGTCCAGAATCAGGATATCCGGATGCGTCAGCAGCCAGCGGGCGATCAACACCTTCTGCTGGTTACCGCCGGACAGGTTCTGCATCAGCTCTTCCATGCTCGGCGTCTTTGTGCGCATGCTCTCGTTGGACTCCTTTGCCGCCTTGTAGCGCTTGCCTTCCTGCAGCACGCCGTTTCTTGCAAAGTCCTTCTGCGCCGCAATGACCGTGTTGTCCTCAATCGACAGAATGCCGAACACGCCGCTCGCACGCCGCTCTTCCGTCAGCAGGGCCAGTCCATGCGCCTTTGCGTCGCGAACCGACTTGATGTGGAACGGCTTGCCGTCCTTCTCCACCTTGCCGGATACAATCTCACGCAGACCAAACAAAGCCTCGACCATCTCGGTACGCTGTGCGCCTACCAGACCGCCGATGCCCAGAATTTCTCCCTTGTGCAGGTCAAACGACACATGCTGGAACGACTTCGGCAGCGGCGAACAGATATCGTCCACCTTCAAAACCACTTCCGTGCCCGGCGTGTATGTCTTCGGCGGGAACCGGTTCGTCATGTCTCGTCCAACCATGCGGTTGATGATCAGGTCCGTTGTCAGTTCCTTCGCCGGCCATGTGCCTACATACTGGCCGTCTCTCATGATCGTGACTTCGTCCGAAATCTTCAGAATCTCTTCCATCTTGTGGGAGATGTAGATGATTGCGCAGCCTTTCGATTGCAGCTGCCGTATAATTTTAAACAGGTGCTCCGTCTCGTTGTCCGTCAGGGACGACGTCGGCTCATCCATGATGATTATCTTCGAGTTATAGCTGACGGCCTTCGCAATCTCCACCAACTGCAGGTTGGACGCAGACAGCGTTCCCGCCAATACCTCCGGATCGATGTCCAGGTCTACTTCTTTAAACAGTTCCTTTGTCTGCTTGATCATCGCCTTTTTGTTCACCGCGATGCCGCGCATCGGGAACCGTCCCAGCCAGATGTTTTCCATGACCGGGCGGAATCGGATCGGGTGCAATTCCTGGTGTATCATCGAAATTCCCAGATCCAAAGCTTCCTTGGATGTGTTTATGGTGCGCTTCTTTCCATCAAAGATGATTTCTCCGCCATCTTCGTGGTATATGCCGAACAAACATTTCATCAAGGTCGATTTTCCCGCGCCGTTCTCTCCCATCAGAGCATGCACGCTGCCGGGCCGCACTTTCAAAGTGACTCCATCCAGTGCTTTTACACCGGGGAATACTTTCGTTATGTTGTTCATTTCCAGCACATATTCGCCCATACAGCCGCACCTCCCTTTTTGCTTTTTCGCTTCATTTTACCAGACTCCTCACAAAAGTAATAGTGGCACGTACAACTATATGAGTAATAAAATAGGCTTTATTCCACGGAATAAAGCTGGAAAATAGTTGCAACACCAATAAATATAGTATAAAAGGCTTTTCGCGAAGTGTCAAGAATTTCTTTGCAATATCCGCGTATTTTGTGTAGAATTTGGGCAAAGATTTCTGGGCGATTTGCAAAAATTCGTTGACAGGAAGTTTGATCGGAGATAAAATAAATGTGGCATATGAAACAAATGGAGGCGGGGAAGTTTGAAATCAATGGCGAGGGATTACGGCAAATTTATTATGATTTTTTCAGTCATTTACTGGCAGTCGCAGGGCTATTGCGGCAAGCGCCTCAAGGAACTGGGGATTACCTGCGGGCAGTTTATGTACATCCTCTGCATCTGCGAAAACCCGGGCTGTTCGCAGGAGCAGGTCGCGGAGAGCACGTATATTGACAAGAGCACCGTGGCCAAGGCGATACAGCAGCTCCTGAAGGCCGGGTATATCACGCGCAGGGTCAGCCCGGAGGACCGGCGGGTCAACCAGCTCTATCCCACGGAGAAGGCGATGGAGGTGTATCCAAAAATCGTACAGACGCTGAAGGATTACAACACGGAGTACCTGCGCGGCCTGACGGACATTGAACAGGACATCTTTATGCGCCTGCTGGAAAAGATGTTTACCGCGCTGGACCTGTGAGACAGGATGTATGATCAGCCAAAGAAGCGAGCAGGGCACATCCGGCCGGATGTGCCCTGCTCGCTTCTTTGATTGTTTGGATTACCCCTGCGCCAGATAAAGGCGGATCTTTTGCAGCAGGCTGTCCATGGTATCCGCCAGGGAGCGTGTTCCCTGAAAATACGCGCCGGTGTCCGCCTGCAAAATTGCTAAAATGGTGCTGTCGTTCTGCCGCGGCGGCGTGAGGGACCGGAACAGCGCCTGCATCTCCTCCTGGTACTCTTTTGGGGGAAAGTTGATGTTTAACGTGAAGTATTGTTCTTTGCCGGTTTCGTCCCGCACGCTGCTTCCATAGAAGGAGAAGCGGTCGGTTCCATGCTCATTCTGCACGCGGACCGACGCAGAAAAGGCCTCCGCGTTGACCGGCATACCGTCGTCAAAGTTATAACGCTGGACCGGCTCGGAAAGAGCGCAGGCCAGAAACGCTTTGGCGGTTTCCACATGGGCGCTGCCCGCGTTGACCCCTAAAATGGTTTGAGGAAGGAAGAGGTTGGCATAAAAGAGGGGCGCCGCTTTGCCTGTTCCCATATTTTTCATGGCCTGCCAGGGGGCGTAAATATGATCGAAACTGGAAACCGTTCCGATATTGACCGCTACGAAGTTTTTCATCCAGCTCATGCAGTCAAAGGCGTAGTTTGGGTGATAGTCCCAGCCGTCGTTGTTGGGCGGCAGCAGATCATAAATGCGTTTGATATCGCGGAGGAATGCGTTTAGTCCGTCTGCGTCGACGGAACCGTCTTCCTTGGTAAAGGAGGACGCGCAAACCGGATAAAACAGCTCTAAAATCTGCTGGTAATCCTTGATATGGAGCGGCATGTAATAGGAAGACCGGTTTTGCTCCAGCCAACCGGCGAGGCCGCCCAGGCTGTCCGCGGCGTCGATGGTTTCATCAAAGCCCTGCATCATCGGCACCTGGAAGCGCGCGGGGATCGCTGGCAGCGTGCCGTCCGCCTCACGGTAGGTTTCCGCCACGTTGGAAAGAAGCCGGCCGGAAGAAAATTCCTCATTGATCAACGGGGCCAAATCGAGAAGAACGCCCTTGTCCCGGTAGGAATCAATGGGCAGACCGTCCAGCATCAGAATGTCCGGCCCTTTGCCTGCCAGCAGTTCCGCCGCAAGCACGCGGAGCGCGTCGCTGCGCGTGACGGATTCTCCGGACAGTCCCACCTGGAAGGAGAGATAAACAGAGGGGTTCTGACGCTGAAAGGTGCCCATTGCCTGCCGAATAGTGGCATTGTCCTCCAGCGCATAGACCTTCAGCTCTGTTTCCGGGAGAGTGGGTACGTCCGCCCGGTACAGATAGGAGAGGAGCTTGAATTCCGAATCGGCAAAACAGACGGCCAGGAACCGCTCCCCGTCTATGACCAGGGCAACCCGTGTCAGCGAAGGCGTGTTCAGAGAGGTCAGCGTGCCGTCGATCAGCTGTTCCTGTAGGGGACTTCCGTCGTTCCAGCGGAACAGCCCCCGCCGGTCCGCATAATAGAGCGCGCCGTCCGCGCCTTTTGTCATGATGCGCGACGCATCTCCCGGAATGGTATCGGCGGTTGCAGCGCTGGGCTGGCCGTTTGTCTGCGCGGCACAGGGGAGCGTTTCCACTTCCATGCCGCTGTCCAAATTGTAAAGGTGGATGCTGTCGCCATAAGACGCCGCGGCTGTATTGCCATAGGCGAGGACAGTGACGGTCTCTGTTGCGTTGGAGAGCAGCGTATGCTTGACCGCACCGGTTTTGCTGTCCACTTGCAGCAGGCTGAAAAAGTGGTTCATCAAAAGGTCGCCGTTTTCCGCCACCTGCATGTCGTGGATCCCCGATCCATCCGGTGATTCCGGCGGCTGCCAGGGCAAGCGCGACTGATTGTCCTGCGGGTCGATATAAGAGAGAAAAGGCGGCAGTTCCGGCTGGGCCTGGTCGGAACAATACAAATACATGCCTCCGTTGTGATCCCATGCGGCTGCATCCACCACGATGCTGGATTCTTCCGCGTTGAAGGCGTCGATCCACGGCGCGGCCTGTTTTTCCCAACTGGCGCCGCCATCGGTGGATTGCAGCAGGGTCAGTTCGATCTGTTGGTTTTCCAGCTCCATATAGCAGAGCGCGTCGATTCCCGCATCGGCAGTCCGTATGTTTAATAAGGAAAAAATCTTGCCGGGAAAGGCGTATTCCGTTTCCACATAGCGCCCCATGGCGGTTTTTCCGGTGTCAGGGGCCCCGGTGGAGCAGCCGGCGGTCAAAAGCAGAACGGCAGCCAGCAGAGCTGCCGCAAAGGATTTCCATCGTTTCATGATTCAGCCTCCCTAAGCTTGATAGAAGCATCATACAGGAGAAATCTCTCAGGAAATCTCTAATTTTCAGATAATTTAGAGACAGCGATGCTATAATGGAAAAACAGAAATGAGGAGCGTCCGATTGAAGACGCGGAAAGGCGCTGCGATGAGGATTTTGATGGTGGAAGACGATAAAAAACTGTGCGAGGCGGTCTGTTACCGGCTGGAACAGGAAGGATATACGGTGGACGTCTGCAACGATGGCGATGATGGGCTGCGCTGGATTCGTCAACAGGCCCATGACCTGATCCTGTTGGACCGGATGCTTCCGACGCTCAGCGGGACAACCGTGCTGGAACGGATGCGGTCCGACGGGATCACCACGCCGGTGTTGGTGGTAACGGCGCTGGATACCGTTCACGACCGTGTTTCCGGATTGGATGCCGGTGCGGACGATTATCTGACAAAGCCCTTTGCCATGGAGGAGCTGCTGGCACGCATCCGGGCGATGAGCCGCCGGCCGCATCAGTGGGAAAATCTGGCGCGGATCCGCTGGGGCGACGTCACGCTCGACCTGAACGAACGGTTCCTGACCGGGGCGGGCGGCGTCTGCACGCTGTCCCGGCGGGAAGCCGGCCTGCTGGAATCCTTTCTGCGCAATGCGGGGCAAACCCTGCCGCGCGCCGTGCTGTTGGCGCGCGTGTGGGGGCCGGATGCCGCCGTGGAAGAGGGCAATCTGGATAACTATGTGTATTTTCTCCGGCGCAGGCTGCAGTCGGTGGGAAGCCGGATGCAAATAAAAAATGTGCGCGGCGTGGGATACCTTTTGGAGGGTCCGCATGTTTAAACGGCTGCGGGTGCGCCTTGCCCTGCTGTGTATCATTGGCACGGGTGTGATTCTTCTGGGAATGGCGGGCGCATCCCTGCTCTATGCGCAGAAGCAGCTGAATGAGCGCGGTGAGGCGGCATTCACGGGAAGCGTCAATGCGATCCTGTACCATATCCAGGGGCAAAGCATTTTGGACCATACCTGGCTTTCGCAGACGGAAGCGTCCGCCAACCTGCTTCTCTATATAGAAGCGCAGGGGCAGCCGCTGCTGTATGGTCAGCGGGAAGACGGCAAACACCGGAAGGAACTGATGCGCCGCGCGCGGGAAACCGCGTTGGGAGAACACGGTTTTACACTGCGTTTGCCGCCGGAGTCCCGCCTGCAGGCCGACCAGGTGCGTTTTACCTTCAAAGATGAACAGGGGCAGCAATATTATGCCGCCGCCGCTAACGTTTCTCAAAAAGAGGGCTGGGTGGGCGTCCTTGTGGTCAAATCGATGCGCGCGGAACAGGAGGAGCTTGCCATGCAGCGGTGGGCCTTTATCGGCCTGGCCGTACTGTCCGCAGTGCTGCTTTCTTTATTTGCGTGGATTTTTACAGGCCGCGCGATCCGTCCGGTGGAAGAGAGCCGCCGCCGGCAAACCGCGTTTGTTTCGGCTGCGTCCCACGAGCTGCGTTCCCCGCTGGCAGTTATTCAGGCCAGCCTGTCCGCCATGCAGGCCGCGCCGCCGGACCGGGCAAAGCGGTTCGCAGAATCGGCGGCGTCGGAGTGTACGCGCATGGCCCGGCTGGTGGGAGACCTGCTCGTTCTGGCCGGGGCGGACAGTGATTCCTGGAGCATGCAGTATGAGGAGACAGAGCTGGAAACGCTGCTGCTGGACGTCTATGAATCCTTTGAACCGGTCGCTGCGGAACATGGGCTGCGTTTCCATGTATCTCTGCCGGAAACGCCGCTGCCACGTTGTCTTTGTGACCCGGGGCGGATCACCCAGGTATTGTCCATCCTGCTGGATAACGGCTTTTCCTACACGCCCAGGGGAGGAACCGTTTGCCTGTCGGCGCAGGCCTGCCGCGGGGGCATACAGCTGGAGGTGGAGGACAGCGGACCCGGCATTCCGGATGCGGAAAAGACGCGTATTTTTGAGCGGTTCCACCGTTTGGATGCTTCGCGCAGCGGCCGGGAACACTTTGGCCTGGGGTTGTGTATTGCCATGGAGATCGTCCTGCGTCACCGTGGAAAAATATGGGCCGATGATGCATCGATTGGCGGCGCGCGGCTGGTGGTTTTCCTGCCGCTGGAATAAAAACGGCAAAGGGCGCGTTGCAGAATACAAGCTGCAACGCGCCCTTCTTTTGGATAAATATCGTAAAAGAAAAGAGGAGAAAGGTTAAAAAGGCTGGTCGTTGAGAAGCAGAAAAGGTTTTGCTGTTACGTCCGGTACATAATGGGCTTCAAAACGGTGCATCAGGTATTGCCTGAGCTGCTCCCGGCTGGCAAATTTCGCCGCTTGGTAGGGATTCGTGGGGGAGAGCTTTTCCACAAAGAGCAGGCCCTCGCCGTCTTCGATCAGGACGCCTGCGTGGCCGACAAACGCCATGCTGTCCAGATCGTCGCTGACAATGACGCTGACCAGCTTGGCTGCCCCGTCGGAAAAGGAAATACCGCGTTCCTTCCATTCGGACAAAACCGCTTTTTCAACTTCTTTTTCGTCGGTGGTGAGCTGGATGGGAACGGGATTGAACAGCGTGTAGAACGCGACGGTTTCCTCCGGTGTGTACTGAGTGACAGGATTGTTCTCCAGTGCATCGATGTCAAACATGAGGAAATTGTCTGCGGGAAGCGTTTTTTCCGCTTGGATCCATCCCTTTAGCAGTCCGAAGGCCGTCAGGCGGCAATTGGTATCGCTGTAGACGCGTTCCTCCTGCCACTTTTCCAGGCAGTCCTGGTCAGGTGCTTCCAGCCCGTCAATGACCGTAAAGCCGTCCAGCGGATCGGTATCGGCAAAGGCGTTGTAATCCTCAACCCACTGGAAAAAACGGTCGATGGATTCAGCGCTGAGCTTCTGGTTTTCCAGCCGTTTTCGGACTTCATCGCGGGAGGATGCGTCCGTCAGGGTGGCGTATGTGAGTTGGTTGTCTCTGGGAGCGCCGCCGGTATCCCGCGCCGGCTGGCAGCCCGGCAGCAGGGCGGCGATGGTCAGGATACAGAGCAGTCCGGTTAAAAATCGTTTCAATGGAATTTCCCCTTTGTATTGGTTTCTGTGTATTAGATACGCAGGGATGAAAATAGTTTAAAGAATGCAAAGGCTTTTTACAACAAAAAGGGGCCGTTGCAAAATACAAACTGCAACGGCCTCGGAAGCATAAAAGATTTGTAAAGAACCGTATCACTCGTTCCCACTCGCTCTTCTCAGGAAAAAGAGTTTCGTTCTCTGTGGAGAACGACCAAAGGCGCCGCCTTTGGAAACCGCCGCTTTTCAGAAAAGCGGAAAAACACATTTTGTTCTACACCACAATCGAGTTTTGCAACGCACCCTTTGTAAAGTGCAATGCTGCGACGAAGAAGTGCGGACAGACGGTATGTTTCCCGGCTGGTTATGGAGCATTCCAACAGCGCCGGTCAAACAGCAGTCAATCTGCATTGATCCGCGTGCCGCGCACGCGCGGGCGGGAAACCTCCGCGACGCGCTGGTCCAGCCGCTGCTGGCCGAGGGTGTCGAGAAACAGCTTGTTCAGGCTGCTCTGCGATTCCCGGCCGCCCACCAGGGAGAACAGCACCTCAATGGCGGCCTCCACGCTGGGCAGCTCGTCGAACCGGATCAAAATCCGATCCGGACTGACCTGTATAATTTTCATAATCCGTACGCTCGGCGTTTCAATAAAGCAGATAAACACTTTGAGCACCGGGCGGTCGTCTTCATCGGCGGTGACGCGCGCGGTGCAGCCCACGGCGTAGATTTCGCCGTTCAGGCTGACGCAGCCCCTGCGCGGCGTGCCGTCCATCCCGGCAACGATCGGATTGGTATCCGTCCCGTCGGTGAGGGTGATCCGGCATTCCCCGGGGAAGAATTCCAGGCCGATCTGTGTCAGGCTGCTGCCAAAATTGTTGGTAGTGCCCTGCAAAATCAGCGGCATCAGTGCGGCGCTGTTGGGCTCCAGCGCAAATTGCCCGTGATTCAGCGGGAGAACCGCTTCCGGGACAGCGGGCGGGGGCGATTCCTTTTCCGGAACAAACCGGCGCAGCAGCCGCGCCATCAGCGGCGGCGTGCGCTTTGGTTTCGGCGCGGTCTCGCGGATGGCGTACAGCTGGCCCAGCGCTTCCCGCAGGGCGCGCAAGGCCTTGATATCGTTCGGCAGGGGCGCTTCGGAGAGGTCCGAAGCGTCGTCGCCAAAGTATTTTTCAATGATGGGGCAGGTTTCATCCGCAAACAGGCTGGGACTGCCGCTGGTGATCGCAATGACCATGTCGCGCTCCGGCAGGACCACCACATACTGGCCCAGCATTCCGTTGAACTGGAATGCGCTTTTGGCGCCGAAGCTCCAGATCTGATAGCCATAGCCGGTGGAATAGTCGCCCTCGTGCGTCGGCGTGTCCATTTTGGTGGAAGCCTCGATCCAGCTTTCTGAGACAAGCTGCTTTTCCACGCCGTCCACCACCCAGCGCCCCTTTTGCAGGTAGAGCTGGCCCAGTTTCGCCATGTCCACGATGCGCAGCCACAGCCCCCAGCCGCCCTTTTCGATGCCCAGCGGGCACACGTCCCAGTGTACGTCTTGAATCCCCAATGGCTCAAACAGGCGCGGCGTCAGGTATTCCACCAGCCCCATGCCGGTTTTCCGGTTAAGGATGGCGCTCAGCAGGTAGGTGTTCATGCTGTTGTAGCTGAATTCTGTGCCCGGTTCAAAGGCACAGTCGGACTGTAAAATGCCGCGCACCCAGTCCTTTTCCACCACGGAATTGACCTCGTTGCATTTCAGGCCGGAGGTCATGTTCAACAGGTGCAGGATGGTGATGTTGTTGATCTTCGGGCTGCGGAACAGCGCGTTTTTGTCCTGAAAAAAGCTGACGGCCTTGTCCTCCAGGGACAGGAGGCCTTCTTCCACCGCGCAGCCCACCGCAAAGCTGACCACGCTCTTGGAAAGGGAAAACATCATATGCGGATAGCTGCCGGAATACGGCTTCCAGCTTCCCTCCGCGATGATCCTGCCGTGGCGCAGTACCATTGCGCTGTGTACATGGATGAACGCGCAGTTGTCCAGCTCTTCAAAAAAGCGCTGGACCTGCTTGCTGGGGATGCCCTCCCGCTCCGGCGTGGAGCGGGGCAGGCCGCCGGAATCCGCGTTGGGTATGTTCTTCTGTTTTTGCGGGGTGAAGGGGTATGGATTGATATGCTGCATGTCGCCCCGGAAGAGCTTCATCAGCAGGTCCACCATCTTCATTTGGGAAATTAAGTCCATCATAACTGCGCCTCCGCGAAGGAGCGGTCGACCAGCGCTTCATAGTCGATCCTGGCTTTGGGCTTGGGCGGCTCCAGGCCGAATTTTTCCGCAAGGCGGCGTTCCGCGCCCGGCAGCTGAATATTCAGCTCGTCCGGCAGGTCCGGCAGCAGCAGAATCGCCTGTGTGCGGCTTTCCAGCAGGTAGCCGTCGGCGTCAAAGCCGGGCAGCGGTTTCACGCGTTCCGGTTCGCCGCGCGCATTCAGCGGCACGTGCAGCGCCTGGCAGACGGGCGGTATGCTCAACAGCCGGCCGTCTCCTACGGCGCCGATCAGGTAGACCAGCGGATAGTCCCTCAAAAAAGCGGCGAGCGCCCGGCAGAGGCCGTCCGCCCTGGCGCTGGCGTTGACCGAGGCGACGTCGATCCGCAGGCGCGCCGCGTGTTTTTTAACCGCCTGTTCGCATAAAGCGGTGCGGTGTGCCTGGTAGAATAAAAGTCCCGCGTTCATCAGTCATTCCCTCCCTCGCGGAAAAATCAAACCAAAGAGGTTTCAAAAGATCCAATTTATTCGATGGGCAGGCCGCAAAGGTAGCGGCGCACCATGTCCAGTGCATAGTTGGCGGCTCGATCGCGCACCCATTCGCGGCTTTTTACCTGGCCAACAGGCGGCATGCGGAGCACCCAGGTCTGCTTCCCGTCGCTCAGCGCCATGTGTACCAGCCCTACCGGCTTTTCCGGCGTGCCGCCGTTCGGCCCCGCCAGGCCGGTGATGCCCAGCCCCAGTTCGCTGCCGGATTTTTTCTGTACGCCCTCCGCCATCGCGCGCGCCACGGGCTCGCTGACCGCGCCATACGCGGGGAACAGGTCCTCCGGCACGCCGAGCAGCTGGCTTTTGATCTCGTTGGAATAGGTGACCGCGCCCATGGAGAAGACCTCCGACGCGCCGGAAATATCCGTCAGACGCTTTGCAACCAGGCCGCCGGTGCAGGATTCCGCCGTTGCCAGGTGCAGGCCCTTTTCCGCCAGCAGGCGGACGACCACCTCTTCGAGGCTTTCCACGTCGACGCCGTAGACGGAATCGCCCAGACGCGCGCAGACTTCCCGCACCAGCGGTTCGCAGAGCGCGGCGGCTTCCTCTTCGCTGGGAGCCTTGGCGGTCACGCGGACGAACATTTCGTTTTCCTTGGCGTAGGTGGCGACGGTCGGGTTGGAACCGGTGGTCAGATCGGCAATCTTTTCTTCCGCCGCGCCCTCGCCGATGCCGAACACCCGGATCATGCGGGAAACCAGCACCGCGTTGGACAGCTCGGCCAGGTAGGGCATGACGTGGTTTTGCAGCATGGGAACCAGCTCCGACGGCGGGCCGGGCAGCATAATCAGGATTTTGCCGTCCGCGTTTTTAACGCCGCAGCCGGGCGCGGTGCCGCAGTCGTTCTGGAAAACGGTGCAGCCCTGCGGCAGATAGGCCTGTTTATACTGGTTTTCGCCGCAGTAACGGTGTTTGAAATAGGTTTCGATCCGCTGCCGGCTTTCCTCGTGCAGGACGAGCGGGACCCCCGCCACCTCGGCGATGGTTTCTTTGGTCAGGTCGTCGCCCGTCGGCCCGAGACCGCCAGTGGTAATGACGATGTCGCTCCGGGAAAGCGCGTCCTGCAGCGCGGTGCGCAAACGCTCCGGGTTGTCTCCAACCGTGCAGGCGTACAGCAGGTCGATGCCCAGCGTGGACAGCTCCCGCGCCACAAAGGTGGTGTCGGTATTGACCGTGTGGCCGAGCAGCAGCTCCGTTCCAACAGAGATGATTTCCGCATGCATAGAAAAATGCCCCCAATCAATGATATGGCGTAATTTTGCGCACCGTCGTGCGGGCGATGCAGTCGCCGAGCAGCGCCTCGCAGTCCAGCGCCGCTTCCGCCTCCAGTACCTTTTGCAGGTCCGGGCGGGTATTCGGATGCTTGGGTGTGAAGACGGTGCAGCAGTCCTCATAGGGCTGTATGGATAAGTCAAAGGTATCGATTCTCCGCGCGGTGGCGACGATCTCGCTCTTGTCGGAACCGATCAGCGGACGGAATACCGGCATGGCCGCCGCCGCGTCCGTGCAGACGATGGCGGGCAGCGTCTGGCTAGCCACCTGTCCCAGGCTCTCGCCGGTGATCAGCGCTTCGCATTCCTCGCGGCGGGCGATGCGCTCCGCCGCGCGCACCATAAAGCGGCGCATGATGATTGTAAAATACTCTTCCGGGCATTTTGCCATAATCTCTTCTTGGATTTTGGCAAACGGCACGGTGAACATGAACATGCGGCCGGCGTATTGGCTGACCTTTTCCAGCAGCTCGACCACCTTCTGCTCCGCTCGCTCGCTGGTATAGGGCGGGCTGGCGAAGTGCACGGCGGTCAGTTCCAGGCCGCGCTTGGCCATCTGCCACGCCGCGACCGGGCTGTCGATGCCGCGCCGCCGGTGCCGACCGGAATGCCGCCCGCGCCGGGCAGCGGCTGGCCGTGAATGTACGCGCCGAAGTCGCGGATTTCCACGCGGACGACAAGGTCCGGGTTGTGAACGTCGACGTGCAGGTTTGGGAATTGTTCCAGCAGGTATTCACCCACCTGCGCGGAAATTTCCGGCGATTTCAATGGGAAGCGCTTGTCAGAGCGCTTGCTTTCCACCTTAAAGGAGGAGATGCTGCTCAGCTGGCCGCACAGGTAGTCCGCCGTGGCCTCCAGAATCTTTGGCATTTCCTTTTCCACAACGCAGGCGCGCGAAAAGGCGATCACGCCGAACACCTTGGAAACCAGTTCCGCGGCCTCCTCCAGATCGATGGAATCGTCCAGCGGCTCCACGTAGATGGTGGACTGTGCCTCCCGGATTTGAAACCGGCCCAGATGGTTCAGACGGCGGCGCATATTGCGGATCAACGCGGCGGAAAAACTCTGCCGGTTGAGTCCCTTCAATACAATTTCACCCAATTTAATCAAAATAATCTCTTGCATATCATTTCCCTTATCTTTCCTGTGTTTAGAGCGGACGGGCGGCAAGGGTCGAGAGCCCCTCCCGCAGTGCGCCGATCAAAGCATCGACGTCGTCCATTGTGTTAAAACGCGAGAAGCTGACCCGCAGGGCGGAATCAATGCGCGCCTTCGGCAGCTTCATGGCTTCCAGTACCGGGCTTTTCTTCCCCTTGGAGCATGCGGAGCCGGACGAGACATAGATGCCCCTGGAGGCCAGAAAGTGCAGCATGGTTTCCGCGCGAACAGTCCCCGCGCTGAAATTGACGATGCAGGGGAGCGCGTCCTCCGGAGAGTTCAGCACAACGCCGGGCAGTTCCAAAAGCTGTTCCCGGCAGGCGCGGGAAAGCGCGGACATGTGTTCCTGCGCGGCGCTGACCGGCGGCAGAGCTTCCACCGCCATGCCGAATCCGCCGATGCCCGGAACGGCTTCCGTCCCGGCGCGCATGCCGTTTTCGTGAGAGCCGCCGAACGAGTGCGGCACAATGCGCACGCCCTTGCGCAGATACAGCGCCCCAACGCCCTTCGGCCCGTGCACCTTGTGCGCGCTGACGCTCATCAGATCGATTTTCATGCGGCCCGGCTTCAGGTCCAGTTTGCCGAACGCTTGCACGGCGTCCACATGGAGCAGGGCGGGGGCCTTTTTTGCGGCGATGGCCCGCGCGGCGGCCTCGATGGGAAGGATGCTGCCGACCTCGTTGTTCACCGCCATCATGCTGACCAGAATGGTATCGGGCTGGACGGCCTCCAGCACCTGTTCCGGGGAAATATGGCCCCAGCGGTCGGGCTGCAGCCAGGTGACGGAGAAGCCCTCCTTTTCCAGCTGACGGACGGTGTTCCCCACGGAAGCATGCTCAATCGCCGTCGTGACGATGTGGTTGCCGTTCCGGCGGCGTGCATGCGCCGCGCCGAGCAGGGCGAGGTTGTTGCTCTCCGTACCGCCGGAGGTAAATATGATTTCCTCTTCCTTTGCACCCAATGCAGCTGCCACGCTGCGCCGCGCGGCGGTGAGCGCCTGCTCGGCCTGGAAGCCCAGCGTGTGCAGAGAGGAGGGATTGCCGTAGTGCTCCGTCATAAGCTCCATCACCTTCGCCGCGGCTTCTTCACAAACGCGCGTGGTGGAGGAGTTGTCCAAATAATGTTCCTGCAAAAGTAAAGACCTCCCGATGCTCTTTAATGAAATAATCTTTATTATACACCAACGCGGTGCCGAGGGCAACGCGCGGATTTTTCAGGGCGACCATTCTTATTATATAAGTGCGGTTTTTCTGTACCTGGTCGCCGTGGATTGACAATCGAAAAAAAGAAGGCTATGCTATAATAAAAACGTAAGGTGCTACCGGCAGACGGTTGCCCCTCAGTTGCGTTAAGAATTAGCCGCTAACTTTGTGAGGGTTGGGCGGCTATTTCTTTTTTGTGTGAGTTGCAACAGTCCAAACGAACGTCGCAATGCCGGGAGGCATACTGCAAAGCTGAAACAGCTCGGAGTATGTAATCATGGCCTTACCTCCCCTCGTGCAGAGGGGAAAAGACCTCCGGTCGGGATGCTCGCTTGAGGCTAAAGCCTCGCTCGATGTTCTAAACGACTATCTGCCGTTTTAAAAAGAAGAAAACATATTTTAGGCATTGTCAGCCAAAAGAAACGTGTTTTCAAAGTATAAATTCCTTTTTGCGATTAAATGGCTGCGTGGTAGCTGTGGATTGACAACCGAAAAAAAGAAAGCTATAATGAAAACGTAAGGTGCTACCAGTAGACGGTTGCCCCTCAAGAACGACTTAAGAAGTAGCCGCTAGTGTAGGAGCTGGGCGGCTATTTCTTTTTTGTGTGAGTTGCAACCGTCCAGACGAACGTCGCAATGCCGAGAAGCACACTGCAAAGCTGAAACAGCTCGGAGTATGTAATCATGGCCTCACCTCCCCTCGCGCAGAGGGGAAAAGAAATGATCCCCTCCGGAAGTGGAGGGGCAACCGCCCAATGGTCCAGGTAACACCTTACGCAAATAGCATAGCACAACAGGAAGATGTTGACAAGAACCGCCCTTTTTCGAGAATACTGTTTTATTTTATGTTTTTATTTTTCAAAAATTACAGATTTTTAATATAATAAAAGTTTACTATTTTTAATAGTCCTATTGTTTTATAAAATCAAAGAATTTCAGTATATGCGCAATGTAAAAGAACGTTTTGATGAGAGTTGTTTTACTTTTTAAAAGTAAAACGGTCTTTGCTGTCGCTTTTCAAAGCGACGTAGTTCCCCGGCAAAAGCCGGGGAATCTGGAAAAGCCCCAGAGGAAATATGCTGCCCCAGGAACAACTATATCACTCGTTCCCACTCGCTCTTGACCTCCGGTCGGGACGCTCGCTAGAGGCTAAAGCCTCGCTCGACACTCTAAACGACCATCGCCGCTTTTTAGAAACGTAGAAGAATATATTTTAAGAATTGCCTGCATGGTAAAAATGGTTTTCGCTGCTTTTAGAAACGTAGAAAGACCTATTTTAAGCATGATTTGCAAGGTGAAAATGTTCCTCGCCGGAGGCGCGTCCCGACTGGAAGTCCGCGTCCCGACCGGAGGTCCGCGACCTGACCGGAGGTCCCGCTTTTCAGAAAAGCGGAAAAACGCGTTTTAATTAGTAGCTGTCAGATAAAGTATGTCTCGGGAGCTTGTCCCGTCCGTCCCGCCACTACGATTCCATCTTGTGTATGGATACCCCCGTACAGTGGGATATAAAAGATTATTTCTTTTATGAAGACTCACTGGGAAAACCGCCGGAGGCGCGAAAGACGTTGCACGTCCGGGCCGTGCCGACCGCAGGTCCGCAGGTCCAGAAGGGAGCCGCAGATGCATGAAAAACACCAAACAGCGTGAAGCCCTGCTTCACATTCTCCAGCACTCCACCGAACCGATGAGCGCGGAAGAACTTTTTGCGCAGATGAAAGCGGCGTTTCCCACCCTGGCCCTGTCCACCATCTACCGGAATCTGGAACGGTTCGCCGCCGCGTCCCTGGTGGATAAGGACGTTTTCGGAGACGGTATCGTTCGGTACTCCTTTGCACGGGCGCATCACGGCCACTATCTGGTGTGTACCGGCTGTAATGCAAAAATCAAGCTCTGCGATTGCCCGCTTTCCGGCATGGAACAGGAAATCGCGAGGGAAACCGGCTATTCCATCGAAAGCCATACCCTGACCATCTATGGAAAATGTCCGCAATGTGTACATGAGACGGAGAAAAAAGGAGGAAATTCCCATGGAATTTGAACTGAGAGCGTGGAAGCCCGAAGATGTGGACAGTGTTGCCCGGTACGCCAATAACCCGAAAATCGCGGCAAACCTGCGGGACGCGTTTCCTTATCCGTACACCCACGAGGATGCGGAAACGTACGTCGGGAGCTGTGTGAATGAGGATTCCACATGCCAGCTGACCCGCGCCATCGTCGTCAACGGAGAAGTGGTCGGCAGCATCGGCGTGTTTCTCGGCACGGACGTGTACCGCAAATCCGCCGAACTTGGGTACTGGCTGGCGGAACCATTCTGGAAAAATGGAATCATGAGCGCCGCCGTCCGGCAAATCTGTGAAGATGCGTTTGCACGGTTCGATATTGTGCGGATTCACGCGGAGCCGTTTGCATTTAACAAGGGGTCCCGCCGGGTGCTGGAAAAAGCGGGCTTTGCGCTGGAAGGCACGCTGCGAAAAAGCGTGTATAAAAACGGCGCGATGCAGGATTCCTGCTTATATGCGCTGCTGAGGGAGGATGTCCAATGAAAACCATCGGGCTGATCGGCGGAATGAGCTGGGAAAGCACCGTCGGCTATTACCAGATCATCAATACCGTTGTCAAGGAAACCATGGGCGGACTGCACTCCGCGAAATGTCTGCTGTACAGCGTCGATTTTGCGGAAATAGAAGCCTGCCAATCCAGCGGGGACTGGGATAAAAGTGCACGGATTCTGACTGACGCGGCGCAGAGTCTGGAGCGCGCGGGCGCGGACCTTGTATTGATCTGCACCAACACCATGCATAAGGTGGCGGATCAGGTCGCCGCGGGAATCAGTATCCCGCTTCTGCATATCGCGGAGGTTACAGCACAGGAACTTTTGCGCCAGGATGTCCGCCGCGTGGGATTGCTGGGTACTCAATATACCATGGAACAGGCGTTTTATAAGGCGAAGCTTGCCGAACAAAACATTGAAGTCCTGGTTCCGGGCGAAACAGACCGGAAATACATCAACAATGTGATCTTTCAGGAGCTTTGCCTGGGCGAGCTGAAGGAAGCGTCCAGGCAGGAGTTCCTGCGCATCATTGCCGGGCTGGCGGAACAGGGCGCACAGGGTGTCATTCTGGGCTGTACAGAGATCGGGCTGCTGGTACGGCAGGAGGATACAAAGGTTCCGCTGTTCGATACGACGCAGATTCACGCGGAGAGCGCCGCGCATATGGCGATGCAAGGCTGAATAGGGTTGGTTGTACAATTGGCAGAATACATAAAAATCGGCTGAATATGATGATTCCCCCCGCCACCGGCGGGGGGAATCGCGCGTATAGGAACTGTGTTTTGTGCAAATGCGGGTTAAAACCGCCTTTTTATTTGCCGGATTTGTCTTTCCCCGGTTTTTTGTTGACGGTCTTGTAGATCATGTAAATGATGAAGCCCAGCAGCACCACGTCCAGGCCGATGCCCGGCGCGTTGACATCTTTAATGTCAAGGACCAGCAGGACCAGCACGATGACGCCCATGACGCCGTAGCCGGTCAGGTTGATTTTAATATCTGGCAGTTTCATTTGTTACTCCTTTTTCCCGCCCGTCAGCTCCAAAATGAGCGACAGGATTTTTTGATTGCCGTCCGATTTGTCAAACGCGCGGCAGGCGTCCCGCATTTCCTCCAGCCGGCGCGGGTCCAGCAGGAGGGAACGGATGGCGAAGGTGCAGCTTGCGCCGCTTTTGAGACGCACACCCATGTTGTGCCGCTGCAAAAAGTCGGCGTTGTCCTCCTCTTGCCCGGGGATTGCGTCAAACACCGCCATTGGCAGGCCGCTGGCCAGCGCCTCAGAGACGGTCAGCCCGCCCGGTTTTGTGATGAGCAGGTCGGCGGCGTGCATGTACTTGTGCACCTCGCTGGTGAAGGCGACCAGTTCAGTCCGTTTGGAATTAATTGCGATCTCTTTTTGAAAGGCCTTGTACAGCTTTTCATTTTTTCCTGTGATGACAATCATCTGAAAATCCGCGCCCAGCATCACAATGTCCCGGAAAACCTCCAGAATGTGGTTGACGCCGAAGCTGCCCGCCATAATCAGGACGGTTGGCACGCCGGGAACCAGGTTCATCTGACGAAGCAGCGCGTCCTTGTCGTCCTGCGCGAAAAACTCCTCAAAGACGGGGATACCGAAGGGGTGGATTTTTTCCCGCGGCGCGCCCATCTGCGCGAACTGATCCGCCATTTCATCCGAAGCGACGACATAGGCGTCCGCATGCGGCGCAAGCCAGGCCATGTGCGGGCCGTAGTCCGTCAGAATATTGACCAGCGGCACCTTTGTCAGACCCTTTTCCTTCAGGGTGGAGATCATCTGCCCCGCGAAATGGTAGGTATCCAGCACGATGTCCGGCTGGAATTCCTCCAACAGCGCGAGCAGTTTTTTGCTGAGCAGGGCGTTGATACGGGGCAGCAGGGCTGCTAACCGGGTCGGCTTGTTCGTGTTCCGGTACAGCGTCCCGAAAACACCCGGCGCGTGCTTGGCGGAAAAACGATAGCCGTCGCAGCAGATTGAGTCCACCAGTTTACCGGCGTATTTGAGTGCGTCTTCCACACGGACCTCCGCGCCCTCCAAATGTGTGTTCAAATATGCTTCCAGCGCCTGTGCGGCCCGCTTGTGGCCTCCGCCCGCGGAAGCGTAGAGCAGTAATATTTTCAATGGGCATCCTTCCTTTCGGGTTCGGTCAGCCTGCGCATCAGCCAGAAGATATTTTCCCCCGACCGCGACTTGTCAAAGCGCTCGCAGGAAGTCCGCATGTTTTCCAGGCGGAGGTTGTCCTTCAACAGCGTGCGGATTGTTGTGCCGCAGCTTTCTCCGGCATGCAGGCGCACGGCCATATTGTGGGAGAGCAGAAAGTCGGCGTTATCCTCCTCCTGCCCGGGGATGGCGTCAAAGACCGCCAGCGGGATATTGCAGGCCAGCGCCTCGGAGACGGTCAGCCCGCCCGGTTTGGTCACCAGCAGGTCGGCGGCGTGCATGTATTTCTCCACTTCGTTGGTAAAGAAGATCAGCTTGGCCCGCCGGGTACTGTGCGAAAGCTCGTCCCGGAACGCCTCGTAAAGTTTTTCGTTCCGACCGGTGATCACAATGATCTGGAAACGCAGGTCCAGGGCGTCAATTTCCCGGTAAATCCGCATGATGCCGGATACACCGAAGCTGCCCGCCATAAATAAAATGGTCGGGACTCCCGGTTCCAACTGCATTTCTTCCAGCAGGGCAGTCTTGTCCTTTTGATCAAAGAAAACGTCCTCTACGGGGATGCCAAAGGGATAGATGCTGTCCCGCGGCGCGCCCATCTCCACCATCTCCGGAATCATATCCTCATTGCTGACAACATATGCGTCCACGCGCGGCGCGATCCAGGCGCGGTGCGGGCCGTAGTCCGTCATCAGGCAGATCAGAGGAGTGGACAAAACGCCCTTTTCCTTCAAATGGGAGATCATCTCCGTGGCGAACGGATGCGTGGAAAGGATGAGGTCCGGGTTTTGTTCGCGCAGCATAGGGATCAGGCGCAGGCCGAACAGGCCGCTGAAATGTGTCATCAGCGCGTTCAGCGGGCTTTCCTCATTGGTTGCGCGGTACAACTGCCCAAATATCCTGGGCGTCTTGGTTGCCAGAAAGCGGTAGCCGTCGCAGCAGGTCTTGTCCAGCAAAGTGCCGACACACTTGAGCGCGTCCACCACCTCAACGGTGCTGTCCGGGTCGTTTTCCCGGATATACGATTGAATGGCGCGAGCGGCGCGCAGGTGTCCGCCGCCGGTCGCGGCGGAAAGTATCAGGATTTTCACGGAATCCCTCCCATGTACAATTGAAATCCTGGCGTTCATTTGTTTCGACAACGCTTTTGATTGTTTTATTATATCATAAAAAAGGCGCAGCCTCCATCACAATTTACGGACCTGGAAACAGGCTGCTCATAGGAAACGATAAATCTGTATAACAGATCATAAAATTAAGGGAAGGGTTTTACAGCCGGAAGCTTTGCTTCCGGGAACGCCATGCGGTTATTGCGGTTATTATAACATAGTTTGGAGGCGATTCAACAAGAAACAGGGGGAATTTCTGTTATCCAATCAAAAAGGGGACAGATTGGTGATAAAGCTGTAACTTTACAATTGGCGAAAAAGGATATATGATATAAAGACATTAGAATGCATCAAATTGTCTTTAAGGGTTATCCGATAGAGGCCGACCGCAACACAGGAGGAACAATATGAGCGGCAATCGTTACAGGAATCAGCAGGACAACGGGCGCGAGATTTATTCCGGTGCGCCTGTTGGCGATAAGAGGAAATGGTGGATCATCGGCGGCTGCGTATTGGCGGCGGTCGTGATCATTTGTCTGGTGGGCGCGGGCATCGGCATGCTCCGCACGGATGGGACGGAATCTCAGCCGGAGAGCCTGCCGCAGTCACAGGTGGCCGACGATACCTTTTATAAAGGCGTTGTCGTGGAAGGCGTCGACCTTGGCGGCATGACCATGGAGGAAGCCGCCGCAAAGCTGAAGGATGTGGAAGCCACGCTCGGCGCGGACTGCCGCGTCACGATGAATTATGAAGGCAAGAGCTGGGAGCTGACAAAGGACGATCTAACCTTTACATACAACACGGAGGAAGTGCTCCGGGAGGCCTACGATTATGCCCGCTCCGAAGAAGATGAGGCGGAGCGCGCCCGGATGATCACGGAGCTGGAGACCCAGCCGAAGACTTTTTCCATCACCGCTTCGCCGGAAATGACCGGATTAAAGGAAAAATTGACCGAGCAGACAAAGGAACTGAATCAGGCGGCACAAAATGCGACCGTCAAAAGCTTTGACGCGTCCAGTGAAACGTTCACCTTTGCGGAGGGCCAAAACGGCCGTCAGGTGGACGTGGATGCGCTGGCGGCCTCAGTGGAGTCCGTGCTGAAAAACGAGCGTACGGGAAGCGTCACCATTCCGGTCAAGGAAGAACCGTTTACCGTCACGGCGGCGGATCTCAAGGCAAACATGAAGAAAATCGGTACTTACAGCACCAAATCCACCAATACCAGCAACGGCAACCACAACATGAAGCTGGCAATGCAGGCCATGAACGGAACGGTCGTTGGGCCGGGGGAAACCTTCTCCTACTTTGACAAGGTGGGGAGCTGCAGTAAGGACGACGGCTATTTGCAGGCAAACGCCATTGTCAACGGCAAGCTGGTCCCGTCGTACGGCGGCGGCATCTGCCAGACCAGCACCACGCTTTACGGTGCGGTGCTGCGCGCCAACGGGGAGATCGTGGAACGCTCCAGCCATTCGATCAAATCGACCTACTGCCCTGTCGGGCAGGACGCGGCGGTCAGCTACGGCGCGCTGGATTTCAAATTTAAAAACACGACAAATTACCCGATGTATCTCTACACGACCATGGAGGGCAAGACCCTTACGGCGACGATTTATGGCTACCAGTCGCCGGAGTACGACAAGATTGAGATCACGTCCCAACAGACAGAGGTAATCCCGGCAACCAGTACGCCCAAATACACGGTGGATAAGTCCATGGCGAAGGGAACCATGCGGCTGGACGCCAAAGCCCGCGAGGGCTACCGTGCCGCCGCACAGCGCGTGTATTACAAAGACGGCAAAGTTGTCAAGACGGAGAAACTGTCGAATTCGTATTACCGCCCAGCGCCGGCCTATTATTCCATTGGGCCGGATACCGACCCGGCAACCGCGACGCTGGTCAACGACAGCGGCAAACCGGTGAACGGACAGCCGACCAGCAGCACGCCGCCGGCGGAAACACCCAGCACCCCGGCAACGCCGGCGCCTGAGACACCGAGCAGCACGCCGCCCGCAGAGACGCCGGTCAATCCGGAAACGCCGACTACCCCGGAGACACCGCCGGTAGAGACGCCGGAAGCACCCATTACGGAAGGCGGGGACGCGGTACAGTCCGTCACGCCTACACCGGACACCGTTCCGCCCGAGCAGCAGACACAGGTGAATCCCGCGGTTTAAAAAATCGTTGTGTTTTTCCGGTTCCAGAGTGCCGATCGGTTGGACTGGAAGAAAAGTGTTTGAAATGATTTTACTAAGATTTTATCTTCTGGGTAAAATAAGGAAGCAGCCTAAATTTGTCCGAATGCTTGACAATTCCCACTAAATTTGTAAGAATAAAGATGTCGAAAGATTGAAAAATAGGATAGAAATAAGTGTATAGAAAATAAGTAAATAGAAAGGGGGCTGTCTGAACATGCAGGCAAAAACACCGGCAGTCAGTATCATCATTCCCGTTTACAACGTGGAAAAGTTTTTGCGACAATGTCTCACCAGCCTGGTGGAACAGACCTTTCAGGACCGGGAGATCATCGCGGTGAACGACGGTTCAATCGATGGCTCATTGGCCATACTAAGAGAGTTCGAAGAAAAATACGATTTTATTACCGTAGTCGATCAGGAAAACAAAGGGATGTCCAAGGCGCGCAACCGGGGGCTGAGCCTGGCGCGCGGCGAATACATCTGCTTTATCGACAGCGACGACTATGTGGCGCCCAATTTCCTGGAACGGCTGCACCAGGCCTGCACGGAAAATGACGCGCAGATTGCCTGTTGCTACTACTATTACCGATTCCCAACCTCCGGCTTTACGTTTGAATATCCCTTCCGCTGCAGCGGTGTCCTGACCCGTGAAGAGGCCATGAACAAGCTGCTGCGGGATACCCAGATTCAAAGCCTGGTATGGAATAAAATGTACCGCCGCAGCCTGTTTACGGATTACGACATCAATTTCCCAAGCATTGCGTTTGAGGATATGGCGACCGCGAACAAGGTGTTTGCCCATGTGGACCGCGTGGCGGTATTGGACGAACCGCTTTATTATTACAATCAGCACAGCACCAGCACACTGGCGACCATCAACGCCAATAAGATCAACGATTTTATCCGCGCGGTGGCAATGGTGCGGCTTTCGCTGGAGAAAAGCGGCCAGTACGCCCAGTATAAAAAGAGCTATCTTGCCCTGACGCGCAAGACCTCCATGTGCTGCTATTGGTATGTACTCCGTTTGTACAAGAATCGAAAATCCATGCGCGGCTGTCTGAGCAATATGAAGCGTATTAATCGCGCCATGCGCCATTATACCGCAGACAACTTCGATGCCGCCTGTCCGCAGCTCCCCGATGTGGTCTGCGTGCCGACGGATAAAAAGCTGGAAAAGGATTTTTCCGTACGCTGAAAACAGAATGTTTTTCCGGGCGATGCCGCCCCGCCGCGCCCGATGTGCGCGGCAGGCGGCGTCGCCCGTTCTCTTTTGCCGGTTCCAACCCCGGCGGACTTGTGGACAAATGATGTGAAAGGGGACCCCTGTATGAAAAACGACGGATTTATACGGCTCGCGGCGGCGACGCCGCGCATTCAAGTGGCAGACTGTAAGTATAATAAAGAGCAAATATTACAATTGGTAAAAGACGCGGCGGCGCAGGGCGCGAGCGCGGTGGTGTTTCCGGAGCTGTGCCTGACCGGTTACACCTGCGGCGATCTGTTCCACGACGCGGCGCTGCTTGCAGCTGCGGAACAGGCTCTGCGGGAACTGATGGAGGAAACAAAAGAGCTGGACGTGCTGGCGGCGGTCGGTCTGCCGGCGGCCTTCGGCGCATCGCTGTACAATACAGCCGCCGTGTTTTGCAGGGGCAGGCTGCTTGGACTGACGGCAAAAAGCCATATCCCCAATTACAGCGAATTTTACGAGGCGCGCTATTTTGCCGCCGCGCCGGCAGCGGACCAGCCGGTCCCCGTTACCTTCTGTGGGCAGCAGACCCTTCTGGGACGGGAACTGCTCTATTCCTGTGCGGAATGTCCGGAGCTGACCGTGGGGGTAGAGGTCTGTGAAGACCTATGGGTGCCGGAGCCGCCTTGTGTGCATATGGCGCAGCGCGGCGCGGTTGTCATGCTGAACCTTTCCGCAAGCGACGAGGTCGTCGGTAAAGCGGAGTACCGCAGAAGCTTGGTGCAGGGCCAATCCGCCCGCTTATTCTGTGCCTACGCCTATGCCGACGCGGGGGAAGGCGAATCCTCCACGGATCTGGTGTTTGCTGGTCACAACCTGATTGCGGAAAACGGTATTTTGCTGAAGGAAAGCAAGGCCTTCAGCACGGGGCTGCTTACGGCGGAGGTCGACCTGCAGCGCCTGCGCCAGGAGCGCCGCCGTGCGACAACCTGGACAAATCTGCCGGGAGGAATGCTCATATCCTTCTCTATGGCGGCGCCGGAACTGGAACTGACCTCTTATATTGCACAGCAGCCGTTTGTGCCTGGCAATTCGACAGATCTTTCCGACCGGTGCGAAACCATTTTGGGGGTGCAGGCGGCTGGCCTGAAAACCCGATTGGCCCACACCGGCGCGCAAAGTGTGGTTTTGGGACTTTCCGGCGGATTGGATTCTACCCTGGCCTTGCTGGTGGCGGTGCGCGCGTTCGACGCGTTGAACCTGCCGCGCAAGGGCATTCTGACAGTGACAATGCCGGGCTTCGGCACCACGGGCCGCACGAAGGGCAACGCCGAAAAGCTGGCGGAGCTGTTGGAGGTGGATTTCCGCACTGTGCCGATTGGAGACGCGGTCAGCGGGCATTTCCGGGACATCGGGCACGATCCCACTGTGCGCGATGTGACTTATGAGAACGCGCAGGCGCGCGAGCGCACGCAGATTTTAATGGATATTGCCAACCAGACCGGCGGGCTGGTCGTCGGCACGGGAGACCTTTCGGAACTGGCCCTGGGCTGGGCGACGTACAACGGAGACCATATGTCGATGTACGCGGTCAACGCCTCCGTACCGAAAACACTGGTGCGCCATCTGGTGCGCTACGCGGCGGGACAGGCAGGCGGCGCGCTGGGCGCGGTGCTGGAGGATATTCTGGATACGCCGGTCAGCCCGGAGCTGCTGCCGCCGAAGGGGGACGAAATTGCCCAACAGACGGAGGATCTTGTCGGTCCCTACGAGCTGCACGACTTTTTCCTGTATTACATGCTGCGCTTTGGTTTTGCACCGGGCAAAATCTACCGTTTGGCGCTGCGCGCCTTCGCAGGTGTGTACGATGCGGCGTCCGTGAAGAAATGGCTGTACACCTTTTACCGCCGCTTCTTTGCGCAGCAATTCAAGCGTTCCTGTATGCCGGATGGGCCAAAGGTTGGGCGTGTGGCTCTTTCTCCGCGCGGGGACTGGCGCATGCCCAGCGACGCGAGCGCCCGTATCTGGCTGGAGGAAATCGAAACGCTATAATACAAACAGGGATATTTTCATGAATTAATACTAAATGTATTTATAAAAGCAGCTCTTTTGCGGCGGCATCGTAAAAAGCGCCCGCGAAATCCGTTAAAAAGGATTTTACGGGCGCTTTTTAGCTGTGCTGCGTTTGTGTCTGTTTCCGGTTGGTCGGCTGTCTTTGCGCAGAACAAATTCTGTGTGAACCTGTACTTCATTTATATCCGAGCGCGCGAACGGAAAGCGTTGACAAAGCGATCGAAAGGTGATATATTTATAACATGATGATATAAATAGTTCACACGAGGAGGAACGAAAATGAAAAACAAATTTGCCTGCCTGGGGTTTCTGGGGCTGCTCGGTTTTCTGGGGTTTCTCTGTTCCAGTCCGGTCCTGTTCAGCTTTTTTGCAAACTTTGTCTTCTTTACTTATGCGCGCATTGTTCCCGACGAGCTGTTCTGGGAGAATGTAAAACAAGCGGGACTGGTTGGCTTCCTGACAGAGATGACGCTTTCTTCAACGGTCATCGCCTGTGGGCTCGTCATGCAGGATTGGGGCGTCGGGAATCCCGCGTCATTTTTGATTGGCGGACTGGCAATAACACTGACTATCAGCGAGCTGCTGTTCCTGCTGGTCCTTTCCTATCGCGAGTATAAAGAAAAAAGGGAGCCAGTGGGAGAATGACGCTGAAAACAAAGCTTCGCGAGCACCGCGCCCAGATGGGGATGAAACAGGAGGAGCTGGCAGCCCGGGTCGGCGTTCGGCGGGAAACGATCGGCCATCTGGAAAACGGGAAATTTAATCCGTCTCTCAAGCTGGCAATGGATATCGCCAGAGTGTTTCATACCACGGTGGAGGAACTGTTCCAATTTGATGAGGAATAAAACCGGACAGAGAAGTGATCTGTTGCAACACACATGGTAGAAATTAACTTTTCTTGCTGCGTTTCAGGACTGAACGGTGCAGCCTGATAAATGCAGCGTGGGATTTGGCAAATACGAATATGCATAAAAAATATAACGCGGCTCAAACAGAATACAAAAGGAGAATGCTATGATCCATTATATTGATAATGATCGAGGGCTAAAGGCAGATGTTTTTATCGAAATGGCAAATCAAGTTTGGCCCGGCTCCTATAACACGGAGTGTATGCAGAAAGCGATTCACAAAACGATCAACATTACCGCATGGGACCATCATAAACTGGTAGGCTGTGTCCGACTGTTAACCGATGGGTATCTGTTTGGCACAATATCAGAAATACTTGTCTTAAAAGAGTATCAAAAGCAGGGCATCGGAAAAGAACTGATGCGGCGTGCAATAGAGATTTCGCCAACATCTCTGTTTTTTGGCGCGCAGCCGGAGGCGGAAGGATTTTACGAAAGACTAAAAATAGAGAAATCGTTGCAATCGTTTTACGTGCAAAAAGATAAACACGAAATGAAATAAAGAGGGCGTTCCCACGCGGCTGATTCAGCCGTACGGGAACGCCCTCTTTTCATTTCAGATGTTGGATATGGTTTACCATTTTTGATCAATTGTCAAAAAAGGAATCCCAGTCAAAGTTTCCGTCCTTGTCCTTGTTGTCTTCCATCACTTCTACCTTGAAGCTGTACGGCGTATTTTCGTCGATCGGTTCCGATGGAGTGGAGGCCTCCTCCGGCGTGATGCTGCCGCGGAATTTCACGTCCGGCTGTGCAATTTCCAACGGCACCGGCACAGCGGGTTCCTTGGGAATCGTGTCCAGCGGAATTGCCTCAGTTTCTGCCGTGGGGTCGGATGTGGGACTGGATACGGCGCGCTGGAATAATTCGTCGCTGATTTCGGCATCCTCATCTTCCTGCGCGGGCAGATATCCCTCCCGCTGCTGTTCGCCGCTGCTGTCGGAACTGATGTCCATAAATTCGGTGATTTCGCCGGTATCGTAGACAAAATCATCGTCCCGGCGCTTTCCGGCAAAGAATTGCAGGTACACAAAGGCGCCGATGCCGCCCAGTCCAAGGACGATCAGAATGATGCCCGCAATGAGAGCGGTCGAAACGCCGCCGCTGTGTTCCTGTTCCGATTCTTCTCCCGGAGTGCCGGGACGCACATTGCCGCCGGAAACATTATTAAATACATTGCCATCCGAAGGGCCGCTGACGGTCCCGCTGGTGAGCAGCTCGCTCCAGTCCTGAGAGGAGAGTATATCGGGATCGCTGACCGCCGCCGCCGCGCGGGAGGCGTTGCGGTTGATTTCCGCGTTGTCCGTTTGTACATTGTCGACCGGCTTTTTACTGGGGGCCGGGTTTTCCGGCTCCACCGGTTCCACCGGCTGCTCGGACTCGCTGCTTTCGCCGGAGGATAGGCCGTCTCCCTCCCCCTCACTGCCGGACGGCAGGCTGGCGGTGCCATCGGGATTCAGTGGATCGCCGGATGGAACGGAGGCGTTGGGGTCATTGGGGTCGACAACCGGGGGAAGATTCGGGTCCGCTTCGCCCGGCGGGGTGACAGGTGCGTTGGGGTCGAACGGCGCGTTGGGGTCCGTCACAGGGGGAATGGGATCGGTTGCCCCCGGCACCGTCGGGTCTGCCGGGTCCGGCGTCGGCGTCACCGGGTCCGGGGTGGGTTCCACCGGCGCGGTCTGCGTGTTGGGGTCCGTGACGGGGACCTCCGTGGCAAACGCCGTGACGGCAAAGACCGAAACGGCAAAGGCAAGGGCGAACAACAGAGCCGCCGCTTTTTTTGTCCGTTTGTTTCGGGTCGTTTTTCTCATCGATTCACTCGCTCTCCTATCGAAGTCCAGGCAATTTCTGCCCGGAGAGTTTAAAGCCGCAGTTTCTAACATCATATCACAAAACCGGGCAAAAATACAACTGCCAGTTCGATATGCGAACAAATTCCTCCGCGCATGATGGAAAAGACGCAACTTCGATTGAAAACAGCCGGTTCCGATGCTATAATGGAAAAACAATTTGCACGGCAGGAGTGGTAATTTTGGCAGTCAGCATCACAACGGACAGCGCCTGTGACCTGTTCCCAAACCTATACAAGCAATACCGGATTGAGGTGGTTCCTCTGTATCTCTCGCTGGAGGGCAAAAACCTGCGCGACGTATTTGAGGTGAATCCGGACGATCTGTTTGAAAGCTTTGCACGCACGCGGAAGCTGCCCACCACCTCCGCGCCGCCGCCGGCGGACTTCTTTGCCCTGTTTCAACGGCTGGTGAAAAACGGCGACGACGTGGTGCATCTGGCGATGAACGGCAAGTTCTCTTCCTCTTATCAGAATGCCCTGCTGGCTGCGCAGGAATTTGACAACGTCTATGTGGTAGATACCTGCACCCTGAGCAGCGCGCTGGGGCTGCTGTGCCTGCGCGCCGCGGATATGCGGGACGCGGGGAAAAGCGCAAAGGAAATCTACGAAACGATCCTGACAGAGAAAAATAAGATTCGCACGCATGTGCTGCTGGATACGCTGGAGTATGCGTATAAAGGCGGGCGCGCCACCATGCTGCAGATGTTTGGCGCTAACCTGTTGAAGTTGCGCCCCTGCTTGCTGCTGGACCACCACGGCGTTTTGAGCGTGGTCAAGAAATTTCGCGGCAATTTTGCCCAGACGGCGAAGGAGTACGCCCGCTATGTGCTGGACCGGCCCCGAATCGACGGGGAACGCGCATTTGTGTCCACCACCGGCATGGATCAGTCCCTGTTCGACAGCATTGTGCAGACGGTAAAGGACAGCGGCGTATTCCGGGAGGTGCTCACCTCCCGCGCGGGCTGTGCCATGAGCTGCCACACCGGCCCGAATACACTGGTGATTTTTTATAAGGAAGCCTGACGGAACCAAAGGCCCGCATATGGGCCGGAAAGGCGGTACCGATGAACCGTAAAGTGAAAATTGTGGCGGATAGTACCTGCGATCTCTCGCCGGAGCTGCTACAAAAATATCGGATCGACGTGATCCCGTTGCCCGTGAATCTGGGCGACAGGCCCTGCCTGGACGGCGTGGACGTCCATACGGCGGACCTGTTCGCATATTATCAAGAGACGGGCAAACTGCCCACCACCTCTGCGCCTACGCCCGCCTATTATGAAGAGCTGTATGCAAAATGGGCGGAGGAGGGCTGGGACGTGGTTCACCTGAGCATCAGCCTGGACCTGACGAGTACGCACCGCATGGCAAAAATGGCCGCGGAGAAGTTCGGCTGTATCTATCCGGTGGACTCGCGCAACATTTCCTCCGGAATGGGTCTGCTGGCCCTGCGGGCGGCGGAACTGCGGGACGAGGGACAGTCCGCTCCGGAGATCGCGGACCACATTGCATCGCTTGCGCCCAAGGTGCGCACCTCCTTCGTATTGTCTACGCTTCTCTATATGTACAAGGGCGGGCGCTGCACGGGCGTTCAGGCGCTCGGAGCGAACCTGTTGAATTTAAAACCCTGCATCGAGCTGCAAAACGGCAGTATGGGCGTAACGAAAAAGTACCGCGGGAACCTGCCCGCCGTCGCCGCGCGTTTGGTGGAAGATAAGCTCAAAGGCGCGAAAAACATCGATTGTTCCCGCATCCTGATCACGCATTGTCAAGCGGAGAATGCGCTGGACAAAGTGCAGGAAGCAATCCGTGCCTGCCAGCCCTTTAAAGAAATCTGCGTAACGGATGCCGGGTGCTCTGTTTCCGTACACTGCGGGCCGGGCACATTGGGCATCATTTATTTGGAAAAATAGCATGCTGCCGGGAGAAAATCATGCCTCTTTTTGCCGGGGGTTGCTTTCGTGGGGAAGAAACGTTATAATAACCGCACGGCGTTACCGGAAGCAGAGCTTCCGACGCCTGAGCGAACATTGTTCCGTTGTGAAGGAGACTGCGTCTCTTTTATGGAATAATAACCGCACGGCGTTACCGGAAGCAGAGCTTCCGACGCCTGGGCGAACATTGTTCCGTTGTGAAGGAGACTGCGTCTCTTTTGTGGAATAATAACCGCACGGCGTTACCGGAAGCAGAGCTTCCGACGCCTGGGCGAACATTGTTCCGTTGTGAAGGAGACTGCGTCTCTTTTGTGGAATAATAACCGCACGGCGTTACCGGAAGCAGAGCTTCCGACGCCTGAGCGAACATTGTTCCGTTGTGGAGGAGACTGCGTCTCTTTTGTGGAATAATAACCGCACGGCGTTACCAAAATCGGTGGTTTTGACGCCTGAGCGAACATTGAATCATATCGGCTGAAAATTGTTCGTTAAATTACTACACAAAATGAACTGTGTTGCGCGACAGGCATGATTGAATAACCGCACAGCATTAGCGAAAGCAGAGCTTCCGACGCCTGAGCGAACATTGCATCATGCCGGCAGGGAAGAACCAGATGGCGTTCCCGCTGTATAAAGAAGCTGGTTCTTAAACGGGCATGATATCATGTAGACGCACAGCGGCCGCTGTGGTTCCGCGCCGATAGGGGTGCGAACGAAATGTATAGAGAGATAGGAGAAATTGTAACATGAATACCGAAACGCCGGCGAGTATTATGCTCGGCAGTCAAGAGGATCTGCCGCGCATCTATGCGGATATGGAACAGCAGTTCCCGCCGGACGAGATGTACAAGTACAAAATTCTTTTGCAGTTGTTGAACCGCGATAAATATAAGATCCTGCTCTACAAGCGGGATTCCGACGGGGAGCTGCTCGGGTATGCGCTGGTCTATACGATTGAGGACAGCAATATCCTCTGGCTCGATTACATTGCGATTTTAAAGGAACACCAGTCCCACGGGTACGGCAATCAGCTTTTTATGGCCCTGTGGCGCAAGTATTGCGACTGTGCTCTGTTTGACGGTATGATGTTCTCTGTAGAACACATCTGCCGGAACAATCCGGAGCTGGCCAAGCGGCAGAAACGCCGGATTGCCTTCTATGAGCATCTGGGTGCGCACCGCCTGCGTGCGGAATTCCTGCTGCCGCACGACAACGGCGCTTTGCCGATGTACCTGTATTTCAAGCCGCGGCGCGGCCTGTGCAGCATCAGCCGTGCGATACAGATGCAGGCGATTTCGCAGATGTACGATTATTGCTTTTTTTACCTGAAGCACCGCAGGGAACTGCTTGCCCGCTATAAACAGACCATTCGCGACGAGGTATTTACGGAACAATGACCCCGTCGCGAATGGTAATCCGGCGCTGTGCCTGCCGCGCGATGGCTTCGTCGTGCGTGATCAGAAGAATGGTTTTTCCTTCCTGATGCAGCCCGTGCAGAATCTCCATGACCGCCGAACCCGACTTTGTGTCCAGGTTGCCGGTCGGCTCATCCGCCAGAATAATGGGTGGCCTTGCCGCGATGGCGCGCGCAATGGCCACCCTTTGCTGTTGCCCGCCGCTCATCTGTCCGGGCCGGTGCCGCATCCGCCGCCCGAGGCCGACGCGCTGCAGCGCGTCCTCCGCCAGTTCTCGCCGTTCTTCCCGCGGAATCCTGCGGTAGGAGAGCGGCAGTTCCACGTTTTCCAGCGCGGTCAGGCCCGGCACCAGGTTGAATCCCTGGAAGATGAAACCGATCTTCCGATTGCGCACTTCGGACAGCTCGTCTTCGGAAAGGTCCTCCACATTTTCGCCGTCCAGCAGGTATTCGCCGGCGGTCGGCACGTCCAGACAGCCCAGCGTGTTCATCAGTGTGGATTTGCCGGAACCGGACTGCCCTACGATGGCAACGAATTCCCCTTTGTCCACATCCATGGAAATGCCGTTTAGGGCGCGCACTTCACTGTCCCCTTCGTTGTAAATCTTATAAATATTACGTATTGTAATGATATTTTCCATCATCTCACCCCGCCTGTTGTAGCTTGCCCCGGGCCGGGAAAAAGATACCGGATGGATTGCCAAAAGCTTTTACAATTCCATTGGAATCCGGTATAATAAAAAAGCGAAAGTCTTTATTTTCGACTGCTGTATGGAAAAAGCATATGGTTGTTTTTACAAAGGTGGAAGCGGCGTACTCCGGAAGATAAAAGGGGAGTTCCACGCTGTGAAACGGATAGGATCTTGAAACAAAGAGGAGAAACCATTTATGGAGTACGAAGATAAGAAATATTCTGTGGTTAGAAAAACAGTCAAAACGGGAATTGGCTTTGGAAGCGCGTTGGCCATGGTGATCAGTTACGTCACATGGAAATCCATCGGATGGGCCATTTTTCACGGGATTCTGGGCTGGCTCTATGTCATATATTATATTTTCCAATACGGATGGAGCTGAAAGTCGGCTAAAACCGCAGCGCGTACCTCCGTGCCATTGGAACCAGTGAGGAATGATGTAATGCCGGAAAATGGAACGGGGGAAGCTGATGATCGTCTACAAGCGCATAAAGGACTTTAAAGAAATAGATTTAGAGGGGCTGTTCCGCTCGGTTGGCTGGTTTTCCGGAAAGTTTCCGCGTAAGTTGAAAACCGCCATGCAGGGTTCCGATCGGGTGGTTTCCGCCTGGCACGGTGAAAAGCTGGTGGGGCTTATCAGGGGATTGGACGACGGCGTCTGGCAGGCGACGGTAGACTGTCTGCTGGTGGACCCTGAATATCAGGGCAGGGGGATCGCGTCAACGCTGCTGAAAACCCTGCTGAAGGAATATGCATCGTTTCTGTATGTAAACATTGTCCCGGATGAAAAGAAAAACGTGGAATTCTACCTGAAGCATGGCTTTAAAGTCATGAAGGAGGGAACACCCCTGCAAATAAAGGGGGACGGCTGGAAGTCTGGTAATTAAGGAACGGAACGCGTCACTTCAATACGTGCGTACTTGCAGGAATGCTTGTTTGTACATAAATATCGGTTATACCAGAATAGGATTATAGGCGCGGCGCCTGCCGTGCCGGAAGAAAGGGTTGTTTCAACATGTTGAATCCATATTGGAAACAATTTAAGAGCGGGACGGACATCCGCGGCGTTGCCAGCGAGGGCGTCGCCGGGCAGGAGATCAACCTGACCGATGAGGCCGTTGAAAAGATGGCAGCGGGCTTTGCACTCTGGCTGGGCGGCGCGGTCAAAAAAGAAACGGACAAGCTGATGGTCGCTGTGGGCCACGATTCCCGCATTTCCGCGGACCGCATCCAGGCCGCCGTTACGCGGACGTTGACCGCGGCGGGCGTGCAGGTGCTGGACTGCGGGCTGGCTTCCACGCCGTCCATGTTCATGACCACCATCGACCTGGCGTGCGACGGCGCGGTGCAGATCACGGCCAGCCACCACCCGTTCAACCGGAACGGCCTGAAATTTTTCACAAAGGACGGCGGGCTGGACGGGCCGGATATTGAGCAGATCCTCGCTTATGCGCAGGAGGGCAAAGTGCCGCCGGCCGGACAGGGCAGTGTAAAAGCGGTAAACTATATGGCGGACTATGCCGCGCGCCTGCGGGAAATGATTCAAAAGGGCGTGAATGCGGCGGACTATGCGCATCCGCTCGCCGGGTTCCATATTGTGGTGGACGCGGGCAACGGCGCGGGCGGCTTCTATACGCAGGATGTGCTGGCTCCGCTCGGCGCGGACGTTTCCGGCAGTCAGTTCCTGGAGCCGGACGGCATGTTCCCCAACCATATCCCGAATCCGGAGAACGAAGAAGCCATGCAGTCCATCTGCAAAGCGGTTCTGAACGCCGGAGCGGATATGGGCGTCATTTTTGACACGGACGTGGACCGCGGCGGCGCGGTGGACGCGCGCGGCGAAGAGATCAACCGGAACCGCCTGGTGGCGATCGCTTCCGCAATCGCGCTGGAAGGCAACGACGGCGGCACGGTGGTGACCGATTCGATCACCTCCAGCGGCCTGAAGCTGTACATCGAAGAGACGCTGGGCGGTAAGCACCACCGCTTCAAGCGCGGGTATAAGAACGTCATCAACGAGGCGGTGCGCCTGAATCAGGCGGGCATCAACTGCCCGCTTGCCATCGAGACCTCCGGACACGCGGCCCTGCGGGAAAACTATTTCCTCGACGACGGCGCCTATCTGGTCACGAAGATCATCATTCAGATGGCGCGCTTGCGCGCACAGGGCAAGACGCTTGACTCCATGCTGGAAACCCTGCAAGAGCCGGTGGAGTCCGCGGAGCTGCGTTTCCCGATTCTGGAAGAGGAGTTCCGTCCCTGCGGTGAACAGGTCATTGCGAATTTGGAACGCTATGCAGAGGAGAACGGCTGGGACATCGCGCCGGATAACCGCGAAGGCATCCGCGTTTCCTTTGGCAGGGAGACCGGAAACGGCTGGTTCCTGCTGCGTTTGAGCGTACATGACCCGATCATGCCGCTGAATATCGAGAGCGACAGTGCAGGCGGTGTCCGTGTAATTGCAGAGCAGCTTAACCGCTTTTTGCAGACCTGCAAGGGCCTCGACTTAAAGGCAATCGACCAGTTTTTGGCGTAATACAGAGTAGAAAGGCCCCGGAGAAATGCTTCTCCGGGGCCTGTTTGTGTGATAAGCGGGTTTCTATTCCGTTCTGCTGTTTTGCAGCAGGCGTTTCTCTTTGCAAACGGGCGTTTGCGGCAGGGCGAGCAGCCGCTCCCGTCGGAAGCGGTAGTAGAAGAAACCAATGACGTCCGCCAGCAGCCAGCCGATAGGAATGGCCCACCAGATCCCCTGCAGGCCGATCTGCGGGATGGGCGCGAGCACATAGGCAAACGCAACGCGGGTGCCGAGAGAAAATACCGTCAGCACGATAGACATTTGAGCCTGTTCCAGTCCGCGGTAGAGCCCGTAGAGAAGGAACAGCAGGCCGATCCCCGCATAGCAGCTTCCCTCGATCCGCAAATACTGCACGCCAATCTGTAAGATTTCTGTTTCAGAGGGGGACACAAAGACCGTCATGAGCGGCTTTGCAAAGACGGCGACGAGCAAAGAGATTCCCAGACAGAAAATGACGATCCCCCGAACGGAGGCGCGCAGTCCCGAGGCGATTCGCTCGCCCTTGTGCGCGCCGCGGTTCTGCGCCGCATAGGTGGAAAACGCGTTGCCGAACTCCTGTACCGGCAGATAGGCAAAGGAATCGATTTTGACCCCCGCGGCAAACGCCGCCATCGCCACCACGCCAAAGCTGTTGACCAACCCCTGAATCAGCAGGATGCCAAAGTTCATGATCGATTGCTGAATGCTGGATAAAACCGAGCATTGGACGATGCGTGCCATCAATTGTCTGTCAAACCGCAGGGAGTCGCGCGTCAGACGGAACGCGGGAACCCGCAGAATGCTGTAGATTAGGACGATTGCTGCGGACAACGCCTGGGCGGCTACCGTCGCGTAAGCCGCGCCCGCGACACCCATGTTCAGCGGCAGTACAAACAGAATGTCGAGCGCGACGTTCAAAAGAGCCGCCGCCGCAAGTGCAATCAGCGGAAGGGCCGAGTTGCCGATGCTGCGCAGAGCGGCTGCAAAAAAATTGTAGAGAAATGTAAAACCGATCCCCCAGAGGATGATTTGCAGGTAGGCGCGGGTATCCGACCAGATTGCATCCGGAATTTGTAACAGCGCCATAATCCACTCGAGGCCGCAGGCCGCGAGAATAAAGATCACAGCACTCACCAGCGCGACGAAAAGGAACGCGTTGAAGAGGCTGCGCCGGAGCTCCTCTGTTTGGCGCGCGCCAAAGAAAATGGAAAAGATTACGCCGCTGCCCATGCAAAGCCCCAATACCACAGAGGTCAGAAAGACCATCAGTGTATAGGAGGAACCGACCGCCGCCAGTGCGTCCGCCCCGATAAAATGGGAGACGATCAGCGTATCGACCACGTTGTAAAGCTGCTGGAGCAGTGCGCCGCCCATCATCGGCAGGGAAAACCGCAGGATCGCGCCTGCCTCGCTTCCCTTGGTCAGGTCGCCGCGCATACAGACACCTGCTTTCGTTATGTAATTATTAGATTGCGTTTTGTATCTATTGGCTAGTTTATCATAGGATTTAAGCAATGTCAATCTTGCAAATAGAAATGCCGGCCCTTGTGTTTTATCTTCAGATGCGATAAAATAAAAAATAGTTGTGTTTTCTCGGTTCCTGAGCATATTCCGATTGGGTTGGTAGGAACGGATTTTTTGTTACGTTTAAAAGTGGAAAATCCAAGGATTTTCTGAATGTAATAAAAAAATAACGGAGGGATGCTGGTATGTATTTGAAAGGGCTGGACGAGCTTGACCGCAAAATCATTGCCCTGCTGACGGAAAACGCGCGCATGTCCTATTCAGACATCGGGGAGGCGGTGGGCGTTTCCCGTGTGGCGGTGAAGGCCCGAATGGATGCGCTTGAAAAACGCGGCGTCATCGAGGGCTACACGACGATTATCAACCCGCAGAAAATTGGCAGCGCCGTTTCCGCCTATTTTGAGATTGAAACGGAGCCCGCGCAGCTTCAGGCGGTTGCGGACGCGCTCGACAATTGTGATACCGTCACCCAGATCTACTTTGTATCCGGTTGCTGCAAGCTGCACGTCCATGCCGTCGCCGCGAGCAGCGAAGAGCTGGAACGGTTCTTGCAGGCGTTTCTCTACCAATTGCCCGGGATTGCAAAGCTCAGCTGCAATATCATTCTATCCCGCAAAAAGGATATCAAGGGCCTGCGTCTGTAAGCCTTGGTTTGCTGTAAAAACAGAGTTACGGCAATTTTTGTTTTGCCGGCAGATTAATTGCCAGTAGAGCTTGTGCCGGTTAAGATACTGGAAAGATCACCCCGCTTGCTGTGGCAGTGGGATTTAATATAAAAACAGGGCTCCGGAGAATCATTCTCCGGAGCCCTGTTTTTATATGCCCGGTTTGGGCAGTCAAGAAACGTCTCTGTTTTATTAGAAAGTCAGGTCAGGCGGTACGCGCGGGCGGCAGCGTTTCCGCCTGTGTTTTCGGGCGGATCAGGACGAACGGCGTCAGCTCGCGGAAATTGTTGGCGGGGTTGTCCCGGATGATCTGCGCCAGCTCCGTGTTGGGCAGGGTAAGGTCGTCCGACTTGCCCAGAATTTCCACGCCGTAGTCGTTTGCATCCACGACCATACAGGAAATTCCCAGTGTCTCATAGAGCTCCTGGCAGACAGCGTGGGTGTTTTGGGGAATTTGGATGCCGAATTCGCCGTATTCCTCAAAGGCATGGTCATAGAAGCCGTCCAGCCCGCTGACCTCCCGGCCCGCGATCTCATAGAATACGCCGCGCTTGCCCATCAGCTTGCCGATGCCGCCCATCAGAGAGGCGTACAAAATTTTTGCCCGTCCGCAGGCGTCGATGGCATACTGCATTTTGTAGGGGCTGTCCACCCCGACACCCGCGGTGCTGCGGGTGGCGAATCGGGACAGGAGCCGTGCCAGTAGCCCCACCCGCATGTCCGCCTTATAGACAATCCGGCCCTGGCACAGGGAGACGATCTTTTCGCTGATGGAAAGGATGTCCCCCGGCTGATAGAGATTTTCGATATATTCCTGTACCAATGCGGGCAGGCTCTCTCCCACACCGATAAAATGCGTCTTGACCGCGTGGCGCAGGTAGGTTTTGCCGTTGGCTTCAATTGCAACCTGTTTGCCTTCATTTGCGTAAAATTCCATCATAAAACCCTCCCGGTCTTCGTTAACCGTAGTATACCCGGATTTACGGGGGCTTATGGAACAATTTCCTTAGCAAAAGCTTTCGATTTCCTTACAATCGGATTACAGACTTGTTGCCGGTAAAATTTGTATAAACCCAAAGAAACGCGGCAAAATAGAGGTTGCAGACAGACAATGAAACATAGAAAAGGATGTGAACCGTTTGGATACAAAAGTGACCGAACAGGAATATCAACAGATGACGCAAAAAGCGTCGCCCAACTCCAAAGTGTTCCGCAACTGCGTGGTGGCCTTTTTAGTCGGCGGTGCAATCTGCACGCTGGGACAGTTTTTGACGACGCTGTTCCTGATGCTCGATCTGCCGGAAAAACCGGCAAAGGCCTTTGTCTCCATCAGCCTGGTCGCCCTGAGCGCAATTTTGACCGGACTGAATGTCTATGACAGGCTGGCCAAGCACGCGGGCGCGGGCACGCTGGTGCCGATCACCGGCTTTGCAAACGCAATCGTCTCTCCGGCCATGGAGTTTAAAAGCGAGGGCTTTATTATGGGCTTGGGCGCAAAGATGTTTACCATCGCCGGCCCGGTGCTGGTATATGGTACCTGCGCTTCTGTGATCTACGGGCTGATCATATTTGTCTTGAATCTATACTGAAAAACAGGGGAGGTGAACACCATGCCAAAAAGAGTTGGCCGCTATACCCTTGTGATGGACAAAAGTCCGGGCATCCTGGGCTATGCGTCTATCGCGGGAAAGAAAGAAAAAGATGGCCCGCTGGGCGAATTTTTTGACACCGTACACGACGACAACACGCTGGGCGAGGAGAGCTGGGAAAAAGCGGAGAGCCAGCTGCAAAAAGAGGCGGTGGAAGCCGCGCTGCAAAAGGCCGCGTTGGAGAGCCAGGACGTCGACTGCATTCTGGCGGGCGACCTGCTGAACCAGTGTATTTCTTCCACCTTTGGACTGCGCAGTATGAGTATCCCGTTCCTGGGACAGTACGGCGCGTGTTCCACGATGGCGCAGACGCTGGGACTGGCGTCCCTGTTTGTGGAGACGGGGATTGCAAACCGGGCGGTTGCGGTCACGTCGTCGCATTTCTGTTCGGCGGAGCGGCAGTTCCGCTTCCCGTTGGAATACGGCGGGCAGCGTACGCCGACTTCCCAGTGGACGGCGACGGCGGCGGGCGCGATGGTGCTGGGCGCGCCGGGACGCGGCGAAGTCAAGGTGAATGCGGTCACATTCGGACGGATCGCGGACCTGGGCGTCAAGGACGCCAACAACATGGGCGCGGCAATGGCTCCGGCGGCGGCGCAGACGTTGAAGGACTATCTGTCCGACACGGATACCCGGCCGGAGGACTACGACCTGATCCTGACCGGCGACCTTGGCCGGGTGGGCTGCGACTTGATGCAGGAAATCCTGCGCAAGGGCGGCATCGACATCAGCACCATGCATAACGACTGCGGCCTGATGATCTATGAGCGCGAGGCGCAGGACGTCCATGCGGGCGGCTCCGGCTGCGGCTGTTCCGCCGCGGTGCTCAATTCACTGGTGATGCGGCAGCTCTCCACGGGTGAGCTGAAAAAGGTGCTGTTCCTCGGGACCGGCGCACTGATGTCTACCACCTCCTCCCAGCAGGGGGAGAGCATCCCCGGCGTGGCGCATCTGGTCTTTTTGGAATCACAGGTCAAATAATCAGAAAGCGCCCTGGAATGTTCCAGGGCGCTTTTGTCAGAGAATTGCAGGGCGTGTTTATCCGTTCAGAAGGCTTTCTTTCTTTTCTAATACTTCCAGCATTAACAATGTACCCAGCGTGAAACCATGTGCATATAAGTCAACATCTTCACAATGCACTGCGGTTTCGTACAGACTTTCTAATTTCTGAAATCTTTTGCAGTCGTCCAGTGACATCTTCTCCATAAAGTATCGTTTTTCATCCTCAATTTTCTTATTAACGGCCCGGTGCTCTGCAGTCACGTCTGCTCGACGTTCCCATGGTATAATTTGACCATCAAACAAGGCTTCTATAATACGTTGCATTTTAATCACTCTTTTCTAAATATCTCGACCACACCTTGAAAGAAATTACGACGCATGGTATGATATTTACGCCGTTATAGCCTTCGGGCATGTCGGTACGGGGAAGTGGCGTTTGTCTTTTGTAGGGACCGCCGCTTCCTTCATTTTTTTAAGTCGCCCCGCAGCTTTTTGATTGCCCGGCGCACCGCTTCCATCGCGGTTACGTTTTCCTGTTTGGTATATGCGTCGAGAATCTCTTTGCTTTCGGCATCCAACCGTGCATAAACGCGGTACGGTTTGGGATTGTCCGTGGGACGGCCCATTTTTTTGTCCGCCATTGCACACCTCCTTTTATGAACGCCATAAGTATACACTATTGGCGTTCATAAGTCAATAGAGCCAGTAATAAGCGTTTATATGAAAATGCGGTCTTACGCGCAAAACAGGCTGATTCTCTCGCTTTAGGAGGAAGAATCAGCCTGTTTTGTATCGTTCGCATACTGTGAATGGTGATGCAGTTCCAGATGCTTTGGTTTTTGCAAGTAGCGCACAAAAAATTTTTACAGACACTATTCAGCAATGACTTCTTCGTTTTGCCAGATAGGCAAACTGAGATGCTCACTTGAAAAACTGATCAATACCACGCGTTTTTATCTGTCCCGTACAGCACAGACATTTAAAGCGCGGTCCCTTTTGCCGGTACTGACAGCCGGGATAGATCGACCCCCTCCAGTTCCAGAAGTTTGATCTTTTTGGCAATCCCCCCGGCGTAGCCTGTCAAACTACCGCCGGAGCCCACCACGCGGTGACAGGGGATGATGATAGAAATGGGGTTGTGGCCTACGGCGCCGCCTACCGCCTGGCTGGACATGGTTTTCCTGCCTGACTGCTCCGCTATTTTTTTAGCAATCTCACCGTAGGTAATAACCTCGCCATATGGAATCTGGCATAAAATGCGCCATACGCTCTGCCGGAATGCTCCGCCGATGGGACGCAAGGGAAGTTCGGCAATTTCCGGCTTCTCTCCGGAGAAATACCGGTCCAGCCAGTTTTTCACGGCATGGAACAGCGGCAGGTCGTCTTTTTTTGTCATAACATCCGGGATGGTGCCTCCAAAGTATTTCTGTCCCTGGATCCAAAGGCCTGCCAGATTTTCCCCGTCGCAGGCAAGCGTCAGCTCTCCGACGGGAGAAGCGCAGGTTGTAACGTAAAACATATCAAACACTCCTCGGATAATAAGATTTGCAGACGGTTTTAAGTGAGTCTGCTGGGTCCGCTCCACAAGAGCAACAGACAATGAGACACCCATGATACAACAACGGTAGGGCAGGTGAATCAAACGAAACATTCCCTGCAAATCTGTGATGCAGAATGAGCGAAATGGGTTGCAATATTGATGGAGCAGGGACGTAATGGCTCCTATATGGAAAGGACAAGCCTTATGAACAGGGCTTGTCCTCTTGTGTTTTTGTTTAATTATGGCCCGATGGGCCATGTTTTTGCGCTGGTCGATCGTTGCCGCGAAAAGCGATATCCGCGTGGACCGCATCTGTTGGATTCATGTCGGCTTCGTGGCCTTTACAAACAATCTGTAAATCGGGCGGCGGTTAAAAGAACACAGCTTATGCGCGCTTTTCCAGAGTCACTCTTTTATCCGGAGTTGCTCCGCTCTGCGAAACGCCCCGGTTGCAAAGCCGGATAAACTCCTGTGCCAGAGCCTGGTTCTGCGGCTGTACGGGGATGTAGAACGGCTCGTTGGAGGCACAATCGATCTGGATCATATACCAGCCGTTCTCTCCATCAGCCACGCTTACCTGCCGGACGGCGTTTTGACGGATGTAAAGCACCTCGATGTCGTTTTCCGCAATCTGCTGCGCGACCATGCCCTGATCCATCAGTGAAACCAGATATTCCGTCTCTTCGGGCCGTTTGAGACTTTCCGCGTTGCGCTTCTGCTGTTCCTTTGTAATCATCTTATCCCAATAATAGGCGTGGATGCGGTCGCTGAACCGGTACATCAGGTCCAGATAACTGCACATCTTAAAGGTGCGCCGGGACAGGCTGTCCCGGATCTGCGGCAGGTTTTCCTCCATTGCGGGGCGGTACGCGTTGAAATCGTTTTGCAGCAGAGTTGCCAGCATTGGATGGAACAGGAATTCGCGCGCAGCGTTGAAGTGCAGCGCCGCCTTTTTGACTTCCCCCGCGTCCTGGTAGCAGACGACGAACCAGTTGTCCAGCAAACGATGAATATACTGTACGTAGAGGATGCTTTCCACGGTCCACTCGGTTTTTTCAATGTCGCATTGCCCTTTTTTAAAGGTCATCACGCGGTTTTCATGCCAGGCCAGTACATATTCCGGTTTTTCATGAACCCATTTGTTGGTCTGCGGCACATAAAGGATATTTTGGATCGGCAGGCCGCGAACCAGCTCCGCGTTTACCGCGGTGCGGTACGGCGCGGGAAGCTGGTCCAGCGATTCGATCTGACGGGGCCAGGCGTCCTTCGCGCGGGAGGTATCAATTTTAAAGCTTCTTAAAAACATGCGTCATGCTCCTTTAATCTTTCACAAGGGATTTCAGCCCGGTCTGAAACCGGATTTCCGTCCCGTCGCATTCGGCGAGAATGGTGCCCATCTCGTCGGTTCGATAAATCGTTGTACCCGCGCGGTTGAGCTTCTGCATTGTTTCCCGGTGCGGATGGCCGTAGTCGTTGTCCAGCCCGCAGGAGAACACCGCGTATTTTGGCTGCACCGCCTGTAAAAAGGCGTCACAGGTGGAGGTGGAACTGCCGTGGTGGCCGCATTTGAGCACGTCGCTCTGCAGGTCGTAACCCAGTGCCACCATTTCTTCCTCGCTGTCCTCCTCCGCGTCGCCGGTGAAGAGGAAGCTTTTTTCGCCGCAGGTCAGCTTTGCCGCGATGGAATAGCTGTTCAGCCCGCTGTAGGAATCGCTGTTGGGTGCGAGGAATTCCAGCGTTACGCCCTCTTCCTCCAGGACGGTCATGCCGCCCCGGCCCTGTGTGATTTGCAGCCCTTTGTCGGAGATCGCGGTCAGCAGCCGTTCGTAGGTTTTGGTGGTGGGCGTCTGGCTGTCCGCAACTCTGGGGAGGTAAACGTCCCCGATTGTAAACGCGTTGACCACCTCATCCATGCCGCCGATATGGTCTTCGTGCGGATGCGTGGCGATCAGCTTGTCGATTTTTTGAATGCCCATGCTTTGTATGTACGCGACGAGCTCGTCGCCGGTCGCGTTGGTGCCCGCGTCGATCAGGATGGTTTCGCCGCCCGGTGTACGGATCAGCTCGCAGTCGCCCTGGCCGACGTCGACGTAGAAGACGGAGGTGGAACCCTCCGGAATGGCGGGGATGTTCTGTGTGTCGTCCAGCGTACTCCAGCGGGCGCGCAGACCGCCGATTGCCGCCGTCAAAATGGCGGCGATAATCACCAGATACGCGGGGTAGCGGGAGCGGGGGGAACGTCTCGTTTTGCTCATCGTCCTGCCTCCTCTGCAACGGAGTTCGCGGCGACGATGTCCCGCACCAGCAGGGCCAGGTCGTCCATTGTCTCCAGCGTGCCGGCGCGGCGGCGGAATTCCGCGGCGCCGCGCATGCCCTTCAGGTACCAGCCCACATGCTTGCGGGCCTCCCGCATGCCGTGCCGCTCGTCTTTGTAGGCGCAGAGGCGCTGGATGTGTTTGACCATGACGGACATGCGCTCGTACAGGCCCGGGCTGGGCAGGATGCGGCAGGAGTCCGTCAGGTAGGCGTTGATCTGCTGGAAAATCCACGGGTTGCCCAGCGCGCCGCGGCCAATCATTACGAGATCGCAGCCGGTTTCATTCAGCAGCCTTACCGCGTCCTGCACGGTGTAAACGTCGCCGTTGCCCATCACGGGGATGGTGACGGCCTCCTTGACCTGCCGAATGATTTCCCAGTCGGCGGGCGGCTCGTACATCTGATCCCGTGTGCGCCCGTGCACCGCGATGGCATCCGCACCCGCGGCTTCGCAGATTTTGGCGATCTCCACGGCGTTGACGGAAGTTTTGTCCCAGCCCTTGCGGATTTTCACAGTGACCGGTACGGGCACAGCCTCCTTGACCGCCGCGACGATCTCGCCGCAGAGGGACGGGGTTTTCATCAGCGCGCTGCCGGAGCCGTTGCCCGCCACCTTGGGGACGGGACAGCCCATGTTGATGTCGATGGCGTCCGGGCGGTATGCCATCGCCTTTTTGGCGGCCTGCGCCATCACGGCGGGATCGTCCCCAAAGAGCTGGATGCCCGCAGGGCGCTCCGCCTCGCCCAGATCCATCAAAAAGCCGGTCTTTTTGTCATTGAACTGCAGCGCTTTGGAGCTGACCATTTCGCTGACGACGTAACTGGCGCCGAAGCCCGCGCAGATTTCGCGGTAGGCCCGGTCCGTCACGCCGGCCATCGGCGCGAGTACCGCGCGGCCGTCCAGTTCGATAGTTCCAATTTTAATCATTTTGTGACTCCATATTCCTTGTACATCCTGTTGAATAGTTTCATCACCAACTATATTTTAGCCGCAATGCGGCAAAGAGTCAATAGGATGTGCAATAAAAATAGTGATGGTCCCCATACTTTCAAAAAGGGAATGTTGCCGCTCTGCGGGTACGTCCAGCGGCAATTGACAAATGTAAATATCGCGGTTATTATACAGGTGAAAAGGCAAGTTGTGAACGGTTTGCCTCATTATAGCGTTAAGAAATAGCCGCTGGTGCAGGAGCTGGGCGGCTATTTCTTTTTGTTTATTGCAACGGGGAACTCCGACAAAATCACGAGAATCGTGAGAAAGTAAATGCCGTTGTCCGCAGATGACATTATACCACTTATCTTTCCACCAGAAAAGTGATATAATAAAACAATCTATCGATATAGGACAGGAGAACCAATATGAAACTGCTTGTTTTAGACGGCAACAGCATTCTGAACCGTGCGTTTTACGGAATCCGCTTGCTGACCACAAAAGAGGGCCTGTACACCAACGGCATCTACGGCTTTCTCACCATGCTGCAAAAGCTGAAAAACGAGACGGAGCCGGACGCGGTCGCTATTGCGTTTGATATGCGCGCGCCGACTTTTCGTCATAAGGAATATGCGGGCTACAAGGCGCAGCGCAAGGGCATGCCGGAGGAGCTGGCCCAGCAGCTGCCGAACCTGAAGGAACTGCTGCGATTGCTGGGCTACCGTCTGGTGGAGTGCGAGGGCTTTGAGGCCGATGATATTTTGGGTACGCTGGCGGCCAAATGCACGGAGACGGGCGACGAATGCGTGATTGCCACCGGAGACCGGGACAGCCTGCAACTGGTAAACAGCCGTGTCACCGTGCGCCTTGCCGCCACCAAGATGGGACAGCCGCAGGTGACGCTGTACGACGAAGCGAGGATCCTAGAGGACTACGGCGTGACCCCGCCGCAGCTCATCGATATCAAAGCCATTCAGGGCGACAGTTCGGACAATATCCCCGGCGTGGCGGGCATCGGGCCCAAGGGCGCGGGGGAGCTGGTCCAGAAGTTTCACGACCTGGACTATATCTACGACCACGTGGAGACGCTGGAAATCAAGGAAGGCATGCGGCAAAAGCTCATTAAGGACCGCGATAATGCCTTTTTAAGCCGCCATTTGGGTACGATTCGCACGGACGCGCCGGTGGATACGGATCTGGAGGATTATATTCCCGGGGAAGGCGACCGCGACGCGGCGGTGCGTCTGATGGCAAAGCTGGAATTCTTCTCTTTGATTGAGAAGATGGGCTTGCAGGTTCCGCCGCCGCAGGAGCAAAAGACAGAAGAACGGAAGGCCCTGGAGCTGGTGCAGGGCGCGCCGGACGATCTGCTGGACCGGCTGCGCACGGAGGGACGCGCGGACTTCCTGATGCGGTATGAAGGGGAGAATATTGCCGCCGTTTACCTGAACCACGGCGGGACGCTGTATGAGATTACGGACCCGTATTTCCTTCCCACCCTGTGTAAAGAAGATAAAATTAAGATGAATACCCACGACGTCAAGCCGTTTTACGCCGCGATGGACCGCGTGGGCGTGACGGAATGCGCTGGCGGCGCGTTCGACACCCTGCTGGCGGCGTATCTGCTGAACCCATCCGCTTCCGGGTACGACGTGACGCGTCTGGCGCAGGAGTATAGCCTGCCGATTGTTTTGTCTGAGACCGGGGAAGCACTCAAGCGTGGGGACACGGAAGGGCTTAAAAAGCAGCAGGAGGCAGTTCTGCGCAGCCAGGCCGCCATTTTTCCGGGGCTGGTGGACAAGCTGGCGGCGGAGATTGCGAAAAACGACCAGACGGAGCTGCTGGAGACCATCGAGCTGCCGTTGGCCCGTGTGCTGGCGCACATGGAAACCATTGGATTCGATGTGGATGCGGAGGGCATCGAACAGTTCGGAGAGACGTTACAGACGGAGATCGACCGCATCCAGGCGGAAATCTACAGCGCCGTCGGGTATGAATTCAACATCAACAGTCCGAAGCAGCTCGGCGAGGCGCTGTTTGATAAGCTGGGCCTGCCGCATGGCAAGAAGACGAAGACCGGCTATTCCACCCGGGCGGACATTCTGGAGAGCCTGCAATACGAGCATCCGGCGGTGGAAATGATTCTCAATTACCGCAGCCTGACGAAGCTGAAATCCACCTATTGCGACGGATTGTCCAAAGTTATCGCGGAGGATGGACGCATTCATTCCAGTTTCAATCAGACGGAGACGCGCACCGGACGAATCAGCTCCACGGAACCGAATTTACAGAACATCCCGGTCCGCACGGAGCTGGGACGTGAGATGCGCCGCTTTTTCATGGCGAAGGAAGGCTGTGTGCTGGTGGACGCGGACTATTCGCAGATCGAGCTGCGCGTGCTGGCGCATGTGGCGGACGATAAAAGCATGATCGAGGCCTTCAAGAGCGAGGACGATATTCACCGTATCACGGCGGCGCAGGTGTTCCACATGCCGGAAGAGATGGTCACGCCGATGATGCGCAGCCGCGCCAAGGCGGTCAATTTCGGCATCGTGTACGGCATCGGGGCGTTTTCGCTGGCGAAGAATATCAACGTCTCCCGCAAGGAAGCGGAGCAGTATATTCATGATTACCTGGCGCATTACAGCGGCGTGGACGATTATATGAAGCGCGTCGTCGCGCAGGCGAAGGAACAGGGCTATGTGGAGACAATGTTCGGACGCAGGCGGTATCTGCCGGAGCTGGCCTCCTCCAATTTCAATACGCGGTCCTTTGGCGAGCGCGTGGCGCGCAACATGCCGATCCAGGGCGCGGCGGCGGACATCATCAAGATTGCGATGATCCGCGTGGAGGAGCGTCTCAAAAAGGAAAACATGAAGTCCCGCCTGATTTTGCAGGTACACGATGAATTGATCGTCGAGGCCCCGGAAGACGAAGCGGAAAAAGCCGCCAAACTGCTTACAGAGGAGATGCAGAACGCCGCCCAGCTCTCCGTCCCCTTGATCGCCGACGCGGGCGTCGGCAAAACCTGGTACGACGCAAAATCCTGACCTCCGGTCGGGACGGCGCGGGCGGACGTTGACTCATAATAGAGACCACGGAAGGCCGCGACGGAAAGGACCAGCTCCCGTGTGACATTTTAGCCAACAATTCTCAGAAAACCATAGAAAAGCAATCCTAAGCAAAGTTCCGCCGGCAATGAAAAGCACCTTGGTTGCCCTGGGCCAAGCATCCCCATGGGGATACCGGGGGTTGTAAGGGGGGCGTGAGTCGAAGTACCCCGGAGCCCACTCTCGCGCCCCTACGCGTGCTTTTGCTTACTTTTGTGGCAAGACGGACGTGCAACGTCTTTCGCGCCTCCGGCGATAGTCGTTTGGAGCATCGAGCGAGGCTTTAGCCTCAAGCGAGCGTCCCCACCGGAGGTGCCCGCCCGACATGAGGGCAAACTAACGGGTTTCTCCCGCTTTTTTAAAATTGTAAAAGAAAAATATTGCTGGTGCAACAAAGTTGATATTGTTTATTAAGAAAAGAGTAGAGAACTTATTGCTTTCATAACGAAAAATTTGTTTTACTTTTTCAAAGCGACGAGTTCCCCGGCGAAAGCCGGGGAACCAAAAGCCCGTGCGGCAGCACAACAGGTCCGTAAAGGACCCTATCACTCGTTCCCACTCGCTCTTCTCAGGAAGAGAGTTCCGTTCTCTGCGGAGAACGGCCAAAGGCGCCGCCTTTGGAAACCGCCACTTTTCAGAAAAGCGGGAAAACGCGATTTTGGGAGGCCAAACCATGTTTATCTGTCCCGTCTGTAAACAGCCCTTATTCCAAACAGAAAAAACCTGCCGCTGTCCGCGGGGCCACAGCTACGACCTCGCTTCTGAAGGGTACGTCTACCTTCTGCCGCCCAATAAGAAGCATTCCAAAGACCCCGGCGACAACAAACAGATGGTCGCCGCCCGGCGGTCGTTCCTGGAAACCGGCGCGTATCAGCCGTTCAGCGATACCCTGAACCGGTTGGCACTGCACCTGATGCAGGACGTTCCCGAACCCGTGGTCCTGGACGCCGGCTGCGGCGAAGGCTATTACACCGGGCGTCTGGCGGATGCGTTTCAGCAAAAGGCGGACGTCTATGGATTTGACATTTCCAAATGCGCGGTGCGCGCCGCCGCCAAACGGTACAAATCTCTGCATTTCGCGGTGGGCAGCAGCTTTGGTATCCCGTTTGCAAACGCCGGTGCGGATCTGCTTGTCAATGTGTTTGCCCCCATTGTGCCGGAGGAAATGAAGCGCGTGGTGCGGCCCGGCGGCGTGCTGATCCTGGCGGTGCCGGGCGAGCGCCACCTCTATGGGCTGAAGGAAATTCTGTACGACGCGCCCTATGAAAATGAATGCAAGGATACGCAATATCCGGGGTTTACCTTTTTGGAGCGCACTGTCGTACAGGGGCGGTATACCACAACGGACAACCAGCAGATGCTGAATCTGTTTGCCATGACCCCCTATTACTGGAAAACCGGCGTGGAGGGTGGGGCGCGTTTGCGGCAAGCAGAAAAACTGGATACAGAAATCTGTTTCCATTTTCTTACCTACCGGCGCGATGCCGATCAAACGGAAGGATGATGCGCATGCAAAAGAGAGAAGAAAGAATCACCCGGCCGGAGCTGGAAAACATGGCGTTTCTGTTTTTGGTGACAGTGGCCGCGTTCCTGATGCGGCTGTATCTGTTTCCCATTGAGTCCAACGATTACCACCAATTTCTACAGGGCTGGTTTGCGACATTAAAAGAAAACGGCGGGTTTGCCGCGATTGGCATGAAGATCGGCGATTACATGCCACCCTATTTTTACATATTGGCGTTGCTGACATATATTCCATTGAACGATTTGTTTTTGATCAAGATCGTTTCCTGTCTGGCGGACTTGGCGCTTGCGTTTTATGTCATGCGCATTGTGGAGCTGAAATATCCCGGGCGCTCTCATGGGGCGATGGCCTATGCGGTGATCTTGTTCCTGCCCACGGTGTTTCTGAACTCTGCGGCGTGGGCACAGTGCGACGCGATGTTCACCGGCGCGCTGGTTGCCTGCCTGTATTATCTGTTGGTCAAACGCCCCAACCGGGCGGTGCTGGCGTTTTCCATCGCGTTTGTACTGAAATTACAGGCAATCTTCTTTGCGCCGTTCCTTTTGCTTTTGTTCCTGAAGCAAAAGGTCAAGCTGCGCAGTATGATTTTGATTCCGGCTGTATATCTGCTTTCGATTATACCCGCTGTAATCATGGGGCGCGATTTATGGGACCTCCTGACGGTCTATGTTGCCCAGTCGGGGATCTATAAAAGTATTTGTATGTCCATCCCGAACCTGTACGCATTCTTAGGCAACGTCGCGCTGGACGAGGTCGGCAAGGCCGGTGTGATCTTTGCGGGCGGCGTTGTGCTGATGACGCTGTTTGTGCTTTTTAAAAAGCGGTATGTGTTCACGCCGGAGATATTGGTCACAATGGGACTGCTCTTTGCAATTTTGATGCCGTTTGTCCTGCCGCATATGCACGAACGATATTATTATCTTGCGGATATACTCAGCGTAATATACGTGTTCTATTTTCCGAAGAAACTGTATACAGCGGTTATCATGTGCGTATCATCCGCCTGTGCGGTGGGAAATTATCTGTTTGGACTGGCGTATTACCCGCAGCAGCTGTTGGCGATTGCTATTTTGATCAATCTGATTCTGTTGTTTAAACATCTGCTCGAACTGCTGGACCACAGTCCAGAGCCGAAGCCGCTGGAGGCCGCAATATGAGTGCGGTGCAAATTGTTCCGATGGAGGAACGGCACCTGGACGCTTTGGCGGAGATCAGCCGCCTCTGCTTCTCCATGCCGTGGACGCGGGATGGTCTTGCGGCGGAGCTGACCAGTAATACCGCCCGGTTTTGGGTGGCGGAAGAAACGGGAACCTGCGTCGGTTTCGCGGGAATGCATGCCGTCTGCGGGGAATGTTATGTCGATTTGGTAGCAGTCCACCCGGCACATAGGCGGAGAGGAATTGCCCAACAGCTGGTCCAGACGATGATCGGCTGGATGGAGCAAACCGGCGGCGCGTTCATCACGCTGGAGGTGCGCGTTACCAATCGGCCCGCCATCGCGCTGTATGAAAAGCTGGGCTTTGCGGAGGTCGGGCTCCGGAAGGGCTTTTACACGGACAATCATGAGGACGCGCTGCTGCTGACGCGGAACGCACAAATTTGATGGGATAAAGGGGAAAACAGCATGAAACTTTTGGCACTGGAAAGCTCCTGCGATGAGACGGCGGCCGCCGTGGTGGAGGACGGGCGGCGCGTCCTGTCCTCCGTGATTGCATCACAGGTGGAAGAACATAAATTATACGGCGGCGTGGTGCCGGAGATTGCGTCCCGGCGGCATTCGGAGGCCATTGTCCCGGTGACACAGAAGGCACTGGACGACGCGGGCCTGACCTTACAGGAGATCGACGGGATTGCCGTTACCTATGCGCCGGGATTGATCGGCGCGCTGTTGGTGGGGGTCAATTTTGCGAAGGGGCTGGCGCTCTCCGCAAATAAACCGCTGATCCCGGTCCACCATCTCCGTTCGCACATCGCGGCAAACTACATTACCTCGCCGGAGCTGGAGCCGCCGTTCCTGTGCCTGGTCGTGTCCGGCGGACATACCCATATTATCAATGTAAAGAGCTATACGGAACTGGAGGTCATCGGCCGCACGCGGGACGACGCGGCGGGAGAGGCATTTGACAAAGCGGCGCGCGCAATGGGTATCCCGTATCCCGGCGGCGTGGAGATGGATAAGATTGCGGAGAACGGCGACCCAAATGCCTTCAAGCTGCCGCATCCGCGTGTGGACGGCGCGCCGTACGATTTCAGCTTTTCTGGCCTGAAGACAGCGGTCATCAACCTGATCCACAACGCAAAGCAGAAGGAGGAAACGCTTTCCGTGCCGGATTTGTCTGCGTCCTTCCGAAAAGCGGTGGTGGACTGCCTGGTGCAGAATACGGAAAAAGCCGCGCGGGAGACCGGGGCGCAAAAATTGGTGATCGCGGGCGGCGTGTCTGCTAACTCCCTGCTGCGCCGCCGTTTGCAGGAGGTCTGCAAAGCGCGCGGCTGGGCGTTTTATATGCCGGCGCTCAATCTCTGCGGGGACAACGCGGCGATGGTCGGCGCGCAGGGTTACTACGAATTCCTGGCGGGGAATACGGCGGGAATGGACCTGAATGCCTGCGCACAAATGCCCATTCAGGGACCTAAAGCATTGTAAACTGGTAGGATTTGTTCAGAAAATGAAAGAAAGACGACAAAACCCTGCAAAATTCTAAAAATTGAGCAGGAAATTCATAATTTATCAATTGATATTCTTCAAACAATGTACTATAATGAAATTCAGTAACGTGATTTGGCCATTGGGCCGGAAGGAGAAAACTTTATGACAAAGAACGAATCCGTCTTAAATTGGATTGAAAACATGAAACAGCTTGTCAAACCGGATCAGGTTGTCTGGATTGACGGTTCCGAGGAGCAGCTCAACCAGCTCCGCGCGGAGGCCTGCTCCACCGGAGAAATGATTAAGCTGAATGAGGAGAAGCTTCCGGGCTGCTACCTGCATCGCACCGCCGTCAACGACGTTGCGCGCGTGGAGGGCAGAACCTTCATCTGCTCCCGCAAGGAAGAGGATGCAGGCCCGACCAACCACTGGATGGACCCGCAGGACGCTTACAAAATGCTGTTTGATATTGCAAAGGACAGCTATCAGGGCCGCACCATGTACGTCATTCCGTACTCCATGGGCCCGATCGGTTCTCCGTTCGCCAAGATTGGCGTCGAGCTGACCGACTCCATTTATGTTGTTATGAACATGAGCATCATGGCGCGCGTCGGCAATGCGGTCTGGGATGTTCTGGGCGACAGCAACGACTGGGTGCGCGGCCTGCACTGCAAATGCCAGATCGACGAAGAGAAGCGCTACATCTGCCACTTCCCGGAAGACAACACGATCATTTCCGTTAACTCCGGTTACGGCGGAAACGTGCTGCTGGGCAAGAAGTGCTTTGCACTGCGCATCGCTTCCTATCAGGGCAAGACCGAGGGCTGGATGGCGGAGCATATGCTCATCCTGGGCCTCGAGAACCCGAAGGGCGAAGTCAAATACATCACCGCTGCGTTCCCGTCCGCTTGCGGTAAGACCAACCTTGCCATGCTGATTCCGCCGGAAGGCTACAAGAGCAAGGGATATAAAGTATGGACTGTCGGCGATGATATCGCCTGGATGCGCAAGGGTCCGGACGGCCGCCTGTGGGCGATCAACCCGGAGAACGGCTTCTTCGGCGTGGCGCCTGGCACCAACCTGAAGTCCAACCCGAACGCACTGTACACCACCAAGGAAGGCACGATCTTCACCAACGTGGTACACAATCTGGACGACAACACCGTTTGGTGGGAAGGACTGGATAAGAATCCGCCTGAGAATGCAAAGAACTGGAAGGGCCAGGATTGGAACGGCAAGACCGCGACGGAGAAGGGCGCGCATCCGAACAGCCGCTTCACCGCTCCGGCGAAGAACTGCCCCTGCATCAGCTCTGAGTTTGAGAACGGCGCGGGCGTGCCGATCTCCGCAATCGTCTTCGGCGGCCGCCGTGCGCAGACCACTCCGCTGGTGTACCAGTCCCGCGATTGGAACAACGGCGTATTCGTGGGCTCCATCATGGCTTCCGAAACCACTGCTGCCGCGACCGGTGCGGTCGGCGTAGTCCGCCGCGACCCGATGGCCATGCTGCCGTTCTGCGGCTATCACATGGGCGATTACTTCAAGCATTGGATCGAGATGGGCGAAGAGCTGGGCGACAAGGCGCCGAAGATCTTCAACGTCAACTGGTTCCGTCTTGACGACGAAGGCAACTTCATTTGGCCGGGCTTCGGCGACAACCTCCGCGTCCTCGAGTGGATCATTAAGCGCTGTGATGGCGAAGTGGATGCACAGGAGACCGCGATTGGCTATGTCCCGTATGCGGAAGACATCAACCTGGAAGGCCTCGACTTCAGCATCGATACGCTGAAGAGCATTCTGGAAGTCAAGAACGACCAGTGGGCGAAAGAGGCGGAAGGCATTGAAGAGTTCTACACGAAGTTTGGCGACAGACTTCCGCAGGAGCTTCGCAACCAGCTTGAGACGCTGAAGGCCAACCTGAAATAAGCATTCTTTTGATAAGCTTGGGCGCTCCGGTTGATCCGGAGCGCCTTTTTGGTTCCTTTTGCGGCTTGGATTGACACAATATTCCCAGCATGCTATACTGAAAAAACGAAGAATGAAACAGACCTGAAAAGGAGCAGCATATGATTTGTAACCGTTGTGGGTTTGACAATCCGCAGGATGTGCATTATTGCAAACAGTGCGGTGCGGACCTGTCCGCGCAGGCGCCTTCTGCGCCGCCGCCCTACCAGCCGCAGCCGAACCAGTGGAACCCGCCGCCCCCCAATTATTACGTACAGCCGTCCTATCCCGCTTATATGGAGGTGATCTCGCCTTCCAGCCGCTGGGTAGCGCTGATCCTCTGTATCTTCCTGGGGACGTTGGGCATTCACCGTTTTTACGTGGGAAAGATTGGTACCGGTATTTTGTATCTGCTGACCGGCGGCGCCTTTGGAATCGGTTGGATCGTGGATATTATCATGATTGCGTGCGGCAGCTTTACGGACTCCTACGGCGCGCAGCTCAAGCAATAGAACAGAGAAAAAGCCCGGTTCCGCAGGGAATCCGGGCTTGCTTTTCTATAAAGGATATGGTATAATATTACACGTTGTAAATCCGGGTGTAGCGCAGTTTTGGTAGCGCGCTTGAATGGGGTTCAAGAGGCCGCAGGTTCGACTCCTGTCACTCGGACCAAAAAGTTAGGACAAAACAGATGTACGATCACATTTGTTTTGTCCTAATTTTTTTGTTACTAATAGCGATAGCATTTACATTATGCATATGCTGGTAAAATAAAATTTATTTCTACTAAAACTTACATAAAGAGGCGAAATGATTTGAATAAAGTGCAGAAGGCTGCATATGAGTTGATACAAGCAGATGCAAGGTTTTTGTATGCGTTAGTCGATATTTCGCAAAGTGCTAAAAATATTAACAGTAACTACATTTGTATGTGCTTACCATATATAGGACTTTTTGCAGAAGGAGCAGAGCAATGGTGTAAAAAAGTTGGATTAAATGCACCGCGCTTTAATGCAAATGAAAAAATATTTTATATGCAATTAAGACAGGGACATAAACTTTTTGAAAAAAGTTATAAAAATTATACTATGCAACTTTCTCAAAAGTTTGCCGAGAGTGAAAATTACTTTTACAACATACGCAGCTTTTATGAAAGAATATTTGGATATTACAATGTAGGTACCGACTTGTGTAATGATGAGTTTTGCGGGAATACGATTTTATGTGCAATGTATACTCCTGTAAAAACGCTAGGGAATAAAAATATAGGGCCATGGATAACAAATATGAGCGTAGTTGCTGGAAAATTAGCCGCTTCTTTGGGATGTAAGGAGTTTCCAATATATAGATATAATGATAATCTCATTGTTAAATATGAAGACTACCATTTTTACAAAAACTCACCACTAAAGTTGGAGAATGATTTTGGCTTTCTATTGTTTTCTATACTTTGCAGTGTGAATTATGCAATAGAGTTTGTTGAAAACTATTTTATAGAGGAAATACCTCAAAAATTTAAATTTGCATATTTACAGTATTACTATCTTTGTAATTTTATTAAAGAGCTAAACGCTCAAAAGAATACTGATTTTTATATAGATTGCTGTTTGTGTAATAGGAATTTTCGCAACTGCCTTGCTCATTATGGTTTGGGCCAGTACATAAATGAGACTGAAATTATTCCAGATGATATATTAAAGGGGTTAACAAATAAAACCTTCGGAGAAGACTACCTGACGATAAAAGCAAAGCTCTATAAAATTTTAAGGACTTTAACTGAACAAATAAGACAGACAATTTTAAAATAATCTATAAGAGACCGCCGTTTTACTATAGTTATATTCTTGTTAGAATTCTGAAGACCTTTCGAGCATTTCTATGATCAGGTTTATGTAAAAATCACTTTTTCACTTGTTGACTCAAAAATAAAATAATGATATGATAATTTTGTTGATTTTTACAAAGAGGAGTGATCTCATGGCAAAGGGTATTCAGGAAATAATTTCCCTCATTCAAGAAAAAAACATTCAAATGGTTGACTTTAAAATGGTCGACATCAACGGGCAATATCGACACGTGACCATACCGGCGGAAAACTTGTCTGCCGATACCATGCAGTACGGCATCGGATTTGACGCTTCCAATTACGGTTACGCCGTGGTCGAGAAGAGCGATATGGTTTTCATCCCCGACCTGGATACAGCTGTCGTCGATCCCTTCTGCGAAATTCCCACGCTCTCCATGACCGGCAACGCCATGGTCATTGATAATCCGGAAAACCGTCCGCTGGCCCAGTATCCGCGCAATATCGTTCTGGCTGCCGAGCAGTATATGAAAGACAGCGGCATTGCCGATACCATGCTGATCCTCCCCGAATTTGAATTCTATCTGTTTGACCAGGTGGGCTGGGAGGTGCAGCCCAACAGCGTCGGCGTTACCGTGGATGCTAGGCAGTCCTACTGGAACAGCGCGGTGGAAGGGAGGGGCTGCGTGATTCCCAAACAGAAGGCGTATCATATTGCCAAGCCCTTTGACCAGTCCTATGAGTGCCGCAGTGAGATGTGTCTGCTGATGAAAGAGGCCGGCATTGACATCAATTATCATCATCCGGAGGTTGCGGCCTCGGGCCAGTTTGAGATTGAACCCCAGTTGGGACAGATGTCCAAGATGGCCGACGCAACGATGATGATCAAATATATTGTCCATAATACCGCCTTGAAATATGGAAAAACGGCTACGTTTATGCCCAAGCCGATCTACGGAGAGGCGGGCAGCGGGATGCATGTCCACATGCTGCTGCTGAAAGACGGGCGGCCAGTGTTCTCGGACGATAATGGCTACGCGCACCTGAGCGAGACGGCCCACTATTTTATGGGCGGGCTGCTGAAGCACATCCATTCTCTGTGCGCGCTCACCAATCCCAGCACGAACTCTTTTAAGCGATTGGTGCCCGGCTTTGAGGCGCCTGTCACTGTGGGCTACGCGACTTCCAACCGCAGTGCGGTCATTCGGATTCCCGCCTATGCGAAGAGCCCTGACAAGCGCCGCTTTGAGCTGCGCAATCCCGACGCAACCTGCAACCCCTACTTCTGTTATGCTGCGATTTTGATGGCGGGCCTGGATGGCGTCAAAAACAAAATTGATCCGCATGCAAACGGCTGGGGCCCCTATGACGTCAACTTGTATACACTTTCTGATGAAGAAAAAGCAAAGCTGAAAAGCCTCCCGGTCTCTCTTGATGCGGCACTTGACGCTTTGGAGGCAGACCACGACTATCTGACGGCGGGCGGTGTGTTCCCAGAGGCGCTTCTCCAAAATTTTATAAAATCCAAGCGTGAAGAGTGCCGCCAGATTGCTTCCATCCCACATCCCGCGGAGTTTGAAAAGTATTATAATATTTGATGGTACGGTGCTTGGAATTCGGGCAGACCCGGGTTCCATTCAGTACAGACAGAGTCAAAATAGACCGCTGATTTTTGTCAGCGGTCTTTTCACTTTTCAGACGCTGCAATACATGCGATAAGATACACAAAGATGGATTGCGCCAATATAATTTGTAGAAACCCTTTCTTTTCTCCAGCCGCGTATGTTATAATTTCATATCCAATAAAATAATAGAGAAATCAAAATTGGTTTTATATAGATTGTCCGTCCTGTAACAAGAGATAAAAAGAGGTGTTATGTGAGCAGAACAAAACTTCCATTATTGAAACAAAACCGGACCATTCTCTCAGAAAAGCTGAAAGAATCCCTGTCGTCGGTACTGCCGGTGACGGGCATCGTTTTTTTGCTTTGCTTTACCATTTCCCCGGTGCCGAACGGCCTGTTGATGGGCTTTGTCCTGGGGGCGCTGCTGCTGATCCTGGGCATGGGCTTTTTTACACTGGGGACCGATATGGCGATGACACCCATCGGCACCCATGTCGGTTCCGCCGTCACCAAGTCCCGCAGCGTATGGCTGATCGTGCTGGTGAGCCTGTTGGTGGGAATCTTCATCACCATGTCTGAGCCGGACCTGCAGGTTCTGGCCGAGCAGGTGCCCGGCATCCCGAATATGACTTTGATTCTTGCGGTTGCGGTTGGCGTCGGCGTTTTCCTTGTGGTCGCCATGCTGCGCATGCTGTTCCGCATCAAACTGTCCTATCTGCTGATCGGAGTCTATGCGTTCGTTTTTCTATTGGCCCAGTTTGTTCCAAGGGAGTTTCTTTCTGTGGCGTTTGACTCCGGCGGGGTCACCACCGGCCCCATGACGGTCCCGTTCATCATGGCGCTGGGCGTCGGCGTCGCGGCTATCCGAAGCGACAGCGATGCGGAAAACGACAGCTTCGGCCTGGTCGCCCTGTGCTCCGTCGGCCCGATCATCGCCGTGCTGGTACTGGGAATCCTGTACAGCGCCGGTACAGGAGAGTATATCCCCGTGACAATTCCGGAAATTGCCGATTCCAAAGAACTTTCTCAGCTGTTCTTATCCTCCCTGCCCAAGTATATTGAGGAAGTCGCGATCGCCCTTTGCCCCATTCTGGCGTTTTTTGTCCTGTTCCAAATAACAAAGCTCCATCTGAAAAAAGGGGAGCTGATTAAAATATGTGTCGGCCTTGTCTATACATATGTCGGTCTGGTGCTGTTTCTCACCGGCGTCAACGTCGGTTTCATGCCCGTGGGCAACTATATCGGGCAGCTCATCGGCAGTATGGAACACAACTGGATCATTGTGCCGATCGGGATGGTCATCGGATATTTCATCGTAGCCGCGGAGCCGGCTGTCCATGTTCTGAACCGGCAGGTAGTTACCATCACCGCCGGCGCGATTCCCAAAAAGGCTCTGTCCACCAGCCTCTCCATCGGTGTTTCTATTTCGGTGGGGCTTGCCATGCTGCGGATTGTCACCGGTCTGCCGATCCTGTACCTGCTGATCCCCGGCTATCTGATTGCCGGTGTTCTTACGTTTTTCTCCCCCGCGCTGTTTACCGCCATCGCGTTTGATTCCGGCGGCGTGGCCTCCGGCCCCATGACGGCGACGTTCCTTTTGCCGCTGGCGATGGGAACCTGCAGCGGCGTGGGCGGCAATGTGGTGGTGGACGCGTTTGGCGTGGTGGCGATGGTGGCCATGATGCCGCTGATTACCATTCAGGTGCTGGGCGTATATTATAAATACAAGTCAGAAGACACGGAAACGACGGAAGACGCCCCCGCCCTCCCGGAAGAGGACGACGTCATCACGTTTTAAAGAGGAGACATCATGAGCAATATGTACTATTTGGTTACGGTGGCCAAACGGGAATACGGAGAAGCCTTTCAGCAATTTTTTTATGACAACGGGATCCATACGATGACAGCCGTCCTGTGTGAGGGAACCGCACAACAGAAAACCCTGGACCGTTTGGGGATCGAAAAGACAGAAAAGGTGATGCTTTCTTCCGTGGTTTCCGGGACGCTGGCGGCAAAAATGCTGCGGGGGCTGATGCGCACCATGCAGATCGATGTGCCGGGCAATGGGATTGCATTTACCATCCCGTTGCGGAGCGCGGCGAATGCCGGCAGCCTGCAATATTTGACCCATGGACAAAATACAGAACAAGATGAGGTGACGGAAATGGAAGAAACCCGCTTTTCCCTGGTGGTGGTCATCGTACAAAAGGGTCACACCGAAGAGGTGATGGACGCGGCGCGCAGCGCCAACGCGGGCGGCGGCACCATTGTGCACGCCAAAGGGGTTGGAGAAAAAAGTGCCACAACGTTTTTCGGCGTGTCCATCGCTTCGGAACAGGAACTGATCTACATTGTTGCAAAGCAGAAGGATGAAAAGAACATCATGCGTGCCATCATGGAGCAGACCGGTTCCAAAAAAGAGCGCGTGGCGGCGGCTTTCTCCCTGCCGGTCAACCATGTGGTGGGTCTGCGCAGCCTGACGGATGAATAAAGCGCGTGGACAAGTTGGATAGGTGGCAAAATGATAAAAATGGAACCCGGACCGCGGATCAGCGGTCCGGGTTTTATGCGATGTGGGGGCAGGAATCCCATGTGGTCCAATGGTTTAAAGGCCCTGTTTTTGGCCGTCGAGCACCATGCATGCGAGGTCCAGGGCGTTTTTTACGTGGTCGACCTCCGCCTGTGTATGGTTGACCTTGTGCAGAATTTGTTTGGCGTTTTCCAGCGCATGGTCCAGCGCCGCCCGTTTTACGTCGCAGTCACAGCGATATGCGTCTGTCTTTTTGACGGCCTCTGCGGCGGCGATGGAAGTTTCCAACGCGGCGGTACGGACGGGTTTTGCGCCGTTTAAAGCCGCAATTGCCGCATCCAGAGCTGTTTTTGCGCAGTCAGTTTCCTTCTGTGTCGGCGCGGTTTTATGGAGCACCTGTTGGGCCGCCTGCAATGCGGCGTCCAGGGCGGCTTTTTGCCCCGTACCGCCGTAGAGATAGGCCGCGGTGCTTTTTGCGGCTTCGGCAGCGGCGATGGAATCCCGCAGAGCGGTCAGGTTTGTGGGCTGGCCGTTTAAGGCTTTCGCTGCGGTTTGCAAGGCGTTTGCCGCCCCGGTGATTTCCTCAGCAGTGGCGGAGGGCTGTTTCAACAGGCGTTCCGCGTTTGCCAGTGCGCGGTCGAACGCATCCCTGGTGGATGCGTTGTAGTATTTTGGCAGTTCCATCATTTTTTTGGCGTCGTTGACCGCCTTTTGCAGCGGAAGGTTGCTTTCGTGGCCGTCCACGGTAAATGCCTTCAAACAGATGTTGGCGGGTGTAACACTGCTCTTGCCGGACACGCCCTGCTGCAGGTCGCCGTAATCGGCAAGGTCCAGCCATTCGCCGCCATGAAAGCGGATGAAGCTTTCGCCGGAACGAATGGAAGCTTCGCTGCGCACCCCGTCGCAGTAGCCGTCCAGCTCGCACGCGACGGGGTAGATTGCTGCGGCGTACCGGGCCCGGTTGTCTGCATCGGGGTTCTGAATTTGAACGACAATTGCGAATTTTTTCCCCTTTTCCACGTTGACCGGAAGTTCCAGACGGACGGTATGGTAGCCCGCATAAGGCTGCATCCCCTTCTGTTCTTCAGAAAAGGCCGGAACACCGCTGGTCGGGTCGCCTGCAAATTGCAGATCCGTGTAAACCTGAATGGAATAGACTGCATTGTGCGCGGTGGTGTAAAACGCCGTGGCTTGAATGGTTTCATCGCCGGCAGCGGTAAAAACGTTGGACATGTAGACCGGCTTGGCCGGATTGCCTGTTGCGCCTACCGTGGTGCTCCAGCCGGTGCCGTCGTATTGATAATTGTGGTCATACGGCTGGTCGGCGGAAGCGATGAATTGACAGGTTTCGGATAAGGAGCTGTCCTCATAGGAGAGGTAGAAGCACCCATTCATACCCCAATTTTCGCCCCAGCTGTTCCGGATCAGCCAGCCGCCGTCGCCTGTTGGCAGTTTGCCGGACGTGGTGCGGAATGCCTCCTTGGGAATCTGATCGTTCCAGCCTACAATCTGCACCGCGTGGTTGATGTTTACCCGGTTCGGCCCGTTGTATTGCTGGGCGATGATTACGGAGCCGTCACTGAGCGGATAGTCGTTATAGGAGCCGGATGCGTAAGAAACGGATACGCTGTATCCATCCATCAGCGCTTTTTTGACTGCATCGCTATTCCAGTTTCCATTGCGGTCCTTCGTCGGCAGGTAGTTGCTGTCCACCAGCCGGTAGGGCGCTGTAAAATGATTCCCCTCTGCAACGTCGCCATATTCCTCCAGATATTCGTTTTTCAGCGCCGGGGTTCCATAGGAATCCAGCCTGGAAGGGTCAAAAAAGTCGTAGCGTTCCGGATAGGGAACGGCTGCATCGGTCTGAAACCCAATGCGGGACAAAGTGGCGTTGGCCATAAAGGAATTCCCACCGTATTCGTACCATGGATGCCACCAGCTTGCTGTTTCGCTGGCGTTGAAGGCATAGGGATGGAAGGTATCGCCGCCTGTCCCGTCCTCCGGCAGGGCCGGATTCGCCGCGCCGTGATAGGTAAAATAGGCTAAATGACGCGGGGAAAGCATCGTTTGATCGTTCGGATAGAGGGAGGACTCCGCCGCGCCCACCGCGGCAAAAGCCCAGCAGGTTCCCCAGTTGGTCTGGTTGCGTACTATGCCGGTTACCGTTCCGTGATCCAGAACGCTGAAAGCGCCGGGGAATCCGGCTTCCGCGTGCGCGAGCGTTTCTGAGAAGGTTCCCTCCTGCAGGTAGGACGGATCGATATAGGGATGCACGTAACCCAATGACCCGCCGTGGTCCGCCGGTTTGTCCCCGGTTTGGACGGAAGATTCCATCGCCGCGGGATTGATTTCACTCATAGCGAGGTTTGCCGCCAAAGCTTCTTTTACAGGCTGTCCGCTGGCAGAGACGCCGGTGCTCCCAAAGGTACAAACCAGCAGGGACAGCGTCACCAGCAGGGACAGCGCTTTACCGCCCCGTATTCCATTGATTTTCAATTGATTTCCACTCCTTCGGTGTTGCAAGGCGCGTGATAAAACGGCCTGTTCTTCCTGTACCTAGATATGCGCCGATGCAAGGTTTTGTCAAATTTCACCAAGTAGTTATTAAATTAGAACAATACTGGTGCAAATCGCCAAATTCCAAATAGATCTGGCGGAGACACAGGGCGCTATTGACCAAAGCGTGGAGGAAATAGAAATCCCGGCCAACAGGGCGGCGGCTTGCCTGCCTCTGTTTAGCCGGGATCTTTATTATGCGGGAATGGATTGTGGGGATGCAGGCTTGTCATTCGCGGATCGGCTCCATATGTGTGCAGGGCCGGTCCGTGTTGGTATAATTGGTGCATCCGTAAAAGATATTTCCCGTTTTGGGGCTGCGCTTGACAATCATAAAACCGTCTTTGCAGGCGGTGCAGGGGAAAATATCGTGCCGGTGTTCCTTGTCGTTGGTCATGAAATCGCAGACTTCCGCGTCGTTCGTACACATCCAGAGGTTCAGCCCGTAATTTTTGTTGAACTCGTATTTGAGCGGAAAGCCGCACACCGGGCAGCGGAGCTGGAACAGGTCGACGGTTTCCAGATTCATGTCCGCCGCGTGCGGAAGGTGGAAGTCCCGGATCAGCTCAACCAAAAAGCGGGAGGGGCGCTGCTTGGGCGCGGCGATGTAGACGCGGTTTTTGGTACGGGTCAGCGCGACGTAGAACAGGCGGCGTTCTTCCGCGAAGGGAACGCTGCGGTCCTCGTAGGTCACCAGCTTCATAATGGGGTCATCTTCCAGCTGGCAGGGGAAACCGAACTTCCCCTCAAACATGTTGATCAAAATGACGTTGTCGTAGCCGAGCCCTTTGGCGCTGTGCGCCGTCATGAACGAGAGCGGGACTTTTGGATATTGGGGGCAGTATACCCGGTTGCCGGGACGTTCCTCAAACAACCCGGTGCGGAACAGCTTGTACATATCGTAATTGTACCGGCCGATCAACAGAACGGAGGATTGTTCCCCATATTCCGCGACGATTTTGCCGATCATTTCGAGCACGGCGCGGGCCAACGCCTGCATCGGTTTGTATGCGTCGTCAAACGGGTGGATCACAATGGGGTCCTTTAAATGCTTGGGAGAAATGAGCTGCTTGCGGATCTGCGCGGCGTTTTTCTGCACAAACCCGCCCGCGATGTCGATCAGCTCCTGTGAATTGCGGTAGGTATGTGTGATCTTCAATTCGGTGCCGGAGCCCATCAGCTCCAAAAAGCGTGTGAACAGGGTGATGTCCGACCCCGCGAACGCGTAAATGGACTGCCAGTCGTCGCCGACCGCCACCACCTTTGCCTTGGTGATCTCCGAAAGGCGCTTGGTCAGGTTGAAGCGTTGGCGCGCGATGTCCTGGAATTCATCGATGATGATGTATTTGTAGGGCAGGGCAATGCCCTGCCGCTCAATTTCCTGTAAATAGAAGTGTGCATCGTTGATCATGTCCGCGAAGTCGATCTGGTTGTTCCGCTTCAGAGTTTCCTGATAGTGGGCATAGACCTGCTCCGCGATGTCCAGGAAAAGCAGCGTGCGGGGATTGTCCGTCTTTTCTCGCAGAAGGCGGAACCCGTTTTCCGTGTAGCCGGAGGTTTTGAACTGCTCGATGAATTCCATCAGGAAGAGGATCAGGCGCACCACGTATTTGTCCTTGCCGGTTTCCACGATCTTTCGGTATACCTCGTCCAGGTCACGCGGCTTGAGCACAAAGCCGGCAGCCACAAGGGTTTCCCGCAGATGGTCGAGCAGCGGCCTGCGGTCGTTGTAAAGTGACCAGGTTTCCAGCAGTTCGGTTTTCCCCTTTTTGTGCAGCGTCCGTTTGTCCCGGATCGATTTTTTATATTTGGCGATCTGCTGTGGAGTGAAAACGTTGCTGTAACCGCTTTCCGTCAGCCCGTAATGCTCCAAGTAAGCGGTATGCTCCCCCTGCGTAATATAGAAATCCGGCGTGTAGGTTTTGCGTGCGCCCGGTATGGGCAGCGGGTACGGGCGCTCGTATTCGTAGTCCAGACCGTTCAGATACAGGAAATTGGCAATCTGCACCTCCTGTATGGAGCGCAGGTATTCGCCGGTCAGGGTCTTTACGCGTCGCTGGCGCTGATGCTCCACCTTTTTGACGTAATCCCCCAGGCCGCTTTTCATTGTCTCGTAGTCCTGCGAAGCCTTGATCAGGTGGTACTGGTTTAAAGAGGAGAACTGGAATACGTCCTCGGACAGGTCGAAATAGTAGCCCATGAACAGCACCAGATTGCGCATCAGGGATTTGTTGTCAAAGATGGCCTTTTCCAGCATCTCAAACACGATCTGGTAGGAGGAAAAATTGATTTCCGGCGGCGCCGCGGAAAACCGCTTGACAATCTCAAAGGCAAACGCATGGAATGTGCAGATTTTGGCGGGGATATTCAGCCCTTTGTTGATGCGTTCCTTCAGCTCGCCGATCGCCTTGTTGGTATAGGAAATGACGATGATTTCTTCGGGCAGAACGTGCTTCTTTTCTACCAGGTATTTGACCTTCGCGGCCATTGTGGTGGTTTTTCCCGCTCCGGCTCCGGCGACCATCAGGCAGTGGTCGTCGTCCGTGATGACGGCGCGGCGCTGTTCGTCGTCCAGCCGGATCCCCGGGTCAATATCCTTCAGAATGTTGTCGAAGTACGCTGCTTCCCGGTGCAGGATGGTTTCCACGTATTGCTCGTTGTGCGCGGTGATGGCGGCGTCCAGATGCAGGAAGCGCCGCAAAAACGACTGGAGCTGACTGATGTCCACGCGCAGCGCCTTTGCCTGCCCGCACACATAGGAATAAATCAGCTTATCCCTGAGACAGCGGAAATAGGGGGCGTAGGTCTGCACCATCCGGTCCTTCTGCCGGGCGGAAATATAGTTGTCCGCGCCAAACGCGGAGCAGTAGTCCCGGTCGAAAGAAGTGAGCATGTCGGAGATCATGGCGTAATCGATCCCCTCCGCGGCGGGCGCGCCGTCCTGCTCCTGTGGGAAGTAGGAGGCCGGCAGACCGCAGTGCGGGCATTTTTCGGCGTGGGTTGAGATCTGTTGGCCGCATTCGGGGCACGGGATCAATGCCATCGTCCATTCTCCTTTACGCGATTGTTCCATAACGTAATATTCGTCTTGCTTTATTCTTTATTGTATAACAGGTGACAAATATTTACAATATAGAACGGCGATTCCGCTGAAAAATGCTTGCGCGGTTGGCGTCCCATTCCGTCGCCGTGCATTCGATCAGCAGTTCTTCTGCCGCAGACAGCGCGGCAACCAGACAGAGAGACAGCAAAACAGCCGGAGATTGGGTAAACGGAAGTGACAGCGGATAAAGGAACAACAGCAGGCCGGCGAGCTTATTGGCCCGGGTGTGCAGGCAGCCAAAGCGGCCGAACCGGGCTCTGGCAATGCACGCCGCGCCCAGGCGCAGAAGGGAAATGGCGGCGACCCAAAGCAGGACGCCTGGCGCCTGTGCGAGCAGGGGCCACAGGCGGAACAGCATGGTGCAGACAAGGCAGAAATCCGCGGCGGAATCAAGCCGCGCGCCGAACACGGTCGACGCATGGAGCCGCCGGGCCAGCCAGCCGTCCAAGATATCGGTCAGGCCGCACACAAGGTAAAGAAAAAAGAACAGCGTCCCCGGGAATGGCAGGAACAGCAATAACACGGTCAGCCCAAACCGCAGGCCGGTCAGCAGGTTTGGAATCTTTTTGACGGCCATGCACAGGCCCCCTTTCTGAAATCTGTTCCATTGTAGCATATCGAAGGCGGTACGGAAACAGCAAAAGCGGCCCCGTTCCGGCGGGGCCGCTTTTGTGCGTGTCTTTTATTTTTTAACTGCGAGCAGCTCGATGTAACCGCGTGTGCCGATGGGCTCCAGCTGGATGCGGGGATTTTCCTTGTCCCACTGGTAACCGACGACCGAAGGGTCATACCGGTCGATTGCCTGCCATACCTGTTCAATGGCTTCGCCGTAGTCCTCCTCCGCGAAGGGTTCGCCCTGGAACATCAGGTAGGTGCACGCGGGCAGCTCGATCAGGTCGAACCCTTCGGGAATGGGACCGTCATAGTCGAGCGGGAGCTCCACGCCCTGCACATATTCGGAGGTGCCGGGCTTGATGTACGATTTTGGCAGCCAGAGCGAGACCGGCTCGCCGCTGATGGATTTGATACTGGTCAGCAGGCCCCAAACGTCGCAGCCCACCTCTTCGCAGTAGGCAAAATAGTCGGCGGCTTTGACGCCCCGTTTGATGAGCGCTTTGCGGGCGGGCTTCTCCACGGGCTGGATGAAAATGTTCTTTGTGTTTTCCATATGCTTCTCCTTCTTTCTGTCCTCTCGGTATTTGACGCCGTAGGGAGTGAACAGGTACAGGGGCACGGGGCCGGTGGCGTATTCGCGGGGGTTACAGCCGAATTCCCGGTAGAACGCGCGCTGGTATCCGTCCACGCTGCCAAAGCCCAGCTCAAAAGCTACATCCGCGATTTTGCAGCGTTCGTCCCGCAGCTTGAGCACGGACCGGGACAGCCGCAGCCGCCGGATGTAATCTGCCGGGCTGAGATTAACCCATTGTATAAATAATCGATAAGAATACCATGGGGAATAATACGACGCGCGCGCCAGATCCGCCAGCGTGATCGTCTCGCCCAGATGGGCGTCAATGTAGTCCTGCATCCGCTGGACGGCCTCCATCTGTTCCTGCAAGTGGTTCACCTCCCTGTGTTGCTATCATACCAGTTTACCGGAGAGCGTTTCTCGACCTTTTTTGCTGTGCCCGTTTTTCATAGGATTTGCCGGACTGCTCATTTTATGAATGTATCATACGGCATTTGGAAGAAACAGGCAAGCGGTCCGGCTCGCATTTGCCCCCGTTTCGTGGTATTCTTAAAAAAGAAAAGAAAGCTGTCACATGGCGTCCCTTTTGGCGTCTAACCGTACAGGAGGTGTCGAAAAAAATGCAACAAACGGAAAAAGAAATCATTGAAAAAGCCCTGTCCGGCGACCAGAAGGCGCTGGAAAGCATCCTGTCCGGCATACAGGATATGGCGTTCAACCTGTCCCTGCGGATGCTGGGGACAGTGCCGGATGCGGAGGACGCTGCGCAGGAAATTTTGATCAAGGTGATGACGCGGCTGTCCGCCTTCCGCGGAGACAGCAGCCTGTCCACCTGGGCGTTCCGCATCGCGGTCAACCATCTGCGGGATTACCGCAAGCATATGTTTGCCCAGCGCCCGCTGAGCTTTGAGGCGTACGGCGCGGATATCGCGTCCGGACGGGAAAAGGACGTTCCGGATCTGAGCGGCGGGGTGGACGAGGCCCTTTTGGAGCGGGAGCTGAAGCTCTCCTGCACCAATGTGATGCTCCAGTGCCTGGACGCGGAAAGCCGCTGTATCTTCATCCTGGGCACGATGTTCCGGCTGAACAGCCAGGCCGCCGCCGAAATCCTGGAGATCACCCCGGAGGCCTACCGCCAGCGGCTGTCCCGCATCCGCAAGCGGATGGCGGCGTTCCTGGCGGAATACTGCGGATTGAGCGGCACCGGCATGTGCGACTGCCGGAAGCGCATTCATTATGCGATTGCCAGCCATCGCATCCGGCCCGACTGCCTGGAATTTCAGAAGCTGGACGCGTGCGGATACGACGCCATTTGCTCCTTTACGGACGCAATGGAGGAGATTGACGGGCTTTCGCAGATTTTTGCGGATTTCCCCGCCTATCGCTGCCCGGAGGAGGCTGCCGCGCGCATGCGGGAACTGATGGCCTCCAAAAGTTTTGCGGAGGTGCTGCATGAATAAGATATTGACCTACCTGACGGAGCTGGAACAAAACAACAACCGGGACTGGTTCCACGCGCACAAACCGGAGTACCAGGGGGCCTGCCGGGCGTTTGAAGAGCTGCTCCAGGTCCTGATGCTGGAGCTGAAAAAGTTTGACGACTGCATTCCGGTGGTGGAGCCGAAGGAGCTGACCTTTAAGCTGATGCGCGACACCCGGTTCAGCCACGATAAGTCCCCGTACAACCCGGCGTTCCGGGCGCACATCGCGCCCCGCGGCAAGCTGCCGGTTCCGGTCGGGTATTATCTGATGATCAAACCGGGCGGCCGGTCTTTTTTGGGCGGTGGGCTGTTCGCGGACATGTTCAAGGACGCGACCGCCATGGTGCGCGAGTATATCGCCGCCCACGGGGACGAGTGGCAGGAGATCATCACCGCGCCCGCGTTTACCGACCGTTTTACCGTGGGCGGGACCGCACTGAAAAATGTGCCGCGCGGATATGACGCGGCGCATCCGCAGGCGGCCTATTTGAAAAACAAAAGCTGGTATCTGGAGTTTCCCGTTTCGGACGAGCAATGTTTGGCGGCTGATTTCATTCCATTCGCCGCGTCTGTCTTTGAGGCGATGCAGCCGTTCAATGCGTTCCTGAACCGGGCGCTGGAAGGCTTTGAGATGCCAACACGGTCATGAGTGAAAAAGGGGCTTGTAGTATCAGCGATACCTGCTATACTGGAGGTACGGTACCGTAAAAATCAAATCAAAGCGAGGAGATTCTTATGGATGGATTTACAGTTAAGCAGATCGGTGTGATCCGCGCGGGTGCGGCAGGGTTCTATGTGCAATTGGAGCCGGCCTATCGCAAGGCGATGACCGGGTTGGAGGGATTTTCCCACTGCAATATTCTCTGGTGGTTTTCCGGCTGTGACAATGCGGCGGCGCGGGGAAAACGGACGGAGCAAAAGCCCTATACAAACGCACCGGAAACGCTGGGCATCTTTGCCACACGTTCACCGGAGCGGCCAAACCCCATCGCGCTGTCCTGCGTCTGCATCACCGGATTGGATGTGGAGAACGGCAGGCTTGCGCTGGCGTATATCGACGCGGATAACGGGAGCCCCGTGCTGGATATCAAACCGTATACGCCGAGCGTCGACCGGGTGGAAGCCCCCGGCGTGCCGGATTGGTGTGCACACTGGCCGAAAAATGTGGAGAGCAGTGGGGACTTCGATTGGGAACACGAGTTTAACTTCTAAACAGGAAGCTTTGCATAACCATCGACAAAACAGCGGAATAAAAGGGAAAGCGCGCCTGGCGGCCTGTCCGCCGGGGGCGCTTTTTCGTCAGAATGCGGCAAAATCTTTTCACACCACGTTGTTGCTGCGTCGAAAATACGGTATAATAACCTCACGGCGTGACCAAAATCAGAGATTTTGCGCCTGAGAGAACATGGAATCATGCCGGCGAGGAAAATGCTTTCAAACAGCAGGGTGAAATGAACCGCGCGGATTGGCGGGCATGATGGAATATCCTCACGGAGTGACCAAAATCAGAGATTTTGACGCCTGAGAGAACATTGAATCATGCCGGCGGGGAAAATGCTTTCAAACAGCAGGATGAAATGAACCGCGCGGATTGGCGGGCATGATGGAATACCCTCACGGCGTGACGGGAAGCGGAGCTTCCGGCGTCGGGAGTATTGCACCGTTGTGATAAGGACTTTGCCTCTTTACGATATACATAGAAATAAGGTAAGAGATGGCTGGGAGGGAAGAATGCGATGAGCGAATACTGCCGCATCCTCATTGTGGAGGATGAATACCTGACGCGTCAGGGGATCAAGCACCTGATCAACTGGGAGCGGGAGGGCTTCAAAGTGGTGGGAGAGGCGACAAACGGGCAGGAAGGCCTGAAGCTGGTGGAGGAATTTCATCCCCACATCGTGCTGACAGATGTTGTGATGCCCGTGATGGACGGGATCGCCTTCACCAAGGAGCTCTGGGCGCGGTATCCGGACGTCCGTGTGATTGTGCTGAGCGGTTTCAGCGATTTTACCTACGTCAAATCCACGTTCCAGCATGGCGCGGTGGATTACATATTAAAGCCGACGCTGAATCCGCAGGACCTTTTGAATACACTGAAAAAGGCCGCGTCGCAGATTCCCAGTTTCGTACTGTCCAAAGGGGGCGGCGATTCGCTGGAGACGCAGATGAACCAGCTGCTCTCCGGGTTTGGAGTGGAAGAGGCGATGGAAGGGCTTCGCGGCTTTTTTCCCTATCCACGCTTTTTTCTGGTCGGCATGCACGTCCCCTACGCGCTGGGCAATACGGCGAACCTGGCGCAGCAAAATGCGCTTCTGGCCGCCGCCGCGGAGGAGTTTTTGCCCGGCGTGGCTGCGAAAACCGTCGTAGTGGATCAAAAGTTGCTGCTTTTGGTCGTCAACTACACGGCGGAGCCGTACCGCGCGCTGACCGAGCGGGTCAAACGGATGGCTGCTTCGCTTAAATCCAGGACGCCCAAGGCGTTTTATGTATACAGCCGGGAGTTTTCCGGCCTAAACCATTTGAAAGAAATCTATCAGCAGCATTTTGCCGCCTATACCCGCCAGCGGTTTTACGACCGGGAGGCGGCGGTCCTTGCGGCGGAATCGTTTGAAAATACGGGGGATGCGCCGGTGTTCGATGCGGCAAAATTTACCGCCGAGGTGCGCGGCCAGCAGTACCGGGAGGCGGTGGACCGGCTCTGCGACTATGTGCAGGAGGCGCGGAAACGGCGCGCGCCGGGCGAATTTGAGCTGAAATCCCTCTTGCAGGACGCGCTGTACCAGATCCTGTCGGCCTGGGAGGAGCAGGGGCTCGACCCGGAGGGGATCGGCCATCTGAAACGGGACTGCTTCATACGCGTCAGCGAGGCCCGGTACGCGGAGGACCTTACAGTAGCATTTGAGATGATCCGCGCGGACTTTGCGGCGCTCGTCGAGAAATACGCGCTCCGGTCGGAACACCAGACCATGCAGGAAATCCTCGATTATGTGGCGGAGCATTACGCGGAGCCGCTCACGCTCAATGTGCTGGCAAAGAAATTTAATTTTAATTATTCCTATTTGTCCTCCTATTTTGCCCAGCACAACCGAGAGGGCTTCAGCGAATACCTGAACCGCGAGCGCATCCGCCGGGCGGAGGAACTCCTGCGCAAGGAGGACATCCCTGTTTCCGAGGTGTGCGGCATGGTCGGTTATGGGGACCACAGCTATTTCTGCAAGGTGTTTAAAAAGTTCACGGGGAAAACGCCCAGCCAGTTCCGCAAGCAGTACGGTGCGGCGTCGGGAGGCGGTCGGATATGAAAAAGAGCTGGAAGGGCAGGCTGCATGCCAACAGTCTGTTTATTAAAATTGTATCGGTTGTATTGCTGAGCGTCATCTGCGTCGCCGCGCTGACGCTCAGTATTTCTATCCGCGCGTCGGAGAGCGTATACGTGGATACGTTTACGCAGTCCAGCTCCCAGATCATCGGGCAGATTTCAGAGAACATGAGCGGCTTTAACGACGAGGTGGTCAACATCATGGGGGCCATCAAGAACAGCTGGGCGTTCCGCAGCTACCTGACCAGCAGCGACCGGACGTCAGCCTCCGCGTCGTACACACAGTACAGCATGGTTTCCGCGCTGGAAAGCGCGCTGCCGCCCGATTACTATGAAAAAATGAGCATCGTGGTGGTGGGCGTGAACGGGTCCACCTATCTGAGCAGCGACGCGGGCCTAACCATCCCGGTGGAGGAGCTGCTCGACAGCGCGATCACGCAGGAGACGCGCCGCCAGCCCAACCGCATCCTGTACCAGTATACGGACGACGGCTTCACCACGCTGACCCAGGGCGACAGCGCCATTGTGGTCAGCACGGGGCTGAATTATGCGGGCGGGCAGTCGAATTACGGCTATGCATATATTCTGATTCCGCAGGATGTGCTGCAGGGATTTTACAGCAGCTTCAGCAGCGAGGCAAACGACCTGCTGCTGCTGGACAGCGGCGGACGGATCGTCTCGTCCACCCGCAAGCAGATGGTCGGCTTTACAGACAGTGCACTGCTGGAATCCGCGAAGCAGGTGGAGCAGAGCCAGATGAAATACCATACGATTGTCCAGAACGGACGCTCCTCGGCGGTCGTCGCGCAGAAAATCCCCCATTGGAACTGCCACCTGGTGGGCGTGATCGACCGGGACACCATTCTGCGGGAGGCCGGGGACCGGGAATCCATCGTGGTTCTGAGCATGCTGGTGGTGGCCTGTGTGCTGGTCAGCATGTTCTTTGTGGTGCGCAAGACGACGCAGCCCATTCAGTCGCTGGTGCGCGAGATGAAGACGATCACCAAGGGCGATTTCAGCCACCATATCCCGGTGGAGGGAAACTACGAGGTCAAGGAGCTGTCCACGGCGTTCAATTACATGCTGGACGGCCTCAACAGTTATATCGACCAGCTCATGGAGATGGAGCGCGAAAAGCGGCAGGCGGAGATCAGCGCCCTGCAAATGCAGATCAATCCGCACTTCATCTATAACACGCTGACTTCGCTCAAGTGGATGATCTGGCAGGGGGATTCTCAAAAGGCGGTGCAGGCGATCGATGCGTTCAGCCTGCTGCTGCGCAGCACCATCAGCGACAAACAGGAGCGCATCACGGCGGAAGAGGAGATGGGCAATCTCAAAAACTACGTCTTTTTGCAGCATCTGCGCTTTGGCGAGCAGATCAAGGTGGACTTCTCCCTCGCGGAGGACTGCCGGAATTGCCTGATGCCCAAGCTGATCCTTCAGCCGTTTTTGGAAAACGCCTTTTTCCACGCATTCAACGACGCGGACGACGGCAGCATCTTTGTATTTATCCGCCGCCGCGGCGGCACGCTGGTATGCGAGGTGATTGACAACGGCTCCGGTATGATGCTGGAAAAGGTAGGAAGCACGCTGTCGAGCGGGGGCCGCAAGGCGGACCACTTCACCGGAATCGGCATTAAAAATGTGGATGACCGTATCAAGCTGCTGTATGGGGAGGACTACGGCGTCTCCATTTCCAGCGAACCGGGCAAGGGAACGTCCGTTACGGTGACGATTCCGGCCCAGGAATCCAAAAATTGTCCCAACACCTAAAAAAATTACCAGCACCTTTTGACAAAGTCTTAAAAAAAGACAAATACAAGAGAAGAAATTCCTACCACCTTTTGGGGAGGATGCGGTAAAATAGAACAGAAATGAAGAGATTGTTATGCGAAATGATAAGAAAACCCCAAAGCCCAACGGGCTGTTTCCAGGATCCAATTGCAGAATCGGGGGAATGATCGTGAAGCGCCGATCCTTGTGGGCATTTTTGCTCTGTATGACGCTGCTGTTTCTGACGGCGTGCACGCCCAAACCGACGCAGGCTTCTCTGGTTGGAACGGACAACCCGCCGGATACCATCACCATCTGGGCATGGGATGAAAACTTTAATATCAAGGCCGCCAATTTGGCAAAGGCCTATTACGCGAGGACCAATCCGGGCGTTGTGGTCAATGTAGTCAGCATGGCGCAGACAAACATTGTCTCCAAGCTGAACACCGCGTTTTCCGCCTCCAATTATGAGGGGCTGCCGGATATTGTCCTGATTGAAGATTACAGGATTCAGAATTTCCTCAAATCCTTTCCCGGGGAGCTGCGAGACCTTTCCGCAATTGTCAATCCCGATCAGTTTATGGACTATAAGCTGCGGGTGATGACGGACGACGGAAAGGTCTACGGAGTCCCCTTTGACAGCGGCGTGGCCGCCCTGTTCTACCGGCGGGATTACATCCGTCAGGCGGGATACACCGAAGAGGATATGGAAAATCTGACTTGGGATAGATACATTGAAATCGGAAAAGCCGTCAAGGAAAAGACCGGGAAGTGCATGCTGACGCTTGACCCCAGCGATTTGGGACAGATCCGCATTATGATGCAGTCAGCGGGCGCCTGGTACATGAAAGAGGACGGCGAGAGCGTCAACTTTACGGACAACCCGGCACTGAAGGCCGCCATCCAGACCTATGGCAAGATGATCGATTCGGGCATTGCGCTGCAAATCTCCGGCTGGGACCCGTTTGTCAAGGCGTTTCAGGAGGGGGAGGTCGCCAGTGTGCCGTCCGGCTGCTGGGCGATGTCCAGCATTGTGCAGGCGGAGGACCAGAGCGGCAAATGGGCCGTGGCTCCGATCCCGCGCATGGCGGAAGTCCCGGAATCCATCAACGCGTCCAGTATCGGCGGGGGTAGCTGGTATGTAATCGATAAATCTCCCGGCGCGGACCTGGCGGTGGACTTCCTCAGCAAGACCTTTGCCTCCAACGACCGCCTGATGAACGATTTGGTCAAGGATATCAGCCTGGTCAGCACGCTGAAATCCGCGGGCAGTATGGAAAACTACAGCCTGCCCAGCGCGTTTTTCGGCGGGCAGAAAATTTACGAGGACTTTGCCAAATGGACGGAGCAGATTCCGCCCGTCAATTACGGGTTATATACCTACTCAATGGAGGATATCATTGCGGAGAGCCTGCAGTCCATTATGCAGGGCGTCGATATGGACGAAATCCTCAAAAACGCGCAGACGCAGGCGCGCGCCTCTATTGTCAATTCTTAGGCACAAACACCGCGTGTGTGGTGATTGGAGAATAGTTGAAGGAGAAAAGATGTATGAGAAGGAACAAACAGAAAAGTCTGTCCCTGCTGCTCTGTATCTGTCTGCTGATGCAGGTGTTCGCGCCTGTGTCCGCAATGGCGAAAACAGAAGGCAACCCCGGCGATCTGCTGTATTTTGTCAACTGCGCCGCCACGAAGATTGATCAGACGGCGGACGGAGACCAGATGGGCGAATACCAGTCCGTCACCGACCAGGTTTACGGCGAGGACGCATCCACAGGCCATGCCTGGGGCTATGTGGAGAACGCCGACATGGTAAGCGGCGGCAACAAGGACAGCCTGGTCAAGACCGATACCTATTGGTACACCAGCGACAAGATCGAGTTCGACCCGGCGACCAGCGGCTTCCGCTATCATTTCGCCGTGGAGGACGGCTTCTATGAAGTCACCGTCGGCATTAAGATTCCCAACTGGTGGTCGGCCCGCAAGGTCGACATCGATTTGGAGAATGAGCGCGTCGCTTCTCAGGCCAGCGTGCCGGGCGGCAATTCCCCCAACGCGACCTTTACAAAGACCGCGGAAGTCCTTGTGGAGGACGGCGAGCTGAATGTATTCGTACACAATGAGAAGCGGACCAGCGGCAACGATGACCCGATGCTCAGCTACATTCTTGTCAAGCGCGGGCAGTCCTACAACGCCGATACAGTCAAGGCAAAAATCGCGGAAATCCAGGGCAAGCTGACTCAGGATGAGGCGAACGGCGTTGTCTACGCGGAGAAACCGCTGGGCGAGCTGTATGTGGGCGAAGAGAACAAGGAGGACAACCTCCAGGCGATGAATGCTGCGCTTGCGGAAGCGCAGGAGCTTGCGGCGCAGGAGAGTCCAAGCACGCGTGCCGTCAAGGAGATGTGCGAGCGGCTGGATACCATCTATCAAAACCTGCGTTCCATCGAAGTATACGATTCCTTCTCCGGCACCGAAGGCGCCGAATGGAAGGACACCAACGGCAAACCGATCCAGGCGCACGGCGGCCAGGTGCAGAAGATGACCATGCCGGACGGCAGTGAAAAATGGTGGTGGATCGGTGAAGACAAGACGACCGGCAGCCACAGCAACGGCATCAGCACCTATTCCTCCGACGACCTGTTCAACTGGACGTTTGAAGGCTATGCGATGCGCTCCGTGCCGAGCCGCGAGGCGCTTGACACCGACCCGTACTTCACCGCGCTCTACGGCAATCTGACGCCGGAAGAGAAGGATTACGTCTATCTGTGCATCAACAAGACGACTTCGATCATCGAGCGTCCCAAGATGATCCATAATGAGAAGACCGGCAAGTACATCATCTGGTTCCATGCAGACGGCCCGACGGAGGAATCCACCTCCAGCTACGCGGCAGCCGCGGCCGGCATGGCGATCAGCGACACGCCGAACGGACCGTTTACCTTTGTCCGCCGCTCCCGTTTGCACCAGCTGCCGGAAGAGGAGTACTATGAGGACAACGGCCAGCTTGACTGGTATGAGGAGCCGGCAAACCGCGGCTTTGCGCGCGACATGAACCTCTTCATCGACGACGACGGCGTTGCGTACATCATCTATTCCAGCGAAGAAAACCGTACGATGTTCATTTCCCGCCTGAACGACGATTACACGGATTTGGACGTTGCACAGGACCCGGTCGGACTGGCAAAGAACGGCGAGGACTTTGTCCGCCTGTTCCCCGGCGCGCAGCGTGAAGCGCCCGCCCTGTTCAAGTACGACGGCACCTATTATATGATTACCTCCGGCGCAACCGGCTGGAGCCCGAACCCCGCCCGCTATTGGAAGGCCGATGAGATTCTTGGCAAATGGACCGACATGGGCGACCCGTGCGTCGGCGACGTGGACCACAAGACCTTCTGGACCCAGAGCACCAACGTCATTCCGGTCGATCCGGAAAACGGCAAGTTCATTTATATGGGCGACCGCTGGGGCTATGGCAAGGAGCAGGATTTCAGCGCGGCGGCACTGGCGGATTCCCGCTATGTCTGGCTGCCGGTTGAGATTGACGCCACCGGCCATGTCACCCTCAATGACGTCAAAGAATGGGACCTGAGCTATTTTGACAATATCAACAACCTCAAGCTGAAGAGCGAGATGGACGACCTTTACTACGGCGCGGATACCCTGCCGGCGCAGGTGGATGTCAGCGTCCGTGAGGATGGCAAATGGACCGACCACAAGGTCCAGGTCAACTGGGACCTGAGCGCTCTGATTCCGGGCGCGAAGAGCAAAGTGACCGGCACGCTGGAAGGCTTTGACGGCCTGACCCTGACCACGGAAGTCATGGATATCCCGGAAGGCATGCTGTACTACATCGACAGCGGTGCGGCGAAGGGTTCCAATTATTACGACATCATCTCTGAGAAAGCGCCGAACCTGGTCAACACCGAATCATGGGATCAGGCGTATCAGGACGGCAGCTGGGGTTACACCGGCACCGATGCCGACATCGGCAACAAAAATCCGGACAGCCTCGACGCGTACACCAGCGGCTGGTGGGCGAAGGGCGGCAAGAACATCGATTACAAGCTGCCGCTGAAAGCGGGCGAATACCTCCTCTCCCTGGGCTTCCAGGAGTGGTGGAGTGTAAACCGGCCCATGAAGGCGGTCGTCTCCTACACCGGTGCGGACGGGCAGAAGGTGGAAACCACCGTCGGTACGTTTGCCAACTCCGGTGAGAAAGCGTTCCTGTTCCCGTTCACCGTTGCAAACGACGCGGATGTAACCATCAGTGTGCAGCGGCAGAATTCCAACAATCCCGATCCGGTCCTGAGCTGGCTCGCCATTACCGGCGAAGTGAAGGACGAGCCGGAACCGGAGGAGCACAGCCTGACGGTCAGCTTCCCGGCGGCAAAGGCGGAGCTTTCCATTGGAAATCAGGACCTTGGATTTGCAAACCTCATTGGACGTTACCAGGATACCCTGATGAGCGGCGACGAACTGACACTCGACTTTACGCCGAGAAACGGCAGAGAGTTTGCCTCCATTACGGTAAATGAAGAACCCGTTTCCATTAAAGATTCCAACAGCTATTCCTACGGCCTGACCATGCCGAACGCGGATACAGAGCTGAACTTTGCGTTTGTAACCGTCGACAAGAGCGTCCTGCGCACGATCGTTGCCACCGCGGAAGGCCTGAAGGGCGGCGACGAGTACGCCGATGCGGTGCCGTCTGTGCAGAAGCGCTTCGATGCGGCGTTGGAAACAGCGCAGAAGGTCGCGGACAAGATCGACACAACCCAGGAAGAGATCAACAAAGCGTGGTCCGACCTGCTCGACGCCATCCAGCACCTCAGCTTTGCAAAGGGTGACAAGACCGCTCTGAAACAGCTGCTGGAAATGACGGAAGACCTCCAGCAGGGGAACTACTCCGATGCCAGCTGGGCGGCATACCTGGAAGCGCTGGAGAATGCGCAGGGAGTTGTTGCGGACGAGGATGCGCTGAAGAACGACGTGGAAGACGCCTATCAGGCGCTCCGCGATGCGATTCTGGCTCTGGACGAGGGCGCAAACTGGCAGACACTCCGTGCGCTGATCAAGGCGGCCGAAGAGATTGAGGCCAACCTGGACGCGTATCTCGACACAGGCAAGCAGGACTTTATCGACGCGCTGGATGATGCGCGGGAACTGGCCGACGGCGCAACCCAGAAGGAAATCGACAAGGCGGCGGGCGCGCTGACGGATGCAATGGGCAATTTGCTCCTCATTCCCAACAAGGATGCGCTGAGAGAGCAGGTTGAAGAAGCGAGTGCCATCGACCTGAGCAAGTATACAACCGATTCCGCAACGGCTGTTGCAAACGCAGTCACGGCGGCCAATGCGGTTCTGGACGATCCGCAGGCGACCGAAGCGATGGTCAAAGCGGCGGAGAGCACTCTCAGCCAGGCCGTTGAAGGGCTGGTAGAGAAAAACAATGATAACGACAATCACAACAATGGCAATACCGGCGGAAGCAAGGGCGGCTCCTCCAGCAGGACCCCGGTTTCCAATGATACCTACGGTACAGCCGGCATCGCAGCGGTCGGCGCGAGCGTCGCACAGGCGGCCTCCGTCGTATCCGATACCACCGTGGACTTTGTCCTCAGAAGAGGACAGGCATACTGCTTTAAGATGAGTGTCGTCAACGGCAACGGACAGGCTCCGGCCTTTACCGTCGGCAACGGCGGCGTGCTCAAGACGCAGTTTGTCGCACAGATTGGCAGCGATTATTTCTACAGAGTCTGGGCAGTCGGCGCACCGGGCGTGAGCACGGGCGTTTACACCACACTGCCTGGCGCAGCCCCTGTAAAGCACTGTACGGTAACTGTTGGCTGATTGCCGGCACGGAAAATCGCATCTTTTTAAAACCGCAGAAAACGATTTGCGGGATTCGCCGGCGGTACGGCCCGACCGGCGGCCCGCGCTATCAACGGTCCGTTCAGATGGATCAAACCCTTCTTTCCTTCCTAATCTTTATATGTTTATAAGCTACACCGGCGGACGTGTGCAGGCACGTCCGCCCCAATCCCCGGAAAGCTGCCGCAAGGCGGCGACCTCCTCACCGGGGAGCAAGAGATAATGCAGCAGCAACAAAAAGCCGGTCCCCGTTTGCGCGGGGACCGGCTTTTTGCCGTGTGCAAAAAAATGCTGCTTTGCCAAGGCCCCGATCAGGGGCTGTCCTGCGCAAGAAAGTCCTCCACAACATCCCGAAGGTGCAGGGGGGACAGTTCCAGCCGATTGCACTGTTCCGCCAGCCGTTCCACGGAGGATCCGGAGAGCGAGAGGTCCGCAATTTGAAGGACCGGTGCGCCGTCCCGATAGCAGCAGAGACAATAGCTTTCATACGGGGCCGCGTTTTCAGGGTTGAATTGGTGTTTTTCCGTCCGGTACTGTACCATAAAAATGCTCCTTTCGATTATATTTCCTTCATTTATTATGTAGAAACAGAAAAGATAAGTGTCGTTATTATAAAAATATGCAAGGCGATAAGAAAATATGTCATAAATGTGAAAGTAAAACACGCGCTTTATCGCTTTATTCAATTAATGTACTATATTACATACAAAAATATGAAATTTAAGTTATATTTTCGTAAAAGATGCATGCAAAATATGAAATGTGATATTATGATAAAGCTTTCAAAGCAATATTTTTAAATAGGGAGGAAAAGAGAAGTGAAGTTTGCAGCGAAGAAACCACGAACACGGCTGCTTGCAGCATGCCTGGCATTGACGATGCTGACGGGTACGTTCAGCGGAACCGTCTTTGCCATGGATGAGCCGCAGGGCCAGAGTCCCGTGTGGAGCGAAACGGCTCCGCAACTGTACGATTCGCAGGGGGGCCTGCTAACCCCCAAAGGACCGGACAGCAAGCCGGAAGACAAAAAATTTACCCACTACGAGTACACTGGTAAGAACTACACCGATCTGAACGGTGAACAGGTGCGTGCGAGTGACGTTTTTGAGGTCAACCGCGAAGCACCCCACACCACAGCCACCACCGCCTACGATTCGGAGGAGAAGGCGGTCCTTGGCGCAGTCAACTTTGAGAAAGAAAAATCCGATTATGTACAGCTGCTTTCATCCGACGACTGGGAGCTGACCGTCAAGCGCAACGATATGGAGGGCGCAAAGTTCCTGGACGGCAAATTCTATGAGAGCGGCTACGTGCAGGACCCGGCCGACGGCTGGAAAACCGTTAAGGTCCCGCAGAGCTGGACCACCTACGAGGGAGTGGACTGGGATACGCCGCTTTACGGCGACACCGTCATGCCCTGGCAGCTCAAGTACGACGCGAATGTAAAGGTGCCGGAAATTCCGGTCAATTACAGCCCGGTCGGCTTCTACCGCAAGACGTTTACCGTGGACGAATCCCTCTACGGGAACGACAACCGCATTTTTATCAACTTCCAGGGCGTTGAAACCGCATATTATGTGTGGGTCAATGGCAAGGAAGTCGGCTACAGCGAGGACAGCTTCCGTCCGCACGAATTCGATATCACCGAGTATCTGAATCCTGCGGGCGAGGAAAACACGCTGGCTGTGGAGGTCCACAAGTTTGCGGACGCGACCTGGATGGAAAAACAGGATATGATCCGCGACGGCGGCATTTTCCGCGACGTTTATCTGTTTGCGGCTCCGCTGGTACATATCAACGATTACCAGCTGGAAACCGATCTGGACGACAACTTCCAGAACGCCACGCTGAAGCTGAATGCAAACGTCAAGAACTTCAGCGCGCAGGCCGTGGACAACTACGCCGTGGAAGTCAAGCTTTTTGATGCGGAACAGCAGCCGGTTCCGGCAGATATGTTCACGACGAAGACCTTCGACGTGGGCGAGATCGCTTCCGGCGCGCAGTCCAGCAACGACCATGCATGGGCCGTCAACAACCCGCACCTGTGGTCCGCGGAGGATCCGTACCTTTATACGCTGGTGCTGAACCTCTATGACAAGAACACCATGACCTATGTGGAGAGCATTTCCCAGCAGCTCGGCTTCCGGGAGATTTCCTTCACCCGCACGCAGCTCGACGATTCCTACCACAACATTACGGAGGAATACGAGCCGATGACGGTCAACGGCAAGCCGTTCCTGGTAAAGGGCGTCAACCGCTGCGAATCCGACCCGTTCTACGGCAAATATGTGCCGCGCGACGTGGCGGAAGAGGACGTCAAGCTGATGAAGCAGTATAACATCAACTCCGTGCGTACCTCTCACTACGGCGACGACGAGTATTTCTATTACCTCTGCGACAAGTACGGCCTGTATATGATGGCAGAGGCGAACATTGAGGCGCATTCCCTGATCAACCAGATCAACACCATGGCGAATTATTTCACTAAGGTTGCGCTGGAAGACCGGACGGCGACCTCCTTCCACACGCTGAAGAACCAGACGTCCGTGATCATGTGGTCCATCGCCAATGAGACCGGCTACCCGACGCTGGAGGATTCCGGCAGCCGCCCGGCCATGAGCGAGGGCGACTACTTCTTCCCGAAGCTGGTAAAATACTACCGCGACCACGACGCAACCCGCCCGGTCCACAGCGAAGGCATGCGCTACCAGGGCGGCGTCGATATGGACAGCCGCATGTATCCCACGCTCGCCAGAGTGCAGGAAGCGGCGGACGCGGCAACGAAGATGCCGTACATCATCTGCGAGTACGACCATGCGATGGGCAACGGCGTCGGCAACCTGAAGGAATACTGGGACATCATCCGCAGCAAGCCCCATATGCTGGGCGGCTATATCTGGGACTGGGTGGACACTGTCCGCGCCCTGGATATTGAGGACTGCGCGCGCCAGTACAATGTGACGGAGCTCAGCAACCTGGGCGTCACCATGCAGGTGCAGGGCGACGACAAGCAGCAGCCCGCGGACCCGGCACAGGCCGTTGTGGATAAGTCCTTCGGCGGATTCCTCGTATTCCCCAAGGATAAGAACGCGATTTACGACCAGTATCTCTCCGGCGAGAACATCAACTTCACACTGGAAACCGTCGTGAAGCCGCAGGCCGATATTGCGGACAATATCCTGATCGCGAAGGGCGACTATCAGCTCGCGCTCAAGACCTCCTCCGACGGCAAGCAGCTGGAATTCTCCCTCTGTGCAAATACCAACGGCAGCTACAGCTGGCCCGCCATCTTCTGGGACCTCCCGGACAACTGGGCAGACAACTGGCACCAGGTCGCCGCAACCTATGACGGCAAAGTCATGAAGCTCTATGTGGACGGCGAAGAAGTCGGCAGCCACGAGGGCTCCTACCTGGTTCCCAACTGGGAAGGCATCGACGCGCTGGGCGTCGGCTATGACTACAAGAACCCCGAGCACACCCTCAAAGGCCAGATGACGCTGGCGCGCATCTACGGCAGAGCGCTGACGAAGGAAGAGATTGTCGCGCAGCGCAGCGCGAACCCGCCGATCGGCCCGAAGAGCGATGAAGTGCTGGTCTGGGTGGATTATTCCCAGCCGTTTACATCGGACGTGCCCGGCGATTACGATTATTACACCGAAGACTTCGCACACAACCGCTTGTACAACAACGGCGAGATGGCCGGCAAATTCTATGCGTACGGCGGCGACTGGGGCGACTATCCCACCGATTACGACTTCTGCGCGAACGGCCTTGTGTCCGCGGACCGCGACCCGCAGCCGGAGCTGTATGAAGTCAAGTACCAGTACCAGGATTTCTGGATTACGGCCAGCGAAGAGCAGGTCAAAAACCGCCAGTTCTCCTTCTATAACGAGACCAGCTTCACCAATCTGGACGCTTACGACGTCACCTGGAAGCTGATGGAGGACGGTGTGGAAATCCAGAGCGGCAAGCTCAACGAGAGCCTTGCCCCGCGCGAGACGAAGACCTTTACCGTGCCGTACCAGTTTCCGGCGGAACTGAAAACCGGTGCGGAATACTACGTCAACTTTACAATCACCCTCAAAGACGGTACGCTTTGGGCGGATGCAGGACACGAAATTGCGCATGAGCAGTTCCAGATTCCGGCGGACGCACCCGCAGCGGCGCCTGTGATTTCCGATCAGGAAGTCGTCATCGACCAGGACAGCGATGCGGACGTCATCCAAGTCACCGGCGAGGACTTCAGCTTTGAGCTGGACAAAACGACCGGCGCGATGCAGAATTACGTTTACAAGGGCAGCCTGCTGATCGAAAAAGGCCCGGTGCCGGACTTCTGGCGTGCAAGAAACAGCAACGACGTCGGCAGCCTGGACGGCGACTGGCAGAAGGCAAACAAGAATATCACTGTGGCGGAGAACGGCGTCAGCGTTTCCCAGAAGCGCGACGGACGCAAGGTCATCACCACAAACCTGATTCTGAACGACGCGAAGGGCGCGAAAGAAACCGTGGTCTATACCATCGACGGCTCCGGTGTTGTAACCGTTACCCTTTCCCTCGATGCGAGAGGCACCGGACTGGGTTCCATCATGAAGGTGGGCTCCACGATGACACTGCCCGCGGGCTTCAATGACATCCGCTGGTACGGCGACGGCCCGTCCGAATCCTACACGGACCGCAGAAGCTATGCGAAGGTCGGCCTGTATGACTACACCGTTGACGAGAGCTTCTATCCGTTTGTCGATCCGCAGACCTCCGGCAACTACAGCGGCGTCAAGTGGATGGCGCTGACCGGCGCGGAGCAGGAGAACGGCGTTCTGGTCGCTTCCTATGAGGACGTGGAGGCAAGCGCACTGCGCTTCACCATGGACGAGCTGGACGAGGCCCGCCATCCGTTTGAGCTGCCCGATCCGGACGGAAGAACTTATTTCCATGTAGACCTGATCTCCCGCGGCATCGGCAACGCGAGCTGCGGCCCGGACAACCTGCCGCAGTACACCATCCCGAACGACAAGGAGTATTCCTATCAGTATTCCATCATCCCGTTTGCCAAGGGCGCGGACCTGATGGAGCTGAGCAAACCGTGGAGACTGCCGGACAATGAAGAGATCGACCGGCAGGCGGCCAAGGTGGTTGAAGACGCAATCGCGGACATTTATGTCTATTCTTACAACCAGCTTGCAGAGCTGAGAGAGATTGAAAAGCAATATAACGCACTGACCGAGTCCCAGAAGGAACTGGTCGCCAATTACGACGTGCTGGTCAAGGCGCTGGCGGACGTCCGCGCCATGAAGGGCACCGTGACGGTTGTCAAGGACCTGAGCAGCAACCAGATGGACCCGGAAATTCCCACCAGCGGGCAGATCCGTCCGGAAGGAACCTTCGGCACCGTGCTCAAGGGCAATATGCCGGTTCCGAATACAAAGGGCTCCGAGGGCGGCGACCTCTTCAACGAGGTCTTTAAGGGCAAGAACCCCTTCACTGTAGAGGCGTGGTTCAAGCCGCTGGAGTCCAACATGGGCAACAAATACAACGTGATCGTCGGCAAGGGCGACAACTGCTTCGGCCTGCGCGCGACGCTTCAGGGCGATAAGACCTACTATGAGCTGTATATGCAGGCGACAAACGGCAACTGGTACTCCGTGGAGGATACGCTCAGCGACAAGGTTCTCACGGCGAACGAGTGGCACCAGATCGCGGGCATCTACACGGGCGATACCATGAAGATTTACCTGGATGGGGAAGTCATCCTGGAGGACAGAGACAGAAGCACGGGCGGACTGAAGTCCAACGACGTCAACTTCTGGATCGGCTATGACCCGGTCGGCGGATTTGTTGGCAAGAATGAATACGCCATCGTCCGCGTGTACAACCGTGCGCTGACCGGCGAAGAGCTGGCGGGACAGGGCCTGTACGACCAGGGCAAAGCATCCGCACCGGCTGTTGCGCCGAACAATGAGAACGTCATGCTTTGGCTGAACTTTGCAAACCTGGAGCAGAAGGCGGTTTCCAAGACGCTGGCCCTCACGCCGGAAAAAGCGGAGATCCCCGCCGGCGGCAGCAAAACCTTCTCCATTGTCAAAGCGGCGCCTTCCGCTGCGGAAAACGAAGCGGCGAAGGTAGAGGACCTGCAAAAGCTTCTGGCACAGGCGCAGGCGCTCAACGCGGCGGACTTCACCGATTCCAGTGCGGCGATCCTGAGCGCGGCAATCAACGTCGCGACCATCGTTGCGGGCACGCAGGATGTACCGGACAGCGTGGTGCAGGCAGCTTACGACATGCTGGCTGCGGCCATCGAAGGCCTCGTATGGCAGAATGCCTATGAGGTGACCTCCGCGGAGTGGTCTGTCACGGACGAGTGGGGCGACGCCGTGGAAGGTGCATCCGTTGCTCCGGATGCGGAAAACCCGGGCAAGGCGGCCGTTTCGCTGAAGACCAGCGTCCCGGCGGGAACCGAGCTCTATGTGAAGGCTTCCAACGTCAACGGCGACGAGAGCCTGACCGCGGAGAGCGTTGTGACCGTCACAGAGGCGATCCTCGCGGAACACGACCTGCGCGTGGAGTACGGCCCGAAGATTGCGCTGACAGTGGACGGCGTATCCCAAGAGGTGGCTGACAAGACCGGCGTTTACACCCAGGAAGACATTATGGCGGACGATACCGTCAGCCTGACCTTTACCCATATGGACGACGAGAGAGAGTTCGTCAAAGCGACACTGACCGTCAACGGTGTGGAGCAGGAAGCGGCCTTTAAGGACGGCGACCGCACGGTTGCGTACTACGACCTGGCCATGCCGAATGAGGACACGACGGTGGCATTCTCCTATGTTGTGGTCTGGAAGACTCTGCTGCGCGACGCGATTGCAAGCGCGGAAGAGGCCATGGAGACCCAAGCGTATGCGGACATGATCCCGGACGCAAAAGAACAGTTCGACGCGGCGTATGAAGCGGCCGTGGAGATGGAAGCGGATGTGACCGCCCTGCAGGCGGACGTAGACGCCGCGACAATCGCAATGTCGAATGCAATGAACCTCCTGTCCTTTGCCAAGGGCGACAAAACCAAGCTGGAACTGCTCTTCAAGTCCTATGAAGCCTTGAGAGAAGAAGATTTCACCGCGGCAAGCTGGGCGAAGTATGAAGAAGTCCTGGCGGCAGCACAGGAGGTCTACGAGGACGAAAACGCGTTGGTCAAAGAAGTCGACGACGCGGCAGCAGCCCTGACGGCGGCGGTTGAGGCGCTGGAGCGCCCGGCGGATAAAGACGAGCTCGCCGCACAGCTTGCACTGGCGGAAAGCTATGACCTGTCCCTGTATACCCCGGACAGTCAGGTTGGTTTCAAAGACCTGATCGCAGAGGCGAAGGCGCTTCTGGCAAAGGAAGAGCCGGCGCAGAGCGAGCTGAACGCAATGGTTGGCCGTCTGGTCGACGCGATCATGAAGCTGCGGCTGATTCCGGATAAGAGCTATCTGGAAGATATGATCAACGATACCAAGGACATCCAGCCGGACGGCTATACCAAGGAGAGCTATGAAGCGCTCCGCGACGCGTACGACTACGCGCTGGGCGTTTACAATGATCCGAACGCGACCGAAGAGCAGGTGAAAGACGCCGCCGACAAGCTGGCTTTGCGAAAGGCCGGTCTTGAGGCAGAAACACCGTCCGGAAACAACAGTAAGCCTTCCGGCGGCAACTCTTCTGGAAACCGGAGACCGTCCGGCGGCAAGACTGCCGGGACCGGCACAGCGACCGCCGTTACCAATCCGGTTGTTTCCGCGGCACAGGGCGTGATGGGCCAGAAATCCGTCCGCTCCGATACAACGATGAATTTCACCCTGAAGAAAGGCAGCGCCTACTGCTTCAAGATGACGGTTGTCAACGGCAGCAGCGCGGCTCCGAACTTCACCGTGGGCAACGGCAGTGTGCTGAAGACCCAGTTTGTGGCGAAGATCGGCAACGACTACTATTACAGAGTCTGGGCCGTCGGCGCACCGGGCCAGAGCACCGGCGTGTATACCCAAATGCCCAATGAAGGACCGCAGCAGCACTGTATGGTAACCATCGGCTGATTAAGGCATGCTTTAATCAAGGAAAGTGTCAACCAAATGGAACCGGTACGGGTCATTTGACCCGTACCGGTTCTCTTTTTTGGGATGCATATTGCCGTAATGGAATAGAATGGTAGCAGCCCACTCCGTCAGAGAAAAATATTCACCCGGTGAGACGCGTCGCTTTCTGTCATTGTAATTTCCGTAGAGATGAGATATAATAAATTATAACAAAAATACCAAATTCCACCGGGAAGAAGGGGGAATCCATGTGAAAAAAATAGTCGCGTTGGTTGGGGCCAACCTTGCGGCGGCGCTGGCACTGATCTACCTGCTGTCCCCCGGCCTGTTCGACGTATTCAGCCAGCCGCCGGTCTGGATGCTTTTGGGGCTGGTAGTCGGGTTCAGCCTGACGATCGGAGCGCTTTGGCTGGACTATAAGCTGCTGTTTGCCAAACAGGAGATACACCCGGTTGCGCTCAAAACCGATGTACAGAACCGCCCGGAGGAATATACGCAGTTGCTCCGGCAATGCCTGAACAAACCGTTTTTCCGGAAAGATCTGGAGGCGGGCATTGACCAGATCGCGCGGTTTGAAAAAAAGCAGAAAACCATTCAACTGCTGCTGAAAACCGGAAGCAAGATCAACGCGGACAAATGCCTGACCATTTTAACCCGCGTATCCGATGTGTTCTATGAGAACGTGCGCGCGCTTGCGACGCGCGCCATCGTCTTTGATGAGGATGAATACGCGCTGTTCCGCGCCGGGAAGCTGGAGCTTGCAACGGAGCAGGCCCGGCGGCAGAAGGAGGACTTCTATACGTCGGTGGCGCAATACACGGATGAGATTACCAACCAGAACGAGGAGATCATTCTCCGGATCGACCAGCTGAGCCTGGAGCTGACCCGCGCGAATACGGCGAACAAGTGGGATACGGACTCCATCCTGGCAATGCAGCATCTGGATGAATATATCCGCAGTACGGAACTGACACAGAATCTGGAACGAGAGGTAGGGGAGGAAGTATGTTCGAAAATAAGAAGGTAAAGAACGGCGTAATCTTTGGCGCCATTGTGGTGGTGCTTGCCATCGTGGTCACGGTGGGTGTTTCCGTCACCAAGAACCTGGGCAAGACGAACAGCGCCATTTCCGCGGATGAAGCGAAGTCCTCCATTGCGAAAATGCTGGGCCACATCCAGGTGGAGGACCTGCCGCTGCGCTCGGAGGCGCTAAATGTCAATGAGTCCCTCTCCACCGCGGAGGAGCTGCCGGACATCGATACGGTGTACCCCATCGGTGTGCAGGGCAGCGGCCAGATTGATATTGAAGTCTTTACGTCGCCGGAAAAGGGCGGCCCAGGAATGGACCGCTGGCTGCTCGACGTGGCGGAAGCCTTTAACAAGGCGAACCATACCACATCGTCGGGCGCAACGGCGTCCGTAACGGTCCGGTCTGTCGACTCCGGCACGGCAGTTGAGTACATCTCCTCCGGGAAATACGTGCCGGATGCGTTTACGCCCTCCAGTACGCTGTGGGGCGCGATGCTGGAGACCGGCGGCGTCAGCGTGCAGCTAAAATCCGACCGTCTGGCCGGCAATGTGGCCGGGGTCCTGCTGACGGAGGAAATGGAAAGCCATCTGATCGAACAATACGGCAGTGCGGATTTCAGCACCGTTGTGCAGGCAACCGCCGACGGTGAGATGATGATGGGCTACACCAATCCTTATGCCAGTTCCACCGGCCTGAACTTCCTGCTGAATACCCTCTACACCGGCGACCCGGAAAACCCGTTGAGCAGTAAGGCGGTCGGCCAGTTCAACAAATTTCAGGCGAACGTGCCGCTGGTGGCGTTTACTACCATGCAGATGCGCACCGCGGCGGAAAGCAACGTGCTCGATGGGCTGATTCTGGAATACCAGTCCTATATCAACGACAGCACACTGGCGCGCGAATACAAATTTATTCCCTTTGGCGTGCGGCATGACAATCCCATGTACGCGGTGGGGAACCTCTCCGCGGAAAAAGAAGAGGTCCTGGACCAATTCATCGCGGAATGCGGTTCCCAGCAGTCGCAGGAACTGGCAACCAAGTACGGCTTTAACAGCAATGAGGAGTATCAATCGGCACTGCCGCAGCCCGGCGGGCAGACAATCACGCAGGCGCAGTCCATCTGGAAGGAAAACAAGGACGGCGATATGCCAATTGTCGCACTGTTTATCGTGGATATCTCCGGCAGCATGTCCGGCGAGCCGATCAACAACCTGCGCACGGCATTGCTCAATTCCATGCAGTATATCAACGACGACAACTACATCGGCCTGATTTCTTTCAGTTCCGACGTATACCGCGACCTGCCGATTGAGAAATTCAACCTCAAGCAGAAGACCTGCTTCAAGGGCGCGGTCAACAACCTGACGGTCGGCGGGCAGACCGCCATGTACGACGCCCTGACCGTGGGCATGGACATGGTGGAAAAGAAGCTCGACGAGGTGGGCAACGCCAAGCCGATGATCTTTGTCCTGACGGACGGCGAGAGCAATAACGGCTACCGTTACCGCGACGTCGGCGGCATCGTCGCCGGGCTGAAAATCCCCGTCTATACCATCAGCTACAACTACTCCAACGAACAACTGGACGAACTGGCGGCGATCAACGAAGCAGCCAGTATCTCCGGCACCAGCGAGGATATTGTCTACAAGCTGCGCAATCTTTTCAACGCACAGATTTAACACAGGGGAACGGCTGTCTCACAATGCGGGTTTTGCGCAAAAGAATAGCAGGATAAAAGAAGCATGTGTACGTTGCAAAACAGTCCCTGTTTTGATTGTAAAGTAGAGCGAAATGTGTTTTTCCGCTTTTCTAAAAAGCGGCGGTTTCCAAAGGCAGGGGACGTGCAACGTCTTTCGCGGACCTCCGGTCGGACGCGGACTTCCAGTCGGGACGCGCTTCCGGCGAGGAACATTTTTACCTTGCAAATCATGCTTAAAATAGGTCTTTCTACGTTTCTAAAACCGGCGGGAACCATTTTTACCTTGCAGACAATTCTTAAAATATATTCTTCTACGTTTCTAAAAAGCGGCGATGGTCGTTTAGAGCGTCGAGCGAGGCTTTAGCCTCAAGCGAGCGTCCCGACCGGAGGTCAAGAGCGAGTGGGAACGAGTGATATTGCCGTTTATGAGGCAGGGTGCCGTCTCTGGGGCTTTTCCTGCTTCCCCAGCGAAAGCTGGGGAAGCAGACCCGTTGCAAAATAGCTTTTTATGAAAAATCACCCTTGAATCTGGTTGTGAAAATCCATTTTTAAAGATATTTTCTTAATTCGATTTACGATCACAATTTCATTTTGCAACGGGTCTTCGTCAAATGCAGCTGGTTACGAGACACCCCCTCTTTAATACAGGAGGAAAAGAATGAAAAACGAAAAAATTGATTCCGGCCGGGCATTCGACTGGGGAAAAGCTTCCGCCGATTACGCGCGTTACCGGGATATCTATCCGGCGGAATTTTATCAGAAAATCCTGGATTTGGGCCTGTGCACAGAGGGGCAGGCCGTCCTTGACCTGGGAACCGGGACGGGCGTGCTGCCGCGCAACCTGTACCGGTACGGCGCAAAATTTACAGGGACGGACATTGCTCCGGAGCAGATTGAGCAGGCAAAGCGCCTTGCCGCGGAGCAGGATATGGACATTGCGTTTTTTGCCGCACCGGCGGAGGCGGTGGATTTTCCGGACCATACCTTTGACGTTGTGACCGCCTGCCAGTGCTTCTTCTATTTTGACCACGCGGTCCTGTTGCCCAAGCTGGCAAAGATGCTGAAGCCGGGCGGCAGGCTGGCGGTGCTCTATATGGCATGGCTGCCGGAGGAGGACCCCATTGCAGGGGCCAGCGAATCGCTGGTATTGCAGTACAGCCCACAGTGGTCCGGTAAAGGGGAGACCCGCCACCCGATCGCAATCCCGCCCATCGCAGAGAACTGGTTTACCGTGCAGGATTCCGTTGTATATGATCTGCGGGTGCCTTTTACGCGGGAAAGCTGGAACGGACGGATGAAAGCCTGCCGCGGCGTGGGGGCGTCCCTGCCGGAGGAGCAGGTGCGCGCGTTTGAGCGCGAGCATTTGGCGCTGCTGGAAAAAATTGCGCCGGAGCAGTTTGAGGTGCTGCATTATGCCGCGATGACGGTATTACAGGTAAAAGAATCTTAAAAACGCATGCCTGGATTCATTTGGGAAAGACCGGATGCGGCTGTGTGATTATGCACGTTTTGCATAGAAAGTGAATCAGAAAAGGGTGAATCCCCCCGCCGAAGGCGGGGGGATTCGTCGATTTAACCGGCTTTTGTGTATCCTGTCAAAGATGAACCAGCTTCGCCTGGTTCCCTTTTCATGCCCGGGCGGCGCATATTCTTATCACAAGAAAATACGGCGTTTCATATATTGAAACAAAAGAGAAAGGAGATGAACATGATGGCTTCATCTGATGATAGAGTCAGCAGAGGGTTTGCGACAACGCCCCTGCCCAACCCGGGCGAAGGCGGTCCGGTCGCCGGAGGCGGCGGCACCCCGGTCATTCCTCTGCCCAATCCGGGCGAGGGCGGCCCGATTATTCCTGAAAACAATATCCCGGTGATCCCGCTGCCCAACCCGGGCGAAGGGGGCTCCGTAGGAGGCTCCGGAAGCAATCTGCCAATGATCCCTCTGCCCAATCCGGGCGAGGGTGGCCCTGTCTATCCGGGCCGTCCCGGACAAACAATCCCGATCCTGCCGCTTCCCAATCCGCCGTGTTTCTTCTGCAATACGGATTCCCGGTTCGGCAAGGTGCGTTTTTTGAACGCGGCATTCGGCTATCAGCCGTTCCGTGTGTTTATCAACCGCCGTTTTATCGTTAACGGACTGGGCTTTGCCAGCTTGACCCCTTATGGAAGGGTTTCCGACGGGTTCCAGACGGTAACGGTGACCGGTACGAACGGATATGTGTACATTCAGAAATCCATGCCGTTCCGTGCGGGCGATACCGTGACCATCGCGATTATCAATACCGCCAGCGGCCTTGACCTGATGCAGATTTCCGACGAGCCCTGCACCCGTCCGCGGAATATGTCCTGCTTCCGCGCCTGCAATCTGGCGTATTACAGCAACCCGATCGACGTAATTCTGGAGGACGGCCGCGTGGTGTACAGCGATGTGCGCTACAAAGAGGTCACAACCTTCAAGCGTATCCGCCCCGGCGAGTATATGTTCTATCTGGCGGAAACGAATCTGCGCCCCATGCCGCGCTATCAGGATATCGAGACGGTGGGCTCCGGCGTAACGGACTTCGACCTGCCGGAGGCGCTGGTATCCGTCTATGTAGACGTCAAACCGAACAACATGTATACCCTCTTCATCCTCAGCCGTGGGAACACCCCGGATGCGATCCAGACAATGGTGGTCGAAGACAGCTGAGCCGGTTTTTAAAAGAATTTCCGATCCCTCCTTCTTTTCCTTTGGAGCCCGCCGGTTGGCGGGCTCCATTCTTTTACATAATTCATTTATAAATTGTATATGATTTTTTATCTGAAATTCTACGAGATAGTAGATTTTAATTGGTTGACATGCTACTGTATAGGTGAAAACCGGAGAAGGGGGGACAGGGGAGAAAAATCCATTGGCATAAAGTTGTATTGAACAGGAGGATAAGGATGAAAAAGCGATTACTATCGTTGCTGCTCTCCATGGCGCTGGTAGGGACAAGCCTCGGGCTGACCCCGGCGGCGGGCGCGGCGGAAACGGCGGGCGGGGCGCGGGCTGACCCCGGCGGCGGGCGCGGCGGAAACGGCGGGCGGGGCGCCTGCCGATGCCCTTGTGACGGAAGCACCGGCGGCTGATTTACAGATCAGCTTCTGGATGAACGAGGGCGTACCCTATTACAATGTGGTTCTGGACGGAACCGCGCTGTTGGAGGATGCGCCCCTGGGACTGGAAACCACGGTGGGCAGCTTCCAAAGCGATTTGTCGGTTGTTTCCAAGGAGACCTCCAGCGGGGACTCCACCTGGAATACCGTGGTGGGCGACAAGGCGGTGATCGAGGACCGCTATAACCAGACGGCGGTGACGCTCTCCAACGCGGAGGGAAAGACGGTCACCGTGGAGCTGCGCGCCTACGATACCGGCGCGGCGCTCCGCTATATCCTGCCGGAGCAGGAGACGGACTACCGCATCACGGGCGAATACACGCAGTTTGCGTTCCCGGCCGGCGCGGTGGCGCAGATTCATGAGGACCGCAACCAGACGGTCCCGCAAACCGTCCCGGTCGAGAGCTTCGCGGGCAAGCACTATTGCCGCCCGATGACGGTCGAATATGAACACGGTGCGGTGGTCTCCATCTGTGAGGCGAATCTGGATGACTACGCTGTGATGTACATGACAAAGAGCGCGGACCGCACCCTGCGCGCCATGTACGACGGAGGAAGCGTCGGTGTGGCTGCCAATGTACAGAAGAGCAGCCCGTGGCGCGTGTTTGTCGTTGCGGAAGAGCTGGCCAGCCTGCCGGGAAACGAAGACATCATCCTCAACCTGAACGAACCGGCGGACGAGGACATGTACAAATTCTCCGAGTGGGTCAAACCCGGCCGCAACCTGATGCTGGGCGCGGGCAGCGAGACGACGGAGAGCCTGAAGAGCTGGATCGATACCGCCAAGGCGGAGAATTTTGAATATGTGCTGCTGGATTACGGCTGGTACGGCCCGGAGCTGGACGACCGCTGCGATCCCCGCCTTGACCCGTCCAAGCTGGAGCCGGAGAAAGGCGATTCCGAGGAGCTGGTGGCGGTCAAGGAGACGATGAAACAGTTCATCACCGCGGATAGCTATTTCGACGCGGGCGAGGGGTTCCCGCCGTACGGACTGATCACCGGCGAGCCGGTTCCCGGCTGGCCCACCGGCGGCAAGTTCGCGCCGAAGCTGAACATGCGGGAGATCTGTGCATACGCCAATTCGCAGGGCGTCGGCATGATCCTGTATGTCAACAACCGCCATATGTTTGACAAATACGGGCGCTATACGGTGGACGAGCTCTTTGCGCGCTTTGAGGATTGGGGCGCGGCGGGTGTAAAGCCCGGCTTCATGAATGAGGGCGAACAGGCGTATGAGAAGCGGAACGAGGAAATGATTCAGGCGGCGGCGCGCCACCACCTGGTCATGACCATCCACGACGAATACGTCACCTCCGGCATCGAGCGGACCTATCCGAACATGCTCTCCACCGAGGGGATCCTGGGCGACGAAGGCATCAAGGGCGACCAGATCGCGCAGGATATTTCCACCCTGTTTACCCGCGCGATTCAGGGCCCGACCGACCATACCTTCTGCTATCCGGGCAAGGCGACAAAGGGGTATGCGCTTGCGTCGTCCCTGCTGTTCCGCTCCTACATGCACTCGCTGTACTGGTACGGCAATCCGTCCAGCGTCGGCGGCCTGCCGGAGAATGAAAAGCAATTCTGGAAGGACCTGCCCAGCAATTGGGACGATTTGAAGGTGCTGGAAGCGGGCATGTCCGAATACGCGACCTTCGCGCGCAAGACGCGCGGCTTGGACGAGTGGTTTGTAGGGAGCATCTCGGCGATCGACCGGGAAGCGCGGATCCCGCTTTCCTTCCTCACGCCGGGCCAGACCTACGTGGCGGAACTCTACGCCGACGCGGTGGGCCTGACCGGAACGTCCTCCAATAAAAACAGCAGCCCGCTGGAGTGCGTCAGCTACCGCATCGACAGCACGGAGACGATGTACCGCCCGATGGCGTACGGCACCGGCTATGCGGTCCGTCTGCGCCCGGCGACGGCGGACGACGCGGAACTGCCTGTTTACAAGGGCGGTCTGGAGCGCCTACGCAACACATTGAAAAGCATCGAAGGGCTGAAGGAATCCGATTATACCGCGGCGACCTGGCAGAAGCTGGCGGATGCGATCGCCGCCGCCAACGCCCTGCTGGAAGAGGGCAATCCTACGGATGCGCAGGTACAGGCAGCTGTGGAGGCACTGCTTCAGGCGGAGGACGGCCTGCGGTCCGTCAACGTACTGTCCGAGCAGCTCAACCAGGCGAAATGCCTGCCGGAAGGCCACTATACCCCGGAGAGCTGGGCGCCGCTGGCCGAGGCGGTTGCAACCGCGAAAGAGCTGCTTGCCAGCTTGGAAGAAGTGACGCAGGCGCAGCTCGACGAGGCGGCGGAGCTTGTGAAGAATGCGCTGGCGGGTCTGGTAAAGCGCCCGGTGGAGCTGGCGTCAACCGTCTACCTGAGTGACTTGGATTACGAGCCGAACTCCAGCAGCTCCTGGGGACCGATCCAGAAGGACCGTTCCCATGAGAATCCGAAGCTGGAGCTGATCGTCAACGGTGCGCGCACCGTCTTCCCCAAGGGATTGGGCGTGCACGCCAACGCGGACGTCTATTACAATCTGGAAGGCACGGATTATGAGATATTTGAGGCCTATGTGGGCGTCGACGCGCTCAAAGACAATATGGGCGACGTCATCTTCCGCGTGTACTCCGACGATGTGCTGATCTATGAGAGCCAGCCGTCCGGGACGGGCGCGCGCGAGGCGCAGAAGATTTCCGTTCCGGTTGCGAATACCAAGATCCTGCATTTGCAGGCGGATACAAACGGTCCGGACAACGGCGACCACGCCGACTGGGCGGACGCAAAACTCCTGACCATGAAGGAGATCGACCCGGCAAGCACCATCACCGGCATCGCCGTCGACGGAAAGGTCCTGCAGGAGTTCGATCCGGGCGTATATGTTTACCAGTATCCCATCCAGGCGGGCGATCCCGTCCCGGAAGTGACCGTGCAGAGCGACAACGACGCGGTTTCCTATCAGGTTTACCGCGCGGCGAGTGTGCCCGGCATCACGATGATTCCAGTGACGCGTCCGGATGGCTCTGAGGTCGTCTATCAGGTTCGTTTCAGTACGACGTCGCCGGTTTATGTGAGCGATCTGGACTGGACCAGCATGGACAATCAGGGTGGTTACGGCCATGCCGTCAAGGACAGCGGCGTGGAAGGTTTGGGAATGCAGGTCACCGGCCCGGATGGTGAAGCGCTGGCTCTGCCGGAGGTCAACGGCAAGCGCAAGGGCATCGGCATGCATGCCTACTGCATGATCACGTACGACATTGCAGGCAAGGGATACGGCCGGTTTGAAAGCTGGGTCGGCGCAAGCCATCTCAAAGAGTATTTCAACTCCATGATCTTTAAAGTATATTGCGATCAGGAGGAGGAACCGCGCTTTACCAGCGCCGCCATGACCTACGGCATGCCTGCCGAGTTTGTCAGTGTGGACCTGACCGGCGTGCGCACCCTGAAGCTGATGCTGGACCCGAACGGCTCCATCAACGGTGACCACGGCAACTGGGCGGACGCCAAATTCCTCTGCTATGACGAGGTTCAAACGGAGTTCGCGATTGACGCGGAAGTGACCGGCGGCACAGCAGATGTTTCTGTTGCAGAAACGGGTACAGCCGGCGAGCGCATGATAGTTTCTGTTGCGAATGTGGAGGCGGGCAAGATTCTTGAATCCATCACCGTGACGGATACAGCCGGAAATGCAATTGATACAAAGGAAATTACGGCAGGCGGGGAATACAGCTTCCTGATGCCGGCAAACGACGCAACGGTGCAGGTGGCGCTGCGGGATGCAAAATCCTATCTGTTAAACGTGCAGTACGGTTCAAATGCGGTGCTTTCCGCGGAGGGGACCGGGGACGTTATTCTCGACGGCAACGGCCTGTATGCGGCAAAAGCACTGGAGAACGGGGAAATCACGCTGACCTTCACCCCGGCGAACGGCCCGTTTGCAAGCGCAAAGCTGAACGGTGAAAACATCCCGTTTGAAACGGACGGCTGCACCTATACTTTCACCATGCCGGATGAAAACACCGTCCTGCGTTTTGCGTTTACCTATGTAAATAAGGATATTCTCGAAACCCTGCTGGAAAAGGCAAATGAAGTGACCGACGAGCAGCTTGCCGGTCTGGTCGAGTCCGTAAGCAAACGCTTCATCGCGGCGCGCAACAATGCGAAGGCCGTCTATGAAGACGACAGTGCCACCCAGGAAGAAGTAAATGAAGCCTGGAAGGAACTGCTCGACGCAATGCATTACCTCTCCTTCGAGGCGGGCACCAAGGAACAGCTGGAATATTGGCTCGACTACGCCGCCATGCTCGACCTGAACAACTTCACCCCGAAGAGCCTGGAAGGCTACGCGGAAGCACTCGCCTACGCGGAAGAAATCTACAACGACGAGGGCGAAACGCTGAAGGCGGAAGTTGAGAAGGCGGCCAACAACCTGCACGACGCGATCATGCGCCTGGAATTCAAGGCGGATACCGAGACGCTGGCGCTGTTTGTAAAGCAGGCACAGGAAATCGATTTAGATGAATATCTGGACGGCCCGGAGAAGGACGCCTTTGAGGAAGTCCTTCCGCAGGCGGAAGCCCTTCTGGCAGACGGCAACGCGACCCAGAAGCAGGTCGATGCAATGACAGACAAATTGTTTGACGCACTGGCTGGCCTGCGTGTCACGCCGGACAGAGAAGCGCTGAAAGACCTGCTGGAGGAATCCGAAGCGCTCGACCCGGCGGACTACACCGAGGCAAGCTACGCGATCCTCCGCGCGGCATTGAATCTCGCATGGGATACCTGCAACGACGAGAATGCCACCCCGAAGGACATCGCCGTGCGGTATGCGACCGTGGAGAAGGCCCGCGCGGGACTGGCGCTGGCAGACAAGCCGGAGGAGCCGGAGAAACCCGACAACAAGCCGAGCCATAAACCGTCCAACAGCGGCGGCAAGAAGCCGGTTGGCAACACCTCCGGTACAGGAACGGCAGTTGCTGTGCCCAACCCGTTAATCAACGCGGTACAGAACGTGATGGGCCAGAAGTCCGTCCGTTCCGATACCACAGTGGCCTTCACCCTGAAGAGGGGCAATGCCTACTGCTTCAAGATGACGGTTGTCAACGGCAGCAGCGCGGCCCCGAACTTCACCGTGGGCAACGGCAGTGTGCTGAAGACCCAGTTTGTGGCGAAGATCGGCAATGACTACTATTACAGAGTCTGGGCGACTGGCACACCGGGCCAGAGCACCGGCGTGTATACCACAATGGTGGGTGAAGCACCGCAACAGCACTGTGTGGTAACCATCGGCTGAGGAATACAATAATCAACTCAACTGCCGCGGTCCATTTGGGCTGCGGCAGATTGCTTTTGTTTCAATCTGTTTTTACTCTCACGCTGCAGCCGGGAGCGGAACGTTCGACGGTGAAAAAACATGGTAGCGTTGTGATGGGGGCTGTTGCAGAATACAAACTGCAACGGCCCCGATAGTCCACCCGGTCGCACAAAAGGTCTATAAATGACCATATCACTCGTTCCCACTCGCACTTGACCTCCGGTCGGGACGCTCGCTAGAGGCTAAAGCCTCGCTCGACGCTCTAAACGACCATCGCCGCTTTTTAGAAACGTAGAAGAATATATTTTAAGAATTGCCTGCATGGTAAAAATGGTTTTCGCTGCTTTTAGAAACGTAGAAAGACCTATTTTAAGCATGATTTGCAAGGTGAAAATGTTCCTCGCCGGAGGCGCGTCCCGACCGGAGGTCCGCGAAAGACGTTGCACGTCCGCTGCCTTTGGAAACCGCCACCTTTTAAAAAGGTGGGGAAACGCATTTTGCCCTGCGCTACAATTAAAACAAAGGCGGTTTTGCCACTTGTCCTTTTTGTGATGGAGGCTGCACTTTTTTTATGTTATAATAAACAGACAAAGGGGGCGATTTGCATGGGAAAAACGGCATTGCTGGTAGTCGATGTCCAGACGGCGCTGCTGGACGGTCACCCATACCGGGAACAGGAAACGCTGAAAAATTGGCAGGACTTGTTGGCTGCCTGCCGGAAAAAGGGCGTGGAAGTGCTCTATGTCCGGCACGACGGCGGCGCAGGCGACGAGTTGGAGCGGGACACGCCCGGCTGGGAAATTGCCGGAGCAGTGGCCCCTTCGCCAGACGAGAGGATTTTTGACAAGCGGTTTAACAGCGCGTTCCGTCAAACCGGTCTGCGGGCGTATCTGGAAGAGCGCGGAATTTCGAAGCTGATCCTGGTGGGGATGCAGACGGAATACTGCATCGACGCGACCTGCAAGGCGGCGTTTGAATACGGGTACAAGCTGACAATCCCGGAAGACGCCGTCACCACGTTTGACAACGGGGATTTTTCCGCAAAGGACCTGTGTGCGTTCTATACCCGGCGCATCTGGAACAACCGGTTTGCCACGGTGGTTCCCACAAAAGGATGGCTGGAAGAGATGGAAAAACAAACGGACGCAGGGAAGCGCTGATCCTCTCAAAATTGAGGTCCTCTGCCTTATAAAAAGCCTGTTCCGCCGGACAGCCTCACCCGTATCGTTTGAGAGAAAGGGTGTGAGCATATGACTTTTTTAGATCGGATGGCAAATACCTCTGCCGAGGTGATCCTGAGCCTGTCGATCATGCTGTTTGCCGGGTTCCTGGTAACGAGGATCACCAAGAAATTACGGCTGCCGAATGTAACGGGATACATTCTGGCGGGCGTATTAATCGGACCGTATGTACTGCATTTAATTCCCGATTCCATGATATCCGGAATGGAATTTGTGACGGATATCGCCTTAGCCTATATCGCGTTCGGCGTGGGCAAATATTTCCGGATTTCGGAGCTGCGGAAAAGCGGCGGGCGTGTGATCCTGATCACCCTGTTTGAGGCGCTTTTCGGCGCCGCGGCTGTCTCACTGACGATGATCTTTGTCTTCCACCTGTCGGTTCCGTTTTCTCTGCTGCTGGGGGCGATCGGTTCCGCGACGGCCCCGGCCTCCACGATCATGACGATCCGGCAGTACCGCGCGAAGGGCGAGCTGGTCAACACCATTTTGCAGGTGGTGGCGCTGGACGACGCGGTCGCCCTGCTCGCGTTCAGCATCTGCGCGGCGGTGGCGGAGGAGATGGCCTCCGGCGGCACGCGGATGAACTGGGGCGTTTTCCTGCTCCCGCTGGCGCTGAATGCGGCGGTGCTCGTGCTGGGGGCGGGCTGCGGCGTTTTGCTCAGATGGATCATCACGGACCGGCGCTCCCGCGAGCACCGGCTGGTGCTCATCAACGCCGTGATTTTCGCCCTGACCGGCGTGTGCACGATGTTGGACGTGTCCCCGCTGCTGGCCTGTATGCTGATGGGAATGGTCTATGTAAATCTCATCACGGACCGCCAGCTGTTCAAGCAGGTCAACCATTTTACGCCCCCGATTATGCTGCTGTTTTTTGTCCTGTCCGGTATGCGGCTGGAGGTTCCCATGCTGCTGACGGCGGGCGTGATCGGCGTGTGCTACTTTGTGGTGCGGATCGCCGGCAAATACGCCGGCGCCTATCTCGGTGCGTGGGTGACCCGTTCGCCGGACGTAATCCGAAAATACCTGGGCCTGGCGCTGATCCCGCAGGCCGGCGTATCCATCGGATTGGCGGCGCTGGGACAGCGTCTGCTTCCGGCGGATTTGGGTGCGATGCTGTCCACGATCATCCTGTCCTCCGGAATTCTATACGAGATGGTGGGGCCGGCGTGTGCCAAGGGTGCTCTGGTGCTCTCACACTCCATCCGGCCGGAGCATGCCCCGCCGGAAGAACCGCAAAAGAAACAAAAGCCAGGAGGAAAGAAAAAAGGGTAATGTTGGCAAAGGCTGCGGCTCGGTGGACCGCGGCCTTTCGCTTTTGGAAATCTGTTCACATAATATGGATTTATGTTGCGAAAATATGGACTTTTCATTCTAAATGATAACTCTGCCTTGCAATTCATTGTAAAAAGCTTTATGCTATATTCATAGAAAAAAATGAATGATTTGGTTACTTCTGGGGGAATTGCATGCGGAATGGCGCCGCCTGAGAGGCATTTCCCGGTTGCAAAAAACCATTGCCGGATGGAGCTATGATGCAGGCTTGTACTGTGATAAAGCGAACAAATCTGCGGCTGTCCCGATAGCGGGAAGGGCTGCCGCACTTGGAGGAGATACCCGCGAGTCTTTAAAATGCGCGGTTTGCAAAAACCGCAGAGCTTCAGCAGTTCTACGTGTTGGGTAGAACGAAGGAAGGAAGAAGGTCTTTAGCGGCCGGCGGATCTGGAGGTCGGATCGGCAGGAAGGAGAGCAGCCGTCGTGTCGGACGGTTGTTGGCCGCGCCCCTAACCGGCGGCACAGTCTGTGGTGGGCTGTGCCACCGTCCAAGGGTCTTTTAAAATGTGAAAAGGGATGCCGTCTCCATGGCGGCGGCAGCAGGAGGGTCCGATGGTGGTCGGGCCCTCCTGCTGTTTTTGTACCGGACATTTGGAAGGAATTCCCGGACGGCCTGTGGGCAAAGAAACCAAATAATAGTTGATTTCTCTCCCTGAAACCGATATAATATAACTAATCATTCCCTTTTTTGACAAAAGAATATCACCCGGCAAAGCGTTTGGAATTTTGCGGCAGACCAGCGCCTGCGAAACCAGTAAACGGGACCGGTTTTTTCCGCACCGTGTGGTTTTCTTTAGGCGCGCACCGGACAAACGGTTTTGGGTCAAAATTTTCATAAAGTCCCGGAACCTTCTTTGGCGCGCCTGTAGCTGAAAGGGGAAAATACTTGAGGAGTGTGATACCCAATGGCAAACAATTCCACGGCAGCCAGGAAAGACTTCTTCAAATTGAAGGAGAACAAAACGACGGTTCGCACAGAGATTGTGGCGGGCCTGACCACCTTCTTCACCATGGCGTACATCATTTTCGTCAATCCCTCTATTTTGGGCGCGACGGGCATGGACGCTGGCGCGGTTATGTTGGCAACCTGTATTTCCGCGGCGATCGGCACCCTGCTGATTGGACTGTTGTCCAACTATCCTCTGGCGCAGGCCCCCGGCATGGGCCTGAATGCGTTCTTTGCGTTCACCATCTGCGGTACCTATGGCTATTCCTGGCAGGCCGGTTTGGCGGCCGTCTTTATCTCCGGCATCATCTTCATCCTGCTGACCGTCACCGGCGGCAGGGAGGCGATTGTCAATGCGATCCCGCTGCCGATTAAGAAGGCCATCAGCGGCGGCATCGGCCTGTTCATTGCAATTGTGGCGCTGGTCGGCTCCGGTATCGTGGCGAACAGCGATTCCACCCTTGTGACGCTGGGCAATTTCAGCGATCCGAAGGTGCTGCTTGCTGTCATCGGTATCATCATCACGATCGTGCTGGTGGTATGGAATGTCAAGGGTGGCCTGTTTATCAGCATCATCGCCACTACCATTGTGGGCGCGATCATGCAGTTCGCATTTGGCGCGGACGTCGGCATTGCAATGGGTTCCTCTGTGGGCGCTTCCCTTGCGCCGACCTTCGGACAGTTCCTGGGCGGCTTTGGCGAACTGCTGAAATTGGACCAGGGCATCGGCGTGGCGATCTTCTCCCTGATTGCGGTTTTGATTTCCCTGACCATGGTCGACATGTTCGACACCGTCGGCACCCTGTACGGCACCGCCGGCAAGGCGGGCTTCCTGACCAAGGACGGCAAGCTGCCGAACGCGGGCAAGGCGTTGCTGGCGGACTCCATCGCGACCTCCGTGGGCGCGGTGCTCGGCACTTCCACCGTGACCACCTATGTGGAATCCAGCGCGGGCATTTCTGAGGGCGGCAGAACCGGCCTCACCAGCGTGACCACGGCGGCATGTTTCATCCTCGCAATTTTCCTCGCCCCGTTCCTCGGCTTCATCCCCGGTGCGGCGACCTATCCGGTCCTTGTACTGGTCGGCGTGATGATGATGGGCGGCGTGCGTGAGATCGACTGGAACGATATGGAGCTTGCGATTCCGTGCTTCCTGACCATTGCGATGATGCCGTTTGCGTACAGCATTTCCGAGGGTATCGCCTTCGGCTGCATCAGCTACACCGTCATCAAGATGGTGCGCGGCAAGTTCAAGGAAGTGCATCCGGTCATGTACGGCATTTCGATCCTGTTCCTGATCCGGTATATCCTTCCGTACATTCATTTCTGATTACAACGTATGTAACGTTCCCAACTGTGAAACAGGGCGGGCGGCAGTGTGAAACAACACTGCCGCCCGTCCTGTTATTTTGTTTAGCACCGTTCGGTACTGCCGCAAACAACTGCTCCGCATTTCGTATTATAATGCAGAAAAAGGATGGATGGGGTGTACGGTGTATGGGATACCTGGACAATCGATTTCGCAAGAGGGAACGGAAGTCACGGCGAAATTACGCGATCGATGACCGTTTGCTTCAAAGGCTCATTGATTTAACATCGGTTTATGAAGTTTCCGTGAGCGAACTCGTCAATGTGGCTATTACACGTTTGGTTGAGACAGAGAAAGTGTCCCTGTACAAAAGATCGGAACATGAAAATTCTGTTATACGTACCTTTTTCATTTGCGAAAGCAACTTGTCTGGGCTGGAAGTTCTCCGGTCCAAATTCGGTCTAAGTATCTTTATGCTGGTGAATATTGCAATTCGGAACCTTGTAGAAGAAAAAGAATAGCACTTTTAAACAGGCTGATTCGTTTTTGTTGAGCAATGGTTTTGGCATGATTTTGTCCCAGCGGTTTATACTAAGGGAAAAGTTTGTTGTATCAATTGGAGGACAGTCATGGAAACATTTGCGGACTATCTGGCAGGCATGGAAAAGGAAGAACATCGAATGAAACTGAAAGAGGTGCTTTCGTGGATAAAGCGCGGCTTTCCCAATTTGGAAACCCGCATTGCCTGGAACCAGCCGATGTTTACGGATCATGGTACCTTTATCTTAGGGTTCAGCGTGTCAAAGCAGCATTTTGCCATTGCTCCGGAAGCGAAGACCATGGCGGCGTTTTCCGATGAGATCGCTGCGTCCGGATATAGCCAGGGCGCGCAAATTTTCCGGATCAAGTGGACCGATCCGGTCGACCATGCGCTGTTGGAACGCATTATCCGGTACAATATAGAGGATAAAAAAGAGTGTCAGACATTTTGGAGAAAATGATACGGCGAGGGGAATCGGGTCTGTATGGAAAGTCGAAAACAGGCTTGACAAAATTCGACAGCTTATGTTTTAATAATAAAGAGCAATGGCGCTTTACAGTGCTGTTGCTTTTTTGTTTACAGCTCCAGCTTGACTGTATGTGTGCGGGGTAATTTTTGATTCTGTCCGCATCGTCGGCGCCTGAATTGAAAGGCGATGACATACAGCAACCAGGCCCTCCGGGAACGGGGGAATAGATCAGCAGGCAGGGAATGCGCTTCCCCGCCATGGGAGGGGAATTTATGTTCCACGAAGAGATCACGGCGGCGGCGAACGCCGCAAAGGGAAAATACCATCTGCTAAAAACGAATCCAGCGGGCTATTTTCTCGCCTCTGTTTTGGCGGGCGTCTTCATCGGGTTCGGCGTTTTGCTTGCTTTTACCGTGGGCGGGCAGCTCAACGGGAATCCCGCAAATAAGCTGCTCATGGGCTGCACCTTTGGAGTCGCCCTGAGCCTGGTTGTCATTGCGGGTGGGGAGCTTTTTACCGGGAACAACCTGGTGATGGCCGTAGGCGCGGCAAAAAAGACGGTTACCATCGGAAATTGCTGCAAGGTCTGGGCGGCATGCTATATCGGTAATCTGATCGGGTCTGTTTTACTTGCGTTCGTCTTTGTGGGGTGCGGCCTTGCGACGGGCGCGGTGGGAGAGTTTATCTCCAGCGCGGCGGCAGTCAAGATGTCGCTTCCTCCAGCGCAGCTGATCTGCCGGGGGATCCTTTGCAATATGCTGGTTTGTCTCGCGGTCTGGTGCGGATTCCGGTGCAAGTCGGAATCTGGCAAGCTGATCATGGTTTTCTGGTGCCTGCTGGCGTTTATCACCACAGGATTTGAGCACAGCGTCGCCAACATGACGCTGCTGACCATCAGCCTGCTGGCTCCCGCCGGGGGCGCGGCTGTCTCCCTGAGCGGAGAAGTGTACAATCTGCTGCTTGTCACCCTTGGGAACATGATCGGGGGGATTGCATGTGTTGCGCTTCCCTATTTGCGGATTGGGAAGCAGTACCCGGAAAAGTAAGCACAACTCAAAATGGATGGCAAACGTTAAGGCTTCAAAGAGCAACCTGTCTATAAAAGACAGGCCGGCGAACATACAAATTTGCGCGGACAGCGGGCTGTCATTAAAGGTGCAACCCGCTGTCCGTGTGAGATAAAGGATGTGGTTTTGTGGCAAAATGTACCTCTATGCAAAATATAGGAACTGAGATGGAAAAGAAGCTGGAGTCCATCGGGATTTGCTCCGCGGAGGAGCTCATACAAACGGGAAGCAAAGAAGCGTTCGTTCGATTAAAAATGCGATTCTCAAATGTATGTCTGGTTCATTTGTATACGCTTCAGGGAGCGATTGATAATATTGCGTACAATCAGCTGCCTGATGAAATCAAACAGGATTTAAAACATTTCTCTGATACGTTGAAATAGACTTGCTTTCCAAGGTCAGATGCTCGACCGCCGCAGCCGGTTCATCCGTTCAAACATGGCGTTCACATTCAGCATGCCGCCGGTTGATACCTTACCGGCAAGCTGGGGAACCTTGACCGCGCTGGATAAAATCATATCTTTTAAATACAAAGTCGTCAGATTGGGCAGGTAAGATTTTAACAAAGCCGCCGCGCCGGCTACGTGCGGCGCTGCCATGGAGGTTCCGTTCTGTGTGCTGTATTCACGCTGCAGGCCGAGGCTTAGAATATCGGTTCCGGGCGCCGCGAGGTCGACGCTTTCCGCTCCATAATTGGAAAAGCGGGCCAGAGTATTCTCCGGCGTGGTTGCCGCGACGGAAATGATGTTATCGCAGTCATAAGAAGCGGGGTAGACGGGGGTTATATCGTTGTCTTCCGCGGAGTTACCCGCCGATGCAATAAACAGGCCGTTGTATTTTTGAATGGCATCCCTAAGGGCTTTTGAATAGCCGCGTCCGCCCCAGCTGGCATTCAGAATCGGAATGTTGAATCGGTTTGCAAAAGAGATGGCCGCAATGGCGGAGGCGGTGTCAAGGCCAAATTTCATGGAAACGACCTTGACGTGCTGGCAGACGCCCGTAATGCCGATGCAGTTGTTTCCTACAGCCCCGACGGTGCCCGCCACATGCGTCCCGTGTCCGTCAGTGTCAATGGAATTCCGATCGTTGTCGGCAAAGTTCCATCCGTTGGCCAATCGTCCGTTTGGGGAAACCCACATGTTTCTTCGGATATCCGGATGACGGAAATCGATTCCGGTGTCGATCACACCGACGGACACTTTGGAACTTCCCGTTGTAAAATTCCAGGCCAAAGGCGCGTCAATTTTCTGCGTCCCCCAAAGCTGGTTATAGAGCGGATCGTTGGGGACGGCGTGCAGGGTTTCTATATAATCGGGTTCCGCATAGCGGACATGTGGATGACCCGACAGCGTTTCAATGGCATCGAGGACCGCCGAAGGATGTTTGTTCTTCAGGTAAACCAATAAGATGTCTCCTGTGCCGTTTTCCCCGTGACTCTTTTCCGAGTGGAACAGGAGTTCTGCTTTTTCATAGTCGAGCCCATCTAAAATGTGGTGGAGGTCGTATCTGGGGCCGGCGGACGGACCGCCGTTTCGATTTAAGGCGACAATGACTTTTCCCGCCGCGTAAGAGCCGCTGGGTATATCGTCATACAAGGTGAAATCCCCCTTTCTGGTACTTAAGCTATCTTATGAAGGGGATTTTGACTTCGTTACGGGAAGAGGGACAAAATCTTTTTACACAAAAACAGAAGACGTGCGCCGATGCTGTGCCGGCCGCACGTCTTCTGTTTTTGGTAAGCTGCCTGATCAAGATGCAGATTCAATTACCGAAAGGAATCCTCCAGAATCTGCAGCGCGTCCGCGTCGCTCAGTGGAACCGGGTCCACTGCGTACAGGCCGCCCATCGTCTCGCGGGCATTCTTCGCGTATTTTTCCAGTTCCCCGCGTTTCATACCATAGCCGCTCATCTGAATGCTGTCTACGCCGCAGGCGGTTTGCAGTTCCACCAAAGCGGTAACAAAGTCCATCGGGCTGGCGGCGTCCGCCTTGCCCAGCGCCTTCGCCATTTGGATCATGCGGGCGTCGCATTTGCCGGTGTTTGCAAAATAGGTGTAATATGCCTTGCTGATGGCGATGAGCGCCGCCCCGTGCTCAAAATTGGGGTGATAGGCGCTGATTGCGTGTGCCAGGCTGTGCTCGGAAATGCATCCGGAGGTGGATTCCACCATGCCCGCCAGCGTGTTGGCGAGCGCTACGTCGCCGCGCGCTTCCAGGTCGGAGCCGTCCCGCACTGCGTTGGCGAGGCTTTTGCCAATCAGCTCGATCGCTTTCAGCGCGTACATGTCGCTCATCGCAAAGGAGGTGTTGTTCAGGTATCCCTCCGTGCTGTGGAACAGCGCGTCAAAGCCCTGATAGGCAGTCAGCTTCGCGGGAACGGAGACCATCAGCTCCGGGTCCACAATCGACAGGAAGGGGAAAGTTTTGTCGTAGCCGCCGCCGATTTTTTCGTTTGTCTCCGTTTTGGTGGTGACGGTCCACGGGTCGGCCTCCGTGCCGGTGCCCGCGGTGGTTGTGATGGCGACGACCGGCAGCGGGTCATTTGGGACGGGAAGGCCCTTGCCTGTGCCGCCGGAGATATAATCCCAGTAGTCGCCCTCGTTTGCCGCCATGATGGCGATGGCCTTCGCCGCGTCGATAGCACTGCCGCCGCCCAAACCGATCACGAAATCCACGCCGTTCTGTTTGGCCAGCGCGCCGCCCTCCATCACATGGTCTTTGATGGGATTGGGCAGGATTTTATCAAAGAGCAGGTGTTCCACACCTGCACGGTCCAATTGTTCCTCCAGACGGCTGAGATAGCCGAACTTCTTGACGGATGTGCCGTTGGTTGTGACGATGAGTGCCTTTTTGCCGGGCAGCTCCTGCTGATGCAACTCGTTCAGCATCCCGTTTCCAAACAGGATGCGCGTGGGCATGTAATAGCGAAATGTCATAGATAAAGACTCCTTTCCTGCGGCGCACGGTCTGCGCCGCGTCACTGAAAGAAGTATAGACCTTAAAGTGTACTTTAAGTCAAGCGTTTTCCGCGGATTCTTCAAAATTTTTCATTGGTGCGTTTCCCAGCAGCTTTCTCCAAAAGGGCTTGTCCCGCAGAAAGCAGTTTGGCAGAGCAAAGGCGAGGAAGCCCAGGACGCCGCCCAGCAGGTTCATGATCACATCGTCGATGTCCGCGGAACGTCCGGTAAAATACTGGAACGTCTCAATGAAAACGGTAAAGCACAGGCAAAAAGCCGCCGTCGACCAGAGCCGGCGCAGGGATTTGAAGACCATCGGCGCCAGGAAGCCCAGCGGGACGAACATCAGGATATTCAGAAGCAGCTGCTCGACCATCCGCGCCCAGCCCATTTCATAAGTCTCCGTGATCCAAATAAACGGCTGTAAATTGAGAAGATAGTACCCCGGGTTAAAATTGATGCCCCACAGAAATACTGTGGCGAAGAGGACAATGCAGCAGTATACCAGAAAGGCGTAAACCGTCAAGTGGCGCGGCAGGGGAAGCTTGTCCTTTCGGTGTGCCAGGCAGATGGGCAGGTAAATCAGCAGGGACAGAATGCATGCGGTCGGCAGCCCAAACAGCAATATGCCAAAGACCATGGGGAATCCTCCTGTTCTATGTGTTATCTGTATTATATAATCTAGTACAGATAGAATAGCACAATTGGCCGCATCCGTCAAGAGTGCAGCCCGCCGATGGAAAACTTTGCGCTTTTCCTTGCAAGAGGCGCTTTGGAATGCTACACTATAAGAATATGAAAAGGATGGGGTGCAAGTGGAACGGCTCAAAAAGCTTTGGAACTTTCTGACTGCGCCGGAAATGGTGCTGTATATCGTATTCGGCGTGTTGACCACCGCCGTCAATATCCTTTCATTTGGACTGCTGCGGGATGTCCTGCGTTGGGAGCTTCTGACGGCCAATACACTCGCCTGGGTGCTTTCCGTCGCGTTTGCATTCGTCACCAATAAGCTGTTTGTGTTTCAAAGCAAAAGCTTTGCCGCTAAAACGTTTTGGCGGGAACTGGCGTCGTTTGTAGGCGCGCGGCTGCTTTCCCTTGGGGTGGATACCGTGGGTATGTGGCTGCTGGTCATTCTTCTCTCCTGGAACGACTGGCTGGCAAAAGTCATCATGAACGTCATTGTGATTGTGTTAAATTACGTGTTCAGCAAGCTCTTCATTTTCAAAGACCCGCATTCCCCTGCAAAATAAAACGGAGCGCAGCCAGCGCCCCGGACAATGGAGGATTTTACATGTTAGCAACGGAAAAAACCATGGAAAAAATTGTGGCGCTCTGCAAGAACCGCGGCTTTGTCTATGCCGGTTCGGAGATCTACGGCGGCCTGTCCAACAGCTGGGATTACGGCCCTCTGGGCGTCGAGTTCAAAAACAACGTCAAAAATGCTTGGAAAAAGAAATTTGTGCAGGAAAGCCCCTATAACGTAGGGCTTGATTCCGCCATTTTAATGAACCCGCAGGTGTGGGTGGCGTCCGGCCACGTGGGCGGCTTTTCCGACCCGCTGATGGACTGCCGCGACTGCAAAACCCGCCACCGCGCGGATAAATTGATCGAGGACTTCACCGGCGAGTCCGCCGACGGCTGGAGCAACGAGAAGATGATGGACTTCATCAAGGAGCACGAAATTAAGTGCCCCGATTGCGGCGGCTCCAACTTCACGGATATCCGCAAGTTCAACCTGATGTTCAAGACCTTCCAGGGCGTGACCGAGGACGCGAAGAACGAAATTTATCTCCGTCCGGAGACGGCGCAGGGTATCTTTGTCAACTTTGCCAACATTCAGCGTACCACACGCCGCAAAGTACCGTTCGGCGTGGCGCAGGTCGGCAAGAGTTTCCGCAACGAGATCACCCCGGGTAACTTTATTTTCCGCATCCGCGAGTTCGAGCAGATGGAGCTGGAATTCTTCTGCAAGCCAGGCACCGATCTGGAGTGGTTTGAATACTGGCGCTCCTACTGCCGCAACTGGCTGCTTTCCCTTGGCATGACGGAGGAGAACATGCGGCTGCGCGACCACGCAAAGGAGGAGCTTTCCTTCTATTCCAAGGCGACGACGGACATCGAGTACCTGTTCCCGTTCGGCTGGGGCGAGCTCTGGGGCATCGCGGACCGCACGGACTACGACCTCAAGCAACACCAGGAGCACTCCGGCAAGAGTCTGGAGTACTTCGATCAGGAGGCCAACGAGCGCTACATTCCCTATGTGGTGGAGCCGTCTCTCGGCGCGGACCGTGTGGCGCTGGCGTTCCTCTGCGATGCGTACGACGAGGAAGTGGTTGACGCGGAGAAGAACGACGTGCGCGTCGTCATGCGCCTGCATCCGGCGCTGGCGCCGTTTAAGGCCGCCGTGCTGCCGCTCTCCAAGAAGCTGAACGAGAAGGCACAGGAAGTCTACGCCTCCCTGACCAAACATTTTATGGTGGACTATGATGACGCCGGTTCCATCGGCAAACGCTACCGCCGTCAGGATGAAATCGGTACGCCGTTCTGCATCACCTACGACTTTGACAGCGAAACCGACGGCTGCGTCACCGTACGCGACCGCGATACCATGCAGCAGGAGCGCGTGAAGATCAGCGACCTGACCCATTACATCCTGAAAAAGATTCAGTTTTGATTGTAACAGGTGTAGAAAAGAGCCCGGTTTACAATTAGCTGAACGCATAAAAGATCAGCTGAATGAACGAAGAGCGCGTTGCAAAACAGCCTTTGTTTTAATTGTGGCGTAGGACAAAGTGTGGTTTTCCGCTTTTCTAAAAAGCGGCGATGGTCGTTTAGAGCGTCGAGCGAGGCTTTAGCCTCAAGCGAGCGTCCCGACCGGAGGTCAAGAGCGAGTGGGAACGAGTGATATGGTCCTTTACGGACCTTTTATGCTGCCGGGCAAAATTTCGGGGCCGTTGCAGAATTCAAACTGCAACGGCCCCTTCGCGCTTATACGGCCAATATTTTGTGTAAAGCGTGCATTGTGATCAGGCTATTTTGTTATGTCTCTGTGTACATGCGCAGCACTTCATCTTCGCCATAGACGACCAAACACCCGGGTACGTCGTTCTGCACGGCGTCCAGGAAGTCATAGAGGGAGATATACGCGCCGCCGTTGGCGTACGTGACATCATATTCCTTGCCTGCAATCATGCAGGATTCGTTCTTGATGGTTGCTTCCACGTTGCACAGGCGCGCAATTTCCGGCATGGGGAGCAGAACGGTCGCATCCCCGTTTTCGTTAAGCAGCAGTTTGCGGCTTACGCTGGTATCCTTGCCGTTGACGCGCACGCTGGCGCGCTCCGGTGTGTGGCGCAGGAGAACAACGGTTTCTCCCAGTTCGCTCAACGGGATCGGGATGCGGATCAGGCCCGCCGCATACGGCGCAATGTCGTAGGGCTGATAGTAGATCACCAGCTGGTCACCGGAAAGGTAGTAGGAAAAATTGCCGTTTTGCTCCTGAACAGTCTGCATGGCCCCGGCGGTCATGGTTTCGTCCAAGTCGAAGCTGCGAACGGTTTCCTCAATTTTTGCAGTGGCGGTCTGTACCGCAGTGTCGGGATCACGGAACAGGTCGCGAAATTCGTAAAAGACGCCGGTCGCCGGGTCCAGATTGTAGGAGGTGATCCAATGCATGCCATGTGCCCCGCCGGTGTAGTCTTCGTTGAGCATGCAGACGGAGAGCAGGCCGTTTTCCTGATAATCAAAGACGCTCCGGTAAAAGAACGGACTTTCCGGAGGCTCCGCGTAGTCCTCCAAAATTCCCGCGATTTCCTCCAGATCATCGGTTTGCTGCTGCCGGATTCTGTCGTTCAGTTCCTCCGCACCGGCAAAGTCTGCAAAAACCGGCGTAACCATTTCACGCTGGATATGATCCGCGGTCTGGCTGACCACAGTCACCTCAGGCGCCTTCATTGAGGAGGTTTCCTCCTGCTTCGGCGGCTGGGAAGAAACGATGATATCCGGTTCGCTGGAGGCAATCCCGGAAGATGGGGGATCGGATGAGGCGTCTTCCTCAGGGCTTGTACAACCGGAACCAAACAGGCAGATTCCTGCTGCCAGAAGCAGGGCAAGCCCGCGTTTGCAATTTGTTTGTTTCAATGTGCTTCCTCCGCTCTGACAATATTTTTATGAATGTATTATACGAAACGTAGCTTGAAAAGGCAACCACCGTTACACAAATGTAAACCCTGGTCAACAGTTTGTTAACAATTAGAGGATCATGCCGCCGTTGACGCCCAATACCTGACCGGTGATAAAGGAGGCCCGGTCAGACGCGAGAAAGCGGACCGCGTCCGCCACCTGTTCCGCGGTGCCGATGGTTTCCAGCGGCGTTTCCTCCCGGAGCGCTTCCATGGTTTCCGTATCAAGCAGGGCATTCATCTCCGTGGCGATGACGCCGGGCGCAATACAGTTGACGCGAATCTGCGACGGGCCGAGTTCCTTTGCCAGTGCTTTGGTCAGCCCGATCACCGCCGCTTTTGCCGCGGAATAATGCACTTCGCAGGAAGCGCCGACTTGTCCCCACATGGAGCTGATGTTGACGATTGCACCGCGCTTTTCATGAATCATGTAGGGCAGCGCCGCCTGACAGCAGAGGAACACGCCTTTCACATCCACCGCGAACATGCGGTCCCAGTCCGCATCCGTCAAATCGGTAAACAGCTTTTGCTGCGCGATGCCCGCGTTGTTGACCAGCACGTCTACACTGCCCACACGGGCAAACATTGCCTCTACCTGTGCGCGGTCGGCAACGTCCGCCTGTATGGCAAGGTGTTCCAGCCCATTGATGCGTTGGAGCGTTTCGCAAAGCGCCTCCGCCTTGTCGCGGCTGGATTGGTAGTTGACCGCCACACGGAATCCATCCTGTGCCAGTCCCCGCGCACATGCTGCGCCAATGCCGCGCGCACCGCCGGTGATCAAAGCCGTTCGCATATCCAATCCCTCCTCACATGTTGCCGCTGGCCAGCATAATCGCGGCCAACGCCGCGATGGGGGCGGTTTCCGTACGCAAAATGCGCGGGCCAAGAGTAGCTACCTGTGCACCGTGCGCCTTTGCAAATGTGACTTCTTCCTCCGCGAAACCACCCTCGGGGCCGATGAAAAGAGAAACAGAACGATCTTGCGGCTGAACCAGAGAGACGATGCTTTCCCCGCCGCCCTCATAGAAAAAGAGCAGGACGCCCTCCTGAGCGGCGTCCAAAACCGCGTCCTGGAATTCCATTGGTGCCGCCACCTGCGGGATCACGCCGCGCCCGCTCTGCTTGGCGGCTTCCTCCGCGATCTTTTGCCAGCGTTCGCCTTTTTTCCTGGCGGCCTTTGCGTCGGGCCGGGAGATGCAGCGCGCGGTCATCATGGGAACAATCCGGCTGACGCCGAGTTCCACTGCCTTTTGCACGACGGTATCCATCTTGTCCGCCTTGGGAAAGGCCTGATACAGCGTGGCGCGCACAGAGGGTTCGCTGACGCTGCGGCAGAAGTTCAAAATCCGCACCGTGACGCTCTCGCCGTCGATATGGTCGATTTCACAATGATAGTCTGTCCCGATGCTGTCGCATAAAATCAGATTTTCTCCGGGATGCATCCGCAGGGATTTGGCGATATGTTTTCCGTCCGCGCCGGTTAAAACGGCGGTTTCCTCCGGAACGTAGTCGATAAAAAATCTGGGCATGCGGCAACATCCTTTCCCTTTGTAATGAACTTTATGATACTATATTTATGTACGTTGCAAACGGTGTTGAAATGACCAATTGCTGCTCATAGGTGTGCCTTCACACGCTCTCGGTTGTTGAAGGCTTCATTTCTGGCCATGGCGTGAGGTTATTATAGCATGATGGCTGTAAAAAATACAGATGCAGGAAGTTGTTTCCAAGCGGGATATTGACTTTTATCAGCATATTGCATATAATAAAAAGGCTATTCATCAATGGAGCGAAAGAAGTTGCTTTGACAGCTTCCAAAGCCCGCAAAAATAATTATACTTGGGATAACAAGAATAGAAATACAACGGGGTGTAGCGCAGTTGGTAGCGCGCCTGCTTTGGGAGTGGCGGGACGTTATCCGGGGCGAGTGAGGGCGCAAGGCCGGAAGCCGTTGAGACACGGGCGTTTGCGGGGTTTGACCGCTGATTGAAAAGCACCTCAAAATTGCCTCTGACCACAGCTTTGACCACAGACAGCAAAATTTTCGGAAACCGAAAAAGTAAATATCCGGGTGTAGCGGAGCTGGTACCGCGCTTGGTTTGGGACCAAGAGATCGCACGTTCGAATCGTGTCACTCGGACCAAAGTGGAAAGACCGTCGACATATGTTGACGGTCTTTTGCTATGCCTCTGTTTATGCGGGTTTAAATGTCCCAAAATGAGGCAAAGTCCTATAATTACACTTACAAAATAAAATGACAGGATATAAACAATCGTATCTTGTTTATATTTTATAACTCTGTTCTGGAGTAAGGCTGCTCAGGGAGAAGCGCGTTAAGATCGTTGTTCAAATGCATCATTTCAAGAAAAACATCAGACAAAAGTAAAATTAACATGTGCTTTCCATCCTTTGTTTCGTATTGCAGAGCAATTCCGTCTTTGGGGAGCAATTTGCTTTCTGAGTTCTGACGCCGGTTTTGTTCCGCCACCAAGATTGACTGCATGTCCATCCAATCCGCATTAAAGCATCGTGATCCCAGTGCGAGGAAAGAAGTGCACAGGTCTGGGTAAATACTTATAGAGAGGTAATCCATATCTAAGATGTAGGACTGCGTGTTAAAAAATAACTCTAACTTTCTCTCAGGCCGGTAAATCACTAAATCAACTTTTTCATATACTGGTGCACCAAAATAGAGGGCGGTCAGGTTTTTGTAGTCGCCATGCTTTGTCAACTTTTTTTTCCCGCGTAAAAAGGAGAACATGTAATCACTTCTTCCTCTATTTTTCTCTCACATCAAAAGTGCTTCCGGCTTCTCTTTAACATTAAGTATAGCAGTTGCAGATTAACCTGTCGAGACGTGATGTAAATTAGGTAATGTCAGCTTAAACAGTTTTATTAGACTGTTAGGTATTTACTATGTGACAGCAATTTTAGAGGTTTTTTTCTTTGTTTATTGCGGCGCAGCTTTTAACCCGAAAACATAACTTGACTTTTCTTCCCGCCAGAGTTTACATACACTTGCGGGGTTTCCCCGACAATCAAAAACGTCATGGCAGACTGGCGTATTGCGAGTACACCAGCCCTGCACCAAGGTGAATCGGCCACCCGGCACAACCGTAAAACGGCGCCACGACAAAATTAGTATACCGCTTTTGTCGCGGCGGCACAAGTATCAAACTTTGCGCGTGCATGGGTTCCGGGGCGTGATGCCCCCCGCCTTTGCATACGCTTTTGACGATAAGGGAAATTCCCGACTCTTTCTGAAAGGTCGGGATATGATGAACATTTTTGAGACACACCAGGGGTTCTCCGGGCGCTTCGCCCCGGACTCCACGGGCGGGACGCTCCAGTCCCTGCTCACGCTGGCGGGAGACATCCGCTTGAAGCTGGGCAGGCAGGCGTACCTGCTGGACAGCTACCTCTCTCTTTACCTGGAGGGCGCTAATGCGATGCTGGCTTACGAGGCGGGGAGCGACGGCTTTGAGCGGGGCGGCGAGCTGCGGAGCCTGTGCTTTGACGTGCTGGACCGGGACGGCACGGAGAAAGATCACCCCTTCTACGACACCGCGCTGAATGCGCTGATCGGCCGGGTGGATATCATGCGCTGTCAGGAGCGTCAGACGAGGATGAACCTGCTGTATGCTTCCCTTGCTGACGAGTTTCTCCCTTTTGCGGTAAAGCACTTCCTGCGGGAGGCGGAGAGCAGGATTGGCGACAACTGTGACGTCCCCAAGCTGGCGGATTTATATCGGCGCATCTCTGATATAGCCGGGGAGCCGCTGATGGAGACGCTCAACCTGCGGCTGAAGCAACGGTTTCTTATTGCTCCGCTGGTCCCTGTCTTTGAGCAGGGGGCCACAAACGACCTACTCTATTGCCTGCTCCACCGTGACAGCGAAACCAACAAGCAAATATTCCAGCTTTTAATGGAAGAGCAATCGTAACTTTTGATACAAACACGAGGCGATGATGTGAAATATCATCGCCTCGTGTTTCTCTTATTTCCCTTCTGCCGCTTTTTTCTTAGCCTCAGCTATCTCCATCTTCATCTGCACAATCAGAGCCTTCAGCTTTTCCTAGCACTCCTCATGCGTCTTGGCGTAGACGTTCCGGGCGTGCTTCTTGCCGTCGGGCCACATTGGTGAATACCTTCCCTCAAACAGGTGGTCGTTGATCTCGCTGACGCAGCCGGTGCCGGGCTTGCGTTTACGTCCCACATAGGGCTTGAAATCGGTCATTCTCGGTGTTTCCGGCTGGGTTGAGGATGACTCCACTCCCTCCTCCATTGCCTCCGCCTTGCCGATGCCACGGTCGATATTAACGGCGGCGGTGTGCCGCATATCGTCGGTTATATGGGTATAGATGTCCAGCGTGGTAGCCGCTGACACATGGCTCAACATGGCTGATAGAGTCTTCACGTCCATGCCGTTCTGCAGTGACAGGGTGGCAAATGTATGGCGCAAATCGTGGAAGCGGACATGCTTGCACCCGGCGTGTTCCAAGATGAGCTGGAGCCGCTTGCGCACCGCGCAGGGGGTCATGGGGCAGTCCTCTTTCACCGGGGAAGGAAACATCCAGCGGGAGTCCACCGTCTCCCGGTACTCCTTCAGCACCGCTACCACTGCGGGCGGAAGAGTCAGCTTGCAGATGGAGGTCTTGGTTTTCGGCGTGCTGAGCTGTAGCTCACCCTTTACATCGTAGATCTGCTTGTTCACATTTAGGACGCCAGTCTTAAAGTCCAGGTCATCCCACTGGAGGGCCATCAGCTCACCTCGGCGCAGGCCGGTGGCGAGGTCCAGGAGAAACAACTTATAGTACCCCTCCGCCTTGGCCTGGATGAGGAACCGCTGGAGCTCCTCCCGATCCAGCACCTGCATCTCCCGCGCTTTCTTGGGCGGCAGCTTACAGCCGATGGCGGGGTTGGTGCGGATGAGGCCGTCCTGCACCGCCTTTTCCAGCGCGGTGCGGCAGACTGCGTGGCACCTTCGCACCATCCGGTCGGACAGCCCCTCGCCGTATTGATCCGTGAAGCGCAGTCGTCCGGTCTTTTTGAGCCGTGCGTAGAACTGCCGTAGGTCGTTCTGCGTCAGCTTGTTCAGCGGTATTTTACCGATCTCAGGCACAATGTGCAGATGGATGCGACTCTCGTAATTTGCCTGAGTGGTGGGGCGGAGCTTCGGCTTGGAGTGGTTTTCAAACCAATATTCCAGCCAGTCCCCGAAAGGCATCTCGGGCCGCAGCTTTTCCGACTTCACCCCACCGCAGGCTTCCTTGAGTGCCTGGAGCTTTTCCATGCACTCGCTTTTTGTTTTGGCAAGGACATTTTTAGTCTTGGGGTACCCGTTGTCATCGTAGCCGATGACGACCCGCCCCTCCCAGCGCCCGTCCTTGCGCAGTCTTACGGTTCCGTCCCCGCTCTTTCGCTTTCTTGCCACGGTTTCAACTCCTTTCCGAAGAGGTTTTCCATGAAGCCGCCCACGATGCCGCTGGCGGTCTTCTGCATATCCGGTGTCACATGGGTGTAGGTGTCCAGCGTAAAGCTGGCGTTGGTGTGGCCCAAAATACCTGAGAGCGTCTTGGCGTCCACGCCGCTGGCCAGGGCGTGGGTCGCAAACGTGTGGCGCAGATCGTGGAACCGGATGCTGGGCAGGCCCGCCCTCTTTAATAAAGTTTTCAAGTGGTTGTAAGCTGCGCCGGGGGATACGGGCAACTCTGGCATAACAGGGTTGGGGAAAATCCACTGGCTGACGGACTTCTCCCTGCGCCGCCGCAGAAGTTCCGCCGTGCTCTGAGGCAGGACGATGGTGCGCATGCCAGTTCCCGTCTTGGTGTCGCCCAGGGAGAACACCCCCAACTTATTGCTGTGGAGGGTGCGGCACACCTTCAGCGTACTGTTTCTCTCGTCGAAGTCCTGCCACATGAGACCGCAGATTTCGCCCCGCCGCAGACCGGTGGTAAGTTCCGTATAGAAAAAATCGTGCCAGATTTCATCCCCCTCGATGACGGCGAGGAAAGCGTCCAGCTCCCGGTCGTTCAGCACCTGCTTCGTGCCGCCGCTCTGCTTGGGCACGGTGGTCCCCTCCGTGGGGTTCTTGGCAATGATATGCGCCTGCACTGCGTCCTGCATCGCCAGATGGAGCATGGAGTGGATGCCGCGAACGGTGGAGTCGGCAAGCTGGGTACCCTTTTCGGGGTGTTCGATCACGCGCCCCTCTTTTTTCAACCGGCGGTACATCCGCTGAACGTCCTGCGTGGTAATCAGGGACACCTGCTTGCCGCCCAACTGGGGCTTAATATATTGTTCGATCAGGGTTCGGTAGCCCCGCAGGGTGCCGGGGCGAACCGTCTCTGCCTTGTACTCGCTGAGCCAGCGGTTCAGCCACTCGCCCAGCGTCATGCGGCTGTCCTCGGTCAGGTCCACGTCGTGGTAGTCCTCGATATTGCGGTGGAGCTTGTCCATCAGCTCCTTTTGCGTCTTGGCATAGACATGGCGGAAGATGGGGTCGCCGTTTTGCTTGTGTCCAATGACGATGCGGCCCTCCCAGCGACCATCCTCCCGCTTTCGCACCATGCCGTCGCCAGACGGTCTTCTTTTTGCCATAGTTTTCACCTCGTTTCGGGATTCCGCAACACAACACATACCACAATCAGCCTTGGAAAGCTATCAAATTCGTGACTATATTTCTGCTATTTGTGTTTATGGTTTCGGTGTCTGCATGACAACGCCATTGAGAGAACATTCCTTGCAATATCAGCGTTTTCAAGCTATACTTGACATATCGGCCAACACAGGGAGGCGTGCTCAAATGGAGCAAGTACAAAACATCGTGTACCTGACCGGCGACACCCATGGGCGCTTTGACCGGGTCATAGGCTTTTTCGTATCCAAAGCGGTCACCACTGAGAACACTTTCATCATCCTGGGTGATGCCGGGCTGAACTATTTCGGTGACGGACGGGACACGCTGAATAAGCAAGTCCTTTTCGAATTGTCAATCACCTTCTTCTGCATTCACGGAAACCACGAGATGCGCCCCGGCCCCGAGCTCGGTTATGAGCTGCGGCGCTACCACGGCGGGCAGGTCTGGGCCCAGCCTGAGTTTCCCAATATCATGTTCGCCGTTGATGGCGAGGTCTTTGATTTCTGCGGTCACGCCTGTCTTGTCATCGGCGGCGCATACAGTGTGGACAAGTATTACAGGCTCGCCAGAGGCTGGCATTGGTGGGCGGATGAACAGCCGTCGCCGGAGATTAAGGCCAAGGTGGAGCGCGTTCTGTCCAAGCGCGGTTGGCAAGTCGATATCGTTCTCTCCCATACCTGCCCGCTGCGCTACGAGCCGGTCGAGGCGTTTCTTCCCATGGTCGACCAGTCCACAGTGGACAAATCCACCGAGCAGTGGCTCGATGAAATTGAGCGCCATCTGCACTATGAGCGGTGGTACTGCGGCCACTACCACATCGAAAAGGAAATTGACAAGCTCCGCTTTTTGTTCAACGACTATGCGCTGCTCCCGCACACATTGTCTGTGACGGAAGCGGATGCCCGCGCCTCCCGCTGACGGGAGGCGCCTTTCTTTTTACATGGACACGGCGGGACCCTGGTATTCCTCGTGGTCGTCTGCCTTGTGGCCCAGGGCGATTTTCTTCTCCCTCTCCCTCTGGCGGAGCTTATGGTCGGTGTGGCGGATGCCCACTGGACTGGACTTGGGCAGGGAGTTGTCCTGAAAAATACTGCCGATCTGCCGCAGCAGACGGGTTGCCGCCAATAGCGCTGAGGGCGGGCGGAACTGGTCCAGCCGGTCGAGAAAGAATTGAGCGTACTCGTTGCCCTGGGCGGCGGATTGTTTCAACCATTGCTTCGCCAGCGCCTTGTCCTGCGGTACCTCCCGTCCCAGCAGGTAGAGTTTGCCCAGCGTGTACTGAGCAAACTGGTTGCTCCGCTGTGCCGCATCGTTCAAATATTCCAGCGCCTTTGGCACATCCCTTGGGACGATTTTCCCCCGCAAATACTCCTTGCCCAGTCGGTATCCAGCGTAAGAGTTGCCGTTTTGCCGTGCCTGCTCCAGCCAGCGAAGACCCGCCGGGATGTTCCGCGCCAGCGGATCATCGGTGAGCAGCAGCTTGCCCAAGGCGTACCGGGCCACATTTAATCCCTGCTCCGCCGACCGCTGAAACCAGTCCCGCGCCTTTTCCGCATCGGGAATCACCACCGTACCATCCCGGTAGAGCTTGCCCAGCAGGTGCTGGGCATAGGGGTTGCCCGCCTGGGCGGCTGTGGTCATCTGCTCCACGGCGTAGTCCCGTTCGTCCAAGGGCAGGTCGGTGTCGTAAATCATATCCCGGTAGCGGCAGTAGAACGCTACATTGTAGCGGGTGCTCTCCGGCTCGTCCACAGACGAAAGAGCTTCGTCCTCAAAGGTGATTTCCCCGATACGGATAGACTCGGCCACCCGAATGACCGCATTCTTGATGGCGCGGAACTCCTTCTGCTCGGACAATTTCAGTCGCTTGCGCTCGCTGACACCGTAGTAGCTGTCCACCTGTCCCTGGAGCGTCAGCCATTTTTCATAACACTGTGCAACCGCAGGAATGCGCTCCATCTGGTCCACGATTTGGTCGGTGATGTTTTTCAGGGGCTTCGGTAGATAACCGTAGCTTTTCTTGCCCCGCACCGTTTCCAGCCTTTGTGCCAGCTGAAGAGCCAGCGTTTCCGCCTCGGGATGGTCGCAGAAACCTGCCTGCATAGTGCGCACCAGTGCCAGCATTTCCCGCCGCGCCTGCCGCACCAGCTCGTCCCGGCTGGCGGACTTCTGCTCGTAAACATGGAGCAGCTCCTGCTTGAAGATGTCGTTCATGAGTACGGATTTGATTTGGCGGATGCCCTCACGGGAGAGATATGTCTGCCCCGGTTTCGCCGACCACGCCATCATGTGGACGTGGGGGTGGCCGCCCTCGTCGTGGAAGGCGGCGTACCAGCGGAAGTCCTTCGGCGGAATCTTCATCACCGACGCGATGTCATTTCTGTGTACTCGGAGGAGGTTGCGCCACGCCTGGGCACTGTCATAGCTCAGACGGGCGGCGTCCTCCCGGTGCAGGGAAATGATGTGTGTCCAGACGTTTCCGGTATAGGAATTAAGTTCCGCCATTGCTTTTTCAAGATCGATGCTGTCCGCATCTCCGAACAGGCCGTGGGAACTGAGCCGCTCCGCGCGGGGATGGGTGGCGATGTACTTCATGTAGCCAGCCATCTGACTGACCGCCGACCAGTTTTCCTCCAGTGCCATGGTAATAAGCGCGGAGGCATTGGCTTTCGTTTTGTGTTCGGAGTAGTCGCTGTACTCATCCAGCTCCTTCACGGCAGGAAAATCCTTCATCAGTTTTGCGATAAGCTGCTCCTGCCTCCGCGTGGGAGGACGATCATCATTCAGCTTCTGCACATGCTCACGGGTGCCGATGTAGCACAGATAGCCCCCGGCACCGGCGGCGTTACCGCTGCCGGTGCACTTGATGTAGGAACTTTTGACGATCAGCTTTGCCATCACTCGGCGCCCTCACGGCGCATCCTCTGCTCCAGAGAAACGCGCCCGTTGGTCTGCCTTACGTTTTTCACGCTCTCCGCACGCAGGCGGCGCAGAGACTCCTCGTCGATTTCAAAGGCACCGGACAGGAGTCCGCACACCATGTCCAGCTCCACCGAGTATTTGAACAGCAGGCTCGCCATGCGGTCCTCCAGCATCCCCAGCCGGCCGTCTATGGCTGTGATGATCTCCTTTGGCAGAAGGGATTGGGTCCCCTGTATCTCCTGATAGTCCGAATAAAACCGAATCGCGTTTTCGATATACTCCCGCCGGCTTCGGCTGCCGTCCATGGTATAATAGCGTTCCAGCCGTTCCCGCAGCTCCGGCTCCAGCCGGACCGGAAATTTTTCTCTTTCGCTCATTTTTCCTCCGTTTCTCCGCAAGACCCATGCGGAAAGGTTGTCCGCAGGGGGATTCTCTGAATTTCAGACCTCTTGCGGCACATATTTTCCGTTTCAAGACCCCGACTCGAAGCCCCTGAAACTGCCCACACTGCGGGCAGTTGTGACCGGGCTGGCGCGCTTGCGACGCCTGCCCTTTATCCTGCTTTCTCTTTCGTCCTCCGTTCCTCGCCTAAAAGGGCTTCGAATTCGCCATCAACGCCCTGGGCGGGGCAGCTCCCCTCCCTCTGCTCCAAAGCCCCACACAGCGGATCACAGTGGCCGACAGGGGCAAGGTTTGCCAGCTCGTCCGCAGCGTGTCGGCGCTGTGCAGTCAAATCAGCCCGCGCCATCTGCCGCTCGTAGAATAAATCCAGCGCTTCCTGAATGAGGCGAATGGTATAGAGCAGACTGCCGTTGCGCTTCTGGCCGGATTGGGTGCGGACGCTGGTAGGCTCGGTGGAGATTAGTGCCTTCTCCTCGAGCGCCATCACATATTTCCGCACCGTGTTCCGGCTCATGCCCACCGCCTTGCAGATGGTTTTGTAGCTGGGCCAGCACTGAAAGGTTTTCCGGTTCTCCAGATAGAGCAGATAGGAGTAGACCGAAATCTCACCTGAGTTGAGGCCAAGTACAAAAATTTCATTGGGCAGTGGGAAGTAATTTTTGATGGGATCGCGCTTTAAATACTGCCTGTGCTTCAAATGGCACCTCCCGTATTCTGCTCCACCCATGCGATAAACTTCTCCTTGGGAACGACAATGCGGCTGCCGATCCGCAGCGCCGGGAACCCTTTTTCGTGCATGAGCTCATACCCGCTGGAGGGCGACACCCCCAACGCCTTTGCCACGGTCTCTGCATTGAGAAACAGCGGCAGTTCGTCGTAGTGCTTGTACGCGGATGTTTTCATGGTTTGCTTCCTCCTTGCAATATCAAAATAAAAGCCCCCACAGAATTTGTGGGAGCAGTATTCATTTTGCAAATTTCACTCTCTGTGTTAGAATAAACCCACAGGGGGTGAGGCAATGACCAAGTACCGGATCTACGAGCTGTCCGCCCGGGCAGTGATCAGTTATGGGGCCCAGGAGGACGGCGCATACAGCTTCGTCCTGGACCGCGCCGCCACGGAGAAATGCAAACGCCCAGCGGCGCTTCATGAGCAGGACAGCAACGCGCTGTTCTTCCAGATCATGTGCGTACTCCGGGGCGACCATTTCGCGGAATCGGAAGTCGAGCGCCTCATCCCCGACCTTGCCGACCAGATCTTTTACATGAACTTCTCCGGCATCTTCGACCGCAGCGGGGCGCGCGGACGGCAGCAGCTCCGCCAGGAAAAGGCGAAGACGTTGTTTCGCCCGGAGGGGGTGTGCCTGGACTTTGGCTCCGGGCCCCGCCGATATCTGGCCTTCGAGCGCTCTGGCAGCATGAGCCGTCAGGCCAAGCTGTCCTTCCTCCGCGCGGATATTTACGACGTGGTGCGCCGCCGCATCATGATGGACATGACCATCGGCGACTGCCAGCTCAGCAAGCTCTATGCCTACAACGGCCTCATGCTCTCCAGCGGCGTTCGGGTGGAGGGCGTGGATATCGACAGGCCCCACCGGGTCATCGTCATCGACAACCCGGAGCATATCCGCCGTCAGGTCCGCGTCATCACCGTGGAGGACGACGGTGCCACCGGCAGCACCCGAAAATACCGCCGGGTGGAAAAGCGGACGGACATCCCCGTCACCTGCTTTGACGGCGAGGGCCTGATCTCCAAGGAGTACGCCAAGGTGGTGGACCGGGCCTTTTGCGGCGCAGCTGTCCACACCTCGTTTCAAATTCGGCTGCCCTACGTCAAGGGGATGCTGCACCAGGTGGATTTCAAAGACTTCCTCCACTGCTGCGGCACGGAGACCGTCACGGACATCTGGGGCGAGCAACATCGGGTGGAGGACGTGGACGTCATCCTCACCAAGAGTATGTTCAAGGGCTGCGGCTGGCTGCGGGACAGCGGCATGACCTGGGCGGACTACTGGGCCGTCTTCCGACGTTACCGCCACGCCCTGTACATCACCAACGTCAGCAAGGAAAAGCCCCAGACCCACACCGACTTGAACTACCAGTTTTTGAACACCGCCTCCATCCGGGCGGACGAGTTCCGCCCCCGGGACCTGCCCGACGGCTGGACCCACAGCCCGGAGGAGGACGAGCGCTCCTGGCTCACCAAGGAGACGGAGCTGGCCTATTACAACTTCCGGGCCAACGAGACCTTTCGCCGCAGCTACTTCTTGCAGGCGCTGGAGCGGCGGAGCCTGTTCTCCCGGCGCAGGAGCCGGGACCAGCTGCTGGCCGCGCTGCTGAAAAAGAATCACCGCCTGCTGGCCGAGCCGGTCTATCGGGACGTGCTGGACGGGAAGGCCAAGCAGATTTTGAAGGACTATTCCCTGGGCCGGCTCATCGTGGCCGGGGACAACCGGTATCTCTCCGGCGACCTGCTGGACTTTATGGCCCGCCTGCTGCCGCCCACGCCGCCCCAGGACCGCAGGCAGCGGACGTTTTACCTCAGCGCCATGACCGACGATCTTCCGGAGGGCTCCTTCTATGCGCCGGGGGCGGCTTACGACCACGGGGACAGCTGTACCCTGCTGCGCAATCCCCACATCGCGCGGAATGAGGAATTGCAGCTCTCCCTCTTCGACCCCAGAGAGGAAAAGAAGCAGATGCGCCGCCACTATCTGGCCACCTGACGGACGTGGTCATGGTGGATTTCAGCGGGCTGGCGGCGGAGCGGCTGGGCGGCGCGGACTATGATGGAGACATGATTAAGACCGTGGCCGACCCGATCCTTAACGCCTGCGTCCGCAGGAACTATGACCTGTACCGCTTTGAAAAGCACAAGTCCCTCACCAATCAGGAGAACATCCCGCTGCTGATGATTCCGGCAGCGGAGCCACTGATCCGCGACGCCAACGACTGGGAGGCCCGGTTTGAGACCGTGCGCAGCACCTTCTCCTCCCGGGTGGGACAGATTTGCAACGCCGCCCTGGACCGCAGCATTGTCGCCTACAACGAAAACTCCGACGCGGAGGAGCGGCAACGCTACCAGGAAGAGACGGAGTTGCGGGCCATCCTGACGGGGCTGGAGATCGACTCCGCCAAGAGCGGTGTCCGCCCGGACCTGGACGAGTACCTGATATACCGCAAGGTGCAGCGGACGCCCTTTCTACAGTACAAGAACCTGATGGAACAGGCGGAGACCCGCCGTGCCTGGTATGAGCCCACCCACCGCCAGCGGCTCAAGGCCTTTTTCGAGAAGACGGATTGGGCGCAGGTGGCCGCCAACGTGGAGCGGCTGCCCTACCTGGCCCGCCAGTTGGAGTGGCATACCCCGGCCGCCAAAGCAAAGCCCGCCGCGGACAGCGAGCTGTTCATCTTCGCTCAGCGTCCCGATTGGAAGGAGCAGCTGGACCGGGACATCTTGGCCCGGATCGACGCCCTGCTCCGGGACTATGCCGCCTGCCTCTCCCGCATCCAGGCCTGCCGCGCGCCCATCCGCGCCAAGCGGCGGAAGAACGACATCGAGCGCATCCTCTTTTCCAGAGGGCAGGAGGATGCCTGGGACACCGACGAGCTGTACGCCCAGCTGGAGGCCCTGCCACCGGAGCGGGTGGCGGCGAGCTTGGAGGCCCTGCGTCAGGAGGGCTGGCAGTTCCTGAGTCCAGATGAGCGGGAGCGGTTCCTCCTGACCTGGCTTCCGGAGCTGGAGCCTCTCTTTGATCTGTTTTCCGACTTCCGCTGCGGCGGCTATCGCATCCTGGGCGACCTGCTCTGCGACATTCATGAGGAGAACACTGCTCAGGAGCGTAAGCAGCTGGTGCGCCCCGGCGACTCCCCGGCCTATGCCGCCATGATGGAGGACTGCCAGCGGGAGCCCCGGCGCTATTGGGAGGTGGCGGCCAGCCGGTGCCGGGCGCTGCTGGAGGAGATCGTGAAGCCGGTGAATGACGTCCGCTATGTGGAGGCGCTGGGCAGGCGCAACCTGTTATGGGAGCTGCTGCTGGACGCCCTGGAGCCCAACGTGTTGGAGGTGCCCTATGTTGAATGAGTGGCAGGAGTTTTTGGACTATACCGGCCCGGTCGCCTACCGCGCCGCCGGCAAGCAGGATGCCACCTGGCTGGGCCGCTTCACCTTTGAGGCCCTGCGGGACTTCAGCGGCCTCTCTCGCATCCTGACCATCCTGGCCCGGGGGTTCCTGTTCCACGACGGAAACGGTGCGGTGCTGCCCGGTGAACCGCGGGTGCGCATCGAGACGGCCCGCCGGGGCCTGTGCGCCTGGTGCAGCGTCCCAGGGCAGAGAAAGAAGGATTGGCAGTACCAGACGGACTTCGCCCCGCTCCATGAGGAGTTCCCGGAGCTGGTGGACGAAGCGGTATGGGGCTGGTTCTGCCGCCACTTCCACGGGGCCATGGCCTTCGCCGCAGAGCACCCCAATCTGGTGCGGAAAAGTTACGCGGATGCGGCAAAGACTCTGGACCGGAAATTTGACACCCAGTGGCGGGACAAGGTTCGCCAGTTTCAGACGCCAGCCTTTGCCCCCAGCACCGACGGGGCCTGGACCCTCCGCTTTGACGATGTGCTGGCCGATGCCCTGGAGCTGGGTCCGCTACGCCAAATGGAGGTGGAGCTTCCGGGAGAATTGACGGGGGCCTCCGCCCGGAGAAACTGCCCACTCAGGTGCTCCACACGCTGATTGCCTACTATGCGGCCAATCGCCCGGAGGACAGCGATTGGGTGGTCCTCCCCGTGACCAACTTCGATTGCTTCTTCGGCGACACCAACTTTGGCCGGAAATACCTGCATCTCCTGCCGCCCGAGATCATCCAGTGCACCAACTCCCACGGCGTCAGCCGCTACCGGGTGCAGGAGGAGTATTTGCCGTAAAGAGCGAAAAGAAGAGGACCGGCCTCGGCCGGTCCTCTTCTTTGTTTATAGCGGCGCAGGATTTGAGTGTGCTGCTTCGGCTTATTTGCGTCCTCAGCCAGCGTCCGTGTGAACTATCCGGAAAATCCGGACAGTTCACATGACCTTGCGGTCGGCCTGACAACTGCTTCAGCCTGAACGATTCAAGATTTCTAAATAGTTCAAATTTCAGTACGCCATCCGATAATCTTTTGCCTGCAAAATAATTAAGCAGACTTCAATCTTCAATAGTTGTTCCCATACCTCTGTAAATAAAATCTACCGTTTTGCAAGTAGGGCCTTAAACTTCTCTTTTTCGCTAACAGTCAAGGAATCGTACGCTGCTATCAAACCTTCAACCCTGCTGTTGTGAAGCCGTGCTTCTACAAGTCCACGAACACGGCGGACACGCTCCAGCGCAGACTTCTGAAAAAATGGCGGTATGAGTTCTGTTTTGTCAAGCCAGTTCTGGCACTCGTGAGCCGTCATTTCAGCATAGCTACGTTCTGCCTCGTCAATAAATCTTTTCAGCCAATCATCTTGCTGTTTTTTGAGTTCTGCTAAAAGCGTTTCAGCACCAAGCCTTATTGCCTTCCAACAACATCCATTTGTTTCTGCAGTGATTAAGTTCACAGACTCTGTCAACGCATCCACATCACGTGGAAGGCTTTCAATTGCAACAAGTGCATTAATAATTGTTTCCTGCATCTTCAAAATTTCATTTTGAAGGGTTTCATCAAGCTGCAGCTGAAGATAGTTCTCAAGCTTTAAGTTAAGTTGCTTCAGCGCAACAGTTGTCTCTGCATAATGTACCGCATCCATAGTCTGTGTGAAGTCTTCTAAAATTGCTTCTTTTTTTCGCTGGATATCTTTAATAGCATGTTCAGCTCGCTCAAGTAGCGGTTCGGAAATGTTCGCGGGTAGTTCATTTGTCTCTTCGAAAAAAGAAATCCATGCCCCAAGCCTTTGAATCATATCTTCGCAATCCTGATATTTGGTTGTATTCACACTTTGCGTAAGATCTTTTTCAAAATCCACAAGTGAACTCTCGTATTTCTGCTTTGCAAGCAGGTTCGTTTCTACGTCCCTAATTCTATGTTCTGTGGCTTCGGCATATGCGTCGCAACAATTAGCTCTCAAGATAGATGCAGCTTGGCCATATCGCATTTTAAATTGCGAGAGCTCTGTGATCTTACAGCTCACTTTTTCAAGTGTGGAAATATAATTACGTGACAGAATTTGCTGAACATCATTTTGCAACTGTTTAACTGCCGCCTTATACTTTTCGTTATACTGGTAATTCAACCCATTCTCTATTGTATCTGTGATTTCTGGCATCATGTCAAATACTTTTACAAAAGATAAAATGGAAAAATTCTGCAATTGGGCATCAATGTGCACTCGTACTTTAAGATACCTCTCACAAATCATTTTGGAAAGGCGAATCCCATTATCCAAATAAATATTTGCTTGCGCTATTTTATATTTGTTAGATTCAGACTCTCCCTCTTGCTCAATCAACCGCATTAGTTTTTCTTCTAACTGAAGGCACACATCAACATCTGTGTTTTTCATTATCTCTTCACAAAGTGCTGAAATGACATCTACTCCGGCATTGGCATTCTTCTTAATGGCAACCTTACGCAGCTCGGGTATTTTGAGTTTGCCCTTGTCGCTGCTCCAATGAGCTGGTAGTAACCGATCTGTTCCATAATAATAGTGATAGCGACTTTCATAAAAGGCTGTAAAATAAGAAACAAGCAAAGAAATTGAATTCTCATTCATGCCATAGGGTGGCTGAGCAAACTTATAGAACAGCTGATATACGGTATACCTTTCGCCGTCGTCCAGGGTTTGAACAACATCGTCAATTATTTCAGAAATTAGGGGATTTTCAGGTGCTACGAGTTGGCACTGACTATCAAACACCTTCCATGCATACGCAGATGCTATTGATAACACAGAATTGACGCGGTTTTTGTCTTTTGGCGAAAGCGAATTATAAACCTGTATATTCATTAAAGTGCGGTTATACAGGTAGCAGCACACAGTCGTAAGCGTTGTCTTTGCCTGAGCCTTTGACTTATTCTCAAATCCATCAAAAGCAAATGGGACCGCCTTTGTATACAGTTGCTCAAGCCTTTGGGAACAAAGTGCATTGATACGAACTGCGTAGTTAACAGGTCCATCTTCGCTAATCATAACTCGCTTAGATAGACAGTTTGTAATTTTGCGGCAAATTTTGTTGTTTTGCGATCTCTGCTGATCAGCTATGTGTTTGCCAAACTTCTCCTTATCACGTGCCGAGAACTTAAGTAGTGTTTTTTTTGACTGTTAGGGCTGTAAGGACTTCGCTTTCATGATCGTCCAGAAACAGTATAATTATAGGGTAGTTTTTAAGAGAAAGCGTTCGATATAATTGGCTAAGCCTCAAAATCTCAGTCGCAATATTTTCGGAGCAATATGCATACAACAAGACGCCCCTTGGATTTTCTCCGTCACAGTTCTCAACAGAAGATCTAATCGCCCTTGTTAAGTAACCTTCGCTGATGTCGCGACTATCTATTAAATACTTGTTAAAGGCCCATTCTGTAGAAGAAATATGGTGATCTTGAGCAAAGGATGTTTCTACTGGCGCGCCCAGCATAAGAAGTTTACCGACGGCTTCATCTATATCAGCAATAGTCGACTTTACGCCCATTCTATATCTGACAAATATCCGCTTAAATTCATTGTAGCCATTTGCCTCTGCAATAAGATCATATGTCTTAGTATGTTCATCGAAAGACACAACACCGTGCATTTCATCGAGAGACCTCAGCGCGTGTTTTATCTCATCATCTTGAAGGTTTGAGCAATGCCGGATTGCAAGGAGTGCATCGTCTTTATCATAAAACGCCATCCGCCCTATATTAATAACTAACACGGCTTTAAGGACGGTTTTCTCCAAATCCGATAATTTGTCGCCGATCTTCACAAGGATATCACGATACAACATACAATACTGGCTCGTAACAAGGCCCTTTTCTTCGGAATTTAGCATTTCAAAAAAGATACCAGAGTCTACAATCTGCCAGGGGTAAACATACGGCAAAAAGGTCCCATCAATTTCAATTTGGGATACAGTCTCAAACATCTCTTCTGCAATCCCCCAATAACTTTGCTAAAGTCAGGATCCGACTTTTTTAGAATATTGGCGAGAATGGTTTCAAAATTTGAGGACAAAAACAAATTTTCACTTGCCGTACGGTATCGTTCTAAATATCGTGTAATGTTGGATGTCTTCTCAATCCGAGCAAGATATGCCTCCAGTTCACTCTGAATGAATCCCACAAAAATGATTTTTCCGTTTGCGGATTGTGCTGCTTCAAATATTTGTTGGAGCGCAGCTTCGCCAGCAATTGTTGGGTTTGCTGCTGTATACTCGATATAGCGTCCAAACTCATCAAAAAGCAGCAGAATCTTATTAAAGGGTTTGCCCTTGCCGCAAAGCTCATCCTGAATCGCCAAGAGTACGTCACCGGCTGAAAGGCCACGATCCCATGCAATACTGTCTGCATTCACTAAGGAATAGACCTCATTGATTATATTAAGAACTTGACTGTCTGTTTCAACATGTAAAACTAAGTGGTTTTTTAGTGAGGCACCACTAAGAGATAGCCCCGTCTTGTAAGATGCCTGCTCAAATTGATTCTGATAAATTTCAAAAGTCCGATCTACAAAATACCGGGCAATATCATACGACTTGGTTAAACGCTTTAGAAACTCGTCACTTATTCCATGCTGCGCAAGGGATAGCCGTGCGCAACGAAGAACCTCAGCATCCAAATTAAAATTGTTCATACCATTCAGAACAATTACAAGGTTTTTCTTTGTATTGGTCTGGCGGATATATGTCCCAATTTCCGTATCTGCGGCTAAGATATTATCAACTACAACATCTGCGACTAACGATATGCCCGCAAACATCGCACCAAGGCTTACAGCCAAATGCGACTTACCAGTGCCATATCCAGCAATGGTCATGACAAAACTATTGCCAGGATGATCAGCGTACAACTTATCTGTTATATTTCTTGTAAAGGAGGCAGTATCCATCAGCCTGTATTCTCCTGGCTTGACGTCTTCGCTGGATACGCCGTAGTATTTAGGTCCATGAAAAACATAACTTGCTGATATGGTCTTCACCTTCTCAGCATCATAAAACCATTCAGTTTGAACTGCTCCATTAAAGAAATTCTCTTTGCTGAAGCTTACCAAATCGTTAACCTTCATACTGCCTCCATCAGCCTATAACAGGCGGCTATACAGATGCGGAATCATGTTGTCCGCATTTGTCGTTCGGATAATTGTAGCAGGGTATAACTGTTTATTGATTGTCAATAGTCCCTCATCACTCAAAGAATCGATTACATAATTACATTCATCTTCATTAAAACCAAATGTTTTTCCAAAGCCAAGTGTTTCTTTCAATTCTAAGCTGGTAATTTCTCTTTTCTCTGGAAAAAGGCGCTCCCAACTATCAAAAAGGGCATAAGCGTAAACAAATGTCAGTTCCAGCTTTTCGGGCTGCTCGTGGAACATAATGGTGTCATTCCAATCTAAGAACCCAAGCCGCTCAAAGCACCCCTCAGAATAGCTTCCTTTTACAACAGAGAAGACCTTTTTTTGCATATTTGCTGGAGTCGCATCGCACCAAGTCTTTGCCAGATCAAAAAGTCGTTCTTGGCTGAGTTCTTCCCCAAAACTAGGATGTACCTCGTGAATTAAGAATACCCACTGAGGAGCGCCAGACACTTTTCTCGTCATGCAGTAATGACATATCCACCCGGTAAGGTCTTCGTGCAGGTAAGCATCCTGCACGAAGACCTCCTTACCAAGTGAAGTTAGTTTCAGGGAGTATAAACCTTTTTCGTGGGTATAATCGATTAGCCCCATAAAGGCTGCGTATTTAATATGCGGGACGACTTTCCCACTGCTTTTGCCGGTTGGAATGCCGCTGATCTCACTGATTTCTGACTTGCTGCCCGTGAAACACTCAGACGCTAACTGCAGTAGTTTGGCAATATAAATCATTTCCGGTTTAAATGTGTCATGAAACTCTAAAACAGAAGTACTAATCATGGCTAAGTCTCTCCTGTAGGCTTGTAACTTTGACAATTCGTGGCTCATACTTAGCCCACTTACCATTTCTAATCATATTCCCGCAGGTAACACATTCCCCCTTCTTCAATGCCTTAAGCCTGGGGGCCCATTCTTTAGCCCCCTGGGTATCAATGTCGATATTCTTTGCAACAGTCATGACCCCCTCGTCCGGTGGACAGAAGTAGAGCTTTTGTCCGGCTTGCTGGAGCCGTTGAATTTCATCATCGGAAAGTTGCGACTTCATAAACTGCGTCGCATACCAAGCAGAGATGCCAAATTTTCGTCCTTCCGTGAGAAATTTTGCACTTGGCGATTCTGCAGCATGGCTCAAGTTCTGTGCTTCATCCAAAACTATTACGAAAGGATGATCTTCATTGCCGTTTTTTACACAATAGTTCCAGATATCCCACAACAAGAGTTCCGTTAGCAATAGCTGGGTAGGCCGATCAAATCCGTCAAGTTGCATGATATACACCATGCCCTCACTATCTCTGATCGAACTCCAGCTGAAGTCTTCGTCCTCTGCAAAGGGCGCAAGGTCAAGGAACGGTTGAATCTTACTTAGAACAGTTTCTGCCTGCTTTGCATTCACATCATTTAATTCATCTTCCAAACAAGAAAATGACATGGCTTCTTTATGGTGCTGCAGACCATTCCTTATTGCTTTATAGAGAGCACTCTTTTGCTGACCACCAAAACCATATACGGTAGTAAACACATTTGCCATTCTTGTTGCGACTGATGTGTCACCCTCGGGCACTTCCCGGCCACCAACCTTTATGATTTGCTTAGCAAACGGGTTGACAGGGATTTTGTCAATATAGATAACCCTCTGCTGAATTTTTTCACCAAGCTCATCCACAAAAGCAGGTTCCAGCTTGTCTGGCGTAAATCCACTTGTATAGTCGAATACAACGCCGGAAATCCCGGAATGCACCATTTCCAACAGGAGCGTCTGGATACAGTAGGTTTTTCCGCATCCAGAATTGCCGTTAATCAGCAGATGTCTATTATTGAGACTCTTATTTCCAAACTCCCAATAAAATTTTTCCTTTGTTCGCAGGTCTTCGCCAATCAAAAAGCGTGCTTCTGCCAGTGCCGGTTTCTCATCAGCAGGAAGCTGAGGCATTACAGCTATTTCACCCTTTCCTGGAATCTCATCTGCGATATTCTGTTGCTTATCTTCTACGTCACTCAGATTTTCGGGCAACAATGCGCATGAATACGCTTCTTTATGCGCATTAATAGCGGCCTCAAACGACCTGGATATAAGCAGCTTTTCTGCAACAGCAGCAAAGCTGTGTCCGAACTTCGTCAGATGGAACGATGCAAGCTCACGGTTTTCCAGCACACCATTCTTTCTGAAAAATGTAATGACTGCATCAAGGGTAGTTTCCCACTTATAATGGCCATTATCATAGGTGATGCTCTGATCTTCAGGCTTAATGGAAAAATGCGAGGCAAACCACGCAAGAGAGCTTTGGCGGGTGTGGTCTTGTCCGTCCGCCAAATAATGCAAAAACGGCAGATAAACTTCTGTAGCACGCGGAATGCTTTCTCCTGTTGGAATAGGAGCCGATGGGTCTGCTGCTTCTTCCTCATCGTCATCGACAAGATTGTCTTGGCCTTCCGAGCTCGCAATATCATTATGAATAAATGTTGCTGTACGCTCTTCCGGCGGAAGCAACATCTTCTGAATATACATCTGGCCACAGTAATGGCATATCATTTCATTGAGAGCAACGCCATGCTCGGACAATTCGTCCGGTAACGAAGAATCAATATTTTCCTCGACCGGACTATCAGCGTTAGAATCCAGCCAAAAGGCAAAGATATCTCCGGTCCACTCGACTTGATATTTTCCGCTGAGGATCCCATAAATCTTATTGCGAATTACATTATACTCCACCGAAGTGTTGTCAAGGTTTAGAGGGGAGAAAATGATTGCGCGGTAGAGTTGGTTGCGCCAGTAACGATGCATAATACTGGTGTTGCTGGGGTCCCAATTCAAGCTCATGGTACGCAACCCCTTTTCTAATTGTGCCTCTGCTTTTTCGATATGGCTTCCGTTTCTAAATCCCATTTTGCATTCGATAATCTTTATCTTGATGCTAAGATCTTCAGATGGATCTAAATTCCCTGACGTCTTTGGAATTTCAATGAGCACAAAATCAGGCCGTTTATTATCCTTACTGAGTTCATCATCATCGGCAAACCAATGCTTATGAGAGTCCAAGCTGACAAGCACCCTGACTGCATAATTATCATTAGCCTCAGTTAGTCCCAACATCTGCATAGTGAGAATGTAGGCCAGGAAGCTATGAATCTCGTAATCATAAGGGTTCAAGGCTTTCAAAATTCGGCTACCATCCATAAACTGAGACAGGTTATCAACACAATATTCTGCGGCCATCTGCAGTCGATCTTCATCCCAGTTGGTGAATTTCTCTTGGATTCGCTTTTGTAGCATTTGCTTTATATCGCCAAGAATATCTTTCCTGGCAGATACGGTCACATTTAATTCGCCATAGCTACCTTCACCAGTTGTAAAGCCAATAATCCTGCTCTTTGTAGTTTCCAGCATTTTGCGGTCAATAGCAGGATCAATACATACTACCCACTTGCAAGTATCGTGGGCAATCTCAATAATGTGATTTTGAATTTCCCTGAGTTCGAGTGTTCGGAATGTACGATATACACCTGACAGACTGTTGGGGTGAGAAACGATATAGTTTGCTTGCGTATGCTCTTTGGCGGCCAGGAATTGAAACTGAGAAATGCTTACTTTTCTCGATTTTCCATGCGTTGCGGAAATTGTGTCTGGTGTAAAAGTCATAGGGAATTTAGCGTGATCTTTGTCAATGATTTCGTCTCCGCTTCGGTCAAACCAAATATTTGCGCCTTGCAGAATATCATAATTAAAACAGAGATCGTAATATCTCAACAAGTCTTCCAGGACATCAGCATCAGATTTGTCTCTGATTGTGATGTTTCGCAAGTATGTATTTACCTTGATATTGCGCTCATCATCAAAATAGCTATCCAGCCATTTTTTAAGATAGGTTGCAGAGTTCCTCTTGTTATTAAGGCAAATAATCCTGAGGTTAATGGTTGCCAGCGTATCATTAGTTTCTAACTGCTTTGCAATGGAATGAATAGCAGCCACAATATGCTGCATATCAGTCGGTGCAATAAATGCAATATTAAGCCCGTCAACACGAGCTGGAAATGTGCGGATATAATCCATTACATTTCGCACAACAATATCGGACACCGGTGTAGTATGAAGCATTGCCGATGCGTCTTCGTCATCAGTTACTATGGCGTTACCAAAGGCTTTTCCAGAAATTAATTCATTAGATATGTCGGCGTCAAAGTACACCCCATAATACTCCCACATACTTTTACAAGTGAGATTTGTGGTCTGCCCTTTAACGATAAAATCCGCACCTTGTGTTATGGACGAAAGCTGCCCCAAACTTTCGAGCTTGCTGACGACCGTATTCTGAAGAACGTTTCCCTCCATTTTGGAGGAAGCAAGTTCTGCAAATCCATCACGGAGAAACAGCTGCTGTGCATCAATTTTCTCCAGCATAACAGGATGATATGCCGGAAACAGAACTTCACCCACATTACACGTTTCAATCACATTGACGTTGGATGCAATCATGAAACAGTTAAGGAGAAGAGCGATTTTCTCTTTTTGCACATCAGTAAACCCATTATAATTTGTTTGGATGTACTGCATCAATTCGGTGTACGTTGCTACCACTTTTCTCAGTAAATCCAGGGCAGCATAAAATCCGTGGTCTATCAGTTGAATCGAAAAATCCTTAAAGTCATTGCAAAGCTTATCAAAAACAGCAGTAACAGTATTGCCTGTAAAATACCGATAAATCTCATTGCAATGCTCTCTATATACGACCTCATCATTTACCTGGTTGAGCTGAGCATAAAACTCGTCTTCACTTTCGCAACGCAAGTAATCTTGGATATTTTTGCAGATAACCAGTGTTGGCAAAGTATAGCTGTCGCCCTTGCGAAAAAGAACATCTCCCAGATATGAAAACGCATTTAACCAAGGCGTATAAGGAGAAAACGCCCATTTAAACTCATATTTATGAGAATATATTTCATTAGATGCCGTAACGGTAAAATGGATTTTGCAAGGTTCTCCCCACTTTCCCGTGCTTTTCACCCGCTCAATCACATGTTGTTGATTTTTGAAATCGAAAGGATCCATATCCTTGTCATATGCAAATTCAACCGACTCATCTTCATACATAAGGTTGGAACTATTATAGAAGGAAAGGATACCGCCCAAAAAATTACACACGTTTCTAAATGCATCTTCTTTGTTGTCATCGATACAATCAGACAACGAAATACTGTCTACTTGAACTTTATAATGCGTAGGATAGGAGCGAAAGCCCGCATAAAACTTATCTGCGATATATAAGAATATATGTGAATATGCTTCCATTGGGGCGCCTGTTATCACAGGAGTCTTCTCTGATGGTTCTTTTGGCAATTTAGTCCCTGTGATTCGCTCTATAATTGAATAGTCGACCTGAAGTAATTTCGAGCGATTTGTATTCAAATCAATACCGCGCTTAAAATTGATAACGCATTCTTCGAAGTCGTAATAGTTCTGAAATAGGCCAGTATCGGCAGGGAATGGTGATGTGATATCCAAATCTTGCTGGTCTGCATATTTTTCAAATTGTACATGAAGCTTCTTCACCGCAGATGCAGATGGGATGTCATCTGCACGCTCAATGAATCGATACGCATTTGTAATTATTTTTGCAGCTGTCAAATTACCTTTGCTAAGGCTGCTAACTCTCGGAACATACTTTGAGTCGATAATGCTGGGTATGGACCAAGTCTCATTAAATGTTTCACAAATATGTCCTACCAAATCCTGGCAAGATGCAAAGTTCATTTCATGGAGACTATCAATAAATGCGCTTAGTCGGAATATATTTACATTAATATTTGCGAACAGTGCACGATAAAGGGTATGAATTGCTTTTTGCGCCTCGTCTTTATTATAGGAGCTCTCATTAAGAACACTTGAGAACCATTCACTATAATTTGAACTAAGTAATGAAATGATTTCCCGAGGAGAAATTACAAAAGTGGTGTCCCCTAAGCTGCCGGCATCATCGATGGCGGCATCAGTTCCCATAAGTAGGATAAGAGACGTTTGCCCTGCGGGCATATTGGGTGGTTCATTTCTCCATTTAGTAATTGCTTGCTCAAAATCAACATAGCTTAGTTTTTCATATTCGGGCGATCGCTCTTCAAAGTAGGCAGAATTAGCACCCTGATGGAGAAACTGGATAGACTGCGCCCAGTTTGGCAGAGCACGTTCTGTGAATTGACTGTATTTTTCATGAGTGAGTTTTGCAACAAAATTAGAGATTTTGGCACTGTCGCGAAGATTTTCACATACTGCTTTATAAATAACCGGATCATCAAAGTTTTCTAAGCGAACCATATTGATCTCGTTTTCTTTGACCTGTCGGAGGATCTGGGCAGTAATTACTGAGATGAGTTGTTTCATTCGTTAGAGTCCTCCTGTTCATAGGGATTTTCTACAATAGACGTTGCGTCAGACAAGTCTCTCAGAAACCCACAGTCTTTTAGTTTTTGAGCAAACGCCTGGAGATTTGATTTGAGGAAAGAAAGGTCACCGACGTTGGAAACTGATCCACGATCCATTTCTATCTGATATTGATCCGGTCCGATGACCATGCCAAAATGCTGATACAGCAAATCAACAAACTCATCAAGCGTTACCATTTGCTTTGGCGGAATAATGGACAACACCAGGAATTTGATAATATCTTCAGACAAAGAAAACCGCATTCCCTTTCCCGAATTTGGAATAATGACACCAATCATTTTGCCCAGTTTCCGAAATAGACGGTATGAATCATTTGCGGCATCCTTAATGATAGTTTGATCATCCTTCTTATCGTCAAGAAGATATCTGTATTGGGGAAGGTTTTGGTATAAATAAGTGCTGATAACTTCCTCATTGTGCCTGAAAGCAGATATGGCACGTTTTTTCGCTTCTACATTCTCATAGCCAGAACAATTAGCATCAATTACCCAGCAGTTGCTCTCCTGGTCGGTTGAAGCGGCAACATACATCATTCTCATAATTTGGAGAATAATGCCGTTCGCAAACGTCTCCATCTTCTCAAACGGATGAGATTTACTGTTCAAAAAGTTGCTCAACTCACTAAGTGTCTGCCCATTGCGTTGCGAAAAAACAGCTGGTATTGCGCCAAGTTTTTTCACTTCTGATTTAACATCTTTGCTTGCTGTATAGTATGTTTCCCAGGTGTTCTGAATGAAATTGCACAAATACGAGAACTGTGGGAAACTGGTAATCATCTCATGCAACCGAGATTCGATAAGCGACTTATACTCAGGATGCTCAGCAACTGCGTTCAGCAGATGTAGGTAATACACCTCGCCGCCGCGGCACATATATGTATATTTATGATAGTCAAACTCTTCGTCAACGGCTGTATTGTTAACGTCGAACTCCATCGTCTGCCGCTTGCTTTTAACACCCATCCCCTCAGGAAGAATGACTTCCGGGCATATGGGAAGGACATTTTGATCAAACCAAGATCGGCTCTGGTTGACCGCACTAAACCCGCATAGAAGATTTTGAATTACATAAATACTGTTTTCTTTCGTTAGGGCATTCCCGCCAACCATTTGTTTTTCGAGCGCTTTTACGCATTCACGATAGGCTACTTTATCGACTTCAGCCTTACCATCCAGCTTGCTCTTCGGGAGGAAAATAAAACGTTTTAACCCGATTCGGAGCTGTGGGGAATACTCAAATTGACCATTTGCCGCTTGTACAATCGGAAACATTTCTTCAATCACAAAACTGGTGGTTCCATTAGGACCATTCCCACTGCGCTTTTTGGCAATTGCGACTTGGAAAAACTCAATTAAGTACTCATACTTCGTCTGACTCGGTTGAATTCTATGCCCAAAAAGAATACTCTGGAGAGGATATTCTTTCTTCCTAATTGCAACATCAGGATACATTTTCATTAATTTCCCCTCCTCACTATATGCTTAACTGGTTGTTTTCGAATGAAAAACGTTTAATAACTTGGCCTTGTGTTGTGTTTATTATCACGGACAACTCACAATCTTCTTCCGATTTTGGAGGCTTATCTCCATATTGTTCAAGAAGGAGTGCATCAAGTTGCGCAATTCCGTGTGTAAGTGCGGGATTGTTGTTGGAGGAAATGGCGCCATTGATAAGATTATTAAAATACGTAATCATGGGGAGAGAAAGCTTAAATCTATTTTGGCCGAGTTGCAGATAGAGATCAAACTTGCTATCAACATCTTCAAAGTGGCTTGCTGCCGTAGTCTGAATTACTTCCAAATCACCCCTATTGACCTCCCCAAGAACGATCATAACATTCTGGAACACATCATCCTCTCGCCGCAATGTCAACGGGAGAGTATTTTTGTCCTCAGATAAATAGCCTGTATTCTTGATGTATAGCGCTTCAAAGACCATGCTTTGCATTCTCTTCAGTATAAGTCTTGGCTGTTTGCCAGAAATCAGTCTTTTATACTCGGTGTATGGAGCTCCGAAAATTTGGTCCATAACATGATTTGACTCTTCTTCAGATTCGCATAGACTAAAAAGTAAGTAAAATCTCCTAACTGCCCTGCGTAGTCGAAGTTCTTCTTCGTGCTTCTTTTCGTCAAGTAGTTGAGTCTCATCTGTGATTTGATAGTGCTTCTGGTTCCGGTGTAGCAATGCAGTTAATTCTTTTTGAATTTTGGGAAGAAAACAGGAGTAGTCTTGGCTTACAAACAAACTGTAGTCAGCATCAAGGGCAACACGATCTAACTCAAGGTTTTGGAGTTGCCCGATGCCCTTTATTTGCGCAACGTCCTTCGCTTTCTTCAATCCGTTATATCCGAAAAACAGGTTGGCAAAATTGTAGACAAAGAAGGGTTCCTTAAGATATCTACCGGCAATATATTCGCATGTAAGATTCCCCGTCAGCGCATAACTAATCTGGCCAACCATTTGCCGAATCGTCATGCGCTTATCGTTCTCATACAGAAAACGATAATAGTTCTCCACAAATTGAGTCACACGATCAAATTGGGTAGCTACAATCTCATAATTGTTTTTTATTGGGCAGCGCTCTGCACAGACGCATGTGGAACAAGGCGCCCACAGTTGAGGCTCAAGAATCTTTTTCATAATGAGTCCAGCAAAAGGCACATTGTCAACACGCGCAATGTTCACCAGGACAAACTCAAATCCCTCAATGTTGAGACTACTATTCCCGTTTTCATCTAACTGCCTCAAAAGTAGTGACTGTAATTTCAACCGGTCCTCAGGTGTGAACGCACTGCCTACCGCTTTCTTCTTCGCACGCACCATTGCTTCAACCCCTTTAAGTAGAGGCCCGGTGTTACTGATTAGCAGGCTTGTCTTTCCTTTGGCAGGAGCTGTCACAGCCATTTGCAAAGCTTCCGCCTGTTTTTCTGGTTTAATTTCGCTCATGTCTTTGAAATAGAGAAAGTCGTCATACTCATTTTGGACTAAAAGCCCCTCACTCGCTTGTAGGCGGCCTAAATTTTTGAGGACTTGAACAAGAATACTTGTTTTTCCATCGCCTGCGTGCCCAGTGAGAATAAACGCCTTATGATCTCCATTCTGAATGCAGTCAGTAATGTACGTGCCGAGCTTTCTGTCGACTTTTACAGAATCATAGTAGCAACTTTTCACCTGAATCTCTGCGAGCGAGCCAGTTGAGTTGCCACCAACATTGTTGGTTGAGTTCAAGTAATTTACAAAGTCGTTCATAGCGGATCCCCCATTATATCCTCTACTGCTGCGATGAGCGCATCGACATCACTTTCTGAATTAAAATAGCTTACACTCACACGAACTGTACCGTGTACATCAACCGTTCTTATTAGCTCATGCACAAACGGGGCACAATGATACCCAGTTCTTACCGCAATGTCAAAGTCCTCACTGAGGATTGTCCCGACCTCGTTTGCTTCATATCCTGGAAGGTTGAATGAAACTACACTGGTGTGGCCAATACCAGCAGCCGGGGTATAGAGCAATGCTTCACATCTGCGCAAACCCTCGATTAGCCGCGTTGTCAAGCACTGCTTTCGTTTCTCAATATTATTGAGTCCAATTTGCTGTAACCATTTTAACGACTCATTCAGACTTGCAATTGCGATAATATTGGGACTCCCCAACTCAAAGCCACCTGGAATCAATGTGCTCATGTTGAGATTGAGCGAGTCGGAACCGGTGCCTCCAGCAAGCACAGGCTGAAGCGGATACTTGGTGTTGCTGATAAATCCGCCTATCCCCCAGGATGCATAAAGATTCTTGTGGCCGGCAAAGACTAAAAAATCAACATCAGAGTCTTTGAGATTGATTGGAATCAGCCCCACGGACTGAGATCCATCTACAATGACTGTGGCTCCATATTCTTTGGCGCTGCCACAAATTTGATCTACGGGGATGATTACACCGGTTACATTACTTACCTGGTTGATAAAAACATAATCTGGAGGATTCAATGCAAACACTCTTCTGAGCTCCTCCACATCAACACCTTGAGTTTCAGCGTTAAATGGAATAAAGCGAATCTCAATATTAAATTTCTCACAAATGCTGTGAAGTGGTCTTGCAATTGCATTGTGCTCAAACGGCGTTACATATACAGTTTTATATTCATCCCATTCTAAACCCAGAATAATTTCATTTGCTGCAATAGTCGCTGAGGGAGTCAAGACTATGCAATCTGGCCTTTCCGCACCCACCAAGGAAGAAAGAAGCATTCTTGTTTCGTCAACAATTTGCATTGCTTCAGACGCCGCGCTATAACTGCCTCTACCAACATTCACAGCTATGGTGCGTTGAATGGCGTTTACCCTGTTATACACGCATTCCGGCTTCGGAAATGTCGTTGCGGCGTTGTCCAGATAAATCATATTAATACTCCTCAGTGAATGATTTCTCTAATCAATTTTGCGAGAATTGCAAGCTGCTCATCAGGTTCGACAGAATCGTTGTATTCATCAAACACAGCGCGTAGGTTACTCAAAACAGTTTCGCCCAGAGGAGAAATCATCTCTGCATTAAATGTTTTTTCGACTTGAATGCCATCAGTTGTGATAAGGAGTCTACCGGCTTGCTCCTCGTTGGTTTTTGAGTCTGCATACTCATTGATGCGGTTAATCGCATCGGAAATATTTTTGATAAATGTATCAGCTAAAGTGTCATTCCAGTCTTCTATTGCGATAGCAACAAAGATTGAAATCAATTCGTCAAGAAGTTCATAATCGTTATAAGAAGTGAGCGCACCAGCTGAGGTCATAAGGACATTTGCGCTGGCATCAAAGACATGCGTTTTAGTGGTATCAGGAAGCTTTTGATACCATGAAATTATAGAACGAGACAGGCCTCCCTGATAGCCCGGGATAAACATAGCGGTAAGTTTCTTGATGAGTTCTGCTTTGTAAACTGCCAAATGATTATCAAGCTGTTCTTTAGCTGCACAGATTGCACCGAAGCACTCATTTACGTCTTCATTTTGACTAAGCTTCGTGAGCCATGTACCAAACAACAGTTCACGAGAATTGATTTCAAAACGCATGAGTTCACTGCGGATTACATCAACTGAGGGAGCAATTGTTTTGTTTTCTCCGTTATCCAAATAGCATTTAAACTTCTTGGTATATTCTGGAAGAGAACGCATCCAATTCTGCATACTCTTTATAATGGAGTAAATGCGGTTGATGCTCTGCGTCCGTACGTCTGTATACTTTTCAAAAAGCGCCTGCAATTCATCCAGATACTGATCCTTATTGGCTGTTCCCGTTTCAATGAGCAGTTCATAGCTTTCTGGGCTATCATTCATACTGCTCAAAACAGATGCGGACAGTTCAATCTCCTTTCCTTTAAAATACAGAACAATGCTTTCTTTATACTGCCGCATGACATAGGCAATATAAAGAGGAATAATGCCTTTGCGCATTCCATATGGCGCTGACGTAAGAGTCTGATAGATCGTTTGGAAGTTGCTCCTGTTTTGCTCACATCCGCAAATAAATTCGCCGATTTTTGCGAGAACCGCGTTCATGCCTGGATCGCGAACGATCGCTGATACATCCAAACCGGTTTGCTTGAACGCAGACTTGAAAATACTCACCTCCGGGCCCGAACCCTCCATGCATGGAATAGCATTGTCCTCTGCATGCTGAAAAATCCAAGAAACTACAATCTCCCTTGCCTTTGCGTTTTGACTATTCAGCTTACATTTATTGACCATTTCATTATTTACAACGGGCGTCTTGTTGTAGCATTTGCTGCAGATATCGGAGATTTCATGATTTAGTTCTACCTGACGGCTTACTTCCACACGCCCTTTGTGCGTCCAAAAAGAGCTGTGCTCGCTGGATGGAGAATACATGGTATAGACAGCATTTTGAATCCGTTTCTGAATATCTTCTTTGAAGATTTCAAGTTCTTCAACAAAGTGCGGATCCTCGTTAATTTCGAGCAACTTTCTCACGGCCACATACTGCTTCAGAATCCCCTCATACACAAAAGGCTGGTCCGAAACACACACCACAATTTGGGGAGTATTGGAAAAGGTGCGAATCTTTTTAATAACTTTATCAATAACGGTATCGTCAAGACTTACAACATTGATAATCAGACCATCATATGGATAATCTATAAGTAACTGATTGCCATTCTTGCACTGCATCAGTGCATTTGCATCCATATAGATATTCTTGAAACAGCGAAGCATGCTGTATTTGTCGTTGTACTCACGTGGCATCACAAAGCCAAGATCACAGGCGTGAGTAAGCGTTTCGCAGATATTGAGCTTCGTCAGAGAAGATTTAGCGTAGTTATCAACGCTTCGCTGGACATCTACACCATTTGCGGTCAAGAGAACATATTCTGAAGAATCACGCTGAGATAGAATATGCATTTTTAGCAAGGCTCTTATGGCGTTATCAAAGACGGCATCATCCATAAGGAGTGCCGCTTTGATGTGTGCGGGAACAGGTTTTAGGCGTTCATCGCCGATAATATTGATAATTGCAATGGCCTTAAGGATACTCAATTGAGCCAGATCGGTTACCTGGCGGATCGCAGAGTTCACCTTCGCCCAAATGCTATGGATCGTAGTGTTGAATACTTCTTTTTTGAAGAGCTCCTCAAAATAACCATAGATATAATCTACAGTTATCCATTGAAGCTTATCGACCTCTCGTCCAATGAAAGATTTAAATGTATACTGGTCATTCTGTGCCAAAAAAGTGAATAGAGTTCTTTCGTTTTGGCCAACAAGTTCACTGACATGCAGTAATGCAAAAGACCCTAACGGCGATAATGGAAAGCATCCGGAAACGAGCTTTTCCCTATAAGTATCCTGCGATAGATCAGTAAAAAGCGTTGTTCTTGCAGATATATCGGCTACATACTTGAAGTCTTTAGCATGCTCTTTTTGGAATGCAGCAAAGGAATTTTTCTTAATAATTGCATTCGCAATCAGCTCATAACTCCTCTCAGAGGAGGCAACGAAGCGCAATGTGCGGAAACGCCCTTCCACCGTCTTGAAACTATCGCTGGAAGAATAATCGAGGATATCCTTATGTGTAATGCATGTAAAGTGCAACTGGGCTTCTTTGCTCCTTGTGGCCGCCTCGGCCATATCTTGGATAATCTTGAAATTGAGCATCTTGCTCTTCTCAAGATTTGCCTCCAGAAACTTGCTAAACTCGTCGAAGATAATTGAGATTCCGCAGTAAGCAGTTTGCTCGCACAGGGCATTAGAAACGGCAATATAAAGCTTAACCACATCCATATTGGTTAGCGGATTAAACTCTGTTCCAGCTGCAATCCGGGGATAGCACTTACAGAACAGTCGATAAGACTTCTGTCTAAACTGCTTTAGCCCAATCCGAAGTTCTTCAGCTGAAATCTTACTTTTCCGGAGTTCTTCCTTTAGCTTTGCGAAAGCATCTGGGAAGCTGGCCTCCCATTTGTCAATTACGGCAACAGCAGAGTCGAAATATGTGTTAGGCAAAAGATCCTGCAATCCAGCCTGAAGAAGCGCATCGTTAATTGCAACTAAGAAAGACTGATTGATGTCTGTAGAGTTGCTGTTAATGATTACAGGCAGCGTCCGGATTTCAGAAGTGACAATCGCTCTTGCAAGCGCGCCTGTTTCTGCGTCCACTCTCTCAATCTTTTCGCACAAATCATTTTGGATCTTTCGAGCGTTCTTTTTCTCCCTTTCATTATGCGCGCGAAGATCTAAAGAGGTGAGAGCGGAAAGCACTAAAAGAAGGTGGGACTTTCCGCGTCCATAAGGGCCAATGAGAACGGTGGCTCGGCTGTGTGATTCAGTATTATAGTAGTAAGAACGCAGAAATGCACCGAGCACCTTTGTGGATTGCTCAGTAGGAATGTAACCCCGGATTTTCCCGGTCTTATTTAAATCATATTCAAGGTTAACAGAGGCTTGAAACCCTTGGCTTACCTCAACCAGATCACTGTACCGCATATGTTATTGCACCTGCGCCTTTTTGTAATATTCGAGCATAATATCCTCTGGCTTCTCCAGTGACTCGACATAGACCATATCCAAACCAGCAGTCCTATTAATAGTGAGGTAGCCAGAAATGCGCAACTGATCTAAGTACTCGTTAATGGCAACTCGACTCAGGTTAAATACTTTCCCAATGTTATTGGGCGCATTTAAAAGATCATCAATGCTCACAGACGGTTTATCTTTAGAAAGGTTTTTCGTTATAACATAAAGGACTGCCAGCTTGTCAAGGCTACCATGCGAAGGACTTGTTTTGATGTATGTACCCTTTGTTTTCACACTTTTCTGTAATAAACCCAGTTCTATCAAAGGACAAGCGAGGCTTTCTTCGGGATGAGTTTCCATTGAAGCTGCCTTGTCGAACTGCTCATTGTGATCATCAATGTACATCTTGATAATATTTATGCAGTCATCAGAGAAAGAGCTGTCAGAATATGTGCAGCCTTCGTCCATTTTTTTGTCAAGGAAGCTTTTGCAGACCTTTATCATATCTTCTTTGGAAAAGTCACGCCCTTCATATTCGTTGAAAAAAATATTCCAAGCGATGCACAGCACATCATTTGCCACGATGTGATAATGGATGAGAAAAAGCGTAAAGAGATCGTCAAAATATGGATCGAACTCAAAAATCACTCGCCCGAAATCTTCCGTAAGGAACTGAGATCGACTCCTACCTGAGTTTGTATACCTTTCTTCACAAAGCGATGTTGCCTGCAGCCAAAATCGAATAGACTTAACCATTTTGCTGCCGACACCAAGGCGCTCCATGACATCATCTTTGGAAAACAAATCCGGGCACTCCTCGACGCACCGCATGCCTTTTCGCAGCCAGCCCTCTCTGAAGTTAAAGGATTCATTCCCTTTAAGTTTTACCTTTTTCAATTTACCACTCATTTTTCAGAATATCCTTTCCCTCTGGGTAGCAGCACCCTACGCATGTAACAACCACCAGTATAATGGTTAATGCACTCAAAGCAATGAACACACTTGTTTTCGTCAATTTCATAGCGATAGTCTATGTCTCTGGGTCCGGACTTAATTAGCTTGATTGCGTTATACTTACATACATTTTCACAAGCGTGGCACCCAGCACATAATTGATATTTTGTAATTTGGCACTTAAACTTAAGCTCAATTTCTACGGTTTTAGTCCTGGCCGCAATAGGTGTGCTCAAAATTGTAATCCTCAATTCCGTGCTACCGATGCGACCCTGCAATTTCATGATGGGTTGCTTGGTTCTGGGAGCGAGAATATACACCTCACCCAAGCGTGCCTTACCCATATCAAAGTTCAGTGTACCAAACGGCTTAAAAAACTCATATAGTTCTGGAGCAACTGGCTTGTTAAGTACATAATTGAACGATTTTACGTCCGTTGCACACGGCTTGAAATCAATCGCAACATTTTTGCTCAGTTCCATACCTGCCCCGCCTTGACGAGCTTTCCATCCTCCGCTTTTAACATAGCCTTCAGGATCTTCTTTACCCATCTTCGTTGCGAAGTTTAATAACATAGAATTGAAACGTTTAGATTGTTCAGGCATATAGATTGCTGAAAGAAACTGTGCCCAAGCTGTATTATTGGGACAACACCAGCAACCAACTCTTGTATATCCAAGCCGATAGGCATTATTGAAGTCAACTTTTGTTGTTAAAAGATACAACCAGATATCATAATCAATCCAGTCAATGATGGGAGATGCAACCAGCTGTTTGCTGATTTTTCTCCCTTCAGAAGAGCGGTCGTATAAGTTCCGGCTGGCAGATTCACTTCTCCGGATTCCGTAAAAGGTCAATACGGTTTTTTTGTCACCAAAGGTGCGCATTATCTTATCGCCAATAAATCCGGTCTTAAAGATTGTACAGCACCATCTCAATGATCTGCTGGGGGGGCCAAACGTATCACAAAGATTAAAGAAGTCCTGCTCTTTATTCTCAGCCAGAAGCATCGGTGTTTTTCGATTTTCCTTTTTAAACCGCTGAATATAATCGTAGGTCTCAGGGAACTCCAATGTTGTATTCCCAAAAATGTGTATGATATCAGGTTTGGCCAAAGATTTCCGGACCAGATCACTTACAACAGTCGAATCTTTACCACCCGAAAAGGAGACAAACATCGCACAAGTGCCATCATTTTCGTACGGAATTGTTTTGCTACCAATGTACGCTCTCGCCTCGTCGTTAATGTGGTGATAGCGTCCGGCATTAGCATTAACCCACCGGGCAATCATTGCATCAAAGGCTTCGTAACTGTTTTTAGGACTATATTTCTCAATCCCCGCTTTGATTTCATCTACATTGGCATTCTTGACAGATAGTACAGAAAAGGGAATCCTCTTCCCATTGACGTAGTAGCGATTACCAATTCCATTCCAAACAGAGTCATTAATAAATGCAAGCGGCTTCTTCAGTAAAACTTCAAGAAGTAGCCTCTCCTCTGGAAATACCGGCCTTGCATCCGAGGTAAATTCCCTGCCTTTAGCATGGCATACCGGACAAATCTCATCGTAGATGGGAACGTTGCATGATTCACACCAATACAGCTCACTATGCATTTCGGCTCGTTCTCCGCAATAGTGGCACGTACTGTCCCGACCATTGATGCCGTCTGGAGTATATTCCTTGTCACATTTTTTGCAGTAATATTTGATCATATTATGATTCCTCTAATTCCTCGCAGCATAGGACACACTATCGTTTAAAGCCCTCCATCTAAAGCAAATATCATTGCATAGCAGATGCTACAACAGAGTGCCTCGCAACTGTGTATAAGTATATCGAGATAGCCAACTCGCTTTGTTGAGTTACATTGCAGTATATCCTCTAATATCTGCAGCCCTGTTTCAATCGTCTTTCTCTATTTGGGTATGAAGGAGCAATTTCCAGTGTTTTTTAACACAAACATTTATAAAATACTCCCTCAATCTATAGATATCATCCTGCAGGAGCAACTGCAATTATACTCTTATATGTATTCACTGCAAACACTTCATCGCCTCCATATGCTCATTTTTTGAAGTTCAGTTACTAATAAGTTAAGAATTTACTCTTCACTTTTCTCGCGTCTGCCGGTTTCTCTGCATCCCTCGGAATCGCCCAGGCCTTGCCGAACTTGGTCAGACCAGGGATGCGATCCTGGGCGCAGAGCACCTGGACGCGGCGGCGGGTAATGCCCCATTTTTCCGCGGCCTCGGCGATTGAGATGTAGTCCATAGCGTTCACCTCTCGTTTTTATACAAAAACAGCCCTACGACTGTAGGGCATCTTCGTTTTGCAGCTGGCTGCCATCCGAATGGTACAGGCCCTTTTAGCTTTGCGTCGCCGCCTTTCGACGGCTTTGCCGATATTCTGATGTTTTTTATAGTATATACTCTTTTGCGAACAAACGCAATGTGTTTCTGACATTCTTATCCACCCATAAATCAATAATCTGTGATATAATGGCCGCATTAAGCGGAGAGAGGGGAACCTATGCATTTCGGATGGCTGAACCTGACCGGTTTCATGATCGTGGTGCTGATGATGATTCCCAACACCGTCTATGCGCTCCGAAATCGGCACATGGCAAATGAATGCACTTCCAAGCCTATGCGTTGATCCTCGAGCAGGTCGGGCGGTACGGCTCCATGACACTCATGGTCTTTCCGCTGCTGGTGTGGGAATTTGGATTTGCTACAGTCGGGGAGTTCTTCCTCTGGGGCGTGATATGTGCGGCACTGCTGCTGGCCTATTTCATCTGCTGGGGTCTCTATTTCCGTAAGCCGTCCCGGCCTGTGTCGCTGTGGCTGGCGATTTTGCCCAGCGCGATTTTCATTCTTCGCGGCATGTTCCTGCGGCACTGGCTGCTAACAGTGTTCGGCGTCGTTTTCGCCATCGAGCATATCTACATCACATGGTTCAACAACAAACCGGGGGTGGGGAGCAGATAGTGCGATCCACATTTTTCACAGACCTCTTCTTAAAACAAATGTCACGCACGCTGGGTGCATGGATCGGGCCTATACGCATTTAAAGATTTCCGATCATGCTGTTCAATGTAGTCAATGACCCGGAAGACGTTCTTGGAATACACCTTCTGCTGATGGAATCCTGTTTGCATCTTCAGCCTTTTAACGCTGCGCGAGGACGAACGGAGATTTTCATGATAGACTGTCAGTACCTTATGCCCGTTATGTTCCAGACGCCAATGTGCGGCCGGCGTGCGGAGGAAAATCCACCGGCAGGCAACCGTGCAGCCGATACCGTACTTCTGACAGTACGCCTCAACCTCCGCCTCCTCAAATGGGTCAGCAAATTGAGCCACACTCCATTTGATTTGCGAAGACTTTTTCGAAGGCTTTGCACTGCTTTTCTTGGCATGTGGCTCTGTTGCGGGAACGCTTTTTTTAGGCTGCTTTGGGCACCGGAAGGTGCGTAAGGCGCCGCTTCTGGCACAGCTTTTGCACAGGGGTGGGGCGCCAAGAATTGCGTCCTCCCAGCTGGCTGCAATGGCGGTACGGCCGTTTAGATGGCGGCAGTCCGCATGATGCAGGAGGCGGGAATGCGTTGTGTGATACAGAGGCACATCGGCACAGCCTCGAAGCCGGTCTGCAATCGCGCAGTAGAGCTGCTGTAAATACAGGGCGTCATATTTGGAGATATGCAGCAGCTCGGGATTATGGCAGATGGAAAAATACTGCAGCGCACGGCAAAACCCCATAGCGGAACCTTTGCGGATATCTTTACAGGTGGCGCCCAGGAGGTCCTGGAGCACCACGATATTCTTTGTGTGGATCTGCGTGCCGCATTGCTTCATCGTCTGCTGTAGAAATGCCAAGGCCTCTCGATTCCAAATCACCAGTGTATCATAGGCGTGAAAAGAGCAGTCCAATTTTCCCATTACTTCAGCGCAAGATTCCGCCTGCATCAGCGGCACCAGCCCAATAGACAAGAGTTTGAGTGTGGCAGGCGTGACCAGTTCCTTATGTGCGGGCTGTATGTATTTGAAGAAGGTTTTGATTGGGACCGACTCGTCCTGGACATAAACTGCGGCAATAGACAGCGCCTCCATAATCTCGTTTGGCGAGGTGGAAATGTTCCATTCAATATCAAGGCAAATATAGCTTATCTCATATGTGCCCCTGTCTTTGATAATACCAGAATAACAGAGGACGTGTCCCATAAACCGGACTTTTAAGTATAGAGCAGTTTCTGGGGACCTTATTTCTTTGTTTATAGCGGCGCAGAAATTGAGCGTGGAAATGCTGTTGTAAGCGGCTTGACTTCCCGGCTGAAAAGAGCTACGATACGCAAAACGGAAAGGCTGAGATCACATGAAAAATGTACGCACCCTCCCTTGGCAGATAGGCTGCCTGTAAGAGAGCATATTTCCTTGACGACTCTTGCAGGCGGCCCGAACTGTCAAGGAGTGATCACAATTGAACAGAAGCCGCAGTTACTATCGTGAGCAGCGCAGGCGCGCCATTCATCGCAAGGAAGGAATCCTCCGGCAGATCGGCGGGGAAGCGTATATCCATGCATGGGCGCATGGGGCGACAGGCCGTTTCGCAAAGGGCAAGATCCACTGCTCCTGCTGGATGTGCCGTAAAAAGTCTTATGACGATCCGCCGCTCCGGGATAAGCGGATGGCAATGGACGCCGCTGAGCAGCTGCGCGAGATTGAGTGAACCCTACCGCAAAAAACACTTCCCGCCTGGTGCCGGTGAAACATCGCCGGCTTTGGGCGGGAAGCGTTTTTGACCACATTGATTACCACAGAGGGGTGTGGAGCATGCGGAAACAGCGGAGATAAGAGCGTCAAAGAGGAAGTAAAACTGAGCGGAAACCGCCATAAACAAGCCCAAAAAGTTTTGCGGAGATTTTTGGGAGCAGGATGCAGCAGGTTTGAATCCTGTCACTCCGACCAAGGGTGAGTCCTTATAGGACTCACCCTTTTATATTGACAGACTTTCTAATTTGTTTTATACTTTTAATAGTCGAAACAGTTTTTACTGTAAATTGGAGACGGCCTACCAATTCTGATGATGACAGGCTTTTTGCTTTGTATATCATTGAAAGGGGTTGGTGAAATGGAGTCGTTCATTCTTCCTTTTAAGAATTATTTAACCGTAGTTTCAGCCGTCTCCGCTTCTAGGTTTAACCTACTGATGAGTTGGTGAATTTCCAACGAAAAGCATAGAACTTTCATATTTTTTGTAAGTCCTATAATTCCACTCCGACCACGGAAAGATTGTCGATTTTAGAATTGACAATCTTTTTTCTTTGTAAGTGCTCCCTGAATGTGCTGGGAGATTCCAATTATTTACTGTTTTCAGAGAAACCCATGTGATATTTTACGGTTTCCGGTGATGGAAGTATGGAAATTATCTGGTATACTATAATAAAACGTTAAAATGCATTTCTATTTTTACCAAAAGTCATATTGACCATATAAAAATCATGATTGTAAGGGTTTTAACAGGATTGCTTTTGATTAGACCGTAAAAAATAACGGTAGCGCTAGAGCAAAATCTAAGGCGAAAGACGGCAGCGGATGCTGTAAATATAGGAAGATATGAGGAATCGACCGTGAAAAAAATCGCCATTGTCACACTCGTAATTCTAATCTTGTTGTCTGGATGTTCAACCGTGTCGCCTAACGCTTTAAACGAACAGTCCTCCGCTCTATCCGTACCGAATATGGCGGAATCAGAAGGCCCCGTTCTTGTGACGGAACGAGTAGAAACAATGGATGCGCTCATGAATGAAATGAATCGGCGGCATGAGGTGGCTGTCTTAACGGCAGAGCAGGCCCAGCATGATATGGATGTTTTGTTTCAGGCGTTGCAGTCCGTCTATGGTCCATATGATTATTTCGGCGGGGAGAAGGTGTTTTTGCAAGCCCAAAAAGAGATACTTACGCAGTGTGCAGCAAAAGGCAAGCTTTGCGCAGGCGAGCTGTCTGAACTTCTGGTTACATATTTGAATTTCATTCGCGATGCACATTTTACCATAAACGGCACAAGATTTTATGAACCGATAAAAGCCCACATTTATAATCAGGGTTCTGCATATCTCAAATCTGGGGAATGGTTTGTCACCGCGGATGGTCAGAGAATTGTGAAGACCATCGCGAATACGCCGCCGGAAGAACTGCTCCGTTTATCGATTTCTTCCGACGGGGAGGTCGTTTATTACCCGGTTGTGTTGCTGGAAAACGGCATTGAGCCTGAACCGCTGGAAATAGAGTATTCAGATGGCAGCAAGGAGACTCTGCTGCCGCCGGAGTGGAAATCCGGCTATGAGCAAAGCAGAGCGCGTGTGGCGTTGCGCTACAAAGAGGGGATTCCGGTGGTTTTTTCACGCAATATGTATTTTGATCAGGAGCCGGGCGGAGAGGATGGACAAAAATTTTTGTGTTACGCGGAGCAGTTGCGTGAAGCTCCTGTGTCGATGGTGGATCTTCGTTCCAATGGCGGCGGTAATGGCATCCTGCCCCTCAAGTGGCTTTCGGCCTTTGCCGGTGCACAGGTTACCACGAATCATTTGGTAATCCAGCGGTTGAGCGAGGAAGACATGCTTGCCTATGAACAGGACACGGAAAATCAATACTATGTCCCGATGGAGGAAATGCAGATCTATGACGGGACGGTTCCCATCAATGGGCAATATATGAAAAACGGCGATTTGCCTGACCGCTTCATTCCCAACCAGTCTCCGCTTGTTATACTTACAGGAAAGAACACCGCTTCTGCCGCAGAGATTTTTGTGGATGCGGCGGCAAATGTTGAAAATACTTTGATCATAGGTCAAAATACCTATGGCATGTTGTTAAGCAATGCTTATACTTCTATGACATTGCCTGAAAGCGGCATTGTCATTCAATTGGGTGGTAACCTCAGTGTGTTTGCCGAACATAGCTTTGAGGAATACGTTGGATTCTCTCCGGATCTTTGGGTCAGTGAAGCGGAAGCTGACGAGCTTGCCGTAAAATTGGTGCAGAATCTGATACGGTGATTTGCTTATATATTTGACAATAGTTTTACAGTCTTTATATCCCTGTATTAGCTGAGATCATAGGTTCCCGTAAAGCCAGTTCACACACGGGATAATTTATATATGGCGGCTATTTTTCGTAGCAAGGATTGCCATTCAAAGTTTTGGATCATCGTACTCTTGAGGGCTTTGAAGATACAGTGATCCTTAAAGAAATGAGGAATGCAAATTGTCCTTAGTTCGCATCAATTATGATCAATGGGAACGTAAAGAATTTCTGGAGTATTTTCAAAATACAACGATCTACATGACGGCCTTGATCGACATATCCACACTCTATAAAGAGATAAAACAGCGTGGACTGCGGCTGTATCCGGCCCTGGTTTACTGCGCGGCGAAGGTGATCAATCAGCATCCGGAATTTCGGTATGCATATGATGACCAGCAGAATGTGGGGATTTGGGATACGCTGCATCCCTATTATACCGTACCAAGAAAAAATAACCACATGCTTTTTTCTATGAAGTGTACTCAGTTCACGTTTGATTTTCCTGCGTTCTATGCGGACTTCGTGCGGGACTATGCACTGGCCGAAAGGTGCGGCAGGCTGCTTTGCGACGAAAGCCTGCCCAAAAATATCTGCGGTATTTCCATTGTCCCGGGGCTGCAATATTCTTCGTTCAGCTTTGGTGGGAGTCCCAAAATGGATTTTACGCCCTTTACGCTGTTTGGCAAGTTTGAACAGCAGGGGGAAAGCGTTCGGCTTCCGGTCAGCGGCGAGTTTTCTCATGCGGTAAATGACGGGGCGCATATCAGCCTGTTTTTTCAGGAACTTGAGAAAACGGCGAATCAGCTGTTTTCCAATTTATAAAGCGCGAGAACCCACAGGTGCAGATCGAAAGAGCCAGCAGATCATTTGAGAAGAAGCGCTTTGACAAAAAATCTATCTGTACAAACAAATGAACCGGCCCCGCGTTTCGTTCCATCAGAGCGAAAGGCGTGGCCGGCTTTATAGGAGAGCATGATGGCGCAAGTGCATCCGTATGCGTTAGCAAATCCACTTTTGCAGGACCTCCAATAGATGATTGATTTCAATTGGTTTCGCAATATGGCCGTTCATTCCAGCGCTGCGGGCCTTTGCCACATCCGCGGCAAAGGCGTCGGCAGTTAACGCAAAAATGGGAATGGTCTGTGCGTCGCTGCGGTTTAAGGAGCGGATTGCTTCGGTGGCCTGATAGCCGTTGAGGACCGGCATCTGGATGTCCATCAGGATCGCATCGTATTCACCGGGAGACGATGCCTCAAACGTATCCAGCGCCTTCTGTCCATTTTCTACGGAATCCACGACTATATTTTGCATTTGAAGAAGTTCCATCAGGATTTCGCGGTTTATATCGTTGTCTTCCACCAGCAGCACCCGTTTACCGGACAGCATTGGACAGCTCTTCTGTTCTTCCGCTTCTGTGGTGCTGGAACTGCCGGTTGAGAGAAATACATGCAGCACTTGCAGCATTTTTGATTTAAAGAGGGGCTTTGTAATAAAGGCGTCGGCGCCCGCCTGCAGAAATTGTTCTTCAATATCGGAGTAATCATATGCGGAAATGATGATGATGGGAACATTTTTGCCCAGCTTTTTCCGAATTGCCTTTACAGTATCTAGCCCATCCATTTCCGGCATTTTCCAGTCAATGATGACAGCAAAGAAATCCTGGTTCTGGTTGTGTGCTTCTACCACACGGTTTACAGCCTCCATCCCGGACAAGACCCAAAATCCCTGCATGCCCAGCTCATTCAAAAGTGCGGCGGCGTTTTCACAGGTGATGGGGTCGTCATCCACGACCAATACGGGCAATCCCTGCAACTCGTTGCAGCAGGCTTCTTTTTCCAGACATAAAGTCAGGGGAACCGACACGGTAAAACTACTTCCCACACCCAGTTCGCTCTGAACGTCGATCGTCCCGTTCATCATGCGCACAATATTTTCTGTAATGGTCATGCCGAGCCCGGTACCCTGCAGCTTGCTGATGCGGGGATCTTCCGCACGCCAGAACGGTTCAAAGACCAGCGGCAGGTATTCACGGGAAATCCCAATGCCGTTGTCCGTACAGATGAACTCATATTGGCTTTTTTCAGACCCCTGTTGATGCAGCTCGTTGATTCGCAGGGTGATGACGCCGCCCGCAGGGGTGTATTTGATCGCGTTGGACAGCAGGTTCATCAAAATCTGCTGCAGACGGTCCCCGTCGGTAATGACCGTCTCGTGCCGTACCTGGCCGATACTGATTTCAAATCGATGCTGCTTTTCCTCAATCAAGGGGCGGCACATGTCCGTTATGCTTTGCAGCAAATTGGACAAGTTGACTTCTTCCAGCGTCAGGTCGATTTTGCCGCTTTCTATTTTGGACATATCCAGGACCTCGTTGATCAGGCTGAGCAGGTGCCGGCTTGAGGTATCAATTTTATTCAGGCAGTTGCGTATCTTGTCCGGTGCTTGAAGATTTGTCTGTGCAATGGCGGACATGCCCAAAATGGCATTCATCGGGGTACGGATATCGTGGGACATGGAAGAAAGGAAATTGGTTTTTGCCAGGCTTGCAACCCGGGCTGCCTGGTAAGCATCTTCCAGAGCCTTGCGCTGCCGGGCCTGCTCCTCGCGTTCCTGCGTTACGTCAATACCGACGCTGTAGAAGGAGGCGATGCCGTCCCAGCTGTCCTCGCCGCTCACATAGCTATATGTAATCGTCAGAATTTTGATCGTTCCGCTGCGGGTTATAATGCGTCCCTCAATAATAGTGTGTTCTCCGGTTTCCCTTGAATGCTGCATGATGCTGGCTGCACGGTCAATATCGTCTGGATGCATGTAGGTGCATTGAGAATGGAGTTCCGACTCGAACTGCTCCTTTGTGTAGCCGATCAATTGCAGGAATTCGCCGCCGTACCACAAAACGGTGCGCAGGTCCCGGGCGTCAACGCGGGCGAATCCACCGGGAATTGTACGGAGGATCGCCTCCCGTTCCCGGTCTTTTTTGGTCAGTTTGTATTCCAGGCTGTAATTGTCATGAGAGAGTTCCAGACGAGCCCTGCGCCCGTTCCAGTCTACAACGCGGTTTTTAATCAGAAAGGTGCGGCCCAACAGAGGATTAAAGAATTCCCATTCATAAAAGGTGTCTTCCGTCAGCAGTTTGTTGGTGCAAAAGGGGCAGGGAGAAGACCGGCCCTGGATGACTTCGTAGCATTTTCGGCCGAGCACCTCTTTCGGCGTGAGGCCCAAGAGTTCGAAGGATGATTGATTGAGGTACAGCAATTCGTAGGTTTGCATGTCGGCAATATAGGCGTTTCCCATGTATTCGTCCAACATCCAGCGAAAGTACGACGCTCTTTTCTTTAAAAGCTGTTGCTCCTCTGCTTCCGGGGATACCGCTTTGCCGCTGTCCTTACAGACGGCGTAACACTGTGTGGGACCGTCTGCATCATTTTTTACAAAGGCGATGGAAAGACAGCTCCAGCTGAAGAGGCCGTTTTTCTGCGGCAGCCGGACCGTTATCTCAATACCATCTTTCTTAGCACAGTCCACTTCGCTTTTCAGAAGAGCGAAGTCATTTGGGTATTCCGCATAGTACTGGCGCAGCGTTTGAAAGTGATACTGGTAATCCTTTGATAAATAGCCTGTTTTTTGGAGAAACTGCTCGTTTGCCCACAGGATGGATAAATTCTCATCCAACAAGAAGGCAATCGCTGCTAAATTCATTGTATTTAAGATCTTGCTGAACTCTCCGGATCTATTCGGGTGTTCTTCAGGCAGCGCCGTGCTATTTGGATGCTCCATGAACCATTCTCCTCATTCAAAATAGCTTTACATGATTGATGTATTCCCATGGTACCAGTTGCTGAAACAACAGCGCGCCGGAATCCAGGTCTACAGGCTTGTAAAAGAGAAAAAACTGCATTGTATACAATCTTCTGCGGGAATACCTGAGATCACATTACAATTAATCATAAGTATAGCAAGAGTTGAAAAAAATAGCAATGACTGTCTGAACCAAACGGAAAATATAGAAATACGGTGGGGAGAATGATATACTATATATCATAAAAACGTTTGCATACGCGGAGGGGTAGATTTGAAAAATCACACAGAGGGGTATATGGAATCGCGCCAGGTTGTCTACCGGGTTCTGCGCACGCAGATTCAATTTGGCACGTATCATTACCGTGACACGCTTCCTACCATGATGGAAGCAGGCAAATGGTTTCTGGTTGCAATTGATACGATACGCCCAGCCTATGGCCGTCTGAAGGAGGAAGGCTATATTTCCCTCTCCACCAATGTTGGTGCAAGGGTACAGGTGCGATACAGCGAGGAAGAAGTTGAGCGGTTTGTTCAAAATTATTTTGCGAGCCGAAAAAGCGCGCTGCTTGACCTGAGCAAATGCATACAGCCTCTCTTTGGGAACGCCCAGTGGGCAGGACTGAAAAACGCATCTCCGGAGACGCTGTGCCATATAGAAGAAATTGCCCGGTACGGGCTTCTGCCGCCGTATTCCGCGCTGCAGCACCTGTCGTACAAATATGCATCTCTGGGAAATGACCTCCTTATGCGCATCGCCTGGCAAATATTTATGTTTTTTCAGGCGCCGTTTTTCAGCCTGATAGAAAACCTGCAATACTTTGACACGCTGGCAGACTATGTGCCAAACGTCGTGCGCTTTTGCCGCGAGAAAAACTGGGCGGCGCTTCAAATCCATATAGACGATTTCCAGACCCAGATTTCCCGCGCGTTGGATCAGTTTTACAGAACCAGAATTACAATGCCTCCACCGGAACAGGAAATCGGCTTTTGCTGGAATACGTACAAAAAACCTTCGCAGCTTTGTTATTCTCTGGCGTGGGAGCTTTTGGTGGAAATTTGCCGCGGCAAGTATCCGGTCGGCAGCCGTCTGCCCACGCAAAAGGAATTGACAGAAATAAAGAAGGTCTCCAGTATTACACTGCGCCGTGCACTCGACGTCCTGAGATGTATCGGCGTTGTAAAATCGTCAAAGGGGGCCCGGCTGCAGGTCCTTTCGCCTACGGAATGTGCGGAAAACTGCAATTTTACCAAACCGGCGGTTCGAGGGCGGTTAATGGATTTTACCCAGAGCCTGCAGCTGTTCGCGCTTTCCGGCAAGGCGGTCAGTACGCTGACCCTTCAGGCAATGGATGCGGAAGCGGTTCGCCAGTGGAAACAAAAATGGTATGAGCTGAGGGACAAACGGAAGTACGGTGCGCTCGTTTATACTACCCTCGAGCTGGTCGCGCGGTTTTCCCCCTATCAAACGATCCAAAGCGTCTATTCGGAGCTGTTAAAGCAGCTTTGGTGGGGGTATCCCCTGGGCGGACTGCACGGAGACGCCGAGGCGGTCAATGCACTGTATGCCCCTTATTATGATTACATGACGGAATGCCTGGAGCGGTCCGATGCAGTCCGATTTTCCACCAGGCTGGAGGAGCTCTTGATTTATGAAAACCGATTTGTGGTGGAGCATCTGGTACAGATGGGCGTCGAGGAGGCCGGCAGGGTGCTGATTCCGGAAAAGAGCTAAAAACGTGAACAGAGTCCGCGTTTACAGCGTTCTGTTTCAGAGAGTGTGTGGTTAGGACCATTTTAAAATGACAGCGAAACGCCCGCGAAATCCGTTTTTTACCGGATTTCGCGGGCGTTTTGCCTGCACGGGCTTGCCCCGAAGGAAAATGTTCGGCACAACCTGTTCTATCGTTTTTGCAGCACCTTGTCCAAAGCGGCCCGCAGTACGTTCATATCGATCGGTTTTGCCACATGGGCGTCCATACCGGCGTCCAGGGCCGACTGGATGTCCTCGGCAAAAGCGTTGGCGGTCATGGCGATGATCGGAATGGCCGCTGCATCGTTCCGATCCAGTTTCCGAATCGCACGGGCGGCTTCATAGCCGTTCATTTTGGGCATCTGAATGTCCATCAGGATAGCGTCATAGCTATTGGGGGACATCGTTTGGACTGCGTGCACTGCCTGCGTGCCATCTGTCCGGACAACGGCCTGAGCGCCTTCCAGACTGAGGAGTTCGCACAGGATTTCTGCGTTGATGGCATTGTCCTCCACGACCAGAAAGGTGCGGCCGGCAAGCAGATTGCGCTTAACGGTGCTGGAAGGCTCCGTACCGGACATGTCTGCCTGAACAGTCCCCCGCGGCGCATCTTCACATTCCAGCTCCACCCGGAAGGTGGAACCTCGGCCAACCTGGCTTTCCACAGAAATGGTTCCCCCCATCAATTCCACCAGGCCCTTGGTGATGCTCAACCCCAGCCCCGTCCCCTCAACCTGGGCTGCGGCGCGTCCGCGGGCGAAGGGGGAGAAGACGTGCTCCAGGAACTCCGGAACCATTCCAATCCCCGTGTCACGAATGGTGAACCGGTAGCGAATCCATCCGTTTCTGACGGGCGGGATCTCCTCTGCCAGAAAGTCCACCCGGCCGCCTTCCGGCGTAAACTTGACCGCGTTGCTCAGCAGGTTGATCAGGATCTGGTTGATGCGCAGGGCGTCCCCGAGAAAACTTCTGTGGGACACCTGCGCGGTTCGGGCGGTAAAGTGCAGCCCGGTTTCCTGGGCCTGCGGTTCAATGATCGCGGTAAGCTGCTCGATCAGATCCGGCAGGTCAACCGGCATATGATTCAGAGGAACTTTGGACTGCTCAATTTTGCTCATATCCAGGATGTCGTTGACCAGGCTCAGCAAATGCCTGCTGGAAACGGAGATCTTTCGCAGGCAATCCTCCACCCGTTCGCGGTTGTCCAAATGGGCGCGCGCCAGTGTCGTCATGCCCATGATGGCGTTCATCGGCGTGCGGATATCGTGGCTCATAGCGGAGAGAAAATCGCTTTTGGCCCGGTTGGCTTCCTCCGCCAGTGCGAGCGCGTTTTCCAGATCCTGCTTGGACTTCCGCTCTGCAGCAAGCATTTCCGTCACATCCGCGCGTACCATACAAACCATGCTGTGGTTATCATCACCCCACAGCATATTGATCTGCTTGTATCGCAGCCCTTTTGCCGACCGGTAAGGGAAAACAAAATCATACCCATTTGGCTGTTCTGAAAGCCGCTGCAAAATGGTCTCTGTGCGGAACTGGTTGATGATTTCTTCCCGGTCTTTTTCTGTACCGTATTTTTCGGTAAAGGTCTCCAGTTTGTCCTCATAGCACTCCATTACGTAGGGGGAGAGATTTTCCAGCACGGTTTGGCGGGTATACATCGTGAACCGTCCGCTGCTGATGTGAAGAAGTCCCATGCGTTCGAACGTGTAGGCCATCATATTCAAAAGGCTCTGTTCCTCCCGCACGGATTCCGTAATGTCGGAGCAGACCAGGCAGACCCGCCCAAGCCGCAGGTCCACGGCGGATACGGTCATATTCTTGGTCAGAATATCCCCCTTTTCGGTGATCAGGCAATAGGAAATGGTATAGGGATTCTCCTTCTGCAGCCGCTGCCGGATTTCATCCGGGTCCAGAGCGGCTGCATACCGTTTCCGGTCCTTTGGCGCGACCGCATGCTGCACCATGTCAGCAACCCGTTCGGAATGGCATCCGCAGGGAGGCGGAACATATGGGGCATTCCTGCTGCAAGTCAGAACAGTAAAGGAATCCTCCGTCAGGTTCAGATCAATGACGTAATCATAACTGGTGACGGAAAGCTGGTGCAGGATCCGGTCGGATATGGTTTGTTCGGTGATGTCCGTCACCGTCAGGACACCGGTGATGTCTCCGGTGTCCGGCGTTTCCACCAGATTTACCTTAAACTGAACATAGCGTCCGTGGGGTTCCTTGGGCAGCTTGATGAAGCATTTGAGAATCTGTTCTGTTTCATGGCGGAAGAATGCCTCAAGAGCGGGCTTGTTGAGATACAGATTTAAAAAGGCCCGCCGTTCGGCTTCGTCTACCACAAGGCTTGCGATGCCGGTGAAAAACGCCTCGCGATTGGTTCCAAAGGTCTGCAGGAGGTCCGAATTGGTGTAGTCCAGAATTTCCAAAATGCGGTTTTGTGTGATATTACAGTGTCCGAGAACAAGCTCGTTGGGGCCGGCCATGCGGTAATGCTGAAGCAGGAGGTTTTCGTATTGGCGGCGGATTTGCGCCTTTTCCTCCACGGAAGCACTGATGTCGGTATAAACAGAATAGAGCATCAGGCTTCCGTCGTTCATCCTTTTGATGGACAGGTTGCTCTTGAGCCAGAGGTATCCGCCGCCGCCCAGCTGCAGACGGCCGATGAGCTCGCAGCGGTCGCCGCCGGAGGCAATGCAGTGATCCAGTTGCTGCCGGATTTTCGCCGCGTCGTCCGGGTGAATGCCCGCGAGGGCGTCGTGCTTATACAGCCGGGTTGCTTCCTCCAGGCTCATGCGGGTCATGGTGGCAAAACCGTCCGAAATAAATTCGGTGGTCATTGCGCCGTCCGTCCCCATGTGAACGACAGAGACCCCGCCGGGCAATGCATCCACCACGGTTCGGAAATAAATCTCCAGCCGCTCTTTCTCCCTGCGGGTCAAGACCTCCTGGGTGACGTCCCGTACAAATTTTACATAGGCGGGAATCCCATTCCAGTCCATCTCCCGGAAGCGGGTGCTGAAAAACCGGTTGGAATCCCCGAGTTCCATCAGATGCTCCACGCCGTCCGCCGCCCGCTTTTTCAGTGTGCAAAACGCGCAGGGCTTATTTTTTCCCTGCAGGGCCGCGTAGCATTTTTGCCCAACGCAGCTGCTGCCCTTTGAAAAAACGTGTTCAGATTCGTTGACGTACAGCAGTTCATAGGTTTTTTGATCAATGACGTAGATTTCATCGCCGGTGTCATTGGCGATGCTCTGAAACAGCCGGGCTTCCGGCGGCATGCCGGTAAACACGGCGTAAAAGCGGCAGGCGTCGGACAGTGGGTCGATACGCTGCCCGTTTAAGTGAACCCAGATCACGGTTCCGTCCTTGTGGCGCGTGCGGTAGGAAAGGTCCAGTGTTTCTCCGCTCTGAACGGAGGCCTTTACCGCGGCAAAAACCCGTTTCCGGTCCGGCGGATAGACCGTGTTGAGCACGTCTCCGTTGAGGAGGGCTTCATATTCTTCGCGGGTGTGGCCGGAGAGGGCGGCGACGCCATCGGAGAAAAAGCTGGGGACAAAGTGATTGTTTACAATCCGGTAGCTGGCGATGCCGCCCGGAATGGAATTGACAAGGTGATTCAGTTCCTGCTGGGTTTCCTTGAGTGCGGAAATGTTGTGGAAAACGCAATGGAGCAGAGGACAGCCGTCTTCCTCACCGATCTGCTTTGCCTGCGCGCGAACCCAGACAATGTGTCCGTCCCGGTGCTGTTTCCGGAATTCTAAATCCGCCACAGTGTGGTTCCGGATTGCCTCCCAAACGGTGTTAACCACCATCGCGGTGTCGTCCGGATAAATCAGAATGGCAGCGTCGTCCTTAACCAGCTTCCGGTATTCCTGTACGGTATATCCGGAGAGTTCCGGTATGCCGTCGGAGAAATACACTGTTTCAAAGATATCAGAGACCTTATAGATCGCAATGCCGCCGGGGATCGCGTTGATGATATCATACATTTGCTTATTTGCGTCGGTCAATTTCTGTTCCAGCCGCTTTTGCTCACTGACGTCGCTGTAAATGCCGTAAAACCGTTTTTGGCCGTCTTTATGGGTGTGTGTAGACGCACTCAGCTGAATCCAGCGGTATTCCCCACGGGTATCGTTCCAAAGCCGGTAGGTTTCCCGTAAGGGGCCGCCGTGCCGGATCAATTGATCTATTTTTTGGCGCAAAGATTCCAGGTCCTCTGGGTGGACGTTCAAATAGGAGGTTTCCTGTTCCACGCTGCGGATATTCGCTTCGGAGTATCCCATGATCTCATAAAAAGCCTGATTGTGCAGGATCGGAGTGATACGGTCTTCGTCAGCCTGGTAAATGCACAGGCCGCAGGGGAGGCCGCTGAGGATTTCCTGCAGCGTTTCTTCAAACGTTGCGTCCCGTTCGTTTTCTGCTTTTTGACAGGCTGCTTCTTCCAGATAGGTGACAAATGCGTCCCTGCCGGCCCATTGGATGCGCTTTCCGGTGCGCCGGTACGCGCGGTGGCTGCCGGGATGGCGATATTCCTGTACGGCGTCCGGCTCATCGGCACAAACGTAAAGGCAGGGGAAAAAGAGGCCCAGGACTGGATCTGCCCCGTTGATCTCGGGAAACCAGTCCTTTGCCAAACGGTTTGCGTAGAGCAGCTTCCCGTCCGCGGCTGCGTGAACAAAAACAGCGGACGGGAAGCCATCCAATATGTCCGTCATCTGGTCCATGGAAAACAGATCGCCCGCTGTCATACCGGGTCCCCCCTTTTCAGGCTGTGCCGAAAAGCGTCTGCTTTCTGGTACTCCGCCTGAATCACCTGGTACAGAACCGGGTAGTCGCCTCGTGCCGTTCCGGTACGCAGTGGTTCCACAATGGCGCAGACCGCCGCGTAAAGGGGCGCCAGCCCCATGTTGCCGGAAGTTCCCTTCAGGGTGTGCGCCGCCTCAAAAGCGGCGTTCAGGTCGCCGGCGTCCAGTGCTGCACCCAACTTTTGCAGGCTATCGTCCTGGAAAAACATGTCCAGAAACCGCAGGTACATCGGTTGGCTGCCCATAAAGCGCCTCATGGTTGCCTCATAATCGGCGCCATAGGCGGCAAAGGCGTCTTTTAATTCCTGCATCTTCTCAAACCTCCTTTCCGAAGATAAAATCATACAGAGTTTGGAAGAGCCGGTCCGGCTCAATCGGTTTGGCAAGGTGAGCGTTCATGCCCGCGGCCTTGCTCTTTTCTATGTCGTCGTCAAAGGCGTTGGCTGTCATGGCGATGATCGGGATGGTCCCTGCGTCGGCGTTGCTGAGATGCCGGATATTCATCGCGGCGGTCAGGCCGTCCATGAGCGGCATCCGGATATCCATCAGGATCGCGTTGTAATACCCCACGGAGGATTTGCTGAAGACCTCCAATGCCCGCAGGCCGTTGCCCGCGGTTTCCACCTCAAAGCCCTTGCTTTGCAGGAGTGCCATGGCGACTTCGGTATTGATCTGGTTATCTTCCACCAGCAGCACGCGCTTCCCGGTGAAATTGTAATCGATGGCGGCTGTCTGCTGTGCCTGCTCCTCTTTTTCTCCCAATGCTTTTGTAAACGCTGAGACGAGCGATGTTTTGAACATCGGCTTACTCATCAGCAGGTTGACGCCCGCCAGCTTTGCCTCATGCTCAATGGGGATCCAGTCGTAGGCGGTTATGATGATGATCGTGACTTCCGGGCCGACAATGCCGCGGATGCGCCGGGCGGTCTCCAGCCCGTCCATCTCCGGCATTTTCCAGTCGATCAGGATCATATCGTAGAATTCGCCTTTTCCCCAAAGGGCGCTCACCCGGTCGACAGCCTTGCGCCCGCTGTCCACCCATTCCGCCGTGACCCCCATTTCGCGCAGGGTGACGACAGCGCTTTCGCAGACGGCCACATCGTCGTCCACCACCAGCGTCTTCAGATGCGAAAAGTTGTAATGCTGCTTTTTTTGGTTGTGGCGGAGCTTCTCCTCCTCTGTAATGCCCAGTTTGACGTCAACGGTGAATTCTGTGCCGATCCCCTTGATTGACCGCACAGTGATTTTTCCGTCCATCAGGTCCACAATGTTCTTGCAGATGGCCAAGCCCAGACCGGTTCCGCCGTACAGAGAGGTCGTGCCGGTGGACTCCTGGGAAAACGGCTCAAAGAGGTGGGGAAGGAATTCGTCGCTCATACCCACGCCCGTGTCGTTGACAATGAAACGCAGCACGGCGTCGTTTTTTGCTTTGCGGCGTTGGGAGGCGGAGAACGTGACCTTTCCGCTCTCTCCGGTGAATTTGATTGCGTTGCTTAAAATATTGAGCAGCACCTGCTGCAGCCGCATCGCGTCGCCGATGTAGTAATCATCCAGCACCGGATCGACGATGCACTCAAATTCCACACCCTTTGCGGCGGCCTGGCTGTAACAGATGGAATTGATGCCGCTTAGAAACTCCTCCGTTGGAATCTTCTCACTTTTCATGAGCATCTTTCCGCTCTCAATCCGGCTCATATCCAGAATATCGTTGATCAGGGAGAGCAGGAAGCGGGAGGAAATCCCGATTTTGGAGATGCAGTCCGCCACCTGGTCGTCCTCACCGATGTGCTGTGCCGCAATGGTGCTCATGCCGATAATGGCGTTCATCGGCGTGCGGATTTCATGGCTCATGCGGGAGAGAAAATCGGATTTGGCGGCATTTGCCTGCTCCGCGGCCAACAGGGCGGAGGCCAGTTCTTCCTTCTGCCGCTGTTCCTGGCGGACGACGTCGGTGACGTCGGTGCGCGTCATGCAGACGCGTCCCATTTCTTTGTTGATATAGAAAATCTGGAAGCGCTTGACTGCCTTTACACTGCCCTTTTCCTGGACCTCCGCGATAAAGGTGTAAGAGTCCTGCTCTGCCAGCTGCTGCTTCATAAAGGTAAAATCCAGTTTTCCAAGGAAGAACGTCCTGGTTTCCTTGTCCATACAGCGATCTGCAACCAACTGGATTTCCTTTTGGAAATTTCCTTCAGACGGGATCGTCTGTTCCCAGTCACGGTCGCAGGCGACCAGCCGGTAGGACCCGCGCGTCAGATCGATTTCTGTGATAATATCGTAATCCAGCCGGGCGATGTTGTCGAGCAGCCGTTCCAGCAGCCGCTTTTCCGTGACATCCAGCGTATAGAAGAAGACGATGATATCCCCCGTCTCCGGGTCCCGGGTGGTGCGCAGGCTCGTATTTGCCCAAAAAACCCCGCCGGCGTGGCTCCTGCGCAGATAGTCGAGACGATAATCCACCTTGCCAGCTGTATAATCGGCCAATACGCGCTCACGGCTCAGGGTGTTGAGGATTTCATTTCCGTATGCGGCGTCCACGGCGGTCGCTGCCAGGGTCATAATCACCTCGTCATAGGAATCCCCGTTATGCGCGACCGCTACGTCGGTATTTGCCAAATAGCTCTCCACCCGGTTCTGTGTGAGGTTGATGCTTCCCTGAATGCAGCCCTCCGCGGAGGCCATTTCTGCAAAATAGGCCAGTTCTTTTTCATAGAGCTCGCGGATCTGCTGTTGCAGCTGCTTTTCCTCTGTAACATCCACCAGGACGCAGTAAAGATAGGATTCCCCGTCCTTTTCCACCACCCGCTGTGCCTTGAGGGAGACCCATTTTACCGTCCCATCTTTGCAAATCAGGCGGGTTTCACCGTGAATAGCGTCCCCCTTGAGCAGCTGCGCGTGAATGGCAGCTGTAATTTCCGCAACGTCCTCCGGGCTGCTGACCGCGGACATCCGATTGCCCATGGCGGCGAACTCCTCACGCGAATAGCCGATAAAATCAAACAGGCCGTCGTTGGCGGCAATGACGGAAAAACCGGCGTCGTACCGGCAGCGGAAGACTGCGCCGGGAATATGATTGTAAAGCTGCAGGACCTCCTCCTGGGCTTTGCGCTGCGCTGTAATATCCATACAGACCGATATAATCGCCGGCCGTCCGGTTTCGTCGGTTATCTGCCGTCCAACGTCGTGCACCCAGATGTAGGAGCCGTCTTTTTTGCGCATCCGGTATTCCACAACATATTCATCACCGGTTTTCAGCTGGCGGGCAACCGAAGCGTCCACCGGTTCCCGATCGTCCGGATGCATACAGTTGGAGATCAGCCCCCCGATGTCCGCGACAAAATCCGCCTCATCCGCGTACCCCAGGTGCTCCAGCATATGCTGGTTGATGAAATAAAAGGGGAATCCCTCCGCAATATATCCGCCCATCATACCGCCGGGCACCGAGTCATTCAGCAGCTCCTGGCGCTGCCGGACAATGTTTTCCATCACGAGCGTTCCGGGATAATGCTCTGTTTCCCGCTGGCTGGGACCCGGCTCCGCAAAATGAAAGCTCTCGATCAGCCAGACGCCGTCCCGCCGGGCCAGTGTGAAAAAGCCCCGCAGCGGCCAGGCATAGAGGGAATTTCTCAGGGTTGCCTTGACGGATAGGCTGCATATCTCCTCTGTGAGATAGTGCTCATGGATGACAGAAAAATGAAGGGTAAAGGGTTCCGTGATCTCCTGGATATCCTGCCGCAGATAGTCGACCATCTCGGCCTTGCCCTGAGCAGTTTCTTTCCAGCCTGTGCCGACGAAATCCACATCCTCCGACAAATACGGAAGAAGTCCCTCCAGGTCGCGCTGTTCAAACCAGGTCCGGCAGAAGATTTCCAATGTTTCTGCCGGCGTCATACCGTATTTCATGAATTCTGCCCCCCTAACAGCCCACAACCGTCCGGTGCCGCGTCGGGCATCTCCTCTTCAAATGCGCTGGCGTATATGACATGCTGGATCCGTTTTAACAGGCTTGTTTGCAGGTGGGGCTTTGCTGCAAAATCATCGGCGCCGGCCGCAAATGCTTTTCCTTCCAATTGCATTCCCGCCGGACCTGTGGCAACGGTAGGGATACGGCAGAAGGCTTTTTCCCGCTGCAATGCTTCCAGTACCTCAAAGCCGCTCTCTTCCGGCAGGGTCATGCTCAAAACAGCGGCGGCAATCCGCCGATCGTATACCGCGATGGAAGCCAGAGCGGTTCGTCCATCCGCCGCTTCGACGATCTGGAAACGGTCTCCCAGCGCCTTCCGGACCTCATTCCGATAGCCCGCGTCCTCGTCGACGAGCAGCAGAATCTGATTCTGACGCTCCTGTGCGCGGTGCAGCGATTCCTCTCCGCAGTCCAGGGGAGGGGGGCTTTGCTGCAAAAGCACCTCAAAGTCCTTAACCGGCATCGGCTTTCCAATATAGTATCCCTGTGCAAAGTCGCAGCCGATCGCCCGGAGGCGTTCCAGCTGTTCCTGCGTTTCGACGCCCTCGGCAACCACACTCAGAGACATCCAGCGGGCCAGGCTGATGATAAAGCGAAGAATCCCCTGGTTGGCCGGCTTTGCCGTTTCGCTCTGGATGAATTTCATATCCAGCTTTAAAATATCGACCGGCATTTCGTTGAGCATATTCAGGGAAGAATAGCCGGCGCCGAAATCATCCATTTCAATGATAAAGCCCAGTTCCCGCAGATGACCGACCACGTCGACAATCTGCTTTGGCGTTTCAGTATAGGCGCTCTCCGTGATTTCCAGATGGAGGCGTGCGGGCGGAAGTTCGTATTTCTTTATGGTTCGTTGTAAAATATCCTCCAGATCCGCATTGTAGATATCGGCCCGGGATACGTTGACCGAAACCGCGATAGGCGGGTACCCTTTGCGGTCCCAATCCTGAAGGACCTCGCAGGCCCGGTCCCACACATACTGGTCCAGCTTGGTAATAAAGCCGTTCCGTTCAAACAGCGGGATAAACTGGGCGGGGGACTGCATGCCCCACTCCGGATGCTTCCAGCGGACCAGGGCTTCTGCGCCGGCCAGCCGGTTATCTTTGATCCGGAATTTGGGCTGCAGATAGATTTCAAACTGTTTTTCCTGCAGCGCGGCGTCCATATTATTTGTGACCGTCTGCTCCCACAACAGCTTGTTGCGCAGATTATCGTCGTATTTGGCAAAATACTTTCCGTACTGCCCTTTGATTGTGCGGGCTGCCAGAATGGCGCGGTCACACATCTGCTCAACCGGGATATTCCGGTTCTCCACGTGGTAAATTCCCCACTTCATCACCACGTTCTTCGCATGGGGCAGGGCGCTGATCTCCGCGCAGGCCTGTTGGAACATTTCGTCCGTATATTCCCACCGGCGTTCCAACAGGCAGGCGAACTGGTCCGCGTTGAAACGGCAGCAAATCGCCCGGCTGCCCGAATGAGTAAGATACAAGTCCGCAATTCCGCAGAGAATCCGGTCCCCCGCAGGGACGCCGAAGATGTCATTGATCAGCTTGAAATTGACGATGTCTGAACAGATGATGTCAAATTCCTGGTCGGGACGCTGCAGAAGGGTTTCCTTTACGCGCTGGTAGAAGAACGCTTTGCTGTAAAGCCCCGTCAGGCTGTCGTACTGGATCAGGTTGATCATGGCGGCAGTCTCCCGCAGATGGATGATGCTGGCTACCCGGTGCAGGATAATCTGCGGCCGGTACGGCTTGGCCACAAAGTCGGCGGCGCCGTGGGAAAGGGCGGCAACCTCGTCCAATTCACTGTCGCTCTGCGTCGTCACGATCACCGGAATCAGAGAGTAGGAGGGGCTTGCCTTTACAATGGATAAAAAGGTATACCCATCCATGACCGGCATAACAATATCGAGCAGAATCAGGGAGATCCGTTCTCCTTCCTGCTCCAATATTTCGAGCGCCTGCTTTCCGTTTTCCGCTTCCACGACGTCGTAGTCGTTGGCCAGAATCTGGCACAGGAGCATGCGGTTGAGCGTATTGTCTTCTACTACCAGAATTTTCTTCTTTGCGATCATTGTTCCTACCTCTTTTACCCAGCGTGATTTTCAGGCCTGCGGCTTTTTATAAATTGTTTCTATGTAAGCGTACTGCTTTGCTGATTCAGGATCGGTCCTTTATTATAGATTAAAAAGCGGTGTTGCTCATATGCAAATTAAACTATAGCAAAAACCTCTTGGATTGGCAATGACACTGAGGCAAAAGAGCTTCCCAGTGCAAACCGTACGTAATAAAAAATGCCGGTACAAGGCAAAAGGGCAACCGTATGCAGCTGCCCTTTTGTATGTCCACCAATCCAATCGATGTCCACAATCCGTATTAAATTATTTTATCAAATTTAAATCAACCTATAATGAGATTATCACATTCAAAATCGCAATAAAATTTCCTGTCGAAAATTTGTTTATTTTAACAATTGTTGTTTGACGGAGAGGGCTGTCCGGCGTAAAATCGGTATTTTTGTTCGCTGAAACTGGCGCAGCGGAAGAATCCGTCCTGAATGGAGTCCATACCTGCCACAGAAATACAGCCGAAAAGAAACAGGCAGGGTGCAAATATTTTTTATCGTTGCAGTTACCATTTTTTGTGTTACAATGATAAAATAGCTGAGAGTATGACCGATTGTTTATAAGGAGCTTGGTTAATATATGATAACAGCATTCACAAAGTACATGCAGCGCAGCATATCCGTCTTACTGGGCCTGCTTCTGGTTTTGACGCTGTGCGGATCTGCCCATGCGGAGGAAAAGAACCGTGTAGTTCGGGTTGCCTTTCCAGAGGTAAAGGGGCTGAGCCAGACAGCGCCGGACGGCACCCGTCATGGGCTGGTCGTGGACTACCTCAATGAGATTGCCAAATACACCGGCTGGGAATACGAGTATGTGGCTACGACCGGACAGGACATGTTGCAGGAATTGGAGAACGGGGACTACGAGCTGATCGGCGGGGTCTATTACCTGCCTGGAATGGAACAATATTATGCCTATCCAGATTATAATACGGGCTACAGCCGTTCAACGATCCTGGCCCGCTGGGATGACCGCAGTGTCAACAGTTTCAATTTGGAAAGTATGAATGGAAAAACCATCGGCGTATACGATCGGGCGGTGGAAAATGTCAGGCGCCTCAAGGAGTTTTTGGCAATGAACGGCTTGGAGTGTAATCTGCGGTATCTTACATACGAACAGCTTTCAGACGATGGGAATTTTTATCCGTATCTGGAAAGCGGAGAGGTGGATTTGCTGCTGGGCAATATGGTGGAGGGCAAAACGTTCCGCGTGGTGGCTTCCTACGACGCGCAGCCGTATTATATTGTGACGGGCCCGGAGAATCAGGAAATTTTGGATGGCCTGAATATGGCATTGGAGCGGATCGTAGACGCGAATCCCAACTTTGCCGCGGAGCGCTACGCCGTTAATTTTCCAGACAGCCTGGTGGATATCCAGCTTAACGACCGGGACCTGGCGTATGTAAAAGAGAGACAAACGCTCTCAGTTGCCGTTCCAAAGAGCTGGCACCCGTTGTACTGCCAGGAATTGCCGGAAGAACTGCACCCCGGCCTGGTTCCAGAGGTGCTGGAGGAGATCAAAACCTTTACCGGCCTGACGTTCTGCTATGTATATGCCGAAAATTACATAGACGCGGTGCGGTTGGTGCAGCAGGGAAAAGCGGATGTTCTGGGATTTTTTCTGGGAAACGAGACGGACGCAGCCGAACTGGGACTGACGCTTTCCTCGCCGTATGTGAGTATGAACAACATTGTGGTACGCAACAAGATGTCCAGCTATCCGGATGCAGGGCTGGTGGGTGCTGTGCTTGAGGGCCAGCAGCTTCCCAGCGATATTCCCGCGTCGTCGGTGCGCGTGTATCCCAGTATTACCCAGGCGCTTTCAGCGGTAGACCGGGGCGAGGCAGACTTTATCTACGGATTGTCCAGCCGGCTGGAACAGGACATCCAGCGGTATCACTTTTCCAATTTGGTGCCGGTGACGCTGGTCAACGACCAGAGCGACATCTGCCTGGCATTGGCGCGGCCTGTGGATCCGGATTTGCTGACCGTCCTCAATAAGGCCATTAACCGCCTTTCTGCGGAAGAGAAGACCGCTATAATGAACCGCAATATGGTCTCCATCGGCGTGAATCAGTTTTCTTTGATGGAATTTCTTTCGGCAAATCCGATGGTTGCCCTGTCCATTATGGCGATTATCCTGTTGATCCTTATGACGGCTGTGCTGCTGGTAGGCCGGGCGCGGATCCGGGCTGCCGTCATGCAGGGCAATCTGGAAAAAGCAGAGGCGGCGAGCCGCGCCAAGGGCGAGTTTCTCTCCAGAATGAGCCATGAAATCCGCACGCCGCTGAATGGGATCATCGGGATGAGCGTCATCGCCATGCAGCACTTGGATGATCAGAGCAAGGTAGCGGACTGCCTTAAGAAAGTATCTATTTCCTCAAAGCATCTGCTGGCGCTGATCAACGATGTCCTGGATATGTCAAAAATTGAAAGCGGCAAGGTGGAGCTGAAACAGGAACGCTTTGACTTCCGCGCCTTTTTGGAGAATCTGGGAAGCGTATATTATGGACAGGCCCAGGGGAAGGGCATTGCATATGAAACCGTATTGGTGGGTATGGTGGATGAACAGATAACGGGGGATTCCCTGCGTTTAAATCAGATATTGTCCAACCTTCTCTCCAACGCCATCAAATTTACGCCGTCCGGCGGTTCCGTTCGATTGCGGATTTCACAGACTTCTCAGGACGGGAAGACGCTGCGGCTGCGATTCGAAGTGACCGATACCGGCTGCGGAATTGCAGAGGAAAACTACAGTAAGATATTTGAGTCCTTTGAGCAGGAGACCCCGAATGTGACCAGTAAATACGGCGGCACCGGCCTTGGCCTTTCGATTGTCAAGCGTTTTACTGAACTGATGGGCGGCAGCGTGCAGGTGACCAGCGTGTTGGGCTCCGGAAGCACATTTACCGTTGAATTGCCGTTTGAAAGAGTGGAGCAGCGGAAGGATGCCGGCTGTTATCAAAATCTGCGGGTACTCGTGGTGGATGGGGACAGGGACACCCGCGAGCATACCGTTGCGCTGCTGACTCAGATGCAGGCGCGGGCGGAATGGATCGAAAGCGGAGAACAGGCGGTTCTGTGTGCTGAAATGGCGCATAACAGGGGAGCGGATTTCGATGTCTGTTTCCTGAACTGGGAAATGCCGGCTGCGGACAGTCTGGAGATGATACGCCGCCTTCGCGCTGTGGGGGACGGCAAGCGTCCGGCCGTACTGATCACGGCCTACGATGAGATGGAAGTTGAACAGACGGCTGAAAAGGCCGGCGCCGCCGGTGTAGTCATAAAACCCCTGTTTGGGTCTGCGATCGCGGAGGCCTTGGACAGTGTGAAACAGGAGCGGCCTCTCTTTGACGCCAAAGTGTACGACCCCACCGAATACGACTTTCACGGAAAGCACATCCTGCTGGCGGAAGACAACGCGCTCAACCGGGAAATTGCTGTGGAATTGATCGGGATCACCGGCGCGGAGGTGGATGCCGTCGAGGATGGGTGTCAGGCAGTCGAAACATTTGAAGCGTCGCGGCCGGGCCACTACGACCTGATACTGATGGACGTCCAGATGCCGCGGATGGACGGTTATGAAGCCACCCGGCAAATCCGGAAAATGGAACGCGCGGACGCCCGCAGTATCCCGATTTTTGCCATGACGGCCAACGCCTTTGCGGAGGATGAGCAGAAGAGCCGGGAAGCCGGGATGAATGCCCATATCTCGAAGCCGCTGGATATCAAAGTGGTTTACGAAAAAATGCATGCGTTTTTATCCAACCAGATATAGCTGCTGTCGGTAAAAATGTTCTTTATTAAAGATGAGGAGACCATTGGATAAAGGGAGAGAAGAAGATGGATTGTCCTAAGTATGGAAAGGTAAATCCAGAAAACTGCGTGTTTTGCGGATGCTGCCAAAACGCCTTTTCCAAGGAAGAAACCGCCGCTGCCGCACCCGCTGCCGCACCCGCTCCGCTGGAGCCGCAGCCCGCGGCGGCTGGTGTAAAAGCTGCTCCGGAGAGGGTAAAAAAACAACGCGGCGGAAAGAAGTGGGTCATCGGCGCGGTGACAGCGTTTGGTTTTCTGCTTGTTGGGGCGACGGTCGCGGCTCTGTCCTTTTATTACCGCGCTTTGCCGGCCAGCCAGTTCAAGAGGACGCTGGAAGATGGGAACACCGCGGGGGCTGTGGCGGTTTTTCAGAGCTATTCCAACGATCCGGACTTTGCGGACCAGGCGGGCCGCACCACCGGCGAGTATGTCGACGGGCTGATGCAGTCGTACCAGAGCCGTGAAATATCCGGGGAAAGCGCGCTGGCAGGTTTGGAAGCCGTCGGCCTCATTGTCGATACAAAGCAGTATGTGGAACAGATTGAAAGAGTCGAAGCTTCCAGGGCGTCTTTTGAAGACGGCAAAGCGGCGATGGAGTTAAAGGATTATCAAAAAGCGATTGTCTGTTTTTCAAAGGTGCTCAAGGAAGATAAGGCGAGCTACAAGGATGCGAAAATTTACACGGAACGGTGTGCACTCGGATGGTCCAACCAGGTTTATGCAAAGATCAGCCAGAAGATAAACCAAGAGGATTATTTGGGCGCGTATACAGCCGCGGCGGAGATCGATCCCCTGTATGCGTCCGAGGACGTAAAGGCACTGATGGCAGAGGTGCGGGAAAAAGCGGCGGGAGAGGTTTACAGCACGGCGAAGGAGCTGTTTGACAAGCAGCAGTATTCGGCGGTTTGTACATATGTCCAGAAGTTTGATCCGTCCATGCTGACGGAAGAACTTTCTCAGCTTGCGGACAACGCTGCGTCCGCGTTTGCACAGGCCAAAATCGCGGAGGCGGAGGCGATCGCGGCGGAAGGAGATCTGGAGGGCGCGGCACAGCTTCTGGAGACGGCAAACGGCGAAATCCCCAATGATCAATTGATGGAGAAGCTCAGAGAATACGGCAGGCAGCAGGACGCCGGGAAGCTCAGCCAGACGAAAGACGCGCTGTCGGTCTATTACGACGCGGAGGATGAGACGTACCGATTTGCGCCGAAGGGGCTGAGTACGCGGTATATTAACCTTGGGAAGAACCGGAATATGGAACCACGCATCACCGCGGATTCCACAGGCGCCGTCTTTGTGCTGCTGTTCGGCCTTCAGGAGGAGGAAAGCCTCTATATGGAAGAGATTACCGTCGACTGTGACGGCAGGCAGTATCGGCTGTACGTGGACTTTTACGACCGCAACAGCCAGCTGGTATTCGGGGGCGGTGTGCTTGAGTGGTATACAGCCATCCATACCCCGCAATCTTCCAGCCTGTATAAACGGGCGGTCAATCTGCAGCCCATGCTGGAAGATATGCTTTCTGCGAAGGAGGTCCGGGTGCATTTTTCCGGCGACAGGGACCGGGATGTGCTCATTCCAGCGCCGCAGATTCAGGAGCTTCAAACCATGTGGGAAGTCTTCCAGACACTGGAAACCGATCCTTCGCTTATAAAGGAATTAGCCGGGTGATTGGGTCTGACAAGGGCCCGTTGCAGAACTGCCCCTGTATGCATTGAAGCGTAGAGCAAAATGCGGACCTCCGGTCAGAACACGGGCCTCCAGTCGGGACGCGGACCTCCGGTCAGGACGCGCCTACGGCGAGGACCATTTTTATCTCGCGGACAACGCTTAAAACAGGTCTTTCTACGCTTCTAACAGCGGCGAGGATCATTTTCACCTTGCAGGTAATGATTAAAATGTGTTTCTCCACCTTTCTGAAAGGTGGCGGGATCAAAGGGCAGAGCCCTTTGCCGCTCCTCGCAAGGAGCGGAACGTGTAACGTCTTTCACGGACCTCCGGTTGGGACGCGGACCTCCGGTCAGGACACGCCTACGGCGAGGACCATTTTCACCTTGTGGCAATTCTTTACATTTGTCTTTCTACGTTTCTAAAGGCGGCGGAAACCGGTTTTACCTTGTGGACAATTCTTAAAATAGGTTGTTCTATGTTTCTGAAAACGGCGATGGCCGTTTAGATCTTCGAGCGAGGCTTTAGACTCAAGCGAGCGTCCCGACCGGAGGTCGAGCAAGTGGGAACGAATGATATGGTTCTTTATGGGTCTCTTGTGCTTCCGGGCGAACTTCCGGGGACTCTTGCAGCTTTATTCTGCAACGGCCCCCTGTAACGTTTTACTGTGAATGAAATGAATAGCGGGCCGCCGGTTGTTTTACCGGCGGCCCGCTGCGTACACTATATACAGATAAAAAATCTCCCCGGTGCTCATTGCACCGGGGAGATTGCTTTAATTGCTGGGGGTGATGGGTCCGGATTCCTCTGTGGGATTGGGCACATATTCACCCTCCGCATTGGCAATGGGTCCGGTTGTAAGTCCGTACTGCATGGTCGGGCCGGACACAGTTACGGTGCACCGGACGGTTTGCCCATTCGGTGTGGTGGCGGTGATGACCGTTTCACCGGCGGACATGGCCAGCACAAATCCATCCTGATCAACGGAAGCGACGCCCGGGTTGCTGGAGCTCCACTTCAAGTCCGGTACGGCGCCGCCCGCGGTGGAGGAGACGTTCAAAATCAGCGCGGTGGAGGTGTTCATATTGGCGAAAATGCGGTCGATGGAAAGTCCCGCCGCGGTTCCCACGCTGCCCTTCGCGTATTCGTTGACAGCCGCCGCCATGCTTTTGGCGATGTTGTCAATGTTGTTCTTAATCCAGACGACGTCCTGCGCGTTGTCATGGAATGCGGTCTCAATCAGGGCGTGCGGCATGGTGGGGAGGTACATTTCCATCAGCGCGTCGTTATATGCCAATTTGATATTCGATTTATCCGGATAGCAGAAGTTGGACTGCAAAACCTTGGCAAAGCGCAGACTCTCCGCGCTCTTGGTGTAATAGTAAATTCGGGTGCCGCTTGCCTTGCCGTTCGCCGCGTTGGAGTGAATGGCAAGATAGAGGTCGCATCCGCCGTTTTTCGCCTCGTTGGCACGGTTCACCAAAAACTGCTTCTGGTTGGCGGAAGCGCCGGTCTGCGGGCCGGCCAATATGTAGTCGATGCCATAGCCCTGCAGGTAGGGAATCATCGCGTTTGCCACCTGACGCATGTAGTATTCCTCGCTGCCGCTGCCGTCCACATAGGGATTCCAGGGCTGTGCGGCGGGGCTCAGGTAGACCTTAAAACGCCCATTGGGTCCATTGTAGCGCTGCGTGTCGACAGACGCCGCGCTGCCGGCGACGGCAGCCGTCATGCACAGGGTCAGGATCATTGCGACTGCGGAAAGAAGGGTTTTCCATTTTCGGTTCATTTTTTCGCTCCATCCTCTTTTCTTTTGACTTGATTGTGGTTTTATGGCGGTCAATCGTCGGTAACAACGAAATTGATTTCTCAAAAAATTGGAATTACAAATATTATAGGATAAATAAGAACAAAACACAATATAAAATCAGTGATTATGTAAAGTAATTGCATTTCCAGCTTTCATCCGATATAATTGGAATAAAAGTGCAGAAACAAAAGTATCATGATTGAAATGGTGGGAGCAGAATGTTGATTGGAATCATTGGCGCGTTGGCGATTGAAGTGGAAGAAATCATCGGAAAGATGGAAAATGCAGAGAAGGAAACAGTCAGCCGGATCGACTTTTATCTCGGGAAAATCAACGGTGTAAATTGTGTTGTGGCGCGCTGCGGAGTGGGGAAGGTCAATGCGGCGCTGTGCGCGCAGACGATGGTCCTGCGGTATGCGCCAGACATGCTGATCAACAGCGGCGTCGCCGGCGGCATCAAAAAGGGCATCCGGATCGGCGATCTGGTTCTGGCGAGCTGCGCGGTGCAGCACGATGTGGATACAACGCCGTTTGGCGATCCGGCCGGATTGGTTCCCGAAATCGATTTGGTTGAAATGCCCACCTCCCATCAAATGAATTTGGTGCTTGCGGACGCGGCGAAGGCCTGCGAATTTCCGGGGGCCATCCACGAGGGATGTATTGCCTCGGGCGACCAGTTTATTTGCAGCAAGGAAAAGCTGCATTGGATCGCTTCCAACTTTGAAGCGGACGCCTGTGAGATGGAGAGCGGAAGTATCGCGCAGGTCTGTTATATCAACGGCGTTGCATACACGGCGCTGCGCTGTATCTCAGACAATGCGGACGACGGCGCGGACGCGGATTACGAACAATTTTCTGAGTATGCCGCCCATCAGACAACGGAACTGTTGTGCAGGGCCCTGCCGGAATTGGCAAAGCTCGCGTAAAAGCGCGCTTTACCCCTTTGCATCTGCAAAGGCTGCTGTATATAAAACAACGGAACCGGTCGATTTCTTTCATCCTTTTGTAATATTTTTGAAACTTTTACAGGAAGGAGGGCGCGTATGCGCGTAATCGATATCTCCCGGGAGCTGTTCCACACGCCGGTCTATCCCGGAGACCCGGAGCCGCGCCGGGAAATTGTGCGGCGCATGGAGCTGGGGGATTCCTACAATCTTTCCGGTTTCTATACCGGCTGTCACAGCGCGACGCATGTGGATGCGCCGCGCCACTTCATCAGCGACGGCAAAACGGTCGACGAGCTGCCGCCGGAGCGTTTTATGGGCCGCTGTACCGTTGTGGCGGCGAGCGGAATTGTAACCGGCGCGGATATTGACCGCATCATGCCGTACTGCGAATCCATCGTCCTGTTGAAAGGGAACGGAAAAGCGTATCTTTCCCAAAGCGCCGCGTTCGCTTTGGCGGATGCGGGCGTAACGCTGGTGGGAACCGACGCGTGGAGTATCGGCGCCCCGCACGCGGAGGCGGAACCCCACATCGAACTGCTCAGCGCGGACATTCCCATCTTGGAGGGCCTGGATCTCTCGCGGGTTTTGGAGGGGAATTACACGCTGGTGGCCCTGCCGCTGTTTTTAAAGGGGGCGGAAGCATCCCCCGTACGCGCGGTTCTTTTGGAGGACGACCCACCGGAATACGGGTTTTAAAGGATCTTTGCACCGGCTTTGCCTGATGGCGGAGCCGGTGCTTTTTCTTTTTTGACGGTATATGCTTGTTTGCTGAAACGGAATCCTTCATGTGTTGACGCAACAAATATTATTTATATTTGCTTATAATATTTCTCATATAATCTTGTTTTTGTGGAATAAACCGATATACTGTTCTATATGTCGTTGGACATGGGATGGACATATTTGAAAAGGTTTAAAAAAGAAGAGAAAGGTAACCAGGTACATGAAAAGAAAATTGAAGAGAAGCATCGCTGCTTTATTGGCGGCACAAATGATTCTGACACTCCCGGCGGGAACCAGCGTCGCTTTTGCGGCCGAAGTGCCGGAGCAGGGCAATGTTCTGGAGGCATTCGACGGCTGGACCAGCCGTGTCACAGATGAAGCCATCGAGGTAAATGTGCTGGCCTTTGGCGCGGACCCAAGCGGCAAGACGGACTCTGCCGCCGCGGTGGAGCGTGCGCTGGCCTTTGCAAAGGAAGAACAGGAGAAAAACCAGGGCAAGGCGGTCCGCCTGCTGTTTGCAAAGGGTGAATATGGCTTCTGGTCGGATTACGCGCCGGTGCGGGAGCTCTACGTCTCCAACACGGTGGGAACCAACCAATCGTATAAGGACAAGCATATCGGCATTCTGGTGGAGGATATGCACGACGTCACCATCGACGGCGGCGGGTCCATGTTCCTGTATCATGGAGATATCACAACCTTTGCCAGCATCCGCTCGGAAAACGTCGTGTTCACCAATTTCGATTTTGACTTTGCCAGCCCCACGGTTGTGGACGTAACGGTGGAATCCAGAGAAGGGGACTCCGTTGTGGCTTACATCCCGGAGTGTTACAACTATACGATCGACGGAACCAATATCCGCTGGGAGGGCGAGAGAAGCCCGGTCACCGGCGCACCCTATTGGAGCGGTTCCAACGGCCTCGCTTACACGCAGATTTACGACTATGCCAGCGGTAAAACCTGGCGTGCCTCCAACAATTTGTTCAGCAATGTCAGCCAGATCGAAGATCTCGGCGACAACCGGGTCAAAATTACATACAGCAATACGGGCAATATGCCGCCGGTCGGCTACTGCTACCAGATGCGCAATACCACGCGCACCACACCGGGAACCTTCTTCTGGGAAAGCAAAGATGTGACTGTCAAGGACGTCAATGTGCATTTTCTGCACGGCTTCGGCATGGTGGGTCAGCTTTCCGATACCATCACGCTGGACAACGTCGATTTTACCCCGCGCACCGGTTCCGGACGGACCACCGTGGGTTTTGCCGATTTTATCCAGATGTCCTCCGTCAAGGGCAAGGTGACAGTCAAAAACTGTACCTTTACCAACCCGCACGACGATCCGATCAATATCCACGGCACCTACCTGACGGTGGGCGCAGTCAGCGAGGACAACAAGACCTTTACGCTGAATTACCGGCACAATGAAACCGGCGGATTCCCGCAGTATTATGTGGGCGACGAAGTCGAATTTGTAACCAAGGGGACGATGATTCCTGTTGAAGGCGGTACGGCGCGCGTTGTGGCGGTGGACGGCCCGCACGCGGATAATCTGAACCAGATTCAAATTACGCTGGACCGGGCGGTGCCGGGCATCACAGGCGGCGGCAACAGCTATGCCGTTGAGAATATTACCTATACGCCGGAAGTGGAGATCACCGGAAACCGCTTTGTGGAAACACCCACCCGTGGAATACTGGTCACCACACGGAAACCGGTTCTCATCAAGGACAATTATTTTGACGGTATGGGCATGGCCAGCATCTTCATTTCCTGCGACGCACAGGGCTGGTATGAGTCCGGCCCCGCGCGCGACGTAACCATTACGGGCAACGTATTTGACCGGCCGCAGAGCAACGCGATCCTGATCGAGCCGACCAACCCGTCAAACGACCCGGATTACCAGATTCACCAGAATATCAAAATTACAGATAATGTATTCAACCTGTCCGGGCCCAATCCGATCAACGCGAAGAGCGTAAACGGCCTGACCATCGAGGGGAATACCTTCCGGCGGTATGACCCGGACGTGCAGATGAACCTTTCCGCGGACAGCCTGTCCCTTGCGGCAGGCGGCAGTCTGGCAACCAGACTGGACAAGTCCGGCAATACCTACAGCGCGCAGATGTACCAGCTCCGCGCCTGTAAAAATGTCACGATTGCGGATAACGTGTACGACGCGGGCCTCAACCTGCGCGCCAATACAGCGGACGGCACGACGGCGGACGATGTAACAATTATCGGGGAAGACACCGTGCTCAACGCGGCGAACCAGCTGCCGGGGACCGGGCCGGTCAGTTATGTCAGTTCCGACCCATCCATCGCGGAGGTGGACGCCAACGGCGTGGTGCATGCGAAGAGGAGCGGCACCGTGGAAATCTGGGCATACACCACCTGCGGCGACCGCATTTTTGAATCAAACAAGCTCTCTTTGACCATTGCGGACGCCGGAGCACAGGAAAAAGCGCCGGATGCAATTGTGGTTCACGGCGATCAGAACGTTCTGGAAGTGGGCGGTTCCGCGTCGTTTACGGCGGAAGTGACGCCGGCGGACGCCGCACAGGAGATCGTCTGGAGCGTGCGCGACGCGGCGACAGGGGAAGCGGCTTCGTTTGCCTCCATCGACGGGGACGGCGTATTGCATACGACTTCCTATGGCGTGGCGGAGATTGTAGCGGCCTCCGCGGCCAGCGGTGCGGTCTATGGAACCAAGCTGGTCACCGTGAGTAAGCCTTCCGGCACGGGATTGAATGGAAAGTGGAGCATCCAGCAGAGCGACGATGCGCGCTGGCACCTGAATGCCGAAGATAAGAGTGTCAGCATCACCGGCCAGGGCGGCGGTATGTGGGCCGGCGGAACCGGTGCACGCAACGTGTTTGTCACCGACGCGCCTGAGGGCGATTTTACCGCAACGGTCAAGCTTTCCGGCAAGACCAGCGGGCAGGGCAACGACTGGGAGGAAGCCGGACTGGTCATTATGAACGATCAGAACAACTATATTGCGGCGGTCCGCAAGAACAACGCGGGCACCCCAAAGCTGGCGGTCAACAATGAAATTAGCGCCAGTCCCAAGGAAAGCCTGATGGACGATGCAGCAGAGATGGACATTTTCCTGCGCATCGTCAAAATGGGCACCAGCTTTGCCTGTTCCTATTCTGCGGACGGGCAGAACTGGACGCCTATTGCGCAGACGGGTGACACCTCCTCCAACAGCGCCTTGACTGGTTCTGGCCTGAAGGCTGGTTTCTATGCAGGCAATAAGGACAACGGCAAAACATACACCTTCTCCGATTTTGTCCTGAACGGCGAGGAAATCCCGCTGGTGGACAACAATACCGCGCCGTCCGCAGCGGAGGCGGCGATAGCCGGTACCCCGGCGGCGGGTGAAATACTGCATGCCGAGTATGCATTCTCCGATCCGGAAAACGATGCGGAAGGCGCCACCCTTTATCGTTGGAGCGCAGCGGACAGCGCTGAAGGGCCATTCTGTCCGATTACGGGTGCAACAGGAAAAGACTACACAGTACAAAGTGCGGATGCTTCCCGTTATCTTCGTGTGGAGGTTGTGCCGGCGGACGCGTACGGTTCCGCGGGTGCGCCTGTGGCGAGCACAGCAGTAAAAGTTGCAGACCGGGAAGCGCAGCCGGATAATGCTCTATTGGAATCTGTATCCCTGCCCTCCGGCCTGGCGCTGGATCAATCGTTCCAGGCCAACCGGGAGACGTATGAGATAACCGCCCCGGCATCCCTTTCCTCTGCGTCGCTTGGCTTTACAGCGGAACCGGGCGCTTCTTTAAAACTCTGCCTCAATGGAACGGAAGTCGCTTCGGGAACCGGTACGCTGGCGGGTGAAATTGTCTTTGCGGAGGATGGGAACGTTCTCACGGTGGAAGTGACTTCCCCCGACGGCCAGCATCAAAAGACCTATACCTTTACCGTTGCACGCAAGGGCAGCAGCGACGCGCGTCTGGTCGTCTTTGAGGCCGACGGCGTGGACTTCCCGGCTTTCTCCGCGGACCAAAAAGCGTACCTGACCACAGCGGAGACGCAGCAGCGCTCCATGAACCTGCACTTAAAGACTGCCGAGGACACAGCGAGAATTTCCGTGCGCGTAAACAACCGGTTGATTGCCGACAATGAAGACAATGAATTTACGCAGGACATTGCTTTGGCGGCGGGCGGCAACGTGGTAGAGATTACCGTGCGGGCACAGGACGGCAGCACCAGGCTGTACCGCGCCGTTGTGTTCCGCACTGGCTCCTCCAACGCGGACGCGGCCTCAATCAGCGCAGTAGAAAAATTTAACCCATCTGTGACCGACTATGTGGTGACGGTGAACGCTGATGAAAACGGCGTGCTGCCGCTGCGCGTCACTCCGGCGGATGAGAACGCCAAGGTGAGCATCACGGCAAACGGCGTCTTTACGGATTCCGGCTCCGCCGACGTGCAGCTGGAAGACGGGCTCAACACAATCATCGTCAAGGTCACGCCGGAAACGCTGGAGAAGCCAAAATATTATACGCTGACCGTGCGCAATCAATCGGATCATGACGCGGGCCTTGCCTCCCTGGCGCTGGATGGTGCAAAGCTTTCCGATGCCTTCCAGACGGATACGGTTTCCTACACGGCGAAGGCGGACAGTGGAAAGCTTGTTTTGAAAGCGAATGCTTTTGAGCCGCAGGCAAAGATCGCCGTGCTCTGCGGGACACAGAAATACGAGGCGACGGGTTCCATCACGCAGGAAGTGGCCCTCTATGAGGGTGTAAATCCCATCTACGTGCGCGTCACCTCCCCGAACGGGCAGACTGTCAGAACCTATGAAGTAGTGACCGACGCTTCGGGCGCGGCGTATCTGTCCGATATGGAGTGGCAGAGCGCAACCTGCGGCTACACAGGAATTATACAAAAGGATCAGTCCTTTGACGGCAATCCGATCCGCCTGCTGGGTGAGGACGGCGTGGTCAGCTATGAAAAGGGCTTCGGCGTACATGCAAACTCTGTCATTGTCTACGATGTGGCGGGCAAGGGCTATACCGGTTTCCACACCTTCGTCGGCATCGATCAGGAGATTACAAAGCCGAACGAGCCAAATATTAACTTTACGGTACTGGTCAACGACGAAGTGAAGTTTGAGCTGAAAAATGCGAATGGCTATACCAAACAGGCGGAAGTGAATCTTCCGCTGGATGAGACCGCGCAGACCGTTACGCTCAAGGCGGAATACGTGGATCATGACTGGAGCGCACACTGCTCCTGGGGCGATCCCAAATTCATCACACCGATCGGGGAGGCGCCGGCTGCCGAGCGGCAGGTGCAGTCCGTCAAACCGGTTGCAGCAAAGGAAGTCGGCCTGCATACCGTATTTGCAGATACGGGAATGCCGGATATGGTCGACGTCGTATTGGACGACGGTTCGGAAGCGGCACTGTCCGTTACATGGGTCGGCGGTTATGATGCGGCCAATGAGGGCGAATACACGTTAAAGGGGATTTTACAGGCGACGGAGCGGATTTCCAATCCGGAGGACTTGACAGCGGCATGTACCGTTGCGGTCCAATCGGACATTGCAGTGGAACGCACACTGGACGTGATCTTCCCGGCAAAGAACGCGCAGCTTTCCATTGCGGGAGAAGACCTCAAGCTTGCCAACCTGATCGGAAAATACGAAGCAAAGGTTATGGCAGACGACGATGTAACATTGACCTTTACCCCCACAGTAGAAGGCAGAGAGTTCGCGGGCGTGACCGTCAACGGCGAACCGGCAATCCTGAAGGATGCAGAATCCTATACCTACACCGGCAAGATGCCGAACGCGGATACCGATCTGCACTTTGCGTTCACCGTTGTGAATAAGCAGGTGCTGCGCACCGTGATCAATATTGCGGAAGATCTCAAGGGCGGCAGCGAATACAACGCGGCGGTACCGTCCGTACAGAAGCTGTTCGACGCGGCGCTTGATCAGGCGGTTGCAGTCGAGGCACAGGCGGACGCATCGCAGAAGGACATCGACAGCGCGTGGGCAAAGCTGCTCAACGTCATCCAGCACCTGAGCTTTGCAAAGGGCGACAAGACCGTTCTGCAGGAAGCGCTGGACACCGCGGCGGCCTTGGAACAGGACGACTACACAGCCGGAAGCTGGGCGGCATATGAGCTGGTTCTGGCGGCGGCGCAGGAGGTCTATGACGACGCGGACGCGATGGACAAGGAGATCCGGGAAGCGGCGGCGGACCTGAACGCGGCGATGATTGCCCTGGTCTACAAGGCGGATTGGGAAACGCTGAACACGGTACTTGCACAGGCGGAGGAGATTGAGAAGGTCCTGGAGGAAGAGTACCTTCCGATTGGCCAGAAAGCCTTCCGCAATGCGCTGAATGCGGCAAGAGAGCTGGATGCGGAGGCATCCCAGAAGGAGATCAACGCGGCGGCGGATGCGCTCACAAAGGCAATGGAAGCACTCCGCAGAATCCCGAACAAGAAGGCGCTGGAGGATCTGCTGGGCGAGACGGAAAACCTGAACCTCAGCAAATACACCGCATCCAGTGCGAACCAGTTCCGCTCCATGCGGAATGCGGCGCTGGCAGTCGCAAACGATCCGGATGCGATGGAGCAGGATGTGGAAACGGCTTACAAGAATCTTCTGGCGGCCAAGGCGGCTCTGGAAGTGAAACAGCCGTCTGCGGCAAAGAAGAACGGCAGCTCCGCACCGGTGGCGTATAACACCTACGGTGCGGACGGCAGGGTTCTGGTGCAGCTTGGCGCGCCGTCTGTCCGCTGCGATACGACGGGGACGCTTACGCTCCGGAAAGGCGAATCGGCGCTGATGCGGGTCACGGTTTCCAATGGAACCGGCTTTGCGCCGAACTTCACCGTGGGCAACGGCAGCGTGCTGAAGACGCAGGCAGTATCCCGGATGGGCAGCGTGTACACCTACCGCGTGTGGGCGGTCGGCACGCCGGGCGCCAGCACGGGCGTCTACACCCAAATATCCAACAGCGAGCCGCAAAAGCACTGTACCGTCACCATCGTCTGATGAGGCGATGACATTATAAAATCCCCCGGACGGAACGCAGATTTGTTCCGTCCGGGGGATTTGTTTGGAGGTGTGTTATGTTCGTGTAAAAGTGTTATGTGCAGTCAGGATAATTTCAGGAACGCCAGTACCATCAGCAGCAGGCCGCTCAGCCAGGACAGGTCGAGGGAAAACCGTTCTGCCACTTTGTTGCCGACAAAACAGCCGAAGCCGACTGCGATGATGTTTGCGGCGAGAGAAAAAATCACCGCCTGTACAGGATCGACGCTTGCGATGGCGGCGCCGAAGCCGACCGCCAGGCCGTCCAGGGAAAGGGCCACCGCCAGCGGCGCGGCCTCTGCGGGGGAGAGTGTTTTGGAGCAGTCGCAGTCCGCATTTTCCGGGTTGGCGTATACGTCGAGGATGAAGTCCAGATGGAGAGCGGAAAAAGAGATCTTTTTATGCAGACCCTGCGCTTTGCGGATCATCGATTTCAGCGCGCTGTCGCAGAGTTTGACAATACCCAGCAAAAACAGGATCGCAAAACAAACGATGCCCGCCAGATGGGCGGGAACATAGGGGCGCACCAATGTGCCGAGGGACAGGGAAACTGCAAGGATCGCGCTGCACACCAGTGTGATCACCGCGACGGAGCGGAACGGGATTTTGATTTTGTTGGTGCCGTAGGCGAAACTGGCGACGAATGCGTCTACAGAAAGCGCGGTCACCAGAACCAGCGATTCCAGCGCCGCGAAAATGGAATTGCCCAAGCAATCACCGCCTTTTGGCTTTTTTCCATTCTATTCCGTGCGGAAAAAAGCGTGACAGCGGATCAATCGACAGCAACCTCTTGCAAAAGCAAAATCCCGGCGCTATAATAGCGGCAGAAGGAGTGATCAAAATGTTGGATACAAAAGTAACGGAACTTTTAAATACGCAGATTAACAAGGAGCTTTATTCGGCCTATCTGTATCTGGCCTTCTCCAATTACTTCACGGACGAAGGGTTGGACGGCTTTGCCAACTGGTACCAGGTGCAGGCGCAGGAGGAACGCGACCATGCGATGCTGTTCCTGAAATATCTGCAAAACAACAGCGAAAAGGTGACCCTGGAGGCGGTGGAACGCCCGGTGCAAACCTTTGAGAGCCACCTGATTGTTCTGGAGGCCGGATTGGCTCATGAGCGCTATGTCACGGAATTGATCCACACGATCTACGACGCGGCGTACGCGAAAAAGGATTTCCGGACCATGCAGTTCTTGGACTGGTTTGTCAAGGAGCAGGGCGAGGAAGAAAAGAACGCGGAGGATCTGGTGAAAAAGATGAACCTCTACGGCTCCGATCCCAAATCGCTCTATATGCTGGATACGGAGCTTGCGGCGCGCGTTTATGCGGCGCCTTCCCTTGTGCTGTAACACAGGAAACATTTACCGGCGGCCGCGTGATGCGCGGCCGCTTTTCTTTTGTGCCATTTGATGCTATACTGAAATCTACCCATGCAAAAAAGGGAGAATGAGAGGGAAAAACATGAAAAAGATGATTGCAATGCTGGCTGCCTGTGCGCTGATGGCTTCCACGGCGGGCTGTGCGTCCCTGGTAAAGCTGGACGGCGCCGCGGACCAGAATCAGGCGCTGGGCCGGATCATGTCCGATTTGACCGGCGAAAATATGCTGACGGACAGCGACGGGCGCAGCGTGCCTGACACAGACTTTCTGCCGCTGCCGGATTTTGAGGCGCTGGAGCCGAACACCGTATTTGATGTGGACTGGAAGTCCGCGGAAGGGGACTTTATGGCGGGCACGTCGTTTCTGGCCAAGACCAATTTGAGCGACCGGCCGCTGCTGTTGACCGCCTGCCACTATTTTGCATCCGATGAGATGGACGTGAACCTGCGGGATTTGACCGGCTACATATCGGGCGGCGACTTATATGATATCCTCGGTGATGGAAGTGAAATCGCGGGAACGGTGACCGGCGTTGTGCCGATTCCGGACGCGAGGTCCGTCTCCGAGAATGGAAGCTCCGACAGGGACCTCGCTGCGTTCTATGTGGACGGGGCCGTGGGCGGGATTCCGTTTGCGGCGGACCCCTGTAAGATGGGCGACGTGATCTACATGGCGGCTTGGCTCGACCACGAGAATTCCACTTATTACGACGACTGCCTGTATCCCTGCGTGGTGATGCGGGACGACGGCAAAGAAATCGGCTATATCCTCAGCGACGAGTTCAGCACGCAGGGCGCGAGCGGCGCGCCGTTGCTGAACAGCAAGGGAGAGCTGGTGGGTATTCACATCGGTTCCAACGGCTCGATCCGGTATGGAAATTCCGCGCAGAGTATCCGGGAACAGCTGGAGAACGCGCTGGCAAAATAAAAACCGTCTTTATGGAGAACAACAGGAGAGAAACATGCAGGACTTTCTGAACCGGCCTTTCCCGCAGCTGATGCGTAAAACCAGCGAACGGCTGTATATCCGGCCCCATCCCCTCTTGCAGCCGTATATCGCGCACTATACGTTTTCCTATGCGGTGCGGGAGGACGGGCCGAAAACCCTGCGGCTGGTTCCGGATGCGAGTGGCTGTCTGGTGTTCGCCTTTGGCCCCGGGAAGGTGGAAGGGCATTTCTGGGGGCCGACCACCCAGACCGTGGAGGTTACAAACGACCTGGATCTGGTGCAGCGCTTCTTTGTGGAGTTCCTTCCCTGCGGTGCGCACCGGTTTTCCGGGATTCCGCAGCGGGAGCTGACCGATGTGCGCATGTTTTCCGAGGTATTGCAGCCATTTTCCGGCCTGATAGAAATTGCAGAGCAGGCGGCGGACCTGCGGCAGCTGGTGGAGCAGACGGACCGGTTCTTTTTAAACCGGCTGGAACGGGGGCCGGAGGCCGGGCTGCCCGCGCTGCTGCTGCCGGAGCTGCAGCGGAGGCACGGAACGCTGCCGGTCAAGGCGCTGTCGCAGGAGAGCTGCTACAGCGAGCGCCACTTAAACCGCCTGTTCCGGGAGTCCCTGGGGATGGGCGTCAAAACGTACAGCCGGCTGTTGCGCGTCAACGAGGCCCTGCGGGTGATGCAATCCGGCGGCATGCGCCTGACGGACATTGCGTACCGCCTGCAATACTACGATCAGGCGCATTTTATCCGCGATTTTAAATCGGTCTGCGGGGTGACGCCTTCCGCGTATGTGCGCGAAAGGGAGGCCTTCTATCACGAGAGCTATAAATTTCCGGCGGCGGAAGAACAATAAAAAAACAGTACGTATCGCTGCGATACGTGCTGTTTTTTGTATATTCGGAATCGTCCCATCGGGGAAGCAATTCCCGCCAGTTACAATTCCATGGGGTATTTTGTCAGGCGAGATATTCTTTATTTTGCACCGCCTGGCTGCCCGTTAAAACGCCGCCTGCCGCAACGAGGGCGTTAAGAATCAGAAAGACAGCGGAAATCTACCAAAGAGAAACCGCGCCGAAAAATCCGAAACAACAGGACAAAATAAACCCGCTTACCTCAAATACAACGATGATGCTCCCATAAGCCCTGGTCTTTTGTCCTCCATGCCGATAACAGCCCCCTGTATAAAGGGCTGAATGGCAATCATGACAATTCCGATCCTGATCGATCCGAACGGGAACAGGGCGATATGTCCCGGCAGGTTGCAGACCAGCGCCATCGGAAAGGACTTTCCGTAGTGTTTTTCTCCAATAAACACGCAGAAAGAGGGAAAAAGGCATCTTTCCAAGCTTGTCAATGCGCCCGTTCCTCAGGGATTTCTTCCGCTTTTTTGCCGCCTTCAGCTGTGTGCGGATGAGACAAAAGCCGGTGGCAGAACAGACTCAGCCCACAAGTCCGGCGATCCATATAAAGGAACCCATACAACATCTCTCCATCCGTGTTGGATTTGGTTTTGTCCAGTATACAGAAGCCGGAATTATAACGAATTTATCAGTTGGCTTCTGCTGTTTCCAATTGAGACAGGCTGCCAAAGGTCTTTTTGGAAACAAGGGCGGTCACAGAGGCAATCAGCACACCGGCAAAAATGATTACATAGGTGGATTCCGACAACGCCTCAAACAAGAAGCCATACATCGCCTGCCCGACGGGCTGGGAGCACATGGCAAGCGCCAGCACATAGGCGATGACCTTGCCAATCAGGTGGTTGGGCGTCTCCTTTTGCAGAAAGGACAGCATCATAACGCTGAACAACGTGCCCATCGCCATGAAGAGGAAGCCACAGGCGGTGATGATCACATAGGAGACCATGGCGGGCGCGCCCATCAGCAGGGAAAACCCCATCGGCAGCAGGACCAGTGCCGCCGCCAGCAGGACCAGGTGCATCTGCCGCAGAGAAAGGCGGGACGCCAGCGCGCCGGTCAGAATGCCGCCCGCCAATGCGCCGCCCGCTAAAAGGCCCTGTGTCAGGCTGTAAAGCGAGTCGGGAAGCTGCAGCGATACCTTGATGAAAGAGGGGACGCCCACCGTGACCATGGCGCTCAGGAACAGATTGAACAACGAGACAAAGACCAGAACCTTTAAGATAATGGGCCGTTCCCGCGTCATAAAGTGCAGGCTTTCCTTCAGGTCGTTTTTGACAGTGGCCAGCACGCCGCCGGAGGAGTCCAGCTTCTGAAAGGGGATGTGAATGAAAATCTCCATCACTGCGGAGACAAAAAAGCTGGCCGCGCTGGCCCATACGACGGGCGTCAACCCCCAGACGGTATAAAGCAGGCCGCCCAGGATGGGGCCCAGCAGGCTGGAGAGCGCCTGCACCTGGTTGATAATGGCGTTGGATTTAAGCAGGTTTTCTTCACAGGACAACACAGGAATGCTGGCCTGCACCGCCGGCTGATAAAACGCCTGAATCACAGAGAGGCACACCAGCATGACGGCGATGAGCACCGATGCGTTCCCGGCGCCGGATAAGAAGCCGAACGCAACGACCAGCAGTGCTGTGATGAAATCAAGCGCAACCATAATGTTCCGGCGGTTAACGCGGTCTGCCACCATCCCCGCGATGGGAGAAAACAGAATCATGGGAATCATGGAGATTGCCAGCACGGTACCGAACAAAGCGGTGGAACCGGTCCGGTCCAGCAGGTACAACGGCAGGGCAAAGCGCAAAATGGCATTGCCGAACAGGGAGATGATTTGGCCGATGACGACCAGGGAAAAATCCCGGTTCATGAGCTTCTGGTACAAGAATACCGCCCTCTTTCAAAGTAATATAGGATGTAATGTTTAACGCAGGAAGTGATTGATAGATACCGGACGACGGTATGAAAAGGGAGAAAAGAAAAGCCATTCATACAAGAATGGCCTATTGCGGAATAATGCTGTCGCGAAAATCGATGGCTGCGGCCCAGACTTCCTCATCAATGATATGCAGTCCAAGGTTATCCAGAAAATCCGCCAGGTAGCGGAGCTTCAGGGTAAATTCCTCCCGGCTCACAGAGAATACAATGGGATTGATCCATACGTTTACCAACAGTAAAATGGTTTCTGCCGCCTGCTGAGGGTAGGCGATGGAAAGGGAGCCGTCCGCATTTCCCTCTTCAATAATTTCCTGCAGCATCGGCGCCATGGAAATACATTCCTCCACCGTCTGCGTCAGAAAGCGCGGGTTTTTTAAAAGGGAAGGAAACAGATGGAACATTTCGCGCTGCTTTTTGTTGGACAGCGAAAGCAAAAACAATTGGCGAATCTTTTGGAATCCATTCCATCCTGGTGCGTTTTTAATCTTATCAAAAGGATTGATTTCCGCGGTGATGTGGTCGCAAACGGCGTTGACAATGTCGTCCTTCGATTTGAAATGGTGGTAAATCGCGCCCTTGCTCAAATCGCCCAGTGCGTCTACAATATCCTGAATGGTGGTTTGTTCATATCCTTTTTCCCAGAACAGCTTGGTTGCCGCGTCCAGAATCCGGTTTTCCGTAATTTCCGGGTATTTGTTGCGAGCCATGCAGGCGCCTCTTTTCATACATTCGTTTGGTATGTATTCAGTCTATCATGCTCCAGCTTCCCTGTCAAGTAAAAACTGGATGCGTATTTCAAATCAGGTGGAGTTTGCGCAGCGCTGTGTCGACGCCGTCTTCCTGCACGGTTCCGGTGACAAATGCGGCGGCCTCCTCCAGCCGCTTTGTGTGGCGGCCCATGGCGACGCCGGTTCCCACAGCGGCAAGCATGTCATAGTCGTTGTCTGCGTCACCGAACGCATAGGCTTTTTCGCGTGGGATATGAAAATACGCCAGGACTTTCTCCACGCCCAATCCCTTGGAGACACCCTTTTGCCCGACATCGCAGGCCTGGTTGCCGGGTTGGTCTGTAATGTCGTACAGGCCGCCGAAGTCGTACAGAAAGCGGTCCCGCTTGTCCATCGCGTCATACATGACCATCAGCTTGTTGATTTTCAATCCATCCAAAGAGGGCAGCGGCAGGAAATTTTCTTCAGGAAAGCCGTATTTTTGCATCATGCCCTGAAAATAGCGCTCCTTCAGGTCTTTACAGTAGCAAAGGGCGGGCGTCTCCAGCACATAGTTGATTTTTGCCCCGTCGAGGTAAGCCGTCAGATCGCGCAGTGCGTCGGGAGCGATCGCCCGGTCGTGGATCACGGCGCCGCCGCATTCGGCGTGCGCGCCGTTTGCGGTGATATAGCAGTCGAACCGCTGCAGGCCCGGCAAAATATAACATTCAGAGCGCCCGGTTGCAAGTACGGTGAGGATATTTTGCGCCTGCAGGCGCAAAATGGCTGCACAGGTTTTCGGGGTAGGGGAAAAGACGCCGGCCGGCCCGTCGATGAGCGTGCCATCCGCGTCGAAAAATACAGCGCCCTGGTAGGTTTGTGTCATCTGTTTCATCATCCGCCTTTCCCGATCCGCCGAATGGCGGTTTTTCACACCCATGCATTTTACCACCGTGCAGCCCGGCGGTCAACCGACGTTTTGTTTGCATCGCGGGATGGGGTATGCTATAATGACCGCACGGCGTGACCAAAATCGGAGATTTTGACGCCTGAGCGAACATTGATCCGTTGTGATGGAGGCAATGCCTCTCTATGGAATAATGACCGCACGGCGTGACCAAAATCGAAGATTTTGATGCCTGAGCGAACATTGATCCGTTGTGATGGAGGCAATGCCTCTCTATGGAATAATGACCGCACGGCGTGACCAAAATCAAAGATTTTGACGCCTGAGCGAACATTGATCCGTTGTGATGGAGGCAGTGCCTCTCTATGGAATAATGACCGCACGGCGTGACCAAAATCGGAGATTTTGACGCCTGAGCGAACATTGATCCGTTGTGATGGAGGCAATGCCTCTCTATGGAATAATGACCGCACGGCGTGACCAAAATCAAAGATTTTGACGCCTGAGCGAACATTGATCCGTTGTGATGGAGGCAGTGCCTCTCTATGGAATAATGACCGCACGGCGTGACCAAAATCGGAGATTTTGACGCCTGAGCGAACATTGATCCATTGTGATGGAGGCAATGCCTCTCTATGGAATAATGACCGCACGGCGTGACCAAAATCGAAGATTTTGATGCCTGAGCGAACATTGATCTGTTGTGATGGAGGCTGCGCCTCTTTTATGCTATCATACAATTTATTTAGGTATCAGCCTGTTTATCCGGCCTGTAATTAAAGGAGGTATTCTTATGGTATATCCGCCCAATTCGCAGCTCCCGCAGGAGCGTGTCTATGTGCCGTATCCGGCGCAGCCGTCGGCTGCGCCAAATCCATATATGCCGCCGGCCGTCCCCTGTGACCGGGGCAACCCGGAGGAAAAGCGGAGCCTGGGCAAAACCGCCTGCGGCCTGTGCTGGATGCTGGTCGTCGTTGTGGCGCTGATGGTGTCCATTCCTTCCGCCGCCAATCTGTTCCTGCAATCGGTCGGGTTCCGATGGCTGGGAAATAACGAGTACGGCGGGTACACGCCTCTTTTGTATTATCTGGTCAACGGCGTCACCTATATCCTGGCGTTTGCAATTCCGCCGTTGTTTTATCTGAAAATCAAGCACATTTCCCTGGCCGACGCGCTCCCGTTCCAGAAGACAAAGTTTGGCACCTCCCTCGCTTGTATCGCTTTGGGGATGGGCGTCTGCATGCTGGCGAATTACCCGGCAAACTGGGTTGCCGACCTGCTGGACCGTATGGGCGTGAACGGCACGCTCCCGGATTCCCCGCTTAACGGCGAACCGTCCATTCAGATCCTGTATTTTATCTCGTTGGCGGTGATCCCGCCCATCGTGGAGGAACTGGTTTTCCGCGGGGCGATTCTGCACGGGCTGCGCCGCTTTGGAGACGGCTTTGCGATTTTGGGTTCCGCGTTTCTGTTTGGTATGTTCCACGGCAACTTTATCCAGATTCCGTTTGCGTTCCTGTGCGGGCTGGTACTGGCGTTTGTCGTGGTCAAAACGGGAAACCTGTGGGTATCCATTGTTATCCACTTTATCAATAACGGGATGGCGGCGGCAATGACCCTGCTGGAACGGCAGATAGGGGATGGAATGGCAAACGCCCTGTATATGCTGGCGTTTTATGTCTGGATCGTGCTGGGGATCATTGCGGTGATCTTCCTAGCGGTGCGCAGACAGCGTTTCTTTTCGGTGGAACGTTCTGCCAGCACGCTTCGCAGTTCGCAAAAATTTGGGAAACTGGTGGGCAATGCGGGAGCCATTGTGCTGCTTGTATACTGTATTCTGTCCTGTTTCCTGATGCTGTATCTATAGGAGGAACTTTTATGAAAAAACAATTGGAGCCGGCGGATTACGAGTTGCTCGCGTGTGCCCGTGAGGCGATCGTGCGCAATTATGACGCGGAACAGTTTCATCATACGGTCGGTGCGGCGGTGCGGTGCGCCGACGGGCAGATCTTTACCGGCGTCAACCTGTATTCCATGCACGGGGCCTGTGCGGAGCAGGTGGCGCTTGGCGCGGCGGTCACGGCGGGCCAGCGGGAGTTCACCTGCATTGTGGCGGTGCGCGGCGCGCAGGGGGAAGAAGTAGTCCCACCCTGCGGCAACTGCCGGCAGATCTTGTTGGACTACGCGCCGAAATGCGCGGTAATTTTGGAGGATACAGAGGGGATGTTCAAACTGTATGCCGAGGAATTGCTGCCGTTTGCATTCCGGGTGGAGGGATGAATTCTGGATACGCGGGATGAAACCTATATGCGCGCGGCGCTGGAGCTTGCCCGGCAGGCGGCGCTGGAGGGAGAGGTCCCCGTTGGCGCGGTTGTGGTCTATGAGGGCCGGATTGTTTCCACAGGGCGCAACCGGCGGGAAACGGGCAAAAACGCTCTCTGTCACGCGGAGCTGGAGGCCATTGACGGCGCATGCCGCGCGCTGGGCGGCTGGCGGCTCTGGCAGTGCGAGTTGTATGTGACGCTGGAGCCGTGCCCCATGTGTGCGGGTGCAATCATCAACGCGCGGATTCCGCGGCTGGTATACGGCGCGGGGGACCGAAAGGCCGGCTCCTGCGGTTCGGTGGTCAATCTGTTTGCCTTGCCGTACAACCATGCGCCGCAGGTGGTTCGCGGCGTACTGGAAGAGGCGTGTGCCGCGGAGCTTTCCAGCTTTTTTAAAGAGCTGCGCGCCAAACGAAAACAGCAAACCAGGGAACCTTAGAATCTATTCCGGCCGCTTTTGGGCGGGACGTCGTTCTCGTTTCGACTTTCTTTCATATGTGCGCGACTTTTTTTAATGACAAACCCCCTCATGTAGTGGTTTTCTTACATGAGGGGGTTTATCCTATTCAGGCCGGGGAAGCATTATCCGTGATGGCCACCGGACTTGTGGCTGTGATGGCCACCGCTGTGGCTTGCGTGCGCTCCGCTTTGGTCGCATCCGGAGAGGCTGCAGCTGCTGTGGTGAGTGTGGCCATTGTTGACGCTGTGTGCCGCGCAGGTGATTCCGTCATGCTGGTGGACGTCGGTTAAGGTGCAGCCGCTGACCGTGCAGACCGGGTAGCTTTGTGTGGACGCCGCGGCAAAAGCGGATGTAGCGCCCATGGCTGCGATCAGAGCACCAGCAATTAAAATAGACGCTGTTTTTTTGTAAATCATTTTTCATACCCTCACTTTAAATTTTTTGTTTCTATCATTAGATACGAAATGGCGTTCCCAATTCATGGGGGCGGCACCATAAAAATAAAATTTTTTACTCCTTTTACCAACAAAAGTCGGTTTTGACTGCTTCTTTACAGCTGCAAATGCGTAAAGTTCGATTGGCTGTGCGAAAAAATTTGCAGAACCCTTGATTAACGGTATAATGAGAAAAGGGTGAGAGGGGAGAAACGTATGGGCGAAATTGCAGATGATGTATTGACCGCGCAGAAGGACCGCGGAAAAATGAATCAATTGATTGCCAATTACCTGCCATTTATAAAAAAACAGCTCTCCCGCCTGCGAGGCATACACATGGAATATGACGATATGCTGAGCCTGGCGATGCTTACCTTTTCAGGTTGTGTGCAGCAATATGCGGTGGATAAAGGCAATTTTCTGGCGTTTTGCAGTGTCAGCATTCGGAATCGATTGATTGATGAGAGTCGTAAACAGGCGCGGTATGAAAATAAAATTGTGCCGTTGTTTGCGAATGAAGATGAAAAATCCGCCTGTATGGCAGATGCGGAAGCTTATATCGCGGCGTATAATATGGAGCAGGAACAGAACTCTCTGACGCAGGAAATCGAGGCGTTTGCATTGGAATTAAAGGATTTCGGAATCGATTTCAATGACCTGCCGCGTGTCTGCCCCAAGCAGGCAAGATCGCGGGAGCTGTGTTTCAGGCTGGCAAGCGAAATTGTTGCAACCCCGGTGCTGTATTGTGAATTGAAAACGACGCACCGCATCGCGCAAAAGAGCTTATCCGCCCGGTTTGCTGTTTCCCCCAAAACGCTGGATAAGCATAGAAAATATTTGATTGCGTTGGTTGTGTTGTTATCCGGAGATTATCCGTATATCCAGGCGTTTTTGCCGAGCGCGCGGAGGTGATTCAATTGAAAACCGGTATTGTATTTAAAATAGAAGGACGAAAAGCGATTCTTTTAAAAGCGGATGGCTCCTTTGCCACAGTAAATGTAAAGAACGGCTGGAAAGTGGGGCAAACCGTGCCGGTTTCTGCAGCGCCCTCTAAAAAACATGTGGCGCTTTTGGGAGCTGTGGCAGCTTGCTTCTCTATATTGGTGATTGGCGGCTTCATCTGGAAGCAGCTCTTATCTGGACCGGTGGCGCTGGTCAGCCTTGACGTAAATCCTTCCATCGAGCTGAGTGTAAATCGTTTTGACCGTATTGTGGCCGCGACGGCTTTGAATGAGGAAGGGACACGGATTCTGGAGGAAACAGATATCAAGGATGTGGCCTGTCAGGAGGCGCTTGCCAATCTGTTAAACGCCGAAGAGCTTAAAGGATACCTGGCTGCCGATGCAGATGTAGTGCTGACCGTTTTTGCATCTGATTCAGAGGTGCAGGCGTCTCTGCTGTCTGAACTCCAGGCAGTGGTGGACTCACATATTTCCCTTTACGCAGAGCAGATACACGCGGAGTATCATGCGGTGGACGAGGATGTCGTGAATGGAGCCCATGGACACGGGGTGTCAGCCGGTAAATATCTTTATTTGCAGGAGCTTCAGGAGCTTGTGCCGGAAGCGGATCTTTCGGAGTTTAAGCATCACAGCATTGAGCAAATAAAAGGTGAAATTGAAACATGCCAGAAAGAGCATGGTATGGAGAGGGAGGATGCGCACCACAGCGAAAAACATGCTGCGCAGAAAGGCTGTGGGTAAACATACACTTGAAACAGCGGGGTTGATTGTTGAAGCCATCAGATGAAAATTTGCTGCGTATCATACATGACCGTTTTGCCAGCCAAACGCAGTTTTGCATTGAACGCGCGCGGAAAATATAAACAGGCCGCGGGTCCAGCAATCGTACTGGGCCTGCGGCCTGTTTTTACATGAAACACACTAAAAAGACGGGATTTTTTCTTCGTCTAAATCCTTTTTAGGAAAAATGGTCTTGAGAAGATTGCTTCAGCCGATTGTACCGTGCGGTAAGCTTGCACTTCCGATGAGTTCATGAACCAATCGTCCCTGTGCAGTGCTGCTGTGGACGTTCAACGTCGTTCGCGGACACGAAGTGTCTTACACACCTGCGGTGCTTTTCAGTAGAAGCTTTTTAAAGCAGGACACGTTCAAGCTCTTTTCACAAAGAGACGGCTTTCAGTGACAGCCATTAGATAACTGTAACCGTACAGTGTTTCTGTGCCGGATTGCCTGCCAGTGTGGTATACACACCAGTGCTCTGGCCCGGTGCGCCGACCGCCCAGACTCTGTAATAATAGACATTGCCGATCTGAGCGACAAACTGGGTCTTGAGCGCGTTGCCGTTGCCCACCGTGAAGCTCGGCGCTTGCCCATTCCCGTCGACCACGGTCATCTTGAAGCAGTACGCGCTGCCTCTCTTGAGGGTGAAGTTCACAGTGGTGTCGGAAATGACCGACGCGGCCTTTGCCACGTTTGCACCGACGGTTGCGGTGCCCTCCGCGCCGTAGGTGTTGGCGGGCGCGGTGTAGGTGGTCTTGCTGCCGCCGCTCTTGTTGGCGCCTTTTACCACCAGTGCGTTCTGTGCGCTGGTCAGCTGCTTGTCCGCGGACTGTACCTGCTGTTCGGTCGCCTGCGGATTGTTCAGCACGCTTCTGGCATTGTCCAGCGCCTTCTGGAAGGTGCGGACGCTTGTTGCGGTGTACTTGCTGGTATCCACGGTTTCCGCTTTCTCGACGGAAGCTTTTAAAGCGTCCTTATTCGGGATCAGGAGCAGCTTTGCCATGGCTTCGCTGAGTGCTGCCGCTGCCGCGTCGACTTCGTCCTGTGTGGCGTTGGTATTGTTCAGAACGTCTTCCGCGTCGGCAAGCGCCGCGCGGAACGCGTCCTTGCCGGCTTCCAGATACAGGTCGAGATCGATGCCGGAGGCGATGTCGAAGTAGTATTGCAAGGACTCCTTGTTGGTCGCCTCAACGAGGTTCATCAAAGCGTCTTTCAGGGCTTTGTAGGCCTTGTCCACGTCCGCTTTCAGCGGCTCCGGATCGGCGACCAGTGTTCTGGCCTCGTCCGCCGCGGCCTGCAAGGTTGCCCAGCTTGCCGGGGTATAGCCGTTTTCGTCCATAGCGTCGACGATGGACAGCAGGGTTTCCAGTTCCTCCGTGCTGCCTTCCGCGAAGCTCAGCAGGTGAATGGACTTGAGCATTTTGGACCATGCATGGTCGACGGATTCCTGAGAGGCGTTCCGGTCGGCGTAGACAGCCTGCGCGTTTTTCAGCGCGTTGTCGAACGCGGTCTGGACCGTGCCGATTGCCGCTTCGTATTCCGGTCCGTTTTGCAGCGCTTCCGCCGTGTCGATAATCTGGCGGAGGATCATTTTATTGACCAGGGTAAAGGTGAATTGCAGCTCGTCGCCCGGCTTGGCGGTATAGGTGAAGGCACTTTCTCCGGTCTCGCCGTCAAAATCGATCTGGGAGGAAAGGTCCTTGCCGTTGCAGGCGGCGGAGAGAAGCGTGCGGCCCTCGATGGCTGGGGTGAAGACCAGGGTCAAAGCCTCGTCCGTCTCGGTGGTATATAAGCCGGTCAAATCGGAGAGCGGCTGCTCTACGCCGTTGACGGTGAGGTTGGTGTTGACGGTATAGCGCACGGAGACCTTATTGGTTTCCGGCGGGGTGACGGGGGTGAAGTCCTCGGAGGACGGGGCGTTCATAGCGGAGTAGAGCAGGCGGGTTGCCAGGGCGGCGTCCATCTGGCTGGCGTTTTCCGGTATGGCTTCCGCATCGGAGATCGCGCGGTCCAGACGGGCCAGGCTTGTCTGGGTAAACGCGGAGGTGTCCAGCGCTTTGGCGTCCGCCAGCATGGCCGCCAGTGTTTTGCGGTCCTCGGTGGTATCGGCGCGGAAATCGGAAGCAATTTCCACCTCGTTGGAGGTCATGACCGTGCTGGTGCCGTTCAGGCCGACGAATTTCACATAGTAGGTGCCGCGTTCCGGGATGCTGACAGCCGTCTTGTCCGCGGTGAAGGGGCCGGAGCCCTTGTAGCCGTTGAAATGGAAGTCCACGTATTCATCAGTATACACGCCGGATTCCGTGCCGACCAGCGCTTTAAAGCTGGTGGCGTTGCCGGTCTTCGGATAGGAGATGCGCAGGGTATTGCAGGAGGAATCGACGGTGATCTCCTTTTCGTCCACAGTCTGTGTGGTGATCTCTTTGATCTCCTCGTCTGTCAGCGGGCGAACCACTACATTGTCCACCTCATAGGCGCGGTTGTAGCCGCGCAGGCCGATCTTGCCGGTCTTGTGCGTGTCGTCCATCAGGGTCGTGACGCGCTTGCCGTCGATGTAGAAAGCCAGGTAGTTGTGATAGGCGAGAACCTTCAACGTGTGCGGGCCCGCATCCAGCGGATAGGATTCATTGCGCATGGAGGTCCAGCCGTTGCTGGCTTTTCCGATTTCGTAATTGCTGCCGCTGATGCCGAAGTAATAGCCGTAGTAGTTGTCCGCGCCGGAGCCTTCCCGGCTGGTGCGGAAGATTATGCCCGAGTTGCCGTCGCCGTTGCCGATCTGTACCTCCGCCTGATAGGCGAAATCGCTCCAGGCCTCGTTGCCCGTGGTCGCTTTGACGTTGGTGCTTCTGCCAAGAGAAAGTTTCCCGTCTGCAATTTGAATCAAACCGGCGTCGCCGACCTTGGCCCAGCTGGCGTTGGAAGCGTCAGGGTCCGCGAAGTCATCGGAGAAATTCGCCTCCACGTAGGGCGGCCAGTCGGAGGGCTCTTCGCCGCCTTCGGAGAAGACCTCCAGGTCGGCTTCCTCGATCGGGCGCACCGTCACATTGTGTGTGGTGAAAGCCTCATTGTAAGAGCGCAGGCCGATGGTGCCCTTTTCAAACCGGTCGTCTTCAAAGGTGGTAATCAGTTCATCGTCCAGATAGACCGCGAACTGGCTGCCGTAGACCACAACCTTCAACTTGTAGGTTTGTCCGGGCTGGATATCGACGCGCATCGGCTTGAGATCGTTCCAGTTGCCGTTCGCAAAGCCGATCATCAGGCCGGGGCCTCTGTAAGGCTTGCCGGTCTCCGGCAGCGTTTTAACATCCAGCATGCCGATGCCGACAAAATAGCCGTGATAGTTGTCCGGGCCATTGCCGATCTGTGTGCCGCGGATCATCATGCCGCAGTTGTTGTTGTTTACAAGGTCGACGGAAAGCTCGGCTTCCGCCACGTAGTCGACCCAGGTTTCCGCATCCTGCAAATTCAGAACGGCCTTGACGTCCGGGCCTTTTTCAAAGCGGATCTGTGTTTTGGAGCCATCCTCGCTGGCCTGCAGCGCGACCTTGCCCTGCGGATCGTAGAGTTTCCAGTCCTGCTCCATATAATTCAGGGAGTTAAAACCGTTGTAGGTCGCCGCCGGTACGTTCGGATTCGGCTTGAGCCCGCCGGAGGCGGCCGGTTCAAAGGCCATCTCTTCAGATTCCCGCTCCACGCCGTCGATGGGCGCGATCACCTTGGCGTAATACGTCGCCGTCTGGTCCAGTCCGGTGAGAGCTGCCGTGCCGGAGCTGAAGCCGCGGGCAGTCTGCGTGTACACGCCGGGTTCCGTGCCGTAAACCACGCGGTACGGGGTCTCCTGCGGGTCCAGGTTGGTGGTGATTTTGATGCTGTCGCCGGTGCGGCGGGAAGAACCGATCTGGATATCCGTGATATTGCGGTCCACCGGGGTCACTTCAATTTCATTAACCTGCACATTGCCGGTGAAGCGGATATTGTTATACTGCTTCGCGTCGAAGCGGAAACCGCCGGAGAGCAGATTTTTCAGGTTTTCAATCGTCGCTTCGCCGGCGGAAAGGCCGATGGCGCTGCTGTACTTGCCGTTGATGACGATGGTGCCCGTGCCCTGTCCGGCGACGCGCAGGGTATAATTTGCCGCGGTGGGAACCACGACGTTGTCAAATTCCTGGTAAGTCACGCCGTTGTGGCGAATGGTTTTGGAATCGCGCTCTGCGGTCCGGACGACGGTGTCCGACGCCTCGCCGATGCGCGGGAAGTGCGTGATGCGCAGACGGCCGCAGCCGTAGGGGATCAGCTCGATGTCCTCCACCAGGCTTTCGTCGTAGGGGGTGGGGCCGTAGGGCTGTGGCCCGGCAATGTTGCCGTCCAGCTGCCATTCCGGGATAATCTGGCCCTTTGCCTTGAGCACGACGGGCGCGTTGTCCGTGCTGAACGGCTGCAATGCCACGTCTTCCTGTTCCTCGATCACAAAGCTGGATGCCGGGTCGTCTTCATCGACGATCAGGCCGTAGTTCCATTTGCTGGCGGGGAAGATTTCGCGCAGGGGGGACTGCTCCTGATGCTCGACCTTGAGCTCGCGCGCGTCGTTGCTGTCGTAGGTGCGCCAGTCCTCGTCGATTTTGAGACCGTAAACCAGCGGGCCTTTTTCGACCGCGACGGAGTCGTTGTACCAGGTGGAAGTTTCAATCTCGCTGGGCAGGCGGAGGTCGACCTCGTCGCCCGCCGTCCATGCACGGGTCATGGTGAAATATTCGCCGGAAACGACGCCGGACTGAACGTTTCCATTGACGGTTACAACGGGCGTTTCACACCACGCCGGGATGCGCAGTTTCAATTCAAATTCCGCCGCGTCGCCGTTATAGGTCAGATGGACGGCGTCCTTGAACGGATAGTCGGTTTCCTGTACAAACTTGGCGGTTTTGCCGTCCGCGACCTTCGCGGTGACGCTGTTCGGGCCGTAGGCCACGAGCGCCAGCCCGTCATTGGCGGTCGCCATCCACATGTTCTGCACAAATTTCGGCCAGCCCATGTGACAGTTGGAATAGCAGCAGTCAAAACCCAGCGGCGCGCCGAACGCGGAGCTGTCGCCGTGATCGCAGTCGAATTCGTGGTTGCCCAGCGTTGCCATCACCTGGTTTTGCAGGACGTAATAGGTGTGCCCGGAGAAATCCGGCGTATAGGCCGCCGGAAGCGCGTTGTAAGCCAGGCGCTCCATCTGGTCGCCAATCCACGCGTCGCCCAGCACCTTCTGTGCGATTTCCATGGAGAGCAGCCCCTCTACGATGCCGCAGGTTTCGGAACCGCGGGTGGAGCGGTTGTCCCGCGCGGCTTCATCGGAGTTGGGCAGGCCGTCGATGCGTCCATGGTCCAGGCTCATGTTGAAGATACCGTTTTGCAGGGCGGTGCGGTATTTTTCGCTCTGGTCCAGCTGGTAGTAGACCGGCGGGGTCTTCATGCCCTGGCTGGTGTTGACCACGTGCTGGCGCACAGTCGTGTTATTGTACTGGTCCTCCCAGTTAGTTGTCTGGCGCAGCAGCAGGGTGCCCAGGTCCAGCAGCCATTGGCTGGCGTCCGGATTTGCCGGATCGTATACGCGGTTATAGAACCAGAACACGCTGTCAATATTGTCGCCGCCGCGCGCATCCGCCCAGTTGCTCAGCGGGCGGTGGGGCAGCTCATTGAGCTGGTAGCGGAAATATTTTTCCATAAAGGGAAGCACGCGCGCGTCCGGTTCTCCGGCGGCTTCCGTTGCCTCATAGTAGTCGCGGATGGCCATCAGGACCGGCATGCGGGACCACCAGCTGTCGTTGCGCGGACCAAAAAGGCCGCTGTCGCGCTGGCTCTCGATGGCCCAGTCGATCCACTCCTGCGCCTCGGCTTTTAAACCGTCGTCGTCCAGCTCATAGGCCAGGGCGACCAGTCCGCGCAGGTAGTAGGGGCCGCGCTCCCAATCGTCGCCGCTTGAAGCGCCCAGCCACTGGCTGGTTTCCTGATTGTAATCGTTGTAGAGGTGCATGTTGCCCGTGAGGTTGTCCTTTTGCAGCAGCAGCTGGTTTTCCAGCCAGCCGCGCGCCTTGACCGCGCCCAGCGGCAGCTGGATCAGGGGCGTTTCCAGCAGTTCCCCCTGATTCGCAACATAGTTGGCATTTCCCCGCCGGTCCGCTTCCGAGACCGCAGCGGCGGACGGCAGCGCCATGCTGCACAGCATGGAGACCGCCAGGACACAGGCGGCCGCCCGTCTCCACAGTTTTCCTTTTCTCATGAATACTTCCACTCCTTGTCGTAATTGATGTTTTGCGTCCACATTTATATAAAATTAACTATACCAAAGGAAAAAGAGAAAGTATTTATAAAAATGCAACGACTTTGTGTGGATTTTTAGCAGGGGACTATGGGAGATTTCCTGTGTGGTATCATAACCGCACGCCGCAACCAAAATCAGAGATTTTGACGCCTGAGCGAACATTGTACCGCTGTGATGGAGGCTCCGCCTCTTTTATGTTATAATAAACAAAATAGAGGAGGGATCCGGATGCTGCCTTACCTGTTGATATTGATTTTTGTTGCTGGATTGGGACTGTTCCTCTGCGAGCGGAAGCCCAGCCGCGAAAAGGATGCGTTTTTTCTGTGCCTGGTTTCTGTGATCCTGGTGCTGTTTGCAGCGGCGCGGGCGGAGACGGTCGGGATCGACTACGGCGTTTACCGGGACTATTTTGAACAGGTGCGGGATGGAGGCTGGGCCTTCCTGACCGGCCCGGAGAACCGTTACCGCGTAGAGTTCGGGTTCAGTCTGCTCAACTATCTGATTTCCCTGATGACCGGGGATGTACATGTGTTTATGGCGGTGGCCGCCGCGCTGATGGTGGGCATGGCTGCGGTTGTGCTGTACCGCGACTGTTCGATGCCCTGGCTGGGGATGTTCGTTTTTATCAGCTTCAACTTTTTTGGGAACACACTCAGTTTCATCCGTCAATCCCTTGCGATCGGCCTTTTCCTGTTTGCCATTCGCTATCTGCAAAACCGGCGGCCGCTTCCCTACCTGCTGATCGTCCTGCTGGCGTCGTCGTTCCACAGCTCCATGTTGCTGCTGATCCCCGTCTATTTTCTGGCGCAGATCCCGGTCAACTGGAAGAGCGTGGGCGTTTACACGGCGGGGACGGGATTGGTTCTGTTCTTTTCCTGGCCGCTGTTTACCTTTGTCACACAATTTGTTTATCAGGGTTATGCCAGCGAAGAGGGGCTCTACTTTATGAATGGGCGCAGCTGGCAGACCGCGCTGATCCCCGTTTTGACGCTGTTCGCGGCGCTGATTATGAAGAAGCCGCTGCTTGTCCGCAGGCCGGGGAACGTCGTACTGGTCAATTTTTCCCTGTATGCCGGGCTGCTGTTCATTATGACCTGCAAACACTTTCTGTTCCAGCGTGTTGCCAACATCTTTTTTATCAGCGCCGTTCTGCTGCTTCCGGAGCTGGTGCAGGCGGTCCGCGTGGAAACGCCCGATGCAAAGGAGGCGGCGTGCGTTAAGGCCGCTGGCAACAGAGAAGGACACAAAGAACGATTGCGGCGCTATCGGCTGGACAGAAGCCGCTTTCTGCGCAGGGAAGCGTATTACCACTACGCGCTGGGAGCTGTGCTGTGCTTTGGCCTGCTGTACAATGTCTGGTTTTTGCTGCAAAACCGCATTAACCTGATTCCGTACCTGATATTTTTCTGACATGAAAACAGCGAACGAAGGGGCCTGTTCACCAGACCTTTTCTATCCCAATTATAACGAAAAAAGCGTAATCTTCTATCTGGTTGATAGAGATTACGCTTTTATTGTACCGAGGGGCCGTTGCAGTTTGTATTCTGCAACGGCCCCGAAAATCGTCTGGTAGCATAAAAGGTTCACCAAGAACCATATCACTCGTTCCCACTCGCTCTTCCCATAAAGAGAGTTTCGCTCCTTGCGAGGAGCGACCAAAGGCGCTGCCTTTGGAAACCGCCACCTTTTAAAAAGGTGGGGAAACACGTTTCGCGCGATGTTACAATCAAAACAGAGGCTGTCTTGTAACGCGACTTTTGGATTTACAGAGTTTTTTATCCCAGCGCCACGTCAAGGATCATCATGACCAGGAAGCCCAGCATGACGCCCGCGGTGCCCGCGTGGGAGTGCTCGCCCAAATGCGCTTCCGGGATCAGCTCTTCCACCACGACGTAAATCATCGCGCCGGCGGCAAAAGCCAGGAACCAGGGCATCAGCGGGGTGATCGAACCCGCGATCAGTACGGCCAGCACGCCGCCGATCGGTTCCACAATGCCGGACAGCGCGCCGTACACAAAGGATTTTGTGTTGGAAAGCCCCTCCTTTTTCAGGGGAAGAGAGATGGCCGCGCCCTCCGGAAAGTTTTGCAGGCCCATGCCCAGTGCCAGCGCCATTGCACCCGCCATGGTGACCGGGCTGCCGGTCTGGACGGACAGGGCAAAGGCAAGGCCCACCGCCATGCCCTCCGGAATATTGTGCAGCGTGACGGCGAAGACCAGCATGGTCGTTCGCTTCAAAGAAGAAGAAATCCCCTCCGGTTCGTCGCTGCCGGGGTGCAGGTGGGGCAGCAGGCGGTCCAGCGCCAGCAGGAACAGCCCGCCCAGCACAAATCCGCCCGCGGCGGGAACCCAGCCGATCCCGCCCGCCTCCTCCGCCATCTCAATGGCGGGAATCAGCAGAGACCAGACGGAAGCGGCGATCATCACGCCGGCGGCAAAGCCAAGGAAAATACGCTGGAAGGTGGCTTTGATTTCGCCCCGGAATAAAAATACCATAGCCGCGCCCGCGGCAGTACATAAAAACGTGAAACCCGTGCCCGCCAAAGCGAGCAGTGCGGGATGCAGTTCGTTCATAGGTCCTCCTTTTGGTTTGAAAGGCTTCATACGAAACTCTAATAAAAATCATGATCGTATGGCGCGCCTTTTTTCACCAGCCCGCGTCGTCCTCCTTGTCTGGCAAAAAAATCCATCACCATTCTATTCACACTTTTTATCAGAGATTAGCATCAAACTAAAAATTGATAATTGTTATTAACATTATACGGGAGGACCGGAAAAAAAGCAATGGAACAATTAACAAATTTGCTCGGTTTCTCCCAGAGCAATGCACAAAGCGACGTCCGCCTGCTTGGCGGCAACCAGGGCGACGCGCGGGCACAGGGGCGGCAGGTCGTCCGTGCTGGACACGCCGTCCCCGACAATATAGAGGAAGTCCCCCATGCGGCGGACGGAAATCGCGTCCGTATGTCCGTATCCCGCGATACCGGAAGCGGTGATGATGGGCTTGTGCAGATGGTTCGCCTCGTGGACCAGCATGGCTTTGCAGGCGGGCGTGTCAAAAGCCTCAATCCAGATGTCGCAGCCGGCAAAGAGCTGGGCGGCGTTCTGTGCGTTGACCCGCACATGTTCGCACCGCAGCTGCAGGCCGGGATTGATGCGCAGCAGGTTTTCCCGCAGCGCCTGCACCTTGCTCTTTCCCAACTGGTCGGGGAAATAGAACTGCCGGTTGAGGTTGGACGGCTCCACATAGTCGAAGTCGGCCAGCGTCAGGCGGCAGAACCCACAGCGCACCAGAAAGTGCGCCGCGTTGGAGCCCAGCCCGCCCAACCCGGCGATCCCGACGCGGGTCTGCCGGATGCGCTGGAGCTGTGCGTTATGCAGATATTGTTTGAGGCCCTGGCAGAAAAGATACTCACTCATTTGATAAAATATCCCAATCCTTATATACTGGCTGATACCCTCTGCGGCGGATCGCTTCAGACATCTCCTCCACGTCCCGTCCATCGGAGATTTCAAACTGTCCTTCGGTTTTTGCCTGCTCGGCGTGGCCGCCCACCTCGGTAACGGATGCGGCGGACATTCTGGTCACACCCAGCCCAATCAGGTTGTCGCGGAACGACGGCTCCTCGCGCGTGGAAACCGTGATGCCCAATCGCGGCAGGAAACAGCGGTAGGCCGTCATGGCCTGTACAATCGCCGCGTCATTTACGTCGCACGCGGGATGGAACCCGCCCTCGCCGGGACAGGGGCGGATGCGCGGCAGGGAGACGGCAACGTCGGTGTCCGGGTAGCGGTCCGTCAGATATTTAGCGTGCAGGCCGGTGAAAAAGGTTTCCTTGCGCCAGTCGTCCAACCCAAGCAGCGCGCCCAGGTTGACGCCGTGGTACTTGGCGCGGCAGGCGCGCTCCGGGCTGTCCAGCCGGTTCCGGTAGTCGTGCTTCGGCCCGCTGGGGTGCAGGGTGGGGTACAGGTCTTCGTTGTAGGTTTCCTGGAACATGGTGAAGCTGTCCACGCCCGCGTCGTACAACATCCGGTATTCCTCTTCCGTCAGGGAATATACCTCAATGCAGATGGAGCAGACGTATTTCCGCAGGATGCGCACGCAGTCCGCAATATAGGCGGGCGGCGTCGCGGCGCGGGACTCACCGGTCAGAATGATGATGTGCTTGATGCCCTCGCGCTGGATGGCCTGTCCCTCGCGCTCCACTTCTTCCATCGTCAGTTTGGAGCGCTTAATATGGTTGTGCCGGTTGAAACCGCAGTAGATGCAGGCGTTTTCACAGATATTTGCCAAATATAATGGCGTAAACAACGTTATGGTACGCCCAAAATGGGAAAGTGTCAAGCGGTTGGCCTGCTGGGCCATCGCTTCCAAATGGCGTTCCGCCGCGGGAGAGAGCAGGGTCAAAAAGTCCAGCTCTGTTTTATGTTCCTTTCCCAGCGCGCGCAAAACGGCTGCGTCGTCCGCTTTTTCCAGAAAACCGGCGAACGGAAAATCCTTGTACTGCCGGTAAAGCTCATAAAAACTCATCTTCGTGCCTCCCGTTCAGCGGAGGAATCCGGTCAGGGGAGAGGAGGCCCGCGCAGATTCGGATACGCCGCCCGGCCCGGCCAGATACGATTTGCGCCCGGCGCGGACCGCCTCGCCGAAGGCCTCCGCCATCAGCACCGGGTCGTTTGCCGTGGCGATGGCGGTGTTGACCGTTGTCCGGCAGCAGGTATTTGTTGTCGGAGACAATCTCAATTTTGATCCAGTCGCCACAGCCGGCGGCGCGCGCCAGCCGCGCGATGCGGATCGCTTCGTCGGCGGTGCGCGCGCCGGAGGTGTTGGGCATCAGCACGCATTCCTTCGGAATATAGGGCAGCATACTGTGATCCGGGGCTTCAAAATCCATGCGGCGCAGTGCGACCGTCACCACCTGCGCGCCGGACTTGGCAATTACCTCGGGAATCAAACGGTCGTCGCCGAATTTCCCGGTTCCCACGAACAGACGGCTGGTCAGGGCCTGTCCGCCGATTTTTAAAACGTCTTCTTTTATCATGGTATATTCCTCCATTCCATCGTTTCATCGAGTGGACGGCGTGCTCAGCCGCCGCCCACAAAGCGCAGGATTTCCAGCGTGTCGCCCTCGGAAAGGGCGGTGCGGTCCAATGCGGCGGGCGAAAGAATGGTTCCGTTCCACTCCACCGCAACGGCGTTGCCCGGCAGCTGCCTGAGGGCCAGGTATTCAGCGACGGTTGCCGGCTGGGACAGGGTTTCCGCTTTTCCATTCACTGTGATTTGCATGCGTTCACCTCCTAAAGCGTAGCCATGCGGTGGGCAAAACAAAAAGCACCCGCTGTTACCAGCGAGTGCTTCCATTTTAATCAAAAATTCTCTTAAAATATGGCTTGCTCCCTCCAACAGTGTTAACTGACAGGTTCAAAGGGTCAGGTTTTACCTTCTCAACTTATTGCTAAGTCCCCCCGCAAACGATCATGCTATGCAATTTTCCCCATGATAACACACTTTTTTTGCGGTGTCAACGGCGGTCAGCCGTTTCGCCCGGCGGTTCCCGCGCCGACCGGCTCCTTTTTGTACTTCAGCCGGGTCGCCATGCCGCCGCGGATGTGCCGCTGCGCCTTGTTGACCTCCAGTACGCTTTTTACTTCCTTGTAGAGCTGTGGGTCCACATATTTCAAACGCTGCGCAACATCTTTATGTACCGTACTTTTGCTTACGCCGAACTTTTTTGCCGCTTTCCGCACCGTCGCTTTATTTTCAATGATATATTCGCCGAGCTCTACTGCGCGCTCTTCCACAATTCCTTTCATGGTACGCCCCCCTAATCAAGTTACGCTACCAATATATGATGCGGCGCGCCGGAATATGAGGATAAGCCGCGTGGGAAAATGTGCGGCCCGCTTTTTTCAGCTGTGCGAAACGGTGGAATGGAAATCTGGAAGGGAATTTGTTCCGTAAATTCGACAAAACCCGGATTTTCCTCTTTACTTTATCCTGCTAATCCGTTAGAATAATACCATATAGTCCCCTCCGCACACGCCGGGTTTTTCCCGCATACGTATCGGAGGGGTTTTATCTGACAAGAAGGATGGGAGTAAAGAAAATGAAAAAAGTATGGGCGCTTTTGCTGACGGCAATTCTGGTGATCGGCTGTGTGGGATGCGGTTCCCCGAGCACGGGAAATGGGGACGACGCAGCGGGGCTGAACAACAACTCGCAGGACATGGCCTCCGGCATGGACGGGGAAGCCGATGCATCCTGGGACAAGGTGGAGCAGGCGGGGAAGCGGGTCCTGGGGCCGGGCGGCGCGGTCGCGGCCGGGGGGGTTGGTGGTATCCCGGGTCTTTTTCCCATCCAAGTGTGTGTATAGGACACGGGGGGAGGGGGAGGAACGACACAGGCGCGGGACGGGGCGGCGGGGGGGACGGGGGAGGCGGGTGCTGCGGGGGACAGGGGGGGGGGGGGGGGTAGGCGGGCCTGGGGCGGGGGGGGGGCTTTCCCGCCGATGGGATTTGTTGATACCCAGACGGGCGAGCTGGTCGGCTTTGACATCGACGTGGCGCGCGAAGTCTGTAATCACCTCGGCATCGAGCTGGAAACCCAGCCGATCAACTGGGACAATAAGTCCGCAGAGCTCAACAACGGCAACGTGGACTGCCTGTGGAACGGTTTCAGCAAGACGGAAGAGCGCGACCGCGAATTCAACCTGAGTATTCCGTACATGAAGAACAACCAGATCGTTCTGGTCAAGTCTGACTCCGCCTACAAGGGTCTTAAGGACCTGGAAGGCAAGGTTGTCGGTGTGCAGGCGGACTCCTCCGCGGAGGTTGCGCTCAATGATAACCCGGATTTCAAAAATACCCTGAAGGACGTCGTACAGATCGACGACTATTCCAAGGCGGTGCTGGAAATCCAGAACGGAACCATCGATGCAATTGCGATCGACGAGGTGGTGGCCCGTTATTACCTGACCAATAACCCGGGCGCGTATGTTGTGCTGCAAAACGAGGATGGCACGGACGCCTCCCTGGCGCAGGAGGATTACGTCATCGGCTTCCGCAAGACGGACGACGCGCTGAAGGCGAAGGTGGAAGGTGCACTGAAGGAAATGGCTGCGGACGGCACCATCAAAGAGATTTCAGAAAAATGGTTCAGCGAGGACGTCACGACGGTCTCTGCGGAATGAGTTTGTTGAAACAAATGGAAAAGGAGGTGGTTGCAGCGTGAATTATCAAATTTTGTTGTCCCAGATGCTGGAAGGGACGCTCATGTCGCTGCGCATCTTTTTTTCCACGCTGCTGTTTTCCCTGCCGCTGGGGCTGCTGGTATCCCTGGGGCGCATGTCAAAGAACCCGATCATCAACCTGCCGGTTCGGCTGTATATTTTAATCATGCGCGGCACGCCGCTGATGCTGCAGCTGCTGTTTATCTTCTATGGACTCAAGCCGCTGTTCGGCATCCAGCTGGACCGCGTGCTCGCCGCACAGGTGGCGTTCGCCCTGAACTATGCGGCCTATTTTGCGGAGATTTTCCGCGGCGGCATCGAGGGCATCCCGCAGGGGCAGTATGAGGCGTCCAAGGTGCTTGGGTTTACCAGGCAGCAGACCTTCTTCCGTATTGTATTGCCGCAGGTGGTCAAGCGCATCATCCCGCCGATGGGAAATGAGTTTATCACGCTGGTCAAGGATACGTCCCTGGCGCAGGTAATCGGTGTGGTGGAGCTGCTGAAGATTACCTCCAACTGGGTTTCCTCCGCGGTCGATATGACCCCGTTCCTGATCGCGGGCGTCTTTTACCTGGTGATGAACGGCATTGTGACGCGCTGCTTCACCGTGGCGGAAAAACGTCTTGCGTACTATCGCTGAGGAGGGACGGGCAATGCAGATATTGACGGCAAACGATATATACAAGAGCTTTGACGGGGTAGAGGTCCTCAAGGGCATCTCCGTTGGGGTGAACAAGGGCGAGGTGCTGGCAATCATTGGCCCTTCCGGCTCCGGAAAGAGCACCTTTCTGCGCTGCGTGACGCAGCTGGAAACCGTGGATGCGGGGGATATTACCATTTGCGGCGAAAAGCTGGTACAGAACGGCGCGGACGGGAAAGCCCAATACGCCGACAAGGCGGCCTGCGGCAAGATCGGCCTGCGCATAGGGCTGGTGTTCCAGAACTTTAATCTGTTCCCGCATTTTTCCGTGCTGCGGAACATCACGGAGGCGCCCATACGGGTGCTGGGCAAATCGAGGGAGGAAGCGGAGAAGGCTGCGCGGCAGCTTCTGGTAAAGATGAATCTGGCGGATAAGGCGGACGCCTATCCGTTCCAGCTCTCCGGCGGGCAGCAGCAGCGCGTATCCATTGCGCGGGCGCTGGCGATGGAACCGGAAATCCTCTTCTTTGACGAGCCGACCTCCGCGTTAGACCCGGAGCTGACCGGTGAAATTCTCAAGGTCATCCGGGAGCTTGCGGCGGAGCATATGACAATGGTGGTCGTCACGCACGAGATGAAATTTGCCCGCGACGTGGCGGACTATGTTGTCTTTATGGACGACGGCGCCATTGTGGAGCAGGGGAAGCCGGCGCAGCTGTTCGACAGCACGACGAATGAGCGGACCCTGGCGTTTTTGTCCCGGTATCACGACGCGTAGCATCATTCAATAAAAAATGATAACGGTTGTTGTTGACAATGCGGAGTTCTTACATTATTCTAAGACTAGAAAATAAACAGGGGGATGGTTCCAATGAACCGATGCTCTGGCAGTATCAATCTTTAGGAAATAAATTTGTAATCGAAGAATTCTGCATGATAAACAGCGGCAGGGGGCGTATCTATGAAAAAAAGCATTGCGCTTGTTTTGGTGGGTCTGTTGTCCGTTGCGCTGCTTTCCTGTACGGCGGAGCCGAATATGAGCAGCGGAGCATTCTCGGGAGAGAGCTCCAGTCCTTCGGCAGGCGCCGATTCCTCCAGCGAAGTATCCATGGCGGAACCGGAACAGAACCCTGCTGAGGAAATCAAAGGCTATTCCCTGGAGGAAGCTGGACTGGCCATATCCACGGACCGGGTTTTCACCGATCCCAATACCGGCCGGGATGCGATCTGGGAAATTTGGCATACGGAGACGGAAACGCAGGAATGGCTTTCCGTCAAACGCGGGGACTACCATGGGAACCTGACCTTTGTCGTTGTGAATACAACCGAAAGCGTGATCGACGCGGCGCCGCACCTGATGTTTCTTTTGCAGTGCTACCGTTCAGACGAGCTCGCGGATGGAACTGCCGTCAGGGTGCAGGGGGCGGAAATTCCGGTGGAGGAAATCCGCGCAAGGAAAATCTGCGAAAAGGGGAAGTACACTGTTTGCGATCTGACCGGGTATGTTCTGCCGGAGGGCTTTAAAGCCCAGATGGAAGAGCAAAAGAAAGAGGGTACAGATAATTATAATTTTGACTGGACGCTCGATCTGTACGCGTATTTTGTGAAAACCCTTCCGGACTTAATTGCGGAGGAAAGGGCGTAGGGTGCGTAGACCTTTCGTTTTGTACAACAGATTGTCGTATACCCTGTTACAACTGCCTGCCTGAAAGAGATACAACAAAAAACCGCCCCGGTTCCAGCCTTTTACAGGCTTTGAACTGGGGCGGTTTTACTTGCGTTTTATAGGGGGACATTTGGTTTGGTCAGGAATTCTTAATAATGGTCAGCCGTTGATCTCGTCGATGATCGCCGCCACGTCGTCCAGGCTGTCCACCTTGCGAAAGCAGAGGGACAGGGCGGTTTCGTCCGACTCGCACAGGTCGGGCACCAGGACAGAGCGGAAGCCGCCGTTGTGCGCCGCGCGGATACCGGCGTTGGAGTCCTCCAGCACCAGGATGTTGGCGGGCGCTTCGCCCAGCTTTTCCGCCGCCAGCAGGAAAATCGCCGGATCCGGTTTACTGGCGTGGACCTCCTGCCCGCTGACGGTGCAGGTGAAACGGTTCGAAAGCTGGTGCTTCAGCAGCAGGAAATCGATCTTTTCCCGCCGGGAGGAGGAGGCCACCGCCTTTTTCAGTCCGCGCCGCTCCAGCGCGTCCAGCAGAGAAAAAAGCCCCTTTTTGGCGGGGATGTCCTCCGTTTTGAGCGCCTCAAAGAACAGCGGATTCTGCCGCTCGATCACCTTGTCCACGGGGAAATCCGCACCGTAAAAGCGGCGCAGGATTTGGGCGGAATCCGCCTTGCTGCGGCCCATCATGTGGTTGTGAATTTCCCGCGTGAAAACGCCCCCCTGTTCTGCAATCGCCTGTCCCCAGGTGCGCTCGTACAGGGGCTCGGTGTCGAACATCAGGCCGTCCATGTCGAAGATAACGGCGTTGATCGGTTCCATACTCAAACGCGCGCGACCCCCGTGCGGCGCGCCGCCTCCATCACGGCCTTTGCCACGGCGGGCGCGACCTCCTTATTCAGCGCGTTGGGAATGATGAACTCCGGGCAGAGCTCTTCCGGCTTGACCAGGTCCGCAATTGCCCGCGCGGCGGCAATCTTCATTTCGTCGTTGATCTCGCTGGCGCGTGCGTCCAGCGCGCCGCGGAAGATGCCCGGGAACGCCAGCACGTTGTTGATCTGGTTCGGGAAGTCGGAGCGGCCCGTGCCGACAACCTTTGCGCCCGCTTCCAATGCGTCCTGCGGGAAGATTTCCGGGGTAGGGTTCGCCATGGCGAAGACGATGGCGTCGCGGTTCATACTGCGCACCATCTCCTTAGTGACCATGTTGGGAGCGGATACGCCCATAAAGACGTCCGCGCCCTTCAGCACGTCCGCCAGGCTGCCCTTTTTACAGGCGGCGTTGGTGATCTCCGCCATTTCCGCCTTGACCGGGTTCAGGCCCTCGCGGCCCTTGAAGATCGCGCCCTGGCGGTCGCAGAGGACGACGTCCTTGAGTCCCAGGGACATCAACAGCTTGGTGCAGGCGATGCCCGCCGCGCCCGCGCCGTTGACCACGACGGAGATTTCAGACAGCTCTTTGCCGACCAGCTTCAGCGCGTTCAGCATCGCCGCGACGGTGACGACCGCCGTGCCGTGCTGGTCGTCGTGGAAGACCGGAATGTCCAGCTCCGCTTTCAGGCGTTTTTCAATTTCAAAGCAGCGCGGCGCGGAGATATCCTCCAGATTGATGCCGCCGAAGCCGGGGGCGATCATTTTGACGGTCTGGACGATCTCTTCCACGTCCTTGGTTGCCAGGCAGATGGGGAACGCGTCCACATCGCCAAAGGCCTTAAACAGTACGGCCTTGCCCTCCATGACGGGCATGCCGGCTTCCGGGCCGATATCGCCGAGGCCGAGGACAGCGGTGCCGTCCGTCACAACCGCGACCAGATTGCCTTTGCGGCAGTAATCGTAAACCTTGGAGACGTCCTGGTTGATCTCCTTGCAGGGCTCTGCGACGCCCGGCGTATAGGCGGTGGAGAGGTCGTCTTTGTTTTCCAGCGGGCAGGTGGGAACGATCTCGATCTTCCCGTGCCATTCTACATGCCGTTTCAGGGCTTCCTTTGCGTAATCCATACTGTTTAGGCTCCTTTTTTGTAGATTCTTAAAAGATGCAGTCTAAGTATACCAATCTGTGAAAAAAAGCGCAAGCGTCTTTGCACCTTGTACCGGCAGACAAGTGCAGGAAAGTTTCGCAGGGTTGCAAAAATGGATTGAATTGGGTAAAATAGGTTAAACATAACAGCAAGGGCGCGGGTGCGCCAGAAGAAAAGGGTGGTAATTTGTATCGCGCTTGTATATTTGATCTGGATGGAACCCTGGCCAATACCCTGTATTCCATCGCGGACTTTTCAAACCGTGCGCTGGCCGCCTGCGGCTATCCGCAGATTGACCCGGAGGATTTCCGCAAAATCGTAGGGGATGGTGCAGACACACAGATGCGCCGTATGCTGGCTCATGTGCGGGGGAACGATACGGAGGAAGAGCTGACGCGGCTGCGCGGCGTTTACGACCGCTTTTATGCGGCGGACCCTACGCGCGGAATCGCCCGCTATGAGGGCATGGAGCAGACGGTTCGGGAACTGAAGCGGCGCGGCGTCAAGCTGGCGGTGCTTTCCAACAAGCCGCACGCCTGGAGTGTCGCAATTGTGCGCAGCATTTTTGGATCGGACGTTTTTGACCGCTGCTACGGGCAGCGGGAGGGCATTCCGAAAAAGCCCGCGCCGGACGGCGCGTTGAAAATTGCGGAGGAACTGGGCGTGCCGCCCCGGGAATGCCTGTATATCGGAGACACCAACACCGATATGAAAACCGGCGCGGCGGCAGGCATGGATACCGCGGGCGCGCTCTGGGGCTTCCGCGACCGCGCGGAACTGGAACAGAACCACGCGAACTATATTTTAGAAAAGCCGGAGGACCTGTTGGCCCTCGTACCAAACGGCGGATGAGGCGCGCATGAAGGTATTGAAAAAACTGTTGAACAGCGGCCGCAGCATGGGGTTCCGGATTGTCAAAACCGGCATGGCGGCGACCATCTGCGTGGTGGTTGCCTACTGGATGATGCTGGATTCCCCGTTTTTCGCCGTGGCGGCGACGGTCGTTTCGATGGGAAAATCCATCGAGATTTCCTTTCGCGGCGGAAAAAACCGTGTGCTGGGCACCGCGATCGGCGCGGCAATCGGCGCGGCGTTCGCATCCGCCATGCCGGGAAACGCGGGCCTGTGCGGGATCGGGATCATTCTGACGCTGTACCTGTGCCATTTCTTCAAGCTGGACGGCGCGCCGACACTGGCCTGTATTGTGTTCACCATCGTGATGCTGTACCGGGGGCCGGACCCGTGGCTGTACGCCGGGCTGCGCTGTGTGGAAGTGCTGATTGGCGTGACAATCGCGCTGCTGGTCAACGTGCTGGTGATGCCGCCAAACTATGTGGCACAGATTAAAAAGACCTATGCCAACCTGCGCAACCTGATGGAAGAGTCCATCGACTACGCCTCCACCGGAGACACCATCGATGTGCCGGGCGTCGATGCGATGATCCAGTCGTTGTCTCAGTCCATCAATCACTATGTAGCGGAGATCCGGATTTTTCGCGGCAGTGACCAGGAGGTCTTCCAAATCTCCTGTAAAATTTCCGCCTTTAAGCAGATGTTGCATGAGCTGGTCAGCATTGAGGATCTGGAGCCGCGCCCAGTGCCAAAGGACAGCCCGCAATATCCCGTGTTTGAATACCATTTAAACCGACTGATCAGCCTGTATGAGGAAACGGTGCAGGACGACTAAGGAGCGTGACCCGCTATCAAACTACCCAAAATTGGAATGCGGATTGTAAAATCCGCGCTCGCGGTTTTTCTCTGCTTTGTGGTGTACCTGCTGCGCGGGCAGCAGGGCGTGCCGTTTTATTCCGCCATCGCGGCGGTGCTCTGCATGCAGCCGGCGGTTTCCAACAGCTTTAAAGTGGCCTGGAACCGGACGGTCGGCACTGTGATCGGTGCGGGTGCGGGTATGCTGGTGCTGCTGTTCGAGCGGGCGTTTATTCCGCGCAATCTGCCGCTGCTGCAATACGGCCTGGTTTCTCTGGTCATTATTCCGCTGATTTACGTCACGCTTCTGGCGAAAAAACCGACGGCGTCCTATATCACCTGTGTGGTGTTTATGAGCATCACGGTTTCACACGGCGCGGACGTCAATCCCCAGCTGTTCGTATGGAACCGTATGCTGGATACGCTGATCGGCATTGCGGTGGCGGTGCTGGTCAATCTGCTGGTCAAGCCGCCTTGGCAGGGCGCGCGGGTCCAAAAGAGCCGCGACGCGCTGCATAAGCTGCTCAGGCAGGCGGTGGACGACGCCATGGAAGGGGCCAACGCGGACAGCGCCGTGGCCCGCAAAGAACTCAAACAGCTCCGCAGCGGCATCGAACTGTACCGGCAGGAGACAAAATACCTGCGCCGGCAGGAAGCGGAGATCGACCGGCTGTCCGAGCGGCTCCCCCTGTATGAGGAGCTGCTGCACGAGCTGGAGGACCTGGCGTTGCTGGACCGCCAGCCACGGTCGGATTCCCTGCAGCCCGTGTACGATTACCATTTGGGCCGCTTGTCCGCCTTATATGAGGAAATACGGGAGGAAACAGATGATACGGGCGTTTCAGAAACGTGATTTGGAGCCGGTGATGGAACTCTGGCTGTCCGCCAATATACAGGCGCATCCCTTTGTCCCGCGCGGCTACTGGGAATCGCATTTTGAAGCGGTGAAGGCAATGCTGCCGCAGGCGGAGCTTTACGTTGCGGAGGAGGACGGCGCGGTCCGGGGCTTTATCGGCCTGGACGGCGGGTACATCGCGGGCCTGTTTGTCGCGGAGGACTGGCGGTCCCGCGGGATCGGCGGGCAGCTTTTAAAGAAGGCGAAATCGCGGTATCTGGCGCTCGCCCTGCATGTTTATGAGGAGAACAAATCTGCCGTTCGGTTCTACCGGTGGGAGGGGTTCACGGCGGAGGAAACACGCGTGGACCCGGAGACCGGCTGTACGGAAATCCGGATGCGCTGGGAAAAGGCCGGGTGCAGATAAGGAAAAGGGACTATGGCATTGGCGCAATATATAAAGTTGAACGTTACAAAATGAAATTATAATTGCGAATTATACAGAGAAGACGCCTTTGAAAATGGCCTTTCACAGCCAGATTCAAGGGCGTCTTGTGCATTTTTCTTTATGAATATCTTGCAACAAGCCTTTCTTTCCCAGTAGGAACTGGGAAGGAAAAAAGCGCCAAGTATAGCTCACTGCCTTATAAACACCAATATCACTCGTTCCCACTCGCTCTTCTCAGGAACAGGAGTTCCGTTCTCTGCGGAGAACGGCAAAGGGCCCTGCCCTTTGATCCCGCCGCTTTTTAGAAAAGCGGAAAAACACGTTATTTGATTTTCACAGCTTCCGCCATGATGGCGGAAGCGACGCCGCCCGCCGCGCGGATACCGGAATTGCCGTTTTCTACGACCACGGCGAAGGCAAAGGGCGTTTTCTCATCGGAGGAGAACCCGACCATCCAGGCGTTCGGCTTTAGGCCGCCGCCGACCTCCGCGGTGCCGGTTTTGGCGCAGACCGCCATGTTGGGAAACAGGTTATCCCCATATTCGCTGGTCACGTTGTAGCGCATGGCCTCCTTCAGCTTGGCCGCCGTCTCCGGCTTGACCAGCTGGGCGCCCTTTTCCGTATGGCCCGCCTTGGTGGTCAGGCCGAAATGCGTCGTGATATTGTCGATCATATAGGGTTTGACCGGCGTGCCGTCGTTGGCGATTGCGCCCATCAGCAGCATCATATGGTACGGGTTGGTCAGGTCGGTGTACTGGCCCACGCCGCTCCAGCCGAGCTCGTTCGCTTCCGCGCCCTTGACGTTGTAGACGCTCTTGCTGGAGGGGATGCCATCGAGCGTAAAGCTCTGATTGAAGCCCATTGTATCGGCCGCCGCGGTCATTTTCTCTTCGCCCAGCTCCATCGCCAGTTCCGCAAACACGATGTTGCACGATTTGGCCAGGCCGTCTTTAAAACCAATGCTTCCATGCTTGCTCAGGCAGGTGATCTGGTTGCCGTTTACGGTGATGCTGCCGTTGCAGGTCCAGGTGCGGCTTTCCAGGTCGGGAATATTCTCAATCGCCGCCGCGCTGGTAACGATCTTGAAAATGGAACCCGGCGTATAGGAGGCGGACAGCGCGCGGTTGAGATAGATGCCGTCGTATTTCCCGGAGGTGTCGGTATTGAGATCACCGGGGACGTTGCCGGGGTCGAAATTGGGGCTGCTGGTCATACAGAGGACCTCGCCGGTCTTGTAGTTGTAGAGCACGGCGGCGCCCTTTTGCCCGTTGAACTGCTGTAAGGCGATTTTGCAGAGGTTGCTGTCCAGCGTCAGCTTGACGTCATTCCCGGTGGTTTTACCGGTCGGCGTCGCCAGCCCGGTGAAAATATTGTATCCCGCCAGTTCCGAACGGTAACTGTATTGTACGCCGGTGGAGATGTATCCGTTTGTGTCGCCCACCGTATGCAGCATCGCCCGGCGCACGGTTTCGTCGCCGTTGTAGATGCGCTCGCCGTTTTCGCTCTTGGCGAGCACCACGTTGTTGCGGTCGAGGACCATGCCCGCATAGGAGAGCTGTCCGCCGCCCGCCAGATGCTTGTTGTACGGCTGGAAAGCCCAGTTCCCGCCCTCCATGGCGAAGGAGAGCAGGAAGACAACCAGGCCGGCGAGGAACCCGCCGGTCAGAAGGTACAGGATCAGGGAACGCGTTCCCGTTGTTTTCATAGGCGCACCGCCTCTCAATATATGTTTTTCAGAAATTTGTCAGCGGGCGGCTTTTTGCCGCCGTGCGGCGTAGGTGCGTTCATCCGAGGCCTTGATGAAGGCCAGAAGCCCCCAGCATGCCATCATGCTGGAACCGCCCAGGCTGACGAATGGAAGCGTCACGCCGGTCAGCGGCAGGACGTCCGTCGCGCCGAAGACGTTCAGGCAGGTTTGGAACAGCATCATGCCCGCCGCCGCACAGGCGGAGATGGAGTAGAACGTGGAGCGGCTGCGTGTGACGTCGGACCGCGCGTAGAAGACCAGCAGCGCGATGGAGATCACGACGACAAGCGCCAGCAGCAGGCCCAGCTCCTCGCTGAGCATGCCGAAAACCAGATCGCTGTTCGCGGCAAAGACGTTTTTCAGGTAGCCGTTGCCCAGCCCGACGCCGAAGAAACCGCCGCTCGCCGTGTAGGTGAGCACGCGCGTCTGCTGGAAGCCCGTCTCGTTGGCGTATTCCCAGACGTGCCGCCAGGCGGCGAAGCGCTGGGCAATGTATGGTTTAAACTTGAGGATCAGGAAAACGCCGAACACGGCGGCGGAACAGATCAGCACGATGGTGCGCACGCTGCCGGAGCGCATGAACGCGATGATCAGGAAGGTGACAAAGAAGATGCACGCCGTGCCGAAGTCGCGCATCAGGAAGAGCGCGCCCAGGCATGCGCCGCCGAACAGGATAAATCCGCCCAGATTGCGCGCCGTCTGCAAACGGTCCAGCGTGGATGCGCCGACAAAGACAAACGCGATTTTGATGAATTCCGACGGCTGGATACTGACCGGGCCGATGGAAATCCAGTTGCGCGCGCCGTGGCTGACTTCCGCCAGCACCAGGTTGACCGCAAAGAGAATCAGCGCCAGAATTGCAATGGCCAGGCGGCATTTCATGACGCGGTCCAGGTCGTTCAGGAACCAGATCATTGCGCAGAACAGGACAATGCCCAGCAGCATCGCACCCAGCTGCATATATGTTTTTTCCACGCCCGTCCCGGCGATCAGCATGATGCCGATGCCGGAGAGCAAAAATGCAACGGTTTCCAGCTCAAAGCTGACGCGGTTCAGCCCCTTCATGGAATAGAGGTAGAGGCCCCACTCCATCACAACCAGCGCGCCCAGCGGGATCAGGGGCATATAGTCGAAGGCTTCGCCGGTGAAGCAGACCTCGATGCACAGCAGGGTCTGGATGATCATGGTGGTAAAGAGCAGGCCGAGCGGGGACGCCGCGTGGCGCTGCCGCCGTTTGGGCTGTTTCAGGTTTTTGACTTCGCTGGTCCGTTTGAGCATCAGGGAGGTGGACCCCATTGAGATCACGTCCCCGGGCAGAATCTGTGCGCTGTGATCGATTTTTTTGCCGTTGACGCGCGTACCCGCCTTGGACTCTGTATCAACGACGATCCAGCCGCTTTCCCGGCGCATCAGCACGGCGTGGTCGCGGCTGGCGGTGCCGTCCGGCAGAACGATGTCGCAGCTGCGGCTGCGTCCCAGGGAATTTTCCCAGTACAGGACGGGAATGATCTCCTTGGTGACCATGTCCTGCAAAATGACGACGGGTTCTTCCCGCCGCCGTCCCGCCTTGAGGGAGAGGAAGCACCGGCAAACCACATAAATGGAAAGCAGCGGCACAAGAATCCGCACCAGGTACAGGGCTACGGACAGAATATTCTGGAGCACAGGATTGTCCAGCATGGGCCGGCCCCCTTTTTTATCAAATGAAGTTTCGCACGGTTGTCCTTATTGTAAACCGGAATGCAGGGAAAAAACCGCGCGCGTTTCTTTTCCTGTGAAACCACTGCTATTATACTAGCAAAAAAATGCAAAGTAAACCGAATGCCCTGTTTCGTAAGGGTTTTGTAATCTTGCAAAAGGGGAAAATGGATCGGTGAAAAAAGGATATGGTACAAAAAAGCAGCGTTCTCCGCGGCGGACAAAGCCGCGGGAGAACGCTGCTTTTTATACAAGGTCTTTTAATACGAGCATGAAGAAGATGCAGGTGGTAAAGAGCAGAGCCGAGACCAATACAATTGCGGGCTTGTTCTTTTTTTCAGCTCTGGCGTGGGCCTCGTCAATCAGCCGTGTTTTCCGCAGAGCGGTCACGACGGGTTTGTACAGCAAAAACGTGATTGCGGCGTTCAGTCCGCCTTTTAACAGGTTGAACGGGAGAAATGCTGGAAGCAGCAGCTCCGCGACGGCCTCCCTTGGATAGCCCATATAGATGGGAGCGATGATATAATTCCATGAGATCATCACGACCGCCATGGATAGACAGCCGGCGAGAAGGCCGATCGCGGCGCCGTGCAGGTTGTGTTTCTTTTTGTAAATCCATGCCGCCGGGCAGGCGAAGCTGCAACTGGACAGGATGTTCATGATAAAGCCGATCACTCCGGTGTCGCTGAACGTAAACAGCTCCAAAAAGGCGACAAGGGCGGCGATCACAAAGGATGCGAGCGGGCCGAACAGAAAGCCGCCGATGACGATGATCACGTCTTTGGGATCGTACTTGAGAAACAGGACGACGGGGATGCGCCCGACCGCCATCACCACAAAGGCGACCGCGGACAGCATGGCGATGGTGGTGAGCTTTTTTGTTCTTACATGCATGGAAGAACCTCCTAAAACAAAAATAACACCTGAAAAACGATTGTCTTTCAGGTGTTAAAATTGCATTTAGGCGTACATACCCTGTGATTGCCATGTTGTGAACATAGCAGTCCCCCGGTATTTTAACACATCTTCTTTCATCCAGACTATACTGTTGGTTTTGGAATTGAACCAAATCTGCGCGGTTGCGCTCGCGGACTTTACCGCCAATCGGGAATTTCACCCTGCCCTGAAGACATTTCAATATTCAGATGTTTGACTTTATTATACTTTCCCGCTTTAAACAAGTCAAGTGGGGAAAGGGGTTTTTTCTGTCTGCCTTGTTTTTTAAAACAGGTTCTATTTCTGCTCTTGACAACTTGTGCACCCATAATTATAATTAATATGGGTGTACAAGATAAGGGGGTGAACGATATTTGCGCACGCAAAAAACCGGGGCCTCATCCTGAAAATCCACTGGATACCGAAATTAAGCTCAGAATTGATAAACAAACATTGGAGAAAATTGAGTTTTGCAAAAAGGAATTGCATACGACCCGCTCTGATATTTTACGAAAAGGCGTCCAGTATTTATATGATGAGCTCCAGAAAAAATAAAAGTAACGGCATTCTTTGTAATCTTGTATGAATCAAAGAGTGCCGCATTTTGTTAAAATATGTTTTGACTTTTATGCACATGCCGATTTATACTAAATATGGAAAAATGAGGTGAGCATAGAGTGCCAAAGAAAATGGGACGTCCTCCATCTGGCGATAAACCTATGAAAGACAGAATTTTTGTCCTGGTAGACGATGATACGAAGATGAAGTTAGAAGTTTGCAAAAAGACTTTAGATACTACAACTTCTGATATTGTCCGTAAAGGAATTGATCAAATATATAAAGAACTCAGGGGAGGATAAAAAGGCAGCAGTATCAGTAGCTGCTATAGACACTGGCGATACAATTCTTGTTTTTAAGAAATCATAACATGAAGGGGGTGAGCATATCAGCGAGAACAAAAAGATGGGGCGGCCAACCGACAGTCCCAAAACAATGATGTTCCGTGTGCGGCTTGATGACGAAAGCGTACAAAAGTTAACTGAAGCTGCCGAATTGCTGAATATTACAAAATCAGATGTTGTGCGGGACGGGATTGCCCTTGTACATAAAAACGCTAAAAAATAGAAAAAACAACACATACTTCTAAAATGAAGTTCTTGAAGACTTGGGATGCAAAATGTATCATTCACTTGCGTAGGAGGTGTTTCATTGAAGGAGCGTAGAAAACCGGGGCCACATCCGGAAAAGCCTTTGGAACACGACTTAAAGGTACGGGTTGATAACGAAACTTTGGCAAAAGTGGAATTTTGTATGAAAGAGCTGAGTATGACCCGTTCGGAAGTCTTGAGAAAAGGCGTAAATGCATTGTATGAACAACATCAAAAGAAATAAAATACGACGTTTTCTGCGGTTTTGCATCCGTTAGAGAACGTTGTATTTTTTATATTTACTCTTGACTTTCCGTCGCTACCACTATATATTAAGTAGCGACGGAAAGGAGGCGCGTATGCCGCAAAAGAAAATGGGTCGTCCTGTATCTCCGGATTCCAAACACACAATGTTCCGCGTACGCCTTGATGACACATCATTGGCGAAACTTGAAGAATGTGCAAAAGAACTGCACACGACGATGTCTGACATTGTGCGCAAAGGGATCGATCGGATACACGATGATCTGAACAAAAAATAAGGAAGTGGCAATCTCCGACTAAAGATGCATGCCACTTCCCCCAATACCGGCAAATGCCCGAAGGCAACTGCGGCGTAAATATTATACCATGCGCCGCGATTCCTTTCAAGCACTGCCGGTAAATGCAAACAATTACCTTGACTTTCATGCGCATGTTGCTTATAATATATATGCGCATGAAAGTGAGGTGAGCATGTGGCGCCAAAGAAAATGGGGAGGCCCCCGTCTGGTGACAAACCCATGAAGGACAGAATCTTTGTATTGGTAGATGATGATACAAAGATGAAGTTAGAGGTATGCAAAGAAGCCTTGGATACAACAACTTCAGATATTGTCCGAAAAGGAATTAACCAGATATATGACGGCCTTAACAAAAAATAAGGAAGTGGCAGTCTCTCCCTAAAGACACACGCCACTTCCCCCACACCGGCAATGCCCAAAGGCAGTTACGGCGTAAATATTATACCATGCGCCGCGATTCCTTTCAAGCACTGCCGGTTGAACAACGAAAGGAAGCGTTTTTATGTTTATCAAGCAATTGGACGAAACACGTTTTGACCGGTTCTACCATTCCCTGATGCGCGGCGCGCACGCCGAGCCGCTGGACGCAAGCTATACGGTGAACGTGAAGATCAATCGCGCGGAATACGACGTGAAGCTTCAGCCGGAGGAAGAAAACCAGATCGCGGTTTTACAGGCCCTGCGCGTCGACCGGAACAAATATGGCCCGGATTTTACACTGATTACCGATGACCGCCTGCTGTCCTCACTTCTGGAAATCCTGATCGCACAGGGAATCGATTGAGCGCGGAAACCTTGAAATATTTATGATATAGGAATATAAAATGAGAAGGAGCTGTTGCAGTTCGCAAACTGCAACAGCTCCGAAAATTTATACGGCAACATAACAGGTCCGTAAAGAACTATATCACTCGTTCCCACTCGCTCTTCTCAGAAAGAGAGTGCCGTTCTCTGCGGAGAACGGCAAAGGGCCCTGCCCTTTGATCCCGCCGCTTTTTAGAAAAGCGGGAAAACACGTTTTACTCTTAAAACAAACAGCTGTGGCGTAGATTTATCGCACCATACGGATGTTTGTGGGGCACAGAAGCCCCAGCTCTTCCATAAAGCGGGGCAGGCCGGCCTCAAAATTGACGCCGTAGCGCTGGTCGTTCCCGGACTCGCGAGTGCGGCGGATGCTGCCGCAGGTGAAGTCTACCGCCAGCTGCATCGCGTTTTTCAGCGGCATGCCGTTGAGCAGGCCGGACAGCAGCGCGCTGCCGAACAGGTCGCCTGTGCCGTGGTAGTAGCCCTCCACGCGCGGAGAAAATGCATAGCTCACGCGGCCCGTCGCTTTGTCGTAGCCCGCCGCGCCCAGTAAACTGGGGCTGAACCACACGCCGGTCAGCACCACCTGCCGCGGGCCGAGCTCCGACAGCCGCTCCAGCAGGTTTTCTATGTAGGGCCGGTCATAGGGGCCGTCGTAAAATTCTTCGCCCAGAAGGAACGCGGCCTCCGTCAGGTTTGGAACGATCAGATCCGCTTTGGCGCAGAGCTGCTTCATGCGCTTTGCCGTCTGCGGCGTACAGGAGGCATACAGCTTGCCGTTGTCCGCCATAACGGGGTCCACCATGACCAGCGTTTCGCTGGTGCGGAACTGGTCGAAGATATCGCCGACGATTTCCGCCTGTTCCTCAGAGCCGAGGAAGCCGGAATACAGCGCGTCAAAGCGCAGGTCCAGGCTTTTCCAATGCTCTGCAAACGCGCGCAGGTCGCCGGTCAGGTCTCGGTAAGTGCATTTACCCAGCCCGCCCGTATGGGAGGAAAGGACGGCGGTCGGAATTGCGCTGGCCTCAATTCCGGCGGCGGAAAGAACCGGGAGAATAACGGTCAAGGAGCACTTTCCAAAACCGGAAATATCGTGAATGGCGGCCACTCTTTTTTGTCTCATTACAATTTACCGGGGCACTGCGGCCCCCCTCGCGCGCCCTGCCGCGCAAGGTCCTATCTTTGCGTATTTTGTACGCTGAAACCCGTGCGTTTCAGCCGTAGGCTTCCTATTTTATGAGAAACACCAAGTAAAATCAAGGCGAAAAATGTAACAAGAAAACAAATATTTCCCGACGGGATTCGGGTTATTCCCCGCGCTTTTCCGCGATTTCTCCCGCGCGCTTGTAGATGCTGTGGGCGGGCACGTAGCCGCGCACCATGGAGAGCGGGTATATGTTGCTGCCGCGGCCGATGACGGAGCCGGGGTTCAGCACGGAGTTACAGCCGACCTCCACATGGTCGCCCAGCATCGCGCCGAATTTTTTGCGGCCTGTCTCGACGCAATCATCCCCCACTTTGACGGTGACAAGCGTTTTGTCCGCCTTGACGTTGGAGGTGATGGAGCCCGCGCCCATGTGAGACTTGTAGCCAAGAATGGAATCGCCCACATAGTTGTAATGCGGCACCTGCACGTTGTCGAACAGGATCACGTTTTTCAGCTCTGTGGAGTTGCCGACCACGCAGTTTGCGCCCACCAGCGCGTTGCCGCGGATGAATGCGCACTGGCGCACCTCCGTGTGCGGGCCGATGATCGCGGGCCCGTGGAGATAGGCGGTGTCAAACACGGTGGCGCTTTTGGCAACCCAGATGTCGTCGCCGCGCTTGTCGTATTCCTCCGGGGAAAGTGTGGCGCCCAGCTTCAGGATAAAGTCGCCGATTTCGGGCAGGACTTCCCACGGGTAGTCATATTGCTTCATCAAGTCCGCCGCCGCGGTATGGGAGAGGTCATACAGGTTTTCAATCCGAATACAGTCTGTCATGGTAAAGCACTCCTCCTATAAAGGGGGCGCGTCTGCAAAACAGCGCGCCCGGTATCCTTCTATTATATTTTCCGTTTGCCCGCGGGTCAATGGAAATCCGTTGGAAATTCCAGCATTTAGCTTTTTTGGTAGACCAGATTTTTTAACAGCAGTAAATCACCGGTGTCCAGAATGTTGTCCCGGTTCAGGTCCGCGGCGGTTGCGGCGGCGTCGCTCAGATACACGCCGTTCGTCAAAAATTCGTATAAACGCTGGATGTCGTTGGAATCCGGTTTGCCGCGTCCCGTGAGGTCGCCGGGGATGCAGGCGATCACCCGGGAATCCAATCGATCGCCGATCCATACGTCGACAATATCTCCAGTGACCACGCGTCCTTTCAGCTTTCGGGTTCCGTCCGCCGCTGTGACCTGTACGGTACCGCCGGTTTGCTCCAAATAGAGCTGTTCCATCTCGGTGACCGTGACCGGCCCGTCCAGCAGGTGAAAACGAACTTCAACCGGCGGGTTCTCTTCCGGCTGGCTGCTGTCCTCCGGCTTTGAAGAATCCGGCGTGGAAGAGCCGGGATCGGAGGTATCCGGTTTGGAAGATTCGGGGTCAGACGGTTCGCCGCCCTCCTGTGGCATCGTTTCCGAGACAACCAGCTCATAGTCGGAGCTGTCGAACCGGTAGACTGAAAGGGGCGTCGTGTCGGTGATTTCCACAGAGGGCGGGGCTGTTACCAGACAGAGTCTTCCGCCGTCCTCCGCGCGGCAGGCCCGTGTGTAATCGCAGACCGCGTTGCGGATGATGCGGCCTTCGATCTCTCCGGTTCCGATCCAATAGCGGGTGATCTGAATGGCAGGCGCGGTTTGTTCGCTCGCCTCTTCCAACAGGTCTGTAACGGAAAACAGGAGATACAGGCTTTCATCCGCCATAAATACGCGTTCATAAGCAGGAAAGAAGTGCTGCAACAACTGTACCTGCCAGCCGGAGGACGACGCGGTCAGCTTGGCAAGGTAGGTTTTGGAGATTCCGTCCGAGGTGACGGCAAAGTATCCGCCGTCCGGTGCGGAAAGCAGTGTCTGGTTTTCCGACAGAATATAAAGGCTGTCCATCTGGGAGAGGTCCGGCTGGTCTTCCTGCGTTCCACTGGCTGTGCCCAGCAGCGTGATAAGGACCGTAAGCAAAGCCCAGCAGGCCGCGAGCGCACCAAACCGGCGCAGGCGTTTGTTCATTATCGTCGACCCTCCCATCTGGAATATTTTTCCTGACTCTATCATAGCCGATGGGGGAGATTCATGACGAAATAGTGAAAAAAATTTACATGATTACTTGCGCATAAGCAGTAAAAAAGCGAAGACCGGTTTAACCGGTCTTCGCTTTTTTGGGGAGGAGTTGTATTGAAAAGGCGTGACAATCTTTGCCACGGAACTTGTAAGCAGGTTTTGTTTTTCTTGTTTTTCCTTTTTCTGGTTTCCATTATAATACGGGGGAAAACCACTGTCAATCGTTTCACAAATGTGTTTCATAGAATCTCTGTTTTGGACAAAACGCGACTTTTCAAATGGGATTTTTAGCGATTTTTTACATGAAGTTTTCGACGATTTTCGTAATAAAAAGAAGATATCGATCGGTTTATCAGTTTACTTAGATAAATAGAAGATGCGTTGAAAGTTTAAAAACAGTGCCGCCGCAAGTTATGCTTTGTGGGGAATGGAGGCCTTCTATAAAAATATGATGCGCCCGAATAGAAACATTCCGAATTCCACCTGAAATGTGGTACAATAGACCTAAAATCAAATCGGTAGGCAAAGGGGCTTGAAATACACGCATGGAACAGATAAAAAAGAACGACCGGATCGAGTTGGAAATTACCGGATATACGGCGGAGGGAAGCGGCGTGGGCCGTTGGCAGGGAATGGCGGTTTTTGTACCGATGACAGCCGTTGGAGACCGCTTGGAAACGCGTGTGTTAAAGGTGGCCAAGACCCACGCGTTTGGAAAAATAGAACAGATTTTACAGCCTTCCCCGGAGCGGGTCGCGCCGGACTGTGCATATTTCTCCCAGTGCGGCGGGTGCGTCTATCGCCATCTTTCCTATGACGCGGAACTGCGCGCCAAGCAGCAGCGCGTCAAGGATGCGGTCACGCGCATCGGCGGCTTTCCGGACCTGCCGGTCCGGGAAATTCTGGGCGCGGAGCAGTCGGACGGCTACCGCAACAAGGCGCAGCTGCCGATCGGCAGGGGGCCGGACGGAGAAATTGTCCTGGGCTTCTATGCAAATCACAGTCACCGAATCGTCAGCTGCGATCAATGCCGCTTGCAGCCGCCCGCCTTCGCGGCAGCGATGGATGCATTCCGCGAGTGGGCGCGGCTGAGCGGGGACGAGCCTTACGACGAACAGACGGGCAAGGGCCGCCTGCGCCACCTGTACCTGCGCCAGGCCGACGCGACCGGCGAGGTGATGGTCTGCGTGGTGGTCAACGGGAACGGCGTGCATAAGGAACCGGAACTGGTCGAAATGCTGCGAAAAAAGGTTCCCGGACTGAAAAGCGTGGTGATCAACAGCAACCGCGAGCGGACCAATGTGGTGCTGGGCAAAAAGAATCGCGTGGTTTGGGGGCAGGACCATATTACGGACCGCCTCTGCGGGCTGGAATTTCATATTTCGCCGCTGTCCTTTTATCAGGTGAACCGTACACAGGCGGAGCGATTGTATCAGAAGGCGGCGGAATACGCGGGCCTGACCGGGAAAGAGACGCTGCTGGACCTCTACTGCGGCACGGGCACCATCGGCTTGTCCATGGCGGGAAGCGCCGGGCGTGTGATCGGCGTGGAGGTGGTGGCGCAGGCGGTGGAAGACGCGCGGGAGAACGCGGTGCGCAATGGAATCAAAAACGCGGAATTCTTCTGCGGGGATGCGGCGGAAGCCGCCGCAAAGCTGCGTGCCCGGGGAGAAAAGCCGGATGTGGTGATCCTGGACCCGCCGCGCAAGGGGTGTGCGCCGGAGCTGTTGGAAACCGTGGCGCAGATGCAGCCGCAGCGCGTCGTGTATGTGTCCTGCGATCCCGCCACGCTAGCAAGGGATTTGAAGCGCCTCGCGGAGCTGGGGTATGAGCCGCAGGAGTTGACGCCGGTGGATATGTTCCCAAGGACGGCGCATGTGGAAAGTGTGGTTTTTTTAATAAGTTAAAGGAATATAGATAACAAAAATCAGTCATCTGCAAAACATTGTAAAAAGAAACTGGAGGACCCAATATGAAACTGCTTTTTAAACAGCGCTTATTTTCCTGGTTTGACAGCTACGACATTTACGACGAAAACGGAAAGACCGTCTACACCGTGGAAGGGAAGCTCAGCTGGGGCCATCTGCTGGAAATCCACGACGCGCTTGGGCTCCATGTGGGAACCGTGAAGGAAGAGGTGTTCTCGCTTCTGCCGCGCTTTGCGCTCTATATACAGGACCGGAAAATCGGAAAGATCGAAAAGGAGTTGACCTTCTTCAAACCGTCCTTTACCCTGGACTGCAACGGCTGGAGCGTAAAAGGCGATATTCTGGAGTGGGACTATCAGGTCGCTGCGCCGGGCGGAAGGCTGGTGATGCAGGCCAGCAAGGAGGTCTGGAACTGGACGGATACATATACGCTTTCCATTGAACGGGAAGAGGACGCACTGCTTTGCCTGATGATCGTGCTGGCAATTGACGCCGCCAAGTGCTCCAGAGGAAACGGATAAGCTGCCCTTCCGATTGGGGAAGGAAGGCGGGAATCGAGAGGGAAAGAGGGAACAGGGGATTGGTATCATGAAATTAAATGGATTTGCAGGAAATATGTGCCGAAGAAGCGCGGACTACTTCACCCGTTACCGAGCGGAAATTACCCAAAACAATTTTATTATTTTGCGCAAAGCGAGTATCATCTACTTGCTTTTGCTCACGTTTTACGCGGTGCTGTCCACGTTTATGTTCCGGAGCACCACACTGTTCATCTGCTATGCTGTCTTTTGGGTGCTGACGGTTGCGTTTGTCATTGTGGCGCGGAATTGTTACATAAAGCACAGGAAATCTTGCCGCGCGATGCAAACGCTCTGTATGCTGTTCATCGTGCTGGTGATGGCGTTTATCATTGTCATCAGCGTGTTTCCGTATCCTGCCAATCCGTCCATCTTTTTTCCCATCATGTATCTGGTCATGACGGTTCTCTTTGTCTTTCCGATGTGGAAGACAAACCTGCTGCTGTCGGCAATTGAGGCGGTGTTTGTGGTACTGGTTCTGCTGTTTAAAACGCCGGACGGGTATGCGTATGATATTTTTGCTTCGGTGACAGCCTGGCTGATTGGATTTGCCTTTACGTATCTCGTTCTGGACCTGCGCCTGCGGGAAAACGACGTCCGCCGTGAGCTGGAGCGGATCAGCCTGATCGACGAGATCACAGGGCTGTCAAACCGGCGCGACTTCAACCAGTACATTGCGCAGACGTATGCGGAGTGCCGGCGGAAAAAACAGCCGATCGCCCTTTTTATGATGGACATCGACCATTTTAAAGCTTACAACGACGATTATGGGCATCTGGCCGGAGATGCCTGCCTTTCCCTGCTGGGGCAGGCACTGCATGATGCCTTTGCGGAAAACGAGATATACGTTTCCCGTTATGGGGGAGAAGAGTTCACGTTGGTCCTCGTGGGCCGGCAGGTCAGGCAGACGGAACAGGTTGTGAAAGAAATCATGGACTGTGTGCGGCAGTGCGCAATTGAACGGAAAGGAAGCGCCACAGGTTACCTTACCATCAGCATTGGCGTGGCGCAGGAAGCCTGTCCGCAGAAAGAATCCTATATCAATTTGATCCAGCAGGCGGACACCGCACTGTATGATGCCAAGGAGAATGGGCGCAACCGGGCGGCGTATTATCATGAAGAAATGGGCTTGAAGAAGAAAACAGCATCGTCTGTTGTGGGGTTGCAGGAATGAAAGAACATCAAAGTGGTCGTTGGCAGGCGGTTTACCGCCGGCTGGAAGAAAATAAAATCCTGCTGTCCATCCGGCAGGGCATGATGCTGGCGGTCCCGTTGATTATGACGGGGGCTGTTGCTTTGCTGCTGCTCAGCATTCCGATCCCGGCCTATCAGAACCTGCTGTCCACTCTGTTTGGCGGGGCAGTCCGCCAGTTCCTCTCCACTGTGCAGGGGGCAACCCTGGGGATGATTTCATTCGTGATTCTGGTGACCACCAGCATCAGCTATGAATCGCTGAGCCGCCTGCCCTACCGCGGCGTCGTGCCAATGGTCAGCCTCTGCTCCTATGTAGCCTTTACGGCCGGCGGCGACCAACAGATGGTGTTTACCATCTTTGAAAGCACCTGGCTGTTCCACGCGATTTTCTGCGGCGTGGTTTCATCCGCCGCGTTCGTCTGGCTGAAGGGCCGCCTGCCGGAGGGCGGGCGGATTTACACGGACGGGGAAGACGACCTGTTCCAGTACGCGCTGCATTCGGTCGTTCCTGCGGCGGCGGTGATCGCCGCCTTTGCGTTGTGCAACCGCCTGCTGATGAGCGTATTCGGCACGTCGAATATTCAGACGTTATTCTGGGAGTCGGGCAACCGCGTATTTGACCATTTGGGCCGAAATCTGGGAAGCGGCCTGCTGTTTCTGCTTTTGATGCATCTAATGTGGTTTTTCGGCATTCATGGCAGCAACGTTCTGGACGACGTGGCAAGAAACGTGTTCAATGCCGGCTTGGACGTCAACACGCAGCTGGTCGCTGCCGGGCAGGCGCCGACCGAGGTGATTAGCAAGCCGTTCTTTGACACCTTTGCGCTATTCGGCGGGTGCGGCGCACTGCTTTGCCTGATCCTGGCGATCCTGCTGGCGGAGCGCCGGACCAATATCCGGCGGCTGACCAAAGCGGCCTTTCTGCCCGCGCTGTTCAATATGAACGAACTGATGATTTTCGGCCTGCCGATTGTGCTGAATCCGGTCTACCTGATCCCGTTTGTCGGCGCGCCTATGCTGTTGGCAGCAATCAGCTATTTTGCGACGGTATGGGGATTTGTGCCTTATGTTACGCACGCTGTCGAGTGGACTACGCCCATCTTCCTGAGCGGCTATGTGGCAACCGGTTCCGTGGCGGGCAGCCTGCTGCAGCTTTTTAATTTGGCGGTCGGAACAGCCGTCTATTTTCCCTTTGTGCGGCTGGCGCAAAAGCTGCACCACCGGAACCGCGAGGAAAACATCAGCCGTTTGGCGGATGAGGTCCGGGCGATGGAGCAGCACGGCCAGCGCCAGCCGCTGACGGCCCGTACCGATCTGCTGGGTATGACGGCGAAAGGTTTGGCGGGGGACCTGCGGCGCGCGATCCGTGCCGGACAGGTGCAGCTGCACTATCAGCCCCAAGTGAACCGGGACGGCGTCATTGTCGGCGCGGAGGCGCTTCTGCGCTGGCACCGGGAGAACGGGCAGTGCTTTTATCCACCGCTGGTGATTGCCATTGCGGAGGAAACCGGACAAATGGAAGATCTGGGCAGTTTCATCATCCAGCAGGCCTGCGCCGACTTGGAAGAATTGACCTGCCTGTTCGGCAACGGCATGGAAATTTCCATCAACCTCACGGCGGGACAGATTTCCGACGGCAACGTGCTGCAGGAAATCCGGGATAAGATCAGCGCCCACCGTTTTAAAGGAAAACAGCTGGGACTGGAACTGACGGAGCAGACTGCCCTGCAAATTTCCCCCGAAATCAGTGAACAGCTCCAGAGCATGCGCGGCCTTGGCATGCAGGTCATTATGGATGACTTTGGTATGGGACACAGCTCCATGATGTACCTGCGGGAGAACCAATTCGATGTAGTCAAGCTGGATGGCAGCCTGGTGCGGGATGTGCTGACCAACAAGCGCAGCCGGGATATCATTTCCTCCATCATCTATTTGGCGGAATCGCTGGAATTCCAGGTGATCGCGGAGTTTGTGGAGACGGAGGAACAGCGCGCCGTACTGGAAGAGCTGGGATGCGTCTTCTACCAGGGATATCTGTTCAGCAAGCCGGTGCCGTTTGAAGATTTGATCAAGCTGGTCGCTAAGAACCGCAACGGGATCGAACAAGACCATCGGGAAAAGGAATAAAAATGGCTATGGAATGGATACAGAAAGAAAATTGTTTGGACGCATATCTGCGTCCCAGCCGCCGCATCGATTTTGCCGATCCGCTGATACAGAAGCGGGCGGAATCGCTGTTCCGGGACTGCGGCGGCGAACTGGAAAAAATCAATGCCGCATTCCTGTTTGTGCGTGATGAAATTCCGCATTCCGGCGATATTAAGAGCAGCCGTGTCGCGCGCACCGCATCGGAAGCGCTGCGGTACCGGGAGGGCATCTGCTATGCGAAATCCGCGTTACTGGCTGCGCTGCTGCGCAGTGCCGGAATTCCAGCGGGGATCTGTTACCAGCGGCTGACGCTGGGCGACACACCTGACGAAGGGTACTGCATCCACGCGCTGAACGCGGTATATCTCTCCGAATGGGACCGCTGGGTGCGGTTGGACGCGCGCGGCAATACGGGTACAAAAAATGCACAGTTTGATATGAACGATCCGCTGCGGGAACAAGTCGCATTTCCCGTGCGGACGGAATACGGCGAAAAAGACTATCCGGAAATCTATGCGGAGCCGCTGCCCGCTGTGATGCAGACATTGGAACGGTACGAGGACTGCCGCGAGATGCTTGCGCACGGTCTGCCGCAGTCGCTCGATGAAAAGCCCCTTATTATTTTGGAAACAGACCGCTTGCGCCTAAGGGAGATGCGGGAAGAGGACCTGCCGGACCTGCGGGAAATCTTACAGGACAAAGAGGTGATGACCGCTTACGAACACGCTTTCAGCGAGCAGGAAGTGCGCGATTGGCTGGAGAACCAGCAGCGCCGCTACCGGAAAGATGGATTCGGTCTGTGGGCGGTTGTGCATAAGCAGACGGGGGAAATGATCGGACAGGCCGGCCTGACCATGCAGGATGCGGGCGGAAAACAGGTGCTTGAAGTCGGCTATCTGTTAAAGAAATCGTTTTGGCATAACGGGTATGCGACGGAAGCTGCCGTTGCCTGTAAGCGCTATGCGTTTGAAACGCTGCGGGCAAAAGAGGTGTATTCTATCATCCGGGACAGCAATTTTGCTTCCCAGGCAGTGGCAAGGAGAAACGGAATGCGGCCGGTCGGTCATATCGTCAAGCAGTATTATCACATGGACATGCCGCATCTGCTCTTCCGAGCGGAGCGGAAAAATTAGTGCTGTGGACGGATGATAGATAACAGGTCATATGATTTTGACAAAGTTAGACAAAGCATGACAAATTATTTTCCATATTTCACCTTTTTACATGACAATAAATTCCTGTTGCCTTATCATTAAATAGTATGGACAGCCCGGCAAACAGCCGGGAGAATGATGAAAGGGTGGGATATTTTATGAAAGGTATGAAAAAATGGCTGGCTCTGCTGCTGACGCTGGCAATGGTGTGCTCCTGCGGTTTGACGGCGTTTGCCGCGTCGGGTGGGCGCAATGCCAGCGCGACGTTCCGGGTGACGGATCCAAGCGGAAAGACCAGCTCCGGCACAATTAATTTTGCGCGCGGCGAAAGCTTTACCATCGGCTACACCTGGGGAAAGGATCCAAACTATAAGTACAAGGACTGCTGGGTGCTGACGATCAACGGCGCGCAGATCGGCCAGCGCTATGGAAAGTACACCTTCATGAAGGTTGGCGGCGTGGACGGCGTCGATCCGCTGAAGGGAAACCTGTCTCAGGCGACCATTCTCTATGAAGGAAGCAGCACCAGCGGGACCGCTCCCTCCGTTATTTACGCGGCGCAGGACTGCACTCCTGCCGGGACAATCACTTATTCCGGCTACGGCTGGCAGGGCGGTTCCACGCTGAATTTCAATCGGGCCCCCGCTCCGACCGAATATGCGCTGACCTACAGCGCAAACGGCAGCGCGGTGACAAACCTGCCGGCAAACGGCGTCTATACGGCTGGCAAAACCGTTGTGATTCCCAGTCAGAAACCGGTGCGCACGGGCTATACCTTCCTGAACTGGCTGGATGCGGCAGGGAATAGAACCTACAATCCGGGTGACAGTTTTGCCATGCCGGAGCGTTCTGTGACGCTGTCCGCGCAATGGAAAGAGAATACTACCACGCCGGACGAGTGGCAGCGCGATACAAACCGGACGTTTACTGTGACCGATATGGACGGAAAACAGACCACGCAAACGATCTTCTTTAACAGCAAAGAATCCTTTACCATCGGCTACACTTGGGGCAAAGATCCGCTGAACCAAATGAAGGAATGCTGGGTGTTAACCATCAACGGCGCGCCCGTCAGCCAGGACGCTTCAGGAAAATATGCGTTCTACAAGGTGGATGGCGTCAATCTGACCAATACCGCGGGCTATGCGGGTCCGCCCACCAGGGCGACGATCAGTTATGAGGGCAGCCGGGTGGCGGGCATTGGTCCGTCTGTCATCTATGCCCCGCAGGACTGTGTGCCAAACCGTGTGCTGACCTACGCCAATTTGTCCGGCAATTTGTGGGAAGGCATCCAGTTTCTCAGCACAAAACAATCGTACGATGTTTTGTTTGACGGCAACGCGGATGGCGACACCGTGACCGGCATGCCGGAGAATACCACCTGTGTTGAAGAGGAAACCTTCGCCATCCCTGCCGGGGAACCCAGCCGCGACGGCTACCGCTTCCTTGGCTGGAAGGGTGCGGATGGTGTGGTTTACCGCGCGGGAACAGAGAAGGACAGCTTTACCATGCCGGGCGAGGCCGTGACGCTGTCCGCCCAGTGGGAAAAGATCGTAACCGTTTCCGGTACCGTTGTTTTGAACGGCGTAGCGCTTGCAAACTGCCCGTTGGTCCTGAAGAATCTGGACACGGACGACACGTTGAAGTTGATGACGGACGCGGATGGGAAATTTACATCTGGTGATTTAAGCAGTGGAAAATACCGCCTGTATATTGCACAGAACGACGACCATTACGGCTATTTTGCCGATTTTAATGTAAATGGTATTGTGACGCACGATGTTGCGCTGGAATCCAAGACGGCGACTCCGGCGGCGAATCCGGTATTAAAAGGAACGGTGACCACGTCCAACAGTGCGCCGGCGGCAAATTATTCCCTCTCCCTGCGGAACTTGGGAACGAATGAGGCGTTTTCGGTCCATACAGATGCGGATGGACATTATGAGCTGGAGACGATTCCGTTGGGTACCTACCGCATCTACATCGGGGCGAAAAACGGCAATGCGGCGTACAGTGCGACTTTCCAAGTCAATGCGTTAGGAACGGAGCACAATGTGGCGTTGAAGGCTGCATAAAGGAAGAATGGAAAAAGAATATGGGACGCTCTCCTTCGGGAGGGCGTCTTTTTATATGCTGTAAAGGTCTGGCTTTTTACAGGAATCCCGGCTATAATATACGATACAACAAGTTAATTGCTTGTGATCTTGACGATAAACAGGCTATGACGGAAGAAATAAGACGTACGTTGTCACTGGCGGCATTTTGGCGTTTGGGGGCGGTTCCTGAATGAGTGAGGCCAGTTTGCCGCCGGAAAGAATGCGATCAAAGAGATAAGGAGTTTCTTTATGGAACAGGATAAAAAGCGGCAGGAGCCGGAGCGCAACACGAATCCCTGCCCGCTGTACCGCAAATGCGGTGGATGCCAGCTGCAAAATATGTCGTACCCGCGCCAGCTGCACTGGAAACAGGAGCGCGTGGAAAAGCTTTTGGGGAACTTTCATACGGTCAGTCCCATCATCGGAATGGAAAACCCGTACCACTATCGCAACAAAGTGCAGGCGGCATTTGCGTTGGACCGGAGCAGAAAAATCATCTCCGGTGTATATCAGGCCAGCACACACCGCGTCGTGCCCGTGGAAAGCTGCATGATTGAGGATAAGACAGCCGACCGCATCGTCCTCACCATCCGGAAGCTGATGAAGGATTTCCGCATGGAACCGTACAATGAGGATACCGGACGCGGATTGGTGCGGCATGTACTGGTCAAGCGCGGATTTGCCAGCGGGCAGGTCATGGTGGTGCTGGTGACTGCGTCCCCTATTTTGCCTGCCAAGAACAACTTTGTCAAAGCGCTGCGAAAGGTGCATCCGGAAATAACCACGATTTTGCAGAATGTCAACAACCGCGCCACCAGCATGGTGCTGGGCGAGGCGGAAAAGGTTCTTTATGGCCCGGGCTATATTGAGGAGACGCTCTGCGGATGTGTTTTTCGCATCTCCGCAAAATCCTTTTACCAGATCAATCCGATTCAAACGGAAGTGCTTTACCAAAAAGCCATTGAAATGGCGGGCCTGACGGGAAAGGAAACCGTAATTGACGCCTACTGTGGCACGGGGACCATCGGCCTGATCGCAAGCAAACAGGCGGGCAATGTCATCGGTGTGGAGCTGAACCGCGACGCGGTCCGGGATGCAATTGTCAACGCGAAGAACAACAAAATAAAAAACGCCTATTTCTACTGTGCCGACGCGGGCGAATTTATGTCCGCCATGGCGGACGAGGGCGAAACGGCGGACGTTGTGCTGATGGACCCGCCGCGCGCCGGCAGCGATGAGAAATTTTTGACCTCTTTGGCGGCGCTCGCGCCCAGACGAGTGGTGTATATCTCCTGCAATCCGGAAACGCAGCAGCGCGATTTGGAATTCCTGGTCCGCGCGGGGTACCGCGTGGAGGCGATCCAGCCGGTGGATATGTTCCCGCATACGAACCATGTGGAGACGGTCGTGCAATTGGAACGTTCTTTGAAGTAATCCGTCAATGGAGACGGTGCCGCGATTGGGGGTGGGATTATTAATTTATTGTCGTTTATCGCCACAGTGGGGGCGGTCTATTTTGGAATGCTGATTTACCAGCGGGTTACGGTCAGCAAAACGGACAAGCTCAACGTTTGGACCATTTTGGTGCTGGCAAGCCTGGCGTGGTGGAACCTGTGCGATGCGTTTTTCTATGTGGCGCAGACCAAAGAAACCGCCTGGTTCTGGCATCGTCTGGGCGCACCCGGCTGGTGCGGATTTATCGCAATCACCGCATGGTATTTCATGGTCATGATGGGGGCCGATCAAAAACTGAAAGCGCCGGTCAAACTCATCTGGTGGATTCCGCCGCTGTTCCTGGTGCTGCGGTTTTTGCTGGCAAGCCCCACGGCCTTTGCAGAGGATTTGGTGCAGAGTGCCAGCGGGTTGGGCTGGACCTACGTGCAGCGCTATCAGACCGTATGGCCCTTTGTCTTTTTGGCCTATCTGGTATTGTATATGGGAGGTGCGCTGCTTTGCCTGTACCGCTGGCAAAAAAGGGTACAGAGCCGCAGCAGAAGACGCCTGGCAAAAGGCTTCATTGTTCTGGATTCCTTTGTGGTTGCACTGGGCTTTGTGTCGATCTTCGTATTGCCGTATTTTACTTCGTATCTCCCGCCCGCGGGTTGTATCGCCACCCTGATTTTCGGAATCTGGTACTGGGGCTGGCTGCGCGACTACGATTTTCTCCATGTGGAGCTGGCCCTGAATCCCGGTTATCTGCTGGAAAGCTGCATTGACGCCATGGTCGTGATGGATGAGGAATGCCTTCTTCTCTACGTCAATACGGAGGCACAGAAGCTGCTGGGGGCAGACTGGCGGGAAGGCGCGGGGTTCCTGGAATATCTGGTTCCGGAAAGCCGCGGGCAGCTGGAGGCGTTTCTTGCTTCCGGGAGCAGTAAAAGTGCCCCGTTAAATCTGGAGCTGCAAAACGGATTCCCGGTACTCTGTTCTGTCAGCCGGCTTGCGTCCCGGAAGCGGGGGCTGAATGTGTGCATCCTGTGTATGAATGAAGTAAGCGAATTAAAAAATACGCAGAGACGGCTGGACTACCTGGCCCACTATGACGATCTGACCGGGCTTTACAACCGGCGCTGCCTGAGCAAGGTGCTGGAGGAATGGGCGGATCGGGCGCGAAACGGCGGAGAGGATTTTGAACTGCTGTTTCTGGATCTGTCCGGGTTTAAACGGATCAACGATACCTTTGGGCATAAGGCGGGGGACGCCGCGCTGGTTGCGGTCGCGCGGGCCATGCGCGCCGCAATGGAACCGGCGGACGTTCTGGCCCGGCTGGCCGGGGACGAGTTCGTGGTGCTGCATAAAGCCGACGGCGGGAATGTGGAAGCCCCGTTGTATCAGGCGGTGCAAAGTATCGACAGCGCGTTATTCGCTCCCGGGATGAAGATGGATGTCGATATCGGCAAATGTCTTTTTTCGGAGGCGGGGAATGTGGAAACCCTGCTGCAGCTTGCGGATGCCAGAATGTATGGGCGCAAACAGGCGCGAAAAATCTGACAGTCTCCGGTTTTTAGAAAAGATACCATCTCTGTGGGTGGTAAGATTTGAACTACATAGGGGAGTTTTTATGACGCCGCAGCTGAAAAATATTCTTGCCATGGCCGCGTTTGGCACCATCGCCATCTTTGTGCGGGGCGTCGCGCTCCCGTCGATGGAAATTGCGTTCTGGCGCGGAGTGATTGCACTGGCAGTTCTCTGGCTGATCCGTACCTTGCTTTATAAAAAGAATCCTGCGTGCATATCCGCCCGGCAGAAGGCGCTGCTGTTCCTTTCTGGCATGGCGGTGGGACTGAACTGGGCGCTGCTGTTTATGGCGTACGAGCATACCAGCGTGGCGGTGGCCACGCTGGCTTACTATTTTGCGCCGGTGCTGGTGATTGTACTGACGCCGCTGTTGTTCCGGGAAAGGATGACGCTGTTCCAGATTTTCTGCTTTGCCATGGCGACGCTGGGTCTGGTGCTGGTCATCGGCACGGGAAGCGCCGGCGGCAGCGACAATCTGCGCGGTATTTTATATGGGCTGGGCGCGGCGTCTTTTTATGCCGGCGTCGTCCTGATGAATAAGTTTGTCCGGGAGGGCGACGGGCTGGAACGCACCATGCTCCAGTTTGCGGGGGCGGTCACCTTGCTGTTTGTGATCCTGCTGTTTCGCGGCGGTTTCCAAATTGGTGCGGCGTCCGTCTCCAGTATTGTAAATTTGCTGATCATCGGCGTTTTTCACACGGGGCTTTGCTACTGGCTGTATTTTTCCTCCATTAAGGACCTGCCGGGGCAGCAGACCGCTATTTTGAGCTATGTCGACCCGTTTGTTGCCATCCTGGTTTCCACGCTGTTTTTCCGGGAGCCAATTCTCCCGGCGCAGGCGGTGGGCGCGGTCCTGATCCTGGGCTTTACCTGTTTCAACCAGGCTGCCGGGGGCCGATGGAAGCGCGGGCCAAAGGAACGAACATAATCCTTTCCATGGGATTGTTCTGGAGCAAACCTTTTGTATAGATGAACCATATGTGTGATCGGGCGGACAAAGCGGGGCGGGAGGAAATGCCGCCCCGCTGTTTTTCCCGCTTGTTTTTCAGAAAGTGTGCTATAATGGTATCCAAAAAGCGAAAAGGATTTATAATACCATGCGAGTGCTGATTTTATCCTGTAATACCGGCGAGGGACACAACGCAGCCGGGAAAGCGGTTCTGGAATGCGTCCGTGCGCGGGGACATGAAGCCGTCATGACGGATGTCATGCTGTTGGCGGGAAAACGCGCCTCCAAGGCGGTGGGCGGTGTTTATGTGGAGATGGTCAAGCATGTACCCGGCCTGTTCCACGCGCTGTACCGCGCGGGCGATTTGATAAGCTCCGCCAAGCGGAAATCCCCGGTCTACTATGCCAATACGCTGCTCTGCAAGCCGCTGCAGCGGTACTTGGCGCAACATACATTTGATGTGATCGTGACGCCGCACCTGTTTGCCGCGGAGGCGCTGACCTGTTTAAAACGCAGAAATCTGCTGCGGCAGCCCGTTGTAGCGGTGACGACGGATTACACCTGTATTCCCTTTTGGGAGGAGACGGACTGCGACTTTTATATTCTGCCGCATGGCGACCTGACGGAGGAATACGTGCAAAAGGGGCTGCCGCGGGAGAAGCTGCTCCCGCTGGGCATTCCCGTGCGTGCGGCGTTCCTGTGCAAAAAAGAGAAATCGCAGGTCAAACGAAGCCTTGGCTTGCCACTGGACCGCCCTGCGATGCTGGTGATGAACGGCAGCATGGGCTTTGGTAAAATGCCCGCGTTTGCTCAGGCGCTTGCGCGGGCGAGCCACGGCGCGGAGGATATTGTTATCATCTGCGGCAGCAACGACCGGCTGAAGGCGGCGCTGCGGGAACAGTTTTATGAAAACCCGCGCGTTCATATTTTGGGATACACGGAGCAGGTTGCGGATTATATGGACGCCTGCGACGTGGTTTTTACCAAGCCGGGGGGCCTTTCCAGCACAGAGGCGGCGGTCAAACAAATTCCCATTGTGCATACCGCGCCGATTCCGGGCTGTGAGACAAGGAACCTGGCGTTTTTTACCAGCCGCGGCATGTCTGTGACAGCGGAACATTTTCAGGAACAGATTGCACTGGGGCGCAAACTGGCGTGGCAGGCGGACCGGCGGGAACGGATGCTGGCGGCGCAGCGGGAATATTGTTCACCGGAAGCGCCGGAAAAGCTCTTCCATCTGCTGCTGTGCTTAAGTGGAGAGGATATCGAGTGAAAATTCTGTTTTGGATTGTAATCGGCTATTTATCCGGCAGTGTCCTGTATGGATACCTGCTGCCAAAATATCTTTGCCATGTGGATGTGACGGAATGCAGCCGCGACGGGAACCCCGGGACGGCCAACGCGTTTCTGCACGCCGGGGTTCCCGTGGGGATCGCATCGCTGCTGTTGGAGCTGGGCAAGGGCTTTGTCCCGGTCTTTTTTGCGGCAAGGGTTCTGGATGTGTACCAGCCGCTGTTTGGGCTGGTCATGGCGGCGCCGGTGCTGGGCCACGCGTTCCCGTGGTGGAAACGGGAACACGGAGGAAAGGCCATTGCCGTTTCGTTCGGTGTGCTGCTGGGGCTTGCTCCGGAGTGGAGGCCCGTGCTGCTGCTGGCGTTTTTTTACCTGCTGTTTTCCCTTGTCGTTGTGATCACACCGCATTTTTACCGTTCGGTTGTCACCTTTGCGCTGTTCAGCATCTGCTGCATGCAATTGGTGGAGAATCGTGCAATTGTAAGCGGCTGTATCCTGCTTTCCGCCGTCGTGGTGTGGAAGCACTTTGCGCGGTATCAGGGCGAGCGGTTTGGAATCCGCTCCCCATTTCGCAGGCGGATCTCCTGATCTGCGGCACGGTGCGAATGGGATCAATTTAAATGAAAAGATATCAGAAACAAAATTGAGATTTGTTAAGAGCTATAGTATAATAAATATTCAGGATGCGACAGAAACCGACCGCGGAAAACGGTTCGGTAACAGATGGGAGTGGACAATATGGAGCGGAACGACCGGGACGGGGAAGCGGTCCGGGAAATGCATACGCACCTGAACAGCCTGAAACCTTTTTTAGTCGGCGTAAAACCGCTTTCGGAAAGCGTGAAATATCTGACGGATTTTGCCCGCCGTTTCGCTCCGGTTTGCTGTCTGGCGCTGGTGCGCCTGTCCGCCCGGAAAACCGTGCTGGAAGGCGCTGCCTGTAAGGATGCGGCCAACTGTGGGGAGGGCGCGTTTCAAAAGCTGGTGGAGGTATGCCTGCCGCGTCTGATTGAAATCGATCAATCCGGCGGGCAAATCGAGGACGAGGAATTGGAACATATGCTGTTTGGTTCCGAAGAAGCCCCCATTTTTCCGTCCATGCTTCCGGTGAGAGACGATGGAGTGTTAACCGGCTTCCTTTTTGTGGGGAAGGAAGCGGCGCGCGGCCCGTGGACTGCGCGGGAAAAAGAGTGCCTTGCACCGCTGTCGACGCTGGTTGGGATCTCCTTTGCGAACCGGCAGTTTAACGAGGAATACCGGATGCAGAACTGCGCGTTTAACGCCATTATGGACAGCATGCGTGCGAACCTGTATGTGACGGATATCCAGACGGACCAGATCTTGTTTATGAACAAAACCATGAAGGATGCATTCCACTTGGAAAACCCGGAGGGCAAGACCTGCTGGCAGGTCCTGCAGAAGGGGATGGCGGGCCGGTGCCCGTTCTGCCCGGTGGAAACGCTGCGATCCGGCATGGAGGATACGCCGTTTACCGTTTGGGAAGAATGTAATACGCTGAATGGGCATACTTACCAGAATTACGACAGCCTGATGCGCTGGATCGACGGTTCTCTGGTGCATTTTCAGCAGTCCATCGATATTACGGAATCCAAAAAGCTGAGTTGGGCCGCCAGCATGGACGACCTGACCAATCTGCTCAACCGCCGTGCGGGCAAGGAAGCGCTGCGCGGTATGCTGAGCCGGGCGATCCGGGAAAGCGTCCCGGTGGCGGTTTGCCTGTTTGACGTCAACGGGCTGAAAGAGGTCAACGACCTGTACGGCCACGCGGAGGGCGACGCGATGCTGGGCCGTGTGGCGCGGGAATTCCGGGCGTGTATCCGGCCATCGGACCTGCTGCTCCGCCTGAGCGGCGACGAGTTTGTCATGGCCTGCTGGGATTTAGGGGAAAAGGATACCGGCAGAATTGTGGACGACGTGCGGGTCCGCCTGGCACAAGAGGATCGACAGTGCGGCAGGCCGTACTGCACGGAATTCTGCTGCGGTATTTTTGAAACCGCGCCGGACAACGGTATGAGCATGAAGGAAATCCTCGCGGAAGCGGACAGCCGCATGTATGAACAGAAGCGGCGCTCCCATATTGAAAGGGCCGAACGTTCCCGCTGGCTGCGTAAAGAACCCCGGACGGAGCCGGAACCCTTTTCTTTCGATCGGGAATATTTATACGACGCGCTGGTGAAGAGTACGGATGATTATATCTATCTTTGCAATATGCAGGACAGCGAAGGGACGTTTTTATATCCAAAAGCCATGGTGGAGGAATTTGCCCTGCCGGGGGAGGTAGTTCCCAATGCGGCCGCCGTCTGGGGAGAAAAGGTGCATCCGGACGACAAAAAAATTTTTGTGCAGTCAAATCAGGAGATTGTCGACGGACGTTCCAATTCCCATTATGTGGAATACCGCGCGTGCAACCGCAATGGGGAATGGGTCTGGCTGCGCTGCCGCGGACATGTGGAGCGGGACGCAGGCGGAAAACCCCGCCTGTTTGCGGGAATGATCACCAATTTGGGAAAGAAAAACCGGCTGGATCATGTGACCGGCCTGTACAATAAATATGAGTTTGAGCAGGAGGCGACCAACGCCCTTGCGGAGCGGCCCGGTCAAAGCCTGACGGTCATGATCCTTGGTTTGGATGAATTTCAGCATATTAACGACCTGTACAATCGCCGGTTCGGTGACGAGGTTCTCCGCATTATCGCGCAGAAGATTCAAAGTCTGGTATCGAACAGTGCAAAGGTTTACCGGCTGGATGGTGACGCCTTCTGCGTGCTGATCGACGGGAGTCCGGAACAGGCAAAGGAAATTTATAGGAAAATCCACCGGTATTTTTCCCATCAACAGGAGCATGAGGGGAAGAAGTATTTTTGCACACTGTCTGCCGGGTGTGCCTCCTATCCGGAGAATGCGTCCAACTATCAGGACCTCTATAAATTTGCGGAATACGCAATGGAATCCGCAAAGAGGAAGGGCAAAAACCGCATGGAAATCTTCTCCAGACAAACGCTGCTGCATCGGGAACGTTCCCTGGAACTGACGGAGCTGCTGCGCGAAAGCGTGGAGAACCATTTTGAGGGCTTTGAAATGCATTATCAGCCGGTGGTCAACGCGGACAGCCGTACCCTGTATGGGGCGGAGGCACTAGCTCGTTGGCACTGTGAGAAGTACGGGCCGGTCGGCCCGGACGAGTTTATTCCCCTTTTGGAGGAAAGCGGCCTGATCCATCCGGTGGGACGCTGGATTTTTAAGGAGGCGCTGCGCGTATGCGCCGCCTGTGCCAAGGTGAATCCCGCGTTTGAAATGAGCATCAACCTCTCTTATCTCCAATTGTCCAAACCGGATTTTATCCCGTTTGCGGAGAAGGAACTGCGGGACTCCGGCGTGGATCCAAACCGGATCATTTTGGAGTTGACCGAAAGCTGTATCGTATCCAATATTGACGATCTGGCGGCGGATTTTGACAATATTCGCAAGCTGCATGTGCGCATCGCCATGGATGACTTTGGAACAGGTTATTCCTCGCTGGAGATTTTGAAGAAGAGTCCGGCGGACATTGTCAAGGTGGACCGCGCCTTCGTCAAGGATATCAGCAGCAGCCGCTTCGACGCCACCTTTATTGAGTTTATCGTGGCGCTGTGCCACGATGTCAACATTCAGGTTTGCCTGGAGGGCATCGAGCAGGAGGAAGAGTACGGCATTGTCAAAACGATGCATCTGGATTTTATGCAGGGATACCTGTTTGGAAAACCCGTGTGTGAGGCAAATTTTATGGATTTGCTTAGAAATACGAAATAAAAGTGAAAAAGCTTCGGCCTGCAAAACGCACAGGCCGAAGCTTTTTTTCGTCTGTTTGTGCAATTGTAAACGATTTGATAACTTTCTAACATTCTTCTTGACAATACCCGCGTTCTGTTTTAAACTAGCGATGCAATCGGTTAACCTGGTTAACCATTTATGATAAAAACGCATCCAGACAAAGAGGGGAAAAGATGGAACAGATTGGAAGAGAATTGTTCCGGTCCATGATGGGGCTGATGCAGAGCCTGAAGGACTTCAGCAGTGCCGGACCGGTGACCAAAAGCACGATGCTGCTGCTTTTTGTCATCCATCAGGAAGCGGAGCAAAATGTGCGGGAAAACGGCATCGAGGGCGTCACATCCTCTCATTTGAGCAGCACCATGGAGGTGACAAAGCCCGCGGTGAGCAAGGCGGTCAGCTGTTTGGAGGAGCGCGGCTTTGTGGAGCGCGTCAACGACGAGCTGGACCGGCGGCGCGTGTATATCCGCCTGACGCCGGAGGGCGAGCGGATTCTGGAAGAGGCCCGGCGGTCCATGCTGGCGCGGATCGACCGGATTGTTCAAAAGCTGGGGGAACAGGAGGCGCAGGAGTTTATCCGCCTGAGCCGGTCGTTTTCCCAAATCTGCCAGCAGATGCAGGAATCTGCCAACATATACTGATAAAGTGTGTCCAAGAAGCAGGAGGAATGACCTATGAAAAAACGATTGGTATCCATTCTTTTGGCCGCTGTGCTGCTCTGCGGCCCGGCCGGCCTGATTGGCGGAACAACGGTGTCCGCAAAAGAATCCTGGGAAAGCCGCGTCATTTCGTATGATAACATCGAAGAAATCGTCGACGGCAGCCTCGATTTTTCCAGCCAGGCCGCGGCACTCAACCAGGCGTTACAGGCATTAAAACAAACCCAGCAAGGACTGAACCAGTTTTCCCAGCAACTGGCGAACGCACAGGCACAGCTGCCGGAGGGGTCCGAGCTGGCCGGCGTGCTCAGTGGAATGCAACTGGTGACCGGCTCACTCAACAGCCAGCTTGCGAGCAACAGCAACAGTATGAGTCAATCCTCTGTGCAGATTGATCAGGCGCGCGACCAGATTGTCATCGGCGCGAAAAACCTCTTCATCGCCTATCATTCGCTGGAGGACCAGAAGCAGGAGCTGCAGCGCAGCCTCGACGTATTTGATAAGAACATGGCGGCATATGAAAAACAGTACGAGCTGGGAATGATCACGGCGCTGGATTTGGAAAATATGAAAGCAAGCCGCAATACCATCAACAGCGGCCTTGACACGATGGAAATGGAGATCACGGCCCTGCGGCGCAGCTTTAATACGCTGATCGGCCGGAACTACAGCCAGGCGCTGACCCTGAAATCACTGCCCAGGCCCGACACCGATTATGTGGATAAAATCAAGTTCTCCGACGATCTGGAAGACGCGGTCAGCAACAACAGCGCGTGGGGCGGCAGTGCTTCCATCCCCAGCAACAACGAGAACTTCGACGAAAACAAGGGCTCTTTCGGCGCATCCTTCCGCAAGCTCTATGAGAATATCGGCGACAAGCAGCGACTGCTGGAGAAGGAACAGAATACACTGGCGTTGGAAACGAAGAATTATGAAGCATCAAAGCGGAAATTTGACTTGGGCATGCTGTCGCAGCTCGCCATGGTCAGCGCGCAGGATAAGCTGGACGCGCAAACCGCAAAGGTGAAGACCGCGGAAACCAACCTGTTCTCTGCCATCGAGCAGTATAAATGGGCGCTGGATTTCGGCATCATCGCATCCTGACCCGTTCGTACCGGGCAATTCCATTCAACGTTACCGCGCCCGCGGGAGAGGGCTCCCGGCGGGCAGATCAGACCAGGAGAAATGGAGAGGAAGACAATGGGTAAAAAATCGATCAAGTGGATGGCTGTATGCGTCATGCTGGCGCTGTCCGTTCTGTTCGGCGGCTGTGCGCAGAGCGCCGAGCCGGCGGAGGAAGCGCCGCCGGTCAAGGAAGCGGTGACTGTCCAGGTCGCTCCCGCAAAAAAGGGCGATATACAAAGCGAATATTTGTATTCCGGCAAGGTGAAACCGATCGGCGAGGCGAATGTTGTCAGTACGGTGGCCGGCACGGTCCAGCAGATCAATTATCAGGTGGGCGATCCGGTGGAAAAAGACGCGGTCCTGTTCCAGATGGGGACTGAGGACATTGAAAACAATCTGACCGTGCTGAAGGCGCAGCTGGAGGCGACCAAGGCGCAGGTGCGTTCCGCACAGACCGGCGTGGAGCTGGTCAATGGTGCGGCGATGCAGACGCAGATCCAGTCGGCCAAGACCGGGCTGGAACAGGCGGAAATCGCCTATAACGATATGAAGACCACCTATGAAAACAACAAACAGCTGTATGAAGCCGGGATTATCTCCAAGAGCGACATGGATAAGACAGAAACCGGCATGAAAAATGCGGAGATCGCCTACAATACAGCAAAAACCAGCTACGATCTGGTGGCCAATCAAATGCCGGAGGAAAACCTGCGCAAGGCGCAGGACGGCCTGGCGGCTGCGCAGGCCAGCCAGAAGGCGGTGGAGGCCCAGATGGCCAGCGCGGAAAAGACTCTGCGCGACGCAGCGGTCAAGAGCCCGATCACCGGTGTGGTGACCGGCTGCACCCTGACGGAGGGGACGCTCTATTCCAGTGCGGCGGGTCCGGCGTTCGTCATCAGCGACACCAGCAAGGTACATATCAATGTGAGTATATCCGAACAGCTCATCAACCGTGTCAAGCCGGGCCAGAAGGTCGACGTTAAAATTACGGCGGTATCTGAAACCCCGTTGCAGGGGACGATCGATACCGTCAACCCCGCTTCAAATCAGACCGGCACTTATGAGGTCAAAATTGTGGTGGACAATGCCGACGGCACTTTGAAATCTGGCATGTTCGGAGAGGTGCATTTTACAAAGGAAAAGAAAGAAAACGTGATCGTTCTGCCGCGCGAGGCGGTCGTTACCTCCGGCGGCGAAAATTACGTGTTTGTCAATGAAGACGGCGTTGCCCGGAAGAAGCTCGTCACCATCGGCATCGACACCGGCAAAGAGGTGGAGGTGACCGGCGGTCTGGAGGAGAACAGCAGCGTGGTCGTCAAGGGCCAGGCCTTCCTCGCGGACGGGGACACCGTGAACGTCTCCGGTTCCGGGAAGGAGGCGTAACCGATGCCCATAAAAACGGCCATCAAGCGGCCGGTCACCACCATTATGGTGATGCTGATCGCGATCCTGGCGGGCGTCGTTTCCCTGCTGGGCCTGAACCTGGACCTGATGCCTTCCGTCAACGTGCCGATTGCCGCCGTCAGTACGGTGTACGTCGGCGCTGGCCCGGAGGAAATTGAAACACTGATCACCAAGCCGATCGAAGAAGCGCTGGGAACGGTCAGCAACGTGGATACCATTATGTCCACTTCCTCCGCAAATTCCTCCCTGGTAATCATTCAGTTTGTGGATGGCACAGATGTCAACATGGCGGCCATCGACGTGCGCGAAAAGATCGACCTGACCAAGAGCCAGCTGCCGGAAGGGGCACAGGCCCCGATGGTCATTAAAATGGACCCGAACGCCCTTTCCACCATCCAGATTGGGGTTCACAGCAAGGATATGGACCTTTCCAAGCTGACGGACCAGCTGGAGGAACAGGTGGTCAGCCGGCTGGAGCGCATCGACGGCGTTGCGTCCGTCGACCTGACCGGCGGCATGGAGAAGGAAATACAGGTTGTCCTGAACCCGGAGAAGATGCAGGGCTACAATGTGACGGTGCAGCAGATCTCCGGCATTTTGCAGGCGGAAAATATGAACCTGCCCGCGGGCAAGATCGCACAGGGCGACACCAAGCTGCAACTGCGCTCCGTGGGGCAGTTCCAGACAATCGACGAAATCCGCGACCTGCCGCTGACTACCCCGACGGGCGCGCTGATCCATCTGCGCGACGTGGCGCAGATTGACGAGGTGGAAAAGGAAGAGGAATCGTACGCGCTGATCAACGGAGAAAAGAGCGTCATCCTTACCATTCAAAAGCAGTCCAATGCCAACATGGTGGACATTTCTGATAAGATTGAAAAGGAACTGGATAAAATCTCCGCGGAGAATTCGGAACTCAACATCACAATGCTGACCAACACGGCGGACTATATCAAAACCTCCGTCAGCAACGTGCTGAGCACCGCCGTCCAAGCGGCGCTGATGGCCGTCGTCGTGCTGTTCCTGTTCCTGCGCAACGGCAAATCCTCGCTGATCATCGGCATTTCCATCCCGACCTCCGTCGTTGTGACTTTCGCCCTGATGTATGTATGCGGCATGTCGCTGAACATCATCTCTCTGGGCGGCATCACCATCGGCATCGGTATGCTGGTGGATAACTCGGTCGTCGTGTTGGAATCCATCACGCGGCACCATGAAGAGGGCATGCCTGCCAAGCAGGCGGCGCAGGTCGGCGCCTCCGAGGTGGCGCTCTCTGTCGCGGCCTCCACACTGACCACGGTCGCGGTGTTTATCCCGCTGATGTTTGTACAGGGCATGATTGGCCAGATGTTTAAGGACCTGTCGCTGACGGTCAGCTTCTCGCTGCTGGTTTCGCTGGTCGTTTCCCTGACCTTTGTACCGATGGCCTGCGCGCATTTGCTCAAGAGCACGGATGCGGAGAAAATGGAGAAGCATCCGCGGTTGACCGCGTTCCTGAACCTTTGGAAGCGCGCGCTGGACGCGTTGGACCGCGGGTATTCCCGTCTGCTGCATGTGGCGCTGCGCTGCAAAAAGCGCGTGGTTGCACTGGTCCTGCTGGTCTTTATCGCGTCACTGGGACTGTTGCCCGTGGTGGGCGTCGACCTGATGCCGTCCATGGACCAGGGTTCCGCCAGTGTTTCCATCGCCATGCCCAAGGGGACCATTCTGGAGGAAACCTCCAAAGTGGTGGACCAGGTGACGGCACAGATTCAGGATATTCCGGAGATCGAAGAATGGTATGTGTCGGTCGGCGGCTCGTCCACCGATTCCGCCAGCCTGACGATCAATCTGGTGGAGCAGAAACAGCGCAGCCGTTCCACGGATGACGTCGTGGACGAAGTCCGCGGCAAGGTAAAAGACATTGCGGGCGCGGAAATTACCGTTTCCGCCTCCAGCTCAGCCATGGGGTCCTTCGGCTCCTCGGCGGACATTCAGTTCCAGCTCAACGGAGACAGCACGGAGCAGCTGCGTGCGATCGGAAACGACCTGGTGGCGCAGATCGAGGCGCAGCCGTGGGCGCTGGACGCCAGCAGTTCTTTGGACGACGCGGTCCCGGAAGCCAGCATCACGATCGACCGGACCAAGGCGTCGGCCTACGGGATCACCGCCGGTTCCATTGCGTCCGCGGTCAGCACGGCGATCACCGGCAGCGTGCCCACCCAATATAAAGTAAATGGCGATGAACTGGATATCCGCATCATGCAGGACCAGGACCGCGTCCGCTATGTGGACGATTTGCAGGGCATCACGGTTCCGGCGGCGAACGGTATGCCTGTCCCGCTCACAGAGGTGGCCAATATCGCCATCGCGGACGGCGCGGTGCAGATCACCCGTACCAACCAGCATCGCTATATCACCATCAGTGCCAATACGAACGGACTGGACGCGGCGACGGCGAAGTCGAACATGGAAGCCATCCTGAACAACTACAATTTCCCGGAGGGCTATGATTATTCCTTCACCGGTACGCTCGACAGCTTGGTGGAGACCTTTACCAGCCTGTTCATCGTGCTGATCGTTGCGATTCTGCTGGTCTATATGATTATGGCGGCGCAGTTTGAATCGTTTATCCATCCGTTTATCATCATGTTCTCCCTGCCCATCGCGCTGACGGGCGGCATCCTGGGCCTGTTCATCACCGGAAATACCGTGACGGCGACCGCGTTCATGGGCTTCATCATGCTGGTCGGCATGGTGGTCAACAATGCCATCGTGCTGGTGGACTACACCAATCAGCTGATGGCGCGCGGTATGGCGTGCAATGAGGCGCTGGAAAAGGCGGGCTCCACGCGATTGCGCCCGATTCTGATGACGACAATGACCACCGTGCTGGGCCTGGTTCCCATGGCAATTTCCACGGCGGAAGGCACGGAGATGCAGCGTCCGCTCGCAATTGCGGTCATGTTCGGCCTGATGCTCTCCACCATCGTCACCCTTGTCTTTATCCCGGTGCTGTATGCGGGTGTCAATAAGCTGCGCATGCGCAGGAAGAATCCCGGACTGAAGGAGGGGCCCCGTGGAGAGGCGGAGATGGAACATTCCTGATTTTTAAACTCAAACATTCACCGGCGGCAGAAATTCCTGCCGCCGGCTTTTTTAATTGGTAAATTATGGTTACGATCTAAAAAAAGTACCAATTTAGAGATGAATTCGTGAAAAATTTCCCAACAAAACCAAAAAAAATACTAGAAAAAGCGGTGGGTTATTTGCTATAATGAGTTACACAAGTAGAACTGCATAAAAACGGATGGGATAGAACTGTAAAAATAGCTAAATCGTCCGCTGGTGATTCGGTTTATGAAACGATTGATGGTGTAAATAAGGAGATGCCGGAGAATGCATGAAAGGCTGACCGTAAGAAGTGCGTGGGGTTAAGGATTTCTTTCGGACAGGCCTTTTGTCGCGTTTGGGCGCTCTTTATTAATATTATTTTAAGATGGGGAGAGAAGTGTATGAAATCTAAGAAGCTCATTTCCATTCTCCTCGCGGCCGTTATGACCGTCAGCGTAGGCATTCAGCCCGCGTTTGCAGCCGGTAACGGAAGCGATGGAGGCACCTGGAAAGACGGCGCCGCATGGCCTCAACTGACCAGAGCGGCATCAGCCATGGCTCCGGATACTCAGAAATTCGCGAATCCGCGCATGGAGTACACCGGAAGGAACTACACAGACCCGATTACCCAGGAAACCGTTCGGGCCTGCGACATCTTTGGCATCAATCGTGAACCCGCCCACGCAACAGGAACCATCCCGTATGAGTCTGTGGAAAAAGCCGTCGTCGGCGCTGTGGACTACAAGAAGGAAGATTCCAACTATGTGCAGATGCTGTCCGGCATCGGCCAGGAGGATTGGGAGCTCGTCGTGGTTTCCAATGCGGAAAAGGGCCAGAAGTATCTGGACGACGGGTTCATGAACCCGGATTACGAAGCAACCAAAGAAGACGGCTGGCAGGTCGTCGACGTGCCGCGCAGCTGGACCCGTTACGAGGGCTTCGGCGACTGGGACTATTCCATTTATACCAACACACAGATGCCCTGGCAGGGTGAGAATGTTTCCCAGCCGAACGCACCGGTGCAGTACAACCCGGTAGGGTTCTACCGCAGAGACTTCGTAGTGGACGATACCCTCCTGCAGGACAACGGCCGCGTGCTGATCTCCTTCCAGGGTGTGGAATCCGCATACTATGTTTACGTCAACGGCAAGGAAGTCGGATACAGTGAGGACAGTTATCGTCCGCACGACTTCGACATCACCGATTACCTGAACCCCCAGGGCCAGGTGAATACCCTTGCGGTGGAAGTACATAAATTCAGCGACGGCACCTGGATGGAAGACCAGGATATGATTTATGACGGCGGTATCTTCAGAGACGTGTACCTGTACTCCACGCCGCTTGTACACATCAACGATTATCGCGTCATCACCGATCTGGATGAGACTTACACCAATGCACAGCTGGAACTGAGCACCTCCGTCAAGAACTACAGCGAACAGGCGATCGCCAATTATGCGATCGATGTGCAGCTGTTCGACGCGGACGGCAGCGACGTGTTTGCCAACGACCCGATGCGCTTCAACGTAAGCGATATCGCCGTCGGCGGCGAAGTGACGATGGACGCCAGCAAACTGGTGGAGAGCCCGGACCTCTGGTCCGCGGAGGACCCGAACCTCTATACCCTCGTAATGACCCTGTACGACAAGACGACGGGCCGTCATTTTGAGAGCATCTCCCAGCAGCTCGGTTTCCGTGAGATCGAATTCACCCGCACGGAAGTAGACGATAATTACAACCGTACGACGAATTCCTTCAGCCCGATCACCATCAACGGCCAGCCGATTCTGTTCAAGGGAACCAACCGCCATGACTCGGATCCGATTTATGGCAAATATGTTCCGAATAGTGTGTATGAGGAAGACGTCAAGATCATGAAACAGTGGAACTTGAACGCCATCCGTACGTCTCACTATGCCAATGATGAGTATCTGTATTATCTCTGCGACAAGTACGGCCTGTATATGATGGGCGAGACGAACGCGGAGTGCCATGCCATCATGGGCCAGAACGACAACATCAACAATTACTATGGCAAGCTGTATATGGACAGAACCGTCACCGCTTATCAAACGCTTAAGAACAATACGGCGGTTGTGGCATGGTCCATTGGCAACGAGATGAGCTATGACCGCCACGGCGGCGATAATATCTTCCCGAAGATGGTTTGGTACTTCAAGGACCACGATAAGACCCGCCCGGTTCATGCGGAAGGCCTGAACCAGGATTGCGGCACCGATATGGGCAGCAACATGTACCCGACCGTCGGCACTGTATGGGGCTATGCGGGAAAAGGCAAAATGCCTTATGTCATGTGCGAATACGACCACGCAATGGGCAATGCAGTCGGCAATATGAAGGAGTACTGGGATGCCATCCGCAGCTCCGATAATATGGTCGGCGGCTTCATCTGGGACTGGGTCGACCAATCCCGTTACATCGATCTGGATTCCCTGCCGGCACAGAGCAGTATCACGGAGATGAGCTCTCTGGGCGCAGAGGGAACCGCGCACGGTCCTACGGAGCTGATTGACGCGGCGGCCGAATCCCTGACCGGTAAATCCTACAGCGGCTATACGGTATTGGACGATGCAAACAACAGCGTGTATAATGCGGCGCTGTCCGGAGAAGGCAAGAGCTTCACCTTCGAAGTCATGGTAAAGCCGAACTCCACCGCGCGCAACAGCGTCCTGATTGCAAAGGGCGATACCCAGGTTGCACTGAAGACACAGAGCAACGGCGATGGCTTGGAGTTCTTTGTTTATAATGGCGGCTGGCACTCCGCAACCTGCAATTTGCCGAGCGATTGGGTCGGTAATTGGCATCAGGTTGCCGGTACCTATGACGGCAATACATTGCGCCTCTACATTGATGGCGAACTGAAGGGCAGCACAAACGGCAAGTATGATATCCGGCCCAACAGCTATCCGCTTGGCATTGGCCGCGATGAAGAGAACAACCGCAGCGTAGACGGTGAAATTTCCATTGGCCGCGTTTATACCAAGGCTTTGACCGCGGACGAGCTGAAAGCACAGATGAGCGCGACGCCGGACATCGGCCCGAGCGACGAGAGCGTTCTCGTATGGCTGGATTACTCCGCAGGCCTGACCAAACAGGAAGGCGCCTATTGGGATTACTATGCGGAAGATTATGCAAAGCAGCACCTCTATGATGAGGAAATGGACGGCAGATTCTTCGGCTATGGCGGCGATTGGGGCGACAAGAACAACAGCGGAAACTTCTGCGTCAATGGTCTTGTTTCTCCGGACAGAGATCCGCAGCCGGAACTCTACGAAGTGAAATACCAGTATCAGAACTACTGGATGACCGCTTCTGACAACGAGATTGCAAACCGCAAGATCAACGTTTACAACGAAAGCAACTTCACCAACCTGAACGAGTATGACGTCAAGTGGGAACTGCTGGAAGACGGCAAAGTAATCGACGAAGGCGTCCTGACGGATGTGGACGTTGCGCCGAAGCAGACCGAGACGGTGGTCATTCCGTTCACCATGCCCGCAGAGGCGGACCGCCCGGCAGGCGCGGAATATTATCTGAACATCAACGTACTGCTCAAGGAGGATACTCTCTGGGCAGAAGCAGGCCACGAGATTGCACACGAGCAGTTCGCGATTCCGGCTTCCGTGACGGCGATTGCTCCGATCACTGTAAACACCAATGTAACGGTTGATACAGAGAATGATGCAGACTATGTGCTGGTTTCCGGCGATAACTTCAGCTTCAAGCTGGATAAGACTTCCGGCGCAATGTCCGAATATGTCTACAATGGTGAAACCGTTATTCTGGACGGCCCGGCGCCGAATTTCTGGAGAGCGAAGATCAACAATGACGGCGGCGACGTAGATAACAACTGGAAGAATGCCAACAAGAACATCACAGTAGATGAAAATGGCATCACCGTTGCAAAAGCGGAAGACGGCAGAACGGTGATCACCACCAATCTGACGCTTACAAATGCCAACAATGCGAAGGAAACCGTTGTTTACACCATTGACGGTTCCGGTGCGGTAACCATGAACTTTACGCTGGACGCGACCGGCACCAGCATGGGCCAGATCATGAAGGTTGGTTCCAATATGGTCCTGCCGGAAGGCTACGAGGACATCACCCGTTATGGCAACGGCCCGACCGAGTGCTATTTCGACCGTGATTCCTATGCGATGACCGGCCTGTACACCAATACGGTGACGGATTCCTTCTATCCGTATCTGGAGACCCAGGAAACCGGCACGCAGAACGGCACAAAGTGGATGACCCTGACCGGTGAAAACAAAGCAACCGGTATCCTCGTTGCAGGCAAACAGGATTTGGAGACCAGCGCGCTCCACTTCAGCATCGATCAGCTCGACGCGGCGAAGCATCCGTATCAGCTCAAAGCGCCGAACAAGGAAACCTATGTCAACATCGATCTGATTTCCCGCGGCATCGGCAACCGGAGCTGCGGCCCGGATACGTTGGAGGAGTACAAGATTCCGAACAACAAGGCGTATTCCTTTGAGTACACCATTGTTCCGTTTGATGCCGCGACTGCGGACCCGATGGAACTGAGCAAACCGTACAGAGCTTTTGCAAGCTTTGATCAGGATGCGTTCGACAAGCAGCAGGCAGAAGCCGTGCAGAACGCGATTGATTCCATCTATGTCTTTGATTATGCACAGAAGGCAGAGCTGGAGAACATCCTGGAAAGTTATGAGAATCTGACTGCCGCACAGAAGGCTTTGGTTACCAACTATGCGGATCTGGAAGAAGCTATGGAAAAGGTCATGACCTTCAAGGGCAAAGCGCCTGAAAACGTAGCAGACCTGAGCAACAACCAGATTAACCCGGTTCTGGGCGACAACGCGAAGCTTGTCATGGACGGCAAGTTCAATGTCGGTCTGACCGGCTGGATGGCAATCCCGAACGACAAGGGCACGGACGGCGCGGACGTGTTTGACGAGCTCTTTGTCGGCAAGAACGAGTTCACCGTGGAAACATGGGTAAAACCGGCTAGCAGCCCCAGAGACTATGATATGTTCATGGGCAAGGGCGATAACTGCTTCGGCTTCCGTACCAGAGGCGGCACAATTGACTTCTTCATCAAGGCTGGCGACGGCAACTGGAAGTCGATTGAGGCAAAGGTTTCGGACAGCCAGGTTAGAAACAAGTGGATCCATGTGGCAGGTATCTTTGACGGCAATAAGCTGTCCGTTTACCTGGACGGCGAGATCATTGCGGAACTGGTGGATAACTCCGGTCTGGGTGTAAAAGCCAGCAGCACGAAGTTCCACATCGGCTATGATCCGGAAACCAACAGAACCAACAGCAATACCTTTGCAAATACCCGTGTGTATAATAAAGCACTGACAGCGGAAGAGCTGAACGGCCAGGGCGCTTACGATGTAGGCGAAGCGGAACAGCCGGCGATTGCTCCGGATAGCGAAAACGTTGTTATGTGGCTTGACTTTAGCGACATCAGCTACAAAGACGTTCCGGTCGTCGATGACGACGCAGTAGCGATTTCCCCGAAGGATGCGCAGATCATTTCCGGCAGCAGCAAGGAGTTCACCATTGTGAAGGCTGCTCCGACCGCACAGGCAAAGGCCGCCGGCGCATATGCGATGGCGACGATCGATGATCTGAAAGCACTGCTGCAGCAGGCTGGCACAATCGACACCAGCATCTACACCGCGTCCAGCGTGGCGATCTTTGAAGCGGCGATCAACGTTGCGAGCACCGTTCTGGACTTCCCGGTTGAGGCACCGGAAAGCGTTGTCGAGGCGGCATACAACATGCTGAAGGCAGCCATGGAAGGCCTTGTATGGGATAACACCTATGAAGTGACCGAGGCTGAATGGTCCATCGTGGATTCCTTCGGCCGCGAGATCGAAGGCGCGACCATCACTCCGAACGCGGAGGATGCGGGCAAAGCGACCGTCGCTGTGACGGAAGCGGTTCCGGTCGGAACCAGAATCCGTGTGATGGCGACCAACATCAACGGCGTGGAAGGCCTGTCCGCGAAGACCTATGCAACGGTGGTTGCGGCTCCGGAAAAGACCCCGCGCGAGAAACTGGAAGCGCTCTATGCGGAAGCAACTGCTATTAAGAATGCGGGACAGGGCGACTACACAGACGATTCCTGGAATGCATTTGAGGGAGCCTATGCGGCGGCTGGCACGGTTCTGGGCAATGCAGAGGCAACCGACGCTGAATTGATGAATGCTCTAGATGTCCTCCAGGCGGCAATCGATGGTCTGGATAACTACGTGGCGGCTCCGCATGACCTGCGTGTGGAGTATGGCCCGAAGGTTGCGCTGACCGTGGACGGCGTATCCCAGGAGCTGGCTGATATAACCGGCACCTACATTCAGAAGGATGTCATGGCCGAGGATACTGTCAGCCTGACCTTTAGTCATAAGGACGATGACAGAGAATTCGTTACAACGGTTCTGACTGTCAATGGCGTGGAAAAGGAAGTCACCTTTAAGGACGGCGACCGCACAGTTGCCTATTATGAACTGACCATGCCGAACGAAAACACCACCGTAAAATTCACCTCCGTTGTGGTTTGGAAGGCCCTGCTGCGCAATGCAATTGCAAGCGCGGAAGAAGCCATGGAGACCGAGGCATATGGAAACTTGATTCCGTGGGCAAAGGACAAATTTGACGCGGCTTATAAGGCAGCAGTGAAAGTAGAAGCGGACGAAACCGCCCTGCAGGACGAAGTGGACGCCGCGACCATCGCAATGACGGGAGCGATGAACTATCTGTCCTTTGAAAAGGGCGATAAGACCAAGCTGGAGCTGCTCTTCAAGACCTACGAGCCGTTGAAAGAAGAAGATTTCACTGCGGCAAGCTGGGCGAAGTATGCGGAAGCTCTGGCAGCAGCGCACGAAGTCTATGAGGACGAAAATGCGCTGGTGAAGGATGTTGACGATGCGGCGAAGGCATTGACCGATGCATTTGAAGCGCTGGAGACTCCGGCGGATAAGAGCGAACTGGAAGCACGGATTGAAGAAGCGAAGAGCTATGATCTGAGCAAATACACCCCGGCCAGCCAGGAAGGCTTTGAGGATCTGATTAAAGAGGCAGAGACGCTTCTTGCGAAGGAAGAGCCGACGCAGACGGAACTGGACAAGATGGTCAACCGTTTGGTCCTTGCAATCGCAAACCTGCGCCTGATCCCGGATAAGAGCTATCTGGAAGAACTGGTCGACGGCGATAAGGATATCAACGAAGACGAGTACACCCCGGCAAGCTATGCGGCGTATAAAGCGGCTTACACCGTGGCGTTGGCGGTTCTGAACGATCCGAATGCAACGGAAAAAGAAGTAAACGGCGCGGCGAATACGCTGGAAACAAGAAGAAACGGCTTGGTCCGTAAGGCTGAGGATAAGCCGAACACCGATAATGGCAACACCGGCTCCAATACCAATAAGGGTTCTTCTTCTAGCAGCAATTCCGCCAAGGCTGGCAACAGCTACGGCAACGAAGGCACCGCGGTTGTCGGTGCGGCACAGGCAATCCTTGGTAAGGCAACCGTCGTATCCGATACGACCGTCGACTTTAACCTGAAGAGAGGCAGCGCCTATTGCTTCAAGATGACCGTTGTGAATGGCAACAATCTGGTCCCGAGCTTCACCGTCGGCAACGGCAGCGTGCTCAAGACCCAGTTTGTCGCCAAGATCGGCAACGATTACTATTACAGAGTGTATGCAGTCGGCACACCGGGCCAGAGCACAGGTGTGTACACCACGCTGGCGGGCCAGAACGCTCAGCAGCACTGCACGGTGACCGTTGGCTGAGAATATCGGACAAACTGGTTGACAGGGCCGCCGGAGCGCGTCCCGACCGGAGGTCTGACGATTGGCTGATGAGTTGAGTCGACCGTAATAGTAAAAGAATCCCCATCAAAAACAGAGGAACCCCCGGCCCGGTCAGGGCTGGGGGTTCCTCTGTTCTGTAAAAATATGCAGAGATTTCATTTTTGTAAACTTTCATGGGTGTACATTTATGTTATTTATGAAGAATTAAAATTAGCAAGGCTGTCGTGACATTGCTTAAAAAGGAAACGGGGTGAAAAGGATTTTTGCATGATATAGAAAGATTGTATGTTTTTGAGAGGAAAAAGGGATGTTTTGGTGTCTCAGAGAGAAATAATTTCCGCTTGACAAAAATTGGATTTGCAATATAATTAAAAAAATTGAAGTATTTTTTTGGCTTTCCTTTTTGCAGGATAGACGAGTCTATAGAGAAAGTATGGTGCCCAATATGAGCTTTCAAATCCTAGGAACCGGCAGTGCGCATCCCGCATGCACACAGACAAACGACGATCTTTCTGTATTTCTGGACACGTCGGACGAATGGATTTCCACCCGGACGGGAATTAAAAGCCGGTTTGTCTGCACAACGGAAACGCTGGCGGACCTTGCGGCGGAAGCGGGCCGCAGGGCAATGGAAAATGCCGGCGTTCGTGCGGAAGAACTGGATTTGATCGTTTGCGCCACAGTGCGCGGCGATTATATCACGCCTGCGCTGGCCTGCGTGGTGCAAAAGATGCTGGGCGCCACCTGTCCCGCATTCGATATCAACGGCGCATGCTCCGGGTTTGTCTACGCGCTGGATGTGGCGGACGGTTATTTCGCGCGCGGCCGGGTCAGAAAAGTGCTGGTGATCGCGGCGGAGGAAATGTCCAAGCTGCTGGACTGGGAGGACCGCAGCACCTGTGTACTCTTTGGCGATGGCGCGGGTGCAGCGGTTCTGGGCGAAGGCGAAGGGCTGCGTTCTATCCGCATTACGACGGACGGAAATACCGACGCGCTGCGCATCCCGCATGTGCGGGGGAATTCTCCGTTTGACCGGACGGAAGCGGAAGAATCCTTTCTGTTTATGGACGGGCAGGAGGTCTATAAGTTTGCGGTAAACGCCATGTGCACCGATGTGCGCGCCGTCCTGGAAGATGCGGGTTTGACGGAGGCGGATGTGGACTACGTCTTGCCGCATCAGGCGAATTTGCGCATCATTGAAACGGCGAAAAAGAAACTCAATATCCCGCCGGAACGCTTCTGCGTCAATATCAGCCGATACGGCAATACCTCGGGCGCGGGCGTGGCGATTCTGATGGATGAGCTGAACCGCAAGGGTACTTTTCAGCCGGGCGACATCCTGGTACTCTCAGCGTTTGGCGGGGGATTGACCACCGGCGCCTGCGTGATCGAATGGACGGCACTCTGAATGGCAAAGAGATGCCTGATAACGGCCTGAACAGGCGCGGACGGCGTTCTTAGTCTGGTGAGTATGCTAAAAATAAAGGGAAGTTGTTTTAAGATAGAAGGGAGTTTTTTCAGAAATGATCAAGACACCGATTTGTGACCTGTTGGAGATCGAATACCCCATTTTACAGGGCGGCATGGCATGGGTGGCGGACGCCAGCCTGGCTTCCGCCGTTTCCAACGCGGGCGGGCTTGGAATCATCGCGGGCATGAATTCCAACGGCGAACAGCTCCGCGCGGAAATCCGCAAATGCAAGGAGTTGACCGGCAAGCCCTTCGGCGTCAATGTGATGCTGATGAGCCCCTTCGTGGAGGAGGTTGCGCGCGTCGTTGTGGAAGAAAAGGTTCCGGTTCTGACGACCGGTGCGGGCAATCCCGGTAAATATATGGCGGCGTGGATCGAAGCGGGCATCAAAGTGATCCCGGTTGTTCCCTCCACGGGCATTGCCAAGCTGGTGGAAAAGCGCGGCGCGACGGCGGTGATTGCGGAGGGCGGCGAAAGCGGCGGCCATATTGGCGAGCTGACGACGATGGCGCTGGTGCCGCAGGTCTGCGACGCGGTGAAGATTCCGGTAATCGCGGCGGGCGGTATCGCGGACGGCCGCCAGCTTGCGGCGGCGTTTATGCTGGGGGCGCAAGGTGTGCAGATCGGCACACGCTTTCTGGTGGCGAAGGAATGCACCATCAGCCCTGTTTATAAGGAGAAAATTCTCAAGGCAAAGGACATTGATACGATCAGTACGGGCCGCCGTTTGGGCCATCCCGTGCGTGCGCTGAAAACGCCGTTTACCCGTGAGTTTGCGCGCATGGAATACGACTCCAGCATTTCCAATGAGGAGATCGAGCAGTTCGGCGCGGGCGCGCTGCGCAAGGCGGCGCGCGATGGGGATGTGCAGGGCGGTTCCTTCCTGGCGGGCCAGGTGGCTGCGATGGTCACAAAGGAGCAAACGGCGGAAGAAATCGTCACAGAGCTGTTCGCGCAGGCGGAGGAAATCCTGGGAGGTGCGGCCAAATGGGTAAAATAGCCTTTTTATTCAGCGGGCAGGGTGCGCAGTATCCGGGTATGGGACAATCGCTCTGTGAAGCGGGTCCCGCTGCGAAAGCCGTCTTTGACCTGGCTGACCGTATCCGCCCCGGTACGGCGGAGCAGTGCTTTGGCGGCACAAAAGAAGAGCTGTCCCTGACGAAAAATACGCAGCCCTGCGTCTATTGTGTAGATCTGGCGGCGGCGGAAGCGCTGAAGGCACAGGGGATCATTCCGGACGCGGTGGCGGGCTTCTCTTTGGGAGAAGTCGCAGCACTGACTTTTTCCGGTGTGCTGACGCCGGAGGACGGTTTCCGGCTGGTGTGCAAGCGCGCCGCCTTTATGGAAGAGGCGACGCAGCAGACCGGCGGCGGGATGGCGGCAGTGCTCAAATTGCGCGACGAACAGGTAGAAGAGCTTTGCCGCGCGCATCAGAATGTGTACCCGGTCAACTACAATTGCCCCGGTCAGGTTTCTGTGGCGGGTGAAAAGGCGGAGCTGGATGCCCTGTGCAAAGATGTGCAGGCGGCGGGCGGCCGCGCGGTGCCCCTCGCGGTGAGCGGTGCGTTCCATTCCCCGTTTATGGATACCGCGGCGGAGCAAATGGCGGAGGAGTTGCAGCAGGTTTCCGTCCATGCGCCGGAACTTCCGCTGTACGCCAATTATACGGCCTCCCGCTATCCGGCGGAGGAAGCCGGCATCAAAGAGAACATCGCCAAACAGGTAAACCATCCGGTGCCGTGGCAGGCGATCCTGCGCAAACTGGACGCGGAAGGGTTTACCGATTTTGTTGAAGTTGGCCCCGGCAAGACGCTGAGCGGCCTTGTGAAGAAAACGCTGCCCAAAGCAACGGTCTGCCGTGTAGAAGACGCGGAGACGCTGCGTGCGGCGGTGGAACAGCTGAAACGATAAGGGAGGAATTTTTTTGCTGACCAATCAGACAGCCGTCGTCACCGGCGGTTCCCGCGGGCTGGGCCGGGCCATCGCCAGAAAGCTGGCGGAAGACGGCGCGAATATCGCGATTTTATATGCCGGAAACGAGGCGGCCGCCGAGGAAACCTGCGCATTGCTGGCGGAAACCAACGTCATGGCAAAGGCATACCGCTGCGATGTCTCCGACTACGAGGCGACCAAAGCGGCGATCGACCAGATTCTGGCCGACTTCGGGCAGATCGATATTCTGGTCAACAATGCGGGCATCACACGGGACAGCACGATTCGCTCCATGAAGGAAGCGGATTTCGATGCGGTGATCGATACAAACCTGAAAGGCGCATTCCACATGATCAAGCACTGCTACGGGCATTTTCTCCGGCGCCGGTGCGGCAGGATCATCAACATCACGTCGGTTTCCGGCTTGATGGGCAATGCGGGGCAGGCGAACTATTCCTCCGCAAAGGCGGGCATGGTCGGCCTGACCAAGGCGGTTGCAAAGGAACTGGGCGGACGCGGTATCACGTGCAACGCGATTGCGCCGGGCTTTATTGAAACGGACATGACCGACGCGCTGAGCGATAAGGTCAAGGAAGCCGCTGTGGAATCCATTCCGCTGCGGCATATGGGAAAGCCCGAGGATGTGGCCAATCTGGCGTTGTTCCTCGCGGGCGAAGGCGCCTCCTACATCACGGGCGAAGTGATCCGGGTGGACGGCGGCCTGGGCATGTAAGAATGGGAATCAAGAACGGGAGGCAGTAAAATGGAAAGAAGAGTCGTTATTACGGGACTGGGCGCGGTGACGCCGATCGGCAACGACGTCCCCACTTTTTGGGAAAACGCGGTCGCCGGGAAAAACGGCATCGGCCCCATCACAAAATTTGATACCACGAACAGCAAGGTTAACATCGCGGCGGAGGTAAAGGATTTTAACCCGCTGCTCTACATGGAAAAACCGCAGGTGCGCAAGACGGACCTGTTTACACAATACGCGCTGGCTGCCGCCGACCAGGCGATGCAGGACAGCGGAATCGCGGGCAAGGTGGACCCGGAGCGTTTGGGCGTCTACGTCGGTTCCGGCGTGGGCGGTATGGACACCTTTGTGGAAGAAGTCACCAAGCTCCTGAACAAAGGGCCGAAGGGCGTTTCCCCGTTCTTTATCACCAAAATGATCACCAATATCGCGTCCGGTAACATTGCCATTAAACACAATGCGCAGGGGCCGTCCATGTGCGTCGTAACCGCGTGCGCCACCTCCGCCAACGCGGTGGGTGAGGCGTTCCGCGCCATCAAGCACGGTTACGCGGACGCGATGATCGCGGGCGGCGCGGAAGCCACCATCAATGAAATGGCGATTGCGGGCTTTGCCAACTGTATGGCACTTTGTACCACAAACGACCCGGAAAATGCCTCCATGCCGTTTGACAAGCGCCGCAGCGGCTTTGTCATGGGTGAGGGCAGCGCGGTCCTGATCCTGGAGGAATACGAGCACGCCGTGCAGCGCGGCGCAAAGATTTATGCGGAGGTCTGCGGTTACGGCAACACAAACGATGCACACCACGTCACCGCGCCGCACCCGGAGGCCGTCGGCCCCGCCAATGCGGTCAAGCAGGCCATGCGGGAGGCTGGAATTCCGGAGGGTGCAGCGCTGTACATCAATGCGCACGGCACCAGCACGCCGCTCAATGACAAAACAGAGACGCTGGCGTTTAAAAAGGCGCTGGGCGAGGAACGCGCCAGACAGACGCCGATCAGTTCCACCAAGTCCATGACGGGCCATATGCTGGGCGCGACCGGCGCGCTGGAAGCGATTGTCTGCACACTTGCGCTGCAGAACGGCGTCGTACCGCCGACGATCCATTATCAGGAGGCGGACCCGGAGTGCGATCTTGACTATGTGCCGAACACGGCGCGCAAGGTCGAACTGGAGTACGCGCTTTCCACCAATCTGGGCTTTGGCGGCCACAATGCCTGCCTGGCCTTCAAAAAGTACAACGGTTAAGGAGGCGTTCCCATGAAAATAGAGGAAATCAGAGAGTTGGCCCAGATCATGCAGGAAAGCGGCCTCGGCTTGATGGAAATCAAAGAGGGAGAAAACTGTATCCGGTTGGAAACCGCCTGTGCCGCGGCTCCGGCGATTCCGGCCCCGGCGGCGGTTGCCGCTCCGGCTCCGCAGGCGATTCCGGTGCAGGACGCGGCCCCGGTGGACTTTAACAACCCATCCGGCGATTCCGGCCCCGGCGGCGGTTGCCGCTCCGGCTCCGCAGGCGATTCCGGTGCAGGACGCGGCCCCGGTGGACTTTAACAGCCTTAAGGAGATCAAATCCCCCATGGTGGGCGTGTTTTATGAAGCGCCTTCCCCGGAGGCGGAGCCGTTCGTCAAGGTGGGCAGCAAGGTCAAAAAAGGCGACGTGCTCTGCGTGGTGGAGGCGATGAAGCTGCTCAATGAGATCACCGCCGATGCGGACGGCGAGATCGTGGACGTTTGTGTGGAAAACGGGCAGCTGGTGGAATACGGCCAGGTGCTCTATAAAATATTTTAATTGGCAGGGAAGAAGAGGCGTTACACATGACGAAAGAGGAATTGAAACAGATTATCCCCCACCGGGAACCGATGCTGCTGCTCGACGAGGCATCGTTGACCGGCGAAAACCTGGCGGAGGGAAAATATACCGTGCGCGGCGACGAGTGGTTTTTGCAGGGCCATTTTCCGGGGAACCCCGTGGTGCCGGGCGTGATCCAGTGCGAGATGATGGCGCAGACCTGCTGCGTGCTCTTCGCGGAGGACGTAAAGGGCCACACGCCGCTATTCGGCGGGCTGGATAAGGTGCGTTTTAAGGGGCAGGTCAAGCCGGGGGACACCATTGTGTTCCGCTGCAGCACGGTTAAGCACCGCGGCCCGTTTTACTTTGCACAGGGCGAGGGCTTTGTAAACGACACGCTGGTGGTCAAGGCGGAGCTTTCCTTTGCCGTGACCTGAGGCTCTGAACGAATTTGAAGAGTAAGAGGTGGAATCCTTGTTTTCAAAAATATTGATCGCCAACCGCGGGGAAATCGCTGTGCGCATCATCCGCGCCTGTAAAGAAATGGGCATCCTGACCGTGGCAGTCTTTTCAGAGGCGGACCGCGACGCGCTGCATGTGAGCCTTGCGGACGAGAGCATCTGCATTGGCCCCCCGCAGGTGCAGGACAGCTACCTGAATATGACGGCGATTCTTTCCGCGGCGGCGGCAACCGGTGCGGGCGCAATCCACCCGGGCTATGGCCTGCTCTCGGAAAACGCGAAATTTGCCGCGCTCTGTGAGGAATGTCATATCACGTTTATCGGCCCGTCTTCGGAAGTTATCTCGCTGATGGGCGACAAGGACGCCGCCCGCAAAACGATGATTGCCGCAGGCGTGCCGGTCATTCCCGGCTGCGATATGGTGGAGGATCCGGAGAAAGCGAAGCAGGAGGCCGACCGCGTCGGTTACCCGCTGCTGGTCAAGGCGCGGGCGGGCGGCGGCGGCAGGGGCATCCGCCTGGTCCGGAAACCGGAGGAGTTTGAGACGGCGTTCCGCGCCGCTTCTCAGGAGGCGCTGCTGGCATTTGGCGACGGCGGCGTGTATCTGGAAAAATACCTTTCGCCCACCAAGCATATTGAAATGCAGTTGCTGTGCGACCAGCAGGGAAACGTTGTCGCTTTGGGCGAGCGCGAATGCTCCGTGCAGCGCAAAAACCAGAAGCTGATCGAGGAGAGCCCGTCCCCGGCGATTTCGCAGGAGACGCGCGCCAAAATGACGGAGGCGGCCTGTAAAGCGGCGAGGGCCGCAAAGTATACCGGCGTGGGAACCATCGAGTTCCTGTTTGACAGGGACGGCAACTTCTATTTTATGGAGATGAACACCCGATTGCAGGTGGAGCATCCCGTGACGGAGATGGTCTCCGGCATCGACCTGGTCAAATGGCAGATCCGCGTGGCGTCCGGTATGCAGCTTGCCTTCACGCAGGAGAAAGTCGCGTTGTCCGGCCACGCCATCGAATGCCGCATCAACGCGGAAAATCCGGACCTCAACTTCCGCCCAAGCTGTGGGAAAATTTCTCTGCTGCACATTCCTGGCGGACCCTGGGTGCGGTTCGACACGGCGCTGTACCAGGACTACGTTGTGCCGCCGTTCTACGATTCGCTGATCGGCAAGCTGGTCGTGTTTGCGCCGACGCGCGAAGAGGCCATCCGCAAGATGCAGGCGGCCCTCTGCGAGCTGGTTGTGGAGGGCGTGGATCACAACGCGGAGCTGCACATGGATATTTTAAGCGACCCGGCGTTCCGGTCGGGCGACTACTATACCAACTTCATGGAGTTGCGGGAAAAGAGGGGATAATACATGCTTTCAAAAAACATGTTTAAGAAGCCGAAGAATGATCTGGAATCGTACGATAAATACGCAAAATCTCCGGCGCCGGATATCCCCAATGAGATGTGTGTCGCCTGCCCGAACTGCAAGGCGATGCTGTTTACGGGCGAGCTGAACGAGCACTTTCACATCTGCCCCAAGTGCGGGCACCACTTCCGCGTCAACGCGCGCCAGCGCATCAGTATGGTTGCGGACGACGACTCTTTTGTGGAGCGCGACGCGGGGATGCGGTCCCGCAACCTGATTGACTTTCCCAACTATGAGAAGAAGCTCAAACACGCCTATCTGGACAGCGCGGAGAAAGAGGGCGTCGTCTGCGGCACGGCGCGCATCGGCGGAATGCCCTGCTGCCTGTTTGTGATGGAGCCGTATTTTATGATGGGCAGCATGGGCACCGTGGTGGGCGAGAAAATCACCCGCCTGTTTGAGTATGCAACGGCGCATTCCTTGCCCGTGGTGGGCTTTACGGTTTCCGGCGGCGCGCGCATGCAGGAGGGGACGCTCTCCCTGATGCAGATGGCCAAGACAAGCGGCGCGGTCAAGCGCCACAGCGACGCGGGCAACCTGTATATCGCGGTGCTGACGGACCCGACCACCGGCGGCGTGACCGCCAGCTTCGCCATGGAGGCGGATATTATTCTGGCGGAGCCGGACGCGCTGATCGGATTTGCGGGACCGCGCGTCATCCGGCAGACCATCCGCCAGAAGCTTCCCGCGGGCTTCCAGCGCGCGGAATTCCTGTTTGAAAAGGGCTTTGTGGATCAGGTGGTCAAACGTAATGTGCAAAAGGATGCGCTGGCAAAGCTGCTGGCCCTGCACAGTGCGGCCCCGGAAGGAGGTGCGGACCTTGGAAGCATTTGACAGAGTACAGGCGGCCCGTGCGAAGGGCCGTGCGACCGGCACGGATTTTATCCGCAATATCTTTGACGATTTCATGGAGATGCACGGCGACCGCCGCTTTGGCGACGATAAAGCCGTTGTTGCGGGGATCGCGCGGCTTAACGGCATGCCGGTGACGGTGGTCGCCCTGGAGCGCGGGCACGACACCAAGGAGAAGCTGTTCCGCAACTTCGGCATGGCGCATCCGGAGGGCTACCGCAAAGCGCTGCGCCAGATGAAGCTGGCTGAGAAGTTCCACCGCCCGGTGATCTGCTTTGTGGATACCGCCGGCGCATACTGCGGCATCGCCGCGGAGGAGCGCGGCCAGGGTCAGGCGATCGCGGAAAACCTGATGGAAATGATGACGCTGAAAACGCCGGTTCTCTCCGTATTTGTCGGGGAGGGCGGCAGCGGCGGCGCGCTGGGCCTCGCCGTGGCGGACGAAGTCTGGATGCTGGAAAACGCGGTGTATTCCGTCATTTCCCCGGAGGGCTGCGCGAGCATCCTCTGGAAGGACAGCGCCAAGGTTAAAGAGGCGGCGGCCTGCCTGCATATGACAGCGGAGGACCTGCTGCGCTTCGGCGTGATTGAAAAGATCATTCCGGAGGGCCGCAATGACTTTGAAGAGGTGTACCGCATCTTGAAGGCGGATTTGTATGATACGCTGGTCCGCAACGGCAGGCTTCCAATGGAAGAGCTGCTGGAAAAGCGCTACAACCGATTCCGCAGAATGGGGGCGGAGGGCTTATGATTACATTGATTACAGACAGCACCGCCTGCATGACGCGGGCGGAGGCGGAACTTTTCGGCGTCCGTCTGGTACCGATGCACTACACAATCGGCGGAACGTCCTATCTGGAGAGCTTTTCGGACTGCAACGGCAATTTTGAAGCGCTGCTGGCGCAGAACAGCGGTACGACGGCGCAGGCATCCGTTTCTGACTTTACCAAAGTTTTTCAGGAGATTGTCGGCAGGGGGGACGAGGCGCTCTGCCTGGTGATTTCCTCACGGCTGAGCGGCGCATACAGCAGTGCGAGCATCGCGGCACTGTCGGTTGCGCCGCAGAGGATCGCGGTGGTGGATTCCCGCACCACAGCGGGCGGGTTGACGCTACTGCTCAAGCAGGCGGCGAAGCTGGCGCGCTGCGGGGTTTCGCTGAAAAGCATCGCGGACAGCGTCAAGCAGATGCGCAAGCGTACGGGGACGGCCTTCTCTGTAAGCAGTATGGATTCCCTGCGCCGGAGCGGGCGGCTCAGCGTTGTGCGCCAGTCGGTCAATACCATCCTGAATATCCGCCCGATCCTGCTTCTGGATAAGGACGAGGGGGCGCTGGTGTCCGGCGGGACCGCGCGCGGGCGCAGTGCGCAGATGCAGGCGCTGGCGGACCAGGTGCCGGAGAACGCCTCTGAGGTGCTGATTCAGTCGTTGGGCAGCACGGCGGCGCCGGCACTGCTGGAAAAGGTGCGTGCCAAGCTGCCGCATGCATCGATCACCTGCGGCACACTGGGGCCGGTCCTGGGTGTCAACATCGGCTTGGACGCAATCGGCGTCTCATGGATTTCGGAGTAAACATGTAGGATAAAAAATCCCATTCGGAAGCTGTAAAAGTTTCTGAATGGGATTTTTTGTTTTTATAAGTTGACGAGCGGTAATGCGGCGGTAAAAACCGTGCGTCCGTTGCCGCTGTCCGCGCGAATTTTTCCGTGCACTTCCTCCACAATGGCCTTCGCAATGGCGAGGCCCAGGCCGTAGCCGCCGGTTTCCCGAGTACGGGCGCTGTCCGCGCGATAAAAACGGTCGAATACATGGGGAAGGGCTTCTGCCGGGATTTCTTCACCGGAGTTTTCCACGCGCAGGACGGCGTGATTCTTTTCCCGGTACAGGCGGATTTCCATCCAGCCGCGCGGCGGCGTGTGCTTGACAGCGTTGTCCAGCAGGATATAGATCAGGCGGGAAAGCTTTTCCGGATTGGCGGCAACCGTCAGGGCGTCTTCAATATACGAGTGAATTTCCACCTCTTTTTCAAAGGCGACCGCCTCAAAAGAGAGCAGGCAGCCGGTCAGCTGGCGGCTGAAGTCCAGCGGGCGAAGCGGTTCGCCGTCCTGCTCGTGGTCCAGCTTTGCCAGCGTCAGCATGTCGTTGACAAGCCCGCTCATGCGGTCGAGCTGGACCCGCATGGCGGAAAGCCACTGCGCCTGGTCGTGCACCGTCTCATCGGCATTTCCTTCAACAACGGAGAGGTTGGCGCCCAGGATCGCCAGCGGCGTTTTCAACTCGTGAGAGGCGTCGGCGACAAAATTTTTCTGCCGTTCAAAGGTATCCCGGACGGGCTTGACCGTCCGGTTGGCAAACAGGACGCTCAGGGCGAACAGCAGCAAAAGGCTGAGGGCGCTGACGCATAACAGGATCAGCAGCGTGTTGCGCAGGAATGTGCGCTGGTTGGTTTGGTCCAGGAGGACAATACGGGAGCGGTCTTCCTGCCGGGCATAGGCGAAGATGTATCCGTCCATTGTGAATTCCCCGCGTTCTCCGTCGGATTGGGCGGCGATACCGGCGGCCTCCTCCACCAATTCCGTGGAGATGTCCGGCGGCATGCTGAGGATTTCCAGTTCTCCAAAGATGTTCTGGCGAACCGAGATCACGCCCATGAGAGGCGGTTCCCGGCGGCCGTTCTGCATGTGGAAGGCGCGGTCCAGCATGAAATCTGTCTGCCGCTGGTTGGAGACGATCATTAAAGCGGCCGTTACGGCAAAGATCGCCGCGAATACCAGCGAGAGCAAGGCCATATTAAAGCGGACCAGCTTCCATTTCAGTTTGCGGAACATGGCGGTTCCTCCAGTCGGTAGCCCACACTGCGGATACAGGCGATGCGCATGTGCGAGCCGAGATAGGCCATCTTTTTGCGCAGGAAAGAGATGTACACTTCTAAGTTATTGCCCGCCGCTGCGTTTTCAAAGCCCCACAGTTTGGTCAAAAGCTCCTCTTTGTTGACAATGCCGTGCAGGCGCAGAAAGAACTGCTTCATGATCTCAAATTCTTTGTTGGTCAGCTGAACGGATTGCCCATCGCATTCCAGCGTGTAGTTGGAAAGATCCAGCGCGAGGTCACCCGCCCGCAAGATGGAGTCCGGGATGATTTCCCCATAGCGGCGCGTCATGGCGCGGATACGGGCGAGCAGTTCCTCCGTGGCGAAGGGCTTTGCCAGATAGTCGTCCGCACCGCTGTCCAAACCCAGGACTTTATCGCCGACTTCCCCCTTTGCCGTCAATAGCAGGACCGGTGTGGAAACCGACGCGGCGCGCAGCTGGCGCAAAAGCGAAAGTCCATCCAGTTTGGGCAGCATGATGTCCAGCAGGATCATATCGTAAATGCCGGTGAGCGCTTCGTCCAGGCCCTGTTCCCCGTCGTATGCGGCGGCAACCTCCCACCGCTTTTTGCTGAGGATCTGGCAGAGCGCGTCACTCAGCGGTTTTTCGTCTTCTATCAGGAGCAGTTTCATAAAAAGTTCCTCCCATCCCATTTTATAGCTCTATCCTACCGCGCCAAAGTGACCTCCCCCTGCCCACCACGTGAACATTCCCTGAAGACCTGCGGTCAGCACGGACCTGCGGTCGGCACGGCCCGCCCTTTTCCGCGCTGCGAATAACAAATATATTCGTGCGGGACGGAAAAGACAAGCTCCCAAAGTTGTGGTTAACAAAATCACGGGAGCAAGTCTTTTCCGTCGCGGCCTTGCGCGGATGCGATTTAGGTTAAACTTCCGCCCGCGCCGACCTCCACCGGAGGTGGTGTTTTCCGTCGCGGCCTTGCGCGGATGCGATTTGAGTTAAATTTCCGCCCGCGCCGTCCTCACCGGAGGTGTGTGATGGATGTGTGAAGCGGGGCTTAAACTTGTGTGAATCGGATGTTTTTTCAGGTTCAATTAAGCTTTGACTCGTATAATGAGACCCGGACACAAGACTGAGATACGGAGGTGAGCGGATGAAAGAACGCATTCCCGCTTTTTGGGCGGCGCACCGATGGACGGTCCTGTCCGCTGCCATCGGTGCAGTCGTCCTGGCGGCAGGTATTTTGGGAACCCTGTGGCTTGCCGCGGGATAAACGCAGAAAAACTGTGCGGAAATAATCAATGAGGTGATCAAATGAAATCCTTTAAACAAACCATATCCATGCTGCTGGCGGTCAGTATGCTGGCGTCATCCATACCGGCCTATGCCGGCGCCACCGTAACCGATATGTCGGATAAGGTGGTATCCTCTCTGGGCTTTACGGATTCTATCGTTACAACCTCCAATATCACTCGCGGGGAATTTGCACAGATGCTGTTGAACGCCTCTTCTTATAAAGGGAAAGCAGGCAGCGCCGTATTTTACCGAAAATTCAGCGACGTAGGCGCGGATACCGCCTATGCCTCCGCGATCAATCTGGCGGCATCGCAGGGCTGGATGACCGGCTACCTGGATGGTACGTTTAAACCCACCCAGCCGGTTAAACTGCGGGAGGCGGTCTACGGCGTTCTGGCACTGCTGGGCTACACAAACGCAGACTTTACGGGTGACCAGACGGCGGGGCGAACCTCCATGTATTACGCAAAGGAATTGGACGATGGGCTTTCTCTTTTAAATATGGATTCGGCCATGACGCTGACCAACTGCAAGGATCTTCTGTATAACGTGCTGAAAGCGGATACCAAGAACGGCTCGATGTACGGGAAGCTCTTTGACTGCGAGCTGGACAGCGACGGAGAGATTAACTATATGAAGCTGGCGGACAACAACATCACCGGCCCGGTTCGCGTGACGGAAAGCAAGGACATCGGCAAGATTTTGCCCTTCAGCGAGAAAAACGCAACCTATATCTTTGACGGCGAAGTCGGCCAGAACCAGGATTACAACAGCGTGGATACGGACGACATCGTCTATTACAGCACAAAAACCCGGACCGTCTGGGTCTATCAGGACAACCGCAGCAGCGGCACGGTGACCGGCATCGCCTATGATAATTCCAGTTCCATGACGCCCGTTGCGGTCTATGTGGACGGGACCAGATACAACCTGACCACGGAGGAAATGCAGTATGCGTTCTCCACACTGGGCAAGGTCCATGTGGGCGACGAGATCACGGTTGTGTACGACGACAATTCCACGAGTGGAGAGGATTCTTCCAACTACAACTATACATTAAAGGGGTATCTGCTCGATGACTGATGAAAAGGATAAGTTTGACACGACAGAGCTGGAACGGCTGAAGCCCAAACGTTTTTCTTTCCGAAGAAAGAACCGGGAACCCGGCGCAAAACCGGGGTGGAAACGGGCATTGCGCATCGTCGTCGCGTTGGTGCTGGTCGCGGCAATTGGCTTTACTGCATTTCAGTTCCTGGTGAAAAAGGATGTTGGCAGCGGGGAAGAGCAGGTGCGCACCGCGACGGTGGAACGGCAGACAATCCAGTCCTCCATCTCCTCCTCCGGCACGCTTGCCGCGCTGGATACCTACACCATCACGTCCCTGGTTTCCGGCGAGGTCATCAGCGCTGATTTTGAAAAAGGCGACGAGGTACAGAAGGGCGACATTTTGTATCGCATCGACACCGATTCCGTCGATCAGAAAGTTGATTCCGCGCAGACCAATTTGGAGCGCGCGCAGAAGAAATACCAGGACGCGCTGAAAAATTATAACGACGCGGCGCAGGATTACCGGTCCCTTGACTATTCCTCTCCGGAAGAAGGATACATTAAAACGCTGTATGTGGAAGCCGGGGACACGATCAAGAGCGGCGATAAGATTGCAGACGTGTATAACGATAAAACCATGGTGCTGAAGGTTCCTTTTCTGAGCGCTGACGCGGAGAAAATCTCCGTTGGCAGCACCGCGCAGGTACAGATTCTGGAAACCTATGAGACGCTGGAGGGCACCGTGACCGCTGTCAACACCATGGAGCAGACGCTCAGCGGCGGCAGTGTGGTGCGCATGGTCACCATTCAGGTGCAAAACCCGGGCGGACTTTCCACCAGCAGCACCGCGTCCGCAACGGTAAACGGCGTATCGTGCAGCGGGGACGGGACGTTCTCCGCCCTGCTGGAAAAAACCATCACCGCGGAATACGGCGGCGACATTGCTTCCATCCATGTGCAGGAAGGTGGTTATGTGCATCAGGGAGCGGCGCTCTTTACCCTGACACGGGAATCCGCGGACGATGCGCTGAAAAGCGTGAAGGACCAGCTGGAATCCGCGGAACAGAGCGTGGAAGACGCACAGACCAGTCTGGAGAACCAGGAAGACAGCCTCAGCGACTACGAAATTACCGCACCGATCTCCGGCCAGGTGATTGTGAAGAATACAAAGGCGGGCGATACGCTCAACAGCGGCGGCAACAATACCACGGCCATGGCGATCATTTATGATATGTCCGCGCTCACCTTTGATATGAACGTCGACGAGCTGGATATTCTCAGCATCGAAGTCGGTCAGAAGGTACAGGTCACCGTGGACGCCTTTGAGGGGGAGTCCTTTACGGGCAGGGTGACCAACGTCAGCTTGGAAAGCACCTCCAGCAACGGTGTGACGCAGTACCCGGTCACCGTGCAGATGGATGAGGTCGGCGAGCTGCTGCCCGGCATGAACGTCAACGGTGAAATCATCATCGAGGAGGCCGAAAACGTGCTGGCAGTACCCGCACAGGCGCTGATGCGCGGAGATACCGTTTACATACAGGACGACAGCGTCAAAGAGACAGAGGGCAGAGTGCCCGCCGGATTCCGTTCCGTGGAAGTGGAGACCGGCCTGATCAGCCAGGATTATGTAGAAATCAAGAGCGGCCTTTCCGAGGGAGACGTGGTCTATATCGACCCGACTTCTTCCACCGAAACAACGACCTTTGCCATGGGCGGAATGCCCGGCGGCGGGATGCCTGGCGGCGGCGGTGGCATGCCTGGCGGCGGTGGACGTGGTCTGTATCGACCCGACTTCGTCCACCGAAGCAACGACCTTTGCCATGGGCGGGATGCCCGGCGGCGGGATGCCTGGCGGCGGCGGTGGCATGCCTGGCGGCGGTGCAATGCCCACAGGCGGTGGGGGCGGCCGCCCGGGAGGTGGATTCTGATGAGAACACAAACGCTGCAACCGTTAATCTCCTTACAGGAAATCTATAAAATTTATAACATGGGCGATATGGTGGTGCGCGCCAACGACGGGATCTCTTTGGATATCTATCCCGGGGAATTCGTCTCCATCGTGGGAAAATCCGGCAGCGGCAAATCCACCATTATGAACATCATCGGGGCGCTGGACGTCCCGACGGACGGCAAATACGTCCTCAATGGGCAGGACGTCAGCTGCATGAAGGACGATAGTCTGGCGGAGGTCCGCAACAAAACCATCGGCTTTGTATTCCAGCAATACAATCTGCTTCCCAAACAGAACCTGCTGGAAAATGTGGAGCTGCCCCTGGTCTATGCAGGCGTGGGAAAGAAGGAGCGCACGGAGCGCTCCCTGGAATCGTTGGAACGGGTGGGCCTGCGCGATAAATGGCGCTATTTTCCGCAGCAGCTTTCCGGCGGGCAGCAGCAGCGCGTGTCCATTGCGCGCGCGCTGGTGGGGAACCCCTCCCTGATCCTGGCGGACGAACCGACCGGCGCGCTTGACTCCAAAACAAGCCGCGAGGTGTTGGACTTTCTAAAACAGCTGCACGACGAGGGAAATACCGTCGTCATCATCACCCATGACAATTCCATCGCTATGGAAGCCGAGCGCGTGGTCAAGATCCACGACGGAAAGATTATTTTTGACGGAGATGTGAGTGCCTATGAGTCAATCCTTTAGGCTGGCGATCAAGAGCATCGCGAGCAGTAAAATGCGCTCCTTCCTGACCATGCTCGGCATTATCATCGGCGTGGCGTCCGTCATCATTCTGGTCAGCCTGATGCAGGGAATGACAAACTACATTTCAGACAGCTTTTCCGACCTCGGCACCGACCAGGTGAGTGTATCCGTAACCAATACGGACACCCGGAATGTGGATGTGGACACCATGTATGCCTTCCTGGACGAACAAAGCAAGCTGTTTGCCAACATGAGCCCCACAGTCAGCGTGCGCGCCACCCTGAAAAAGGGGACGGAGAGCACGACGACAACCAGCATCAGCGGCGTCGGCGAAGATTACATGCAGGTCAAGGCGCTGGAGCTTTCCATGGGGCGCTTTATCCAGTATTCCGACATCGTTTCCCGTCAGAAGGTCTGCGTCATCGGTTCCTACGTGGCGCAGGACCTATTTGCGGGGCAGAACGCCCTGAACCAGACGGTGAAAATCAACGGCGAGGCATACACAGTGGTCGGGATTTTGCAGGAAAAGGCGGAGTCGGAGGAAGGCTCCTCCGACGACTGTGTCTACCTGCCCTATTCAGTGGCGACCAAGCTCTCCTTCAGCGCGGATATATCCAGCTATACCTTTACGGTCAACAATGTGGATGACATGGAGACCGCGAAAACCGTGCTGAAAAACGAGCTGTATGAGATATTTAGAAACGAGGACCTGTACACCGTCACCAGCCTTTCCGAGATGCTGGAGATGGTGACTTCCATGACGGATATGATGACCCTCCTGCTGGTCGGCATCGCGGCGATTTCCCTGTTGGTGGCCGGTATCGGCATCATGAATATCATGCTGGTTTCCGTGACGGAACGCACGCGGGAAATCGGTATCCGCAAGTCTTTGGGCGCCAAGCGCCGGACCATTTTACAGCAGTTTATCATCGAGGCGGGCGTCACCAGCGCCATGGGTGGCCTGGTCGGCATTGTACTGGGCTGTGCGGTGACGTCGGTGGTCGGTGGGCTGATCGGGCTGGAGGCGACGCCGTCCGCAGCGGCAATTCTGGTTTCATTCGGCATCTCGGCGGGCATCGGCGTGATCTTCGGTTATATGCCGGCACGGCGCGCCGCCAAGCTGAACCCGATCGACGCGCTGCGGAGCGAATAAGCCGGTTTGCGACCGTTTCCGGGCGTCGGGAGGGCGCGGCAGCATGCGCATGCCGTTTCAGCATGGCCCTGTCCTGTTTTCAGGCCATGCGAGACGACCGGGGCGTTTCTTATAGATTGGCGGGTTTACCGCTGGAAACGGCAGCTGTCCGGGAGAACCGGGCGGCTGCCGTTTTGTTGCTTCTGTCAAGAATGGACCAATAAGTTTAGCTACTATTTTGTTGCGTTGCCAATCCCGAAGATGTAAAATAAAGGTAAGAATTATTCTTAAATTTATCAGACAGGGGGAAGGAAAATGGATCAGAAAAAGTTGACAAACGAAGTGGGCGCGCCGGTGGCGGAAAACGAAAATTCCCTGACCGCCGGTCCCCGGGGCCCGGTGATGATGCTGGACGTCTGGCTGTTGGAAAAGCTGGCGCATTTTGACCGGGAGGTCATCCCGGAAAGGCGCATGCACGCGAAGGGCTGGGGCGCTTACGGCACGTTTACCGTAACACACGACATCACGCAGTGGACAAAGGCAAAGGTGTTTGAGCCGGGTAAAAAGACGGACGTATTTATTCGCTTTTCCACAGTTGCGGGCGAGCGCGGCGCGGCGGACGCGGAGCGCGATATTCGCGGCGTAGCTTGCAAGTTCTATACGGAGGAAGGCAACTGGGACCTGGTGGGCAATAATACGCCGACGTTTTTTCTCCGGGACGTACATAATTTTCCGGACCTGAACCGCGCGGTCAAGCGCGATCCGCGCACGGGCCTGCGTTCCGCGCAGAACAACTGGGATTTCTGGACGCTTCTCCCGGAAACGTTTCACCAGACCACGATTGTCATGTCCGACCGCGGTATTCCGGCCACGTTCCGCCACATGCATTTTTTTGGGGAGCATACCTTCAGCTTTTACAATACAAAAAACGAGCGCGTTTGGTGTAAGTTCCATTTCCGCACGCAGCAGGGGATCCAAAATCTGACCGACGCGGAAGCAGAAGCGCTGATTGCCAAAGACCGCGAGAGCCACGGGCGCGACCTGTTTGCATCAATCGAGCGCGGAAACTATCCCCGCTGGACCATGTATGTGCAGATTATGACGGAAGAACAGGCGAAGAACCATTATGAAAATCCATTTGACATCACCAAAATCTGGCGGCACAAGGAATACCCGCTGCATGAAGTTGGCGTTCTGGAGCTGAACCGCAACCCGGAGAACTATTTTGCGGAAGTGGAGCAGGCGGCGTTTACCCCCGCCCATGTGGTGCCGGGCATCGGATTCTCCCCGGACAAATTCCTGCAGGGCCGCCTGTTTGTCTATGGGGATGCACAGCGGTATCGTTTGGGCGTCAATTACAATCAGATTCCCGTCAACCGCGCAAAATGCGAAGTCAATGATTACCACCGCGACGGGTTCATGCGGACCGATGGGAATTACGGCGACCGGCCGGCCTATACGCCGAACAGTTTGGGAGACTGGTCCGCGCAGCCCGGCGTGATGGAGCCCCCGCTGGACCTCTCCGGCGCCATGTACGCCTACGACCCGAAGGACGACCCCACGGACGACTGCTTCCGCGCGGGCGGGGACCTCTACCGGGTGATGACGGAGGACAAGCGCGCCCTGCTAATTGAAAATACCGCGCGCAACATCGCGCCCGTCACGGAGAATATCAAGTACCGCCACGCGGTGCACTGCTATCTGGCGGATGAGGAATACGGCAGGCGTGTCACGGAGGCAATGGGGCTGGATTTGGAGAAGGTGAAAACGCTTTCCAGGCTGTCTCATCAGGAGCTAGTCGAAGCGACGCTGCAGCCGTAAAGTAAAAAAAGAGTATAAAAAACAACACGCGGATGGTTTTGCTTTTAAACCGTCGCGTGTTGTTTTGTTTATTCCGAAATCTGTATTTCTTCATCGATTTCCTCCGGCCCGGGTTCCTCAAACCACGTGTCAAACCGCGCGCGTTTCTCCGCGTCGATGTGGTAGGCGCGCAGTTCGCCGCGCTCCACCGCCTGGTTGCGGGCTTCCAAATGGCGGGTGATCACCTCGTACGGCGCGTTCAGATAGACCAGCTTCGCGGGGATTCCCCGCCCGGCAAAACGGGCTTTGGTTTCCTCCCGCTCCGCGCGGCTCCAGAAGCCGAAGTCGAGCACGACCGTCAGACCCAGCGTGTAGAGCTCCTCCGCCTGCTGGAGTAAAAACGATTTGCAGCGGCGCAGCATGTCCTGATGGCGTTCCGGCCCGATGCAGGTATCAAACAGCCGCAGCATCAGGTCGTCGCTGGAGAGGACGGCGGTTCCGCCCCGCTCCCGCAGCCGCTGTGCATAATAGGTTTTGCCGCAGCCGCAGGGGCCGCAGAGCAGGATGATTTCCGGCATGATATGTTTTCCTTTCCGTTCAAGCTCCAATACCCAATACTCCGAATAGCGTAACACTTTGCTTACGCTTATAAGTTTCTATTTCAGAAGCATCTACATCATAATTGTAAATATTACCGTGCGCTTGTCCATCTCTTTCAGAAACAAATATTAGGCCTGCGTCTACTCCGTCCGTATTGACATAGAGCAAATAGGTAGTTTGAAACGCGATGGATTTGCTGATGGTCGTGGTTTCATTCCATAGGCAGTCCGGGTTTTGTTTGGCGACTTCTTCACGGATCAGATTGAGGCCTTCTTCTCTTGCTTCCTCGGCGGAGATCGTAAGAACGTCTTTGTGATCGTTTATGTAGTTGATCATAGTGATCACACCGGCGGAAAAGCCGATCAGCAGGCACAGCAAGGCGGAGAGATAGAATCTGGGCCGTTCCCAGAGGATGTTGGATTTTTCTTTGTACATATGTTATTCACCTTGCATTCTGTGCATTTAGGCGCCGATCCCCAGCAAACCGAATAAAGTGACGCCTTGATTGCGTTTTCCCACTTCTATGTAAGAGGCGTTCACATCATAACTATCAATTTCGCCGTGCGCTTTCCCATCCCTCTCAAATACAAAAATAGCGCCTGCGTCTACTCCGTCTGTATTGACATAGAGCAAATATGAGGTGCGAAACGCGATGGATTTGCTGATGGTCGTAGTTTCATTCCATGGGCAGTCCGGGTTTTGCCTGGCGACTTCTTCACGGATCAGACTGAGACCTTCTTCCCTTGCTTCCTCAGCGGAGATCGTAAGAACGTCTTTGTGATCGTTCATGTAGTTGATCATGGTAATCACACCGGCGGAGAAGCCGATCAGCAGGCACAGCAAGGCGGAGAGATAGAATCCGGGCTGTTCCCAGAGGATGTTGGATTTTTCTTTGTACATACTCGTTCATCCTTTAAAAGTTTTATGGAATTGAAATGGACCATGGGAATCAGTCCTTTCTATATTTTGATATTTACATAATAAGGTAAAATGGAGTTTTCGTCAATATTTTCTTAAAACGATATCATTAAAATAAAATTAGTTATATTATGGCGAATTGATTTGCTTAAATCTATAAATATGATGAAAAGAGAGCCATCACATGACTCTCTTTTCATCAGCTTTATTAACCTTTTACACAATCTGGAACAGATAGAATTTAAGATAATCCGTCTCCGGCACGTTCCAGAGGATGGGGTGGTCTGGGGACTGCTGGCGGGCCTCAATCTGCCGCAGAGAGACGTTGGCGTCGAACGCCGCGCTGCGCAGCATATCGCGGAACAGCGCGTCCGTCATAAAGTGCGAACAGGAGCAGGTGGCCAGATAGCCGCCGCGCGGCAGCACCTTCATGGCGCGCAGGTTGATCTCCTTGTAGCCGCGCATTGCGTGCTCCACCGTCTGGCGCGACTTCGTAAAGGCCGGCGGGTCGAGGATGATGAAGTCGTAGCCGTCCTTCGCGCCACAGGGCAGGGAGGGCAGCAGGTCAAAGACATTTGCCGCCTCAAAGCTCATGGAGTGATCCAACTGGTTGCGTTTGGCGTTCGCCTCCGCCATTGCCACAGCGGCTTCCGAAATATCCACCGCGTGGACGTGTGCCGCGCCGCCCATTGCCGCGTTCAGGCCGAAAGAGCCGGTATGCGTAAAGCAGTCCAGCACGCGTTTGCCCCTGCTCAGCCGCGCCACCGCCTGACGGTTGTACTTTTGATCGAGGAAAAAGCCGGTCTTCTGGCCGTTTTCAAAATCCACGCCGTAACAAATGCCGTTTTCCACAATTTCCGTCTCTGTGGATGCGGGCGTGGGGATCCCGTCCAGCGGGAAAAAGCCCTTGCCCTGCTCCATGCCCTCCAGTTCACGGATCGCCACGTCGTTGCGCTCGTACACGCCGGAGATTTTCTGCCCGTCCTCCTGCAAAATGCGCACCAGCAGGGGAAACAGCATGGATTTGCGCTGCTCCATGCCCAGGCTGAGCGTCTGCGTCACCAGAATATCGCTGAACCGGTCCACCGTCAGGCCCGGGAACGCGTCCGACTCACCGAAGATGACGCGGCAGCAGGAGAGATCGTTTCCCATCACCGTCTTGCGGTAGTCCCATGCATACCGCAGGCGGCGCTTCCAGAAAGCTTCGTCAAACCGGTCGTTCGCGTTGGTGGAGAGCAGCCGCACCCGGATTTTGGAGTGGCGGTTATAAAAACCCGTGCCCAGATATTTGCCGCGCGGGCTGATGAGGTCGACCAGATCGCCGTCTTTGCAGGCCATTTCCCCCCGGCCCAGCTCTGTATTGTAAATCCAGGGATGTCCCGCCTTAATACTGTTTTCCGCTTTGCGGGTGACTTCCACCCGCGGATAATTCCTCTCCTGTTTCATGCTCCGCTTCATTCCTTGTCCATCAATTTTTTAATCAGTATAACATAAACGCCCCCGTATAGGAAATACGGGCCGTATTTTTTATTGCATTAAGAAAATCGCGAGATTTTCCACTTCTAAACGCAACAAAAAATGAACGGCTGTGACTTTCCTGTTGTTCCGCGCGGAGGTTTCTTCGGAATCAGCTATTTTTTATTACGCCCATGGTTTATAGAAAATCTCAAAATATCCACGCGCAACAAAAAATGGATTGCTGTGGCTTTCCTAATTGTTTCGCGCGGAAGTTTCTTCGGGATCAGCTATTTTTTACGATAAAACAGGGACAAGATAGAATACAGTGGAATATTTTTCGGTTATGCGCTATAATAAACAAAACGGACGATCGTCCGTATGTACAGCAGGTCTGCGGAACCCCAAAGGGCGGTATGATACTGTCCCCGGGCACGGGTTTTCCATTTAACAGGGAAAGCGCCGCGCCAGGATTCCGTTTTCAGGCGTGTCCAAGGGCGCGCCCATTAAATATAGAAAAGGAAACAGTATGACATTTCAAGAACTTGGCATGATCCCATCCATTTTGAACGCCCTGAAGAAAGAGGGCTATGCATCGCCGACGCCGATTCAGGAGCAGGCGATTCCCCCGGTGCTGCGGGGAAAAGATCTTCTGGGCTGTGCCCAGACGGGCACGGGAAAGACAGCGGCTTTCGCTGTGCCGATCTTGCAGCGCCTGACTGAACAGGGCGCTGCGCAGCCAAAGAAAATCCGCTCCCTGATCCTCACGCCCACCCGGGAGCTGGCGCTGCAGATTTACGAGAGCTTTACGGCTTACGGACGCTATCTTTCCCTGAAATCCTGTGTGATCTTCGGCGGCGTGCCGCAGAACGCGCAGGTGCAGCAGCTCAAGCGCGGTGTCGACATTTTGGTCGCCACGCCGGGCCGGCTGAACGACCTGATCAACCAGGGGTTCATCAAGTTGCAGGACGTCCAGATTTTTGTGTTGGACGAGGCGGACCGCATGCTGGACATGGGCTTCATCAACGACGTGAAGAAGGTCATTGCAAAGCTGCCGCAAAAGAGGCAGACGCTTTTATTCTCCGCAACCATGCCGCCGGAGATCAGCGAGCTGGTGGATACGATCCTGTACCAGCCGGAAAAAATCACGGTGACGCCGCCCGCCACTACGGTGGAGGCCATCGATCAGAGCGTCTATTTCGTAGACAAAGAGAATAAGCGGAAGCTGTTGATCCATTTGCTGCAAAATCCGGAGATCACCTCCGCGCTGATCTTTACCCGCACCAAGCATGGAGCGGACCGCGTGGTGCGGGAATTGACCCGTGCGAAGATCAGCGCCGCGGCGATTCACGGTGATAAGTCCCAGAACGCGCGCCAGAAGGCGCTGGGGGACTTTAAAAAGCATGTGACGCGCGTGCTGGTGGCGACGGATATCGCCGCGCGCGGCATCGACATCGACGAGCTTTCCCATGTAATCAATTACGATATTCCGGAGGTACCGGAGACGTATGTACACCGCATCGGCCGGACCGGCCGCGCGGGGCTTTCCGGCATCGCGGTTTCCTTCTGCGATATCAACGAGAAGGCCGACTTTGCCCGCATCGTCAAGCTGATCGGCAAGGATGTCCCCGTGGTGACTGACCACCCGTATCCGATGCTGATCACGGTGCCGACGCCGAAATCCGAGCTGCGCCGCAACCGCGGCCAGCGCCCGCAGCAGCCGGCGGCGCAAAAGACCCAGCCGGCCCCGCAGAGGAAGCAGGAGCCCAAAAAGAAGGCGGAGACGCCCAAACTCGCCGGGCCGAAGCCGGCCCCGCAGAAAAACCGGCCGCAAAAGGCGGCAAAACCCGCCGCGCCAAAGCTTCCGCAGAAGCAGCCGGTGCGTACACCCGCTCCGCAGCCGGAAAAAACAACGCCGATGACGGAGTTTCCGTCCCTGCACGACCTGTTGCCGGAGCAGCGCCCGACGCTCTACGGCAAAACGGAGGGCGGCAAAAAGCCGCGCCAGAGAAGGGACCCGGTCCCGGGCGGACGCGGGATGCAGAAACGGGATGCGAAACCCATGCAAAAACTGGAACCCATCCGCAAGGCGGAGCCCGCGCGCAAGCGTCCGGTCGACCAGCCGCTGGGACAGACGCGCTTTGGACGCAGGGGATGATCCATGGCGATCAACAAATTGATGATGGCGGCCCTGAAGGCCCTGTCTTACCCCGATATTGATATTAAGAAAAACTACTGGTGGGAGCGTCAGGTGGTCAACGTGACGCACTACCATTACTTAAAGCCCTTTTACAAAACCTGGGATCACAAGGTGTCCTGCGGAGACCACGAGATTCCCGTGCGTATCTTTTCTCCGCCGGAGGCGGCGGAAAGCCACGCGATTCTGCTCTTTTTCCACGGGGGCGGCTGGGTGCTGGGGAATATCGATTCCTACAACAAGGTATGCGCCAACATGGCCCGCCTGACGGGGCGTTTGGTCGTCTCTGTGGATTATCAGCTTGCGCCGGAACACAAATTTCCCGCCGCGCCGGAGGATTGCTACGCCGTCGCGCGCGAAATCTTTCTGGACACGGCGCTGCTGGATACGCCCGCGAACGATATCACCCTGATTGGGGACAGCGCGGGGGCCAATCTGGCCGCCGTGGTTTCCCTGATGGCGCGGGACCGGGGCGAGTTTCTACCCGGCAAACAGATTTTGATCTATCCCGCTACCTATAACGACCACTCGGAGCGTTCGCTCTTCGATTCTATCCGGGACAACGGGACGGATTACCTGTTGACCTCCAAGCGTATCTGCGATTATATGGATTTGTATATGAGCGGGCCGGAGGATCTGCACAACCCCTATTTTGCGCCCCTGCTGGCGAAGGACCTGTCCAACCAGCCGGACACGCTGCTGATTACGGCGGAGTACGACCCCTTGCGCGACGAGGGCGAGGAGTACGCACGCAAGATGGAAAAATTCGGAAACCGGGTGGAGCTGCACCGCATCGAGGATGCGCTGCACGGCTTCTTTTCCCTGCCGCCGAGTTTTCCACAGGTCAAGGAATGCTATGAACTCATCAATCGCTTTTTAAGTGAGGTGCCGCAACCGTGAAACCGAAAAAATCTGCCGAATGGAGACGGCTGGACAACGCGGCAAAGATTTTTCCGTGCACCAGCACCAAAGCGGACGCAAAAGTGTTCCGTTTTTCCTGCGAGCTTTTGGAGCCTGTGGACCCGCAGGCGTTGCAGCAGGCGCTGGACCGTGCGATGGAGGTCTTTCCCGGGTACCGCTGTGTGCTGCGACGGGGGATGTTTTGGTATTACCTGGAGGACAGTGTGGAACGGCCGGAGGTACAGGAGGAAACCCGCCCTCTGTGCAGTCCGATTTACGATCAGAACCGGAAGGGGCTGCTGTTCAACGTGACCTATTACCGCTGCCGGATCAACGTGGAAATTTACCACGCATTGACCGACGGCACGGGTGCGCTGCAGTTCCTGCGCGTGCTGGTGTATCATTATCTGCTGATCCGGCATGCGGACCGGTTTGCGGAAAACGCGCCTGTGATGGACTATGACGCGTCCGCTACGGAGAAAATGAACAACAGCTTTCAAAAATATTATACGAGAAAAAGAAAGGCGCCGGAGAAAGCGCCGAACGCCTATCATCTGCGCGGCCCGCGCGTGCCGGAAAGCCGTGTCCGTGTCATCGAAGGCGTAGTCCCGGTGAAGGCGGTCCTGCAAAAGGCGCACGAGTATGGGACAACGCTCACTGTGCTGTGCGCGGCTCTGCTGATGTGCGCCATCGAGCAGGAGATGATGGTGCGGTATAAAAAGCGTCCGGTTGTGTTGGCGGTGCCAATCAACCTGCGCAACTACTTCCCTTCGGAGAGCGCACGCAACTTTTTCAGCATCATGCAGGTGCGCTACAATTTTAAAAAGCAGTCAAACCGGCTGGAAGATGTGATCCAAAGCCTGAACCGCGATTTTGAGCGGGAGCTGACGCAGGATAAAATGGAGGCGCGCCTCTGCCAGTTTGTCAAATACGATTTTAACCCGGTTGCCCGCATTGCGCCGCTGGTCGTCAAAGACTTCGGCATGCGCATCGGTTATGAGCTGGCGGAAAAGAAGGAGACCGCCGCCATCTCCAACGTGGGGAAAATCCAGATGCCGCCGGAGCTGGCGGAATATATCCGCCTGTTCGACGTGTTTGTCAGTACGGACCGCCTGCAGATCTGTATGTGTTCCTTTGGAGACAACCTGACCATCAGCTTTACAACGCCGCTGGTCAGCACAGATATTCAAAAGCATTTCTTCCGGGCGCTGACGGGCATGGGGATTCCCGTGGAGATCACGGCCAGCCGCCTGCCGGACGAAGAGGGGGTGCCGGAATGAAAACATGCGACAAGTGTAAGGTGAAAATAACGGGCAGCACCCCGGAATGCCCACTGTGCCAGGGGCCTCTGCGGGAAGACGGCGTGCCGGACCCGCGCGGGGAGATTTTTCCGCAGATACCGACGGTGCTGCATAAGCACAGCCTGTTTTTTAAAATTCTGATTCTGATTTCCGCCGTGGCGGCGATCGTCTGCGTGACAATCAACCTAATTTTACCGCAGCACGGCTGGTGGAGCCTCTTTGTGCTGGCGGGATTGGCCTGTATGTGGCTCAGCCTGGCCGTAGCGGTCCGCAAACGGAACAATATCCCCAAAAGCGTGCTGTACCAGGTGGTGCTGCTCTGCGTGCTGACGGTGCTCTGGGACTATTTTACGGGCTGGCACGGCTGGTCGCTGGACTATGTGTTTCCCATCGCGTGTGTGGTGGCGCTGCTGGTGCTGTCCATCACGGCGCGCGTGTTCAAGCTTAACCTCGGCAGCTTTATCATTTATACGATCATCGCCGCCCTCTTCGGCGTCATTCCCATTATTTTTTATGTGAAGGGGATGTTGCAGGTGGTCTATCCGTCGCTGATCTGTGTGGCGGGCAGCCTGATCTCCCTGGTGGCGTTGATGGTGTTTGAGGGCGGCAACATGCTGCAGGAATTAAAGCGGCGTTTGCACCTGTAAAACCGATATTCACAGAAAAAGCGTACACAATAAAAGGGAACCCGGGGCTGTCTCACAACTGATATACAAAGAATGGCTGAATTTCGTGATTCCCCCCGCCGCCGGCGGGGGGAATCACGCTTATCCTGTCAATCCTTTGTGCAGACCATGGTAATACAGCCTCTATCGATATTGTCAACGAAAGGCAGGGATACTGATGAGCATGACCATTTACAGCGGTGGAACCATCGTCACGATGGAGGAGCCGCTTTACGCGGAGGCAGTTTTGGTGGAGGACGGCGTGATCCGCGCCACGGGAGCGAGGGAAACGCTGCTGCAAAGCTGTCCGCCGGGAACCGAAGAGGTGGATTTACAGGGAGCGGTTTTGCTGCCGGCGTTCATCGACCCGCACAGCCACATCACAGCGCTGGCGCAGACGCTCGGTTCCGTCGATCTGACCGGGGCGAAGAGCTTTGCGGAAATGGTGCAAAAGCTGCAAGCGTTTATTCAAAAGACGAAACCCGCGCCGGGGCAGTGGGTCACTGCGTTTGGTTACGACAACAATTTCCTGGCGGAAAAGCGCCACCCGGATCGGCAGCTGCTCGACCAGATCGAATTCCCTGTAGTGGTGACGCATGCCTCTGGCCACATGGGCGTGGTCAACTCCCTGGCGTTAAAAGAGCTGGGTGTCAACGCGGAGACGCCGAACCCGGAGGGCGGCGTGATCGGCAGAGAAGCGGATGGGAAAACGCCGAACGGTTATCTGGAGGAGACCGCCTTCAGTTCTTTTACAGCGAAAATTCCCCAGCCGTCGCAGGAACAGCTGATGCGGCAATTGGAACTGGCGCAGGACATCTATTTGCAAAATGGCATCACGACCGTGCAGGACGGCTTGACCATCCCCGCCCGGTGGGAAATGCTGAAGGGCCTTTCTGATCAAAACCGTTTAAAAGCGGACGTGGTTGCGTATCCGGATTTAAAGGACAACCGTGCGTTGGCTGCTGAAAATCCATCCTATTGTAAGCAGTACCGCAACCGCCTGAAGATCGGCGGCTATAAGATATTTCTGGATGGTTCCCCGCAGGGCCGCACCGCCTGGATGACCCAGCCGTATGAAAACGGCGAAGCGGGATACACGGGGTATCCCATTTATCAGGACGCGCAGGTTGTATCATTCATGAAAGAAGCCCTGCGGGATAATATGCAGATTTTGGTGCACTGCAACGGCGACGCGGCGGCGCAGCAGATGATCGATGCATATAAAAAGGCCCTTGCGGAGAGTCAAACCGGGAAACAAATCCGGCCAGTGATGATTCACGCACAGCTGGTGCGCCCGGACCAGCTCGAAGAGATGGCAAAGCTGCACATGATTGCTTCGTTCTTTGTGGCGCACACCTGGTACTGGGGCGATGTGCATTTGAAAAACTTTGGGGAGGTGCGGGCAAAGAAAATCAGCCCGGCACGTTTTGCCATAGAATGCGGCGTGATCGATACCTTCCATCAGGATACGCCGGTGATTCAACCCAATATGCTGGAAACGATTTGGTGCGCGGTCAACCGCATCAGCAAAAACGGCGTGGTGATGGGGGACGAAGAGTGCGTCACACCGCTGGAGGCGCTCCGCGCGGTCACGGTCAACGCGGCCTACCAGTATTTTGAAGAAGATGAAAAGGGCTCCATCCGGGCGGGCAAGCGGGCGGACTTTGTCATCCTGGACCGCGACCCGCTGCAAGTCAATCCCATGGAGATCCGGGACATCCGCGTACTGGCAACCATAAAGGACGGCAGGGCGGTCTACGAGGCAAGCCGGTGAGCGCGTTTAAGGAGATGGTTCCTCCTCTGCTGGACTGGTACGGCCGGAACGCCCGCTCCCTGCCCTGGCGGGACCGGCCGGAGCCGTACCGCGTGTGGGTTTCAGAAATCATGCTGCAACAGACGCGTGTAGAGGCGGTCAAACCGTACTTTGCACGCTTTATGGAAGAGCTGCCTGGCGTTGCGGCCCTGGCTGCCGCGCCGGAGCAGCAGCTGATGAAACTGTGGGAGGGATTGGGCTATTACAGCCGCGCACGCAATTTGCAAAAGGCTGCGCAGGTGTTGGTGGAACAATACGGCGGCGAACTTCCCGCGGACTATGAAGAACTGCTGCGCCTCCCGGGAATCGGACCGTACACAGCGGGCGCGGTGGCTTCCATCGCGTTCCAGATCCCCGCCCCGGCGGTGGACGGCAACGTCCTGCGTGTGGTGATGCGCCTGACCGCGTCGCGGGACAATATCAGCGAGCCAGCGGTCAAACGCGCGGTGGAAGAACAGGTCCGGGAGGTGATCCCGCGGGATCGCCCGGGCGATTTCAATCAGGCTATGATGGAGCTGGGCGCGACGGTCTGTGGTCCGGGCGGGGAACCGCGCTGCCTGGTCTGCCCGCTGGCCGCCTTATGTGAGGGGAACCGACTGGGGATCGCGCGGGAGCTGCCTGTCAAGGCAAAGAAAAAAGCGCGCCGCATCGAAGAGAAAACGGTTTTTTTGTTGGTGTACAACGGCGAACTGGCCATCCGGCGGCGTGAGGACAGCGGCCTGTTGGCCGGACTGTGGGAATTGCCGTCTGCGGAAGGGCGCCTCTCCCCGGAGGGGGCGGGCGAGGTTTTACAGGATTGGGGGATTCGCCCGCTTGCGTTAAAACCGCTTCCCGCTGCGAAACATATTTTTACGCATGTAGAATGGCATATGACCGGTTACTGGGTAAAATTGAAGGAAAAGCCGGACGGCTTCACCTGGGCGGGCCGAAACGAGCTGCTGGAGGTGTATGCTTTGCCGTCCGCCTTCCGCGCCTATCTGGATGCGTTTACAGGATAATCTTTCTTCCGCGCCGGTTTTGTGCTATACTGCACTCGAATCAAAGCGAACAGGGGGCGTGCCTATGAATTACGACGAGCTGGTCAATACCACCATGGAGGTGGGCTACCTGCTCCTGAGCAATGGGGCGGAAATTTACCGCGTGGAGGACTCCATGCGGCGTATTTTCCGCGCATACGGCGTGGAAACAGGGGATGTATTTGTAATCCCGACCTGCATCTTTGCGACGGTGGAAACCGGGCAGGGAAAGCCCATCACCGGCTTTAAGCGCCTGTATACGCGCGTGACGAATCTGGACAAGGTGGAGCGCGCAAATGACCTTTGCCGGGTTGTCTGCTATAAAAAGCCGGACTTTCAGACAGTACGGGAAGAGGTCAGGAGCATCGACCAACGGCCCGCCTATGGATTCTGGACGCAGGTGGCGGCGTACGCGCTGATCGCCTTTTCCTTTACGCTGTTTTACAGCGGCAGCTTTGCAGACGCCTGCTGTGCGCTGGTCTGCGGCGCGGCGGTCCGCCTGGTGATCGATTTCATGGGCCGCTTTTCCACCAACAGCTTTTTTATGAACATCGCCGCGAGCTGTGTGGCGGCGACGCTGGCGTTGCTGGCGGTACAATTTGGCTTTGGCGCCAATACGGATAAAATTATCATCGGCGCGCTGATGAATCTGGTGCCCGGCATTGTCATTACAAGCTTCATGCGCGACGTCATCGCGGGCGACCTGATCGCGGGGCTGATCCGCTTTGTGGAGTCCCTGCTGGTGGCGACGGCCATCGCCATCGGGGCTGGCGTGGCGCTGCTCGCGCCCCGGCTGATCTGGGGGGTGTAGCGGATGGAAGCGTATCTGCCCTGTTTATATGCGTTTATCGCCTGCGTGGCCTTCTGCCTGGTGTTCAACATGCGCGGCAAGCTGATCTTTTTTACCTCGCTGGGCGGCGCGATCGGCTGGTTTGTCTATCTGCTGCTGAGTCCGCTGCAAAATGACATCGTGCAGTTTTTTCTTGCGACGGTCGTCATCACGCTGTATTCGGAAATCATGGCGCGCATCCATCGCGTACCGGTGACGGGCTACCTGTTGATTGCCCTGCTGCCGATGGTGCCGGGCGGCGGCATCTATTATTCCATGGAATACTGTATTGCGGGCAATACGGAGATGTTTTTGGAAACCGGTCTGCACACGCTGGGCATCGCCGGGGCGCTGGCGTTGGGAATCCTGCTGGTTTCCTCCCTGGTGCGATTGTGGCACGCCTGCGGCGACCGCACGGAACCGCACGCATAGGAAAAGGACCTGCTGATCAGCAGGTCCTTTTCCTATGTGCCATCCTTATCCAAAACAGGACTCTTACGAAAAAAGCTGTTCCTTTTTTATAAGAGCCAAAGATGCTTGCAATTTAAAGACGGTCTTTTATCGCGTCGATCAGGATTTTCAGCGCTTTGATGCGCGCGTACTTTTTGTTTTGTGATTCCACGATGTGCCACGGCGCGAAGTCCGTGGAGGTATATTTGAGCATGTCGTCAATCGCTTCCTCGTACTGGTCCCACTTTTCACGGTTGCGCCAGTCCTCGTCGGTGATTTTCCACTGCTTGGAAGGGGTGTTCTGACGGTCGGTAAAGCGGCGGAGCTGCTCGTCTTTGTCGATATGCAGCCAGAACTTCACAATGACAGCGCCCCAATCGTACAGTTCACGTTCAAATTCGTTGATTTCGCGGTAGGCGCGCTGCCAGTCCTCCGTGGAACAGAAGCCCTCGATGCGTTCGACCATGACGCGGCCGTACCAGGTGCGGTCATAAATGGCGATGTGCCCGTCCTTGGGAATCTGGTTCCAGAAGCGCCACAGGTAATGGTGGTTCAGTTCCGGAGCGGTGGGAGCGGCGACCGGCACCACCTCGTAACCGCGGGGGTCCAGCGCGGCGGCGATGCGGCGGATGTTTCCGCCCTTGCCGGCGGCGTCCCAGCCCTCATAGCAGACGATGACCGGCACACGCTTGCGGTATATTTTGTTGTGCAACTCGCTTAGCTCCTCCTGGAGTTTATCGAGCTGTTTCTTATATTTTTCATCCGTAATGGTCTTATCCAGAGAAACCTGTCCAAGCGGCGTCATGGGGACAAATGTAAAATTGCCCGGTAGAATAATGTTGGCAGGCGTGACCGGATACGCATTGCGGTGCTCCTTTAACGCCAAAGCGGTTTTGATGGAATCCACAACGGTACGGTAAACCTCCAGTGTGGCATTCTGCCGGTGGGTGCTGGCGATCAGATGCCACGGCGCATAGGTCGTGTTGGTATACTCCAGCATTTCGTCGAACGCGCGGTAGTAACGGTCATACTGCTTGTTGCGCTTCCAGTCCTGCTCAGTGGCGCGCCATTCGGTGTTTTTGGAATTCGCCAGGTTTTCCAGCCGTTCCTTCTGGTCCTTTTGGCTGATGTGCAGGAAAAACTTGATAATCAGATAGCCGTTGTCCGTCAACTGGCGCTCAAAGGTGTTGATGCTGTTCATACGGCGCAGATTGGTGACGTCATCGATCCCCTGTTCCAGTCGAAGTGTTGAGACCTCCTGATACCAGCTGCGGTCCATTGTGGCGATTTCGCCGCCGCCGGGGATGATTTTCCAGTAGCGCCACAGGTCTGGGTGGCGTTTTTCCAGCTCCGTGGGGGCTACATTGGAATAGACCTTGGAGCCGCGCGGATCAAAATTCAGCGTCAGCCGGGCAATCTGCCCGCCTTTACCGGCGGAACCCCAGCCCTCAAAAATAATGATGACCGGCAGTTTCACCTGTTTGATCGTCTGTTGTAGGGCAGAAAGCTCCGCTTCCAAAACGGGCGCTTCCTTTTTATATTCCTCTTTTGAGACAGAGGCTTTTAAATTGACTTTTTCCAGCATACCGGGATAACCCCCTTTTGCAATCATTTGAAATACGAAGAATAAAATGAATCGATTTTCCATGCATTGGTATATATGCTAATTATACACTAATAAAATAAAATTGCAAATGTTTTTGTGTGATCTACCAGTGCGATTTTCCGAGGGTGGACGCCATAGAACAATTGTCCGAAAGCTGTGTGAGAAAGGGTGTTTTTCTCTTTTCTATTCGGCGCGGGTGTGCTATAATAACCTCACGCCGTTAGCGAAAGCAGAGCTTCCGACGGCTGAGAGAACATTGAAGCATGCCAGCTTGGTATGACAAGGTAGTTTTAGCCTTAGAAGGAGCTTGTTGCGGGTCGGGCATGCTATAATAACCTCACGCCGTAAGCGGAGGCAGAGCCTCCGACGGCTGGGAGAACATTGTTCCGTTGTGAAGGAGGCTGCGCCTCTTGATGGAATAATAACCTCACGCCGTTAGCGAAAGCAGAGCTTTCGACGGCTGAGAGAACATTGAAGCATGCCAGCTTGGTATGACAAGGTAGTTTTAGCCTCAGAAGGAGCTTGTTGCGGGTCGGGCATGCTATAATAACCTCACGCCGTAAGCGAAAGCAGAGCTTTCGACGGCTGAGAGAACATTGAAGCATGCCAGCTTGGTATGACAAGGTAGTTTTAGCCTCAGAAGGAGCTTGTTGCGGGTCGGGCATGCTATAATAACCTCACGCCGTAAGCGGAGGCGGAGCCTCCGACGGCTGGGAGAACATTGTTCCGTTGTGAAGGAGGCTGCGCCTCTTAATGGAATAATAACCTCACGCCGTGACCGAAAGCAGAGCTTTCGACGGCTGACTGAAATAACGATTACTGAAATTGATATAATTTGAGAGAAACCAGGACGTGTGAGAATGGTCATATTGGGAATTGACCCGGGCTACGCAATCGTAGGCTACGGGATCATCCGCACGGAACGCGGAAGATACGTGCCGCTGGAGCATGGGGCGGTTGTCACAAAGGCCGGGCAGGACTTTAACCGGCGGCTGGAGATCGTATACGACGGCATTGCGGAGGTCCTGCAAAAATGGCGGCCCGAAGCGGTCAGCATCGAAAAGCTCTTTTTCCAGAACAACCAGAAGACGGCGATCGGCGTGGCGGAGGCCAGGGGTGTGATTCTGCTGGCCGCACAAAAGGCGCGGGTCCCTGTCTTTGAGTATACCCCTTTGCAGGTAAAATTAGCGGTGACCGGATACGGGCAGGCGCAGAAGCCGCAGGTGATGGAAATGACGCGCCGGCTGCTCTGCCTGAAGGAAGTGCCGAAACCGGACGATACGGCCGATGCGCTGGCAATGGCGATCTGCCACGGGCAGGCGGCGGGTTCCAGTTTGCGGCAGGCGATGCTGCGCAGAAGATAAAAATTTGGAGAATACAAAATGTTTTATAGTGTAAAAGGAATTTTGACGCATATGGAGCCGGGGTTGGCGGTGATAGAATGCGGCGGGGTCGGCTTTAAATGCATGACCACCATGAGCACGCAGCGCGCCATGCCGAAGCTGGGCGAGACGGTTAAGCTGTACACGCATTTAAATGTGCGCGAGGACGCGCTGGATCTGTTCGGTTTTGCCACCATGATGGAGCTGAACTGCTTTAAGATGCTGACGGGCGTCTCCGGCGTGGGGCCGAAGGTCGGCCTGGCGATTCTGAGCGAACTTTCTCCGGAACAGGTGGCGATGGCGGTGGCGGCGGGGGACAGCAAGTCTCTGACGCGGGCCAGCGGCGTGGGCGCAAAATTGGCGCAGCGGATTGTTCTGGAGTTAAAAGATAAAGTCAAAAAGATGGGCGGCGGCACGCTGGAAGGCTTTGTGCCCGCGGGCGGCGCGCCGAATGCCGCTGGGAACGCCGCCAACGCGGTCAGCGCGCTTTCTGTGCTGGGGTACACACCCACGGATGCGGCGTCGGTCGTGGCGAAGTTTGACAGTTCCCTGCCCACGGAGGAATTGATTCGGCTGGCGCTCAGGGAATTTGGCAAGGCGAGATAAAAAAACGAAATAATGAAATGTTTATGGAAAGGGCGGTGAGGCGTGCCGATGGACTACGAATACGAAAATGAGATGGATTTTGAAAACCGGATGGTTGCGCCGGAGTATGCCCCCGAGGACGCGGAGGTGGAAAACCCGCTTCGGCCCCGGACACTGGGAGAATACATCGGCCAGGAGAAGGTCAAGGAAAACCTGGCGGTTTTTATAGAGGCGGCCAAACAGCGCAAGGAGTCGCTGGACCATGTGCTGCTGTACGGCCCGCCCGGACTGGGCAAAACCACGCTGGCGGGCATCATTGCAAACGAATTGAACGTCAACCTGCGCATTACCTCCGGCCCGGCGATTGAAAAGCCGGGCGATCTGGCGGCGCTGCTGACGAACCTGAATCCCGGCGACGTGCTGTTTATCGACGAGGTGCACCGTCTTTCCCGCAGCGTGGAGGAAATCCTCTACCCCGCGATGGAGGACTTTGCGCTGGATATCATCACAGGCAAGGGGCAAATGGCGGCTTCCTATCACCTGCCGCTGCCGAAGTTTACACTGGTGGGCGCGACTACGCGTGCGGGCCAGCTCTCCGCGCCGCTGCGCGACCGCTTTGGCGTCGTCCTGCGTCTGGAGATGTATTCCCCGCAGGAACTGGCGAAGATCGTCACCCGCAGCGCGAAGATTCTGGGCATCCCGATCGAGGCGGACGGCGCGCTGGAAATCGCTTCCCGGTCCCGCGGAACGCCGCGTATCGCGAACCGTATGCTTAAACGTGTGCGGGATTTCGCGCAGGTGATGACAGATGGCGTCATTACCTTCCAATCAGCCAAAATCGGCCTGGACCGCCTGGAGGTCGACGAGATCGGCCTGGACGCCAATGACCGCCGGATGCTGTCCACGCTGATTCAGTTCTACAACGGCGGGCCGGTCGGACTGGAAACGCTCGCGGCGGCCATCGGGGAAGAGGCCGTCACCATTGAGGACGTTTACGAGCCGTATCTGATGCAGATCGGCTTTTTGAACCGCACGCCGCGCGGCCGCTGTGCCACGCGGGCGGCATACCTGCATCTGGGGCTGACGCCGCCGGGGGAAGTGAAACCGGAGCAGCAGAACCTGTTTGAGATGCAGGATCGGAAATGAGGTCCATCCATGGAAATTACCAGAGTGAAGTTGGAAATCTATGCGCCGGAGTCCTGTGTAGATTCCATCCGCGACGCGCTCAATGAGCTGGGCGCCTGCCATATTGGAAATTACGACTGCTGCACGTCTGTGTCGCGCGTTGCGGGCACCTGGCGGCCTTTGCCCGGCGCGGACCCGTTCGACGGCGAAGTGGGGGTACTCAGCCGCGGCGAGGAATGTAAAATAGAAGTGGTTTGTCCGGCGGAATTGGCCGTGCGGGCGGTGGAGGCGGTCAAGCGCCTGCACCCGTATGAGGAACCGGTTGTTCATGTGCTGCCCCTGTGGGATATGTAAGAGGCGGCCATTACCCTTGCGTTGAGGGGATAGAAAAGGCAGAAATCCGCGCCGTGTGGGGAATGCAAAGTTTTTGCGACGCGGTTTGCATTGGGGATTTGATACAATCAACAAAAGATCATGATTAGGAGAGTGTATGGTACATGGGCAGACTTTTTGGAACGGACGGCGTCAGAGGCGTCGCGAACTCGGAATTGACCTGTGAAATGGCAATGAACATCGGCCGTGCGGCCGCCATGGTGCTGACGGATAACAACCACCGCCACCCGAAGATTTTAATCGGCAAGGATACGCGCCTTTCCTCCGACATGCTGGAGAGCGCAATTACCGCGGGCCTTTGCAGCGTGGGTGCGAATGTGGTACAGCTCGGCGTGGTGCCGACTCCGGCGGTGGCCTTCCTGGTGGGCAAATACAAGGCGGACGCGGGTGTAATGCTGACAGCTTCCCACAATCCGTGCGAGTTTAACGGGATCAAGATTTTCAGCGGCGACGGTTACAAGCTGCCGGACGCGCTGGAGGAGCAGATTGAAGCAATTGTTCTGGACCATAAGGAGACGCCTCCCGCGCCGACCGGGGGAGACATCGGAAGTGTGACCACCGCGCCGAATGTGGTGCGCGACTATGTGGATCATATCAAGAGCACGGTGCCCTTCTCGCTGCACGGCATGAACATTGCGCTGGACTGCGCAAACGGCGCGGCCTGCCGGACGGCGGAACTGCTGTTTACGGAACTGGGCGCCAACTGCCACATGCTGTCCGACCAGCCGGACGGTGTGAACGTCAATGACAACTGCGGTTCCACCCATATGGAAAACCTGATGAGTTATGTCAAGGAGCACAATCTTGACGCGGGTGTCGCGTTTGACGGCGACGCCGACCGCTGCCTGGCGGTGGATGACAAGGGCCAGCTGGTGGACGGTGACTTTGTAATGGCGATCTGCGCGGCGGATTTAAAGTCCCGCGGCAAGCTGGCAAAGGACACGGTTGTGGGCACCATTATGACCAACATGGGCTTTACGCGTTTCTGCAAGGAAATTGGACTGCATTTTGAGGCGACCAAGGTGGGGGACCGCTATGTGCTGGAGGAAATGCTGCTGGAAGGCTATAACTTCGGCGGCGAGCAGAGCGGGCATGTGATTTTCCTCGATTTTGCCTCCACAGGCGACGGACAGATGACCGCGGCGCAGCTGCTGAGCATTGTGCACCGCCGGCAGGCGAAGCTTTCCAGTCTGGCGACGCTGATGACCCGCTATCCGCAGGTCATTGTCAACGTAAAAGTCGGCCCGGAGGGCAAACTGCATTTCTACACGGATGCGGAAGTCAAAGAGGCCATCGAGCACGCCAAGGAAAAACTGGGCGACAGCGGACGCATTGTGGTGCGCCCCTCCGGAACGGAGCCGCTGCTGCGCGTCATGATCGAGGGCGAGGACCTGGGCTATATCAACGAACTGGCGAACTCCGTCGCGGACGTCCTGCGGGAGCGGCTGGCATAATCTTAGAAAAGAGGAATGGGTTTGAGAGCGGCAAATTGGAAGGACTATGAACTGATCGATACATCGGGCGGCGAGCGGCTGGAGCGTTGGGGCAATATTATCCTGATCCGTCCGGACCCGCAGATCATCTGGGAGACCCCGCGCGAACATCCATTGTGGAAGCAGGCGCACGCGCGGTATCTGCGGTCCAGTACGGGCGGCGGCAGCTGGCAGGAGCTGAAAAAAGTTCCCGCGATGTGGAAGATCGGCTACGGGGATTTGACCTTCCAACTCAAAACCATGGGCTTTAAACATACCGGCATCTTCCCGGAGCAGGCCGTCAACTGGGATTTTGCCATGCAGAAGATCACAGGCGCGGGCCGCCCCGTTAAAGTGCTGAACCTGTTCGGCTACACGGGCGCGGCCACGCTGGCCTGCGCCAGAGCGGGCGCGCAGGTCTGCCATGTGGACGCCTCCAAGGGGATGGTTGCATGGGCCAAGGAGAACGCCGCCGCATCCGGTTTGGCGGACCGTCCAGTCCGCTGGCTGGTGGACGACTGCGTCAAATTTGTGCAGCGCGAACAGCGCCGCGGCAACACCTATGACGGCATTATCATGGACCCACCCTCCTATGGGCGCGGCCCAAACGGCGAGGTCTGGAAACTGGAGGAGCAGCTCTACGGGTTGGTGGAGCTGTGCCTGCCCATCCTTTCCCAAAATCCACTGTTTTTTATTTTAAATTCCTATACCACGGGACTGTCCCCGGCTGTCATGGAGTACCTGCTGGGCGTGCTGCTGCAAAAACGCTTTGGCGGAAAGGTTTCCTCCGGGGAAATTGGCCTGCCGGTGACGGCAAGCGGGCTGACACTGCCCTGTGGAAGTACGGCTATTTGGGAATCCTGAATGTGCCGGTGCAGAAAACAGGCGGTCTGTGAAAATACGGAGAGTATTATACGATGAGTTATATACAAACAGAAAATTTAACTTTTACCTACGATGAGGCGGAAGAGGGCGAATCCGTTCAGGTGCGCAAGGTGCTGCGCGGCGTGTCGCTGGGCGTCGAAAAGGGCGAGTTTGTGGCGCTGCTGGGGCACAACGGCTCCGGCAAGTCCACCATCGCCAAGATGTTCAACGCGATGCTGCTGCCTGCGGGTGGAAAGGTCTACATCGACGGCATGGATACGCTGGACGAATCCCTGCTGTATGAGATCCGCCGCCGCGTCGGCCTGGTGCTGCAAAATCCGGACAACCAGCTGGTGGCCAGCATCGTGGAGGAGGACGTGGCGTTCGGTCCGGAGAACCTCGGCGTGCCGCCAAAGGAAATCCGCGAGCGGGTAGACGACGCGCTCAAGGCGGTGGAAATGTACGACTACCGTTTAAACGCGCCATATAAGCTCTCCGGCGGGCAGAAACAGCGCATCGCCATCGCGGGCATCATCGCCATGCGGCCCGACTGCATTGTGCTGGACGAGCCCACCGCCATGTTGGACCCGCGCGGGCGGGAAGAGGTGCTGCGCACGATCCACAGGCTGAACAGGGAAAAAAACATCACCATTATCCTGATCACGCATTACATGGACGAGGCGGTCCAGGCGGACCGCGTCATCGTGATGGACAGCGGGCGCATTCTGACGCAGGGAACCCCGGAGGAGGTCTTCTCTCAGGTGGAACTGCTTAAACAGCATAAGCTGGATGTGCCGCAGGCCACAGAGCTGGTGTACCGCCTGCGCGCCAGCGGCTTTCCCTTGCCGGAGTGCGTGTTGAACGTGGAAGATTGTGTGGCGGCGCTGGAACCTCTTCTGTCCAAATAAGGACCGGCGTGAATCTGACGAAAGTACGGGGAATCGTGATGGCAATCATAGAGACGAAAAACCTGACCTATACCTACGGCGCGGGTACGCCCTTTGAAAAGACAGCGGTGGACCATGTGGATCTCTCCATTGAATCGGGGGAGTTTATCGGGGTCATCGGACACACCGGTTCCGGCAAGTCCACCCTGATCCAGCTGTTGAACGGCCTGCTTACGCCGACCTCCGGCACGGTGCTGCTGGATGGGAAGGATATTTGGGCCGCGCCGAAGAAAATCCGCGATGTGCGCTTCCGGGTGGGCATGGTGTTCCAGTACCCGGAACATCAGCTCTTTGAGGAGACAGTGCTCAAGGACATTTCCTTCGGCCCCGCAAACATGGGCTTAAAGCCTGACGAGATCGAGGAGCGCGCGCGGAATGCCGCGAAATTTGTCGGCCTGCCGGAGACGCTGCTGGAGAAAAGCCCGTTTGAGCTCTCCGGCGGTGAGAAGCGCCGCGCCGCGATTGCGGGCGTGATCGCCATGGACCCGGACGTCCTGATCCTGGACGAGCCGACCGCGGGCCTGGACCCGTGCGGGCGTGACGTGCTGCTCTCCCAGATCACAAGCTATCATGAGATGCGGCACAACACTGTGCTGCTGGTCTCCCACAGCATGGAGGATATCGCGCGCACGGCGGACCGCATTCTCGTAATGAACGACGCGCATGCCGCCATGTTCGATACGACGGAAAAGGTGTTTGCGCGCGGGGAAGAGCTGGAGGCAATGGGGCTGCGGGTCCCGCAGATCACAAAAATCCTGTCGGTCCTGCGCCAGAAGGGCTACCCGGTGGGGACGTCCCTCACGATGGAGCAGGCGATTAAGCAGCTGATGCCGCTGCTGAAAAAAAGGGGGCGCGCAGATGATTAGAGACGTCACGCTGGGGCAGTACTTTCCCGGCAAATCGCTGATTCACCGGCTGGACCCGCGCGTCAAGATTATCCTGACCTTTCTGTTCATCGTGTTCATCTTTGTGGCGCGAAACTTCGGTTCGCTGTTGGTGATGATCGCGCTGCTGCTGAGCACGCTGTTTCTCTCCGGTGTGCCGCTCAAGCAGTATTTTAAAAGCCTCAAGGCGGTTCTTTTTGTGGTGCTGTTCACTTCGGTGCTGAACCTGTTCTATGGGACGGGCGAACCGCTGGTGACGCTGTTCGGCTTTATGCAGATCACAGCGAGCGGCATTGAGAACGCCGTTTTTATTGCCATCCGCATCATGAGCCTGATTTTGTTCAGCGCCGTGTTGACGTTTACCACCTCGCCGACCGAGCTGACCGACGCGCTGGAACGCATCATGAAGCCGCTCAAGGTGTTTCACATCAAGGTACACGAGATCGCGATGATGATGACCATTGCGCTGCGCTTTGTGCCGACGCTGCTGGAGGAGACAGATAAGATTATGAGCGCGCAGAAGGCGCGCGGCGCCGATCTGGAAAGCGGCGGGCTGATGCAGCGCGTCAAGGCGCTGATCCCCATTCTGATCCCGCTTTTTGTCTCCTCGTTCCGCCGGGCGTACGACCTTGCGATGGCGATGGAATGCCGCTGCTACCACGGCGGGGAGGGGCGCACCAAAATGAAACAGCTGCATATCAGCGCAAGGGATGGCTGGGCGTCCGCCGTGTCTGTGCTGGTCTGCGCGGTGGTTGTGGTTTTGAACCTTTACCTACCGTCCGTATTTTAAAGGAAAGAAAGGAAGTGCCTATGAGAAATCTATTGCTGACCATCTGCTACGACGGCACGCGTTACCACGGCTGGCAAATCCAGCAGAACGCCGTGGCGGTCCAGCAGGTTTTTCAGGAGGCGCTTCTCAAAATTATTGCGGAGCGTCCGGACATCAAGGGCTGCAGCCGCACCGACTCCGGCGTGCATGCCAACGCATATTGCATCAGCCTCAAGACGGAGCACAGCATTCCCTGTGAGCGGCTGCTCAATGCGCTCAATCACTTTTTGCCGGAGGATATCGCCGTGAAGGACTGCCGGGAGGTCCCGCTGGACTTCCACGCGCGCTATTCCTGCACCGGCAAGGAATATATTTATCAAATTTGGAATGAGCCGGTGCGCAATCCGTTTTTGCAGCACCGCGCTTTGCATTATTGGTACGATTTAAATCTGGACCGCCTCAACGCTGCCGCCGCGCATTATCTGGGGACACACGATTTTACCTCTTTCTGCACGCTGGACGCGCGGGAGCGAGGCGACCTGCGCCGGACGGTGACAAAGTCGGAGGTGCGCCGGGAAGGCGGTCTGGTTTTGTTTACCGTTGCGGCGGACGGCTTTTTGTACAACATGGTGCGCATTATGGTGGGCACGCTGCTGCGTGTGGCGCAGGGCAAGCTGGAGCCGGAACAGATTCCGGGCATCCTTGCCGCCCAAAACCGCAAGGCTGCCGGGCCGACCGCGCCGCCCTGCGGCCTGTATCTGAACCGCGTCTTCTACGGAGAGGAATACCGCTATGAATGATGGAAAACACTTTGCCACCGGCGAATTCGACGCGCCAAAGCACGACGGGCGCTCCGAACGGATCGCGCAGAAGCGCGCCAAGCGCCGCCGCCGCAAGGCCCGTTTTGGTAAAATCCCGGGTTGGGTCTATAAGGTCATTCTGATTCTGGCGCTGAGCGTGGTGGGGATGCTGCTCTGGTTCAACCGGCAGAACCTTGCGCCCGCCAACATCGCGGAGTGGGTGCAGGACCGCGTGGTGGGCATCGGCGTGGGGGACGGATTCCCACAAAAATTCTCCGGTTCGGTGGAAGCCAAGAATTTCCTGTCTGTCAATCAGGAGTTGGTGATGGTCAGCGACACGGATCTCACAGTGTACAACGGCACCGCGAAGGTGCTGGCGAGCCGCCAGCACAGCTTCAGCGAGCCGGTCATGAAGGTGAACGGTTCCCGGACGCTGATTTATAATCTGGGCGGCACGGGCTACCAGCTGGAGAGCCGCAGCAAGACGCTGCAAAAAAAGAATACGGCGGAGAACATCTTTGCCGGCGCGCTGGCGGGGAACGGCCGCTATGCGTTTGTCACACAGGTGGAAGGCTACTGCGGCAAGCTGACAGCCTACAAGCCGGACGGCAAGGAACTGTTCCACTACTGGTTTGCCGATTACTATCCCACAGCGGTCGCGCTGAACGCGGACGGCACCCGGGCGGCGGTGACGGCGATTTCCGCGCAGGACGGGGGCCTGACCTCCGCGATCTATCTGCTGGATTTCAGCAGCAAGGAGCCGGTGCAGCCGTTTGCCGCTTATACGGAAAACATGATGCTCGACGTCTACTGGAGCAGCGACGGGACCGTCACCGCCATCGGGGATAAAATGACGGCGATTATCAACACGACGACACAAACAAAGGTAAATTACGATTATCAGGGCATGCAGTTGACGGCATATACTGTGGATAGCGGCAATACGGCGCTGAGCCTGACTCCGTACGACAGCGCATCCAGCAGCCGGTTGGTGGTGCTGGACGGCGGCGGAAAGGAACGGGCCAATATCAGTGTTCCGGGTGCGGTGCGCTCGGTCTCCATTTATGGGGATACCGTGACGGCGCTGGCGGACGGCAAGCTGTATGCGTATTCCGCGGCGGACGGCGCGGCGGTCGGCACGGCGGATGCCGGCAGCGATGCAAAGGCCGTGGCGCAGAGCACTGAGAGCCGCGCGTATGTGCTGGGAATTTCCGAGCTGCGCAGCGTGGAGATTGGTTAACGCCATGTGAACATTCGTTGCAAAACTTGTGTTTATCTCTTTTTTGTGCTATATTAATTCCTACGTGGGGAGTTATGTACCGTTTGGGGGGATATCCTCCAAAATTTGTAAATCAACAAGACAATGGGGGATGTAAGTGGGTCTGATTTTGGACGTCGTTTTTGCGGCCGTTACGCTCTGGCTGATTGTCTCCGGTTATCGGGCCGGCTTGGTCCGGACGCTGGTGGAGTTTGTTGGGTACATCCTTGCGGTGATCGCATCGGTGGTGCTCACAGGTTTTGTGACAGATGTTATTTGTGGATTTTTTTTGCAGTCGCGTTCGCCTTCCGCCGCGGAATACTATTTTTTGCGGATGATCGCAACGGTGATTGTATTTGTTTTGTTGCAGATGGTGGTGCGCATTGCCGCTTCGGCATTGGATGCGGTATTCCGGCTGCCGCTGCTCAATCTGGCAAATTCCCTGCTTGGCGCGCTGTTCGGCGCGCTGAAGGGCGTGGTTTTGGTATTTCTGCTCTGCAGCCTGGTACAGGTGGCGTCGCCGGTCTTTGAAATGGACGATGTGCCGCTGGACCAGCAGAAGCTGTTTCAAACTTCTTATGTATATCAGGCAATCTCTTCGCACAATCCGGTTTATTCCCTGTTTCGCGTGGAAGACTTTTTGAAGGACTCCGGAATGTAAATGCGCGCAACCCAGAAATTTTCACGGCGGGCGCCCTTCCCGTATGGGTTTATACGGATAGGACGGCCCGGAAAGGCTAGTTTAAAATGAAAAGCAGGAACAAAAACATCAATGTGCCAAACGCGCTTTCCCTGTCCCGGATCATCCTGATCGTGCCGTTTGTCTATTTCTTTTTAAATGACCGGATCGTCCCGGCGGCGGTCTGTCTGGTGCTCTCCGGAATTTCCGATATGCTGGACGGCATGATCGCGCGCAAATTCAACCAGTTTACGGAACTGGGGCAGATGCTCGACCCGCTGGCGGATAAGCTCACGCAGGGTGCGGTGGCGATCTGTTTGGCAATCGAGCAGCCGATTTTGATTCCGCTGCTTGCAATCTTTATCCTGAAGGAACTTTTGATGCTGTTCGCGGCGTCGTTCCTGGTACTGAAAAAGAAAAAACGGCCCAGCGGCTCCAAGTGGTATGGCAAGGTGGCAACCATCCTCTTTTATGTTTCCTTTGTTGTCATTGTGGCGCTCAAGGGCTTCTTCCATATAGAGAATCTTGCGGTTACCGTGACGCTGCTTTCTGTGACGGCGGCGTTTATGATTTATGCATTTGTACAATACTTTAAGATCTTCCTGGAACTGATGCATTCCAACGATCCGAAGGACAACATCGATCTGAAGGCCGATATCAAGGCCAGAAAGACCCGGGAAGACAAATAAATTTTGGAAACCGCCCCCTCGGCTGCGGGCGGTTGTTGTTTTATCCGTTGCAGCCGTATTCTATAGAAAAAGAAGTGATCATTATGATGATGTGTTCCAGATGCCATAAACGTCCGGCGGTCGTTTTCATCTCGCCCACGGTTAACGCCAAAGAGAGCCAGGGGCTCTGCCTGGTGTGCGCCAAAGAGCTGGGAATTAAGCCGGTCAACGATCTGATGGAAAAGATGGGGATCACCGAGGAGCAGATGGAAGCCATGGAATCCGAGCTCGGCGGTCTGATGAACACCGAGGAAGGCAGCAGCGAGGACGGCTTTGTGCCCGGAGGCGCGGCGACCTTTCCCTTTTTGCAGAACATCTTTTCCGATCTGACCAACCCGCAGGGCGGGAAGGAAAATACGACCCCAAAAGAGCCGCCCAGAAGGGAAAAAAGAGAAAAGCCGAAGACCAAGCGCAAAGCGCTGGATACGTATTGTACCGATCTGACGGCCCGCGCCAGAAAAGGCGAGATCGACCGGATCATCGGGCGCGATAAGGAAATTTCCCGCGTGGTGCAGATTTTAAGCCGCCGCACCAAGAATAATCCCTGTTTGATCGGCGAACCCGGCGTCGGCAAGACGGCGGTGGCGGAAGGCCTGGCCCTGCGCATCGCGGCGGGCGAGGTGCCGTCGCGCCTGAAATCCAAGGAAATCCATCTGCTGGACCTGACCGCATTGGTGGCGGGCACACCGTTTCGCCGCCCGTTTTAAAACCGCATCAAGAGGCTGGGGGGCGCGGGTTAAGCGGAGGGGGACATTATTTTCTTCATCGCTGAGTCGGCAAGACGGCGGTGGCGGAAGGCCTGGCCCTGCGCATCGCGGCGGGCGAGGTGCCGTCGCGCCTGAAATCCAAGGAAATCCATCTGCTGGACCTGACCGCATTGGTGGCGGGCACACAGTTCCGCGGCCAGTTTGAAAGCCGCATCAAGAGCCTGGTGGACGAGGTTAAGGCGGAGGGGAACATTATTCTCTTCATCGATGAGGTGCACAACCTGGTTGGCACCGGCGACGCGGAAGGCTCCATGAACGCCGCGAACATCCTCAAGCCGGCGCTTTCCCGCGGGGAAATCCAGGTGATCGGTGCAACGACCTTTGTGGAATACCGCAAATATATTGAAAAAGATGCCGCGCTGGAGCGCCGCTTCCAGCCGGTGACCATCGCGGAGCCGTCCGTCGGCGAGACGGTGGATATGCTCGACGGCATCAAGTCATATTATGAATCATACCACCGCGTCCGCGTGCCGGAGGCGCTGGTGCGCCGCACGGTGGTGCTCTCTGAACGCTATATCACCGACCGTTTCCTGCCGGACAAGGCGATCGACCTGCTGGATGAAGCCTGCGCCTGCGCCGCCCTGCGGAATATCCCGATGGCGGAATACGACAAGGCGACCGCAGAGCTGGAGCGACTGCGCCAGGAGGAAGAGGACATGACCAGTGACGGCGCGGAGATCGACTATGAGGAACTGGCAAAGCTCCGCTATTCCATCTCCCAGCTGGACCAGAAGGTCAAGGAGCTGGCTCCCGCCGCGCTCGGCGCTGAGGTGGAGGAAACCGATCTCGCCAAGGTCATTGAGCTCTGGACGGGGATCCCCGCCAGCCGTGTGCAGGAAAACGAACTGAAAAAGCTGGGCGATATTGAAGGCGTGCTCAATTCCAAAATCATTGGGCAGAAAGAGGCCGTTGCGGCAATTTCCGCCGCGATCCGACGCAGCCGTGTGCAAATCAGCCCCCGCCGGCGTCCGGCGTCCTTCATCTTTGTGGGCCCCACCGGCGTGGGAAAGACGGAACTGGTCAAGGTGCTCTCCCAGGAGCTGTTCGACTCCCCGGAAACGCTGATCCGTCTGGACATGTCCGAGTTTATGGAGAAGCATTCCGTCTCCCGCATCATCGGTTCTCCTCCGGGCTACGTCGGCTACGACGAGGCCGGACAGGTGACGGAGAAGGTGCGCCGCCGCCCGTATTCCGTATTGCTCTTTGATGAGATCGAGAAAGCGCATCCCGATGTGATGAACATCCTCTTGCAGATTCTTGACGAAGGGCGCATCACCGACGCGCACGGACGCACGGTCAATTTTGAAAACACCGTGATCGTCATGACTTCCAACGCGGGCAGCGAGAAGAAGGAAGGCGCGCTGGGCTTTGCCCGCAACGAGGCGGACGTCACCAAGGAGAAGGCGATGAAAGCCCTGTCCGACTTCCTGCGTCCGGAATTCCTCAGCCGTGTGGACGAAGTCATTGTGTTCCGTCAGCTGACGCTGGAGGACTTCAAAGACATCGCCGCCCTGATGCTGAATGAATACGTCGGGTCTTTGCAGGAGCGCGGCATTAAGTTCGTCTATGACGAGCGTGCCACCAAGTGGCTGGCGGAACATGCCATCGGCGGCAAGAGCGGCGCGCGCGACCTGCGCAACCTGATCCGCCGCAAGGTAGAGGACCAGATTGCGTCCCTGCTGGTGGATCGTTACGATGAGCAGATTTTCGGCCTTGCGCTCACGGCGGAAGAGGAACTCAAGCTGGACGTTTTGCAGTAATTTAAAAAAAGCCCGTAGAAACGGGCTGAAATACGGCGCGAAAAGAGAAAAACTGGGCGGATTGGCCGCGCAATTTGGAAAATTCTATTGACAGCTGCCGTTGGACTATGCTATAATTATAGCCGTCGCTAAAATGCGAGTGTAGTTCAATGGTAGAACCCCAGCCTTCCAAGCTGGTCGTGTGGGTTCGATTCCCATCACTCGCTCCAATTGCGTGCGCCAATAGCTCAGCTGGATAGAGCAACTGCCTTCTAAGCAGTAGGCCAGGGGTTCGAGTCCCTTTTGGCGCGCCATACATGGTGGTTGTAGCTTAGCTGGTTAAAGCGCCAGATTGTGGCTCTGGAGACCGTGGGTTCGAATCCCATCATCCACCCCATACGTTTTTTGCAGCACGGGACAAGCGACGTTTGTCCCGTGCCCCATATTTTGGGCTGTCGCCAAGCGGTAAGGCAACGGACTTTGACTCCGTCATTCCGTAGGTTCGAATCCTGCCAGCCCAGCCAAAAGCCTGCCCGTGGCCCAGGCTTGCGGGCAGGAATTTATTTGTTGACAACGCTGTAAAAAGTTGCTATAATAGACAAGCTGTAAATGAATCATTAGCTCAGCTGGCAGAGCACCTGACTTTTAATCAGGGTGTCCGGGGTTCGAATCCCCGATGGTTCACCAAGAAAAACCGCATGGTTAAGCCTTTTGGCATTGACCTTGCGGTTTTTCTTTATGCTTTTTCGGCTTTAACTACTTTCTAACTACGTTTCATCATCATGATAAGTGTATGACCGCATGTTTAACGGTAATTGGGCTCGTTGCAAAACAGCCTTACTTTTTTAAAAAGAGAAACCGCCTTTGAATCTGGCTTCTCACAGCCAGATTCAAAGGCGGTTTGTGCTTTTTTCTTAGGGCATATTTTAAAATGTGCTTTAATTCGCAGCGAAAGCTCTAGAAGCAAGACAAGTCTTGGAAACAGCTTCCTGCCTCATAAACAGCAATATCACTCGTTTCCACTCGCTCTTCTCAGGAAAAAGAGTTCCGTCCTCTGCGGAGAACGGCAAAGGGCGCTGCCCTTTGATCCCGCCGCTTTTCAGAAAAGCGGAAAAACAACATTTTAGTAATAACCCGCAAGGTAAACAAAGGAGGACTGTTTTGCATTGTATCCATGACTCTTATTTTGTCGTAGTATTATGCAAACCGTACGTTGTGGTGCAGGTCTTTTCTGTTACGGTTATCGTGCGGCCTTTTCCTGCGGCCCGGCGCTATGATGCTTTTCCAGGGGCTTGACATTGAAGTTGGAGCGGTATTCCGTCTCCTGCCAGAAGATATCCTCCGCCACCAGGCATTCCGGGTTGAGCGTTACGCCGTCGAGCATGAGTTCCTTGAATTTTTTGTAGCCTGCACGGTCGATCAGATGGCCGCCGTGGAGATACTCGGGCTTGTAGTCCATGACCCAAGCGGAAAACTTCTGCCAGTTGCGCAATACGTTCAGAATAACATCTTCTGTCGCCCAGTTGAGGAACATCTTGCCGGTGCGGGGCGTCTGGCGGCCGGTGCGCCCGCCCAAGATCACGCGGTAAAATTTGGTCTCCTGCCGGGTCCATGCGCTGGCGGGGCAGGCCCGTACGCATTCGCCGCAGCCGACGCAGCAACAGGCGTCCTTTTCTATTTTTCCGGTGTCCTCGTTGAGCTTGAGGACGCGGGTGGCGCCTTTCTCGCAGGCACGCACACAGGCCCCGCAGGCAATACAGCGCTCGGGATGGTAGACCATCCGGGCAACGCCGATAATGCCAAAGTCGCACAGATGCGCTTTGTTGCAGTCGTTGGGACAGCCTGCAATGTTGATTTTAATATGATAATGACTGGGGAAGATGATGGGTTCGATTTTCTGCGCCAGCTCAAAGGTATTGCAGTTGCCGCAGATGCAGTGGTAGTTGCCGATACAGGCGGTGATGTTGCGGGCGCCGATGGTGGGATACCCGCTGACCGGGTCCCAGTCCTGCGGCTGGCCGGCCACCGTGTCCATATCCACATTGCACAGGGATGCGTCCACCTCCCGAATATACGATTCCAGATAGGCGTCCACGGCGGGGATGTCCTCGTATTTAATACCGGTGATGTCAAAGGTCTGACGGGTGCCAAAGTGGAAATTGCCGTCCCCCCAGGTTTTGGCGATGTGCTGGATATAACTCAGGTATTTCGCGTCCACCGTGCCGCCCGGCACGCGCATTTGGAGCATAAAGAGGCCGGGCACCTTAGACTGACGGAAGCAGTTGAGGCGAACCTTCTTGATGTTGATATCCTGATTCATCCGAAATTCTCCTTCCTTTTCAATCAGTCCACAAGGTCCCGGGCGACGGTATAGGGGAATACCGGGCCGTCCAGGCAGACATAGACTTCGTCAATACGGCAGTGACCGCATTTGCCAATGGCGCAGGACATCTTGCGTTCAAAGCTCATCCAAATGTTTTCCGGGTCCGCCCCGCACTTCACCAGTTCAAGGCCAGTGAATTTCATCATGGGCGGCGGGCCGACCACCAGCACGGCGTAATTCCCGTCAAAGGAATCAAAGGGGATTTCCTTTACGAAAGCAGTGACAAAGCCGGTGCGCCAGTCCTCTTTTTCGTCGGTATCCAGCGCGTAGATGGTGTGGAATGATTCTTTCCACAATTCCAACTCTTTGTTGAAGACGATCCCGGCTTCGTTTTTAAAGCCGCAGATCAGATGGACGTCCTCCACAAAGCCGGGCTCTTCCGCACATTTGCGCAGTAGAGAACGCACCGGGGCAAGGCCGGTTCCGCCGGTGATGACCACCAGATGTTTTCCTTTTAACTCATCAAGGGGCCAGCCTTTGCCGTACGGCCCGCGCAAAAACAGGAGATCCCCCGGCTGTTTACTGAAAATGCAGTCGGTCACCTTGCCAACCGAACGGATGGTAAATTCCAGCCATCCCTCGCCCTGAGAGGAGACTGAGATGGGGGCTTCGCCGATTTTGGGAATGGAAAGCTGCATGAACTGGCCGTGCGCGACCTTTGCGTCGGATTCCACGCGGAAGGTCCACTCGTGTTCGCTTTCCTTCTGGACGCTGAGGATGGTGCAGGGCTGCGGCTGAACAGAATGAATCATCTTTTTCACGCTCCTTTGGTCGCCATGCCGGCCTTGATTTCCGCTACAGCGTCGTTTACTTTTGCGATGGTCGCGGAGATGGAGATGAGTTCGGGGCAGCGGTGCGTGCAGCGTCCGCAGCCGACGCACATATGGCGTTCCCCGAACCGGACTTTGTAATCGTGAAACTTATGTAATACTTTATAGCGCATCCGGTCGCCGGCGGTGGACCGCAGCTCCCGTTGCCCTGCCATTTGGTCAAAGCCTTCGATCTGGCAGGAAGCGCTGACCCGTCTTCTTTCGCCGACCTCGGGATTGTCCCCGTAAATCAGATCGCGGGTGGTGAAACAGGTGCAAGTGGAGCACGCCAGCGTACAGCTCCCGCAGGAGATACAGCGCGCGTCAAATTCCTTCCACATGGGGTGCTTTTTGAGGGCCAGGCGCACATCCCGGTCCGAGAGGTCGGGAAGAGTAACCTTCAGGGCGTTTTCCTCAACGAAGGACGGTGTATAGTCCTGCTGCGGCATACCGTCAAAGTAGCGGGCAAAGCGTCCGTCGGCCACCTTGACCTCCATCCCGTCCGGACGGAAGCGCATTGCCAGCGCGTAGTCGTCGGTGCGGTTTGTGCCCATCGAGACACAAAAACAGGTATCGTCCCCGCCGGGACACTCCATCAGCGCAAACGTGACCTGTTCCCGGATCCGCATGTAATAAAAGTCGTCGTATCCGCCGTTGCCCGCGTAGATCTTCGCCTGGATATGCTGGGCATGGATGTCGCAGGGCCGGGCGAGGAGCAGGATGGGCTTTTGCGGACCCTTACTGGCCCGGTACTCATCCTCCGTAAAGTAAAAGATCGACTGCTGTATGGGCGTGATGACCTCCTTGGCCGGATAGTCGGATTTTTCCTCCCAGACGATATCGCCAAAGTGTTCGATTTCAGCATAGCGAATTATGTCTGTGTCGGAATAACGGCCCTGCTTTGGAAACCGCCGGGGCCCATAGACGCGGTAGTCCCTCCTGAGCGATTGTAACGCTTGGTCAGCCTGGGCCGTATTGAGCGTATATCCCATCCTGCTCAACCTCCAATGAATTTTTTTGGATATTTTGCCGATTCTCTTTTTATTTTATCACAGTGAAACCATAATGAAAAATTAGAAATCTTTATTATATCATAAATAAATTTTGGGGTAACTTCGTTGCTTAGATGCACGCGGTCATGCTAAAAAATATGACGGTGCGCACAAAGAGATTCCCTTTATCAAAAGAAAAACAAAGCCGATGGAACAATATCGCAGAATCGAATTTTCCTTGTCTGTAAAGCGTGGAATCCAAAGATATTTCGTTTCAATGGAGAGAAAACCCACGGTTCCGGGCGTATGAAAAGGGCGAGAAAGGTTCTTTTTAACAGTATGGTGTGATATAATCGATTTAATAAAAAGAGCCGATGGCAGTGCGCTCCCTGTATAGGGCTTATCAGGATGGAACAGCGGATGCAGCCAGCCGCTGCGGTTCCTGAAAAAGAGCGGCATGGCCATCGGCCCGGTGGTAACATAAAGGAGAATGAAAATGGAACGTTTGAGAGTTTCAATTTTAGGCGCGGGAAAAATCGCCGCAACCATGGCGGATACCCTTTCCCGGATGGACGATGTGATCCCCTATGCCGTCGCCGCGCGCGATCTGGACCGCGCGCAATCGTTTGCTGGCCAGTACGGCTTTCAGAAGGAGTACGGCTCTTATGAGGAGATGCTGCGGGACGACGGTACGGACCTGGTGTATATCGCAACGCCGCATTCCCATCATTACCAGCACGCGCTGCTCTGCCTGAACCACGGGCGGCATGTCCTGTGCGAGAAGGCGTTTACCGTCAACCGCAAGCAGGCGGAAGAGGTTTTCGCCCTCGCGGAGCAGAAGGGGCTGCTGATTACGGAAGCCGTCTGGACGCGCTATATGCCCTTTGCGCAGAAGCTGCGTGAACTGTTGGACAGCGGCATCCTGGGGACGCTTTGTTCGCTGGAAGCCGGCTTTGGATTCGAGCTGTCCTGGCATGAGCGCCTGGTGGACCCGGTGCTCGCGGGCGGGGCCCTGCTCGACCTGGGGATTTATCCGCTGACTTTTGCCGCCATTGCGTTTGGCGGGGATCTTGCCTCCGTAACTTCCCGCGCGGTGAAAACCGAACGCGGCGTCGATGCGCAGAACAGCATGATTTTGGAGTACCGGGACGGCAGAATTGCCATGCTGACCAGCTCCATGGTCTGCAACTTACGCAACGAAGCGACGGTTTACGGGACAAAAGGGCATTTAACGCTGAAGGACTTTTGGCATGCGGAGGAAATCCGCGTCTATGTGGACGGGGAAGACGAGCCGCGGATTGTTCCCGTGCCGGTCGAAATCAGCGGCTATGAGTACGAGGTGAGAGCCTGCGCCAAAGCGATTGCGGAGAAGAGAACCGAATGCCCGGAGCTTCCGCACGCGGAAACGCTGCGCATGATGGGGCTGATGGACAGCCTGCGCGCATCCTGGGGCGTCCGGTATCCAATGGAATGACGCATAAGATCGATCCTTGCATAACTGCACAAAAAGAACGCCCGCGAAATCCATTTTATCTTTGGATTTCGCGAGCGTTCTTTTATCGTTTCAGGGGTGGTTCCTGCTTTTTACCCTGCGATTGCTGCAAAAGTGTCCTATTAATACTCGTCGCTCCGGGCCAGTTTCATCAGCTTAGTCGGGTCGGAGAGCACATTTTTTGCCGCGATGGCGCCGGCGCCCAGCAGGGCGGGGCTTTCCGGCAGCGCGTTGACTTCAATCACGACGTCATTGTAGATCAGCGGGTTGATACATTCGCGCACGTGTTCCTTCACGATGGAAAGCATCAGCCTGGAGTCGATCTCCGCCAGCTCGTCGCCGATGACAATCATCCCGGGATTAAACTGGTTGATGAGATTGACAATGCCGATGGCGAGGAATTCACAGACCTTTTCGTATTCCTCACGGGCGACCTGATCGCCGTTCTTTACCGCGTCGGAGAGACTGGCGTGCGTCAGGTTGTCCTCGCTCAGGAAAGAGGATTCCCCCGCGCGCAGGCGGCGCGTGACATTTTCATAATAAACCAGATAGGAGCAGTATTTTTCCAGGCAGCCGCGGTTGCCGCATTCACACAGAGCGCCTTTGTAATTGATGGTGCTGTGCCCAAACTCTCCCGCAATGCCGCGCTGGCCCAGCACCAGCTTGCCGTTGGTGATGATGCCGCAGCCGACGCCCTGCCCGGCCAGCACATAGATCATATTCTGAATGCCGTAGTCTTTGCTGCGGTACCAGAGCTGCGCAAAGGCGCTGGCGTTCGCGTCGTTGACGATGTGAATCGGAATATCAAAATCCTTGGTCAGCGCTTCTTTGATGGGGAAGTTCTGCCAGCCGGCCAGCTCCGTGACAAACAACAGCTGGTCGCGGTCCTCCCGGTAGGGACCCGGCATCGCCATGCAGACAGCGGGGATATTGGTTCCTTCATTTTCGCGGATAATGGTCTTAATGGCGGTGCGAATGCGCGTAATGGTATCCTGCACGCTTTCCTTCGGGCTGATCTTATACTGTTTGACGGCATAGATTTTTCCGGACAATCCCGCCAAACTGGTGTAAAAGGCGCTGCGCGTCATGCGCACGCCGATCACCTTGTACAGGTCGTCGTTCAGCGTGATACCGATGGAACGCCGGCCCTTGCAGCCGCTCATCAGACCGGTTTCCACCACCAGTCCGCACTCAATGAATTCCCCAATGATATTGGTGATTGTCGCCTGTTTCAGGCCGGAGAGCTGCGCAAGCGTCGCGCGGGAGCACACGCCTTCCTGGCGCAGCAGGTCCGCAACCAGCGCCCGGTTGATCAGCTGGCTTTTTTCCTGATTAATACTTTTGCGGGCAATCGACTCGTTCATATACATAACTCCCATTTTCGATGAAGATAGATGAGACAAGTATACACGTTATCTTTATGAGAATTATTCCAATTCGTAACAATTCGCTTCCCGACAACAAAATAAAGCAAAAAAAGGAAAAGATTATTTAAAAATTTAGGGAGTATCGCTAAATAATGGTTCGGCGTCGTTTTCCGGCGGTTCCGGGGTTTTCGGCGGCGCGTTCCGCCGGACATCTTCGTTGGTCATCCGTTTTTTGCGCAGCTGACGGGTGGTGCCGGAACGGAGCAGAGCATACAGAACGGAGAAGAGCGGCACGCCGATCAGAACGCCGGGGATCCCCGCCAGCCCGCCGCCGACCAGAATTGCCAACAGCACCCAAATGCCGGGCAGGCCGATGGAAGTGCCGACCACGCGCGGGTAGATAACGTTTCCCTCAAACTGCTGTAAAACGACAAGGAAAATGAGGAACCACAGGCAATCCAGCGGGTTGATGATCAGCAGGATAAATGCGCCTACCGCGCCGCCCAGGTACGCGCCTAAAATGGGAACCAGACTGGTCAGCGAGACGATTACACTGATCAGCAGGGCGTAGGGCAATTGAATCAGATTCATGCCGACGTAGCATAGCACGCCAAGGATGACACCTTCCGTCAGCTGGCCGGTCACAAAGCCCGCAAAGATGCTGTTGGAAAGGCTGCCTACCTCGATCAACCGGTAGGCTGTCCGGCGCGGCAGGTAAGCGTATAGTACGCGCTTAAAGTTCTGCACAAGCTTTTCCTTGCTGAAGAGCATATAGACGGAGAAAATCAGGCTCATAATAAAGGTAACAATGCCGGAAGCCACACCAATGGTGGCGTTTGCAATGGAGCCAACCAGGTCCGTGGTGGCCTGCGTCGCGTTGGAAAGCAGGTTGGTCCAGTCGATTTTCATTACGGTGTCTTTCAGCTGGTCCAGATCCAGCCGCGTCAGCGTCTGATTCAGCCACTCCGTAAAGCTTTGAGCGTAGGACGGGATGGCGTCCGTCAATACGCGCATGGAACGAACCAGTTCCGGCAGCACGAAAAAGATAATTCCGCCCAGAAGCAGCAGCACCGTGAGGAACGTCAGGCTCACGCAGACCGCCCGCCCGCACTTCCGCCAGACGCGGCTGTTTTTTCGCTTGAGAAAGCCAAAGATGCGCTCTTCAAACAGCTTGAGCAGGACGTTGAGCACAAACGCGACGGCAATGCCAATCAGAAACGGGCTGATCAGAGAAAACGCCCAGCCGATGAACCATCCGGCCTGCTCCAGATGGAACACAATGTAGACCAGGACAACCGTAAACGTAATGACAAACAGGATTTTTCGCATAGCTTTTTTCGAGAGAACGGGGTCTTCGAGCAGTGTTTTCCAGTCCATAAGCGAGCCCTTTTCACTTTCCATGTTTTGTGTGATTATCGTAAAATGATGCTATCGCAATCCCCTTGAAAAGTCAAGTTTGACTTTGGCGGAATCAGCGTTTAAACTAAGAAGAGAACATTCATAATGCCTTTGCAAAAAATTTATATAGGGTGAAGGCCCCGACAGGTCAGAAAGGAGAATTTTGATGGAACTGATGGAGGCAATCCGCGCCAGAAAAAGCTATCGCAATTTGTTCACAAATGCACCGGTGCCCCGCACCGATCTGGAAGAAATATTGGAGGCGGGCGTCCTCGCTCCTTCCGGCTGCAACCTGCAGACGACACAGTTCATAGGGGTGGACGATCCGGCGCTGGTCCGGCAGCTTGCGGAAATCTGCGGAAAAGAGTGGATGAAGACTTCTGCGGCGGCGGTCCTGCTGCTGACCAAAGAGACGATGTCGCCCAGCGGCGTTTCCTACCATGTGCACGATTACGCTGCAGCGGCGGAAAATATCCTGCTGGCGATTGTGGCGAAAGGTTATGCATCCGTCTGGATTGAAGGGCAGATCCGTGGGGAGAAGGCAGGGGAAATGGGCAGGCTGCTCGGCGTGCCGGACGATTTGACCGTTGCGGTTTACCTGCCGCTGGGCGTGCCCGCAAAGCCCGTGACGGGCGTGGCGAAGAAACCGTTCGAGGATCGGGCGTGGTTCAACGGATACAGGAAATAGCAGGTCAATTCATTGACTATTTGGAGGAAATAAATGATGAATCCGGAACTGAAAATTAAAATGTATGCCTTTACGGTGGATTGTAAAGATCCATACGAATTGGCAAAGTTCTATGCGGCGCTGCTCAATTGGGAAATCGCCTATCATGATGAGGATTGGGCGTGTGTCGGTGCTCCGGGAGTGGCACAGGGGGCTTACCCTGGGATTACGTTCCAGCGGAACCCGGCGTATGAACCGCCTGTGTGGCCGGAAGAGCCGGAAGCGCAGCAGCAGATGGCGCATTTGGACTTCGCCGTGAATGATTTGGAAACAGCGGTTCAATATGCAGTTCAGTGCGGCGCTACGATCGCGGAGAAACAGTTTTCCGACGGCTGGAAAGTGCTGCTTGACCCCGCCGGACACCCTTTTTGCCTGTGCCGGATGAAGGATATGATGGAAAGTCCCCTTTTTGCGCTGCGGTAAAAAGCATGGTGCGTACCGCCGGAGAGGACCGATGGGTGCACGCGGGCAAGGCCGATCGATGGTGGTCGCATACAGTTGATTTGAATCACGGAAAGAGAGGGCTGCGGGGCGCTGGTGCAGCGATTTGCAGCCCGGGAGGATCAGGATGATTTTACGAGGGCACGTCTTTTCACAGACGTTGGAGATGGAAACCGGGATTACCGTTTTAACACCGGGCGCCGCCCCGGCTTCCGACGCATACCGGGTGATTTACCTGTTGCATGGGTTGTGCGGAAGAAGCGGCGATTGGCTGGATTATACCATGCTGCCCGCTTATGCGGAGGGAAGCAACGCGGTCTTTGTCATGCCGGAGGTTGCGCGCAGCTTTTATACAGACATGCAGTATGGGCAGCGATTCTTTACCTATGTGACGGAGGAGCTTCCGGGAATCTGCCGAAACGTCTTCCGCATTGCATCGGAGCGGGAGAATACGGCGGTCATCGGCGCGTCCATGGGCGGCTATGGCGCACTGAAATGCGCGCTGTCCAAGCCGGAGCAATACGGCGCCTGCGGAGCGTTTTCCTCTGCCTGCCTGTATTTAAAAGAAACGCTTGCCGTACAGCGCGCGGCGCAGGAACGGGGCGATCTCTCCGCCCTGCAGCAGCGGTTCGGCATGCAGACTCCCACGGACTTTCAGGCGATGTTCGGGGAAGATCTGGATTGGCGGCCGGACTGCGAGCCGCTGGAGCTCGCCAAAAAGGCGGCGAAAGGACTGTACAGGCCGAAATTTTATCTGGCCTGCGGGGACAAGGACCTGTTCCGGCAGGATAACCTGCGCTTTTGCTGCGACCTTCGGCAGCTTGGATTTGATTCCATGTATGAAGAATGGAATGGCGTCCACGACTGGACCTTTTTTAACCGCGCGTTAAAAAAAGCGTTGGACCGGCTCCTTTAGACGATCAGTCCCGATGGAAAAATCCACCGGGGCTGTTTTTTGTTTTCCAGTGGTATTTTACCCGCGTTTCTGCTATGATACAAATGGAACGGTTCCAGCAAATAAAATCAGCAGTTCAGCGGTTCGGAAAGGCTGTGGCGTCGTTGTCCCTGCGGGCGCCCGCCGGCATTTTCCGCTTTGTTACAGTCTTCCCATTCCCGCTTCTTTTGCTGCTCTTATTTATGAAAATCGCTCCGGAAAGGTGGCGAAGAATATGAAAAGGCTCTTTGGCTATGCAAACGAATATGTCAGACAATCAGACTGGAAGGACCTGGCGCTGCTCAAATTCTGCCTGTGTTCCGCTGGAATCCTGATTGGAACGGCGCTCCCGCAGAAGGTGCGGAAACCGGTGGTGTTTACGGCGATGGGGGTATTTATCGCCACCTACATCCCGCTGATTCTGAAATTCCTGCGCATTGCGGGAGAGGGCGAAAAAGAACAGTGACAGTGGGCCTTTCCAACAGACGGAAAGGTGAACGGACATGCAATTGGAAACCAAACGGCTGCTCCTGCTTCCTCTGGACGAAGTCCAGATCAAAAACTGGACGGAAAACATTCCTGCGCTGGAACAGGCGCTTTGCTGCGCGTACGACGGCGAAAGGATGGAGGGCGTGTTTTTGCAGATTGTGCGGGAGCAGATAAAGAAGATGCAAAACGACAGGGAAAACTGGCTGTTCCACACGTTTTGGCTTTTGCTCAGAAAAGAGGACCGGACGGTCGTCGGCGCGGTGGACTTCAAAGCGCCGCCGGACAAGGACGGAGCGGTGGAGATCGGTTACGGCCTCAACGCCGCGTATGAACACAACGGATACATGACAGAGGCGGTGGAGGCAATGTGCGGCTGGGCCTTTGCGCAGCCGGGCGTGCGCACCATTCTGGCGGAGACGGAACGGGAAAACGGCGCATCCCAGCGGGTGCTGCAACGCTGTGCGTTCCGGTTGTACCGCGAGGCGGAAACCCTGTGGTGGAAGCGAATCAAAACATGAGAAGACCCGTCCCGCGCGGTAAAAAGTGTGGGACGGGCCGTTTTATATAGGACAGCTACTTGTCCAGTTTTATCCTGTATACTGGACCAAAAGGAGGGGGAGAGAAATGTTGGAAATACCGGAGAGCCATACCATTGCAAAGCAATTGAATCAGACCGTTGCGGGAAAACAGATTGCGTCAGTTGAGGCAAACGCCTCGCCGCACGGGTTTGCGTTTTATTCCGGGGACCCGGAGGGATATCCGGCCCTGCTGGAGGGACGCACTGTGGAGCGTGCGGAAGCGCTGGCGGGACAGGTGGAAATCACGCTGGGCGACGCGCGGCTGTTATTTGGCGACGGTGCGAATATCCGCTATTATGCCGCGGGGGAGAAACTTCCGGCGAAGCACCAGCTCTGTGTCCGGTTCACGGATGGTTCCACTCTGGTCTGTACCATCCAGATGTATGGGGGGATCTGGGCGTTCCTGGAAGGGGAAAACGACAATTTTTATTATACGGTTGCCAAAGAGAAGCCCAACCCGCTGACCGGCGCGTTTGACCGCGTGTATTTTGACAGCCTGTGGGATGAAATCAAACCCACGTTGAGCGTCAAGGGCCTGTTGGCGACGGAGCAGCGGATTCCCGGCCTGGGCAACGGGACCTTGCAGGACATCCTGTACCGGGCGGGCCTGCATCCGAAGTCGCGGGCGGGGGCATTGGACAGGGAGCAGCGGGACAGGCTGTTTCAAAGCGTGAAGCACACACTGCGGGAAATGACGGAGCAGGGGGGCAGGGATACAGAAAAGGACCTGTTTGGAAATCCGGGCGGATACCGCTCCTTTCTTTCCAAAAATACCGTACAGTATCCCTGTTTGCAGTGCGGCGGCCCGCTGGTGCGCCAGGCCTATCTGGGCGGCAATGTGTATTTCTGCCCGATCTGCCAGCCGATGATCCGGTGAGGCGGGAGGCAATCGCACCCTGTGGAATGAACTGCGCTTTGTGTGCCGTTTATCAGAGGGAGAAGAAGAACTGCCCGGGCTGCCGGGCCGACGGTGCGGGAAAGCCGGGCCACTGCCGGAACTGCGCGATCAAAAGCTGCGCGATGGAACGTACGGAGGGCGGGCGCTGCGAAGCCTGCCCGGATTTTCCCTGTGAGCGCGTAAAACGGCTGGACCGGCGGTATCAGAAGCAGTACAACGTCAGTCTGCTGGAAAACTTGCGGACCGTACAGACGGAAGGGATGGACGCGTTCTTGCAAAAAGAGGGCGCACGCTGGACCTGCTACGCCTGCGGGGAGCGGCTTTGTGTGCATGAAAATACCTGCCCATCCTGTGGAAGAGAGAGGAAATAACCGTACCGCCCTTGACATTCCGCCGCCATGGCTGTATGATGGATGTAAGGTAAACATGACAGGAGTGGGGCGCTTGAAAAACCGGATCCGGGAGCTGCGCGAGGCGCAGGGGCTGACACAGGAACAATTGGGAAAACTGGTGGGGACGTCCCGGCAGGCGATTCACGCCATCGAGGCGGAAAAGTTTGAACCGTCCATCTGGCTGGCGTACGACATCGCTCAGGTGTTCGGCTGCCGGATCGAGGACGTGTTCCTATTTGAGGAGAGCGAAAAGAAATCGCGCGCGGAAAAGAGCAGGGGGGAAGTCTGATGGCGCTGCGGAATTTGCGGTACGAGGACGATGAGATTTTGCGGAAGAAGAGCCGTGAAGTGCCGGAGGTGGACGATAAAATCCGGCAGCTGCTGGACGACATGGCGGATACCATGTACGCCCTTGGCAACGGCGCGGGCCTGGCGGCGTGCCAGGTCGGCATTCTCAAGCGGCTTGTGGTGATCGACATGGGGGACGGGCATCTGATGAAGCTGGTAAACCCGAAGATCGTCGGCAGCAGCGGCGTACAGGAGTGCCTGGAAGGCTGTTTGAGCTTTCCGGACCGTTTTGGGAAAACCGTGCGCCCGCAGAAGGTGATTGTCCAGGCGCTGGACGAAAACGGTGAAGAACAGATTTTGACCGGAGACGGCGAGCGGGCAAAGTGCTTTTGCCATGAGATCGACCATCTGAACGGCATTGTCCTGCCCGACCGCGTGACAGAATGGATCTGCTGACAAATGGGATCGCAGAAAAATTTTGGAATATGGGTTGACAAAACCGTGCCCTGTGGGATATATTAGTAACAATACAGTTGAATAAAGACCGTTGCAAACGTGCACGGTTTCGCGATGATGGGGACGGAGCGTATGTAAGCCGCTTCAGAGAGCCGCCGGGTGGTGTAAGGCGGTGCGGAGCATACAGGACATCACCCCGGAGCAGGCGGCTGAACCCCCGTTGTGGGCAAGTAGGCGCGTCCGGTTTCTCACCGTTACAGGAGAGTGTATTGCTAGATACACGTGAGCGGCTGCATTGCAGCACTTAGAGTGGTACCGCGGAAGCTGATAGCCTTCGTCTCTAATTCAGAGACGAAGGCTTTTTTGTTTATCACGATTACAGGGAAGATATGTCAGGAGGAATCAATTATGGTATTGACAGGGGCGCAGGTCATCATGGAATGTCTGCTGGAGCAGGGCGTAGATACCGTGTTCGGGTATCCGGGCGGTTCAGTGCTGTACATCTACGACGCGCTGTACGAGTATCGGGACCGCATCAATCATGTGCGCACCGCGCACGAACAGGGGGCGGCCCACGCCGCGGACGGCTATGCGCGGTCCACGGGCAAAACGGGCGTCTGTATTGCAACCTCCGGCCCCGGTGCGACGAATCTGGTGACGGGCATCGCCACCGCGTATATGGATTCCGTGCCGATGGTGGCCATCACGGGCAACGTAAACCTCGACCTGCTGGGGCTGGACAGCTTTCAGGAGGTCGACATTACAGGCATCACCATGCCGGTGACCAAGCATAATTTTCTGGTAAAAGACGTCAACAAGCTGGCGGATGTCCTGCGGCAGGCGTTTGAAATTGCCAACAGCGGGCGCAAAGGCCCGGTTCTGGTCGACATCCCCAAGGACATCACGGCGCAGAAGGTGACGTTTACCCACCGGAACGATCCCGTTCTGGAGGTAAAGCACCTGTTCCCGGTCGAGGAGCGTTTTGAACAGGCGATGGAGATGTTACAGCAGGCAAAGCGTCCGTTTATCTACGCGGGCGGCGGCGTCATTGCCGCGGAAGCGTTTGACGAGCTGAAAACCTTTGCGGACCGGCTGGACGCGCCGGTGTCCTGCTCGCTGATGTGCCAGGGCGGTTACGACCAGACGGACAGCCGCTACATGGGCATGCTGGGCATGCACGGCACCAACACCGCGGCGTTGGCGATTAAAGACTGCGACCTCTTTGTCGCGGTCGGCACCCGTTTTTCGGATCGTGTGCTGTGCAACGCAAAGCTTTTTGCGCAGCGTTGCCAGATCATCCAGATCGATATTGACTCCGCAGAGTTTAACAAGAATATTGACGTGGCCCTCAAGCTCAAGGGCGATGCGAAGGAAATCCTGGCCGAGCTGAATTGCCGTTTGGAGCAGCAGGACCATGCGGATTGGATGGCCGGCATTGCAAAATGGCAGAAGGAATTCCCGCTCTCCCAGAGTGTGGCGGACCCGAACGGTGTGACGCCCCAGATGATCCTGGAAACGCTGGACGAACTGACCGATTCCGATGCGATCATCGTCACGGATGTGGGCCAGCATCAGATGTGGGCGGCGCAGTTCTACCGTTACCGCGCGCCGCGCCGTTTCATCACCTCCGGCGGATTGGGAACCATGGGCTTCGGCCTGGGCGCGGCCATCGGCGCGCAAATCGCCAACCCGGAGAAACGCGTCGTCAATATCACGGGCGACGGCAGCTTCCATATGAATTGCAACGAGCTTTCCACCGCTGTGGCGTATAACGTCCCTGTGCTGGAAATCGTCTTTAACAATTCCGTGCTGGGCATGGTGCGCCAGTGGCAGAAGCTGTTCTATGACAGTCGCTTTTCCCAGACGGACCTTGATAAAAACACCAATTTTGAGCTGTTGGCGCAGGCGTTCGGCGCAAAGGCGTTTACCATCCGCACCAAAGACGACGTGCGTCCTGTTTTGGTGCAGGCGCTGGCTCTGCGCGAACCGGTGCTGATCAACTGCCTGATCGATAAGGACGTCAACGTCCTGCCCATGGTGCCCGCGGGTGCTTCCGTGGAAGACCCGATTCTGGAAATGTGATAGGAGGAGCGAACATGGCGTATCCAGTAGAAAGAGAATATATCATCTCCATACTCGCAAAGAACAACCCCGGCGTGCTCCTGCGTATTTCCGGCCTGTTCAGCCGCCGTTGCTACAATATTCTGAGTATTGTAGCGGCACAGACGGAGAATACGGAGTATTCCCGCATTTTGATTGTCGTCAAGGGCGACGACCGCATTGTGCGGCAGGTGGATAAACAGGTCAGCAAGCTGGTAGACATTGAGCAGGTGGATATTGTGGACCCGAACGCTTCCGTGGTGCGGGAGCATCTGCTCATTAAGGTGGAACGCACCGTCCAGAACAGTGAAAAGCTGGTCGAGATGGCCAATGTGTTCCGCGCGAACATCCTCAGCGTGGAGGCCACCTCCATGATTCTGGAGCTGACCGGCGACGCGACGACCATTAATTCCTTTATTGAGCTCTACAATCCGTACCATGTGCTGAAAATCCTGCGCACGGGTGCAATGGCAATGCCAAAATAAAATAAAACCTGGTTCCCCTCCATCCCAGCGCGGATGCGGGAAGCGGAAATACAATGACTGTGATGGGGGTAAAATCATGTTAACGTTGGATAAAGTCTATCATGCCGCATATGTGCTCAAGCAGGTCATCCGCAAAACCGATATGATCCCGGCGCCGCAGATCAATCCGGAAAGCGAGATCTATCTCAAAACAGAAAACCTGCAGGTGACCGGTTCCTTTAAGGTGCGCGGCGCGTACTATAAGATTTCGCAGCTGAGCGATGAGGAAAAGAGCCACGGCGTCATTGCCTGTTCGGCGGGCAATCACGCGCAGGGCGTTGCGTTGGCGGCGGCCAAAAACGGCATCCCGTCCCTGATCTGCATCCCGGACGGCGCGCCGATCTCCAAGGTGGAGGCCACCAAGAGCTACGGCGCGGAGGTCGAGCTGGTCAAAGGCGTGTACGACGACGCGTACAATCGCGCGGTGGAACTGCAAAAAGAGCGGAATATGACCTTTATCCATCCGTTTAATGATCCTGACGTCATCGCTGGACAGGGCACCATCGGGTTGGAGCTGCTGAAACAACTGCCCGACATGGACGTTGCCATCGTCCCGGTGGGCGGCGGCGGGCTGATCTCAGGCGTGGCGTTCGCCATCAAATCCCTGAACCCCAACTGCAAAGTGTACGGCGTACAGGCAAGCGGCGCGGCCAGCATGAAGGAATCCCTGGCGCAGAACGAACCGCACGCGCTGCCCGGCGTCTCCACGTTTGCGGACGGCATTGCGGTCAAGTGCCCGGGCGATCTGACCTATGAGATGTGCAGCAAGTATGTGGACGGCATCGTCACTGTCAGCGACGATGAGACAGCGACCGCGGTCCTGGCGCTGATCGAGCAGCAGAAGCTCATCACAGAGGGCGCGGGCGCGGTGGCGGTGGCCGCCGCCCTGTTTAACAAGGTGGACATCAAGGGCAAGAAGGTGGCCTGCCTGCTCTCCGGCGGCAACATCGACGTGACCATCCTGTCCAAAGTGATCAACCGCGGTTTGCTGAAGGCGGGACGTTCCGCTGAACTGATCATTGAGATGGTCGATAAGCCCGGACAGCTCAAGGAAGTTTCCGCGATGATCGCGGACCTGGGCGCAAATGTGGTCAGCGTTCACCACGACCGCGGCGGCGAGGACACCGACATCAACGGCTGCTATCTGCGCATTGCGATGGAAACCCGCAACCGCGAGCACATCGAACAGATCAGCAAGGCCATCGCGGACGCGGGTTATCACATTGTAAAGCGTTATAATATTGGTTAACGGAATTTTCAGAAAGAAGGTTTTTACGATGGAAACAATTGTTACCTCCAAGGCTCCGGCGGCGATCGGACCGTATTCCCAGGCAAAGGTGGTCAACGGCATGGTGTTTGCGTCTGGACAGATTCCGATTGTCCCGGCGACCGGCGAAATTGCGGACGGGGATATCTCCATTCAGGCGGAACAGGTGATGAAGAACGTGGGTGCCATCCTGGAAGCTGCATGCTGTGGCTATGAGGATGTTGTGAAGACCACCTGCTTCCTTGCAGATATGGGCGATTTTGGCGCGTTCAACGCGGTGTATGAAAAGTATTTCACCGGCAAGCCGGCCCGTTCCTGTGTGGCGGTCAAGACGCTGCCAAAAAACGTGCTGTGCGAGGTAGAGGTCATCGCGGTGCAAAAATAACCGCGTACAGTGGGAAGCAAATGCTGTTCCGTATGATCAATCCCCCTGGCGGGCAGGCGTAACAGCCCCGGTAAAAAAGGACATTGGAAAAACCCCCTGATGTAGGAAAACAACTACATCAGGGGGTTTTTATATATTGTATTTGCGGAATCGGGGATGCATGTACATGTGCGGGTGAAAATATGAAAAAGGGGTTGACCCTCACGCATGGTGATAGTGTAAAGTAAGAAACAGGGGAAGACAAGAATAACCGCGATGAAGGGGGAAACAGGGATGATGACGGTCAAACAGGTTTCGTCGCTGACGGGCGTCAGTGTACGGACACTTCAGTTCTACGATGAAATCGACTTGCTAAAACCGGCGCAGATTACCGAGGCTGGGTATCGTTTGTATGATGACCAGGCGTTGGAAAAGCTGCAACAGATTTTGTTTTTCAAAGAGCTTGCCTTTACGTTGAAGGAGATCAAGGCAATTATGGAAAATCCCCGCTTTGATAAGGCCGCGGCGTATCAAAAACAGAGGGAGCTGATACAGATCAAGCGCGACCGCCTTGACGCCTTATTAGCGCTGCTTGACAGATTGGTGAGAGGAGAAACCTGTATGGACTTTAAAGAGTTTGATATGAGCCAATATTTTCGTGTTCTAAACGACTTCAAAAAAACGCATGCGGCTGAAATTGTAGAACAGCTTGGAAGCATGGAGCGCTTTAACGAGATGGTTGCAGACTTGGAATCCCGCAAGCATGAGATTGCGGATGGCGCGGTACAGCAATACGGTAATGTGGAAACCTATACGGAAGCCATGAAGCAGAACCTGAAAAAGTTTTTGGAGCACGGCCCAACCATTGTACCGTCCGAGGTGGAAGGCCTGCTTGACAGAGGGGACATCCTTACAAAAAATCTTACGGCGGACCTGCACAAAGACCCCGCTTCTCCCGAGATACAGAAGCGGGTTACAGAGTTTGTTTCCTTTGTCAACGAAAGCAACAAGGGCATCGACATGGGAGAGAACTATTGGCCCACTATGGCGGAGACCTATTGTTCCAGCCCGGTTTACCAAAAGGTGATAGATCAGAAGTACGGGGAAGGTGCGTCAAAGTTTATCGGCCTGGCGTTGAAGGCCTATCTTGACCGGCAGTAACGACGCATTTCAAAAAGCCTGTGTTAAAATGGCTGAAATGGCATTTGGAAAAGCTTCCGCTTTCGGCGCCGGTTTGTGACTGATTTGAGCTGTACATGCGGAATTTTGTTATTTAAACAGGAAATATTACAAATAGTAAAGGGGCTGTTGCAGGATATAAACTGCAACAGCCCCAAAAATTTGCATGGCAACACAAAAGGTCCATAAAGGACCATATCACTCGTTCCCACTCGTTCTTGACCTCTGGTCGGGACGCTCGCTAGAGGCTAAAGCCTCGCTAGAAGTTCTAAACGACCATCGCCGCTTTTCAAAAACGGAGATAAACACATTTTGCGAATTACCCATGAGGTAAAAATGGTTCTCGCCGTAGGCGCGTCCCGACCGGAGGTCCTGCTTTTTTCACCGGATGGCGAATAACCGTCTTTAACTTTTCCGGTGCGCATTTGCGGGCGTCGCTCAAATAAATTTCATGGTGGTAGCGGGTATCGGAAATGTCCGTTATATACCCGTTTTCCTGCGCATACCGGTCCATCAACTCAATGGTGGCCGGTTCATCGTCGTAGGGGCCGATGTGCATACACTGCACGCACAGGCCTTCTGCATATGTCAGAAACTCTGCTTTTGAAAAATCCATCTTTTTCTTTTTCGTGGCCTCCGCAACCGCCCAGTCAAAATCGTCCTGTTTGACGAAGTCCGGCAGCCGGATCAGAGAAATCCAATGGAATTGATCCTTGCGGCTGTAATCGATTCCATCCGCAACGCCGTCCATCCACCAGAAGCCCTCCAGCGGCGGCACGACGTATTCAAAAAACCCGTCTATTTTGTGGCTGCCTTTGTAGCTCATCTTGATGGTGAAAGCGATTCCATAGAGGAGTCCGATGGCCTTCTGATAGTCACCGTCCTCGGCGTTGGGATTTCCTGTTCCGCGAACAGCCACGAAATTCATAGAGGGAATCTCGATAATATTGGGTTTATTTTTTGGTAAATAATACTCTTTGTATTCCTTTTTGTAGTCAAACGGCATTTTTTAATTCCTCCTGTCGATTCAGGCGCTTTCGGCAAACAGGGCTGATAGGCCAATAGAAGTATTTTATAGAAAGCGCTTCAGGCTTGCATAACATCCTTGCACACCACATGGCGCAGGAGCCCGCCGTATTTAGGAACCGTGGTCACCACGGAGTACCCGGCGGCCAGCAGGTTGCGCAGGCTGTACCGGTTGTCGGGATGGACGGTCGCCATGGAATACCGGTACGCGGTGGTCTTTAAGATCTTTTCCCCCTCTTCCAACAGGGTCTGTTGCAAATGCATGCCCCGGTAGGCCGGAAGAACGCAGGCGGTATCCATGTGCGCCACTTTCCGGCGTTCTGTTTCGTCCAATTGCAGGTACGCTCCCATGTTGTCCTCGTCGTCCATTGGATAATGGACCAGCAGAAAACCGGCAATGATGTCATCCGACATCGCTTTCACAATAAAACCGCGTTTTTCCACGTTCTCCCGCACAAAGTCTTCATTGGCCGCTACATACCAGTCCTCAGCGGCAATGGTGTCCTTGGCGGTTTGTATGATTTTTACAATGGCCGGGACGTCCTCCATGACGGCTTTCTCATAGTGAATGGGCGATTGATTCATATATGCGTTGTCTCCTCTGCTGCAAAGTGATGCTACTATGTGTATGCTCCCTGTGATGCCTTATTCGTCCTTTGCACCGGAGGAGGGAAGATACTTCTCCAATGTCTGATACAGCTGTGCTACATCGAAGGGCTTGGGCATGAAAGCGTCCATGCCCGCCGCAAAAACACGGTCCCGGTCTTCCTGAAAGGTGTTGGCGGTCATGGCGATAATCGGAATGCTTTTTGCGTCGGAACGGGAAAACGCGCGGATCTCTCTGGTCGCGGCAAGTCCGTCTTTTACAGGCATCTGCAAGTCCATCAGGATGGCGTCGTAATATCCGTCCGCGTGTGTCAGGAACATCTGAACAGCCTGTTCACCGTCCTTGGCGTGCTCTACGTCGACCCCTTCCATGTTCAGGAGGGAAATGACAATTTCCGCATTGAGTGCGTTGTCTTCTGCCAAAAGAAGGCGCGTCCCCCTGAGCGTGTGTGACTGCGTATTATCCGCGTGGTCCGGCAGCGCTTCCTGAGAAAGCGGCAGTTCCAATGTGAACTGGAAGGTGGAGCCGACGCCCGGCGTGCTTGATACCTGCAATTCTCCGCCCATCAGCTGCACCAGGCTTCTGCTGATCGGCAGGCCAAGGCCGGTGCCCTGCTGGTTGCGGCTGCTCCCCGCCGCCTGCTCAAAGGTTTGGAAAATGCGTCCGAGGTCGTCCTCGCAAATTCCAATGCCGCTGTCCTCGACGCAAAAATGAACCTGTACGGTTGTATCCGTATGGCCGGTTTCTTCAATGGTGAGGGAGACGTTGCCGCCCGGATCGGTAAATTTCAACGCGTTTGCAAGCAGGTTGGTCAGCACCTGCTTGATGCGAACCGCATCCCCAACGACGCTGATATCTTGCATTTGGTATTGGAAAGAGATTTGGATGCCCTTTTCCTCCGCCTGAATGCGCAGGATACTTTCCAGCTGCTGCTGAATCTGACGCAGGCGGAACGGCTCGGGGCTGATCTGCATTTTTCCGCTTTCAATCTTAGACATATCCAGCACGTCGTTGACCAAGGAAAGAAGGAACTGCGCGGAAGTGAAGATCTTTTCCAGCTGTGCGTCAATCTTTGGCGTCGCTTCACCGGACAGACGCGCTAGATTGGTCAGACCGATGATGGCGTTCATCGGCGTGCGGATTTCGTGCGACATCTGGGAGAGGAATGTGGATTTTGCTTTGTTATCCTCCTGTGCTTTTTCCAGCTCAACCCGCATCAGTTTGTTCCGCATCTGGAAATGGAAAACCAGCAGGACCGTCAGCGTCAGGAGAAATAAAAAGGAACCGCAAATTACGATAAATGCGACTGGATTTGCGTAAATCATGGATTGCAGCGTCATGTGAGGCTCCTCGATGGAAACCAGGTTCTTAGATATGATACTGTCAATCTCGTCTCCACGCAAGCTGTTCAATGATTTACTCAAAACGGAATAAAGCGGAATGTTTAGAGGATCGTCCATTGCAAAGGAGACATAACAGGAGGAATTGTTGGTTGCTAGAATAGAAATCTGTGAATAATGGTTTTTGTAAAACAAGTCTTCGATAAAAGCGGAAGGAGTGCAGAGATAATCGGCCTCTCCGCTGTTTACGGCGGATAAACACTGTTCAATGGAAGGATAATATAAAATTTCCTCATAGGATACGTTTTTGGGAACGCTGCCGCCTTTTACCATGGCGAGGCGAAGATGATCGGATGGGTAGGCAACCGCTTTGTTTTTAATGATGACTTCGTCCAGTTTGGCGTAGCTTTGGGTCAGCACCATGTTATCCTTTTTTGTTGACTGGTTCCAGTTCAGGTAAAAACCGGAGAGATCCGTTTCACCGTCCCGGGTCATTTGCAGCGTTTCCTCGTAGGTGTCGGCATAGACGTATGAGAACTTCAGCCCGGACCGTTCGGAAATCTGGTTCAGGATATCCAGAACAATCCCCTGGTACACCTGACCGCGCGTAAAATGAATTGGATAACGTTCCCGCATGAGTGCTACGCGAATCGGTTCGGCGTCTTTGATAAACGCTAGATCCTCGTCAGAAAAATTGATGAAGGTGTTATAAAAGGAAGGAAAATACTTTTCATTTAATTCCTCCGCGTAGTTTGGATTGGCCGCGTAAATCTGCTCCATCGCGTAGTTGAGTTTCTCACACAAGTCGGGGCGGCTTTTGGCCGTGGTGATGTAATACGGTTGGCTGCTGAATTTTGCAACGACATTGTATTGATCATTTACATTGTTGTCGCTGCCGAGCATGACGTCCACTTCCCGGTTGTCCAGGCATTTTTCATAGGTGGAAAGGTCATCATACAGATGGATGGTGCAGTCCAGACTGTTAAAGGAGAGAAAATTTTTCAGTCGGTTGATGCGGTCTTCTGATCGCGCATAGACGCCGATGGTCTTGCCGTTCAGTGTGTTTAAGTCAAAGTTTTTGATGGAAGGATCATCCTTATTGGTGAACAGCAGGGTGTTGTTGCTTCCCGCTGTGTATTTTGTGTAGTGTACGTACGATTCCAGACTTTTCTGATAGTACATGCCGCCCATAATGTCGACATTGCCTTCTACCATTTCAGCCAGCAGCGTTTCAACGTCCCCATCGACAAATTGATAGTTCCATCCGGTATATTTGGCGATTTCCATCATGAAATCATAAAACATACCGCTTCGGGTGCCGTCTTCGGCAAGTTCACTGATACCCTCCGCAGGGGGAAAAGCGACAGTTACAGTTTCATGCGCGGATTCGTTTGAGACGGCCGCAGCGGAAAGGGATCCAAAAAAGAACAGGGCCAGAAAAACGGATAGAAAAAGGCATCCGATTCGTTTGTTCATATCTGATATAACCTACTTGTCGTTATTGAACGCTTTCCTGCCGAAGGACATTGGAAAACGGCGAACCTTAGAAGATATGGACTTGTCCGCTCTTTACAGTGTAATGCCAGACAGATGAAAAGTCAAAGCCTCTTTTTTTATCGGGGATAGAAAAAGAAATGTGGGAATATTCGTTCGATACTATTGCATTTTCAGAACATATGTACTATAATATAGATAGCTTTTTAAGATACTTAAATGCAGCAAAGCATTTGAAAAAGAAACCCGAATCAAACAAGGGAAGAATAAAAAGGAGAGAAGCATATGCTGGTCAATCAAATTAAAAATCTTTGCAGGGCAAACAAAACCACCATTGCCGCGCTGGAACGGGAACTGGAATTTGGATATGGGACCATCCATAAATGGAGGACGGTCAATCCTGGAATCGACAAAATCGTCAAGATTGCGGACTTTTTTGCCATTTCCGTCGATGAATTGCTGGAGCGGCCCCAGAGCCAATATTCACAGGAGACAAAGCAGCTTGCGGAGCGGTATGAATCGATGTCGCAGGCGGAGCAGGGGCTGGTGCGCTGTTATATGGAGCTGGTCTCGGCGTGTGCCCAGCGGCAGTAAAATGCACAAATTCAGTATGAAAAAGGCGTACTGCCGCGCGGTTTGCGCTTGGCAGTACGCCTTTTGCTATTTGCTCAGGAAGCATTTGCAGGAACGGCTCCTTCCGCAATCCGGATAGCGGTTTCCTTGTCGATAGAATGATCCTGGATGAAGACGGAGAGAAAATACGATCCATTGTCAAACAGAATACGCTGCCAGTCTTTTTTTTTCATATAGGTTGCGTGTTCTCCGTTGATGATAATGGAGTCGTCGTACTCGTCCAGATGTTCGCTGTCAATTTTTAAACGCCCTTTTCCGATTTGTAACAGCTGAATATCTGCGCTTGCGTTCCCCGGACGCTGATAGCTGATCCTTGCGCACCGATGCTGGCTGTTGATATTTTGATCGGTGCAAACGTAGCCTTCTGGGAGATAGGTGAGCGCATAGGGCTCAAAGGGCCCTTCAACGGGAGCTTCGGCGATGAGCTGCGGCGCAGGCGGATCGTTATACTCGATACTTTCAATAATGGTCAATACGTCGTCTATCGATAATGTCTGGTCAGTAATATTTAAAATATAGTATAAGCCGTTGTACGTCCAGAAAAATTGCTTCAGGTTGTCTTCCGAGACTTCACGATACTGTATGGAGATTCCGTTGACATCCGTGCATTTCAAATCCGGAAGTGTTTCCCAATCTGTAGCCAGGAAGCTTTCCGTCAATTGGATATTGCCATAGGGCTTTGCAAAGACCGTATAGGCGGTCGTATCGCTTGTCCGCTTTGTAAAAACCTGATAGCCCTCCGGGAGAACGGCCGGCTCGGAAGGAACAATTTCTTCTGCGTACGCTCCGTATATGGAGATTGCCGTATGGGTGTTCATCATTTTGGTTACCACTTGAATCACCCAATCCCGCGCGGCGGAAACCGTCATAACCGCTGTCGCGGCAGCGATCAGAGCGGCAACCAGGATGATCATGGTACGCTTGGTGGATCTTTTACCGGGTATGTCGTTCAATCGGTCGCTCAGGCCGGCAATCAGAGACTTGATTCTTGCGTCAAATTCGCAGGGAATAATGATATCCTGCAATTCTTTTTCAGAGGGAATACCAGCCAGATTTTCCGCAATCAGCACAGGGCCGCAGGTTTTATAAAATTTTGTGAGTGCCTGGTCTGTAATACGATAGGGCATGGTATAGCCTCCTTTGCAGATAAAAACTGTCTCTTGTTCTTCATATTATAATGGTTTTAAAGAAGTGATGAGGATCAGGACAAATATTTTCACTTATTAAATATTTGTATTGGCATATACCGATCATCAAAGAGAAAAGAGGGGGTCTCCAGCGCCACAGCCATTCTTTGGCAATACGGCAAAATCTGGAAATTTTTTCTTTATGATTATCATATCAAAGATTTTCATAATTCGCAATAGAAATTCTTATGAAATATAAAAAAATTATTATGGTTTATAAACAAGAAAATAAAATGGTTTTTACACAGAAAGTGTGTAGAATAAGCGTTTGGATCAGTCTATGGGAGTAATTTATAAAATGACGTTTTACTGGTAATAAAAGTTATTGATTCGGCTTGTATATATGCATATAGGCTTAATGGATCGCATGCGAATGATTCAACAAACAAGATGCTTGCAATGGTGGATATAATTTTTTGTAAAGAGAAATACAATGCCGATACAGCAGTGGAAAAGGATGTTCCATTCCATGCGGATAAACCATAGGGGCTTGTTTTACTAAAGAAAATAAATCAAACAGAGCCTGGCAGATCCCCAAAGGGAGTCTGCCAGGCTCTGTTCATAGAGAATTTAAGTAAAAGAAGATTAGATAACCGTTACCGTACTGTGTTTTTGTGGTGTGTTACCGGCCAGAGCAGTATAAACGCCCGTGCTTTCGCCCGGCGCGCCCACTGCCCAGACCTTGTAAATGTACAGATTGCCAATGCGGGAAACGGCCTGTGTCTTCAACACGCTGCCGTTGCCCACTGTAAAGGCCGGGGCAAAGCCGTTTCCATTGACCACGGTCATCTGGAACACCGCCGACTGGCCTCTCTTCAGCGTCAGTACGCCGGTTACATCGGAACGGACATTCGCCGCTGTGGGATTGACCAGCACTCTGCCCGCCGCACCATAGGTGTTGACGGCGATCTTCGCCGTACTGCCGCTCTTCTTGACAGCAGACGGCTGTTTCATTTCCAGAGCCGCCTTGGCCGCCAGAAGATTCTTGTAAGCCGCTTCCACATCCTGCTCCGTCGCATCCGGATCGTTTGCGACTGCCAGCGCCGCGCTCCGCATGGAGCGGAACTGGTTCGCGCTGGAAGCTGTGTATTTGCTGAGGTTCAGGTTCTCCGTTTCGCCCAGCAGATCCTCCAGCGCCTTCTTGTTCGGGATTCTGCGGAGTGCTTCCATTGCCTTTGTGAGCACATCCGCCGCCGCGTTGATCTCCTTCTGGGACGCCTCCGCATCCAGCTCTCTTGCCGCGTTCAGCGCATTGCGGAAGGCTTCCTGGCCAATCGGAAGGTACTCTTCCTCCAGGACCTTCTCAATCTCCTCCGCCTGTGCAAGTACCGTGTTCAGCGTTTCCCAATCCGCCTTGTAGACCAGGGCAATCATCGCCGCGTTCAGGTCCGCCGCCGCTTCCCTGATCTCCTTGTCCATCGCGTCCGCGTCGTCATAGACCTCCTGCACCGCCGCCAGAACCAGCTCATACGCCGCCCAGCTTCCGGCTGTGTAATCGTCCTGTTCCAAGGCCGCCGCAGTATCCAGCGCTTCCTTCAGGACGGTCTTATCGCCCTTTGCAAAGCTCAGGTGCTGGATGACGTTGAGCAGCTTTGCCCACGCGTTGTCGATGTCCTTCTGCGATGCGTCCGCCTGTGCCTCGACTGCAATCGCCTGATCGAGCGCCGCGTCGAACAGCTTCTGTACGGACGGTACCGCCGCGTTGTATTCGCCGCCGCCCTTGAGATCTTCAGCAATATTGATCACGGTGCGCAGCACCTGCTTGTTCACAACGGTGAACGCAAAGTGCAGATCGGTATCCGCGTTCGGCATCTTGCCGGTGTAGGTGTAGGATTCCGTATCCCTCAGGGTTGCCGGTTCGCCGTTGACGGTTACGCCCGCGAACTCTCTGCCCTCCACTGTGGGGGTAAAGGTCAATGTTACATCGTCGCCTGCCATAACCTTTGCTTCGTATTTTCCGATCAGGTTGGCAAGCTTGAGGTCTTCTCCCGCAATGGAAAGCTGCGCATTCTTTGTCGGGAAGGTGATGCTGAGGGTGTGCTCTGTTTTCTCCGGTTCCAGCTGCTCCAATGCATGCAGATTGTTTTGCAGGGTGGAAGTCATGGAGACGATTGCTTCCTGTTCCGGCTTGGCTGTGACATACAGCCGGTAAGCCTCCTGGAAGCTCTTTGCCAGCGTCTCAATGCCAGCCGCCTTGTACTGTGCTGCGGTATCAGACTCAATAAAGTGCAGCACTTCCGCCAGCGATTGCAGGAAAGCGTCCCGTTCCGCGTCCGAAGGTGCGGTATAGGGAACCAGCGCGGCGATCGCCGCATTCAGTGCCTCCGCCGCGTTATCCACGGCTTCCTGCGTCGGCATGGCCTGATCGCGCACTGCCTCCGCCGCTTGCAAAGCCTTCTGCATGGCGGCCCAGCTGTCGTCCGTATAGGCGTCCTCGGAACGGCTCTGCGCGTCTGCGATCTGCGCCAGCAGGTCTTTTAAATCGACCGTCGGTGGCTCGGCCAGATCGCCGAAGCCGGGCTTGAGGGATTCAAAGTAGTCCAGGCCAAATTTACCGATGGGCTCCAGACGGATGGTGTGTTCGCCCTCTTCCAGAATGGGGGAGACCCATACGCGCTTGTAGCCCTGATTCGCCTTATCCTCTTCTTTGTTGTGGATTACGCCTTGCAGCACATCGTCGATGTAGACCTTTGCGCCGACCTGACTGCCGTCCACCTTTGCGCCGACGCAGACCTGAATGCCCGTGAAGGTGTAAGAAATAGAAGTATCCTGCCAGGGGTAGTTGTCGCCGACAAAGGTTTCCGTGCCCTCGTAGGCGTTACTGTCCTTCCAAAGGCCCCAGGTTCCCACTTTTTCTATACCGCCGTCCTCACCGTCAATTTTGCTCCACGGGGACTCCGTCAGATAGGAGAAATAGTCTACGCTGAATTTCCCGGTGGGAACCAGCTTGATCGTGTGCGTTCCGTAGGGAAGAAGTTCAGAACGCCATACTTCATAGTACCCATTTTTGCTGCCCTGCGCGGAACTGTTGCTGTTGATATGATCCACCAGCGCGCCGTCCAGATAGACGTCCGCGCCAACCTGACTGCCGTCAATTTTACCACCCACAGCGACCTGTGAGCCGGTGAAGGTATAGGAGATGGAAGCATTCTGCCAGGGATAGCTGTCGCCCACATAGGTTTCCGTGGTCATATAGGAGCCGCTTCCGGGCCAGTTGCCCCAGGAACCTTCCTTAACGACAGCGTCGTCCTCGCCGTCCACCTTGCCCCATACGCTTTCTTCTTCCGCAGCGGCGGCAAGCGCCGCTCTTTTAACAGAAGCGGAAACAGCGGGGAGCGCAGCTTCGTTCTGCATGCCAAAGTGTACGGTCTCTGCCAGAAGTTCCAGCGTGTTGACGTCGTAGAGGTTCAAGCGCGCCTCATAACCGTCTGCCGCGTCCGCCGGGACGGACAGTTTCAGCGTCAGGAGTCCGTCCGCCTTTTTGGACAGGCGATTTTCCTCTTGCACCAGCTTGACCAACTTTCCTTCCTGATTGTACAGAGCCAGGGACGCGCCATAGGTATTGCTGCTGCCGTTGTTTTTCAGGGAAAGGTACGTTGCAAAGGTTTTTCCGGCTTCCAGTCCCTGCGTGCTGCTGGACATGGACACAATATAGTCGGAGTCCGCCTTTGTCATATTGCGCACGGCGCCCAGAAGTTTTGCGTCCGCCCAATCGGTGTGGTCATTGGAGTTGGCGCCATTCGCATCGGTGATCAGGCGCAGCTTTGTGACGCCCCGGATGCTGAGATCCACATTTTCTGCCTGGCCGCTGGAAATCTGCGCCTCGTATATGAGCTGCTCTTTCGCGTCGTCGCCGGTTCCAACGGTGGCGTACACGCGATAGATTGCGTCGCCGGTGCCGGTCACCTCGTCGTCGATGCCGATGACCGCCTGGAACCGGGCGTACCGGCCGTCCAGCTCATATACCGCTTCGCTGTTTGCGTGAAGTCCGAGGCCTTTTGTGTACTCCGTGCCAGCAATCCGGATGGGATTGCCCTCGATGGACACGTCGATGCCCGGCGTTTTACCCGCCCAGCCCTGCGTGATCGGTTTTGCGGGCTGCAGGTCGGAGACATAGACTGAACCGGTCGTATAGGAGAGGTCGGGCTGCTCGTCCGGCATGGGGCCCTTTGTGGAGTCCACCGCATAGACCGCCGCTTCCGTCAGGAACGCGTGCGCGTCTTCCGGCACGCCGGTAAAGACCACGCGCACAAATCGCGCGTATGTACCGGGCAGGCTCTCCTCATACGGGCGGTTTTTCACCGTGTCCGCGTCATAGGAGACAACTTCCGTCCAAGGGCCGTTCTTGTCGCTGCTGACCTCCAGCCGGTATGGGTACGGATCGCGGTCAAAGGAGAGCTTTACTTTATAGAGCAGCGGGCTCTGTTCCAAATCCTGAATCCAATATTCTCCGGAGCCCGCGTTTTCCGCCACCCAGGAAGTAGCCATGTCGCCGTCGTTTGCCAGCTTGGCGTCGCCGCTGCTGGAGAAGGTGGGCCGGTTCGCTGAGAAGCTGCCGCCGCCGTAGGTGCCCGGGTCTTCAATCTTCGGCGTGTTGTCCCTGCTGCCGCTTTCCATAAAGCCGTCCGGCTCTTCGCCGGTTTCGTCCCCGGTGACGTCTTTTGTCACAATGGTGATTTCCACCGGTTCCAAATCGGCTGCCGTGGCCAGGACGGTGGTTGTTCCGGCATAGAAGGAGCGGAACTCAATCGCCCCTTTGCCATCACGCAGGGTGTTTCCGCTTTTCAGCGTAAAGGTTTTACCAGTCGGGAACACGCCGGGGCCGTCCAGCACTTCCAGCGTGACGTTTTTATTCTGGCTGACCCAGTTGCCGTCCGCGTCGCGCAGGGTGACGATAAGATGGGTATCCGCCGTGCCGTCATTTGGAATGATGTCCTGGGACGACTCCAGCGTCAGGTGGTCCGCTTCTCCGTCAATGGAGAATTCGGCGGGCACGCCGGTGTAGGTTTCGCGGAACCAATACCACGCCTTGAGCGGGAGCCTGCTGTAATCGATAAAGCCCATCTGTGCCAATCCGGTGCCGAGCACGCTGCCGTGATGGAACGCGCACCATAATGCCAAACCGGAGCGGTTGCCTTTCAGCGCATAATCGTATATATTGCTGCCGTTCTGCATGTGGTCAAAGTAGGGCCGGAACTGGTCCCCGGATTCCCCGCGGTTGGCCGTGTGGGAGCCGTATTCGGAGGCGATGCTGGACATATGGTGGGTATCGAAGCTGCCGCCGTCGCCATTGTAGCCCGCCACGTCACAGACGTCCAGCGAATCAAAGTTCTGGCGCTGTACGCCGCCCATTGCCGCCTTGCGGGTGGGGTCCAGTTCATGGGCATAGTTGCGCATCTTGTTGACCAGTGCCTTGCACTTGGCGATCTGGCTGTCAAAAAAGACCTCGTTGCCCATGCTCCAGACGATCACGGAAGGATGGTTCCGGTGGATGCGGATCATCTCTTCCAGATCCTGCATGCAGCTTTCTTCAAATCGTGCTTCATCCTTTTCATACTGCGGATAGGTGCCGCCATTCCAGCTCTGTGTCCGGTAGACATCCTCATCAGAGGGGGAGCTTCCGCCTTTGCCCCAGAAGGCGACCTCGGACCAGAGCATCACGCCGGTTTCGTCGCAGGCTTCGGAATATGCCGGATCGTGCGGATAGTGGGAGCCGCGGATGAAGTTCATGCCCGCGTCCTTGACCATCTGCACGTCGCGCGCGAAGCCTTCATTTGTCACGGCGTCGCCCCATCCGGCGTGGTCCTGATGGGCATTCGCGCCGAAGAGCACGGTTTGCTCCCCATTGAGGAAGAACGCGTCCTTCAGGAACTGTACCCAGCGGAAGCCGAGCGGGGAGTCGAACAGGTCGACGGCATTGCCATCCCCGTCGTACACCGTGGTGTATACGCGGTACAGGTTGGGGGTTTCCGGGCTCCAGAGCTTGATGTTCTGGATATAGTCGCTCTTTGTATCCACAATGGCGGTGCTGTTGTCTGCAACGACCACCGGTTCGGAGGCGAAGGACGCCACCAGCGTGTTGTCGGAGACGTCGACGACTTCCTGCTTGACAACGATGGTTTTTGCCGCGTCGGAGTCGTTTTCCACCTCCGTCTGCACCCGCACGTCGGAGCGTTTCTGCGCGATGTTTTCGCGGATTTCTTCCGCTGGGGTGTAGGCGGTTTCGTCAATGTTTTCGTAATCATAGTCAATCTGCCCGTCGCTGTCCGCGTCCTCGTCAAAGCCGGGATTGTTCAGCGCGGGCGTGGAGACTGCCGTGCCATACCATGCGACGTGCACGGGGTCCGTCACGTTGAGGTAAACGTCGCGGTAGATGCCGCCGGAGAACTGGTGGTCGCCGCCGCGCGGCGTCTGGTCGGGCCGCCAGAGGTTGTTGACGCGGACCGCAACCACGTTTTCCCCCGCGTGCAGCAGGTCCGTGATGTCAAAGGTAAAGCCGGTGTAGCCGCCAAGGTGGCTGCCCGCCGCTTTTCCATTGACGAAGACCTCTGTTTCGATAAAAGCGCCTTCAAATTCAATACTGATGCGCTTGCCGCTGGCCAGCCACTCCTCAGGCACCTGGAAATCCTTGCGGTACATGCCGTAGCCGACAAAGAAATTGGTTTCCATGTTGTAAGGAATGCTGAAGCTGTGCGGCAATCCCACGTCCGTCCACTCGGAGTCGTCAAAATCCGGAGCGGCCGCCCCGCCAAAATCTGGCGCGGAAGGATTTTCCACGGTTACGGTTTTTGCCTGGAACTTCCATTCCCGGTTAAAGTTCAAGTGCTGGCGGGCTGTTTCGGCGGGCGTGTAGTCCTCTCCTATGGAGGCGCCGGCGGAAAGCACCGCTTCCTTGCTGACAGTTTCTGCCGTGCCCGCGTAGGCCATGTTTGATGAGCATATTCCCATCAGCAGAGACAGAGTCAACAGGCTGGAGATCACTCTTTGAAGCCTTTTCATAACTTTACATTCTCCTTCATCCAAAAGCGTCTATAGCAGCTTTCTTTCATTTCAAAGTCCGCGCGTGTTTTGTTATCTCCTCCTTTACTGGTAGAAATAGGACGGTCCTCCTTTCATAAATAAGTTGTTTTATCCAGTAAAACGGCAGAATATGGATAATTCCTGTACTAACCATATAAAATTATTTTCAGGTTGTCAACCTTTGTGGGGTCTGTGGTCAAATTGTCCATATTATGGAAACAAAAGTCCATAATGGAACCTCTACTTTTCTTAATCTGTAGACGCAAACACCCTCTAAAAACAGCCTTTTCGGGTGTTTTTAGAGGGTGCTTTTTCTGTACGGATCAGGATGCCAGAACGGAAGCGTCTGAGGATTCCACCGGTAAGGTGACGCCGGCAACAACCTGGCCATCCTCGAATGTGAACCGGAATTGTCCTCCGTGCTTTTTGGCCAGGTCGCGGACAATTTGCATGCCCATCCCGTGCTGTTCCGGATTTTCCTTGGTGGTTGCCAACGCCGGATTTTTTTCACGCGGATCGCGGGGGTACCGGTTGGATACTTTTATCCATAGACAGCCCTTCGCCGCTTTGACCTCCACACGGATGTCCTTTACCGGCGCCTGTTCCGATGCTTCGACCGCGTTGTCGATCAGGTTGCACAGGATGGCGCACAGGTCTTCCGCCGGCAGCTCGATCTTCTGGGTGAGCAGGACCTTCATATCAATGGGGATTCCCTTCATCGAGCACTGGGCGCTTTTGGCGTTCAGCACCGCGTCCAGGACTGGATAGCCGGTCTGCATCACCTGCTTGAGCAGCAGGCGGGGATCGTTCAGCTGGCTGAAATAGGTGCTCAGCGCCTCGTAATCCCGCTGGTCCAGCAGCGCCTGCATGTAAAGCATGTGATTCTTTAAATCATGCCGCAGTTCCCGCAGCTCGCGGTACATGGTTTCAATGTCCTTCCAGCTGTTGATCTGCATGCTCAGCTGGTTGTTGGCCAGCTCAAAATGAACCTTCCTGCCATAATCCTGGAGCAGCTTGCTGTAGGTGCAGTACAGCGCCAGGTAGAGGACCAGCAGCCACAGATTGTTTAACGCGTCCAATTGCAGGAACAGAGTGGTGAAGCGGATCGTGAGCGTGACAACGATCGCGAGGAACATCAGAAAGTAGTAATTGCGCGGCAGAGTGTATTCCACATGGATGGGAAACCGTACCATCAGGAACAGCACGATAGCCAGCATGCCCTTTGTCAGCAGCAGATAAGTCAGCTGTGAGTGGGAAGGAAGATGGGAGTAAAGCTGTGTACCAATAAACAGATGGATTTCAATCAGAATATTCATTAAGACAATGGCGGTCAGTCCCTTGCAGGCCAGATTGCCGCGCAGAAGCAGGCAGAACAACAGTCCGCCCACCGCCAGAACGGAAAAATACAGCATGAAATTGGGTGTTGAAAAATACGCTGTAGTGGGATCCAAACGGAATAAACCGATGGACAATAGCGCCATAACGTATTTGATACTTTTCAGCCATGGATTGTCCCAGCGGAACTTATAATTGTGCTCCAGCAGCCAGAACAGGGAAAATGCTTCCAAATATAAATTGAACCAGCGGCAAAAAACTTCCATTTCAAATCACCCGTTCCAATTCTTCCATCACCTGTTCCAGACGGTATTTGCTCAAAGGGATGGATTCTCCCGTATTCAATACAACTTCCCGTTTGTTGACGCAGGCGATAAAACGCGCGTTGACCAGGTACCCCTTGTGGACACGGATAAAACCATATTCCGCCAGAAGCGTTTCCAGTTCCTTCAGCTTATAGCGAATTTCCACCGTCCCCTGCAAAGTAAACAGCTTTTGTATTTTATCGCTGCTTTCAATATATAGAATTTTGTAAGGGGCAATCCGGTAGACTTCCTTGCCGTTGTCAATCTGCAGCTCCGTCTGGCGCTTTTCCAGCTCCGCGATGATCGCCGGGATCCCCTCCTCCAGATCCTGGTAGAAATGGCCTTTTCGGATAAACCGGAAGGGCGTCACCTGGAAGGATTCAAATACCAGCTCCTCATGGCTGGAGACAAAGACAATCAGCACGTCGTCCGCGAGTTTGCGCAGCTGGCGTCCCAGCTCAATGCCATTCATGTCTGGCATGCTGATGTCCAGGAACAGCAGGTCAAAGCGGTTGTTGGCGGCGATGCGCTCCATCAGCAGACCCGGCCTCTGGAAACGCTCAATTTCCACGGAGCGGCGGTAGTGCTGGAAGGCCGCGCGCACCTGCTCCGGGTAAAGGTTCAGTGCCGCGCGTTCGTCGTCGCAGTAGGCGATCGAAATCATAAAACCCCACCCTTTCCTATCAATTTATGTTGTCCGCGCCGCAGGTTCCCTGCGATTCGGCGCCTGTTTTCGGTCCGATAGACGAAAAGCAGGCGTTTTTAAAATCATTATCAGCATATCGGAAAATGCATGGAAAGTCAATGTAACAGGGAAAGTTTGTTGTTAAAATTCACAAAGCAGGCGCTTTTCGGCAGGTGTTGGAATCCATTTGCGCCCCATATCGACTTTACGCGCATAATTATTGATTTGATTTGGATAATTTGGTAGGTTAAGTATCAAGGAAAACAACACTGACAAAAAAGCAGCCGGAGGTGATCATTTTTTATCCATTCGTGTGACCAGTTGAAACGAAGAACCAGAAAGAAAAAGGAGGAGCAAGCATGAACAAAAACAGGATTCTTTCCTTTTTGATTGCAGCGGCCCTGTTAGGGACAACGGTTGCGGCGCCGATCGGCGAAGCACAGGCTGCGCAGCAGGAAGAAAAGAAGGTCGTCTCCATGGGAACAGATTTCACCAATACGGAGGTTCCCAACAGCACCTACGAGTATTACAAAGACGTCCTCTACGTGGAAAACGAGGGCGGCGCAACACTTTCCCATTCATCTGCTTCCAATGTGGACATTCTCTATGAGGAAGCGTCCGGCTACTACTTCAAGGATTTGAACCAGAACGGCAAGCTGGACGATTATGAGGACTGGCGTCTCTCCAGCCTGGACCGTGCCAAATCCCTGGCGGCGCAGCTTAAGACGGAACAGCGGCTGGCGCTGATGACCCACGGCTCCACCGGCAAGACCAAGGAAGGGATGAAGGATGGCACCCGTTTCAACCTGACCAGAAGCACCTCTGCCGCCGATAAAATGGCGGAGGACAACAACAAGCTGCAATTTTGGGCGGAGGATACGCCGGAGATGTTCGGTATCCCGGTAGTCACCAGCACTGACCCGCGCCATACGGGTATTGTGGATTCCGGTACCATTGAAACAACGGAGCCGGGCGGCACCGTTTCCAAATGGCCCAACAATATGGGCATCGCGGCAACCTTTGACGCGGACTCCGCGTCTGAATACGGCGCCGTGACCGCCGCGGAATACCGCGCGATCGGCATCCAGATGATGCTTGGCCCGCAGATGGACCTCATCACCGAACCCAGATGGTCCAGAAACAGCAGCACGTTCTCCGAAGATCCGGAGCTGAACGCGGACATGGCAAGCGCCTTTATTGAGGCCATGCAGACCGATACCAGTTATGAAGAGAGCGATTGGGGTGTCGATACAGGCTGGGGCACCGGCAGCGTTGCCACCATCGCAAAACACTGGCCCAGCGGCGGTACCGGCGAATTCGGCTTTGACGCCCATAAGGACGACGGCAAATTCGGCGTTTACCCGGCGGGGAATTTTGAAACTATCCTGCAATACTTTGTAAAGGGCGCGGGCTTCGCGGAGGAGTACAAGGGAACCACTAAGCAGTCCGCTGGCGTAATGCCGTACTACACGATCCCGTTTGAGCAGGACCCGAGCGGCGAGAATGTGGCAAACGGCTTCAGCAAATACATTGTGCAGCAGCGTCTGCGCGAGGACCTGAACTATGACGGCCTCGTCTGCACCGACTGGAAAATCCACGGCAGCCACGAGGGCATGGGAATGGCAGATACCCCGTGGGGCCTGGAGCCCGGCAAGGGCTATGACCGTCCTTACCGCGTACTGGCCAGCATGCTGGCGGGCGTGGACCAGATGGGCGGCCTGGACAGTGATACATATGTAGCAGAAGACATGATGAAGGCCTATGAGATGGGCGCGTACGGCAGCGAGGAGTACGGAATTGAAGCACTCGGCGAGGACTTCATGGACGAGCTGACCGAAGCTTCCGCCACCCGCATCCTGAAGGTCATGTTTAACCTGGGTCTGTTTGAAGACCCGTATGCGGACCCGGATTATGCGAAATCCTTTGTCGGTTCTCCGGAACTGAATCAGAAGGCGTATGAGACGCATAAGGACGCCGTGATCATGGCGAAGAACTCCAACAGCACCCTGCCGCTCAAAGCGGAAGACGGCAAAGAACTGACCGCCTATGTCCCGCTGAAGAAATCGACCGGCGGCGGCTGGGGCGGACCGGTTACCACCACCGTTAAGGCAGTGTTGGACCTCGACAAGGTACAGAAATATTATAATGTTCCCGACGCGCTGATCGCGGCGGAAGACAGCGGCGAGATGCCGGCCGATGAGGTGAAAAAACAGGCGGCGGACGAAGCTGACTTTGCCATCATCGAGCTGCAGTCGCCCGGTATGGCGATGGAGTACACGGACGGGCGCCCGCAGAACCTGACCTACGGCCCGTACACCGCGGATGCAATGCGTGAAACCAGCATCGGCTATGACTGGTACCATGCGGACGGCACCCTGGTGCAGCACAACGAGACACCGGACGAGTCCAAGGGCGACTACAAGTCCAACCGTTCCAGAAAGGGCAACACCCACGCGGGCACGCCGGAAAATCTGGAGCTGATTCAGGAGACAGTGAAGCTGATGGGCGATAAGCCGATTATCTTCATCCTCAGCATGGAGAACCCGATGGTCGTTTCCGAGTTTGAGCCGGATGTGGACGCACTGCTGATCGGCACAAGCGTTTCTCCGGATGCATTCCTGGAAGTGATCTCCGGACAGAGCGAGCCGAACGGCCTGCTGCCGGTCAACATGCCGGCCAGCATGGAAGCGATTGAAACGGCTTACGAAGATGGTTTCCACGACATGGAAGTCTACAAAGACAGCGACGGCAACGCGTACTGCTTCGGCTTTGGCCTCAACTGGGACGGCCAGATTGCCGACGAGCGCACAGCGAAATACACGGACATCGGCGATCCGAAGCTGGAAAAAACCACCTTCCCGGAGACGTACGGTGAGAAATACATGGTCGTTGAGAGCCAGGAAGTCCGCGACGAAAAGGTCGATGCGCTCATCAACAGCATGACGGTCGAAGAGAAATTCGCCCTGCTGGGCGGCGGTGCAAACGGCACGGTTGCAGACGCAGGCACCCTGACAGGCGTTCCGAGACTGGGCGTCCCGCAGATGCGCATGTTTGACGGACCTGCCGGCGTTACCTCTATCTACGATACAACAAACCCGCCGATCGAGCAGATGCTGGGTTCCACCTGGAGCACCGATCTGTCCTACGATTACGGTAAGATCAGCGGTTCGGAAAACAGAGCAATTTCCGGCAGTGTGCAGTTGGGTTCTCAGTTTGATATTACCCGTACAGCACACTTTGGACGCAGCAAGGATCAGCTTGGCGAGGACCCGTTCCTGATCTCTCGTCTTGCGGTTAGCGAGACCGAGGGTATCCAGGACCAGAACGTCATGGCAACCCTGAAGCACTTCGCTGTTTTCGCACAGGACAGCACGCCGGGCGGTGCGGTTGACGTACAGGTCGACGAGCAGACCCTGCATGAGCTGTATCTTGCCCCGTTTGAAGCGGCGGTGAAAGAAGCGGACGCGTGTAGATTTGTAGGAAGAATACAAAACGAGGAAAACGGACGTGAAAACCCGTGAAAACTGTTGATAACCCGAAAAATGGCTTTAGACCGGCGTTTTTTAGGCGTTAGAATTGGTGACGTCTTGGAAAACGCCGGATTTTTTGTATTTTAAGTGCAAACTTTAAAAGCCTATATTAATCAAAAAAAGAATTTTATTATATTTTATATTATTTTAAAAGAATGCTGCTTTAAGGGCTTTAAAATCTCTTTAAAACAGTATTTAAAGTTTTAAGAAAAAGGCCAATAAACCGCAATGCTATGCGGTTTATTGGCCTTTTTAGATTTTTAACATACCCTTTAAAAGACTTTATGGAAACAAAAAACAATCGTGCAGTCCTGTGCTCTTTTGAACACAAATGTATAGCGAAATAGCGAAGCGCTTTATCATGTTAAAACGAAGTACTTCGCATTCAGTATCCATGCGGGTTCCCATCGTTTTTGTTTTCAATAGGAAATAAAAGATTCCATCAAACAAAGAATGAATATTATTCATAAATATTTTATAAACATACAATTTCTAGGAAATAGCGGAGTACCCGTTCTTTTACAAGAAAACATGTCTACAACTTATTTTAATATTTATATAGAATCAATCAAGTAAATATATTTCACATTTAAATAAAATGTATAAAATCCATAAATTACCACAGTAAAAAGTGTCTCCTTTTGGCAAAATTAAACGTTCTAGTTATATAGAGGGATTCTATTTTACATAATAAGGAGTGGAATGTTATGAAAAAGGAAACCATTGATCGTTTTAGAGATAGCCTATTATCCAACGGACCTCTCGGTAGCACCAGTCTCCCCCACACTAAGGTTGAGAGGGGGGAATGTCGTGTTAATGAGCAAGGCTATTGCGTAGAGTACATTTTTTTTAGAAATGGGGAGCTTGTGAAGCTCAGTCTCCTTAATCCCTCTTTCGAGCAAAAAGTCGGCAAGTAGTTCTAGTTCTTTATCTGAAAAATTATAAAATGGGTTTTCCTCTGCCTCGATCACGATCCGGGCAGAGGATTTTTTTCTATCGATATAGGGGATTTTTTCGTCTGTATATCCGCACAAATATCTACCAGTTACACCAAAAAAGTCCTCAAGCGCTACCATTGTTCTGCCGTTTGGCTCCCGTAAATTGTTTTCATAGTTGCGAATAGCCGCCATGCTGATTCCAATTTTGTTTGCTAATTGTTCTTGTGTTAATCCTGCTGCGATCCTTAGGTTTTGGATACGTTTTCCCAATGAGCTTTTTTCATCCATTTGCACACCTCCTTTAAAATTAAGTATATCGAATCTATATACAAATGTAAATAAAAGTAGCAAAAATCGCCCTTGACGTATACAATTGGAAATGATACAATAAGGATGACATATACAAATGGAAACAAAGAGGGTGGAATAGATGTTGCTGAAAGTAAACGTTACCGAGTTACAAAATCATCGAGAAAAAGCAAATATGACGCCGTACCGGCTGGCGGTTGCAGCAGGTCTCCCGATAAACTCTATTTACCGATTGGAAGACGGAAGCACCAAAATGACCAATCACCTGCGAGCTAGGGAAATTGCAAGGGTGCTGGGCTGCAGGATTGATGATATTTTTGTCAAACCGAAAGGAGCTTAATCATGAATATCACTATTGATTTAAGCGTCGAAGAAATGACTGACATCATTGCAAAAGCGATGAGAACGGCGCTCTTAGAGCCAGAAACGAAACCAGACGGTATGTCAAAAGAGGCAGTGGAACGCTTCCGGGAAGCAATGAGAGAGAAATAATGGAGGAAAAGCAATGACAAAAACACTTAAAGGTTATCCCGTCCGCATCGCCCCGCAAATCGGAGAAATCTACACCAACCGCAACGGAGATGAGTATCTCTGCACAAATATCTGCAATGAATCAGTGAGCATGGAACGGCTCAAAGACGGCTGGACGCTCAAGGCTCACGGTGTACGGCAGTATCCCGATGGGACCATTGAATGGGATTACTCGACCGGTGGGCACTGGGCCAGATAGGAGGACGCACTCATGGAGGATATGCAGCAAAAAGAGGCGGCTACGGTAAATGACTCAAATGCAAACAGACAGAATGAAGAATGCAGCCTAAGAATAAGGGATGTAGCAAAAGTTGTTGGTATTGCAATTGAAATAATGAAAGCCGACGAAGGGCAATTTCGTCGGCCTCAAAGGATTTGGATTTATCTCGCTTATGCGTTAGGGGCTTTTTTAGGTGCTCTACTTGGTATCCTGCTCTTATCATTGTAAGTTTTTAAAAACGTGTGTAAAACGCCGAAACGCCCGCAAGGGCGTCCACCGAGGTCTGGCCGCCCGGTGCCGATGAGGCAGGCCGAAAGCAGGTGACAATGTGATTACAATATCGACCAAGGAGCTTGCAGAGCTCAAGGGCTGCAGCGAGCGTAATGTACAATTGGCAATCCAATCCTACAAGCTCCCAGGAGAAATAATTCAAAGCAAAAAAAACAGACCAATCTATAAAATAAAGCTTGCGGACATTGCCCCTGAGCTACAGATCAAATACTACCGCCAGCATGGACTTGAGCTCCCTCCCGAGTTGCGCAAGCCCAAAAAGGCGCAACCAGCCAAAGAGCCCAAGCCGCTGGACACATACACCGCCGCCCAGCGCGAGGAGATCAGCCGCTGGATCACGATCATCCAGGACTGGCAGGGCTACCGCTCGCCCCGCAAGGACAAGGACGCGGCGGATGCGGAGTACATCGCGCAGTGCCGGGCCAAGTATCCGGACGTGCGCATCTCCCGCGACATCCTCTACAGCCGCCAGCGCGCGTACAAGTCCAACGACTACGACGGACTGGTGGACAAGCGCGGCCTCTGGCGCAAGGGGCAGAGCAAGATGGACGATTTTGTGTGGCGGGTCTTTCTGACCTACTACTTTGACGAAAAATTGTCGGTCAGTCAATGCGCCGTAAAAACCAAAGAGTATCTGGCCGAAAAAAAGCCGGAACTGCTCCGCACAATCCCCGAAGACCGTACATACAGCTGCTTCAGGCGGCGCATTGAAAGCGATATCCCGGCAGCAGTCAATTTGTATGAGCGCAAGGGCGGAAAAGCCCTCCATGACCGCATGGCTCCGTATATGCTCCGCACGATTGACGGGATGGAGTCCAACGACTGGTGGGTGGCGGACAACCATACCTTTGACTTCTTCTCTCTTTCGGAATCTGGGGTTCCGCACCGGTTGTATCTTACAGCCTATCTGGATGTGAGATCGACTGCGTTCGTCGGCTGGCAGGTGACATTTTCGCCGTGCGCCGACGCTACGCTGAGCGCTCTGCGGCGCGCAATCAAGCAGAACGGCGTCCCCAAAAACCTGCTGGTGGACAACGGCAGCGAGTTTTTGGTGCATGATGTTGGCGGACGCGGCCACCGCAAACGCAAATCCCAACAGGACGAGTTTTTGCCGCCGCCAGTATTTGATCGCTTAGGTATCAAGATGGTCAATGCCATTCCCGGAAATCCGGAAGCAAAGATCATTGAAAGGATTTTTTTGGATGTTAAAGAGATGCTGTCCCGCGAGATTAACAGCTTTTGTGGCGGCACCATTGCAGAACGCCCCGAAGGGCACATGAAGCTCTTGAAAAGCAAAAAAATCCCAACCGACAAAGAGATTATCAAGATTGTAGACGACTTCATGTCTGGATACTACAACTATCTTCCGTATAACGGCCAGTCAAAAGCCGATCGGGGAAAACCTAAAATACAGGTATACATGGAACACAGGAAGGTTATCCGGCGTCCGCAGAGCGACGCCGACCTCAATCTCATGATGATGCGCAGTTCGCGCGCGGTAAAGGTTGGGCGGCGCGGCGTACGAAACACGATCGCTGGATACAGCATTGATTATTGGACTCCGGAATTTCTGGAAGAATGGCAGGGCGAAAAAGTCTATTACCGCTACGATCCTGATGACCTGTCATCTGTGAGGGTTTACGACCTGGAGGACAGATACATCATGACTGTTCCCGCCGACGAGGAGGCCGTCGCGGCCTACGGCGCGGAGGTTGAGCAGATCAAGGCTGGTATGAGCAAGATCAACCGCTACAACAAGCGGATTAAAGAATGGGCCAAGGACAAGATGCTCAGCAAGGAAGAGCGTATGACGGCTCTCGACCTTACCATGATCCAAGCGCACCGCAATCTGGAAAAGGCCGTTGACGCAGAATCACCCATGGGGCAGATCGTTGAGCTGTTTGGAGCTAATGAAGTCCAATACCAAACATCTGCTGTCGTTGGACAGGATATGCCATTGGAATTGATGCTTGAAAATGCCAGAAGACTGAAAGGAGCGCGCGAAGATGAATGAAAAGAAGTTTAATCCAGAGTTGCAGGCAGCGTTAAAGAAATTTTTTGAGGTGGAGGACCGGAAAGCTAAAGACGATCCCAGCAAAATCACAAGGACTGCTTTGGGAGATCAGCTTGGATATAAAGGTGGCGCTGTCTTCCCGGAATACCTCAAAGGGACTTATAAAGGGGATATCCCCCTGCTGGAGAAGCGCCTGGCAAATTATTTTGGCTTCAAGGAAAAGCAGACTACGTTTGAGGAATCACACCCGCTGAAACTTATCAGCGAATTTGAGTACGTGCCAACCTCCATTTCTGAGAAGGTATATCACATGATCGAATATTGCCGTCTGATGGGCGGAATCCTGATCATCCACGGTGATGCCGGAGTCGGAAAAACGATGGCGTCGTACCAGTACGCTCGGGATAACGAAGGGTTTGTAATAAGGATCAGCGCGGGATATGGATGCAAATATCCTAACGAAGTCATCAATGAGATAGCCATTCGATTGGGCGTGTCTCTCTCTCAAAACCGGATGGATCGCTATAGGGAAATCCGGAAAAAACTTGACGGCAGCAAGAAGGTGATCGTTGTAGATGAAGCGCAGGAGCTGCCCAAAAGTACGCTGGAGACGCTGCGGCGTCTATCTGATCCCAATTTAGATACATGTCAGGAGGGCACGGCTCTTGTCTTGATGGGCAATACCTACGTACTCCGCTTTATTGAAAATATTAAGGCCGACGACATGCGGCAGTTTTGGAACCGTATGATACAGGAATGCAAATGCCGGACCGAAGAAACACAGCTTGAAGATGTCCGAAAGCTTTTTCCTCATCTCGACCAACAAGGCATGGAAAAAGAGTTGAATTTTTTGTGGTCGATCGCAAAGACGCCGCACGCGATCCGGAGCGCAGTTAAAATCTACAATAACGCCGTTACAACCAGCAGCGTGGATTACAAGCATCTGCTGGCGGCGGCAGGAGCCAAGGGTATAACGGTTGTTTAAAGCCGGTTTAAATCAGTTTTGAGGAGGAAGACTTCATGAAAAATTGCACTCGTTACATACTCCCATGGGCCGTTGGCTTACTGTGCGGCGTCGCCACGATGCAGTTGTACGCCGGGGATTACCTGGCCACCGCCGCTTGGATGCTGCCGCTGATCGGCATCGCCGGTGTGCTGCTCGCCATACCGGAGAGGAGGCGGGCCAGATGAAGAAATATCTGCCACATCTCGTGCCGTGGGCCTGCGGCCTGTGGGTGGGATACCTGGTATCCCGTTTGGCCGATCGCATATTTGCGACGTATCGGATCGACGGCGAGATTGCATTGCTGACAATCTTTGTCGCACTCATGGTGGCCTTTGCACTGGGTTTAATCTTTGGCCACCGCTCCGGAGTGGATGAAGGGTACGATACAGGCCACAGAGCGGGATACGCCGCTGGCCGCAATGCTGGTCCGCCGCCCTTCAATTGTAGGCATACGTTTTATCCATATTTTGAGGAGGACGAAGAAAAGCAATGAAAACGACAGTCGTACATTACACCTGCGATGTATGCGGAAAGCCCATTGAATCTCCCAGCCAGTGCAATCTTGACCGCAAAGTCAATGCGTCCGGAGGTGGCAACTACACATCCGTGCATATCCATTACGTCCACGACCACACCGATGCGGAGCATATCTGTGACACTTGTATCATGCATATCCTCCGTCGCGCACTCTCCTATCTGGGCGGCTGATGCCGCCCGCCGCCTTAATGCAGCCGCCCATCAGGGCGACGGTCGCAAGCCCGTAACAATGCAGAGCGAGGCAATCGCAAAGAAGGTGATCGTATGAAGACCACACTGGCGCAAAATATCAGAAATCTGCGCAAGGCGCGCGGCTGGACACAGAAAGAGCTTGCGAATAAAACCGGGCTCTCATACTCCGCTGTCGTAAGCTACGAAAATGGACTGCGCGAGCCTACAGGCCGCGCATTGGCCGCGCTGGAACAGATTTTTGGTGTGACGGGCGCACAAATAATGGCAGAAAGGAGATAATCTTGGAAAACACGCTGGGGAAAAATATTAAAATGCTACGCAAAGCACACAGATGGACGCAAAAAGAGCTCGGAGATCAAATTGGAGTGAGCCAGACAACTGTTTGTGGGTATGAATGCGGAGAATATAATCCATCCACAAGCGCGAAAATCTTGATGGCAAAAGTATTTGGCGTGACGCTTAATCAACTGCACGGCGTTGATCCCATGGAACTGCAATCTGTGCAAGCGGACGAGCCAGACATCCCAGTTATACCGGACATCCCGTCTGAGGCGAGCGATGATTATCGCTCAATTGGCCGCTTATGCCTGGTCAATGGTCGTAAAGCAATCTGGCATCGTTGGGAGGATGTGAGCTGGGCGATAGATCCATCTGATGTACCGCATGGTCAATTGGGCGGGACTCTCCTCAGAGCGTTTGCTATTATTGAATACGAAGATGGAACAGTCCATGAGGTGCTCCCGAATAAAGTCCGATTTCTGGACACCCCTTCCTTGTCAAACAGAGAGGAGGGCTGTCGTGAAATACCCCAAAAAGCTTGAGCAGCGCGCCGATGAGATACTGGCCTCTTACCGCCGTGCGGCGCTGGCCCTGCAGGATACCAACCGGTCATGGCTCCGCGTCGCGCATCCGGAGATCGATGCAATGATGCGGGAGATTGCCCGCCAACACGCCCGGCTTGGCGCGGCCAAAATCAGAGGTCGCGCCGACGAGGCGCAGAAGATGGAGGCTCAGATCAGCGCCGACAAGGACCGTCTGCATAAGATGATGATCAATGCCGGAGTGGTCGCGGAGGACCTGGAGCCCAAATATGAGTGCCCGACCTGCGAGGATCGCGGCTACGTAGACGGAAAGATGTGCGCTTGCAGGCAAACAATCCTCAATCAGCTGGTGTATGAGCAGCTCTGCGATGTGTCCATCGCGCGGGATTGCTCATTTGATCGCTTTAGTCTCCATTATTACGATGGAGATACCAGGCAGACGATGGTCAACGTGCTGGAGAGCTGTAGGCGATATGCTAGGGACTTTGCTCCGGGCGCAAGGAGTCTGATCTTTATGGGCCCTCCGGGCCTCGGTAAGACACACCTCTCCCTGTCCATTGCCGACGGCGTGGCGCACTCCGGACACTTGGTGATGTACGCCTCGGCCCCCCAGCTGATGAGTCAACTGGAGGCTGCCAAGTTTAAACAGACGGAGGACTGCTTGGAGTACAGGGAGGTCATCTATGGCTGCGAGCTGCTGGTGATCGACGACCTGGGCGCTGAGATGGTGACGCGGTATACACAGAGCGAGATATACGATCTGATTAACTCCCGACTCAACACTGCCCGGTCCACTATCATCAGCACCAACCTGACGATGAACGAAATTGAGAAGCTGTACACCAACCGCGTCACCTCTCGGATTGCTGGGTCGTACGCGACGGTGCAGTTTGCTGGTCGGGACATCCGGCTGCAAAAGCGCATGGAAAAGGTGGCGAAAACATGACCAAGGAAAATTGGGCGATCTGTGAAAATCTGGCTACCAGCCTATATACCCATGCTGACCTGATGGTAGATGGGTACAAGGTCACATTGAAGCTGCAACCTGACGGTCCATATCGTAACGTAATCGCTGTCTATGTTAATGGATTTATTGATGGGAAGAATCTGGTGGAAGACCGCGAGGAACGCCGCCGCTTTTATCGGGAGGACCGGAAAAGCCTGCTCCCGCCAAAAGCTCCTGAAGGCGTTACGGCCAAGCGTTGGGCACGGGCTCGTAAAGAGAGCATGTACTCTATCTATTATCCTTGGTGGACTAATTTCGCCGCCCTGCGGCGGCACCTGACCAAAAATAACAGCTCCATTGAGCTGATCGGCAAGGAGGACAATACGGATGGCCAAAAAGAGGAGATGTAGACGCACGCCCGGAGAGCACGACCGCCATGAGACGGCGGTCAAAATCCGCAAAATGACGGACGAGCAGCTGTGCGATTTTGTTGACCGCACCGCACCGGCTTTTGGGGTTGCACAATATCTGACCTGCCTTGATAAGCTGGCCGGGACCGGCAATGGTATCGGAGCTGGCACGGTGGCTAAGCTGCGCAAGATTGCCCAAGAGGAGGGATACATAGATGCCTAATAATTTGCCGTGTTGTCCCTGCTGTGGAGCAGAGGCAACGTACAGAGAGACGACCTATCACTTTAAGGGCATTAAAACGGCGATTGTTCAGTGCAATGATTGCGGATTATCTATTACGCACTGCGGCCCAGCTGAAAAGATCGCCGATACCCGCGCCAAGGTTATGGCTGCGTGGATGTGCCGTATTCCGCAGCACAAACCGTGCCTGATCGTATCACAGTATTATTACAGCCGCTACTGCTATTTTGTGGCATATGATCCGGAGACATTTCTGGCGCAGGCTAGGGCCTGTATCGAAGACTTAGAAAGGCATAAACGCCAGTGGGATGACCTTAGACCTATTCGTTACGGAGATCTGGAAAATCGTTGGTACTGTCCAGGAAGTCTCAGGCACAACGTCAACGACGATGGTGACATCTATTTTATTGTTGGTGACAGCGTCGGCGAGTTATTACCGTATGTACGGGAGTATTACGATAAGGTTGACCGCGAGGAGCGCCAAGATCGACGTAAAAATATAGCTAAAAAGATAGCTACACATCACGATCCCGGCGCAATCTATGCAATCGTAAAATCGCATTTCAGGCTTATTTAAGGGGGCAAAACATTGAAAAGCAAAAAGTTGACGTCCAAGTGTGGGATCACCATCCCTAAAGACATCCGCGCCCAGGTCGGCTGGACGCCGGGCATGGCCGTGGACATCGAGGAGGCGGGCGACCACAGTGTCACCATCAGACCACATGTCCCGGTTTGCCGATTCTGCGGCACGGTTGAGCAGATTATGGAGATTGCCGGTATCAGCATGTGCCGGGATTGCGCCGAGGCACTGAGAGAGGAGCTGGATCATGGACTCACGCAAGATTGACCGTCTCGTCCAAATCAAGGATGAAATCGATCGGCTGAAGGCTGAGCAAAACCAGCTGGAGAGCGAGTTCCTTCTGCAGGCCAAAGAGGACCTGCAGGACACCAAATATAAGACCACGAGCTACGTCAGCAGCAATGGGAACAAGGTGGTAGCTACTACGGCCCGCTCCTTAAAGCTCACATACCCCCTCCCGCCTTCGCCTGATTTTTGGCGGTGCTTACAAGGATGCCGTTACAGAGAAGACAACATACAAGCTTTCCGATCCTGCCACTCGGATGCTGGGGGGATTGTGGTCCGGCGAGTACGTCGAGCAGACACTGAACGACGCGATCCAATCCATACCCGTGGACGACAAAGCCAAAAAGGTTCTCGCTAAAAAGCTGCACGGAGCCAATTATGATGGTGACGTACGTAACCTGCAGGTAATTGGTGGAATGGATGAGGCACAGGCTCAGGAGTGGGCATACCTGATTCAGGAGGCCGCTGTGTGGGATAATTTTCGGCAGTTGCTAATGGGCGCACCTACTGGATGTAACGACCCGGAGCATATCCTTGACCTGATCCGGGGCGCGATGGTGGTCGAGGAGACCACCAAAATCACGGTCGTTCCGGCGGACAAGGGTTGACAAAATTACATAAATAATGCAAAACAGGCGCTCGATTATTAAGCGCCTGTTTTGTAAAAAAATCTTATATTTGTCAACTGAACCAGCAAAAGGAGGAGAAACTCATGAACGGGAAAGAGGCCAACAGGCTCTTCGGGATGGCTGCAAAGCTGGGTATGAATAAGGATGACTTGAGGAATATGTCGCTTGGGCTTACGGGAGAATGGCACCTCAGCAAACTCACAAATGAACAGTATTGTATGGTGGTCAATGAACTTGATTTGCGGCTCAATCCCTCCGAATCAGAGCGTTCTCCCCGCAAAAATCAGCCGCAACCCACGGTAGACAAATACGCATCCAGAGGCATGACTGTAGAACAACAAAAAAAGGCATGGCAACTCATGTACAAACTTAAAGAGTGTGATCAACATCCACGCTGTGCTACTCTCGGAGAACGCGTGAGGGGGATTATAAAAAAACATCTCGGCATTGATGCTGACCCGCGTCAGCCGTTCCGTTGGCTGGATTGCCAACAGGGAATAGTCTTAATTGACATGACCGAAAATTACGTTAAATCCGCCGCTCGGAAAGCCGGAAAAACAGATAGCAGCTCTCAAAGGAGCGATGCCAATGGATGACTTTTTGGAGCATTTATCTCTGGAAAACTTAAAAGGTGAGCAGCTGGAGATAGCAGAAACAATCGGCATTGAGCCGTACAGAGAACTTGTCCGGCGCTTCAGCGGCAGCCAAATCCGAATTTGGACAGTTGACCGACTCACCAAGAAGATCAGGGATGACCAGATACGAAAAGAATATAACGGCCATAACGTCAAACAGCTGGCGCGCAAATACCATTTAAGCGATCAAACAATATGGGAAATTACGTCAAATGCAAGAAAAATCGGAGAACAGGAATCTTTGTTTTGACCCTAAAATCGTTGAATGGAATCTCGTTTGAACTGAATAACGGGCTTCGGGTACACTTGAGATGTCTCAAGTGTACCTTATTTTTTTGCACCGGGAGGATATCATGAACGAAGCAATTTGGTGGATCATCACCACCGTAGCTGGTCTTGCCATAACAATCATCGGATTCTTTCTAAAACGTACCATTTCAACAACGGATAAACACGGTGAGTCAATCCATGAAATTGAAAAGACGTATGTAACCCAGGACGATTTTAAGCGATACAAATCACAGTCCAGGGACGACATCCAACAACTCAACGTGGATATCAATGACCTCAAAAGTAAGTGCCTTCTCAAGGAGGATTACTTCCGGGGACAAGCGGATGTGAACGCCCGCTTGGAAAAAATATACGACCTCTTGTTAGAGGGCAGAAGAGGAGACCACATCAATGGATAACAACGTAGTCAGCAAGATGATGGCCGCCAAGGTGCGGCGCAACAATGGCTTGGTACTGCGGGACCTCAACATGCTGTGCGATTATGTGCAGCTGTACCAGCTGCGCCCGGCGCTCAATATGGTAGACGCCGACCTCAAGGCCGCTCTCACCTATCTGCACGACCGTGGGTACATCTACCTGCGGCACATCGAGAGCAAGGCGATGGCCAGCGCATTGGACTGCGGATATGATATGCTGGAGGCCAGGCTCTCCCCGGATGGGCTTGCGCTGCTGCTGGGGCAGACGGAACCGGACCCGCTCGTCGAGGTATAGCGTATGAGCCGCAGACGCAACCGCAGCAGCGGCATCATCGACAAGTCCCCGCCGGATATCAAGGAGACCGTGGACCAGATGCTCATGACCGGCTGCACATACAGGCAGATCGTGCAGTATCTGGCCGACAACAACATCACGCTATCGCAGCAATCTGTCTGCCGCTATGCCCGCAAGTTTGCCGCGTCGGTCGAAATGCTTCGGGCGGCCCAGGACAACATGGCGGCGATTACGTCCATCATGGACGAGTATCCGGACCTGGACATCACAGAGGCAATCTCCCGGCTCGCGTCGCAAAATATCCTTCAGGCCATCGTGGATATGCCTGCCGAGGCATGGGGCACGATCCCTCCGGATAAGCTGCTCAAGCAGGCAACGGCCCTCACCCGCGCCGTGCAGTACAAGCGCCGTGTGGATCACAGCATTGCGGACGATACATCTAAGGCACTCGACGCCAATAAGACGGCGTTGTTTGACGTCTTGGCCAAACGTGATCCGACGTTGTATCGCCAGGTTGTGGCAGTCATCGAGGCCGCCAAAAAGGAGGGGACATAGTGGATCGGTGCCATTGGTATGTGCTGCAGGTGCTCACCGGCAGCGAGGATGATGTCAGCCGAGACCTTGCCCGGCGTGGTGCGACCGTGCTGACGCCGAGGGAGCATGTCACTGTACGCAAGGGCGGCAAGTGGAACAGCCGTGTCAGGTTGCTGCTGCCGGGCTACGTGCTCATCCGCGCATCCTCCCCTGTGTCGCTGTACGGCATGGTACATGCGGTCTCCGGCATCATCCGGGTGCTGGGCAACCGTGGGAGGCCGAGCCCTCTCACACCGGAGGAGGAGCGGTATTGGACCACCGGTGACTGGGAGATATCCCGTGTCCACCGGGAGCCGGATGGCAGCTGGGACATCCTGGACGGCCCGCTGCTGCAACTCAAGGACGATCAGATTGTCCGCGTCTCTCCCCACCAGCGCCGGGCACGCGTCCGGATGACTGTCGGCGGGATCACCATCACCAAGGACCTCGCGGTCGAGGTTGTATAAAGTATTTAAAGCAATCATTAAAACGCTTAAAAGCCCGCCGGTTGATGCGTCCCGGCGACGTGGATAAGCCGTCATCTACATCATGGCCACCGCGCGGATCAGCTCCGCAGCGGGTGGCGAAGCCTGTCCAGACTGACAGATTATCGGTCTCAGACAGGCGGATGTGGATAGACGGCTTTTAAGATGCCTTTAACGGCTTTTAAGATCGATTTTTTAGATGCACCGGTGGAGTTTGTACCATATGACCCCCAATGCCTTACAGGGGCCATATAAGCCAAAATCTGAAAAGGAGGTGAGCGCCCATATGGGCCGCAGGAAAACACAATCAATTAATATGCTGCAGGACGCCATGCGGGCGCAAACCTCCCGCATCGAGTTTGACATCCTCGATGACTTGAAATCCCTGAAACGACGCCATGGGATGCTCAGGCCAAAGGACTACGCCAAAGAGCTTGACGACCTCATCGTCAAGTACAGCGTCACGGAGTCCGCTGCCGTGCATAAGGGGCTGGTGGACCGCTGCGTCGCAGGAGACACCAACGCAATCAAGCTGTATTTGGAGTATTACTCAACAGATAGCGACACCGGCGCGGGCATTGCCAATTTTTTGGCGGCCACCAGCCCCAGCGAGGAAGACCTCAAAAAGCTGTTTGAGGAGGTAAACGATGCCAAGGAGACGTAAATCAGGCGGTCAAGAGTTTAAATTCCTTCCGTTCTCCCCGCAGCAACAGAGGTTGCTGCATTGGTGGCGTCCCGGATCGCCTTACGCGCCCTGCGACATGGTGATCGCGGACGGCTCCATCCGATCGGGCAAGACCATCGCGTGCATCTGCTCATTCCTCCAATTTGCCCAGAGTAATTACTCCGGGCAGAACTTTATCGTTGCCGGAAAAACCATTGGGGCCTTGAAAAAAAACGTCATCGGACCGATGCTGCAAATACTGCGCGCCTGGCACTGGTCATATGTGTACCACCGGGGCGGCCAGGACAACAGCATTGAGATCGGAGACAATGTGTACTACCTCTATGAGGCCAACAACGAGGCGTCCCAGGACAAGCTGCAGGGTCTGACCGCAGCCGGGGCGTACCTCGATGAGGCGGCCCTCATGCCAGAGAGCTTTGTCGTCCAAGCCATTGGCCGCTGCAGCGTCAAGGGAGCCAAAATGTGGCTCAACTGCAACCCTGCCGGGCCACACCATTACATCAACGAGGGCTACATCAAACAGGCAGACGCCAAAAACATCTGCCTGCTGCACTTTGGGCTTGACGACAATCTCACGCTGTCTCAGCAAGTCAAGGACAAGTACCGGCGCATGTACACCGGTGTGTATTACAAGCGCAACATCCTGGGTCTATGGGTGGCAGCGGACGGCCTGATCTACCAGCAATTTGCCGATCGCCCGGAGGATTACGTCGTCGATGACGATTACAATCCATCCAACATCATGTACGCGGTCATAGGCGTGGACTTTGGTGGCACCACCTCCGCTCACAGCTTCACCCTCACAGGTTATACGCGAGGGTATAAGGAGGTCGTCACCCTCGACGAGTACTACCATAATAACCGCAAGGACGGACGCCTGTCTCCAGCAGATGTAGATAAGGCATTTATCGACTTTGTCCGCAGGGCAAAAGCCCGGTATCGGGTGACGGAGGCGTACTGCGACAGCGCAGAGCAGACCCTCATCCAGGGCTTGACGGCTGCCGCGATGCGCGCCCGCCTCGGTATTGACATCCTCAATGCCCGCAAGGGGCCGATCAACGACCGTATCGCATTTTACACATCGCTCATGGCGCAAGGACGATACAAAATCCTCCGGCATTGCACCCACACCATAGGCGCGCTGGAGGAGGCGGTCTACGATGACAAAGACCAGACCAAGGACATCCGGCTGGATGATGGCCGAATGAACATCGACAGCCTGGATAGCATGGAATACTCCACCGAGTCCATGCAAGACCAGATACTCTACTTGTAGGAGGTGATGCCCATTGCAAGCGATTACGCAATATCTCTCCCGTAAGGGATACAGTACGGTGGACGACGCCTACTATCGGCAGATTGACCGATGGGCTAAGTGGTACAAGGGCAAGGTAGCCAGCGTCCATACATACCGGCAATACAACGGCTTCAAGCGCATCGCCCGGACTCGCAAGAGTCTGGGCATGGCGAAAAAGGTCTGCGAGGACTGGGCGGCTTTAGCACTGAACGAAAAGGTTGAGATTGTCATATCGGACGAAGCGGTGGGTGCGGCAGTCCATCAAGTGCTGGATGCCAATAACTTCTGGGTGCGCGGCAACCAGCTTCTGGAGCTGGCGTATGCGCTGGGTACTGGCGCGCTGGTCGAGTACAAGGATGGAGATGACGTCCGTATCGACTACATCCGTGCTGGCATGATCCACCCCATCTCTTGGGATAACGGCAGGATTTTGGAGTGCGCGTTCGCGACGGAGCGCTCTCAGAGCAGAGACAAGCTGGTGTATCTCAATACCCACCGGCTGGAGCGCGGGCAATATGTGGTCGATAACGAGATGTTTACGCGGATGGGCAACGCGCTCTCCCCTGTATCTCTACCGGATGGCGTGGAGGCCACAGTACGCACCGGGTCTAATATCCCGCTGTATCAAATCATTACCCCTAACATCGTCAACAACCTTGATCTGGATTGCCCGATGGGAATCTCCGTATACGCCAACGCACTGGATGAGCTGGAGGGGCTGGACCTCATATATGACAGTTATGTCAATGAGTTTAGACTCGGAAAAAAACGCATCATGGTTCCGATCTCGATGGCACGAATTGTCCAGCAAGAAGACGGGATGAAAAACCCGGTATTTGATGATAATGACACGGAATTTTTTGCGTTTGAAACCTCCGGCAATGACACGGGGCAAAAAATCTCAGAAATTAATATGGAGTTACGGCACGAGGCGCACGAGGCAGGACTCAAGACCGGGCTTAATCTGGTATCGACCAAGTGCGGTCTCGGCAACGGAAGGTACAAATTTAGCGCAGATAACGTCAAAACAGCGATGGAGGTAGTTTCTGAAAAATCTGACCTATTTCAAAATCTTAAAAAGCATGAATTAGTGTTACAATCTGCGCTTATTGGGATGTGCCGTGCGATCGCATCTCTCCTTGGTCTGCCCACGGACTTTGATGTTGCGATCAATTTTGACGACTCAATCATTGAGGATCGACCTAGTGAGCAGCTGCGTGACATGCAGCAGGTGCGAGACGGCCTCATGGCTGTATGGGAGTATCGAGCCAAATACTTTGGAGAGACTGAGGGGGATGCCAAGGCGATGGCGGCGGAACTGTCCGGCGCAGACCAGGAGGAGGCCGATCCGTTTGGCTTCAGCCGCCAATCGGGCGGTAATACAAGCTGATGTTAAAGCCTAAATATCTGGAGCAGCTGCCGGACGCCATGATTGAGCTATACAGCGAGGTCGAGACCGATCTGCTGGAGGAGATGGCCAGGCGGATCGCCAAGTGTGATTACTGGACTCCGGCAACGGACTGGCAGTACCGCAAGCTCATTGAGATGGGCAACTATCATAGCTATGTAATTGAGGCTCTCGCCGCACGCACGGGCAAAACCACCGAGGAGCTCAAGCGCCTCATGATGGAGGCTGGACAAGAGTCGATCAAGTTTGACGCCTCCATCTATCGGGAGCAGGGGCTTGACCCTCCCCCTCTGGCGGCGTCCGAAGCAATGCGTAAGACGCTTGAGACCGGATACAAGTGGACGCAGGGGCTGTTTGTCAATCTCACCAGGACGACCGCAGCCACGGCCACCGGGCAGCTGGAGCATGCGCTGGATAAGGCGTATCTGACGGTGTCGACCGGCGCGATGGATTACAATACCGCCATTCGCCGTGCGGTCAAGGAACTCGCGCGGCAGGGCATCGGCGCGGTGACATATCCGTCCGGCCACCGGGACAACATCGAGGTGGCTGTCCGTCGCGCGGTGCTGACCGGCGTCAACCAGACCGCTCTGCAGCTGCAGATGGACCTGGCCGACGAGATGGAGTGCGACCTGGTCGAGACCACGGCCCACGCGGGCGCGCGCCCGGAGCACGCCGCCTGGCAGGGGCAGGTCTACAGCCGGTCGGGTAAATCATCCAAGTATCCGGATTTTGTGCGGTCCACTGGGTATGGCTCCGGCGCGGGTCTCGGTGGGTGGAACTGCAGGCATAGCTTCTATCCTTATTACGACGGCTCGGTGAGGACGTATAGTAAGGCTGACCTCGCGGATTATGACTCCAAGAAGTACCGGTATAACGGCAAGGCGATGACGGAGTACGAGGCGTCGCAGCAGCAACGTTACATTGAGAGACAGGTGCGCCGGTGGAAGCGGGAGTATGCTGCCATGGACGCCGCTGGCCAGGACACCTATGAGAGCGCGGCCAAAATCAAGCAGTGGCAGAATGCCCAGAAAGACTTTGTGCGCCAGACCGGTCTCAAGCGCCAAGCCGCTCGTGAGCAGATCGCCAAGTATGGACAGTCACAGGCAGCACAGAGCCGCGTAGCCCTTGATAAGTACGCAAAATACAGATACAATAAAAACGGGACGATCATCCCAACCGACGATTGGACGGATCGTCCTCACCAGAGCATCCCAAAGACCTACCGCCCCAATGCGGTGGTGGATACCGTATCCCGCAAGGGCAAGCAGCGTGACCGCGTTATCTATGACGCCGACGGCAAAATGGTAACGCAGATACACGGCGGAGACCACGGCACACCGAAGCGCCACCCGTATGGGAATCATGGCGAGCATATACATGATTACGCATGGCCGGACGATAACGGAAAACCAACTAAAACCACCAGAGAGCTCACTCAAGCAGAGAAAGAGGCCCATAAAGACCTATTTGAGGAGGGGTGAAATTGACTGCAAAAGCATTTGCCGACATATTGCTATACAACGAGCCATCGTTTGGGTACAACGGCAAGGAGTACACTGTCTGCTCACCTGACGGCAAGTATTATGTAACTGCCGAGGACAGCCCCGGCGACGTCGATCTTGTGTTTGATACCGTAGACGATCTGCTTGATCACTGGATCATCCAGGGCAAGGCTCTGCGGGATATCATCCCTGAGATCGACTATGGTTAACACCACAATCTCATAAATTAGCATCGTACCAGACGGTACGGTGCTTTTTTAATACCTGGTTTTAAGTTTTTAAGTCACTTTTAAAGGAGGAGCACCATGGAATTTTTGAAAGAACTTTTTGGTGATCAGGCGCTGACCTACGATCAGTTGGCCAAGGCGGCCAAAGACAAGGGCATCGAGGCGGTCAACGCTGCTGGCGGCGCGTATGTGCCCAAGGGCGACGTGGACAACCTCAATGCGACAATCACAACCCTTAAATCCCAGGCCGAGGACGCCAACAAGAAGCTGGAGGGCTACGACCCCACCTGGAAGACCAAGGCCGAAGAAGCCGAGCGCAAGTTGCAAGCGCAGGAGTTTGATTTTGCCCTTGATAAGGCTCTCACGATGGCCAAGGCCAAGGACCCCGTTGCGGTCAAGGCGCATCTCGACCGCGATAAGCTCTCGTATGTGCAGGGCAAGATCATCGGACTGGACGAGCAGCTCGCGCCCTTGCGTAAGGGTGAGGTGACGTCGGCGTATTTCGAGCCGGACGTCAAAACCAAGACCGGCCTCAGCCACCAGGGTGGCCGGGAGGTCGGTAGCACAGGAAACGATAAAAAAGATGAAGCCAATGCGGCGCTGCGTGCGCTCTTTGGCCACGGGGAGGATTAAGATATGTCAATTGTAGACAGACAGGCCGCAGAGGCCCTCATCCAAGAGCAACTCATCAGCACGATCCAGCAAGAGGCACCCAAGCAGTCGGTATTCATGGCTCTGGCCAAAAAGCTGCCAAACATGACCAGCAATCAGACCCGCGTTCCGGTTGTCAACATGCTGCCGGAGGCATATTGGGTGGAGGGAGACATTGGATATATTCCGGCCAGCTCGCAGTCGTGGGATAATGTGTACCTCACGGCGGAGGAGTTGGCGGTCATCGTCCCCGTCCCCAATGCGGTTATCTCGGACGCCTCATTTGATATCCTCGGCGAGGTACAGCCCAAAATCATGGAAGCGATCGGTAAATGCGTAGACGGGGCAATCATTTTCGGGGCTGGTCGGCCTGCTAATTGGCCTGTGGACATCATTACCCGCGCACGCCAAGCAGGTAACAATGTCGCGTCTGGCGCAAACCCGAACTACTATGATCTCCTAATGGGCGATAATGGAGTCATCTCCAAGGTGGAGCAGTCCGGCCACATGGTGACCGGCGCGATCTCCGCCATGACGATGCGCGCCAAGCTGCGCGGCCTCAAGGGCACGGACGGTCACCCCATCTTTGTGACCAGCATGCAGGGGGCCACGTCGTACGGTCTCGATGGCGCGCCGATGTATTTCCCCGACAATGGGTCCTTCGACCCGAGTGTGGCCGAGCTCATTGTCGGCAATTTTGGCCAGGCGGTTTATGCGATCAGGCAGGACATCACGGTCAAGATTCTGGATCAAGGCGTCATTCAGGACCACGTCACCAAGGCGATCAAGTACAACCTCGCGCAGCAGGACATGATTGCGCTGCGCGTAACGTTTAGGATGGGCTGGGCGCTGCCCAACCCGGCAACCAGGCTGGATACGGGACGTACCACTTGCCCGTTTGCTTACCTCGAGCCCGCTACACCGGTGACGACGCAGACGGTGACGTATACCGTCAAGGATAACGCGGACACGCCTGTAGCGGTTGAGGGCGCGACCGTGGACGTCTCCGGCGCGAGAGTTAAGACCAGTGTGACCGGCGTTGCCACACTCGCCCTGCGTCCAGGCAGCTATGCCGTCAAGATCAGCAAGCGCGGGTATCACCCGGTGACGGAGTCCCTCACGGTCACAGACGCGGCGGTGTCCAAGGAGATCACCCTGGTCCCCAACGGATAAGGGGGCGGTGTGATGCTGCTCCCCGATTACGATTACTATTGCCTTGAGTACCGGGGTGATCGGCTGGATGAGGCGGTATTTCCGCGCCTCATCCGCCGCGCCGGTGCCTATATTGATCAGATGACGCTTGGCCTGTCACGCGGCCAGGCCGCACAGCTGCACCGGGCTGCGCTTAATGACGCAGCGTGTGCGGTTGCAGAGGAGATGTACCTGCAGGAGCAGGGCGGCGAGGTGGCCAGCGCGTCCAACGACGGGTACTCAGAGACTTATGTCACGAGCGGCAGGTCACCACAGCAGCGGCTATACGATATCGCCCTGCGGTATCTCGGGATGACCGGCCTTATGTACCAGGGAGGTGGTTAAGGTGCTGATGTGTAATGAGACGGTGACGCTGGTGCGTCACATTGAGCTGACGGACAGCGACCGGTATGAGTGCGTGGTGGTCCGTGGCGCGAGCTGGTACGCCAAGACCGCGATCTCCAACGCGTCGCAAAGGCTGACCACGGCCAACGTGCTCAAGTGCCGCATTCCCTCCGGCGCACTGCCGGGGGATAAGCCGCCGCGCAAGGGGGATTATCTGGTACGCGGCGTCGTGGCGTCGGTATCCTCCCCTGCCGACCTCAAGGACACCGAGTATTTTGCCGTTACGGCGGTCGGGGATAACCGGCGTGGACGCAATCCACACTGGCTGGTGAGCGGAGCATGAGCAGCCGTACCAAGATATACCCGCGCATCGAGACCGGAGCCATCCTCCGGTCGCGCGGCCTGGGCGCATCCACGAGCGCGCGCAGGCATCTGGCCGTCACGGTGGCCAGGCTATCGGACAAATATGTCCCGATGCAATCTAGCACGCTCAAGAATACGCGTCAGATTGACAGCGAGGGGCGCGCCATCCTGTACAATCAGCCCTACGCCAACACCCAATACGAGGGCAAGAGCAGGAGCGGCGCTCCGCTCAATTATCACGGCGCGCCGATGCGCGGCCCGCACTGGGACAAGCGCATGATGGCCGACCGTGGCGATGAGGTCATAGACGACCTCGCGAAATTTGTAGGAGGCAAACGCAAATGACGATTATCGAGGCGGTGCGGGCGTGGCTCAAGACCTGTCCCGCGCTGGAGGGCGAGCGCCTCAACGTGGACTTTTTGCCCACGGACGCACAGTCGTACTCCATTGAGGTTGTCCCGTGCCGAGAAACCGTAAAACAATATATGGACGGGTCCAAGATCAAGCGGTTTCTGTTCGTGCTCGCTTCCCGCGAGGTGGTGAGCGCGGACATCTCGCAAAACACTGGAAACCTGGCATTTTATGAGGATTTTTCTGCCTGGGTTGAGCAGCAGAATCGCAGGCCCAAGCACCTCCCCGACCTCGGGGAGGGACGCACCATACGAAAGATTGAGGTCACCACACCTGGCTATCTGGACTACACGGACGATCACGAGATTGCTCGGTATCAGATACAGATGGAGCTGACCTATATGCAGAGAGGAGAGAGATAACATGACACTTGCAGAGCTTATGGCAGGCCACACGCCAGAGGCAGACTACGAGGGGTGGGTAACCAACGACGACTATGTCCTCGCGGTCGATATCAGCGCCGCCAAGGACGGGGCACCCGGCACGTATGTGGTCGTTGAGATCGGCGTCGCCGGTTTGGACGCGCAGCTCAACCCGACCACGCAGGATAAGACGTATATTCGCGCGGGCCAGTCCACCACTAAGACCGGCACCCAGCGCAGCTTTAAGGTTAGTGGCGACCGCTATGTCGGGGATGCCTTCCAAGATTACGCGTTATCGCATGCCATCAAGTATGGCACCGGCAACGCGGTATCCGTACCGTACGTCTACTTCTGCTTGCTCAACGGAAAGGGCGAGAAGGGCGTCGCATCTATCATTGTCAACTCTGACGCCTCCGGCAACGCCGGAGAGTCCGCAGCCGTTGACATTGAACTGAAAAAGCTCGGATCGCAGCCGGTTGATTACACGTACAGCGCGTCAGCGTCTTAATTTAGGAGGGGGATATAAATTGGATAAATATATCTTAAACGGGGTTGAGATTGAGTACGATACTTTTGACCTCGAGAACATCGAGCGTTTTGAGGGGGAAGTCCAACGCGTATCTGATGCGGTTAGCGCTAAAGTAGACGGAGAGGATAAGCACTTCGTCCTGCGTCGCTTGTGCGACGCGATGCAGGACTTTTTTGATGCCGTTTGCGGTGAGGGCACGGCGCTTAAAATCTTTGGTGATCGCGTCAACGTCAAGGATATATACACCGCATACGATGATTTTGTTGGGCAAGTTAAGTCCAAGTCCGGTGAGTTTACGGCGCAGATGGTCGCGCGGTCTGCCGGCCAGCAGCCGCTCAACCGCGCCCAGCGCCGCGCGATTGATCGCAGTAAGAGATGACCTGCCCTCTCAGCCGCCCTCCGGAGACGGTAGAGGTTGATGGTCAGTCATATCCGATCAATACGGATTTCCGGGTCGGTGTAGAGTTTGAGCTCGCCTTGCTTAGCGGCGACACGGACGTAATGCGGTTGATGCAGTTGTGGTATTCATGCATCCCGAGCGACATCAATGCGGCGGTCGACGCCGCGCTGCAGTTTTACCGCCTCGGTCAACCACCTCCGGATGAGACCGCTGGAGAGGCCTCCGGATTGCGTCGGCAAGAGCGCGCATATGATTTTGAGCAGGACGCAGACGTCCTGCTCTCATCGTTTTGGCAGGCGTACGGGATTGACCTTGCCACGATACAGCTGCACTGGTGGACGTTTAGACGCCTGATGTTTGGGTTACCGGAGGACAGTGGATTCATGCGGCGGGTGCATTATCGCACCGCCGACCTATCCGAGTTGCCAAAATCGCAAAAAAAACATTACGAGCGGATGCGCAAGCTCTATGAGCTGCGGCGCGGCAGCGCGGAGGACCGCCTGACGCTCGCCGAGCGTGACAGCCGGATGAAGGAGTATGTCGCACGACGGTTTGAGGAGACATGTAATAATGGACATGGACAAGGTTAAGTGCCCGCACTGCGGGTATGAGATGCCCCTGCAGGCCGCAAAGGATGCGATCTGCAGGGGCGTCTTCGTCCGCTGCAAAGGGCGCAATTGCAAGCGGATATTTGAGGTTAGGATCAACAGTAATAGTGATAAGACCAAGTAGAGCCTGAGCTGCCGATGGTCTCCCAGGAGGTGGAGATATTGGCGGCAGATGGATCAGTTATCATTGAGATCGACGGTGATGACAGTAAGTTTGAGAGCACGCTTGACAATTTAGGTAACGTCGCTGGTAAGGCGGTTAAGGGCGTCACGGCGGCGATCGCCGGAATGAGTGCTGCCCTGGTTGGCGCGGCAGGGTATGCGGTCAAGGTGGGGTCCGAGTTTGAGACCTCGCTGGCCAAGGTGAGCACGATCGCCGATACCTCAGTCAAGAGTCTGGATGAGCTCAAGGGCGAGGTTATCAACCTGTCCAACGAGACAGGCGAGTCGGCGGCAGCGCTCAACGAGGCGCTGTACAGCGCGATCTCCGCAGGCGCGGACACGGCCCACGCGACCGACCTCGTCGCTGTGGCGGTCAAGGCGGCCAAGGGCGGCTTTACGGACACCGAGACGGCGGTCGATGGATTGACATCGGCACTCAATGCCTATGGCATGGAGACCACCGACGCTGAGGGGCTGGCCAATAAGTTTTTGGTCACACAAAATTTGGGCAAGACGACCTTTGGCGAGCTTGCCTCCAGCATTGGTACGGTCGCGCCGACCGCTAACGCGGCGGGCGTCTCTGTTGACGATCTGCTTGCCTCAGTGGCGTCCTTGACCGCGAACGGCATCGGAACCAGCGAAGCGATGACCGGCATGAAGGCCGCACTGTCCAATATCATCAAGCCCACCGCCGACGCGCAGAAGATGGCCGAGAAGCTGGGCATCGATTTTTCCACCGCCGCCCTGCAAGGTAAAGGCTGGGCGGGATTTTTGGAAGAAATCAAGGCCAAGACAGGCGGCAACACTGATCAGATGGCATCCCTGTTTGGCAGCGTCGAGGCCCTCAACACCGTCCTGACGCTGACCAGCGACCAGGGCATGTCCCTGATGGGAGAGACGCTGGATGAGATGTCCAGCAACACCACGGCGCTGGATGATGCGTATGGCACCATGACGGACACGTTTGACGGGGCCGTGGCAAAAATTAAGACCAACGCGCAAAACCTGGGGATCGCTGTCTATGAGGACCTCAAGGAGCCGTTGACGGATACCGCCAAGTCCGCTGTAACCGCGTTTCAAGGCTTGCAAAATGCCTTTGCGGCGGGCGGCCTCTCCGGGCTGGTCGAGGCATTTGGCGGCGTCTTTGCGACCTTATTGTCGTCCATCGCCGAGGCAGCCCCGCAGCTCGTCGAGCTGGCGACGTCGCTGCTCTCGTCGCTGATCACTGGCATCCAGGACAACCTCCCCACGCTGATGTCCAGCGCCAGCTCTATCATTGAGTCGCTGGTTGGCGGCATCATGACGCTCCTGCCGGAGATCGTCACTACGGGCGTCTCCCTGCTTGGGTCCCTGATCCAGGGCATCGCGGATACGCTCCCGGCGCTGATCCCACAGGCGGTCGAGATGGTCATCGCCCTGGTTCAGGGGCTAATCAGCAACATCCCGCTGCTGGTCGACGCGGCGATCCAGCTGTTGGACGGCCTCCTGCAGGGGCTGCTGGAGGGTCTGCCCATCCTGATCGACGCCATCCCGGACGTCGTCACCGGCCTGATCGACGCGCTGCTTGAGGCGATCCCGCAGATTATCGACGCCGGTATCCATCTGCTGTCCGCTCTGGTAGACGGGCTGCCGGACATCATATCGGCACTTGTGGAGGCGCTGCCAGAGCTCATCGACGGCATCCTCTCCGCGCTGCTGGATAACATAGGGCTCATTGTGCAGGCAGGCATCGATCTCCTGACCGCTCTGGTCGAGGACCTACCGACAATCATCCAGACGATCGTCGACGCGCTGCCGGAGCTCATCAGCGGCATCGTTGACGCCCTGATGGACAACCTGCCGCAGCTCATCGACGCGGGCATTACCCTGTTTTTGTCCTTGATTGACGCGCTGCCGGAGATTATACGATCCCTTTCCGCCGCTGCCCCTAAAATCATAGACGGTATTGTGACCGCCCTGACCTCAAACGTTGATAAGATCATTGAGGCTGGTATTACTCTGTTTATCTCGTTGGTAGAGGCGTTGCCGGAGATCATAACTGGCATTGTCAAGGCGGTGCCGCAGATCATCTCCGCGCTGGTCGATGCATTTATGTCCCTGCAATCCAAGGTCATGGATGCAGGCAAAAACATCGTCGAGGGCATCTGGCAGGGCATCTCCGGGGCCGCCGATTGGCTCAAGGATAAGGTGATCGGGTTTGCATCCGGAGTCCTTGACAACATCAAGTCCTTTTTTGGGATTAAATCCCCCTCTCGCGTGATGCGCGACCAAGTCGGCAAAATGTTGGCCACGGGCATCGCGATCGGCGTCAAGGACAAGACCAAGGATGTCACCGGCGCGCTCACGTCGCTGTCCAATGCGGCGCTCAAGGCCGCCAAGGCCACGGCAAGCTCGTATAAGGATGTCGGATCGTCTTACATCGATAACCTGACCTACGCTGTCAACGCGGGTGTGGATGCGTCCATTGCCGCCGTGGAGCAGTGGGTCAAGGCGGATACCGAGGCGTACAACCGCCAGGTGGATGCCGAGACCGCCTCAATGGTCGAGGCCAAAGAGCGGCAGATGGGCAAAGTCAGCAAGGCCCAAAAGGCCACACTCCAAAAAGAGATTGACGTCATCAAGGATAATGCAAAAGCCCAAAAAAAGGCTTATGAGGACGCAGGCAAAGAGGTCACAGACGCCTACAAGGCCGCGCTTGAGGATGGTTACGATGAGGCGCTGCAGATTACCAAGGACCGCGTTACAGAGATCACAAACGAGTTCAACGCAGCGCATGACGAGATTGTCAAGCAGCAGGAGAGCATGCAGGGCAAGCTGTCCGGGTTTGGGAGTTTATTTGAGATTGACGACGAGACGGGTGACTTGATCCTGTCCAACCTCGACGAGCACATTGACGCGATCCGTGAGTACGACAAGGCCCTCTCACAGCTGCAGATGCGCACGCTGCCAGAGGGCTTTATGGAGCAGGTCACGGCCCTCGGCGTCGAGGAGGCCACCAAATTTGCGCAGTCGCTGCTTGCGCTGCCGTCTGACTCGTTCGGGTCTTACATGGCCGCGTGGCAAAAGCAACAGGACCTTGCCAAGGGCGTCGCCGAGCAGTTTTACAAGTCTCAGCTCGACACGCTCAACAAGGATTTTGCAGGCAAACTCGACGCGGCGCTGGCCAGCGTGCCCAGCACACTCACCGGCATCGGCCAGGACAGCATCCAGGGCATGATCGATGGCATGTACTCCAAGTCCGGCGCATTGTCGGACGCGGCGGCCAGGATCGTGCGCCAGGCGATCAATGCCATGCGTGAGGAGGCGGATATCCGCTCCCCAGCCGGTAAAACCCGCGATCTGGTCGGAGCGCCAATGGCCCAAGGCGTGGGAGTGGGGTTTGAGCGGACATTACCAGACGTGATGGCCAAGATGCGCAGCGCAGTCAACAGTGAGATTATGGACCTGTCGACCGCAGCAGCCGCAAAAGCTAACATTCCGTCCGCTGCAACACTACAGCCGCAGCAGTCCACCTACTATCACGAGTATGTGGAGACGACGCCGACGATCAATGTCAAGGGGGACATGGCCGCCCTCGTACGGTACATGTATCCGTACATCGAGACGGAGCGCAAGCGGCGCGGCGACAAGCTTATCAAGGGAGGGACCACAGTGTGATCAAGATCAACGGGCAGTCATTCCACGGCGCGGAGGTCTCAGACCTCAAGCGCGGGGAGCGGCGTGATTACAAGTATGATCTGGTGGCGGAGAGCGGCAGGAGGCGCAGCGAGCTGCGTGCACGATACCGCACCTACTCCATCACCCTGGGCAGCCTGTCACAGGCGGATTATGACGCTCTGCGCGCCGCTCTGGCCACCAGCGCAGAGTCCGTATCCATTACGGTGCCGGATGGTCAAGACGACGTGACGCTGGACGCCCGCGTGGAGCTCGGCAACGACGCCCTGGTATTTCTGGAGCCGGACGGCACCCGGCGCTGGGATGGGCTGGCGCTCAATGTGACCGGTGTGCTGCCGCTGGAGGATGGACGATGAGGACGGACTGCAGGATATCATTCCGGCTCATGGACGTAACAGCTGTGGACGACGCCACATTGTCCGCCCCGGATAGCAAGCCGTGGATCGACCTCTACCAGCTGCATGATGAGGCCGGGACGCTCAAGCCATGGGCCACGCTGGAGGGGGACGGCATCCCGCTTGACGGGAGCCGCACCTTGTTTCCTGACTCACCGGCCCGCGAGTTTATGGGCTGGTGGTCCAACTCCATGAGCGGGCCGGACGGCAGGTTTACCACGCCATCCAAGCTGATCATCACCTTTTCACAGCCTCACACCTCTGTGGGGCTGACGCTGATCTTTGATGCGGTGGTCAACGAGTGGGCCAGCGAGATGCACATCGCCTGGTACGACCAGAGCGGCGCGGTGCTGCACGAGGAGGACTTTGCGCCGACCTCTGCCAACGCCACCTACGGCCCGCTGGTGGAGGATTACTACAAGATAGTCATCACGTTTAAGGCGACCAACAAGCCGTATCATTACCTCAAGATGTCCGGCATCCGGTACGGCGTACTCAAGATGTTTGGCGACGACGATCTGATTAGCGCCAACGTGGTTGAGGAGGTCGATCCGCTCTCCGCCGAGTTGCGGATCAACATGCTGTATTACCGGTTTTACTCGCCGGGTGGCGAGTTTGACATGCTTAATTTGAGTGGTGCGTACCGGGCCTTCCAACAGAGACAAGAGATGATCGTCACCTCGGAGATTGATGGCAGAGAGGTGGATATCGGCACCTACTACCTGCAGGAGGCCGTGACCGACGGCAACGTCACAGATACCACCTGCACGGACCTGATGGGCGTCATAGACGGCACGGAGTACATGGGCGGCCTGTGGCTTGACAGCGTCACGATGGGTGACCTGGTGCGCGAGATCATGGCGTCGGCTAATGCCGTGGACATGTATGACCTTGACCCGGCACTCGCGGACGTCATCCTCAAAGGATACCTCCCGATCTGCACGCATCGGGAGGCGCTGCAGCAGGCGGCGTTTGCCACCGGGGCGTTGGTCTCCTGCGCACGGGGCGATCGGATACGCATCTTTCCGCCGTCGACCAGCGTCTCGGATACGATCATGCCGGACGATAAGGTGATCGGCCACAATCTCACGCAACGCGAGCTGGTGACCGGCGTCGAGGTATATGTCCACAATTACAGCCTCGCGGCGGATGTGGGCGAGCTGTTTGCGGAGGACTGCCAGACGGGCGATAGGTTGGTCAAGTTCTCCTCCCCCGCGACAGGTCTATCCTGTACGGGGGCAACGATCGCGGAGCAGGGGGCCAACTGGGCGCGCCTGACCGTTACAACGGCGGGCAAGGGGACGCTGACCGGCAAGACCTACGAGGACCAGACGAGCCTCGTCGGCAGCGTATACATGGCCAATTTGCCCGCCAATACCCGGCCCAATGTCATGACCGTGGAGGACTGCACTCTGATGGCAGACGCGCAGGCCATGGCGCAGCGCGTATATGACCACTACCAGCAGCGGGTCGTGGAGCGGGGCGATCTCTTCCCCGGCCCGTGGCAGCCGGGCAACAAGGTGCGGATCGAGCAGCCGTCCGGCAGGGCGCTGACCGGGATGGTTACATCCATGGACATCGATCTGACCGGCGGATATATATCTGGCGTGGAGGTGGTTGGGAGTGCCTGATCTTAATTGGGATCACACAGACCAGGAGTCGTACAGCTATGCCGATCTTAACCGCATCGAGACGGCGATTCGGGAGCTGCAGGAGCTCCTGAGCAGGTACGGATACACAATCGATAGCCCGTGGACGGATTGGACGCGGGACACTCCGCTGTCTCAATTGGAGATCGACCGCATCCGGCGCAATATCTGCGCGCTGCAGGATGTGTTCTGCCGGTTGCCGGACTGGCGGGAGATTGCGTACAACAGCACACTTGATTCAGGGCAGGTCAACGCGTGGGAGTGGGACCTGCATACAATTGGCGTCTGGGTCGACCGCATGACCGCAGCGTGGTATTACAGCGGTGACCTGTACGCAGGGGAGGTATAGCGACATGAAGGATAGAGTACCAAGATATCCAGGCCGAGTTAAGCTCACACCCGTGTCCGGACAAAGCAATACTTATGACATGACACGGGCGGACAGGCCGACAGAGACGGGCACGCCGGTCAATAAGGCGACGTTGCTCAAGGATGATACAGCGGCGCTGTACGGGCTTGGTCCTGACGCGGTGCCGGATGATGTATTCCGGCGCTTGGCGGCCAAAGATTACGCCTCCACGCTTATCATCCACGTTAATACGTCGGATGGTGGTAGTGTAGGGAATACGCGCGTCCGCATCCGTAACGAGCAGTTGGGCGCAGATTTCATCAAGCCATTGGACGCACTCGGTAACGCTGAGTTTGGCGTCTTGGAAAATCATACCTACTACGTGATTCTGCTGGATTATCCCAGCCGGTATTATGGCGGGGCAGCGCTGGTCACAGCAGAGGGTGGGCAGGTGCAAACTGAGACAATTACCATGACCACAGAGCCGGATGTAATCGGATGGCGGATGGGCACATCAACCGGCGCAATTGAGTATACGGACGGCGCGGTGAATTGGCTCCCAGCCTCGATGGGTGAAACCTTTGACTTTGGATCATGGGGCGACTCGTGGCTCTTTAAAAACATTCGACCCTGTTTACTAAAAAATGGGATAGTGCAGTACTATCTCGACCCAAACGACTACAGCAAACGTAGCGACGGGACTGCTGCTGACATCACATCAGGAGACGATGGGGATGTAATGGTGGAGTTTCCCTTGGTCTACTACAAGTTTTATTCCGAAACTGCTCCAGACGGCAAAAAATATATCGGATGTAAATTCTCGTTGGCGCCTCCTGACGATACCTATTGTGCAAACGCTTTCGCGTCAGAGGCCGGTGTGATCCAGTCTACAATGTATATGGCCGCATATGAGGGTGTCATATATAGCGACAGATTGAGATCATTAAGCGGAGCGCAATCTACGACCGGAAAACTGATAGGTGAATGCAATACTGCTGCGACTGTAAACGGGAGCGGGTATCAACAGCAAGAATGGTGCAAACGTACATTTTTGCAAGCAATGTTTATAATGATGTTTTGCGGTTTGGATTCGCAGGCATTATTGGGAAAAGGGAGTAACAATGGTCTTATTACCGGAACTATGAATAAAAAAGGTCTTTGTTGGGGGTCTCAAACAAGGGACGAGGGTGTTAAGTTTTTGGGTATCGAAAACTTTTGGGGGAACAAAGCAAAATACTGTAAAGGTTGGAGAGCGAGCGGTGGTATTTATTATTACAACATCCATGCGCCGTATACTGGCTCAGACGGAAATGTTCGTTCGCCGAGCCTAAACGGTGGTTATATTAACAAGATGCAACCTTCCAACGCGTATGGGATGTTCCCGATTGAAACCGTAGACGCGAGTGGACAATTTCATGATATCTTTTATTGCTCAACGTCAAACTACAACACGTACCCTTCAACAGGACATTATTCCAATAGCGAATCAGGCATATTTGAAATCTCATTTGAACGAGATATCAACACTTCGTCCAATATTACTGCATATCTGTCCTACACCCCACAAGGAGGTTGATGCATCATGAGAATTACAAGTTTAACTCCGCCGCCCTCCAGCGTCGAGATCAGCGGCAACACGGCAATCTTTTGCGTCGATGTAACCGAGAGCAGCGAGATCAACGGTTCCACTGGCGCGGCGGTCACCGTCTGGACCTACGATCAGTATACTCTGCCGGTGCGCGTCATCGCCAACACAGCGGCGCAAATAGCCGATGACTATGACACATGGCTCCAGCGCGCCAAAGCTTACGAGCGCGCACAGGAGGCAGACAAGGTCAGGGCGTACCGGGACAAGCTGCTCAATGATTGCGATCTGATCTACTGCAATCCATCCAATTGGGCGGCAATGGATGAGCCAGCGCAGGCCGTGTGGCAGGAGTATAAGCAGGCGTTGCGGGATGTTCCGCAGCAGGCAGGTTTTCCGCATTCTGTGACCTTCCCGCCGTTGCCCGCTCAAGATATCAACACAACAGGAGGCGATACAATGACATTGATAATGGCAGACGGCACGCAGCTGTCCTGCACCGGCGTATCCAGCGCCAGCCAGTCCTATATGGGTGTATACCGCTCCGGTGTGCGCATTATGTTTGCCGCACTGGACTACACAGATCAAGAGCTACGTGCGATCTTTGCAAACTCCGACAAGACGCGGTACATGGCCATAACCGACGCGGGCAAGCCCTTGGAGGGCTATACCCTCTTTGTCCGCTCGACATATGAGGGCGGGCAGGTTGCCGTGGAGATGGTCAAGGAGATCAGCGCGAGAGAGGCGCAGCTCATGGCTGACGCAGAGACACAGGCTGCCGCAGTAGCGACGATCCTCGGTGCGGCTCCGGCAGAGATCACGCCGCAGCTCGCCGCAGCTGCCCGCGCCAATATCGAGCGCTTGGCGTCGTACGCGCCGGACGAGGTGGCAGCACAGGCCCCGTCCCTGTATCCGCACTGGAGACCGGGCGAGGTTGTCGTCCCCGGTGACCGCCGGTACTTTCCGCCGACCGGCAAGCTATATAAGGTAAGGGACGGTCAGGGACACACCACGCAGGCCGATTGGACGCCAGATGTTGCACAGGCTATATGGGAGATCATCGATGTCTCCCACGCTGGTACGCAAGACGATCCTATCCCCGCCGCACGGGGCATGGAGTACATCTACGGCCTGTATTACTCCGATCCGGAGGACGGCAAGCTATACCTGTGCCAGCGTACCGGCGAGGCAAAGGGCGGCAAGATCAACCTGCAATACCTGCCGCACGAGCTCGTAGGACAGTATTTTACGGAGGTAGTCTAAGATGGATATTGAGCAGTCTTTCCTCACGGTTAACCCCTACAGCCGCCCGGGCATCAAGCTTGGCAAGGTAACCAAGATTGCCGTACATTATGTAGGTAATCCGGGCAGCACGGCACGAGGAAATCGTAATTATTTCGAGGGTCTTAAATCGGGCAAACGTAATGACGCCGGTCAGCTCATCTACGCGTCGTCTCATTACATAATCGGCCTCTATGGCGCGGTTATCCAGTGTATCCCAGAGACGGAGATCAGCTACGCGACCAACCAGGCCAACCCGTACAGCATCAGCATTGAGTGTTGCCATCCGGCAGCGGACGGCAAGTTTACGGCGGCGGCGGAACGGTCTCTGGCCGTCCTCTGTGCTGATCTCTGCAAGCGCTACAAGCTTGATCCGCTGCGCGACATCATCCGCCATTATGATGTGACAGGCAAGCACTGCCCCAAGTATTACGTGGACAATCCCGATGAGTTTGCAGCGCTGAAACAGCGCGTGCGGGGCCTGATGGCCATCGGGATTGACACCACAATGGGCGTCGTGCGTCGACATGGCGACTGCTACACAGTAGAGATGTACTGTGTAGATAAGCCCGTGATCTATCCTGGCACCAAGGATGTTGTGACGGTCTGCCCGCCCTATCCCTACAACGGCAACTGGCGCGCCAATATCGTTGCAATTAATAAGGCCAGAAGTAGCACGGGGATTTACACGCACCTGCCGGATCAAGATGATTCTGCGGGTTCACTAAGGTTCGAGTTTAAGATAGTTTAATGGAGGGTTCAAAATGAGTTTAAATAGCTTTTTAACTTGGGAGATTCTTGCTACTTTTGCGGGCGTCGCAGCCTGCACCGGCCTCTTGACGCAGCTGCTCAAGGGCGTTACCGCCAAGCTGCCGACGCAGTGGCTGTCCTACATTATTGCCGCTGTGCTGCTGGTGATCACGACGGCGGCCACGGGTGGCTGGATGCAGCCGTGGACCGTATGGGCTCTCGTCCCGCTCAATGCGGCGCTGGTCAGCCTGGCGTCCAATGGAGCGTACGAGGCGATTATCCGGATCAAGGATGGCCAACAGGCCTGATAACAGCACAGAGGCCCCGCCACACGGCGGGGCCTCTGTGAATGGAGGGGTTGTATGATCACCTTAAACAGCAATTGGACATTTACCGCGCAGCCGGGCGATCTGGTCCTCGGATATGCCGGGGAAAATAAGGTCTGCACCCTACAGATACAGATGACCGGCGCAGAGTACGCCGGATGGTCGTTTTTTGCGGATGTAAAAACCAATGGTCGCCTTGACATTTGGGCGGTTGATGCGCGAGAACAAGACGGCAATTTGCTGCTGTCAATCCCTGTGCTGCAGTCATACATACCACAAGGGGGTTGCATCAATGCGCAGCTCCGGGCGGTGGCACCAGACGGACGCGCGAAAAAATCCGAGTGTCTTACATTGTATGCAAAATCAAGCGTAAACTCGGCTCTTGAAATCTCAATTTTACCATCGGAATTTGAGGTTTATGAAGGTCACATCTTGACGGCGCGAGACGACGCAGAGGCCGCAGCGGGCCGGGCCGGAGAGTCGGAGCAGGCCGCAGCCGCAGCCGTGGTGCAGTGCGCGCAGATACTAGAGGATGTCAAGGCCAGCGATACATGGCGAGAGTTTGGTACCACGCCATGTCAGTTTAATATCTCCCAGTATGGCGAGCTAAAACTTAAGTCAGAGGCGGCGAGCTGCGCCTATCACGCGTACTCCGACACAATTAAGGATATGGATACACAGTCCCGCACCTACTCTGGCGGCATCACGGAGGACAAGTCTAAAGGCTATTATGAGTTTACTCTGAGCAGCACGGCATCCCAATGGTTCAGTGTGTTTGTGCAGACGATTTTCAAGGGGCTTGAAATCGGCAAACGGTACAAAATCTACATCGACACAACCGGCCTAAAACCCGGATCAACCACGGCTACCATGATGTACGGCCAATTCTTAATGACCGAATCGACCAACGGCAGCAAAGGCGATCAGATCATGGCCCCGACACGTATTTCTTCTGCCGGTCTGCATGGCTATGAGTTTACAGCCAGCTCGGCGGACGTAATGCTGGAGTATTACCCCGGCAACGTCACGGCAGAGCTTGTCGCCGGGTATCAATTTAGGTTTAACGACTTGTACATTAACTATGCGGATGCAGGCACGGCCCACACGCCGATCTATGACCACCAAGGCACGTTTGCAAGCGAGATTGTGCTGGTGGACGTGCCATCGCCGGTTAACTTTGAGTCTACCCCGGCCTGTACGGTCTGGTACTCTAAGCCCGTGTCCAACGTATTTACCATCAATGGCATACAGCCATCGGAGGACGGCAATGTCACCTTACCGGACCCGCCTGTCTCCCGATTGGCAGGCAAGACACTGGTTTGCATGGGCGACAGCATTACCGGCATGTTTGCGCCGCCGACCGACTATCCGACCATGATCGCCCAGCTGACGGGCATGACGGTCCATAATATCGGCATGGAGGGCTGCCGTATGTCGCAGCATCCGGACCAGTATTATGATGCATTTTGCGCACATAAGCTGGCGGACTCGATCGCATTTAAGGACTACACGCTGCAGGAGGCCGCGATTGGCCACACCGGCAGCTATGCCGCCGACCGCGTGGCGATGCTCAAGGCCATCGACTGGGGCAGAGTAGACTATGTGACCATTATGTACGGCACCAACGACATTCAGGGCGGGGTGCCGCTGGACAATGCGGACAATCCCAAGGACATAACGACCTATTTGGGGGCCTGTCGCCATGCGTTAGAGGCGCTTTGGGGTGCATATCCGCAGCTCAAGGTCTTATTGATCACGCCTATATATCGCTGGTGGGATGACGGCGCCGACAGCGATGATAAGATGTTTGGCAACCGCCACTTTTACGACTTTGTCGATGGTTTAGCCAGTGTTGCCAAGGCATACAAGACGCCTGCGCTGGAGCTGTATTACACGTTGGGGATCAACAAGCTTAACAGGTTGCACTACTTCTCCACCACAGACGGGACACACCCCAATGAGGCTGGGAGGCGGCTGATCGGCAGCAAGGTTGCCGCAAAGCTTCTGAGTGAGTTTTAGGGAGGCATACAGTATGATGATAGCCAATAAGGCAGGGCAGGTCGGCGCAGGCGTGCCGTTTGACCGCATCCGCAGGATCACTGGGTATCTGGTCGGGACCGTCGAGCGATTCAACAACGCAAAGCGTGCAGAGGAGCGCGATCGCATAAAACACAACGCGCAAAAATGTGATAAATATTGACATCAAGATACCCCCCGCCAAATCTGGCGGGGGGTATCGCTATTTAAAGGAGGATATGGTAATTAATGGATAGTTTTATTTCTCGTGTTGGTGGTAAAAAACTCCTACGTAACAAAATAATAGATCGATTCCCGGACTCGTTTGGCCGGTACATAGAGGTATTTGGAGGTGCCGGATGGGTATTATTTGCGCGCGATCGACACGCACCGATGGAGGTGTACAATGACGCCGATGGACAACTGGTCAACCTTTTTCGCGTGGTCAAATACCACCCCAATGCCCTCCAAGAGGAGCTGCAGCTTGTTCTCAACTCGCGTGAGGTGTTTCAGGTTTACCGTCAAGCTGCTCCGACCTGGGCGGCAACGGATATTCAGAGAGCGGCGCTCTACTTTGTTTTAATTAAGGAGAGCTTTGGCGCTGAATGCCGGACGTTTGGATGCACGCCGCGCAATTTAGATAGAGCGGTGGACTATCTTACGCAGGTCAGCAAGCGTTTGTCCCGTGTGGTGATTGAGCGTAAGGATTTTGCAGACCTTATCAAGGTATATGATCGTCCAGATGCGTTGTTTTATTTGGATCCACCCTACCACGGGACAGAGCGGTATTATGATACGGACTTTACAGAGGCGGATCACCATCGTCTAAAAGAGGTTTTAATTGGCATTAAAGGCAAGTTTATACTGTCTTATAACAACGATGATTTTATCCGTAACCTTTATACGGATTCTCGTATTGAGGAGGTCAGCCGGTCAAACAATCTTGCTCCAGGCCAGCAATTTGAGGAGCTGATTATTCGTAATTATTGACAATGAGGAGGGAGCGCTTTTGCGCCCCCTCCTCATTTCCGTTATTTTTCTTGCTTAATCGTGATGTGCTCCATGATTTCTTCTGGTTTGCAGTCGAGGAGATTACACAGCTCGTCAATCGTTTTAGTTGTCACAGCCTCATTATTGCGCATTCGGTTTATCGTATTGGCGCTTATACCATTTTTTCGCAGTGTGTATGTGCTGTGTCCCTTCTGGGGCAACAACTCGAATAGCCTATTAAAGATTATCATACTTTTGCTCCCGTTACAGGTGAAGTGTGAGTCTTGATGTGATTCTTAGGGTTGCACTCAAAGCGTAAATTTCAGGATCATTGTGATCATCGTCTTTATCCCACTGATCGCAAACATCGTTCCAGTCCTTGCCTTCGTACAGAGCCACTATTTTTCCGGTTCCGTTTTCATATGCAATTCCGATCATTGTTTAGTCCTCCTTTTATTTGGCGTCTTTTCTATGCTTTTATTATAACGCACATGTTCAATATATTAACATATTTAAAAGAATAAGTTAGATTTTTTATTTTTATATTTATACAGTTTAAAATCCCGGAGACAAGGGCCACTGTCTCCGGGATTTTGCATTTTAAATGCAATTTTTTTGTATTTTAAATGCAAAGCAACAACGCGGCAGCCATCATGTCTTCCTACAACGGCGTGAACGGCGCGTGGGCTTCCGCGAGCAGCGAGCTGCAAATTGACATTCTGCGCGACATGTGGAACTATGACGGCCTCACCATGACGGACTGGGGCGGCAACCACGGCTATACGCTGGATAAGGGCACCAATATTCAGATGCCTTCCGCCAGCAACAACAATCAGAAGAACACCGAAGAGAAAATTGCCAACGGTGAGATGACCTGGGACGTTGTGGACGAGGCAGCCCGCTACGTGCTCAACGGCTATGGCAAGGTTGGCTATCTGTATCTGGTCGAGCTGGACGGCAACGGCTATGTCAAGGAAGAGCCGGGCCGCACCGATCCGATCAAGCTGGTAGATACCTATGAAGAGAAAGTAGAAGACGGCCTGCTGACAGAGAACCAGGAAATTGCACTGGAAGTCGCAGAAAAGGGCGCCGTTCTGCTGAAGAACGACAACGAGGCTCTGCCGCTGAACGCAAAGGATTCCTCCATCGGTATGATCGGCCTTGGCGCTGTTAACCCGATCGCGGGCGGCGCTGGACAGGAGCGCTCCTTCGGCACACTGAGCCGGATGGTCAGCCCCTACGAGCGCATGATGGAAATCGCGGGCGACGATGCGAATATCGAAGCCACAGCTGGACTCGACATCGTGGGAACCACGATTCCGGCAGAAAACCTGTATCAGGATGAGAACGGCGAAACAAACGGCGTTGTGCGCACCTACGGTGTTGCCGGCGGCGGTGGCGGCGGATTCCCTGGTGGCGGCGGATTCTCCGGCGGCGGTGACTTCCCCGGCGGTGACTTCCCTGGCGGCGGATTCTTGAGCAGCGGTTCCGACGGAACCCTGATGGATGGCCACGAGCTGGGCGAGTTTGCATGCATCGACAGCCAGGTGGACTTCACCACAGGCACAAAGACCTACAAAAACGGCCCGGACGGCAAAGCCTTTGAAAAGGGCGCGGCCTATACCTGGGAAACCTATCTGAAGGCACCGGAAGATGGAGAGTACACTCTCGTGTTCTCCGGCATCGGCGGCACAGGCGGCGCAAAGATCACGGTGAACGACAAAGAGACAAGCATTGGCAACCTGACACTCCGTGAAGGCACACAGTGGCCGTGGAACAATGTCATTTGCAGCCCCACCGGCATGAACATCAGCAATTCCACCGTTACATTGGAAGCAGGCAAGCTCTACAAGGTCAGCGTGACCGGCGTTGCTTCCCTGGATCAGAAAGACCTGCAGGTCAGCCTGGGCTGGATTACCCCGAGCCAGAAACAGGCCAATTATGACGAATCGATCCGCATCGCCAGCGAAAGCGACGACGTCGTGTTCTTCGCATGGAGTGGCACGGGCGCGGAAGGCAAAACCATTGAAGATTGCAGCCTGGCGCTCCCGGAGGATCAGGAAGCCCTGCTGCTGGACGTCATCGCAGCGGCAAAGGCCAATGGCAACAAGGTGACAGTTGTCCTGAACAACGGCGGCGCTGTGACGATGGACAAATGGGTCGACGACGTGGACGCCGTCCTTGAAATGTGGTATCCGGGCCAGGAGGGCGGCCTCGCAACCGCGAAGATCCTGCTGGGCGAAGTCAACCCCAGCGGCAAGCTCTCTCAGACCTTTATGAAGCACGACAACGAGACCCCGGTCACCGACAGCCAGGAGCACTTTGAAGAGCGTCTCAAGAAGAGCGACGAAGTCACCGGCAACGGCGTAGACCAGCCGAAGAATTCCGTTTATTACACCGAAGGCATCATGACCGGCTACCGCTGGTATGACAGCGAGGGCATTGAGCCGCAGTTCGACTTTGGACACGGCCTGTCCTATACCACCTTTGCATACTCCGATATGAAGGTTGCGGAGAACAACAAAAACGGCTATGACGTCACCTTCACCATCACCAATACCGGCAGCGTCACGGGTGACGAGGTCGCACAGGTTTACCTGGGCGCGGCAAAGGTTCCGGACGGTGTCCAGATGGCGGAGCGGCAGCTGGCAGGCTTTGCCCGCCTGGAAGACATGAAGCCGGGCGAGTCCCGTGAGGTCAGCATTGAAATTTCCCAGCGTTCCCTGTCCTATTGGAATGCAGCCGGCGAGCTTGTAACCCGCAAAGACGGCACCAAGGACAAATGGACGGTTGCAGAGGGCGAGCGCGCCATTATGGCGGGCACCAGCTCCGACAACCTCCCGCTGCAAACCTCTGTCAACGTAAAGGCGCCGGACGAGGAAAAGGATAACAAGAACCTGTCCGTCCTGTTCAGCACCAATGTGAAGCTCTTTGTCAACGGCGACGAGCAGAAGATTGCCAACCTGGTAGGCAACTACAAGGGCAGCTTCGCAGAGGGCGAAAGCGTTTCCCTGACCTTCAAACCTGCTGTTGAGGGCAGAGAGATCGCAGGCGTGACAGTTAACGGCGAGGCTGTGAACTTCAAAGAAACCGATTCCTTCACTTATACCGTTAAAGCGGGCGAAGCGGAAGAATACACCTTTGCCATCACCACGGTTGACAAGCAGATCCTGCGCACGGTTATCAAAGCAGCGAATGCCTGTGAGGATGAGATTGTAGACGTAATCCCCAGCGTTTTGGAAAAATTCCAGACAGCGCTTGAGGCGGCAAATACCGTGTACAAAAATATCACCGCAACCCAGGCAGAAATCGACCAGGCGTGGAGCGACCTGATCGACGCGATGCATTACCTCTCCTTCAAGACGGGCAGCAGAGCCTATCTGGAATACCTGCTCTCCGTCGCGGAAGCGATCGACACCAGAGACTTTATCGCGGGCGTCACAGCGTTTGAGGACGCGTACGAAGCAGCGCAGAAGGTCTATGACGATAAAGACGCTACCGCGGACGAAATCACTGCGGCGACAGATGCACTCGAAGAGGCACTTCTCGGACTGGTGCGCGGCTCCGCCAAGGATATGCTCCGCACGGTCATCAATAAGGCGGACAGCCTTGACCTGAAGAACTATGTGGAAGCCGGACAGGCAGAGTTTGAAGATGCACTGGCACAGGCAAAAGAAGTTCTGTACGACGACCAGGCTTCTCAGGATGAAGTAGAGGCTGCGGCTGACGCGCTGAACGAGGCGATGGAAGCCCTGCGCAAGGTAGCAGACAAGTCTGCGTTGAACGCCTTGATCGCTGCGATTGAGAAGCTGAATTTGAGCAATTACACCGCAGCTTCCGTTTCCAACCTGAATGACGTCCTGAATAAGGCGAAGACCATGGCGGCGGACACTGCTCTGAGCGAGGACGACCAGGCGAAGGTCGATGCGATGACCGACGACCTGCAGGATGCAAAGGACGATCTGAAGACCAAGAACACATCCAACAAAACCAGCGGCAACTCTTCCAGCAGCTCCAGCAGCAATGTTTACGGCGGAGCTGGCACAGCGGTTGTCGGTGCGGCAACTACGGCACAGACGGCAGCAAAAGTTGTCTCCGATACGACTGTGAACTTCACTCTGAAGAGAGGCAGCGCTTACTGCTTCAAGATGACCGTAACGGGCAGCAACAGCTTGACGCCGAACTTTACCGTCGGCAACGGCAACGTGCTCAAGACGCAGTTTGTTGCAAAGATCGGCAATGATTATTACTACAGAGTTTATGCGGTCGGCACACCGGGCCAGAGCACAGGCGTATACACGACGTTGGCTGGCGCCGCTGCGGTTAAGCACTGCACGGTAACAATTGCGTAAACCTTACATCTGAACTCCTGATTGAATCCTTATCCAAAACACCCTATATCCTTCTTTTATGGATGCGCCCACAGCGGACAGCCGCTGTGGGCGCGTTCCAATGACCAAATGGTTTGTATCTGAAAAATTGTTACGAGGAGGTGACCGCAAGCATGTATCAAACCAGTGTGAACCAGGAAAAAATTCAGATCATCAACCGCGTCCTGATCCTCAATCTGATCCGGCAGGAAGGAATCTGTTCCCGCGCGACTCTGGCAAAGCTCTCCGGGCTGCGGCAGGCGACCATTACCAACATCATAGGGGAATTGATCCACTGCGGGCTGGTGGTGGAGACGGGCCTGATCTCCGGTGAACGGAATCGGCGCGCCATTGGCGTGCGGCTGAACGACGAGCGCTTTAAAGTGATCGGTGTGCGGCTGGCGCGGGGCATGTTCGATATCAGCCTGGCAGGATTGTCCGGCAAACCGTATGGCATATGGGAGCATCGGACCGGCATGGAAGGAAACCTCCCGTCTTCCCTGCGGGCTGTTCGTTCGGCCATACAAAATTTGATGCGGGAACACCCGGACGACGAAGTCTTATCCGTCTGTGCCGCCGTTCCCGGCCCCTACCACGAGGAGGAGGATCGCCTGCTGTTTGTGACGGGGCTGGACGGCTGGAAGGGCTGCGCCGTACAAAGGACCCTGTCTGAGGGGCTTCCCATGCCGCTTCATGTGATCAACGATGCCAACGCGGGCGCCTTCGCGCAGTTTTGGCATAACAGCGGCGATGCGGAAGCACAGAACATGGTGTACATCCTGGCCGGTCAGGGGATTGGCTGCGGTATGCTCGTGGATGGAAAGCTTTTGCTGGGACAGCAGAGCATTGCCGGGGAATTTGGGCACAGCAGCATTTCCTTTGACGGCCCACTCTGTGCCTGCGGCAACCGCGGCTGCCTGGAACAGTACTGCTCTGTATCGGCGCTGCGGGAACAGATTGCGGAACAGCTCCGGAACGGCGCTTCTTCCTGCCTGCGCGAAGGCTTTATCACGATCCCTGCAATTACCCAGGCGGTGCGCATCGGCGACCGTGTCGCATGTGAAGCGTACCGGCGGGTATGCGGCTTTTTGGCAATGGGAATCGTCAGCCTCATCAACCAGCTCAATCCGGGCAAGATCGTCATTGGAGATCAGCTGGCGGAGATTCATCCGGGGATTCTGCTGGATACGGTAAAGCGGACAATCGAAAACAGCGTCAACCCGTTGATTTCCCGGAATATTGCGGTTGAAGTGAACCGTCTGGAAGAAAGCCCGTCCCTTTTGGGAGCAGCCGCTTATGCCGCGCAGCAGGCGCTGGCCAACCCGGACCTGTTTCTGGCGGCGTCCGCCCGGAATCTCTGTGCGCACAGCAGGGAATTGGCATAATAAAAAAGTAATAGAAAAAGCCTGGACACACCCTTGTGTCCAGGCTTTTTTGTTGATTCCAGTAAGCGTACTTTTGAACGTCTTTTTTGCAAAGGTCGGCAACGACTATTATTACAGAGTGTGGGCCATCGGCACACCGGGCCAGAGCACCGGTGTTTACACGACTCTGGCGGGCCGGAACGTGCAGAAACGTTGTACGGTGACAATTGGCTGAAGCCGGTTATTGACTGGCGCGGATCGATATAGCGTATTCCAAGCAAAAAGCCCATTTTTGTCACTCTATAAAGCGCCTATATAATAAGGAAAGACGCACCTATGGCGAATGGTTGCCGTAGGCGCGTCACAGACAGGTATGCGGCTTTCTTGCCACTGGCATTGTCGGATTGGTCAACCAGCTCAACCCGGGCCGGGTGATCATCGGGAACGGACTGGCGGAAATCCATCCGGGCATTCTGTTGGACGTTGTGCGCCGCTGGGTTGAAAACTATGTCAATCCGCTGGTGATCCGAAACGTATCTATTGAAGTCAACCAGCTGCACGAAAGCCCTTCCCTGTTGGGGGCCAGCGCATATGCTGCGCACCAGGAGTTATCCAATCCGGTTCGATTGCGCAGCTGCGGCTGACAATGTACCGATCCAAAACAACGCAAAGAAACAACGCTCCGCGTTCGGTTCAACGGCGATACCAGCTAATAAAACAGAAAACGCGTGTCAGGTTTCACTTCAGTGACCTGGCGCGCGTTGTTCATATTACGGTATTTACGTGCCTATTGAAGACAAAAAATGTGAGCAGTATAGTTTAAAGGGACTTTAAATATTCTTTAAAGGAAATAAAATAAGAAGCTTTTAACTCAAATTGAGGCGGAATCCGGCTACATTGTAAGCCCCTACCCGGCGTGGGGTAGAAAGCCATCAGCCGGCTGGAAATGGGGACGCCAGCGGCTAGAAATATTATGATAGTCTGGATAACATGGAACGCGGCGTTGTTTTGGAGAATCTGACAGATCAACCCAAAACAGGGATCCTTATTCGTTATACAACCAGGGCGATGTATTTCATCTGATCCTGAATGACGCAAAGAACACGGCGTACGAGCTTCCCTTCCAGACAACGGGAGGCTGGTCCATGAAATGCAACACGCGCGATACGGCCGGTTGTATGAATATTCCCGTACATGCAAAGCTGATAATTTTGCCGGGTTTCGGCTGCGATATCGATTATATCGAGCTGAACGGCAGCACCTGTGGCGCAAGGACTCCGGAGAGGGAATGGGAAGATACCACCATTACGCTGGTGCGGGAGCTGGAAACAGAAGGAATTGTGCTTGCGCAAGATAACAAGCAAAGGGAGCAGGAAGAAAAAGAAAAATCCCGGAAATCCACATTGCTGCTGGATTTCCGGGATCTATTCTGGTGGACATTACAGGACTCGAACCTGTGACCCTTCGCACGTCAAGCGAATGCTCTAGCCAACTGAGCTAAACGTCCATTTCTGCACGATATCCGTCCCCTGACAGACGGTATCAAAAATAAGGGCGAAAGGATGAGACTTTCCTCAAGTGCTTCATTAGTATATCCTATGAATCGGCAAAAATCAAGAGGTTTTTTAAAATTTTTTACATAAAAATTGTATCGGAATTTGGAACGCTTGTAAAAATTCTTTATTTGCTCTATACTGGATGCATTCAAAATCATAAATTTCGCGCACGATGCGCCTTAAATGGAAAGGGGTTGTGTATCAATGTCAATTGGGCTCGTGTTGGAGGGCGGCGGCACACGCGGTGCGTATACCAGCGGCGTGCTGGACGTCCTGAGCCGGAACCGGTTGGAGTTTCCAACGGTTTATGGAATTTCCGCGGGCGCGTGCAACGCGCTCAGCTATGTCTCCGGGCAGGAGAACCGCAACCGCGATATTTTTTATCAGTATATTCGGGACGACCGCTATATGAGCGTTGCCAGCCTGCGCCGGACCGGAAATCTGTTCGGCTTTGATTTTATTTTCGGGGAGCTGTTTCACGATCTGCTTCCATTTGACTACAAAGCTTTTTTTGACTCGCCCATCCAGCTGAAGGCCGGTGCGACGGACCTGCGCACCGGACAGCCGGTCTTTTTCGGCAAGGAGGAATTTGACGGGATGCTCACGCCGGTGCGCGCTTCCAGCGCGCTGCCGTTCGTGTCGGATGTCGTATGCTATAGAGGTAAAGAACTGTTGGATGGCGGCTGTTCCATGCCGATTCCAATTGAACGCTCGATCTTCGACGGCAATAACCGGCATGTCATTGTCCTGACGCGGGACAGTTCTTACCGAAAAAAGCCGCGTCCGGAATTTCCGCGTGCGGTGTTGAATGTCAAATATGGCGATTATCCCAATTTTGTCTATGCAATGATGAACCGCGCGGAGGTTTACAACAATGAGCTGGCAATTTGCCGCCGTTTGGAGCAGGCGGGCGCTGCCGTCATAATCCGCCCCAGCAGTCCCATTATCACCGGGCGGTATGAGAAGGACCCGGACCGCCTTGACCTGATCTATGAAATGGGCGTGCGGGATTGTGAAGCGAAGCTGGATGCGATACGCGAAATTCTTGCGCGTGCATAGCTTGCCCACCGGTGTGCATATAAAAGAAACAGACCGGAAGGGATCAGTCTATATAAAGGAAGGGTTCGTATGGAAATCTGCATTGTACATGGAAGCCCGCGCAAGAAAAATACATACGCCGCTGTGCAGGAAGTGAAGAAGAGTCTGCTGTGCCTTGGGGAAGTACAATTTACGGAATTTTACTTGCAGGAAGAGCAGGTGGAGTTCTGCCGCGGCTGTTTTTCCTGTATTCTGGGCAGAGAAAAGAAATGCCCGCATGCGGAAACGGTTCAGCCAATCATTGAGGCGCTGCTGCGGGCGGACGGCGTGATCTTTGCCACGCCGGTCTATGTGCTGGATATGACAGCGCAGATGAAGGCGTTTTTTGACCATACCGGCTACTTCTTTATGGTGCATCGCCCCTATCCGGCATTTTTTCAAAAACCGGCGTGGATCATCTCGACTGCCGCGGGCGGCGGGACCAAGGATACGAACCGGTCTGTCGCTCGGATTCTCCGCTACTGGGGGATCAGCAGGATTTTTTGTACGGGAATATCCATCTATGCCATGGGATGGGATGAAATCCCCGCTGAAAGAAAACAGAAACTGGAACGGCAATTGCAAAAGACTGCCGGGAAGTTCTACCGTACCCTGCAAAAAAAGCCCGGTGCATCCCTTCGCACGCGCATTTTATTTGCCGCGATGAAACGGATTCAGAGAAAAGACAGTGTGGACTGGTGCTACTGGAAAGAACAGGGCTGGCTGGATGGCAAGAAGCCCTTTTGAATTTTAAAATCTTTTTCTTCAAACAATTGATGTGCCGCAACGTCAGAAACGGTCCTTTTTCGCCGTACTATAAGGTGAAGGGGGGAGCGTACATGGATATGTATTTTATGCTGCAGCAGAACCGGGAACAGGAAGCAGAACGTATTTTTCGACAGTACCGCCGGTTGCTTGCAACAGTGGCAAGGGCCGTTTTGTGGAACGATCCGGAGGACTGCGAGGAATGTGTTCAGGACGCCGTCTGGGATTATGTGAATCACCGGGAACGTCTGGATCCAGCCCGTGGCAGCGAAAAAACATACCTCTGCGTTATGGTGCGCAGCCGGGCCATGGATCGCCGCAGGCGGCTTTGCATTGTTCGGACAGAGCCAATTGAAGACTATGCAGGTACTTTGACCGCCGCGGACGAAACCGAACCCGCCGCAGTGCGGGAAGGGCTGCGGCGGGCGCTGGTACGGTTGGAGCCTGCAGAACGGCGGGTGTTTTACCCCCGCCTCCCTTTTTAGGGGGGCCCCGCGGGGGGCGGGGGGGGAATGCACCCCCCCTCTCTTTTAACCATCTAGATGGTGATTAAAGACAGCACGGTGTCTTTTATCCATATTGAGATGTATAAAAGAAACGGCGGCGGGGCCGGGGCCCCCCGGGGGGGGTTTGGCTTTGTTGGGACAGAGCCATTGAAAGACTATGCGGTTCTTTGGCCCGCCGGGGACGAACCCGACCCCGCCGCAGTGCGGGAAGGGCTGCGGCGGGCGCTGGTACGGTTGGAGCCTGCAGAACGGCGGTTGTTTACCCTGCGCTTCCTTTATGAGTGGTCCTCGGCGGAGATCGGGCGAGAACTGCACCTCACGCCCGGTGCAGTGGACGCGCGTGTATCCCGGCTGCGGAAAAAGCTTCGGCCCCTGTTGGAGGAACAGGGACTGGGGATGCAAGAGAAGGAGGAAAAGGGATGAAGCGATACGAATGGGACAAGGTTTTGTCAAGGGATGATTTGCTGGAACTGACGGAAGAAGCGCTGGTGCCGCCTGTGCGAAAGAAAGTGCTTATCTGGCGGCGCCTGTGCGCGATCGCTGCCTGTATGGTTTTGGTGTTCTGCCTGGCTAATATCGGAACAATAGCCACAGGTGTGGAAAAACTTTTTCGCTATATTTCCGGCGTGGGGACGGTGACGGGGGGCGGAAGTATTCTGGTTCAAAAGGAGCCTGTGGAATGGACTCGCAATGACGTTACCTATCGTGTGGAGGGTGCATTTCAAAAGGATGGATACGTCCATCTGGTGGTGGAGGCGTTGGGGACCGCTGACAGAGTAGGTACGGACTGTACCTTTTGGGCGAAGCTGGCGGAAGATGGAAAATACCTTCCATCCTATTTGGGGAAAGACTGGATCCAGGAAGAGGAACACAGTTCGACTCCGTTTATGAGCATGGAAAACTGGACGGAGGAATATGCAGAACGGGGTCTTGCACTACCGGAACGCTACGAGGGATATGGCGCGATGGCGATGTGCAGTATGACTTTTCAGGGAGGGAACGGGCAGTATGATTTGTTTTTGCGAGACGATTCCAGAAAAACGGGACAGGTTTTATCGTTGAAATTGACGGATCAGGCGGAGGAGCAATCTGCCACACAGCACACCATGGAGTTGGAGCAGGGAACGCTGACGGCTTCCGTCAGCCGGGATGGAAGACGGATTTTTATGAGCTTGGACCAACCTGCTTCGGGCGATGCGGTGATTTGGCGCTTACTGCCCCGGTCGGTTGTGTTTGTGGATGAAGAAGGGAATCGTTATCGTGGAACGACGCAGTTTGCATACAGCTGGAATAGAACTTCAAATGAGATTTTGCTGGAGAAAAATCCGGCTGTGCCGATCCGATCTATTGAAATCGGGGGGATAGCCTTAATTTCCGGGCATGTGGAAACGTTAAACGAGATAGACAGGGAACTGAATTGGAGCATTTACCTGCGATAATACTTGAATCTGTAAAAAGGACATTGTTCCACAACAGTGTCCTTTTTACGTTTTTTTGGATAATCCATTTGGCTTTTGCCGCATAATAGAAGGTATGTGGGGCTTGACAGCGTTTCACAGCGGGAGTATGATAGTAAATGCAAATCATTTGCATTTGGGAGGTTTCTGTGAAGAACGTATTTCACGCCGGTCGAACCGGCGTTTTTAATCTGAAAAAAACAGGTGCGGTTGTGCTGGTTTTCTGCCTGCTGCTTACCATGTTGGCGGGCTGTGCCAAACGAGAGACAGACGAACAACCGCGCTTTCATGTGGTGACGTCGTTTTACCCTTTGTATATTATGGCGATTAATATTACAGATGGGATAGAAGGCGTACAGGTGGACAATATGGCCGGGCAGCAGGCGGGCTGTCTGCATGACTACCAACTGCAATCCAAAGATATGAAGAACATTGAACAGGCGGATGTGTTTGTCATCAATGGGGGCGGTATGGAAAGCTTTATGGAGAAGGTGACCGCGCAGCTTCCGGATTTGCGGGTTCTGGTCTCCAGCGACGGGCTTCCGCTGATAGAAGCGGGGGAAGCGCACAGCCATGGGACCGATGAAACGCATGAGGACCATGAGGACGAGGAGGTCAACCCGCATATTTGGGTTTCCATTACAAACAGTATCCGGCAGGTCCAGAATATCGCGGACGGTTTGGCACAGGCCGACCCGGAAAATGCGCTTGCATACCAGGAGAACGCGCAACAATACATTGCGAAGCTGAGCGACCTGCGGGGCCGGATGCATGCGGCGCTGGACGATTTGCCGAACAGGGATATCATCACCTTCCATGAGGCGTTCCCGTATTTTGCGGAGGAGTTTGACCTGCACATTGTCAAGGTGGTCAATCGGGAGCCGGATAGCCAGCCCAGCGCGAAGGAGCTGGCGGATACCATCCGCCTGATTCGCGGGACGGGCGTCAAAGCGGTTTTTGCAGAGCCGCAGTACCCGGCCTCCGCCGCAAAAATTGTGGCGGAGGAGAGCGGCGCAAACGTTTATATTTTGGATCCAGCCGTTACGGGCGACGACGACAAGGACGCCTATCTGCGCGCGATGGAACAGAATATGGAGGTCCTGAAAGAGGCGCTTGCCTGATAATAACCGGTTTTTCAATACAATTCGTGTTAAATAAACAGCATTATACAAAAACTACCCTTTGCTTGGAGATTGAAACATGGAACAATGTAAATGCAGCACCCAAATTCGCAATCTGACCGTGCACAAACGCGACGGGGTGATTATCCACGACGTTTCACTGGACGTGCATCACGGAGAAATTATGGCGCTCATCGGGCGCAACGGAGCGGGTAAAACGACCCTGTTGAAAGCCCTCCTGGGGCGCATCCCATATTCCGGAAGCATCGTGTTTACCAACCCGAAGGGGGAACGCGTACAAAAACCGCGCATCGGTTATGTGCCGCAGAATATGGTCTTTGACCGCTCAACCCCCATGACGGTGGCGGATATGCTCTGTGCAAACCTCTCGGAGTTTCCCGTTTGGCTGGGACACCAGAAGGAAAAGCGGGAGCGGGCCAACGCCATGCTGGAGAAGGTGGGCGGCTATCATCTGCTGAATAAGCGCCTGGGGAGCCTTTCCGGCGGCGAGATGCAGCGTGTGCTGCTTGCCTTTGCGCTGGAACCGTTGCCCGACCTGCTGCTGCTGGACGAGCCGGTTTCCGCGGTGGACCGCAAGGGCATCGAGGTGTTTTATGATCTGGTTACCTCCCTGCGCAGCGAGTTTCATATGCCGGTCATCCTCGTCTCGCACGACCTGTCCCATGTGCAGCGGTACGCGACGCGCGCGGCTCTGCTGGACCGCACCATTGTGGTGAGCGGGCCGGTCGACAAGGTGATGCGGTCGCCGGAAGTACAGGAGGCCTTTGGCCTGAAGCTGGCAAGGGAGGTGCGGTGATGGAATTCCTTTATGGGTTGATCGACAGTCTTTTGCCGTTTGAATGGACGGAATTTGCGTACATGAAGAACGCATTCCTTGCGATCCTGCTGATTACACCGCTGTTTGGCCTGGTGGGGACCATGGTTGTCAACAACAAGATGAGCTTTTTCTCCGACGCGCTGGGTCATTCTGCGTTGACAGGCATCGCCATCGGCGTGCTGATGGGCGTGGACAATTACCTGCTCTCCATGCTGGGATTCTCGCTGTTGTTTGCGCTGTGTATCTCGGCGGTGATGAGCTCCGGAAATTCCTCCGCGGATACGATCATCGGCGTGTTTTCCAGCACGGGCTTGGCGCTGGGCGTTGTGCTGCTCTCCGCGTCAGGGGGCTTTGCCAAATACTCCAGCTATTTAATTGGAGATATTCTCACCGTGCAGCCGCCGGAAATTCTGATGCTGGCGGTGGTGCTGGCAGCGGTGGTGCTGGTCTGGGTGCTGTTTTTTAACCGTTTTCTGCTTACCAGCGTCAATACGGACCTGGCGGCCAGCAAGAATATCCGGGTCCGCCTGGTGGAAAAGCTGTTTGTGGTGATTATCGCGGTGATCGTGACCATCTCCATTAAATGGGTGGGCATACTGATCATCAATTCGCTGCTGGTGCTGCCCGCGGCCTCCGCGCGCAATCTGGCAAAGAGCATGCGGTCGTATCATTTTTGGGCCATCGGGATCTCGATGTTTTCCGGCGTCAGCGGCCTGATCGCTTCCTACTACATGGGGACGGCGGCGGGCGGCACCGTGGTGCTGATCGCAGCGGCGATTTTCTTCATCACTTTTGCTTTGGGACATGTCGGCGGAAAAAATCGTGTAAGGTAAAGAAAAGGACGTATTGTTGAGGGTATAAGTGCCTGCAATACGTCCTTTGTGTTAGAAACGGAAAGCAGGCCATATGAATGGAAAGATATATCATCGGAATGGACTTGGGTGGCACAAATATCAAAGCGGGACTCTTTACAAAGAACTTTGTGAGAGTAGCAGAAAACCGTGCGCATACGCGGGAAAAGGAGGGGCCGGAAGCGGTTTTGCAGTGTATGCTGCGCACTGCCCGGCAACTGATGGAGGACGCAGGCGTCGAACAGGAAGAGATTGGCTGCATGGGGATCGGTGTTCCGGGCCTGCTGGACCGCAAAGCGGGCATATCTGTTTTTTCTCCCAATTTGACCGGTTGGGAAAACGTACCGGTGGCGCGATGGTTTGAGGAGCATTTATCAATACCGGTGTTTATTGATAACGACGTGCGGATGAATCTCTATGGAGAATGGTATTTTGGTGCAGGTAAAAACAAGCAAAATGTGGTTTTATTGACATTGGGAACCGGTTTGGGAGCCGGCGTGGTGATGGACGGTCATGTGTTGTACGGCGCCACCGGCAGCGCGGGAGAAATTGGCCATATGAATATGTACCGAACCGGCAGGCCGTGCAAATGTGGGAGTTCCGGCTGCTTAGGGCGCTACGTTTCCGCGCTCGGGTTGCTGCGGACCGTCAGGGAAAAAATAGAAGGCGGACAGCCCAGCGTCCTGTCAGATTGGACGCAGCGCGACCTAAAGCAGATTACGGCGAAAATGGTTTCGGAAGCGTTTGACTTGGGAGATCCGGTGGCAAGAAATGCGTTGTATGAAACCGGCGAGCTGCTGGGGTATGGTTTGGTAAATGTGATCAACCTGTATAACCCGGAGATCATTATTGTTGGAGGCGGCATGGCAGCAGCGGGGGAGCGCCTCCTGGCAAGAACAAGAGAAATTGTTAAGAAGCATGCGTTGGAACTCTCACAGCATGCTTGCGAAATTGTTACCGCATTTCTGGGAGATGGCGCAGGCATTCTGGGCGCAGCGGTCTTTGCATGGAAAGCGGCATCTCGACAGGAGGAAAAATCAGAAAAAGAACGCTGGCAGCCGTCTTTTTTCTGTTAATCAGGAAACAATAATTGGAACAAATTGAAAAATACGAAGAAGGCATTCACATGTATGAAGGAGGAAACCGATGAAATCGTATCTGGAAACTATAAAAAACCGCAGGAGCATTTACAGCATCGAGAAAAGTGCCCCCATATCAGATGAACAAATTGTAGAACTGGTGCAGCAGGCAGTGCTGCACACGCCGTCGTCTTTCAATATGCAGGGAAGCCGCGCGGTTGTGCTGTTCGGAGAGCATCACGACCGCCTCTGGTCCATCGTTTTGGAGACGCTGCGCAGTAAAGTGCCCGCAAACCAGTTTGCGCAGACGGAGAAGAAAATTCAGTCCTTTGCCAACGGACACGGCACGGTTCTGTTCTTTGACGATACCGCCGTTACAAATCAATATGGCGAAAAATTTGCGCTTTACAAAGAGAATTTTCCGGTTTGGGCGCAGCAGTCCAATGGCATCCTGCAATATAATGTATGGAACCTGCTGGAAGACGCCGGGCTGGGCGCAACCATTCAGCATTACAACCCCTTGATTGACGAAGCGGTCAGGCGGGAATGGAGCCTGCCGGAAAGCTGGCTGCTGCTCGCCCAGATGCCGTTTGGCGCGCCTGTGGGAGAGCCGGGCGAAAAGTCGTTCCAGTCGTTGGAGGAACGCATGCGTGTGTTTTCCTGATAGCGTGACATGGAAAGGAGCGTACTGCGGTACGTTCCTTTTTTATGATTTGTAAAAAGTGGCAACTTTTCACCTTCTTTAAAGGCGGAAATTGTTGCGTTTGTCGAAAATCTGTGCTATGATTTCTCCCAAGGAGGAATCAATATGAAAAAATTGGCAGTAATTGTTGCAGCATTATGCCTGATGCTGACAGGGTGCGGAAACAGCGGCGAGCAGCCGTCTTCTTCGGAACCGTCTTCCGCGCCGGAAAGCGCGGCGGTCTCCAGTACGCCGCCGGAGAGCAGTCAGGAACCCTCTTCCGAGGCGCCCAAAACGCCGGCGTTTTCCATGACGGCGGACAGCCTGTTCCAGTATCTGGACGGCTTTTCGGACGCGTTCAGCGGTGGGAAGCTCTCCACATGGAATACGGCGGAGAGTACGGACCTGAACGGCAACCCGATGCAGGTCTACGATTATAAAAAAGCCTTTCAACTGGCGCTGGCCAGAGAGGAGCAGAGCGGTAAGCTGGTAGAGGTGATGATGGTTGCAAATCTGGACGATCTGACGGATGGAGAATCGGACTTCATCACGGCATTGCAGGCGGAGGTGATCGACCAGTTTGAACCGGGGAAGACTTCGGAGATCATCACCCAGCTGGGACAGCAGGAATACGCATTTGGGGAGCAGGCGGCCTTCAGCCTGGGTTTCCAGAACGGGGCTATGTATATCAGCGTGGTTCCGTTGGAGTCGTTTGGCACCGGCAGTTCTCCGGATGAGGCCGGAAACCCGGCGGAGAAAGAATTTTCCATGACGGTTTCCAGTATGGTTTCCGAACTGGATGCGGTGACAGAGGAATATGGGGATGGAAAAATGTCCGCCTGGCAAACCGCTTCGGAAACGGATGAGAACGGCAGGCTGGTGCACACCTATAAGCACAGCGACGGTCTGAGCATTTTGCTGCGGGAAAGTCCCACGAGCGGCAATCTGGTCAGCCTGTTTGTCGGTGTCAGTACGGATCAGGCAAGCGACGAGGAGCTGAAGCTGCTGGCGGCCCTGCGTTCCAGTGTGATCGCGGGCTTTGAACCGGATCGCAAATATGAAATTGACGAAGAATTGGGCGATGTGCTGGGTGAGCAGGATGTGAAAGTGGCGTTGGGCGATAACGCCTCGTTCACGTACATCATTGACGACGTGTCCATGATCTTCATGGTTTCGCCTGCCTGACAAACTTAATAAATCAACTGAAAAAGAGCCGGAAGGATTCGTTCCTTCCGGCTCTTTAATTATGTTTACAAGGAGATCCGATGCAGCTGGACGGTCACAGCCACTGGACGAACGCCGTCTTGTCGTTCCGGTTGAACCCGGCCCGTTCATAAAAGCGCAGGGTGTTTTCCTGCTTGGAACCGGTCAGCAGCATCATTTTGTAACAGCCGGCCTGCCGCGCCAGCTCTCTTGCGCGCCGCAGACAGAGGGAAGCCAGCCCGCGTCCGCGGTATTCTCCATGGGTGACGACGTTTTCAATCAGCGCATACGGACGCTGCCCGCGCGTCAGGTTGGGGATCACCACCAGCGTGCAGGAGGATACGATTTGTCCGTCCAGCCGGACGATCAATATATGGTAGGATGGGTCGGCGCAGAGTTGCTCCCACAGCGAGAAGACCGCCGCATCTGTTCCGGATGGGGCGGAGTCGTGCAGGTGCGTATATAAGTGCAGTAAGTCGTGCAGGTCGCCCGGCCCGGCTTCCTGTACGCGGGGCGTCTCATCCATGTTGCGCCATCGGGTTTTGTTCGCGCCGCGCTTCCAGCAGGTCCCACACCTCGTCCACGGAGAGCTCAAACATTTTTAGATCCGGCGCAACCGGCTGGAAATAGAAGTCTACAACCGGTTTGGTGTATTCCTGTTCCAGCTCTTCCCATGCAGCGGCGGGCAGCAGGCAGAAGGCGAGTGTGTCGCCGCCCAGCGTCTCCATAAACCAGCGCAGCTGGTATTTCGGCGCCAGAATACCGCTCAACGCGATAAGGGTGGTATCCCGGTCGGCGTGGGAATCCGCGTAGGGGACCGTTACCTGCTTGTCTCCCATGGTAATGACCATATCAAATCCGCGCTCCAGGCTGGAATCGCGCACCTGTGCGGAGACGGTGTCCCCGTCCTCCAGGTATCCGTCCGCATACTGAACGATGGCGTCGTCGTAATCACGCCAGTCCACCCAGAACAGAGAACCAGAATCCTCCCACAGCGCGTCCAGCGTTTGGTCGCAGGGGCTTTTTAAATAAGCTTTCAGCTTTTCCAATGGTATATGCCTCCTTTTTATGCCGGGAAACGGGTTCCGTCTCCTTGAATATCACACAAAAAATCTCTAGTATCAGTCTACTGGGTGCGGCGGTGTCTGTCAAACCTTTTTTGCGTATTTTTCCGCTCTTTTTATTCGATTATGTACGGGAAACGACTGGATTTACGCGGGACTTCGTGCTTCCTGACCAATTTATTGGAAGTTTACGGGCGTATCTCTGTCTCTTTAAAATGGCTGGACACTCTTTATTACGGAGGCAAAATATGCTATGATAGTCGTATCAAAATCTGTCCGCCGCGCAAGGGGCGGCACAGGGAAACGGGGGAGACAATGTCTGACGTTATCAGAGTATTTGTAGAAAAGAAACCCGGCTTCGACGTGGAAGCGCAGCACATGAAGGCTGATCTGGTGGAAAATCTGGGAATGCCGGTCGAAGATTTAAAATTACTGAACCGGTACGACATTTCCGGACTGAGCAAAATGGAATTTGAGGCCGCGCGCGGCACCATCTTCTCGGAACCGAATGTGGATACCGTTTATGATGAGGAATATCCGTTGCCCAAGGGATATTCCGTTTTTGCGATGGAATACCTGCCCGGCCAGTACGACCAGCGCGCGGATTCCGCCGCGCAGTGCGTGCAGCTGCTCACACAGGGCGAGCGCCCGCAGGTGCTGACCGCCCGCGTGATCGCCCTCAAGGGGAACCTGGACGCGGACAAGCTGGGCCGGATTCAGAATTATCTGGTCAATCCGGTGGAAAGCCGCCTGGCCTCCCTGGAGAAGCCGGCGTCGCTGGACATGCAGGCGGATGTGCCGCCGGACGTGGCGCGCGTTGAAGGCTTTATTGCCTGGGACGACGAGGAGATGAAAAATTATTATGACAGCATGGGCTTTGCGATGACGCTGGAGGACCTGGTATTCTGCCGCGACTATTTCCGCAATCAGGAAAACCGCGACCCAAGCGTCACGGAACTGCGTGTGATCGATACATATTGGAGCGACCACTGCCGCCATACCACCTTCTCCACACGGCTGGAGAATATCACCATTGCGCAGGGCGCGCTCAGCTCCGCGATTGAAGACGCGCTCAAAGCCTACTATGAGGCACGCGACGAGGTGTACGGCGAGACGGACCGTCCGGTTTCCCTGATGGATATGGCGGTCATCGGGATGAAGCTGCTGCGCAAGCGTGGCCAGATTCCGGATCTCGACGTCAGCGATGAGATCAATGCCTGCTCCATTGAGGTTCCCGTGACCATCGACGGCAAAGAGGAAACCTGGCTGGTGCAGTTTAAAAACGAGACGCACAACCATCCGACGGAGATCGAGCCGTTCGGCGGCGCGGCCACCTGCCTGGGCGGCGCGATCCGCGACCCGCTCTCCGGCAGGGCGTACGTCTATCAGGCGATGCGCGTGACTGGTTCCGGCAATCCGTGTCTTCCGTTCGAGGAGACGCTGCACGGCAAGCTGCCCACCCGCAAGATCACCACGGGCGCGGCCTCCGGCTACAGCTCCTACGGCAACCAGATCGGTCTGGCGACCGGGCAGGTCACCGAGCTGTACGACCCCGGCTATGTGGCGAAGCGCATGGAGATCGGCGCGGTCATCGGCGCTTCCCCGAAGAGCAACGTGGTGCGCGAGGAGCCGAAGGCGGGCGACATCATCGTCCTGCTGGGCGGCAGCACCGGGCGCGACGGCATCGGCGGCGCAACCGGTTCCAGCAAGGCCCACACGGAACAGTCCGTGGAGGTCTGCGGCGCGGAGGTCCAGAAGGGTAACCCGCCCACGGAGCGCAAAATTCAGCGATTGTTCCGCGACCCGAAGGTTTCCCGGCTGATCAAGCGCTGCAACGACTTCGGTGCGGGCGGCGTGTGTGTTGCCATCGGTGAGCTGGCGGACGGCCTGGAAATCGATTTGAATAAAGTCCCCAAAAAATATGAAGGGCTGGACGGCACGGAACTGGCGATCTCCGAATCTCAGGAGCGCATGGCGGTTGTGCTGGCCCCCGGCGATGTGGACGCGTTCTGCGACGCCGCCGCGGAGGAAAACCTCAACGCACAGGTGGTTGCCGTTGTAACCGAGTCCCCCCGCCTGAAAATGGAGTGGCGCGGCGACGTGATCGTCGATGTCGCACGTTCCTTCCTGAATACAAACGGCGTGACCCAGCGCACGGATGTGGAGATCACCGCGCCCAATCCGGAGCAGAACTACCGCAAGCTGGTGCCGGACTGCCTGAAGGGCAAGCCGCTGGCGCAGGCGTTTGGCGACAACCTCGCCCGCCTGGAGGTCTGCTGCCAGAAGGGGCTGGCGGAGCGCTTTGATGCGAGCATCGGCGCGGCGACCGTGCTGATGCCGTTTGCGGGCAAATACCAGCTCACCCCCGAAGAAGCCATGGTGGCCAAGCTGCCGGTGGGCAGCCGGGAGACGGACGACGCGACCGTGATGAGCTACGGCTATATTCCGGGCATCGCGCGGTTCTCCCCGTTCCACGGCGCGGCGTATGCCGTAGTGGAGAGCCTTTCCAAGCTCTGTGTGGCGGGGGCGGACCCGCTGAAGTGCCGCCTGACCTTCCAGGAATATTTTGAACGCCTCCGCAACGATCCCAAGCGCTGGGGCAAACCGGCGGCGGCGCTGCTGGGCGCGCTCTCCGCACAGCTGGGCATGGGTCTGCCGTCCATCGGCGGCAAGGACAGTATGTCCGGTACGTTTGAGCAGATGGACGTGCCGCCCACGCTGGTCAGCTTTGCAGTCGGCATGACAAAAGCGAGCAAAACAAAATCCGCCGCATTCCAGAAGGCGGGTTCCCGTGTGGTGCTGGTGCCTCTGCCGGAGGACGCGAAGACCATGCTGCCCGACTGGGAACGCTTGAAGCGGTACTATCAGGTGCTCGGCGAGAAGATCGCCGACGGCAGCATCCTTTCCGCATCCGTTGTAAAAGAGGGCGGCGCGGCGGCTGCCGTTGCAAAGATGTGCTTTGGCAACGGGCTCGGCTTTGACTTCGATAATGAGGACGAGGGCGTTCTGTTTGCACCGCTGTCCGGCTTCATTGTAGCGGAGCTGGCGGACGGTGTGCCGATCCGAGACAGCGCCGCGATCCTGCTGGGTGAGACGACCGCCAATCCGGAAGTTGTCATCGGCGGGGAGCGTCTGCCGCTGAATCAGCTGGTCAGCCGCTGGACGGGCACGCTGGAAAAAATCTTCCCGAACGGCGCGCCCGCGGTCGCCGTGACGGAGGACGTGCCGCTCTGTACGGAGCGCAATACAAAAGCCCCGGCGATTAAGGTTGCCAAACCGCGCGTGTTCATCCCGGTTTTCCCCGGGACCAACTGCGAATATGATTCCGCCCGCGCGTTTGAGCGCGCCGGCGCGGAGGCGGAGGTCCTGGTGGTGCGCAATCTCCACTCTTCCGATATTGAGTACACGATTGACCGCATGGAAAAGGCCATCCGCAACGCGCAGATCATCATGCTGCCCGGCGGATTCTCCGGCGGAGATGAGCCGGACGGCTCCGGCAAGTTCATCGCCACCACATTCCGCAACCCGAAGATTGCGGACGCGGTCGCGGAGCTGCTGCAAAAGCGCGACGGCCTGATGTTGGGCATCTGCAACGGCTTCCAGGCGCTGATCAAGCTGGGACTGGTGCCGTACGGCGAAATTATGGAGCTGAGCGAGGACGCGCCGACCCTGACGTTCAACACGCTGGGCCGCCACGTATCCCGCATGGTCTATACGCGCGTGACCTCGGTCAAGTCGCCATGGTTCTCCGGCGTTAACGCAGGCGATGTGTTTACCGTCCCGGTGTCCCACGGCGAGGGCCGCTTTGTGGCCAGCGACGCGGAGGTGTCCAGGCTGATTGCCAATGGGCAGATTGCCACGCAGTATGTGGACCCGGCGGGCAATCCCAGCGGCGACATCGCCTGGAACCCGAATGGTTCCGTCTGTGCGATCGAGGGAATCACCAGCCCGGACGGCCGTATTCTCGGCAAGATGGGCCATTCCGAGCGCAGGGGCGAAAATATTTGCCTGAATGTGCCGGGAGAAAAAGATCAGCGTATTTTTGAATCCGGCGTGGCATACTTTAAATAAGGAACCCACCGCTGTGTAAAACCCGGACGCGCCGCCACGCATGCAGATGCCGCGGCGCGTCCGATTTGAGAGAATAGAAAGTTTGGGAGCGTAAAGTAAGAATATGAGCGACTTTTTCAGACGCACCTGGGCGGAAATCGACCTGGATGCCATTGCGCACAATTTCAGAGAGATCAAAAAACAATTGAAGCCGGAGACAAAGGTCTGTTGCGTCATCAAGGCGGACGCCTACGGCCACGGCGCGGAGCTTTTGGCGCGCGAATACGAGGAACTGGGCGCCGACTGGTTTGCCGTTTCCAATCTGGAGGAAGCGATCCAGCTGCGCAATGCGCAGATCGGCCTGCCGATCCTGGTGCTGGGCTATACGCCGCCGGAAATGGCGAAGGAACTAAGCAATATGGATGTGGCACAGGCCATTTTATCCAGAGAATACGGGGAGCGCCTTGCCGCCTGCGCACAGGAGGCCGGGGTAAAAGTCCGCGCCCACATCAAGGTGGACACCGGCATGAGCCGTATTGGCTTTATGTTTCAGGACCCGTCGCGCGATGTGGGTACAATAGAGGAAATTGCCAACATCTGCGCGCTGGAAGGACTTGAGGCCGAGGGCATCTTTTCCCATTTTGCCGTTGCAGACGAGGGAAATGACGGCTGCGGATACACGCTGATGCAGCTGGACCTCTTCCGCAAGCTGGTGGACCAGCTTGCCCTGCGCGGCATCACCTTCCCGCTCAAACACTGTTCCAATTCCGCTGCCGTGCTGGACTATCCGGACGCGCAGCTGGACATGGTGCGTCCCGGCATCATCCTTTACGGCCTGAACCCTTCGGGACAGGTGAAGAACAAGATCGATCTGCGCCCGGCAATGCAGTTGAAGTCGATCATTTCCATGATCAAGACGGTGGAGCCGCAGACCAGCGTCAGTTACGGACGCCGCTATACGACAAAGAAGCAGACGGTGGTGGCAACCGTGCCGGTCGGCTATGCGGACGGCTATTCCCGTCACCTGTATACCCGCGCCAGTGTGCTGATCCGCGGCAAAAAGGCCAAGATCATCGGCCGGGTGTGCATGGACCAGCTGATGGTCAACGTTACCTCGATCAAGGACGCGAAAGAGGGAGACGTTGTAACGCTCTTTGGGTGTGACGGCGACGCGGCCATTTCTGTGGATGAATTGGCGGCTTACAATCATACCATCAGCTACGAACTGGTCTGCCTGCTCAGCAAGCGCGTGCCGCGCGTCTATTACCGCAACGGCGAGGCGGTTGCGGAGCTGGACTATCTTTGTTCCAATACGCAATAAGTTTGGGCGGCCTTTTGGGCCGCCCTTTTTTTGCAGAAAAAGGAGGGAACCTGTATGGAAATCCACATTCGGCCCGCCAGACCCAACGACCATGAGGCGCTCACCAAGATTTCCTTTGCATCCAAAAGGCATTGGAACGATCCGGAATCCTACTACCGCGTTTGGAAAGATGAACTGACGATCACGTCCCGCTATATTCTGGAAAACCGCGTTTATGTGGCGGAAACAGTGGGAAAACCAATCGGGTATTTTTCCATTGTGGAGGTGAAGAAGGATTTTCATGCGGGAAAGGTCTTGGTGCGCAAGGGCTTTTGGCTGGAGCATCTTTTCCTGCTGCCTGCCTATATTGGAAAGGGGATTGGCACCAGGCTGATGCATTTTGCGGAGACATACTGCCGAAAAGAGGGCATTCCCAGCCTGTACATTTTCAGCGATCCGCACGCCAACGGGTTTTATGACAAAATGGGTGCGGCATACCTGCGTGAATCCCCTTCCAGCATTGAGGGACGCACCGTTTCCGTGTACAAATATCGGATCGCACAGTAAAAAAGACGGATGGTTGTGCGTTTAACCGCAACCGCGGATTAAAAGAACGACGGAAAAGGAGAAATGAATTTGACAGTAGAACCTGTAAAAGGCAAAAACAGAAAGAAAATAAAGGAAATCTATACAGCGTCTTTTTTAAAGGAAGACCGTATGCCCTTTTGGCTGATGCTTGCGCTGGCAAAGACAAAGAGTACGGACTTTCTGGCCTTTTATGATGGGGATACTCTGTGCGGCTTTGTTTATTTGGCCGCGGTAAAAGACCTGGCGTTCGTCATGTTCTTTGCGGTGGATGAAACCCTTCGGTCAAAGGGATATGGCGAAAAAATTTTGGAGCAAGTGCAATCCATTCATCCGGATCGTAAAATCATTATATCGATCGAGAGGTGCGACGAGCCTGCGGAAGATAGGGAACAACGGTTGAGGCGCAAGAGGTTTTATCTGCGGAACGGGTATGCGGAAACCGGCTATTTTCTGGAAATGGGCAATAAGGCGCAGGAAATATTCATTAAGAACGGAACATTCCAGCCAAAGGAGTTTTTCTTATTTTTCTTAAAATACAGCAACGGCACCGTGAGGCCAAAAATATGGAGAAATGAAAGCCTTTGAACAGGACGACGAAAAACCGGTACATAAAGGGATGGGGAAGATTTCGCGTTGTACACAAAGGCAAATGAATAGAAGCCATGAAAATACCCGCAAAATCCAGGCAAAACGGATTTCGCGGGTATTTTTATATGGGCAGTCAAAGAAAAGTTCTGCTGCAATAGATTTCGTTTTATACAATGGCACTTTATTCGCGCGTATAGACCATGGACGTGGAACGGATTCCATTGGTGGTTTGTTCCGGACCGGCGGGAAGGAACCCCAGCTTTTGATAAATCTCTACGGCATAGGGAGCGGAATTTACCGTGATGGTTTCACTCTTGATTTGCTCCAATACAGCTTGAAACAGCGATTTAGCAATCCCTTTTCGATGAAACTCCTTTTTAACAAACAACAGGCAGATATGGGTTTGCCGCATTGCGAGTACGCCGAGCAGGAATGTTTCCTGAAAGGCGCCAAAAAATCGCAGCTTGTCCATTTCCTTTTCATTTTGGATAAAGTGATGAAACTCCTCGATTCCCTCCTGGGAGTAATCCGGGGCTTCAAATTCCAGAAAGACTTCCCACACCAGTTCCAATGCGAAACATATTTCTTCCTTTGATAATTCTTTTATGTTCATTGCAGCATCTTCTTTCCAATAATAAAATGGAGCAGCGCCTGTATTTTCCTGTCGGGCGAGTGGATTACCCAACAGTTTATCCCATTTATAAAACGATGTCAAACAGATGGGTGCCAAACGCGGAAATCACCAGCTTACGTGTGGACAAAGCAGCATGTTGATTCCCAATGGATCAATCCATTTTGCTGAATAGACATTTGGAAAATGTTTCTTTCCCTTGACAAATACATTTGAAAGGTGTAACATCTAGTAAATTAGTAATTTACTAATTTACTAATTTACTAGATAGGAGATGTCAATATGAAAATTCCAACAACATTGAAGCATAAGCCGGTCATTGTATCGGAAAATTACAGCAACATCGACGGACGCAGTGCCTATGAGACAGACGCGCAGGGGCTTTCCCTCGGTCTGGCACAGTGGAACGACCGCGGCAGGGTGGATATTTCCGCTAAGGTGTGGCGTTATACGGGCGAGAAATGGTCCCGTCAATCGGAAGAGCTGCCGATCCACCGTGTGCTGGACTTAGCAATTTTGATCTGCCGTTCCAAGCAGTATTTTAACGAGACGGCGTACCGGTACGACAAGATGTACCAGGAGGAAAATCCGAACATCGACCGCATCGGCCTGCAGGGCGACGCGATGACAATATCCGTTTGTACGGACAATGATAAGATTGATGAGGACATTAAGCTGTTCGCGGAGGCGTTCAGCCGGGACGACGAGCTGCTCTCTGAGCGGCTGCATCTGCTGGCAAACCTGCTGCGGGAGATGGGGTACGGACATGGAAAAAGAGAATAAAAGGGCTGCAATCAAGGCGTATAAAGAGCGCAGAGCCGTCGGCGGCGTTTACAGTATCACCAATATGCAAACCGGGGAAAAGCACCTGTTTTCCACACCGGACCTGCGCGGGGCGGAGAACCGTTTCAAGCTGACTGCCCAAACAGGAAGCTGCTGTGTGCTCTCGCTGCAAAAGGAATGGAACGCTTATGGGGCGGAGGCGTTCCGCTTTGAGGTGATGGAATCGCTGGAACAGGGAGAACTACAGGAGTCAAAGGAATTCCGTGAGGACGTCAAGGCGCTGCTGGAGCTTTGGCAGACGGAGGAACTGGAAAAGCAAAATCCGTAAAAGGGCGCTCCAATCGGAGCGCCCTTTTACGGATACAATGTTTTTTAGTTTTTCCGGTTTTGCATCCGCTCCCGCAATGCCTGCTGCATATGCGCCAGCGATTCGCTGTGGCGGATGGATTTCATGGTCGGGAAAGCGTTGATCAGGCGGCGGTGCAGAAGCCTGCTTTCCTGTTCCAGTGCCTTCTGCCGGCTGCGCAGGGCTTCCAGCCGCGCTTTTGTCCCTTCCTCCAGGCGAGCTTTGGTTTCCAGCACCGTGCGGCGCTTTTCGTCCAGAACGGTTCCGCCCTTCTCGCGGATTTCGTCCAGTACCCTTTGCAGCTCGGCCAGCCTGCCGTTGAGCTGCAGGATCGTGCGCACTGTGATCGCGGTATCACATAGAAAGTAGATTCCCAGTGCGATGGTGAGCGCCAGCAACCAGTCGGCGGGGATTTGCGCAAGCAGGTGCAGGATGGACGGATGTACCCGGTGTGTGACGATCACGCCCATCACGCCGAACAACAACGCGTTGCCCAGGCAGACGCGCCCTTGCAAGTTAAAGCGGCGGTGGGAGTAATCCCACCATTTGGTGTGGAACAGCTTTTCCAAGAGAAACCCCGTAACATATTCTAAAATACTGGTTACCACAACGGACGCCAGGTATAAAACCGCCGGATTTCCCGCGAACGGCGCAAGCAGCTTTATCACCAGCAGCGCACCCACGCCGTAAATGGGGCAGAAGGGGCCGTTCAGAAATCCGCGATTAATCAATTTTTCGGCAATGACGGAACAATAAATGCTTTCACACATCCAGCCGATGAAGCTGTAGATGGTGAACAGGAGGAACAGCTCGGATAAATTCTGCAAAAAAACGCCTCCCGTATCAAAATTTATACTTAATCATAGCTGTTTCGACTTTCTTTGTCAACAAAGCTGCCGGATCAGTGTCAATACATAGTAGAGCAGCGCGGCGCTTACGGCAGGCGTGAGGATCCAACCGACAATATCCACCTCCACGCGGGCGACCTTCAGAAGCCGGCTGATGCTCAGGGAAGCGTTGAAGATTTCGCTGAGAAACAGGATGAAGATATACGCCTTGACGCCGAACAGGGGCAGCGCCGTCGCAATCAAAATGACCCGCATGATGGAGTCCATAAAGTTGTATTTAAAGGAATACATCTGCTGATCCAGCCCCTTAAGCATGCCGTCCACCACGCTGTCCAGATACATCAGAGGAATGATGGGCGCCATAATGCGCAGGAACATGCCCGCTTCCCGGCTGTTATAAAAGGCAGTGCCCAGGTCTTCGGCGTATACGATCAACAGGGTTGTGACCAGAAAAGAGAACAATAGGGTAAAGCGGAAGGTGCGCGACGCGGATTCCTCAATGGATTTGTGTTTTCCCTGCGCGTTCGCCTCCGCAAGCTCCGGGATCAGCATGGAGGACATGGAGGACAGGAACGAAGACGGAAAAAACAGGATGGGCATCACCATGCCCTGAATGATGCCGTATTGGGACAGGGCGGAAGAGCTGTCCGCGCCGAAGCGTTTGAGTCCACGCGGCACCAGCAGGTTTTCCGTGCTGCTCAGAAAGCTGCGGATGAACGAACCGCTGAGAACCGGCATGGCGATGTGCGCAATCTGCCGGTACCCGGCGGACCGGCTGCAGTCCGCCGCTGGGCGCTTGCGCGTCATGATGCGGTACACAAAGAACACCACCGCGCAGGAGGCGACTTCGCCCACGGTGGAGGCCAGCATCAGCGCGCTGAACGGCGTGAAGACAAAGAAAAAGGCAATCGTCGCACCGATGGTGGTAAATTGCTCCAGAAGTTCCGCCAGGGCGGGCACCACGCTGTTGCGGACGGCGAGGAAATAGCCTTTGAGGCAAGCGCAGATCGCCATGAAGGGCAGGCCGGGGGCCAGGAGACGCAGCGGCAGGCCGCTTTCGATGTTCAGAAACTGCCGCGCGAAGAAATCAGAGCCGATCCACAGCACGGCAGCCGCCAGAAAACTGACGGACAGGGAAAAAATCAGGCATTTGCGAATGCAGGGCCGCGTGCCGCGGCCTTCCGCCACCATGCGGGTGACCGTCAGTCCCGCCCCACTGGTGCAGGTGGCGATTGCAAGGGAGAAAATCGAAAAGATCAGCTGGTACAGGCCCATGCCTTCCGTGCCGATTTTTCCGATGATGTATACGCGGAACCAGATGTTGCAGAACCGCAAAAGGAGCGTGCCTCCCGTCAGGATCGCCGTGTTTGCCAGAAATTCGCCCCGCTTCTTCACTGCATCGCCTCCTTTGCCTGTACATACCATATATATTGGTATATAATAAAATTTATCATCAAAGTTTTGGAGGGCGTTATGGACTGGACAGAAGTGACCGTTTCCGTCGATGCAAAAGAAGTGGACCGCGCGGGGGATATCGCGCAGATGGTGGTGCCGTACGGCATCTATATTGAGGACTATTCCCATTTGGAGGAAGAGGCGTGGGAGATCGCGCACATCGACCTGATCGACGAGGACCTGCTGAAAAAGGACCGCACCAAAGCGCTGGTGCATGTTTACATCAGCCCGGAGGCAAACCCGGCGGAGGCAATCGCCTTTCTGAGCGAACGCTACAACGCGGAAGGCATCGCGCACACCATTTCCACCGCCGCCTGTGTGGAGGAGGACTGGATCAACAACTGGAAAAAGTATTTTAAACCGATCCCGGTGGGAGAAAAGCTGCTGATCCGCCCCAACTGGGAAAATGAGTTTGACGCGCAGGGCCGTACGGTGCTGCACCTGGAGCCTGGCCTGGCCTTCGGCACCGGTACGCACGAGACGACGCGTTTGTGCATGGAGCTGCTGGAACAGGTGGTCCGGCCCGGCAGCACCGTGCTGGATGTGGGCTGCGGGAGCGGCATCCTCTCCGTTGCGGCGCTGCTGCTGGGGGCGCAGAGCGCCGTCGGCGTGGACATCGACGAGCTGGCGGTCAAAACAGCGGTACAGAACGCGGAGCTCAACGGCGTGCAGGAAAAATTTACAGCGATTTGCGGCAACCTGACGGACAAGGTCAGCGGGACTTACGACGTGGTGGTGGCCAATATTGTGGCGGATATCATCATCCTGCTGACGGAGGATGTGCGGCAGTTTTTGGCGCCGGATGCCGTCTACCTGATGAGCGGCATTATCGATACGCGCGAACAGGATGTTCTGCGCGCACTGGCGGGGAAATTTACAATCTTTGACCGCCGTGAGGAGAAGGGGTGGATTGCGCTGGCGGCAAGGCCGGTTAATCCGCAACCGAAATAGGCAAAAAATTCCCTCGAAGACACTCGGATTTTGTCAGGTCTTTCATTGACAAGTCCCCCTTCTGAGTCGTAAACTTTAATTTGTTGAAAAATTATGAACGAGATATGAGGGGGACTTGAACAATGTCGTACGACTTTTTCCTGGATTTGGGAATCATTGTGATTGCGGCGAAGCTGTTTGGAATTTTATTTCGGAAAATTCACATCCCGCAGGTGGTGGGAGAGATCGTCGCGGGCCTGATCATCGGCCCGAATGTGCTGGGAATTGTGGATTCCAGCGAGTTTCTGGTCAAGATGGCGGAGATCGGCGTCATCATGCTGATGTTTGTGGCCGGACTGGAAACCGATTTAAAAGAGTTGAAGAGCACCGGCGGCCCCGCTTTTCTGATCGCCTGCATGGGTGTTCTGGTGCCGCTGGGCGGCGGATACCTGCTGTACTCCCTGTTTAACGGCTTTGCGCCGGCAATGTCGGAGGGTTTCTTTAAGGCAGTGTTCATCGGTGTGATTTTGACCGCGACGTCTGTCAGCATCACCGTGCAGACCCTGCGCGAGATGGGACGGCTGAAGGGAAAAGTGGGAACGACGATCCTGAGCGCCGCGATCATCGACGACGTGATCGGGATTATCCTCTTGACTTTTGTCGTCGGCATGAAGGACCCGAGCGTCAACCCGAGCAGCGTGCTGATCAACACCGGCCTGTTCTTTGTTTTTGCGGCGGTGATCGGTATGCTGTGCTACTACTTCTTCAAGTGGCTGGATAAGCGGTATCCGCGTCAGAGAAGATTGCCGATTTACGGTTTTGCGCTCTGCCTGATCCTGGCCTATGTCGCGGAGCGTTTCTTCGGCATCGCGGACATCACCGGCGCGTATCTGGCGGGCATTATCCTCTGCAATGTGCGCTCTTCGGAATACATTGTCGAGAAAGTGGACGTCAACGCCTATATGCTGTTTGGCCCGATCTTCTTTGCCAGCATCGGTCTGAAGACGGAGATCAAGGGTATGACCCCCACGCTGCTGTTTTTCTCCCTGGCGCTGGTGGTTGTAGCGCTGGCAACCAAAATTATTGGCTGCGGTCTGGCGGCCAAGGTTACAAAATTCAACTGGAATGAGTCGCTGAAGATCGGCGTGGGCATGATGACGCGCGGCGAGGTTGCGCTGATTGTCGGACAGAAGGGCCTGGCCGTTGGATTGCTGGAGCCGGTTCTCTTCAGCGCCATCATCATCCTGATCATTGTTTCCTCCATTATTACACCGATCATCCTGAAGGTCCTGTACCGGAAGGATCCACCGGCGGAGGTGGAAACAAAAGCGGTTACAGCTCCGGCGGCCGCAGCGCAGGCATAGACAAACTGATCAAGAAAAATCCCGCACAGTCTTGCAGATTCTGCAAAGCTGTGCGGGATTTCTTTTATATGGAAACGCGAGCCTGTTGAATGAAAGCATCCAGCAGCGTGTAGATCCAGTCATCCAGATTGGAAAAAGAGAACCCAAGGCGGCTGGCCAAAGCCGTGTCGATGGAATAGGGCCCGGTTCCATTGTAAGGGGCGGGCAGTCCCTTTGGATTGAGAAGCGCCTGCATCCCGGTCTGCCGTTCTACATATTGCAGGATTTCCCGGATCGAAATCGTCCCGGCGCTTGCTCCGTTGAGCGGGCCGGTGTAGTCCTGCACGGCAGCCCAGGCGAGAAAGCGTCCCGCCTCCGGTGCGTGGACGAACGCCATCTGCGCGTCAAGGTTGTCAATATGCATGGGAATTCCTTTGATCGCATTTTCCACGTAAAAATACAGCCTCCGGGTGTAGTCGTCCTCCCCGATGACAAAGGGGAACCGGACGGCGACGGCGGGAATCGACGGGTATATCTGGCGAAGGGCCGCTTCCGCCTGCTGCTTACATGCGGCATAGGAATCGTCCCCTCTGCCGCACCATTTGAGAGGGATTTGCAGGGGATCAAAATCCGCCTCTGTGGTATGAAGCGCCAGCGGCTGGTAGACCGCGGTGGAAGAGGTCATGACGTATCGGTATGGATGATACGAGTCCAACAGCGCGCGCACGTCGTTGGAGGTATAGGCCAGGCTGTCGCAGACGACGTCGAAGGACTTTCCCAAAAGGGCCTGACAGATGCAGTCTGCGTCCGTCCGTTCCAGTACGATGCGCTCCACTGTATTGCCGAAGGGGTCCGGTGTTTGTCCCCGGGTTGCAATGGTAACGGAATGCCCCTTCGCGAGCAGCGCGGAAACCATGTGCCTGCCGAAAAAGCGTGTGCCGCCTAAAACCAGAATGCGCTTCATGAAAAGACCTCCCTGTTTGTTATTCCTGTTCCAGATAGTTGCCGAGGAAGGAAAATCGTGGAAGCTCGTCGCTCAAAGCGGCAATCAGGTCGAGCGTATGCGGTTCCAGCACGTTGCCGGTAAAGTCAAGGTAAAAATCGTACTCGAAGGTTTTGCCCGCGATGGGACGGCTCTCGATCTTCGTCAGGTTCAGCCCCGCGGCGGCAAAGCGTGCCAGAACGCCATGCAGGGTGCCGGTGCGGTGCGGCAAAGAGAAACACAGGCTGATTTTATTGGCGCCCTGCGGAATAAACATCCGGCGGCTGATGGCGATGAAACGCGTGCAGTTGTTGCTGCTGTTCTGGATGTCCTTCGCCAGAATCTGCAGACCGTATTCCTGCGCGGCGGGCTCGGAGCAGATTGCCGCCGTGCCGGGCTGCCGTTCCTGTGCAACCTTCTGGGCCGCCGCCGCCGTAGCGGAACAGGGGACCGTCTGCAAATGGTGTTCCGCGATGAAGTTGGAGCACTGCGCAATCGGTTGCGGATGGGAATAGGCGGTGCGGACGTCCTCCATTTGGGTGCCCTCCGGCACTGCCAGGCAGTTATGGATCTGCAGCGTTTCCGCCGCTACAATATAAAAGCGGTATTTTAAGATCAAGTCATACACTTCACTGACGGAGCCTGCGGAGGAATTTTCCACGGGAAGCACGCCGAGGTCGGCTTCTCCGCCGGCAACAGCATCAAAGATTGCAGCGAAGTTGTCAAAGAAAAGCGGTTCTGCCTGTGGATACAGCCCTTTGACCGCCTCGTGGGAAAAGGAGCCGTTGACGCCCAGGCAGGCGATGCGGTCGGTTTTGACCGGGGCAGGCTCCGCGTTCTCCATCAGCTCGCGCAGTTCTCTCCCGCTTCCTAAAAGATTGTGCTGGATCGCACGGCTCATATCCATCAAGGTGGCGTAGAGCATGCGGGCTTCCCCGGCGTAGCGGTCCGCCCGCTGCGCCATGGAATCGAGAATCTCCTGCTCGCGCGCGGAGTTGAGTACGGGAAGATTTTGTTCCCGTTTGATTTCCGCCACCTGCCCGGCACAATCCATGCGCTTGAGGAACAGCGGAAGCAGCTGGCTGTCGATCGCGTCGATTTCCCTGCGCACTTCTTCCAATGTCATGCGCGCCAGCCCCCTTCCGGATTGCCGCCCGTCAGGATGCCGTCAAAATTCATCAGCGCGACAGCCGCCGCGGCTTCCACCACAGGGACGGCGCGCGGCACAATACAGGGATCGTGCCTTCCATGCACCGATAATACCTGCTCCTGTTTGGTCTGCAAATTGACGCTCTGCTGGTTCTGGCTGATGGAGGCCGTCGGCTTGATCCCCACGCGGAAAACCATCGGCATGCCGGTGGTGATGCCGCCCAGAATGCCGCCCGCATGGTTGGAGCGGGTGCGCACCGCACCCGTTTCGTCATAGTAGAATGGGTCGTTGTTTTCGATGCCGCGCAGTGCGCAGGAGCCGAAGCCGTCGCCGAATTCCACGCCTTTGACGGCGGGGATGCCGAACAGGATGGAGGATAAGACCGGTTCAATGCCGCCGAACAGCGGCCCCCCGACGCCCGCGGGCGCGCCTGTGATCGCGCATTCCACAACGCCGCCGACGCTGTCCTGCGCCATGCGCGCTTCTTCGATCAGCGCGCGCATCTCCTCTTTTTTCTCCACGTCGATGACTGGGAAGTACGCGGCGGAAAGCTCCTCCAGCAGCTGATCCGGAATTTGCACCGGATCAAATGGAATGTCCGCGACGGAGGCGACGGACGCCACGTGCCCGCCGATACGGATGCCCCGCCGCGCCAGAATCTGGCGGCAAACAGCGCCCGCAAATACGAGCGGTGCGGTCAGGCGGCCGGAGAAATGCCCGCCGCCGCGGATGTCGTTGCAGCCGTGGTAGAGGAGATAGGCCGGATAATCGGAATGGCCGGGACGCGGAACGTCCAGCAGGTTGCCGTAATCCTGCGAACGCGTATTGGTATTCTCAATTACGGCGCAGAGCGGCGCGCCCGTCGTGGTGTGGTTCAGCAGGCCGCTGACCACCCGCGGGAAGTCGCTCTCTTTGCGCGGCGTCGCGGATTTGTCCTGTCCAGGCGCGCGGCGCCGCATCTGCTCCAGGACGGCGTCCATGTCAATCGGTTCGCCGGCGGGCAGGCCGTCGATCACAACGCCGATGGCAATGCCGTGGCTCTCCCCAAAGATCGAAATTTTGACTTTTTCACCCCATGCTGATGACATCTGCTTTTCCTCCCAGTCTGTTGTAATCCGCAAAAAAGGCGGGATAGCTTTTATTAATACTCTCCGCGTCGGTGATGGTCACCGGCCCGTCCGCTTTCAGGGCGGCGATGGAAAGGGCCATCACAATACGATGGTCGTTGTAGCCTTCAACGGTACCGCCGTGCAGGCGCTCCACACCGTCGATCAGCAGGCCGTCGTCTGTCTCCTGCACATGCGCACCCAAACGGTTCAGGCAGTCCGCCATTGCGGCGAGCCGGTCGCTTTCCTTGATGCGCAGCCGCGCCGCATGGTAAATGCGGGTGCGGCCTTTGGCGAGCGCGGCGGTGGCGGCCAGAATCGGAACGAGATCGGGAATCTGCGCGGCGTCAATCTCCATTCCGTATAATTCTTTTTGTTCTATACATAAAGTTTCACCTTTCCACGCGGTTTTCGCTCCAAAAGCGGCAAAAAGCGCTTCCGCCGCGCGGTCGCCCTGTGTGGAATCCCGTTTCAATCCGTCGATGGAAAGGGAGCCACCCAGTGCGCCGGCAGCCAGAAAGAACGCCGCCTGCGACCAGTCTCCCTCTACCCGGAAGTCCTGTGCATGGTAGTTTTGCCCGCCGGGGACACACCAGCCGTTTTCAATGGATTCTACGGTGACGCCGAATGCCGCCATGGCCTCCAGCGTCATGTCCACATAGGCTGCGCTTTCCAGAGGAGAAGAAAGTTGGATGACGCTGTCCCCCTTCAAAAGCGGGCAGGCGAGCAGCAGTCCGGTGATGAACTGGGAACTGATATTTCCGGGCAGTATAAAACAACCGGGTTTTAACGTTCCGTTAATGGAAAGCGGCAATCCGCCCTCGGTTTGACAGGAAACGCCGTGTTCCGGCAGCAAATCCAGATAAATGCCAATGGGCCGTTCGGGAAGGCGCCCGTGACCGGTAAAGGTTGCCTGCATTCCATAGGCAGCACAGATGGGAATTAAAAAACGCAGAGAAGAACCGCTTTCCCCGCAATCAATCTCCGCGCTTTTTTGCGGCGCGTTTCCGGCGGAGACCCGGTAGACGGGCCCGTCAGCTGTAATCTCCGCCCCCAGTGCGCGAGCGGCTTCCGCCGTCACGCGGATGTCATTGGATTCCGCGATGGGGGAAAGGCGACTTTCGCCGTCTGCCAATGCGGCGCAGAGGATGGCCCGGTGTGCCGCGCTTTTTGAACAGGGGACAGTCACAGATCCATTTAAAACGGAAGGTGCAATGACGACATTATGCATGGCAGCCCTCCGCCAGAGAGGGGAGTTCCGTGCGTGACACCGAATGCACGAAGCTTTCTCCGATTTTCTCCAGCAGCACAAGGCCGATGGAGGAACCGCTGCTCTTTTTATCCGATGCCGTCGCAGCGACGATTTGCTCCAGCGGCAGATCGCTCGAGGTGGGAAGGCTGTACTTTTGCAGTACGGCAACGATTTGATCCGCCGTTCCCTGTTCCGTCAGTCCGGCGTTTTCGCCCAGCCGCGCCATCATCACCATGCCGATGCCGACCGCTTCCCCATGGGACAAACCCTCATAATGGTGCAGCTTTTCCAGCGCGTGGCCAAACGTGTGCCCGAAGTTGAGCAGCGCGCGCTCGCCGGTGTCAAATTCGTCGCGCTCCACGACGTCCCGTTTGATGTCCACACAGCGATAGATGATCTCGTCCATACTGGCGTGGATGTCCTCCGCCTGCGCGATGCGGTCGAACAGCGCCCGGCTCTTGATGCAGCCGTATTTGATCACCTCGCCCATGCCGTCCGCAAAGTAATGCGCGGGCAGGGTGGAGAGCGTGTCCGGGTCGATCAGCACAAAGGAAGGCTGATGGAACGCACCCACCAGATTTTTGCCCTGCGGCAGGTCCACGCCAGTCTTGCCTCCCACGGAAGAATCCACTTGGGACAACAGGGTAGTGGGGACCTGTACAAACGGAATGCCGCGCAGGTAAGAGGCGGCGGCAAAGCCCGCCATGTCGCCCGTAACGCCGCCGCCCAGCGCGACAACGAAGTCGCTGCGGGTGATGTGGGCTTCCGCCATGTGGGAATACATGCCCTCGATGGTGTGCAGCCGCTTGGAGGCCTCGCCCGCCGGGAACGCGCAGCTGGTGACGGAGAAGCCCGCGCCGCGCAGGGAGGCGGAGACGCGTTCCAGATAAAGCGGCGCGACATGGGTGTCTGTTACGACAACCGCCTTCGCGCCGGATGGAAAAAGGGAAGCGCAGCGCGCGCCGATCTGGTCCAGCGCGCCGCGTTCAATCCATATTTGATAGCTTTTTGAGGTGTATACGGTCAGTTCCATTTATTCGCCAAGCCTTTCTTTGATTTCCCGGCCCTGCCGCAGCAGGCCGCGCAGGGCGTCCGCGTCGCGCTGCCGGACAGCGCTGCTAATACGGGTGATATTTTCTATCAGGATGTCCAGTTCGGTGGTCAGAGCGTCTGCGTTGTCGAGGAACAGCTCTGTCCAAAGCGTCTCATTGATGCGCGCCACGCGGGAGACGTCGCGGTAGCTGCCGGCGGAAAAGCCGTTGTGTTCCGGGCAGCGCGGGCTCATCACATAGGCGCAGGCCAGAACATGGGGCAGCTGCGACGTGTAGGCGATCATTGCGTCGTGGTGTTCCGGCGTGGTGACCACCGTGCCGCCAAAGCCCAGCTCAATCGCGATGGCCTTGAGTGTGTCCACCGCGCGCATGGGTGCGCCGCAGGGGACGATGATGTAGCTGGCCCCGTCAAAGAGGTCCGCGTCGCTGGCGGCAAAGCCGTTCTGCTCCTTACCCGCCATGGGATGCCCGCCGACAAACGTAAAGCCGAATTGTGCCGCCAGCTTCGGCAGGTGCGCACAGATTTCCGTCTTAATGCCGCAAGTATCCGTCACAATGCAGGAGGGGCGGATTTTTGCGCCGTGTTCCCGGATAAAGTCGATATCCGCCTGCGGATACAGGCAGAGGAAGAGCATGTCCGCGTTTTGCAGTTCTTCGTCTCCGGCGACCCGGTCGATCGCGCCGCATGCCAACGCGGCGCGCAGGACCTCCGGATCACGGTCCGTGCCGGTGACGGTGCACGCACTGTATTTTTGAAAGGCTTTGGCCAGCGAACCGCCGATCAGGCCAAGCCCGACGATCACAATATTCTGTTTCATTTAGATGCCTCTTTCCGCAAAGCCCCACACAGGAAAACGCTTTGCCGCTGTAATCCAATATAGTATAGCAAATGCGGGAGGGGTCCGTCAATTCCGGGGAAACGGAGCGTCTTTTATTGCGCCCATGGTTTATAGAAAATTCCGAATAACCACGCGCAACAAAAATTGATTGCTGTGGCTCTCCTATCATTCCACGCGGAGATTTCCTCGGAATCAACTGTTTTTTTATTGCGCCCATGGTTTATAGAAAATCCCGAAAAACCACGCGCAACAAAAATGGACTGCTGTGGCTCTCCTATCATTCCACACGGAGATTTTCTTGGAATCAACTGTTTTTATTCCGCGCGCTCCAGGCGGGACAGCGCTTCCTTACTGCGAAGGATATGCGCGGCGATGTGGTCGAACTGGTCCGGGGTGAGGGACTGTGCGCCGTCGGAAAGAGCCTTGGCCGGGTTGTTGTGTACCTCGATGATCAGTCCGTCTGCGCCCGCGGCAACCGCCGCCATGGCAAGCGGTTCCACCAGCCAGGAGATGCCGCCCGCGTGGCTTGGATCGACCACGACCGGCAGATGGGAAAGCTTCTTGAGGATCGGGATGGCGGAAATATCGAGCGTGTTGCGGGTGTAGGTCTCATAGGTGCGGATGCCGCGTTCGCACAGGATCACCTGGTCGTTGCCGCCCGCCATGATGTACTCAGCGCTCATCAGCAATTCCTCAACGGTGCTGGACAGGCCGCGTTTCAGCAGGATGGGCTTGTTGATCTTGCCCAGCGCCTTGAGCAGTTCAAAGTTCTGCATATTGCGTGCGCCCACCTGGATGATGTCCACGCCCTCTTCTTCGAACAGCGGGATGTGCGCGATGCTCATGATCTCTGTCACGATGGGCAGGCCGGTTTTGGCCTTCGCCTTTTTGAGCAGCTCCAGGCCCTCCGCCTTCAGGCCCTGGAACGCATAGGGGGAGGTTCTCGGCTTGAAGGCGCCGCCGCGCAGGAAGGTTGCGCCCGACGCTTTAACGCGCTCCGCCACCTCGCAGATCTGTGCTTCGCACTCTACGGAGCACGGGCCCGCCATCAGGGTCAGGCTGCCGTCTCCAATCTTCTGCCCGCCGGGCAGAGTGATCACAGTATTATCCGGATGGAATTTCCGGTTCGCTTTTTTATATGGTTCCTGCACACGCTTCACACTTTCTACAAAATCCTGTGCGGCGATATAGTCGATGTCGATCGAGGTGGTATCGCCGATCAATCCCAATACGGTACTCTGTGTTCCCACCCAGGTATTGACTTTGACGTTATAGTCGTTCATCAGGCTTTCGGTAAAGCTTTTCACTTGGGGCTCCGTGCACTGCGGTTTTAAAACGATAATCATGTTGATTCCCTCCGAATTTTTTATTTATGTATGCAAAAAAGCGGAGCTGCGATGCAGCTCCGCTTAAAAACAGCCTGGTTACAATATGGGTATGCTTCGGCTATTTCCTTCTACGGGAGTCGTCACAGCGAATAAAATTGCATGCACAAAAATCCCACGCCCAAAAAAAGCGGGGATAGCCAAAGCTTGTAAATCGTGTTGTGTTCGCAATTGTACGCATGATGAAACTCCTTACAGGAAAAATCTTATTCGTATCATAATACGGGAGAAGGGGTTTGTCAAGAAAAGTTTTTTAAAAATCGGCAAAATTTTGTCTGCATGCAGCCGCTTATCCCTTCCGTACGCGGTCCAGAATCTGTGCCGCCACCTTCTCCGCGGGATAGCCGCCCTCCACAATCAAATCCGCCGCCATGCAGTAGGCGGGCATGCGTCTGCGGTACAGGTCGGCGATGAATTGTTTCCGGTCCGGCCGCTGCAAAAGAGGGCGGAAGGTATCGTTTCTCAGACGCTCCTGGAGGATGGAAAGCGGCGTATCCAACAGAACGATAGAGCCGTTTTTGCGGAAAATCCGCACATTTTCCGCGCGCAGGAGGGTGCCGCCGCCCGCGGCGATCACCAAGCCCGTCCGGTTGGAAAGCGCCTTTGCGGCTTCCGTTTCCATGCGGCGGAACGCTTCCTCGCCCTGCTCGGCGAAGATGGCGCTGACGGTTTTGCCCTGCTGTTCCGCGATATAGTCGTCCAGATCGATAAACTGCATTTTGGCGAGCGGCGCCAGACGGCGGCCCACCGTCGTTTTACCGCTGCCCATAAATCCGCAGAGGATGATGTTCTTCTGTTTCATCGGAAAATCCGCTCCATTTCTGCGACCGCGTCACGGCAGAGCGCGTCGACGTCTTTCGCATGAAACTGTGCGCCATGCCAGATTACCTGAGCGGCGGCGGCCTGTCCCACCAGCATCGCCATACCGCCCACGGCCTTTGCGCCGTTTGCCTTGGCCTGGTTCAAGAGCAACGTTTCGTCCGGATTGTAGACCGCGTCGAATACGGCGGCGCACCGCGCGATCACGGCGGCGGAAACCGGACAAGCGTCTGCGCGCGGGTACATGCCCGCGGGCGTACCGTTGACCAGAAGATCGAAATCGCCGGAAAGAGCGTCCAATTCCGCGGCGGCGATGCGGCCGTTCCGGCCTTCTTTGCGGAGCACCTCTTCCAATTCCCCGCAGAGTGCCTGTGCGTTGGAAAAACTGGATGGACGCGCGGCGATGGTGATGTCCGGCGATTCCGAAGCGGCGAGCGCTTCAAAGGCCATCACGCGGGAAACGCCGCCCGCGCCGAGGATCGCGATTCTGCCGGTCAGAGGGACGTCCGCGCCTTCCAGCGCGCGTGTGAAGCCTGCGCCGTCCGTCGTGTAGCCGGTCAGACGGCCGTTTTCGTTTTTGACGGTGTTGACGGAATGAAAAAAGGCGGCTTTTGGATCCAGTGCGTCCAGATGAGGAATAATCGCCTGCTTATGGGGAATTGTGATGTTGAATCCGTTCAACTCCCGCAGGCGGGGAAGAGAGGCTTCCAATTCCTCGGGCGGAATATCCATCACAAGGTAGGCTGCGGCCTGACGGTTCAGCTCAAAGAGACGGCTGTGAATAAAAGGGGACATTGTGTGAGCAATTGGATGGCCAATTACAGCAAATTGCTCAATTTCTGAAATCCGTTCGATTCGATGCATGATGTACTCCTTTGAGAAAATTTATAAAAATCATGGAATCGTATTGACAAAGCCGTGGATTGCTAATAATATGTTGTTAAGTCAATGGGGCGCCGGTAAAATTTGCCGGACAGCCTGGGGCAATTGTATCATACTTCGCGCTGCTTTGTCCACTTTCGACACCGAAAGAACGGCGGCGCTTTTGCATGTATGCCCACTTACAAATCAGAAGGAGGAAAAGACATGGTTCTGGAAAAGGTAAAAGCGATTCTGAGCGAGCAGTTCGATGTAGAGGAGGATTCCATTACTCCCGAAACAACCATCGCTGACGATCTGGGCGCTGATTCCTTGGACGTTGTCGATTTGCTGATGTCTATTGAAGACGAGTTTGAAATCGAAATTCCCGATGAAGAAATTGACAACATTAAGACGGTCGGGGAGCTCGTCAAGTACATCGAGGGAAATGTATAACCCGCAATATCGGTTTGTAATGAAATCCGCTGTGTGATACACGGCGGATTTTTTACTTGAAAAGGGCAGGCCTTTCCTATATAATGAAATGTACAAAATAAACGTCCGGTGTTCCGATAAGACGGACGGTTCCGGCAAAAGGAGGGTTCATATGCGCGTGTACATACTGGCGGCTGCGCCCGGCGCTGTGGACGCGGTATTTTTGCTGCTGCAAAGCCTTTTGGGAATTGCCGCCGTCATGGGATTGATCGGGCTGGCCCTTTGGGCAGTCGGCAAATTTGCCGCAAAGAAAGGGCAGGAGCATCCGCGGGAAGACGGGGATGAAAAACACGATAAACAGGCGTAACTGCCTGTGACAGAGGAGTAGACAGTATGGCGGATCAAAAGAAGATGGTGGAGGCAATCACTCCCATGGAGGAGGATTTTGCCAAGTGGTACACCGATATTGTGAAAAAGGCAGAGCTGATGGATTACACCAGCGTGCGCGGCTGCATGGTCATCGAACCGTACGGCTTTGCTATTTGGGAGAACATCCGGGACAATCTCGACCGGCGTTTTAAAGAGCTGGGGCATGAGAATGTCTCCATGCCGATGTTTATCCCGGAAAGCCTTTTGCAGAAAGAAAAGGACCACGTGGAAGGCTTTGCGCCGGAGGTGGCCTGGGTGACCATGGGCGGCAGCGAGCAGCTTGAGGAGCGCCTCTGCGTGCGTCCCACCTCTGAGACGCTGTTCTGTGACCATTACGCCAAGGTGATCCACTCCTGGCGCGACCTGCCCAAGCTGTATAACCAGTGGTGCAGCGTGGTGCGCTGGGAAAAAACGACCCGTCCGTTCCTGCGCAGCGTGGAGTTCCACTGGCAGGAAGGCCACACCATGCACGAGACCGCCGAGGAGGCGATGCAGGAGACCGAGCAGATGCTCAAAGTTTACGCCGACTTCTGCGAAAGCGACTTGGCGATTCCGGTGATCAAGGGCCGCAAGACCGACAAGGAGAAGTTCGCGGGCGCAGAGGCGACCTACACCATCGAGGCGATGATGCACGACGGCAAGGCGCTGCAGAGCGGAACCAGCCACTACTTCGGCGACGGTTTTGCCCGTGCGTTCGACGTGACCTTTACCGGGCGCGACAATACGCTCCAGCATCCGCACCAGACCTCCTGGGGCATGAGCACCCGCATCATCGGCGGTATCATTATGACGCACGGCGACAACAACGGCCTGGTGCTTCCGCCGGCCGTGGCGCCGATCCAGGTCATGATTATCCCGATCGCCCAGCACAAGGAGGGTGTTCTGGATAAGGCCGGCGAGCTGCTGGCCCGCCTGAAGAAGAGCTTCCGCGTCAAGATGGACGATTCCGAGCAGTCTCCCGGCTGGAAGTTCGCACAGTATGAGATGAAGGGCGTGCCGCTGCGCCTGGAGATCGGCCCGAAGGATATCGAGAAGGGCCAGTGTGTCCTGGTGCGCCGTACGGACCGCGAAAAGGTCTTTGTATCGCTGGAACATCTGGAGGAGGCCATTGCGGAGCAGCTGGAGCTTGTGCGCAAGGGCATGTACGAGGCGGCGCTCGCCCGCAGGGAGTCCATGACCTACACTGCGGCAACGCTGGACGAGTTGAAGGAAATCGCGGAAAACAAGCCCGGCTTTATCAAGGCCATGTGGTGCGGCGATCAGGCTTGTGAAGAAAAGCTCAAGGACGTCGCGGGCGTATCCTCCCGCTGCATGCCGTTTGAGCAGGAGCATATCGCGGATACCTGCGTCTGCTGCGGCAAGCCTGCAAAGGAAATGGTTTACTGGGGCAAGTCTTATTGATCAGCCGCTGAACGGCGGCGCGGCGGGGAGTGGGAAGGAAGCTCCCCTGAAAGGGATGTATGAAGATGCGTAAGACCATTCCGCCGGAGGGAACAAAGTATTCCTCCAAAATTGACCGCTCTTTTTATGTCATCATGGCGGTCGCCGCCGTGATAGGCGTGGGCTGCCTGGCGTATTACCTGTTTGTGCGGCACCTGCTGCTCGTGGGCTTGATCGGCACCTGGGCGCTGATCGCAGTGCTGCTGATTTTTCTGCCGCAGTATAGGGCAACCTATTATATCATCGGCGAAGACCGGCTGTTCATCAAAAACGGCTTTTTTGAAAAGGTAAGTATTCTGTACCGCCAGCTGCTGGAGGTTTCGCAGGAGAAAGAAGATAAGCTGAACGGGTATTCTAAGGTTGCCTTGAGCAAAGACCGCGTCTATATCCGCTACCGGGTCAAAAAGAAGCAGTATCTGCTGGAGATTTCTCCGGAAGACAAGGAAGGCTTTTTAAAGGAACTGGAGGCCAAACGCATTGCAGTGCCCAGCCGCAAGGCGGAAGCCGGCGCGATGACCGCGGCGGAATCCTGAAAAAATGTGTTTTCCCGCTTTTCTGGACCTCCGGTCGGGGCGCGCCTACGGCGAGGACCATTTTCACTTTGTGGCAATTCTTAACATATGTCTTTCTACGTTTCTAAAGGCGGCGAGGATCATTTTCATCTTGCAGGTAATGGTCAAAATGTGTTTATCCACCTTTCTGAAAGGTGGCGGGATCAAAGGGCAGGGCCCTTTGCCGTTCTCCGCAGAGAACGGAACTCTTGTTCCTGAGAAGAGCGAGTGGGAACGAGTGATATGGTTTTTTTACGAACCTGTTATGCTACCGATTGGGCTTCTGGGCTGTTGCAGAACATAAACTGCAACAGCCCTTTCATGCATTTTGAAACAGAAAGGTTGTGCTGGAATTGAAACGGAACGCTTTATGGCTAGCTATTTTGTTCGGCGCCCTCGCAGCGGCCGGAATGACACTGAACCGGATGAAAAAACCGCCTAAAATCCGGCAGGGGGACGCACATGTCGCGATCATCGGCGGTGCAGACGGCCCCACCGCAATTTATCTGGCGGGAAAATCATCCCCGTGTATTTGGCGTGTGTTTTGGGTGCGGGCCTGTTTGGCAATTTCCCATTTCCAGCAGTGGCGCGTCCGGCGCTGGCGGGCCCGCCAAAAGCAGCGGAAAAACGCCTGAACCGCGCATTTTGCCTTGCTATTCGGCCCCTATTGCCGCTCTTTTTCTCTTTTCACGGGAGAACTGTCAGATTATCTAAAAAAACACCAGGAATTTCTTGCAAAAAAGAGAAAATAAGTCTTGCACTGTACCCGCATCTATGGTATTATAATTGAGCGTGACTGCGACAGATATGCGTTGAAGCGGGAGGTTGCGGCTGAAAGATGCCGGTTTTTCCGTGGAGTATGTCCGATTTTAAACCGGGCGACAGATATTTTGAGTAACGAGAGGATTGGGTTGCACTGCCTTTCTGCACTCAGACGTTTTTTTGCCTTCACCCGGATGCATCTTGCAAAAGATGGTCCGGTTTTTCAATGCCGGTTGGAGAAACACCCGGTTCCGTGTTAGGTTTTAAAAACGCCGCCCGCCAACTACAATAAGGAGGCGATTCAAGTGGCAGTCAAGGAAAAAATCAGGATCAGAATCAAGGGGTACGATCATCAGCTGGTCGACCAGAGCGCTGAAAAGATTGTACAGACAGCAAAGCGCACGGGCGCAAGGGTTTCCGGCCCGGTGCCGCTGCCGACGGAAAAGCAGATCATCACGATTCTGCGCGCCGTTCACAAGTACAAGGACAGCCGTGAGCAGTTCGAGATGAGAACCCACAAGAGATTGATCGACATCCTCAGACCCTCCAACAAAACCGTTGAGGCTTTGATGGGTCTGGAGCTCCCCGCAGGCGTTGAAATCGAGATCAAACTCTGATTTTAACCAACCAGCGGCCGAGGTCAAGTTGGCGAAAGCCAACCAATAACCTGTACAGGAGGTAAAATAATGCAAAAAGGTATCATCGGCAAGAAGATCGGCATGACGCAGATCTTCGACGAAAACGGGAAAGTGGTCCCGGTAACCGTCATCGAGGCAGGCCCCTGTGTCGTCGCACAGAAAAAGACTGTTGAAAACGACGGCTACGCAGCGGTTCAGCTGGGTTACGGCGATCTGAAGGCCCACAAGGTGAACAAGCCCATGAAGGGCCATTTCGCCAAGGGCGATGTCGCTCCCAAAAGAGTCCTCCGCGAGTTCCGCTTTGAAAGCACCGACTCCTACAATGTAGGCGACCTGGTGAAGGCAGACGTCTTTGCCAACGGCGACAAGGTCGATGTCAGCGGCACCAGCAAAGGTAAGGGCTACGCCGGCGCGATTAAGCGCTGGAATCTGCACAGGCTCAAAGAAACCCATGGTTCCGGCCCTGTGGCCCGCCATGCAGGCTCCAACGGCGCCTGTTCCGATCCGTCCAGAGTGTTCAAGGGCAAGAAGCTGCCGGGTCACCTGGGTGCGGAGAAAGTCACCGTCCAGAATCTGACTGTCGTCAAGGTGGACGTCGAAAACAACCTCATCGCCGTCAGAGGCGCGATCCCGGGTCCCAACGGCGGTACCGTCGTGATCCGCGACAGCGTGAAGGCGTAAGGGAAGGAGGAATTGGTATGCCTACAGTAGCAGTACTCAACACGGCCGGCAAAGAAGTCGAAAAGATGGACCTGGCCGAGGCTGTATTTGGAATTGAGCCCAATGTGAGCGTCATGCACGACGTAGTGAAAAACTACCTCGCCAACCAGCGCCAGGGCACACAGTCCGCGCTGACCCGCGCAGAAGTTTCCGGCGGCGGCAAAAAGCCGTGGAGACAGAAGGGCACCGGACACGCAAGACAGGGTTCCACCCGCGCGCCCCATTGGACGCACGGCGGTATCTCGTTTGCCCCGAAGCCGCGCAGCTACCGTTATACTTTAAATAAAAAGGTAAGACGCCTTGCAATGAAGTCCGCGCTGTCCAGCAAGGTTGCCGGTAACGACATGATCGTTCTGGACCAGCTGGCGATGGACGAATACAAGACAAAGACCATTGCATCCATGCTCAAGGCGATCGGCTCCGAGAAGAAGACGCTGATCGTTCTGCCTGAGCTGAACGGCAAGGTCGTCGCTTCCGCCGCGAACATCCCCGGTGTGAAGACCGCAATGGTAAACACCCTGAACGTTTACGACATCCTCAACGCCGACAAGTTTGTCGTTGTGAAGGACGCCGTCGCTCAGATTGAGGAGGTGTATGCATAATGGCAGCACAGGATATCGTTATCCGCCCCATTATTACAGAAAAAAGCATGACCGGCATCGGCATGAAAAAGTACACCTTTGAGGTTGCCAAAAGCGCCACAAAGATCGACATCAAGAGAGCGGTTGAAGAACTGTTCGGCGTGAAGGTCAGCAAGGTCAACACTCTGCATGTGAGAGGCCACCTCCGCCGCCAGGGCAGAACCGAGGGCTACACCCCGTCCTGGAAGAAGGCCGTCGTCACCCTGACAGAGGACAGCAAGACCATCGAATTCTTTGAAGGTATGATGTAATCTCCGGGCCGCGTGAGCGGCTTCCCGGGCCTTCGGCAACGTATGGGGCGTCGGCAGCGTCCCGCAAAGCCATCATGAGGAGTGTGAAACCGAAATGCCGATTATCAATTATAAACCGACAACCAATGCCCGAAGGGACATGTCCACCACGGACTACACTGGCCTTTCGAAAGTTGCACCGGAAAAGAGTCTCCTGGATTCCAAGAAGAACCACTCCGGCCGCAACAGCTACGGCAGAATCACCGTCCGCCACCGCGGCGGCGCAAACCGTAAGAAGTACCGCATCATCGACTTCAAGCGCCAGAAGGCGGATATGCCGGCCACCGTGCTCACCCTGGAGTACGACCCGAACCGCTCCGCGTTCATCGCGCTGGTTCAGTATGAAGACGGCGAAAAGAGATATATCATCGCACCGCACGGCCTGAAGGTCGGCGACGTGATCGTTTCCGGCACCGGCGCCGATATTAAGCCCGGCAATGCGCTTCCGCTTGCCAACATCCCGACCGGTACCTTCATCCACAACGTCGAGCTGTATCCCGGCAAGGGCGCGCAGCTTGCACGCGCAGCGGGCAACATGGCCCAGCTGATGGCGAAGGAAAACGGCATGGCGCTGCTGAGACTGCCTTCCGGCGAGCTCCGCAATGTGCCGGCAAACTGCATGGCCACCATTGGCCAGGTCAGCAACATCGATCATGAAAATGTCAAGATCGGTAAAGCGGGCCGCAAGCGCCACATGGGCTGGAGACCGACTGTCCGCGGTTCTGTTATGAACCCGAACGACCACCCGCACGGCGGTGGTGAAGGTAAATCTCCGATCGGCCATCCGGGCCCGATGACCCCCTGGGGCAAACCGGCGCTCGGCTATAAGACGCGCGCCCATCATAACCGTTCCGATAAGTTTATCGTGAGACGCAGAAACGGCAAATAAGGCGTACGGAAAGGAGCTTGTGAATTATGAGCAGAAGCATTAAAAAGGGTCCTTATGTACAGCCTGTGCTGCTGAAAAGGATTCAGGAAATGAATGCGGCCGGCGAAAAGAAAATCGTGAAGACCTGGAGCAGAGCTTCCGTGATCTTCCCGGATTTCGTAGGCCACACCTTTGCGGTCCATGACGGCCGCAAGCATGTTCCGGTGTATGTCACCGAGGATATGGTCGGTCACAAACTCGGCGAGTTTGCACCCACCAGAACCTATAAGGGCCACGCCGGTTCCAAAACCACATCGCCGGGTAGATAACGGCCGAAAGGAGTATATACATGGAAGCAGAAGCAAGGGCTTATCTGAAATACGCCCGCATTTCTCCCCGTAAGGTATCCATCGTGCTGGATCTGATCCGCAATAAGCCGGTGGACGTTGCAATGGCTATCCTCAAGAATACCCCAAAGGCCGCTTGCGAATACCTTGAAAAATTGCTGAAGTCGGCTATGGCAAACGCTGAGAATAACCATAACATGGATGTTTCCAGACTGTACGTGGCAGAGTGCTTCGTATGTCCGGGCCCGATCCTCAAGCGCATCCGCCCGAGAGCACAGGGACGCGCGTTCCGTATCGAGAAGAGAACTTCGCACGTGACCCTCGTGCTCAAGGAAAAAGAATAAGCAGAAGAGGAGGTAAACTATGGGCCAGAAAGTAAATCCACATGGCTTTCGTGTGGGCGTAATTAAAGATTGGGATTCCCGCTGGTTCGCGAAGGACAACGTTTTCGGCGATACGCTCGTTGAGGACTACAACCTGCGCAGAACGCTGAAGAAGCAGCTTGCAGCAGCAGGCGTTCCGAAGATTGAAATCGAGCGTGACGCCTCCAAGGTGCGCGTTCATATCCATTGTGCAAAACCCGGCATGGTCATCGGCCGCGGCGGCTCCGAAATTGAAAAACTTCGTGTGCAGTGCGAGAAGATGCTCAAAAAGCCGGTTACGATCAATATTGTTGAAGTGAAGTCTCCGGACCTCAACGCACAGCTGATCGCAGAAAACATCGCACAGCAGCTGGAAAAGAGAACTTCTTTCCGCCGCGCGATGAAGCAGTGCATCGGCCGTGCCATGAAGCTCGGCGCGAAGGGTATTAAAACCCAGGTGTCCGGCCGTTTGGGCGGCGCTGAAATCGCCAGAACGGAGCAGTACCACGACGGAACGATTCCGCTGCAGACCATCCGCGCGGACATCGACTACGGTTTTGCAGAGGCTGCCACAACCTATGGACGCATCGGCGTCAAGGTTTGGCTGTACAAGGGCGAGGTTCTTAACGACAACCGCAAGCCCCGCAGGGAAGGAGGCAGTAAATAATGCTGTTGCCTAAACGTGTAAAATACCGCAGAGTGCACCGCGGTCGTCTGACCGGTAAAGCATATCGCGGCAATAAGGTGACTTACGGTGATTTCGGCCTCCAGGCGATGGAGCCGGCATGGATCACTTCCAACCAGATTGAAGCAGCTCGTGTCGCCATGACACGTTACTGTAAGAGATTCGGCCAGGTCTGGATCAAGATTTTCCCGGATAAGCCGATTACAGAGAAGCCGGCTGAAACCCGCATGGGTTCCGGTAAAGGCTCCCCGGAGTACTGGGTTGCCGTTGTCAAGCCGGGCAGAGTTATGTTCGAAATTGGCGGCGTTCCGGAGGAAACCGCCAGAGAAGCATTGCGTCTTGCGTCCAACAAGCTGCCGATTAAGTGCAAGTTTGTTAAAAAGGAAGAAACGGGTGGTGAGCAGTAATGAAGGCCTCAGAAGTCAGAGATTTAACAACCGCGGAATTGGAAAGTAAGCTGAAAGACCTCAAGGCCGAGCTTTTCAACCTGCGTTTCCAGCTTGCCATTAATCAGCTCGATAACCCGATGCGTATTTCCGCTGTTAAGAAAGACATCGCGCGTGTAAAGACCGTTATTCGCGAGAATGAACTCAAGGACAGCGCGAAGGCGTAACGGAAGGGAGGATTAATCAGTGAGCGATAGAAATATGAGAAAAACGGCGGTCGGCAAAGTTGTCAGCAACAAAATGGATAAGACGGTTGTCATTGCCATTGAGGATAGCGTCAAGCATCCGCTGTATAAGAAAATTATCAAACGTACCGTTAAGCTGAAGGCACATGATGAGAACAATGAATGCACAATCGGTGACCGCGTGCGTGTGATGGAGACCCGTCCGCTCAGTAAAGAAAAAAGATGGCGTCTCGTCGAGATTATAGAGAAGGCCAAATAAGCTTTTTGGCTTAAGCGAAGGAGGAACGCACTGTGATACAACAGCAGACCTACCTGAAAGTAGCCGATAACACCGGCGCGAAGGAGCTTATGTGCATCCGCGTTCTCGGCGGTACCGGCAGAAGGTATGCAAATATTGGCGACGTGGTCGTGGCTTCTGTAAAGAAAGCGGCGCCCGGCGGCCAGGTGAAAAAAGGCGACGTGGTCAAGGCGGTTATCGTCCGCACCGCGTTCGGCGTACGCCGTGACGACGGCACTTACATCCGTTTTGATGAAAATGCCGCCGTTATTATCAAGGAAGACAAGAACCCGAAGGGCACGCGTATCTTTGGACCCGTGGCGAGAGAGCTGCGCGATAAGGATTATCTGAAGATTCTGAGCCTTGCCCCGGAAGTACTTTGATGGAGGTGTTCCCAAATGAATAACAAAGTTCATGTTAAAACTGGTGACACCGTCGTCATCATTACAGGTAAAGATCGCGGCAAAAAGGGCAAGATCCTGGCCGTCAGCCCCAAAGAGGGCAAGGTCATCGTCGAGGGCCTCAACATGATCAGTAAGCATGTGAAGGCTCGCAAAATGGGCGATCAGACCGGCATCGTTAAGGCTGAAAGCGCAATCTATGCCTGCAAGGTCCAGATTGTCTGCCCCCGCTGCGGCAAACCCACGCGTGTCGGCCACAAAATGTATGAGGACGGCACCAAGGAACGCATTTGCGTAAAATGCGGCGAAGCGCTGTAAGGGAGGATAAGACATGGCCAGACTTAAGGAAACTTATAGAAAAGACGTCGCTCCGGCACTGATGAAAAAGTTCTCCTACAAAAGCGTGATGCAGATCCCGAAGATCGAGAAAGTTGTCATCAACGTAGGAGCCGGCGAGGCGAAAGACAACGCCAAAGTAATTGACGCCATCGTGACCGATCTCTCCGCCATCACCGGCCAGAAGCCGATGATCTGTAAGGCAAAGAAATCCGTCGCTAACTTCAAGCTCCGTGAGGGCATGAACATCGGCGTAAAGGTAACCCTCAGAGGCGACAGAATGTACGAGTTCATCGACAGACTCTTCAACGTCGCCCTGCCCCGCGTAAGAGACTTCAGAGGCATCAACGCCAACTCTTTTGATGGCCGCGGCAACTACAACATGGGCATCAAAGAACAGTTGATCTTCCCGGAGATCGACTACGATAAGATCGATAAAGTCCGCGGAATGGACATCTGTTTCGTGACCACCGCAAACACCGACGAGGAATCCAGAGAGCTTTTGTCACTCATGGGTGCCCCGTTTGCGAAATAAGGAGGGATTATTGTGGCCAAGACTTCTATGAAAATCAAGCAGAGCAGACCGGCGAAGTATTCTTCCCGCGCGTACAACAGATGCAAAATCTGTGGCAGGCCGCATGCCTATCTTCGCAAGTTCGGAATTTGCCGCATATGCTTCCGGGAACTGGCCTACAAGGGCGAGATTCCGGGTGTGAAAAAGGCCAGCTGGTAAAAGCTTAGCAAAGGAGGTAACGGTATGCAAATTACAGATACAATTGCTGATTTGCTCACCCGTATTCGCAATGCGGTTTCCGCAAAGCATGATTCCGTTGACATTCCCGCTTCCAACATGAAGAAAGCCATTGTCCAGATTCTGGTCGATGAGGGATATGTAAAGAATTTTACGGTTGTAGAGGACGGCAAACAGGGCATCATCAAGGTGAACCTAAAATATGGCGAGGGCAAGACGCCTGTTATCAAGGGTCTGCGCCGGGTTTCCAAACCGGGCCTTCGCATCTATTCCAGCGCTGAGGAGCTGCCCCGGGTCATGAAGGGCCTGGGCGTCGCGATCATCTCCACTTCCAAGGGCATCATGACCGACCGTCAGGCCCGCAAGGAAAATGTAGGCGGCGAAGTCCTCGCATTTATTTGGTAATTAAGGGGGTGCAGAAATGTCTCGAATTGGAAGAAAACCCATAAATATTCCCGCTGGCGTCAATATCAGCATTGACGGCAACGTCATCACAGTGAAGGGCCCGAAGGCGACCCTGACCCAGGCGTTCCATCCGAATATGAACGTCGCGGTTGAGGGCAGCGAAATCCTCGTGACCCGTCCGAACGACGAAAAGCAAAACCGTTCTCTGCACGGCCTGACCCGCACGCTCATCGCCAACATGGTGGTCGGCGTAACGGAGGGCTTTAAGAAGGAGCTCGACGTCAATGGCGTTGGTTACCGTGTGCAGAAGCAGGGCAAAAATCTGGTGATGAACCTGGGCTATTCCCATCAGGTGATCGTACCGGAGATCGACGGCATCACGATTGAATGCCCGTCCGCCAACAAAATTGTAATCCTTGGCTCGGACAAACAGAAGGTTGGACAGTTTGCCGCGGAAGTCCGCGAGAAACGCCCGCCGGAGCCGTACAAGGGCAAGGGTATCCGCTATGCTGGCGAATTTGTCCGTCATAAGGAAGGCAAGGCCGGTAAGGGCGCTAAGAAGTAAGGAGTGAATGACAAATGGTGAACAAGGCTGATACAAACAAAGCCAGATTGAACCGCCACAAGAGAGTGCGCGGCAAGATTTCCGGCACCGCTGAGTGCCCGCGCCTGAATGTATTTCGCTCTACCACAAACATCTACGCCCAGATCATCGACGATGTAAAAGGAGTTACCCTGGTGGCAGCTTCTTCCCTGGACAAAGAGTTCAATGGTAATGGCGGAAACAAGGAAGCCGCAAAAAAGGTTGGCGAGCTTATTGCCAAACGCGCCGCAGAAAAGGGCATTTCCAAGGTCGTATTTGACCGCGGCGGCTATATTTTCCACGGCCGCGTCAAAGAGCTGGCCGAAGGCGCCCGTGAGGGCGGCCTCAAGTTCTAAGAAGGAGGAATACTTTTGGCTAGATTTGACGCACCCAGACAGCAGTCTCAGGATGAGATGAAAGAACATGTTGTTGCAATCAACCGTGTCAGCAAGACTGTAAAGGGCGGCCGTATCTTCAAGTTCGCTGCGCTGGTCGTGGTGGGAGACGGCAAGGGCACGGTCGGTTTCGGCATTGGCAAAGCGGGTGAAGTTCCCGAAGCGATCCGCAAGGGCATCGAAGACGCGAAGAAGAACCTCATTAAGGTTGCGCTGCGCGGCTCCACCATCCCGCACGAAATTATCGGCGAATACGGCGCAGGCAAGGTTCTGATGAAGCCCGCCGCACCCGGTACCGGCGTCATCGCCGGCGGCCCGGTTCGTGCAGTCGTCGAAGCTGTTGGTATCAGAGATATCCGTACAAAGGCTCTCCGTTCCAACAATCCGTGCAATGTAGTCCGTGCAACGCTGGCCGGTATGGCACAGCTGCGCACCGCCGAAGAAGTTGCCGCCATCCGCGGTAAGTCGGTGCAGGATATTCTTTAAGGAGGGGGGAGCAAGATGGCACAGCTCAAAATCAAGCTGGTGAAAAGTCTCATCGGCAGTAAAAAGGACCAGATTGCAACCGCCCAGGCGCTTGGTCTGCGCAAAATCGGCGATGTTACCGTACAGCCGGACAATGATCAGACCAAAGGCAAGGTGGCCAAGATTATCCACCTCATCGAGGTAGTGAACGCGTAAGCAAGGAGGTGCGAGTAAAATGAATTTGCATGATCTAACCGCTACGCCGGGCGCCACAAAGGCATCCAAGCGTATCGGAAGAGGACACGGCTCCGGCCAGGGCAAGACCGCGGGCAAAGGCCACAAAGGCCAGAAGGCCAGAGCGGGCCACGGCATGCGTCCCGGCTTTGAAGGCGGCCAGATGCCGCTGCAGAGACGTGTTCCGAAAAGAGGATTTAACAATATTTTTGCTAAAACCATCGTGGCAGTCAACGTAGGAACGCTGGAGAAGTTTGAAAACGGCGCGGTCGTTGACACACAGGCACTGATCGACGCTGGCATTGTGAAGCAGTGCTGCGACGGCGTCAAGATTCTCAGCAACGGAAAACTGACGAAGAAGTTAACCGTGAAGGTCTCTGCCTATTCTGAAGCTGCAAAGCAGAAGATAGAAGCCGCCGGCGGGAAGGCAGAGGTGATCTGAATTGTTCAAGACAATCAAGAATGCCTGGAACGTCCCGGATCTTCGTAAAAAAATTCTGTTTACCCTGTTTATCATTGTGATCTTCCGTTTTGGCGCGACCATCCCGGTTCCGTTCCTGGATGTCAACGCGCTGAAGGGGTTGATGGGCACGGTGGGCGAGTCCGGCAATGCGCTGGGCTACCTGGATATGCTCTCGGGCGGTGCGTTCGCAAACGCGACCATGTTTGCAATGGGCGTCACCCCATACATCAACAGTTCCATTATCATGCAGCTTTTGACGGTTGCCATCCCTCCGCTGGAGAGAATGGCGAAGGAGGGGGAGGAAGGACGCAAGAGGATTGCGACTATCACCCGCTATGTCACCGTCATCCTGGGCCTGGTCCAGGGTACCGCTTACTATTTCTATCTGCGCAACAGCACCTATCAAGGTGCTCCGATCGCTCTGTATACGAGCGGCTGGGAGCAGGTATTTGCAGCATTTGTGATCATCCTGGCATTCACCGCCGGTACGGCGATGATGATGTGGATGGGCGAGCAGGTCAACCAGAAGGGGATCAGCAACGGTATCTCCATTCTGTTGTTCTCCGGCATCGTGGCAAGACTGCCGCACACCATCCGTCAGCTCGGCCAGTATATCAGCGCTGCCATCGAGGACCCGACCAACTACGGCAAGTTCTATTTCCTTGTTCCGCTGTTTGTCGTGATTTTCCTCCTCGTCATCTGGGTTATTGTCTTTATGAACGATTCTGAGCGCCGCATTCCGGTCCAGTACGCCAAGCGCGTGGTGGGACGCAAGATGTATGGCGGCCAGAGCAGTCATATTCCGATCAAGGTTGCGATGTCCGGCGTTATGCCGATCATCTTCGCAAGCTCGATCCTTTCCATTCCGAGCACCATCCAGCTCTTCATGGGCGGCAACGCGGCGACCGGCTTCTGGAAGTCCTTCTTCGACGCGTTCTCCTCGACCGGCTGGCTGTACTCGGTCCTGTATTTCCTTCTGATTATCATGTTCGCTTACTTCTATGTGACGATCCAGTATAATCCGATTGAGATGGCCAATAATCTTCGTCAGAACAACGGTACGATCCCGGGCATCCGTCCCGGCAAGTCCACTTCCGATTTCATTGCAAAGATCCTTTCGAAGATCACGTTGATTGGCGCGCTGTTCCTCGCTCTGATTGCTCTGCTGCCGATTATCTTCGGCGCGGTCACCGGCATGCACAACCTGACCCTGGGCGGTACTTCCGTCATCATTCTGGTCGGTGTTGCTCTGGAGACGATGAAGCAGATGGAATCCCAGTTGATGATGCGCCATTATAAGGGCTTCCTTGACTGATAAGGAGGAAATCATATGAATCTGATTCTTCTCGGCGCTCCCGGCGCCGGTAAAGGCACACAGGCTGAAGTGATCTGTGAGCATTTGAACATTCCCGCGATTTCCACGGGTAATATTATCCGTGAAGCGCTGAAGAGCGGCACTGAGATGGGCCTGAAGGCGAAGTCCTTCATGGATGCAGGCAAGCTCGTGCCCGACGAAGTCGTAATTAGCATCATCCAGGAGCGTTTGGCGAAGGATGACTGCAAGAACGGCTTCGTGCTGGACGGTTTCCCGCGCACCATTCCCCAGGCCGAGGCTCTGGACAAAATGGGCATCGTCATCGACAAGGTCATCGATATTGAAGTTGCCGATGAAAAGATCGTGGAGCGTATGTCCGGACGCCGTGTCTGCGAGAGCTGCGGTGCCAGCTACCACCTGCTTTACAAAAAGCCGGAGGAAGAAGGCAAATGCGGCAAATGCGGCGGCACCCTCGTTCAGCGCAAGGATGACCATCCGGATACAGTGAAAGAGCGCCTCAATGTCTACCACGAGCAGACCGAACCTCTGAAGGACTACTACGAAAAGCAGGGCAAGCTATGCATCGTGGAAGGCCAGGAGGAAGTGGCGGATACCACCAAGCTGACGCTTGCTGCGTTAGAGGCGTAATCATGATCGTGCTGAAAACCAGCCGCGAACTCGCCATTATGCGGGAAGCGTGCAGGATCTCTGCAAAAGCACTGAAGCTGGCCGGCGAGGCGGTCGAACCCGGGGTTTCCACCTGGGAAATCGACCGTATCGTCCGCCGTGCAATCGAGGAAGAGGGCGCCAAGCCGAACTTCCTCGGGTACGGCGGGTTTCCGGGCAGTGCATGTATATCTGTAAACGACGTGGTGATCCACGGCATACCCCGTAAGGACATTATCCTCAAACAGGGCGACATTGTCAGCATTGACACCGGCGCCTTTTATGAGGGATTTAACGGCGACAACGCGTGGACGTTCCCCTGCGGAGACGTCAGCGAAGAAGCCCAGCGCCTTATGGACGCGACACGCGAAAGCCTCTTCGAGGGCATCAAGGCCGCACAGGCCGGCGCCCGCATCGGAGATATCGGCAGTGCGGTGCAGCGGTATGTCGAGGCTCGCGGTTACTCGGTGGTACGGGATTTTGTCGGCCACGGAGTGGGCGCGAAACTGCATGAAGACCCCAGCGTTCCCAATTACGGCACGCCCGGCAGAGGCGTGCGCCTGTTACCAGGCATGACCATTGCGATTGAACCAATGATCAACGCCGGTGTAAAGGAAGTCAAAACGTTGCAGGACGGTTGGACGACCGTCACCGTCGATGGAAAACTTTCCGCGCACTTTGAGCACACCATCGCCATCACCCCGGATGGACCGGTGATTATGACCATACCGGAATAAAAGGGGGATACCATGGATTTTCAGAGAGGACTCGTTGTCCGCGCCCTTGCGGGGCGCGACAAAGGCGGCTTTTTCACCGTGCTGGAGGCGGACGCCGATATGGCCGTGATTTGTGACGGCAGGCGGCGCAGCCTGGAACATCCCAAACGGAAAAAGCAGAAACACCTTTTGGCAACCAAAACGGTGCTGAACGAGGGTTCATTGCAAACCAACCGTGAAATTCGAGGCGCTCTCCGGCCGTTTGAAGCGGAGGGCCGTTTTCCACAAGAGGAGGGTACGATATGTCGAAACAGGACGTAATTGAAACTGAGGGTATTGTAACCGAGGCGCTTCCAAACGCAATGTTTAAGGTAGAGCTTCAAAACCACCATGAGGTGTTGGCGCATATCTCCGGCAAGCTCCGGATGAACTTTATCCGCATCCTGCCGGGAGACAAGGTAACGATCGAGCTTTCGCCTTACGATCTGACCCGCGGCCGCATCACGTGGCGTTCTAAATAAAGCGCGGGCTTTTTCAGCCGGCGCAGTTGTAAACGAGACGACTTCACTAAGGGAGGGCGCACAAATGAAAGTCAGACCTTCTGTAAAGAAAATTTGCGAGAAGTGCAAGATCATCAAGCGCAAGGGTAAAGTCATGGTTATCTGTGAAAACCCGAAGCATAAGCAGCGCCAGGGTTAAAAGCTTCCGCTTTTATCAAGGCCCGCCGGTTTTGGCGGGAACCGCGGAACCAGCACAATTTGTATCGGGATTGATACAAATTTGTACGGCCGCGTTTCGCTTTTGGGGGACTCCCCCTATCAACTGAATGATTAATTTGGAGGTGCAACCAGTATGGCGCGTATAGCAGGTATTGATCTGCCCAGAGATAAGCGCATCGAAATTGCTCTTACCTATATTTTTGGTATCGGCCGCAAGACCGCCACGGATATCTGCAAAGAGACGGGTGTAAACCCGGACATCCGTGTGAGAGACCTCACCGAAGACGATGCATCCAAACTGAGAGAATATATTGATAAGAACTGCCGCGTGGAAGGCGATCTTCGCCGCGACGTTGCGTTCGATATCAAGAGACTGATTGAAATCGGTTGCTATCGCGGAATCCGTCACCGCAAGGGCTTGCCGGTAAGAGGCCAGCGTTCCAAGACCAATGCGCGTACCCGCAAAGGTCCGAGAAAGACCATGGCCAACAAGAAGAAATAAGCAGGGAGGGATTTAAAAGATGGCAGCACAGAAGGGCGCTAAAAAAGGAACCACCGTTCGCAGACGCCGTGAACGCAAGAATATTGACCGTGGAGCTGCTCATATCCAGTCCACCTTTAATAACACAATCGTGACCATCACCGACACCCAGGGCAACGCGATCTCCTGGGCGAGCTCCGGTGAGCTGGGCTTCAGAGGCTCCAGAAAGTCCACCCCGTTTGCCGCGCAGACCGCTGCGGAAACCGCTGCGAAAGCTGCGATGGAGCACGGTATGAAGACGGTAGAGGTTTTTGTAAAGGGACCGGGCGCCGGCCGTGAGGCGGCGATCCGTGCGTTGCAGGGCGCGGGGCTTGAAGTCAGCATGATCAAAGACGTTACCCCGATCCCCCACAATGGATGCCGTCCTCCGAAGAGAAGACGCGTCTAATCAAAAACCGATTACAGGAGGTGCAACCATATTATGGCAAGATATACTGATGCTGTGTGCAAGCTCTGCCGCCGCGAGGGCCAGAAGCTGTTCCTGAAGGGCGCGCGCTGCTACACAGATAAATGCGCAATCACGCGCAGAGCATATGCGCCTGGCCAGCACGGCCAGGGCCGCAAAAAGACGTCCGAATACGGCCTGCAGCTGCGTGCGAAGCAGATGACCAGACGCTACTACGGCGTTCTGGAAGGCCAGTTCCACGATTATTACGAGATGGCAACCAAGAGAGAGGGCAAGACCGGCGACGAGCTGCTCACCATCCTGGAAAGCCGCCTCGATAACATCGTCTACCGCCTCGGCTGGGCGTCTTCCAGAGCGGAAGCCCGTCAGCTCGTGGTGCACGGCCACTTCAATGTGGACGGCAGAAGAGTGGACATTCCGTCCTACCTCGTAAAGCCGGGCCAGGTCATCGCGATCCGCGAAAAGAGCCGTCAGAGCGCCAAGATCAAGGCTGTGCTGGAACAGAACCGCCTTGTCCCGAAGTGGCTTGATGTGAACGGCGAAACCCTGGAAGCCAAGATTTTAGCGCTGCCGACTCGTGAGGAGATCGACCTCGACGTCGATGAGACCCTCATCGTTGAGTTGTACTCCAAGTAATGCCGTTGCCTAACAGCATCATTAACAGGATGGCAGACAGAATCATCCGCTTTATGTCAAGGAGGGTCGCTAATGATCGAGATTGAGAAGCCAAGAATTGAAACAGAAGTCCTGAGTAACGACGGAACTTACGGTAAATTTGTAGTGGAACCGCTCGAGCGCGGCTTCGGCACAACGCTGGGCAACAGCCTGCGCCGCGTGCTGTTGTCTTCCCTGCCGGGCGTTGCAGTCACCTCTATTAAAATAGACGGCGTTCTGCATGAGTTTTCCACCGTTCCCGGCGTCAAGGAAGATGTCACCGAGATCGTGCTGAACATCAAAGGATTGACCGCGAAGCTTCATTGTGACGGCCCGAAAACAGTGGAAATCTGTGCAGAGGGTCCGTGCGAGGTCACGGCCGACTCTATCAAGTGCGACAGCGAGGTTGAAATCCTGAACCCGGAAATGCACATTGCAACCCTGGGAGAGGGCGCGAAGCTGTACATGGAACTGACCTTGGACAAGGGCCGCGGATACGTCCCCGCTGAGCGGAACAAGCAGAATATGCCCGCAGGCGTGATCGGCGAACTTCCGGTTGATTCTATTTACACTCCTGTTTATAAAGTGAACTTCAACGTGGAACCGACCCGCGTGGGCCAGCGTATCGATTTTGATAAGCTGACGCTCGAGGTTTGGACCAATGGCGTGATCAGTGCGCAGGAAGCGGTCTCTTTGGCCGCAAGAGTCCTGACCGAGCACCTGAACCTCTTTGTCAACCTGTCTGACAAGGGCAGCAGCACAGAGATCATGGTGGAGAAGGACGACAAGGGCAAGGAAAAGGTGCTGGAGATGACCATTGAAGAGTTGGATCTCTCCGTGCGTTCCTTTAACTGCCTCAAGCGCGCTGGAATCAATACGGTTGAGGACCTCATTAACAAGTCTGAGGAAGACATGATGAAGGTGCGCAACCTGGGACGCAAGTCCCTGGAAGAGGTCGTGTGGAAACTGGCCTCTCTCGGCTTTAATCTGCGCAAGGAAGACGAATGAGCCTTGCAGCCAAAGGTAAAGGAGTGATATTCGATGCCCGGAACCAGAAAACTCGGAAGAGCAACCAGCCATAGAACTGCTATGCTGCGCGCGATGGTTACGTTCCTGCTTGAAAACGGCAAGATCGAGACGACCGTCACCCGCGCGAAGGAAGTCCGCTCCCTGGCAGAGAAGATGATTACAATTGCAAAGACAAACGATCTGCACAGCAAGCGCCTTGTTATGGGCTTCGTTACAAAGGAAGCTGTAACAAACAAGCTGTTTACAGAGATTGCCCCGAAGTATGTGGACCGCAATGGCGGTTATACCCGCATCACAAAGCTTGGACCGCGCCGCGGCGATGCTGCGGAAATGGCGATCATCGAGCTGATCTAATCGGGATTGCATAGTGAAGCCCTGCACGGTTTGTGCAGGGCTTTTTTTATGTTCCCAAAAAGTTATTACAAAGCGTTTTCAATTTGGTGACGAACAAGACAGATATTACCAGTGCAAATTACACAAGTGTAACCGCCCAAAACCTTGCATAATTTGACATGCTACGGTATAATAGGATTTACCAAAACAGATAAAACCTATGAAACATTTTAGACAAGGAGAGGAAAGTATGAGAAGAGCAAAAAAACTGCTTTCGCTGGCGCTGTCCGCCGTGCTGGCAGTTACGGCATTCACCAGTACGGTTGCTTATGCTGCGAAGATAGACGAAGCCTATGAGATCAAAAAGGTTGATGGAAAGTATGCGGTTATCACAATCTATGATAGCGGAGACTATTATAGATCCAAATCTTCCATCTCTATTCCCAATAAGATTGACAGCAGGACAGTTACTCGTATTGGAGACGGCAGTTCCGCTGTCTTGGATAATGGCGGTAGTGACAAAAACATTTATCTTCCGGATAGCATTGACTTGATTGCAGACGGCGCTTTTGAAGGTACAGATATTAAGAGAATCTCTATGGAAGAGGGCGTCAAGGAAATTGGAGAGCGCGCGTTTGCTGGTGCAGATGAAATGACCTCTGTTACTTTTGCGAACAGCATCACAAAAATTGGCTTGGAAGCTTTCAGCGGTTGTTCCTCCCTGCGTTCTGCGTCGCTGCCAACTAGTCTGACTAAAATTCCGGACAATGCCTTTGAGGGTTGCAGTGATCTTCGTTCCGTTACGATCGGTAGCGCAGTGACCAGTATCGGAGACAGCGCTTTTGAAGGCTGTGACGAACTGGATGAAGTTACGATTCCGCCGAATGTTACCCGTATTGGTTACGATGCATTTGAGGACTTCATTACGATCAAGGGTTATACGGGTTCGGCCGCTGAAAAGTATGCAAAGGAAAATGACATTGATTTTGTCAACCTCGGCAATTCCTACAGTGCGGCGGTTCGGTTGAGTGTCAGCTCTCTGAGCGTTGCGGTCGGCGCGACAAACAGCTTTACGGTTACCAACCCGACGAACGGAAGCTACAGCGTATCTTCCAATTCCAGTGCGGTCAGCGTAACCCAGAGCGGCTCCACCATCACGGTGCGCGGCGTTTCCGCGGGTTCCGCTACGTTGACAGTTACTTCTTCCGGTTTAGCTTCTGCAACAGTGGCCGTTACAGTGGGCAGCGGCGGCAGCAGCAATTCTGGCGTGCTTTCCCTGGACACCAGCTCCTATTCTTTTAATGTGGGCAATGTGTATTACCCACTCGCCAGAGTCAATTCTTCCGCGACGCCAACCTGCACCAGCAGCAACCCAAATGTGGTGGCGGTAAAGTTCCAGGCAGACCGTTCCAACCGCGCCGATCTGAAGGGCGGTTACACCAACGCGTACCTGTATCAGATTCAGGGTAAATCCGCTGGTACGGCAACGATTACAATTACAAGCGGCGCTTATACCGCTTCTTTCCCGGTAACGGTTTCTACTTCCCCGAACGGATCTGCATTCTGCAATCCGAGTGTGAACTTCGGTGTTTACAAGGGAAGCTACTATGATGTCCAGATGACGGTGACCGGTACCAATAACGCGCCGAGCTTTACGGTCGGCAACGGCAAGGTCTTCAAGACCCAGTATCTGGGCAAGAATGGCAATGTGTACTCCTATCGGGTGTGGGCAATCGGAAACAAGGGTGAAAAGACAGGACTTTACACTCAAATGCCCGGTGATTCCAAAGTCGTCCTCCATTGTGAAGGGCAGATTGCCTACGGCTGATTATAATTTGGATAAAAAAGAAGGCGGGTCGGATGGCCCGCCTTCTTTTTGTCTTTTCTGATCCTTTCTTAATTATGCAGGTGTCGGATTGTGTATTCTTTTGGAATTCCAGCTTTTATGAGTTGTATCGGCAGATACTATCCGCTATAATGAAGATACTATAGAACTATGAGGTGATTGCTGTGATTCTGAAGAATGCACAAATTATGGACGATACATTTACTCTGGTGGACGCCTGTCTGTCCGTGGAGGGAGACCGCATCGCGGACGTTGCGCCCGACCTGAGTGGGGAAGAAGAACTGGACCTGAGCGGCTGCTGCGTGGTACCGGGCTTTGTCGACATCCACATCCACGCCTGTGTTGGGGCGGATACCTGTGATGCATCCACGGCGGGTCTTGCCAAGATGGCGGGACATTTGGTCACAAAGGGCGTCACATCCTTCTGTCCGACGACAATGACGGTTTCCCACGAGGAGATTGCCGACGCGCTGGCAACGGTCAAGGCTTGTATGGACGACCGCCCGTTCGGCGCGGCGATTGCTGGTGTTAACATGGAAGGCCCCTTTATTTCTATCAATAAGAAGGGCGCACAGAAAGGCGAGCATGTCCGCAACCCGGATTGGAACGAGTTTAAAACGCTGTACGATGGCTGCGGCGGTATCATCAAGCTGGTCGATATTGCGCCGGAGTGTGAGGGAGCGGATGACTTTATTAAGAAGGCCAGCAAGCTCTGCACGGTTTCCATTGCGCATACAGACGCCGATTATGAACAGGCAAAGCATGCGTTTAATTTGGGAATTACCCATGCAACCCACCTGTACAACGCCATGAGCGGCATGACGCACCGCAATCCCGGTGTCGTTGGCGCGGTGTTTGACGACGAGCGTGTACATGCGGAGATCATCTGCGACGGTTTCCATATCAATCCCGCCGTCCTGCGCATCACATTCCGTCAGCTGGGGGAAGACCGTTCCATCATTGTCAGCGATTCGATGCGTGCGGCCGGAGAGCCGGACGGCATCTCGGAACTGGGCGGGCAGACGGTCTATGTCAAGGACGGACAGGCCCGTCTGAAGGACGGCACAATTGCCGGTTCGACGACGAATATTCATCAGGAGGTTCGTAACCTGGTCAATTTTGGCGTACCGTTTAAGCAGGTAATCAAGAGCGCGACGATCAACCCGGCGCGCGCGATCCATGAGGATGGCGAGATCGGCAGTATCAAGGTGGGCAAACGCGCCGACTTGGTGGTGCTGGATCAAAATTTAAAGATTAAATTAGTCATTGCACGCGGGAAAAAAGCGGTCGATAACCGCTAAAACGTGTTTATCCACCTTTCTGAAAGGTGGCGGGATCAAAGGGCAGGGCCCTTTGCCGTTCTCCGCAGAGAACGGAACTCTCTTCCTGAGAAGAGCGAGTGGGAACGAGTGATATGGTTGTTTATGGGGCAGGGGGTGCCTTTGGGGCCTTTTTGTACCCCGGCTCTCGCCGGGGGATTCGTCGCTTTATAAAAGCGACAGCAAAGACTTCTTTACTTTAAAAAAGTATAACAAATTTTATGAAAGCAATCTTTTGCATTGCGGAAGCAATGGGATTTTCTGCTTTTATAAAGCAAAAGTAAACTTTTATTTTCCGCTTATTCTGGTTTTTATAAACCGATGGCAAACTAATTGCGCGCGCAATCTTTATCGCTTACTCGCTTTTGCAAAAGCGGGAGAAAACCGCTGGTTTGCCCTCATGTCGGGCGGGCACTTCCTTTCCGTCTTGTCGAAAAGGAAGCAAAGACCGCGAAAGGGGGGCGCGAGAGTGGGCTCCGGGGTACTTCGACTCACGCCCCCCTTACAACCCTCGGTATCCCCATGGGGATGCTTTGCTCAGGGAGGGCGGCGTGCTTTTCATTGACGGCGGAGCTGGAGCTTTCTCTGCTACATAGGGATGCTTTGCCTAGGGTCGGCTGGGTGCTTTTCATTGACGGCGGAGCTTTAGCTGTTCTATGGGAAAGAAACTAAGTTTTATCCTTTGCCTAAAAGCTGAGCGGTCAGGATAGCGCCTGCGCGTATTCCGATTTCCAGATAAACCTCCTGCGCAGCGGATAGGGCCTGATAAAAAAAGGTCGACTTCAGGTGATTCCAGTTCACCGGGGTAAGCCTTTTGAATGATTTCAAAGACAGGTTGCTGGGAGGTATCCAATCGTTCACGGTAGCTTTGTTCTGTGATTTTTACAGCTTCTGTGCCGTAGAGCAGAAATTCACGGATATGCTGGAGATTCAAACGGGAAAACAGTTTTTCTATGTAGTCCATGATATTTTCCATGCCTTTCTTTTAGGTGTTTATATACATTTTTTAGCTTGATTGCATATCTAAAAAGTGAAAGTCAAGTGTTATACCATACTGATTTGTGTGATTTTGTATTTTTGGTTGAAATATTACATTTTATGGTGTGCTATATTGGTATAAAGAGAGGGTGGATGTATATGGGAATGGCGAAGAAAATCCGTGTGGTTTTGCTGGAAAGAAATATGACGATTAAAGAGCTGGCGGAAAAGCTTGGGACAAACGGGAACAATTTGAGCAATAAGCTTGCCAGAGATAATTTTCCGGAAAAAGAGCTGGTTCAAATAGCAGACGCTTTAGGCTGTGATTTTGAGGCGGATTTTGTTCTTCGGGATACGGGAAAGCGGATTTAAAGATTGTGAAACTTAGGCCTTTCGTCTCTGAATATTATATATGGATCATTCTGTCTTTGTAAGAGGAATAGAATCCCCAGATGAGCGTCGTTATGTTATAATAAAATAAACAAAAACCAGCCTGCGGTACATTTCCTTACCGCAGGCTGGTTTTTTTTATTATTATATTATGAAATCAGATCACACGGACCTTGACAATATCCGCGGACTCTTCCATCTTGGCGGCGTTGCCGTTGAGGTCACCGGTGACGTCGAGAATGGTATACGCGTAATCCTTGCGGGACTTGCTCTGCATATTCTCGATGTTAATGCCGAACTCCGCGAGCTTGCCGGCCAGCTGGCCGATGGTGTTCGGAACATTGCGGTGAATGATGCACACGCGGGTGAACGCCGGGTCGCGCGGCATGGAAACATTCGGCAGGTTCACAGAATGGGTGATATTGCCGTTTTCCAGGTAATCCTTCAGCTCGTCGGCTGCCATACGCGCACAGTTGTCCTCGCTCTCCGGGGTAGAAGCGCCGAGGTGCGGGATGGCGATGACGCCTTCCGCGCCGAGCATCTCGTCGGTCGGGAAATCGGTGACGTAGGCGGAAACCTTACCGTCCGCCAGTGCCTTCAAAATATCGCCGGAGTTGACCAAGTCGCCGCGGGCAAAGTTCAGGATGCGGACATTGTCCTGCATCTTGGCGATGCTCTCCGCATTGATCATCTCCTTGGTGTCCGGGGTGAGCGGCACATGCACGGTGATGTAATCGCAGTTCGCATAGATTTCATCCAGTGTCTGGGCGTGCTTGGTGGAACGGGAGAGGCCCCATGCCGCATCGACGCTCAGATACGGGTCGTAGCCGTAGACTTCCATGCCCAGGCTCTTCGCCGCGTTGGCGACCAGGATGCCGATTGCACCGAGGCCGATGACGCCGAGCTTCTTGCCGCTGATTTCCGGGCCGACAAACGCGCTCTTGCCTTTTTCGACCATCTTGGTCACGTCTGCGCCGTTGCCCTTGAGGGTCTTGGCCCATTCGATGCCGGAGATGACCTTGCGGGAGGAGAGCAGCAGGCCCGCAATCACCAGTTCCTTCACGGCGTTTGCATTTGCGCCGGGCGTATTAAATACGCAGATACCTGCTTCGCTGCATTTGTCCAGCGGGATGTTGTTGACGCCCGCGCCCGCTCTGGCGATCGCCAGAAGGCTTTGCGGCAGTTCCATGTCGTGCATGGAAGCGGAGCGGACCAGAACTGCTTCCGGATTCTCCACGTCTTCGCCGACGTTGTAGTTCGCGCCGAAGCGCTTGGTGCCCACGGGGGAGATTTTATTCAAACATTTAACGTTAAACATTGTAATCACCTGTACCATTCAAATTTAATGGGTTCCCATTTTCCTATACTATGCAGCCCTGTTACGCGTTCTCTTCTTCAAACTTCTTCATGAAGGCGACCAGCTTCTCCACGCCTTCCATCGGCATCGCGTTGTAGATGGAAGCGCGCATGCCGCCGACGGAACGGTGGCCCTTCAGGTTGACGAAGTCGTTTGCAGCGGCTTCTTTCACGAACTTGGCGTTCAGGTCTTCGCTGTCGGTGACGAACGGGATGTTCATCAGGGAACGGTCCTTCGCAACGACGGTGCCGCGGAACATTTTGGAGCTGTCCAGATAATCGTAAAGGATCGCGGCCTTTTTCTCGTTATATTTTTTCATCTCATCCAGACCGCCCATGGTGTTCTTGATCCAGTCGAGCACCAGCATGCACATATAGATGCTGTAGCACGGCGGGGTGTTAAACATGGAACCGTTGTCCACATGCGTCTGGTAGTTGAACATAGTCGGCGTGATATCCATCGCATTGCCGACAAGGTCCTCGCGGATGATTACGACCGTCAGGCCGGCAGGGCCCATGTTCTTCTGTGCGCCCGCATACAGGATGCCGAACTTGCTCACGTCGATCGGTTCGCTCAGGATGCAGGAAGAGATATCCGCCACCAGCGGCACATCGCCGGTCTCCGGCAGCTGGGTGAACTTGGTGCCGTAGATGGTGTTGTTCAGGCAGATGTGGAAGTAGTCCGCATCCTTGGTGAAGGTGGAAGGATCCAGCTCCGGGATATAATTGAAGGTCTGGTCCTTGGAGGAAGCCACGATGTTGGCCGTGCCGTAGCGGGCTGCTTCCTTATATGCTTTGGTGGCCCACTGGCCGGTAATGACGAAATCCGCCTTGTTGCTTTTGGTCATCAGGTTCATCGGCACCATCGCAAACTGAGAGGATGCACCGCCCTGCAAGAACAAAACCTTGTAATTGTCGGGGATATTCATCACTTCGCGAAGCAGACTTTCAGCAGAGTTAATAATGCCCTCGTAGACCTTGGAGCGGTGGGACATTTCCATCACAGATTGGCCGCTGCCCTGGTAGTCCAGCATTTCGTCCGCAGCGCGGCGAAGAACAGCTTCGGGCAGCATCGAGGGGCCCGCGGAAAAGTTGTAAACGCGTTTCATATGTAGTGCAACCTCCTATAAATTACTGCTTCTGTGAGCAGACTATAATGTTATTAATTATACCGCTTTAGTAAACTAAAATCAATGGAACGCACTCGATAAAATTACTTAAAAAACGGCGGGATTTTCCAAGGTTTTTTGTACGGAAAACCGGCGGATTCTGTTCGGAATTTCGTCATATTATCCGTTAAGGGGACAAAATCAAACACATTGTACAAAATGGAAAGATTTTTAGAAATAAGTTGGTTTATGTTGTTGCACTTTCCTCTATTTTCATGTACAATGAATATAATTTTGGGAATCCCAAAAGAATATGATTTTACAGATTTATCAAAAGCGCGCAGGGCCGCAGCTGTGCGGCCGGGTGAGCTCATAGTAACCGATACAGGGGGTGAAAATCAATGGCACAGCAGATGATCGACGCCGTGCGCGAGGCCGAGCAAAAAGCGGAACAGGCAGAGCGCGACGCCGCGCGAAGGGCGGAAGAAATTTTGAAGCAGGCCCGGAGCGATGCGGAAAAGATCGTGGCAGAGATCGCTGCCGACGCGCAAAGAGAAGCGCAGGCGGCGCTCAACACGGCTCAAAAGCAGAGCGAGGCGGAGACAATAAAGGTCCAGCAGAGCACCAAAGAGGAAATTTCAGCTTTGCAGGCCGGCGCGCGGAAAAAAGAAAAAGAAGCGGCTGCACGGATTTTAAAGGAACTGGTGGGTTAGCCGGTTTCCGTGTAAAGCAAAGGAGGTATGGCACTTATGGCGGTATTGCAGATGCAGCGCATCAGCATATACGGTCTCAAGAAACATCGCAAACATATCCTGGAAATGATCCAGCGGCGCGGCGTTGTGGAAATCAACGATGTTTTGCAGGAGGACAGCATTTTCCAGCAGGCGGACATGTCCGCGCAGAAAACGCAGTTTGAAAAGAACATCGCGGCGTCCAGACAGGCGCTGGAGGTTCTGAACCGGTATGCGTCGGAAAAGAAATCCCTGTTTGCCTCTCTGGAGGGGCGCAAGGAGATTGACGCGGCGGAGTACGACGCGTTTGCACAGGAGAGCGAAAAGGTTCTGCACATCGTTTTGCGGATCAATGAGCTTTCCAAGGACATCGCGGACGCCCGCGGCAGCATCCAGAAGCTGGAAACGCAGATCGAAGCGCTCACCCCCTGGGTGGCGCTGGACGTGCCCATGCGGTTCAAGGGGACGAAGGCGACGGCGGCTTTTATCGGCACGCTGGCTGGGGACCTGAACCAGGCGGCGCTGGAGGAGCGCCTCGCGGAGCTGCTACCACAGACGCCCATCCAGGTGGATGTGATCAGTTCTTCCCGCGAACAGACCTGTGTTTTCCTGCTGTGCCGGAAGCCCGACGCGGCAAACGTGGAAGACGCCCTGCGCACGCTGGGGTTTGCAAGGCCCGCGGCGCCCTCCAAAACGCCGCCCGCCGAACGCGTTAAGACGCTGGAAGGCCGCGTGGAGGAACAGCGAAAAATCATGCAGGCCGCGGAAGACGAGATCAAGGGGTATGCCGACCGGCGGGAGTCCATGAAATTCATGGTGGACTACCTGACGATGCGGCAGGAGAAGTACGAGGTCATCGGCCGCCTGATGCAGTCCCGGCGCACGTTCGTGCTGACCGGTTATATCCCGGCGCGCGACGCGGACAGGCTTTCCAAAGAGCTGGAGGAAAAATTCGACGCGGCGGTGGAACTGAGCATGCCCTCGGAGGACGAGGACGTCCCGGTCCTGCTGCAAAACAATAAGTTTGCGGAACCCGTGGAGGGCGTTCTGGAATCGTTCAGCCTTCCCGGAAAACATGAGATCGACCCCACGTCCATTATGGCGATTTTCTATTATTTTTTGTTCGGCATGATGCTGTCCGACGCGGCTTATGGGCTGATCATGGTCATTGGCTGCGGGCTGGCATTGTTAAAGTTTAAAAACATGGAGATCGGAATGCGCAAGTCGCTGCGGATGTTCTTTTTCTGCGGCATTTCCACCACCATCTGGGGGTTCCTGTTCGGCGGATTCTTTGGAGACGCGACAGCGGTAATTTCCCGCACATTCTTTGGAAAAGAGGTCGTCCTCGGGCCACTCTGGTTTGAGCCGATCAAGGAGCCCATGCGCATGCTGATGTTCTCGCTGCTGGTTGGCGTGATTCATCTGTTTGTCGGACTGGCGATGCAGTTTATCCAGCTCTGGAAGCAGAAAAAGTACAAGGACGCGCTTTACGACGTCATTTTCTGGTACATGCTGCTGACCGGTGCGATCGTGTTTATGCTGTCCAGCCAGATGTTTGTGGACATCGCCCAGCTCGGATTTATTCTGTCTCCCCTTGTGGGGAATGTGGCCGCCGCGGTGGCGGGCGTCGGCGCGGTCGGCATCGTCTTTACGGCGGGACGCGAATCCCGCAACCCGGCAAAGCGGCTGCTCAAGGGCTTGTACGGCCTGTACAACGTGACGGGCTACCTCAGCGACATTCTCTCGTATTCCCGCCTGCTGGCGCTCGGCCTGGCCACCGGCGTCATCGCCACGGTCATCAACCAGATGGGCAGCATGGGCGGCGGCGGAGTTGGCGGTGCAATCCTGTTCATTATCGTCTTTATTCTGGGCCATGTGCTGAACATCGGCATCAACCTGCTGGGCGCATATGTGCATACGAACCGCCTGCAGTTTGTGGAATTCTTCGGCAAGTTTTACGAGGGCGGCGGACGCAAATTCTCGCCCTTCGGCGTTCATACAAAATATTACAAAATCAGGGAGGAAAAATAATCATGGATAATTTTGGTGTTGTTTTGGCTTTGCTGGGTGCGGTTTTGGCGGCGCTTATGGCTGGCGCAGGTTCTGCGGTCGGCGTGGGACGCGCGGGCGAGGCTGCCGCGGGTGTTGTGACGGAGGACCCGTCCAAATTCGGTAAAGTTTTGATTTTGCAGCTGCTGCCCGGTACGCAGGGGATCTACGGCCTGCTGATCGCGTTTATCACCCTGTCCCAGATCGGTATTCTCGGTGGCAACGTGGAAATGTCCCTGGCAAAGGGTTTCCTGTATCTGCTGGCCTGCCTGCCGATGGCAATCGTCGGCTACTGGTCCGCGCTCAAACAGAGCCGTGCGGCGGTTGCGTGCATCGGCCTGGTATCCAAGCGCCCGGATCAGCTGGGCAAAGCGATTATCTTCCCGGCCATGGTTGAGACCTATGCGATTCTTGCGCTTCTCGTTTCCATTTTGGCAATCACAGGCATCGGCGGCCTGCCGGTGTAAGAACCAGCGCCCCGATTAGGAAAAATGAATTGGAAAAGGAGCGCTGCTCATGACTGGACTCGAAAAGATCATCAAACAAATTGAGGACGATGCCGCGGCGTCCGCTGCGGCTGTGCTGGAAGACGCGGAGAATCAGGCGTTTCAAATTCGGCAGGACGCAAAGGTTCAAGGTGCGGTGCAGGGGGAAGAGACCATCAACCGCGCGAAGGATGAGGCAAAGGCGATGCAGGAGCGCGCGGCATCCGCCGCTGCTCTGCAAAAAAGGAAGAGTGTCCTCGCGGCAAAACAGCAGATCATCGGCGAGACGATGGAACGTGCGCTGCAGGCTGCGGTGGAGCTGCCGCCGGAGGAATACTTCTCCAACATTTTAAAAATGGTAAAAAAATACGCCCTGCCCCAGGATGGGGAGATTTTGTTTAACCAAAAGGACTTGCAGCGATTGCCGAAGGAGTTTGCCTCCCGGCTGGAAAAGGCGGTCCCCGCCGGAGCGAAACTGACGCTCTCCAAGGAGACACGGAAGATCGACGGCGGTTTTGTACTGACCTACGGCGGAATTGAACAGAACTGCTCGTTCTCGGCTCTGTTCGACGCCGCGAAGGAAGGCTTGCAGGACGAGATTCACGCGCTGCTCTTCCCGGGAGGGCACTGATATGGCGGAAAAGCAGTATACCTATGCGGTCGCGCGCATCCGTTCCAAGGAACTGTCCCTGCTGAACGGTATGTTTCTGGAGCAGCTTTTGGCGGCGCGCACCTATGAGGAATGTCTCCAGCTTTTGGCAGACAAGGGCTGGGGAGATGGAAGCACGCAGAGCGCGGAGCAGATCCTCACGGGCGAACAGGAGAAGACCTGGGCGCTGATGGAGGAACTGGTGGACGACCTCTCCGTGTTCGACGTATTCCTCTATCAGAATGACTACCATAATCTGAAAGCGGCGATCAAACTGGTCTTTACCAACGCGGAAATGCCGGGGGCTTTTTTTACCCACGGAACCGTAGAATGGGAAACGATTTTGAAAGCCATTCAAGAGCAGGACTACTCCCTTTTGCCGGAGGCCATGCGTGCCCCGGCGAAGGAAGCGTTTGACCTGCTGCTGCATACGCGCGACGGGCAGCTTTGCGATGTGATTATTGACAAAGCGGCGCTCGACGCGATCCATGCGGCGGGGAAAGCCGCCGACAACGCGGTGATCAAAGAATACGCGGAATTGACGGTGGCCGCGGCGAACATCAAGGTTGCGGTACGCGCGCAGAAAACCGGCAAATCGCTGGACTTTGTCCGGCGCGCATTGGCGGACTGCGACACGCTGGATACCGCAAAGCTGGCGCAGGCCGCGGTAGAGGGACAGGAAGCCATTTACAGCTATCTGTCCGCAACGCCGTATGCCGATGCGGTGCAGGAGCTGAAGGAATCGCCCTCCGCGTTTGAGCGCTGGTGCGATAACCTGATTATCCGGCGCATCCGCCCGCAGCAGTACAATCCGTTTACGCTCGCGCCCCTGGCGGCCTATGTGCTGGCCAGAGAAAACGAGATCAAAACGGTGCGGGTGATTCTTTCCGGCAAGCTCAACCAGCTGCGGATGGAATCCATCCGGGAACGGCTGCGGGAAATGTATGTGAACTAGGGGGAGAGCCATGTATAAAATTGCAGTGATGGGGGACCGGGACAGTATTTACGGTTTTGCGGCCCTGGGGCTGGACACCTATCCGGTGGCGGACCCGGTTGAGGCGGCGCGCCGGCTGCGGTCCTTCGCGGAGCAGGACTATGCGGTGGTCTATATCACCGAGGCGCTGGCGGCTTCCCTGGAAACCGAGATCGACCGGTACCGCGAGCAGATGCTTCCCGCGATCATCCTGATTCCGGGCGTGTCCGGCAACACGGGCATGGGCGTCCGCGCGGTGAAGAAAAGCGTTGAGCAGGCGGTCGGCTCCGATATTATCTTCAATCAATAATATCCTGCCGGGAGGGCCCGGCGGGTTTCGTCAGCACTCTGGGGCGCAGTCCCACAGAAAGGAAAGATCAGAACAATGAGCAAAGGAACCATTAAAAAGGTTGCCGGACCGCTGGTCATCGCCGAGGGCATGCGCGACGCGAACATGTTCGACGTGGTGCGTGTCAGCGAACAGCGGCTCATCGGTGAAATCATTGAGATACACGGCGACCAGGCTTCCGTCCAGGTTTACGAGGAGACCTCCGGGCTTGGTCCGGGCGAACCGGTGGAATCCACCGGCGCGCCGCTCTCCGTGGAGCTTGGCCCGGGCCTGATCGGTAGCATCTTCGATGGAATCCAGCGCCCGCTGGAGGAAATCATGAAGGCGACTGGCAACAGCCTGAAACGCGGCGTGGAAATTCCCGCGCTGGACCATAAAAAGAAATGGCATTTTAAACCGCTGAAAAAGGCGGGCGACAAGGTGACGGGCGGCGACATCCTCGGCACCGTTCAGGAAACGGAGATCGTCCTGCATAAGATTATGGTGCCGAACGGCCTGATGGGCAAGCTGCGCTCCATCAAGGAGGGCGACTACACCATTGAAGAGACCGTTGCTGTGGTGGATACCCCGAACGGCTCGAGCCAGAATATTGCATTGATGCAGAAATGGCCGGTCCGCGTGGGCCGTCCGTATCAGCAGAAGCTTTCCCCGGATATGCCTCTGGTGACGGGCCAGCGCGTCATTGATACGCTGTTCCCGATTGCAAAGGGCGGCGTGGCGGCAGTTCCCGGCCCGTTCGGCAGCGGTAAAACCGTTGTGCAGCACCAGCTGGCCAAATGGGCGGAGGCGGATATTGTCGTCTATATCGGCTGCGGCGAACGCGGCAACGAAATGACGGACGTTTTGAACGAGTTCCCGGAGCTGAAGGACCCGAAGACGGGCTTCTCCCTGATGGAGCGCACCGTTCTGATCGCCAATACCTCCGACATGCCCGTTGCGGCGCGTGAAGCGTCCATCTATACCGGCATCACCATCGCGGAGTATTTCCGCGATATGGGCTATTCCGTCGCGCTGATGGCGGATTCCACCTCCCGCTGGGCGGAAGCGCTGCGCGAGATGTCCGGCCGTCTGGAGGAAATGCCCGGTGAAGAGGGCTACCCGGCGTATCTGGGCAGCCGTTTGGCGCAATTCTACGAGCGTGCGGGCCGCGTCGTTACCGTCGGCAGCGAAAACCGGGAGGGTGCACTCTCCGTCATCGGCGCGGTTTCCCCTCCGGGCGGCGATATTTCCGAGCCGGTTTCGCAGGCGACGCTGCGCATCGTCAAGGTGTTCTGGAGCCTGGACTCCGATCTGGCGTATAAACGCCATTTTCCGGCGGTCAACTGGCTGACCAGCTATTCCCTCTACGTGGACACCATGAGAAACTGGTTTAACGACAAGGTCAACCCCGATTGGATGAATCTGCGCGGCCGTTTGATGCGCCTGTTGCAGGAGGAAGCCGAGCTGAACGAAATTGTACAGCTGGTCGGTATGGACGCACTTTCCGCACCGGACCGCCTCAAACTGGAAGCTTCCCGTTCTATCCGTGAAGACTTCCTGCATCAGGACGCGTTCCACGAAACGGATACCTATACGCCGCTGCCGAAGCAGTTCACCATGATGCAGCTGGTGCTGGATTATTACGATCAGGCGGTGGAAGCGCTGGACAAGGGTGTTTCCGTGGACGATCTGGTCAAGCTGCCCGTGCGCGAGCGCATCGGCCGCTTCAAGTATATTGAAGAAAAAGACATGCAGAGCGAATACCAGGCAATTTTGAAAGCGCTTTCCAAACAGATTGAAGAGCTTTCGCAAAAGGAGGACTTCTAAATGCCAAAAGAATACCGGACGATACAGGAGGTTGCAGGTCCTCTAATGCTGGTGCGCGGTGTGGAAGGCGTCACATACAACGAACTGGGCGAAATTGAGCTGTTCAGTGGAGAAAAGCGCCGCTGTAAGGTGTTGGAGATCGACGGCGGCAACGCGCTGGTGCAGCTGTTTGAAAGCTCCACCGGCATCAACCTGAGCAACAGCAAGGTGCGTTTCCTGGGCCGCAGCATGGAACTGGGTGTTTCCGAGGACATGCTCAGCCGCGTGTTCGACGGCTTGGGCCGTCCGATCGACGGCGGCCCGGAGATTCTGCCGGACAAGCGTATGGATATCAACGGCCTGCCGATGAACCCGGCGGCGCGCAACTATCCGCAGGAGTTTATTCAGACGGGCATCTCCGCCATCGACGGCCTGAACACGCTGGTCCGCGGGCAGAAACTGCCGATTTTCTCTGCCAGCGGCTTGCCGCATGCCAATCTGGCGGCGCAGATTGCGCGTCAGGCAAAGGTGCGCGGAACAAGCGAACCGTTTGCGGTTGTGTTTGCCGCCATGGGTATCACGTTTGAAGAATCGAACTTCTTTATCCAGAGCTTTAAGGAGACAGGTGCGATCGACCGCACCGTCATGTTTGTCAACCTGGCGAACGACCCGGCGGTCGAGCGTATCGCGACGCCGCGTATGGCGCTGACCGCCGCGGAGTATCTCGCGTTTGAGAAGAATATGCACGTGCTGGTCATCCTGACGGACATCACCAACTACGCCGACGCGCTGCGCGAGGTTTCCGCCGCGCGCAAGGAGGTGCCGGGACGCCGCGGCTATCCGGGCTACATGTACACGGACCTTGCGTCTCTCTATGAGCGCGCCGGACGGCAGAAGGGCAAGAATGGCAGTATCACGATGATCCCGATCCTGACCATGCCTGAAGACGACAAAACCCACCCAATTCCCGATCTGACGGGTTATATCACAGAGGGGCAGATTATCCTGAGCCGTGAGTTGTTCCGTAAGGGCGTCACGCCGCCAATCGACGTACTGCCGTCCCTGTCCCGTCTGAAGGACAAGGGCATTGGCGAGGGGAAAACCCGCGCCGATCACGCGAACACGATGAACCAGCTTTTTGCGGCGTATGCACGCGGCAAGGAAGCCAAGGAGCTCATGACCATTCTGGGTGAAGCGGCTTTAACGGATATTGACAAGCTGTACGCCAAGTTTGCGGACGCCTTTGAGCAGGAGTATGTCTCTCAGGGATACGACGCAAACCGCGATATCGAAGAGACGCTGGCCATCGGCTGGAAGCTGTTGTCCATCCTGCCCCGCAGCGAGCTGAAACGTATCAAGGATGTCTTCCTTGATCAATACTATGCAAACTGAGTTTGCACGCACGGCCCGGCAAACTGAGTTTGCATGCACGGCCCGACAAACTGAGTTTGTATGCACGGCCCGCCCTGAACCATGGTGAAAATCGGAAATGCGTCTGGGCGGGACAGAAAAGGGCCGCTCCCGGCAAACTGCGTTTATATGGATAGCTCTTTGAAATTGGGAGCGACCAAGTAAGTGACCAATTGTATCGACAGGGGGGATGAAGACTTTGGCTGCCACCCATGTGAACCCGACGCGTATGGAATTGACGCGTCTCAAGAAAAAACTGATTACGGCCGTACGGGGCCATAAACTGCTCAAAGACAAGCGCGATGAGCTGATGCGCCAGTTTCTCGATCTGGTGCGGGAAAACAAAGCCCTGCGCGAGAAGGTGGAGGCCGGAATAGCCGCCGCCAACCAGAATTTTGTGTTGGCACGCGCCGGCATGCAGGACCAGGTGCTCGACGTAGCGCTGATGACGCCCAAACAGGAAGTTTTTCTGGAGTGCGGCAACCGCAATGTAATGAGCGTGGAAATCCCGGTGTTTACCTACCAGACGCGGACCTCAGACGCAAACGACATCTATTCCTACGGCTTTGCCTTTACGTCCAGTGATTTGGACGCGGCGGTAAAGTCTCTGGCAGATCTGCTGCCGGAGATGCTGCGACTGGCGGAATGCGAAAAGTCCTGCCAGCTGATGGCGGCGGAGATAGAAAAAACGCGCCGCCGTGTCAATGCGCTCGAACATGTGATGATTCCGCAGATGCAGGCGAATATCAAGTATATTACGATGAAGCTGGATGAAAACGAGCGAAGCACGCAGATTCGTCTGATGAAGGTCAAAGATATGATGCTGGAGGAAGCGCACCATTACAGCGAGCATATACCGGAACCGGCATAAAAGTTCCTGAATAAACAATAAACCGCACGGACTTGCTCCGTGCGGTTTTTATGTTGGTATAATATGAATAAAATAATACGAATTGTATATACAATCAGGCTTAAAATCAAAAGCGGCAGTCATTACGCAGAAATTCTCTAATATGCACGAAAAGTAGATGATCCGGTAAATTGCCAACGTTCAGACAAAGGCATAGAGCTCCAAAATCAGGTAATAAATTTACAGGAACCATTAGCAGTACCGGTCTGCGTAAGATTCCTTTGCCAGTTTGGTGAAGGTTTTGACAAAATCTGTTTTTCCTGCTGTGTAGGCGTCGCGATCGTGCTCATATTGTCTCCACAGACGCAGCTTTAGTGTTTCATAAGCTTTGGCGGTCTCTGGGTGATCGTTTAGATAATCTCGGAAATACAGCTCGTCGTGATCGCCTTTGTACCGCAGATGCAGGTGAAAGACCTTCTCTGCAAAGCCGTTGGGCGTATATCCCTTATTAAAAGATGCGCGCATGTTGTCCACATGCATTGGAAGATAACCGGCTTCTTTTAAAATAGGAGACAGGCGTTCCATCCGATAATCGTTTGTTATTTCAATCAGAATGTCAATGATCGGTTTTGCCCGGATACCGTAAATGGCGGTACTGCCAATGTGGCTGATGCGGATAACGGGATCCATGGGCAAAAGCGTTTGTAGACGCTGCACCTCTGCACGATACCAGCCGCGCCAATCGGGTTGAGGTTCTGTCAGGAAGATGGGAAACAGCTCCCAAAGTTCCTGCAGGGACATTTCGGCAAGATCTTTATTCATGAATGGTTCCTCCGCTGATGCCTATATGAAAATCGGACAGATAAACTGGTTAAGGTTTTCCGTCCTTCCGTTTTTGCAGTTTTGTGAAGTCCAATACGGCTTGACGGCTCCGTTCATTTAAGGAAAATACGTCGCTGCTGAATTGTTCAAAGGTACAATGCTTTGTCAGATAAATCGTTTCCGACGGTTTGTCCGCGTTCGCATGGCGGCCGATCAGATAATCCGCGGAGATATTATAGTAATAGGCAAGCTTGATAAAATGCCGGAGCGGCAGCGCGGCGCTGCCGGTTTCGTACCGGGAGTACTGCTGCTGCGATACCCCCAGAACCTGTGCGACAGTGCGCTGCGTCAGGTCGTTGTCTTCTCTTAATTCCTTTAATAGTTCGCGTGTTGTCTTCATATAAAATACGTTTATGCAATGATGCGCTTTCATCCTTTCAGAAATCGTGTCACTACACGGACTCATTTTGTTTATTGCGGAAGCCATAGTTCGTCCTGCATCTTGATAAACCCGTACTTTTCGTAGAGCGGCTTTCCCATGGCGGTCGCTTCCAGTGAGATCAGGCCGGCATTACGCCCCTTTGCTTCCCTAACCAGCAGATCCAGCGTCTTCCACGCAATGCCTCTGCGGCGATAGGATGGATGTGTATACATGTTCATAATATATGCTTTCAGGCCGGTTGGATTGTGATAGGTTGGCATTACACGGTAAAAACTGACGCCGCCCGCGCCTGCGACGATTTCTCCGTGAAAGACCAAATACGCGGCGTGGCTTCCGTCAGAGAGGCTGGACCGGTAATATTCCCGGGAGTTTTGTTCCACAAGCGCAAGGTCTTCCGCCTCTGAGAGCTGGTTTGCCGCTCTCAAAACCTGTATGCGCACTTTGGTCAGCAGTTCCACATCTGCCAAAGTACCCTTCTGATAGGTAAATTCCATCTGTTTCCACTCCTCAGCGCTCTTTCATTTGCCCGCTCCGGTACGCTTTCAACAGCTCCGTCAGCTCTTCAATCTGCCGGGCAATGTTTCTGCCATTGTCGGTATCGTTCACGGTCAGACGGTGCGGCATGATCTCAACAATCTGCATAGAGGGCGCGTTTTTAGAAAGATTCTGTTTTGCCAGCTCGTACGGCTTGTGCTGGGCCAGCGCCAGGTGATGCGAATTAAAGATCAGTGTATAACCGCCGATGCCTGTCTGTTTCTGGTACGCTTTAGAAATGCCGCCGTCGATGATAAACAACAGGCCGCCCGCCTTGATCGGACTTTCTCCCTGACGGATTTTGACCGGAACATGTCCGTTGACAATATGGGAACAGGTTGGGTCCAGGCCGAATTCCCGCAGAATTTTTTCACAGATGGAGCGGTCCTCAATCAGGCTATAGTAGGGGTTGCGTCGCTCCACATGGGTTTCCGGCTCCAGGATAAAGTAGCGCTCAAAGGCGGCAAGCTTGCTTTTGCCAAACAGGGGCGACTTCGGCCCGCACCAAAGGTACCACAAAAAGTCGCTGGCATTTTGCCGCTCGGCGGAGCCGGGCACGGCGAAGTAGGCGCAGTGGACCTGGTCGTCGATGTAATCCAGCAGCTCTCTGCCGCAGCGGGAAGTGTCACCAAACGGAATGCAGTCAAAGGCGCCGTCTTCCGTCATGGGAATGCAGCCGTGGTAAAGCAGATTGGAGTTTACACATTTGTACATGCCGCCGTGCGCATACAGATATTTGATATGTTTGGCCAGCCGTTCACTGTGTGCGAACGAGACGGCAAGCGTATGAATCAGATCTTCTTCCGCTTGCGTCAGTTCCAGCGGACATTCCGGAGAAACCGTAGGGAAGAGACGGTCCGTCAATTCATAGGTTTGCCCCTGAATCGAAATGGTTCCTTTACGAAAATCGATTTTATCCAGCAGGATGCGGTCTTCCATTTGATACTCGGGATGACGGGCGATGAGCTGTCCTTCCAGTTTAAACTGAATGATGGCAATTGCCTTGTGCATTTTGGCGGCCAGCGGAATGTCGACCGGGTCGTATGTATTTTCGTCCAGAATATGCGGGGTGAAAATAGTGCAGGGATCGTCCTGATAAACCTCCGCTGCAAACATGGAGAGTGCGCGCAGATTGATGCCGTAGCCGTCCTCCAGCAGGTCGAAGTTGTTATAGCTGATGCCCAGACGTACCACGTTGGCAACCAGCGCCAGGTTACCGGTTGCCGCACCCATCCAGGAGATGTCGTGATTGCCCCATTGAATGTCCACATCATGGTAACCCATCAGCTCGTCCATCACGATGTCCGCGTGCGGGCCGCGGTCGAAGATATCTCCGATGATGTGCAGCATGTCGATGCTGCATTGCCGGATCAGGCGGCTGATAGCGATAATAAAGGGTTCCGCCATATCGGTGCGGATGATGGAGTGGATGATTTCCCCGTAATACTGCTCCTTGGTTTCCTCCGTATCGGCGTGCAGCAGCTCGTCAATGATATAAGCGAATTGTTCCGGCATTTTCTTGCGCACCTTGGACCGCGTATATTTGGAGGAAACGGTTTTGCAGACCTGTACCAGCCGGTAAATGGTGATCCGGCACCACTCGTGGTAAGCGTCCGTTCCCTTCTCTTTGGCGGCCAAAACAGGTTCCGGCTTATAGATCAGGTCCGCCAACTCCTCACGGTCTGGAAGCCCCACCGATTTTTGAAAGAGCCATTCAATCTTATCGCGTATGATGCCGGAGGCGCTGTTCAGCAGATAACCAAAGGCTTCGTACTCCCCATGCAGGTCGCTGAAAAAGTATTCTGTGCCTTTGGGCAGATAACGAATGGCGTTCAGATTGATGATTTCCGAAGCGGCAGCGTCGGCGTTCGGATATTCCCTTGCCAGCAGGCGCAGATAGTGCGGGTCCACCATATGCGGCACCTCTTTTCCATTTTTCTCCATGCTAACACAGGCATTCTGAAAAAGCAAGAAAATGCGTGCGGCAGATCACGGCAGAAGCGTATCCGGTGCTTCTGCAAACGCCTTGGTGCCAGGTTTGCCGGAGGGAAGCGCCGGCTCCTGAAATTCCGTCATGTTTTCCCAGTAGCGGTTCGGCATGTGCGTCATACGGCACTTGGGATTGTAGCGGCCCTCAATCCCAATGGTGTCGTAAAAGCGTTTCCACAGCCTGCGGAACTGTGCCTCTGTGTTGTCCGCTTTTTCCAGCGAGAATTGTTCCAGCGGAAAGATCTCTGTTTTACCCGGTTGATGGACCAACGCCATTCGATGTGTTTTATCATAAATCAGAAAGGTTTCTGTGTTGTACCGGCTGCAAAAATGGTCGCGCAGCAGCGGCAGAACCCAGTTTTTCGGCGTTATGACGGAGGCGAGCGTCCCGTTTTGCTCGGAAAAGCGGACAAAACCGCACAGCAGATGTGCTTCATGCGTCGCAAACTGCACCGCTTTGCGCAGGGAATGGACCGTTTTGTCCGCCAGCCAGTTGACGACTCCCGCGCCGTGCCGGTACCCCATGCGGATGAAACGGTAGAGCAAAAGCTCTTTTTGTGGCAGGCAGGTTAGAAAGCCCAGCTGGACCAGTTCGCAGGCTTCCTCGGATATTTTGTTGACCAAAGATGCAAAGACGCGCTCCGCATGCACTGGATCGGTTTCAATCTGCTTTTCCGGGTACAAAGAGCACTGCGGTTCGTCGTATGGATAGATCAGGGTCGGAACTTCGCGTTTGGTATAGCTTTCAAAGACGCAGCAGAGAAAGCCGTCAAAGCTGCCGTCGTAACAATAGGAAAGGTTGGTTCTGGTATTCATCAGCTGTTCCTCATTGTATCAGTTTCCCGGAAAATCCCCCTGCGGGATGTCCCGTATGACTGGGTGTACCGGAGAAAAAAGAAAGTTGTTCCGGCACATCCTCCGCAAGCTTTTGCTTTTCCTCTGAGATGAGGGCACGGAGCACAGATTCCGGCGTGAATTTAAGCCCTTCACGCATTTTTCCAGAGCAGGTAATAAAATACTGCGCACGTTTAAGCACCACACCGATTTTTTTTAATCCTGCAAAATCAAGGGAGCCGCTCTGCCGTGCCTTCCGGATGCGCCGTGCGCTGCGCACGCCGATGCCCGGGACGCGCAGGAGCAGTTCCAGAGGTGCTTGATTGATTTCCACAGGAAATTGCTCCATATGGTTCAGTGCCCAACCGCATTTGGGGTCCACCAGCGGGTGGAAGCTCTGGTGCTCCTCATCAAGCAGCTCGTCTGCGGTGAAGCCATAAAAGCGCAGCAGCCAGTCCGCCTGATACAGGCGGTGTTCCCGCAAAAGCGGCGGCTTGGTCCCCATCGGCGGAAGCAGTGCGTTTTCCGATACCGGCATATAGGCGGAATAAAATACCCGTTTCAGCTGATACTTTTTGTACAGCCCTTCCGTCAGGCGCAGAATTTTCCAATCGGTGTCGGGTGTGGCGCCAATGATCATCTGGGTGCTCTGGCCGGCGGGAGCGAATTTCGGCGCGTGGCGGTATTGGATCAGATCATGCCGGTTTTCCTGGATTTTTCCGGAGATCAGGGCCATTGGTTTGAGAATCGACGTTTTGGATTTATCGGGCGCCAGCAGCTTCAGGCTGGTTTCGGACGGCAGCTCGATGTTGACACTCATACGGTCCGCCAGCATTCCCAATCGGCTCAACAGTTTTTCATCCGCGCCGGGGATGGCCTTGACATGGATATAACCGCGGAAACGGTATTCCTCCCGCAGCAGCTTCAGTGTCTGAATCAAAAGCTCGCAGGTGTAATCTGGATTTTTCAGCACGCCGGAGCTGAGGAAAAGCCCCTCTATATAATTGCGCCGGTAAAAGCCGATGGTCAGGTCCGCCAGCTCGCGCGGGGTGAACGCAGCGCGCGGCGTATCGTGCGACCGGCGGTTGACGCAGTATTTGCAGTCGTAAATACAGGAATTCGTCATCAGCACTTTGAGCAGGGAAATGCACCGCCCGTCGGATGCAAAGCTGTGGCAGATGCCCGCTTTAACAGCGCTGCCCAGACTGCCGGCTTCCCCGCCGCGGTCTACGCCGCTGGAGGTACAGGCGACGTCGTATTTTGCCGCGTCGGTGAGGATCGTCAGTTTTTCCAATGTTGTCATAAGAACCTCCAAATGGAGAATATAAAACATTTGTTCGATATTTAGTATAAGCGTTATATTTGATAAAGTCAAGAGGAAATTGCATCCAAACAGGGTTTGTGTTATCATATCGGTTAGGTTCACCATTGTTTTTCAAACCATACACGGCAAAAAGGAGCTGGCAGAAATGAGTGAAAAGGGCGAGCAGGCAAAGAAGCTGTTCGAGCAGGGCTACAACTGTGCGCAGGCGGTTGTCGGCGCGTATGCGGACGAGCTGGGGCTCGATTTTGATACAGCCATGAAACTGGTATCCGGATTTGGCGGTGGGATGGGGCGTATGCGCGAGGTCTGTGGCGCGGTGTCCGGGATGGTATTTGTGGTCAGTATGAAAAAAGGGTACAGCGACCCGAAGGCAGTGCAGGAAAAGAGAGAGCTGTATGCGCAGATTCAAAAGCTCGCACAGAAATACCGGGAGGAAAACGGTTCCATCGTCTGCCGCGAACTGCTGGCGGGTGTGAGCGATGCGGGAACAGACCCGAATCCCAGCGCCCGCACGGGGGAATACTATCAAAAACGCCCCTGCGGCGAGCTGATCAAATGTGCTGCGGAAATTTTGGAGGAACTGTAAATGAAAACCATTACTTTGTATCGGACGGAATGCTTTCACGCGGAGGACAGCGCGCTGTTGGGTGTGGATTACGCCTTGGTGCCGTGGGACGAAGAGGACGTTTGCTGCCGGGGAGAGGACGACGGTGGCAAAGATTATGTGCTGCCGGAAGGATATGAGCTGAGCGCACAGGATGGCGTACCGATTCTCTTGAATCCGGACGGTGCGCGCTGTGGGCTGCAAAGCCACAACGACTGTCCGCTTTTGGTGGATGAACAAAAAAAGCTTGCGATTTTGCTGGAACGGGATAAAAAGATTCTGCGTCAAAGGGAGCGGGCCAAACTGACCCGCGCGGAGCTTGCCGAACGGCTGGAAGTGCCGCAGGCGGAGCTGTACCAATGGGAACACTGCGAAACGGAGCCGAGCGTCCGTGTATTAAAACGCATAGCGGATATTCTGGAATGTGAAATTTTAGAGCTCATATAAAAATAGCTGATTCCGAGGAAACCTCCGCGCGGGACGATAGAAAAGCCACAGCAATCCATTTTTTGTTGCGCGTGGAGACCTAGGGATTTTCTATAAACCATGGGCGTAATAAAAAAACGCCTGCGTTGTTGCGCAGGAGAGAAAATAAAAGGCTGTGGGAGTGTGTTCCCACAGCCTTTTTGCGTTTATTGCGGGAAAGAGCTGATGGTCCGATTTCAGCTGCCAAGTTTTCATAATTATATGCAATCTAATATAATTGAATAAAAATAGTGAAATATGTTGACTGATTTCATATAAACTATTATAATGGAGCTGAATTGAGAATCCATGGAAGAATATGTGGAGAAAATAGTAAGGAGGGAACAAAATGAAAAAGAGGTTTTCACGTTCGTTGATCAGTATGGTTCTGTGTCTTGCAATGGTGATGGGGATTTGTGTTGTCCCGGCTTCGGCGTCGGCGCGGGAGGTGCTAGATGCTAATACTTGGGTAGATGGTACGAGTATCAGCGTTAGAACTTTCAGTGATGGAATTGGGTCGTTCTCTGGGGAATTAGTTGTGGGAGGTTATGACCCGAATTATGAGTACTCTGGAATGAAAGTATATGGACCAGCGGTAGGAAATAGCGGAGAAACCTTTAAACCCGGAACTTATAACGCTTTTCCGCTTTATGCCCCTTCGTCAGACTATATTTTGGAACTTCGCATAGAGTTTTTGATTTCTGGTGGATATGTAGGGAAAAGCATCACGGTAAGTTATGATATCAGTAAAAATACGCTAACGGTGTTACAGCCAACCAGTCGTACAATTATAGTGGATGGAGTAGAGATAGCCTTTACACATTTCGATTACTATAATGAATCTTTTTATGGCGAGATGTATGTAGATGCTACAAAGAACCCTGCCTATGAGCCACGCAATATCGTAGTAGAGTTTAGTCCAAATTTGGATTCCACTGGTGGAATGCCTCGTCCAGGACCGTTAGCGTCTTTTTCGCTAAATGGCAGGGTTGGAGATGTGACCAATATAACATTTAGGGTTACTTTATATGATTACGATTCTCAAAATGCAATACAGATTTATACGACATACGATGTAACACGAAATGATTTTATCCACCCGCCAATTTGATAGATATCATAAGCTGTCATGGCACAAAAACTCCAAAAGGCGGGAAGGACTGCAATCCTTCCCGCCTTTTTTAAGTCTTTTTGATAAACTCCGTGCGGCATACAGGGCACGTGATCTGTATTTTTCCCTTGCCTCTCGGCACGCGCAGGGTATTCCTGCATTTGGGGCAGTGGTAATACTTATGTGTCCGGGTGTCCTTTGCGCGGTGCGTCAGGCTTTGAAACCAATTTTTGACCGGAGTCCAGACCTGCAGGAATTTCACGTTTTCCTGGTAACGCTTGTTTCGGTTGCGCGAAAGCATACGGAATAAACAGAGGCCCAACACGGCCAGCGCAAGCAGCCGCAGGATCCATGCACCAGTGAGCGACGCCAAAAGGACGAGAAATAGATAGAAGATCATCAGCGCGATCCCAAGCTGATCCGTACCGTACCGGTCCATCATAAACCGTCTAAGCCAATCCATCGTTTGGTTAAACATTCCTTTCTGCGGAATACCGCTCCATAAGCGTACCCTTTTTTGCTGATGAATACAAGAAAGAAATTGTTAACAATCATTCATTTGCTTTATTGTATTAAATGGGTAAAATATTACTTATATAAAGGGAAGATGTCAGGCAAAAATTATGCAATTTGTATCAAAAAGGTGTTGCTTTCTTCCAAAATGGATTGTATAATATAGTTCAAGTATGTGGCATAAAATTAGATATTATACCGAACCGGCGTGAACCAAAGGAAAAGGTTGGTAAAATTTTGTGTGTTTTACACACAGATTTTCATAATTGAGGATTTGTATTTGGAAAGGAGAAAGATGCCCATGCAGTGAACGCGCCCCTAAACCCTTGGCTGGACGCTGCTGCTTCCATGCCGATCAGAATCTTTGGCAAAAGGTTTGAAAATTTAGGTGAATTTGAGAAGGAGGACCCATGAAGAGAGAAGGAAAGAAACAAATCAAACGCTCCGCGTCAATGGTATTGGCCCTGACGATGGTGCTCAGTTCCTTTAGTGGACTGGCCACAGTTGCTTCTGCCGCTTCCGGAGTACCATCCAATCCGGAATTTCAGGGGCAGGAGTGGTACGATCAGCTCCGGACTTACGAGGTAAACCGCGAGCCCGCACACGCACAGTTTATTCCGTATGAGAGCAAGGAAAAAGCCCTGCTGAACGAAGCGTCTGCTTTGGACGAGGATGCGAGTGAATCCGCATACTATCAGAAGTTGACCGGCACCGAGTGGGATTTTGCTTTGGTAACAACCCCGCTGGAAGCGAAGGCGAAGGACGACATCTGGCTGGCGGAGACGCTGAGCGATGATGTTAAGAGCGATTTCCAGAAGGAATATGTGCCGCAGAGCTGGCAGACCTATCGCAATGAGGATGGTTCCTTTAAGTATGATTCCCCGATCTATACGAACCAGTCCTATCCCTGGCAGAACTTTGAAGCAAGAAACGACAACGCGAACGGCTATGCGGCAACCGTGTACAACCCGGTTGGCTACTACCGTACAACGTTTGAAACTCCGGAGAGCTTCGACGGACGCAACACCTTCATCACCTTTGAGGGTGTAGAATCCGCATACTATGTATATGTCAACGGCCAGAAGGTCGGCTATTCGGAGGATAGCTACACCGCGCACGATTTTAACATCACGCCGTACCTGCATACGGATGGCACGCCGAATACCCTGGCGGTCAAGGTATACCGCTGGTCCGACGGCAGCTTCCTGGAGAACCAGGACTTTATCCGTATGAGCGGCATTTTCCGCGACGTCTATCTGTATTCCAAGGACGATGTGGAACTGCGCGACTACTTTGTACGTACCACCCTGAAGGATAAGGAAAATCCGAAAGAATCCGATGCAACACTGGATCTGGACGTTGACGTCAGAAGCCTGAGCAAGGACATTTCCGGCAATTTCACCGTATCCGCAACCTTACTGGGCATGGACGATCAGAAGATCAAATCTATGGATATCCCGGTGGAAGGCGTGGCGGCAGCCCCGGCGGAATTTGGGGATATGATTAAAACCACCGGTACCCGCGCAACCGGCAGCATGGAGATTACAAACCCGGAAAAATGGTTTGCCGATACGCCGAATCTGTACAAGCTCCTCATTGAGCTGAAGGGTGCGGATGGCAACGTCATTGAGACGGTTGTTCAGCGCGTTGGCTTCCGTGAAGTGGAAAAAGTGATTATCAACTCCAGCAACCAGCAGCAGATGCAGATTAACGGCGAAAAGATTGTCTTCCGCGGCACCAACCGTCATGAGACAGACCTGATGAAAGGCCGTGCGATCGGCAAGGACGAGATTGTCGAAGAGCTGGTCATGATGAAGCAGTTCAACGTCAATGCAATTCGTACCTCCCACTATCCGGAGAATAAGCTCACTTATGAGCTAGCGGATGAAATGGGTCTCTACATCTGCAGTGAAGCGAATATTGAGTCTCACAGTGATTTGGCATCTGCAAACCCAGTCTTCAATGACATGGTCATGGAAAGAACCCAGACCATGGTGGAGAGACTGAAGAACCATCCGTCCATCGTGATCTGGTCTCTGGGCAACGAAGCGACCTATGCGGATCCGGCCCACACAATGGATAAGAACTACTGCTTCTATAATTCTTCCCAGTGGATTTTAGAGCGCGATCCCAGCCGTATTCGTAAGTATGAGCGTGACAATAGAGGCAACGGCATTAACACGACTGACCCGACCGACCTTGATTACAGAAAACAGTGCCTGGTAGACATCTACAGTGTACAGTACTGGGGCCAGGGAAGCGCTGTTGGTTATGCGAACAATAAAAACAATAAATCCCCGTTTATCTGGTCTGAATATGCGCATGCCATGGGCAATGCTGTAGGCGGTCTGAAAGAATACTGGGATGAAGTTCGCTCCAAGCCCAACGTACAGGGCGGCTTCATTTGGGACTGGATCGATCAGTCCATCGCAACCCCGTATCCGGAAAACACCTATTCTTATGATGTTATTGATGTTAAGACCAAAACAAAGGCGTCCGTCAGCGGCTCTCTGGTAGAAGGCAGAAACGGCACGAAGGCTCTGGACGGCTCCATGTCTCTGCCTGTTGACGACAAGTTTAAAGCAAAGAGCGACGCCATTACGCTGGAAGCTTGGATTAAGCCCAATAAGGCTGGTGCTGGCGACGGTGCGATCCTCTGCAAGGGCGACGCAGACGGTTACAACCTGAAGTACAACGGAACAAACGGCAACACGAAGATTGAGTTCTTTGTGCAGGGCTGGAGCGGCGCGACGCTGATGGTGGACGTCCCGGCGGATTATGCGGACGGTAACTTCCATCACCTGGTTGGCACCTATGACGGCGATACCTATAAGCTGTACTGGGATGGCAAAGAAATCGGTACGGCGAGTTATCATCGCAATGGTCCGTTTGACAACAACGATATTCCGCTTGGCGTAGGCTATGACAGCAACTACAACAACCGGTATTTTGATGGTTTGATCGATGGCGTAGCGGTTTACAATTATGCGCTCAGCGCGGACGAAATCGCAGCTTCCTATGAGGGCAATACGATCGCCAAGGATGACGACAGTGTTGTTTATGCAATGGATTTCGATTCAGACGAATTTATCGAGAATACCACCAATTATCCGACTGAGGGCTATTTCTATGGCTACGGCGGCGACTGGATTGATGCGAAGACCAACGACAACTGGTTCTGCGGCAACGGCCTTGTCTATGCGGACAGAACCCCCAGCCCGAAGCTCTATGAAGTTAAGAAGGTTCATCAGGAAGTCAACTTCTATGACGACGGTGAAATTGAGAACGGTAAGGTTCGTGTGGTCAATGAATTTACCAACACAGACCTGAGCAAGTACGACGTCACCTGGGAACTGAAGGAAGACGATACGGTAATCAACAGCGGCACATTGGATCTGCACACGGCGGCGATCGACGAAGAAACTGTTACGCTGGATCTGGGCATTGATGCTGATTCCGTAAAAGAGAATTCTGATTATCTGCTGGACTTCAGCGTTAAGCTGAAGGAAGCGACCGAATGGGCGGATGTCGGCTTTGAGATTGCTCATGAGCAGTTCCAGCTGGATTACACTCCGGCTGTCGCGGCGGAAACGCTCGATACCAGCAAAATGAATCCGTTTGAGTCCATCACCGGGCTGGAAGACGATGCTACAGAAATCGTTATCACCGGCACGACAGATGAGAACAAACCCTACAGCATTACCATCGATAAGGAAACCGGTGAGATTTCCAACTATACTGTAAACGACATGGTTCTGATGGAAAAAGGCCCGGTCCTGAACCTCTACAGAGCACAGATTGATAATGACGGGGGCTTGGGCAACAGTCTGAAGGATATGGGAACCACCATGACGGATATCACGGTTGACGTTTCCTCTCCGGAACTCGCGGCAGCAGAGCGCAAGACGCTTCCGATTTCTGTTACCGGAAACCTGAGAATCAATGCAAGCAACCGCATCGACTATGTGATTTACAGCAACGGCGAGATTGTTGTGACAAACAATCTGCTTCCGAACAACACGCTGGTCGATTTGCCGAGAGTCGGTGTGAAGATGGAAGTCAATGCGGACCTGCAGAACATGGAATACTATGGCCGCGGCCCGGTTGAAAACTACGCGGACAGAAACACCGGTTCCTTTGTAGGTGTATACAACACCGATGAAAATGGCGAGAACCTGACTGTGGACGGACAGGAGTTCAAGTATCTCCACCCGCAGGAATATGCCAACAGAACCGGCGTGCGCTGGACCTCTTTGACGAACGACGACGGCGACGGACTGATGATTGCAGCGGACGGCATTATGGAAAGCGGCGCAACCCGTTACCAGCCGGAAGCAATGGGCATTGGAAACAGAGCATCCGGAGCCAATGCGAAAGGCAGACACATTTTCCAGATCGAGAAGAGCGATAACATCGTTCTGACGGTCGATAAGATGCAGCGCGGCTTGGGCAACAACAGCTGCGGCGGTACTACAGCGCTGCCCCAGTACCGTCTTGACAGCAGCGCGAACCACACGCATACCTTCCGCATCGTTCCGATCAGCACAGATACGGATAAGATGGCGGAAAGTAAACTGACTTACGATGTAGAGTTTGATGTTCTCAAATCCATTAAAGTAAATGGAAAAGCATTGGATGGTTTTGACGGCATCAAGAACGCTTACAACTACACCTTTGCAAAGGGTGATATTGTTGGTGTTCCGTATGTAGAGGCCGAAATGGTTTCCGCAGACGCCGGCACAATTGAAGTGCAGCAGGCAGACAGTGTTCCGGGTACGGCTAAGATTAAGGCAACCAATAAAGCCGGTGTTACCAGAGTTTACACCATTAACTTTGCTGAGGCCGAATACTTCTATGCCAGCGATATGGAATGGCTTGTCGACCAGTGCGGTTGGGAAACTAACCAGAGAGACCTTTCCAATAGCAAAGGTGCGATCAGCCTGAAGGTTGATGGCAAAGAGACAGAGTTTGCAAAGGGCATCGGTTCTCATGCGACCTCCACCATCAAGCTCAGCGTTGATGGAAAGGGCTTTAACCGCTTCCAGGCTTGGGTTGGCGTTGACAAAGCGCAGCGCGGCAATGGCAACTCCAGTATTGAGTTTAAAGTTTGGTTTGATGATGACAGAAGCAACCCGGTCTTTACAAGCGGAAGAATGGTTTCCTCCACCAATGCAAAGTTTGTTGACGTGGAAGTACCGGCTGACGCTAAGACTATGACTCTGTATGTCGATGAACTGGGCAGCAATGGCAACGACCATGCCGACTGGGCAGACGCGAAATTTATCGGCGGCACGGCGGATGAAAAAGTCATTGGCAGCATTGCGGCGTTGGAGAAGGTTTCTGTCCCGGTTGGCACGACCTTCGAAGCACTGACTGCAAAACTCCCGAGCATTGTGAAAACCACGCTCACCAACGGCGATCCGGCATACCTGCCTGTCACCTGGGAGCAGGGCAGCTACAACGGCGATGTTGCGGCGACCTACACCCTGACTGGTAAGCTGCAGGTTCCGGATGGCGTAACCAACAACGCGGGCGACGCGTCCATTGAAGTTGTTGTCGAAGGCAGTGCTCCGGAGAGCTCCGTCAGCCTGGATAAGACAACGGCAACCCTGGCGATTGGCGAAAGCGTTACCCTGACCGCAACGATCACCGGCGACGATGAGGATGCGATTGCATCCTGGACGAGTGACAATGAAGCGGTCGCCACTGTGGTGGACGGCGTTGTCTCCGCAGTCGCGGCAGGCGAAGCAACTATCACGGTTACCACTGAAAAGGGCCTCACCGCTTCCTGTAAGATCACAGTAATCGATGAGACGGAGCCCACAACTTCCTCCTTGTCTGTGAAGTACAGCGGCAAGTATGTGAACCTCCTGGTCAACGGCGAGCCGCAGAAGTTTGCCGACATCGTCGGTATGTTTAAGAAGAATGTGGATTCCGGCGCAGCGCTGGAGCTCACATTTGTTCCGGCAATCGAAGGCAGAACCATCCAGTCCGTCATGATTAATGGCGTTCCGGTGGAAGATTTCGCGGGTGCGGAAGAATTTGTTTATGATTTTGTCATGGGCAGAGAAGATACCACATTGAGCTTTACGTTTGCAGTTACGGACAGAACCGTCCTCAATACCCTTATCGAGTATGCGGACGAACTGGTCGCGGACGGCACAGTCGATGAAGCCATCAAAGAGGTTCAGAATTTGTTTAACGAGCGTTTGGCAACCGCTAAGGATGTCCAGGAAGACCTCAGCGCGGATCAGATGACCATTGACAACGCTTGGATCAAGCTCATGGACGTCATCCATGTGATCAACTTTGTCCCGGGCGACAAGACCAATCTGGACGACATAATTGCAAATGCGGAACTGATCAACAAAGATAACTTTACGCCGAAGAGTCTGGAGGCCTTTGAGAAGGCTCTGACGGAAGCGAAGGAAGTCAGCAAGGATCCGGATTCGCTGCAGAATGACATTGATACGGCGTATGATAAGCTGCACGACGCGCTGATGGCGCTGGTCGAAGTTGCAGATAAGGATACGCTGGATGAGATGATCGCGGGTGTAAAGAAAATCCTTGACAATATCGACGCTTACATGAATCCCCAGGCGGAGAAAGACGCCCTGAAGGCGGCTTATGACGCGGCGGTTGTAGTACAGGCGGATGAAAATGCCCAGCAGTCTCTTGTAGACGAGCAGGCCAATATCCTGCTTGAGTTAATGACCAAGATGATGCTGACTCCGGACAAGAGCGCTCTGGAAGATTTTGTGAAAGAAATGAACAAGATCGATCTCAGCAAGTACACCACTGCTTCCGCTAATAAGATGAGAGACTACCTGCCTCGTGCGGCAGCTCTTCTGGCTGATCCGGATGCAACACAGGAGCAGATTGATGAGATGTACAAAGAAGGACAGCTTATCAAGAGCCAGCTGAAGACTCCGAGCACCTCCGGCGGTTCCTCCTCCGGCAGCAGGCAGCCGTCCAGCGGCAAGACCGCCGGCGAAGGCACAGCGGTTGTCGGCGCTGTAACCGCAGCACAGACTGTGGCGAAGGTCGTATCCGATACCACCGTCAACTTTACCGTGAAGAGAGGCAGCGCGTACTGCTTCAAGATGACGGTTGTCAACGGCAACAACCTCGTTCCGAACTTTACGGTTGGCAACGGCAGCGTCCTCAAGACGCAGTATGTTGCCAAGATTGGCAACGACTATTACTATCGCGTATGGGCAGTCGGCGCACCGGGCACCAGCACGGGCGTATACACCGCTCTGCCGGGCGCTGCTGCAGTGAAGCACTGTACGGTAACAGTAGGCTGATTGCTACCACTGAAAATTACCGTAGAAGCGAATGACGTTGTACGTCCAGTGAAACACTGCACTGTAACGGTAGGATAAACAAACACAATCCACCGCAGTTGCGGGAAAATTTGGGAACCCTCGGGCCTACGGCTCGGGGGTTCCTTCCTTTCTGCCAGAAACAGGATGGGCATAATTTGCAAAAAGTGCAAGATAATGCCCGTACCAAATTATGAAAAATTTAAAAAAACCTATAATAGGGTAGATTTATACTAAATTAGGTTGGTTTGTCATAGTATTTGAAAAAATAATGATTGTTTTTGTGTGGAACGATCCAACCGCTCTGGAGGAGGACCGGATTTGAAAGTCATTTTTGCTTTGCTGACCGCGGTGCTTGTTATTCTGACCAGCATGGTCGGCTGGCTGTATTTTTCCCAATGGGACGCGGGAAAAAGCGTTTCCAAGCAGGAGCCGCCGCTCCGGCATATCCAATTGGTTACGCAGAATTCCAATGAACACTTCTGGTCCATGTTTAAGGATGGTGCTTTGGAGGCGGGGGAGGAACTCAATCTGTATGTGGAGTTTGTGGACGTGCCCACCAAAAATCCCGATACCATTGCGGAGACGGCAGAGCAGGCAATTTATGCATCGGTAGACGGGCTGGCGCTGCAGGCCGCTGACACCGAACGGACGGCATTGGTTTTGGAGGAGGCTTCAAAGGCCGGCATTCCAGTGATCACCTACGAAAATGACATCTTTCCGATATCGGATGTTCCAACCGTCGGGTCCAACGGATATGACGCGGGCTATTCGCTGGGGCAGATGGCGGCGGAAGCCTGCCAGGGAAAAGCAACCGTGGCGGTTCTCTTGGAGTCCACAGCGGCCGGTGCAAAGACAACCTACAAGAATTTAAAATTACAGGGCATTATGGACGCGCTGTCCGGATACCAGAAAATTTCCGTTGAAGAGACGTATTCCATCAGTGCGGACAGCTTTGAAGTAGAAAAGTTGTCCAACAGCATTCTAACCGAGCGGCCGGAAATCGATCTGATCCTTTGCGCGGGGGAAACCAGCACGCCGGGCGTTGCACAGGTATTGGTGGACGCCAACCGTGTTGGGGAGATTCGTGTGGTCGGCTATGGGGCCATGCCACAGACGCTGGATTATATTGAACGCGGTGTTATCTACGGAACGGTTTGTCCGGACGCCTTTGAAATTGGAAGCAGTACGGTGCACCAATTGAATAACCTGCTGGAAGGGGAACAGATCAGCAATTCCCTCAATACCGGCATGTATACGGTAACAGCCGGGAACCTGGAGGAATTCCGGGAGAAAACCACACGTCAGCTCTCCTGAAAGGAGGCGCCGCTTTGAAAAGAAAGATCAACTTTCAATACCGCACCAAGCTGATCGCGTTCCTCCTGCTGGCAGTCGGGATTGCCATGATGGCAGGCCTGTATACCTATCTTTCCGCACAGGTGCTGATGCGGGACAGCGTGGAGATGTTGGAAAAGAACTATCAGCTGACAAACGCCTATAAAGAGATCAACTTAATGCAGCAGGAGTTTGAGACGTATTTCTTTACCAGCAGCTCCGACAGCCTTGTTTCGTTTTATAACCATTCCGCCGCGGTCAGCAGCAATACGGACAAGCTGAAAAAAACGGCCTCTTACACGGAACGTGGGATCCGGATTAAAAATGTGGCGAATATGATGGCGCATTATGTGCAGCAGGCGGACGATGCCATCCGCGCCAAGCGTGGGCGCATGGTGGGCAGCTATACGCAGGGCTATGCCGACACAGTCAAAGAGAACCGCTACATTACCCAATACATCGAAAAAATGATGAGTGCCGACCTGATCAGCAGTTCGGAGAATTACGCGGCGATCAGCAGCAATGTGCAGACGATCACGGTATTTAATAATGTGCTGATCGCCGGTATCTCAATTTTCATGTTGTTTGCCATTGTCCTGTTCAGCGCACAGATGACGAAGCCGCTCAGCCGGCTGGCAACCTATGCGGAGGAAATCTCCAATGGGAATTTTGACGTGCAGATTCCGCAGAACAATACAAGTAAGGAAATCCATGTGCTCTACCGTGCCTTCCGTCTGATGGCGGCCAACATCAAAGAGCATGTGGATCAGATTCAGCAGAAGCGCCGGATTGAAAAGGCGCTGCACGAGCAGAAGATGAACAACCTGAAGATGAAAAACGCCCTGCGGGAATCGGAGCTTCTCGCGCTGCAATCTCAGGTCAACCCTCATTTTATTTTCAACACCATCAATATCGGTGCGAAGCTGGCGATGCTGCACGGCGACGAGGTAACTTGTGCCTACTTTGAAAACGCCGCGGATATTTTCCGCTATAATTTAAAAGGCCTGGACACCAATACGACGCTGCAGCAGGAGTTTGAGAATGTCAGCGCCTATATGAGTCTTCTGCAAACCCGGTTCGGCGACGCAATCCGTTTTGAAAAGGAGATTCAGGAAGGCTCGGAACTGCTGCACTTTGTGCTTCCCAGGATGACGCTGCAGCCGCTGGTGGAAAACGCGTATATTCACGGCATCAGTGAAAAAGAATCTGGCGGGGTCATCCGCCTGCTGGCCTGGGAAGAAGCGGAGCAGATCTGCATTGCCATCTGCGACAATGGAAAGGGAATGAGTGAGGAGAAGATTGAGCAGCTTTTGCAGGCGCAGCCTGGAAGCCCGGAGCAGCCGGGCCGCGCACCCAGGGGGCATGTTTCCGGAATCGGTGTGGACAACGTTCTGAAGCGGCTGCGGCTGTACTTTGGCCGCGACGATGTAATGGAAATCGTCTGCGAACAGGGAGAGACGCGCTTTACGTTAAAGCTGCCGAAGAGCAGGGAGGGGGATGAAGAATGATTCGCGTACTGATTGTGGATGATGAACCAATTGCGATTGATTCCATGGAATATATGATCCGTAAAAATATGGATGACGTCGAGGTGGTGGGAAAATCCCGTTCCGGCCGGGACGCGATTGAAAAAGCCTACAACACCCGTCCGGACGTCGTGCTGATGGATATCAATATGCCGGGGATCAATGGGTTGGAAGCGATGCGGCAGATCAAGGAAGCCAACCCGGTCATCCGTTTTATCATCGTGACGGCGTTTGATTATTTTGACTATGCGGTGGAGGCTGTCGCACTGGACGCGGAGGAATACCTGCTCAAACCGGTGCGCGAGGCCAAGCTGGTGGAAACGTTGCGCAAGGTGACCGGGCAGGTGGAACAGCAGCGGGAAAAGCTGCGCAAAGAGCTGGAGATTAAGGAAAAATTTGAGATGATTGTCCCGATCATGGAGACCGGCTTCATCAATGCGCTTTGCATGTTTGAGGACAACGCGGAGGAGCTGAAAAACTTCAGCCGCCTGCTGGGAAACGAATCCACGGGCGGCTACGTGATGATCATCGCGTTTGACGATAAGGACAGCAGAGGCGGCAACAACCGCATCGGCGCCGGCGTCAAAGGGCAGGCGCTTTACAACCGGTACCGCGAGGCGTTAAAATCAATGAGCCGGTGCATGGTTGGCCCGATCATGCTCAACCGTCTGGTGGTTTATGTTTGCAGTGATTTTCCGGAGCCTTCCTTTGAACAGCGGCTTGCGGCCCTGAAGCTGGCAGAAAATCTATACGACCGGGTGGGAAGTTTGCATCCGGAGATCTCTATTGGTATTGGACGCAACTACGGGCGTTTGGATGAGGCAAAGAAGAGCTACCGGGAAGCTTTACAGGCGCTGAGTATGGCGGACAGCCGGCCGGAGGCCACCAACATCCTGCATTTTGATGATGCGGTGAAGGGGATGGAAGACAACGACGCGCTGTATGAAGACCAGATGGTCCATCTGATCTTTGCAAAGGCGGCGGAGGGGGATTCCACAGGAGCGGTCCTGGCGTTTGAGCGCATGTTTTCCGGCCTGTGTAAGAATGAACCGCAGGATTTTGATATGATTAAGAATAAAACGATCGCCCTGGTGGTAGAATTTGGGAAGCGCTGGGGGAACGTGATCGGCAATTCCTGCAATGCCTTGTCTGCGCTGTTGCAGGCGGAACACATGGATGTGCTCCACGAGCTCTGCCGCCGCTTCATCCGGGATGCGGTGGAGCGCATTGATTCCGGAAAGCAACGAAAAATCAGCGCGATCATTGAGCAGGCGGACCGCTATATGGAGGAACATTTTGACCAGGATATCGCCCTGGAAAGCGTGGCCCGCGCGGTCAACCTGAGCCCATATTATTTCAGCCGGTTTTACAAGGATGAAACGGGAACAAATTTTATCGACCGGCTGACGGCGATCCGGATGGAGAAAGCCAAACAATATCTGGCGCGCGCCGAATATACCGTTAAGGATGTGGCACGCATGGTGGGATATGCAGACCCCAATTATTTTTCCAAGCTGTTTAAGAAAATTACGAATATGACGGCGACGGAATACAAAGAATCCTGTGGGAGGTGAGGGCATGAAAAAGCAAAAGCATTTGTTCCGCCGCTGTGCGCTGCTTGTGTTAGCGGTACTGCAATGCACCATGGCGCTGGCCGCGTGCAGCGGCGATACGTCGCCGCCGGAGCCGGAACAGGAAAAGCGCTTGCTGGTGGGTTTTTCCATGGCGACGCTCAAGGAGGACCGCTGGCTGCGCGATCGGGATATTTTCTCCGCAAAGGCCAAGCAGGAGAACATAGACGTCATCATTGCCAACGCAAACAACAGCACGGAACGGCAGTATGAGCAGGTGGCGGACATGGTGGAGCGGGGAATTGACGTGCTGGTGATCGCACCGCACGACAGCGATAATTCCGCACAATGTGTCACGCTGGCCAAACGGGAGGGGATTCCCGTAATCTCTTACGACCGTCTGGTCAAGAACGCCAATGTGGATGTTTATGTTTCCTTTGACAATTACAAGGTTGGGGAACTGCAAGGCGAGGCCATTCTGGAGGAAGTGCCGGAGGGCGGTTACATTTTGCTGAACGGGTCCGAGGACGACAGCAACAGCCAGATGTACCACCAGGGCTGTATGGACCGTCTGCAAGAGGGGATCGACAGCGGCAAAATCCAGATTGAGGCGGAGACCTGGGTGGAGGACTGGCGCAGAGAGACGGCCTTTGACTTTATGTCCGATGTCCTGAAGGAAAAAGGGGACAGCATCAGCGCGGTGATCGCGGCGAACGACTCCCTGGCGTGGGCGGCGATTGACGCTTTGTCCGAAGCGCGGCTGACGGACAGGGTGAAGGTGGTAGGCCACGACGCGGACCTGGCGGCCTGCCAGCGCATCGTGGTGGGAACGCAGCTGATGACCGTTTATAAACCGATTCCCAACCTGGTGGACCGGACGATCGAAGCCTGCCAGACACTTGCCGCGGGGAAAAGGGTCGATTCTGACAAGACCATCGACGACGGAACCTATCAGGTCCCCTATCTCATGTGCGATGTCATCAGTGTAACAAAAGAGAATATAGATGACACGGTGATCAAGGATGGCTTCCATTTAAAGGAAGATGTCTACCGGCGGGAAGAATGAGGAAAAGGCTCTGGATTTTTTTACCCAGGGCCTTTCTTTTTTTGTTGCAAAATAATACAGGCGAAAAATAAAAATGGTGTATATGTTAAAAAAGACCTGAAAAAGTGCAAGAAAATTTATTGATTCTCATTCAATTCCATTGTATGATGAATACAACAAGGAGTGTTCAAATCTCCTATGAGAAAGGTGGGAACGAAGAGGTATAGAAAGGGAGAAGAAATGGGTAAAGATGGTCTTTTCCAGCTGATCACAGCCGGAAAAGGAGACAAGAAAGGGGTTTGTATGAGAAAGAAAAGATTACTCAGCCTGCTGTTGACTGTGGCAATGGTTTTCTCCATGATGGTCCTGCCGGCGACGGCGGCACAGGGGGCGACCTTGGCGCAGATCGGCGATGTGACTGCACTGGCGGAGGACGGCAACGTGCTGACCTTCAGCTGCGACAGACAGGAAGTGACGGTTGAGCTGTGCACAGACCGCACCGCACGCATCCAGCTTTCCCTGGATGGCGCGAACGGTTACCGGCCGGAGGATCCGCAGTACTATATGGTACAGAAGAACATCTGGGACCCGGTAAATCGCACCGTGACCGAGGAGGACGGAACCATCAAAATCCGTACCGACGCCATGGAAATCCGTGTGCAGAAAAGCCCGCTTCGCATCGGCATGTATGATCTGGAGGGCAATCTGCTCAGCAAGGACGCCGATGATCAGGGCATGTATTGGGACGATTCCGGCGTACGCGGCGTCAAGCGTGTGGAAGGTGCCAAAAATGCCGGCGGCATTTTCGGTTTTGGATCCGGTGACCACGGCCGCCGTTCCAATCTGAATCGCTACGGCAGCGACTTTACGGAATTCAGCATGAGCCACGGCCGGCTGATCGCACCGTTCTTTATGAGCACGGTCGGTTACGGCGTGTTCCTCAACACCATTGAGAAGGAAACCAAGTTCTTTAAACAGGGCGGCGGTTTCCAGACGAAGGGCTATCTGGATTATTTCTTTATGTATGGCCCGGACTTTAAGACCATTCTGAACGAGTACGCGGAGATTACCGGCCGCATGGAGCTGTACGGCAAATGGGCGCACGGCTTTATGCTCTCCAAGTACGGCAACGACAACGCGACACAGAAGGAATTCCTGGAGTGGCTGCATCGTCTGCGCGACGAGGGATATCCGACCGACTGCTATGTGTTCGACTACGGCTGGCGCGGCGACGTTGCGGATAACGGCAACCCACAGCACGGCGCGGGCGAAAAGTGGGGCAAGCAGATGTGGAGCAACGATACCAATAAATTCCCGGATATCGACGCCATGTTTAAAGAAGCGGACGAGCTGGGATTCCATGTCGGCCTGCATAACAACGCGGGTACGCCGGAGGCTTCCGGCGGCAAGGAACTCTACAAGCCGGAGAACGAGGAAAAATGGGTGAAGTCCTATATGGACAGCGTAATCACCACCGGATACGGCGATTGGTTCTGGCCGGATGAGTTCGACGTTCTGGGCACCAACACCGCCCCGACGTTCTCCTCCAAGGGCGCCTATGAGGCGTGGCAGGAATATACGGACGAATCCCGTCCGATGTTTGTCACCAGAGGCAGCTATGCGGGCCAGCACTTTGCGACCGCATGGTCCGGCGATATCAATAATACCAGCGCGGAGCTGGATAACCAGATCGGTTTCAGCATTGACGCAGGCCTGGTCGGTTACTGGACATCCTCCAACGACCTGGGCGGCTTTATGAAGCGCCCGAGCAATGAGCTGTATACCCGTTGGGTTTCTGAGTTCGGTGCGTGGAGCGGTATGATGCGTACACACGGCCACGATGGACGCGAGCCCTGGACCTTTGACCAGACCGCGCAGGACACGCTCAAGCAGAACCTGCAGGTTCGTTATGCACTGTACCCGTACACCTATTCCCTGGCATGGCAGGGCTACAGCCAGGGCGTACCGATGATGCGCGCCATGCTGTTGGAAGATGACAGCCAGTATAACCCGGCTGCCTGGGATCTGAACAAGCAGTACTACTATGGCGATTGGTTCCTGGTAGCGCCGGCTTCCGCCACAGCGGACACCACCGTCAAGGTGTGGCTGCCTCCGGAAACCACATGGTACAACTATTATACCGGCGAGCGCTATGAAGGCGGCCCCATCGGCAAAAACATCACCGTGGCGGCGGCGCTGGAAGAAATCCCGGTATTTGTTAAGTCCGGCGCAATTGTCCCGATGGGCCCGGACGTCAACTATGCGGACGAAAAACCGCTCGACCCGCTCACCCTCGACATCTATCCGAAGGGAAAGACCTCCTTTACCCTGTACGAAGACGATGGTCAGAGCCGCAAGTACATCACAGAGAATGCTTACAGCACCACAACTTTTGAAAGCATTCAGGACGGAACCGATATCTCCTTCAAGATCCATGAGAGAGTGGACAACAATCCGGCGGTCTACACCCCGGATGCGCGTTCTTACAATCTCAAGTTTAACCATATCGCAGAAGTCAGCGGCGTGACCATCAACGGTACGGCGATTACAGCTGCGGATTCCCTGGAAGCATACAACGCCGCGGAGCAGGCTTACTGGCTGGATACGGACGCCAACACCGTCTATGTCCGCACCCCGGATACCGGCAAGGAGATCGATGTAGTCCTTGCGTCTGGCGGCATCGTGGAGCCGGAGCTGGGCGACGAGAACGAAGGAAACCCGCCGACCAGAATCACGGACGGCAGCGTCATTGAAATGGAAGAGACGGAAATGCTGCCCGCGAGCGGCGGAGAAGTCAAACCGGACAATGAGTGGAAGGGTTACACCGGCAGCGGCTTTGCCAAGGGCTTTAAAGCGGTTGGCGATGCGGTTCAGTTCGACGTCAATGTTGAGACCGCCGGCACCTATGATCTGGTGCTGCGCGTCAACAACGGCAAAAAGAACGCGCCGCAGTTCGACAGCACGCCGCGCACCGGCGGCCTGTATATCCAGAACCAGAAGGCGGTAGACCTCGCCTTTGCAGTGACCGACAAGTGGGGCGAAACCGTGGATGGCGTCAAGCAGGGCGTTTGGGTGGATTACACCTACCGTGTGAAGCTCGAATCGGGCGTTACCACCATGAAGATTCGCGCTGAGGGCAGCAATCCGGGCAATTACAATCTGGATTCCCTGACCTTCCGCTATGTGGACACCTCTGTCAACGCGTTCAGCAAGATTGAGGCGGAAAGCGCATCGCACCTGGAGGGCGGCGTGGCAGTCGCTGCGGATACCGCGGCCTCCGGCGGCAGCAAGCTCGCCGTGACAGAGAACGGCGCCTGGGTGCAGTTTGACGAAGTGCGCGGCAGCCAGAAGAGCGGACTTGCCCTGCGCGTCAAGAGCACCACCGGCGGCAGCATAGTCGTCTATGAAAACGGTGTGGGTGATAAGATTCTTGCCACGCTGGAAATCCCGGCAAATGGCAAGTGGACCACACTGACATCTGTATCAAAGGATACGGATGCTGTGACCAGCAACATTTACCTGTCCTTTGTTGCGAAGGAAGGCGCGGAGAGCTTTGACTGCGATGTAGACTGGTTCCACTTTACAACCGATAAAGCGACCATCGATGCATACAGCCAGATTGAGGCGGAGACCGCAAACGAGCGCCATGGCATCGATACCACCTCAAAGACCATCAGCGGACAGCGTTATACTCTGCTGAATCACATTGAGGACGGCGACTGGGCGAAGTTCAGCGACGTCAACTTTGGCGAAGGCGGCGTGGTAAGCTTTGAAACCCAGGTGGCAGCCGGCCTGCAGGGCGGTACGCTGGAAGTTCGTCTCGACTCCGTGAACGGTGTCAAAGCGGCGGAAGTCGAAATTGCACCTACCGGCAACTGGGATACCCTGAAGGTGTATTCTGGCGACTGCATGGAAATCACCGGAATTCACGACGTCTATCTCAAGTTTGTCAACACCTCCACCACCAGTTCCATCTGCGATATGGACTGGATCAAATTTATTTCCAATCGCAAGGTAATTGACGCCTTCAGCCAGATCGAAGCGGAAACCGCCGACGATCGGCAGGGAATCGATACCGCCTCCAAGACGGTTAACGGACAGAAAATTACTGTCTTGAACCACATTGAGAATGGCGATTGGGCCAAGTTTAACAACGTAGACTTTGGAGACGGAGACGCGGCGAGCGTGGAAGTCCGCGTCGCGGCCGGCCTGCAGGGCGGCACGATGGAAGTCCGTCTCGACGCCGTGGACGGCGAGAAGGTCGCAGAGGTAAAGATTGCAAATACCGGCGACTGGAATACGCTGAAAACGTACACCGGCGTATGCGATACCGTTGTCGGCACGCATGACGTCTATCTCAAATTCGTCAATACAGAGACAGATAAGTCCATCTGCGATATGGATTGGTTCCGCTTTAAGAGCGACCGTTCCTCTGTTTCCACAGAGGTGACCGGCGGCAGCGCGACCGTAGCAGTGACGCCGGAGAGCGTAAAAGTGGGCGACACTGTAACTGTCCGTATTTCCAATATCGAGATGGGCAGAAAGTTTAAATCTATTTCCGCAGTCGATGCGGATGGCAACACCGTTGCGCTGACCGAAGTGGAAGCGGGCAAAGAGTACACCTTTGTCGTGCCGGACAGCACACGTGTGGACGTTACTGTAACGCTGGAAGAGGGCGAGAACGACATTGAGTCCGGAAGCGTCTTTGAACTGGAGAACGCCAGAGGCGATACCAGCAGCGGCAATGGCGACGGCAGCGGCAAAGTCCGTGTGGACACCGAGTGGAAGGGCTACACCGGCAGCGGCTATGTAGCGGGCTGGAAAGCGGTAGGCCACTTTGTTGAGTTTGATGTCAATGTCAAACAGGCCGGCATGTATGACTTGGCTCTCCGTGCGGCCTGCGGCAAAAAGAACGGCGCACAGTTCGATAATACGCCGCGCACAGGCGCGCTGTATGTGGACGGCGTCAAGGTGAAAGATTTTGCATTGAAGGTCCGTCAGAGTTGGGGCGAATGGTTTGAAGAAGTTCTCTCTGGCGTTGCCCTGACGGAAGGCAAACACACCATTAAGATTCGTTCCGAGGGTTCTGCAAACTCCGGCAACTTTAATCTGGATTCCCTGCGGTTCGACCGCGTCTCCGGCTTGGAGAAGCAGGTCCTGACGGTGCAGTATGGAACAAACGCAACGCTGTCTGTAGAGGGTGCATACGAAGCGCTCATCGAGCGGGACGGCATGCTCGGCGCGACGGTCTATGCGGGCGACACGCTGACCTTCAGCTTCACCCCAGCAGACGGCCCGTTCGCAAGCGCGCAGCTTAACGGAGAAGACATCCCGTTTGAGGCAGACGGCTGCACCTACACCTTTACCATGCCGAACGATAAGGCGTCCCTGCGCTTTGTATTCACCAGCGTAAGCAAGGGGATTCTGGAAACCCTGCTGGAGAAGGCAAACGAAGTGACCAATGAGCAGCTTGCTGGTCTGGTCGAGTCCGTAAGCAATCGCTTCATCGCGGCGCGCGACAACGCGAAGGCCGTCTATGAAGACGACAGTGCCACCCAGGAAGAAGTAAACGAAGCCTGGAAGGAACTGCTCGACGCGATGCATTACCTCTCCTTTGAGGCGGGCACCAAGGACGAGCTGGAATACTGGCTCGACTACGCCGCCATGCTCGACTTGAACAACTTCACCCCGAAGAGCCTGGAAGGCTATGCGGAAGCGCTCGCCTATGCGGAAGAGATCTACAACGACGAGGGCGAAACGCTGAAGGCGGAAGTTGAAAAGGCGGCAAAGAACCTGCAAGAAGCAATCCTGCGCCTGGAGTTCAAGGCAAACACGGAAGTGCTGGGAGCCTTTGTACAGCAGGCACAGGAGATTGAAATTGACAAGTACCTGGACGGCCCGGAAAAAGACAAGTTCAACGAGCTGTTCCCGCAGGCGGAAGCCCTTCTGGAGGACGCGAATGCGACCCAGAAGCAGGTGGACGAAATGGCGGACGCCCTGTACAAAGCGATGATGAACCTGCGCATGATCCCGGACAAGAAAGTGCTGAAGGACCTGATCGACGAGTCGGAAGCGCTCAATCCGGATGATTACACCGAGGCGAGTTACGCAATCCTGCGTGCGGCGCTGAACAACGCGCAGGGCGTCTATGAAGATGAGAACGCCACCCCGGAGGAAATCACGGCGGTCTGCGCGACGGTAGAGAAGGCCCGTGCGGGTCTGGTTCTGGCGGACAAACCGGAAGAGCCTGCCAACAAGCCGAGCAATAAACCGTCCAGCAACGGCAGCAAGAAGCCGGTTGGCAACACCTCCGGAACAGGAACGGCAGTTGCTGTGCCCAACCCGTTAATCAACGCGGTACAGAACGTGATGGGCCAGAAATCCGTCCGTTCCGATACCACGGCAAACTTCACCTTGAAGAGAGGCAGCGCCTACTGCTTCAAGATGACGGTTGTCAACGGCAGCAGCGCGGCCCCGAACTTCACCGTGGGTAACGGCAGTGTGCTGAAGACCCAGTTTGTGGCGAAGATCGGCAATGACTACTATTACAGAGTCTGGGCGGTCGGCACTCCGGGCCAGAGCACCGGCGTGTATACCACAATGGCGAGTGAGAAGGTCCAGCAGCACTGTGTGGTAACGATTGGCTGATTGCTGCCACTGAAAACCACCGTAGGTGCGAATGACGTTGCACGTCCGCAGCAGCACTGTGTGGTAACGATTGGCTGATTGCTGCCACTGAAAACCACCGTAGGTGCGAATGACGTTGTACGTCCGCAGCAGCACTGTGTGGTAACGATTGGCTGATTACTGCCACTGAAAACCATCGTAAGTGCGAATGACGTTGTACGTCCGCAGCAGCACTGTGTGGTTACAATCGACTGATTGCCGCCACTGAAAACCAACATAGGTGTGAAAGACACTTTGTGTCTGTATTCCAGATGCGGTAAAGAGCAGCCGGTCCTGTGAAAAACAGGGCCGGCTGCTTGTTTTTTTGCCTTATAATTCCAAAGTAGATACAAGTAAATATGTTGTAAAATTATCAATAGTATAAATATATTCTGTGTATTTTATAGAGAATTCTATTGACAATCTCTTCCAGTTGTAGTTTAATAAGATCATAGGTTCAACGGATTAATAACTATAGTGAGGTTTTCATTGGGGAGGGGAGATGGTATTACATTCAATATAGCAAAAGAGCTGTTTATGGAACCATTTCCATACTGATACAACTGATAAAGAAAAGGAGGGACAAAATACAGGATCGGGCAAACGATTGGAATAAGGAGTTTATGAAACGAACGGGGGTTTGAAAATGAGTTTGAAAAGAAAAGGCGCAGCGAAGAAAATTCTGGCGGCGGCTCTTACCATGACTATGCTGTTTGGAACAATACCGGCGGCGCCGGTAGCCAGCGCTAAGTATTCGCCGGGCAATCCGGAGCTGGCGCGTCAGGTGGCAAGCGAAGGTATGGTATTGCTGCAAAACAAGGACAATGGCCTGCCGATTCCGCAGGGCGGTTCGGTGGCACTTTTCGGGCAGGGCCAGATCGACTACGTGAAGGGCGGCTGGGGTTCCGGTGACACGAGCGTAGATTATCTGGTCAATATTCTGCAGGGAATGCAGAATAAAGAAAAAGAAGGCAAGATCACCCTGAACAAAACGTTGGTTGATGCTTATACAGCGAACAAGGCGTTGACACTGACGGCAGATATGGCCAACACGGCGGCAGCCGAGTCTGATACGGCGGTTGTAGTCATCAGCCGCAATTCCGGTGAAGGCTCTGACAGAAGCGCCGGAAAGGGAGATTATCTCTTAAGTGATACCGAATCCCAAATGCTGGATCTGGTCTGCGCGGCGGGCTTTGAGAATGTTGTCGTGGTCCTGAATATCGGCGGTATTATCGATACCAAATGGATCACAGCGCATCCTGAGATCGACTCCGTTCTGATCGGCTGGCAGGCCGGTATGGAGGGTGGAAACGCCATCGCGGACGTGCTTTGCGGAGACGTCAACCCCTCCGGCAAACTGACGGATACCTGGGCGAAAAATTACGAGGATTATCCGTCTTCCAATAACTTCAGCAATAACGCATATGTCAACTACGAAGAGGATGTCTTTGTAGGATACCGTTATTTTGAGACCTTTGATCAAGAGTATGAGAAGGTCAGCTATCCGTTTGGTTACGGCCTTTCCTATACCACATTTGATATGACCGATGTAAAGGTTACATACGATGAAGAAAATATCAATGTGGAAGCGACAATCACCAATACCGGCGATGTGGCGGGTAAAGAAGTGGCGCAGGTCTATTTCAGTGCGCCGCAGATGGGTACCGGTACCGCTGTCTTGGGCAAACCTGCAAAAGAGCTGGCGGCTTATGCAAAAACGGGGCTTTTGGAGCCGGAGGCTTCTGAGACTCTGAAAATGTCTTTTGCAATCGAGGATATGTCCAGTTATGACGATACTGGGATTACCGGACATAAATCCGCTTATGTGCTGGAAGCCGGCGACTATGACGTCTATGTCGGCAATTCTATTCGGGACGCCGGCGAAAAGGGCGTGCGCGGTACCTATACGGTAGAAGAAGCGTATGTAACCGAGCAGCTTTCCGAGCAGGCGGCTCCGAAACGCCTTCCGAAACGTCTTTTGGCGGACGGCAGCTATGAGGATATGCGCAGCGAGGCTATCAAAAAGATTTCCGCCACAGAGCCGACAAAGGTGGAGGCGGAAGACTATGAATCCGCACATGCAAACGTAGTGGTAGAGTCATTTGGCGATGGACAGTGCGTGGCGTTCATGGACAGTGCGGAAGAACACCGCTGGGTTTCCTATAGTCTGAATGTGGAACAAGCCGGAACCTATGCCGTGCAGCTCCATATGTCCAACGGTTATGCGGAAATTAAAGACATGGTTACTGTTGAGGTGGAAGGCCGCGATCAGAAGGTTGTTGTTAACCTGCCGCAGACAGGCGACGGCAGCGGCAAAGCAGAATGGTATAACTTTATCGACCTGGAGCCATTTGAGGTTAAGCTGCCAAAGGGTCCCTGCACATTAAAGCTTACCTGCAAAGGTACCAAATACGGTAACACCGACTATATGACGTTTAATATGGTTCAACCGGAAGAAGGTTTTGCCATTTCTGCAACAGAGACCTCCCGCGTGGAAGCAGAACAGTTCTTCGGCGCGGCGGGCAGCGTCCGAATTGAAAACTGTGTTCCCAACCATCCGCTGGGCTATGTGCCGCAGCCGGGTGACGAAGAAATCAGCACGCTGGCCTACATGAACTATGAAGGCAACTGGGTTACCTATTACCTCAATGTGGAAGAAGAAGGCGAGTACAACATTTCTTTCAGCATGTCCAACGGCCGTCCGGAAATCCCGGATATGATGCGCGTTTACGTGGACGGCAAGCTGCAGCCGGGCATCAATTTCAACCTTCCGCAGACCGGCGACGGTGAAGGCAAGAGCGAGTGGTATAATTTTGAGACCTTTGGCCCAATTCAGGTGAATCTGCCGAAGGGGCTTTGTGAATTCAAACTGGTTTCCACCGGATTGTTCGGTAATATCGACTATATGGATTTCTCCAAAGCAGAAGCTGAGGAGCCTGCGGCGGCAGCGTTCCGTGCCTCCTCTGCCGCGAGCAGTAAGGCTGCGGGCAGCCGTGCGGCATCTTCCGCAAAAGCGGCGGACGATGAACCGACGGATAAAATCATGCTGATCGACGTCTATCATGGGACGGCGACGATGGACGATTTTATCGCGCAGCTCTCCAATGAAGACTTGGCTTATTTGTCCCAGGGACATCCCGGTATTGCGACAGGTATTATCGGTGGACTGGACGAATATGGCATCCCGGGAGCGCAGACCACCGACGGACCAGCCGGCGTTCGTTCCGGTACAGCCACCGCATGGCCGTGCTCTACGAACCTGGCCAGCACGTGGGATGTTGATCTTGCACAGAAGGTCGGCAAAGGCGTTGCAACAGAGGCGTTGGAGAAGAAGCTGGATATCTGGCTTGCACCTGGCATGAACATTCACCGCAATCCGCTGTGCGGCCGCAACTTTGAGTATTACTCTGAAGATCCGCTGCTCACTGGTAAAACGGCGGCTGCTATCACCGAAGGTGTGCAAGGCGAAGGCGTTTCCATTACCCTCAAGCACTTTGTGGCAAACAACAAGGAAAACAACCGAAATGCGAGCGACAGCAGAATGTCCGAGCGCGCTCTGCGTGAAATCTATATGAAGGGCTTTGAAATCGCGGTAAAGGAAGCGGACCCGTGGTGTATCATGTCCTCCTACAACTATGTAAACGGAACGGAAGTTTCTGAAAACTACGATATCCTGACCAATATTCTCCGTGGCGAGTGGGGATTCAAGGGTATGGTCATGTCCGACTGGGGCAATGACAGCACCCACTGGAAGGAAGTCAAAGCGGGCGATGATGTCAAGATGCCGAGTGGCAGCTCCGACAGCATCCTGACCGCTCTGGAAAACGGCGATCTGACCCGTGCGGAGCTGGAACGCAATATTGCCCGCACGCTGGAAATGATCATGAAAACCCCTGTTATGGATCGCGAAATCGTCAACCCGCCTCAGCCGGAATATGTGCCGATCAGCGCGACGGAAGAAACGACCATTAAAGCAATCGATTATTTCAAAGCCCTCGGTATCGGCGAAGAAGCCTGCGAGGACGAAGGCGGCGGTACCAATCCGACTCATACGGACAAGGGCAACTGGATGAAGTACTACTTTGATATTGAAGCTCCCGGCACCTATGATTTCTATACCAGAGTGGCGGTTAACGCGGATGGTGGATTTGACCTCCGTCTGGACGGCAAGAGCATCGGCGGCGTTTCCAGCATGGCCCCCACCGGCGGCTGGCAGAGCTGGACGACCCTGGAGCCGTTTGAAATCACCCTTCCCGCCGGACGTCATGAGCTGCAGTTCTACTGCACGGTCACCGGTTTTAACGTCAACTGGTTCAAATTCGTACCCAAGGTAATGGAAGATGTCTCCTACACAGTCAACTATGTTGGCAGAGATGCTTCCCTGCTGGTAAACGGCGAGGAGCAGAAGTTTGCGGACAACATCAGCCGCTACGACGGTATTGCAAAGCGCGGCGAGACCGTGGCGCTCAGCTTTATCCCGCGTGCGGACGGTAAGGAATTCAGCAAGGTCCTGCTTAACGGCGAACCCGTTGCAATAAAGGATCCGACACGCTTTGACTATGTGTACACAGCGGATTACCAGAACAACACGCTGAATTTCTCTTACACCCTGCTGAACAAATCTACCCTGCGCACTGTACTTGCAATTGCGGAGGATTGCCTCACGACCGACGAGTACAAGGAAGCAATTCCGGCGGTGCAGGAAGCCCTGACCGACGCCATCGCGGCGGCAACAGCGCTGCTGGATAACCCGGACGCGACGCAGGCGGAACTGAATGACGCAAGCTTCAAGCTGATCGACGTCATCCAGATGCTGAGCTTCAAGGCCGGCGATAAGACCTACCTGAATTATCTGATCAATATTTCCGAAGAGGTCGATACGGAAGGTTCCCTGCCGAGCGACATCGAGGCATTTGAGAATGCCCTGGAAGCGGCAAAGGTCGTCGTTGCGGACGATAATGCCCTGGAAGAAGAGGTAAAAGACGCGGCAGACGCGCTGTACGACGCCATGATCGCCCTGCTGGATAAGGTGGATAAAACCTACCTGAACACTGTGGTCGTCGAGGCAATGGCCATTGCCGAAGAGATCGAAGCGGGCGCGTTCCTGCCGGATAATCAGGAAGCGTTCCAGACGGCATTGGCAGAAGCGAAGAAAGTCGTGGATGACGAAGAAGCGTCCCAGAGCGAGATCAAGGCGGCGGCGAAGAAACTGGCGGACGCGATGGCGGCTCTGCGCAGAGTACCGAACAAGAAGGCGTTGGAAACCCTGATTGCGGACGTAGAGAAGATGGACCTCAGCAAATATGAGGCTTCCGGCGTCAATGCGCTCCTGAGCGAAATCAAAGCGGCTAAAAACTACCTGGATACAGACCTTGACGCAGAGGATCAGCCCGAGATCGACGCGAGAGCAGCAAAAATTGACAACCTGGTAGACGCGCTGGTCGAGAAAGGCAAGGACAACAACAGCCATGGCAGCTCCGGCGGCGGTTCCGGTAATAAGGGCGGTTCCTCCGGTAAGGTTTCCGGCGATGGAACAGCTCCGGTTGTACCGGCGGCCCCGGTCGTAACGGGTGGAACAACTGTGGCGAAGACCGCTTCCGTTGTTTCCGATACCACATTGCCGTTCTCCATTAAGAGAGGCGCGGCGTACTGCTTCAAGATGACGGTTGTCAATGGAAGCGCTGCGGTGCCGAGTTTCACTGTCGGCAATGGCAATGCATTCAAGACCCAGTTCGTGGCCAAGATTGGCAATGCGTATTATTTCCGCATTTGGGCGATTGGCGCACCGGGCCAGAGCACCGGCGTATACACCCAAATGCCAAATGAGGCGCCGCAGCAGCATTGTGTTGTCACAATCGCTTAAAAGGGGTGCTCGCTGTAAGCGCGTCCCGACCGGAGCTTCCGGACGAAGCTCCGCAGAAACATTGTATGATTACCGTCGCCTGACAATGGATAGAGGTCCGGTAATCGTAAAGACAGACCAAAGCCATACAGGGCGCCCGGTTCCATCAAAATGGAGCCGGGCGCCTTTTTTCAGCTGCTGTTTTCCCTTTTACCAAGCCCGGTTCCATGGGATTCGGATTGAATTTCCATCAAAAGTATGGTATGATAAAACCAGTTAAAGGATGGTGGAGAGGATGGAAGTAGGTCAGCGAATCAAGGCGCTGCGGACCTCCCGCGGCCTGACGCAGGAAGAGTTGGGACGGCTGCTGGGCGTAAAAAAGGCGGCGGTTCAAAAGTATGAAAACGGCAGTGTGGAAAACCTGAAACGGGCCACGATTGCAAAGCTGGCGGAGATTTTTGAAGTAACGCCCTCTTATCTGATGGGATGGGAAGAGAAGCCAGAAGGGCAGGCGCCGCAGATCGACGGCGTATATCTGAACCTTGCTAAAACGGCGCAGGACTTAGAGTTGGACCCGGAAGACGTGGAACTGATCATGCAGACGGTTGCGCAATTAAAAAAACGGGGAAGCCGCAGTAAAGGCTGAAACGATAATAAAGCAGTTTGGAAAAATCTTAAAAAAGGTTTTTCCAAACTGCTTTTTATTTTGCCGTTTCAGTGAATGGGTAAATATATATCCTGTGCAAAATAAAATCCTTCCATTATATACCAATAATATAAAAAAGAATTAATAACATGGATAATTTATATATACTATGTTAGTAAAATATATCTAAATATGTAATAAGCGGAGCTGAAAAGGAGATAATTGATTTCCTTTTTAGATATAAAATGGGGAGGAAGGAGGTTCAATTGCGTAAAATTTTGGAAGAATGAAGGATGGTTGAGAATTGAAAAGGAGTGATTTTATGAAAACACGGCTGGGCAAAAAGCTCGCCGCGGCGGTATTGGCATGTACCATGCTGTTCTCGGCAGGGCCAATTGGCGCGGTCGCGCAGGCACAAGCATTTGAACCGGTGGAGACGTTCTTCACGGTCGACAAAGAAACAAACGGTGCATTCAACGGCGTATATGGGTTAGACGGCTATACGCTGCCCGCCTATGATGGCGCAGGCACCGGCAACCGGACACCGCGGGACAATTATCCCGACTATGTGGAAGGTGTTACGTATTCTTATTTTGCGCGCCACGGCACATGGTTGAAGAGCGGCGCACCGGACGTCTCCAAGATCGCAGTGGAAGGCGAAGAAAAACGTCTGGGTTATATTTTTGACGATGAAAAAATGGTTATGCATGTGGATGTCAACGACGACGAAATGCATACCATTACCATTTATGCGGCTGAGGGCCAGGACCGCGAGCAGAGCTATCAAATTTTTGAGGCTGGCACGGACCGCGCACTCTCCGACAAAGTGACCATCTCCAATTTTATCAATGGCCAGTATGTTTCCGCGGAATTCTGCGGGGATGTCGACGTGGTTATTTTGAATGAGAATATTAAAGAGTTGGTCACAAACGTCGTGATTAGCGGTGTATTCTTTGACACACTGGCATATGATGATGTGCCGGTGCGCAAAGTTACAGTCAGCGCGCCAAATGGACAGACTTCCTTTGATGAGTCGGACTTCCCGATCCAGATGATCGCTTCTGTTGCGCCGTCTTATGCGGCCAACAAAGAGGTTTCATGGTCTGTGGAGCCCATGCAGTCCGAGAACGAAGGCAAGGCCACGATCGACGGGACAGGCCTGCTGAACATCGAAGCGCCGGGCAATTACAATGTGATTGCGACGGCGAAGGACGGCACCGAAATCAGCGGCAGTTGCTTGATCAGCGTGGTTGAAGGCGAAGCCGCCGAGTGGACGGTCGACGAAACAACGATGGGCGACTGGACCGGTACTTACGGCGGGGACGGATATGTGCTGAACGCCTGGAATGCCGGCTCTGTCGACGTGGAAAAGTTGCCCTACTATGTGGACGGCATTACGTACGGCGTGGAAGACCGCAACGGCAACTATACAGCGAAAACCGGCACGGCGGCAACGCTGCCGTACGGCCTCGTCAATCCGGACGACGAAACAGGCACCCGCAAAATTTCCTACCGCTTTGATGACAAGTGCCTGACAGTGCGCATCCGTGTGAACGATACGGATACGCATACCCTCACATTCTACGCACTGGCGGAAAATGAAAACGGCAGAGCGGTCAGCTACCAGCTCTTCCAGCCGGGAACGGATATTCCGATATCCAAGAAGACGGAAATCGGTACCCTCTCTAAGGGCAAATATGTGACCATTCCGTTCAGCGGCTCCGTTGACGTCAAAGTCAACAATGAAAATTACAGCCCTGTTAAAACGAACGCAGTGGTCAACGGCATCTTCTTTGACAGCGACTACGGTGAAGTGGTCCCGGTCAAACGGTTGGTGATTGCGCCGGAGGACGGCGAAACCATCCGCCAGGAACTTGGCTCCGTGCAGATGAAGGCGACCGTTTATCCGATCATCGCGACGGACAAGTCGATCACCTGGTCCGTGCAGTCCGATGATCCGGACGTTGCAACGATTGACGCGGACGGTTTGCTGACGATTTTAAAGAGCGGTTCGTTTAAGGTCGTGGCAACCGCAAACGGCGGCGAGAATATCACCGCGGAAGTTGGCTTTACCAGCCTGGGAGACGTCGCGGTTCCGGAAAAGACGGAAATCGTAAAGCTGGGCGACACGTTCACCATGATTCAGAACGATATGGTCCGCGTCGTATATGACGAAATGACCGGCCGCTATTCGGTGTATGAGCAGGAAAGCGGTTTGCCGTATGTGCTCAACGCCTACACACAGGTCAACGATGACAAGAGCACCAATGGGTATGTATTCCATATGGAAGACGTGACTGAAGACGGCTTCGCGGGTAAAACCATGCGCATGATCGGTGAAAAAGACGGCGCGAACGGCATTGTGCTGGATGTGACGCTGGAGGATCATTGCGGCGATGTCATTCTGACCGCTGGTATTGTCAACAACACCGACGCGGGCGTCAAGCTGATGCAGATGTACCCGATCATTGCCAATTATGCTGGCAGCGGCGGTATCTTTGTCGGCCCCGACCCGGCTGAAGACCACACGATCCTGACCGGCGAGGGCAACTGGACCGTGCCGCGCGTGGTAAACAGTGCGACGGCAACCTCCAAGAACAACACCATGCTTTCCTACCGGAACGATCCGGAGAAGGAAAGTTTCCTCATCGGCGGCCTGACCACCTATGAGTTCCAGAACACCATCGACACCGCGTACAACGCGGGCCTCTCTCTGGAAAACAACGGCAGAAAGAGCGTGGATGCGAAAATCCGCATTTATGATAACACAGGCAAACTGGTCGACGCCGGGCAGCTCTATATGGGCGACAAGGCGCTGATCAACTTTACCGAAAAGAACCCCTACGATTCCCTCGACGCCTATGCGACCAAGCAGGCAGATGCGATGGAGGTCGATCTAATCGACTTTGACCCGTATTACTATGAATGCCTCTGGTATGTCAACTGGCTGACCCCGGGCTCCAACAACGCGGACTTCGCTGTGCAGGAGGTCAAGGATCTTGTGGACCGCGGCATGGCAAATTATGCGATTCCGAACCTGCGCGTGGAGCCGGACAGTTATGTCAACCCGAATGAGCAGCTCTGGTGGGACGATGCACATTGGAAGCAGTTTGGGCATATGACGGACAACTATCCGACCATTAAAGACTGGAACAAGGCGATGAACAACGCCGGCGGCGAGGGCGGCCTCTATATGCAGGCTTCCTATCGTTCCGACGACTACTGCGAGCAGTACCCGGGCCACATGCTCTACAACGATCCGCTGGAAGGCCCCGACTACACCGATCCGGAATTCATTGCCCATATGGCGGATGTGTATGCCAATATTAAGGATGCGGGCATCCGCTCCCTGTTCTTCGACTATGCGGGACAGTACCACGGCAAGAGCGGCGGATATCTGCTGGATAAGACCGGCGGTTTTGAAGACCCGTATGCTACAACCGTTTCCGCATACCGCAATATCTTTGCGCTGCCGAAGAAGTATGTCGGCCCCGATATGCGCATTTCTGAAAACTCCTGGGAGCACAGCGGTTCTGATTTGGCGATCGGTCTGATCGACATTCAGCGCACCATCGGAGATACCAACCAGTTCTCCCCGGAAATCGCCCGCACGGCGATGTACCAGTGGTACCGCCATAGAAAGACCAAGCTTCTCTATTCCGACGTTAAAGTTTTTGAGGACAACGATCTCGACCTGCGCCGCGCGCAGATTACCGGCACCGCATTTCTGTTTGGCAAGATGACCATCGGCGAGAGCGTCACCCGTATGGACGACCAGAAGATCAAGGACATCGGCCGGTCTGTTCCATTCCCGATTGACGGCATTTCCGCCCGCCCGGTCGGCCTCTTTGAGTGCGGTACGGACATTCCGGAATACTTCGATTACAAGTTTAATTCCGAATATGACGACCATATCCTGATGTTCTGGAACCAGGGCAGCCAGACCAAGACCATGCAGGCGGATCTGGGCAAAGACACCGCGTTCGGCGGCGTTGGACTCGACCCGGAAAAAGAATACGAGGTCTGGGACTTCTGGAACTGGAATTACATCGGCAAATATCAGGGCAGCGACATCCTGAGCCAGCGCGTCAGAAAGAACGAGATGCGCACCATGGCGGTCCGCGAGGTCCGCGACGACCCGTATCTGCTTTCCACCAACCGCCATGTCCTGCAGGGAGCGTTTGACGCAAAGAACATTGCATACGACGCAGCCAGCAAGACCATGACCGGTACATTTGAAGTGGTTGGCAACGATACCTACAAGGCGATCATCCCGCTGGATGGCCACGAGCTGATTGCGAAGGATCTGAAAGTCGACAATGAAAATGTAACGGCGAGCTTTGTACACAGCGCGTTTGGCAATTATGTGGAATTGATCATGGACGCTGCGGAAAATCAGACAGCCAACTGGACGCTGACCTTCGAGGAAGGCACGATGGAGCCCGATACCGAGGCGCCGACAGATGTTATGGGTCTGAAGGCTTCTGCGGATTATGACGGACTGGTTTCCCTCACCTGGCAGCCGTCCACGGATGACAGCGGCTTTGTGCGTTACAATGTTTATGGTTCCGATCAGGCGGACTTTGTGCCGTCCGAGGATAACCTGATTGTCACGGTAAATGAAACCTCCTTTGTGGACGAAATTGTCCATAATGGAAGCTACTATTTCGCGGTCGCGGCGACGGATGCGTCCGGCAATGTCGGCGGCGCGGCAAGTGTCCGCACCCAGTCCGTACCGGAGGCAATCCCGGTCAGTAAGATGACTGCCACCGCGGGGGATGCAAACTCCACAAGTGAAGCGGCCTCCAAGGTTCTGGATGACAATCCAAGCACGATGTGGCATACCAACTGGAACGGTGTTTCCAGAGACAAGCAGTGGATCGATATTAAATTCAATGCACCGACCGTCGTCAACACCTACCGGTATCTGCCGAGATCCGGTGCGGGCAACGGTACCATCAAACAGTTTGAACTGCTTGCCAGCAAGGACAATGGCGCAACCTATGAGAAGATTGCTTCCGGTGAGTGGAAGGCGGAAGACGGCTGGAAAGAAGTCCGTTTCCCGGCCACGACCGTTACCAACCTCAAACTGATGTCCATCACCTCCGTGGGCAACTATTCCTCCGCGGCGGAGATCCGCGCATACAATACGCCGGATATGACGGGAATTTCCATGCGCGAAACAGCGGTTTCCCTGGATGTAGGTGACAACGATACGCTTCTGGTGGATATCTATCCGACGAATTTGAGCGGAACGGCGCTTACATGGACTTCCTCTGCTCCAGATGTGGCGGTAGTGGACGAAAACGGCGTGGTTACCGCGCTGAAGGAAGGCATGGCAGTCATTACAGCAAGTGTTCCGGATACGGAATTCCAGGCAAGCTGTGAAGTATCGGTTGGCACGCCGGTTCCGGAGGAGCATACAATTACGGTCCGGTACACAAAGAATGCGAGCCTGTCCATCGATGGCGAAGTACAGAAGCTGGCAAACCTGCTCGGCAAGTATGAGGCTGAAGTACTGGCGGGAACAACGCTTACACTGGACTTTACGCCGTTTGTAGAAGGCAGAAGCTTCGCAGGCGTCACGGTCAACGGCGAAACAGTGGACTTTGACATAGACGCGTATACGTACACCATCGATATGCCGAATCAGGCGGTCGAAGTAGACCTCCATTTTGAAGCAGTCGATAAGAGTGTTCTGGGTGCGACGATCGTTTATGCGGAATCCTGTGCGGATGAAGCGGCGCAGGCCATTCCAGTGATAAAGGCGAAGTATGAGAAGGCGCTCAAGCATGCCAAAGAAGTTGATAAGCAAAAGACCGCAACCCAGCAGGAAATCAACGATGCGTGGGGCGAATTGCTCGACGCGCTGCATCTCCTCAGCTTCCAGCCGGGCAATAAGACCGCGCTGCAGGGCCTGATCGACGTCGCCAAGGCGGTGGATCCGGAACTGTACACGGAAGCCAGCATGGAGAAAATTGCAGCGGCGGTTGCACTGGCAGAAGGGGTCATTGCAGATGAAAACGCAATGGACGATTCCATCCAGGAAGCTTATGACGCACTGATGAAGGCGCTGGATGAGCGGCAGATGAAGGCGGATTTGAGCGAGCTGGAGAAGATGATTCAGCAGGCAAAGGATATTATTGAAAACAGAGACAGCTACATTGACAGCGGCTTTGACAAGCTGCAGGAAGCGCTGGACGCGGCGGAAGAAATGACCGCGGAAAATACGCAGAAGGAAGTCAATGCGGTGGTCAAGACGCTGACCGAGGCGGTTGCAAACATGCGTCTGAAGGCGGATAAATCGAAGCTGGAAGCGTTGATTGCGGAGATGGAAAAGGTCGATACCTCCCGCTACACGGCAAGCAGCGCCCGCGTGTTCCTGAACGCGCTCAAGGACGCAAAGGATGCGCTGGCAAATAGGAATCTCAGCGAAGACGATCAGCTGTTTGTAGACGAGAAGTGCAATCGTTTGCAGGCCGCGAATGCCCAGCTGGAGCACAAAGGCAGCGGCGGAAACGGCGGTTCCTCCTCCGGGAATAAGAACACTTCCAATTCCGGCAAGACCTCCGGGGAAGGCACGCTGGTTGCCGTTACCACTCCGGGCGTCGTTACAGGCGGTGCGACGGTTGCACAGGCGGCGTCGGTTATTTCCGATACAACGCTGCCGTTTACCCTCCGTAGAGGAAGCGCATATTGCTTCAAGATGACCGTTGTCAACGGAAACAACCTTGTTCCGAACTTTACGGTCGGCAACAGTGACGTTTTGAAGACACAGTTTGTCGCAAGGATTGGAAACGACTATTATTACAGAGTGTGGGCAGTCGGCACACCCGGCGCAAGCACCGGCGTTTATACCCAGCTGTCCAACAGCGTGCCGCAAAAGCATTGTGTTGTCACGATTGCTTAAAATAGGTTTTGCTGTAAACACGTCTCAACCAGAGATCCCGGGGCAGAATCCGGTTAAACACGGTACAGTAATCATTGATTGAGATTTTAAACGGGCCGGTTAAGAGAATCGTCGTAGACGCGTGCCGGCCGCAGTTCCATTATGTTGTCAGAAATGGATCTCGCTGAAAGCGTGTCCCGACAGGAGGCCCCGGGTCAGACGGCACAGAACCACGGTGGGGTTACTGTGCACTGATTTGAAATCGCACTAAAAAGCAGACCAACTGAGAATCCCCCGGCCATTTGGCCGGGGGATTCCGTGTTTTTAGAGAGGAGAGAAGGAAGAGCGTGATCGTGCAAACGCTGTGAAATGGCCCTTTGCAGCAACTGCCGTCTGCAAAATCTGGCAGTCATTTGCTGGGTTTATCAAATTTCTTTTTCAAAGCAAGCAATGCCTTTTTTTCAATCCGGGAAACGTATGAGCGCGAGATTTTTAATTTCGACGCAACCTCCCGCTGGGTCAGCGGAAGATCGCCGTTGAGTCCGTAGCGAAGTTCAATAATGGTTTGTTCGCGGGGAGAAAGGGTTTCCAGTATGTAGCGCTTCAGCTGTTCGGATTTGATTTTCCAATCCAGGTTGTCAACAATATTGTCCTCTGTGGCCATAACGTCCATCAGCGTCAAAGCGTTGCCGTCCTTATCGGTGTCGATCGGTTCATTCATGGAAACGTCCTGCGCGCTCTTTTTGGAGGCACGGAAAAACATCAGCACTTCGTTTTCAATACAACGTGCGGCATAGCTGGAAAGACGGATTCCCTTGGAGTTGTCAAAGGTGTTTACCGCTTTGATCAGGCCAATGGTACCAATGGAAATCAGATCGTCCTGATCATTTGTGTTTGAATAGTATTTTTTTATAATATGTGCAACCAGCCGCAAATTGTGCTCAATCAGTTCGTTGCGGGCTGTCTGATCCCCGTTTTGCAGGCGTTCCAGACAGTCTTTCTCTTCTTCTGCGGTGAGCGGCCTTGGGAAAGAACCGGCTCCGGTGACATGCAGAACCCAAAAAATCAGCCCGGAGAGCGCGCAGGAGAGCAGAGCCGTCAGCATAGAATCGCCCCTATCCAATTTGTATTAAGGTGGCATTATATCAACAATTAGTATATAACAGCTTGTGAATGGGCTAAATAGCCATGTGTTGTGATGCCGCCTTTGGTCATACCTCTATTCTATGGATAAAGTGCTTGTTTGTTGCCAGTCCGTTTAGGGAAATAATTGGTCGGCGGGGCGGTGTCCCTGTTGTTGATTATTCCGAAAATGTTCTCTGTCGTATAAAGTAACAGTTTTTTCACGGATGGAAGAAAAAAGTCTGGACACAGAGGATGCGGCTAATTGATCCGCGGCAATTAAATCTTTCCTGTGGTTGCGTATACTATGAACAGTATATAAGTTTGAAAGCAAAAAGGAGTGGCAGAAATTGGCGATTCGATTGGTGGCCCTGGATATGGACGGCACAATTCTTTTGGACGACCATCTGACAGTTACCCCGGCGGTACGGCAGGCGATCTGTGCAGCGGCGAAAAAGGGAGTACAGGTGGTTCCTGCCACGGGGCGGGTTTTTTCCATGCTGCCAGATGTGTTTCAGCGGATGGAGGACGTCCGTTATGTGATTAATTCCAACGGCGCGTCGGTGCGGGATATGCGGGAGGACAAAGTGATTTATCATAAGTGTATCTCTGCTGAAACTGCTGGAAAAATTTTAGATATGCTGGAGCCCTACGGCTTGTTGATACAGTTCTATTGCGAAGGAAACATTTATACGGAAAAGCGTCTGATGAAACATGTGGATGAACTGCCCTTTTCGAAAGAGTTTATTGCAGAGATTCGGAAGACACAACAGGAAGTGGACAGCCTGCGTACCTTTTTACAGGAGCATCCGGAAGGCATTGAAAAATGTAATCTGGCGCACGTACCGTCCCCGCTGCGTGAAGAACTTTGGAAAATGTTTGACGCCATTCCGGAGCTTGCCGTTGTCTCATCTGCGGGCAGCAATCTGGAGTTAAACCAAAGGGATGCAAGTAAAGGTGATGCGCTGCGCCACCTGTGTGAACAGCTGCACATCGCTTCGGAAGAGGTGATGGCGGTAGGCGACAGCGGCAACGATATTGAAATGCTGCGGTTTGCCGGATGCTCCGTCGCCATGGGGAACAGTACGCCGGATGCGATGGAAGCCGCCAAATACCGGACGGCTTCCAACCAGGAGGACGGCGTGGCGCTGGCGATTCAGAAGTATATTTTGGAAGGCTGAAGAAGGGTTTCTTTGGCGGAGTACAAAAAGGCAGATAGCCTCGAATACAATAAAAAGCCCGCACAATCCAAATGAAAACGGATTGTGCGGGCTTTCTTTTATAAGGCAGTTATAAAGAAGAGGTTTCCTGTACCAGCCGCATGAATCAACGCGAAGTTTACGATTATATGGAATATCCTGGCATAATTTGTATAAATCAGGAGTTTGTATACTCAATGTATTCGTCGTAGGTGCCCATGCGGTCGATCACACCGTCGTCAGTGATCTCAATGATGCGGTTTGCGATGGTTTGAATGAATTGATGGTCATGTGAAGCAAACAGTACAATCCCCTTGAAATCGATCAGGCCGTTGTTAACCGCTGTAATGGATTCCAAATCCAGGTGGTTGGTGGGCTGATCCAGTACCAATGCGTTGGAACCGAACATCATCATACGGGAGAGCATACAGCGCACCTTCTCGCCGCCGGACAGCACATTGACAGGCTTTTGCACGTCGTCACCGGAAAAGAGCATCTTGCCGAGGAAGCTGCGCAGATAGGTTTCTGTGGTGTCCTGCGCGTATTGCTCCAGCCATTTGATAATGCTGAGGTCGCAGCCGTTGAAATAGGCGGAGTTGTCCTGCGGGAAATAGGACTGTGTTGTGGATACACCCCATTTAAAATAGCCTTCGTCGGGCTCCAGCTCCTCCATCAGGATTTTAAACAGCGTGGTCAGGGCAATATCGCTCTTGGCCAGGAATGCAATTTTATCGCCTTTATTGACGCGAAAACGCACATTGTTCAATACTTTTATGCCGTCCACAGTTTTGGAAAGGCCTTCGACCTCCAGAATCTCCTTACCGGGCTCGCGGTCCATCGTGAAGCCCACAAAGGGATAGCGGCGGCTGGACGCCGGCATTTCCTCCACTGTAATTTTATCCAGCAGTTTTTTACGGGAGGTCGCCTGTTTGGATTTACTTTTATTGGCGGAGAAGCGCTGAATAAAGGCCTGCAACTCTTTAATCTTTTCCTCCGCTTTTTTATTCTGGTCGCGCATCACGCGCTGCATCAGCTGGCTGGACTCGTACCAGAAATCGTAGTTGCCCACGTAGAGCTTGATTTTGTTATAATCGATGTCCACGATGTGGGTACACACATTGTTTAAGAAATGTCGGTCATGGGAAACGACGATCACTGTTCCAATATAGTCCGCAAGAAAATCCTCCAGCCAGGAGATGGATTTTACATCCAGGTCATTCGTCGGCTCGTCCAGCAGGATGATATCCGGCTGCCCGAACAGGGCCTGCGCCAGCAGGACTTTAACCTTCTCGCTGCCGGTGAGAGAATCCATCTGCGAATATAGGGTCATATTGTCCACGCCGAGGCCCTGCAAAAGCTTGCCGGCCTCCGTTTCTGCTTCCCAGCCGTTCAGCTCCGCAAACTCCGCCTCCAGTTCCGCCGCCAGGTCGCCGTCCGCGTCGGAGAAATCCTCTTTTTCATAGAGGGCGTCCTTCTGCTTGAGGACCTCATACAGGCGCGGATTGCCCATCAGGATGGTTTCAAATACGGTGTATGCGTCGTAGGCATGGTGGTCCTGCTTCAGGACGGACATGCGCAGTTTGGGGTCGATAACAACTTCCCCCTTGCTGGGCTCCAGTTCTCCGGAGAGGATTTTCAGAAAGGTGGATTTTCCCGCACCGTTGGCGCCGATGACGCCGTAACAGTTGCCCGCCGTAAACAGCAGGTTGACGTGGGAAAAAAGCGGCTGGCCGCTGAAACTCAGGCCGAGATCGGAAACGGTAATCATGTGTTTTTCTCCTTTATCTGTCCGTTTGGTAGTTTTGTTATTTATTATACTGTTTGTATATAAAAGACTGTGGGAAAGGGAACTTTCCTGCAAACGCCTTTTATTTTACCATAAAGTGCGCGTTTAAAATATGGCGAAAAAGATGAAGGAACGGAATCTCTCTTGTTATTTTTGAGGAAAACTGCTACAATTAAAAAGATACAATCACAATGACACAGGAGGTGTCTTATGAAAATTCAGGAATCGGGCGAAAATTACCTGGAAACCATTTTGATTTTAAAAAACCGGAACGGGTTTGTGCGCTCTGTGGATATAGCCAATGAGCTTAATTTTACAAAGGCGAGCGTCAGCCGCGCCATGAGTATTCTCCGCAAGGCGGAGTTGATCGTCATGGAGAAAAACGGAAATATTGTTTTAACGGAAGCGGGATTGAAAAAGGCCAGCGCCGTATATGAGCGCCATACCACGCTTTCCCGATTTTTACAGCTTGCACTGGATGTCTGTGCGGAAACCGCCGCGCAGGATGCCTGCCGGATGGAGCATATCCTCAGCGAGGAGACGTTTGACAAGATCAAGGAATATGTGCAGGCGCGTCAAAGCGATTGCGAATAGAGGTGCGGAAAATGCGTTTTATTACGGCGGAATGTCCCCACTGCGGCAAGGTGCTGCAGCTGCCGGACGATGCGGAGCAGGTGGTCTGCATGTACTGTGCGAAGCCGATCGATGTGCCGGCAATTTTGAAAAAGCAGGCCGGATCGGAGCAGGAAGAAGAGCTGTTTGTCTATTGGATGGGGGAAGCCAAACGCTTGATGGACGACGAGCTGGTTGCCTTCTGCGCCGATATGCGGCAATTTACGGCGGAAAAATATCCTCCGGCCTTCGAAGCTTACACGGTTCGTCTTGCGCCGGTCATCAATACCTATTGCAAGGCGGCGGAAAACGGTTCCATGGTTTGTGCGGCGGAAGAGTTCAGCGAATTTTTGATGGGTAAATATTTGGAGCACTTTCAAAAAGAGGGCGTAAAAAAGAACGACTCCAAATTTTTTGACTACCGTTATACGGTCGTTGCGTTCCTGATTCCGGGCATGCTGGAGAGCAGGCACAAAGCGGCGTATGAACTGGCGGACCATTTTTTGGCACACTGGAACAAGGAGTACCCCAAAAATCCGCTGGGAAGAGCGGATTTTGAAAGCATCAACCGCGGCTTTAAAAAGAAGCTGTGCTTTATTACCACGGCGGTCTGTGAATCCCTTGGTAAGGGGGACGACTGTGCGGAGTTGAACGCGTTCCGCGCGTTCCGTGACCATTGGCTGCTGGTACAGCCGGAGGGGGAGCGGAAAATTCGCGAATATTATCTGTTTGCACCGATGATCGTGGAGAGAATTGAGCGAAATCCGGAAAGAGAAGCAATTTACCGTTCAATCTGGCGGGAGGATCTGGAACCGTGCCTCAAAGCGCTGGAGAAGAACCAAATGGAAGATTGTGCGCAACGCTACGAATCAATGGTTGGACGGCTGGAACAGCGTTTTCTGCCGTGTTGAAAGGAAGGAGTGCATCTGAAAATGGATACAGGCAGGTTGGAACAGCAGCTGCGATTTTTGGTGGAGGTCGACAAGATGAAAAGCGTCTACCGGCGCACGATTCTGATCGATAAAACCCGCCGGGAATCGGATGCGGAGCACTCCTGGCACTTTGCCCTGATGGCGATGCTGCTGCTGGAATATGCGCCGGAAAACGTCAGCTGTGAGCGTGTGATGCGCATGGCATTGGTGCATGATCTGGTGGAGGTCTATGCAGGCGATACCTTTGCGTATGATGAACAGGGGTATCTGGATAAGGAACAGCGCGAACAGGAAGCGGCGGACCGGTTGTTCACGCTATTGCCGGCAGACCAATCGGCAGAGCTTCGCATGCTGTGGGAGGAATTTGACCGGGCAGAGACGCCGGACGCGCAATTTGCCGCGGCAATCGACCGGCTTCAACCCTTCCTCAACAATTATCTGACGCAGGGGCATACCTGGGCATTAGGCGATGTAAAGAGCGAGCAGGTTTATAAACGAATGGACATGATCCGGATCGGTATGCCGGAAGTATGGCCGTTTGTGGACCGGATGATTCAGGAGAGCATTGAAAAAGGCTATTTGCAGAAATAAGAGCGGAAATCAGCGAACGGGCTGCCAGTATAAAAAGCTGGCAGCCCGTTTTTGCAATAGTATGAAGTTTACCGAATCATCGTTGTTTTGACAGCGCGCTTTAAAAAGCTCTGTTCTGCCCCCGTTACCCTACGCGCCTTTTTTCTCGGAGGCCGGCAGCAAATCGACAATCACGAGTTCCGGCGGGTTAAAGACGCGCGGCCGGTGATTCCGGCAGAGCCCGCGGCTGACGATCAGCGTCGTACCGCCCAGCTGGTAGCGCCCGCCCGCATAGGCGGGAAAAATCCCCTGATGCGGGGCGAACAGGCCGTTCAGGATGCCGGGGATGCGTACCTGTCCGCCGTGCGCGTGACCGGCCAGAACCAGGTCGAAACCGCTGTCCCGATAGTACGCAGTCAACTCCGGATGATGCGACAGCAGTACGGTGTAGACGCCATCCCCCGCAGCCGCCTGGCAAGCTTGAAATTGCTTTTTCCAACCGGCGGCAATGCGATCCTTGCGAAGACTGAAGCCGCTTGGATCGTCGACGCCACAGATGCGGAGCGGCTGTTGATTTAACATTACGGTTTCCGCGGCGCCTTCCAAAACGATGACGCCATAGGAACGGAACATCTCTTTGATTTTTTCCACTTCGCCGGTGCGGATCTCGTGGTTTCCCGTTACATAATAACAGGGATAGCGGTTTCCAATCGCCGCAAGGAGCAGTTTGGTGTTGTCGTGCGGCAGTTTGTCGTCTGCAATATCCCCGGCGAATAAAACAAGGTCTGGATTCTGCTCCTGAATGGCGTGGATCAGCGTTTCCTGCTTGTTGCCGTACCGACTGCTGTGCAGGTCTGTCAAAACAGCCAAACGCACGGCGGCGGAAACCTTTTTTGTTTCAATAGAATAGGGCCTGACGGTCAGGCCCTGCCAAAAGGCGGCGGTAAAAAATGCGAGTGCCGCGAGAACAATTCCAATTTCAATCAGAACACCCATATATTTTCCTTTTTGGCTTTTAGTCGTTCATGTCGTACTGGTGGGACGCGTGAAAGAAACGGCTTGCATTACTTCCGCGCTTTGGCGGGCTGGAGCTGAAAAAACTGCTCGTACCACAGGATGAAGGAATAGACGGACCAGATGCGCTGCATATTGGCGGCTTTACCCGCCTTGTGGTCGTTGAGAAGCTCCATAATGGCCTCCTGATTAAAAAACATCGCAGCCACGGGCCCCTCGAATTTTTCCCTCACCATGTTGTAGTATTTGTCCATGCGCAGCCAGTCGTTCAGCGGGACAGGGAAGCCCAGTTTCTTTTTATTGGCGGTGCGTTCCGGCAGCTGTTTGATCGCCGCGCCGCGCAGCGCAACCTTGGTGACGTCTCCGTGCACGCGATACCGGGAGGGAATCTGCATCGCCAGCTCCAGCATCTTTTTGTCCAGGAACGGCACGCGCAGTTCCAGAGAGTTTGCCATGCTCATACGGTCGGCCTTTTGCAGGATGTCGAACAGCATCCAGGTATGGATGTCCACATATTGCAGCTGGCTTGGCTCGTCCAAATCTTTGACCTTATCAAAATACGGCTTCGCATAGTCAACCGGATTCTTCTGGTGGTAGTCTTTTTTCAGATAGCGGTTGACGTCGCCGTAGGTGAAGACAAAATTGCTGCGCATAAAGCGCTGATAGGGTTCCATGCCGCCACGCACAAGGAAATTTTTTCCCTTAAAGCCCGGCAGCTTTTTTGCGGCGGAAGCAGCGGCGCGGCGCAGGCCCGCGGGAACCTTCCGGTACGATTCAAAGTGCATACCGGCCAAATACATCGGATAGCCGCCGAACAGTTCATCCGCGCCTTCGCCGGAAAGAACCACTTTCACGTATTTTCGGGCGTTCTGTGCCAGAAAATACAGCGGTACTTCAGAAGGATTTGGCAGCGGCTCGTCCATGTAATACTGGATTTCCTTGTTGGCTTCAAAGAACTCGTCCGCGCTGACCTTATTGCTGATATTTTGTACGCCGACGGTTTTGGAAAAATCCTGCGCATAAGGCAGTTCGCTGTATTTTTCCTCTTCATAGCCGACGGAGAAGGTTTTGACGTCCTTGGTCACTTTGGAAACCTCTTTCACCACGTAGCTGGAATCCACGCCGCTGGAAAGGAAGCAGCCGACTTCCACGTCGCTGATCTGGTGGGCCTCCACGCTTTTGGTGAATTCCTCCGTGATACGCTGTTCCCATTCCTCCAGCGTTTTGGATTCGTCGATCTGGTAGTGAATGTCGTAATATTTTTGAATGGTCATTTTGCCGTTCTGGTATTCAAAATAATGTCCGCCCAAGAGCTTATAAACATTGCGGAACATGGTTTCTTCGTCCGGGATATAGGAATAACACATGTACTCCGGCAGGCGTTCTTCGTTCAGCTCCGGCTTGAAGGCGGGATGTTCCAAAAAGCTCTTGACTTCGGAACCGAACAGGAAATCGCCGTCTTTGTGATAGTAATAAAACGGCTTAATACCGAAGATGTCGCGCGCGCCGAACAGCTTTTTTGCCTTGCTGTCCCAGATGACGAACGCGTACATACCGCGCAGCTTCTGTAAAAAGTCTGCGCCGTACTGCTCGTAGCCGTGCAGCAGGACTTCGGAATCCGTGGCGGTTTTAAAGATATGGCCCTTTTCAACCAGGTCTTTGCGCAGCTCCTGGAAATTGTAAATTTCTCCGTTGAAGACCAGCGCCATCGTACCGTCCTCGTTGAGAATGGGCTGGGAACCGCCGGACAGGTCGATGATACTCAGACGGCGAAAGCCGAGTGCGACGTCGTCGTCCACATAATAGTCGTCCTGATCCGGTCCGCGGTGCCGGATACGGTCCGCCATTGCACGAATGACTGCGTTGCGGTCGCCGCCGTATCCGTTTGTAAAAAATCCTACAAAGCCACACATGGGCAGTCCCTCCTTGTCGTTGGGCAGTTTATTCTTTCGTAATTAAAGTATCGTATGCGGGACGAAGCGGTTTTTCACAGCGCAGGATGCCGGCACGCGCTAATACATCCAGTGTATCCAACACACCCGGGCCAACGGGATAATCCCGCTTAATGAGCGAAAGCTCCGTACAGCCCAAAATGACGCATTCCGCACCCTGCTTTTGTACCGCGCTGGCGGCAGCATGAAACTTGTCCAGCTCGACGGGGCGGCCCGCTTTACAGTCGTCGTAAATCAATTGCATGACACGCTGCTGGTTGGTTTCGTCCGGCAAAACGCATCCGATTCCCTGTTCTGCCAGTGCATACTGAAACAGCCCGGCGCGCACAGTGCCGGTGGTCGCCAGAATGCCGGCGGTCTTTACGCCGTTTTCCCTGAGGTGCAGCGCGGTTTCCCGCAAAGCGTGCAGGAAAGGAATCCGCACCGCCGCGGAAAAATCTTCATACAGCGCGTGGGAGGTGATGCAGGGGATTGCAATACAGCAGGCCCCTAAAGCTTCCAGTTTTTGCGCCGCTTCAACGATGGGCACAAGGGGAGAGGGCTTGGCATGATCCAGAATGTAGGCCGTCCGATCCGGAATGGAGGGCCGGTTAAACACGATCGCGTCCAGATGCTCCTGATCGGTTTGCGCGTCCGTCATCTCCACAATGCGGCGCAGAAAATAGGCGGTTGCCATCGGGCCAAGTCCGCCGATCACTCCCAGTGTCTTCATTCGTGCAGCCCCTTATTGCCAAAGTATTTCTTGTACTTTTTGCGGTAGTTCATCTGGTTCAGGAAGAAGGACAGCGCATGCTTTGGACTCCAGTCCGGTTTATACTGCATGGACTGGCAGTATTTCCCCTCTTTAATGAGGTTGCGCGCCTTTTCCTTTAATGACGCGTCTTTGACATATTGAAAAATAACATCTTTGGGGATGATGCTCCAAAGTACTTCATTGGTGGCGACGGTAAGCTCCATATTCTTCTGTTCGATCACGTCGTCAACCAGCCATTTGGCGAGGTTGTATCCGGCGGCGGTCACATAAAAGCTGCTGCGGCCCTGCCGCAGGTTCATCTCAAACAGCTTGTACTGTTTGTCGCGTGGGTCGTACTTCATATCAAAATTGGCGAAGCCAATGTAGCCGATGTCTTCCAGAAAACGCTTCATGCGTTCCGCCAGCTCCCGGTCGCAGGTGCTGATGATCGCGGCGTAGCTGCCAATGCCTTCCGGAGAATGCTCCTCCAGCAGGGCGTGCCCCAGCGCGATGAGTTTTACCTTTTTATCGCGTCCGCTGTAGCAGTTCATTACGCGCATGTTGCTGTCGTCACCGGGGATGTATTCCTGCAGGATCAGGTGGTCCTGATAGGAGGAACTGTAGATGGCGTTCAGAATGTCGGTGAATTCCTGTTGGTTGTTGGCGACAAACACCTTCTTTTTATACGGGAAGTGGCAGTTCCAATAGGCCACGGAGTTGCTGGGTTTAATGATCACCGGGAAGTTGAAGGGAAGCTGAATTTCCTTGTAATTCTCATAGGTGCAGGCCGTGGTTTTGGGAAACGCGAAACCATGCTCTTCACAGACCTGATAAAAGCTCTCCTTGATGCTCAATCGCATCAGAAGTGCTTCGTCAATGCATTCAAAACGGTAATAAGGGCGCAGCTTGTCCTGATTGCGCACCAGCAGTTTAATGTAATTGTCGCCGCAGGGGACCAGCAGAAGCGTCCGGTCCGGATAACGGCCCGCGAAGGCAATCAGCGTTTTACAGAAAACGGTATCGTCCTCCAAATTGGGTTCCACGCACTCCACCGTGACAATCTTGCTGTTGGAGGTCGCGTTTAAACGGCCCTTTCCCACAGCGACACTCTTGATGCCGTAGGCTTCGTGAAACGAACGCGCCATGCCGTAGACGTTTACATCGCTGCCAAGCAGTACCGGCAGAAAATCGGGTTGACTCATCCAAATTTCCTCTTTTCTTTATCGGGCGTGCGGGCTGCATGCAATCCGCACGGTTCTCTTTTCAGTATGGGCCGGCCGGACCTCTGCCATACCGAAAATCCGGCCGCTATATTTGATTATTATACTATCTTTACCAGGGAATGACAATAATAGATTCCCGGATTACGGGCATGGAAGCGTATCAAATAAAAAGGGCGGCGGGAAAATTCCCAGCCGCCCGGTCGATGCTTTTAAGAGAGGGGCCCCTGCAGGTATTCAATGTATTCCTCCAGACACATGCCCAAACGATTGATTTCCTCCGCGTTTTCCTTGCCGACATACCGGTAATGCCAAGGTTCAAAAATGATGCCGGTGACGTCCTGTTTGCCGTCCGGATAGCGCTGGATAAAGCCGAACTGCGCGGCGTTCTTTTTCAGCCATTTGCCCTCCGGCGTATCGGCAAAGTCGCTGTCCAGTGTTTGATGGTCGACGGCGCAGATATCCGCCGCAAGCCCCAGATTGTGTTCGCTGGTGCCCGGTACAGCCACGGTGGTCTTTGCCGCGTCATAGGCTTCCTCATAGGAGTAGCCCTGGTTTTCGTATTTGGCCATTTCTTCTTCAAACAAATTGGTTTGCTTTTCAATTGTCCGGTAACCGGAACAGACCATCAGGTCCAGCCCCGAGCTGTTGCCGGCTTCCAGCAGGGCGGTCAAAGCGTCGAATGCGCGCGCGTCGAATTCCTTTCCGTTGGGAAGCGCTTTGGTTTCGATGGAATGATTTTTTGGAAGCGGATTTTCTTCATTAACCAACAGTAAGCGCCAGTCGTCCAGACGGGGATCGGGCGTCTGTGGGCTTGTACCGCCGGCAGGAGACTGCTGCATGTATTCGGATACCGATTCCGTGGGGGGCATATCCGGATTGACCCGGGACTGAGCTGCGCCGTCCGCCAGATTGTTATATAACGCGGTTGTACCGAATCCGATCAATACCAGCGCGGCGATTGCTCCCAGGACAATCTTGATCCGGCGTCTGCGCAGAGCGATGACTCTATACGTCTTTGGCATGTCTTTCCTCCTGTATTTTCGTTCCTGTTCTATAGATAATACAGTTTAACCAATGGATTCCTTGCATACTGTCCCTTATTATACGCAGTTTTTGAACAAAAGACAACAAACAAACGGGTGCATTTTAAAATCGTTCGACAAAAAATGAGGGACACAGATATTCTGTGCCCCTCATTGGTAAGACGGTTTATTTTACATATCCATGCTTTTGACGCCATTCCTCTGCCGTGCCGTTGTAGAAGAAATCGTTGGTTTCACCGCTTTTCCAACCGGCGGAAGAAGCGATCTTGCTGACCACAAAGCAAAGCACCAGTGAAACGATCATGGCCAGGCACGCGTAGAGCGGGCCGTCCGGCGTGGTAAATCCGGAGATGGCGACCGGCACAAACGCGGTCAGGAAGCCGCCGATCATACCGGCCCAGGCGCCGGCACGGTTGATCCCTTTCCAGTACAGCGCGATTGCGTACGGGGCAAGGAACGAGCCGGAGATGATGCCCCAGGAATACGACATCATTTCCAGAATCGGCGTCGGGTAATTTGCCACGATGTAAGAACCGACCACAAATACCAGGCACAGGATACGGGTGAGCATTGCAACGTTGGAATCGCTCATTTTCGGTTTCCATTTCCCCTTGATGAGGTCCATGGAGACGGTGGAGCACGCAGTCAGCGTGATGCTGGAGAGCGTGGAGACAGATGCCGAAATCAAGAGCACCAGCACGATGCCGATCAGGATATTCGGGAGCCCTGCCATGTTCAGCATGTTGGGAATGATGTAGTCCTTGCCGCCCGCAGGCATGCTGTCGCCAAAGAACAGGTGCGAGAAAGAGCCGATGAAGTAACCACCGCCCGCGACCAGAAGGGCGAAAAGGGTGGAGATGATCGTACCGCGCTTGACTTCCCGCGCGTCGCGGATGCCGTAATACTTATGGATCATCTGCGGCAGGCCCCAGGTGCCAAAGCTGGTCATCACGATGGTTGCAATCAGAGAGATGATGCTCTGTGTACTCATGGGCGTCATGCCGCTCTGGCTCATGTAAGAAGTCATGCGCTGGAAGCCCTCGGAGAGGCCCCCGACCTGCGGGCAGATGACGACCATCGCCAGCAGCGCCGTCACGCCGAACATCATCACGATGCCCTGTACAAAATCGGCTTTGAGAGTCGCCATGTAACCGCCCAGCACCAGCACCACTGCGGAGGCGACCGCAATCATGATCATGCAGACGCGCTCATCGATGTTCAGAAGAATGGAGCAGACGCTGGTCAGGCCCTTGTAGACAGAAGCGGAGTAGGGAAGTAGGAAGATGAAAATGACAACGCTGGAAAAGATTTTCATACCGCTGCTTAGGTACCGTATCTCGAAGAGCTGGGGCATGGATTTGATTTTCAGCCTGCGCGTAACCTCGCGGGTGCGCCCAGCCAAAACCATCCAGGCGAGCAGAGAGCCAAAAATAGCGTTGCCGATGCCGACCAGTGTGGCATACAGGCCGAAGTTCCAGCCGGAGCCGCCGGAGTATCCGATGAACATCACCGCGGAAAAATACGCGGTGCCGTAGGAAAGAGCGGAAATCCACGCGCCCGCGTTGCGTCCGCCCACGGTGAAGTTTGCCATGCCGCCGTTGCTGTTCTTGGAGTTGATCACGCCGATTGCCAGCATGAAGATGGCGTAAATGGCGATGACAATCCAAATGGTCGTTTCTTTACTCATGTTACCAGCCCCTCAATGTGCTTTTTTAGTTTAAACCATCGATGAATCAACTTGCTAAATCGTATGTTATTTTATCAAAAAGCGGAGGGAATAGCAAGAGGTTTTATGCAGAAAATATAATTTTTTGTTATAAATGAGCGTTTTGCTTATTATTATACAAATTTAGAATAAAAACCACCTGCACCGCAGTTGCGATGCAGGTGGTTTTTGGTGTCATATTGCCGTATTTGAATACACAGAGTCGTTCACAGGCACGAAGTATCTTGCACGCTTCCAGTCAGAACGCACTTACAGAAGTGATAACGCCATGTTTTTGAGGCTGACGTACAACATCCTTCGCAGACACAAGGTGCCGCACACCTGCGGCGCTTTTCAGTGAAAGCTTCTTTCCAAACAGGGCCGTTTCAGACTCCGTTTATACAGAGGCGATCCTCTCAACTGGCCAATATTCGTTTCAGCCAACCGTTATCACACAGTGCTGCTGCGAACGTACAACGTCATTCGCACCTACGGTGGTTTTCAGTGGCAGTAATCAGCCAATCGTTACCACACAGTGCTGCTGGGCCTTCTCGCCAGACATAGTGGTGTACACGCCAGTGCTCTGGCCCGGTGTGCCAACCGCCCAGACTCTGTAATAGTAGTCGCTGCCGATCTTCGCCACAAACTGGGTCTTCAGCACGCTGCCGTTGCCCACGGTGAAGTTCGGGGCCGCATTGCTGCCGTTGACGACCGTCATCTTGAAGCAGTAGGCATTGCCTCTCTTCAAGATGAAGTCTGCTGTGGTATCGGAACGGACGGACTTCTGGCCCATCACGTTCTGTACCGCGTTGATTAACGGGTTGGTTACGGCAACTGCCGTTCCTGTACCGGAGGTGTTGCCAACCGGCTTCTTGCCGCCGCTGTTGGACGGCTTATGGCTCGGCTTGTTGTCGGGTTTCACAGGATCTTCCGGTTTGTCCGCCAGAACCAGACCCGCGCGGGCCTTCTCTACCGTCGCGCAGACCGCCGTGATTTCCTCCGGGGTGGCGTTCTCGTCTTCGTAGACGCCCTGCGCGTTGTTTAATGCCGCACGCAGGATTGCGTAACTCGCCTCGGTGTAATCGTCCGGGTTGAGCGCTTCAGACTCGTCGATCAGGTCCTTCAGCACTTTCTTGTCCGGGATCATGCGCAGGTTCATCATCGCTTTGTACAGGGCGTCCGCTATTTCATCTACCTGCTTCTGGGTCGCATTCGCGTCCTCCAGAAGGGCTTCCGCCTGCGGGAACAGCTCGTTGAACTTGTCTTTTTCCGGGCCGTCCAGGTACTTGTCAATTTCAATCTCCTGTGCCTGCTGTACAAAGGCTCCCAGCACTTCCGTGTTTGCCTTGAACTCCAGGCGCAGGATCGCTTCTTGCAGATTCTTTGCCGCCTTTTCAACTTCCGCCTTCAGCGTCTCGCCCTCGTCGTTGTAGATTTCTTCCGCATAGGCGAGTGCCTCCGTGTAGCCTTCCAGGCTCTTCGGGGTGAAGTTGTCCAAGTCGAGCATGGCGGCGTAATCGAGCCAGTATTCCAGCTCGTCCTTGGTGCCCTCCTCAAAGGAGAGGTAATGCATCGCGTCGAGCAGTTCCTTCCAGGCTTCGTTTACTTCTTCCTGGGTAGCACCGTCGTCTTCATAGACGGCCTTTGCATTGTTGCGCGCCGCGATGAAGCGATTGCTTACGGACCAGACCAGACCGGCAAGCTGCTCGTCGGTCACTTCGTTTGCCTTCTCCAGCAGGGTTTCCAGAATCCCCTTGCTTACACTGGTGAACACAAAACGCAGGGACGCCTTGTCGTTCGGCATGGTAAAGGTGTAGGTGCAGCCGTCGGCCTCAAACGGGATGTCTTCGCCGTTCAGCTGCGCGCTTGCAAACGGGCCGTCTGCCGGGGTGAAGGTGAAGGTCAGCTTGTCGCCCGCATAGACCGTCGCGCCGAGCATGCCGTCCCGCTCGATGAGCGCTTCGTATGTACCCTCTACTGAAAGCGTTGCGTTTGTTCCATACTGCACCGTCAGGACCTGCTTGCTGACCGGTGCGGAATCTTTCAAAATGACCTGAACGGTAACGCCGCAGGGAGGCATGGTGAAGGTGTAGGTTCCGTCTTCCTGTTTGATGGTTTCAATGTCGAATCCATCTTCATCAGTGACGGAAACAGACTGAACTTCCTTGCCCTGCTGTACATCCGCAACAGAGATGGAAACGGAATCATTTTCTTTTGCCATCGCCGGGCTAGCCGTCACATTCGCTGTGCCGCTGGTGACATCCGCGACGGAAACCGCATAGGTTCTTGGTGTAACCGGTTCACCCCATGCGTCAAAGGTGAACAGAGAGTAGCCATAGGAGGTACCTCTCTCCACACCCTGCATGCGCAGATAACGGCCTGTACCGGATACGTCAAAGGTTTGTTCGCCTTCTCCGGAGGCACTTCCTTCATAGATGGTGGTGTACTGTTTGTTGTCGTCGGATACCTGAATCAGATATTTTTTGCCATAGGCAGCTTCCCAGTTGAGGAGGACCTTATTAATGCGGTAGGCCTCTCCCAAGTCGATGGTAATCCACGCATTGTTGAGGACTTCCGCGGAAGAACCTTCGATATAGGAGCTCCAGCGGGTGCCGTTGCTGCCGTCTACCACGTAGGAAGCGGGGTATTTGGTTTCTTCCAGATTGGCAAAGGTCTCCTTGCCCTGCGCGATGCTGACGGGGCTGTCGTCGATGGTCCAGGTTCTGCGGCTGTAGACGGTTTCTCCGTCCAGGGTGTACTCTGCCGTGACCTCGTACAGCTTTGCATCCGTGCGCGGAACCTTGACCGTATAGGTCTGTACCTGCCGGTCTCCGCCGTCCGCGTCTCCCGCCGCTTTGACGTCGTATACCTTGGTTTCGCTGTGTATTTCTTTGCCGTCCTTCAAAACGGTCAGCTTTACTTCCAGCCCGTCAAGGTCCTCGTTCCGGTCGTTGATGACAGTGACGGGAAGTTCCTTGACCGTACCTTTGCGGACGGTTTCGGACCAATCCTTGATGATGACGCCGACCGGTGCAAACGCGTTGCGGAACGCTTCTTTAATGCAGGGGTGAATGGTGGGCGTATTGATGTCGGGCATGAAAATGTCGCTGGTTGCGCCGCCCGCGTTCGGTTTGGAATAGGTGAGGCCCGCAAAGTGCATGAGGCCGACATAATGGCGGCCCTCACGCCAGAACTCGCTGCTCTGTCCAACCGCTTTCGCGTAAAATTCCAGGCGCTCTTCGCGGGTGGAGCCGGGCAGCCACTTGTCATAATAGCCTTTTGTCAGGGAAGTCGGGTCGCCGTAGCGGTCCAGCCAGAGCCAGCCGTATTCATTGTTGATTTTGGGATTGTCATTGTTCCAGGAATCCCTGCCGCTACTCTTGTATTCGGTATTGGAGATGGTGTTATAGTCGGAAAGGGTAAACGAGTTATTCAGGAACATATACGGGTGGCATTCACTGGGGTCTGTATCGCTCTGCGGGGCAGTCCAGCCATTGTCCCAGGGGCGGTTCTGAATGTCGTAATCGCGTACCGCCCGGATGGTAGCGGAATATTCTGTAAAATTGTTCGCCTCGTTCTGGATGTCCCAGATGATCAGGGACGGATTGTTGCACTTTTCGTCCATCCAGGCATACATTTCCGGAGAGAGCGTCTCCATGGTGCAGCCGTCGGCACAATGTCCAAAGACGGCATACTCGTCCATGATCATGAAGCCCTCTTCGTCCGCGACATCATACCAGACGTCTGGCGCAAAGCCGACGTGGAAACGCAGTGAATCCCAATGCATGTCCTTAAACTGCTGGTAGACGTCTCGCGCCCACTCGCGGTCAAACGGATGGTCCGCACGCAGCGGATCTTCATAGAAGCGGTTCATGGCGACGTTGGTGCCGCGCAGGTAATAGACCTTGCCGTTTAGCATGGGCAGCTTTGTCTCCGCGTCAAAGTGGAAAGTGCGCATGCCGAAGCGGTCGGTATAGGTATCGCCGCTTGTGATGACCTCCATCTCGTACAGGAAGGGATTGTCCGGCGTCCAGAACTTGTCCTCCGTGCAGCCTTCAATGGAAATGGCTTCCACGTCAAACTTCATGCTGCTGCCCGCGGGAACGGAAACGTTTGATTCCGTGTGGGTGCCAACCAGCTTCTTTTCCTGTGTGGGGACGCCGTCTTTAAAGACGCCCAGCTCATAAACATTGAACGTAACGTCGGTAATGACGTCGGCATCCGTGCGATTGTTGAGCGTCGTGCGGGTTTTAACGGTACCGTTTTCCAGATTGGGCGCGGTCTGCAGCGCCGTTACGGCGGGAGAGTCGTTCAGAATAAACGTGACGCCGTCGATGATACCGGAATAGTAGCTGTTGCGTTCTCCGTCGGTGCCCACATGCGCGGGGCAGTCCGGATCGGTCCGCTGCTGTTCATAGTTGCCCAGCATGATGACGATATCATTTTTACCCTCGTGCAGCAGATCGGTGATGTCCATATTGGACGACGTGTAGTTGTACTGGTAGTCGCCCACATAGACGCCGTTGACGTAGACATAACGTCCATAATACGCCTTGCCGATACGCAGCACCGCATTGCCCTGCGGAGCTTCCGGCAGGGTGAGAGTGGTGTGGTACCACAGCGCGGAATTGTTGTAGTTCGGCATTGCGACGCTGGCCTGATCCCAGAAACCCGGCACGGGAATGGAGTTGTCGAACGTCTTGGGAATCGCCTGAGGGATGGCGCTTCCTTTGCTGAAGGAAGAGCGCGTGCATTCCCAAATGCCGTTCATATTGAGTTCCAGGCGCTCACTGCCGGTGGGCATTTGCTCCACAGCGAACCGGCTGATCGGTTTTGCATAGTTCAATGACAGGCTGTCCAGATACAGCTCGGCGTCCGCGGGCAGGGAGATAGAGAAGGTTTCCCCGGACGCAATGGGGATTTCCTTTTCGCCAAAGCTCTCATAATAGTGGGGACGTGTAGCGGGCAGCGTAACCTGCCGGCTGGTATCCCCGATTCCAATCGTGACCGGAACCGGAACGTCGGCCTTATACTTCAGATTGTATACGTTCAGTTCTCCCAGGTTGTCCGGGACCGTGAAGGAGACGGACTGACCCGCTTGCTCCATCTTTACGGAGGTGCCTACAGCGGCCATGATGTCCTCGTAAAGCGCCGCGCCCGTCAGCTCTGCATTTTTTGCCAGCAGAGTATTGGCGGCAATCGTTTCCTCCGTGTACAACTGCCCGTAGGAAAGCGTGAAGTAATCGAGATTGACGTCCATCTGCGGAACCAGCTTGATCGTTGCGCCTTCCGGAATATACAGCGCATCGGAGTCCGCAATTTTCAGGGTGTCCATGTACCAGCCCCCGGTGGTGGAGAAGTTGATTGCGCCGATCTCCTCATAGGAGCCGTCCTCCAGCAGCATGTAGACCGTAATGGTACTGGTGTTGGGGGAAGAATACGCCACGGAAATGCGGTTTGCCTGTGTGGTGCTCTCCAGAATGAAGCCCTTGCCGCCGGTTTGCCCCATGTAGGCGCCGCCGCTGGCGGTTTCATCCCGGTTGATTGATCCGGTGATTACCTTGCCGTTCTCATCGACCACTGTGGTGCTTTCCGCCTCAAACCGGGAAGCGGGGATGCGCCGGTAAACAGGAACCACTTGCAGGTCTTCGTCGGCCCGGCAGACAAGCGTGCCGTCTTCCCGCACGTCGCCGATTCTTTCTTCGCCGTTTACCAGGACGGACTGCAGCTCGCAGTTTTCCAGCGGCATGAAGCGGACCGTGGTTTCACCGCCCTTTGCGGCCCAGGTGCCGGTGGAGCAGATGCTCCAGCCGTTGTTATGTGCCTGTACGTTGACGTTGACCACGTCCGTTGTCTCCGGTGGATTTTCCACCGGTGTGCCATATACCTCAAATTCATAAAGAGAGGTGCCGTAATCCTGCCGGTAAACTTCGTTGGCGTACATACGGATATAACGGCCCGTACCGGAAAGATCCAATGCTTGTACGCCGCCGCCTTTGGCTCCGCCGTTATAAACGGTCGTAAACGTGGTGTAGTCGTTGGAAACCTGAATATCATAATCCTTGGCATAGGCGGCCTCCCAATTCAGCACGACACGGGAGATGTCGTATACGCCGCCCAGATCGACACAAATCCAGTTCTCATCCGTGGGGCCGTGCCGTTCCGGCAGGTAAGCGCCGGTGGCCCAACGGGTTTTCGCGTTTCCGTCCAGTGCAAGGCTGGGCGTCATTTCAGCATGACTGCGGTCTGGGCGGCTTGTGGTTGCCGGTTTGTTTAGGGCAATGTTTTCCTCCGCAGCCAGAGCGGCGGCAGGGACGGCCCCAATGCCCGTCAGCAGCATGGTGGCGGACAGGAACAGTGCGGTCAATTTCCTCTTTAGCAATGAAAACTCCTCCTTTTCGTTACAGGAATACCTTGTATTCCGATTCTTCCTAAAACAAATTCACCTGCCTTTCGGATCGCCGGAACAGAATTTCCGGACGATCCGGCGAATTTCAATTCCGACAAGAGTAATTCAATGAATAGTTGCAATTTTATTAAAACACATCTAAAAAAAGAAGTCAATGTGGTTTATTCATGTGTGGAATGCTGCGAAAATAATCTTTAGAGTTGACGATAGGAACGGTGAAATGCAGGTGAATGGAGAGCTCAAAATGCAGCAGGTTTCGCATCCCGAGCAGATCAAATCCTATGGTTGAATGGAGGAGTCGGCGCTCTGTGCGCACATGAATGGACGTCTTACCTGCCACAGGAAAGACCTGGCAGAAGAACAGGATCTGCCCCGCCTGCTGAGAGAAAGGGCTCAAAACCTGTAAAATCGGCCGCAGGAAGGAAAATGCCGCCCTGGTTACGGAGGCCGGATACCGGCAGCCAGGCAAAACACTTTTTAGATAGGCGTTGCGAGGCCAATCATCTCATGATATGAATCAGAGGGCGGATCGTCTGCTGTTCAACCGGGCGGCAGAATGAGAAGGGCTTCCCGGTGTCATTCCTCAGGCGGATGTCGGATTTTGTTAGAATTATGTAAAGTGGAAAGCAGCCGGGATTTTCAACGGTTTTCTGTTTGCGAACATAGTAAAGTGGTGGAAAAGCGGGGGAAACAAAGCAGTCTGCCTCTTTTTTCGGTTGAAAACCCGGTGGAAAATGTGGAATTCTTTATTCCATCCAAATGGGGATTGAGGAAAATACAGGGATTATGTAAAATGAAATACATGGATATCAATTTATACTTGCCAAAATGGTGCCAGGTAAAGACATCCTGAAAAGAATGCCGCGATATATGACAGACGCCGGATAAAATAATGATATGATAAAGAAGGGGAGCGCACGCAGCAAAAATACGTGTGCTCCCCTTTATTCAGAGTACTATTCTGCACTGATGGTTTCCACAATGGACAGTTCCCGGATGCGCTTTGCTGGCCCGCGCACCGCAAGAAATGCGGTTACGGCGACTAGGGCAATGATCATACAGAGAGGGACGACAGGAATTTGCCATGGGTCGCCCCAGCGGAAGGTCACCATTTTGGTGAAAAGGAACCAGTGAATGGGCAGACCGAGCAGACAGCCCGCCAAGCTGCCTGTGGCGGCATAGGTTGCCGCCTCGGCCGTTACCATTCGAATGAGCTGACGGCCGCTCATGCCGATGGCCCGCATAGCGCCGTATTGCCGCATCCGAGCGGAGACGCTCATGGAGAGGCTGTTGACAACGTTGAAAACGGTAATCAGTGCAATTACGGTCAGGAACCCGTAGACAAAGAGGGAAAAGGCGAGATATGCCCCGGTCACTTCGGCATTGCTGGCGCGGCGGTCCGAAAATTTTATCTCCGGTCCGGCCAGCGTATGAATTGTCTCCACCTCGCTTTCGGTGATCCCCTGGGAAACCTGTAGGTCGATGATGGTATATCCACCCGGCCCAAAGAGATCTTGGAAGGTATCCTCGGAACAGATCACGTTTCCGAGTCCCTTTCCGGTGCTGAAGACGCTGTCGGAGAGAACGCCGACAATTTTCAAATCCTTGGGCGTGCCATTGCATTCCAGCGTGACGACATCGCCCAGCTGCAGCGGGTTTTCCGGACTGTAGACGGTCAAAGCGGTTCCCGCTTCGTCCTCGGCCGCTTCTACCGACCCCTCCAGCAGCGCCTGTTCCGCCCATCGAAACTGGTGCTCCTCGTAGGAGATCAGATCAACGGTGCCATGCAGCTCGCCGCGTGTGATGGGGACGTCGTAGGCAAACATCCTGCCGTAGGCGCGTTCTATGGCAGGATTGTCCTGCAGGGACGCCAGCAGTTCGCCGCTGATGGAACGGGTGCTGTCCGGACTGACGACCGAGAGATCGGGCGTCGTGGGATCGAGCGGCGTGAGGGCATGGTTCATAAAACTGATAAGCGTGGAAAAGGACAGAAACAAGATGATGCTTAAGGCAAAGGAACCGGCCATCAGGAGCAGGTTTTTTCGATTTGCTTTGGCATGGTGAATGCCAAGGGCTGTATCCACCTTTAAACAGGCGGTATGGGCGGCGTTCCGGGCCGGCGCAGTACTGTCCGCATTGCCGGACACTGCCGTCAGCGGGGAAACCCGCGCCGCCCTTTTAGCCGGAGCCCTGGCCGCCAGCAGAACGGTCAGTAAACCGATCACCGCGCCGACCAGGAGGCTGGGGACACTCACCGCAAACACGGGCATATCTGCAAAATAATAGGGGCTGAGCCACCGCAGAACGGCACACAACGTCCAGATTGCCGCGATGCCAATTCCCAGTCCCAGCGGAATTGCAAACCGGCACCAGGAAAGGGCCTCGGCACGCACCAGCCGGATTACCTGTTTGGGTGTGGCGCCGATACAGCGCAGCATCCCGAAAAACTGGATGCGCTGGGCCACATTGCTGTTCAAACTGCTGGCGATCATCAGGATGCCTGCCAACAGCACCAGGAAAACAAGGATGGCAGCCGTCAGATAAAGCCCCAGCATAGTCGGATCGTCGCTCTGTCCCATGAGTCCCAGCAGCTTGAAGTTCTGTCCAACCCGTTCGTCGGAGAGACCAAGCTGCAATTGAATGTCAGATATGGCTTTTTGAATGTTGCTGTAAGGGGAAAATTGCACATAGTACATCCCGGGGACAGTCCCTGCGTTTTTGGCCGCTATTTGTGGAATCGCCCGGTACTGTTCCGTCGAGAGAAAAATGCCGTAGGCGTCAAAGCGCAGCATCATGGACGTGTTTTCTGCAAATCCACAAATCGTCAATGTCAGCGGATTTCCCTCCGGCATTTTTACGGTGATGGTGTCTCCCAGTTTGAGGTTCATCGCTTCCTTTGCGTTTTGTGTTACGATTGCTTCCTGTCCTCCGGCGGGGAAACTGCCTTCCAGGAGAGGGATACCGGTGTAAATGTCCGAAAGAAAACTGGCGTCAAAGCCGCAGATTGCCGCCGGTTTTTCACCGAGGGAGCAGTCCGGCTCCGCCTGATAATTATAGACGTCATACCAGGAGATGGCTTCTACGTCCGGTCGTGCGGCGATCAGCGCCGCATCCTCATCGGTGATCTGTTTGAAGGCGGCGTGCCAGTTGCCGTCCGTTTTGTACGACTGGATTTTCTGGCTGCGAAGGAACATGTCTGCCATGCCGAAAATCGCCGTGACGAGAAGAACGGAGAAAACGATACAGAGGATGGACATCCGGTTCTGCTTTTTATGAGCCCGGGCGGAGATGGGGACCAGATCAAGATAGCGTTTCATTCCCTCACCCCGCCCAAATCGGTCAGTACGCCGTCGATCACCCGCAGCACACGGTCGCAGGAAGCAGTCAAATTGGCGTTATGGGTGATCATCAGGATAGTTTGCTGAAAGCGGCGGGAGGCCTGCACCAGCAGTTCCATGACGTCCTGGCTGTTTTTACTGTCCAGGTTACCGGTTGGTTCATCTGCCAGAATGAGCATGGGTTTCATTACCAGGGCCCGGCCGATGGCCACGCGCTGCTGTTGGCCGCCGGAGAGCTGGCTGGGCAGGTGATGACGCCGGCCGCGCAGGCCAAGCACCTGCAAAATTTCATCGATCCGACCCGGATCGGGTTTCCGGTAATCCAACAGCATGGGAAAAGCAATATTCTGCTCTACCGTCAGTTCGCTCACCAGCTGAAACGACTGGAATACAAAGCCGATATTCCGGCGGCGGAAGACGGTGCGCTCCTGCTCCTTCATGGTAAACAGGTTTTCTCCGTCCAGCAGTACCGTGCCGGAGGTGGGATGATCCAGTCCGCCAATGCAGTTGAGCAGAGTGCTTTTTCCGGAGCCGGATTCCCCGACCACCGCAACGAATTCTCCCTTAGGCACTGAAAAGGTTACCTCCCTCAGTGCCTGCACGGCTGTTTCTCCGGTTCCGTAGGTTTTGTTCAGGTCTTTGACCTCTAAAAGATTCATGTCATCTCTCTCCTTCTGTGTAAAGCTTCTGCGGGTGGCGGGGTGTCAGGCAAAGGGCGGCGCTGCAGGCGCAGGAAATCAGCAGGGCGGCGCCGGATACCTGTGCAAGGCCGGTCAGGCCGCCGATACCAAAGCCGAAGGTGAACATAAAAACCGCCAAAGCGCCCAACAGTGTCATAGCGGCCAGCGGGAACAGAATGCGCCTGCGCAAAGCGGTTTCCGCGTGGCAGGCGGCTGCAAAATAGGCGGCGCCCTCCAGCAGTAAAAGTCCACTTAAAAGGACGGGCGTAATCTTGGCAAGATAATGGGCGAAGATGACGCAGTGAACGCCGAAGATGAGGATCAGGCCGCCCACCGCCAGATTTGCGTAAGAGAAGGGTGTTCTGGCATCCTTATGCAGAAGAAAACACACGATGCGAAGCATTCCGCTCAACAGGAAATATCCAACCAGAAGAGCGTAAAAGACATTGCTGAGTAAAAATTCCGGGAAAAGAAGCGTCAGAATGCCCATCAGACCCAGAAAGACAGCCTGTAGTAGGGCATGCCTACTGTAATTTTTAAGAAACGAAATACCCATCTGTTTACCCACCTTTCGATACGGAGCTGCTCCCAATGGAAATCATTCATAGTCAGTACCTCCTATAACAAAAGGATACCAATTGGAACTTACAATCAGATGAATTTCAGCTTACACTTCCGTAAGAAAGGAGATGGTAAAAGCAGCGCCTTCACCCGGCGCGCTGCGCACGGTCAGCACGCCGCCCTGTCCTTCAATCATTGCCTTTGCCAGCGGCAGGCCCAGCCCCACGCCCTGGCGGTCCAGGGAATGGCGGCTGCGGTAAAACCGTTTGAAAATATGGTGAATGTCCTCAGCCGCAATGCCGCACCCGTCGTCCGAAACGGTAATGCGGGAGACGGCGGGGGAATGTTCCCAGGCAATGACGATTCGGCCCCCGGGCGAAGTGTGGTCCAGCGCGTTCTTGATCAGGTTGCCGACGGCCTCGCTTGTCCACTCCGGGTCGCAAAAAAACGTATCCTCCGGATTACCCCTCACGGCAAGGGCTTTTTGCTCCCGCTCCGCTCTGGTTTTCAGTTCCGCCATTGCCCGGTTGACCAAAGCGTCTACGCGAATCCGCTTCCGCTCAAAAACAATCCCGCCCGCGTCCAGGCGGGTGATTTTTAAAAGGGATTGAATCAGTCCCTCCATACGGCCAAGGGCTGTCTCTGTTTTCTGTGAGAACTCCGTCACAACTGCCGGATTGCCGGATTCCTCCTCGATGATCTCGTGGTACATCCGCAAGGCGGCCAAAGGTGTTTTTAACTGATGGGAAATATCCGATATCGTATTCTTGAGAAATTCTTTTGTCCTGTGTTCCGTTTCTCCCTTGGCCTGCAATGCACAGGCCAGGTCGTCCACTGCCGCAAAAAGCCGCGCCAACGTTCCTTCACCGGTACGGGGCAGGTGGAAGGAGAAGTCGCCGGAGGCAAAACTGCGGACGGTTTGTTCCGCAATGCGGTATCGGTGGTCCAAACGGGAAAGGAACAGCAGAGCCGCGCACAGCAGCAAGGCCGCGCACAGGACAATCCCCGGCAACAGATTCCAAACCGTGTTTTTTTCAAATGTCCGCAGGGTGGGGAACAGTTGTCCGGGTGTGTTTTCCGTTCGGCCGATCCGTTCCAGCAGTTTTCGGCCCAGTCCGTTGTCCGATGCATTGTTCAGGGCGGCTGCGATTGTTTCCTGCGGCACGTCCCGTTCCAGCAGTCCTCCGGCGATGGCCTGTTCCCGTTCCAGCAGCATCGTCTGGGCGGCCCGCGCCTGCCCCACACAGAACAGAAGAAAGCCTCCGATCAGAGTAACGCAGAGTAAGGATACGGCCAGCAAATACCATCGGTTTTGTTTGTCCCGAAAAAGCGTCATACCGGCACCTCATTCCATTGATATCCAAAGCCGCGTACCGTCGTCAAATGTGCCGGATGCGAGGGGTCCGTCTCAACCTTTTCCCGCAGGCGGCGGATATAGACGGATAGGGTGTTGTCATCCACAAAATTTCCGTTCTGATCCCAAAGGGTATCCAGAATCGACTGGCGGGAAACCACGTGACCCGCGTTCCGCACCAGCAGACAGAGCAATTTGTACTCGCCCAGCGTCAGTTCCAGCGGGATGTCCCGGAGGGTAGCACGGCTTTTTAACAGGTCAATCGCAATGTCCCCGCATAAAATCTCCCCACTCTCCGGCGCATCTGTCCGTCCGGTCCGGCGCAGCAGGGCGCGGATACGGGAAAACAACTCTCCCATCCGAAAGGGCTTGGTAATGTAATCGTCACCGCCGCAGTCCAGGCCGCGGATGACGCTTACCTCCTCATCCGAAGCGGTCAGGAAGATGATCGGCACGCGGTTGCCCCGTCCCCGAACCCATTCACAGACGGAGAAGCCGGTCCCGTCGGGCAGGGTTACGTCCAGGAGCAGGAGGTCGAATGCCTGCTGTTCCAAAAGGGTTTTTGCTTCACCCACAGTCCGGGCGATTTCAAAGGTATAGCCGTTTTTTCTTAAAGCGTATTGCAGTCCATCGATCAGGCTGATGTCATCTTCTAAGAGCAGGAGTTGATTCATATGGCGTTCCCCCTGTAAATAAACTTTATATAATTGTATTATACCAATAGATTGCTCTGAGACACAGCGGGTTTGGCGCAACTTACGAAACTGTAAGTTTTAAGAAAAGCCCGTTCATGTGAGGATGTATTTGTGTTTTGCATTTGTTTCATTGCTCTTCATTATAAAAATCCGATTTCTGGAAAAAGAGACTTGAAACGGCCGGGGCTTTGTGATAAAATAATAAAGCTATGCGGGAGTAGTTCAGTGGTAGAGCGTCAGCTTCCCAAGCTGAATGTCGCGGGTTCGAACCCCGTTTCCCGCTCCAAACATAATAAACCCGGAAGTCCAGCAAGTTTGTGGACTTCCGGGTTTTATTTTTTAAAATACCAAAATTTATGCAAAAAGAATAATTTACAACGATTCAGGAATCATGCTCATCCTTGTTCCCGTCTGATCAAATTTTAACGTAATAATTGTATGGTTCTGAATGTCCAGGTTGAAAACATATCGATATGGGTTGATACCGACGGAAAAGATAAATTGATGCTCCCCAACCGGGATGGAGTACGCCATGCTTTGCCCGTACAGAACGGAACTGACTGGTTGGCCGTCTATGCGGATATCGATGATCGTACAGGAATTGCAAGGCATATAGCCTTCCGGCCAATAGATGGAAACTTGCTTTTTGAGAATATCTTCTGCCGGCGGCTCGGTCTTTATCAATTGTATTTTAATTGGAACCGGTTTTCCACATTCCAGACAGAATTTGCTGTGATCCGGGATTTCTGTTCCGCAGTAGATGCAAAACATGAGTGTATGCTCCTTATCCTGTATTTTTTCCTATCATAGCATGTTTATTTTGCTTTTTCCATTGTCTTTCGAAATATTTCACCCTTGTGTTATCAAAAGAGAACCCTTCCGCGGCAAATCAATTGTTGCGGAAGGGTTCTTATGTTTGAAGTAAAGCAGAGAACGGCGAAGGGAATTGTCAATACCTTAAAGTATCAATTTCAGCCAACCGTTACTACACAATGCTGTTGTGTACGTACAACGTCATTCGCACCTACGGTGGTTTTCAGTGGCAGCAATCAGCCAATTGTAACCACACAGTGCTGCTGGGCCTTCTCACCCGCCATTGTGGTATACACGCCGGTGCTCTGGCCCGGTGTGCCGACCGCCCAGACTCTGTAATAGTTGTCATTGCCGACCTTCGCCACAAACTGGGTCTTAAGCACACTGCCGTTGCCCACGGTGAAGTTCGGGGCCGCATTGCTGCCGTTGACAACTGTCATCTTGAAGCAGTACGCGCTGCCTCTCTTCAAGGTGAAATTCGTCGTGGTATCGGAACGGACAGACTTCTGGCCCATCACGTTCTGCACCGCGTTGATTACCGGGTTGGTTACGGCAACTGCCGTTCCTGTACCGGAGGTGTTGCCAATCGGCTTCTTGCTGCCGTTGCTGGACGGCTTATGGCTCGGCTTGTTGTCGGGTTTTGCAGGCTCTTCCGGTTTGTCCGCCAGAACCAGACCCGCGCGGGCCTTCTCTACCGTCGCGCAGACCGCCGTGATTTCCTCCGGGGTGGCGTTCTCGTCTTCGTAGACGCCCTGCGCGTTGTTCAGCGCCGCACGCAGGATTGCGTAACTCGCCTCGGTGTAATCATCCGGGTTGAGCGCTTCCGACTCGTCGATCAGGTCCTTCAGCACTTTCTTGTCCGGGATCATGCGCAGGTTCATCATCGCTTTGTACAGGGCGTCCGCCATTTCATCCACCTGCTTCTGGGTTGCATTCGCGTCCTCCAGAAGGGCTTCCGCCTGCGGGAACAGCTCGTTGAACTTGTCTTTTTCCGGGCCGTCCAGGTACTTGTCAATTTCAATCTCCTGTGCCTGCTGTACAAAGGCTCCCAGCACTTCCGTGTTTGCCTTGAACTCCAGGCGCAGGATCGCTTCTTGCAGGTTCTTTGCCGCCTTTTCAACTTCCGCCTTCAGCGTTTCGCCCTCGTCGTTGTAGATTTCTTCCGCGTAGGCGAGTGCTTCCGCGTAGCCTTCCAGGCTCTTCGGGGTGAAGTTGTCCAAGTCGAGCATGGCGGCATAGTCGAGCCAGTATTCCAGCTCGTCCTTGGTGCCCTCCTCGAAGGAGAGGTGATGCATCGCGTCGAGCAGTTCCTTCCAGGCTTCGTTTACTTCTTCCTGGGTGGCTGTGTCGTCTTCATAGACGGCCTTCGCGTTGTCGCGCGCCGCGATGAAGCGTTTGCTTACGGACTCAACCAGACCGGCAAGCTGCTCGTCGGTCACTTCGTTTGCCTTCTCCAGCAGGGTTTCCAGAATCCCCTTGTTTACACTGGTGAACACAAAGCGCAGGGACGCCTTGTCGTTCGGCATGGTAAAGGTGTAGGTGCAGCCGTCCGCCTCAAACGGGATGTCTTCTCCGTTGAGCTGCGCGCTTGCAAACGGGCCGTCTGCCGGGGTGAAGGTCAGGGTCAGCTTTATGCCCGGCACCACCTTTGCGCCGTAGATGCCGTTGCCGTCGATCAGCACATCCGCCTCACCGGCAATTTCCACATCTGCCTGATTCGGGTTCCACTGCACGTTCAGCAGCTGCGGATCTGTGGCTGCTGCTTCTTCAAATACAAAGGAGTGCAGGGCGACCGCGCCCTCAACCAGTTGGAGGGTGATGTCTTTCACGCCGTTGAAACGTTCAGAGGGAATATCCACGGTAAAGTCTCTGTCGTTGGCGGCGCCCCAGCCGCCGGTTTGCAGAATCCGGACGTCCGCGTAATCGTTCTCGCCGGTTCCATAGCGGAAGCGCAGGACGGCTTCTTTTTCCTTTTCGGAATCGCTGCGTCCGTTAGCGGCGCGGACCGTCAGCTTTATCGCGCCGGAGCTACCGAAGTCGAGGCCCTTATAGTAGAGGGTTTCTCCCTTGTCAAAGCCGCCGACGACCTGATCCGGTTCTGCGCGTTCCAGTTTCACGCTGCCGTCCAGATCATCATAGTTCCGGGCGTAGGTGACGGTATACGCGGATTTGGTCTTTCCGGTCAACACCAGGCTGTCCAGTGCATCCTGCAGCTTCTTTGCCGCAGCAGCGACCGCGTCTTCATCATCCATATCGACCTTGGACGCTTCTTCATAGGCCGTGGTGAACACCTGCCACGATGCCTCCGTGTACAGCAGCGGACGGTTTTCCACCGCTGCCAGTTTCTCCTGTGCTTCGTTCATTGCGTTCACATAATTGGGGTTTATGACGGGCTCGCTGGTGTATCCGGTGAAGAGCAGTGCTTCCAGGTCAAAGCTGGTGCCCTTATCGAATCCGATCACCAGGTTCTGCGCGCCCTTGATCCCCTTTGCTTTAAAGGTCTGCTTGAAAAACGTCTCCGAAGAGAGTTCATAAGATTCGCCTTCGCCGGCCTTGAAGACAAAGGGAATGGTTTTTTCTTCGCCCGCGTCTTCATAACGCAGGTAGCCGCTCACGTCCTTGCCGTTCAGGGACCGGCCCTGGATGGTCACGTCCTTGGAACCGAACGTGCCGAACTCCACGTGGTTGAACCGGATCTCCACCTGATCGGTGATGGCGCTGACATAGTTCTGCATGATGATGTGGCTGCCGCCGTCGATATCGGTTATGGTGATATCGCCCGCCGCGGATTCCGGCTCCAGCTTTTCATACGCGCTGACGTATTGTATGGAGCCTTCTCCAAACCAGAAGGAGTTGAACGCGATGCCGCCGTTCTGCGAAACCAGGACGACGTCGTTCAGGCCGGAGATGCGCGGGATATCAAAGGTCTGGGATTTATACTGGCTCCATGAGCCGGTATTCTTGAAGTTCAAAGTGGCGATCAGCGGGCCGGTGGAGGAGCCGGTGCGCAGCTCCAGTACGGCGTCGTAGCTGTTGGCGTTGGCGCCGTTCAGGGTGATGGTGGAACAGCCGTTGAGGCCGAACTCCACTTTTTCGTAGCGCAGCCAGTTGCCCTTGTTGATATTGCCGAGCGCGGTTGCCTTTTCGCCGTCTTCTCCTGTGCCGGATTCTGACTTGAAGCTGCCGTTTCCTTCGGAATAGGATTCCGACTCAATGGTGGCATAGGCGTCGGTGTTGGTAAGCTCTTTAAAAGTATCGGTCAGGTATTCCTGTGTCAGTGCGGCCTTCGGCTGGAATTCTTCCGACGCCATGTATTGGAGGATGCTGGCATACAGCTGCTTTGCCTCCGGATAGACGTCCATCTGATTCAGCAGGTCGAAGGTGCAGACGACCAGCTTGCCCTTGCCGACGTTTGCCTCAAACAGGCTGCCCAATTTGCGGCTCCACTCCATGTGGTCGATATTCCATGCCAGAGGTTCCAGGTCCGCCGGTGCGTCGTCCAGTACAACCGCGCGGGAACCCTTCATCAGATTGAACCACTGGTAGTCGCTGAAAAATTCCGTTGGGAAGTTCGCAAAAATGGGATGCTCGTTCTGCACGTACATACCCATTGTGTGCGCGTTCCGGTCGGAACGGTGGAACATTTTGCTCCAGTAATCGGTGGTCCAGCGGACCGCCACGCTGTCGGGGATGACCTTTTCGGAAGGCTCCGGCAGATAGAGGACCTTGCCGCCGTTTTCCAGTGCGTTCAGCGTCGCCTCGTCCAGGTTGGAGGAAACAGTTACATCGGCGGGAACGGTGGTATCGATTTGCTGCGGATACACCCAGATGTCGTAGCTGTTGCTGCCGATGGAATCCACGGATACCTCCACCGTCAATTTAGCCGCTTCCGTAAGATCGGACAGGGAGGCGGAGAAGGTTCCCAAATTGGTGACGCTTCCCTGTGGAACATCCATTGCTTCGAGAGCTCCCTGTGCGAGGACCGCGTCGCCGTTTTTCAGCTTCCACTGTCCCACTTTGCCCTGGAGCGCAGCCGGGCCGTAGTTAACCACGGAGATCGTGCCGCTGAGTTCCTGGTCGTTGCGGTAGACCATCTTGGGAAGCTGTGCCAGCACGACGACGGAGTCGTTGAAGCTCTTATACTGTTCGGTGGTGAACCCGCCGGGCTTGTCTTCCATAAAGTTGTCCAGAATGCCCACATGTGCGGTGCCCTGGCCGGGGAAGTCCTGGATGCTGAGCAGCTGGTAGCCGCCAAGGCCGGGGGTGCGCAGTGCGGTTTCCAGATCCGCGCGATAACCGATGGCGGAGACGCGCGCGGAAACCTTGGAGAAGGTTTCGTTCATATAAAGCAGGCCTTTGCTCTCCATCAGGTCGCGGTAGTATTGCAGGTTGCGCGCCTCAAAGACGCCGGCTTCATACTTCGGAATTTCTTCGTCGAAGAGCGGGAGCACTTGATACTGACCCGCCTCGTGGTTCATCAGCGGCTTGTCGACGATGCTGATGGCGTTTGTGTAGGTGAAGTTGCTGTTCGGCTGCATGGATTCCAAAGCGCCTCCGGAGGCTGCGTCCACCCAGGAGAAGGAAATGCGGGTGTGATACGGATCGGAGTTGGCTTTGGTTTTACAGGTTGTCCAGTAATCATCCCCTGCATTGAGGGACGGCGCCCAGTAATTGTTGTTGCTGCCTTCCGCGTACAGGCGGGTATCATCCACACTGCGGCAGAGCTCGCGCAGCGCATTGGCGCCGTCGCGGTTGCTGCCGGTGGTGTTCAGCTCGTTGCCCCAGGCAAACATGACGAACGACGGATGGCTCGCCAGGTATTCCAGGATGCGGACGGCTTCCTCGCTGTAATACTCGTTGAACGGTGTTCCGCCAAAGCCGTACAGCTCGGGCTGCATGTAAATGCCAAGCTCGTCCGCCGCTTCAAACGCCGCTTCGGGCGGCGTCCAGGAGTGGAAACGGAAGAAGTTGATGCCCAGGTCCTGCGCTTTGGTAAAGAAATCGATCCATTCCGCCTTGGTCATGTACGGATACCCGGTGAGCGGGAACACGGCGGAGTTGCCCTCGCCGCGCATGAAGGTGGTCATGCCGTTGATGGTAAATTTGGTGCCGGAGGTTTTAAACTCACGCATACCAAAGTTTTCGGTAAAGGAATCGGCTGCGCCGTCGGCATCCAGGTCCACAGTCAGGCGGTACATGGAGGGATCGAATTCCGACCAGAGGCGTGCCTCTTCGCTCATCGCGTAAACAACCGCAATTTCTTTCTCGGTGTCACTGCTCTCCAAAGAGAACGCCTGAACCATCTGCGGAACGGTGTGCGTTGCTCCGTCGTGGTTGTAGCTCTGCGCGTTCAGGGTTAGGGTGCCGCTCACCGCCATGCCGGTGTCGTTGGCGACGACGGCTTTGACCGTTGCGGTTTTATCCTGGATATTCGGATAGACCCGGACGTCCTTGATAAAGACGGGGGTGCTTGCTTTCAGCTCAATTTTGCCCAGAATACCGTTCCAGTTGGTTACGGTTTCTTCTGTCAGCATATGGCATCCGGTACCGACCGGGTAATCAGTGTTGCGCACCTGAACCGTCAGGGTGTTTACCTGTCCGGGAACCAGGCCGGTCAGTGTATACTCCTGCGCGACGCCCAGTGTGTTGTTGGCGTTGCAGTCGGTTTGCTCTTGGCCGTTGACCCAGACGCGGGTGTTCTTTGTGCGCTCCATCAGAAAAGTAATATGCTTGCCTTCCCAATTCTGCGGGATAAAGACCTGCTTCTGATAGACCGCGTCGCCGGTATAGGTGTACTTGCGGCTGAGGCGGTTGGTGTTGACCGACGTATTCAAATTGCCCTTCTTGTTTTCATCCAGCGTGCCGGGAAGCACACAGGTGTCGGACAATGCGCCGTCGTCTACGGAGTAGGAGCCCAGCTTCAGCTCCCAAACGCCCGCAAGGGATTTCAGGCTGGTTACAATGCGGTCCTTAAAGGTTTCCATCGCCTGTACCAGTGTTTCGTAAGCCAGATGGACCGCTTCTTTGTCCGCCTCGCTGTTGTTCAAAACGGCTTCTGTTTCGTCCAGCACAGCCTGAAAATTCTGCTTGGCCTGTTCGGAAACCTGTCCGTCCGTCTCTCCGGTGGGCGTGCTGTCGTTGAGAGCGTTTGCCTGCTCCGCAAGGGCGGCAAGCTGCTCTTTGGTGTATGTAATGCGCGCATTGCGGAAAGCGTCCAATGCACTGCGGAGAATGTCCGCTGCGTTCTGGATTCCCTCCAGATCGGACTCCGGCAAGGAGGCCGCTTTCAGCTTTGCGTCTTCAATGGCCTGTTTTAATGTGTTTACGGCATCCTGCGGATACTGGTTCGGCTGGCTGCCGGTTTCCGCTCCCGCAAGAAAGCTTTCTGTCTCGTCAATGCTGCTCCAGAGCGGTGCATAACTGCTGGAGGACGCGTAAATGTTCAGTTCCGCACAGGACATCATGGAGGCGTTGACGGCTTGCAGCTTTACATAACGGCCGCTGGCCGGCGTCTGCAACACGGCTTCCTTTTCCGCCATATCGGCGCCCCAGGCGCCCTCCGCTGCTTTTGTGTAGGTTTGTCCGTCTTCACTGACAAATACTTCATAGTTTCTGACGGTGCCGTTCTGGCTGCCGTCCTGCCTCGGCAGATAGGTCAGCCTGGAGATTTCTACGATGCTTCCCAAATCCACGGTGATCCAGTGCGGAGACGGCGGCGTGGTGCTCCATTGGGTGTGCCACATCGAAGCGGCGTTGCCGTCGACCGCCATGGAGGCGTAACAGGTATCGCTGGTTTCCTCCTGGCTGGAAGCGGTTGCCTCCATCAGGAATTGGGGCACTTTGACCGGTTGGTTTTCCCGGACGGCCGCCTGTGAAAGCGACACCGGGATGCTGCTGACCAGCAGGGCGGCGGCGCATACAAACGCTGTAAGTTTCTCTCTAAATCGATTTCTTTTCAAATTTTCCCCTCCATCATACGTAGGCGCAAACGGTCTGATTCCGTTTGCTGTTCGAATCAATCCATTGGTCATGATTTTGCTGCGGCCTTCTCACCTCCCCATTCGTTCCTATAGACGTGTGCGGTTTTCACATCCTTCCCGGGACAAAACTGGTCCAGTCGAACTTTACAAATGATAAAATAGTATCTCTTTTATTAAAACATGCGCAATTTTTTTTGTCAACCTGTAAAGAGTTTATAGATATTTGGTAAATTCATAAATGAATTTTGGAGTTCTGCCGATGTCTTACATCAGATGTTTTGATCGAAGTGCGCCAAAAAGAGAAAGGCCTGCCGCGGAACGATTTCCGTTCCGCGGCAGGCCTGTTTATCCAAGATTATTCAGCTTTAATTTTTCTGCACTCCAAATAGAAGCGTTTGTCCCAGGCATGTCCCATAGAGAACGTTTTGCGCGGGAGCGCGCCGTCCAGCACAACGGTTTTAAACAGCTCCTCTTTCGGCATGGCTTCCAACAGGAAACCGATGTTTCCGGGTTTGGAGGAAAGTGCTTCGACGACTTCGTTTCCATGGATATAATCGACCCTTCCGCCGTTTTCCGCGATATAAGCGTCCAGGAACGATTGCAGCGTGCCAACCGGCAGGTTGGAAACGGCCGCGTTGAAGCGAAGCTCCTTCTTTTGGCCGTTGTTGCAAACCAGGATGCGCTGGCCGTCCGCAGAGCCGCACTGTGATTCCAGCGCCGCCAGAAACATTTCCTCGTCCACGTCGAAGACAATGCGGTGAATCGGTTCGAATTCCAGAGAGGCGTCGTGCAGGTTGACCACCTCTACCAGCGCGTAGCGGGCCGGATGTGCGCGATATTCTTCCTCCGGCAGGGTCTTTTTCAGATTTTCATAGCAGGTTTTTGCCGTTGCAAGGGAGTGATTTCCGTCGCCCACCGCAAACAGGAGGGGGGATTTTCCATTCAGGCCGTAGTGCCGGTTGAATGATTCCGGGTCGGCCAGTTCGCCCAGCGCGCCAAGGATGCGCATGGATTCCGCATCGTCGCACTGGTATCCGGCAATGGAACCGCTGTCCTGCATCAGGTCAAACCGGTAAACCTCTTCCAAATCGCCCATGCGGTCTGCAATGGGTTCAATCACGGTCTTTGCGGGGTCGTCGATCAACAGCATGATATGCGGGCATTCCAAAGAGGCGTCCTCACGCACCTTAACACGGGGCGGGATGCGCTCCAATACAGTGCCCTCCGTCGCGCGGATCAGGGATTCCGAACCCTTGGTGAAGTCATACTGCTCCAGATCGACCACACCCATCAGGCCACGGCGCAATTTTCCGTCGCGCAGGGTGCGTTCCACATACAGGAACTGGTCCGTTACGCGGAACAAATCGGATGCCAGATAGCGATCCATTGCGGCATTGACGTCCGCAATCCGCTTTTCCACACCGTCTTCCTCCAGATAAAGCTCCGGCACAATCATGCGCAGGGTGGACGGCGCTTCACCGACGAACTGCTCCACCTCCTGCCAATAATCCGGCTGTGAGGTATATTGGTCGCATGCGACTACGCTCCACTTGGTCAAATCCGCGTTTGCGGGCAAAAGGGCCTCTGCGGGATAAAAACCCAAACCGTTCATATCATTTCTCCCTACTTTTGGATTGCCTGTGCACGGCGGCCAGGCTGTGAGACACAAAGAGAAAGGCCATCCGCATGGATGGTCTTCCTGGAATTTATGTCTATTGTATCGCGTTGCCAATAAAAATTCAAGGCTGTTTCGACAGTTTCTGCAAGCTTAAAATTAAGAATCAGTTGCACTTTTGGGGACAGGGTGCTATCATGGAGAAAATGAAACATAGGGGAGGACTTATGATGCAGACGCCCACCGTATTTCTCTATAATCTGGATACTCCAAAGGGGAGCCAAATCAAACGCATGTGCCTGCCGATGAAAATTCGTGTCCGTTCGGTCAAACCGGAGGAATACGCCGAACCGCTGGCGGCCTTGTCAGGGCAGATGGAGCCGACAGGCCATATACCGGAGAACGCCGTCTTTACCGACGAAATGCTTTTGCTGGTTCATTTTACGAACAGCCTGCTGGATGCTTTTTTGCAGGGCTTCCGCAGGCATAAAATCGCGCCGGTGGCGCTGAAAGCAATTTATACGCCTCATAACGCGGCATGGAATTCCATTCAGCTCCGGGAAGAACTGGTGAAAGAGCGGGAAGCGATGACGCGGGGCGGGCAGGCGCACGGGCCGGAAACCCCATGAAAATTCTGCTCTCGCCCGCTAAAAAAATGAATGCCGACGTGGACTTTTTGGAGCCGCGCCAGTTGCCCGCACTGCTGGAGCGGACGGAACAATTGATGCAGTATCTGCGGAGCCTTCCGTATGAGGAACTGAAAAAGCTGCTCTGCTGCAACGATGCGATTGCGCGGTTGAATTTTGACCGCTACCGGAAGATGCAGCTGCGCCGGAACCTGACGCCCGCGCTTTTGAGCTATGAGGGAATTCAATATCAATATATGGCGCCGCATCTTTTCACTGAACCGCAATATGCGTATGTGGAAGCGCATGTGCGGATTCTCTCCGGATTTTACGGCGTATTGCGGCCGTTTGACGGCGTGGTTCCCTACCGGCTGGAGATGCAGGCGAAGGTACAAACACCTTTCTGTAAAAATCTATACGATTTCTGGGACGGCAGCCTGTTTGACCAGTTAGAGGAACCGGAGGGAACGATTGTGAACCTGGCCTCTAAGGAATATGGAAAGGCGGTGCTTCCGTATGTTCCGCAGGGAGTGCGGGTGATCACGCCCGTCTTTGGAGAGCGCTGTGAGGATAAAATCATGGAAAAAGGCGTTTATGTTAAAATGGCGCGCGGAGAGATGGTCCGTTATATGGCGGAACACGCGGTTTCCTGTCCGGAGGAGATCCGGCAGTTTGGCAGGCTGGGATACCGGTATTGCGCAGAACGGTCAAGCGATTCAGTCTTCGTATTCCTCCGATAACATGCTATTGATGGAGGCGGTGGAAACGACGACGTCCGATGCTGGCTGCAAGGCGTCGACGGCGCAGCGCAGTTCCTCCAGCTTAACATAAATTTCATTCTGATTTTGAATCAACATATTCAGATTGTGGTTGATCAATCCCAATTCCTTACATACCTTTTTATGATGTTTCATTGTCGTATTCGCCTCGTTCTTTTTTCTACAGTATACACGTATTTTTCTAAATAAGCAACCACATGCGTGTGAGAAAAGACGTCAGAACGCTCCCCGGATGGCAGAATAGTATGAAGGGACGGGGGTGAATATCATGAACAATCGGCAGTTATTGACACAGCTTAATACCGTCCGAAATGCAGTTTTGACCTACCAGCGGATGCAAAATACCTCCTGCCAGGTAGAAAGTCTGCTGCGCCAGGCGGGATGGGCTGCCGGTTATATGCAGGATATCCGTGCGCTGAGCAGTGCCATGCGGCAGATTCAGTACACAATGGCGCATGTACGCCGCCGCGGAAGACGATAAAAAACAGCAGTCCCGGATCTTTACAAAATCCGGGACTGCTGTTTTTTATAAATATAGAATTGTAAGGGCTTAAATTAATGGGCGTCGCAGGCGCATTCCTCACACGCCGGGACTTCTCCGACAAAAGGCGTGGGGTCGATGCCCTGGCGCTTATAATAGTCGGATACCGCCGCTTTAATGGCCTGTTCAGCGAGAACGGAACAGTGCACCTTAACCGGCGGCAGGCCGTCGAGTGCTTCCATCACGGCTTTGTTGGTCAGTTTGAGCGCGTCTTCAATCTTCTTACCCTTGATCAGTTCTGTTGCCATGGAGCTGGTGGCGATGGCCGCACCGCAGCCGAAGGTCTTGAACTTCACGTCCGTGATGGTATCGCCGTCGACCTTAATGTACATGCGCATGATATCTCCGCAGCGGGAGTTGCCGACCTCGCCGACGCCGCTGGGATCTTCCATCTCGCCGACATTGCGCGGGTTTGCAAAATGATCCATTACTTTTTCACTGTATGCCATAAACGATCAGCCTCTTTTCTTTGACATTCTTTTTCTTTCCATATTATAAATCAGTTATACTTTTTTCCATGAATGATTTCGTCCCAAAGCGGGGACATGGCGCGCAGCCGCTCCACGATGCCGGGCAGGACCTCCAAAATGTAGTCGACGTCCTCCTCCGTATTCTGGTCACTGAAGGAGAGGCGCAGGGAGCCGTGCGCGATCTCATGCGGCAGGCCGATGGAAAGCAGCACATGGCTGGGGTCCAGGGAACCCGAGGTGCAAGCGGAACCGGAGGAGCCGCAGATGCCGTTCAGGTCCAGAAGAAGAAGAAGGGACTCGCCTTCGATGCCTTCAAAACAGAAATTCACATTTCCCGGCAGGCGTTTGATGTGGTCGCCGTTTAAGCGGGAACGCTCAATCTGTAAGACGCCGTCGACCAGTCTGTCCCGCATGGCGGTCAGGCGTTTGGCACGTTCCTCCATGGTGGCGCAGGCCTCTTTTAAAGCGGTGCTCAAGCCGACGATACCGGCCACGTTTTCGGTGCCGGCACGCCGCCCGCGCTCCTGTGCGCCGCCGTCGATTAAATTGGGAAGCTGTACTCCTCTGCGGACATATAGCGCGCCCACGCCTTTGGGACCGTGGAACTTGTGCGCGGAGAGAGAGAGCAGGTCGATGTTTTGCGCTTTCACGTCGATCGGCACGTTGCCGACCGCCTGTACCGCGTCGGTGTGGAACAACACGCCATGCTGTTTACAAATAGCGCCGATCTCCGGAATCGGCTGGATGGTGCCGATCTCATTGTTTGCATACATAATGGTGATAAGCGCCGTATCCTCACGAATCGCGGCTTCCAGCTCCTCCGGACGGACAAGGCCGTCTTCGTGTACGTCCAGATAGGTGACGGAGAACCCCTCTTTTTCCAGAGAGGCGCAGGTATGCAGCACAGCGTGGTGTTCAAATTTAGAGGTAATAATATGTTTTTTCCCCTTCTTTGCCTGTACATGTGCTGCACCCTTAATTGCCCAGTTGTCGGCCTCGCTGCCACCGGAGGTAAAGAAAATCTCGCTCGGTTCCGCGCCGAGACAGGCGGCAACTTCTCCGCGTGCCAGCTCCAGCGGGCGCTTGGCGTCCCGGCCTACAGAGTACAGGCTGGACGGGTTGCCGTAAATCGATGTAAAATACGGTTTCATCGCCTCAAAAACGGCGGGGGAAACCGGTGTTGTAGCGGCGTTATCAGCATAAACAAAACGTGCCATGTGTTCAATCACCTTTTCTTTCCTTTATCAGTGTGCCGATGCCCCAACCGGGCCGGCAAAATTTTTTACAAAATTGGATTGGCAAATCCTGACTGATTTACTATGATTATAATATACACCTTTTTAGTATAGTATGCAATAGGGTTTAAAAATTTTTTCACTGCCGTCCGGCTTTGGCGCGTTCCGCCGCCGCTACCGCCAGGCGGTCGCAGCGTTCGTTTTCCGGATGGCCGTTATGCCCCCGCACCCAATGGATGGTGATTTTGTGCTGTTCCAGCAGGTTCAGCAGCGTCTCCCACAGGTCTGCGTTCAGAGCGGGGGATTTGTCCGACTTGCGCCAGCCGTTGCGCCGCCAGCCTTTGGCCCAGCCCTTTTCTATGGCGTTGCAGACGTATTGAGAATCGCTGCACAGTGTTATTTCGCACGGTTCTTTCAGGCATTGCAGGGCGGCAATGACCGCACTGAGTTCCATGCGGTTGTTGGTGGTGTCCGCGTCGCCGCCGCTGATCTCCTTTTCCACGCCGTTATACCGCAGGACCGCGCCCCAGCCGCCCGGCCCGGGGTTGCCCTGGCAGGCGCCGTCCGTAAAAATTTCCACATGTTTCATCGTATCCATCCTTTTCCTAATATATGTATCCTATGTTTCCTGTTTGTTTTATAGGCAGTTTCAACCTAAGTCAATTGTGAGCTGCGATTCCGCTAGGTTATTATAGCATAGAAATATATTGCGTGCGCGCGGAGCCGCAATTTTTTTCAGACGGCGGTGCAATTGGTTTAACAAGCGCAGAAGGGGCCATAATATGAATAAAAGTGCGGCCTGCTTTTTAGGAAACTTGACAGCTATCCAATATCAAGGTACAATAAAAGCAATCATAACCGGTGGGAAACGGCGCCGTTTTTGGAAAAGGACGGGCCAGACCCGCGGTCGGGAATGTATCTGCCGCAAAAGCCGTGTGGACGGTGTGCGGCGTCCTGCTGAAAAACATTTCACAAGTATTTTAAATGTGTGGCAGGATGGAATTTACCCGGATCAGGGGATTCCTTTTTCACTGAAATATTATTAATGCGCGCGGTTCCGGCAGCGTATCCGGAGCGGCTTTGCGCGGATTAAAAATATAAATATTTTACTTTGGAGCGTCATGCCCGCCAGGCACCGTTTGCAGGCGGACATTTTATCGGCGTATCCAAAAATAATGGAGGTCATATCTTGACGGAAAGAAATCAGAATCAAACGGATACGGTGCACCTGCAGGAGACAGCTGCAGAAACAGGGGTGCATCCGGCGCTGTATGGAAAAGTAACTTTGCCAGCCAGAGCGGAAGAAACGCCGGAAAAAAAGCCGGAGCAGCCCCGCCGCCGTCCTGCAAAGCGGCCGGCGCAGCCCAAAAAACCGCAGCAGGCGGAACCGGCCGTGGAACAGGCGGCCAAACCGGCACGCGGCAAAAAACGCGGACAGCCGCCGGTGAAGAAGCCGTCCATTAAAGCCTATTTTCTGGGCGGGCTCAACGAGATCGGAAAGAACTTTACCCTGTACGAGTGTGAAGGCGATATGTTGATTGTGGACTGCGGCATGGCGTTCCCGGACGAGGATATGCTGGGCGTGGACCTGGTCCTGCCGGACTTTACCTTTGTGGAGCGCAACGCGGATAAAATCCGCGGCATTGTGCTGACGCACGGACATGAGGACCACATTGGCGCGCTGCCGTACCTGCTCAAGCGTGTCAACCTGCCGATTTACGGCACCATGCTGACGCTGGGTCTGGTGGAAGGAAAGCTCAAGGAGCACGGCCTCGCGGGCAAGGTCAAAATGAACGTCGTCAAACCGGGGCAGACCGTGAAGCTCGGCTGCATGAATGTGGAGTTTATCCATGTGAACCATTCCATCCCGGATGCGGTCGGTTTTGCGATCCACTCTCCGGCGGGCACCGTTGTGTACACCGGTGACTTTAAGATTGATTGCACGCCTGCCTGGGGCGAAATGATCGACTTGGGCCGCTTTGCGGAGCTGGGCAACGAGGGCGTTCTGGCCCTGCTGGCGGACTCCACCAACGCCGAACGGCCCGGCTACACCAAGACGGAGCAGATGGTGGACAATACCTTTGAAAACCTGTTCAAGCGCGCGGAGAAAAAGCGCATCATCATTGCGACGTTTGCGTCCAACATCAGCCGCGTGCAGCAGATCATCAACTGTGCGGTTCGTTATGGCCGCAAGGTAGCGCTTTCCGGGCGCAGCATGCTGAACGTGATGGGCATCGCCGTGGAGATGGGGTATCTGCAGGTGCCGGACGGCGTGCTGATCGACATCGACTTGCTCAACCGCTACCCCAAGGAGAAAGTGGTGCTGATCACCACCGGCAGCCAGGGTGAGCCGATGAGCGCCTTGACGCGCATGGCGTTTGCCGACCACCGAAAGGTGGAAGTCGGCCCCGGCGACTTTATCATTATCTCTGCAAGGCCGATCCCCGGCAATGAAAAAACCGTGGGCGCGGTGGTCGATGAGCTTTTGAAGCGCGGCTGCGAGGTCATCTACGAATCGATGTATGAAGTGCACGTTTCGGGCCATGCCTGCCAGGAGGAACTCAAGATCATCCAGGGGATTACCAAACCCAAGTATTTTATTCCGGTCCACGGTGAGCAGAAGCACCTGCGCAAGAACGCGGGGCTTGCCGCCTCGATGGGCATGGACAGCTCCCGGATTTACATCGGCGACATCGGCGATGTGGTGGAGCTGAACCAGGATTATATGAAGAAACTCACCAGCGTCCCGGCGGGCCGCATTTTGGTGGACGGCCTCGGCGTGGGCGACGTGGGCAGCATCGTGTTGCGGGACCGCAAGCATTTGGCGGAGGACGGCCTCATCGTTGTGGTGTGTACCATCGACGCGTCGGGCAATGTGGTTTCCGGTCCGGACGTTGTCTCCCGCGGATTTGTCTATGTGCGTGAGGCGGAACCGCTGATCGACGAGGCAAAGAAGCGTGTGGTCGCCGCTCTGGAGAGCTGCTCGGAACACCACATTCATGAGTGGGGCGCCTTAAAGACGCGCATCAAGGACGAGTTGTCGCGCTTCCTGTACGAGCGTACGCGCAGAAGCCCGATGATCCTGCCAATTATCATGGAAATATAAAACGACATGCTGGCTGCGGCGGAAACGCCGCGGCCATTCGTCATGCGTGCCGGCCAGTTTGGATTTTAAGGAGTAGGAACGGTGAAAAAAAAGATATGGGTTGCATCGCCGGTCTGCCTGGTTGTCGCGGCGGTTATGCTGGCGATGGCAGGGGTAAGCTGGTTTACCCACAATCCGGCGGTGTTTGTCACAGAGATCATTCTGGCAATCGCGGCTGTGATTCTGGTCGCGATTTCTATTTTCCGGTTTCAATCGCATATCCTGTATTCGGTACGGGCCGTGCGGCGTGTCCTGTCCGGGCAGGAATACCAGGCGCTGCAGCGTTTGACCATGCCGGTTGCCATCATCGGGGAAGCCGGGGATATCGTCTGGGCCAACCCCGCGTTTCTGGAGAGTGTAGGCGGAACGAGGGACTGCCGCGGGGAAAATATCCTGCGCTACCTCTATCCCCACACGCTGGAGCAGGTGATGCAGGCGAAGGGGACGGATGTCGGCGTTGGGAACCGCCGCTTTACCGCCTATGCCTCGCAGACGGCGGGGGGCAGCATCCTGTATCTGGTGGACGATACATATTATAAGGCCGTCAACAAAGAATTTGCGGAAAAACGGCCGGTTGTCGCCATTGCGCATTTTGACAACCGGGAGGAGCTGGCGCGGGACCTCAACGGAGGTGAAGACGCGCGCCTCGCTTCCGATGTGGAAAGTACGCTGGCGGAATGGGCACAGAGCATGAACGGTTTTCTGCGCCGTCTCAGCGGCGGCCGCTTTTTAATCCTGACAGACGAGGCCCATATTCGGCAGGCGATGGAAAAGCGCTTTGAGATTCTGGACAAGGTCCGCGGCATCAAAACGGTGGAACGCCGCAGCCCGACGGTTTCCATCGGTGTGGGGCGCGGTGCGGGAAACCTGCAGGAATCCGAGCTGTGGGCGCGCAAAGCGCTGGAAATGGCGCTGGGCCGCGGCGGCGACCAGGTGGCGGTCAAACAGAAAAACGATACCTATGAGTTCTTTGGCGGCTTGAGTAAGGGCGTGGAAAAGCGCGACAAAGTGCGCACCCGCGTTATTGCCGCCACACTCTCCGACCATATCAAGGATTCCGACAATGTGATGATCATGGGTCACAGGTTTTCCGACCTCGATGCGGTTGGTTCGGCGGTCGGTATCTGGAGCGCGGTGACCAAGGCGCTGCAAAAGCCGGCATATGTGGTGACCAACCGGCAGCAAAGCCTGGCCGGGCAGCTGATCACCCATGTGGAGGCGGCGGCGCCGGGCAAGACAGTGTTCCTTGCGCCCGCGGAGGCGCTGGAGCAGATGACGCCCCGCACCCTGCTGATCGTGGTGGACACGCATTCTCCGGACTTTGTGGAGAGCAAGGACCTGCTGAACCGGGCGGCGCGTGTGGTGGTAATCGACCACCACCGCATGATGGTCAAGCACATTGAGAACGCAATTGTCTTTTACCATGAGCCGTACGCCAGCTCCACATCGGAGATGGTGGCGGAACTGGTGCAGTATGTCGGCGACCACACGCTGACGCAGGCGGAGGCCGAGGCGCTTCTGGCCGGCATCATGCTGGATACCAAGAGCTTTGTGCTTAAGACCGGCGTGCGCACCTTTGAAGCGGCCGCATATCTGCGCCGCCGCGGCGCGGACACGGTGGAAGTTAAGCGTATGTTTGCCGATACCATCGACAGCTACAAGGCGAAATACGCCATTGTTTCCGCGGCGGAGATCATGGAAAGCTGCGCCATCGCCCACACGGACCACGAGTTCCCGGATATCCGGGTAACCTCTTCCCAGGCGGCGGACGAACTGCTCTCCATTCAGGGCGTCAAGGCGTCCTTTGTGATCTTCCCCACGGGGAATGTAATGAATATTTCGGCGCGTTCGCTGGGAGATATCAATGTACAGATTGTGATGGAGGAGCTGGGCGGCGGCGGTCATTTGAACATGGCGGCGGCACAGATTCCGGATATCACGGTGGAACAGGCCAAAACACAGCTGCTGGCGGCAATCAAAAAGAAGGTACAGCCGGCGGGGAATCAAAAATAGGAGGAAATTTACCATGAAAGTCATCTTATTGCAGGATGTAAAGGGAAGCGGGAAAAAGGGCGAGCTTGTCAATGTTTCCGACGGGTATGCGCGCAATTTTCTGTTTCCGCGCAATCTGGCCAAGGAGGCCAACGCACAGGCGATGAACGAGCTGAAAAACGCCGAATCTGCCAAAGCGCATAAAATTGAGATGGAAAAGAAGACTGCAACGGAGGCCGCGGCCAAGCTGGAGGGCAAGAGCGTCAAGCTGACGGCCAAGGGCGGCACGGGCGGGCGCCTGTTCGGCTCCATCACCTCCAAGGAAATTGCGGAGGCGATCCGCAAAACCTACCACATCGACGTGGATAAGCGCAAGATCGAAGTGGACGGAGATATTAAGGCGTTTGGCACCTACCAGTGCGTGGTGAAGCTCTATACCGGTATCAGCGCCAAGGTTTTCGCTGTGGTATCGGAATCGCAGGAAAAATAAAGGAAGAGAAAAGCGGGAGGGATGCACATGGACAATTTAACGGCGGGTTACAGCGCCCTGAATTTGCCCTTCAGCCCGGAGGCGGAACAGTCCGTCCTGGGCGCGATCCTACTGGATTCTTCCTGTCTGGACCGGGTGGCGGAGATCCTGCCCCGCCCGGACTATTTTTATCAGACCAACAACAGCCTGATCTATGCCGCCATGCTGGACATGTTCACGGTGGGCAGGCAGGTGGACTTCGTCACACTGCTGGAAAAGCTCAAGGAATATCGGGAGTTTGACGAGACCAGCGGCAAGACGTATCTGCTGCAGCTCGCGCAGATTGTTCCTTCGATCAGCAACGTTGAGTCGTACGCCCGCATTGTGCGGGATAAATACGATATCCGCACGCTGATCATCACCGCGCGGGAAATCATGGAGGAGGCGTCCGACGGCGGTGTCGACGCCGAAAAACTCCTCGATTCCGCGGAGCAGCGGATTTTTGACATCCGCCGCGGGAAGAATATGCAGGGGCTGCAGCGGATCGACGAGATCATCATTCAGACGCTGGACCGGCTGGACCTGCTCAATTCGCCGGACAGCGATTTATTCAAGGGCGTACCCACCGGCATTCGGGAGCTGGACGATACCATCACCGGGCTGAACCGCTCCGACCTGATTTTGCTGGCGGCGCGTCCCGGCATGGGTAAAACGAGCTTTGCGCTGAATATTGCGCGGCACGCGGCGGTCAAGGCGGAGAAGAAGATTGCATTTTTTTCTCTGGAAATGACGAAGGAACAGCTTTCTTCCCGTTTGATCTCCACGGAAGCCATGGTGGGCGGCACGAAGCTGCGCACCGGCAAGCTCAGCGAGGACGAGTGGGTGCGCATCATCGAGGCGGGGGACATCCTCTCCAAGACGAAGATGTATTTTGACGACAGCTCCGGCATCACTGTACCGGAGATGAAGGCAAAGCTGCGCCGCCTCAAAGATGTGGATCTGGTAATCATCGACTATTTGCAGCTGATGTCCGGTTCCAACAACCGCAAGGGAGACGGCAACCGCGTACAGGAGATTTCAGAGATCACCCGAAACCTGAAGATCATGGCGAAGGAGCTGAACGTGCCGGTATTGACGCTTTCACAGCTGTCCCGTGCCAGCGAGCAGCGCACCACGCACCGGCCGATGCTTTCTGACCTGCGCGATTCCGGTTCCATTGAGCAGGACGCGGATATCGTCCTGTTCCTGTACCGCGAGGATTACTACGCGAACGCGGACGCGCCGGGAGAATCCGACGACCGCAACAGCGGCGAATGCATTGTGGCGAAAAACCGTCACGGCGAGACAAAGACTGTGCCGCTGCATTGGCAGGGCGAGTTTATGCGCTTCACCGCACAGGAGGTTTTGCGCAGTGAATGAGGAAATTGCAAACATAAAAGAGCTGGTTCAAGGGGTAATCGCCGAGTTTGGTATGCTCCCGCCGGGCGGCAGGGTCGTTGTGGGCCTGTCGGGCGGGGCGGACTCAATGGCGCTTACCCATTTTCTCGTTTATCAGGAGAAGGCGGAGGTACTTGCAGCGCACGTCAACCATGGCCTGCGCGGGGCGGAATCGGATGCGGACGAGGCGTTTGTCCGCAAATGGTGCGCGGAAAACCACATTCCACTCCGGGTTCTGCATGCCGATGTCAAACGCCTGGCGGAGGAGCGGAAGCAGGGTCTGGAGGAATGCGGGCGGGAGGTGCGCTACGCCTTTTTTCAGGAGCTGGCGCAGGACGCCAGGATCGCCACGGCGCACACCCTTTCCGACAATGCGGAAACCGTTTTGCTCAACTTGACAAAGGGTACGGGCGCGCGCGGGCTGTGTGGGATTCCACCGGTGCGCGGCAATATTATCCGTCCGCTGATCCGCGCCACCCGTGAACAGGTGGAAGCGTATTGCCGGTTTTACGGGCTGGCGTATGTGACGGACAGCTCGAATCTGGAGCGGAATTTTGCACGCAACCGGGTGCGGCTGGACGTCGTGCCGGTTTTAAAGCGGATTAATCCCGCCTTTGAGAAAGAAATTGCGGGCATGACCATGCGGCTGGCGCGGGATGAATTGTTTTTGCAGGGGCAGGCGGAGCAGGCGGTCCGGCGGGCGGAAACGCCCCATGGATATGACCTTGCCGTTTTAAAAACGCTGGCGCGGCCGGTCCTGGTGCGCGCGGCGGCGGTTATACTCCGGCGCGCCGGGGAGGTGCGGCTGGAAAGCAAGCATCTGGAAGCCGCCGCGGACGTGATCGCCGCAGGAAAAGGCTCCGTCAGCGTTGCGGGAGGAATACAAATCGCCGCGCAGGGCAATACTCTTTTTGTCGCACCGGAGCGCATGGAGCCGTGGAGCGTGCCGGTTTCATTCCCGGTCACACGGACGCCGGACGGGCGCAGCATTTGTTTAAAAAAAATTAACAAGAATGCCGTTCAAACCGAGAATAAATTTCATAATTTGTTATTTCATAATTGTATCAACTGTGATACAATATGGACTAATCCAGTCTTTCGGACCCGGCGCGCGGGCGATGTTTTTCGTCCGGCGGGCCGCGGCGTGTCGAAATCGCTGAAAAAGCTGTTTAATGAGGCAAAGCTGGAACCCCTGCTGCGCGACAAAGTCATTTTGTTGGAAAGCGGCGGGGAAATTCTTTGGATAGAGGGCTTTGGCCCGGCGGAAAGCGCCCGGGTTTTGCCCGGAACACAGCAGGCGGTTACAATCAGAGTGGAACCTGCCGGGAGCAGCGCACAAGTGTGCGGCTCCCAGGACGAATGGGAAAGGGATGGATAAACCAATGGTGAATGATATTCAGGAAGTGCTGTTCAGCGAATCGTATCTGGCGGAAACGGTCCAGCGGATCGGCAAGCAGATCAGCGAGGATTACAAGGATAAAAACCTGTTGATGATCAGCGTGCTGAAGGGTTCCGTGGTCTTTATGGCAGACCTCATGCGTGCGATCACAATTCCGTGCCGGGTGGACTTTATGTCTGTGTCCAGTTACGGTTCCGGGGTGAAAACCTCCGGCGTGGTCAAGATCGTCAAGGACTTGGATATTCCGCTGGCGGGTTACGACCTGCTGGTGGTGGAGGACATTCTGGACAGCGGCATGACGCTCAGCTACATACTGGAGCTTCTGCAGTCCCGCGGACCCAGAAGCATCAGGCTCTGCACGCTGTTTGACAAGCCGGAGCGCCGCACCGTGGACATAAGCGCGGATTATGTAGGTACCAATGTCCCGGATGCCTTTATTGTGGGCTACGGGCTTGATTATGATGAAAAATACCGCAATCTTCCCTTTGTGGGCATTTTAAAGCCGGAGGTATACGGCGGCTGACGGAACCTCTGTAAAGGAGTGAATGTAGATTTTGGAAAATAAGGACACCATGAAACGCATGCTGATCTATCTGGGAATCCCAATCGCGCTCTTTCTGGTGATTGCTCTGCTGTTCAGCAACCGGCCTTCGGAAAAAGCCTACGTCTATTCGGATATCGTGAATTACTTTCAGGACGAACAGGTGACGGAGTTTTCCATTAACATGGGCACGGGCGAGATGCGCCTGCAGCTCAACGATGAAAAGAAGAGCATTATCAACTATACAGCGCCGAACTCGCAGTATTTGCTGTTGGAAATTCAGCCCTATGTGGATGAGTACAACGCCAAGCACGACGGCGAAGAGCGCATGAAGCGCGACATCCAGCGCGCGCCGGAAACCTCCTGGCTGGTGAGTATGCTGCCGATGCTGGTGGTGCTGGCCCTGGGTGTGTTCCTCTGGTGGTTTATGATGAAACGCCTGAACTCCACCATGGGCGACGCCGGCAAGCAGATGAACTTTGGCAAGGCGAAGATCAAGCAGATGGCGGATGAAAAGCGCAAAACCACGTTTGCCGATGTGGCGGGCGCGGATGAGGAAAAAGAGGAACTGCGCGAAATTGTGGAGTTCCTCAAAAATCCGAAGAAATACAACGAGCTGGGTGCACGCATCCCGAAAGGCGTGCTGCTGGTGGGCCCTCCGGGCACCGGTAAAACACTGCTGGCGCGCGCGGTCGCAGGCGAGGCAGGCGTGCCGTTCTTCTCAATTTCCGGCTCGGACTTTGTGGAGATGTTCGTCGGCGTTGGCGCATCCCGTGTGCGCGACCTGTTTGAACAGGCAAAGAAAAATTCTCCCTGTATCATCTTCATCGATGAGATCGACGCGGTCGGCCGCCAGCGCGGCGCTGGACTGGGCGGCGGGCACGATGAACGCGAGCAGACCCTGAACCAGTTGTTGGTGGAAATGGATGGCTTTGGCGCAAACGAAGGCGTGATCATGATCGCGGCGACCAACCGCCCCGACGTTCTCGACCCGGCGCTGATGCGTCCCGGCCGATTTGACCGCCAGGTGGTTGTCAGCTATCCGGACATCAAGGGCCGTGAAGAAATCCTGAAAGTCCATGCGCGCGGCAAGCCGCTGGCGCCCGACGTGGTGCTGCGGACCATTGCGAAGACCACGGCCGGCTTCACCGGCGCTGACTTGGAAAACCTGCTGAACGAGGCCGCTCTGCTGGCGGCCAGAAAGAATCTCAAGGCCATTACCATGGCGGAGATCGAAGAAGCCACCATCAAGGTGGTAGTGGGTACGGAGAAGAAGAGCCATGTGATGACAGAGCGGGAAAAGACCCTGACGGCGTATCACGAGGCGGGCCATGCGGTGGCGACCTTCTACTGTCCGACGCAGGACCCGGTGCATCAGATTTCCATCATCCCGCGCGGCATGGCGGGCGGCTATACCATGCATCTGCCCACGGAGGACCGCTCCTATCAGTCCCGCAAGGAGATGAAGGAGGACTTGGTTGTCCTTTTGGGCGGCCGTGTGGCGGAGGCTTTGACGCTGGACGATATTTCAACCGGGGCTTCCAATGACATTGAACGCGCGACCAAAACGGCGCGTTCCATGGTGACAAAATACGGCATGAGTGAAAAGCTCGGCCCGGTACAGTATGGCGCGGACGACAGCGAACCGTTCCTGGGGAGGGACATGGGCCATGTCCGCAATTATTCCGAGGAGACCGCTTCCGCGATCGACCGGGAGATCAAGAGCCTGCTGGTGGATGCGTACCATCGGACGGAGACAATTCTCACCGAACACATGGACCAGCTGCATGATGTGGCGAAGTTCCTGTACCAGAATGAGAAGATGGGCGGGGAAGATTTTGCCGCTGTCATGAATGGGACGTATCAATATCCGGAAGAGAAAAAAGAACCCGTCACAATCGGGTAAAATAGAAAGAGGGGAATGTACAAACATTCCCCTTCTTTTTGCGGATGGGATTCGTACGTATGTTTTTGTCGAAACAGGGGCATCCGCAGAGTACAGGAACGATAAAACTTGGGGAGCGATTAATTCAATGGCAAAGAAACCGGTTTATGGCAATGAAAGCATTTCATCCCTGAAGGGGGCGGACCGTGTCCGCCGCCGTCCGGCCGTCATCTTCGGTTCGGATGGCATCGAGGGGTGCGAACATTCTATATTTGAAATTTTATCCAATTCCATCGATGAGGCGCGTGAAGGCTACGGCAGCGAAATCACCATCACCCGTTACGCGGATGATTCAGTGGAGGTCTGCGACCACGGGCGCGGCTGTCCTGTGGACTACAACCAGAAGGAAGAGCGATACAACTGGGAGTTGGCCTTCTGTGAGCTGTATGCGGGCGGCAAATACAACAACGCGGCGGCGGAGAGCTATGAGTATTCGCTGGGCCTCAATGGTCTGGGCCTGTGCGCCACGCAGTATGCCTCCGAGTATATGGATGTAGAGGTATGCCGGGACGGGTTCCGGTTCAATCTGCATTTTGAGCACGGCGAGAACGTTGGCGGCCTCAAAAAGGAGCCGTACAACGGCAAAAGCGGCACCAAAATCCGCTGGAAACCGGATATCCAAGTGTTCACGGATATCCATGTGCCGGCGGAATACTATCTGGACATTATCAAGCGGCAGGCCATCGTTAACGATGGGATTCGGTTCCTGTTCCGCAACCAGGCAGGCGGTAAATTTGAAACAACGGAGTTTCTCTATCAGCAGGGCATTGTAGATCATGTTAAGGAGATTGCGGGGGAAGACGCGCTTACGTCCGTGCAGTTCTGGCAGGCGGAGCGCAAGGTGCGTGACCGCGCCGACAAAGCGGAGTACCGCACCAAAATCAATGTGGCGCTGGCATTTTCCAATCGCAGCAAGCAGGTTGAATATTACCACAACTCCAGCTGGCTGGAACACGGCGGCGCACCGGACAAAGCCGCGCGCAACGCCTTTGTGTATCAGATTGATTCCTACTTAAAGCAGACCGGCAAATACAATAAGAACGAGAGCAAGATTACCTTTGCGGATGTGGAAGAATGTCTCATTCTGATCATCTCTTCGTTTTCCAACCAGACCTCCTATGAGAACCAGACGAAAAAAGCCATTACTAACAAGGGCATTCAGGAGGCCATGACGGAGATGCTCCGCCATCAGCTGGAAATTTATTTCATTGAGAATCCGCTGGAGGCGGACAAGATTGCCGCACAGGTCCTGATCAACAAGCGCAGCCGTGAGGATGCGGAAAAGACGCGCCTGAATATCAAAAAGAAGCTCAACAGCAACATGGATATCACCAGCCGCGTTGCGAAGTTTGTGGACTGCCGCACCCGCGACGTCAACGAGCGCGAAATTTTCATCGTGGAGGGAGATTCTGCGTTGGGCGCCTGTAAGCAGGCCCGCGACCCGAACTTTCAGGCGATCATGCCGATCCGCGGCAAGATCCTGAATTGCCTCAAGGCGGATTACGATAAAATTTTTAAAAGCGAGATCATCACCGACCTGCTCAAGGTGCTGGGTTGCGGCGTGGAAGTCAAGGCGAAGGCAAACAAAGAGCTGTCCACTTTTGACCTGTCCCAGCTGCGCTGGAACAAGGTCATCCTTTGTACCGATGCGGACGTGGACGGCTTCCAGATTCGCACGCTGCTTTTAACCATGCTGTACCGCCTGACGCCTACCCTCATCAACGTGGGCAAGGTGTTTATCGCGGAATCGCCGCTGTTTGAGATCACGACAAAGACGGAAACCTTCTTTGCCTATACGGAGAAGGAGAAAGATGACGTGCTTAATAAATTGGCAGGGAAAAAGTTTACGATTCAGCGTTCCAAGGGATTGGGCGAAAACGAACCGGACATGATGAACCTGACCACGATGAATCCGGAGACGCGCCGTCTGATCAAGGTGATGCCTGAGGACGCGGCGCGCACGGCGCAGATTTTTGACCTGCTTCTGGGGGACAATCTCTCCGGGCGCAAGGATTATATCGCGGAAAACGGACATCTGTATCTGGATGCCGCGGACGTCAGCTAAGGAGGTGAGAATATGCCGAGAAAACGCAAGGAACAAGCCGCGCCGCGCGCCAAAGCAAGCGGCGTCATTGAGGGCGCCGGCGAGATTGTAGAACAGCAGATCACGGAGACGCTGGAACAGAACTATATGCCCTATGCGATGAGCGTCATTTTGTCGCGCGCCATCCCGGAGATCGACGGCTTTAAGCCCGCCCACCGCAAGCTGTTGTATACCATGTATAAGATGGGTCTTCTGGGGCAGACCCGCACCAAGTCCGCCAACATTGTGGGACAGACGATGAAGCTGAATCCGCACGGCGATGCGGCAATTTACGACACGATGGTGCGATTGAGCCGCGGTTACGAGGCTCTTTTACACCCGTTTGTGGATTCCAAAGGAAACTTCGGTAAATTCTATTCCCGTGATATGGCATGGGCGGCATCTCGTTATACGGAAGCGCGCCTGGACGACATCTGCAAGGAGCTTTTCGGCGACATTGACAAGGACACCGTCGACTTTGTGGACAACTACGACAATACCCTGAAGGAACCGACGCTTCTGCCGGCAAGTTTTCCGACGGTATTGGTGAATGCCAACACAGGCATTGCCGTCGGCATGGCGAGTTCCATTTGCCCATTTAATCTGGCGGAAATCTGCCAGACAACGATTGCGCTGATGCGGGACCCGGAACACGATATTGCCTCCACCCTGCAGGCGCCGGATTTTCCCGGCGGCGGACAGATCATTTACGACGCCAAGCAGATGCACGAAATCTACCGCACCGGACGCGGAAGCTTCCGTGTCCGGTCCCGGTATTCCTACGACAAAGCGGCCAACTGCATCGATGTGACGCAGATTCCGCCCACCACCACCGTGGAAGCGATCGTGGAAAAGGTGGTGGACCTGGTCAAGCAGGGAAAGGTCAAGGAAGTCGCGGATATTCGCGACGAAACCGGCCTGGACGGCATGAAGATCACCATCGACCTCAAGCGCGGCGTAGAGCCGGATCGTTTGATGCAGCGATTATTTAAGCTTACGACGCTGGAGGACAGTTTCTCCTGCAACTTTAATGTGTTGATCGGTGGTATGCCGCGCGTACTGGGCGTAGGTCCGCTGTTGCAGGAGTGGGTAGCGTTCCGTATCGAGTGCGTCCGCCGCCGCACGTATTACGACCTCAGCAAGAAGCGGGACAAGCTGCACCTGCTCAAGGGTTTGCAGGCGATCCTGCTGGATATCGATAAGGCGGTTTCCATTGTCCGCAATACGGAGGAGGAATCCGAGGTGGTGCCGAACCTGATGATCGGCTTCGGCATCGATGAAATTCAGGCGGAGTTTGTGGCGGAGATCAAGCTGCGCCATCTGAACCGGGAGTATATTCTCAAGAGAACGGAAGAGACGGACCAGCTGGAAAAGGACATTGCGGTACTGCAGGCGATCCTGGACAGCAAATTCAAAGTGAAAAGTATCATCATTGCGGAGCTGCAGACGGTCGCCAAGCAGTACGGGCAGCCGCGCCGTACGATGTTGATCTATTCCGATGAGCTGGAGGAGTATACCGAGGAGGAAAGCGTGCCGGACTATCCGGTGCATCTGTTCTTTACCAAAGAAGGCTACTTTAAAAAGATCACCCCGCAGTCCCTGCGCATGAGCGGAGAACAGAAGCTCAAGGAAGGGGACAGCGTGGCACAGCAGATCGAGAGCAGCAATGCGGCGGAGCTGCTGTTCTTTACTGACCGCGCGCAGGTGTACAAGGCGAAGGCCTCCGACTTTGGGGACACTAAGGCCAGCGTGCTGGGCGAATATATTCCGGCGAAGCTGGGGATGGATGAGGGGGAAAACGCCCTCTATATGGCCGTTACAAAGGATCACAGCGGCTATATGCTGTTCTGCTTTGAAAACGGCAAGGTGGCAAAGGTGGAATTGCAATCGTACGCCACAAAGACCAACCGCCGCAAGCTGCTGGGCGCGTACAGCGACAAAGCCCCGGTTGCTGCTATTTTGCAGCTGCATGAAGACAGTGAGGTCCTGTTTACCAATGCGCAGGGCCGGATGCTGCTGGTGCATACGGGAGCGATCCAGCCCAAGGCAACGCGCAATACGCAGGGTGTTGCAGTAATGACCCTGCGCAAGGGCGGACGCCTGATGCAGGCCGTTCCGTATGCAGAAGGGATGCTGATGAAACCGGACCGCTACCGCAAGAACATCCCGGCAATCGGCGCGCTGCCGACGGCGGAGGAAACGGCGGGAGAGCAAATCACATTATCATAAAAACAAAAAGCAGGCGCCGACAGCCAATAGCTGCCGGCGCCTGTTGTGGTTTTCGAAACGGCAAACGCATGCATTCCGAAACACCAAGAATAGCATGACCGGATTCGCGGGTTGTTATTCATTTTTTATATAAATTATTTTGCTGACATGCCAGACTGCATTGAAAGAGATACAAATGCAATTCGATACTTCTACAGCAGCAAGGATTGTCTTTGTCATTTTTACTAAATCTGTTCCATGTTTACAGATGATGGCAAAGTTTCTTTTTTGGCAGCTGTTATGAGAGAGGCAGACAATACATTGGCCGGCGTCTACGTGGACCGGGCGTATCAGGAAGAAAAACTTGCATTATATGCCTCCATTTTAGGGCAGGCAGATGGCGCCTTGGCAGACGTGTATATAGAAAAAGCATATCGAGATCAAAAGCTTACCTATTTTGCGAGCGCGGCACCGTATCTCACCGATGATGCCCGGCAAGCCTGGATTGCCCGGTGTTCCCGGGACAGGCGGAACACCTATCTTGCGGTACTGACCAAAGAAGCCGGATAAACTGCCGGATGCTTGCAGTTCTTTTCAAATCCCTGTACAATAACGGCAAGGGAAAGAAGGGATACGATGGAAGGTTCTGATTTCTTTTTAGATGCCAGGGAACTGCGTTTGGAAAAAAATATCTGGCGCGTATTCGATACGCTCCAGACGCCGCGCCTGTATGCAAAGGGACAGATGATCTATCTGCAGGGGGAACACGCGGAATACTTGTACTATTTACGCAGAGGCAGGGTAAAGGTTTTTCTCAGCTCGGAAAACGGCATGGAAAAAACACTGACCATTCTGGAAGAGGGAGAAATTTTTGGGGAAGCGGCGTTTTTAGATCAGCTTCCGCGCATGTCCTCTGCCAAAGCGCTGATTCGTTCGGAGATTGTGGCGGTGGACCGCGCCTGCCTGTTGCAGTATTTTGCCCGCCAGCCCGCGCTGGCAATGGATTTGCTGCGGTATCTGGCACGTACGGTGCGGATGCTCTCCGCACAGGTGGACCATATGACGTTCCTGCGCGCAGACCAGCGCGTGGCACAGTTGCTGCTGAATCTGTCGGGCGCGGAGCACAAGCCAGTCAGCTGCACGCATGAGGAACTGGCAAATCTGGCGGGCACCTCCCGCGTGACAGTCAGCAAAATTTTGGGGCGGTTTGAAAAAGAGGGGTGGATTGCCACCCATTACCGAAAAATCTCTGTGACAGCGCCGGAGCAGCTGCGGAGCTTTGCGTTTACATCACAAAAATAACGGAAACGGCGGCAAAGCAGGTGCTTTGCCGCCGTTTCTGGTTGTAGTTGGTTGTTTTATCTTTGATCCAATGGGATATACTCTCTGTGAGCCGAAATGCTCTTGTATGCGGGACGGATGATTTTGCCCACGTTGATCTGCTCTTCCAGCAGATGCGCGCTCCATCCGGCGATACGTGCCATGGCGAATACCGGCGTGAATAATTCGGGCGGAAGGCCCAGCATATGATATACGAAGCCGCTGTAGAAGTCGATATTGGCGCTAACGCCTTTGTAGGTTTTCCGCTCTTCTCCAATGACGAGGGGCGCAAGGCGCTCCACACGGGAATACAGGCCGTATTCCTTGGACAGGCCTTTCTCCTCGGACAGCTTCTGCACGAAGGTTTTAAAGATGTTGGCGCGCGGATCAGAGATGGAATACACCGCGTGGCCCATGCCGTAGATCAGGCCCGCCTTATCAAAGGCTTCCTTATTCAACAGCTTATGCAGGTAGCCGCGAATTTCGTCCTCGTCTTCCCAGTCCTTGATGGTGGCTTTCATATCCTCGAACATCTTGACCACCTTGATGTTTGCTCCGCCGTGCTTCGGTCCCTTCAGGGAACCTAGCGCCGCCGCGATGACAGAGTAAGTATCCGTGCCGGAGGACGCTACCACGTGCGTGGTAAAGCTGGAGTTGTTGCCGCCGCCGTGCTCCGCGTGCAGGACAAGCGCAAGGTCAAGAATGCGCGCTTCCAGATCCGTGTATTTGTGGTCCAGACGCAGCATATACAGGATATTTTCCGCAATGGAAAGCTCCGGCTGCGGAACATGAATGAAAAAGCTGTTGGAGGGATGCAGTTCACGATAATACGCCTGGTAGCCGTAGACGGCCAGCTGCGGGAACAGAGCAATCAATTCAATACACTGGCGCAGAACGTTCGGCAGGGATGTGTCGTTGCCCTTTTCGTCGTATGCGTACAGGGTCAAAACGCTTCTGGCCAAGGTGTTCATCATGTCCGATGTGGGGGCTTTCATGATAATGTCGCGCACAAAATTGGTGGGGAGCGTGCGGTACTTGTTCATGATCTGCTTAAACTCTTCGAGCTGTACCATGGTGGGAAGCTCTCCAAACAACAGCAGATAAATGGTTTCCGCAAAACCAAAGCGGTTTTCACGCAGGAAGCCGTTCACCAGATCCTGTACGTTGACGCCGCGGTAATACAGCTCGCCGTCGCAGGGAACGGTCTGCCCGTCGATCACCTTGCTGGACACGATCTCCGCGATCTCCGTCAGACCGGTCAGGACGCCCTTGCCGTTGATGTCGCGCAGGCCGCGCTTGACGTCATATTTGGCGTAAAGGCTGGTATCGATGGTGCTGTGCGATTTACAAAGATCCGTTAGCTCCAGAATGTCGGGAGTGATCTCAAAAAATTCGTCATTCGTTGTTTTTGCCATTCTGATTCCTCTTTTCCTATGGTATTCAGTAAAGCCGGCTACACTGCCCATTCTTCAAACGGCTTTGTACTCCCCGGCAGCCAGGGGCAACTGCCTGCAGCGCCACGACGACGGCACTTCAATTTGACGCATTATCGTTAAGCAGTTAACTATTAATATTAAGTATAATACATTTTGGCAGTTTTAGCAAGCAGCCACCTGTTAACTAAATGTGAATTTCATGCAAGAATGTCTGAGGAATGGGGAAAAAAGCCGGGCAAGATTATGCAAAACGGTGAGAAAACAAGCGTCCTGACAGCATTAGGAGCAAAAAATATGCCGGATGGAAGTGCCGCAGCTGCAAAATTCAATCAGAATGTGCAATGAAAATCGAACCGGGTTGCATGCTTCCGCCGATTGGATTACAATAAGAATAAATATGGCTCGTGAAGGGGGCAATGGCGTGAAAAAGAACCATATCGCAATGGGCTTGCTTGTTATGATGGCTTTTGCAACAGGTATATGGTGGTATTTTCGTCCAGCGGTATTGGGCAATATAAACCATGCGAGTACAGAACCGGAGACGAGCGTTTCAACCATTTCCTTTTCCGGAGAGGCGGGCGATAGAATAAAACTTTCATTTCAGTCGACCATAGAGAATGGGAATCTGGATATAGTGGTTTGTGATGCAAAGGGGACGGTTGTAAAAGAACTGGACAGGGCGAAAAGATTAGAAACGTTTGTTACTCTGGATGATACAGATACATATACATTGGAGGCGGATTATCGAGATTTTATAGGAAATTTTCAAATTACAGTTTATAAAGAATCATGAGAACAGCCCTGCGGGGCGGAAAATGGGGGATTCCTGTGTTAAAAGATTTACTGAAACAAAACAGAAGCTACCGCGGATATGACGAAAACCGCAAAATCACCCGAGACGAGCTGGTGGAGCTGGTGGACTGCACGCGCTATGCGCCGTCCAGCGTCAATATGCAGCCATTTAAATACTATCTGGCCTGCGACGCGGAGACGGTTGCGAAAATCCAGCCGCTCACCAAATGGGCTCGTGCCCTGCCGGAATTGACGCTGCCGCATCCGGGGCATTGTCCCACGGCATTTATTGTGATCTGCCAGGAGACGGAGTGGCATTCGTCCCTTCCGCGCTTCCAGAGAGATGTGGGCATTGTGGCGCAGACCATCCTGCTTGCCGCAGTGGAAATGGGTCTGGGTGGCTGTATGATTGGCAATTACGACGCGGGCGAGGTCCGGCAGGCGCTCGGTCTGGCAGAGCATTTAAGCCCGGTTTTAATTGTTGCGCTGGGAAAACCGGACGAAACAATTGTCCTGACCGAGGTGGGAGAAGATGGTTCCACCGATTATTATCGCGACGAACAGGACGTGCATTATGTCCCCAAACGCAGTCTGAAGGATATTTTGCTGTAATAAAGGAAGGCGGTGAAGTATGGCGGTCTCTCCCTTTGTAATCGGAGTGGCGGGCGGTTCCGGCTCCGGCAAGACGACGCTTGCCACAAAACTAAAGCGCGCCATTGCCGACAATGCGCTGATCCTTTCGCACGATTTTTATTATCGCGCCAATACGGATATTCCCTTTGACGAGCGGGTCAAAGCCAATTACGACCACCCCAATGCGTTTGATACGGACCTGCTGATCGCGGATGTCAAAAGGCTGAAGGAGAACCGGCCGATTGACCACCCGGTGTATTCGTTTGCCACGCATTCCCGCACGCCGGAAACCGTACATGTGGAGCCCGCGCCGGTTATCATCCTGGAAGGCATTCTGATCTTTGAAAACCGGGAGCTGCGCGACCTGATGGACATCAAGGTGTTTGTGGACGCGGATGCGGATATCCGCCTGATCCGTCGGCTGCTGCGCGATGTGAAAGAGCGCGGGCGTAGCCTGGACTCCGTCATTTGCCAGTATGTGGAGACGGTCAAACCCATGCATGAACAATTTGTGGAGCCCAGCAAAAAATACGCGGATCTGATCATTCCGCAGGGCGGGGAAAACCGCGTGGCACTGCATATGCTCGTGGACCGCATCAATGCGCTGCTCCAGCATACGGCGCTGTTTGATCTGTGCTGAAAAAGAAAACGACGGACCGATTCATCGGTTCGTCGTTTTCTTTTTCATGTTTTTATAAGCGATGAGACTTTTTGTACGATCCAATCCCCAACCAGCTTGGTGGGAGATGACAATGCCACCGACAGAACGAGAACCAGCAACGCTTTGTATCCGTCCGGAATGTCAACCAGGGACCGGACCGCCAGCATCAGCACGTATTCGTTCAGATAAATATAGTAGGCCCGATCCCCCAACTTTGCCAGCAGCTTGGAGTGCAGCCCTCTGGCACTCAACAGGCCGAACAGCGAGACGCAGAAAACCAGGTAGGAGAAGTTCAGGAGATAGTATGTCTCGTACCGGACAAACCCGTATGCGTTCAACTGCGTAAAAATAAATGCCAGCGCGCAGAGAACCGAGAGTCCTTTTCCGGAGAGCCTTTGATACCGCTGGTAAAACAGATAAAATATGACGCCCAGGCCGAAACTCAGATGGTGGGAGTAGCACTCCATAAACGGGGAATCTGGTGTGAGGCCCTGATAGAAGACAAAGCCGTTGACGATGGCGGCCGACACAAAGATCAGGAACACAAGGATTGCTTTCCATTTGAGGGAAAGCTTACGGATGCAGAACACCAGAAAGAAGATGAGGTAGCAAAGCAGGATGTACTGAATGTACCACATGGAAGGGTCTGTGCTGCCGATGTCCACCAGAATAAAACTGAGCAGAATGCTTTTGGGAGGCACTTGGAAAACAGCATAATAGACGATTTTTACAAGATTGACGATCCACAGCGGAATCAAAACCGCCAGAAGCCTGCGCGGGATAAACCCCTTCAATCCTTTTTTGTGATAGGAAGAAACCAGTCCGAAGCCGGAAAGAAACAGAAAGATTTCCACCGCGGGCGCGCCCAATACCGGTGTGGCTGGAATACCGATCCAGCCGTGCACCAGGGTCATATGTCCAAACAGAACCATCAGAATTGCCAGACCCTTCAGTTCCCGAGAGGTGTCCCTGCCCAGCTTTTCCCCGCTGGCAGAGGGTGACTTCCGAAATGACAGAATTAAAAGAAGCGCGACCAAATAGAATAAGCCGTATTGCAAAAACGCGTTCATAAATAGCTCCCTTTCCTGTGCTGTGCGGCCTAACTGCCGGCCAGCTTTTGTTTAATATCCGGGATACACACGCCCTGCTGCTTCAGGGACTGAATCTCTTCCAGCCGGGCGACTGCTTCCTCCCGGGGGAAGCGGCGAGTCAGATTTTCTCCTTCCTGCTCAAAGGGGAGTATCCCCTCTTCCGTGTAAAATTTCAGGGTGCTGTACCGGCACCCGGTCAGGCGCACCAATTCTCCAATGGAGACATATTCGGACGCCAGTATTTTTTCCATTGAACGCTGCCGGGACATGATTTACCCCTTCCTGTCATTTTAAAATTGCCTGCGGATATCTGCGCAGGCGCATGCCCTGGACGGGTACTTTGCTTTGAAAGATCGTGGGTACGGCTTCATATAGAATGTTATCTATTTTGATCAGCGGTACGGTGCCCTCGCGCAGGATGGTATAATGGTGGCCGTATTTTTCCAGACGGGCGGTCACGTCGTGCAGACGGTTTTCTTTTCCCTCAAACCACGCCTCCACGTCGATAAAAATGGACTGCGAACGCTCCAGAAAAGGAAAGCTGAAGTTGACGCCGATCCCGACTGGCGTAGTAAAGGTTTGCTTTTTTGCCTTTAAAAAGTTTTTGGCAAAGAATTCCCAGGAGTTGTGGATTTCCACGACAAAAAGCTGTTTGGCGAGGGCGTTTTCATAGTAGATTTCGTTCATACGGCTGGCGACCTGATGGACCTCTTCTTCTGAAAAAAGGTCAAATAGGCAGCTGCTTTCCCGCAGGAGCCAGAGCATCAGCAGCATTTCGTCCGTTACCGCTCCATCCTCTAAGATTTCCGCGCGAAGCCCCTCTGTCAGGCGCGCATACAGGGACTCGTCACTCCGGTATTCCCGCATGGATACCTCCGCTGTGACGTAGTTCATATCGCAGCCCAACAGGTTTGGAATTTCTTCCAGCACGTCGTGTGCTTTCAGGTAATCCGTGAACGAACGCTCAATGGTCTTGAGTTTCCGGCTGGAAAAATGGGCAACCTGCTCCAAAAAATGGGGCAGGGTATTTTGTACCGATGCTTTCTTTCCCAGGATGCATTCCAATACCGCCCGCTGATGCTGCGGAAGGCCCGAGCGGTTTAAATGTGTGCGGTCGAACGTCAGCTGCTCCCCCTGCATGACAAATCCGTGATCCATGTAACATTCCAAAATTGCGGCAGCGGCCATACAACGCACAGCAATTTTCTTTACGGTGGGCATATGAAGGCTATCCTGCGCGTTGAGTGCAATCAGAGCAAAATTTTGTGCAAAGGTGAATGTTTCCATAATAAAACCTCCTCAGGATCTCTCTGCGGATAAATCGTATTTACATACTACTTATTACTTACTACTTACGATTTAAAAATAGCACAGCAAATGAGGAAAGTCAAGAGACCCGCGGATAAAAAGCCGGAAAGATTTCTGCGTTTATCAATGATAGAGAATAGAAGCAGTTTTGGAGAGCGAAAGAAGAAATAAAGAAAGGGCCGTTGCAGAATACAAACTGCAACGGCCCCGGAAGTTTACCCGGCAGCACAAAAGGCCCGTAAAGGACCCTATCACTCGTTCCCACTCGCTCTTCTCAGGAAGAGGATTTCCGGTTAGGACGCTTGCCAGGGAGGAAAAAAACTCGCTCGAAGTTTTAAACGAACATCGCCGGAGGCGCGTGCTGACTGCAAGTCCGCCGCTTTTCTGAAAAGCGAAAAACACACAGCTTGCTCTATGCCACAATCAAAACAGGAGCTGTTTTGCAACGTGCCCGCGTATGGATCAGAATGCATGAATTTTTTCGCGGGTGATGTCTGCCAGCGCGGCGCACCCGGTCATTTTCATCGTGTCGCGCAGCTCGGACAAAATCTTCTGCGTGTACAGGGCAACGCCTTCCGCGTTTCCTCCGCAGGCGGCGGTCACGTAGGGCCGTCCGATCAATACCGCGTCCGCGCCGAGGGCAAGCACCTTAAAGACGTCCGCGCCGGTACGGATCGCGCCGTCCGCCAGCACCTTGATGCGTCCGCCGACCGCGTCGCAGATGGCGGGGAGCACCTCCACTGGCGCGGGCGTGTGATCCAGCACACGCCCGCCGGGATTCGGTACGATGCTGCCGTTTGCCCCGGCGTCCACCCCTTTTCGCGCCGCCTCCGGGGTACTGATGCCCCTTAACAGGGACGGCGGCCACGTGGGGCCGCCCGATCAATCCCGCGTCCGCGCCGAGGGCAACCCCCTAAAAGCCGTCCGCGCCGGTACGGATCGCGCCGTCCGCCAGCACCTTGATGCGTCCGCCGACCGCGTCGCAGATGGCGGGGAGCACCTCCACTGGCGCGGGCGTGTGATCCAGCACACGCCCGCCGTGATTCGATACGATGATGCCGTATGCACCGGCTTCCACCGCTTTGCGCGCGCCCTCCGGTGTCATGATGCCCTTTAACAGGAACGGCAGCTTGGTGGAAGAGATGATCTCCCGCAGCTCATCCACGCTTTTGGAGCAGACCGGCTTACCGGCCGCCGCCAGCAGGGGAAGCCCGGCGGAGTCAATATCCATGCACAGCGCCATTGCGCCGGCATCTTCCGCCAGCCGGATTTTTTCCAGCACCTTGGCCTTGTCCCAAGGCTTGATGGTGGGAACGGCGACGCCGCCCACAGCCTTTACCGCGCAGAGCGGGTCGGTGAAAAAATAATCCGCCGCGCCGTCTCCGGTGAAGGCCGCGCAGCCCGCGGCGACCATGCCGGGAACCAGTTCCACCGCGTACGTCTTTTCGTTAAAATAGCCGTTGTAGTTATTGGAAAGGCCGCTGATTGGAGCGGCGAAGACCGGGCCGGCAAAGGTTTTGCCGAACAGGGAACAGGCGGTATCCTGTCCCTTGTTGGTATAGATCAGGTCCATGTTGATTTTTATCCGCGCCAGCGCCTCGTAGCTGTGGATGAATGCGGCGCCTGTCCCTTTTCCACCGGTTCCGGGAATTTCCCCGCGACAGGCCATGCCGTTGCATTCGCGGCAGACGCGGCAGTTCGGGGCCATGTTTTTCCTTGCGTTTTCCAAAAGTTCTTTGTATTCCATTTCGGATGCCTCCTCAGATTCATTGCGCCCAGTATTCCATAGAGAGGCGAAGCCTCAGTCACAACGGAACAATGTTCTTTCAGCCGTCGGAAGCTCTGCTTCCGGTCACGGCGTGAGGTTATTATACCATATTTTTGAAGAGGTTTCTATTCTAATGCAAAGAAGGCCGCCCGACGAAATCCTCTGAGGAAGATGGTTTCGCCGGGCGGCCCTGTTTGGAGTTTATGAATTTGATGTGGAAAAATCGGTGATCACTTCTTTTTCGCTGCCGTCCGGGGAATAGACAAAGCGGTCGATGTGGTTCCCCTCGTAAAAATACTGCGGCGGCGTGGGCCGATAATGGTAATCGAAGGTATCGATGATGACAAGCTTTACCTTCATGCGCGCGGGAATAATGCTCTTTATGTAGACGCTGGCCTGCTGGCCGGGAATGACATCCTCGCGGCTTTCCGCCAGGCCCGCCAAATTGGGAGACAGCTCCACAAAAATGCCGTACGGCTCCACGGAGCGCACAATACCCGCTACGGTTTCTCCGGCGGCAAACTGGGCCACATTTTCTTCCCAGGTGCCCAACAGCTCCTTATGGCTCAGGGTGATGCGCCCGTTTTCAATGGATTTAATGACGGTGCGGATATTCATTCCCACGCTGAAGCGCTCCCGCGGATGGTCGATCCGGGAGACGGAGATGGCGTCGATGGGCAGCAGCGCAATGATGCCGCAGCCAATGTCTGCAAACGCGCCAAAGTTTTCCAGGTGCGTCACCTGCGCGTTGATGATGTCGCCGGGCGCCAGGCGGCTGACAAACTGTTCCCTGCATTTTTCCTGTGCAATCCGGCGGGAGAGCAGCGCCGTGGTGTGTCCTTCGCCGTCCTTTTGAAAACCGGTCACAACAAAGCAGACCGGACGGTTGACTCTGGAAATAATCGCGATGTCGCGCACGGTCCCTTCCCGAATGCCGACCGCGCCTTCCTCACGCGGGATCACGCCTTTGACACAGCCCAGGTCGACCAGCAAATTGTGAGCGCTGTCACAAACCAGCGCACGTCCTTCCAGAATTTGACCCGTGCGGCAGGCTTCGATCAGCGCCGCGGTGCTCTGCAGAGCCGCGCGGTTTTCCACTGTGTCGATCAGCCAGCCCTCGGGGTAATATTCAATCATTTTAAACCCTCCTTACTGTCTTACCGTATCTATATGCGATTTTTAACAGAGGCATTCGTGCGCAAAGGTGATAATTTTGTGAATTTAAGCCCGCTTCGCTTGCATATTTCCGGGGAATATACTATCATTAACATATTACGCCGTCATTTCGGCAGACTTTAATGTAATAGAAAGAGAGATCGATTATGAAATTTGGAAAACGTAAAGCCGTCAGCGCTTTTCTGGCGTGCGCTTTGATTTTGTCCCTGTCCGCCTGCGGCGGCGACCCCGCTCCGGAGAGCGAAGCAGAAAGCGCCCCGCCGGAAAGTTCGACCAGCTCCACTGTGTCCAGCGGAGAGAATACTTCCTCCCAGGCGGCGGATCCGGTGGCGATTCCGTCCGACGCGGAGGACCACGTGCGCCCGGACGACGGCAAGCCGGTCGGTTACCAGATGGACAAGCCGGCGGCAGGCGAGGAGATCGCTGTGCTGCATACCTCTATGGGCGACATTAAAATTCGCCTGTTCCCGGACGCCGCGCCCAAGGCGGTGGAGAACTTTAAGGGCCATATTCAGGACGGCTACTACAATGGGCTGACCTTCCACCGTGTCATTGAAGATTTTATGATTCAGGGCGGCGACCCGGCGGGCGACGGTACAGGCGGCGAGAGCATCTGGGGCGCTCCCTTTGAAGATGAGTTTAACAGCAATCTGCTCAATATCCGTGGCGCGCTCTCCATGGCGAATTCCGGCGTGGACACCAACGGCAGCCAGTTTTTTATTGTACAGACCGATGAAAAGGTGACCGATGAGACCGCAGAAAACATGATGTTTAATATGTATATGAACCGCGAGGTCTGTAAAGCAACGCTGATGATGAATGAAAAAGGTGCGTCCGGCGCTTCCCAGGAGGAAATGAACGCCTATACCGACAGCCTTAACGCCGGTTTGAATGAAGTTGCGGCGGCGGGTATCCCGGAGGATCAAAAGGCAGTTTTGCAAAAGGCGATTGATCTGTACAAGGAAGTTGGCGGTACGCCGCATCTGGACTATAAACACACGGTATTTGGCCAGGTTTTTGAGGGCATGGATATTGTGGACCAGATTGCTAAGGTGGAAGTGGATGCGAACAGCATGCCAACGACCCCGGTCAAAATCGACAGTGCGGAACTTGTTGCTTACGAGGCGTAATAATCGACGCGGAAGAAAGGCATACTAAGGAGGAAACAGCGATGAGCGAGAGCAATACACCGAATCCGCAGGAAGAAAACCGCGGCCCGCAGGAGCCCCAACAGCCGCCGTATCCACCCGTGCCGGGACAGCCGCCCTATCCAGGCGATCCGACAAAGGGGCCGCAGACGCCTCCGCCTTACCAGGCGCCGTACCAGCCGTATGGACAGCCGCCGTATCAGCCCTATGGGCAGAACCCGCCGCCGTTCCAAAAGCCGCCGCGTGCACCGTCCAGCCCGGAGACGGTCAGGCTGTACAACATCCTTTCCTATTTCAGCTTTTTGTGGATTGTCGGACTGATCGCGGACCATCACAACCCAAAGGTGCGCTTCCATGTAAACCAGGGCATTTTGCTTTCAATCCTGGAATTGATCCTTGGGATTGCGGTTGGAATTGTCAGCAGTCTGCTGACGTCGATCTTTTCGGTGGGATTCGGCCCCCTGCTGGTGTTTTCCCAGTTGGGCGCGACCGTGGTGGGATTGCTCAAGCTGGCGCAGTTTGGCATTATCGCCGCGTTGATCATCATTGGCGTCATGCACGCCGTACAGGACAAAGAGGAGCCGCTGCCAGTCATTGGCACCCTGTTTACCGTGGTGAAATAACGCGGCAAAACAGGAGGGTATACCATGTCTGAGAAACTGGTTCATGCAACGGAGGATTCCTTCGACGCGCTGGTATCCGGCCATCCGCTTGTGCTGGTTGACTTCTGGGCGAGCTGGTGCGGCCCCTGCCGCATGCTCGGACCCATTATGGATGAGCTTGCGGAGAAGTACGAAGGCCGTGCCGTCGTTGCAAAGGTCAACACGGAGGAGGAGCCGGACCTGGCCGCGCGGTTCAACGTGCAAAGCATTCCCAACGTCCTGCTCTTTAAAAACGGCCAGATGATTGAAAACGAAGTGGGCGTGCGTCCACTCCAACATTTTGAAGCGCTTTTAGACAAAAATATCTGAGGCGGTTCTCTATATTTCTACTGCTAAATATCGCCCGCCGCATTGACAAGCTTTGCGGCGGGCGATATAATTTTTTAGTATTTTTGCAGGGTCAATAGGTAAATCCTGCAATTTTAGGAAGGATAACCCTGAAAAGAGATTTGAAAAACAAAATGCAGCAGGAGGGGATTGGATGTCTGTCAAGTATATTTTTGTCACAGGAGGCGTTGTGTCCGGACTGGGAAAAGGGATCACCGCGGCTTCGCTGGGGCGTCTGCTCAAAGCGCGCGGGCTGCGCGTCACCATGCAGAAGTTTGACCCGTATCTCAACGTGGACCCCGGCACGATGAACCCGTTTCAGCACGGCGAAGTCTTTGTCACGGATGACGGTGCGGAGACCGACCTGGACCTTGGCCACTACGAACGTTTTATCGATGAAAATCTGACGCAGAACAGCAACGTCACCTCCGGGCGTATCTATTGGAATGTGATCCGCAAGGAGCGCAATGGCGATTACGGCGGCGGCACCGTGCAGGTGATTCCGCATATTACCAACGAAATCAAAGACCGAATCGCCGGGGGAAAAGACGACGTGGACGTCGCGCTGATCGAGGTGGGCGGCACGGTGGGCGACATCGAAAGCCAGCCTTTCCTGGAGGCAATCCGTCAGTTTGCCGCGGAGGTTGGGCGCAGTAATTGTTTATTCATCCATGTGACGCTGGTGCCTTATATTGCCTGCTCCAAGGAATATAAAACCAAGCCCACGCAGCACAGCGTTAAAGAACTGCTGAGCATCGGCATCCAGCCGGACGTGATCGTCCTGCGCTCCGAGCAGCCGGTGGGTACTGAACAGAAAAAGAAAATTGCCCTCTTCTGCAATGTGCAGGAAGATTGCGTCATTGAAAACCTGGATCTTCCCTTGTTGTACGCGGTGCCACTCGCGCTGCGGGAGGAACGGCTGGATGATATCGCCTGCCGCCACTTTGGATTGGACACGCCCGGGCCGGATTTGGCGGACTGGATCAACATGGTAAACGCGGCGATGGATCTGCAATCCAGTGTACGGATCGCGCTGGTCGGTAAATATGTCGAATTGCATGACGCTTATCTCAGCGTTGCAGAAGCCTTGACCCACGGCGGAATTGGAAACGGTGTAAAGGTGGAGATCGACTGGGTGGACTCGGAAACGATTACACCGGAAACCGTGGGCGGGATTTTAAAGGACGCGGACGGCGTTTTGGTTCCCGGCGGCTTCGGACAGCGCGGGGTGGAGGGTAAAATTGAAGCGATCCGCTACGCGCGGGAAAACGGCGTGCCGTTCCTCGGTATCTGCCTGGGGATGCAGATGGCGGTGGTGGAATTTGCCCGCCACGTGCTCGGCTACGAGGACGCAAACTCCGCGGAGTTCGACCCGCAGAGCTGCCATCCCGTGATCGACCTCATGCCCGAGCAGAAGGATGTGGTCCAGCTGGGCGGCACCATGCGGTTGGGGAAATATCCATGCAAACTGGAGGAGGGCTCCAGGGCGGCGGATTTGTACGGTGAACCACTGATTTACGAACGCCACCGCCACCGCTTTGAGGTCAACAACGAATTTCGCGAAGAGCTGGAGCGCGCTGGGGCAAGGTTTTCCGGAAAGTCGCCGGATGGCCACATTGTGGAGATGATGGAGCTGCCAGACCATCCCTGGTTTCTCGCGGCGCAGTTCCACCCGGAATTTAAGTCCCGCCCCAATCGTCCGCATCCGCTGTTCCGGGGGTTGGTTGGCGCGGCGAAGGCCTACACGGAACTCCGTCAAAAGTAATACATCTTTAGGTTTTAAAAGACACCATAGAAGGGTATCAAGGTTTCATCAGCAATATGTCGGTGAGTAAAGCAGACTAGAAACGAAAACCTGGAAATGGATCAGACAGCGGATGTGCTGCAATTATTTTTACGATAAAAGAACCCGGTTCCTGCACAGCAGGAACCGGGTTCTTTTATGATACAAAGCAGAATCTGGCAGAAACAGCTGCCAGGTTATTTTTTAAATACCCCTATGCCCAGCAATCCGGGGCCGGTGTGAACACCCAACGCGGGGCTGATCTGTCCTTCCACCACGATTTTTCCTTTGGGAATGCGCGTTTTTAAGTCCGCCTTGATGAGATTTGCCTCATCCTGTGCCGCGCCATGCATGATCGCCAGTTCCACCTCACTGTCTCCGGCGGCATTCTGTGCCAGCGTTTCAATTTTACGGATGGATTGCCCGCGGCCCAATGCCTTTGCAACGGTATAGTAGATCCCTTCTGTGTTACAGGAGATTACCGGTTTCAGGTTGAGGGCAGTGCCCAACGCCGCCGCAACCAGGCCGATGCGCCCACCCTTTTGCAGGTATTCCAGAGTTTTCACACAGAAGAAGATGCGGCAGTTGCCCACCTGTTTTGGAAGGGTGTCGATCAGCTCTTCCCAGCCCATTCCATTTTCCAGATATTGCGCCGCGCGCAGGGCAAAGAATCCGCTGCCGATGGAGATGTTTTTTGTATCCATGACATAGCAGTCCAGCCCCTCGTAATCCTCGCAGAGGATTTTCATCACGTTGTAGGTGCCGCTGAGCCCGCTGGAAATGCATACGACGAAGACCTTTTCATAGCCGTCGGCTTTAATCCGATCCAGGATCGTATTAATATGGTCGCCGCCGGGAAGGGACGTTTTGGGAACCTCGACCGGCAGCATGGCGTAGACGGTGTTGGCCGTGATATCGACGCCGTCCAGGTATTCACGTTCCTTGTAGAGAATTTTTAGTGGAATCTGGTAGATATGATATTTTTCCGCCAGCGCTGCGGGGATATCTCCGCCGGAATCCGTTAAAACTGCTACTTTGTCTTTGTTCATTTTACAGCCTTCCCATCTTATGATTCTATCTTATATGTAATAAAAAACATGGTATTACCTGATATTCGTAACAAGATTATAACGGCATTTTGCACAAAAGTCAAGCAGAGGCAGAACCCGGCGTCAAACTGCGCCGGGCTGCCCTGCCACGCCTGCGTCAGGCGTGCGTGTGAGGCGGAAAATAAGAGTTTGCGTAGATGTCGCGGATTTCGCTGATAAGCGGGTAGCGTGGGTTTGCCGTGGTGCATTGGTCCTCGTGCGCTCGCTCGGAAAGCGCCTGTAAATTGTCAAAGAAGATCTTTTCGTCCACGCCGCAAGCCTGGATGCTGGTGGGGCAATCCAGTTCTTTTTCCAGACGGTAAATCGCCTCAATCAGATTGTGCACGCTCTCTTCCGTCGTTTTCCCGCGGCAGCCGATAAACTCCGCGATCTTGGCATACTTTTGGTCCGCAATGAACTTCTCATATTTGGGGAATGCCGGGAATTTGGTGGGCTTTTGAGCATTATAGGCGATCACATGGGGGAGAATGACCGCATTGGCGCGTCCATGCGGAATGTGATATTCGCCGCCCAGCTTATGCGCCATCGAGTGGTTCAATCCCAGAAATGCGTTGGTGAACGCCATACCTGCGATACAGGAGGCGTTGTGCATCTTCTCGCGGGCTTCCGGGTCAGCGCCGCCGTTGTGGTAGGCGCGCGGCAGGTAGTCGAATACCATGCCGATTGCCTGTAGTGCCAGCCCGTCCGTGTAGTCGCTTGCCATAATAGAAACATATGCTTCAATTGCGTGCGTCAGCACATCCAGACCGGTGTCGCGCGTAGCGGCTTTGGGAAGGTCGCGGACAAACTGCGGGTCGATGATTGCGACATCGGGGCGCACCGCGTAGTCTGCCAGCGGGTATTTGATATTACCGTTCTGCCGGTCCGTGATGACGGCAAAGGAAGTCACCTCGCTGCCGGTGCCGGAAGTGGTGGGGATCGCCACCAGCTTTGCCTTTTCTCCCAGACGCGGGAATTTGTAGGCGCGTTTGCGGATGTCAAGGAATTTCAGCCGCAGGCCGTCGAACGAGGTCTCCGGATGCTCGTAGAACAGCCACATGCCTTTGGCAGCATCCATTGCGGAACCGCCGCCCAGCGCAATGATGACATCCGGTTCAAAGATGCGCATTGCTTCCACGCCGCGGCGGATGGTGGACACATCCGGATCCGGCTCCACATCGGCATAGATTTCGGAATGGCAGTAAACCGCCCGCTTGCGCAGGTAATACAGAACTTTGTCCACATATCCCAGCTTGACCATCGTGGCGTCCGTCACAATGAACGCGCGTTCAATGTCTGGCATTTTCTCCAGATATTGCACAGAGCCTTCCTCAAAATAAATCTGCGGCGGGATTTTAAACCACTGCATATTAACCCTTCTCTGCGCAATGCGCTTCTTGTTGATCAGGTTGACGGAGGAGACGTTGGAGGTCGTGGAATTGTGGCCGTAGGAGCCGCAGCCCAGCGTCAAAGAGGGCGTATTGGTGTTGTAAATATCGCCGATCGCGCCCTGCGAGGAGGGAGAGTTGGAGATGACGCGGCCCACCTTCATCTCTTTGCCGTAGGCCTTGATCAGATCTTCGTCGGTGGAGTGGATGACGGCGGAATGGCCCAAGCCACCCAGCTCCAGCATTTTTTTCGCCATGGCAAAGCCCTCGCGGCTGTCCTTGACAACAAAGTAAGCCAAAACAGGGGAGAGCTTTTCACGTGAGAGCGGGTAGTCCGGTCCCACGTCCTGCAAGCGTGCGATCAGGATTTTTGTTCCCTCCGGCACATGGACGCCGCTCTGCTCTGCAATCCAGCGGGCAGGTTTTCCTACAATGTCGGGATTGACAGCCTGCGTCTGCGGATTGATGACATAATTGGACACCTTCTCAATCTCCGCTTCATTGAGAAAATAGCAGTTGTTATCCGCCATGATGCGCTCAAAGTCGTGCGCTATGACCTCGTCCACGATGACCGCCTGTTCCGAAGCGCAGATCATACCATTGTCAAACGTTTTGGACAGCATCAGATCCGTGCAGGCGCGTTCCAGCCGGGCGGTCTTTTCAATATAGCACGGCACATTGCCGGGGCCGACGCCCAGCGCCGGCTTGCCGGTGCTGTAAGCGGCTTTGACCATGCCGCTGCCGCCGGTCGCCAAAACCAGCGAAACGCCGGGGTGGTTCATCAACGCGTTGGTAGCCGCAATGGACGGCGCGGTGATCCACTGAATGCAGTCCTTCGGTGCGCCGGCTTTAACCGCCGCGTTGTACATCACGCGCGCCGCCTCGGAAGAAGAAGCCTGTGCGCCGGGATGGAAGCCGAAGATAATCGGGTTGCGCGTTTTCATGCAGATCATGGACTTAAACATGGTGGTGGAGGTCGGGTTGGTCACAGGGGTCACGCCCGCGACGACGCCGACCGGTTCCGCGACCTCCACATAGTCCTCCAGCTCATTTTCGTCGACGATACCGACGGTTTTCTGATTTTTAATGGAGTGCCAAATATATTCCGTCGCAAACATGTTTTTGATAATCTTGTCTTCCACGACGCCGCGGCCCGTCTCTTCAAAGGCGAGCTTTGCCAGGCGCATATGCTCTTTCAGGCCGGCCAGCGCCATGGCATGCACAATGTTGTCCACCTGCTCCTGTTCCATCTCCATAAATTGTTCCAGTGCGGTGTTGGCTTTTTTCACCAGGCGGTTGATCATTTCATTGACGTCTTCCTGCGGCTCCGTCGCGCGTTCCCGTGCGGCGGCCTCGATGGCTACATCGGTTTGTGCTTTTACCGGGTCCGCCCGTTTCACGACGGGAACTCTATGTGTATTCTCTTCAGGCATGCTGTTTCCTCCCGTTCTGCGTTTGATATGCGTTATTATGTCCTGTGGAGAAAACAAATATGCCGTTTTACGGAATTGCCGGGCGTTTTAACAAGTGAAAAAAGGAGATAAAAAAGAGCTGTGTTTTCTTAGTTCCTGAGTGCTTTCCCGGTTGGCCTGATAGGAAAGGATTTTTTGTTACGTTTAGAAGTGGAAAATCTGATGATTTTCTTCATGTAATAAAAAAATCTCTTGACTTGGAGTTTGCTCCAAGTGTTAGACTGTTGAAACAGGGCTTTGCATGAAAGATCATTTGGTCCACTACATAGGTTTACCGCCGCATAAATCTTGCGGCGGAGAAAGAGGGAAAAATGCGTAAAAAAGTTTTGATGCTGTCCGCCAGCCCGAGAAAAGGCGGAAATTCGGACTTGCTTTGCGATGCGTTCATGCGCGGGGTGGAAGAAACGGGCGGTTCGGCAGAGAAAATATTTCTGCGCGACCACGAAATTAGGTACTGTACCGGCTGCGGCGTCTGTAACACGACACACCGCTGCGTGCAAAAGGACGACATGGAGGAAATTCTGCGTAAAATGATAGAAGCGGATGTGATTGTCATGGCAACGCCGGTCTATTTTTACTCCATGGATGCGCAGATGAAGACGCTGATTGACCGTACCGTTCCACGCTACACGGAGATTTCAGACAAGGATTTCTATTTCATTGTGACTGCCGCCGATACCGATGTGGGCATGATGCGGCGGACCATAGAAGGATTCCGCGGCTTTACAGAGGATTGCCTGCATGGCGCGCAGGAAAAAGGAATCATCTATGGAACAGGAGCCTGGCAGATCGGAGAGATCAAAAACAGCCCCGCCATGCAGCAGGCGTATGAGATGGGAAAACATGTTTAATGTTGCTGAAAAGAGCCGTTTTCTGTTTTTAATAGGCCTGTTTGTATTATAGGTCATAAATAATACAAACAGGATTTATTGAGTGGAGGAATAAAACGACTTTTGGCATGTAAATCAAAAAACGGTACAGCTTCTGCTGTACCGTTTTTGATAGTTTCCTTATTTTTTTGCTGTTTCCGCGGGGGGGGAATTGGTAATCCGGTAGCACAACGTCATCAGGCTGTCGTTCAAATGGACGTTTTCCACAATGGTATCCGGATATTTCATGGTGATGTCGTAGTGGCTGAAGTTCCAAAAATTGCGGATACCCAGCCCATAGAGCCGGTCGCTCAGGGTACCAACCGCGGCGCGCGGCACACAGAGTACCGCCATCGTCGGTTTCTCTGCCAGACAGAACTGATCCATCACGTCCGTGCTGCGCACCACCAACCCGTTGATGGTCTCTCCCATTTTATCCGGAGAGTTATCAAAAATGCCCGCCAGAATGAACCCTTCCGTTTCAAAGGAGAGATGAGAGGCAATTGCCCTTCCCAGGTTGCCCGCACCGACCAAAATGGCCTTGTAGGAATGAGACAGTCCCAGAATATTACCGATTTCCGTACAGAGCTGGTCCACCATGTAACCGTAGCCCTGCTGGCCGAATCCGCCGAAGCAGTTGAGGTCCTGCCGGATCTGGGAAGCCGTCAGGCCGAGCTTGGCGGAGAGCTCGGTAGAGGAGATGCGTGTGACGCCCTTTTCGTTCAGTAGCTTCAGGAAGCGGTAATACCGCGGAAGCCGCCGGATGACGGACATCGATATATTATCCCGTTTTGGCATGGTTGCAAGGTCCTTTCAAAAATAGGCGGCAAGAGCAACGCTCTGTTTCCCGCCTGCAATTTCGGCGTTTAAAAAGTGGTCTGGATTACAGCATGGCAGCAAGGCGTTTGTCGATCTCTTTCAGGAAGGTTTCCGTATCGACAACGGTCTTGCCGGGCAGGTTGGAAAGGCTGGCAAGATCGCCGGTCATCACGCCTTCTTCGATGGTCTGGATGGAAGCCTGTTCCAGCTTGTCGGCAAACGCTTCCAGTGCTGCGTTGCCGTCCAATTCGCCGCGCTTACGCAATGCACCGGTCCATGCGAACAGCGTCGCCATGGAGTTGGTGGAGGTCTTTTCCCCCTTCAGGTGCTTGTAGTAGTGGCGCTGAACCGTGCCGTGCGCCGCTTCGTATTCATACACGCCGTCCGGGGAGACCAGCACGCTGGTCATCATTGCCAGGCTGCCGAACGCGGTGGCGACCATGTCGCTCATTACGTCGCCGTCGTAGTTTTTGCAGGCCCAGATGTACCCGCCCTCGGAGCGGACCACGCGTGCAACCGCGTCGTCGATCAGGGTATAGAAATACTCAATACCTGCCGCGTCGAATTTCTCCTTGTATTCCGCGTCGAAGATCTCCTGGAAAATATCCTTAAAGCGGTGGTCGTACTGCTTGGAAATGGTGTCCTTTGTGGCAAACCAGATGTCCTGTTTGGTGTCCAGCGCAAAGTTGAAGCAGGAACGGGCAAAGCTGCCGATGCTCTTATCCAGATTGTGTACCCCCTGGATAATGCCGGGCGTCTGGAAATCGTGGATGGTGGAACGGCTCTCGTTGCCGTCCTGATCCGTCACAACCAGCTCCGCTTTCGCGCCCGCGGGAATCTGCATCTCCACATTGCGGTATACGTCGCCGTAAGCGTGACGTGCAATGGTGATGGGCTTTTTCCAGGTGGGGATAAAGGGGGTGATCCCCTTGACCAGGATCGGTGTGCGGAACACCGTGCCGTCCAGAATGGCGCGGATCGTGCCATTCGGGGATTTCCACATTTCCTTCAGGTTGTATTCCTCTACGCGCGCGGCGTTCGGGGTGATGGTGGCGCATTTGACGGCGACGCCGTATTTCTTGGTGGCCTCCGCACTGTCAAAGGTAACTTGGTCATTCGTCTCGTCGCGATGCTTCAGACCCAGATCGTAATATTCCGTTTTCAGGTCGATATAGGGATTGAGCAGAATGTCCTTGATCATTTTCCAGATGATGCGGGTCATTTCGTCGCCGTCCATCTCGACCAGCGGGGTTGTCATTTGAATTTTATCAGCCATGGGGTGTCCCTCCCGAGCGATTTATTTTATTTGGATTGTTCCCTGGTATAGTTCAGCAGGCCGCCTGCGAGCACCATTTCGCGCTGGCGGTCGGAGAGGACCGCTTCCGCTTCAAATTCCGTGCCCTTGGTCAGATTTTTGACCATGATTTTGGTATTGCCCGCGATGGCGGTGCGGATGTCCGGCAGCTGGAGCTCGTCCATCTGGTCCACCGCATCGTAATCAGCCTCATTTTTAAAGACCAGCGGGATGATGCCGGCGTTTGCCAGGTTGGCGCAGTGGATGCGCGCAAAGCTCTTGGCGATGACGGCCTTCACGCCGAGATACAGCGGAACCAGCGCCGCATGCTCACGGGAGGAACCCTGCCCATAGTTTGTGCCGCCGATCACAATGCCCTGTCCGTATTCCTTGCAGCGCGCCGGGAATTCCTTGTCACACACGGCGAAGCAGAAATTGCTCAGGTAGGGGATGTTGGAGCGGTACGGCAGAATTTTCGCGCCGGCCGGCATGATATGGTCGGTGGTGATGTTATCGCCGACCTTCAGCAGGGCCTTTGCGGTGATGGTGTCCTCCAGCGCCTCCGTGGTGGGGAATTCCTTGATGTTCGGGCCGCGCAGGACTTCCACCTGGTCCATCTCGCTCTCCGGCGCGGGAGCGACCACCATGTTGTCGTTGATCAGGAACTTCTCCGGCAGCGCGACCGGCGCTTCTGCACCGAGGGTCTGCGGATTGGTCAGCACGCCGGTGATGGCGGAAGCTGCCGCGGTCTCCGGGCTGACCAGATAGACCTGTCCGTCCGCAGTGCCGGAGCGGCCCTCGAAGTTGCGGTTGAAGGTGCGCAGGGAAATGCCGTTGGAGTTCGGGGACTGGCCCATGCCGATGCACGGGCCGCAGGCGCATTCCAGAATGCGCGCGCCCGCACCGATCAAATCGGCAAGCGCGCCGTTCTGCGCCAACATATTGTAAACCTGCTTGGAGCCCGGCGCAATGGACAGGCTTACATCAGAATGTACGGTCTTGCCCTTGAGGACGGCCGCTACGCGCATCAAATCCAGATAGGAGGAGTTGGTGCAGGAGCCGATGCAGACCTGGTCGACCTTGATTGCACCCAGCTCGTCCACGGATTTTACATTGTCCGGGCTGTGCGGGCAGGCGGCCATCGGGACCAGTTCGGAGAGATTGATTGCAATTTCTTCGTCGTAAACGGCGTCCGGATCGGAGGCCAGCGCCACCCAGTCCGCCTCGCGTCCCTGCGCTTTCATGAAGTCAAGGGTTATTTCGTCGGAGGGGAAGATAGAGGTGGTCGCGCCCAGTTCCGCGCCCATGTTGGTAATGGTTGCGCGCTCCGGGACGGTCAGGCTTTTAACGCCCTCGCCCGCGTATTCTACGATTTTGCCCACACCGCCCTTGACGGAGAGAATCTGCAAAACCTTTAAAATGACGTCCTTCGCGGAAACCCAGGGGGAGAGCTTGCCGGTCAGGTTGACACGCAGCATTTTCGGCATGGTGATGTAGTACGCGCCGCCACCCATCGCGACCGCCACGTCCAGTCCGCCTGCGCCCATCGCAAGCATGCCAAGTCCGCCGCCGGTAGGCGTATGGCTGTCGGAACCGATCAGCGTTTTGCCCGGAATGCCAAAGCGCTCCAAATGTACCTGGTGGCAGATGCCGTTGCCGGGGCGGGAGAACCAAATGCCGTGTTTTTTGGCAACGCTCTGGATAAAGCGGTGGTCGTCCGCGTTCTCAAAGCCTGTCTGCAGGGTGTTGTGGTCGATGTATGCGACGCTGCGTTCCGTTTTGACGCGCGGTACGCCCATCGCTTCAAATTCCAGGTAAGCCATTGTGCCGGTGGCGTCCTGGGTCAGGGTCTGATCAATTTTCAGGCCGATATCGCTGCCAACGGTCATTTCACCGCTGACGAGATGGTTTTTGATGATCTTTTGCGCTAAAGTCAATCCCATACTGATCGTTCCTCCATTCATTCTTGTCCGATTTCCGATCCTTATCGTTCTAATCAGATTTTTATTATTCCTATTATCGGTCAATTTGATCAGATTGTCAATATATTCACAGGAATTGTCGGTGCGGAAGGAACGGATTCTGTGCAGGAAAAACAGCCGTTTGCTGCACACTTGATGGACACTGTAAATGATGGTATAATAACCGCACGGCGTTACCAAAATCAGAGATTTTGACGCCTGGGCGAACATTGTTCCGTTGTGATAGAGACTGTGTCTCTTTAATGGAATAATAACCTCACGCCGTGACCAAAAGCAGAGCTTCCGACGGCTGAGAGAACATTGAATCATGCCAGCTGAAAACAGTTTGTTAAATTGCTGCGCGATGCGAACCGTTCTGCATAAAGGGCATGATTGAATAACCGCACGGCGTTACCAAAATCAGAGATTTTGACGATTGGGCGAACATTGTTCCGATATGATGAAGGCTTCACCTCTTTATGGTATAATAAATGCAAACAGAACAAACTTGCGCCTGTATGGCAATTTTTGTGCCGGAGCCGCGTATGAACGGCGGTTTCCCCGGCACACTAATGCGGTAGGAGGTGGCAAATTTGGACAAAATGTATTCTGCCATGCGTGCCGCGCGGTATTCTATCGTCCCGCCGGCGAGCAATAATGACAGCAATGATAGCGGAGAAAATAAAGAGCAAAACGACGCGCGCGACGAAGAGCGGCGGCAAACGGAACAGATTGTCGACACCGGCTCGGTTATTACGGGCGACGGGCGCCATATGATCCACTGCCTGACCATCATCGGGCAAATCGAAGGACATAACGTTTTGCCGTCACAGAACAAGACCACAAAATACGAACATGTGATCCCGCAGCTGGTGGCAATTGAGGAAGAGCCGCGCATTGACGGCCTTCTGATCATCCTGAATACGGTGGGCGGCGATGTGGAGGCGGGCCTTGCACTCGCGGAGCTGGTGGCCGGAATGAAAAAGCCCACGGTTTCCCTGGTGCTGGGCGGCGGACATTCCATCGGTGTGCCGCTTGCGGTCGCGGCCAAGCATTCGTTCATCGCGTCAAGCGCGACCATGACCATTCATCCGGTACGTATGAACGGCCTGATGCTCGGTGTGCCGCAGACGCTGGAGTATTTCCAGCGCATGCAGGAGCGGATCACACAGTTTGTCACGGACAATTCCCACATCACACCACAGCGGTTTTACGACCTGGCGATGAACACGGAAGAACTTGTGATGGATGTCGGCACCGTGCTGGACGGCCCGGATGCTGTGCGGGAAGGGCTGATCGATTCGCTGGGCAGCCTGTCCGATGCGATCGACTGCCTGTATAAGATGATCGACAAGGATAAGAAGGCGGCAAAGAAGCCCGCCAAATCGACAAAGAAAACCGGCAAGAAAGCGTAAAATATAGCTTTGCGGCGGAATGAAAGAGTTGATAAGCGCGGTTCGCCGCGCTTTTACATAATTTGCAGACTTTAAAAATTTATACAAGCGTTTACCGCTTGAAATCAGGTGATAAAGTGGCTGGAAAATACGAAAAACAAACGCAAAGCCCCAAAAAGAAGGCCCCTCCCAAACGAGCGGCGCCCGATCCAAAGACTCGCCGCCAGGCGGAAAAACAGCGCGCCGCAAACCGGCGCGTGCAGGAACCGAAGCTCACCAAAGAGGAGCGGGAGGCGAAACGCGCGGAGGAGGCAAAGCAGCGCAACCAGATCGTCGCAATTTTGCTGTTTGCCCTGTCCATATTCATGGCGTGCCTGGTGTTGATTGAAGGCGACCATGTCTGGTTCTGGCTGCACAGCGTTCTGATGGGCCTGTTTGGCACCTGTTCCATCCTGTGGCCGGTGCTGCTGCTGTACATATCGGTTGTCACGGCCTTTGAGCGAAAGAGCAGCCGGACGCGGGGCCGGGTTGGCCTGATGGTGGGCATCATTGTGCTGGTGTGCGCCGCTTTCTATATCTTTGCAGAGCATTCCGCCGTGGGCGTGTCCTACTTCCAGGAGCTGGGAAGCCTGTACGGCGAGGGCATTTCCCGCAGCGGCGCGGGACTGGTCAGCGGGTTGATCGGCATTCCTCTGGTGGCGGCGCTGGGGAGCGTCGGCGCGCGGATTGTCATTATTCTGCTCCTGTTTGTGGCGGTTATGATTTTAACCGGCACCAGTCTGGTGCAGTTGTTCCGTGCGGTGACCAAGCCGGCGGAGGCGGTTGCCAGCAACATCGGCGAGGCGCGGGAGCGCTGGCAGATGGAGCGGAACCGGCAGGATTCCATCGACATCGCGCTGGACGCGGAGGACGAAAACAAGCTGCCCGCACATCCGGTGAAGTCGGCAAAGCCGGTTAAAAATGAGAAGCTGGAAAAGCTGGAGAAGGTCTTCAGCACACCGGACCCGGTGCTCAATAAAGAGAAGCCGAAACCGGATCCGGTAGAAACCGCAGAAGCGCTCAGCAAACCGATCGGATTGCAGCCGACGGAATCGGCGGTGGAGCCGGTCAAGGACCCCTCTGGTTCCACAGAGGCCGCCGCCGCGTTTATCCGCAAAATGACGGAGAAAAAGCCGCCGGAACCAGTCAAACCCGCTCCGGAAATTCAGCTCACCATGCTGGACGAGCCGCCGATGGACGGGGATTATCATTTCCCGCCCGCCTCCATGCTGGAGGTTTCCAAGGCGGTGGATGAGTCGGAAATTGCAAATGAATTGCAGACGAACGGAAAGCGTCTGGTCGAAGCGCTCAAGAGCTTCGGCGTGCAGACGAAAATTCTGGATATATCCCGTGGCCCGGCGGTCACCCGCTACGAGCTGCAGCCCGCGTCGGGCGTTAAAATCAGCAAGATCACCAATCTGGCGGACGACATCGCGATGAATCTTGCGGCTTCCGGCGTGCGGATCGAAGCGCCGATTCCGGGTAAGGCCGCCGTGGGGATTGAGGTGCCGAACCAGAAGGTCAGCGTGGTGCGTATGCGCGAGCTGATCGAATCCAATGCGTTTGCCACCAGCAAAAGCCGCCTGACCGTCGTGCTGGGCCGCGACATTGCGGGTGCGATTGCCACGGCAGATCTGGCGAAGATGCCCCATCTGCTGATTGCCGGTTCCACCGGTTCCGGTAAATCGGTCTGTATCAACTCTTTAATTGTCAGTCTGCTGTACAAATCCACGCCGGACGAGGTCCGCTTTTTGATGATCGATCCGAAGGTCGTGGAACTGGGAATTTACAACGGCATCCCGCAATTGCTGGTCCCGGTGGTGACCGATCCGCGCAAAGCGGCGGGCGCGCTGAGTTGGGCCGTGACGGAAATGCTCAAACGCTATAAAATTTTTGCGGAAAACAATGTGCGCGATCTGGCGGCGTATAACCGGTTGGCGTCCTCCTGCAATTACCAGACGGAGGATGGGCAGCCGATGCAGCACATGCCGCAGATCGTCATTATCATCGACGAGTTGGCGGATCTGATGATGGCCGCGCCGAACGAGGTGGAGGATTCCATTTGTCGTCTGGCGCAGATGGCGCGTGCCGCCGGTATGCATCTGGTCATTGCGACGCAGCGTCCCTCCGTGGACGTCATTACAGGCATTATCAAGGCCAACATCCCCAGCCGCATTGCGTTTGCGGTTTCATCCCAGGTGGATTCCCGCACGATTCTCGATATGGGCGGCGCGGAAAAACTGCTGGGACGCGGCGACATGCTGTTTTCTCCGGTGGGTTCACCCAAACCGATCCGTATTCAGGGCTGCTTTGTCAGCGACAGCGAGATTGAAAGCGTCGTTAATTTTGTAAAGAAATCGCAGGAGCCGGGCTACGACCAGGGCATTGTGGAGGAGATCGAAAAGAACGCCGTGGCCGAAAAGAGCAGCAACGGCGCGGATACGGATCCCTCTGACACCGACCCGATGATGCAGGAGGCGATCAAATGTGTGGTGGAGGCCGGTCAGGCGTCCACATCCCTTTTGCAGCGCCGCCTTCGTCTGGGCTATGCCCGCGCGGGCAGGTTGATCGATGAGATGGAGCAGATGGGCATTGTTGGTCCGCACGAAGGCAGCAAGCCGCGACAGGTTCTGATCACCTATCAGCAATGGCTGGAGATGAGCATGCGCGTCAACGATGAGCAAAACAGCCAGCAGGGCTAGTTTTCAAATAACCGGAGCCTGTATCATAATGCACGGCTTGCGTGAAATTTCGGCTGAATAAGAGTGGTTCTCCCCCGTCAAAGGCGGGGGAGAATTGTCTTTAGCCAATCTTTGCATATGCATTCTGCGGTGATACAACCTCCTATTTTATAACAGGGGAATCAATATGGCTTTTTTACCGATCACAAAAGAAGAGATGGAGCAGCGCGGCTGGGACGCGCCAGATTTTGTACTGGTGACGGGCGACGCCTATGTCGACCACCCAACCTTTGGCACGGCGATCATTTCGCGTGTGCTGGAAAGCTATGGATACCGTGTGGCGATTCTATCCCAGCCCGACTGGCGCACGGACGAGGATTTCCGCCGCTTTGGCATGCCGAAGCTGGCGTTCCTGGTCAATGCCGGGAATATCGATTCCATGGTTGCGCATTACACCGTTGCCAAAAACCGCCGGAAAACGGATGCGTACTCGCCGGGAAGCAAGCCAGGCCTGCGCCCGGACCGCGCGACCATCGTTTATACGCAGAAGCTGAAGACGTTGTATCCGGATACACCGGTGATCATCGCCGGGCTGGAGGCGTCCCTTCGCCGGTTTGCCCACTATGACTATTGGGACGACCGGGTGCGCCCTTCGATTCTGGCGGAGTCCGGCGCGGACCTGCTCTCCTATGGAATGGGAGAAAAACAGGCGGTTGAGATTGCCGGGCGCTTGCTGGATGGAGAGCCAATCCAAAACATCACCGATGTGCGCGGCACCTGCTATCTGGTTCCCACCAGAGAATACCGGCCCGGCCCGGCGGTGGAATGCCCCTCCTTTGAGCAGGTCAGTACAAATAAACGGGAGTACGCGGTCTCCTGCCGGAAACAGCAGGATGAGCAGGACGCGGTGCGCGGAAAAAGGGTGATCCAGCGCCACGGGGACCGAATATTGGTTCAGAATCCGCCGATGGCGCCGCTGACACAGGAGGAGCTGGATGCGGTATATGAGCTGCCCTATGAGCGGACGTATCATCCCAGCTATGAAAAGCTGGGCGGTGTTCCCGCGATTCAGGAGGTGGAATTTTCCATCACACATAACCGCGGCTGTTTTGGAGCGTGTAATTTCTGCTCCATTGCGTTCCATCAGGGGCGCGCGGTCACCGTGCGCAGTGAGGAATCTGTCCTGCGCGAGGCAAAGCTTCTGACAGCGAACCCACATTTCAAGGGGTATATCCACGACGTGGGCGGCCCGACAGCAAACTTCCGCCAGCCGTCCTGCAAAAAGCAGGAAACGCAAGGACTTTGTCCGGGCAAAAAATGTCTGGCGCCGAAGTCGTGCCCGGCTTTACAGGTGGACCACAGCGAATATCTGGACATGCTGCGCAAACTGCGCGCTCTCCCCAAGGTAAAGAAAGTGTTTATCCGCTCCGGGATTCGGTTTGATTACCTGATGGAGGAAAAGGACGATTCTTTTTTCCGGGAGCTGGTGGAGCATCATGTCAGCGGGCAGCTGAAGGTCGCGCCGGAGCACTGCACCGCACGCGTGCTGGACTGTATGGGCAAGCCGCATATCGAAATATACCTCGCGTTCCAGAAGCGCTTTTTCAAGCTGACCAAGGAAGTTGGCAAGGAACAGTACCTGGTGCCATACCTGATGTCCTCTCATCCAGGCAGTACCTTGCAGGACGCGGTGGAACTGGCGCTGTTCATCAAGAAAAACCACCTGCATCCGGAGCAGGTGCAGGATTTTTACCCGACGCCCGGCACCATTTCAACCTGCATGTTTTATACGGGATTGGACCCGTACACGATGAAGGAGGTCTATGTGCCGCGCGACAACAAAGAAAAGGCAATGCAGCGCGCGCTGATGCAGTATTTTATTCCGAAGAACAAGCCGCTGGTGATCGAGGCGCTGAAGCTGGCGGGCCGCACGGACCTGATCGGTAAGGGCGAAAACTGCCTGGTGTGGGGAACAATTCCCGGCATAAAAAGAGAAGTACCGGACAGAAACCGCCAGAGGAAGCCGCAGAAACGCGGCAAGCCCGCCGTCAGAAAGAGAAAATAATATGCACGGAGATTTGCAGAAAAACGCGCTGCGGCCCGGGATGATCCTCCTTGCCGTGTTGGTGCTGGCCTGCGCATGTATTCCGGCTTCAGCGGGGAGCTGGCACAGGCTGGGCAAATTTTTTAGTTTAAACGATTTTTCCGATGCCGCGGATGATATGCCATTCTCTCTGCATGTATTGGAAGTAGGCAAGGCGGACAGTCTGCTGCTGGAATGCGGCGGGGAAGCAATGCTGGTGGACGGCGGTACGGCGGACCGCGGGGAAGAGGTTATCCGTTACCTTCGTCGGCGCGGCTGGGACTCCCTGCGGTATGTGGTTAACACCCACCCGGACGCCGACCACATCGGCGGCCTGGCGGAAGTGCTGAAGGACTTTTCCGTGGGAACCTATCTTTGCCCAAGGCTCCCCGATTCCCTGCTGCCGGATACGGAGGAATTCCGCGCGGTGAAAAACGCGCTGGCCCAAAAGGAGATGGAGCCGGTCTATGCGGCAGATGGGCAGTCATTTTCGCTGGGAAAAGCGAGCGTTACCATTTATCAGCCGGAGGTTGAAGCGAAAAGTCTCAATAATGCCTCCTTGATTCTTTACGTTGCGTATAAGAACACTTTCTTTTTACTGATGGGAGATGCTGAGCTGGAGGAAGAGGAGGCACTTCTGGCGCAAAATCGAACGCTCAAGGCGGATGTACTGAAGGTCGGCCATCACGGAAGTGAGACCTCCACAGGCAAAGCGCTGCTGAATGCCGTGACTCCAAGGTTTGCAGCCATTTCCGTTGCGAATGACAGAAATAATTTGCCGAGAGTGAAGGTATTGCGCCGCCTGCAAGCGGCGGGAACAGAGGTGTGCCGCACGGATGTCAGCGGTACGCTGCTGTTCCTGAGCGACGGGAAAGAAGTGCGGCTCTTGACGGAACGCTGAAGCGCCTCTTGCATCCCGGCGCAATTTCCGATATGATTAGAGAAAGTGAAACAAAAAGGAGGAATTTCCTGTGCGGATATTGGTCATCGACCGGTTTGAGGGTACGTTTGCCATTTGTGAAAACGAGGAGCAGAAGCTCTTTGCCATTGAGGCGTCGGAGCTGCCGCAGGGCGCGGCGGAAGGATCGGTTCTGGAAATCGACGACGAAGGAACCATCCGGGTCAACGAAGAGAAGACAGCGGCGCGCCGTTCCAAGGTGAAAAAGTTGCAGGACGGCCTGTGGAAATAAGAAGAATATGTATCATAGATGCATGTTCTGCGCAAAATTTTGGGAGAATAAAAGCGATGGGGCCGTTGCAGGATACAAACTGCAATGGCCCTAGAAGTCTGTGCGGCAGCATATAGGGTCTACAAAGAACGATATCACTCGTTCCCACTCGCTTTTCTCAGAAAGAGGACCTCCTGTCGGGACGCTCGCTTGAGGCTAAAGCCTCGCTCGAGATTCTAAACGACCATCGCCGCTTTTCAGAAGCGGAGAAAAACATATTTTAAGAATTGCCACAAGGTGAAAATGGTCCTCGCCGGAGGCGTGTCCTGACCGGAGGTCCGCGAAAGACGTTGCACGTCCGCTGCCCTTTGATCCCGCCGCTTTTCAGAAAAGCGGAAAAACACTTTCTAACCATTGTCTGCAAGGTGAAAATGGTTCCCGCCGGAGGCGCGTCCTGACCGGAGGTCCAGAAAAGCGGAAAAACACATTTTGCTTTACGCTGTAATTCATAACAAGGTCTGTTTTCCCTTTGTCGGCGCCATACCGTGTATTTTCCTTTCAGAAAGAGAATACTATGAAGGAGAATCAAAAGGGGGCTGACATATGTTTCAGAATACCATACAGGGAGAAACCGTCTACGGGAACCTTTTAAATGGGGAATGGGTAGAGTCCGCATCAGGCCATTTGCTGGAAATCCGGTCACCAGTGGACGGCAGTCTGGTCGGTAAAATACAGGCCATGACAAAGGAAGAGGTCACAGAAGCCATTCAGGATACAAAGCTGCACGGAAAGACATGGGCGGAGTGGCCCATTCATGAACGGGCGGAAATTTTTTACCGCGCGGCGGATCTGCTGGTGGAGCGCGCGGAGGAGATCGCAGATATCCTGACCATGGAGGTGGCCAAGGAACGAAAGTCGGCGCTGTCTGAGATTGTCCGTTCTGCGGACCTGCTTCGATATACGGCGGATATGGGAAAGAGCATGGAGGGGCAGGCCATCAGCGGAGAGAACTTCCCCGGCGGTTCGCGCCGGAAAATGTCCTTTGTGCGCCGGGTGCCGCTGGGAACTGTGCTGGCAATTTCCCCGTTTAACTACCCGGTCAACCTTTCTGTTTCCAAGATTGCCCCGGCGCTGATCGGCGGCAACACGGTGGTGCTCAAGCCTGCCACACAGGGCGCGGTCAGCGCGCTGCATCTGGCGGATGTTTTGCAGAGCGCCGGGCTGCCGGGCGGCGTGCTCAATACAATTACAGGGCGCGGCAGTGAAATCGGCGACTATATTGTGACACAGGATGGGATTGATTTTATCAACTTCACCGGCAGTACGGAAATCGGGCAGCATATCTCCAGCCTGGCCCGCATGACGCCCCTGCTGTTGGAGCTGGGCGGCAAGGACGCCGCAATTGTACTGGAGGACGCAGACCTCGACTTTGCGGCCAATACCATCGCGGACGGCGCCTTCTCCTATTCCGGGCAGCGCTGCACGGCGGTAAAACGCGTGCTGGCGACGGACGCGGTGGCGGACCAGCTGGTGGGAAAACTGAAAGCCCGCGTGGAACAGATGAAAGTCGGCGACCCGCGCGAAGGCGCGATGATCACGCCTTTGATCGATGAAAAGGCCGCGGAGTCGGCACAGAAGCTGATTGAGGACGCGCTGGAAAAAGGCGCTCATCTGCTGACCGGGAATAAACGCGAGAAAAATTTGGTATATCCCACGCTCCTGGACCACGTGACAAAGGAGATGGAGGTTGCGTGGATCGAACCGTTTGCGCCGATTTTGCCGGTTATCCGGGTGAAGAGCATTGAACAGGCAATTGAAATTGCCAATCAATCGGAATACGGTTTGCAGTCTTCCGTCTTTACGAACGACATCAACAAGGCGTTTTCCATCGCGGAACAGCTGGAGGTTGGCACCGTGCAGATCAACAACAAGACGGAGCGTGGGCCGGACCACTTCCCGTTCCTGGGCGTCAAGGCCTCCGGTATGGGAACGCAGGGCATCCGCTACTCCATTGAGGCGATGACCCGGCCGAAGGCGATTACCGTGAACCTGCGCGACGAAGATTTATCATAACCGGCTATTGGTGGATTTATAAATAGAAAAGACGTTCTTGCCAGCTGAATCAGCCGCGCAAGAGCGCCTTTTTCAATTTATGTTTATTACATCATTTGCGCAAAGGATATTATCAGACATATCGAAAGGATAAAAACAGGTATTTGTTATTTCCGTCCCGCATCAGCGCGTGTTTTCATTCGGCAATGTGATGGGCGGGCCGTGCGTGCAGGCTCAGCCTGCCCTGCTCAGTTGCCGTCTTCGAGGCTTATTTGGTTGAATTTTTCGGTGAGGTCGCGGGTGCTGAGGACGGATTTCTGTTCGCTTGCCGCATCCAGCACAACGGAGCCGCGATGCATCATAACCAGCCGGTCGCCGTAGTTGATCGCAAATTTCAGGTTGTGCGTCACCATCAGCGTGGTCAGCTTTTTTTCACGCACGATGCGCTCTGTCAGCTGCATCACGTTTTCCGAGGACTTCGGGTCCAGTGCGGCGGTGTGTTCGTCCAGAATCAGCAGGTCGATGGGTGTCATGGTGCAGATCAGGAGGGCGAGCGCCTGCCGCTGTCCGCCGGAAAGGCTGCCCACAGAGAGATTGAGTTTATCCTCCAGCCCGAGCTTTAACAGCTCCAGCTGCGTGCGGTATGCATCGATCCGCTTTTTGTTGACGCCGCGCCGCAGGTTGTAAGCGCCGCCCTTGTTGTCCGCCAGAGCCATGTTTTCCAGAATCGTCAGTTCGGGGCAGGTGCCCTTGCCGGGATCCTGAAAAACGCGCCCAATGAATTTAGAGTGCTGGTATTCTTTTAATCGCGTGATGTCCCGCCCGCCCACCGTAATGGTTCCGCTGTCGACCGGGATACTGCCGCACAGCAGGTTCAAAATGGTGGTCTTTCCGGACCCGTTGCTGCCCACCACGGAGACAAACTGCCCTTCTGCAATGGAGAGATTGAAGTCCTGAAACAGAACGACTTCGTTGACGGAATGCGGATTGAACGTCTTGTAGATGTGTTCCATCCGCACAAGCGCGTTGCCGTCAGATTTGGGTTGGATTGACATGTTGCTTTCTCCTCCTTCCGGACAGCAGGTTGTTGGAAACCAGCGCAAGCGTGAACAGCACCGCCATCAGCAGCTTCAGGAAATTGGTCGGCAGACCCAGTTGCATGGCGATCACCAGACAGGCCTTGTAAAGAATCGCGCCCAACACGACGGACAGGGTCGGCTTGATAAACTTTACTTTGCGGAACAGGCTGGTGCCGATGATTACGGAGGCCAGCGCCATGACCACCATGCCGGTGCCGCTGCTGACGTTGGCGGATTCGCCCTGCTGCGCGAGAATGCAGCCCGCCAGCGCGGTGCAGGCGTTTCCAATCGCCAGGCCGATGATTTTCATGGTGCCGGGGTTTTTTCCAAGAGAGGTGACATATTGCGCATTGTTGCCGGATGCGCGCAGCAGCAGGCCGGACCTGGTTTTCAGATACGCGTCCAGCAACAGCTTGACGATCAGACAGACGATTCCCGCAAAGATCACAATGCGATAGGGGGACGCCGCCTCCGGCAGGAGCGCGGCGGGACCGGCGTTAAAAATGGTATTCCTGTTGTAGAAGGGCAGAATGGAGCTGCCGCCGGTGATCACCAGGTTGACGCTCCACAGGCCCGTCATCACCAGAATGCCGGAGAGCAGATCGGTGATCCCCAGCTTGACATGCAGAAATCCGGTGATACAGCCAGCCAGCCCGCCGCATACAAATGCAATCAGGCAGGCCAGCCACGGATTGACGCCCGCGGTGATCAGCGCCGCCGTAACGCATGCGCCCAGCGGAAAGGTGCCGTCCACCGAAAGGTCCGGAAAATCCAGCACCGTGTAAGTGATGTAGACGCCAATTGCCATGATGCCATAGATAAAGCCTTCTTCCAGGACGTTGATCAGTAGACCAAGTGCGATATCCATAAAAATCGGAACCTGCTTTCTGTTTATTTACTCAGTGCCGTTGCGTCTGCATATGCAGAGGGGAGGGAAAGCCCTAATGCGTTGAGGACCGACTCGTTGTAAACCGGCGCGTAATCTTTTACCATAAAAACAGGCAGGTCGCCAGCCTTTGCCTCGCCCTTCAGAATCTGTGCGGCCATTTTGCCGGTTTCTTTGCCGAGCGCCACGTAATCGATGCCCATGGAGGCCAGACAGCCGTTTTTAACCTGCTCTTCCTCAGAGCCAAAGACCGGAATGTTCGCCTCGTTGGCGGCTTGTAACACCGTGGAGAGGTTATCCACCACGTTGTTGTCGGTAAAATTGTTGATGCAGTCCACGCCTTTGGCAATCAGCGTTGCCGCGCCCGCCGCCACTTCGGAAGCGCTCGTCACACCGACGTCGACGATTTCAAAGCCGTACTCCTTGACAATCTCTTTGATTTCCTTGAGCTGTGAGACGGAGTTTGGCTCGCTGGTGGTGTACAGAATGCCGATCTTTTTTGCGTCCGGGAGGAACGCGCGGATCATCTGTACCTGCTGTTCCAGCGGAAGCACATCGGAGGAACCGGTGCAGTTGCCGCCGGGCTTTTCATTGCTCTGTACGATGCCCGCCGCGACCGCGTCGGAAACGGCGGTGAATACCACCGGGATGTCTGTGGACTTCGCGGCGGCGTAGGCGCTCATGGCGGACGGCGTCGCGATGCCTGCAAGCAGGCTGTATTTCTTGGCAACCATATTTTTGGCGATCAGGTCGCTGTTGGAAGTGTCATTCTGCGCATTCTGGAAGTCGATCTCCAGGTTTTCGCCATCTTTAAAGCCCGCTTCCTCCAGTCCCTGTACAAAACCGTTGTAGCAGTTGTCCAGGGAAGGATGCGCGGCAAACTGGATCACACCGATCTTGATTGTTTCATTCTGGCCGCCGGCGCTGCTGCCGGCAGGGGCGCCGCATGCAATACAGGTTACCGCCAATACGGCGCTCATCATCAGGGCCGCCATTTTTTTCAAAAGATGTTTCATCGGTAAATTCCTCCTGAAAGTTGATTTATCATAATTGTTGAGGGAACGTCCCGGCGACCGGGACAGGGATACAGGAAACGCCAGCCATCCGCCAAGGACACCACCTCCTGAACAAGGTCGATTTGAAAAAAAAAGCCCTTGCCCCTGTAAAACAGGGACAAGAGCTGTAACTCCTGCGGTACCACCCGGATTGGCGAAAATTCGCCCGCTTTGTTCATGCACAATGAAAAATGCATGCTCCCCTGATAACGGGCGGAGTCCCCGTCAAAAGCTACTGGGCGCAAAGCCGTTCATTTTGCCCTCCCAAGTCCATTCCGCCTGCTGTTTCCCGCCGCAATTCCACCGCCTGCGGCTCTCTGTGTGGTCCCTATGCCTGCGTACTACTCTCGGTCATCGGTTTGATATGTTTTCTTTGTCTGCTATTATATGCCGCGGCCTTTCTTTTGTCAAGCGGAAGACGGATTTCTCTTAATACCTTACGATACTTTGTGGAAAAGTAAGGCTGTAATATTGCCCTTTTATCCGGTTTGTAGTACGATGGCATTGGAATGAGAAAACTCCTGTAACCGTCACAAAATCATCACAGTGGCATGCGACAATCAATATAAATAAGGAGGAGTGCATGCATGTATCGCATATTGGTAGTGGACGACGAGGATAAAATTCGCGAGCTGATTAAAAAATACGCCGTATTTGAAGGGCATACCGTCACAGAGGCAAAAGACGGCATGGAGGCCGTCGGCATTTGCCGGGAACACCCGAACGAATTTGACATTATCATCATGGACGTCATGATGCCGGAGCTGGACGGCTTTTCTGCCGTGCGGGAAATCCGCAAATCCAATTCCACGCCGGTGCTGATGCTTTCCGCACGCGGCGAGGAATACGATAAAATCCACGGTTTTGAATTGGGCATTGACGACTATGTGGTCAAGCCCTTTTCCCCAAAAGAGCTGATGATGCGCATTAACGCCATTATGAAGCGCGCCCAGCCCGCGCCGGACCAGCCGCAGAAGGAGCAGGTCAGCTTCGAGGGCCTGACAATCGACTTCACAGGACGCATTGTGACCATCGATGGGGAGAAGGCGGACCTTTCCCCCAAGGAGTACGACCTGCTGTTTTATTTTGCGCGCAACCGCAACATTGCCCTGACGCGCGAAAATCTGATTACCAACGTATGGGGGTACGATTTTTACGGGGACGACCGCACGTTGGACACGCATATCAAATTGCTGCGAAAAAGCCTGAAGCAATACAGCAAGTTTATTGTAACGCTGAGGGGAGTTGGCTACCGTTTTGAAGTTTCGTGAGCGCTGGGAACGGATAGAGGAGCGCTTTCACCACGGACCGCATGGCCGGATCAGCATGAAATGGGGATTGTTCAGCGGCTTTGCCATTTTTGCGGCTGTGATCCTGGTCCTTCTGTGGGTGTTCCAAACCATGTTCCTGAACGATTTTTACCGATTTATAAAGATTCGGGAAATCAAGGATACCGCGCAGACCATTGAAAAAGGCATTAATTCCGACGACCTGGGCATGCAGCTGAGCAAGCTTTCTCAGAATAACCAGGTCTGCATCATTGTATCGGATGAATTTGGAGACCTGTTCTACTCGGAGGACGCCTCGCCGAGCTGCGTCATTCATCGACTGAATCCGCTGCAGCGCGCGGCCATCTATATGCTGACGGACCGCAACGGCGGCACCTATTTTGAGACGTTCTTCAGCGACAATCTCAAGACGGCGCCGGATCTGCAGCGCCGTACGTACCGCGGGGAGGACCCCGATGCACCGGAAAATATGATCTATACCTTTATTGTGGAGCGGGAAAACGGGCGCAAGCTGCTGGTGCTGCTGAACTCCACCATCTCGCCGGTCGGCGCGACGGTGCAGACGCTGCGCATCCAGCTGATGTGGATCACGGTGATCATGCTGGGCCTTGCCATTGTGCTGGCGCTGTTCATGTCCAGAAGGATTTCCGGCCCGATTATTCAGATCAATTCGTCCGCGAAGGGATTGGCGCACGGCGACTACAACGTCGAATTCCTGGAGCGGGGCTACCGGGAGATCGCGGAGCTGGGCGAAACGCTCAACTATGCCGCGAAGGAGCTTTCCAAGGTGGAGACGCTGCGCCGCGACCTGATTGCCAACGTTTCCCACGACCTGCGCACGCCGCTGACCATGATCACGGGGTACAGCGAGGTCATGCGCGACCTGCCGGGCGAAAACACACCGGAGAATGTGCAGGTCATCATCGACGAGGCCAACCGGTTGACAACGCTGGTCAATGATATGCTGGACCTGAGCAAGATGCAGTCCGGCACGCAGACGCTGACCCGGAGCGTATACGACCTGACGGAAAGCATTCGCAATATCCTGAAGCGGTATAACAAGCTGACGGATTATAATATCAGCTTTACCGCCGGACGGAATGTGGAGGTCTATGCGGACGAGCTGAAAATTTCTCAGGTGGTGTACAACCTGGTCAACAATGCGCTGACCTATACCGGCGCGGACAAATGCGTCTATGTGCGTCAGCTTGAGCTGGGCAGTAAAGTCCGCATTGAAGTGCGCGATACCGGGGAAGGCATCGAGCAGGATAAGCTCAAGGATATTTGGGAGCGCTATTACAAGGTGGACAAAGCCCACAAACGCGCGCAGGTCGGTACCGGGCTGGGGCTTTCCATTGTCCGGACCATCCTGGACATGCACGGCGGCGCGTACGGCGTGCAGAGCGAAGAGGGCGTGGGAAGCACCTTCTGGTTTGAGCTGGATATGAATACGGAGCCCGGCTGATAAGAAAATTTACAAATCTTCCTCTTTTTGGTTTCAATCCTGTTGCATCGTCCTCCAATATGGTACAATAAGATATATCTATAAATGGAAGGGGGCATCGCGCGGGTTGGGGAGCACGCCCGTGCGGCTTTTTATGAATATATCGGTGATTGGATGCGGACGTTGGGGAAGTTTTCTGGCCTGGTATGCAGACCGGTTGCATCATACGGTTACCCTGTATGGGCGGGATGGTTCCAAACGCTTTGCGGAATTGAAAGAAACACGGTCAAATGGTTTGGTAACGTTAGGAGATTCCGTACAGCTGACCAGCGATTTGAGCCGGGCTGTGCAGAACGCGCAGATTTTGATTATTTCCATCGCGGCGCAGAGCTTGCGCATGCTGATGCAGCAGTTGTCCGTGCTTGACCTGAACGACAAGGCGATTGTGCTCTGTATGAAAGGTCTGGAAGCGGATACGGGTAACCGCCTGACACAGATTGTGGAGCAGTATGTGCCCAAAACGACAACGGTTTCCATTTGGGTGGGGCCGGGTCATGTGCAGGACTTTACGGCGGGCATCCCTAACTGTATGGTGATTGACAGCCGTTCCCCGGAGGCAAAGGAGATGCTGGTTCAGGCATTTTCCAGCGACCTGATTCGGTTTTATTACGGCAGCGACCTCATCGGCAACGAGGTGGGAGCCGCGGCGAAGAACGTCATCGGCATTGCGGCCGGTATGCTGGACGGACTGAACAAAACGGCGTTGAAGGGCGCGCTGATGGCGCGCGGCACGCGCGAGGTGGCCCGTCTGATCAAGGCGATGGGCGGCAGCGAGATCACCGCTTATGGCCTGAGCCATCTGGGAGATTACCAGGCCACCATTTTTTCCGAGTACAGCCACAACCGCCGCTTTGGCGAGGCGTTTGTGCGCGGAGAACCATATGGGGAATTGGCGGAAGGTGTGGCGACGACGACCGCTCTTTTGCGCCTGAGTGAACTGTACGGGGTGGAAATGCCGATCTGCCGTGCGGTCGACGCAGTGGTCAATCAAAAGGCGGAACCGAACCGGGTTTTGACAGACCTCTTCCTGCGGAGCCTGAAAAAAGAATTCTGACCGTTCCTTTCTTTGTTGACAAATTTGGTATAGTTTATTACAATAGAAAACACGTCCGGTAAGATACGGGCGGATTTTTGCCGTGAGAGGCGATAAAGGAGATATCTGTATGAGTGAAAACTGCACGCACGATTGCAGCAGCTGCGGGGAAAATTGTTCCTCGCGCCAGTCCAATCCTGCGGATTTTCTGGAAAAGCCCAATGCGATGAGCAGCATTAAAAAAGTAATCGGCGTGGTCAGCGGCAAGGGCGGCGTCGGTAAAAGCATGGTGACCTCCATGCTGGCGGTCCTGCTGAACCGCCGCGGCGCACATACCGCGGTGCTGGACGCGGACATTACCGGCCCTTCCATCCCGAAGGCGTTCGGCGTGCATGAAAAAGCGATGGGCAGTGAATTTGGCATCCTCCCCGCGAAGACCAAGACGGGCATCGACATCATGTCGGTCAACCTGCTGCTGGAAGACGAGAGCGCACCGGTTGTGTGGCGCGGCCCGATCATTGCCAATACAGTCAAACAGTTCTGGACCGATGTGGTATGGGCGGATGTGGATTACATGTTTGTGGACATGCCTCCCGGAACCGGCGACGTGCCGTTGACGGTGTTTCAGAGTATCCCGCTGGACGGCATTGTAATCGTCACTTCTCCGCAGGAGCTGGTATCCATGATTGTTGCAAAAGCGGTCAATATGGCGAAGATGATGAACGTGCCGATCATCGGCATTGTGGAGAACATGAGCTATGTCAAATGTCCGGACTGCGATAAGGAAATTAAGATCTTCGGCGACAGCCATGTGGAGCAAACGGCGGAAACCTTTGGCCTGAAGGTGCTCGGCAAGCTCCCGATCGATCCGGAGGTTGCAAAGAATTACGACGCCGGTCTGGCGGAGTTGGTGAACGCGGATTGGTTGGATGCTGCCGCGGACGCCGTGGAGGCTCTTTAAGCTGTGTTTTTAAAATCGCCCTGATTTTTACAAAAATCGGGGCGATTTTCGTTTCTTTTTTATAAATGGTAGGGTATAATAGGACATAAAGTACATTTTGAGATAAGAGGGGTTTATATGAAACAAGGGGTTTCCAAGACGCTTTGGCTGATTTCCGGGATTGTGTTGATTTTTGCGGGGGTGCTGGCGATCATCGCACCGACGTCCATCATTCTGTCCCTGACCATCGTATTTGGGCTTGCCATGCTGATTACCGGCCTGGCGGAAATCGGCATTTATGTATTTGCGCGCAGCGCGATGTACGGCGTTGGATGGCTGTTGGCGAACGGGATCCTGACCGCGCTGCTGGGCCTGTTTGTCATGTGCAACCAGGTGGTGACAGAAGCCATCATTCCCTATATTTTTGGCTTGTGGGTCGTGTTTTCCGGCGTGCTTCGCCTGGTCGATGGATTGGACCTCAAAAAATTTGGGGTGAAGGGCTGGTATTGGATGGCTCTGGTGGGCGCGGCGTGCGTCCTTTTGGGTTTTATCTCGTTCATCCGCCCAATCATTGCGATCAACATCATCGGCGTCATGATGGGCGTGATTTTCCTGTTGCAGGGGGCGGCGGCGCTCTTTATGTGGTGGTTTGAAAACCGGCTGAAAATTGATTGAGAAATAGATGATACACATAAAACCGGGCTGTATCACGATGCAAATTTTGCATAGAATATTGGCAGTATAAGAGTGATTCCCCTCGCCGCTGGCGGGGGGATTCGTCTATTCAGCCGGTTTTTATGGATTCTGCCAATTGTGATACAGCTCTGTTTTTTGCTGTATGAAGGTTCTGTTAATTATTTGTGAAGAGTCTCAGGGTTCGCTTGACAAAGATCAAAAAAGGCTTATAATCATACATTATTCATAGTATTAACTATTTATAGATGCAATGGTTAAGAGAAAGCCGGTTTAAAAAGCCGTGCAGCGGGGAAGCATTGAAGGAGGATTTTTACAAATGGGACCGTGTTATAGTCGATTATTGGAATTGTTTTGGCGTTATCGCAGCGTCAGGCCGTTTCTCTCTCAGGCGGAAGGACTGCCTATGAGCGCATTTTTCATGATGCATGGCATTGCGCTTTGCGGCAAGGTTCAGGAGGAACACGGGGAAGAGACCGGCGTGCGCATTTCCGAGATCAGCCGACGGACCAATATGTCGATGCCCGCCGTGTCTCAAATGCTGAATTCGCTGGAGAGCAAGGGCCTTGTGGTCCGCAGTATGACAAAGAATGACCGGCGCGCCGTATTTGTGTCCCTCACCCCCACGGGAAAAGCCCTGCTGGAGGAAGCGCGGGAGGACCTGTTTGCCACCATGGAAGAAGTGGAACGGCGGATGGGCAAAGAGGAGACGGATCAGCTGATTCAGCTTTCCACGCGGCTGTTTGACATTATGGATGAGATGAGAAACCAGAAAAAATCAGAGGGAAAGGGTGAATCCACTCGATGAGAAAACTCGCAAGGTACTTAAAGCCGTACACCTGGCCCATTATAGCATGTGTGCTGCTGCTGTTCGGCCAGGCGATGTGCGACCTGAACCTGCCGAACCTGATGTCCAATATTGTCAATGTTGGCATTCAGCAGGGCGGCATAGAGGATCTGACGCCCCAGGCCGTCAGTGAAAATGGTTTTGCGCTGATCAAGACCTTTATGACGGAGGAAGAGCAGGACCGGATGGACGGCGCATATCAGAAAATCGACGCCGGCAGCGCGGAAGCGGAAGCTTACCGTTCCGCTTATCCGGCGCTTGCTTCCACGAATATCTATGTGCTGCGCGCGGAATTGCCGGAGCAGGTGCAGCAGTTGGCCGAAGCGTATGAGAAAAGCGTCATGACCTTCTCCAATGTGATGAAGGGCGCCAACGAACAGGGGGACGTGGAGTTGTCCGCCGATAAGATGAGTCTGCATGACCTTGATTTCACAGAGCTTTACCGTGCGCTTCCCATGCTGGAACAGCTTCCGGAGGAATCGGTTCAGCAGGCGCGCAAGCTGGCGGAGGCCTCCCAAAGCTCGATGGGCGGGCAGATGGGCGTCGCCATGACGCGCGAATTTTACAAGGAACTGGGCGTAGATGTGAACCAGATCCAGAGCAATTATATCCTGAAAACCGGCCTGTTCATGCTGCTGCTGACGTTGGCCGGCGCGGTTGCGACGATCTGTGTGGGCCTGCTGGCGGCGCGGGTTGCGGCAGGCACGGCGAAGAATCTCCGCCGGGATGTGTTCCGCAAGGTTGAAAGCTTCTCGAACGACGAGTTCGACCAATTTTCCACAGCATCCCTGATCACGCGTACCACCAATGACGTGACGCAGGTGCAGATGCTGCTGATTCTGGGCCTGCGCATGATCTGCCTTGCGCCAATCATGGGCATTGGCGGCATTTTGATGGCATTGAGCAAAAGCGTTTCCATGAGCTGGATCATCGCGCTGGGCGTGCTCATCCTGATCGGCATTGTGGTGGTGGTGTTCTCCATTGTCACGCCGAAGTTTAAAATTGTGCAGAAGCTGGTCGACAAGCTGAACCTGGTCACCCGGGAAAACCTCAGCGGAATGATGGTTATCCGTGCGTTCGGTACGCAGAAATTTGAAGAGGAACGCTTTGAGAATGCCAATAAAGACCTCACCAGCACAAACCTGTTTGTCAACCGTGTGATGGTTGCCATGATGCCCGCCATGATGTTTATCATGAACGTGGTCTCCCTGCTGATTGTCTGGGTGGGCGGCCACCAGATCGAACAGTCCATGATGCAGGTGGGCGACATGATGGCGTTCATGCAGTACGCGATGCAGGTGATCATGTCCTTCCTGATGATCTCCATGATGTTCATTATGGTGCCGCGTGCGGCGGTTTCCGGCAGCCGTATCGCGGAAGTGCTGGAGACGGAGCCGACGGTCCGCGACGCGGAGCAGCCGGTACACCTGAAGGAGAGAGCAACGGGAAAAATTGAATTCCGCGACGTCAGCTTCCGCTACAGCAATGCCGAGGACGACGTATTGCAGGATATCAGCTTTACGGCCCTGCCGGGACAGACCACCGCGTTCATCGGTTCCACCGGTTCCGGCAAATCGACGCTGATCAATTTGATCCCGCGCTTTTACGATGTAACCTCCGGAAAAATTTTACTGGACGGCGTGGATATCCGTAAAATCCCCCAGCATGAGCTGCGGGAAAACATCGGGTATGTACCGCAGAAGGGCGTATTGTTCTCCGGAGATATCGCGTCCAACCTGCGCTACGGCAGCCCGGATGCGACGGATCGGGAGATTGAACGTTCTGCCGAGGTGGCGCAGGCCGCGGAATTCATTCAGAGTATGCCAGACGGTTTGCACACGGATATTTCACAGGGAGGAACCAACGTCTCCGGCGGGCAGAAGCAGCGCCTGTCCATCGGCCGTGCGCTGACGAAACGGGCGCCCGTATACATTTTTGACGACAGCTTTTCGGCGCTCGACTTTAAAACCGACGCCGCCCTGCGCCGCGCGTTGAAAAAGGATACCGGCGATTCCACTGTGCTGATTGTTGCCCAGCGCGTCAGCACCATCATGGACGCCGAACAGATTATTGTGCTGGACGAAGGCAAAATTGTGGGAATCGGCACCCATAAGGAACTGATGCGGACCTGTGGGACGTACCAGGAAATCGCCCGTTCCCAGCTTTCAGAGGAGGAATTGGCATGAGCAGTCCGATGAAAGCCCAGGCGCCCAAAAAACATGGCCCGTTTGGCGGCGGGCATGGACCGGTGGGAGCGCCTACGGAAAAGGCAAAGGATTTCAAAGGCAGTATGGGAAAGCTGCTGCGGTATCTTGGACGGTATAAAATCCGCGTCGCCATTGTGCTGGTGTTTGCCATGCTGTCCACTGTGTTTATGATCGTGGGCCCGAAGATTTTGGGTACTGCGACCACAGAAATGTTTAACGGCATTATGGGGAAAATTGCAGGCACCGGGACCGGCATTGATTTTGGACGCATCCTGCAAATTATCCTGTTTTTGTTGACGCTGTACCTGATCAGCCTGGCGTTCTCCTATATTCAGGGCTGGGTCATGACGGGCGTCTCCATGCGTGTGACGTACAATCTGCGCAACGACATCATGAAGAAGATCAACCGGATGCCGCTCAACTATTTTGATACCACCAGCCACGGCGAGGTTCTCTCCCGTGTGACAAACGATGTGGATACGCTGAGCCAGACGCTGAACCAGAGCATCACGCAGATCATCACTTCGGTGACAACCATCGTGGGTATTTTGATTATGATGTTTTCCATCAGCTGGCAGCTGACGCTGGTTGCGCTGTGCATCATCCCGGTTTCTCTGATTTTTATTCTACAGATTGTCAAGCGTTCCCAGAAATATTTCTCGGCGCAGCAGGAATATCTGGGCCACGTGAACGGCCACGTCGAAGAGATGTACGGCGGGCACATGGTGATGAAAGCATTTAACGGCGAAGAGGCCTCCGTGCAGGAATTTGACAGCTATAATGAAACCCTGTATCACTCCGCGTGGAAGTCGCAGTTCCTCTCCGGCCTGATGATGCCGGTGATGAACTTTGTCGCCAATGTGGGCTATGTGGTCGTCTGCATCATCGGCGGCTGGCTGGCTTCCGGCGGCCGTCTGGACGTGGGCGGTATTCAGGCGTTTATCCAGTATGTACGCCAATTCACCCAGCCGATCACGCAGGTTGCCAATATCAGCAATATCCTGCAACAGACCGCGGCGGCCGCGGAGCGCGTGTTTGAATTCCTGGAAGAGCCGGAAGAAACGCCGGATGTGCCGATTGTGCATATCAATGACGACGACGGCGTGCCGGATAGCGACAGCCTGATTCATATTCATGGCAGTGTACAGTTTGCACATGTCAAATTTGGATACAATCCCAATAAAACGATCATCAACGACTTTAGCGCCAACATTCTGCCGGGCCAGAAGGTGGCGATTGTCGGCCCCACGGGCGCCGGAAAGACCACCATGGTAAAGCTGTTGATGCGCTTCTACGATGTCAACGAGGGTGCGATTCTGATCGACGGCTACGATATCCGCAATTTCTCCCGCGATGAGCTGCGCTCTGTCTTCGGTATGGTATTGCAGGATACCTGGCTGTACAACGGCACCATCCGCGAAAATATCCGATATGGCAGGCTGGATGCGGACAACGACGAGGTGAAGGTAGCGGCGAAGGCCGCACAGGTACACCATTTTGTGCGCACCCTGCCGGGCGCTTACGATATGGTGCTTAATGAGGAGGCCAGCAATGTTTCCCAGGGGCAGAAGCAGCTGCTGACCATCGCGCGTGCGATCCTGTCCGACCCGAAGATTCTCATACTGGATGAAGCGACCAGCTCCGTTGATACCCGCACGGAGGTGCTGATTCAGAAGGCGATGGATAACCTGATGAAGGGCCGCACCAGTTTTGTGATTGCGCACCGGCTGTCCACGATCCGCGACGCTGACCTGATCCTCTGCATGAAGGATGGCGACATTGTGGAGCAGGGCACGCACGACGAGCTGATGGCGAAGAATGGCTTCTATGCAAATCTGTACAACAGCCAGTTTGAAAAGGTTTCCACGCCGTTGGCAGAGTCGTAAGAGGAAAAATGTCCGCAGTAATTTCCTTATAATCATACGAAAAGGGCTTATCGAAAAGATAAGCCCTTTTTTTGTGCCAAAAATGGTTTGGTATAAATTGAACGATTTTTGGTCATTTTTTATAAAATGATTCGGATAATTCTACGTGCATTTTTCTGCAACATATGGTATAATACAAAAACAAGAAAAAGATATGCCAAATTATGGTATATCCTGCGCCCGCTTGTAACATAAAAAGGAGGAGACCAAACATGAAAAAAAGCAGAATCATTCTCTCAGGTGTCTCCGTGCTGTTGGTGCTGAGCCTGTTGATCGGAGGAACGATGGCATGGTTTACCGACACGGAGAAAGTCAACGCCAACTTTTCCGCCGGCGTGCTGGATATCAGTGTGAAGCCGGATGTGGAAGGCCAGACGACGCTGGAATTTAAAAATCTGCGTCCTATGAAGTATGAAAACTTTGAAAAAGAACTGAATCCGACGGGTGGACACAACCGAGTAGACAAGAACGGTATGAACATCGGTGATTTTGATCCGGCTCCGGTTTATTTCCAGCCGGTTAAGATTACCAACGGCGGCACGCTGCCCACGAAGGTGGATATTTCCGTCAATCTGGGGGATTTCTGCAAAGCGGGCGAAGGCAATACCGGCTTGAGCGAGGATGGCAAAACGATTCACTGGGACAAGAAAAACAATGTGCCCTGTACCAATGGCCTGGAAAAAGTTTTGAAAATTTTTATCTACAAGAATACCGGTACGAGCTGGGAAAGAATCAAAGACGTCAACCTGAATCAGTCTTATGACAATACGGTAGCCGATCCGGATGCATTGGCGACGGATAACACGGAGCCGGAAACCAAAACCGTATACACCACGGCGATGCTTCCGGCGGGCGGCGATGAAACCTATGTGATCGCGGGCTATCTGCCGGAAACTGTCGGCAACGAATACCAGGGCAGGCACTACCATGCGGACCTGATGTTCAACGCGTATCAAATGGATGAAGGCGCGAGCGGCGGCAGCCCCGATGGGGATGTGGACCGGTTTAAAGACAATGTAAAACTTGAATGGCGTGAGGGTGGCCAGGCGGGCGAATTGGCTGCCAGCAAGTTCATTACGTTGAAAAACAGCGCCGATATTTCCGCGGCGGAGTACGCGGCGCCGGCCGGCTATGTGTATGATCCGGAAGATCAGGCGGAGGCGGTAACCGTCGATGACAAGACCGGTTTGGCTGTGCCCGCTACCGTCGTGTTCACCGTGAAGAAAGGGGATTCCGATTTTTCCGGGGGTGACGGCACGGAGGAAAACCCGTTCCTGATCATGAACAAGCGGCAGTTTAATAAAATCCGCGATTACAGTGATAAGTTCTTTGTTTTGGGTGCTGACATTGCGCTTGGCAGCGATTACGTCCCCACCCAGTCCATCAGCGGCGGACTGAACGGCGAATACCAAGGCGCCAGATATACGGTCAGCTATACCATAAACGGTGTGGACAATTTGGGCCTGTTTGTAAACAATACGGGCGTTTTAAAGAACCTGACGGTTGAAGGAACCATTAACAGCAGCGGCAATGACGTGGGCTCCATCGCGGTAGTCAATGCCGGAACCATAGAAAATTGCACCTCTTCGGTCGATATCAACGGCACCCTGCGTACGGATGAAGCAATGGAAGCGAATGAAGGTAAAAACTGCTACTTTGGCGGGCTTGTTTCCACAAACACAAAAAATGCAGTGATGAAAGCTTGCAGCTATACCGGTTCCATTAACGCAGGTTTGGCGCAATATGAATTGATATTGGCAGATCATCATTTATGCCATATGCACCTTGGCGGCCTGGCTGTAGTGAATGCCGGCACAATCGAAAATTGTTCGCTGGCCGCTCCGGAAAACGGTGTAAATGTGCGCGGCGTGTGCTGTGTGGGCGGTATTGTTTCTGAAAACAAGTCCTCCGGCATCATCCGGAATATCACAACAACCGGTCATACAGCCGGTTATCTGGTTGCAGATGATGAAGGCAGGCTGTTTAACAGTCAGACGATTGTCCAAAACGATGGAATCTATGAATAAGGAGGACGCATTATGAAATTTACAGGCAGTAAAAGATGGAAACGCTTCCTTGCGGTTGGGCTGACGGTGGCACTGATCATAACGGCATTTTCCATTGTTGCGGCGGCTCAAACGAGGGCTTCGCAAAAAACAACCACAGTTACCATCCGGTGGACAACGGCGTTGGCGCCAAACGCGTCCGCGACCTTAAAAACGGATAAACCCTCAACATATAACGGATATCCGGTTACCTATTCCACACGTTATGGAGCACCGCTCATTACCATTGATTTGGGCGAATATAATGTCAGCCTTGACGAGTTTCAGATTCCTTCCCTCAGCACCTTCTGCGACCTTCACGGCACTTCCGCGGTTGACTATGTATCCACCCATAGCGGAGACAAAAAAGAGGGACAAAATCTTTTGCTCTTTAATGGCGGCAATGAACTGGTTTATTATCTGAAAGGAAGTGCGGAACCGGAAAAGAAGACCGCAACCGTGCATGTCTATGGCCGCGGAGAAACCGGCGCGTGGACAGGCCCTACGCAGAGCAATCCAAAAACATATACGGTGGAGCTGGATCAGGATTCCGGTTATGGGAGTTTTACCATTCCAACACTGGCGTCTGCGGGCTTTACCATTACAGATTCCACAGTGAAGCTTGCCCACTGTACCGTTCCAGGTTCCACACAGCAGCAGCCGGGCGCGTCCATCCGTTTGTCAGAAGGGACCTACTCCGTAATTTACGAGTTCCAGAAAAAGGATCCGTCTGAAATCGAGAAAGACTTTATCGTTCAGTTTGTCAATTCAGATGGGGATGTGATTCCTGATTTATCCTACACCATTCATTTTGATGCTTATGGGACAAAGGTAGTCGATGACGATCTTGTGTATAAGTATCTCGCAGAAAAGAGCTACATGCCCAATCCCAAAGGGCAGTCTTACCGCGTGACGTATTCCGACGGCGCGTTCAATCCGCAAGAAGTAAAATTCCAGGTTACCGCGGTTAGTACGCACAACTGATCAGAAACCTTTTTTAAAAAGCCCCGGCAGGCGATTCTTCTAAAATCGTCTGCCGGGGCTTCCTTTTTGTTGTTTCCTTTTCTGTGATATGTTATAATAAAAATGCATAAAATTTAGAATGCCGTATCCAAAAACATTGTATAGGATGAAATGGGAGGAAAGTTCTATGACAGTACGCGACGTAGTACAAATTTTAAAGGCGGAAATCCTTGCGGAAGGGGATTTGGATGTGGAAGTGCGCACAGCGTGCGGAAGCGATATGATGAGCGATGTGCTGGCCTTTGTGAAGGACCAGTCCGTCCTGCTGACAGGCTTGACCAATCCGCAGGTGGTGCGCACGGCGGAGATGATGGACATGCACTGCATCATCTTTGTGCGCGGCAAGGAGGTCGATGATACCATCCTGGAGCTGGCAAAGGAAAAGGACATGACGGTGCTGCGCACACCCTACCGGATGTTCACCGCATGCGGCCTGCTGTATACAAATGGATTGTCAGGGGGATGTGACGTTACATGAGTACCCTGCATTTTGATTATGTAGTTCCGGGAGACGATTTCACCCAGGCGGGCGCGGCATCCAGCGACGTCAAGAGAAAACTGAAAAAGATCGGCTGCAGCTCGGATGTGATCCGCCGCGTCGCGATCGCCATGTACGAGGGAGAAATTAACATGGTGATTCACGCGGGCGGCGGCACGGCGCACGTGGAGATTGATCCGGACAAAATTTATGTGGCGCTGGAGGACCATGGTCCCGGTATTAAGGATGTGAGCAAAGCCATGCAGGAGGGCTGGTCTACCGCGCCGGATAACGTGCGTTCGCTGGGCTTCGGCGCGGGTATGGGGTTGCCCAATATAAAAAAGTATTCCGACGTTTTGAAGATAGACACCGAGGTCGGCAAGGGAACGACCTTACATATGACTGTTTTCACGGATCGGAGCAAAGCAGGCGGTGATTAATTTTGGATAAGTTTTTCCATTCCGTCATTTTGGACAAGGATAAATGCATGGGATGTACCAACTGTATCAAGCGCTGCCCCACGGAGGCGATCCGCGTGCGCGACGGCAAGGCGCTGATCCTTTCGGAGCGCTGCATTGACTGCGGCGAATGTATCCGGGTCTGCCCGCATCATGCCAAGCGTGCAAAATTTGATCATCTGGATCTGTTGGACGGTTACGAATATAAAATTGCCCTTCCCGCCCCTGCACTGTTCGGGCAGTTCAATAACCTGGACGACATCGACATTGTGCTCACCGGTTTAAAGGCCTTTGGCTTTGACGAGGTGTACGAGGTGTCCCGCAGTGCGGAACTCATTTCCGACGCAACACGCAAACTGATGCAGAAGGGCGTCCTGGAGCGCCCTGTGATCAGCTCGGCGTGCCCGGCGGTGGTGCGATTGATCCGTGTGCGCTTCCCGGACCTCTGCTCCCACGTGCTGCCGCTGAATTCCCCCATGGAGACGGCGGCGCGCATTGTCAAAAAGGAAGCGATGAAGAAGACGGGACTTCCGCTCGAAAAGATCGGGGCCTTTTTTATCACGCCTTGTCCGGCTAAAGTGACAGATACCAAATGTCCGATCAATTCCAAAACTTCGTATGTCGACGGCGCCATCGCCATCAGCGAGATTTTTCCAACACTGGTGGAAAAGATGGAGCACGCGGATGCGGTGGAGCCGATGATGCAGTCCGGCGTAATCGGTGTCGGCTGGGCGTCCAGCGGCGGCGAATCCGCCGCCCTGCTCAACGATAAATATTTGGCGGCGGACGGCGTGGACAATGTGATCCGTGTGCTGGAGGAGCTGGAAGACGAGCGCATCAAAGAGCTGGATTTCATCGAGCTGAACGCCTGTGCGGGCGGCTGCGTCGGCGGCGTGCTTTGCGTGGAAAACGCATATGTGGCAAAGGCACGCTTACAGCGGCTGCGCCGCTATTTGCCGGTATCGCAGAACCATCTGGAAGGGGATGTCCCGCCCTGTATGCAGTGGCAGGACAACCTGGAATTTGCACCGGTGCTCAAGCTATCCGACGACATGGGAGAGGCGCTGCGCATGATGGCAGAAATGGACGAGATCGCCGCGCGGCTTCCCGGGCTGGACTGCGGCTCCTGCGGCGCGCCCACCTGCCGTTCCTTTGCGGAAGACGTTGTGAAAGGCGCGGCAAAAGAGAACGAATGCATCTTTGTCCTGCGGGAAGAGATCAAGCATGTGGCCCAGGCGCTGTCCTCTATGGGCGGTTTTGTGCCGGGACATAATAAGGAGGACGGAACCGATGACGGTAAAGGAACTGTATGAAAAGCTGGACTTGAAACAATTGGTAGAGGGCGACTTTTCGCGTGAGGTGACGGGAGGTTATACGGGCGACCTGCTCAGCTGGGTCATGGCGCGCCTGCCCGCGGACGCGGCCTGGTTCACGGTGATGGGCAACGTCAACGCCATTGCGGTGGCGTCCCTGGCGGACGCGGCCTGCATTGTTCTTACGGACAATGCGGGACTGGACGAGGATGCGCGGCAGCGTGCGGAGCAGCAGGAAATCATTGTGCTGAGCAGCGAAAAGAACAGCTATGAGCTGGGAGCGCGGCTGGCGGAGCTGCTCAAGGAATGAGGGCGCTTTACGATCTTCACCTGCATTCCTGTTTGTCTCCCTGTGGCGATGATGATATGACGCCCTGCAACCTGGTGAACATGGCAAAGCTGCTGGGATATGATATCATCGCCCTGACGGATCACAATACCTGCCGGAATACGTCGGCAGCGGTTCAGGCAGGAGAAGCGGCGGGGCTGATTGTAATACCGGGCATGGAGCTTTGCACGGAGGAAGAGGCGCATGTGGTCTGTTTGTTTCCGGATGTGCCGTCCGCGGAGGCTTTTGAAGCGTATGTGAAGGAGAAGAGCTATTCCATCCGGAACAAGCCGGAAATTTTTGGCCATCAGTATGTGATGGACGCGGAAGACCATATCCTTGACGAGGAGGAGCGCCTGCTCATCAACGCGACGCAGATCAGTGTCAACCGTGTCTATTGGGAGGCGGTGCGGTTTGGCGGGACGGCGTTTCCCGCGCATGTGGATAAGCCGGCATACAGCGTGATCGCATCCTTGGGCGCGATTCCGCCGGAAGCCGGATTTCGCACGGCAGAGATTAGTTTTAACGGCAGCCTGGAAAAGCTGCTGAAAACCAACCCGGAGCTTACAGCATTGAGACATTTGCACAATTCTGATTCCCATTATCTGGAACATATGCGGGATCCTTCGTGCAGCTTGGAGCTGCCGGCGTGTTCCGCAAAAGGTTTGATTCAACTTTTAAATGAGCCAAAGGGCAAATAAGAGGAATAAAACAATCCGATCTGTTAAATCAGTAACAATCTATGGAAGAATCCCCAGGGGATGCGATATATCAAGGGGTAATTGATAAAATTATAACAAACAAATGAATTTCCCATGGAAAAAAAGCAAGGAATCATGAAAATTTAGTAGAAAATGTAGATTTTAGTCGTGCATTATGCTATAATTAACAACAATGCATATGGGGCGTTCTGTCCGAATTTTTAATGGAACGCCGCATTTGAAATCACAGGGAGGAACGAGAATGCAAAAAAAAATCAGCAATCTGCCTTTCAGTGGAACCCCGGAGCAGGAGAAACAACTGCACGCGGTTATTGAAAAGCACAAGGACGACAAGGGCGCAATCATGCCCGTTCTGCAGGAAGCACAGGAAATCTACGGCTATCTGCCGGTAGAAGTGCAGACCATGGTGGCGGAAGGTCTGGGCAAACCGCTGGAGGAAGTTTTCGGCGTGGCGACCTTCTATTCCCAGTTTTCCCTTACCCCCAAGGGTAAATACAACATCTCCATCTGCCTGGGCACCGCGTGCTATGTAAAAGGCGCGGCGGCGATCCTGGACAAGGTCAGCGCGAATCTGGGCATCCAGCCGGAAGAGTGCACCGAGGATGGAAAATTCTCTCTGACCGCCTGCCGTTGTATCGGCGCATGCGGCCTGGCTCCGGTTCTGACCATCAACGACGACGTTTACGGCCGTCTGGTGCCGGAAGAAATCGACGGTATTTTGGCAAAGTACAACTGATATGCGTGAACTGTCTTTAAATGTGATGGACATTGCGCAGAATTCCATATCGGCGGGGGCGAGTCTGGTCACGATAGATGTCTGCCAGAGCAGCGCGGCGGACCGGCTGGTGATTTCGATCATCGACAACGGCCGCGGCATGAGCGCGGAGCAGGTGGCCCGGGTGACGGACCCGTTTTTTACGACGCGCACCACGCGCAAGGTTGGCCTCGGCATTCCGCTTTTTAAAATGGAGGCGGAAATGACGGGCGGCGGGCTGCAGATTCACTCTGTGCCCGGCGAGGGCACGACTGTGCGTGCGGAATTTGTGCCGTCCCACGTGGATTTTATCCCGTTGGGAGACATCAATTCCACCGTGCTGCTGCTGATTACCTGCAACACGGACCGGGATTTTGTGTTCCATCACAAGATGGACGAACGCGAGTTTACCCTGGACACCCGCGAACTGCGCGGGATTCTTGGAGAAGAGGTGGAGCTGAACACGCCGGATGTCGTTGCGTGGATCAGGGAATACCTCGAAGAACAAACAGAATGCATCAAAGGGGAGAAAATATAGTTATGAAGTCGTTAGCTGAACTTCAGGCAATCCGTGATAAAGCCCGCAGCAGAGTGACGCTGCGCGAGGGACAGGACGACGCAATCCGCGTGCTGGTCGGCATGGCCACCTGCGGCATTGCGGCGGGTGCGCGCCCGGTCCTCACCACCCTTGTGGACGAGGTGGCAAAAAGAGGCCTCCAGAACGTCATGGTGACCCAGACGGGCTGCATCGGCATCTGCCAGTTTGAGCCGGTCGTCGAGATCGTGGAGCCCGGTAAGGAAAAGGTCACCTATGTCAAGATGACCCCTGAAAAGGTAACGCGTGTTGTCAACGATCATCTGGTCAACGGCAATGTCGTGACAGAATACACCATCGGCGCAAATTCAAAATAAGGAGGCTGCAAAATGTATCGTTCCAATGTATTGGTTTGCGGCGGTACCGGCTGTACCTCCTCAAACAGCGAGCTGATCATTGATAAGCTCAAAGAAGAAATTGCCGCACAGGGCCTTGAAAAAGAGGTCAATGTGATTCGCACGGGCTGCTTTGGCCTGTGTGCGCTCGGCCCGATCATGATCATCTATCCGGAAGGCGCTTTCTACAGCATGGTAAAGCCCGAGGATGTGCCGGAGATCGTGGAAGAGCATCTGCTCAAGGGAAGAATCGTCAAGAGACTTCTGTACCAAGAGACCGTGGTGGAGAATTCCGATGCCATCAAGTCCCTGAACCACACGCCTTTCTATGAAAAACAGAACCGCGTTGCGCTGCGCAACTGCGGCGTGATCAACCCCGAGGACATCGACGAGTACATAGCAGTGGACGGCTATCAGGCGCTGGGTAAGGCCCTGACGGAAATGACGCCGGAACAGGTCATTGATGTAATGAAGAAATCCGGGCTGCGCGGCCGCGGCGGCGCGGGCTTCCCGACCGGCCTGAAGTGGAGCTTTGCTGCACAGAACCAGGCGGATCAGAAGTACGTCTGCTGCAACGCTGACGAAGGCGACCCAGGCGCGTTTATGGACCGTTCCATCTTGGAAGGCGACCCGCACGCCGTGTTGGAAGCCATGACGATCGCCGGCTATGCAATCGGCGCGTCCCAGGGCTATATTTATGTCCGCGCGGAATATCCGATCGCGGTCAAACGTCTCCAGATCGCCATCGATCAGGCCAAGGAATACGGCCTGATGGGCGATAATATCTTTGACAGTGGTTTTAACTTTAATATTGAGCTTCGCCTCGGCGCGGGCGCATTCGTATGCGGTGAAGAAACCGCATTGATGACCTCGATCGAAGGCAAGCGCGGTGAGCCGCGTCCCCGTCCGCCGTTCCCGGCGCTTAAGGGATTGTTCGGCAAACCGACCATCCTGAACAACGTCGAGACCTGGGCCAACATCCCCCAGATTATCCTCAAGGGCGCCGACTGGTTCTCCTCCATGGGTACGGAGAAGAGCAAGGGCACCAAGGTGTTCGCGCTCGGCGGCAAGATCGAGCACACTGGCCTGGTGGAAGTGCCGATGGGCACCACCCTGCGCGAGATCGTCGAGGAAATCGGCGGCGGCGTTCCGGGCGGCCACACCTTCAAGGCGGCACAGACCGGCGGACCTTCCGGCGGCTGCATCCCGGCTTCCCAGATGGATGTGCCGATCGACTATGACAACCTGATTGCCATCGGTTCCATGATGGGTTCCGGCGGTTTGATCGTCATGGACGACACCACCTGTATGGTGGATATCGCGAAGTTCTTCCTGGAATTCACCGTTGACGAGTCCTGCGGCAAATGTACGCCCTGCCGCGTCGGCACCCGCCGCCTGCTGGAGCTGCTCAACAAGATCACCAGCGGCAACGGCACCCTGGAAGACATCGACAAGATGGAAGAGCTGTGCGAGTATCTGAAAGAGAACGCGCTGTGCGCTTTGGGCCAGACCGCACCGAACCCGGTGCTGTCCACGCTGCACTATTTCCGCGACGAGTACATCGCGCACGTCACGGAGAAGCGCTGTCCGGCGGGCGCCTGCAAGGCTCTCACCAACTATCATATCATTGAGGACAAGTGTAAGGGCTGCACGCTCTGCGCGCGCAACTGCCCGGTTGGCGCTATCACCGGTACGGTCAAGAAGCCGCATGTGATAGACACGGTCAAATGTATCAAGTGCGGCGCTTGCATGGAGAAGTGCAAGTTCAACGCAATTGTGAAGAGATAAGAAAGGAGTGTGCCAACAATGAGTATGGTCAATATCAAAATCAACGGCATGCCCCTCTCAGTGCCGGCTGGTTCCACCATTTTGGAGGCCGCAAGATTTGCGGGAATCAATATCCCGACCCTGTGCTTCCTGAAGGACATCAACGAAATCGGCGCTTGCCGTATGTGCGTTGTAGAAGTAAAAGGCGCCCGTTCCCTGGTGGCGGCCTGTGTTTATCCGGTCAACGAGGGGATGGAGGTTTTCACCAATACGCCCAAGGTGCAGCAGTCCAGAAAGCTGACATTGGAGCTGTTGCTCTCTGTGCATGACAGAAAATGCCTCACCTGCAAGCGCAGCGGAAGCTGCGAGCTGCAGTCGCTGTGCTATGAGCTCGGCGTGGACGACGCCGAATATTTCGACGGTTCCAAGCCGGAAGCGCTGGTCGATGAAACCACCGACTATCTGGTGCGCGACAACGGCAAGTGCATCCTGTGCCGCCGCTGCGTCGCAGCGTGCGCCAATCAGCATGTATCCGTCATCGGCCCGAACAGCCGCGGCTTCGATACCCATATCGGCTGCATGTTTGAGCGTCCGCTGAGCGACGTGGCCTGCGTATCCTGCGGCCAGTGCGTCGTAAGCTGCCCGACCGGCGCCCTCACCGAGCGCGACCAGTGCGACGATGTGATGGCCGCGATCAACGATCCGGAGAAGTACGTCGTGGTACAGACCGCTCCGGCCATCCGTGCAACGCTGGGCGAATGCTTCGGTATGCCGGTTGGAACCAACGTCAAGGGCAAGATGGTTGCAGCGCTGCGCCGTCTGGGCTTTGATAAAGTGTTTGATACCGACTTCGGTGCGGACCTCACCATCATGGAAGAGGCCACCGAATTCCTCGGAAGAGTGAAAAACGGCGGCGTTCTGCCGATGATCACTTCCTGCTCTCCCGGATGGGTGAAATTCTGTGAACATTACTTCCCGGATCTCCTGCCGAACGTTTCCAGCTGCAAATCCCCGCAGCAGATGACCGGCGCAATGATCAAAACCTGGTTCGCAGAGAAGAACAATCTGGATCCGAAAAATATCGTGGTTGTGAGCGTCATGCCCTGCACCGCGAAGAAATTTGAGATCAAGCGCGACGATATGAGCGCGGCAGGCGAAGAACTGCCGGATACCGATATTGCGATCACTACCCGCGAGCTTTCCCGCCTGATCAACATGGCGCATCTGGACTTCGTCAACCTGCCGGATGAGGACTTTGACGACGCGATGGGCGTTTCCACCGGCGCGGCCGCCATCTTTGGCGCGACCGGCGGTGTAATGGAAGCGGCTCTGCGTACCGCAGCAGATGTTCTGGAAGGCAAGAGCGTCGAGAACATCGAGTATACCGAGGTGCGCGGCACCGAGGGTATCAAAGAAGCGGTTTACCATATCGGCGGTATGGATGTCAAGGTTGCGGCCGTCAGCGGCCTGAACAATGCCAATGAGGTGTTGGAGAAGGTTCGCAGCGGCGAGGCGGATTACCACTTTATCGAGATCATGTGCTGCCCGGGCGGATGCGTCAACGGCGGCGGCCAGCCGATCCAGTCGTCCACCGTGCGCAGCTTCACAGACCTGAAGGCGGACCGTGCCAAGGCGCTGTATGAGGAAGACAAGAACCTCCCGCTGCGCAAGAGCCACGAGAGCCCGTTGATCAAGCTGGTCTACGATGAGTATCTGGGCGAGCCCGGCAGCCATAAGGCGCATGAGCTCCTGCACACCAGCTACGTGGCGCGCAAGAAATATTAATAAATTTCGGCGTGGATGTCACGCATTTTAAAGAACCCGAAGCGGCAACTGTCGCTTCGGGTTCTTTGCAGCAGAAAGTTGGAAGGTTTTGCTTTTTACTGTCCAATACGGTATAATAACCTCACGCCGTAAGCGGAGGCGAAGCCCCCGACGGCTGAGAGAACATTGAATCATACCGGAATGAGAAAGCATGAATCATATCCCGAATGAACCGTTTTCAGCCGTTGGACTGTTGCACGGTCCACGGATATGTTATAATAGCTTCAATACCGTAGCCGGAAGCAGAACTTCCGATTGACGCTTGTAAAAACAGAATACGGTTGTGATAGAGGCCTTGCCTCTTTGCGGTATCATTTCAAAAATAGAAATGCTTTTGGGAGGTGCACTTTGGAAAAGCTGCTGATACAAATGGCACGAATTGTCGATTCTGTGAATGGACGGGATGAAACAGGCGATATCCTGATTGAGAATGGAAAGATCACTGCTATTGGTAAAAAAATTGACTGTCCGGATGCAAAAAAGCTTTGGGCGGACGGTCTGGTTGCCGCGCCTGGATTGGTGGATATGCACGTTCATCTGCGGGATCCCGGATTTACGGAAAAAGAAGACATTCTGACAGGCTGTAAAGCGGCGGCGGCGGGTGGTGTAACCAGCCTGCTTTGCATGCCGAATACAAAGCCGACGATCGACACACCGGATACGGTGCGCTACATTTTAGAACAGGCGGAACAGGCGGACGCGCGCGTTTATGTTGCCGCTGCGATTACACAGGGGCTGCGGAGCGAGCAACTGAACGATCTGTCTGCGCTGAAAGAGGCGGGGGCAATTGCATTGAGCGACGACGGACGCCCTGTGGTGGATTCCCGTCTGATGGCGCAGGCCATGCAGGCGGCACCCGGGCTGGGGCTGTGCGTGGTTTCCCATTGCGAAGACCTGTTTCTTTCAAAAGGAGGCCTGATGCACGAAGGTGTTGTTTCCCAAGAGCTGGAGGTTCCAGGTGTGCCGGCCTCGGCAGAGGATTGCGGTACCGCAAGGGAAATCGCTTTGGCGGAAGCCTACGGCGTGCCAATTCATATTTGCCACGTCAGCTCCCGCACGTCCGTTGCCATGATCCGCGACGCAAAGCGCCGCGGCGTACGGGTGACGGCGGAGACAGCCCCGCACTATTTCAGCTTGACGGACGAGCTGCTGCGCGCAAAAGACGCGGATTACCGGATGAGTCCCCCTCTGCGCACGGAGCGCGACCGGCAGGCGGTTATTGAAGGGTTGCAGGACGGCACCATCGATGCAATTGCAACGGATCACGCGCCGCATACGCCGCTGGATAAGGCCAATTTTGCTTCCGCACCGAACGGAAGTATTGGAATGGAAACGTCGTTGGCGGCTGGAATTACCTATTTGGTGCAGCCGGGCCTGTTGACGCTCGGCGACCTGCTGCGCTTGATGAGCGCGGCGCCGGCGCGGCTGTTAAATATTCCGGCGGGAGCGCTTTTAGCGGGCCGGTCTGCGGATTTGGTCCTGTTTGATGAGAAAGAGAAGTGGACCGTGGATCCGGATAAGCTTCATGGAAAGAGCCGTAATGCGGTCTTTAAAGGCCGCACGTTGAGAGGCAAGGTTAAATATACCGTTTGCAGAGGAAAAATCGTGTACCGCGATACCTGATAGACTGGCATGACTGTCCGCCGTTTTTTGTGAGCGGTGGGCGTAAAATAATCGCCTTGGAGGAATGAAAATGTCGTTTGACAGATTGATTGAGAAAATTGCAGAGATGCAGAACCCCACAGTAGCGGGCCTTGACCCGAAACTGGCGTATATCCCGTCCTATATCAAGGAGAAAGCGTTTGCACAGCATGGCAAGAATCTGGATGGCGCCGCCGCCGCCATTCTGGAGTATAATAAAGGGTTAATCGACGCGTTATGCGGTATCGTTCCGGCGGTCAAGCCACAGTGCGCGTACTATGAAATGTACGGCTGGCAGGGGGTAAAGACGCTGCACGACACCGTCGCGTATGCGCGTGAAAAGGGTATGTTCGTCATCACCGATGGTAAGCGCAACGACATCGGCACCACCATGGAAGCGTATGCCGCGGCGCATCTCGGCACAGTGGACGTGGAGGGCGAATGCTGTGTCCCGTTTAACGGCGATGCACTCACCGTAAACGGCTATCTTGGTTCCGATGGTGTAAATCCCCTGCTGTCCATCTGCAAAGAGCAGGATAAGGGCATTTTCATTTTGGTGAAAACTTCTAACCCATCCTCCGGAGAGCTGCAGAACCGCACGTTTGACGACGGCAAGACGCTGTATGCCACCATGGGGGCGCTTTGTGAATCCTGGGGCGAACAGCTTCCCGGCGCGCACGGGTATTCCGGTGTGGGCGCGGTGGTCGGCGCGACCTACCCAGAGCAGCTCAAGGAGCTTCGCACGGCTCTGCCGCATACCTTCTTCCTGGTGCCGGGTTACGGCGCGCAGGGAGGCGGTGCAAAGGACGTCGCTCCGGCATTCGATGTAAATGGCTGCGGTGCGATTATCAATGCCTCCCGTTCCATCCTGTGCGCGTGGCAGAAGCAGAACGCGCCGGAAGCAGATTTCGCCAAAGCCGCTGCCGCGGAGGCGGTGCGGATGCGCGATGAAATTATTGGAGAGATTGGATCGATTCAGTTATGAAATATGATGTAAAGCAGTGCAAGATTTTGCGCAAGCGGGAGATTGCTAAGGGTATTTTTGATGTGACAGTACATAGCCCGGAGTTTGCACAGGCAGCGCAGGCCGGTCAGTTTGCGCATATTTATGTGCCGGGCAAAACGCTTCGCCGCCCCATTTCCATCTGTGGGATTGACCGGGAAAAAGAGACGCTGCGCTTTGTTTATCAAATCCGGGGAGAGGGCACGCAAATTCTGGCGGAACAGAACGAGGGTGATGATCTGGACATCCTGGCGCCGCTCGGAAACGGGTTTCAGCTGGGAGACCCCTCCCGCAAAGCGGTGCTGGTTGGCGGTGGAATCGGCGTGCCGCCTCTGCTGGGCGTCGCGGCAGCCTATGGCCACAATGCAACGGCGGTGCTGGGATTTCGCAGTAAGGATGCAGTCATTCTACAGGATGACTTTGCAGCTTTGGGCTGTGCCGTCCGCATTGCGACGGACGACGGGACGGCGGGCCACCACGGTGTGGTGACGGATTGCTTGCAGGATCTGGACTTCTCCGTGATTTATGCCTGTGGCCCCATGCCGATGCTGAAAGCGGTGTGCAGGGTTGCGCGGGAACGCGGTGTGGAATGTCAGATTTCTCTGGAAGAGCGCATGGCCTGCGGGATTGGCGCTTGCTTAGGCTGTGCCTGTAAGCTTCATCGGGACGGCAAGGAGTTTTACGGCCACGTTTGTAAGGATGGGCCGGTGTTCCCCTATCAGGAAGTTTGTTTAGAGTGAGGAAGGGCGGTACAATATGGCAGATTTACGAGTAAATATTGCGGGAGTGGATTTTGCAAATCCCCTGATCGCCGCCTCCGGCACCTTTGGATTTGGGCGGGAATATCAGGAATTTTATCCGCTCTCCACGCTGGGAGGCATCTCCTGCAAGGGGATTACGCTGATGGAACGTCCGGGCAATCCGCCGCCTCGCATCGCGGAAACGCCGTCCGGTATGCTCAACTCGGTGGGATTGCAGAACCCCGGCGTCGATCATTTTATTGAAAAGGACCTGCCTTGGCTGAAGCAGCAGGGGACGGTGGTTATCGCCAACATTGCAGGCAACACACAGCAGGATTACTGCCGTATGGCAGACAAGCTTTCCGCCAGCAGCGTCGATCTGGTGGAACTGAATATCTCCTGCCCCAACGTCAAACAGGGCGGGGTGCAGTTTGGAACCTCCTGTCAGGGGGTGGAGGAGATCACCTCTGCGGTGCGCAAGTACTGCAAAAAGCCGTTAATGGTCAAGCTGTCCCCGAATGTAGCGGATATTGGAGAGATCGCAAAAGCGGCGGAAGCTGGCGGCGCAGACGCAATTTCCCTGATCAATACGCTGACCGGCATGCGCATTGACATCCGTACCCGCCGCCCGATTCTGCACAACAACACCGGCGGCCTTTCCGGCCCGGCGGTGTTCCCGGTGGCGGTGCGCATGGTCTGGCAGGCAGCGCAGAAGGTCAAGGTGCCTGTGGTGGGACTTGGCGGAATCAGCACCTGGCAGGACGCGGTAGAAATGCTTCTTGCGGGCGCGTCGGCGCTGCAGATCGGCACGGCGCTCTTTACGGACCCATATGCCCCGGTGAAGATTCTGGATGGGCTGAACCGCTATTTGGATGAAAATCATATTGCCTCCGTTACGGAGCTGACCGGCGCCGTGTGCCCGTATGGAAACTGATACAAAGAGAGGACCTGGCATGAAAGATTATAGGAACGTGATGGCCGATCCAGCGCGGCATACGCCCATTCCGCCAAAGCCGGAGGAAGCGACGCGCGTATTGCTGGTGCGCCACTGTGAGGCAGAGGGCAATACAATGGGCGTCTTTCAGGGCAGTTCGGACTGCGGAATATCTGGCAATGGGGAACAGCAGCTGGAATTGCTGGGCCTGCGGTGCCGCAATATGCGGATCGATGCGCTGTATACCAGTCCGCTCAAGCGTGCCTATCAAACAGCGGAGGCGGTCAATCGGTATCATAACCTGCCGATCCACACGGATGTGCGGCTGATGGAGCTGGATGGCGGCGACTATGAGGGACTCCCGTGGGCGGAGCTGCCGAACGTCGCGCCGGAGCAGGACAGCAACTGGTATACTGCGCCACAGGATTTTATCGCGCCAAACGGAGAGTCCATGCGTCAGGTATACGACCGTGTGTGGGAAGCGCTTCTTTCGATTGTACAGAAGAATCGTGGGAAAACCGCCTGTGTCGCGTCCCATGGGTGTGCAATTCGCAATATGCTTTGTCACGCAAAGGGGTGGCCTTTGGACCGGCTGAATGACGTGGATTGGTGTGATAATACGGCGATCAGCGTCATTGACATTGACCGGGAAGATATTCCGCATTTGGTCCTGCAAAACGACGCAACCCATCTGACGCCGGATGTCTCGGTCTTTGCCAGGCAGACCTGGTGGAAGCGGGAGAATTTGGAGCGGAAAAGATGAGGATTTTAGCGGTTGATTTGGGAAAAGCCCGTACCGGACTTGCTGTCTGTGACGAGGGAGAACGCCTTGCATCTCCAGCCGGTGTGATTCAGGAGTATAACCGGGAAAAGCTGGCGGTGACTATCGCGGAACAGGCAAAGGCATATGGCGTTGGAGAGATTGTCGTCGGCTTGCCGCGCAATATGGACGGCAGCGAAGGGGAGAGCGCCCAGGGCGCGCGCCTTTTTGCGGAACAGCTGCGGGCATTGACGGAACTGCCGGTTGCGTTACAGGATGAACGCGGTACGACGATTACCGCGCACGGGTATCTGAACGAGACCGATACGCGCGGCAAAAAACGAAAGGCTGTGGTGGACGCGGTTGCGGCAACCATCATTTTAGAGGATTACCTCATGCGGCGCAGGAACGGAGGAAATCCTGCAAACGTGTAAACAGCTGTTGCCTGTTCGATCGTTTGCAGGCGGAGCTGAATGAAAATCATATAGAGATTGACTTTTTACGGAAAGGGAACGCTGCTGAGCGACAGTTCGGCGGCGTTCCCTTTCCGATTTTTTGCCAGCCTGAAAAAAACGGATCGATTTTTCAGATGTTGCGGTCAGGAAAGAATGGGGCGGCATGTACTGGGGTGTGTTTTAGAAAAAATTGTTAATTATATAAACATTCCTGTTGTAAAGTGGGAGTTCTGGCAAGAAATATAAGGTTTATTCTTTTTTTCGCACACTTACAAGGTTTACTCCTATATAATAATTTTAAAAAGATTTAATAAATGTAAGGATGAAGGAACAGATGAAGTGGAGTAAACGGGTCATTGTCTTCCTTCTTTTGTGTTTTGTACTCATTTCCATGTTGATTCTGATTTCTTTCGCCCAGTACCGTACACAGCTGGACGAGGAGTTTGATCAGTTGATTGGAGAAAATCTGACAGCATACGCAGAGGGGCAAAGAACGGAAGTTCAGGGAATGATAGTGGATATCAAAGGTACGCTGGAAGCGATCGCCGTCATGGTGGATTCCGCGGAGATTGATCCGGAAGGCACGTGGCTGGCAAATTATCTACATGCTATTGGGGAAAAACAGGCACGCTATCAGGTAACGTATGCGTCCTTGAGCGAGTTGTTCAGTGGTTTGAACGACTCGGGCGTCCGTCCGGAGGACTGGCAGACGTATGATCTTCTGTCCCATGGAAAGGCTGTGGTTTCAAACGTACGGTTTTCCGAGCGCATGGGGGAAAAGTACTATTTCAGCATCGCGGTTCCGGTGTATGAAAATGGAGAAGTAGTAGGCGTTTTAAGGAGCCTGGTGCAGGCGGAGAAGCTGGTTCAGACGCTGCAAACCAGTTATTTCAGGGAACCGGTACATAGCTACCTGGTAAAAGGGAACGGCGATTTTGTGGAGATATCGGAGCCGCTTCCAAGCAATCTGTACTCAGCAATGAAGTCCTATTTGGCAGAGCAGAAGGATCTGGACTCCATTCGTGCGATGCTGAAGCAAAATCAGAATGCGACCTGTAAATTCAGATTGGCAGATAAAAATTATATTTATGTTTCAACTGTTTCATTGGGATACAATGATTGGCATATCGTAAACTTGACAAGCGCTGAAAATGTTTCGCATCATTCAGAAGTCATTATGCGGTATACCGTAGAAATGGGCGTGTTTTTAATCCTGTTGACTGCGGCTGCGGGGTTGGCGTTTTTCTGGACAGTTCAGCGGCAGAGGAAGAAACTGCGGTTGGAACATGAGCGATACGCGGTTCTGGCAAAATTCTCCGATACGGTGCTGTTTCAATATTTCTATAAGGATCAGATTTTGGAGTTTACCTCCAATGCACAAAAGCTGCTGCCGCTGTCCAGTTCCCGAATTTGCGGTTGGAAGGAGGCCTCTGGACAGATGTTGCATCCGGACGACCGAAAGCTCGTAGCATGGCAGATGGAAAACCCGTTGCCTGAGGGCGAAATTTGCAGCCAGGAATTTCGTATGATGGGATTGGACGGGACATATTTTTGGTGCCTCTGTCAATATCAGACCTTCTATGACAAAAAGAAAAAGCCCTATCTGGCGATGGGAAAGCTGGTGGATATCAGCAGTCAGAAAGAGCGGGAGCGTATTTTGCTTGAAAAATCGGAACGGGATTCGCTGACCGGGCTTTATAATAAGGCAACGGTGGAAAATCAGATTCGCCTGTATCTGCAAAAGGAGTGCTCCAAGGGCTTTCTCTATATGATCGATATTGACAATTTCAAACAGGTGAATGACCGCCGCGGCCATGCGGAGGGCGACCGGCTGCTTGCGCAGATTGGGACGGTGCTGTGCTCGGTATTCCGCGAGGAAAGCGATATTCTGGGGCGTGCCGGCGGCGATGAATTTGTAGCCTTTATGACTGGTTCCGATGATCAAAGTGTAGCAGCGGATCGGGCCCAGCGCATTCTGGAAAAGATTCGTGCACTCAGCGATTTGTCGGCAGGCAGCGACCCTGTTTCCTGTAGTATCGGCGTTGCCGCATGGCCGGGAGACTCCGCCAAGTATGAAGACTTGTTCCGTGCGGCAGACCATGCGATGTACCTTGCAAAAAAGAAAGGGAAAAATACGTTCTCTTTTTAGAGTTATTAAAACGGGACTCACTGATATAAAAGTATGAGGTGTGTATGGAGCAGATTCAGTTGAGAGTATTCAAAGATACGGATATCCTTCCATTTGAACAGTGGCTGCATCAGGATTATGTGGCGCAATGGTATGAGCAGCCTTCGGCGTGGATGGATGAGGTGCGGCAGCGTGACGGTGCGTTCCGTTTCATTCATCACTTTATTGCCGTATACGAAGGCGTGGACATTGGATTCGGCCAGTACTATGCGTATGAAAAGAGCGGCGAGGATTGGCACGGAGCAATAGAAACAGCCGGCACCTATAGCATGGATTATCTCATTGGCGAACGGGCGTACTTAAAAAAGAGCCTGGGGACCAGCCTGGTAAAAGCTTTGCTGACAGCGATTTTTCAGGAGCCTGACGCACAGCGTGTAATTGTGCAGCCTGAGGCAGAGAACCGGGCTTCCTGTAACACATTGCGTTCCGCGGGTTTTCAATATGATGAGGAAAACAGGCTGTACCTGTTTCTGCGGGTTTGACCGGTCCGGAGAGGTTTTAAAGGAACAATACATGATAAGGCCGCGGCGCACTTTTAGAATGCGCCGCGGCCTTATGTTTTATCTAATGCCTGTGTTTCCGTACAGAGACAGCGTTCAGGAATCGGCCTTTTTCAGCTGTTCCTCAGCCTTGAGCATATGGTCCTCGTAACCGTCAATTTTCTTGTCCAACCGGGCCAGTACAGTTTGCATTTCTGCAATGCGTTCTGCCAACAGCCGCCGCTGTTCAATTAAAAGTTCCTTCCGGGCGGGAACGGTTTCACTGCCCTGCTGGAACAAAGAGACATACTCGATCAGAGCTTCAATTGGCATGCCGGCGTTCCGCATACATTTGATAAACTCAACCCAACGGCAGTCTTCCTCCTCATAGGTCCGGACGCCGCTTTTGTTGCGGTGTACCGGGGGAATCAGTCCGATGCGTTCATAGTAGCGCAGCGTATCTGCGGAGAGGTCAAATCGTTTGCTCACTTCGGTAATCGTCATGGGAAAACCTCCTGTTGCCAATTTTTTAAAGAGTAAGGGGGCAGGACGAAAGTCTTGCCTGCTTGTTTAACAGTGCATTAGCCGTTAAAAAGATCATACCACTTGGAGTGAGCTTCAAGTCAAGGGGATACAGATAAATTTTTATTTTTTCTTGACATGGTGTGCACTCCAAGGTGTATGCTTTGATAAAGAAAAGACATATGGAGGGATAAAAATGAATATGGAAAACATGAAAAAGGAATTGGGACCGGCTTCGGTGTTTCCTATTGGTGAGGTAAATCCGTTTGGAGCGTTTTTTGACGGGGTCAGCTATTTACAGATGTTGACGACATCAGGAGTCAGCATCGGCAATGTTGTTTTTGAACCGGGATGCCGCAACCATTGGCACAGACATATAAACGGCGGGCAGATTCTGCTGTGTACCGGTGGCCGGGGCTATTATCAGGAATGGGGAAAACCTGCGCGGGAATTGCATCCGGGAGAAGTGGTACAGATCGGGGACGAAAAACACTGGCACGGCGCAGCGCCGGGCAGTTGGTTTTCTCACATTGCAGTAGAGGTTCCGGGTCAGGAGGCGAAGACGGAATGGCTGGAGCCGGTGGATGCGGAAACGTACAACAAGTTGAAATAAGAACCTGCTGCAAATGAAAAAGCCGCCCTTTCGGACGGCTGATTCAAGAAGAGTTTAGAAAAGGAGAAATATGAAAAGAGAAGTTCTTGTAATCGGTTTTGGGTTCCTTTTGGATTGGTTATAGTATACCGGCCGTTTGTGAAAAATACCTGAAGACCGGTTGAACCTTTATAAAAGGGACCCTGATGATTTGGTCAAGCTTCAAAGTACGGGAAATGAAAACGGCCCTGCTTCAAACAAGGGCCGTCAGTCATCTTATTATCACATGCCTAAGCACTTGCGCAGCAGTTCCCAAAGATCTTTACAATTCATGGGTTGTTCCTCCTTGCAACGAAAAAATTGTCTCGCGAGGACATTGAAATAATAACAAATTTGTAACCTTTTTGCAAATGCAATTTCTGGGAACGCAAATATCAATTGCCGGAAGACGCAATTTCAAGGGAGATCTTGGTGATGTAATCTTCACTGGACTGGTTGGTGATTTCATCCAGCAGACCATCTTCATAGGAATATGCCCCTATTTGCAGGTGTTTATTGTTCAGAAAAGCCAGCAACTTTTGATATGTTCCCGCAGTCGATTCGTAACTGCCGCGGTGATAGGCGGTGGCAAAGATTCCGGCGGGCTTGTAATGCACCGGTAAATCCGCGGGAGGAGCCGATACCTTTGTATAAAAGTAGGCGTATTGGCCGCATCCGGCGTTCAAAATGGCTTCCCGCTTAACCATCGTGCCCAGAAAGGCGGCACAGGGAAGCTTGTTCCTGCTGCACAGATTGATGTGCTCCGTCAGGATTGTCAAAGATTCGTCGTCGCTGACACCTTCGATGGACTGGCTCAAAACAAGAAATTCGGCGGGCTGTGTCTCCAGCTTGACTGTGTCGCAGTCAATTTCCCTGGCACGGCGCACCAGCTCGATTTTTGCGTCCATCATTTGGTGGATGCGGTGAAGGTTTTGCAGCGTCTCTTCGAGTGCGGTTCTCTGGCGCTCAAACAGCGCGACAAAAGCGTCAGGATTCCGTTGGTCAAGATAGGATTTAATTTCCTTGATGGGGGTTCCCATTTCACGGAGCGTATGAATGACACTGAAGGCTTCGAGCTGTAAATAGGTGTATAGACGATACCCGTTCTCGCGGACCGATTCCGGCTTAAAAATGCCGACTTCGTCATAGTAGAACAAGGTTTGCTTGCTTACCCCACACATTTTGGCAAATTCCCCGGTGGTAAAAACCCATTTTGTATTTTTTTCCATGATTTTAAAAAATCTCCTTGACTATATGGTTACTATATACTTTATTATAAGCTATGCTGCCAATTTATACAATGGAGTTGTGCTTTATGAATTCGTTAGCAAGGGAGTTCCGCTTTGGCTCCCTGATCGGTTTTACCCTGCCAACCATCATTATGATGATCTTCCTGTCCTTTTACACGATTGTCGACGGTATTTTCGTCGCCCGATATGTGGGGTCAAATGCGCTGTCTGCCGTCAATATCGCCATGCCGCTGATCAACATTATCACCGGCGTCGGCATCATGTTTGCAACAGGCGGAAGCGCCGTTGTGGCCAAGGAGATGGGAGAAGGGCAAGAGGAAAAGGCCCGCGGGCATTTTTCTCTGATCATATGTTTTTCCATTCTTGTCGGTTTGATTATCGCGGGGATCGGTCTGTTTTTTACCGGGCCTATTACACATTTGCTGGGCGCCACGCCCGTCCTGTACGATGATTGTTACACCTATTCCATCATAGGAATGTTGTTTGCGCCTGTCTGCATTGTGAAATGCCTGTTCGACTATTTTCTGGTTACCGCCGGCAAGCCGCAGATTGGCCTTTTAAACAGCATTTTGGGCGGTGTCATCAATATGGTATTGGATTATGTCTTTATTGTTCCCATGCAGATGGGGATCGCCGGTGCGGCAATTGCTACCGGCATCGGGCAGCTTTTGCCGGCGATCATCGGCATTGTCTTTTTTTGCAGGAAAGGCAACGAGTTGCATCTGCAAAAACCATCGTCTGATTTTAAAACGCTGGGCAAATGCTGCGTCAACGGTGCGTCTGAGATGGTTACAAACCTGTCCATGGGGATTACCACGTTCCTGTTCAATATGGTGATGTTGCATTATCTGGGAGAAAACGGCGTGGCGGCGATCACCATCGTTCTATATGCGCAGTTTTTTCTGGTTTCCGCCTTTTTGGGCTTTACCTCCGGCGTTGCGCCTGTCATCAGTTTCCACTACGGCAGCAAGAACTGGAAACAGGAGCAGCGGATTATACGGTATTCGTACATTTTCATCCTGGGCTCGTCCGCAATTACTTTGGTAGCGGCAATTCTCCTGGCGCCATTCCTGATGGGGATTTTCTCACCGCAGGGGACGGAAGTTTACGACATTGCCCTGCACGGATTTTATCTGTTTTCCATCAGCTTTATCCCGGTGGGAATCAATATCTTCGCATCGGGGATGTTTACCGCATTTTCCAATGGGATTGTTTCCGGTTTCCTGTCTCTTTTGCGTACATTGGTCTTTGTGGTTTTGGGAATTTTGGTTTTGCCCATGTTCCTGGATATCGACGGCGTATGGCTCACGATTCCCTTCGCGGAGTTCGCCGCAGTGTTTTTCTCTGTTGGCCTGACCTGGAAATACCGGCAGCGTTACGGGTATGGACGGAGAGAGGATACGGTAAAATCGATTCCAGCGGTACAAAAAGTGGAATAAAACGTCTGCATAGAAAAATGCACAGGTCCGCCGCGGCGAATCTGTGCATGGCCTGTGCAGGCTTTTTCTTTTAGGTGAGGCGGATGAACCGGCTGTCGGAATAACCGACATTGCCGTTGTAATTGACCACGTACCAGCCCTGCCATTCCCCGTTGACGGTGATCGGCGCGCCGTTGGGCGCCTGCGCGATAACCGGCGCCTCCAGGCTGGGGCGGGCGCGGATGTTCAGATTGCCGCCCTGCGTTGTGACAACGCCTTGACGGGCCGGCTGTGGATTGCTGATAAACGGCAGACCGAAATACTCGGTGAGGCTCTCCACGATATTGGCGGCGATCTCGTTGATATTATTGCGGATCCAGTCGGCGTCCTGCACGTTGTCGTGATAAGCGACCTCGATCAATACGGAAGGGGCATTTGTCTTGGTTACTTCTGCAAGTGTCGTGGTGGGTACCGTCTTGACCAGGCTTGGCTGTGGATAAATGTTTTTGAAGTTATCGGCAATGATGGTAGCGGCGCGTTTTCCACGTTCACTGGCAGGATAATAATAGACGTCGGTTCCCCTGATTTGTCCGCTTAAATTGGGCGGCGCAGCGTTGGAATGCAGCGCCAGATGCAAGTCGTAATAACCTTCGTTGGATTCCCGAATGACCTGGCCCAGGGTCATATCCTTCCGGCTGCGGGTGAAGCGGATGCCGTTCGCACGCAGATAGGGTTCCATGGCGTCTGCGATCAGGTTCATGTAATACTGTTCGTTGCCGCCGCCGACATATTCGTTAAACGGCTGCAGCGATGGGCTGAGATAAATAATGGGCATTCAAATTCCTCCCTGTCATTATGGTTTAAAAAATAAGCATGTATCCTCAGTTTATGCCGCGGCTTTGGGAGGCGCCAGTTTTTTAAAGAAATCTACGCTGCTCTGCCCCGGTGGACGCAGATACCGCCCCAGGCCGTAAAGGCATTCGGGGTCCCTGGTAATGGTGTTAATGCGGCTCTCACAGGTCAACGTGGCGGAGAATCCCAGGCTGCGCACGATGGGGACAGCGTCGTTGCTGATTGCGCCGAAGGGGAAGACAAAAGTGTTTGGCGTGTAACCGGTGTGTTCCTGCATCTCCTGCTGCATCTGTGTGATGTCGTCGGTCAGAAGGGCGGTATATGCCGCAAGGCTTTCGCCTTTCAGCTTTTTGGTGCCCAGGCGTTTCCCGTTGCTGGAATGAAGGTTGTACGAGTGATTCTGAAATTCCACATAGCCGGAGGACATCATTTCTTTGATCTGGTCCCAGGTCACATGGGAATAGGTGGCGTGGTTGGCGTCTGCTTTGCTGAACTGGTCGGTGAAATATCCGATGGGAGAAATGACGATCTTGCTTTCATATTGCTTGGCCAGAGGAAATGCGTACAGATAATTATTGTAGTAGCCGTCGTCGAAGGTGAGCATGATGGGGTTATCCGGCAGGGCCGTTCCCTCGTTTACATAGTTCAACAGGTCCTGCATATTGACGGTATGATAGCCGTTGTCTTTCAGATATTTTAAATCCTCTTCAAATGTCGCGGGCGAAATGATATATTTGCCCTTTCCCTCCTTCAACATACTGTGATACATGATGATGGGAAGTTCAATGCCCTCCTGCTGCACCTGTGCGCTGGCAAGCTGCGCTTGCCCAATTTTGCTGCTGGTTAAGGCGCAGGCGCCGACGGTTGCAAGAACCAGCAGCAGAGCCAAAACCCGCTTGATATGGAACGTTACATACATATACGGATGCTCCTTATGCAGTTACTGCTAATATATATAGAGAAATGCGAAACTTTATGATATAATAACCTCACGGCGTGACCAAAATCGGAGATTTTGACGCCTGAGAGAACATTGAATCATACCGGCTGAGAAAATGAAGGCAATTTCAAAGATGAAAGAGTCTTTCTGTAAGTCGGGTATGATTGAGTAACCTCACGGCGTAACCAAAATCGGAGATTTTGACGCCTGAGAGAACATTGAATCATACCGGCTGAGAAAGTGCAGGCAATTTCAAAGATGAAAGAGGTTTCTTGTAAGTTGGGTATGATTGAGTAACCTCACGGCGTGACCAAAATCGGAGATTTTGACGCCTGAGAGAACATTGAATCATACCGGCTGAGAAAATGAAGGCAATTTCAAAGATGAAAGAGTCTTTCTGTAAGTCGGGTATGATTGAGTAACCTCACGGCGTAACCAAAATCGGAGATTTTGACGCCTGAGAGAACATGAAAATGTATAGAACAAATTTAAGAATGAGATGGTGAAGTAATTTGAACGATGATAACAAAGAGATGATTCCAGAGCAGGAAGTACAGCAGGATGAAGAGCAGGCGGATAACGGGGGAAAACCCCGCAGAAAGTTTAATAAAAAGGCATATACCTTTGGAATTGCCCTGTTGCTGATGTTTTTTGCAATTTCCATTTATCGCACGCACATGAATGGGTTTGGTATGATTGTACAAACGACGGATACCTACAATTATGAGGTGCAAACGCTGGAGCAGCCGGTCCTGTTCACAATCGATTTGGATGATCTGAAAGGCAACGAGGGAAACAATATTTACAGTGATGGCGACTGTACCATTAATATTTCTACGGTAGAAAAGGCGGACGACGGGTATCTGCTTACTTTTATGGCAAACCCCAAGCATGACTTCTTCCAGAACTACGCGGTCTTGGTTTCCGCAGCACAGGAGGAATACCAAATTGTGCCGGACGGAACGGCTCATCTGGCGGTGCTGAAAGCGGAATTGAACGGAAGCTACCAAGACGAAGCTTTTGTCGGCGAGCCGGGCGAAGCGAACGACATCGGCACGCTGTTTACTTATACCATTCCCGTAGAAGAAACAACCGGGAAGGTAACGTTGACATTTAGTGGCCTGCGGAAAATGAACTGGGATATCAAAAGATAAAAACATAATGCTCCGGTTCTTACGATTTTCAGCGAATGTACGCCGGTTATTCCAACGTGCCGTCGTTGATGGGATAAAAGAAAAGATTGATACCCGTACAGGAACGATCGTAATCCAGTATGACCCGCATTGCACCCAAAAATAGTCCCGTGCCAGGGTTCCATTCCTGACACGGGATTTTTGTTTGTAGCGTTTTGTTTCGTCAGCTTCAGATCCAGCAATCCTTTTTTAGCAGCGATGGCATTCCTCATATCGCGCTTTTTCAGCTGGAAGCGTTAGTGAATTACGCCACTTTGAAAGTTGGCTTTTCAGCCGGCTTGTCAAACGCCGCTTTTGCTGTATCTTGCTTTGCGATTTTGTCCGCATGGTCGGCACGAAAATCTTTTTTGTGTTGTGACCATTTATAAACGACTTTAATACTCTCGTTGCGCCGTGTATTTACCTCTGGAAATAGAAAAATCTCCGTCGTAATTTACGACGGAGATTTTGGAGCTTGTGATCGGACTCGAACCGATGACCTGCGCATTACGAATGCGCTGCTCTACCAACTGAGCCACACAAGCATTTATAGGAACCGGGTTCTTTTATCTAGCCCTGTTTGTTAGTATACCACATTTTTGCCAAGTTGAAAACAGTATCTTTCCAAACAATCCGCGACCTGCGCATTACGAATGCGCTGCTCTACCAACTGAGCCACAGTAGCAAATGATTTAGAAACGATCAAACCCAATATATACTAAAATCCCAGATTATGGGTATTTCATACAAATGAATTCTGACAGCTAGATTATTATATAAAATTTTACCGGTAACGTCAAGGGCTTTTCTAAAAATATTTGGTTTCCCTGAGAGATTCGCAGACTTTCTGTAAATACTATTGACAAAGTTGACAGTATTGTAGTGAAGAATGTTGACATATTTATCCGAAAATATCTTTATTATATTATAATATAGCATATACTACCCAAATTACATGAAAGATGGGAATCAATGTTGACAGATAAAAAGCTGTGCGAAAAACTGCGCGCGCTCCGAGAAAATAACGGTTTTAAACAGTTGGAAATCGCCAAAATTCTGAATTGCTCCCGTTCTACTTACACGTATTACGAAACAGGCAAAACGACGCCTTCCATTGCTGTTTTGAAAACTCTGGCAAAAGTTTATAATGTTTCCTTGTTGGAACTGTTAGCGGATGAAAAGGAATCCGGGGAGTTGCGTGATGCCAACCGTCCCGACAGTTTTGATCATATTAAATATATCTATGACCTTTCTCCCAATGAACGCATGTTGGTTGGGATTTTTCGTGCTGCATCGCCCAAAGAGCGAGAACAGATTTTGGCTCATAGTAAAAGCGTTGTTGGTATCAAAAAATAATCGCCTTTTCTCTCCTTGCGCAGCGGCTGGCCTTATGATAAACTAAATATAGAAGAGTTGGTCAAAGCGAAATCGCCGTGTTTGGCGTTTTCTTTGCTTTGGCTTTTTTATAAGTAGCCGGCCTTTACCGGTATTCCGGTAAGCTGTTTGTATTTTTAAGAAATGGAGAGGATCCCGTGGATTATGATGCTTTTACCGGCGGCGTTGAGCCGGGAGGACTGCGCACGAAGAATCAGATTCGGATTTTGATCTGCTATCTGCTTTCCAGTGTTGATGCGCCGTTGTCCCGAGAAGACGTCATCCATATTATGCAGGACAACGGTCTTGCCAATTATTTTGAAATTGCGGATGCGGTTGCGGAGCTCTTAGCGAACGGGAATCTTATGGAAGACCCGCAGCATCCAGAACTTTTGACCGCCACTCCTCAGGCGCACATGATTGCCAAGCAGCTGGATGCCGCTGTGCCGATTGCGGTGAGGGAGCATGCGGTTTCTGCAGCAGCCAACCTGCTGGCGGCTGCTAAAAGGGAACGTGAGAACAAGGTGGAAATTCGCCGCACAGACAACGGCTATAATGTGGTCTGCCATGTTTCCGGCGGGGACATGGAGCTGATGAGCTTTACGCTGTACGTGCCGGACTTGTACCAGGCAAGGATGGTCAAACGGAACTTTCACCGCGCGCCGGAAAACGTCTACCGCATCCTGTTGGCGGCGGTGACAAATAACACCGATCTGGTCGCAGATATTTTAAAAAGTGCAAAGGGAAAAGCTTTATAGCTGTTCCAAAATCTGTCGGGCGGCGGCGATTTCGGCTTCGTCCGTTTCAAAAATTGTATATTCGCTCATCATGGGCAGCCCCATGCTCACGCCGGCTTTCCGGTACTGCATGGCGCTGTCCTTCTCTTTTTTGGCGGAAAGGTGAAAACTCTTTGCACCGGTTTTCATCGCCAGTTCGCGCAGATTGCCCGATTTTACGCCGCTGCCTACCAAAATTTCAACCGGCCCGGCTTGCTGGACCAGATCGCGCAGCAGTGCTGCGCCTTCGACAGCGCTGTTTTGCTGGCCGGAGGTCAGGATGGTATCGATTCCCAAGGTTTTTGCTTCCTCCAATGCGCGGTAAGGATCGGCGCACACATCAAAGGCGCGGTGAAGAGTAAGGCGGCAGTTTTTGCAAAGCGTCCGGACTTTTTCCATTTTTGTAAGGTCCAGGTTGCCGTCCGGAAGCAGAAAGCCTGTGACAATGGCGTCTGCGCCCGCCTGCACCAGTGCGGAGATTTCCTCCAGCATCACGGCAAATTCGTCATCGGTATAGCAAAAATCACCGAAGCGCGGGCGGACCAGCACATGAGTGCGCAACCCGGTTTGCTCTTTTACCTGGCGGAAGAAGGGCAGGCCCGGCGTAAGGCCGCCGACGACCAGTCCGGTGCAGAGCTCGAGCCGGTCCGCACCACCGCGCATGGCCGCTTTTGCGGAGGCGATGTTATCGACACAGGCTTCCAAAATAAAATGGTTCATAGAGGACCTTCCTTTTCAATACGTTATTCGGCTGTATTGTACCACATATGATTTGAGAAATCCAGAAAAACAGATCTGTATCCCTGATTGGAAGAATGTGTAAAAAGTCGGCTAAATGGACAACTCCCCCACTAAAAGCGGGGGAGTTCCTCTTATCCTGTCAAGATTTTGGCAAAGCTTGCATCAAAAATACAGGTCTATTTTTATCATTAAGAAGATACAGGACGTTTATTGTTTCTCATTTTCGGAAAGATTTTTATCTTTCAACGAAATAATCCATGCTTCAATTGCTTGCGCCAGTACATATTGTTGTTGTAGAACGGCCATACCGGTTTCCGGAATATTCGGGACGATTTTCTTTTCCCGAATGTTATCCTCCAGATACGCCTTTAATGTTTTTATATTGTTTTCAATTTCTGTGAGACAAGTTTTTTGGCCTTCTGGTGGAAGACTTGATAAATTTACAACTACGGCGTTAAAGTCCAGAAAAAAGCGAACAGGCTGCGAGGCAATCTCATACATAAGGCGTTCAAATTCCTTTTCGCCAGCTTCTGTCAGAGAATAGACTGCTTTTTCCGGCATTTTTCCCTCTTTTACAGAATTGCTTTTGATATAGCCTTTTGCTTCAAGCTGAATCACTTTTTTATAAATGGAGGGTGTGCTGATTTTTACCCACTTGGATATGTTTCGGTATTCTACCAGTTTTTGAATGTCGTAGGCGCTTAAGGGTTCTTTTTTTAAAATTCCCAGTACGATCAAATCGATGGTTGCCATTTACTCCTCCTTTTTTTATTGACAAATAGTATAAATTATAGTAGTATAATCAGCAGCAACGATATACTATAATTTATACTACTGTATTTTGCGTTTTGTGTCAAGAGAAGGGAGAAGGTAAGATGAAAAAACATCATACAAAAATGGACTTGTTGGGAAGCGCACCAATACCAAAGGCGCTTTTGGCGTTGGGACTCCCAACGATGATTGGTATGTTGATCAACGCGCTTTACAATTTGGTGGATACCTACTTTGTGGGAGGGCTTGGAACCGACCAGATGGGAGCAGTTACGGTGGCGTTTCCCCTTGGGCAAATTGTTGTAGGTTTGGGATTGTTATTTGGAAATGGCGCCGCCGCTTATCTTTCAAGATTGCTTGGGCGCGGGGACAAAGATACGGCGAATAAAGTAGCCAGTACGGCCGTGTACAGCAGTATTTTGGTGGGAGCAATTGTCATTCTTTGCTCTGTCATTTTTCTGAAACCAATTTTGAAGCAGCTGGGTGCGATTGAAAGCGTCCTGCCCGATGCGATTGCCTATTCCGGTATTTATATCACATTCTCAATTTTTAATGTATTTAACGTCACCATGAACAACATTGTGTCCAGTGAGGGGGCTGCAAAAACGGCAATGTGTGCATTAATGACGGGCGCCATATTGAACGTGCTATTAGACCCTGTTTTCATCTATGCGTTGCATCTGGGAGTTGCCGGTGCGGCTATCGCCACTGCCATTTCACAAATCGTTTCCACCTTGGTTTATTTATGCTATATCCTCCGCAAAAAGAGCGTGTTTCATTTTCGTATCAAGGATTGTTGCTTTTCCAAAGAGATCGTATCTGAAATTTTGAAAATAGGGATTCCCACATTGCTTTTCCAATTGCTGACCAGCCTGTCAATCGGTATGATGGACAATGCGGCCAAAGAATATGGAAATTCCGCGCTTGCTGCGATGGGACCGCTCACAAAAATGATGTCTATGGGTAGTCTGATGGTATTTGGTTTTTTAAAAGGTTTCCAGCCGATCGCCGGATTCAGCTATGGTGCAAAAAAGTTTGACCGCCTGCATGAAGCGATCAAAACTTCCATACTCTGGTCTACGATATTTTGTCTGATATTTGGTTTGATCGTTGCCATATTTCCTGCACAGATCATGTCCCTGTTTACAAAAGGCGATTTGGAAATGATCCGCGTCGGTTCCATCGCATTGCGGGCAAATGGCCTTTCTTTTATCCTTTTTGGTTTCTACACGGTATATTCCTTTTTGTTCCTGGTGATGGGAAGAGCGAAAGAAGGTTGTATCCTTGGCGCCTGCAGACAGGGAATATTTTTTGTGCCAGTTATTCTGCTTCTCCCGATGTTTTGGGGGCTGAATGGCGTGCTTTATGCCCAGCCGATTGCTGATGTGCTTTCTGCTGTTGTTACCGTATGGATGGCTGTACATCTTCATAAGGAATTGGTTGTGACAAAAGAGCGTTTCTTATCGGCAGGATAATAAACAAAACTGCTTTCACCGCACGTATTTCCCTTTGTTTTTAAACGGCTGCATGAACCAACAGAAATAAAAAGGAAGAAAGCCATACAAACGCTTGGTTTGTATGGCTTTCTGAATGGTTCATTCAATTGTTTAGAGTGGATGAAGCTTTTTGAGCGCAATGTGATTATGTAAGAATTAAATTTAACAGGAGCATGAGCGTCACGCCAGGAATTCCCGCGGCACCCGACACGCCGATTGCCAATGGGCTGAGCGGCAGCGATACGCCCGTGAAAAAGCCGGTGAGATTGACCACCGCTAAAGCGCAAAGTCCGGTTGCAACGCCGCCCATTGCACGTTGGACCGGGTGGGACGCCCTTACGATTACCTGTAATAGGACCAAAAGGGCAAATACACCGAGTCCCGCCAGAATCACCATCCAACTTGTCATTGTACATCACCATTTCCCTTCGCTTGTCTTCCGTTTGCCTGTTTCTTTGTTATCGACTGAGGGGAGGGAAAAGCCTGCGGTTCAGGCCTGACCCTCCGCCCTTTTTGACTGAAACGGCGTACAGCTGATCCCTTTGCGCTTTGCGGTTTCCAACAAATGACGGTACCGCGCGCGCAGCGCCTCGCGCTGGTAGATACAGGCTTCGATCAGGTCGCCGTCGCATTCCAGTTCAAACCAGCGGTCGTTGCAGGCCATCAGCCTGCTGACTTCCCGGACTTCCTCCAAAAGCTGCTGCTTTTCTTTTTCCTCCTTTTGATTGGTTCGTTCCCGGCCATCCACCAGTTGTATCAGTTTCAACACCGATTCCATAGTAACACCACTTTCCATCCGCACCCGTGCGGTTCCGTCAGAGTCCCCGCGCGTACGTTTATCTTTATGTTCCTATGGTGGGCGTTTATTCCATCCTTTATTCCGGTTTTTGGAGAAAAAGCAAAGGAAATCTTAACTTGGTTTAGCATAAGCAGAGTTGAGATAGGGGAATGATGCGTAATGCAATTGTAAGAGCGGGCGGACATGGGGAAAGAATCCAAAAGAAAGCGAATTTTTGACAGATAGAAAAACCCCGGCACGGTTTTTTCACCGCGCCGGGGTTTTGTGTTGGAGATCATTCCGCCGGAACAAAGTCGATGCGTCCGCTGGCCACATCCGCGGCGGCCGCTTTAACACGCAGAGGTTGGCCGATGGTCAGCTTCTTGCCGGTTGTCTCGTCGTATTGGGTAATCAGGCCGTCAAACTGGAAGTGTGCACCCTCAAAGGATGTGACCGGGACAAAGCCCTCCACCGTGTTGGGGAGCTCCACAAAGACGCCGCGCATGGTCACGCCGCTGATGATGCCATCGTATTCCTCGCCGAGATGCTGCGTCATATATTCCGCCATATAGCAGTCCTCCGCGCTGCGTTCCGCCATCATCGCGCGCACCTCACACTTGGAGGACTGAGAAGCTGCCTGTTTTGCAAAGTCGGCAAAGTGCAGGTCCATTTGCTTGTCCTTCTCCAGATACGCGGAGATGATGCGGTGAATCGCGGTGTCGGGGTAGCGGCGGATGGGGGAGGTGAAATGACAGTAGTCCTCCAGAGCCAGGCCAAAATGCCCGACTGGCTGGGTGTCGTAGCGGGCTTTTGCCATCGTGCGCAGCAGTTGATGAGAAACCACCTTCTGCGCCGGCGTGTTTTGCGCCTGCGCCATAACTTTGGCAAAGTCGGCGGTTGTCACGCTGGCGCTATGCCGCAGGCTTACGGCATTCAGGCCCAGCGCCGCCACCAGATCCGCCAGCGTTTCCACGCGCGCGGGGTCCGGCTGCTCGTGAATGCGGTAGACAAACGGGATACGCGCCTGCTTGGCCAGCTTTGCCGCCGCCTGGTTGGCGGCAATCATCAGCTGTTCAATCATTTGCTCTGATTCGCCGGTACCGCGCGGACTTACATCGACGCACACGCCTGTTTCGTCCAACGTGAATTTAGATTCCGTACTTTCCAAATCAACTGTACCATTTTTCCTGCCGCGTTCGCGCAGGATGTCCGCCAGTTCGCGGGCGGCGTTCAGGGAACGGATCACCGGCGCGTATTTTTTGCGCAGCTCCTTATCGGCCTTGCCCGCAAAAATCTCGTTGACTTCGGCGTAAACGCCGCGCACTTTAGAGTTGATGACGCTCTTGCGGAACCGGTAGGACAAAATGGCTCCCTGCTTATCCAACTCGATGATCGCGGAGAGCGTCAGTTTATCTTCACCCGCGTTCAGGGAGCATACGCCGTTGCTGAGCTCCACCGGCAGCATGGGGATGACCCGGTCCGCAAAGTAAACGGAGGTGCCGCGTTCCCGCGCCTCCATATCGATTGCGCTTCCCGCTTTTACGTAATGGGAGACATCCGCGATGTGTACGCCCAGCCGGTAACCCAGCCGGGTGCGGCTGACCGATATGGCGTCGTCCAAGTCCTTGGCATCCGCACTGTCGATGGTGCAAATGTTGGTGTCCCGCAAATCCAAACGGCCCTTCAGGTCTTTTTCGGAAATCCCTCTTTTGGAGACCTTCTTCGCTTCCGCCAATACTTCATCCGAAAACTTGGTGCGGATGCCGTTTTGATCAATGATGGCGTCTGCACAGATTTTAGCGCTGTTGGAGGTTCCGTAGACCTTGACGATCCGCGCGGACAGGTCGTCCCTTCCGGGAATTTGGTGAATTTCCGCCTGTACCTTCGTCCACGCCCGCAGGTGTTTGATGCTATCTTTCTGGACCGGCAGGTTGTACCGGATCGCATCGTCCGGCGCGAATTCCAGGCCCAAGTCGCCCTGTACCAACGTACCGGTCAGCAGGCGGCTGGCTTTTTCCGTCACGGTTTCCACGTCGGCGGAAAAACCGCGTTCGCTGCGCTGAATGTGATCCAGCACGACGGAATCTCCGATGAAGGCGGATTTCAGCTGGCGGGCGTGGATAAACAGATCGTCGCCGCCGTCTTCAGGCCGCGCGAAGGCAAAGCCCTTGCTGAGGGATACAATCACGGCATTTTTTACGCCCTCGATTTTTTCCACGGGCTGGCGCAGCTTTTCGCGAATCGGGCGCAGGTTTCTTGCCTTGGGAGCCCCGCCTTTCTCCGCACGTTTGACAGCGCTGGACGGCGCCATGCGCGGGCCGGGCGCAGCCTGTACCCGGTGCTTTTTATTGACGCTGACAAGGCCCTGCTGTTTGAGCTGGTTTAAAGCCTGATAAAACAGCTTGGTGTCTTTAATTTTCATCTTTTGAATCAGGCCGCGGGAAGTAAATACCTGCGGCGTTTTCTGCACAACATGCAGAATTTTATCTTTCATTTCTTCCAACATTATCTTGTACTCCTTTGCCCGCCGTCTGTAGCGGGGCGGCGCGGTCCGCGCCTTTACTCAAATCATTCTTCCCTGGTTTTAACGGTTTTATATCTTTGTTTTTGAGGACTGACTCAGCTAAATTCAGGCAAAAAAAGCCCCGCTTTCAGAAGCGGGGCTTTTTGCATTCGGATTTATTGGCCTACGCCAAAAAACAGGATCGCGTTCAATACGATGACCAGAAGGAAGAAGCCGACGGCGACCACCTTTGTCCATCTTGCGAGAAACGCATCCACGGTCCGCGCCTGGTTTTTTGCCAGAAATGTATCCGCACCGCCTGTAATTGCTCCCAGTCCCGCCTGATGGCCTTCCTGCAACAGAACAATCACGATGATAGCGATGGAGAACAAAGCCAGAACGACCCCGAAAACAATTTGCAACGCGTTCATACTGCACCTCCGATAATACTGCCTGGAGCCTAAGCTCCCATAAATAGCTTTGATTATAGTACCACAAAAAAGCAGCTATTGCAAGTATCTTTTCCATTTTTCCCGGCATTTGCGCCCAAGCCTCTGCGGCCTAAAAAGGCCCTGTGCCTGGAACCATTTGATTTTACCTGCATAGGATGGAATAAATGGGTCTTTCTGAGAACAAAAAGGCCGCAATCCGGTGAGGGGGCTTTGCTATGGCAACGATCAGCCTGTGTATGATTGTAAAAAATGAGGAAGACGTCCTGGCGCGGTGCCTGGACTCCGTCCGGGCTTGTGTGGATGAAATCATCGTAGTGGACACCGGGTCCACAGACGCGACAAAAGAGATTGCGCGGAACTATACGGATCAGGTGTATGATTTTCCGTGGATCGACGACTTTGCTGCCGCTCGGAATTTTTCTTTTTCAAAGGCGGAAATGGACTATTGTATGTGGCTGGACGCCGACGACGTTTTGCTGGAAGAGGATGCAAAGCAGCTTTTAAAATTGAAAGCGGAACTGGACCCGTCGGTCAGCATCGTCATGATGAAGTACCACACGGCTTTTGACGGTGAAGGAAATCCGACCTTTTCCTATTATCGGGAAAGGCTGATCCGCAACCGGATGGGATTCGTCTGGCAGGGCGCGGTGCATGAGGTGATTACGCCCGCCGGGAAAATTCTCCATGTCAATACGGCTGTTACGCATCAAAAGCTCCATCCGAGCGACCCGGACCGGAATTTGCGCATTTTTGAAAAGCTGCGGTCAGAAGGAAAATCTTTAGATCCGCGCGAACAGTTTTATTATGCGCGCGAATTGTATTATCATAAACGGTATGAGGACGCATTAAAGGAATATGCATCCTTTCTGGACTCCGGCCGGGGCTGGATAGAGAACGAGATTGACGCATGCCGGCAGATGTCCTACTGTCATTACGCCTTGTCAGAGGACGACTTAGCGCTGCGCGATTTATTGCGCAGCCTGGTTTATGATACGCCGCGGTCTGAGGTGTGCTGTGAAATCGGCAAGCATTTTTTGGACCGGAACCAATTGCAACAGGCGGCCTTTTGGTTTGAAACTGCGGTGGAGCAGCCGCGCAGGGAAGAAGCCGGCGGGTTTTCAGAGCCCGACAGCCATGACTATCTTCCGTATTTACAGCTGTGTGTCTGCTACGACAAACTGGGCAAATATGATGTCGCCAATTTTTACAATGAATTGGCGGGAGAGTGCAAGCCGAATTCCCAAGCAGTGCAGTTCAATCGAACGTATTTTGAAAAGCGGCTGAGCGAAAACAAATGAATGGTTATATAAACATATTGACGGGTTGCCTGTGATCTGGGCAGCCCGTCTTTCTTATAAAAAATCTGGTAAACGAAGGAAAAACATGATGGTAAAATGTTACATATACGCTCTATCTGCAACAAAATGAACTGTGTGGAAAAGATACTTTCTTACTAAGTAATAAAATTAGAAAAATATGATAAATCATCCAGTTATTGCATTAAAATTAAGATATTATTGCTTGAAATAAGGAACAGGAGAGCAGGTACACAAATGTTGAAATTTTTTATCTAAAAGTGTTTTATATCTTGTGATTGAACCTGGGATGTGTTATTATTAACAATATCTTCATGGCGATTTTGTGTTTCGTTATACAGATCTGTATAATGAGGGACAAATGGAACCTTTTCCACATGAGGGAATAGTAGTATCTTAATAGTGTTCTAAAGGAGGAATGCTGAGGTAAAATTTGAGAGGTGAGACAATGAAGAGAAGAGAACGAGTGAAGGAGGTATTTGAAGACGTGAAACATAGCAAAAAGCTGTTGGCTTTGCTTCTGGCAGCAACAATTGCGACAGGTAGTTTCACCAGCGCGCTGGCGATGACGGAGCAGGATGTGAAGGACAGCGCCGAGAGTACGGTGCTGACGGAAGTAACGGATGAAACCGAACGAGAAATCCTGTTTAACGACGATTGGAGATTCTATTTGGGGGACCCTTCCAATGCCAGTGACAAGAACTTTGACGATTCCGACTGGCGCAGTTTAACATTGCCCCATGACTGGAGCATTGAACTCGATTTTACAAATGGTAATGCGACCACTTCGGAAATTGGCCATCTGGCCGGAGGTACCGGCTGGTACAGAAAAGCTTTTGTTCTGCCGGAGGAAATGGCGGGAAAGCGGATTAACATTGAATTTGGCGGTGTCTATATGAATAGCACCACCTATGTCAATGGTAATTTGATTGGCAATTACCCCAACGGATATCTGGAATTTACGTATGATATTACCGATGACCTGATCTGTGATGGTAAAACAGAAAACGTGATTGCAGTTCGCGCGGAAAACAAAACCGAAAGCAATGGTAAAACCAGCCGCTGGTATTCCGGCAGCGGCATTTACCGCAACGTCAATCTGATTGTGACGGAGCCGGTGCATCTGGCCAAATACGGCACGAAGATCACCACGCCGAATCTGGAAAAAGATTATGATGTAAGCGACTTTACAACAGATGTCAATATTGCAACAAAGGTACAGAATGATTCTGACGCGGAGCAGACGGTTCAGGTGCGCACTTCCATCCTTAATTATGAGGACGACAGTGTATTCACTGAAGCGGAAACCTCTGAAGAGATTACGGTTGCCGCTGGTAAGACGCAAACAGTGGAGCAGACGTTGGAAGCTGTGAATCCGGAACTCTGGTCCGTGGATTCCCCGAATCTGTATAAAGCTTTAACCGAAATTTTGGTAGACGGCGTTGTAACAGACCGTTACGAATCCCGCTTTGGATTCCGTTGGACAACCTTTACCACAGATGACGGCTTCTATTTGAACGGCGAATGGATGAAGCTCAAGGGCATGTGTATGCACCATGATCAGGGCGCCTTGGGCGCTGTGGCAAATTACCGTGCGATTGAGCGCCAGATGCAGATCCTGAAGGGGATGGGCGTCAACGCCATCCGCGTGACGCATAACCCGGCGGCGGACGAGCTGCTGGAAATCTGCGACAAGCTTGGCCTGATGGTCATTGAGGAAGCGTTTGACAGCTGGTATAAGGGGAAAAATACCTATGATTATGGCAGGCGCTTCTTTGAACAGGCCGCCACGCATCCGGACGCGAAGCCGGGCCAGACCTGGGGACAGTTTGACCTGCAGCTTATGGTCAACCGCGGCAAAAACTTCCCATCTGTCATCATGTGGTCCATCGGCAATGAAATCTATGCGACCGATGATACAAAAGGCCTGACAGTAGCAGATTATTTGTTGGCAGCAGGCAAGGAAATTGACGACACTCGACCGTATACCATGGGGGAAGACAAATTCCGCATGAATACGAACGAGGGCAACTACACGGCGGTTGCCTCTAAGATGGATGTGGTTGGCATGAACTATGCGGAAGCTAACTACGACTACCGCCACAATCAACATCCGGATTGGATCATCTACGGCGCTGAGAATTCTTCCGCAACGAAGAGCCGCGGCATCTATGCGCATCCAGACAGAAGCGGCTCCATGGATTCTGGCTCGCATCCGGATTACCAGCAGTCCTCCTATGACAACGACCATGTGGGCTGGGGCCGTACGGCGACCAGCTCGTGGGTGGCGGACCGCGACAGGAAATTTGTGCTCGGCGAGTTCGTGTGGACCGGTTTCGACTACATCGGTGAGCCGACCCCGTGGAACCAGAATGCCTATGCGCCTCCGAAGAATTCCTACTTTGGCGTAGTGGACACGGCAGGCTTTGTAAAGGATGACTATTATCTGTATCAAAGCCAGTGGACCAGTGTGGAAGAGAATCCGATGGTACATATCATGCCGCACTGGAACTGGGATGATCCCGCCTTGGCTTCCCAGGTTACTGTAAATGGTAAAATTCCGGTTCGTATTTATTCTAATGCACGCTCCGTGGAGCTGTTTAAAGACGGCGAAAGCCTTGGCATGCAGACCTTTAAAACCATTGCGCCGTATCAGGATGAAAACGGCGACGATGTGGTCTATCAGGTTAATCCGGATAGCGATAGTAAGCTGTATCTGGAATGGCGTATTCCGTATGAACCCGGTACCCTGACTGCGGTTGCTTACGACGCCGACGGCAATGAAGTTGCCGAAGATGTTGTAGCTACAGCAGACAACCCGGCGGCAATCAAGCTTTCCGCGGATCGTCAGGTCATTAAAGCGGACAATTATGATCTCTCCTATATCACGGTGGATGTTACCGACGCGAACGGCAACTTTATGCCGACAGCGGACAATCAAATGTATTTTGATATCACAGGAGACGGCGAGATTGTCGGCGTGGACAACGGCAATGCCCCCAGCTGGGAGCGTTACAAAGACTATGACGGCGTTTGGAAGAGAAAAGCATTCAGCGGTAAAGCGCTTGTGATTGTCAAGTCTACGAAGGACGAAGGTTCCTTTACATTGACAGCGACTGGCGATGGCTTGTCCTCTGATAAGATTACTTGCTATACCACGGCGGATATTGAAGACGGCAGCCGTATTCTCGGATATGATGCACCGTCCTCTGTAACAACCAATGTTGGTGTACAGCCGGCTCTGCCTGCGTCCGTAACTGCGATTTACAGCGACGGTACCAAGGAAGATGTTTCGGTTGAATGGGACGCTGTTTCGGACGAGGATCTGGCACAGCCGGGTTCCTTTGTTGTCAGCGGTACCGTTGACGGCGGAGAAGCGATTGAAATCACTGTTATTGTCAAGGGTGTACTTGGCGTAAGGGATACCCGCATTGTCACGAAGACCGGGACAGTCCCGACTTTGCCGGCTACTGTCAAGGTTGTGTACAGCGACGGTACAGAGCAGAGTGCAGCTGTTACTTGGGATGCAATCACAGAAGACGAAGTGGCACAGGCCGGAGTGGTTGAAAAGATAGGCACGGTGGAAGGCCTTACGTCCATAAAGGCAAAGGCGTACATTCGCATTGGCACAGAATCAGTGCCGGGCAAGAACATAGCCTTAGCGTCTGAAGGAACTACTATTTTGGGATCCACTAAGCATGGAACAGGCGATAACTACGACGGGGCTGTAATTGATGGCAATACCGGCGATGGGAATATGCGCCCCTGTTGGAACAACTGGGTTTCGGGCGGAATTGGCGACGCCGCTACGGATGATATTACGCACAGCGGCGAAACTTCCTGGCTGGCGTTGACCTTCCCGGAGGCATATTCCATTCAAAAGGTTGGTATTTATTACTTTACAGACAGTGCAACCCAGCTGCCGCAGCAGGCAATCCTGCAGTATCAGGATGCGGAAGGAAATTGGGTGGATGTTTCCAATCAGAGCAAAAAGGATAATTTTGCGGGTAGAGTCAAGAACGATATCACTTTTGACGCAGTAACTACGCAGGCAATGCGCTTGGTTCTGAAGGGACAGCCGACTGGCTCCAATTTCAGACCAGTTGGCGTTACCGAGTGGGAAGTATATGCGGATACGATTGACGCTCCCGTTCCGAGCAGCAATGCGACGCTGACCGCGCTGCAGCTGAACGGCAAGGATCTGGAAGGCTTTACACCGGATACATTCGCTTACACCTATACGCTGGGCTTTACGGAAGAAATTCCGGAAATCACAGCAGTGGCGGCGGATAATGCCTCCGCGTTTGTCATTCCTGCAATGAGCGGCGATGATGCGGCGGTTATCTCCGTTACGGCGGAAGACGGCACAACCAATCGCTATACCATCCAGTTTACCCGCAGCACAGCTATGATCCACGAGGCTGTGATTGCAGCGGATAAGGCCACCTTTGCGGAGAACGAGCTTGTTCCGTTTACGCTGACGGCGAAAATGGAGGACGGCACCGTTCTGGATAACAAAGACCTGAACGTCACATACGATGTGAAGGCGGTTGACGCAGAGGCAAAGGGCTGGATCAAGGTAAACAGCAATATGCAGATTGAGGCGCATTCTGCCGGTACGGTGGAACTGACCGCCGAAGTTACCTATCGCGGCAAGAGCATTTCCTCCAATACGTTGACGCTCACCATCACGGAAGGCGCGCCCATTGTTGTGATCGCCTATGACGTCGTGACGGTGACCACAAAGAAGAATGAGGCCCCGGTCCTGCCTGAAAAGATTAAGGCGTATGTGGAAAACAGCTTCGCAAGAGAGCTTTCCGTCACATGGGATTCCATCGATCCTTCCAAGTATGCGGGCTTCGGCCAGTTTACGGTGGAAGGCACTGTTGAAGGACAGAGCCTGAAACCCACTGCAACCGTTATTGTGAAAGATGCGGTGGCAGCAAGACAGTTCTCCACGGCAACCCCGTATGCGGTTGTTCCGCAGCTGCCGGAGACGGTTACTGTTTACAACAGCGACGGAACCTCGACGACGGATGTAGCAGTTGTTTGGGACGATGTATCTGCCGATGCCTTTAAGGTAGAGGAAGGCACGATTGTTCCGGTCAACGGTACGGCGACGGTTGATGGCACGGAGCTTCCGGTTGTCGCGAATGTCCGCGTCACCAAGACGGAAGTAACGCAAAGTGCAAACTTTGCGTTGATGCGCAACGGCTACGAACTGCCGTTTGCAATCGCTTCCTATACCAATGACGTTCCCGAGTCCACGGACCGCGTAGACAAGCTGAATGATGGTACCGTGTCCTTTGCGACAACAGATGAAGACGGAAAGAACATCTGGTGCGATTGGCAGCGCGGCGCAGGCGGCACAGAAAACTGGATCGGCGTCATCATGGCGCACGAAGGTGTTGTCACAAAGAGATTTGTAGACAAGCTGAATGTTGGCTTCTATGACGAAGGCCCGACCGGCGGCACACAGAAGCCGTCCGATTACCGCGTTGAGTACTACACCGGCCCCGTCGATTTTGAGTTGCCGGCAGGTCCGTCCACAGGGCTTGGCCCGAACAACCCGCGCGGCCATATCCGCGATAATTACCCGGGCAGCCCGCTCAACAACGAAGACAACTGGACAGAAGTTACCTACATCAATGGCAAACCGTCCGTAAAGACCGGCGCGCTGACGGAAGTCTCCTTTGAGCCGGTGGAAACCTGCATCCTGCGCGTCTATATGGTCCCGACCGGCACTGTGTGCCTGGGCGCGACGGAACTGCAGTTCTTTGGAAAGATTGCAACAGCGAAATCCAATTACGAAGTCACGGCAATTCGTGTTGGCGATCAGGAAATTCCGCTTTTCCCGGGCATGATGGATTATGAAATCAAGCTTCCGTCCGCGGAAGTCCCGACCGTGACTGCAACGGCTACAAACAACGCTTCCGTTACAGTCGTTCCCGCCACAGACGCCAACGGCAAAGCGCAGATCATCTTTGTGCCGGAGGACGGCAGCGTGGCGAACATCAAGACCTATACCATTCAGTTCAGCAGCGACGTTGTAGAGCCCACCTATCCGGTGCAGGTTGCTCCGGCAGAGGGCGCGACCGTCAGCAGCAATGTCCAGCAGGCGAAGGAAGGCGATACCGTCACCGTCAGCATTGCGGACATCGCATCCGGCAAACAGTTTAAATCTATTGCTGTTGCTGACGCACAGGGCAATTCGGTTGTAACAAATGAAGTTGTAAAGGGCGAGCAGTACACCTTTGTAATGCCTGCCTCTGCTGTAACGGTAACGGTTACCCTGGAAGACACGGATCCGACTGGCAAACATGTTCTGCGCGCCAACTATAACGGCAAGGATGTTTCCCTGTGGATCAACGGCGAGCAGCAGAAATTTGCGGATAACATCGGTTACTATATGGTGAAGCTGGAAGCGGGCGCGCCGATCGCGCTGACCTTCAAGCCGCGCCATGATGGCAGAGAGTTCAGAGAAGTTACACTGAACGGTGAAGCCCAGACTCTGTTGGGTACCAAGGAGTTCCTCTATACGGGAACCATGGACGCAACAGATACCATTCTTGACTTTACTTTTGATGTTGTGTACAAGAGCCTGCTGAAGATTGTCATCGACGCCGCCCAGGCAGAGGTGGACAATGGAAACGCAGACAAGGTGATCCCGACTGTCAAAGAGAAGTTTGAGGCCCGCTTTACGACGGCGAAGGCCGTCTATGCGGACGCAGAAGCAACACAGACTCAGATCGACGCAGCTGCATACGATCTGACTGTGATCCTGCATTACATGATGTTCCGTCCCGGCAGCAAGGAAGACCTGAAGAAGATGATCGACGACGCAAAGGCCATCGACTTCTCCAATTTCCTGCCCGAAGGAAAACCGGCGGTAGAAGCGGCTTTGGCCAAGGCAGAGGCTGTTTATGCAGATCCGGACGCCTTGCAGGGGGACATCGACGATGCGAGCGAGGCTTTGTTCGACGCGATGATGGCGTTGCAGCGTCCGGCGGATCGCGAGCTTTTGGACCGTCTGATCGAAGAAGCGGACGCAATTGTCGCTGATTTGGATAAGTATGTTCCGGCCGGACAGGAAGAGTTCCTTGCCGCTCTGGCAGAGGCGAAGAAGCTGACCGAGACCGCGACACAGGATGAAATCAAAAAGGCAGTGGATACGCTGACGCTGGCGATGGCGGAGCTGCGCAAGAAGGCGGACAAGTCTGAACTGGAAGCGCTGCTTGAATCCGTTGAAACCCTCAAGGCCAGCGATTACACACCAGAGAGTTTTGCACGTCTTGCCAAAGCAATCGCAGATGGACAGGCCGTTATGAAAAACGAGAACCTGAGTGATCGCGACCAGGCTATTGTGACAAACTCGATCAATGAAATCAACACGGCGAGGGCTCTGCTTGTTCCGGCAAACCAGACGAGTAAACCGTCCAACGGTGGTTCTTCCTCTGGCGGCGGTTCCTCTTCCGGCAACGTCTACGGTGGTACCGGTACAGCGGTTGTAACCTCCCCGGTGGTAACAGCGGGCCAGGATGTGTTGGCGGCGGCTTCTGTCCGTTCCGACACGACCCTGCCGTTTACCCTGAAGAGAGGCAGCGCGTACTGCTTCAAGATGACCGTGGTTAACGGCAATGAAAGCACCATTCCGAACTTCACAGTGGGCAACGGCGGTGTGCTGAAGACCCAGTATGTAACAAAGATCGGCAACGATTATTATTACAGAGTATGGGCGATTGGCAAGCCGGGCCAGAGCACGGGTGTTTACACCGCTCTGCCGGGCCAGAACCCGCAGAAGCATTGTGTGGTTACAATCGGCTGAAAATAACTGCAAAATCCCGAATTTATAAGAGGAGCCGCAGACTAGGGTCTGCGGCTCCTTTTCGTTTGTGGATGAATCAACTTGCTATTTAATATCATTTCTCGGAGAGAATGATTCAATCACTAATATTTCTGATGACGCGCTAATTCGATTGATGCGCTTGCAGGCATATGGTATTATATAACAATAGTGATGGAGATTTCAGGGAATATTTATCTATATCTGATAATTCCCGAATCTCCTATTATGAAAAGAAAGGAGTGTTAAAAGCAGAGACAGGATGCCTTTTGACTGGCATCGGAAGGAAAGAGAAGAAATTCTGGATTAGGGAGGTTTTGAAGGAATGGTACGATCCAAAAAGTTGATGGCGCTTCTGCTGTCTTTGACTCTGGCAACCAGCAGCTTTGCCGGTGTGCCAGGATTTGCACAGGTGGCAGAACAACAATCGGATTCAGCCCGGCAGGTATTGCTGCTGGAACAGGAAACAGAGCGGGAAGTAAACTTTAACGAAGGCTGGCGGTTTCTTTTGGGGAATCCCTCCAACGCGAATGACAGCCGCTTTGATGATTCCGACTGGCGGCAGCTCGATTTGCCGCATGATTGGAGTATTGAACTTGACTTTGACCGCAATTCCCCCTCTACACATGAGGGCGGCTATTTAAACGGCGGCACCGGTTGGTATCGCAAGACATTTATGCTTCCCGCCGAGTGGGCGGATAAGCGCGTATCCATCGATTTTGGCGGCGTCTATATGGACAGCACGGTCTATGTAAACGGGGAGCAGGTGGGCAACCATCCATATGGTTATACGCCGTTTTCCTACGATATTACGGATCGTTTAACAGCTGACGGCGTGACAGAAAATGTGATCGCCGTTAAGGTGGTCAACCAGCAGCCCAGCAGCCGCTGGTACTCCGGCAGTGGTATCTACCGCGATGTGTCGCTTACGGTAACAGAGCCGGTCCATGTGGGGCGGTACGGCACATTCCTCACCACGCCGGATTTGGAAGAAAAGAATGGAACCGGCGAAGTGACCGTGAACGCGCAGACGGATGTTGTCAACGATGCGAAACAAGCGGTGGAAGCCGTTGTTACGACAACGCTGTATGATCCGGACGGACAGGAAGCGGCACGGGGAACGGCAGACGCGCAGACTGTCGCCGTGGGAGAGACCGTTCTGGTGGAGCAGGAAATTCCTGTTACAGACCCCGTGCTCTGGTCCACCAAAGAACCGAATCTGTATCAGGCGGTTACGGAGATTGAAATAGGCGGCGAGATTGTCGATACGTATCAGACGACCTTCGGTTTCCGGTGGTACCAGTTTGATCCGGATACCGGCTTCAGTTTGAATGGAACAGACATGAAGCTGCACGGCGTCTGTATGCACCACGACCAGGGTGCTCTGGGCGCTGTGGCAAACTACCACGCGATTGAACGCCAGATGCGGATGATGAAGGAGATGGGTGTCAATGCGATCCGCGTGACCCACAATCCGGCGGCGGACGAACTGTTGGAGGTCTGTAACAAACTGGGCCTGATGGTGATCGACGAGGCGTTTGATACCTGGTACGGCACGAAAAAAGCATATGATTACGGACGTTTCTTTGAGAAGGCCTGTACGGATCCCTCCGCGGAGCCGGGCATGACTTGGGCGGAATTCGACATCAAGACGATGGTGGACCGCGGCAAAAACGATCCCTGCGTCATCATGTGGTCCCTGGGCAATGAGATCGGGGAGACCAACCAGGCAAAGGGCCTGACGACAGCGCGGAACCTGAATGGCTGGATCAAGGAAATCGATCCAACCCGCCTGACCACCATTGGCGAAAACAAGTTCAAAAGAAATCCCACGCAAAATTGCTTTGACGTATCCGATACGGTGGACGTGGTCGGCATGAACTATGAGGAGCCGAATTATTCGCTGCGGCATGAGCAGCACCCGACCTGGAGCCTCTACGGCTCGGAGACTTCCTCCGCGGTCAAAAGCCGCGGTATCTATCAGACCAACAATGCCCTCATGCAGCTGACCTCCTATGATAAGGAGCACGTCGGCTGGGGCCAGACGGCGGCGACCTCCTGGAAAGCGGCGCGCGATCATGCGTTTATCGCGGGAGAGTTTGTATGGACCGGCTTCGACTATATTGGCGAGCCGACGCCGTATTATAACAGCTATCCGGCAAAAAGCTCCTACTTTGGCTCGGTGGACACAGCGGGTTTCCCAAAGGACTCCTTCTATATCTATCAAAGCCAGTGGACCAGTGTGGAAGACAACCCAATGGTGCATATTCTGCCGCATTGGAATTGGGGTGCTGATAAAAATGTTCTGGTAAATGTCTACTCCAATGCCGCCAGTGTGGAATTGTTCCTGAATGGGGAATCTCTGGGCGAAAAGGCGTTTGAGCAAAAGGTGACAGATTACGGCCTGGCGTATCAGGAAGCGGCGGACGGCAAACTGCAGCTGGAATGGAATGTTCCATTTGTGCCGGGCGAGCTGAAAGCGGTCGCCAAGGACGAGCAGGGCGAACCCATTGCGGAGGACGTGGTCCGCACAGCAGGTGAGGCGAAGAAACTGCGCGTCACTCCGGAAGAAAAGGTCATCGCGGCGGACAGCTACGATCTGTCCTACATCACAGTGGATGTGACGGACGAGAATGGGACAATTGTCCCCGACGCGGACCATCTGATCCAATTCCGCGTGACAGGAAATGGAAAAATTGTCGGTGTAGACAACGGCAATCCCACCAGTGTGGAACGGTATAAAGCGGAACAGCGCAAGGCGTTCAGTGGCAAAGCGCTGGTCATCGTCCAGTCAACAAAGGATGCGGGCGCTTTTACCCTGACGGCGACATCGAAGGGATTGGAATCTGCACAGACAAAGGTCTTTACGATCGATCCAAACAGCGAGGAGACCGGGGTTGTTGGTTACGAGACCCCTGATCTGACGATAAAAGCCGGAGAAATCCCGTCGCTTCCGGAGCAGGTAACGGCGATTTATGCCGACGGCAGCGAGGAAACGGTTGCGGTTACCTGGGGCGAGCTTCCCGATCTGACGGAAGCTGGCAGCTATCGGGTGGATGGCGACACGGAGGACGGCGGAAGTGTAACACTGCTTATCCATGTCCGCGGCGAAGCAGGCGTCAAGGCGTATTCGGCGGCGACGTTGGTCGGCAGCATTCCGCAGCTTCCAGAAACAGTTCAGGTGCTCTATACGGATGCCAGTGTAGAGGACAAGCCCGTAGAGTGGGACGCGATCACCCCGGAAATGGTTTCTGAAGAAGGCGTATTTACCGTTTATGGTGCGGTGGAAGGAACTTCCCGGAGAGCAGCGGCAACGATCCGCGTTTCCAGCGAATCGGTACAGACCAATGTGGCACGCAAGGGAGAGGCGATCACCTCCTTCCCCGGCAACGATAATATCCATTCCATCAACGACGGCGTACTCCGCCCGGCGAATGCCGGTTCTACCCGGTGGACCAACTGGCAGGCGGGCGGCCAGCACCGCGCCTCTGATTGGGTGGGCATCGCGCTGGATCAGGCGTATACCGTGGACCAGGTTGCCGTGGACTTCTATACCGACGGTGCGGTATCCCTGCCCAAGTCCCTGATTGTGGAGACCTCAACCGATGGGGAAACCTGGACTCCGGTTGCAAATCAGAGCAATACAGACAGCTTTGTCCTTCCGGCGACCGGGCGGTCGAACGATATTACCTTTGACCCGGTGGAGGCGGGCTATGTCCGCATCAACATGACCTGCCATACAGACGGCAGCGGCGCACCGGACAAATTTATCGGTGTGACAGAGTTGCAGGTATTCTCTCACGTGGTAGCCGCTCACTCAAATGCGGCGCTTTCCGCAATTTCGGTGGATGGGCAGCCGCTGGAAGGCTTCCAGCCCGATGTCTATCAGTATGAATATGCGGTAGGTTTTGATCAGGATGTTCCGGCTATTACCGCGGAGGCGGCGGACAATGCAGCAGTTTCCATTTTACAGGCGGTTAATACCGACTCCGCCGCACTGGTCTATGTACAGTCCGAAGATCACAGTGTGGAAAATATCTATACGATTCAGTTTGTACCTGCGCAGGCGCCGCTGCAGAAGGCGGTTCTCTCTGCGGTGCGTACGGACATTACAGAAGACGACACAGAAGCGCTCCTTCTGGAAATTACGCTTACGGATGGCAGCAAGGTGGACCGCTCCGCCTGCACGGTGAAGTATACGGTTCAAACGGAGGGGGAAGCACAGGCGGAGGTTAAGGAGCATGCGCTTTCCGCAAACAGCGGACCGGGTGCGGCGATTGTTACAGCGGAAGTTACCTATGGAGGAGATACCGTTTCCTCCAATGCCTTGCGCTTTACCATCGCAGCGAATCCGGAAAAGACGACGATTACCTCTTATGAGGCAGTGCGGGTTCTGACAGACAGGGGCCGGCAGCCAACCCTTCCGGAGCGCATCAAAGCGACCTTCAATACCGGTTTACCGAAGTTGGTTCCCGTCGTCTGGGATACCATTCCAGAAGAAAAGCTGGAGGAATACGGGACGTTTACCGTTGAAGGAACAGTAGAGGGGCAGAAACTGAAGCCCACGGCGACCGTTGTAGTGCAGGGGAATCTGGCGGCGAAGAACCTTTCCATGGCGACGCCGGTCGGCATCCCGCCCGCACTGCCGGAGCAGGTTCCCGTCTATCTGAGCAACGGCGGCACGATGGATGTAGCGGTTGTATGGGATGCTTATGACGATGCCCTCCTGTGGGAAACGGGAACCTTCGTGGTAAACGGTACAACAGAGACGGGTGTACCGGTCAGTGCTTCGATCCGCGTATCGGATGAAACAATCAAGGGCGACAACGTGGCGGCTGCCAGAGAGGGCTGGGCGCTGCCCATCGCGGTTGCGTCCTTTACACATGACATCAACCCACCAAATTCCGACAGCGTGGCGGAGGTCAACGACGGTCTGGTCAGCTACGACGCCAATGTGCTCAAGAACAAGTGGACCAACTGGCAGCGCGGTACCCAGCGCGCAGGCGATTGGGTGGGCGTTGTGTTCGGACTGGGCCTCCCCGAAAAGAAATATATTGACAACTTGGAGGTGCATTTCTACACGGACAGCGGCGCCAGCCTGCCCGCTGATTTCCAGATCCAGTACTATGTGGGCGAGGATGCGCCGGTGATCCCGGAAAACCCGGGCCGTGTCGCGCAGGTGGCGGATAATGCCATGAATGAGGAGGCCAATTGGCAGGATGTATCCAATCTGGTTTCTGATCCGGCGCAGACAACAGAGAAAGCGGGCAACACCTATACGTTTGACACCGTGGAAACCTATGCGATCCGCATCAAGATGACGGGTGTCAGCGGCAAATGCCTCGGCGTTACTGAAATGCGCGCATTTGAAAAGAGCGTCGTGGCGCACGATGACTTTACCGTGGAAGAAATTCTGGTGGATGGCACGCCGCTGCAGCTTGCAGGTGGACAAAAGGAATATGAAATTGAGGTTTCAGGTACAGAAGTTCCGGCTGTAACTGCGGAAGCAGATCACAATGCGGCGATAACGATTCTTCCCGCGAGCCGTGTTCCGGGTACAACACAGATTATATTTACTTCGGAAACGGGAACCAACGAGGAGAGCTATCGCATTCGGTTTGTACAGAAGGCGGAAGAGCCGGTACGGCCGCAGGGTTCCGGTACACAGGCTGATCCGTTCCGCATTACCAGCGCGGCAGAGCTGGACAGCCTGCATACGCTGGGGACCTCTCGCTTGGAAGGGCTGTATTATTACAGTGTTGAGAATGACATTGACTTGTCCGACCGTATCTGGATGCCGATTGGCACAAAGGAGGATCCATTTAGGGGAACTGTCTTGGGCAATGGGCATACCATCAGCGGCCTGCGGGTGGAAAGTGCCGATTCCCATGCCGGCCTGTTTGGCAGCTTGAAGGAGGCCGTCATCGAGTCTTTGACGGTGGAAGTCGACACGGTTCAGGGCAAGAACTATGTAGGCGCATTGGCGGGATACGCCAATGAAGGTACGATCACGGACTGCCATGCAACAGGCGGAACGGTGACAGCGACAGCGGAAAAAGCCGGTGAAGCCGGCGGCCTGCTGGGCGTGGGCCTGTATACGGTGATCCGGGACAGCAGTGCGTCCGTGGAAGTTCGCGGCTATTCCAATATCGGCGGCCTGCTGGGCGACTACTCAGGAGAAGGCTACTACGGCGAAGGCATCGCCAACTGCTATGCAACCGGCGATGTCACCACCACGAATACAGAGCCCGAAACGCCCGTGCAAGCGGGCGGTCTGATTGGCAAATGCGCCACGAAGATCAACGCAAAGGGCGGCCTGACCAACTGTTACGCGACCGGCGATGTAATCGGCGCGGGACGTGCGTTCGGCGGACTGGTGGGAAGGAGCGGGGACAGCGCGATTGTCAACTGCTACGCGACCGGCGAAGTGGGCGGCACCAAGGAGGCGGGCGGCCTGATCGGCCAGGGCAACGTCGCAAACTTGGTCAACTGTTACTCCACCGGCACGGTGAAGGGCGAGGCCGGGAAGGTCGGCGGATTCGTCGGCAACGCGAACGGCGTATCCTTTACGGACTGCTATTGGAACCAGGCTGCGGCTGCGGCATTTAACGGTTGGGGGACTCCCAAAGCGGGAGAGCCAACAGCAATGGCGCCTGCGGATATGCAAAAGCTCTCGTTTGCCCTGCTGTTGAATGAAAAGAAACCTACTCTGCCCAAGTACTGTGCAGACTGGGGCTTTGATGCGGAGAAAAACAACGGTCTGCCGGTTCTGTGCGGCGTTGGCGTCGGCAAGGACGTCGATAAGGCGGAAGAGCCGGAAGAAAAGCTTGTCCACTATACAGTGTTGCTGAGCAACGTGGGCGGCCTGCTGCAAACAAGCTTTGAAGTGGATGTAAAGGTAGGAGACAGCCTGCAGCTCGGCTACGAGTACGGTAAGAAGTGGGGAAGTGGCGCGACCAGTGACTACGGCTATTGGCTGACGGTCAACGGCAAGAAGGTCAGCTGCGACAACTACGGCAAGTGCAAATTCATCTACAATGGCGAAGAGGTCAAGGTCGGCACGAATATCGGCTGTATCACCTCCAAACTGCCGCCGGTGGATATCCCGGCAATTGTCCCGACAGCGGACATGGTTGGAAACAACCAGACATTGGTTCTGCCGCTGCGCGACTTCACGGAGAATGTGATTACGATTCCGATCGTAGCGCAAAACCTGGAGAGGCAGGAGATCGGCTTCTTCACCTTCACGGTGGATTCCTACACGGATTCCAGCCGGTTCCAGGTGAAGGACCTGACACAGCGCAACATCAAGGTTACGATGAACAGCGGCTATGAAGTGGAAGACTGCACACCGGTGCAGACGATGAACTACGCGGTCCTGCTGGGCGCAGACGGCGTGGCAAAGCTCGGCACGAGCGCCGAGTGGATGGGCCAGTTCGCTGTGGTCGTAAAGACCGTGGCTGTGACGGGCGTCACGCTGGACAAGACAAACCTGACTTTGGAAAAGGGCGCAACGGATACGTTGACCGCGACGGTTCTGCCGGAAAATGCGACGAACAAGAACGTCACATGGACGTCCGAAGACCCGACGGTTGCAACCGTGGAGGACGGCGTTGTCACAGCGAAGAAATCAGGAACCACGGTGGTCACCGTTCGCACAGTGGATGGCGATTACAGCGCAACCTGTAATGTGACCGTGAAAGCGGCCGGACCGGAAGAGCCGCAGGCTCTGACGGTGACCTATGGCTCCAATGTGACGCTGAAGGTCAATGGAGAAGCACAGCCGATTGCGGATAAGATCGGCAGATACCAGGTGCAGAAAGCGGAAGAGGGAACCGCGTACCGGTTCACCTTTGAGCCGCGTCTCAGCGGCCGGATGTTCCGCTCCGTCACAGTGGGCGATGCGGAGCCGGCAATGATCAGCGGCAGCACCTACAACTATGATTTCACCATGGGCAAAGAAGAGGCCGCACTGCACTTCACGTTTGAAGTGACGGACAAGAGCGTCCTGGGCCTGATTGTCGATTACGCGAAGGAGCGCATCGACGCGGGCGACGTGGAAGTTCTGGTGCCGGATGTGAAGACGCAGTTCATAGCGGCGTACAACACAGCAAAGGCTGTGAATGAGGACGCGACCGCGACACAGGCGGAGATCAACAAGGCGTGGAGCGACCTGCTGCACATGATCCATTACCTGGAGTTCCGTGCGGGTGACAAGGAAGACCTGCGCGACATGATCGCGATTGCGGAAGGCCTTCAGGAGGCGAATTACACCGCGGCAAGCTGGGCGGCCATGCAGGCAAAGCTGAGCGAAGCCAAGGTTGTGGAGCAGGACAAGAACGCGCTGGAGAACGACGTCAAGACAGCGACAGAAGCCCTGTATGACGCGATCATGGAGTTGAAGCTTGTAACGGCGAACTGGAGCGGGCTCCAGAAGCTTCTGGAAGAGGCGGAGAGAATCGAAAGCGTACTTGACAGCGAGTACCTGCCGATTGGACAGGATGCCTTCAAGGAAGCGCTGAAGGCGGCAAGAGAACTGCCGGCGGACGCGACACAGGCACAGATCGACGCGGCGGCGAAGACGCTGACCGTAGCGATTGCCAGCCTGCAGAAGATTCCGAACAAGGATGCGCTGAAGGCGATCCTGGACCGCACGGCGAATGTGGACCTGAGCGGCTATCCGGCGGCAAAGGTAGCGTATTATCTGGCCAGACGCGCCATCGCGGAGAATGCTATGAACAATCCGCTGGCGACGCAGGCAGACGTGGACAGCGCGTGTGACGGATTGCAGGATGCGTGGGATAAGCTGCATGACAACCACAACAGCAGCAAGCCGTCCGGCGGTAATTCCGGCTCTTCCGGCAACAGCTACGGCGGCGCGGGCACAGCGTCGGCACAGACTTCCCCGCTGGTAGCGGCGGCGCAGGGCGTAACCGTACAGGCGAGCGTCCGTTCCGACACAACGCTTCCGTTTGTACTGAAGAGAGGCAGCGCGTACTGCTTCAAGATGACGGTGGTCAACGGCAATGCAAATACGGTACCGAGCTTCACCGTAGGCAACGGCGGCGTATTGAAGACGCAGTTTGTAGCGAAGATCGGCAACGATTACTACTACAGAGTGTGGGCGACCGGCAAGCCGGGCGAGAGCACGGGCGTGTACACAACTCTGCTGGGCCAGAATCCGCAGAAGCACTGCGTGGTAACCATCGGCTGAGTTTCCAGACGAATCGATTGACAACCTGAATAACAGGACCGCACCCTTGGCAGCAGCTGAGGGTGCGGTCCTTGTTTCTGTAAATGGATCAGAAAAATAATTTCTGGTACTGTTTGACAAAAAAGGAGCGTGTCCAGCAGCTGCATCATGTAAAATAAAAGCGATCCAATGTCCATTTTGAAGGTAAACGTGCAAATCGATGGCTTTTGGCAGGGATAAAAAGGCGTGGATACAGAAAGCGGGGTGTTGACAAAATAATGATCTGTGGTAAAATAATACTTAAAATTTTTTAATTATTGGATATAGGGGCGTAGCCATGCTGGAAGCCGTTTTTAATGAGATCTACATGAAGTTCAAGCTGAATTTTTATAAGAGTGTCTTCCGGCGGGTAGGAGAGCGCAAGCTTTCACTGAGCGCAACGGAGGTTTTTTCCGTTGAGGTCATTTACGCGCTGGGGCGTCCCACCATCCGGGAGTTTGCCGATTTTATCCACATCTCGCAGCCGAATGCCACTTATAAAGTCAATTCCCTGGTCAAAAAAGGGTATGTCAATAAAGTGAATTCCACATCGGACAAGCGCGAGTACCATTTGGAAGTGACGGCAAAATTTCGGGATTATTACCAGGTCAACGATACCTATATTAAAGAGGTGATGGGCCGGATCCGCGAACGGTTTACCGAAGAAGAGGCCAGGCAGTTTGAGCGGATGCTGACCATTATGTCAAAAGAGTTGATGTAGAAAACCAAAACAGAGGGCTTCCTGCGGGAAACAGTCTGTTTTGTTTCATAGATTGAATTTTAATAAAAAGGGTGGTACAACCATGGCAATCAGAATTCTTACAGATTCCACATCGGACATTACACAGGAACAGGCACAAAAAATGGGCTTGACCATCGTTCCTCTGAAGGTGGTCTTTGAGGACGGCGAGTATCTGGACGGCGTGACCTTGCAGACAGAAGAGTTTTATCAAAAGCTGACGGAGTGCAAGGAACTGCCTTCTACCAGCCAGCCCTCGCCGGATGCATTTAAGAAATATTTTAAAGAAGCGCAGGCGGCGGGCGACAGCGTTGTGGGAATTTTCATTTCCAGCAAACTGAGCGGAACGGTGCAGAGTGCCAACATTGCCAAAGAAGCCTGCGGCTATCCGGAAGTCTATATTGTCGATAGCTTGAATGCGACGATCGGTATGCATCTTCTGATCGATATCGCTGTTTCCATGCGCGATGCGGGCAAGTCTGCGCAGGAGATTGTGGAGGAAGTAGAAGCGGCAAAGAACAAGGTTTGCCTGCACATTGCGGCGGACACGCTGGAGTATCTGAAAAAGGGTGGCCGTCTGACCAAAACGGCGGCATTTGCCGGAACCCTGATGGGAATTAAGCCGTTGATCGGCCTGGAAGACGGCGTGGTGGCCGTGCAGGGCAAGCCGCGCGGCATGCAGAAAGCGTTTGAGGATTTACTCGGTCTGGTGGAGAAAAACGGCGGCGTCGACCAGCAGCATCCGGTTTACATCGGTTATGCCGGCAGCGCGGAAACCATGGCGCCTTTCCAGAAGTTTATTGAAGAAAAGCTGACCGGTGTGCGTATTTATACCAGCCCCGTTGGATGTGTCATCGGGACACATACCGGCCCCGGTGCGCATTTCATCGCCTATATTAAAAAATAAGCGGGCGCTTTTGAGTTTATAAAATAATCGGCTTTGCAGAGATGCAGGGTCGATTTTTTGTTATGAGAGGGAGATTCGATGTATATTCTGTTTAAACGGATTTGCGCTTTGTTTAAAGAAGGGGCCTGAAAAGGGAATCATATTTGGATAGAAGGATACAAATGTCGTCTGAGAAACGAAAAAAATACAAGAAAAGGATAACTTCAGGTTGAAAAATTGTGCAATCTATGGCATAATAAAAACCTGCGCATGCTGTTGTTTTTGAACAGCAAAAAATATAGGAGGGGATTCAGTGGGAAAGGAAAGAAGCAGCTTTTCCAGTAAAATTGGCTTTGTATTGGCGGCGGCCGGTTCGGCGGTCGGATTGGGAAACATTTGGAGGTTCCCTTATCTGGCGGCAAAATACGGCGGCGGAATTTTTCTTCTGGTCTATATCATCCTTGCGGTTACGTTTGGTTTTTCTCTGATGATCGCGGAAATTGCGATCGGCCGCAAAACGGGGTTGAGCGCGGTTGGAGCGTACGGCGCGCTGAGTAAAAAGTGCGGCTTCATGGGCTGGCTGACATCTCTGGTGCCAATGATTATCCTGCCGTACTACTGTGTGATCGGCGGATGGGTCATCAAATATTTTGCGGCGTTTATCTCCGGGCAGGTGCAGGCTGCCGCGGGAAACGACTATTTTAACGGATTCATTTCACAGACGGGACAACCCCTGTTCTGGTTCTGCCTGTATGTGGCGGCAACCGCTTTTGTCGTGCTGCTGGGTGTGGAAAAGGGCATTGAAAAAGTCAGTAAAATCCTGATGCCAGTCCTGATCGTACTGTCCATTATCGTCTGTATTTATTCCATGACGATGCCCGGCGCACTGGAAGGCGTCAAATACTATCTGCTGCCGGATTTCAGTAAGTTTTCCATCACAACAGTGCTGGCGGCTCTGGGACAGCTTTTTTATTCCATGTCCCTCGCGATGGGAATCATGATCACCTACGGCTCGTACATGAAAAAGGACGCCAACCTGGAAAGCTCTGTCGGCCAGATTGAGCTGTTTGACACGGGAATCGCCTTTATCGCGGGTATGATGATTATTCCTGCGGTCTTCGCTTTCTCCGGCGGCGACGAATCTGCTTTGGGCGCAGGCCCCGGCCTGATGTTCGTCACCCTGCCAAAGGTATTTGCCAGCATGCCGATGGGCGGATTCATCGGCACGGTTTTCTTCCTGTTGGTGCTGTTCGCGGCGCTGACCTCCTCTATCTCCCTGATGGAGACGGTCGTTTCCATTTTCCAGGACAAATTCCACTGGAACCGCAAGGCGACCTGTCTGGTCGTGATGATCGGAATGCTGGTGATTGGCGTCCCGTCCTCGCTCGGCTTCGGCGTGTGGGACTTCATTCAGCCGCTCGGCATGTCCATTCTGGATTTCTTCGACTTCATCAGCAACAGCGTGCTGATGCCGATTGTGGCGTTCCTGACCTGTATCTTTGTCGGTTATATCATTAAAACAAAGGTCATTGTGGACGAGGTCAAGCTTTCCTCCAAGTTCCGGCGTGAAAAGCTCTTTGTGGTGATGATCAAATATGTAGCGCCGATCTGCATTGTCGCCATCCTGGTCAGCTCGGTTTTGAACGCGTTTGGCATTATAAAAATTTAACAAGGCGAACAAAAACGGCAATATTGTGAATCGTCAAAAAATTAAGTTTGTATCATGTATGTTTTGCAAAAAGATTCTGATAAATATAAAAATGATCCCCTCCCCCGCCACAGGCGGGGGAGGGGATCATCAATTTTACTGATCTCGAAAGTTTCATGAAAATGCGCGTTTTAATACAGACTCGTCTATGCTTCCAAACCTTCAAACTGCATGTTGTAGTATTTGGCGTAGATGCCGCTTTTTTGTAAAAGGGACTTATGATTGCCGCGTTCCTGAATGCCGTCGTCATCCAGTACGATGATTTCGTCCGCGTTGCGAATGGTGGATAGACGGTGTGCAATCACAATCGTGGTGCGGTTTTTGGAGAGCTGCTCCAGACTGTGCTGGATGTGCTGTTCGCTCTCGTTGTCCAGCGCGGAGGTTGCCTCGTCCAAAATCAAAATCCTGGGATTTTTCAGGAACACCCGCGCGATGGCAAGGCGCTGCTTCTGCCCGCCGGAAAGCCGTGTACCGCGCTCTCCCACGTAGGTGTCGTAGCCGTCCTCCAGCCCGGAGATGAAATCATGAATGTTGGCGTTTTTCGCCGCTTCAATGATTTCTTCCATGGTGGCGTCCGGTTTGCCGTAGGCGATGTTATCCTTGATGCTGCCGGCAAACATGTAAACGTCCTGCTGTACGATGCCGATGGAGCTGCGCAGGCTTTTCAGAGTCAGACCGCGCACGTCCTGCCCGTCAATGGCGACAACACCGTTTGTGACGTCGTAAAACCGGGGAAGCAGGGAGCAGAGCGTCGTTTTTCCGCCGCCGGACGGGCCGACCAGCGCGACGGTTTTGCCCGCGTCGATGTGGATATTAATGTGGTTCAGGATGGTGTTTGCGTTGTCGTAGCTGAACGAGACGTCCTGATAATCGATTGTGCCCTTCACGTTCTTCAGCTCTTTGGCGTCAGGTACATCCACGATCTCCGGTTCTGTTTCTACAACCTCTAAAAAGCGCTTAAAGCCGGAATAGCCCTTCTGGAACAGCTCGGTAAACTCAATCAATACGTCGATCGGGTTGATAAAAATGTTGATATATAGCGCGTAGACCGCCAGGTCAGAGAGCTGAATGGCCCCCTGCGAGACAAAGTATCCGCCGCTGACCAGCACCGTGGTAAACAGGACGCCCTGAAAGAAGTTGTTGCCCGCGTGAAAGCTTCCCATGCGGCGATAGTTGCGCTCTTTGGAATCCAGAAATTGCAGATTGCTGTCCGAAAACTTTTCCCGCTCCAAATCCTCGTTGGCAAAGGACTTGACCACGCGGATACCTGCGAGACTGTCCTGCACACAGGAGTTGACGCCCGCAATCTTTTTGCGGTTGTCCATAAAGACCGCGCGCATCTTTTTGTTTTGCTGGATGCTGAATACCAGCATAATCAAGGTGACCGCCGCCAGAATCAACGTCATCGGCACATTGATCCAGAGCAGCAGAGCAAACGAGCCCAAAATTTTCAGCAACGAAATAAAAATGTTTTCCGGCCCGTGGTGTGCCAGCTCTGAGATGTCGAACAGGTCGGAAATTAGCTTACTCATCATTTCGCCGGTGTTGTTGCGGTCGTAATAGGAAAACGACAGGCGCTGAAAATGGTCAAACAAGTCCTGCCGCATGTCGCTCTCCATGCGCGCGCCCATCACATGGCCCTGGTAAGTGATGTAGTACCGGCCCAAAAAGCGGACGAAGTACATGACCAGCAGACCGATGGCCAGCCACGGAAGCGTCTGTAAAATGACTTGTGTGCCGCGTGCGAACAGGTCCTTGGTGAGCCAGTTCAAAATCTGGGGGAATGCCAGGTCGATCAGACTGACGACCAGCGCGCAGAACATATCCAGCCAGAAGACGACGCGGTACGGTTTGTAATATTTAATGAACTTCTTTAAGACAGACATGTGCCCTCCTCATAGTAAATGCGTGTCACCGGGCACAGACGGGGGATGCTCAGAGCGTTTCCGGTTCCGGGTATTCCTCGCCAAATGTTTCCACGGTGACGGTTTTCATGATTTGATCTTCGCGCGGGCGGTCGTTGTAGTCGCGGGCGGCACTCACAATGCGGTCCGCCTCCTCCATGCCGGAGATCACCTTGCCGAACGCGGCGTACTGGCCGTCCAGATGCGGTGCATCCGCGACCATGATGAAGAACTGGGAGCCTGCGGAGTCCGGGCTCATGGCGCGCGCCATGGAGAGAACGCCGCGGGAATGCTTCAGGTCGTTCGGGAAGCGGTTCATGGCGAACTCGCCCTTGATGCCGTAGCCGGGGCCGCCCATGCCGGTACCCTCCGGATCGCCGCCCTGAATCATGAAGCCCGGAATGACGCGGTGAAAGATCGTTCCGTTGTAAAAGCCCTTTTTGACCAGGGAAATGAAGTTGTTGACCGTGTTGGGTGCGACCTCCGGGTACAGCTCCGCCTGAATCGTGCCGTTGTTGGTTTCGATGGTGATGATCGGATTTTTCATCTATAAAACCTCCTGATGTAAATTTTTTGCACAAGCAGTTTTCCTATTATACCTTTCTTTTTCAGAAACGGCAAGGCGTATGAAGATTTTATGGTTCATTTTGGAGCGGTTTTGTGGTATACTTATCTACTAAGACATTAGGGGCATTCTGAAAACTTCAAACTCTTGGCTAATTCTACTGAAAGCGGCTCGTTTGCGCCCCAAAAGCCTCGGAATACATACAGTATTCCTGCGTTTTTGGGCCATAAGTCGCTCGCTTTCAGCGAATTTTCCGGTGGTTTTCTGTTTTCAGAAACGCCCTTGAAAATACCTGTTATCAGGAGATGCGTGGGCGTTGGTTCCCACCGGATTGGAGTAAAAATGGAAGATACGTTTAAACTGGTGGTGCCCTGTCTGTTGGGCGTAGAAGGCCTTGTGGGCGACGAACTGCGCCATATGGACGCGCAAAATGTGGAGCCGCAGAATGGCCGCGTGCTTTTTGACGGGGACGCCGCCATGCTGGCCCGCGCCAACCTCTGTTCCCGCTACGGGGAACGCGTACTGGTCCAGCTGGGAAGCTTCCGGGCACTCAGTTTTGAGGAGCTGTTCCAAGGGGTGAAAGCCCTGCCGTGGGAACGCTGGATCGGCAAAAACGACGCGTTTCCGGTCAAGGGAAGCTCGCTGAATTCCAAGCTGGCCAGCGTGCCGGACTGCCAGTCGATTATTAAAAAGGCAATTGTGGAGCGGCTCAAGCAGAAATACCATGTCAACTGGTTCGAGGAGACGGGCGCTCTGTACCAGGTGCAGTTTCTGCTGATGAAGGACGTGGTCAGCATTATGATTGACACTTCCGGTGCGGGTCTGCACAAGCGCGGTTACCGTGCCAACGCAACGGACGCGCCCATCAAGGAGACGCTTGCCGCGGCGATGGCGTACCTGTCCCGCGTGCGCAGCGACGGTGTGGTGGTCGATCCCTTCTGCGGCTCCGGCACAATCCTGATCGAATCCGCGCTGTACGCGATGAATATTGCGCCCGGCCTGCGCCGCCATTTTGCGGCGGAGCGCTGGGAGGGCATGGGGCCGGAGATCTGGCAGAGGGAAAAGGAACGTGCGCAGGATCTGGTCCGGCGCGACACGGGCTTTACCTGCTACGGCTACGATATCGATGGCGCGGCAATTTCCCTCACGCTGGAAAATGCGAAGAAGGCGGGCGTAATTTCCTGCCTGCGCGCGGAAAAGCGGGACATCACCGCGTTCCGGCCCGCAGGAGAACGCGGCAACGTGATTTGCAACCCACCGTACGGGGAACGGCTGCTGGATTTAAAAGAAGCGGAAGACATCTACCGCACGATGGGAACCGTCTTTGCGCCGAAGCAAAAGTGGAGCTATACGATCATCAGCCCGGATGAAACCTTTGAGGACTGCTATGGCCGCAAAGCCGACCGCCGCCGCAAGCTGTATAACGGGATGATTAAGTGCCAAATATACATGTATTACAAGTCTTGACAGGGGCCGTTGAAGAACAGCCCTTTGTGGTTTAGGGCAAAATGTGTTTTTCCGCTTTTCTGGACCTCCGGTCGGGACGCGGACTTCCAGTCGGGACGCGCCTACGGCGAGTACTATTTTCACCTCGCGGACAAGGCTTAAAATATGTCTTTCTCCGTTTCTAAAAGCGGCGAGGATCATTGTCACTTTGCAGGTAATGGTCAAAATGTGTTTCTCCACCTTTCTGAAAGGTGGCGGGATCAAAGGGCAGCGGACGTGCAACGTCTTTCGCGCCTCCGGCTATGGTCGTTTAGAATCTCGAGCGAGGCTTTAGCCTCAAGCGAGCGTCCCAACAGGAGGTCCTCTTTCTGAGAAGAGCGAGTGGGAACGAGTGATATGGTCCTTTATGAGCTTTTTGTGCTGCAAAATAAACTTTCGGGACCGGGCGGAAGCCCGGCCCTTTTTTCTCTGTTTTGGGCGGAATTGTAAATAATTTATGAAATTGTAATTTTTCGGGAAAAACCCCTTGATTTTTTATAAACGAGTGGCTAAAATAGGTTTAGCACTCAAAGATACGGAGTGCTAAACAAAAATAACCTTTCAAGCGGCGCAGAAAATGAGCCGCGCAGTTTGAAAGTGTATTTTTCATATAGTAAAAGTTTAGTAAGATCATTTCTTGAAGGAGGAACTTTAAATGACAGTCAAACCTTTGGCAGACAGAGTATTGATCAAGATGGAAGAGGCGGAGGAAACCACGAAGAGCGGGATCATCCTCGCGGGCTCCGCAAAAGAAAAGCCGCAGGTAGCAAACGTGATCGCGGTTGGCCCGGGCGGCCTTGTGGACGGCAAGGAAGTCACCATGACCGTCAAGGTTGGCGATAAGGTTATTACCAGCAAATATTCCGGTACAGAGATCAAAATGGACGGCGAGGAATACACCATCGTCCGCCAGAGCGACATTCTCGCGGTTGTAGAGTAATTTGACCGGTTCCCGGAAATACACATGATATGTTTGGAGGAATAACAATATGGCAAAGCAGATCATTTATGGCGAAGAAGCAAGAAAAGCGCTTTCCAGCGGCGTAAACCAGCTGGCAGACACCGTAAAAATCACCCTTGGCCCGAAAGGCCGCAACGTGGTTCTCGATAAGAAGTTCGGCGCGCCGCTGATCACCAACGACGGTGTGACCATCGCAAAGGAAGTCGAGCTGGACGATCCGTTTGAGAACATGGGCGCGCAGCTGGTCAAGGAAGTTGCTACCAAGACCAACGACGTTGCGGGCGATGGCACCACCACCGCGACTCTGCTGGCGCAGGCGCTCATCCGTGAGGGCATGAAGAACGTTACCGCGGGTGCGAACCCGATGGTTCTGCGCAAAGGTTTGCAGAAGGCGGTCGACGTCGCGGTTGACGCTCTGAAGGAGCATTCCAAGAAGGTCGACGGTTCCAAGGACATCGCGCGCGTTGCAACCGTTTCTTCCGCGAACGAGGAGATCGGCCAGCTGATTGCGGACGCAATGGAGAAGGTTTCCGCCGACGGCGTCATCACCGTGGAAGAGAGCAAGACTGCAATGACCGACTGTGACGTTGTGGAAGGCATGATGTTCGACCGCGGCTACATCAGCCCGTATATGGCGACCGATACCGACAAGATGGAAGCCGTCATGGACGATGCGTACATCCTGATTACCGATAAGAAGATTTCCAACATTCAGGAAGTCCTGCCGCTCCTCGAAAAGATCGTACAGTCCGGCAAGAAGCTGGTCATCATCGCGGAGGACGTGGAAGGCGAAGCGCTGACCACCCTGATTCTGAATAAGCTGCGCGGCACCTTCAACTGCGTGGCGGTCAAGGCGCCGGGCTTCGGCGACCGCCGCAAGGAAATGCTGCAGGATATCGCGACGCTGACCGGCGGCCAGGTTATCTCCTCCGAGCTGGGTCTGGAGCTGAAGGATACCGAACTGTCCCAGCTGGGCCATGCACGTCAGGTCAAGGTTGACAAAGAGAACACCATTATCGTCGACGGCGCGGGCAACCCGGACGAGATCAAAGCCAGAGTCCACCAGATCCGCACCCAGATCGATGCCACCACCTCCGATTTCGACCGCGAGAAGCTTCAGGAGCGCCTTGCAAAGATGGCGGGCGGCGTAGCGGTCATCCATGTCGGCGCGGCGACCGAGATCGAAATGAAGGAAAAGAAGCTCCGTGTAGAAGATGCGCTGGCTGCAACCAAAGCGGCTGTGGAAGAGGGCATCGTATCCGGCGGCGGCGTTGCGCTGATCGACGCGATCCCGGCGGTTACCAAGCTGCTTGACAGCACCGACGGCGACGAGAAGACCGGCGTGCAGATTGTCCTGAAAGCGCTGGAAGAGCCGGTTCGCCAGATCGCTGCAAACGCAGGTCTGGAAGGTTCCGTCATTGTGGAGAATCTGAAGAAGGCCGGTAAAGTCGGCTACGGTTACAACGCACTGACCGAAGAATACGGCGATATGATCAGCTTCGGCATTGTCGACCCAACCAAGGTTACCCGTTCCGCATTGCAGAACGCGGCTTCCGTTGCGCAGATGGTTCTCACCACCGAGAGCCTTGTCGCAGATAAGAAGGAGCCGACTCCGCCTCCGATGCCGGCGGATCCGGGCATGGGCGGCATGTATTAATCTCAATAAATAAATGGAAAGGGACTGTCGAAAAACAGTCCCTTTTTTGTTTGTAGTACTAAGTGAAAGATAAAGAGTGTTTCTCCGCTAACGGTTAAAACGAGTTTTTCCGCTTTTCTGAAAAGCGGCGGGATCAAAGGGCAGAGCCCTTTGCCGTTCTCCGCAGAGAACGGAACCTCTTCCTGAGAAGAGCGAGTGGGAACGAGTGATAAACTTATTTACAAACCTTTAATGATACCGTGTTTAATTTTCCCCGGCTCCGTATGGAGCCGGGGATTTCTGTGTCATAATATCCCTAACCAGCGGAGCAGGTAAATACAGTCCTGAAAACCCTGTTGGTAGATGTAGGGGCTTTCAATGGTCTGCACCCAGTTTTTCGCGGCGTCAAATTTATCGATCCATTCGTCGTTTTCGCCCAGCTGCTCCTGTATCTTTTGGTACAGCTCGGAGCAGGTGTCGGATGCGCGCTGGTACTCCGGATGATTCTTCGTTTGTTCGTAGGAAAGGCGGCCATAGGATTCCGCGCAGCACTGCCGAAAGTTTTCCGCAAAGTTTGGATATGCGTAATTTGATTCCATGTGTGTTCTTCCTTTCAAATTTCGTTTGCCGCAGCGCTTGCAGGAAATGGCCGCACAGTGTATACTATTTGTGCGGACCGCTCCTGTGAGCGGCTGCGGCATGGAGGGGAAGCGGTGACTGTTTTGCGATGGACGCCGCTTCCTTTATTTTTCATCACTCTGCGTTTATCACCTCACTTTATACATACAATTAATTTAATAAAGTATAAATTCACTTTACAGTTAAATAATACATTTTTATACACGTGGTGTCAATAGAGGATTCATTTATAAATCAATTAATAAATTCATGTTTGATTTTTTACGCTATTTAATGTATAATTATTCTAAGAAGGTGATTGAATGGGAATGGCTGGAAAGATAGAACATTTATTAAGAGAAAGAAAGATAAAGAAAAAAGAACTCGCTGAGAAGTTAGGGACAACGGCGTCAAATCTCAGCGGAAAACTAAATAGAGATAATTTTTCGGAGAAGGAATTGCAGGAAATTGCGGAAGCCTGCAATGCAACTTTTGAAGGAAGCTTTATTTTAAACGATACGGGAAAGACTATATAAACGGGCTGCCGGTGTGCTGGGAACGAATCCCCGCCGCCGGCTGTTTTGTTTTATAGAAGTTTAAAGTTTATGGCAGTTTCAGGGATATTTACCTCCCTTTGACAATACAGTGAAGAGGGATGGAAAACATTACACTTTTGTAAAGAATCCCGTAAAACCGGGCTTTTTCGCGATTGAGCCCGCCTGGATTCGCCCCGGAGCGACCCGGTTCGCGGGGGAGAGTAGCTTTACAAAAAGGGCGGAAATCCGCCTTCTCCGTCCTCCTGCGCGGTTTGTGCAAAAATTTCGGTTATGGTAAGATAAATGCAATCACCGGAGAGGAGGTGTAACGATGGAACCCAGTTCCTATTTATGGCTCGCAGTGATTGTCATCGCTGCAATCGCAGAGGGGGTTACGACGCAGTTGGTTTCGATCTGGCTGGTGGTCGGCGGCATCGGCGCGCTGATCGCGGATATCTGCGGGGCGCCGTTCTGGCTGCAGTTTACCATCTTTGTGGTCGTGACCGCAGTCACGTTGGCAATCACCCGCCCGCTGGTAAAGAAGGCCATGCGCTTTCAAAAGGAAGATACCAACGCGGGGCGATGTATCGGCAAAGAGGGCGTCGTCCTCACGCAGATCAACAATATTCAATGTGCCGGTCAGGTGACCGTGCTCGGTAACGTCTGGACCGCACGTTCCGCGGACGGTTCCATTCTGCCGGAAGGGGAGAAAGTACGCATCAAAGCGATTGAGGGCGTAAAGCTGATTGTAGAACCGGCGCACGGCGCCGGCTGCATCGAAGAAAAATAAAGGAGGCTGTTTTTATGCCGTATGTGTTGTTAGTTCTGGTTCTTTTGATTATCATTGTTATTATTTCCAACATCAAAATCGTGCCGCAGGCGCACGCGTTCGTCATGGAGCGTTTGGGCGCGTACCATGTCACCTGGGAGACCGGCCTGCACGTCAAGGTGCCGTTTATGGACCGGATTTCTAAAAAGGTTTCCCTGAAGGAGCAGGTCATTGACTTTCCGCCCCAGCCAGTTATTACGAAGGATAACGTGACCATGCAGATCGATACCGTCGTATACTTCCAGATTACGGACGCAAAACTCTACGCCTACGGCGTGGAAAACCCGATCTCCGCGATTGAAAACCTGACGGCGACGACCCTGCGTAACATCATCGGCGACTTGGAGCTCGACCACACTCTAACTTCCCGCGACGTCATCAACACCAAAATTCGGTTGATTCTGGATGAGGCGACCGATGCATGGGGCATCAAAGTCAACCGTGTAGAACTGAAGAACATCCTGCCTCCGTCCGAAATTCAGGATTCCATGGAGAAGCAGATGAAGGCGGAGCGCGAGCGCCGCGCCAGAATTCTGGATGCGGAAGGCCAGAAGCGCAGCGCCGTTTTGATTGCAGAGGGCGAAAAGGAATCCGCCATCCTGCACGCGGACGCGCTCAAGGAGTCCAAGATTCGCGAGGCGCAGGGCGAGGCGGAGGCAATTCTCTCCGTGCAAAAGGCTCTGGCGGACAGTATCAAAATGCTGAACGAGGCGAACCCGGGCGAAGGCGTTATTGCCATCAAGAGCCTGGAGGCGTTCCAGAAGGCGGCGGACGGCAAGGCGACCAAGATTATCATCCCGTCCAACATCCAGTCTATGGCCGGTATGGCGACTTCTTTAAAGGAGCTTATCTCGGAGGATAAACTGGCGAAATAAGCCGCGTTTGAACCATCTTGCGGCAGAATATACAAAATACATGGGGATAAAGCAAGAACCTCTCCATATCTGGACGAAAAAGGAATTTTGCTGGAAATCGCTTGCTTTTAATGTCGAAATATCCTAAAATAAAGGAAGTGAATGCCATACCGGCGGTTGGCATCCGGAAAAAGCCGGAGGCAGAAAAACAACAGCGGAGGTATGCGCGATGAAGGGGTTTACCGTTCGGATTTGGTCTTTCTGCGCAATGGGCTTCGACTATCTTTCTTTATAAAATCAGGGCTGCGTCGTATTGCCGTCGCAGCCTGTTTTTTATTTCAAAAAGGAAGATTGCTGGAAAGAACCCCCTTCCTAAATTTATAAAGAAACAGGAGAGTGCACAGCTATGGCAGTAAAAAAGGTAGCAGTCATTATGGGCAGCGACAGCGATTTTCCCACCGTTTCCGCGGCGATCAAGCGCCTGAAAGCGTTTGAAATCCCGGTGGAAGTACATGTGATGTCCGCACACCGCACGCCCCACGCGGCGGCGGCTTTTGCGGGCGACGCAGTGAAAAACGGTTTTGGCGTGATCATCGCGGCGGCGGGTAAGGCGGCGCATCTGGGCGGCGTTCTGGCGGCGCACACCACACTTCCGGTCATCGGTATCCCGGTCAAGTCCTCCACGCTGGACGGCTTGGACGCGCTGCTCGCAACGGTGCAGATGCCCAGCGGCATCCCGGTGGCGACCGTCGCCATCGACGGCGCGGACAACGCGGCGATTCTTGCGGCCCAGATGCTGGCGCTCTCCGACGAAAGCCTTGCGGCGAAGCTCGTGGAGATGAAGCAGCAGATGGCGGACGGCGTCGCTAAAAAGGACGCGGCGATTCAGGAAAAGGTGGCAGAGCTTTAATTTAAAACTTGAAACCGGCTGGCCCGGGGAGGAGATAACAATGAACAGTTTTAGCGATCGGTACAAAGAGGCGGGCGTGGATGTGACCGCCGGATACAAAGCGGTGGAGTTGATGAAAAACCATGTCGCGCGCACCAAGATTCCGGGCGTGGTTTCCGGCATCGGCGGCTTCGGCGGATTGTTCCAGCCGGATCTGGGCGGCATGGAGGAACCGGTGCTCGTCAGCGGGACGGACGGCGTCGGCACCAAGCTCAAGCTTGCGTTTTTGATGGACAAGCACGATACGGTCGGCATCGACTGTGTGGCGATGTGCGCGAACGACGTGGTCTGCTGCGGCGCAAAGCCGCTCTTCTTTCTGGACTATGTGGCGGTTGGCAAGAATGTCCCGGAGAAGGTCGCGGAGATCGTCTCCGGTATCGCGGAGGGCTGCGTGCAGTCCGGCTGCGCGCTGATCGGCGGCGAGACGGCGGAAATGCCCGGCTTCTACCCGGTGGACGAATACGACCTCGCGGGTTTCTGTGTGGGCATGGTGGATCGCAAAAAGATCATCGACGGAAGTAAGCTGGCGGAGGGCGACGTACTGGTTGGCCTGGCCTCCTCCGGCGTGCATTCCAACGGTTTCTCTTTGGTGCGCAAGGTCTTTGACATCAACGAGAAAACGGTCAACCGCTATGTGGACGAGCTGGGTATGACACTGGGCGAGTGTTTGCTCACCCCGACAAAGCTCTACGTCAAGCCGATTCTGGCGCTGATGGAACAGTGTGAGATCAAAGCGGTTTCCCATATCACGGGCGGCGGCTTCTTTGAGAACATCCCGCGCATGCTGAAGGACGGCCTGACCGCGAAGATCAACACGGCGGCGATCCCGAAGCTCCCGATCTTCGACCTGTTGCAGAAGGAAGGGGATATTCCCACGCGCGAGATGTACAATACCTTTAATATGGGCGTTGGCATGTGCGTCGCCGTTGCGAAGGAGCAGGCGCAGGCGGCTGTGGAGACGCTGAAGGCCGCGGGCGCGGACGCGTTCATTATGGGCGAGGTGGTCTCCGGCGGGGAGGGCGTCGTTCTATGCTGAACATAGCCGTTCTGGTTTCCGGCGGCGGCACCAATTTACAGGCGCTGATCGACGCGCAGAACGCCGGACAGATCGAAAACGGCGCGCTGTCCTTGGTGATCTCCAGCAAGGCGGACGCGTATGCGCTGGAACGCGCCAAACAGGCGGGAATTTCCACCCGTGTGCTGCTGCGCCGGGCGTTTGCCGGGCAGGCGGATTACGACGCGGCGCTGCTGGCGCTGCTGGCGGAATACCAAATCGACCTGGTGGTGCTGGCCGGCTTTATGACCATCATCAGTGAAACGGTGATCCGTGAATATGAAAATAAAATCATCAACGTGCATCCCGCGCTGATCCCGTCCTTTTGCGGTCCGGGCTTCTACGGCCTGCACGTGCACGAAGCGGCTCTGAAAAAGGGCGTCAAGGTGAGCGGCGCGACCGTCCACTTTGTCAATGAGGTGTGCGACGGCGGACCGATCATCCTGCAAAAGGCGGTGGAGGTCTGTCAGGACGACACGCCGGAGACGTTGCAGCGGCGGATTATGGAACAGGCGGAATGGAAATTGCTGCCGGAGGCGGTCTCCCTGTTTTGTGCGGGAAAGATCGCTGTGGAAAACGGCAGAACCATCATAAAAGACTGATCGGAAACAGGGAAAGGGCGTAATGAAAATGGTGACAAAGAATCTTGCTGAGGAACTGGCTTCCAATTCCTATCCGGGGCGCGGCATTGTCCTGGGCAGAAGCGCGGACGGAAAACAGGCGGTCATCGCCTATTTCATCATGGGACGCAGCGAAAACAGCCGCAACCGTGTGTTTGTAGAGGATGGCGCGGGCATCAAAACCAAAGCGTTTGACGAAAGCAAAATGGTGGACCCGTCCCTCATTATCTATTCCCCGGTGCGTGTGCTGGGAAAAACCACGGTTGTGACCAACGGCGACCAGACGGACACCGTCTACGATTATTTGCAGCAGGGCAAGAGCTTTGAGGATGCGCTGCGCACGCGCACCTTTGAGCCGGACGGCCCGAACTTTACCCCGCGTATTTCCGGCGTGGTGGAGCTGGAAAACAACTGCTATAAGCTTTCCATCCTGAAGAGCGCCTGCGGGGACGAATCCTCCGCGCGCCGCTATTTCTTTGACTATGACGCGCCGCGCGCAGGCGAGGGACACTTTATCCACACCTATGAGGGAGACGGCAACCCGCTGCCGTCCTTTGAAGGGGAGCCGACCCAGGTCAAGCTGGAAGGCGGCATTGACGCGTTTACCGATCTGGTCTGGAACGCGCTGAACGCGGACAACAAGGTTTCCCTGTTTGTCCGGTATATCGATCTGGAAACCGGTGAAGCGGAAACCAGAATCGTCAACAAAAATCAGTAATGGGGGAGTTACCAATGGCAAACGAGCTTTTATTGAAATATGGATGCAACCCGAACCAGAAGCCGTCCCGCATCTTCATGCAGGACGGCGGAGACCTGCCGATTGAGGTGCTCAATGGCAAGCCCGGTTTTATCAATTTCCTCGACGCATTCAACAGCTGGCAGCTGGTCAAGGAGATGAAGGAGGCCACCGGATTGCCGTCCGCCGCTTCCTTTAAACACGTCAGCCCCGCCGGCGCGGCGGTCGGCCTGCCGTTGACGGAGACGGAACAGAAGATTTATTTTGTGGACGATCTGGAGCTATCTCCGATCGCCTGTGCCTATGCGCGCGCCCGCGGTGCGGACCGCATGTCTTCTTATGGCGACTGGGCGGCGCTCTCCGATATCTGCGATAAAGAGACGGCGACCCTGTTGGCCCGTGAGGTATCCGACGGGATCATCGCGCCCGGCTACACCGACGAGGCGCTGGAAATTTTGAAAACCAAGCGCAAGGGCAACTATAATGTGGTCAAGATCGATCCGTCATACAAGCCCGCGCCGATTGAGCACAAGGATGTCTACGGCGTGACCTTTGAGCAGGGCCGCAACGAATTCAAAATTGACAACAGCCTGCTGGAAAACATCGTGACGGACAATAAGGAGATGCCGGAGGATGCAAAGCGCGACCTGCTGATTTCTCTGATTACGCTGAAATACACGCAGTCCAACTCCGTCTGCTACGCCAAGGGCGGGCAGGTGATCGGCGTCGGCGCCGGCCAGCAGTCCCGCATCCATTGCACACGCCTGGCGGGCAACAAAGCGGACATCTGGTTCCTGCGCCAGCATCCGAAGGTGCTGGGTCTCAAGTTCAAAGAGGGGATCCGCAGACCGGACCGCGACAACACCATTGACGTCTATATCTCCGACGAGTATATGGATGTGCTGGCGGACGGCGCATGGGAAAACCTGTTTGCCGAAAAGCCGGAGCCGCTCACCAGCGAAGAGAAGCGCACCTGGCTGGATACGCTCACCGGCGTTTCCCTCGGCTCTGATGCGTTCTTCCCGTTTGGCGACAATATCGAGCGCGCGCATAAGACAGGCGTGCAGTATATTGCGGAGCCGGGCGGTTCCATCCGCGACGACCACGTGATCGCAACCTGCAACAAGTACGGCATCGCCATGGCATTCACCGGCATGCGCCTGTTCCACCATTGATCGGCGGGAGGGCATAAGAGTGAAAATACTGGTAATCGGCGGCGGCGGACGTGAGCATACCATTGTCCGCAAGCTGAAAGAAAGCCCCAAGGTGGAAAAGCTTTACTGTGCGCCGGGCAACGGCGGCATTGCGAAGGATGCGGAATGTGTTGCAATTTCCGCGATGGACCTGGATGGCGCGGTAGCCTTTGCAAAGGAACACCAGATCGATCTGGTGTTTGTCGCGCCGGACGACCCGCTTGCGGCTGGCATGGTGGACCGTTTGGAGGCTGCGGGCATTCCCGCTTTTGGCCCGAACGCGCTTGCGGCGGAAATTGAAAGCAGCAAGGTATTCTCCAAGGACCTGATGAAAAAATACAACATCCCCACCGCAGGCTATGAGGTGTTTGGTAACCCGCAGGATGCGGTGGCTTATATAGAAAAAAACAACCGGTTCCCCATTGTCGTTAAGGCGGACGGACTCGCGCTCGGCAAGGGCGTGATCATTGCCGCAGACTTGCAGGAGGCAAAGGACGCGGTCAAGAAGATCATGGAGGACAAGGCGTTCGGCGCGTCCGGCAACCAGGTGGTCATTGAGGAATTCCTCACCGGCCCGGAGGTTTCCGTGCTGGCGTTCACGGACGGCAAATGCGTTAAGCCGATGGTTTCCAGCAAGGACCACAAGCGTGCACTGGATGGAGACAAGGGCCTGAACACGGGCGGTATGGGAACCATCAGCCCAAACCCGTTCTACACCGATGCGCTGGCACAGACCTGCATGGATACGATTTTCCTGCCGACAATCCGTGCTTTGCAGCAGGAAGGCCGCCCCTTCAAGGGCTGCTTGTATTTTGGCCTGATGCTGACGCCGAACGGCCCTAAGGTGATCGAGTACAACGCCCGCTTTGGCGACCCGGAGGCGCAGGTCGTCCTGCCGCGCCTCAAGACCGACCTGGTGGACATCCTGCTGGCGGTCCGTGAAGAACGTCTGGATAAGCAGCCGATTGAGTGGAACGATGGCGCGGCGGCCTGTGTGGTGATGGCGTCCGGTGGCTATCCCGGTTCCTATCCGAAGGGGTTGGAAATTACCGGCCTGGACGAGAACGGCCAGGTGGACGGCGCGACGGTCTATCATGCGGGAACCAAACTGGAAAACGGCAAATTCTATACCAGCGGCGGCCGTGTGCTGGGTGTTACCGCGACCGGCGCGACGCTGGAAGAAGCACTGCAAAAGGCCTATGCGGCGGTGGAGAAGATCCACTTTGACGGTGCGCACTACCGCAGGGACATCGGCAAATACTGATAAGAATCAACGGGCCTGGATCACGTGCGGTTTGCACGAGAGACCAGCAGAATCAGAGAGACCCCCTCGCCTTGGCGAGGGGGTCTCTCTGATTCTGCTGGTTTTTATGCGTTTTGTCAATTGCAAAAAAGGCCTTTTCAATTGAGCATGGCGACAAATAAAGTCAGATATCCGGCAAATGTAACCCAGAGCAGATATGGGACTTGCAGCCAGGCGGCGGGCTTGCTGATTTTGGAGAACAGAATGATCATGGCCAAAATCAAGACCCAAAGCAAAATCAGCCAGACAAAAGCAAACCAATAGAGCTGCAGGTTAAAGAAGATAACCGACCAGAGGAAATTGACCGCCAATTGTACCGCGTAGACCCACAGGGCAGCTCTTTTATTTTTGGAGTCCGAAACGTAAATCAGATAGGATGAAATACCCATCAGCAAAAACAGAATCGTCCAAACGACGCCGAATACCCAGCCGGGCGGAGAAAGCGGCGGTTTGGTCAACCCCTCGTACAGCTCCATGCTGTGCATGGTAGCGAGCGCGGAGACACCGGCGACGCCCATACTGATCAACAGGCTGATAATCAGCGGTTTCCACTTGATTTTCATAGGATCCCCCCGTTTCTTTTCTATATCATATGGAGGAAAACCGCCCACCATACCACCAGGGAAAAACATCCAATATTTTGCGGTGCGTCATAAGAAGGAAACGGGACGCAAAAGAACCGGCGCGGTCTGCACCTCGCCGGTTTGGTTTTTTGATGTACAGCAGTGATGATCAAACCATCTGCAAAAACACGTTTGCTGCGAATAAGCAAAGAACGCTTCCAAAGAGGAGGTCCATGCGGCGGAAGCTCCAACGCGTCGTTTTTTTCTTAATCAGGTTGGAAAGAGCCGTGAGAATGCCCCACCAGATGTAGGTCCCAAGAAATACGCCGCACACCAACAGAATTCCCTGCAAAAGTCCTGCCGTGCCGGAAATGCCAAAATAAGAAAAGGCGAACAGAAAGGTGAGGACCGCCGTTGGATTGGTGATGCCAACGGCAAAAGAGGAAAAAAACATCTTTGCAAATCCGATTGCTTCGCCTTCGTGACGGTCTGCTTCATTTTTACGCAACAGCAGGCGGATTCCCATAAACAGAATGAAGCTGCCGCCAAGGACATTGATAACGGTTTGATGTTTCAGGAGAAAATCGGAAAGGAATGTCATTCCAAAAGCGCCCGCACAGGCGTAGACGCAGTCGGCAACAGAGGAGCCAAGCCCTGTCAGGAGCCCAGCTTTTATGTCACTGCGGAAGGTGCGCTGCACGGTTAACGTACCCACCGCACCTACGGGAAGTCCAAACAGCAGGCCGATCAAGATACCTCGCAGCAGATACTCTGTCATACGCGTCCTCCCAACTTTGTTTTGTCTGATTCGTGAAAGAGATTGCATGCTGGCAAGTGTCAAAAAAGCTGTGCTTATAAAAAACAGAAGAAGTTTTTACGGACAGCGCGTTGGAAAGATACTTGCCAGGGGGATACCGCCGATGTCAAGCGCAGCAGCACCGCTCTGTTACAATCACCTTGCCTTTTGCGTTGTCCCAATCCATGATGATTTCGCCTACAGTCGGAACGTAAATATGGCCGGAAAGCGGATTTTTAATGCTGACAATGGGTGCGGTGAGGGTTGCTTCCACCTCGGAACGTTCAAAACACAGATCGGCGTCCGCCATCTCGCAGTCGATCAACTTCAGGTTCCGGCAGTAGCACAGCGGCTGAGTGCCGATGATCTGGCAGTTTACAAAGGTGATATTTTCACTGTACCAGGCCAGGTATTCGCCTTTGACGACGCTGTTCTTGACGGTGATATTTTTTGCATGCCAGAAGGCGTCCTTTGTATCAAAAATGCAGCCATCGAATACCGCGTCCTGGATGTACTGAAAGGAGTATTTCCCCTTCATGCGCACGTTTTTAAAAGTCAGATGATCGGAGCGCATCATAAAATATTCGCTTTCGGCGGTGCAGTCCTCCATTGCAATGTCCCGCACCGACCAGCCAAATTCTGGGGAAACGATGTCACAGCCGTACAGTTTTACCTTGCTGCATTCTCGCAGCGCTTTAATACCGTGGAGTTTGCTGTTGTTGATCTCTACTCCGTCGGAATACCACAGCGCTGCCCGGCAAAGCGCGGTCAGTTCAGAGTTTTCAATTTTAAGGTCGGTATCGTGCCAGAACGGATAGCGCAGATTAAAGAAACAGTGGTCAACCTGCACCGCTCTGCCTTCTTTAAAAGCGCTTTCGCCGTCAGCGGGACCGTCAAATGTGCAATCCTTTACAAGCAGGCCGTCTGCGCCGTAAAGCGCTCTCTCTTCGTCAAAGGTTTTGTTGGTTATGGTTTTCATTGCGGGTACCCCTTTCCAATGGTTTTATGCCTGACCATTTTTGGATTTTTGTATTTGATAAATCAGGTAATCCAGGCAGTCGATGCAGGTTTGCTCACTGTGTATCTGGTCGAGAAGGGTTCGCCTGTGAGCCGCCAGCCGTTTCAGACCGTGTGCTTTTTTACCTGCCTGCCAATCAGCCATAAAGTTTGTAATCATTTCGGAATCGCATCCTGCATCCTTCAGATTTTGCAGGATGAATTTTTCGTTTTTGCTGGTCTCCATGTTGCGCCTCTTTTCAGTGTCAAAAATCAATCGCCATCGCTGATTTGGATGATTTTATTGTTCCAACCCTCCACTACAGGGTTATTTGCTACCGCGCTCCGGAATGTCTCCGTGTTATCGAAGTACCCCACCGGTGTATATTCGCCGGATAATTCCGCATTGCCGTAAAACAGGACAATCCGGTTCGGCTCGGAATAATAAACGGCTCCGGCGGCGGCTTCCGTGACGCTTTCGGGATTCGATGGAATCTCGTACCGGCTGGGAATGTCATAATACTGCATGACCTCCCAGTTGTCATAGTCCTCGTAGTGATAGATGGGCAGTCTCCAATCGGCGGTTCCCACGTGGCGTGCAATGGCGGTAGCCGTCTCGTTGTTGTACAGATGCATGACAAAGGGCTCCCCCTCGTCGCCAAAGCGGACGGTCAGTTCAGTGGCCGCCGGTTCTGCGTCGTCCGGCTCCACCTCAGAACTGCCGCCGGTATCTTCCTGGCTGCTTGCAGAGTTTGCAGGGAGGGAGGAGAGGTCCGTTGCATCGCTGCCGGAAGGAAGAGTCTGGCTGCATCCGGCCAGCGCCGCAGTAAACAGCACAAAAGTGAGCAGCAGGGAAACATGTTTTAATATCTTGTATTTCATAGTCGTTCCTTTCCTGTGCCGGTTTCCGGCACATCTCAGATGAAAACCGTGTTGATTTTCTGTTCCTATCATATGCCTGACAGCGATACATAGCAAATACTTATGTTAAATAGTTAGATATAGTAAATAAGTATATATAAATTACTCCGCCATCAACATGGTTAAGTCCTGCCTTTTGATCCTTCTAGAGGCGAACCAGCCAAAAAAGAAAAACAGCAGGGTGACGAGCAAGCCGGGGAACAAAATGGTGCCCATCTCGGGAGCGGATATAAAATTGCTGATCCCAGCCAGCTTCATTACCGCGGATACCAGGGGATCTGTAACAAGTGCGGCGAGAAGCGTGCCGACAGCAGCACCGGTCATTGCTGTCATCCCCAAGCGAAGCGCAAAGGTAAAACGCAGGCGGTTGGACGTAAATCCGACGGCCTTGTAGATGCCCAGATCCTTCTGCTCCGCGGCTAAAATTTTACTTCCGGTCATGGCGGGTTCTACCCAGGGAAAAAACCCAACCACACCCCTTTCTTTTTAACCACTTTATGTTTATAAAAGACAAGGAACCAGGCCAGGATTTTCGCCCCCGCGGAAAAAATTTTACTTCCGGTAATGGCGGTTACGACAAGAAAAAACAGCACACCCATACCATAAAGAAAGATCATAAGCATCCGCATGGCGGAGACAAGGCAAAAAAACCCGGGCCAGGTATTTTCATGTATATGGATGTCCCCGCCGTAGACCGTTTCCAGTGTCTCGATGATGGCCGGTTTCTGTGAGGGGTCGGAAAGAAAATAGTGCCAGCACCAAAGGTTTGGAGAATCCGAAGCGATCTTCAAGTATGCGTCCCGGCTCATGCCGATGTTCTGTCCCATGTCGTTGGCGCAGGAGTAGATGCCGGAAATCGTATATACATCGCTTCCCAAACCGGCTCCCACGATGAGGGAATCGCCTACGCCCACACCGAAATCCGCCGCTACAAATTCGGTGACGACGATTTCACTGTCGGCTGCGGAGGTACGGCTCTCTATAAGATGGAAACGCTCCGGCTGGTCAATCACATTGGCGGTAAAATCCACACCGTTTACCGTTACACTGGGCATAGCCAGCGCATATGTATCACGGATGCCGGAGTAGGATTGTATGGTCTGCTCGAATTCCTCACGGGTCAGTTCTCCAAAGGATTGGACGCCCAAGTCGTGGTCTGCGGGGTTGAATGCGTCCATCATCCCTTTGCCGTCTGCCCCCAGCCAGGCGTCCATCCGCCCAACCAAAGACGCAAAGAAGACCAACAGAACCGCTACCAGGCAGGCTCCAGCATACCGCCGCTTGGAAGTCAGAAGCTGGCGCAAAGCAAGGCTGGCGGACAGCCCTTTGCCATGGATGGAAGGCAGTCTTTTAATGGAAACCGGACGTCCCTCTGTTTCTCCCCGAATGGCCCGCATCGGGGTCGCGCGGCTGATCTTTCGCAGCTTATAAAGAAGAAAGCTGATAAGCAACAGGTACACAATGGCAAAGGCAGACAAGCACAAACCAAAGGGAAGCGAAGAAGGGATCAAAATACCGGTTGTTGTAAGCGTCATGGCGTTTACAAGTCCGGTCGCGGGAATGGCAGCGATCAGTCCCAAAAGCATCCCAGGCAAAATGACCGTCAGATATGTTGTCAGTTGGACGGTCCGCAGCTTTTGGCTGGTTAAGCCCACAGTTTTGAGAATGCCCATATTGACAAAATCCTGCTCGATACCGCTTTGCATATGATGCCCAAGCACCACCATGGCGGCCAAGAGCAGTACGGACGCAAAAGCCAGAAGAAATCCGCTGAAGGCGTTTTGCAGCACCAGCATGAAGCCGGCAATGGCTGTTTGACTGTGTACAAACTCGGTGTAACCGGGCAGGCTGGTTTGTTCGTTGATTTGCGCGCTCAGTTCTCCGATGGATTGGCCGGGGGGATCCGCAAAGATGTGGAGCATAGCTCCTTCCCTTGCCAGTGCGTCGATTCCCGCATTCTCCAGAAGGGTCAGGGCCTTGTTCCAGCCAGCCTCACCGATGAGAAATCCTTTCATGCCAATCATTGAGCTGCCCATAATGGGGTCTTCATACCAGCCCGCAATAGTGAGGGTAAGGGCTTTCCCTGCCCGTGCGATGGGGAAGGTGATATCGTCTCCGATCTGGGCGCCAAACATTGAAGCCAGAGAGGGGGATACATAAACCTCGCCGGGAGCAACTTTGTCCGGCTGCGCTCGGTATCCGAAGAGGTCGTCGGTAAAGAAACGGTAACGGTTTTCCTGCGGGACATAAAAGATCAGCTGTCCTTCGCTGTCTGATTCCTGTCCATGGATCGAGTAGTTTGTATAGAGGAGACGCTGATACGCGACCCGTTCCACCGCGTCCACGCCGGCGATCTCTTCCGCTAAGCCGTCCCAGTCGTCGGCGCCGGACACCCAGACTGTTAAATCGCCAAAACCGACTCTGCGCAGTTCGGATGTGAGATAGCTTCCGGAACGGGCCCAGACCGTCAGTACGGTGGCAAGGGACAGAGAAACGATGAAAATCAGAATGAAGATGCCGGCCAGACCGCCTTTGTGCCGGTTCAGATTTGCTTTCAGCAGTGCTTGCAGTTCCATATCATCCCCTCCTTACCACTCCAAAGAGGAAAGCCAGCCGCTTACTTTTGCTTCCCGGTCTTTAGCGAAAGCTGCGTCGTAGGAGGGCAGGGAAAGCTCGTCGAGGAGTTTGCCGTCCTCCAGGTAAAGCAGGCGGTTGCCCCGGATAGCCGCCCGCAAATCGTGCGTGACCATCAGGATACTCTGCCCATTTTCATTGAGGTTGGAAAGCAGGTCCAACACCTCTTCTGTATGGGAGCGGTTGAGCGCCCCGGTGGGCTCGTCAGCAAAAATGAGACCGGGTCTGTTGATCATAGCCCGCGCGATGGCCGCTCGCTGCGCTTCCCCGCCGGATACATGGGAGGGCAGCCGGTCTCTGGCGCTTTCCACGCCCATTTGCCGGAGCAGGTTTTGCGCTTTTTTTCGTATCTCTTTCGGTGTTCCGATTTTTCCCACATAACCCGCCATCGCCACATTTTCAAAAAGCGTCAGATTGCTCACCAGTTGCGTTTGCTGAAAGACAAAACCAAACACGGTAGCCCTGAGCCCGGCCATCTGGTTTTCAGAAAGGCCGGTCATTTCTGTTCCGCGGTAGGTCACCTTGCCGCCGGTAATCTGGTCCATTCCGCTGAGGGCATAGAGCAAAGTGGATTTTCCCGCCCCGGACGCGCCCATAATGATAGTGAAATCGTCTTCATAAATATCCACGTTTATGGATTGAAGAATGGTTGTATGGCTGCCGTTTCCCGTAAAGGTTTTGCAAATATTCCGGCCTTCGATCAAAGTTTGTTTCATCCGGCCCGCCTCGCTTCTTCCCGATATGGTTGGAGAACCAGCCGCTTTTTCCCTGTGTGGGGGTCCGGGAAAATTTGTTCTACAAAATGAACCGTAAACTCGACGTAAGAAAGCCCCTTTTCTTTTAAAATCTGATCCATCTGCCGATCTATTTTCTCCCGGATCATCGCTTCCAACGCCGATTGAGAGATTTCGGCCCGCATCTCAAAGGCGTTATTCCCGGTTTGGAGGAACTGATAATCCAGCAGGCCTTCCACGCAGAAGTCTTCAATCGCCAGAGGATGCAGGAATTCGCGGTTGCCCTCTTCGTCTTCAAACCAGAAGATATCCTCACTTCTTCCAAGGAGGCCGACGGCCTTTGAGAACGGGCAGCGGCTGTGCTCGTCCGGCGCTTCTATTGTCAGCCGGTCAGCCAGCCGGTAGCGGATCAGCGGTTGACTGAAGTTGTAGAGGCAGGTGAGATACATCACACCGTTTTCCACTTCAATCACATTCATATCGTCAAACAGCAGAACTCCCTCCGTTGGATCGGCCTCGACGCCTAACGCCAGAGACTCGCTGGCTCCATAAAAATTGATCACCTGTGTGTGGAAGGTATTCTCCAGATAGCGCCGCAGGCTCGCGCCCAAAGGCTCCCCACAGGAAACGACTCGCAGGATTTTTAAGGCGACATCGCCGTTTTCCGCAAGTTCCGCAAGAATTTTGATCGCGGAAGGATATCCGATGATGATATTGGGGCGGAACTCCTGAACCTGGCGTACCCATTCAGAAAGCGGCGTTTGAATATCCAGATAAAGCTGGCTGACCCCACGCCGTCGATGCCGTCGCCGACTGCCATGGCCCCGCCGTAACGTCCGTCAGTGGCGGCGATATAGAGAATACGTGGCTTCCCTGCCAGAAGCTTTAAAATCTGCGGCATGGACATTCCCCATAGAGCCCCGCGGAGGATGCCCAGAAGCATGCTGCTCCAGGCTTTTTCGTCGTAGACAAAGTATCCCGGTTTGCCGGTGCTGCCGGAGGAATGTACCACATGGTATTCACCCAGGAAGGGCTTGCGGCCGATGGTTTCCTGTTCGTCAAACCGGCGCAGCTCCTCCTGCCGAAGGCCTGGCATGGTAACCAGTTCGTCGAAATGCTTGAGCAAAGCGGATTTATCCATTGTGGGAAAGTGAGAAAGCGGGGTAGTGTCAAGATTTTTCGCCGTAATACCGGCCTTTTCAAAAGTCTTACGGTAATAGTCTGAATACGCATAGGCATGGCGGAGCATTTTACGGAGCTTGACCTGCTGAAACGCATGCATTTGGTGGAGCGTCATCTTCTCGTTTCGTTTGAGCTGCCAGAGGTTCCATAAGGTTCTTGGGATGTTCATGCCGGTTCACCTCCTTTGATTGTCAGCACATAGCCGGTTTCATAGTTTTCCCGGTGGTAGTACCGGGCTTCTCCGGTGGTAAGATTCATCACAATGCTCCATTCGGTGGATGCAAATTCATCAAAGTTGTCCTTGCTCACGCTGTCCAGTGCATCCCGCATATCTGTCATGCGCATGTGTTCAGATTGGGAAAAGCGTTCCATCAGGAGGTCGTAGCGCTCGTGGGATTGACGCGTACCAACGCCGTATTTTTCTCCATCAGACAGATAAAAGTTGGTGACCGCCGGTGTTTCCGTCACGACCATTTCGTTGTTCACATACTCTACAACCACACTGTTGCCGCTCCGGTCCGCCAGGGCGAAGTGGACCATGTAGCCCATGGAAGCATGCATATCGTATTGCTGCAGTAGCATTAAAGCCTCATCCACGTCCGCGGCGTTGTCCAGCAGCAGACGGACCGCCGTTGTAGTGGTGATGTCCGGTTGATCCGTGTCCTGATCGATGGTGTCACTGTCCTGGATCATATTTACCGAAACTGCCAGCCCTGCCTCGTTCATGCCATCCAACGGGGCATACAGCGCTGCGAGTGTTTTTACCTGATCCAGTGCAAGCGCTGCTCCCACAGTACCGCTTTCCGCTCCCTGGGCCACAAAATCGGTATTGACAGTAGAAATAGAGGCATAGCCATCGTCGGGATAAGAGGCTACCACCAGGGCATTGCAGGTGTCCCAGTCAAAATTCCGGCCAAAGAGGGCGTCGCCTTCCGGACTTGTCGCGGCCAAGGTGCTGCAGCCGAACAGATTGCCTAAAATCCCTTCGATGTTGAAGTTGTCAAGCAGGTTTGCAGCCAGATACTCGACGACATCGCGATCCGACGATGCGCCCCCTTGTGCCAGAAAATCAGAGAAACCGTAGTCTCCCTCGAACCTTACGACATCCAGGCCGTCTTCCAAGGCGGTGATTTTGTCTGTGGGGATGATTTTCGTCCCGTTATCCGGTTCCGACCCGCTGCTTGTCATGCCGCTGCTGTCTTTGTTTATGGGCGGGTTCGCCTGTTGGCTGCATCCGGAAGTCAGCAGAGAGAAAGCCATGAGAATACAGGCAACGATTCGCTTTGCGTTTTTCATTCGGGATGTTCTCCTTTGTTTTGCGATTTAATCTGTGCCTTCATCTTAGCATTGAAATTATGGGATAGCAAATACTTATGTTGGATACATATCTATGCTAAAAAACTATATCAAAACAAAAAGGAAAGCACCAGATGAAAATGCGGACACCGCGATGCTGTTTGGGAAGAGAGCTGAAAAATACAAGAAGCTCCATGTGGATTCTTTTTCACCACATGGAGCTTTTCTCTTATGGGTCACGAATGCTTCTTTTTGGCTTACAACCTTTTGCCGTTCTATATCTCTTTATGGCTGGCGATGCAGCCGGTATTCGTTCGGTGTATAGCCGGTTTCGGTTTTAAATAACTTGGAAAAATACGAAAAGTTTGAATAGCCGACACGAGAGGCAATTTCTCCAATGCTGTATTCCGTCTGCCGCAGCAGCCGTTTGGCTTCCTGTAGCCGCGCGCCGACCAGATAGTCGTTGATGGAAGTCCCCGTTTCTTTTTTAAACAGGCGCCCCAGATAGTCGGGATTAAGGAAAACCTCGCCCGCGAGTCCTTCGCGCGTCAGCGGTTCGCCGAGGCGCTGCGAAATGCTGCGCTTGACCCGATCGACCACGGAGTCGGACGGTGGGCTCTTTTTTTGCGGTTCCGTATGCGGGTGCCCTTCCTTGGCGAGCATTTGCACAGCGGTATACAGGGCGTGGACCGGACAAGGGCCTGCCTGAGAGTACCGGACCTCTGCGTGCAGATGTGCCCGGCAGGCGGCAGCAAACCGCCTGCATCGGGAGGTGATTTCCGCAGGACTGCATACGGGCAAAAGCACCGCGAAGCTGGATTCGTCCATGGAGACAATCGGAATCTGTGGAAAGCCCTCCAAGAGGAGTTCGGCGGCGATGTTTTTGAAGGCATAGGCAAACAGGTTCCGTTCCACAATGGCGGAACCGGCGGCTTTTGCATGCAGCAGCACAGGGGTGTAGAGCGCATCCGCATCGAATTCGGCGGCGCGCAGACGGGCGTCCTTTTCAATGAAGCGGTAGTCGATCCCCTGGTAAGCGCCCGACAAAATATCGTACCAGAAGCGTTCCGCAACCAGGTTCTTGTTGCTTTCCCAATATTGCCGGCCCTGCTGCTGTTCCCGCTCCTCCTGCTGCCGTGCAATCTGTGCGGCGGCTTTTTGCAGCGCGCGGCCCAATTCCGCAAAGTCCACCGGCTTTAACAGGTAATCGGAAACGCCGTTCCGGATGGCCTGTGCCGCGTAAGAGAAATCTGCATGACAGGTCAAAAGGATACAGACGATCTCCGGAAAATCGGTTTGCAGCCAGGCCACCAGTTCCAGTCCGCTTTCGCCGGGCATCTCGATGTCGCACAGCAGAATGTCAATGCATTCCTCCTGCAAAATCTGCTTGGCCTGTTTGCTGCTGTTTGCAACAAAGACGCTGCCGACGCCCCAATTTTTCCAATCAAATGCCTGCCGGAGCGCGTTTGCCGCAATTACCTCGTCATCCACCAAAAGAAGCTTCATGGCCGGGGCCTCCTTCCTTCCGGACAAGAGGCAGCCGCAGGTGCACGGCAGCCCCGCCGGATGCCAAGTTCTCAAAATGCAGAACGGCCTGCTGTCCATAGATCAGTTTCAGCCGCTGCTTAATGTTATAAATACCGATATGCGCTTCCTGGTCCTCGTCGGGAAGCTCCGCGAGGTTCAGTTCCGGCAGCAGAGCTTCCGGATAGCCGGAGCCGTTGTCAGAAATCCAAATATCCAGCGCTTCTCCGTGTCCTTTAATAGAGATGTGAATTTGTGTTTCTTTCTCGTTGGAATACGCGTGCTTTACAATGTTTTCTACAAAGGTGTGCAGAACCAGGGTGGGGATACAGGCGCTGTACAGGGCGGGTTCTATCTCCACGGAGGGACGGAATTTGGCATCAAATCGCAACTCCTGGATGCGAAGGTAATTTTGCACATGGACCAGCTCTTCCTGTATGGTCACCAGTGTGTCCGGGCTTTTAAACATGTAGCGGAAATGCTTCATTAAGCAGGTGGTCATTTCCAGAATCAGGCGATTATCCTTGACCAGCGCAAGGCTGTAAATGACGTTGAGGGAATTCAGAAAGAAGTGCGGTTTGATCTGTAGGTTTAAATACTGCAATTGTGCCCGATTCCTCTTTAGTTGCTCCTCGTATACATCGATTTTTAAGGTGTGGATTTCCCGCGTCATCTCGTTGAAGGCGTCCGTCACAGCGGCCAGTTCGGTGGTTCGGGGCATATCGGGAAGACTTACGTCAAAATTGCCGTTGCGCACTGCGTGCATACCGTCTGTGACGCGGCGCAGCGGAACAAAAATTTTCTTCCAGAGCAAAATCATTAAAATGGGGATACCGGCGATGGAGACGACGGAAAGCAGGACCAACAGGATGTTGGACAGATCCAGGCCCTCCAGCAGGGTCCGGTCCGGAATCAAAAACAGGAGATGAAACGAGCCGGTTGCGGAGGCGACGTCCGCGATCAGATAGTCCGACCGGGAAAAAAGATGCGCATCGGGCTGCAATTCATTTGAAAGGACGATGTCCTTTTCCTTCAGAAGCATCTGGTCGGTCATTGGCTGCCGGTTGGCAGTGGAAAGCAAGACCAGGCCGCCGGTGTTTTCCACCACCTTTTTGGTGGGGGTCGCCAGATTGTCCGCACAGATCCAGGAACCGGCATAGACGCCATTCAGCTTGGTGATGCGCAGGAGATAAAACTGCCCGCCGATCTCCTGCGGAAACCAGCCCGTTTCCCATTGATCCGCAAAGGCGGCATCCGTCAGGTGTTCCAGCAGGAATTTACGGATGGCGTTCCGTTCTGTTATGGTTTCGTTTTTCAGGCTGGCGGCGATATAATCCCGCGTGGTGTGGTAGTAGAAAAACAGCCCGTCCGTGTTTTGATACGCACGCAGGTATTTAGAAAACGCGTTTTGTACGGCAGTCAGCGCATTCAGCCGCGCCAGACTGTCCCGCGGCGCGGATATTTTGGAATAGGTGGAGGTGTCCAGAAGAAAGGAGGAAAGAAAGGAAGATGTATTTTCCAGATCCCGGTCGATCGATTCCATCCGAAGCGCCAGTGTGTTCCGGTTGGCTTGAAACGCCTGGTCCCGCACGACGCGGACCGCGTGCAGGCTGCTGGCCAGCGCGATCAGGACCACTGGCACCACGCACAGAAGAAAAATAGCGGTGATCTGACTTCGCATGGTGCGAAATATCCGTTTACGGCCTGTCACGTTTTGTCTCCCTCTTTCATCTAAAATTGCATTTGCATCTTTGTTTATTTTAGACTATTATGATAAAAAAGTCAAAAGCATAAGGGAATAAAGCTTTTTTCAATAAACTAAGTAATCCGAATACGAAAGTCGGAATAGCAACAATCCAGGTCGGGATAGAGGCAGAAAACACAGGGGAAAAGCGGTATGATAAACCCACAGAAAGCTTTTCCTCCGGCTGGAAGGAGAGTTTTTATGAAGCGAATTTATCTGGCGGCAATCCTCGCGTCGGTTTTGTTTCTGACGGGATGTACCGGAACAGAACCGGAAAAGAGGGCAGAACCGGAAGCGGAATTGCCAATTGTCCGCGTGCAGGTTGCAGCGTACGCAGAGCCGGAAGAATACGCGCTGGTCAGCGCGGAAGCGGACCGGATCGGCGTGGAGAAGGCGGGCGTACATATTGAGCTGGTGGCAAATGCGGACGCCGGCGGCAGCTTTTATATAAGCAACAGCGAGCCGACGGATCTGGTTTATTGCGGTTACAGCAGCTACAAGGAGTACGCGTCCAAGGGATACCTGGCGCCGCTGGACAGTGCGCTGGAAGATTGCGGTCAGGACATTGTGGAGGTGATGGGGAAACCAAAACTGGAGCTCGCCCGGCGGGATGGCGTAATATACGGCGTTCCCAAGGCGATGGGCGATATTGAGTGCGACGGCATCATGTTTGCGAAAAAATATCTGGACAAATATGGGATCGATGTCTCGCAGATCAAACGATTTGAAGATCTGGAGAATGTATTTTCTGTTATCCGGCAGCAGGAACCCGACCTGATTCCCTATGTGGCGAATGTGCCTCTCGCTCCGGTGGACACGCGATGTGTCATCGGTGACGTGCTGGCTGGCGGGATGGCAATGGTGTACTATGGCGACGATTCCCTGCGGGCGGTCAATTTGTATGAAACGCCGGAATACGAAGCGCGGGCGCGATTGCTGCGCCGATGGTATCAAAAGGGCTATCTGCAGCAGGATGTTGTGACCAATATGGAGACTGGTGTGGATCAGGTGGCGGCAGGCAATGCGTTCTGCACGCAGTTTGTCATTCGTCCGGACGAGGTCCATTATGCGAAGGCAATCTATGGAGACACCATGGAGTTTATTTCCTTTGGCGACCGGCCGCATCGGAATACCCTGAGCGACTGCATGTACCTCTGGTGCGTCAACGCACGGTCGGCGCATCCACGGGAAGCGGTCAAGGTGCTGAACCTGCTGTATACCGACAGCGACCTGACCAATCTGATCTGCTATGGATTGGAAGGGCGGCATTATGTGAAAACCGGAGACGGGCATTTTGATTACCCGCCCGGTATCAACAAAGATAACGTAACCTATACCTTTCTGGGCAAATGGCTTTTTAACGGTTCGCTGGCAAACCCGTGGACCGGAACCCCCTTGGATATTGCAGAGCAAATGAAACGATTTAATCGTTCGGCAATCGTATCCCCTGCCTATGGATTTCAATTTGACGAGGACCAGCTGCGCGGCGTAGATCTGGACGAGCTGGAAGCCGCGGCGGCCCCATACAGGCGCGGCCTGGGCTTTGGCGTATTGGACGTCGATCAGGCGCTGCCGGCGCTTTTGGAAAAGTGCAAAGCGGCCGGTGCGGACAAGCTGGTCGAGGAGACGCAGCGTCAGCTGGACCAGTGGAAGGCAAGCCGGCGCTAAGGCGGGAACGGGAAACGGTTGCGGGACAAAGAAGCACGCGGAACAATTGGAAAAGAAAAAGGAGAGACAAAAGATGAGGCATCTTTGGAAAAGAACCGTATCCCTGATGCTGGCATGCATGCTGGCGGCGGGCAGCACCGTGGCAAACGCGACCACCGGACCGGTCGGCACAACGGACATGAGCATTGCCAATACGAAGCTGGCCAAACAAATGGAACTGGAAAGCATTGTCCTGGCGCAAAATGAAAACAGCGTTTTCCCGCTGCGCACGGATAAGCCCGTGGCGGTGTTTGGCAACGGACAGATTAAGCCGTCCACCGGCGGCAGCGGCTCCGGCGCGGCAAACGGCGCGTATACAACAAACTTCCTGGACGGCATGGATAAGCTGGGCATGGAAGCGTATCCGGAGCTGCGCGCCTATTACGAAGCGCACGTGAGTCAGTCCGGCAATGTGGACCACGGCTGGGATACCGCGAAGGAGGCGCCGGACGAGTGGGGCACCCCGGTTTATTCCGGCACGGGCTTCAGCATGACGGCGGGTGTGGCGACGCCGGAAGTCAAGCTGGACGACGGCGAAGTGAAGGACGACGGCCTGGTGGCCCGCGCAGCGGAGGCCTGCGATACGGCGGTCGTGTTCCTGACCCGGACCACCGGCTCTGAGGAGATGGACCGCATCCAGCAGCCGGGCGACTGGTATCTGAACCATTCTGAGAAAGTCCTGTTGGAGCAGGTCAGCGATAAATTTGACAAAGTGGCGGTCATCATGAGCGTCAACGGCTCCATGGATATGTCCTGGGTCAAGGAGTACGGCGTGGACGGCGTCATGATTTCCTACGCGGGCGGCTCCCAGAACGGCTACGCGCTGGCGGAACTTGCGTTCGGTTACGCCAATCCCAGCGGAAAGCTGGCGGACACCATTACGGAGACTTATGAAGAACATCCCACGGTGGACAGCTTCGGCTACACCTCCTATGCGGACGCCGGGCTCGATTTTGCAAAGAACAATTCCGCGTTCGGCCCGCAGGACCCGGTTTCCCTGTACACGACGGGAATCTTTGAGGGACAGCGGTATTTTGATACCTTTGGAAAAGACGTCCTGTATCCCTTCGGCAGCGGCCTGTCCTATTCCGAGTTTGCGTTTGAGGACATGAGCGTTTCCGTAAAGGAAGGGGCAAAGGAGCTGACCGTTGAAGTCACCGTTGCAAATGTGACGGAGGACCCGGAGGCTGTCCCCGGTAAGGAGGTCGCGGAGGTATATGTCAGTGCGCCGGAGGGCGACTTGGAGCAGCCCTATCAGAAGCTGATTGACTTTGAGAAAACGAAGCTGCTGGCGGGCGGCGAATCGCAGGAAATCACATTCAACATCCCGCTTGAAGACTTTGCTTCCTACGACGAGGAACAGGCGGCCTACATTTTGGAACCGGGCAACTATTATATCCGCGTGGGCGGTTCTTCCCGCGATACGCATGTGGCGGGCTGCTTCCGTGTGGAAGAGGAACTGCTGGTGGAACAGCTCTCCAATGAACTGGTGATGTCTGAAGACGCCAAAGCGCTGTTTGAAGAAAAAGCCCTGACCACCAAAAACGCGAAGCCCATCACCTATGAGGGGGAGGAAGAAGAACTGGCCGCGGCGCGGGAAGCTGCCGCAACCGTGGACGCTTCCAACATCGATGCAAAGACACAGGCCCCGCAGCTGGAAGAGACCGTTGTGGAAGAGCTGCCGGAGGACGCGCCGGTCTATAAATACAGCGCTGTCGTGGACGGTACCATCAGCCTGCCGGAATTTGTATCCCAGATGACACAGGACGAACTGGTCATGTTCTGCTCCGGCGGTGCAACGGCGGGGATCGAGACGTATTACGCCGATGATTCCGGCATCCGCATCGACAATGTCGGGACAAAAGCGAATATTGGAACCAGCGGCGCGGGACAGTCCCGTACGGTCGAGCGTTTGGCCATTCCGTCCATGATCTATGCGGACGGTTCCGCGGGTATTTCCTACAATGCATCTGAATCCCTGGGTCTGGATAAGAATGTCGGCTGGCCCCGCGCGGCGGCAGTGGCCTGCATCTGGAACAAGAACTTGCTGAAAGAATTTGGCGAGGCCGTCGGAGAAGAAATGGTTGCCATCAATGTGGATATCTGGCTTGCGCCCAGTATCAACCTGCATCGCAACCCGCTCAACGGGCGCAACAATGAGTACTATTCCGAAGACCCGATTCTGAGCGGCATCACCGCCGCCACTGTGGCGACGGGCGTCAACGAGAGCGGCGTTACGGTCTGCCTGAAGCACTACGCCGGCAATGATCAGGAGTGGTACCGCCGTGGCCTGCAAAATGAAACAACGTTGGAAAAAGGCACCAGCCTTGACGCAATGAACGTCATCAGCACCGAGCGCGCGCTGCGTGAAGTAACCCTCAAGCCGTTTGAAATGGCGGTGAAAACCGGTGCGGTGACCAACGTCATGTCCGCGTTCAATAAGCTCAACGGCCAGTACTGTGCCGCCAGTGAAGAACTGCTGATCGACATTCTCCGCGGAGAGTGGGGCTTTGACGGTTTCGTCGTCACCGACTGGGGCGATCTGGATACCATCGCAGACCCGGATTTGGAAATGGCGGGCGGCAATGACGTCATCATGTCCGGTAAGCATGTCATGTATCGCATCCCGGATAAGATCGTGGAGGGCCTTGGAGAAAAGGGAACTGTCACCATCGAGGACATGCAGCGCAACGCTTACCACTTCCTGCGCGCCATCGGGCAGAGCGCGCTTTCCACCATGGAGGATAAGCACCAGTATGCGGAGACACTGGAAATCCGCACGACGGAGCTTCCGCTTGCAAAGGTCAACCGCGAATACGCGGAGAGAAAGGTCAATCCGCTGATTGCAGCTGGCGGCGAAGGAACCTCCTATTCCTTTTCTGTCGCGCAGGACAGCAAGGACCAGCTCCCCGAGGGCTTGACACTGCTGCCGAACGGCCGGATCACCGGCAAAGCAGCGGAAGGCCAGCAGGGCGTCTATGATATTACCTTCCAGGTAACAGACAACGAGGGCGCCGTCGCCGTGAAGGAGTTACAGCTGACGGTGGAAGGTGAACTGGAAATCGTGCCGGAAGCGCTGCCGATCGCCCGCCAGAACCAGGAGTACCGTGTGGAACTGGAAGCAAAGGACGCGGACGGCAACAAGATTGCAGGTGCAGTTTATCGTACAGAAGACCCGCTGCCCAACGGCATCACGCTTTCTGAGGACGGCGTGCTCAGCGGCAGTTCCCAGGAAGCGGAGCCGAAGCAGTTTGACATCGATGTGCAGGTAACTGCCCCGGACGGCAAAAACGGAACCGCGCATTATACCCTGCATACCATTGTGAAGTCGGTAGAAGTCAGCCTGGAAGAGCTGAGCCATGCGGAGCTGAATACAAGCTACACCTGCGACCTGCAGGCGGAAGGCGGCTTGGCCCCGTATACCTGGAAGGTGAAAGACCTCCCGTCCGGATTCGCTCTGTCCGGCAGCAGCATCAAAAGCGGCAACCTGATGTTCGGCCTGTTCTTTATCCCCGGCGTGGTGCCGGAATCTGCGGAAGGCAAATATGAGATCACCCTGATTGTCACCGACGCCCTGGGTGAAAGCAGCACCAGGGTGGTTCCGCTCGTCGTCGGAGACCCGTCTGAGAGCCAGGAGCTGCAAATTGTGACCGGCAGCCTGGAGATGGGCAACGCGAACGAAACCTATCCCACCGTGCAGTTGAAAGCCGCAAACGCGCAGGGCGATGTCAAATTCTCCGTCGATGCGTCCGGCGACCCGCTGCCCAACGGCCTGGAGCTGTCTGAAGATGGCAAACTGGAAGGCACGCTGGCCTCCGATTCCTCCGGGGTTTATCAGATCGTCATCCGTGCGGAAGACAGTGTCGCTTCTGTGACAAAGACCTTCCAGCTGTTCGTCAAGGGCCGTTTGGATTCCGATCCAATGCCCTTCAGCGTATTCACGGCAAAAGAAGGCAAGGCGTTCTCCCAGGAGATTAAGGCGCTGAATGGCCCGTTCAGCACGGACTATACCTATAAACTTGCGGCGAACAGCGATGCACTGCCGGAAGGCCTCAGCCTGACGGAAAAGAACTTTATTGGAACCATCAGCGGTACGCCGGCGGCTGGAACGGCGGGCACATACAACCTTTATCTGGAACTGGATACGCAGACCTTTGCAGGCAACCCGGTTACCAGCATCGTACCGTACACGCTCATAATTGAAGAGAATACAGACGCTCCGGAGGCTGATAAAACCCTGTTGAACAAGGTCATTGGCTATGCGGAAGAACAGATGGCATCTGAAGCGTATGAAGGGGTTCATGCGGATGTCAAAAAGGGCTTTGAAAAAGCCCTGGCCGAGGCGAAGCAGATAAGAGGCAATTCGGACGCGACCAGGGAAGAGGTACTGGAAGGCTGGACCAATCTGGTCAAATGGATCCACGCTCTGGGCATCGAGGCGGTCGACAAGTCTCTCCTGGCAGAAGCCATTGCAGAGGCGGAGCGCTATGATCTGGATCAGTATGTAGAAGCCGGAAAAGAAGCGTTTATTGCGGCGCTGCAGGAGGCGCAGGACGTCTATGCGGACGAATATGTGACCCAGCAGGAGATTGAAGCGGCGACGGAGAAACTGATGAATTCTATTCTGGAACTGCGGTTGAAGGCGAATAAAACAAATCTGGAAGAACTGTTGAAGTCTGCGAAACAGATCGACCTGACCAAGTATACAGCGAAGACCGCGACAGCCGTTCGTCAGGCGATCGCAGAGGCGGAAGCCGCCATGGCGGATGATGCCCTGAGTGAAAACGATCAGGCGTATGTGGACCAGCTTGCAAAGAATCTGGAAACGACTGTCAAGGAGCTGGAAAGGAAGACCAGCAGCTCCGGCAAGACCTCTTCCAGTTCGATACCGGCTGGAAATGCATATGGCGCGGATGGCACGGCATTCGTCACAGGCGGCACAGCGGCACAGGGCGCCTATGTCCGCTCTGACACGACGCTTCCGTTCACAGTCCGCAGAGGGCAGGCGTATTGCTTCAAGATGACAGTTGTCAATGGCGCTTCCGGTATCGTACCGAGCTTTACGGTCGGCAATGGAAACGTGTTTAAAACGCAGTTTGTCGCGCAGATTGGAAACGATTTCTATTACAGGGTCTGGGCCATCGGCGCACCGGGCCAGAGTACCGGCGTGTATACGCAATTACCCAATGGAGAGCCGCAAAAGCACTGCACAGTCACCATCGGTTAATTGAGAACATCACCGAGGTGCGTACTTGACCGCAGCTCCACGGCACAGTTACCATCAGAAATAAATGGTTATAAAACAATCCCCATGTTTTATAAATAAGCGAAGAGGTCCTCCACATTCTGGAGGACCTCTTCGCGCTTTGTTTTTTCTGTGTTGCGCCTTTAATTGCGGCCTTTGCCGATATAAAAGATGGCAATCGCACCTGGGCCGGTGTGCGCGCCGATGATTGGACCGATGTTGTTTGTGTAAATATGCTTGGTCTTATAGCGGCTCTTAATCTCTTTTTTCAGATAGGATGCATCCTCCGGGCAGTCGCCGTGGATGATGAAAACCACCTGGTCGCCGCTGTCACGGAAGTTCTTTTCCATGTGGCTCAGCAGCGTGTTCAGGGACGGCCTGCGCCCGCGAACCTTTTCCATCGGGACCAGTTTGCCCTCTTCCGTGATACGCAGAATCGGTTTAATGCCCAGCATCGTGCCGACCAGTGCCGCCGCGCCGGAAAGCCGTCCGCCGCGCTTGAGGAAGTTCAGGTCATCCACCGTAAACCAGCCGGACACCAGAAAACGCTCGCTTTGTAACCACTTGCTGAGCTGGTCGATGTCCATACCCTCATTCTTTTTCTGCACGGCATAATAGACCAGCAATCCGGTTCCGAATGTAGCAGTCAGGGAGTCGCAGACGTGAATTTTGCGTTCCGGGTATTTCTGCGCCAGCTCTTCAGCAACCAAAACGGAATTGTGAAACGTTCCGGAAAGCGCGGAGGAAAAACCGATATACAGAACATCCTGTCCATTTTGCAGGTATGATTCAAAAACTTCCGTGAAAATGGCCTGGTTGATCTGGTTGGTAGTGGCCATTTCACCCTTGCGAAGGCGGTCAAAAAAGGCCTTTGCGGTGAGTTCCCGCTCATCGGGATCATGCGTATAGCTTGTATCACCCATCTGAAAGCCCATGGGGATGACGTCGACTCCGAGTTCTTCCACCAGCTTTGGTGTCAGATCCGCACAGGCGTCCGTGATGATTTGATAGTCGTTCATACAGATCGTTTCCTTTCCTTTGGGCGGCAGCGGAAAACTGCTCAGTCTTTACTCTTTCCAAGGAAAAACAACGCGATGGTACCGGGTCCGGAATGCGAACCGATGACCGGTCCAATATAGTTGATATAGGTATTCTTTACATGAAAGCGCGATTTTACTTGTTCCGCAACATATTCTGCGTCTTCCAATGCATTTCCATGGCTGATGAAAACCGTCTGTTCTTCCGGACATTCCACCGTCTTTGCCATGTGGTCCACAAGTGCGTTCAAAGACTGCCGCCGTCCGCGAATCTTTTCCACCGGAATCAAATGGCCCTTGTCATCTACATGCAGCACGGGTTTGATGCCCAACATCGTGCCGAACATGGCCGCCGCACCGGAGACGCGTCCGCCGCGCTTGAGAAAGTTCAGATCGTCCACTGTGAACCAGTGCGCCAGCCGGTTGCGGTTGTCCATAACCCATTGGTACAGTTCATCGATGGAACGCCCGGCGTTTTTCTGCTGCACCGCGTTGTAGACCAGCAGGCCTTCTCCCATGGATGCCGCGAGAGAATCTGCAACCAGGATTTTGCGGTCCGGGTATTTTTCCGTAAGCTCCTGCGCCACCAGGCGGGAGCAGTTATATGTTCCGGAAAGTCCGGAGGAGAACCCAATATATAGAATGTCCAAGCCCTTTTGCAGGTATGGCTCAAATGTCTCTGTAAAAGTCAGGGAATTGATCTGGTTGGTAGTGGCAACCTCTCCGGCGGACAGGCGTTCGTATACCTCTTTGGTAGGAAGCTCGCGCTCGTCGGGGTACTGCAAATAGGTAGTTCCGCCCAATGTATACTCCATCGGGATTACGTGCACGTCCAGTTCCTCCACCAGCGCGGGGGTTAGGTCTGTATTGGAATCGGTAATGATTTGATAACCGCTCATAAATTCAGCTCCTTTTGTCCATAACAACTTCCATTTTGGGTCAAATGTCCATCAATGGATTATCCAATATTATACTCGATCCCAAAACGTCTGTCAAAGACTGGAACGCTGACTGGATAAAACAAAAGGCTCCTGTCAAAAACAGGAGCCTGATTTTTTAAATGAATCCCGCCTGGCCGTAATGTGCGAAATAACCTGCCTACGAAAGACAGGTGGGTGCCCGCCCAACGGTTTTCCACTCCCTTCTTCCAGCACAAGGCCGGGAGGTCTGCGGTCCGCCGCCGGAGCTAAGCTCCCGATTTAAAAGTGTAGGGTTATTTATACACAAGTCCACGCACCAGGCAGGGGGAACATTTAATCTTCTGGTTCTTCTTCGTAGAGCTCTTCAAAATGCTTTTCAAAGATTTCCGCAAGGCGGTCCAGCAGTTCTTCGTCTTCCACTTCCGCAAGCTGCTGCTCGCCGTCCTCTTCGATTGCCTCGAAGATGTAATAGGTGCCTTCCGATTCCAGCTCATCCTGCGGATCGTCAAAGGTAGGAAGCAACGCGTAGAAGCAGCCTTCATCGTTATCAATTACATCGAGGATTTCAAACTCGTGTTCTTCACCCTCGTCATCGATCAATGTAATCAGATCAGCGCCGAATTCTTCGTTCATTGGGGTCATCTCCTTTACAGATTGATCTTCGTTATTTATTTTACCTTTCCAGGAACGCTAAGTCAACAGAAATCTTTTGTTATAAAATTATCTATATATAAACGCTAAAAAGTTTAAAAAAAGTATTGACATTCACAAAAACGGGGCTTATAATATAGACAGAAACAGGGGAGAGAAAAAGAATTAAGATGCCAGATAAGTAAACGCTTTGGTGGTATTACAAAAATGGTACCATGAGAAGCAATAGGGAAAAGGCATCGGCTATTGAAAAGGTCTCTTTCATGTAAAGGTAGCTTTTAAGAGAAAGGGTGAGTCCCATGGACACAGAAAGTATACAGTTTCAAAGTGCAGTCTGTCGGGCTTGCACTTCTGAACAATAAGATCCCCAACAGTGGAAGCTGTATTCCTGAAAATTGATTAGTCTATCCTAAATAATCAATTTTATTTATTTGCAACCAATGAGATACCAGCTGTTACCAAAGTGCAAAGTATAAACAGGTTGGAAAATACAGTGTTTATCGCATAGAGGAAAAGCTGGAGAATCCAAATGAGCAACCACAGACACCGGTAACTGAAAGCAGGATAGAGCAATCGGTCAGTATTCTGGAGAAAATTGCATCGCAACACTCAAATAGTCTGTAAACCTGGAAATCTTTAAAAAAGGACAGAACGAAAGACAGGATGAGGTCTACAATCAGTATTTCGTTTTTAGAGGGGTTGTAACTGTATAACGGAGAGCCTGTAATGCCGGATTCTGAAAAGACCGGAGCGAAAACAGGAGGAAGAAAACAGCCAACCAGTCGAAAAAGAAAGCTGTAATTGAAAAACCGATAATGCCTGTAAGCTGGATTTCTTTTGAGAAGGTACAGAATAAAAGCAGAATGAAAGTGAGCGGTCCAATTGGATCAACAGGGAATTTGTAACCAGAAAGCCTAGAAGCCTGTATCGCTGGTAGAGTGAAGTACTTGTTTAGGTTGAATGCCGGAAGAAACCTGCATATAGTTTTTGAAAACGAAAAGATTGGAATAAATCGTAAGTTGAAGAGAGAACTGATGATGCAGAATTTTCTAAAGGCGATCGTTTCTAGCAAAGATCAGAGAGTAAAAAAGGACCCGCGCGGGAAATTTGATTTATTCACAAGCTGATTTTGCAAAAGAACGGTATCATTCATTATCTCGTTTTTATAAAATAACGCGAAAAGGAATGAGTCCAAAGGGCAATTGAATTTTTAGCCGACCATGAATTGAGAAAGGATACGATCTGTATTAAGAATCAACCAATGGTTTGCACAAACAAACTCCTTTATTCGGAATAGCGTGATCTATACTTTAAAACCCGGTTAACTTTTATTAAAAAGTAGTTCAGCATGAACATGAAGTATTATTTGGGTAGTTCTAAAATATAGTTTCAAACACGCGTAAGATTCCAGAATCGTGGGAAGATAAGGAATGATTCCAATGGTTCCCATGTACTAAAATTCCAAAGACCTGAAAAGGTATTTAGATAGTAAGAGGATCATAATTTGTTCGATAGCTCTGAATAAGGAAGCTCTGGTAATTAATGTTACCGGAGCTTCTGTTTTTATGTTTTCCTTTTTCTTCTATTTTGTGTACAAGTTGTGTATAATAAGGATAGGAAAAGCAGCCAAACTGAACATAGACTGTATGAAGGAGGATTCGGTATGAATCAATACGATGTCATCGTTGTCGGCGGAGGGCCGGCTGGATATACGGCGGCTCTGTACTGTGCCCGCGCGGCACTTTCCACTTTAATTATAGAAGCAATGGCACCAGGTGGACAGATGGGGACTACTGACCAAATTGACAATTACCCGGGGTTTGCAGACGGCGTAAATGGATTTGAGTTGGCCATGGAAATGCAGAAACAGGCGGAACGTTTTGGTGCAGTCAGTGTTTTTGCACAGGTTTCTTCGTTGCATTTAGACGCCCCAGTCAAAAAAATTTGTACAGAAGATGGCGAGAAATATGAGAGCAGCGCCGTGATTTTGGCACTTGGCGCTTCTCCGCGAGAACTGGGATTGCCAAACGAAAAGAACTTGCGCGGGAAAGGTGTTTCCTATTGCGCAACCTGTGATGGAATGTTTTATAAAGGAAAGACAGTTGCTGTCATTGGCGGTGGAGATACCGCGGCTGCGGATACAGTTTTTCTATCCAAGATATGCGAAAAGATCTATTTGGTGCATAGGCGCGATACGCTCAGAGCGTCAAAAGCGTACCTGAAGCCGTTGGAAAAGTGTGAAAACGTAGAGTTTGTATGGGATTCCGTCGTGGAGAAGATTTTGGAAAACGGAAAAGTAACCGGTATCCGCGTGAAAAATGTTAAGACGGAAGAGCAAAAAGAACTGACCTGCGATGGCGTTTTTATCGCAGTGGGAAATATTCCGAATACTGGACTTGTGAAAGAATCGCTCCGATTGACCCCGGCAGGATATATTGATGCAGGAGAAAGTACAGAAACAAATTTACCGGGTGTCTTTGCCGCTGGCGACGTACGTCAAAAGGTTTTGCGCCAGGTTGTAACAGCAGTTTCTGATGGCGCAGTAGCCGCGCACATGACAGAAGAGTATCTTACCAAAAAATAAATTGACAGTTTGGCGATGAAAAACCCTGACGATACAGCAGTGATAGGACTGTTTTATCGTCAGGGTTTTCTTTGTGTGGCTTGAAAGATAGGGTATACAGCCCAAGCGACTTAATGTTTGATAGAAATTTTAGGACCAAAACTGTAAAAATTGCAAAATAAAATATTATTCTGTCATTAATAGGGTGAATATGTTATACTTGTACCAGAATATTCCTGAAATCAGGAGGTGAAATCGTGTATATAGCCCATATAAATACAAACGATGGGACAGAACAGAGCATTTTACAACATTCACAGGAAACAGCAGAATTGGCGGAGCAGTTTGCAGACTGTTTTGGCGACGGGGAATATGGAGCGCTCTGTGCGCTGTTGCATGATGCGGGAAAGTATACCGAAGCGTTTCAAAAACGAATCCATGGCGCCAATATCCATGTGGACCATTCCACCGCCGGTGCACAAATTGTTAATAAGATGATACCGGGTATGGGAATGTGGTTGGCCTATTGCATTGCAGGCCACCATGGAGGGCTGCCAAACGGAGGCAATCCCACGGATACGCAGGCAGAGGCGACCCTATGTGGCCGTTTGAAACGCAAAGTCGAAGACTACAGCGCTTTTTACGATGAAAATACACTGCCGCCGCTGCCCCAAAAACAGCCCTTCCAGCCGCTCTATAAGGCGGGCTTTTCCATATCCTTTTTTATCCGTATGCTGTATTCCTGTCTGGTGGATGCGGATTTTCTCGATACAGAAACCTTTATGAAAGGCGGCCATACAGGACGCGTGCAAAGTCAGGTTTCATTGGAGTACCTGAGGGATAAATTGGATCAGAAGCTGAAAACCTTTGCGGGAGCCACGAAACCCATCCACATTAAGAGAAATGAGATTTTACAAAACTGTCTGGAGGCTGCCGATTCAGACAGAGGGTTGTTTTCACTTACTGTCCCGACAGGCGGGGGAAAAACATGGTCATCCCTTGCCTTTGCGCTGCGGCATGCAATACGCAACAGAATGGACCGTGTGATCTACGTTATCCCCTATACCAGCATTATCGAACAGAACGCAGGCGAATTTAAATCCGTTTTGGGAGAAGAAAATGTTTTGGAACACCACTCCAACTTTGATTTTGAAGAAGACCGGGAAAATGATGTGCTAAAAGTACAAAAGCTGGCGGCGGAAAATTGGGATATGCCCGTGATTGTTACGACGAATGTGCAGTTTTTTGAATCCTTGTTTGCCTGTAAATCATCCCGATGCCGGAAGCTGCACAGTATAGCGAACAGTGTGGTGGTATTTGATGAGGCGCAGATGCTGCCGACAGAATACTTATTACCCTGTGTCAGAGCCATTGCGGAATTGGTGGCGAATTACCGATGTACGGCGGTTCTGTGCAGCGCGACGCAGCCGGCGTTGCAGCCCTTTTTCCCACCGAATATGCCAATGCAGGAAATCTGTAAAAATACTCGGGAACTGTACGACTTTTTCCGGCGGACACGATTGATCTATCGGGGAGCGATGTATAACCAAATGCTCGCGGAAGAGATGGGACAGGCCCAGCAGGCGCTATGTATTGTGGACAACCGGAAGCAGGCGCGGGATTTGTATCAGTTGCTGGAAGGGGATAGATGCTACCATCTTTCCACTTTGATGTATCCGATGCACCGTAAGAGGGTGATTGCGGAGATAAAATCGCGCTTAAAAGAGGGAAAACCCTGCAAAGTGGTCGCGACGCGGTTGATCGAAGCGGGCGTGGATGTGGATTTCCCCGTGGTATACCGTGCAATGGCAGGTCTGGATTCTCTGGTGCAGGCGGCGGGCCGATGTAACCGCGAGGGAAAAAGAGGAATCAGCGATGTGTTTGTATTTGATCCGGAAGAACAATATGCCAATCGACCACATGCACAGGGACGGCCGTTGAAAGCGGCGCAATTTGTGATGCGCCATCATGAAGACCTGTCGTCTCCGGAAGCGATCCATGCGTATTTTACTGAACTGTATAAAGTAGAGGGGCCGGAGGGCTTGGATATACCCCAAATTGTGGATGAACTGGAGTCCAGCCGGACTGAATTTGGATTTTTATGTAATTTTCCAGAAATAGCGAAAAAATTCAAGATGATCAAAGAAAATACTGTTCCTGTCATTATCGCCAAAGAAGAGCGCGTAAAGCAATGGGTTCAGGAACTTGCGAAGGGGCCGAACCGCGATTTACTGCGTCGCTTGCAGCCCTATGCTGCAATAACATATCAGCAGGAATTTGACTGTTTGCGAGACGCCGGAGCCATTACATATATTTGTGGAAAAACCGCAGTCTTACTAAACGATGAAAGATATAGTGAGCAACTCGGGTTGGATGCCCTGGCATCCAGTGGAATCGGAATTATAACATAAAGGGGGACTTGATTTGGGATATGGCATTAAATTGAAAGTTTGGGGCAAATATGCGCTTTTTACCCGCCCCGAAATGAAGGTGGAACGCGTCAGTTATGATGTGATCACTCCTTCCGCCGCAAGAGGTATCATAGAGGCGATTTACTGGAAACCGGCGATTAAATGGAAAGTTGACAGGATTCAGGTGTGCAGAAAAATTTCGTTTACCAACGTCAGAAGAAACGAAGTAGGGTGTAAAATATCGGCTCGGAATGTCCGATCGGTTATGGAAGGCGCGAATAAACCTTTGTATATTGATACTTCGTCGGAAATCCAACAGCGAGCTTCTATGTTGTTACAGGACGTCTGCTACATCATTGAAGCACATTTTGAAATGACGCAGCAGGCGGGAGAACGTGATACGCCGGAAAAGCATTACGCAATTGCGGCGCGCCGGATGCGGAATGGACAATGCTATCATATGCCGTGCTTCGGTTGCCGGGAATTCCCTGCGCATTTTCGTCTGGTGGAAGAGGACGAGCCGGAGCCGTTGGGCATCCCGGAGAGCCGGGATTTGGGATATATGTTGTACGACATGGACTACAGTGATTCCCAAAATATTCAGCCGGTCTTTTTCCGTGCCAGAATGGAAAACGGCGTAATTGATTTACGTGACTGTGAGGTGGTACGATGATTTTGCAGTCGTTGGTGCGTTACTATGAAATTTTGGCGGAGAACGACGAGTGTGACATTGCCAGCCCAGGATATTCCTCAGCAAAGATATCTTTTGCAGTCAACCTATCTGCCCAAGGAGAGCTCTTGGGTTTGATTCCCTTGAAAAAGAGCGTTTTGCGCGGAAAAAAGACCGTGGAAATTCCAAGGCCGATGAAAGTGCCGGAGCAGGAAAAGAAGACGGTAGGCGTTAAGTCCAATTTTTTATGTGAGAATGCCGCCTACATTTTTGGAATTGACAGTAAGGGAAAGCCGGAGCGAGCCCTAAAGTGTTTTCAGGAGTTTCAAAGGCGGCACCGGGAAATTTTACAGGATGTGGATTGTCTTGAAGCGAAGGCTTTGTTGCAGTTTATTGAGCAATGGAATCCGGAGCAGGCAGCGCAATCTCCGGTGCTTGAGCCATATATGGATGAATTGCTTTCGGGTGCATTTTTGATCTTTAAATTGGACGGAGGTGCATATTTACATCAGGTACCAGCGATTCAGTGTGCGTGGGAAACGAACAAAAATGCAGAAAAAAGCGGTGCGCAGATGCAGTGTCTGGTCACTGGCAAGCAACAACCTATTGCAAGACTGCACCCCAGTATTAAAGGTGTAAAGGGCGCTCAATCTATGGGTGCGTCTATCGTATCCTTTAATGGCCCAGCATATGAATCTTATGGACGAGAAAAAAGTCGGAATGAAGGCCAAGGATTAAATGCACCTGTCAGTCAATATGCGACCTTTGCATATACCACGGTTTTAAACTATCTTTTAGCGGATGAAAAACACCGGATCGTTTTGGGCGATACCACCGTTGTCTATTGGGCGGAAAGCTCTCAGCCGATTTATCAGGATGTCTTTGGCGGCTATTTCTCTCCTGCTCCAACGTCAATAGATGAAAAGCAGGTCCAGAGTAAAGGGGCAGAGTTTCTGGTTAAAAGTGTAGTAGAAAAATTGCTGCGTGGCCAAAATATTGCTGATTTTTCGGATATTTTAAATCCTAAGACAGATTTTTATATCTTGGGCCTTGCCCCTAACGCGGCGCGCCTTTCCATTCGTTTTTTCCTGCACAATACCTTCGGGAGCTTTATTGAAAATATGCAGCAGCACTATAAACGTCTGGAACTGGAGCATGCGGCGTATGAAAGAGAGATCATTTCCATTAGAGAAATGTTGGAGGAAACCGTATCAGAAAATGCGACAGATAAAAGCGCTTCTCCCCTTTTGGCTGGGGCGGTTTCCCGTGCAGTTTTAATGGGGCAGAATTATCCCGCGCTGCTGATGAATGCCGTTATGCTGCGAATTCGTGCGGAGCATGAGGCAAGCTATAGAAAAACGGCAACCATTAAAGCATATCTATTGAAAAATTTTAAAGGGTATCAGGAGGAATGTAAAGTGGCTTTAAATGAAGAAAGCAATAACAAGGCATATGTTTTAGGCCGATTGTTCGCTGTTTTGGAAAAAGTACAGCAGGATGCGAATCCTGGGATCAACGCAACGATCCGGGATCGCTATTTTACCTCTGCCTGTGCAACGCCGGGCGCAGTTTTTCCAGTGCTTTTGCGGCTTTCGCAGCACCACATCGCCAAAGCGGCGTATGGTGGTGTCAGTGACAAACGCATTGAGCAGCTTTTACAAAAACTGGACGTAGAAAATGATCCGATTCCTGTTCACTTGTCTTTGAACGAGCAGGGTGTATTCATTTTGGGATACTATCACCAGAAAAATGCAAACTATAAAAAGAAAGAGGGAACTGAAAATGAGTGAACCGATTTGCAACCGCTATGAATTTGTAATCCTGTTTGACGTGGAAAACGGAAATCCCAACGGAGACCCCGACGCCGGAAATATGCCGCGTATTGATCCGGAAACCGGTCATGGCATCGTTACAGATGTATGCCTTAAACGCAAGATCCGCAACTACATAGAAACCGTCAAGGAAGATGAACCGGGTTATAAAATTTATATTAAGGACAATGTGCCTCTGAATGCAAGCGATGAAACTGCGTTTGAAATGCTGCAAATTGATCCTAAGAATATTAAAGAAGCCAAAAAGAACCGTGAAAATCTGGATTTGGAAATCCGTGACTTTATGTGCAAAAACTTTTTTGATATCCGGACCTTTGGTGCGGTTATGACCACCTTTGTAAAAGCAAAACTGAACTGCGGCCAGGTTCGAGGTCCGGTGCAGCTGACCTTTGCCAGAAGCATCGACCCGGTTGTACAGCAGGAGGTTACCATTACCCGTGTGGCAATTACGACCAAAGAAGACGCGGAAAAAAAGGGAACGGAGATGGGAAGAAAGTATGTGATTCCCTATGCGCTTTATCGTGCAGAAGGATTTATTTCTGCCAATTTGGCCCGGAAAGTCACCGGTTTTTCCGAAGAAGACTTAGAACTGTTTTGGAATGCAGTTGTCAATATGTTTGAGCACGACCATGCCGCGGCTCGTGGAAAAATGACCGTGCGCGAGTTGATTGTTTTCCGCCATGAGAGCGAGCTGGGGAACGCTCCGTCATATAAGCTGTTTGATACGGTATCCGTTAAGCGGAAAGAGAGCGTACAAATCGCCAGGCAGTATCAGGACTACGAGATTGCGGTGGATACGGCGGTATTACCGGAGGGAGTCAGTTGCGTCAGGATGGTGTGATATGGCGTATCGTGAGGAAGAGTTTCTAAACATTGCGGGAATTCAGCATTTTTCCTATTGTCGCAGGCAATGGGCATTGATCCATATTGAACAGCAATGGCAGGAAAACATCTGGACAGTAGAAGGCAGCATTATGCATGAAAAGGCGCACGATGCGCTGTTTACCGAAAAACGCGGAGACGTGTTGATATCCCGAGGTATGGCGGTGTTTTCCGGGACATTGGGCGTCAACGGCGTTTGCGATGTAGTAGAGTTGCATGCATCTCCCGATGGAATTCCCATCTTTGGAAGGGATGGAAAATGGCGTCCTGTGCCAGTGGAATACAAAAGGGGAAAACCGAAGGAAAACGACGCGGATCGTCTGCAGTTATGTTGTCAGGCAATGTGTCTGGAAGAAATGCTGGGCTGCGACATTCCAGAAGCTTCGCTGTTCTATGGAGAAACAAATAGGAGAAACAAGGTGCCCTTAGACCAGGAACTGCGTGACAAGGTACAGGCAATACTGTTGGAAATGCATGCGCTTTATAACCGAGGACATACGCCAAAGGTAAAACCCGGTGCGAACTGCAAAGCATGTTCACTGGCGGATTTGTGTTTGCCCAAAATGATGAAGCAGACGACCGTTGCGGCCTATCTGGATAAAAAGTTGCGGGAGGACACCGTATGAAAAAACTGGGAAATACAATTTTTGTAACCACTCCGGAAACCTATTTAGCGCTGGACGGTGAAAATATTGTAATACGAAAGGACTCTGTAGAGTTAAAACGTGTTCCACTCCATAATCTGGAGGGAATTGTTGCGTTTGGTTATACGGGAGCCAGCCCCGCTTTGATGGGAGCTTGTGCAAAACGAAACATTGCACTCAGTTTTTTAACGTCTCACGGACGTTTTTTAGCTCGTATTACAGGAGAAGAATACGGCAATGTTCTGCTGCGAAAAACGCAGTACCGTTTGTCAGACAGTGTTGTGGCAAGTACGGAGATTGGGAGCCATTTTATAATTGGAAAACTATACAATGCCTGGTGGATTCTAGAGCGTGCAATACGTGACCATGCGCTCCGTCTGGACATAGAAAAAATGAGACGTGTGGCACAGTTTTTGAAGACATCCATAGAGCAGATACAGCAGGCAAAAAATTTGGATGAGTTGCGGGGCTATGAGGGAGAAGCGGCAACACAGTATTTCAGTGTATTTGATGATTTGATATTACAGCAGAAGGAAAGCTTCTATTTCCACGGCAGAAATAGCCGCCCGCCGCTGGACTATGTAAATGCGTTGCTTTCGTTTGTGTATACACTCCTGACACACGATACCGCGGCTGCTTTACAGGCGGTCGGTTTGGACCCATATGTGGGGTTTGTCCACAGAGACCACCCGGGCAGGGTGTCGTTGGAGCTGGACCTGATGGAAGAATTGCGTCCCGTAATGGCGGACCGTTTTGTCATATCCTTAATCAATAAAAAAGAGGTCAAACCATCGGACTTTGTGCGAAAGGAAAACGGCGCGATTTTGATGGAAGATGACGTTCGAAGAACCATTTTGACAAAGTGGCGGACCAAAAAGCAGGAAATAATATCGCATCCATATTTAAATGAAAAAATCCAATGGGGTTTGGTTCCCTATGTACAAGCAATGCTGTTGGCACGTTATCTCCGCGGAGATTTAGATGCATATCCACCGTTCTTGTGGAAGTAGGTGAAGGGAAATGCTGGTACTGATCACATATGATGTCAACACGGAGACGCCGGCAGGAAAAAAACGTTTGCGCAAAGTAGCAAAACAATGCGTTAATTATGGACAAAGAGTGCAAAATTCTGTTTTTGAGTGCATTCTGGATGCGGCCAAATGCAAGGAGGTACAGCATAAACTGGAAGTTCTGATCGACCCCAAAACAGATAGCCTTCGGTTTTATTATTTAGGAAACAACTATAAAACAAAAGTAGAACATGTTGGGGCAAAACCATCTTTTGATGTCACGGAACCTTTAATTGTGTAAGAAAGGCCAGTGCGAATCGGAAGCTAACATAAAAATGCAGGGAGATTCGCACTGGCGAAAATGAAATTTGAGTCTGTATTGGAAAATTGCAACCTAGATGAGAAGCTTTAGTTTGCGTAAAGAGTGGAAATAAATTGGATATATGTATAAGTTGCATTAGTAGAGAGGGTGATAGTTAGATACTTTTGCTGTCAGGCTCCGTGCGAGCCTGTGGGTTGAGATATAAAAAAGCCGCCCAGGTGAAAACCTGGGCGGTGTCAGGTTACGTGCGAGCCCATGGATTGAAAGCAGCACCCCGACACGGGTGGAAGGGGTCCCTAGGTCAGGCTCCGTGCGAGCCTGTGGGTTGAAATACTCTGAGTATCCAGAGGTTTTTTGGCGGAGTATGCTTCCAAATAGTAAAGCTTGCTGTAAAGATTGGGCTCTTTTTACTTTATCATTTGCTTTTCAATTTGGAGCAACGCTCTATCAAAAAGCTTTTTATCTATCAAACTCCGGGTTAAACGCATAGAAGTTTTTGGAGTTCAAATTATCTGTTGCAATTCGTAATGCTTCGCCAAAACGCTGGTAATGCACGACTTCACGTGCACGCAGGAACTTGATTGGATCGCGTACGTCGGGATCGTCTGCATAGCGAAGAATATTATCATATGTCAGACGAGCCTTTTGTTCTGCAGCCAGGTCTTCATGCAGATCGGCCAGCATATCTCCGGAAACAGCAAATGTGTTTGCGCTGAACGCTTCTCCGCTTGCCGCCTGTGGATATACAGCAGTGGTATGATCCACAAAATACGTATCAAAGCCGGCCTTTTTGATATCTTCTGTGGATAGACCACGGGTTAACTGATACACGATGGTGCTGACCATTTCCAGATGCGCTAGTTCTTCTGTACCTATATCGGTCAGAATTGCCTTTAATTCCGGATAAGGCATGGTGTAACGCTGGCTGAGGTAACGAAGAGATGCACCCAGCTCGCCATGCGGTCCTCCGCATAGTAAAAAGAGAGGAAAATTAGACTTGATAGTGGATTTCCAAATGCTGATTTTGAGAGTCAAACACAATGTATTTAATGAAAGTGCCTAACAAACGATTTTTGCCCAACGGTAAAATATCAGGATTTAATAGAAGTGTTGGCAACGTGTAGGCTTCTTCGCTATGAATAGAGAGAAACAGACAACACTTTTCCTGAAGCAGAGCAATTTGACTTTTTAGTCGTTGTTTTTCTTCCTGGTACTCCTCCAATGTTTCAACCCCGGATTCGTATGCGCATCGCAGCCGGTCCAGTCTCTGTTGCTCTCTTTCAAGCTGAACCTGGAGGAATTTCCGATTCCTTGAGCAGTCGGACAGCTCCAGTGAAATCGAGCAGGAGTTCAAATCTGCACAGCAGACTGCAAGGACCATGCTCTCTAACTTTTGTACGGATATACAGTGAGATACATTGCAGGTACCGTGGGCATATGCCTGACATTGAAAGGAACTGCGCGAAGATTTTACCAGTCGCGCTCCGCAGTTGGAACAACGCACAAGGCCGGATAGAATCGTTGGCTGTGCCGTTTTGGCGTGTTTGCTTTGTTTTGCCTGAGATTGATTCAAACGATTCTGCACCTGTGTCCATAGATCAGGGGAGATGAGAGCTTCGTGGCGTCCATCTGTGAGCAGGGCGGATAGATCCGATCTGCGTCCGACGGTATCGGCCGTATGCCATTGAATTTTTCCTGCATAGACAGGGTTGTAAAGGATGTAACGAATCGCACGGCTTTCCCACAAATTTCCCTTTGCGGTGCGGATGCCAAGCGCATTCAGCTCCTGTGCAATTTCCCGGAAAGATGCGCCGCCGTTAAAACGGCGGAAAATGGACTGTACGACAGGGGCCGTTTCCGGATTCGGCAGGTAGGCTTTTTCCCGGATCATGTATCCGAACGCGGGAGGCGTTACCGGTTCTCCCCGGCTGACCTTTTCCTGCATACCGCGCTTTACTTCCTCCGCCAGATTGATGCTGTAGTATTCGTCCATGGCTTCAATGATTGCCTCCATAAGCATGGAGAGCTTGTCGTCCCCCAGTTGCTCTGTGACGGAGACAACGTCGATTCCCAGCTGTTTGCGGAGCATGGATTTATATACAATGCTATCCCGGCGATTGCGTGCAAAACGGCTGAATTTCCACAGGATGATGCAGTCGAATGGTTTTGGTTTTTGCTTGGCAATGCCGATCATCTGCATAAAAGCCGGACGTTTTTCCGCTTTTTTTCCGCTGATCCCTTCTTCCTCTCGAAAAATATATTGCTCCGGAAGGGAAAAACCGTTTCGCTGGGCGTAATCCCGAATAACTTTTAACTGGCTGTCTGGACTGTATTCCAACTGTCCATCCGTGGAGACGCGAATATAGGCCGCGGCGGTTTTCATGGCATATCCCTCCTCATTATCATGTTTAATCAATCGTTTGAGGGAATATGTAAAAATTCTGCATAGGACAATCCATAAAAAGAATACGCTTTTTCAGGAGGGATGCTTATGGGTTCGAAAGGATTTACGGCGGCCGTTTTTATAGACCAAGGGGAAAAGACAACAGAACTTGCTTCCTATTCGTTTTGTAAAAATCCATCGTCTCAAGGAATTTATTGTTACGAGCTGGAAACGGGAGAAGAAGCAATTCGTGAAGGGGATAGGGTGGAAATCAACCAAAAAATAGCGGAACATTTAAAACCGGTTTTGTGTCAATTAAAAGAAGACGCCTTATGGAAAGAGAAATAGGAACTGCCGCAATTCGCGCGACAGTTCCTATTTCTAGTTCATCAGCAGTTCTACATATTGCTGCAGGTCATTGACGGAACGGATTTCTTCGGACCTCATACTGATTGCATCCTGCATATCGGGGGGAAGCGAGCAAAAGTACAACTGTACATCGGGTGCTTCCTCGAAAAGGTCATCCAAGCTGTTGGCCATTTGACATCCCTCCTGTTGCATCAAAACGTCACATGTCTTCTTCTGTCTGAAAGTTGACGGCGAAGGCGTGCAGATCGTCCATGGAAGAAATGCTGTCCGCTTTGTATCCGAGCGTCTGTTTGACATCGTACGGAAGCAGGGAATAGTATTGGCATGCTTCATAGTCTTTGGACAGCAGTTGGTACATGTCGGCATATTGTCCCATATTACCATCACCCCGCTTTTAGTTTTAACAGGAAACGGCGTTTTTAACAGCCGAAACTTTTTTCAAAATTTTCTTCTACCTGTTTCCAATTGATCACGGAAAACCACCTGTCCACATATTCGGGTCTGCGATTCTGGTATTGCAGATAGTAGGCGTGTTCCCACACATCCACAAGCAGCAGAGGGCGCATGAAGCTGGGAAGGGGCGTATCCTGGTTCGGCGTTTTTACAACGTGCATCCGCCCTTCCTGGTCGACGACCAGCCAGGCCCAGCCGGAGCCAAACTGCGTGACGGCTGCAGTTTTCATTTTTTCTTTCCAATCCTCAAAGGAACCGAAATAGCGGTTGAGTTCCTCCATAAATTTCTGGGAAGGGCGTGTGTCTTTCTCCGGTCCCATGCAGCGAAAATACAGCTGATGATTATATACGCCGCCGGCGTTGTTGCGTACAGGCGTACGAATGGCTTCCGGCAGGGAATCTCCCTGTGTAATCAGCTTTTCCAAGCTCCAATCGTGGTAATCCGGAACCTTTTCCAGCGTTTTGTTTAAGTTGTCCACATACGTCTGTAAGTGTTTATCGTGATGAAAATGGAGCGTTTCCGCGTCGATCTGCGGTTCCAGCGCATCGTATGCATAGGGAAGAGGCTCCAGGGTGAATGGGTAATGCTGGCTCATGGAATCATCCTTTCTTTTTGTGATGGGTATTCCCTTTATAGTATGTTGCGGAGCATGTGTTTCATGCGAATGGGTGGCTATACAAGTTGGAAATGGCCCCGGAGGAAAATTCCAGCCGGAGCCATTTTATTAAAAGCTGAAAGTCAGTTGTCACCGCGCGTCAGCTTGTCCACATAATTGCACAGGCTTTCAAAGGAGTTTACACCATCCGCGCGTTCGCTGATGGTTTCCTGTACGTAGGCCGGCAGGGTTTCAAAATATTGGCGCGCTTCGCCATCGCTTTCCAGCAGGCTGTAAAGATCGCTGTATTTCTGCATGTTCGTATCACCTCCGCGCTTAGTCTTTACGAAAAAGAACGGAACATACATCACGAACCGCCATGCGGTCCACCGTACTGCGAGATGACGATTTTAGCAAGTGCGGCGTTCGGATTTTTAATTTTAATTGGATATTGCAGCCTTTTTTCGTAAACCCACATTAGTTATCATCCTCCATTCCGGTTTCCCACGGCCACGGGCCGGTAATCCAGGCCCAGCGGCTTGTGTTGGAGCTGGTCTCATGAAGAGGACCATAAGCTGCTTCGTATTGTGCGGTCAGTTCGTCCGCTTTTTTGCGGGCTTCGTCCAGTTTTCTTGCAGCGTCACAGTTGTTCGGATGGGAATCCAGGAAAAGGTGAAGTTCCCACATGGAGAAACGCAGAGAGGAAATTTTACGCATCAGCATTTCCTGTTCGTTCATTTGGGTTCACCTCTCCTTCCATAAAACGGTTTGTTCAATTCCGGGAATATCGTACCGTTATCCAGGCCCTGTTCCGGCGTGTAAATGGTGCTGAACTGCTGAAAAGGCACGTAAGCCATTGCAGGCACGGTTACAGCCGGCAGAGGAGTCGGTTGGGCAAGATCACACATCTGCCCATTCATATTGTTGGCCATAGTGACTCTCCTTTCAAGTGATTTTAACGCATTCCAATTTGGAATGATATGGAGCTTATCCCATCTTCATAGTATGCAGAGGGCAAGGACCCGGTGCCCTTTCGGTGCGCAAATTTCGCTTGTATATTTTCAAGAACTGTTATAGAATAAGAAAACAGCTGAAAAATAAAGGAAGAAAGCAAATGTCCGCATACTTGTGCGGGATGCAGAAATTTGAGGAACCGATATGGGGCATAAATTACTGGAAGTTTTAAAAAAGAACCTGTTTGTCATAATTACGATCGTTATATCCGCTGGTGTTCTGTTGTATTTTTTATTTACCACCGACGGAATTACCTCGCTGGGGCAAATTGCCTCCAGTATTCGCGTGGAGTGGCTTTTGGTGGTGTTGGGCGCCATGGCGGGCGGTTGGGTGCTGGAAACCTATGTGCTCAACGTCTTTTGCAAACATCTGTACCCCAATTGGCGGTATGGGCAGTCCTTTCATGTGGCGATGGTCGGCCTGCTGTACAGCGCGCTGACGCCGTTTGCCACAGGCGGCCAGCCGATGCAGATGTACTCTATGAACAAAATGGGTATGGATACCGGTAAAGCCGGTTCCATTGTAGCAATGAAAACGCTGACCTATCAGGCGATTATGGTGATTTATGCAATGCTCATGGTGGTGCTGCGCTTGGGGTATTTTCAGCAGAACGTCAGCAATTTTTCGTTTGTTACGATCATCGGCCTGGTTACCAACGGGACGTTTATTCTGGCGGTCACGCTGTTTATGCTGAGTGAAAAGGCGACCAACCGCTTCCTGCGTTTTGTCATGCGCACACTGTACCGGTTCCGCTTCTGTAAGCATCCGGTTGCAAAGTACAAAAAATGGCATAGTCAATTAAAGATGTTTCACGATAGCGCCCGGACGATGGGGACTTCCCCGAAGGTCTATTTACAGGCGGGTTTCTTTACTGTGGTGCAAATTACGCTGGCAGGTTTAATTCCCTACTTCATTTTCCGCAGCTTTGGTTTGGCAGGAAATCCGGAGGCAACCGTCCTCACTATGCTGGCGGCGCAGACCTTTGTGACGATGGTTTCCGCCTTTATTCCGCTGCCGGGTTCCTCCGGTGGGGCGGAAGGCAGTTTTTACCTGTTTTTTGGCATGTTCTTTGGACCGACGATCATTCCCGCTATTATGCTATGGCGGCTTGTCACATATTATGCGAATATTCTGTTCGGCTGCATTTCCGCCTCCACAGGGCGTAAAAAGTATCTGCCGGACGAGGAAAACCCCGCAAAAATGCAATAGAAAAAAGGGAGCCGATCGGCTCCCTTTTCCGTATAAACCGAAAAATTTACAATTTGTTTTCACCCCTTTGGTTGAAAAAAGAAATGAGCTGCACTATACTGAACCTGAATAAAATGGAATTTTTGGTAAGGAGTGTTTGTTTTGCAAAAAATATGGTTAAAAAGAGGATTGGCACTGGCACTGTGCCTGCTGTGCGCGGGTGGTGCAGCTGTTTATATGCCGCCGGTGACAGCGGACGCGGCTGTTTCCGTTGCAGCGGCGAGCCCGGTGATCCGTCTGGATACGGCAAGCTGTGAACTGAAAACAACGGCGCAGAAATACTATTTGGCGGTTACTGTCACACCGGACCGCGGCACGCCGCCGGACGCGGTTTCCTCCAATCCGGATGTAGCAGTGGGAAAATATGTGAAGAAATCCGGCAGCAACTATCTGTATGAAATCAGCGGCCTGAAAGAGGGCCTTGCAACCATTTACCTGCGGTATGCCAACACGGAGAACATGCTGGCAGTCAAGGTAGGGGATGAGAAGGGGACGGTCAATGTCCGTGTGCCGGAGGGTTCAACCCTGCGTGAGGTGGCGCAGACATTGGAGCGCAGCGGCGTGTGCACCATGAAGGCCGTTTTTGACGCGGCAAACAGCAGTGCCTTTGACAGCTATTCCTTTATTTCCTCGATCCCCAATGCGGACAGCCGTTATTACAAACTGGAGGGCTATCTTTATCCGGATACCTACAACTTCTGGAAGGGACAGAATGTGGAAAGCGTGCTGAAGGCCATGCTCAACAATTTCCAGACAAAGACGGCAACGATCAACTGGCAGAACAGTGCGGGGCTGACAAAGGAGCAGGTGCTCACTTTGGCGTCCCTGGTACAGCGGGAAGGCACCGCGGCGGATATGGCGAATGTCTCCTCTGTATTTTACAACCGTCTGAACTCCGGCAGCAGTGTAAATGTGTACCGCCTGCAGGCGGATTCCACCATGTACTATCCGTACCGGGCAAAGGGCAACGTGCCCTCTCAATTCCCGGATTTCCAGAGCACCTATAATACCTACAATTTTGAAGGTTTGATGCCCGGACCGATCTGCAATCCAAGCCTGACAGCGATCCAGGCGGCGCTGAATCCGGCGTCTACCAATTATTACTATTTCTGTCACTCAGCAGCGGGCAGCTCCTATTTTGCATCGACGCTGGAGCAGCACAATGCGAATCTGGTGGCAGCCGGGCTGCGCGCGGCAAATACAGGCGCTGTGACTGCGTAATGTTCTAAATTTTAAGTTCAATAGAAATATCAAAAAGGAGGCCCTTCCAACGTTTGGATGGGCCTCCTTTTTGATGCACACGGAGAGAACATTATAAATACCTATGTTAATTGCAGATTTTTTTCTGTTTTCCATAAAATTGCGGTTAGGATCGTTGCGCAGATGTCGGTTGCAAGTTGTGCCAGGATTAAGCCGGGGATTCCCCAGATATGTGTAAAGAGAAGAAGCAACGGAATAAAAAAGAAGCCTTGCCGGCACATGCTCAAGATGCTGCCCTGTTGTGCTTTGCCAATTGACAAAAAATAATTTCCAATGACAATTTGGAAGCCTAACGTCATAAAGGAAACAGCGTCGATCGTCAACGCCAGTCTTCCAATTTCCATTACGGCCATAGATTCTTGATTAAAGAGGTAGATCAACTGTTTAGAGAAAAGAATGCACACAACGCCAAATAGAATATTGACTGCGGTGCTCCACAGGAGGACGGTTTTTGTCGCCTCAGCAACTCGCTTTTTATTCCCGGCCCCGTAATTGTACCCTACGAGAGGGGAATACCCTTTTAAAAAGCCATACAGGATACTGGTGTCCAAAGACATGATGCGGTTGACAATTCCCATGGCGGCGATGGCTGTTTCTCCAAATGGGCGGGCGGCGATGTTGGTCAGGCTCACTGCACCGCCCGATAAAAGTTGGAAGATACAAACCGGCAGGCCGATTTTGAAAATTTGTCCATATACAACACCATCGGGTCTCCATCTGTGAATGGAAATATGAAGCAGGCTTTTTCCCCTCAGCAAATAGAGAAGATATAATACAGTGGAAATGAACCGGGAAACCAGCGTTGCGACCGCTGCGCCTGCAACACCCATATGGCATGTAAATATCAGGATGGGATCTAAGATCAGGTTGGTACAGCCACCCACCAGCATGGCAAGCATTGCAAAGGATGGATTTCCTTCGGCAACCAGTAAATTGTTCATCATGACGTTGAACACATTGAAGATCAGCCCGAAGATATAGATCATCCCATACGCCTTTACAAAAATCATAGTACTGTCTGTTGCACCTAAAACAGTCATCAGGGGATCAAAGCAAACCAGCATGCAGGCCACTAAGACTGAAATGATAATGGTTCCGGAAAAGATGGCAATGCTGCTACAGACAGAAACCTTCTCGTAATCTTTTTTTCCAAGAAGTCTGGAAATGTAGGAGCCCGCGCCGCTTCCAAACAGTAAACCAATTCCAGTCCCCACCATCGTAAGCGGGTAAACAATGGATACAGCCGCTGTCTGCAGGGTTCCCAGCTGACCAACAAAGAATGCGTCTACAATGTTGTACAGAGCAGATACCAGCATACCAATCATAGTGGGAATCCCCAGTTTTAACAGTGCTTTCTGAATCGGTTGTTTTTCTAAAAGATCCATTCTTTTTTGCGTTTCATCCATAAAAATAAAATCCTTTCCCTAAAGTGAATTTAGTTGCAATACTGTATAGCATCTAAACAAATACGGGTAAAAAAATGCCGCCGTTTGCGACAGCATTTTTTAAATACGGAATCATTCATTCAGCTTTTGATCAAGAGCATTTTCAAAGGAGGAAAGAAATTTAACCATGAAGGCGTAAAGTTCCACCGGCATATCTCGGAGCAATCGAATGGTTTCATCATTGGTTTGACGATGATACTCGTTATGGACAGCATAATTTTTTTGCCCGTCTTCTGTAAGTGTTAAAACCACCTCTGTATCCGAATGAGGGGAGCCCCTTTTTTCGATGGCGCCCTTGTCTACCAGCTTATAGATCATTTGAGAAGCTGCACCCTTCGTAATTCCTAACGTATGGGCCAGTGTCGTAATATTGATTCCCGGATGATCTCCAACAGCAGCGATTGTATGAATTTCAGCCCTTGACAGGAGTGTATCGGTCCCATAGGTGCGCTTCTTACTTTCCCATTGGTTGTATTTGTGAATGACTCGCTCCATTAGAACGGTAAGCTCTATACGTTCGTCTATCTTTCATCCCTTCCTTCTGTTTAGAATTTATATAGTATAGCTTCTATACATTAGAGTATTCCTTGATTCTGGAATTGTCAAGTGTTTATAAGAAAAACAGTGCGAAAAGTGCCAGATTATATTTTCCTTAATAAAAATGCTCCCGTTACTTTGCAATACAAAAAACGGGAGCATTTTCTTTTTTAAAATAGTGCGACCAGGCCTGTAAGCCGAGTTCTGTCGTGAACAGTCATCTATCTTGGCCGTGCGTTGCCGCTCCGGCTCAGTGCCACCTTCTCGGGACGCGCCGGGCCGACGCATGGTGTCCCTCTGCGGTGTTGCTCCGAATAGGGTTTGCAGAGCCGCACAGTCTCCTGTGCGCTGGTGAGCTCTTACCTCGCCTTTCCATCCTTACCGTAAAACGGCGGTATATCTCTGTTGCACTTTCCCTAGGGTCGCCCCCGGCGGCCGTTAGCCGTTATTCTTGCCCTGTGGAGCTCGGACTTTCCTCAGGCGGACCCTTTCGAGTTGCGCCCGCGACTGTTTGGCCTGCTCGCAGGTTATTATTTTACCGTATTTTAAAAGAGATGTCAACGCTGCGCTCCGCTCTTGTGCAAGGCGGTGTGCTCCTCCAGCAGGTTGTTTTTGATGTCCCACAGAGGCTGAGAGAGGTCCACGTAGTACTGGTGTGGATTTTCAAAACGCGTAACTTCATCCCAGAGGCTGTCCACCTGTTCCGCACAGTATGCTTTGATTTCCTCCAGGCTGCGTTCCTCGCCGATATAGCGGCCACCTTCAAACAGCTTCTTGCGCAGCTTCACCGCGCGGAAATTGGTAACCAGCTTGCGTTTCCAGATGTGCTCCGGATCAAAAATTTCATACGGCTGCGTGTCGTCGATTTTTTCTTCATGAAGGGTGATGACGTCGGCGATCGCCTTGCCGGTCTCGCGGTCAAACAGACGCCACAGGCCTTTAAAGCACGGCGTGGTGATTTTACTGACGTTTTCACTGATTTTAATTTTCGGCGTAATGGTGCCGTCTTTATTTTCCACGCCGGCCAGTTTGTAGACGCCGCCAAACACTGGCTCGGAGCCGGAGGTGATCAGTCGTTCACCCACGCCAAAGCTGTCAACTTTCGCACCTTGAATCAGCATATCGCGTATAATATACTCATCAAGAGAATTTGAGGCGCAGATTTTACAGTCGGGGAAACCGGCCTCGTTCAGCATCTTGCGGGCCTTGCGGGACAGATAGGTGATGTCGCCGCTGTCGATGCGGATGCCGGCGGGACGGAACCCGCGCGGAAGCAGCTCTTCGTTGAAAACCTTAATCGCGTTGGGAACGCCGGATTTTAAAACGTTATAGGTGTCCACCAGCAGTGTGCAGCTCTGCGGATACTCGCGGGCGTAGGCGCGGAACGCGTCCAGCTCGCTGTCGAACAGCTGCACCCAGCTGTGGGCCATGGTTCCCAGAGCCGGTACGCCGAACTGCGGGTCGCTGATGGTGCATGCGGTGCCGCAGCAGCCACCGATGTATGCGGCGCGCGCACCGTAAATCGCGCCGTCGGCGCCCTGCGCGCGGCGGGAACCGAACTCCATGACAGCCCGCCCTTCAGCGGCGCGGACAATCCGGTTTGCCTTGGTGGCGATCAGGCTTTGGTGGTTGATGGTCAGCAGCAGCATGGTTTCAATCAGCTGCGCCTGGATCACGGGGCCGCGTACAGTGACGATCGGCTCGCCGGGGAAAATGGGCGTTCCCTCTGGAACGGCCCAAATGTCGCAGGTGAACTGGAAGTTTTTTAAATCGTTCAAAAAATCCTCCCGGAAAATACCCTTGGACCGGAGGTATGCAATATCGTCATCGGTGAACTGCAGATTTTTGATGTAATCTACAAACTGCTGCACGCCGGCCATGATGGCAAACCCGCCGTCATCCGGAACCCGGCGGAAAAACATGTCAAAATAGACGATAGTGTCCCGGTAGCCGTTGGCGTAATATCCGTTGGACATGGTGATTTCGTAAAAATCGGTGAGCATGGTAAGATTGCGCGCGGACATTTCCTGAGTGGTCATTTTAAACATCTCCAATGATAGAATAGCTGCCGTGCGCTGAAGCGCGGCGAGCGATAAAAGCCAATATGCAAGAGCATAAACCCTGTTTTGCATATTATAACAAGGTTAGAAGAAAATAACAAATGAATTCTCTTGTAAAAATTGACGGGAAAGACCGTGTCGAAGAAGATAAAAAAATGTCGGATATTTTTATTGCATTTTCAACAAATAGATACTATAATAGAAATATCGAGTGAATTTGACTGGATATACCGGTGGATTGGAAGGTTTTATCCAGAATTCTCATCGTTTTAGGGGTTGTTATGGGTTAAATTTAATGAACGTAGGGAGTGAATTAGGATGAGATTACGCAAACAGGCACTTGGAACCCGCAATCTTGTTGGAGCGCGTGTAGAGATGGCCCGCAAAAGCCAGGGTATGAAGCAGAAGGAGCTTTTGGCTCAGCTTCAGGTTAATGGGGTCGACATGAACGCTTCCGGATTGTCCAAGCTGGAAGGCCAAATCCGTTATGTGACGGACTTTGAGTTATTGGCGCTGTCCAATATTTTGAACGTCTCCGTGGATTGGCTTCTTGGAAAAGAACAATAAGTTCTGAATGCCAGAGGGCGTTCCGCTCGGCGGGACGCTCTCTTTTTTATGCCCTATTGGCAAAGCTTACGGCAGAATGAATCCCTTCTATGTCCCATATATATGCATGGGGAAGGAGGGAACGCTTTGTTAAATCAGAAGCTTTGGGGGCGATTGAAGCCGTATGTTTTGTTTATTGCGTGTTACACGGCGGGCTTTGTGCTGTTCGCCTGTACGCTGCGTTTCACTTTTCCGTTTGTGGCGGGATTTCTGCTGGCGCTGCTTTTGCAGCCGGGCATCCGGTTTTTGCGGCAGCGCCTGCATGTGACCTCCGGGCCGGCCGCTGCTGCGGCAACGTTTGCCATTTATCTTTTGTTATTTGGCCTGGTGTTCCTGCTGGGACTCTGGCTGGTCAGCGAGATCAGCAATCTGATCCGCGCCATAGCGGAAATGGATATCGGCCGTTTGACAGAGCCGTTAAACCGGCTCATTGCACAGGCGGGCGAATTTGCCAGCCGCATCGATCAAAACTTTATTCAGGAGAATCAGAAACAGATCATCAATTTTGCCCAGACGGGTGCGTCGATTCTTACAGGTGTCCTGACGGCGGTGCTGGGGGTTTTGACCTCTCTGCCCACGGTGCTGGCGATGTTTCTGGTAATGGTGGTTTCCACGTATTTCTTTTCCAAAGATATGGTAAAGATTAAGGCGGCGGCAGTACAGGCTTTTTCACCGCGTATGGTAACGCACCTGCGCGACGCCTCCCGGCATGGCGTATCGATGGGCGGACGGTATTTTGCATCGTATCTGCTGCTGTACTTCATTACTTTTCTGGAGACGCTGGTGGTCTTTGCGTCTGTGGGGGTACCGTATCCATTGGTGTTGAGCATGATTGCCGGATTTGCGGATATCCTGCCGGTGCTTGGGCCGGGTGCGGTGTACCTGCCCGTAACCCTGGCCTATTTGGCAAATGGGAATCCGCTGCGTGCAATCTCGTTGCTGGTTTGCTGGCTGTTGATCACAGCGATCCGCCAGGTGCTGGAGCCGAAGCTCGTCTCTGCCACGACGCATATCCATCCCCTGACGATGCTGGCGGCGCTTTACTTTGCCTTGGTGGCAAACAGTTTTGTGTTGTTGATATATTTTACCAGTTTGCTGCTGATGCTTCAGGTTTTGAAACAGGCCGGAATTTTACGGCCTGTTTTTTATTGTGAGCGACCCCTGGCTTCGCCGGCAGAAAGGAAAATTTGGCAGAAAGTGCATTGACAGACAGAGTGCTGCGTGCTATAGTATTGCTGTACTAATACGCATAATACAGAAAGGACGGTGAGAGAATTGTTGTTTTCACTGGATTACAAGAGCCGGCTGCCAATTTATGAACAGTTGTATAAAAATATCACGCGCATGGCGGCACTTGGCGCCGCAGAGGAAAACGAACAGCTGCCTTCAGTCCGTGCGCTGGCGCAGGAGTTGGGCGTGAACCCCAACACCGTGCAAAAGGCTTATCAGCTGCTGGAGCGCGATGGCATTATTTATTCAGTGCCCGGTAAAGGGTCGTTTATATCAGAAAATATCAACGCTTTGTCTCAGCAAAAAGAAATGGCGGCACAAAAACTGCGGGACGCCGCAAAGAGCGCCCTGGATTGTGGGATGCCGAGAGAAGAAGCGGTGCGCCACGTGGAGAACGTCTATGAAAGACCGGCGTCAACAGAAACGAATGAAACACCCCTGAGATAAAAGGAGGGATTTACGATGATAGAAGCAAGAGAATTGACGAAAAAGTTTGATCGCATAACGGCGCTGGACCACATTTCGTTTCAGGTTCAGTCAGGGTCTGTGTTTGGCCTGGTAGGCAGCAATGGCGCGGGTAAATCTACATTTCTGCGCACTTTGGCGGGGATTTATCAACCGGATGGCGGCGAGATTTTGCTGGACGGTGAGGCGCCGTTTGAAAAGACCGCGGTAAAATCCAGGATCTTTTTCATTCCGGACTACCCCTATTTTTTGCCGCAGGCGACGCTGACCGACATGGCCGCATTTTATAAAAAGCTGTATCCCAACTGGAGCGACGGACGGTATGAAGCACTCTGCGGGATGTTTCCAATCGATCGGAAAACAAATATTGGCAACATGTCAAAGGGGATGCAGCGCCAGGCAGCGTTGATCTGTGCGATGGCGACGCAGCCTGACCTGCTTTTACTGGACGAAATTTTTGATGGGTTAGACCCGGTGATGCGGCAGCTGCTCAAGCGGATCATTGGCAGCGAAGTGGCCGACCGCGGTATGACGGTAGTGATTGCATCTCATAACCTGCGGGAGCTGGAGGATGTATGCGACCATGTGGGCCTGTTCCACAGAGGCGGCGTGCTGTTTGAGCGCGATCTGGATGAACTGAAGCTGGGAATTAACAAAGTACAGGCAGTCTTTAAACCAATGCCGGAATACAGCGCTTTTGAAGGACTGGATATTGTAAAGACGGACCTGCGCGGTTCACTCATCAGCCTTGTGGTCCGTGGAAAACAGGAAGAGATTCTGGAACACATCAATGCGCTTCATCCGGTATTTGCGGAGGTGCTGCCGCTGACTCTGGAAGAAGTATTTATCAGTGAAATGGAGGTGGCGGGATATGACATCGAAAACATCCTCAAATAAATTTTTATCCGAACTTAAAAACACGTATCTGTGGGCGTCAAAGAAGAACCTGGGCATGACGTCGCTGTTGGCGGTGCTGCTGTTCCTGGCGTTTCCGCTCGTTGTTTGGTTTTCCCTTGCCAATACGGAAATGAACATCTGGATACCGGCGGGGGAACAATATGCAAATGTTTTCAGACGGACGTCTTTTGCGTCCATGACCTTTTTTGTGACGCCGCTTTGTCTGCTGTTCGTCCTGCTGACGGCGGTTTCGCTGTTCCAGTACATGCACAATAAACGCAGCGTGGATTTGTTTCATGCACTGCCGGTGGGCCGTTCCGCCATGCTGCTGGGACGTTTTCTGGCGGGGCTGACAACGCTCTTTGTACCGCTGCTGATCAATTTCAGCGTGGTGGCGGTGGTCGGTCTGTCGTATGGGATCGAAAACAGTGGGACGCATATTGGCTATTTATACAGCGTGCTTCTGTGGCTGTTCCTGATGCTGGCAGCGGCGCTTTTGTTCTGTGTGCTGATGGCGGTTTGCAGCGGAACGACACTCGACATGGTTTTGTCCGTCATCGGCGTCAATATCGCCTACCCGCTTTTGATCCTGGCCGTTCTGTTTGTGATATCCTGCTTGCTGCCGGGCTTCAATACGGAGCACGTTTCACCTCTTTTGACAACGCTCATCTCTCCGTTTACGGCTGTTTTTGCAGCAATTTCATCTGTTGACCAGGCATTTGATGCTGAAAAAATCACTTTTTTAATTTGGTGGATCGTTTTTTCGGTCTTTTTGGCTGTGTTGTGCGTCTATCTATACAGAAGGCGCAAGAGTGAGTCTGCAGAAAACACCTTTGCCTTCGCGATTCCCAAGCAGATCATCCGGTTTCTGCTTACCGCGGTTGGCGGCCTGGGACTGGGGCTCATCTTCTACTGGTACAATTCCACGACCCTCAATTTTCTCCTGGGCCTGCTGATCGGTTCTTTGGTGGCGCACATCATTGTGGAAGCGGTATATTCCCGCGGTTTCTCCCGAATGGTGCGAAGCCTGGGCGGCTATGGCGTGTTTCTGGTGGTATTCGCAGCCTTCTACGGCATTGTCTGCACAGGCGGTTTCGGTTATGCGGATCGTGTTCCCAGCGTAGACCAGGTTGCAAGTGTAACCTATCAGGATTACTCTTATTACGACAGCTTTACGGACTGGCATTTCTACATTACAGATGAAAAGTACAATACGCTTGCAAAAGCGGAATCTCATGTGGTGCAGCCGGAGAACATCGAGAAGGTTCTTCAATACCATCAGGGCTTAATTGATTTCAAAAAGTCAATTGGTTTTCCGTACCGCATGGAACGACAGAACGGGACGCTTTGCAGCATTACGTATCATCTGAAAAATGGCAAAACGCTCACCAGGACCTACTGGGATGTTTACCGGGATTCGCATTCCGTCGGCCTTCCGAAAGAGCTGAAGGATCTCAGCGGCGAAATCTGCAATTCCAGGGAATACAAAGAGAGCGGGAATATGTTGTTTTATTTGACACCGGAGATTGTCACCGGCGTGCAGATCGAGGATTACACCCCGGAGAAAGAAACGACCTCTGTCTCCTATAAGCTGGCCCCGGAGGAGAGCGAAAAGCTGCTGGAAGCGATGCGCCAGGATGTGTTGGATATCGATGTGACGCAGGTGAAGGGCCGGTATGCGGAAACAGCGGAAAGCACGGAAGCGGCGGAAGTTACCCGCGGGGATAATGTGGCTCTCAGTTTAGTGCTTGGAGAAAAGGATACAAGGCTGTTTACTCCAAAGGAAGGCAGCAAATTAAAAGAGTTAATCGGCGCCTATTCTGGAAAAATTTCTCTGGAGCAGGGGCAATATCAGATGTCTGGCATGGAAGATAGCCATACATGGGCATTTATGAAAGAGCAAGGTTGGATTAAGTAAACAAAAATCCGTTAGAAATTTGTAAGAAATTTGTCACCTGGTTTGAAAGAAATTGCCGGTATCATGTGTATTACTGATAGAAGGCGATTTAAATAATCTACTCGAAGGGAGGAACGCCCCGGGCAAAACGCGGCGGGGACGGCGAACGATGAAAAAATGGATGGCGATGGGATTGATAACGCTGCTCTGCTTTACGGCACTCTGCGGATGTGGAAGACAGGAACCCTCCGCGGTGGTATATCGAGGCGGCGCAGCAGCCCCTCTGGTGACGCTGACCGCCGACGGCCCGTTGGACGTTCTGGACGAAATGCTGCGTTCGGTAAAACCCGCACAGGAAAGCACATTTCTGCCGGAGAACGCGGATTATGAAATCAATCTGACGCAGAATGGAGAGGCCCGGAGCGTAAAGGTCTGGCTTCAGAAAAACCGGGTATACCTGCGGGAGGGCAGCGACGGCAAGCTGCTGGTTTCTACCCAGGTGGACGCTCCCAAGCTCAACAATCTGTTTGAAGGTGAAATGACAAACGTTTAAAGAAAAGAATTGCAAACAGGCAGACCCTGCTGCAATAGATGGAAAAAGACGCCCGGTGGAACGTGTCCGCCGGGCGTCTTTTTTGCACAAGCTTGTTTAATTTTAGTCCTGCGGCTCAAACACATCTTTTCCCAAGCCGCAGAGAGGACATACCCAGTCATCCGGGATGTCTTCAAAGGCAGTGCCGGGCTGGATGCCGCTGTCCGGATCGCCCACTTCAGGATCATACACGTAACCGCATGCGGTGCAAACGTACTTTTTCATACTGAAAGACTCCTTTTTTAGTAAAATCCATTTTGATGGAATTCTGGCTGTTTCTTATCGTTCGCCAAATGCCCCGGTTTATGCGTGCGTCGATGGAAAAACACCAGAGAATTGGTTAAATCTAGCAGATTAACCTTCTAAAGTATAGTCAATCGATGGACGTTTGTCAATAGGAATGATTACTGAATTTAAAATCTACCAGATGTTCCGCCAAATTGCCGGGAAAAACAACATTGCGATGCATCTTGCGGACAAACGCTTCTGCTGTCCGGTAATCTTTGGATATAACGCCGCAAGCTTCTTCTGTTCTGTACGCCACAATCTTTGCGCAGTATCCTCTTTTTGGATTCCCAAGCAGGTAATACCGCAAGTTTGTGTTTGGCAAATACACATCCCCAATATGTCTTGTCAATTCCTGCGTCCTCCTTTTCTCTGTTGTGAAAATTATTCACGCGTGACATCTATAATGATAAAGTATAATTGAAAATAAAGCAAGAGAAAGAAAAAAGATTTTTCCACAAAACAATTGTTTGCGCTAGATGTTCCAAACGGGCATCGTCGCACGAATACATATTGTGTCGAATTTTAGAGGAATAGCAAGAATCTTGGAACAGAAAAACGGATTTTCATATAAAATGACTGACGTTTGTGCAAAATACAGTAAAGATGGCCAGAGATGAGATGATTCATGATCTAGCATACCATATCTTGTACATGGTTTCGTTTCCATGAATAATAGAGCACATACAAGCACACCGAACAAAGCGTTCCGAGTACCGCTCCGGCCAATACGTCGCTGGGATAGTGGACAAAAAGAAAAATACGGCTAAAGGCAATCAGAATCGCCATCACGAGCGCGGGGATGGCCTTTTTGCGGTATACCAGCAGCAGCATGGTCGCGGCTGCAAAGGAGGAGGCAGCGTGGCCGGAGGGGAAGGAAAAGCCGCTGGGGGGAGGGATCAGCAGGGCAACGGAAGGGTCGTCCATGAAGGGCCGCGGCCTGCAGATGATGTTCTTGAGAATGACTTCTCCCAGCAGATACGTAATGGCCAGTGCCGCCACCAGTAAAATTCCGTTCTTGCGGTGTTTTTTGATGAGCAGCAGGATCAGGGCTGTGCACAGCCAAATCAGGCCAACTTCCCCCAGCATGGTGATGATGGGGAACAGGAAATCTGTTACAGGGTTATGAAAATATTGTTGTATGAACTGCATGATGGATGCATCCAATACATCGCCTCCTTTTCTTTTATATCAGAGTATATATCAAAGCATAACGTTGTTTTTCCGCTGCGTCAATAGCATTCCCTGAAAACATACGCTTCCGGCTTCTAGCAGGAACAAACGGCTCATATAAATTGACAAAGGGCAGAAACATGCCTTGTATCCGCCTGTCACCGGGCGGAAAAGGGACAGGAGGGAACGGAGATTTGGAATGGCAAAGCCTGACAAAAGCGGAATGTGAAAAACGTCTCGGCACAGACGCACGGGCAGGGCTATCAACCCAGACAGCACGGGAACGGCTGAAACAGTACGGTAAAAATGAATTGGACCCGCCAAAAAAGAAAAGTCTGCTGCTGCGCTTCCTGGCGCAGTTTTCAGATTTTATGGTCATTGTCCTGCTGATTGCAGCGGGAATTTCTTTTGTTACGTCTTACCTGCAAAAGGACAACGATTACATCGATGCGATTATCATCCTAGCCATTGTGGTTATCAACGCCATCACAGGATTGGTGCAGGAAAGCCGCGCGGAAAAAGCCATTGAGGCGCTGAAAAAGATGAGCAGCCCGCACGCGCGGGTCATACGTGACGGAAAAGAATCCGTCATCGACGCGGCGGCGCTTGTCCCAGGCGACGTGGTTCTGCTGAAAGCGGGCGATCTGGTGCCGGCTGACCTGCGCCTTCTGGAAGCCTATGAGCTGAAAGCGGAAGAGAGCGCACTGACCGGGGAGAGCCTTCCGGTTTCCAAACAGGCGGAAAAAACGCACCCGGCGGGGACGCCGCTGGGAGACCGGAAGAACATGGCGTTTGCGACCAGTTCTGTCACCTCCGGGCATGGCAGCGGCATCGTGACAGCGACCGCCATGCAGACGGAGGTTGGCCGGATTGCGCACATGATCAATTCTCAGGAGGCACCGCAGACACCGCTGCAGCGCAAACTGGAGCAGACCGGGCGGTGGCTCGGCATCGGGGCGCTGCTTGTCTGCGCGGTCATCTTTGTTATGGGCCTGTTCCAGCATGTGCAGCCGCTGGAAATGTTCCTGATTTCTATCAGTCTCGCTGTCGCCGCCATTCCGGAGGGGCTTCCGGCGGTAGTGACCATTGTGCTGGCAATTGGCGTGCGCCGTATGGCGGCGAAGCGCGGAATTGTGCGCCGCATGCCTGCGGTGGAAACATTGGGCAGCGCGAGTGTGATATGCTCGGATAAGACCGGAACGCTTACCCAAAATAAAATGACGGTAGTGGAGTTGGCAACCGCGTCCGGAAAACTGGCGATAGACTCGAATGAAGGAAGAAACCTGCTCAAGCTGGCGGCGCTTTGCAGCAACTGCTCTTTTTCCGGAGGCGTCGTTTGCGGGGATCCAACAGAAGCCGCCTTGGTGCGGGCGTGCCCTACGTCTAAAAAGGAGCTGGATGCTTTATATCCGCGGGTGATGGAAATCCCCTTCAGCTCGGAGCGCAAGATGATGACCACGGTGCACCGGATGGAAAATGGAAGATATCGTGTCATTTCCAAAGGTGCGCCCGACGTGTTAATGACCCATTGTACCAGCCGGACAGCCGCCGGGCAGAACGATGCGATGGCGCGCCGCGCGCTGCGTGTTTTGGGCGTTGCCTATAAGGATATAGACGCTTTGCCGGCGGATAAAACGGAACTGGAACGCAATTTTAAATTATGCGGCCTGATTGGTTTGATTGACCCGCCGCGCCCCGAGGCAAAAGAGGCGGTGGCCCTTTGCAAGCGCGCCGGAATCCGCCCGGTGATGATCACCGGCGACCACGCGGCCACCGCTGCCGCGATTGCGGAGCAACTCGGTATTTTGCAGCCCGGACAGTCTGTCATGACCGGCGCGGAGTTGAACCGCACCAGCCAGGAGGAACTGACAAAAAACATCTACCGGTATTCCGTATTTGCGCGCGTTTCACCGGAGCATAAGGTGCGGATAGTGCAGGCGTTCCAGGCGCGCGGCGAGGTGGTCGCCATGACGGGAGACGGCGTCAACGATGCGCCCGCGTTAAAGACGGCGGACATCGGCTGCGCGATGGGGCAGTCCGGTACGGATGTCGCCAAAGCCGCCGCGGACATGATTCTGACGGACGACAATTTTGCGACAATCGTTGCGGCAGTACGCGAAGGGCGCGGTATCTTCGAAAATATTAAAAAGACGGTTCATTTCCTGCTATCCTGCAACATCGGCGAGATCCTGACAGTGTTTGTCAGTTTCCTGCTGCGCCTGCCGACGCCGCTGCTGGCCATTCAGCTGCTGTGGGTCAATTTGGTTACAGATTCCCTGCCGGCGCTGGCACTGGGTGTGGAGCCGATTGACCGTGACGTTATGGAGCGCAAGCCAATCAAGCCCACACAGAGCATTTTTGGCGGGGGAATGGGCTATAACATCATTGTGGAAGGCTGCCTGATCGGCTCGCTGGCACTGCTGGCGTACAGCATCGGGCGTATCTTCTTCGATGTGGATCCCGCGGCGCCGATCATCGGCAGGACAATGGCCTTTGCGGTTCTCAGCTTTTCCCAAGTGGTGCATACCTTTAATATGCGTTCCTCTGAATCTGTTTTTCGGGCTGGAATCTTTAAAAATAAAAAGCTGGTGTTGGCGGCAATCGCCTGCATCGCGTTGCAGTTGAGTGTGATCATTGTTGAGCCGCTGTCCCGTATTTTCAAGACCGCTTCCCTGGCGCCCATGCAATGGCTGGTCGTGGCGGCCTTGGCATTGGTTCCGCTGTTTGTAGTGGAGGTGGAAAAGGCGCTGGCAAAGCGTGCACGACGCAGAAAACAGCGCAAAGAGGATCGTAAAAAAGCGTTTGTTTCGTAAAAAAAGTCTGTGTGATCATTGGCAAAATTGACGATTCCCCCCGCCCTACGGCGGGGGGAATCACTCTTATCCTGTAAAATACGCACGAGGAGCCAGACTGTTTTACAAGATCAACAGAAATTAAGAATACAGGAGGAATATGCGGCAATGGTTTTGTCGCACCAGGCGTCAAAATCCGGGTCGGGCGTCTGACATTCAGGGTGGGATAGGACGTATTCTACTGTGCGCTTTACGCCTTGGTCAAACCGCGTGGTAGCGCAATAGTCCGGAACAAGGCGCTTTAGTTTTGTGTTGTCGAATATGACGGAATGCGCTTTGTCACCGAGCAGCGTGCCGAGCAGGTCCGGACGAAACGCTGCTAGCAGATCGGAAGAGATGTGCGTCAAATTTGGCTTGACGCCAAGCGCTTTGCCGATGGCGTCAAACGCCGCGTTCCAGGTGAGGCTTTCGTCGCTGGTGATGTGTACGGCCTGTCCAATTGCGTGCGGGTTGCCCATCAGACCGGTAAAGCCCTTGGCGAAGTCGGTATTGTGTGTAAACGTCCACAGGGACAGTCCGTCCCCATGCACGATCACCGGTTTTCCCTCCAGCAGGCGGGCCAGAACCTGCCAGCTGCCCTTTTTACCATGGATCGCCACCGGTACGCTGCGGTCGCCGTAGGTGTGGCTGGGTCGGACGATTGTCACCGGGAAGCCGGACACCCGGTAGGCAGTCATCAGCAGATCCTCGCAGGCGATTTTATCGCGCGAGTACTGCCAGTAGGGATTGTACAGAGGCGTGCTTTCCGTGATCAAATAGTTTGTGACGGGCTTTTGATAAGCGGAAGCGGAGCTGATGTAAATGTATTGTTCCGTTTTGTCGTGAAACAGCTCAATGTCCCGTGCGGCCTGCTCCGGCGTATAGGCGACAAAGTCGGCTACCACATCAAAGGTTCGTCCACGCAAAAGGGAAACAATCTGATCGACATCTTCAATGTCGCCCTTCAGCATTTCTGCACCCTTCGGTCCGCCGGTTCCGCTACGGGTCAAAAGGGTGAGTTCCACGCCCTGTTTGACAGCGAGTTCCGATACGGCAGAGCTGATCGTTCCTGTGCCTCCGATAAAAAGTGCTTTCATATTGCACACTCCTTCTTTTTGTATTATAATAACTTCTATAAAACATCTTGTTTTGGTGTTTTAATCGTAACACAGATTGGAATAATAATCTATCAGAATAAGATGAAATGCGGAGCAAGTTTTGCGGGAAGGGGAAGCTATGCTGAGGGATTTATCGGGAGTCCAAATGTTTTTTTGGAATGTATTGATTATTGGAATTTGGCATGTAGCCATATTTTTAGCATGTATCAAATTGCCGCCGGCCACCTTTGACGCGACAAAACCGCGCTATGCTGCGCGGGCCTGGGAGCATAACGGCCGTTGGTACCGCGATAAGCTGAAAATCCAGATGTGGAAGGATAAAGTACCGCAGCACATTGGCAAGGATGGATTCTCCAAAGCCCATTTGACGGATGTTTCCATTGAATATCTGGATGAGTTTATTATGGAAACCTGCCGTGGGGAATGGATGCATCTGACCAATTGCATTTGCGCGGTGGTGGTGTTGCTGCTCAATCCGCTGGGCGTTGGTTTGCTGTTTGCGTTTTTGATTCTTTTGGGTAACGTGCCCTTTGCCGTGATCCAGCGGTACAACCGGTTCCGCTTGCAGGTGCTGCGGAAGAAGCGCGTGCGCGATTTGCGAGCGGCGGCGATGGAGACGGACCCGGCGCCGGTTTCCGCTTAATTGTATATATCAAGGAGGAGTGACAATGCTGCGAAAGGTACTGTTGTTCCTCCTTGTTTTCTTGTTTGGAGCGATCTTTTTTCCAGCACATACAAGTGCTGCAGCGGAGGAATATTTCCAGTTTGCGGTGGACAGGCAGGAATACCGTCCGGGGGACAAATTATATTTATCCATTGATGCACAGAAGCAGGAGGAAGTCGCTGCAGGATTTCGGCTTTGTGCAGAGTATGACGATACACGCCTTTCTTTTGTCCGCGTCGAGACGTCCGACCAGATTAAAAGCAAGACGCTTTATACCGACAGCAGCGGCAACCCGGTGCGCAGCACCTATGTCTGCAATGTAGACATGGGCCATCCACCGGAACTGTCCGGAACGGTCATCACCTACGTGTTTGAGGTGAAAGAAGGTGCGGCTGCAGGAGAAACTGACCTGCAGATACATATGGACCAGATTTGCAATTGGGACGGCGTGCAGTTGAACCGGGACTGCAGCGCGAGTCTGAATTTTACAATACTGGCTGCAAAGTCCGGCAAGGCGTATTTAAACGCTTTAAAGCCATCCAATGGAAAGCTGGAACCGGTGTTCTCACCCGATGTACTGGATTATGTACTAAATGTACCGTCTTCTGTTTCCACAGTGGAGTTTCAGACAGAAGCTGCGGAAAATGGCAGTGTAAAGGTCAGCCGAAAAACTCTGCAAAAAGCGGGCAGCGCCACCACGATTACGGTTACGGCTCTTTCAGAGGATGAAAAGGAGCGGACGCAGTATGTCATTACGGTCAATCGCGCGGCGGTTCCCGAGGAAGAGGCGTATCTTGTTCAATTGGAACCGTCGCACGGCGTATTGCGTCCATCCTTTTCACCGGATATTTTGGAATATTCCGTAGATGTTGATGCGGATGTACAGTATGTCACCTTTCATGCGCGGGCTGGAGAGGACGGTTCCGTGAGTGTCAACCGGGAGAAGTTAAACCGCGCGGGAACCGCAACAGAGGTCAAAATAACCGCTCTTTCTTCTGACAAGAAAAACCGTGTGACCTATACGGTGACAGTGAATCGCGGGGAAGTGCCGGTTTATTCCAGTGTTGCACAAATTCCATATTTGACGGCACTGCAGCCTTCAGAGAGCGTTCTGGAACCCACTTTTTCACCGGATACTTTTGCCTATTTCATGCGGGTCGGTTCGGGAACGCGGGAGGTTATATTCCAAGCCAGTGCAAGCCCGGATGCGACGGTAACTATTAACCGCAAGACGCTGTTTAAAGCGGGAAGCGAAACAGATATTGTAGTGACAGTTCGTTCTAAGGATGGAAAAGAGAAGGTTGAGTATGTTGTAACAGTATATCGGGAAGAAGAGGCAATGACAACTCAAACGGACAGTGCTGCCAGTGGCAAGCCAAGAGGGCAGATCGTATCAAAGAGCGGTTCTGCGCCACAGGGTGAAAAATGGAATGAAACCGGACCAACTGGAGCTTCTTCTGAGGAGGAGACGTATACGCCAGAGATGCCGCCAGAGGTGCAGACCGTTCAGCCGGAAGAGCAGAGGATAGAACCGCTGCCGCAAGCAGGGAGCATACTGTTGCGGGAGGGCAATCAACTGCCCGTTTTCCTGGCCGGAATGGGCGGTACGCTCTTATGCGTTGTGTTGGGGGCTGGCCTCGTACTTCTGGTGCAAAGATTTGGAAAAAAATAAAAATAAAAAAATTAAAAAAACACTTGCAATTGAAGATTAGATATAGTATAATAAATTCTGCACTCAAGAAAGAGTGTGGATATCGCGGAGTGGAGCAGTCCGGTAGCTCGTCGGGCTCATAACCCGAAGGTCGTAGGTTCAAATCCTGCCTCCGCAACCAGTGGCGTCTGTGTCATCGGCAACGATGATGCAGGCGCTTTTTTTATTTCCTCCGGAAGTATGGAGGAAAAATCCGCCAAAGAATGAATCTCGATGCGATCGGCGTAAACATCAATGCGAGTGATATATTTTTTTAGGACCTCTTTGATAAACCGCGGGTCGTTTTTCAGACGGTCCGCGTCTTTTGTAAGCTCTGCGATCAGCTCGTCCCTTGTGAGGGTGACGGTAGATTGCAGAGCTTTTATTTTTTCTGCAAGGATTCCGCGGCGAACCTCCAGGTCGGCAAGCTTTTGGCGCACGGCGTCGCTGCTGAACCCGTCAGCCAATACATCAGTCAGATTGGATATTTTAGCCTCAATTGCATCATAGCTGTTTTGCAGGGCTTTTGCATCCTCGCCGTCGGTCGCTGCGGCCGCAGCAAGGATACCGTCCGCGGTTGCCTCAATCATGCTTTGGTCAAACAGAGATTTTTTGAGCAAGGATACAACCAGTGGCTCAATGTCGTTCGCTGGCATGTTTTTTGCCTTGCACGTTTTCTGGCGGCTTTTCGCTCCGCAGATATAGGACTTGTATTCATAACCTTTTTTGTTGGTCGTGGTGTTGCCGATCATGGCGGCGCCGCACTCCCCACAGTAGAGGACGCCGGTTAACAGGTAGGTTCTTCCCCTGCGGGAGTTGTTCAGCTTGTTGTGTTTATTCTCTTCCATTCTTTTTCTTACCTTCTCCCAAATTTCTTTTGTGACAATCGGAGGAATGACACCCTCAATTTTAACAGCCCGGTCGCTGGGGCCGCCTCCGGCCCATTTGGTCATGTATTTAACCTGGCGCTTGCACCAGGTATAAGTACCGGCATAGCGCTCGTTTTTTAAAATCTCATGTAAGGTGTTTTTCCCAAATGGTTTTCCCCGCCGGCCGCGGAGGCCGGACGGAAGGGCGGCGAGTATTTGATCGTAGCTGCGCCCGCTTGCGTACATCTCAAAAATCATCTTTATAACGGGCGCTTCGTCATCTCTAATAATGTACTGGCCGTCGTTTATCGAATATCCAAACGGCGCATATCCTCCCAAAAATTTACCTTGCTGTGCCAAATAATCTATCTTGTCCATAGACTTGATGCGGGACGTGAGCACATGAGTCTGGCCGATGCCGACCGTGATCAGCTCCGTCAAAAAGTCCGATGGATTATCCAGGTCTCCAAGCCTGTCCATGCAGGATTCAACCGCCACGCCGCGCGCCCGCATCTCCCGGCGGAAAGAAAACCAGTCCACCACATCACGGGAACCGCGCGTCAGATCATAAAGGACAATGCAGTCTATCATTCCGGCCTCTACGGCGCGCATCAGGGCTTCATATCCTTTTCGGTCGAGATTTGTACCGGTCAAGGCTTCGTCCTTATACAGTCGATTATCGGGCAAATAATAGCCATTGTCAGCGCAGTGCTTTTTAATAACCGCGTATTGGACCTCTATGCTGCATTGTTTATCGGTTGAGTACCGGGCGTAACCGGCGGCGCGTATCATTTAAAACGCCTCACTTTCTATTATTTGTACAATCAAACTATATTTCTAAAAAATACCAATCAAAATTATGGAACAAAAGTCAAATGCGACGGCCCAGTGTTATATAGAGGGGGGGAGGGGATAAGCCCTCAACTATATAATAATGGGGAGTGTATAAAATGGATAAAAATTGTATTTGCCCGGAAAGCTCTATAAGGATTATCCAAAACGCCGTGCGCAGAAAGCAGCACAAAGAGTCAGACAGCCTTGTCTTTTTGGACCTGTACCGGTCGGGCAGGGAAAGCCGCGTTGACCATCTGGACAAGCCCGGCGAAAAAGTCAGCCTGGACAGCGGTAACATCATCGCCTTTGAGTACATATCCGCGCTCAACCAAAAATCGATAAAATAGGTCATACGCCTGCCGCGGGATACCGAGTTCATCCCGGCCTTCGTCCTCCGCCTCTGGCTCTTCAGGGGCGGGGGATTTTTTTTTACCTATTTCATCATTTATGTCAATTGAATAGGCTCTATTTTGTTTAATATAATTCGGATCGTATTTTTCCTGTTTACCATAATGATAATCATTAACGTCATCACGCACTAGATAATCTAAAGTAACATCAAAATATTCGCACAACTTTTGAATCGTAGGTAATTTTGCATTTTGGTATCCCTTTTTATAAAATGCGTCAATTGTTGTATATGGAATACCGCTTTCTTTTGACAGTACGCTTTTGTTTATTCCTTTTTCTGCAATTAGATTATCTAGTTTTTCTAAAAAATTCATTTTATCAAATCCTTTCATAAGCTCTATTACATTGTAACGTTATATCGGCTACAAGTCAAGAAAATAATTACGATGCATTGTAAAAATAGTATTGACTTATTACAATGCATCGTATATAATATTAACAACAGATACGATGCATCGTAATTCGAAAGAGAGGGACACAAAGTGTTTGATAATTTAAGAAACGCACTTGAAAACAAAAAAATCTCCATGAAAGCATATGCAGCGGTTCTGGGGGTTACAGAGAAAACCGTACAAAACAAGTTAAGTGGTCAAACTCCGTTTACGTTACCGGAAGTTTGGGCAACCTGCTTCGATCTGCTCCCAGAATATTCTTGGACGTATTTATTTAATCAGGATACATTCCAAAAACCCGCATGAAAAAGCCGCCCCTGTAAGGGGGCGGCGAGATCAATCGATATTTCTATTGTGTCCATAAAAAACACGTCCATTTTCTAGGTTTTTACGATATTGACATGCCGTGGCGTAGATTAAATCCGGATGGATACATTTCATTTGATCACTACAATCCACACATTTGCTACAGCATCCAAAATCCGAAAAGCAAAAAGAAGCAGTAAATATTTTTTTCAAAATTGGATAAAGCATCGTTAGTTTTTCGGATAGTTCATCAAGATTTATACGACAAAAATCCAATTGCGATTTAATTTGTGTGACTTTTACACCCTCGTTTTCAAACAGATTTTTGAATTTGGAAGGGAAACTCACATATTTAAAATTACCATTAGATTTTATTCTCGCGTAAAGAATGTTTTTAGTCGTCGAAGAACGAAAAGCCGATGGTTCGACGTGGATTAAAATACTATTTTCAGCGCCAACGTTTTCGCATAATTCAAATCTGCATGTTTGGTTTAAATCATCTGACATTATATCGTTTAGCCTTTGAACAAAATCATAGTCATACATTTCAATCACCCCAACATGTCATAAAATACGGATTCTGATATGATTTGCAAATCATACCCCTTCAATATGTATTCTTCTGCTTTTTTCATCTTGCCACTTTTGCCGTCGTGAATACTTTTGCAATAACTTAAATTTCCTACAACCAGAAAATTGGTATGCCTATTTATAGAGTCGCCGCAAATCCCGCCTGCATCCACAACTGCCTGCATTGCTTCTTTTCGTGTAAACCGATCAAGCGCTCCTGTAAAAACACAGACCTTTTGATACAGAATATGAGACTCGTCAAAATATATTTTACAGGTATTAATCTCTCTCGCTTTTGTCCGGGAAAAGCCTAAACACAGCACCTCTAAATCAATGTGGTTTTTATGTACATATTGTTTTAAATGTTCGTAGCACCGGTGAGTTGTATCACAATCTGCCAACGCGCGATGCTTGGTCGAAACAGTCAAATCAAAGGCGTTTGCAAGAGTATCTAATTTGTAGTTTGGAAGTCCCGGAATAATCCTGCGAGACAGCCTCAACGTATCAATGAAATTATTATCCAATAGAACACCTATATCACGCATACAACAATCATAAAGAAAATTAATATCAAAATTGACATTGTGCCCAACGATAATAGAATCTTCAACAAAACTTAAAAACGAAGGTGCAACGTCCTCGAAAGAAGGAGCAGAAGATAGCATTTCATTCGTAATGCCTGTCAAGGTCGTTATGAAGTCACTAATCGGGAAATACGGACGCACTAACGAATTAAAACTTGAAATTGGAGTTTGGTTCTTTATTCTTATTGCGCCAATTTCGATGATTTCGTCATATTTTGGGTCTAGGCCCGTAGTTTCTATATCAACAACAACATAGCTATCGACACACTGTAGCAAACTTTTACCTTTAAATTCTCTGTTTGTGGTAGACATTATTTTCCCTCCAATTCGTTTATATTTTACCATCATATAAATTTTCTTACAATGACAAAATTCAACAAAATAGAAAAATACGCATCATAGCAAAGAGAGGAAGTGAAAATCATGGAATGCAACGGGCGCGCGGTAAAGATCATCAGGGACAACCAGCCGGTAGACATAGACGGGATCGTCCGTACTGCAATAAGCTTTTTGACCAACGGCGACCCTGCCGGATACATAGACAGCATCAAAAAAAGAAGGGCGGCAGGGCAGACAGATAATTCTAAAAATTGAGAGGAAGTGAAAAAATGGACACTTGGAAAAGAGTCATGGAAAACCTGGTGAGGCCCAACACGGACGAAGACAATTACAATTATCTGATGGGCGTCAACAATGCCCTTTTCGGACTTCACTCCGGATATACGGGAGGGGCGGATTACATGCCCAATTGTAAATGGTATCAGCAGGGGTACAAAGATACCATTGAAATGGTCAGCGGAATGACCGTAAAAAAATTGAAAAAATTGAAAAGAGGGAACAAAAAATGAAAAAACTTAATGAAATTGCGAAAACAAACCATATCGTTGCTTACGGATTCGGCGCAATCGTATCGTTCGCCGCTCTGTCTAATCCGGGTGGACCGGAAATCGTGGTATCTACGTTGTCTCCATCAGCGATGATCAATATGGGCGTAAGCGACTACTACGCTCCGGTCTTTCCGCGCGGAGCACAGTACACAACCGCCGCCGACATTGCTAATGCTGATCTGGCTGTCAATCATGTGTCTGCATCCCGTGTGCCTGATGCGACCGTAAACTTGATTGTATCCCGGCATCCTGGCACGATCAAGGTGTTAAGGGATTGCTATCCCTCGGCATCCGTGTTAACCGGAAATGTGTCCCCGGAAGATATTCGCGGGCGTGTGGTTGTTGGAACTCTCCCTCCGCACCTGGTCGCAGAGTGCCGCGCATATATCGCGGTCACCATCGACAGCTTTGACCACACCAAAGACGGAGACCTTGACGGCGGAGAGTTGAGACGGCGCATGCGCATCTACGATCCGGTCGCCGTGTCAATCGATTAAGGAAACGCCAAAAGAAGGTGAGGAAATGGAAAGAACGGAAAATCTGTATCTCGTGACGAGCTATAGCGATCGGAAGCTCCACGTCTGGGCCACATCCGGCGGGCAGGCGAAGCGCCTCTACTGCCGGGAGTATGGCATCCGCCCGAGCGATGCATGGTGCGGCGTCTCGTCCTTGACGGCGCACAAGTTGACACCTGCGGAGGTCGCCGCATGGCAGGGGCAGACCGAAATGAGTCGTGTGACCGGTGCCTTTATCACCGGGATGCTCGACCTGCACGCAAAGGTGTACGAGGACGCATGTCGTAGGTAAAACACATCTATATAAAACTGACATTAAAAAAACGAAAGAAGGTAAACAAATGAGACGGAGAGAAAAACCGATGGGAAACCGGAATTGCACCGGAGCACGCATCACGCTGGCCCGCGAAAGACTGGACATGAAGCAAAAAGACCTTTTGGCCCAGATCCAAGTAAAGGGAATTGAAATGAACGCCTCCGGCCTGTCCAAAATCGAAGGCCAGAACCGGTACGTTATGGACTTTGAGCTGAAAGCCTTTGCGGAAGTCCTTGGTGTATCGGTTGATTGGCTGCTGGGAGGCGAACAAAATGAATGATCAACCTTACATAAAGCACAGCCGACTGGGTGTGATCCTGTTTGTCGTCGGCCTGGTTGGTGGATTCCTCACAGCGATGGCGTCGGACAGCGGCATGCTGACCATCTGGCAGGTGTGGGCGCTCGGCACGATCGAGAGCCTGGCCATGGGGATCGGCGGGTTGATGCGTGAGTAAAAATCACAAAACGGAGGTTGAGAAGAAACAAAAATGAAAAGCTGTATGGAGAGAATGAAGGAGAATCACACGGATGAGAAAATTGCGTCGTTTCGGGTAAAACAGAAACTACCGTATGAAGCAAAGATAAACTATGCATACACTCGCGCATGGGAGTTCTATAACGAGTGTGGTAAGCGAGGACTGAACTGTCATGTATCCGTAGGCGGTCTGGACAGCATTACGCTACTGTTGTTTTTGCGATCCATTGGAATAGATGTTCCAGCGGTTTCGGTATCGACCCTGGAAGATAAGAGTATTCAGGCCATACATAAAGCATTGGGAGTCATCTCGCTGAAACCATTAAAGAGCAAAACACAAGTTTTGCAGGAATGCGGGTTCCCTGTACTGTCCAAAGAAACGGCATCGAAGATCGAGCTGCTACAGAATCCATCTCCGAAGAATGCCACAGTTCGGCATGCGATCATCACAGGAGAAACCGGAGAGTATGGTGGGAATCGGACAGGTACACGGATGAAGATGGCTCAGAAATGGCTGGAGCTGTTTGCAGGTGGTGAAAATGAACGGGAAGATGTGCAATATCAATGTGCTCCGTTTAAAGTATCCGCCAAGTGTTGTTATTACCTCAAAGAGAAGCCGTGTGACGACTGGGCGAAAGAACACAACAGTGTACCGTATCTGGGTCTCATGGCGTCCGAAGGAGGCCGTCGCCAAAAGTCGCTTATGATGAATGGATGCAACTACTTTGGAAAGACAGCGATACGGTCGGCGCCATTTGCAATATTTGACCGTCAAGACTTGTTGCAGCTTGCCCTTGACCTGGAAGTACCTGTTCCGGAGATATACGGCACCATAGAACGCCAAGCGGATGGCACTCTTTACACAACAAGAGCACAGAGGACAGGCTGTTCCATGTGCGGTTTTGGGATCCAGCTCGAAAAGAGACCCCATAGGTTCGACCGACTCTACGAAGACAATCCGAAAGAATGGGATTTTTGGATGTACCGATGTGTGAAGGATCCAGTTACTGATGAAGTATATGGATGGGGCAAGGTGCTGGATTACATAGGGGTACGTTGGACACCAGAATCGTTAGAAACGGATTTGACTTTGCGAGAACGAAAGGCTGCCAATAGGAAGAGAAAAAAGGGGGAGATATAGATGCATAGCAAAAAAGCCGCCGCCAGAGTTGCGACCTCTGACAGCGGCGAAGGAAATATTGCCAAACCAAATATAGCGCACAGCGAAAAGAAAGTCAATCACGATCCGCCGCCGGACATCTGCATCACCTGCCGTGCCCACACCTCTTGCAACGGTGCATGGCGTAAAAGCTGCAAGCGAGTAAAAGCGTATAATGCCCGTGCGGAAGAAAGAAGGATAAACGGGCACGGCGCAGAAATCGCAAACAAAATCCGCAGCAGCAGAAAACGGCACGAAGGGAGGCCGGGGAAAAATGGGTACATCCCATACTAACTATCCCGGAAACGTCCCAACACGCATATTGCATTATTGTAATAATTTTGCAATAGCGCAAAAAGGCGATTATTACCTGTTTATTAAGGACTTCTCCCGCCTCTCCGGCGGAGGCTGGGAATTTACGCATGCGATCATAGCCAAAAATCCCATTATGATATGGACAACATATTGGGGATCAGTAAATCAAGCTGTCCGCGAAAAAATTGGAAAGATGTTGATCGAACAAGGGTGTAATCCAGACACGGGAGAGCCTATCCCATATGCCCCGGAAGGATATGCACGCCCGGAAAGAAGTGTAAAATGAAACTCACAAAAAAGACCGCTGCAGCCCTTGCGCGGCAGGAAATCGGAAGCGCCTCAAGCATGAAGGCGATCGGACAAGATGAAAAAAGATACTATATTTTCGCAATGGGAAGATTTCGAGCAGAAATCATTAACCATCCGGAAAACGCCACGTTCATAATCATGGTCATTTATGACTTGGACAGCGATTGTTCTATTCGCAAAATTTTCAACCGGGAAACGCTTGCGTATAACGCTCACGAGACAGAGCGCATCAACCGGGACGAGCTGATCGAAGAGGCATATACGATCCCGCCGCACATCTTACGCGAGATCATTGAAAACATGGAATAGGAGGCCGTCTGCATGAACCCTAAAGACGCCCGCCGCGGGCCGGACCCGGAATGCAAAAACACATGCCAGTGTGCGTCCTGCACGCAGCTGCAAACCTGTAGGCTGCACCGGGGTGTAGCCGTAAAGAATCCATACATACACACGCCGTATCCCTGCCGGGGGTGCAAAGGCGCAAATGATCCGTTAGTAAAGCGGATGAAGGTTGACTGCGCCATGTGCCAGACTCTCGCGTGGCCGCAGAAAAAGGTCCCAAGAAAAGGTGTAGCGCAATGAACCGCTTCACACCGGACAAAATTGTCAACACAATTTGCCCGATTTGTGGAAAATCCACGCCGCGCGCAGTGTGTATCTGCCCTGTGCATCATGCCCGCGTGTGCATGGATCACTGCTATAACGATTGCTCGATCCACGACAACCGAATCGGGCACTGCATGTACAATGATCAAAAATGATCCATCCATAAAACAAAAAATCACCCTCTGACTATCAGGCCTGGCAGCCGTCAGAGGGTGAAACCTTACTCATATCTGAGCGCTTTTATTATATCATAAGCGCCGCAGATACGCAAGCCAAAAAACGGCATAAGACCGGGCTTTGACCCCTTGGTAAAGGTATTAATAATAGGCCGGGAAAGCAAAAAAGAAGGACGGGAAATCTGCCATGGGATACCGGAAAAAGACATACCGGACAGGACCGGTAATAGAGATCGAAAAAACCTATTATGTCCCCCGGAGCCAAGAACGCGCGTCGAAAGCAGCGGCCACGGCGGAAGCGGTCAAGAAGAACAACGATAAGCTTGCCCGCCGGGAGCTTACGCGGCAGCTAACGACGTACTTTACCGCGAATGATTGGTTTCTCGCTCTTACCTATCGCAAGGAAGAGCGTCCGGACCCAGAAACCGCCAAAAAGCAGATGAAAAAATTTTGGCGGGATATGCGGAAACTGTATGCTGAAAACGGGCAAGAGCTATTTTACATATCCACAACAGCGATCGGTTCCCGCGGAGGAATCCACCATCATGCGGTCGTAAATTACATCGACCTGAGAGAGATCAAAAAGCTATGGCCTTACGGACAAGTGCGACCGGTCCTGACGTACATGGATGGTGCATTCGCAGCCCTGGCCGATTACATCATCGATCAAAACAAAACGGCACCAGATAAGACCGAGATTATACCGGGCCGCCGCTGGTCTCACTCGCGGAACATCAAAAAAGTCGAACCCAAAATAGAGGAAGTCTCCGCAAAAGAGTGGAAAAAGGAACCGCAGCCGCTCAAGGGATACCGGATTATATTAGAGTCGGTTGAGAACGGAGTGAATCCCATAACGGGAATCCCCTATCAGTTTTATCGAATGATAAGAATTAGAAGGAGAAATAAAAGTGAACAGTGCTTTGCATAGCTCGAAAAAAATGGATTGGTGTACGCCTCAAAGTTTTTTGAAAAATTAAATGAAGAATTTAATTTCAAATTGGATGCAGCGGCCACAGATAAAACTGCAAAATGTTCGCGATATTTTACGCCGGAAACCGATGGGTTAAAATCGTCGTGGAAAGTGGAGGGTGACGGAGCGGTATTTTGCAACCCACCCTACGGAAGAGAAATAGAAAAATGGGTTCAAAAATCATACAACGAGGCGCAGAGCGGGACGACAATTGTTCTTTTAATTCCAGCACGCACGGATACTTCATATTTCCACAAATACATTTATGGAAAAGCGGAAATTAGGTTTGTCCGCGGAAGATTAAAATTCACGGACGAAAACGGAAAAGAAAAAGATAGTGCGCCCTTCCCATCGATGATCGTAGTCTATAACAGGAAAACAAATAAAAGGACAAAGGGATGATTTAATGGGAAAAACCAATTTCATCTATTCGTCATCGGAGGCATACACCCCGCGCTACAAATGCCGCATCTGTGGAAAAGAATTTGATGGAACACCGGTTTGTGCGAAACACGAAGCTAAAGTTTGCATGTGGAACGCTATACGAGGTCAAGACAACGAATACATGGGTTTTGATGGTAGCTACACCGGCCACGAATGCAAAAACGGAAGCTTTGGGATTGCTGACCTCATCGGCTTCCGCCGGGAAAGCGGGGCAAAAAAATGAAGCAGTACAGCGGAAAATCCGCCGCCAAAAGCTGGCAGGGCAGGGTCAACCGCGCCCAAGGCGGGTATTTTGAAGACCGTATCAAAAACGGATGCCAAAAATATCGGGACCAAGGCCGCGCGGATGTCGATAAGGTCCCAGAGCCGTTTCACGTCATCAAACGGTTGTCGGGCTTGCAGTTTGTGGGCAACTTCGTAGGCCGCGCGCAGCCGGACTTTGCCGGGACCCTGATCGGGGGCCGTGCAATCCGGTTTGAGGCCAAGCACACCGATACCAGCAAAATGAACAAGTCGGAAGTGAAAGACCATCAGGCAAAGGCCCTTGCCGGCCACTACAAGATGGGGGCCGCTACCGGTGTCTGTGTCGGGATCAAGCTGCAAACCTTTTTTGTGCCGTGGGCCATTTGGAACGACATGGAACGAATATTTGGGCGGCGGTACGTGACAGCCCAAGACCTGCGCCAGTACGAGGTGCAATTCGACACGAAAAATAACGCTGTGCTGTTTTTGGATTTTGTAGGCTTGGGAGATAATCCAAGCCGGGCAATCGCAGCGGAAAAAGAAAATATACAGCGGAGAATGAAATAAGGAGGAAAATAACCATGAACGAAATCAAAATCGGCCAGCGGATCAGATGGAAAAGTACCGGATCCGGACCAATGGTTGGAACGGTCATAAACAAAATCCCGAAAAACCGGCCAATGTCTCAGTACATGCCGCAAAACACTGAGCCGCGGCAGTGCCACACAAAGAGAGAAGTCAGCGACCGCGAAAGGTATCTGGTAGAGGTATTCGGAGAACCTCCCGCTTATTATGCTATCTCGATCAGCCGTAACATCCAGATCGTCGGTCAAACAATTGGTGATAAAGTAAAAAACGATTTGGACATGATAGCAAAAGAACTTGCTAAAACAGAAACATGTCCCCTCAAAAAAGACTGGGACTGCATATCCGTAGGGCGCGAATGCGTCAAGTGTTGGCGCCGCTATCTTGATCAGCCGCAAGAGGATGTCTGCGATGAGTAAGCGAGACGTGAAACTTGACCGGTATGGAATTGGGAAATACGCATATCGGGAGCTGCACAATTTTTGTTTGCAGTATCAAGAGAAGAAAAGAGACATACCACGGGCCAGCGGAGAGTGGAAAGAAAAGCTGATACATGACTGTGAGCTGATAGAGCAGACAGCGGTAGAGGTATCGGACCGAGACTATCAATGCATCATCCTGCATGTAACACAGGACATCCCATGGCACAATCTTAGGCTTGTACATGGACTGATGACATACGAGAGAGGATTTCGAGAGGAGCGGCGCAGATTTTATCACGCGCTGGCCCAAAAGAAAAAAATTATAGAATAGCCGTTTTTGGCACGTACTTTTGTGGTTTGATAGATGCATAGAGTACGTGCCATGACTATTTTTATAGATAATCTCCGTAAAGGCTCCTATAAATAAAATCCGGGATAGATGGAGCTGAAAGGAGAAGAGATGGATTACATAAATAAGATATTTAACGAAGACTGCATAAGCGGAATGAGCCGTTATCCAGATAAAAGTATCGACATGATAATGTGCGATATGCCATACGGAATAACGCACTGCCGCTGGGATGGGTTGTTTCCGCTCGAAGCTCTTTGGAAACAATACAAAAGGATTATAAAAGACAACGGTGCTATATGCTTAACTGCCTGCCAGCCGTTTACAACTCGCCTTATTAGCAGCCAGTCCAAGCTATTTAAATACTGTTGGTACTGGAACAAAAATATGGCAACTGGTTTTGCCAACGCAAAAAAGCAGCCCCTTCGATGCGTCGAAGAGATTTGCGTGTTTTATAAGCGCCCGCCTGTATACAACCCACAAGGGATTGTAACGCTAGATACTCAGATACATCGTAAGGGTATTTCTAATCCGCGACATAACGATTGGGCCTATAGTATTAATGGGTTTAAAAATGGAGCAGACACATATATAACCAATTACCCACGTCAAGTTTTAAACATTAAATGCGAACGCGGTTTACATCCAACACAAAAACCAGTCGCCCTATTTGAATACCTGATCCGTACATACACCAATCCGGGTGATTTAGTCCTTGATAATTGCATGGGGAGCGGAACTACAGCTATAGCCTGCATGCATTCGGGACGAAATTATACCGGTTTTGAATTTGATGAAGCGTACTTTAAAATATCAGAAAATCGCATTTTAAAAGAGTGCATAAGCAAATGAGGGGGAGTACGTGCCAAGGTGTTTTTGAGGCACAGCGGAAAAAGAAAGGCGGAAGCTTACGCCTCCGCCTTAGGATCACCGTATTCGCGCCGCATGGCGGCTTCCGTTATTACCCACTGCTTTCCGTATTTCTGTGCATCAATACCCGCCTTTAGCTTTCCATAAGACAGAGCTTTGCGCAGTGTGCTTTCGTTCAGGCCCCACATATTTGTGGCGTCTGAAAACGCAAGCAGCCCGTCGAACGGAGTCGAGACCGTTTCCCCATTCGCCCAAAGCTCATCGCAGGCTATGTCGATGTCGTCGTTCCAGCACACTCCATACCCTCCGGCGTCAACCTTTGCCAGAGCAAAAAGGCCGGGAACGTCACATAGGGACCGGAACACAGGGTGACGATCAAACAGCGGCTTGAAATCATACCGCTTGGTCGTGCCGCAAACAAAGCCTACCAGCATTTTATAATCCGGCAATGCGGACACAGTTTTTACTTTATGGAACATATAGCTTCCTCCTTATTCAAGCGGTGGCAGTGCCTTAAATTCTTGTGTGTTCCAGATGTTCAGTAGTTCTTCCCGGTGCATCCCGACCCATTCCCGCATCATTGCAAGCGCCTTGTTTGGGAGATCGCCTTCCATCATTTCTCCGGTTCGTATGTCGATCGCTCCGATATATTCGCCATAGATTACGTGGATGTGAGGCGGATTGTGTTCCTTTCCGAGGAAGAGCATTTTGACCACCAAACCATAAAACCTTGAGAGTACAGGCATTTTGTTTCACCCCCTTTCTGTAACTATATTATATCACGGTATCGTGATTAAGTCAAGGGGTTTTTCGTAATTTCTAAAGTTTAAAGTTTTTGGAGGCAAAAGACATGCCATTTAAAAAAATATGCAGGCATGCTGGTTGTCTACAATTGGTGGAGCACGGAGAATCATATTGCAAGCAGCACAAGTCCAAAGAGGCAACAAGGAAGTCCGAGAGGCAGAGGCAATATGATCAATCCGTGCGGCTTGAAAGAGACGCGAGAGAACATGCGTTTTATATATCCGCTGGATGGAAAACGATGCAGAAAAGAATCATGTCGATCTACAGCGGTTTGTGCTTGTGGAGTTATTACAAGAACGAATCAATAGAAAGTGCCGATGAAGTACATCATATCGAGCCGATCAAAGAACGCTGGGACTTGAGACTGGACCCGGATAACCTCGTGCCTCTGTCTCACCGGGAGCACATGCGCATTGAAAAAAGGATGCACAGCGGAGATATGCGGGTAAAAAGCGAGCTACAAGAGCTAAAACGGCGTTGGAATGTCGACTTCCGAGGGGGTAGGGGGCTGTAAAAAAGTTCCGGCTTGCATGGTGCAATACCGCAAGGCCTCTTTTTCCGCGCAAAAACTCCCCACGGAAAATTTGAAATTTGGATTGGTGGCTGATGAAGAAGAAAGGTCCCGGAAAATACGATAAATACCTGCTGATGCAGTCCGCGGGCGCACAATATGTTTGCTTTGATCTCTATTTATCACGATATGAATTGGGTAAATTTTTGGATCATTTACCGCGAGAAAATGAGATTTTCAAAATGATTTCTCCCGCCGGTGGATGGAGCAGTTGCAGCCTTGTCATGTGGATTGCAACGCAGTGTGTAATCCACGGCCTGCTGGTTACAACTTTACGCGTAGGCCAAAAAGAACTAGATGCGATTGTAGCGCTAAAGAAAAAAGGCGCGATTGAAAACGTGGAATTTTTACTCAGCGGCCTTGCCAAGGAAAATAAGGTACGAGGCAAGGACTACGGGTACAGTCAAAATTTTGAACAGGTTTGCGAGCGCGCCGGTATCAAATACCGGTATGTCAAAAATCACAGCAAGGTAATTTTGCTGGACACCGACAAAGGAAAATTTGTGATTGAAACGTCCAGCAATTTTAATGAAAATCCCAAGATCGAACAATTTAGCTTTGAGAAAAGCGAGGAACTATATGATTTTTATAAAAGAATTTTTGACGAATTGCTGGGGGTGGGGTAAATGGCAGGCCCAAGACAACCGATTGATCTGTTGAAGGCAAAGAAAAAAGCGCACCTTACAAAAGCCGAAATAGAAGAACGGGAAAGAGCCGAAATCCACGCGCCAGCAGATGCAGTGGAGCCGCCGAAGTACCTTATCAAAAGGCAAAAGGATGAATTTAACCGGATCGCCTCCCAGCTAATCGATCTGGGGATCATGTCGAACTTGGACTGTGAATCACTTGCCCGGTACATCATCGCAGAAGAAAACTATCGCAAGACCGTTAAGATGATGCGCAAATTGCCGTGCGAACCGGAAATGATCGGGCTGATTGACAAGGTAACGGCGGTGCAGGATCGCGCGTTTAAGCAGTGCCGGGCTGCGGCAAGCGATTTGGGGCTGACGATTTCAAGCCGGTGCAAATTGGTAATCCCAAAAGAGCCGGAAAAACCAAAGAGCAAGTGGGATCAGTATCGGAGTGGTACGACCGGTGGATAAAGCAATCAAATACGCGGAAGCAGCGGTTAAAAACGCGCTGGATCGAAATGTTGGAAGCAGCGAAATCATGGGAGCACAACGGTTTTTGAAGGACCTGGAACGCCAGGGGACGCCGGATTTTCCGTTCGTATATTCTGAAAAACGTGCCGCCCACATGTTCGGATTTTCCGAACAACTCATCCTGGCGGAAGGAGACGATCCGCAGCCGTTCCGGCCAGCGGATTTCCAGGCATTTATTATGGCGAACTGGAACGGATGGGTGATAAAAGACACCAACAACAGGCGGTTCCGCACATCGTACATCCAGGTTGCCCGCCAGAACGGAAAAAGCGTGATGAACGCCATACCATCCCTTTATTATGGAAATTTTGACGGTTATCAGTACCCGCAGGTCTATGCAACGGCCACAAAAGAACTGCAAGCGCGCATTGTCCTGAAAGAGTGTATAAAGTTTATTAAAGCGGACCAGGAACTGGAACGGGAACTCTTTAAAATCAAAGAATACCGCGGGGAAATCGAATGTCTCCTGACAAATGGAACGATCAAGGCGCTGGGCAGGGATACGGACAGCATAGACGGCTTTCGTCCGTACTTTGGAAGCGTCGATGAATACCATAAGCACAAAACCAACCAGATGTACAAGCTCTTGACGGATGGGTGTAAAAAACTGAAATCCTGTTTGGTATCCATCATCACCACTGCGGGATTTGATTTGAACAGCCCATGCAAAAGCGAATATGACTACGGAAAGAACATACTGAGTGGATTTCCAGATGAAACACACTTTGTTTTCATCGCGGAACCAAATCAGGAAGACGCCATAGGCGAGCGAATCTGGAACGAGGAAGTTTGGCAGACGGCGCACCCACTTTGGACGCCGGAAACATGCATCAGCATGCGCGCGGACGCGATCAAAGCCAGAGAAAAAGGCGGAGACGATCTGCTGAACTTTATGACAAAGGACCTCAACATATGGGTACAGGCGACGGAACACGGGTATTTAAACGAAAGAAAGTGGACCGAATGCGCAAGCGACACCACAATCGACGACATGGCCGGGCGCGCCTGTTATTTGGGACTGGACCTCTCTGCCGGCGGGGACTTGACCAGCGGATCGTTGGATTTCCCGCTTGACAATGGAAAATTTTTTATCGATTCCCATTCTTTCATGCCGGAAAATCGGCTATTGGAACACGAACAAACCGACAAGGAGCCGTATCGTATATGGGCGAGAGACGGTCTGCTGACATTGACACAAACCGGCGGCGGGTACATCACCGATTACAAATACATTTTGCGATATTACAAAGAATTGGCAGATCGCTTGAACCTTGAAATCCTTGGGATTGCCTATGACCCGCATGGAGCATCGGCGTTTCTCCCGGATTTAGAAGATACATTTCATTGTGATTTGATAGAAATAAACCAGTCGGCGCGCAGTCTGAATGATTCAACGGATCACTTTAAGAACTGTGTAGATGCAAAAAAAATCATCTATGATAGAAAAAACACGCTGCTGGCATGGAGTTTTAGAAACGCGGTCACGGTATCAAACAGTTTTGGAGAAATCAAACTCAGCAAAGATTATGCCTCCAAACGCATAGACCCATGCGACGCGACGATCGACGCACACAAGCTGGCAATGGGAACAAAGCCAAAACTGGACATATCGAAATACGATTTAGAAAAATGGTGGGGTCTGGAATGAAAAAATGGTGGAATAAAATACGGGACAGCACGGAAGATGTATGTATCCTCTCAGGGCTGTGCTGCATCGCGGCGGCGGCGCTCTGCGTTTGCATTCCGTTGGGGCTGCTCGCCGCAGGGATTGAACTTGTAGGGATTGGGGCTTGGTTTACGATCCATCCGATCGGAGGCGGAGATAAATGATTTTTAGAAAATCATATCTTGCAGCCACGCAGGCGAAAGCTCAAATGAATGACGGATGGGATAGCCTGCGGGAAGCTCTTGGAATGGATGAATCCGACAGCATCAGAGGGGAAAAGGCCCTAAAGGAAGCCACGGTATACACCTGCGTGAAAATACTGTCTGAAACGCTGGGAAAACTGCCCTTGAAGGTATACCGGTACACCGAAGGCGGACAGCAGCAGGTAAACCACTCAATCGCGCCGATTTTGAAACTGCGGATGAATCGATATATGAGCGCGATTACCGGTTGGAAATGCCTGGAGGCGCAGCGAACGTTATATGGAAACGCCTATGCGTGGATTTCTGCATCAAAAAAAAACGGAGCGATAGAAGGCATATACCCGTTGGACAGCCGCAGGGTGTCGATTTATATGGACGACGTCGGATTGTTGAGTGGAAACAGAATGATCTGGTACTACTATACCGACAACGACGGAACGCCATACTGGTTTAGGCAGGATGAAATTTTGCATTTCAAGGGCCTCTCGACCGACGGGATTGTAGGACTGAGCGTCATAGAGGCCCTGCGCGCGTCGGTAGAAAATGCAAAGGCCAGCGGGACGTTTTTAAACACCAGCTACAAAAAGGGCATGATGGCCTCCGGCGTGCTGCAATATACCGGCGACCTAGATACAGAAAAGTCAAACAAAATACGGAATCAATTTGAAAAGATGACAATGGGAATTGTCAACGCAAACCGGATTGCTGTTATGCCAATGGGAATGCGGTTTGAACCGTTCCAGATGAAACTGACAGATGCGCAGTTTTTGGAAAATTCGCGGTTTACGGTCCAACAGCTTACAGCGGCATTCGGGGTCAAGCCGCATCAAGTGAACGATCTGACAAAGGCGTCGTATGCATCCGTGTCGGAGAGCAACCGGGAATTTTACACAGATACCATGATGGCAATTCTCGCGGAATACGAACAGGAAATCAATTACAAGTGCTTCCTGCCAAGCGAAATCAAGGCCGGATATTATGCCAAATTTAACGCTGACGCGATCACGCGCGCGGAAATTGAAAAGCGGATGACCATGTACAAGGACGCGATTCAAAATGGGGTTATGACGCCAAACGAGTGCCGTCAAAAAGAAGACCTTCCCCCGCGGGAAGGCGGAGACGAACTATTCGGAAACTCTGCCCTGGCACCGGTAAAACTGCTGGCGCAGGGCATGGCGATGAAAGGAGGGAACGCGATTGGCGATACTTAAACTATCCTGCGAAAAAACCGGGGCCAAGGGAACCATTGAAATCAAAAATAAAACACCGACCATTGCGGAGCTATACATATTTGGTGACATAGTTGGAACGGAATGGGAAAAGTGGGCGCCGGAAGATAAATGCCCAATGGAAATTGTTGATTTTTTGAAAGAGGTAGAGGACAAAGAAGAAATCCACATGTATATCAATTCCGGCGGGGGTGATGCTTTTGCCGGTAAAGCGATGTATGAGATATTGATGCGGTCTAAGGCGCGTAAGGTTGCGCATATCGACGGTATGGCTGCCAGCGCCGCCACAATGCCTCTCTTTGCGGCGGATGAAATTATCGCTCCGGCGGGAGCTTTAGTGATGATGCACGATCCGTGGACATTTGCAATAGGAAATTCTGTTGACCTGAGAAAAACAGTGGAAACGCTGGAAAAACTCGAAGAATCCTATGCGGAAATATATCGCGCTCATCTGAAAAGCGATACGGAGGTTGACATCCGTCAAAAAATGCATGATGAGTGGTGGGTGAACGGCGCTGAACTGGCTGATTTTTTTGAAAATGTAAAAACAGAAGAAACAAGGGTTGCTGCTTGCTCCAGCGCGATGTTTGTAAAGTATAAAAATTTACCAGAATCCGCGTTGAAAAAGGCAAAAGAAGATGAGCAGCGGGACGAAAAAGAAAAGCTGCTCTTAATGATTGATGCGATTTGAGAAAGGGGATTAAAACTGTGACAAAAGAAGAAAGAGAACTCCGGGTACAGGCAAATAAGCTGAAACAGGAAGCACGCGATCTGGTGGCAAAAAACGAGATGGAAAAGGCGAAGGCAAAGGTGGCGGAAGCAAAAGACCTGATCGAAAAAGCCGACCTGATGGCAGAGCTGGATACGGATCCGCCGCCCGCTGATCCGCCGAAAGGTGAAGTAAAAGACAAAGAAGAAGCAAAAGCGGATTACAGAAGGGCGTTTTTCTCCGCACTCCGAAGGCGCGACATGTGTGTCGCGTGGCTGAGGCCGAACGAAAGAAGCGCTTACGACGCCGCGCTGGATGTTTACGCTGCCGAGGGATTGCACGAGACGCCGGACGAAAACGGCGGACTGCTGCTGCCGCAGGACATCCAGACCAAGATCAACGAGTACAAGCGCACACTTGACCGTTTGGAGAGCCTGGTTGACGTAATTGCGACAAACATGAAGTCCGGAAGCCGCGTTTACGAAACTCTTGCGGAACTGACGCCGTTTGAAAACCTCACATCGGACGACATGGATTTGCCCGAAATGATCCCGCCAAAATTTGAGGCCATCAAATACGACATCAAAGATTACGGCGGATGGACGCCGATCCCGAACGATCTGCTGGAAGATACTGATCAAAATATCATCGCGTTTTTGGTCAATTGGATCGGGAAGAAATCGGTTGTTACCAGGAATCAACTGATCTGCGCGAAGCTCAACGCGCTGGATGCCACTCCATTTGCCGATTACAAAGCGATCAAAAAAGCGATCAACGTAACACTGGATCCGATCTTTGCGGCAAGCTCCATTATCCTGACCAACCAAGATGGGTACCAGTATCTTGACACGTTGGAGGACAAAAACGGCAGGCCCTTGATGCAGGTGGACATTACCAATCCCAGCGGAAAAGTTTTTGCCGGAAAATCTGTTAGAGTCGTATCCAACTCGACGCTGCCGACAGAGACCAGCGGCACCGGAGACGCGCAGAAGCAGCTTGCCCCCATTTTTATCGGAAACATCCCGGAGTACATCAAGATGTTTGAGCGGAAAGGGCATCAGATTGCATCTACAAACATTGGCGGCACGGCATTCCGGAAGAACCGGACCGAAATGCGCGTGATTGAGCGCGAAGACGTCGTGACGGTGGATGCCGCCGCCGTTGTACGCGGCGCAATGGATGTAACCGGTAAAATCTGATGGGAACGCTTTTGGAAGATGCCTTGAAATATGCAAGGGTGGACCAGAGGGAGATTGAATATGGCGCAAAAATCATCTTTGATGCAGCTGAAGCGTACATAACAGAGGCGATCGATCAAAAAAGCAGGGAACTCAACGAAGCGAATCCGGCATATCGACTGGCGGTATGCATGCTGTTTTCGCATTGGTACGACAACCGGGAGGCGGTCGGAAACGATAAAGACCTTGGTTTCGGTCTGCGGAATTTGATTTCTCAGCTGCAAGCCGGAGCCTTGCAGGAGGATAGCTGATGAATGCAGGCGAATTGAATGAAAGAATCGGATTAAAACACCTGCAAAACAGCGGCGCGTATTTTTGGTGGGACAGTACAGAAGACACTTGGGCAAAGGCGGAAATACAGCAAGGGAGCAATTTATTTTCAAAGGTTGGAATTGGGGTGGCGGGCGTAAAATTTACGGTTCGCCGCCGCCCTATATCCCTGAACAACGCCATAGACTGGAATGGGAAACACTGCTTTCTAACGTCGATCAAAGAAATAAACCGGATGTACTGTGAAATACAGGCTGCGATGATCGAACCTGTAAAATGTATTGCGTCCAGGAGGCCAAAAACGAAGGACCAGTACAACCGCCCGCAATGGCAAGAAGAGCCGATCCGTATCGCTGAATTTCCGGCCTGTTTAACCGAAAAGTATATGGGTTATCAAAAAGATACGCCGGAATCTCAGACCACGACCACCTTGGTGATAGTAACGCCAAAGAAAATCGAGCTGCTATCAGGGGACCTGGTAAACATCGGCTCCGAAACCTATGTTGTACAAATCGCTCATTGCCTGGATCAGTACAAAAATGAGTATGAAATTGTCAATACAAAGGATGTGTAAAAATGTCCCAGAGCATTGACACGTCGCAGTTTGATGGGTTTTCGCGCCGGGTGGAAAATATTTTGAAGGGAAATAAAGAAGCCCGGCGCAAACTCCATGAACGGCTGGCGTCTATTGCAAACGAAACCTTGGACCAGAAAACGGACGAAAGGTTGAACGGAGACACTACGAAAATAAAAGGGTGGCAGGAAAAAGCCGTTGGAACAAAAGGCGGATATGCAGCCGTAAGACCGCGAAAAGGCGAGCTGCCGCCGAACGGAAAAGGGAATGCGTACAGATATGGACAAATCACAAACGCGATCGAAAACGGGCACCGCGTCCGTCCACCCTCCCCGGATACAAAGCGAAAGCGGCCAGGCCGGGCTAAAATGATCGCCGTAAGCGGAAGGTTTTTTTACAAGGCGGCAAACGATGAGTTGGGGAAAAAGGCCGTTGAAGAAGCCGAACGGTTTGCGGACGAAATTTTGCAGAGAATGGAGGGCGGATAGTTGCTCACATACACAAACCTGATAGATGCAATTTGCGCCGTGTTGTGCAAGATGTTTCCGGGCGCGACCGCGTATACGGAGAATTGCCCGCAGGAATTTGAAAGGCCAAGCTACTACATTGAATTGAAAAAATGGGAATCGATTCCAGCCACCCGGTGTGCCGTGAAATGCAAGGCGGAATTTACGCTGATGTATATGGGAGAACTGGATGCCCATAAAAATCCGATCATGTCGCAGTTGGTAGACGCGCAGCAAAAGATCATATCGGCGTTTTCCCCCGGTAAGCTCGCCGTTGGAAATCGAAAGCTGAATATCTCGACCAAGGTGGACGAAGCCGGGCCAAATTTGCTTGCTATGACCATCACGGTATCGTATTTTGACGACACGGACGAACAAGCCGAGCAATATCAGACCATCAAAACAGTAGAAACGACCATAAAGGAGGCATAACGCTATGGGACTGCCAAATATCAATATCGCATTTAAAACAGCTGCGGCCGCAGCCGTGCAGTTATCAAAAAAAGGTACGGTCGGACTGATCATAAAGGACAGTAAGCAAAACGGCGCGCACGTGATTACCGGCGCAACAGAGGTTCCGGCAGAACTTGCGGCGGACAACCAGGAATATGTAAGCCGCACGTTTTTGGGCTATGTCAGTGCGCCGAGCAAGGTGATTTTGTACGTCCTGCCGTTGGACGCAGCAAACCTGACAGAAGCGCTCGACTATTTTGCGACACAGACGTTTGATTACCTCGCCGGTCCGCCGGATACCTCAAGCGCGGAATCGACCGCCATTGCATCCTGGGTGAAAACGCAATGGGAGCAGGGAGCGACGCCGCGCGCGGTTTTGCCGGGGCATACAGCAGATAACGAAGCCGTGATTAATTTTGTGGCAGAGGAAATCCAGACAGGAGATCAGATATACACCGCGGCGCAGTATTGCAGCCGCATCGCGGGATTGCTGGCCGGAACGCCGATGAATATATCCTGCACCTATGCCCCGCTTCCGGAAATCACCGACATTAAGCGCATGACCAAAGAGGAAATGGATACCGCGATTGACGCCGGAAAGTTCATTCTGATGCACGACGGACGCAAAGTGAAAGTAGGCCGTGGAATCAACTCTCTGACCACCACAACCAAAGACAAGGGAGAACAGTTTAAAAAGATCAAAATCGTGGATGCCGTGGCCGCGATCAAAAGGGATATACAGATCACCGCGCAGGACAGCTACATCGGGAAGTACGCCAACAGCTATGACAACAAATGCCTTTTCATCACGGCGATCAAAGGATATTTTACGCAGCTTGAGATCGACGGTGTGCTTGACCCCGGAAAAAACACAATCGACATCGATGTAGAGGCGCAAAAAGCCTATTTGCAGAGTACAGGCGTAGATGTGTCCGCGATGAGCGAGCAGGAAATCCGCAGCGCAAATACCGCGGATAAAGTGTTTTTGCTGGCAAACATCAAAATTTTGGATGCGATTGAAGACATCGACTTGCAAATCGTAATTTAAGGAGGCATAAACCGTGGAAAGTGCAAAAAGAGTCATATCCGGTACTTGGGGCGAAGTCTGGCTGGATGGTGAGTACGTGACCGAGTGCTACGGGATGCAGCTCAAGGTGTCGTTTAAAAAAGAAGATATTGCCCGGTGCGGGATGATGGCGGTTGACAAAAAGATCACCGGAATAGATTGCACCGGCTCCGTGAAGATGTATAAGGTATCCAGCCGCATGGCGCGGAAGATCGGAGAAAAAATCAAGAACGGCGAGGACGCCCGGTTTACGATCATTTCAAAGCTGGACGATCCGGATGCCTACGGCGCGGAGCGCGTGGTGGCAAACGGCGTGTCCTTCGATGATCTGACTTTGGCAGACTGGGAGGCGAACACCGCCGGGAAAATCGAATCCCCGTTTACCTTCACCGATTACGATTATCTTGACATGATCCCGGAGGTATAAAGATGGACGTATTAAAAAGCCTGCTTGCGGCAGACGAAAAGCTGATCATGGCGGCGCCGGAAAAAGATTTCAAGGTAAAACGTCTAAGTGAAATTTGCGGGGAAGATGTGATCTTTTCCCTCAAGGCGCTGTCCTACAGCCGCGTAGCGGACATCAAAGCTTCCGCCGCCACAAAGGACCAGGATATGAGCATCCACATCGTGCTGGCCGGAGTTACCGCGCCGGACCTGAAATCGAAAGAGCTGATGGAAAAATTCAGCGTGCCGACTCCTGCTGAATTGCTCAAAAAGATGCTGCTTGCGGGAGAAATCGAAGACTTGGCGCAAGAAATTGAAAAGTTGAGCGGATACCGCAAAAGCACAGTGGAGGAAGTTAAAAAAAAATAGAGGAAGACCCGGAAGTACAGCTGATGTACTACCTGTTCGCTGAAAAAAATATACTGCCCGGCTCTTATTACAACCTGCCCGCCGGGGAAAAGGCTGTGATAAGAGCTTTTTTTGAAAAAGACATGGAATCCAGAAGAAGGTGAACGCAGTGCCGAATGTATCCATCGTTATAAGCGCAAGAGACAATTATTCAAACGCAATAACGTCAATGCGTAATGCAAATTCGGCGTTTTCAAGAGAAACCGACGGATTACAGCATAAAATTGATGCGTTAAATCGAACAAAGGCAACCTTGAAAATAGAATCAGATCGAGCGAAAAAGCAATTGCAAGAAGCAAAAAAGGCGATGCAACAAGCTCGTGATGAAATAAGAAACTTAGAAGACGAAGCCGGAAAAACAAATAAGCTTGTCGAGCTACAAGAAGAATACGACCGAATCCAAGAAAATTTGAAGCTTGTGACCAGGGAGGCGCGATCCGCACAGCGTGAAATGGAAAACCTGGGACGCACAGAACGCCGAGAGGGAAACCGGGCTGGAAGCGGAGGCGGCAGGCCGGACGGCGGAGAATCAGGACTCCTGAAATCGTTTGCATCCGCCGGGTTTACCCAGATGATCGGAAACGCGCTTGCCTCCACGGCGAACACAGCGGTATCAAGTGCGTTTGGTAGCGAAACGGGAACAATGTTTGGATCGATTCTGGGGAGCGCTGCCGCGGGGGCTGCCATGGGGTCGATGATTGCGCCGGGAATCGGGACGGCCATCGGCGGAGCGATCGGCGCGGGTGTCGGGGCTATAACCGGCGCAACACAGATATTTGAGAACCAGGATCAGGCATACCGAACAGCGGTACAAGAGCAATATCAAGTGGTCACACAGGAACAGCAAGAGAATTTGACCGCCGGAAGTGGGATCGCGGCGCAGAGAGAAACGGACCTCGTGTCGTTTACGACGCTGTTTGGAAACGATAAAGGAAAAGCGGAAACGTTTTTGAGCGACTTGAAGGATATGGCCAATTCAACGCCATTTTTGTACGGAGACCTGACCGCCATGTCTAAGACGCTGAAAACGTTTGGCTATGACGAACAAAACACGTTACCGACTCTGACCAGCGTCGGTAACGCTGGTGCGGCATTGGGCATGACAACGCCCGATATGAACATGGTTGCAACAGCTATCGGCCGCATGAAATCCAGCGACAAGGCGACGCTGGAATACCTGAATATTTTGAACGACCGTGGCGTTGATGCTGTCGGATACATCGCCGAGAATCTGGGGAAATCTAAAGGTGATGTCTATGACCTGATATCAGAAGGAAAATTGAGTGGTGTAGAAGTCTCCGAACTCATCATCCAAAAATTTGATGAATTGTACGCTGGGGCCATGGAGGAACAATCTAAAACCTATGCGGGCATGCAAAGCACGCTGACCGGATGGAATCAAGAAATGCAGTCTGCCATGGGAAAAGGGTACAACGAAGCCCGGAAAAAGGGAATCCAGGATGAAATCCGGTTTTACGAGGGCGACTCTGGCGAAGAAATGAAAGAGGCCAATCGCAGAATCGGAGAATATAAAGCTTCTTTGGAAAATCTCCAAGAAGAAATGCAACGAGACGCCTACAAATCCGTAACCCAAGGAAATATATATAATACATTTTCAGAAGAAACGCAAAAACGTCTATCCGAGCTGTACAAAGAATATGCGGAGGCTTCCGCCAAGGATGACGGCGCCGAAATGGGGCGTGTGTTGCAGGAAGCACAGGTAATCGCCGCTGCTGAGTACAACAAAACAGAGGGCGCGAAGCTTGAGGTGGAAAGTCAAAAAGCACTGGTTGGCGGAATACGCGACGCCATGGTACAGGATGAAGTGTATAAGACTTTTGGCTATGAAATGGGAGAAGAATTTAGTAAGGGCATGGCGGTTGCTCTTGCAAAAAATGATCCGGTAAAAAACTATCTCAACGGAGATTATACCGACGGATTTTATTATGGGGGACCAACAGAAACAGGCGAGGCCCCGCAAGAGGGGATCGGAACCTACTCAAACCAGAGAGAAAATCAAGAAAAGGAAACCGCGCCAGCAGATCGATCCGGTGCACAGCAATATGGACCCGCGAAAGCATTTGGCATGGCACGTGTCCCTTACGACAATTTCCCTGCCCTCTTGCACGAGGGAGAACAGGTGTTGACCGCGGCGCAGGCGAGGCAGTACGCGTCTGGGGCCGGGCCGGTTATCGTTGTAAATATGGACGGGATGCAGATCAGGGAAGGTGCAGAAGACGAAGCCCGTCACGTTGCCGAATTAGTGGCACAAGAAGTGTGCCAGGCAATGAGAACGGTATAAGGAGATCGACATGCTAAGAAAGATTATATTTAAAAACGCGGAAAATGGCGCGGAAATGAACATGCCGGTCACTCCCCCGTCATTTGAGATCACAACGGATCGCAATATGGAAACGGTCAACATCCATGCCATGGGCGATGTTGCGCTGCTGGGGACCGATACATATAAAACCATCAAATTGGATTTTTTGATCCCGGCGCAAAAATATCAGTTTGTGACAGTGAACGAAATCGTGGAACCATACGCCTATATCTCGACGTTTGAGCGATTCAAAAATGAAGGGACCGTTCTGCGGCTGATCATCACAGACACGACGGTGAACATCCCTGTCAGAGTCCAGAGCATCACGTACAAGGAGCAAGACGGGTCGAATGACTTGTACATGTCGCTGGAACTGTGCGAATACAAAGAGCTTGCAGCCGTAAAAATCGAGGCGGCCGCAGCGGCCAGTTCCGCGCGCGCCGTGGAAGCCCCGCCCGCCACACCTCAAACGTACAAAATTGCGTCCGGAGATACGCTGGGGGCGATCTGCCGCAGGTTTTACGGGAGCGCCGGACTTGCCGCGAAACTGGCGACATTCAACGGGATCAAAAATCCAAACCTGATCCGTGCGGGATCGGTCCTGCGGCTGCCGGATAAATCAAAATTGGGGTGATGCCATGATTACGATCACGCTGCAAAACAGCAGCGGCGTCTATGACATAACGACGCTCGTCCCGACCGTAACCTGGTCGGGAAATTATAAGCAGTGTACGCGGACGCTGTCATTTGAACTGCTATCATCCCCCATAGACAAATCAGTGCCGTCCGTATCAATCGAAAACGGGAATTACGTCACACTCCTGCAAGACAGCACCACGTTGTTTACGGGAATCGTGTTTAGCCTCCAGAAATCCAGCGAGGGAAATACGATCAAGGTGACGGCGTATGACCGGGGAATATATCTAAAAAGCAACAAAGTGGTAAAAAAATATACCGGCCAAGCGCCGGAATCTATTGTGAGAAGTATATGCAGCGAGCACGGGATCACTGCCGGGGACATCGCTACAACAGGAGTACCGATCACGCGCAATTTCATTGGCGTGTCTCTCTATGACATCATTCAGACGGCCTATACGCTCGCGGCGGCCAAGACAAAGAAAAAATATCACCTGGTTTTTGACGCAGAAAAGCTCTGCGTGCTGGAAAAAAAGGTGAACGACAAAACCCTGGTGCTGGAGGGCGGATCAAACCTGATCGATATAAGCACAACGAACAGCATCGACAGCATGGTAAACCAGGTTGCCATATATGACAAAAATGACAAGCTGATCCGGACCATTAAAAACGACGATACAATCCGTCTGTATGGCCTGATGCAGAGTCAGGTGAAACAAAAGGATGGGGAGGACGCCACGGCAGAGGCGCAAAAACTGCTCGATGACAATGGGCTGCAACAAAAAATCACGGTCAACAACTTGGGTAATATCGCAAACGTAACCGGCGGAACTGTTGTGGTCCACGAGCCGCACACCGGTGTATATGGGCTATTTTATATCGATGAAGACACGCACGAATGGAAAAAAGGGCTGTACCTGAATAAGCTCGTGCTAAACTTTAAAAACATCATGGATGAGCGAGAGGCCGGAAGCCTGCCGAATAAAACGGGAAGCAAAACCGCGGGCAAAAAGAAGAATAGACAAATTGTCCATCTGAATCTCGGAAAGAAGGAATGACATGGAAGGAAATGCTTTTGTGGAATTGGCGGCAGCGATAAAACCAAAAGACGAGGCAAGTATCGTGTATCTGGGAAAAGTGTTGTCCCTCTCCCCTTTCTGCATCGATCTTGCCGGAACAATTCAGCAAGGAACGGACCTGCTGAGGAACCCAGACATTCGGGACCTAGAAAACGGGGATCAAGTGCTGATGATCTCAGTGAACTGCAACCAACAATTTGTGGTGGTCTGTAAGGTGGTGTGAATATGACGCTTTTTCCGTCGTTGCAGCCGCAAGCTGTGACAGTGACGCAAGACCTGCCGCTATACCGGGAAACAGCCTGGGACTATAGCGAAAATACACCGATATTTAAGGGAGGATCACCGGTAATTGTAACCGGAGTTGAGGCGGTGAAGGTGTGGGCATACAAAGCTCTATCGACGCCGCGGTACATGTATGAGATGTACTCGTGGGATTTTGGAAATGAAATGGAATCCCTCATTGGACAGGCATACACAGAAGACTTAAAGCGGTCGGAAATCCCACGTTTTGTAAGGGAATGCCTGTCGGTAAACCCGTATATTACCGGCGTGACCGATATAGCAATGACGCTGCAAGACGACAAGCTGAACGGAAGCTGCACAATACAAACCATTTACGGGGGTGACACGATCCGTGTATGAGGAAAAAACGTACGAAGCCATAAAAGCGGATATTTTATCCAGTATGTCAAATGAGCTTGACAAGCGGGAGGGCAGTTACACAAACGATATTATCTCCCCCGTGTCGTTGGAAATCAGCAAGGTGTACGAATCGATCAACGCGGTGATCCCTATCGCATTCGTGGATGAAGTCTCTGGAGAGTACCTTGAAAGGCGATGTGCGGAATACGGAATTGAACGAAAGCCGGGAACAAAAGCGAAAGCAACCGTCACGCTTACCGGAAGCAACGGGACGACCGTAGCTAAAGGGACCGTGCTGCTGTCGATGCCAGGGTTGGAATATCTTACGATAGCGGCGGCAACCATTGCAAACGGAACCGCCCAGGTAGAAGCGGAAGCGGCGGAGATCGGATCAGAATACAACGCGGATGCCGGGAACATCGACCGGTTGGCCTCCAGCATAAGCGGCATCACCGGCGTAAGCAGTGGAAAGGCGGAGGGCGGAACCGACCGGGAAACGGACAAGGCGCTATACGGAAGGTTGTGCGACGTCCTGCAAAATCCAAGCGCAGGCGGAAATCTATACGATTACAAGCGCTGGGCAGAAGAAGTAAACGGAGTTGGCCGCGCGAAGGTGCTGCCGCTGAACAACGGACCGGGGACTGTCGGGATCATCATTGTGGACCAAAATATGAGGCCGGTCGGAACGGAAATTACCGCTGACTGCAAAGCGCACATCGAAGACCGCCGGCCGGTTGGCGCAGCGGTCACGGTTGTGTCCGCAAGGGCGCTGACAATAAACGTATTGGCGCAGGTAAAAACAGACGGAAGCGTCGGCGCTGCCGCCATAAAAGCAGAATTTACCGCGGCGGTTGGAAAATACCTCGATGAGCTGGCGTTTGTGAAAAACGAAATTGTCTATAACCGAGTATCGTATATCCTGCTGGGAATGCAAGGTGTAACAGATTATGTCACGCTGACAGTTAATTCTGGTAAGGCAAATATATCGCTGGATACCGATCAAGTGCCGGTCTTAGGAAACGTGGGGGTGACAGTTGTATGAAAGCCCTAAAGAACCAAGTGCCACCAGATTATCTGAAAAGCCCAGAAACCTGTGCGACGCTGGACGCGATGAATCCGGAAGCAGTCGCCCTATGGGAAGCTCATGAATCTCTCTTGGATCAGCTTTTTGTGAGTACAGCCACTTGGGGGCTGGATTTTTGGGAAAAACTTTATGGAATCGAGACTGACATAAGTAAACCGTACGATTTCCGCCGCTCGCGCGTTATCAGTAAAATCCGCAGCAAAGGGACCGCGACGATTGCGATGATAAAAAATGCCGCGGAAAGCTTTGTAAACGGAGATGTAGAAATCATCGAACATCCGGAAAATTACTCGTTTGAAGTGAAATTCAGCAGCCTTGGAATACCCCCAAATTTAGAAGACCTGACCGCGACTATTGAAGACATCAAGCCCGCGCACCTTGCTTTTAGTTATATATATAACTTTTTGACTCATGCTGGTGTGTCGGCCTATACACACGGACAGCTACATGCGTATACCCACGATCAAATACGGAATGGAGAAATGCGGGAATGATCGATACAACCTATTACAAATTGCACAAGCCTGCCGAAAACGACACTTATGATATAACCAAACAAAACGAGAATATGGATGCGATTGACTCTGCGCTGCGAGGATTGGAGACAGGAAAAGAAACGCCAGCCGCCGCCCAGGATAAAGCGGATCAGGCCAAAGCTGCGGCAGTTGCGGCGTGCCGACCAGTTAACTGGATGCCGTCGGCAAAAGAAGTTGGGGCACCAGACTTGATTGACGGAAAAATTAAAATTGGACAAATACCAATTTTGCCCCCGGTGGTCACGACAGCAGGAACAGGAAGTCTATATACCGCAACAATTGACGGAATCGCAGAGCTATCAAAGGGGCTAACGATTACAATCATCCCGCACACCGTCAGTACCGTCAGCATCCCATCGTTAAACCTGAATGGACTTGGATCAAAAAGCATTAAAATCAGAATAAATAATAGTCAAACCACAGGGACAAGCAAAAACAGCAACTGGATTTTGGCTGGAAAGCCTCAAATCTTACAATATGATGGGACGTGTTGGGTTGCGGTTGGAGTAACAAAGACGGATAGCCAAGATATATCCGGGATCATACCAATATCAAGCGGAGGGACGGGAAAAAGCGGGTGGACCGCCAACCGGCTGATCTATCCCACGTCGAGTAGCACACTGTCGCAACTGTCCCCACCTACATCTGGAACAGGGTATTTAACGCAGGGAACGAGCGGCGCTCCATATTGGAGCGGAAAAGAGAGCATGTGCGGGACGATTGGCGCCGTACCAACAAGCCGGACAATAAACGGAAAACCATTGACGTCAAATATCGTGCTAACCGCAGGCGACGTAGAGGCCACGGAAAAAATAGAAGCCCCAACGAAGGACGCCTGCGTATTATGCCGAGATACCGAAGGACCGTATTACTGGACATCGATAAACGAGATTTCCGGAACTTTTGACACCAAAATTACAATAAATGGGGAAAGCTCTCAAAATATATATTTTAAAGAAAGAGGAAGCAAAGAAGGGTACTGTCAAATAGCCAGAAATTCGCGTGGCAGATTTGCAATTGAAAATATAATAACAAAAAGAGATGATCAGGGTGCGGCAGTGACCAGTGGAACTATAAATCTCACGATCGGGAATCTTAGCGCGGAAACAGATAAAACGTGGGAGAAACCAGATTTAATCACTGTATATGTATCGGAAGGGATAAAAAGCGATACATACAAATTATACGGGGAACACAATGTTACTGTATCAGAGACAATCCCGACTGATTTTATCGGAGAGGGTTGCATTGTCTTTTGTACAGCCGACCACAAAATATATAGAGGCATCAACGGATCAAATGTTGCTTTCTAAAAAACGAGGTAAAGAAAAAATGGATATATTATCTCACGCCATCAGTTTTAGGCGGAATGTAGAATATGCCGCAAACAAGCTAACTGACAGCGAAGCAGCCGAAAGAAGAACGATGTTTAAGCCGTGGAAGGCAAACGAACGAGTCTGTTCGGGAGATCGTCGGTATTTTCCGCCGACAGACAAACTCTACAAAGTCCGCGACGGCAAAGGCCATACCACGCAAGCCAATTGGACGCCAGATGTTATGGCGGACTCATGGGAAATTATTGACGTATCTCACAGGGGCACACAAGACGACCCGATTCCAGCAGCGCGGGGCATGGAATACACATACGGACTGTATTACTCTGACCCAGAGGACGGCAATCTGTACATTTGCCAACGAACCGGGGAGTCAAAAGGAGGAAAGATCAATCTGCAATACCTACCGCATGAGCTGATTGGTCAGTATTTTGCGGAGGTAGCCGAATGACCCTTACACAAAATCTGGTTCCAGACAGCAAATACAGCATCAAATGCCCCTACTCCATGTCACCAACCCGTGTAGTTATCCACAATACCGCCAACGATGCAAGCGCGGAAAATGAAGTCGCATATATGACCAACAACGATGCTCAAGTCTCTTTTCATTATGCCGTCGACGATATTGAGGCCATCCAGGCGATTCTGGAGACCCGGAACGCCTGGCACGCGGGCGACGGGAATGGACGAGGAAACCGGCAGGGCGTCGCGATTGAGATCTGCTATTCCAGAAGTGGAGGGCCGCGGTTTGAACAGGCTGAAAAAAATGCCGCCGAGCTGACCGCGTCGATTCTGGCGCGGTACGGTTGGGGATTGGAGCAGGTGACAAAGCATCAGGACTATTCTGGCAAAAACTGCCCGCACCGCACGCTGGCACTTGGCTGGCCGCGGTTCCTGGACATGGTGAAGCAGGCACTGTATGCAATCAAGTCCGACACGACGATGGACATGCACCTACCAGAGGGGCAGGTCTATACGGTAAAGCTGACCAGCTACAAAAAGCCGGCTTTCACCGCCGGAAACGGTGCGGTGCTGAAAACGAGGTTTGGGAAGCAGCAGGGATGGGACTGGTATTTCCAGATCAAGGCGATCGGCCCGCCCGGCGCGGGCTGCGGCGTGTACGCGAACGGCGAGCGGCTGTTTGCTGTGACTATTACATAAAGGAGGACAACACCAATGGAACCAGAAAGCATGGCGGTGCAGGCTCTTGAAAGCGCCAAGTCTGCACATCACCGGCTTGATCGGCTGGAAGTTGAGGTTAAGGACATACATGACCTTGCGGCGGCTATGGCGGCCACCCGGCAGGAGATTACCGGGGTGCAGGAGGACATCAGGGAAATCAAAAAGAACGTCACCGAACTAACCAAACGCCCCGCTGCATGGTGGGACAAGCTGATTGCGGCGGCAATCGGCGCGGTGGCAACGGGCATTGTGGGGGCCGTACTGGCCCTGATTTTTAAATGATAAGGAGAGATAAAACATGGAAGCAATCGCATTATTTCTGACCTTGGCAGTCACAGTAGAAGGAATCGTCGAATACATCAAGACCATCATCGACGGCGAGCGGAAAGCCGCCGTTATCCAGATCGGCGCACTGGCGGTAGCTGTCGCCCTGTGCATCCTGTCCGGCGCAGACATTTACGCAGCTATTGGTGCATCCTTTACCGTGCCTTACGTTGGGTGCGTCCTGACGGGCGTTTTTGCGTCGCGCGGCGCGAACTATGCTTCCGATATTTTGGGCCGTCTGAAAGGGGCAGGTGGCGGCAAATACGCAGCCTAAAATACATAACCCCGCCTCTTTGACGGGGCGGGGTGTATTTGATTATAGGGGGCCAAATGATTACTTTAAACAAAAATTGGAGTTTTACTGCGGATAGAACCGACTTAGAAATTGGATATGCAGAAGAAAATAAAGTGTTTACTTTAAAAATTCAAAAATCCGGAACGGAATACATGAATTGGAATATTGTACTGGACGTATCTCAAAATGGAGAAAAGAATATTTGGGCCGTAGAGAAATCGGAAGAAGCCGGAAATACGATTTTATCCATACCGATTAAAAAGGAATATACAATGAGGGCTGGGAAAATCGCGGCCCAGTTGAGAGCCACACATACAGACGGACGCGTAAAAAAATCTGCGCAACTTGTGTTGTATGTAGATCAAAGCATCAATGCGCCGGATGTAGTCCCGTCCCCGCTACCGTCGGAATTTATTGAATATGAAAACAGTATTTTGACCGCGCGAAATGACGCAAAGGCCGCCGCAGGCCGGGCCGAGGAATCAGAGCAAGCCGCGGCAGACGCTGTGGAACAGTGTGAAAAAATCTTAGAGGACGTAAAGACAAGCGGCACATGGCGCGAGTTTGGCACCACTCCGTGTACGTTTAGCGTCTCCCAGTTTGGCGAGGTGAAGCTCAAGTCCGATGCGGCGAGCTGCACGTATCGCGCTTATAGCGACACGGTCAAGGACATGGATACACAGTCTCGCACCTACTCCGGTGGGATTACGGAAGATGTCTCTAAAGGATACTACGAGTATACATTATCCAGCACGGCAACCCAGTGGTTTAATGTGTTTGTACGGATGATTTATAAAGATTTAGAGATCGGAAAACGGTACAAAATTTACGTTGATACGACCGACTTAAAGCCTGGCTCAAATACAGCTACCATGTTGTATGGCCAATTTATGCTTAACGAGTCAACCAACGGAAGCAAGGGCGACCAGATCATGCCCCCAATGCGTATATCGTCAGCGGGATTACATGGCTATGAGTTCACAGCCTCATCCGCTGACGTGATGATGGAATACTATCCCGGTAACGTAGTGGCAGAGTTGGTCGCCGGATACCAATTCAGGTTCCGCGACATATACATAAACCGGGATGGGGCGGGCACGGCCCACACGCCGGTATATGATCGGAAAGGCGCGTTTGAAAGCGAAGTTGTTTTGATAAATGTACCTACACCGATTCATTTTGAGTCGGATCCAATTTGTACAATTTGGTATTCGCGGGCCGAATCAAATGTTTTTACCATAAACGGAATATCTCCGGACAGTGGCGGAAATGTGATATTGCCGAATCCTCCTTTGTCTCGAATGGACGGCAGAACGTTGGTCTGTTTTGGGGACAGCATTACAGGCATGTTCCGGCCACCCACGGATTATCCGTCGATCATAGCCAAATTGACAGGAATGCAAGTATACAACGTTGGAATGGAGGGGTGCCGCATGTCGCGGCATCCGGATCAATACTATGATGCATTTTGCATGTACCGGCTGGCAGATGCAGTAGCATCTGGTGATTACTCGTTACAGGAGGCCGCGATAGGCCACACCGGCAGCTATGCGGCGGAGCGGGTGTCTAATCTCAAGGATATCAATTGGAGGGATGTCGACCATGTGACCATTTTTTATGGCACAAATGACATCCAAGGCGGGGTGCCGTTGGATAATGCCAACAATCCCAAGGACACAACGACCTATCTTGGCGCAGCACGGTACGCGCTGGAAAAGCTCTGGGGCGCGTATCCCAATCTCAAGATTCTGCTACTCACGCCAATCTTCCGCTACTGGGACAATGAATATATTGATAGCGACGAAAAAACTTTTTCCGACGGTAGACATTTTTATGAATTTGGAGATGCATTGATCCAATTGGCGAGAGGGTACAAAATTCCCGCCGTGGACATGTATCGAACATTAGGAATCAACCGATTTAACCGAACGCATTATTTCCCGCCAAACGACGGCACGCATCCAAATGAAACCGGGAGAACATTGTTGGGCGAAAAAATTACATGTGAACTTTTAAGCTCCTACTAAAATTTACATTGGAGGCATAAAGAATGGCAATCCAAACCGTGAAGGCGGTCATAAACGGCCAGGAACACAATCTTACGTATAACAGTAGCAGCGGAAAGTGGGAGGCGACGCTTACCGCGCCGGGAAAATCGTCTTACAACCAAAGTGGGCACTATTACGGTGTCGCAGTCACAGCTACAGATAACGCGGGCAATACCGGCACGGCCAGCGCTTCCACAAGCGGCGCAGTCGGTGAAGCCCTGCGTCTGGTTGTCCGCGAGAAAGTCAAGCCCACAATCAGCATCACGTCTCCCGGCGCAGGTGCGCTGCTCACCGACAGCACGCCGACGATCACCGCGCAGCTCCGAGATGACGACAGCGGAATCGACATCAGCACGCTGGCGCTCAAGATCGACAGCGGTGCCACGGCAGGAAGCACAGCAACCGGCATGACCGTCACGCAGGTAACGGGTGGATACGACATTATCTACACGCCACAGACGACCCTTGCAGACGGTGCGCATACCATCACGATCAATGTGTCCGATCACGATGGGAACGCGGCAACAGCGGCCACGCGTAGCATCACCATCGATACTACGCCCCCCACACTGGATGTGACCAGCCCGCAGGACAACTATGCAACCAACCGCACGGCCCTGACGGTATCTGGTACGACCAACGATGCGACCAGCGGGCCGGTGACGATCCGCGTTACACTCAACGGCACGGACCAGGGCGCGGTAACGGTCAACAGCTCCGGCGCATGGACCAAAGCAGTAACGCTGCGCGAAGGCGTTAACACCATCGTGGTGACGGCGACCGACCGGGCAGAAAAAACAACGACCATCACACGCACGGTAACGCTCAACACCACGGCACCAGTGATTTCCGCAGTGACAATCACGCCGAACCCGGTCGACGCGGGCAAAACATTTATAATAAGCGTGACGGTGAAATGAGCGCAGCGGTGAGGATGTGGGGGCGGGCAGATGCGTTCGACCTCACGTTTGATTTGGGAAAAAGCGGGGAATGGCAGGCGTCAGTCCCCGCAGACCTTGAAGATGGTCAATATGCATGTGAGATATGGGCCGAAAACGCTATTGGTGAACAAACCTACTGGACGGGGATGCTCTATATGGTGGACAGCCGTCTGGTCTGCATCCATCTGGCGAACGATCCATATCAAGTGGTGCTACTGCCGGATCGCACAGGAATCGCCTTGATAGACGACCGGTACGTCGCGGTCTTGAAAAGGGGGTGCGCGTGTGTCGCCAACGTATAAGATGGACTGGATACTCGGAGAGGACAAATATGTGGACCTGGAGGTGCGCAGCCGGCCGGCCGGCCCGGTAGTTGTTCCTCGCGCGGTTTGGAATCTGAAGCGGAACATCGAGGGCACAATCGAGCAAACCGGAACGTGTGAAGTGGACGGCGGGCGCATCGGCGTGCTTGTAGAGCCGCAGCAGGTGGGCGCATACACGCTGGAAATTACTTACGAGATACCGCCAGAAACGCGGAAGGTACGGGTGATGCTGGATGTCCGTTAAAATCATATCCGCAAAAATCGAACCGCAGATAGTAAATGCCGGGACACAGTATCAAATTACCATCGGCGCGGAAGAATACGGCGTGCTGATGGAGTACATGGGGTACATCCTCGCGGACAGCGACGGCATGGAGCTGCACACCGCCGACAAAAAGGATTATCTGCTGAATTACACAGATACGGAGATTGATGCGGCGCTGGGATGGCTGCTGGACTTAGGGAGGCAACTGGAATGAGTAACAACACAACACGTGCCGCTGGGCCAGGCGGCGTTGGGGGCGTCGACGGGGACGCTTATCCACTTGCGTACACCGGCGCGGAGATCGACACGGCCATATCCGGCTGGCAGACGGCGAAAAGTCAAGCTGACGCAACCGCCGCTGACATTGCAGCCGGTAAAAAGGCGATCACTACTGCGGGACTGGTGACGGGAACCATGCAGGCCAGCGGCGGAGATAGTGGAATTGCAGATGCGATAATTAATAGGAGTGTTGAAAATATTAACAGCATAGCGGAAAACGTTGGCGAAAGTGCTTTTTATGGTTGTGAAAAACTTGCTACGGCTCGTTTTTCTGTAGCGCTGAACGTTGGAAAATCTGCATTTCGTCAGTGTGTTGCCCTTGCAGAAATAGATTTTCATGAAGCACAGGAAATAAGCGAGTATGCATTTTACGGGTGTAAGGTTTGCAATATTTTTATTTTTAGATCAAAAAGCTTATGCAAACTTGTTAATTCTAACGCATTTACAAATACTCCTATACGGTCAAGTGGTGGATACATTTATGTTCCTAGCGACTTATTGGATAGGTATAAATCAGCTACAAATTGGGGCACGTTTAGTTCTAAATTCCGCGCCATTGAAGATTATCCAGAGATCTGTGGAGGTACAACATGATCAAGACAGAGACTATCGCCATTGATGGAAAGCAGTACGATCGCACGTACTCAACCATCAGCTGCTATATTGAGCGCGACGGCGCACGGTATTCGGAGGCTATCGATCCTCTGAGCAGCGGACGAATGTACAAGGAGACCGATATTCCGATTGAAAATGAAAGCAATGAGCTAACAGCTTATCGCACAGCCTACAACATCGTTACGACCGGACAAGAGGTAGCGCCATGAACCCACGCGTAGACGATCACGGGATGGTCGGAAAAGGTGTGCCGTTTGACCGAATACGCAGGATTACCGGATACTTGGTAGGTACGGTCGAGCGGTTCAATGACGCAAAACGTGCGGAAGTGTGCGACCGCGTGAAACACAGTGTACATAAGCAAATGCCACAAATTACCTGTAGCGATCTGTGACTCGACGGGAGTATAATATAACTGTCTCCATCTATCCCGGAGACAAAAAGAGCCCCCCAACCTGTTTTTTCCAAAATGCAGGTTAGGGGGCTTTTGTTTTTTATATTTTGGTGTTTAGTTTTTCATACGGACGTTGTAAGCGCCTTCCGGCGACTGATTTCCCTAGTATGTGTTGTACTTTATTATACGATTCAACGCTAATAATCGCGGGGTGATTTCCTTTGTATATTTTTCCACGGTAACTGTTATACCCCGCATATATCGGACGGGTCAATATTTTGCGAACACTCTCAGCGGTTTGAACTTTACCGCGTTTGCCCGTATACCCTTTGAGCCTGCAAAGTTCGGCCACGGCGGATAGGTTTTTGTATTCAAGATATTTTTTGAATACGTACCGCACTCGTTCGGCCTCGCGTTCATTAATTCTGAGGCTGTCTTTTCCGTCAAGATCGTAGCCTAAAACATCGTGGCATGTTCGTTTACCCTGTGCGGCGCGTTCTCCCATTGCGGCGCTTACGCGCTCTGCTGTCAATTCCCGTTCTAGTTGGGCGAACACACCGCAGACCCCCACCATCGCTCGGCCCATTGCGGTGCCCGTATCAAACGACTCGGTCAAGCTGACGAAAGTTATACTACATTTTTGCAGCACGCCCAGTGTATCATAGAGATCAGCTACGGAACGGGTAAACCGGCTCAAAGACCAAACTACGACAAGATTAAAACATTTATTTTCAATGTCTTTTAAGAGCCGCTTCATACCAGGACGATGCTCTATATCCTTTCCGCTAATTCCTTCATCGGCATAAACAAAATAGACACCATACCCGTGATCCTCGCACCATTTTCGCAGAGCCCTTTCTTGTGCCGACAGAGAATACCCCTCCCGCGCTTGATCAAGCGTCGATACCCTTATGTAGATAGCTGCTTTTTTGCGCATATTCTTGCCTCCATAGGCCGGGCCGTGCTATAATAAACACGGCCCGGTTTTGTGTGTTTACTTGCCGGCCGCTTCGCCGTTGTCCTGTTCCCGCAGGGCAGCGGCATTTTTAATTGCGTGGATGCCAGTTGTGTCGATCAAAACCGGCTGGTTGTTGTAGCCAGCGGTTAAAATGCAGTGCTCTCCGGCGGTGTTGTAGATGGCACTACTGCCGTCAACACACTCCGCGACCTCAAAGCCATCGGGGAGGATATATTCTTCCGGGTCGTACCAGATGCGGCTGATATTCTGCGGCTCATCCAGGGTAAAAGCATCCTGCCTTCCGAACTGACACCGTGACTCAGATGTACAGCGGTAGATGGTGACTGTTTTGATTTCTTTCATTTTGGTTCCCTCCTGTTAATTAAAATAAAAATTGGTGCCATTGTTTAATCGGCACTCTGAATACGTGCCTAAGCTACAGCTAAAGTCGCGGAAGATACACGGCGGGACGCTGTTCCGTTTAACTACGGAGGCCGAATATCCTTTATTCGTCAACCTCGCAATGTGCTTTTTTACCTCGCGAAGAGGGGATAAATCGTAAAACGCGCCATCTTCTCCAATTACTTTGACAAAGCGGTATGAGGACGGAATGCGATCTGTGCTGAGACTGATTATATTTCCTTTCATTTTTGATTCCTCCGTTTCTCTTTTGGTCTATCTATATTATAGCACTTAACTTTGTGCGAAGCAATTGACGTATGGCACAAAGTTAAGTGCTTTAAAGTGTACAAAATGCACTTGATTTTGTGCTGAACATTTGATAAGATAATATAGAGGTGATCAAGTGATTAAATACGATAAACTATTTATGCTCTTAAAGGATAAAGGATACAGTGCAACCCGCATAAGAGATGAAAAACTGATTGGGCAGGGTACATTAACCGCATTGCGAAGGCACACCGGCGGTCTGGACGCGAAGACAATAAATAAATTATGTCGGGTTTTGCAGTGTCAGCCTGGCGATCTAATGGAATATGTAGATGAAGAAAATCCCCCCGATAAGCCATAACGGCCTGTCAGGGGGATTTTTTATTTTTGCGCATATCCGCAGCATCTGAGAGCAGCTTTAATATTTTAGTATCAAAATCATCAGGTACCGGGTACATCTTTTTTAGGTCTTTGTCCGGGGGCAAATTTTTGAGGCTGTCGTCTATTATCTCATCCTTGTGTTTTTGCAAAAGTTCTTTTAATTCTTGCTCTGACAGGGCCATGATAGTATCACCGCCAATCTACGGGTATTATGCCCGGCGGGCAAAGAGGATAACCAAAAGATTATTGTTCACCCACTGGCTCCGGGGCGAGACTCTCCGCAATTTTGATCAGATCGTCCTTGCTCACATCCGGATCATAGCACGTTACTCGGTAAAAATTTAATCCGTCAGACCAGCCCAGCATTTGGCGCTCACCTTTACGGCTATAAGTGGATTTGTCCCCGTTAATGTAGACATATCCGACCTCATCGCCGGAATGATCATACTTTAGGTTGCCTCTTTGGTAATGACTTATTTTTATCTCTAGTTTTTCATCCCCGCCACGGTAATATGTTTGGTGCGCCAAACGGTGCAGATCATTTACATCTCGTTCCGCTAATTCATATCCGTCTGGCATGTACGCGGGAGAGTATACCGCAAATTTTGGTAGCTCGTCCTCCGGTAGCATGCCAGCGGTAACATGTTCGCCCGGCCAAATGCCTCCAATTAAGTCAATAAACCACTCACGTGCAGCGGATACTGTCATAATTGTCATTGCGGCTGCAAGGAGGGCGGCGATAAGAGCAATTGCGACGCGCTTGCCAACCCGAGCCGCAATTATATGCGGTTTATATGATTGATCATATCTATGTAAGGCCATATCAAAGGCTTGCTGCTCTTTTTTTAGGTGCGGATATTTTATATCCTCCGCGCCCATCATAAGCGCAGCGGAATTGACCTCAACTATCCGGTTAATAATATTTCCCCATTGCTCTTCTGTGAAATCCATTTGTTCGCCTCCTAAACAATATCATCAGGATTCAAATTATGTATACGTACATAATTTTTTAATTTCTCAATCCCTCGTGACCGCAAATGTCTTACATTGGCAGGGGTAGTATGCAGGCGTTCTGCGATCTCGTCATCGTCTTTTTGCTTGATATATGTAAGCTCCAAAGCATCCCGGTAGCGTTCCGGCAAATTGTTAAACAATATGCTTATATCGATGATCCACTCGTTAAAACCCTCGGGCCTGATCTCTTGTATATCATCGCAGTCGTCGAGAGAGATTATTTCCGGATGGCGTTTTCTTTTTTTATAAATAAGCCGGGCCGCATCGTGGGTGTAATCAAATATTTTATGACGGATAAAGGACTCGTCGGCGTTTGCTGGGTCTGCATATATCTCGTCCGCCCTCTCTATAAATTTTTGCATACCGGCCATTGCAGCATCTTCGGCATCCTGCCGATTCCCAAGCATCTTATAAGCCGCCCTGATAAGTGACTGCTTGTATTTATTGTGTACTTCGATAATTTTCTGGGTGTGTTTTTTATTATCATCTGATGGACCTACCAATAATATCCACATAAAAAATCCCCTTTATATGACAAGATTTTAAAATCTTATCACACAAAAAGGGGATTGTAGGCTGGGAATATATTCTTTAAATTAATTATATAGAAATCTAAGCGCACGCGGAAAGATATTGTACGTAATCTTTTAGCGAGTCTCTATAAATCAGTAGTGGTCGCCACTGGTTGCAGACCTCCGCAACCAGCTATATGTACGCCTACGTTTACGGTGAATGAACCGTCGACGTGGGCGTATATTTTTGTTACAAGCTGCTTGATGGCGGCGCGTGGATCTGCCGGTAAGGTTTCCAGCGCCTCATTGAGCAGCTTTTCTATTTTATCGCCGCTGACGGGTTGGCGATTGGATTGCGTGCGCCAAATAATATCCTCCAGCTCAGACTTACGCAGGCGAAGCTTGTCCATTTCATCTTGCAATTCCGGGTAGTTGATGCCGGATAAAATCGCTTTTGTGCCGTTGCTGATTTTGGCGATGACACCGTTCAGTTCACGCCGCTCCGCGGTCAGATCAGGGCTGGCAGAATTCACTTGATCGGCAATTTTCCTGGAAGTCTCCGCAAAGTCAGTCTCAAGCAAGAACGCCTGCAATTGCTGAATCACAAAAGCTTCAATTTCGTTGGCACTGATATTTTTTACTGTACAGGTGTGTGTACGGTATTTGTTGCCGCAAATATAGCTTCTGGTTTGGTATCCTTTTGAGTTGGTGGAGCAGTGGCCAACGTAGGTACTGCCGCAGGCTTCACACTCAATTAGACCAGAAAGCAAGTATTCCTGTTTTGCTTTGTTGCTGGCGCGTCTCTTGTTATCGCTCATTCTTTTTTGCACCTCGTTCCAAGTTTTTTCATCGATGATTGGTGGGATAACCCCTTCTATTCGTACTGCATCGGGGTTCGGAGTTCCACCGGCCCATTTTCTCATCAGCTTACAGCGGCGCTTGAGCCATGTGTATACGCCTATGTATCTCTCGTTGCGCAGGATGCTTGATAAGCTGTTTTTGCCTAAAGCACTACCCCGTTTACCATTTATGCCTTTTACAGCCTCTAAGATCGCGCTGTAGCCTTTTCCAGCGGCGTACAGTTCAAATATTTTTCGGACAGCGGCAGCCTCTGCGTTGTTGATGATGTATTTACCATCCACAATATCGTATCCAAGCGGTGGGACGCCGCCGCAGAATAGGCCTTTTTTTGCGCGCACGGTGGTTCCGGCAATGGATTTGACCCGCGTGTCAAGTACCTGGTGCTCACCTAATCCGACCGTGATCAGCTCCACGAGGAAATCATTTGGATTTGTCACGTCTCCCAGTTCTTGTGTAGCAGAGATCACCTGCACGCCAAGCCGGGCCATCTGCTTTCGGAAGGCGAACCAGTCACCGACGTCACGGGAGCCGCGGCTGATGTCGTAGATGACAACGGCGTCGAATTCACCCCGAGCCGCCGCCGCGACCATATCTATGAAGCCAGCACGGTCCATGTTGGTTCCGCTCTGTCCTTCATCGCTGTAGTAAGAGACCACCTGTATCCGGTTTTGATGGCAATATTCTTTTATTTTATTAAATTGGTACTCTATGCTGTTTTCCGTCTGTCGGTTTGTGCTGTAACGGGCATATGCCGCAGCCCGAAGCGGTTTGGATGCTGGACCGTAAAAGCTCATTTTTTGTCCTCCAATCATTGACGACGAAAAGCCAAGCAGGTATAATAAGCATGTTTCGTTATTACTGCCTGTTGGTCTTACCCGCCAACAGTCTCTCATGCCTGATCTGGTTACCGCCAGGTCAGGCATTTCCTTTGCCGCTTCATCCTGTTGGCGCAGGGTGAAGCGGTTTTTTGTTATCGGAATAAAAAGTATTTATTTATTCTGTACAATAAAATAGATGGTCGATTTGTTTCACATGTGAAATTTTTATAAAATTTCTAAAGCTTCTTGTCACAAAACGCTACTTAAAAGAGGTTATATTGGGTGGAAGATTGTATTGATGCGGCCGGTCGGTACTCTTCCAATACAAAATAAGGAGGAAGAGGCAATGGTTTATTTAAATGGCTGGTAACTAAAGCATTAATATTTGGATAATGGGAGGGTTACATATGAAAAATTTACGCAGAATTTATATGCTTCTGCATACATCATCCAGCGGTCCGAGCCTCATCCAATTGTCCATCCGCGAAGCGCGGAAAAGTAGCGTCCAAAATCTGAATGATTCCAGCGAGGACCTGAACTTGAGTGTCGGTAAAATCCTCACCTTCACGAAGGTATCCAAGAGTGACCATCGCTTTGCAAAATAATTGAAATTCTTCTTCATCGAAATCCTCCGTCTCCGGTTCTTCCGGGTCGGGGGATTTTTTTAGTTCTTCTCCACCGTTTAATCTTTCTAAGCTGACTCCTAACCCTTTTGATAATTTAAATGCGACTTCAAGGGCTACACTTTTTTGGAACCTGGTAATTATTCCTCTAACTGTTGAGTCTGGCAAATTGCATATCCTGGCTGTTTCGGCAATTGATAAATTCTTTTCATTCATTATTTCACGTAGAGTTTCGTGAACTGGTTTGTTCATGTATTAAAGCCTCCTTTTCTTGCATTATATCACAGAAATCACTCAATGCAAGAAAAAGTTCAAATTTTATATTGACTTTTTCGCTCGTTGAGTTATAATAAAACCAATAAATCGCTCGATGAGTGAAAGGAGGGTTGAAAATGCCAGCTACAAATAAAATAGCGTTTGAAAATCTTAGGGCTGAAATGGGAAGAAAGCAATTAACTATTGGTAGTATAGCAAATTCTATTGGTATGAAGAGAGAAACTTTGGGGCGTAAGCTATCACGTGAATCTCCGTTAAAACTCAACGAAGCCTTTTTAATTGTACAAAAATGTTTTCCAGAAAAAGAAGTTGAATATATTTTTGAAGAAGCTTGTTCGGAAGTAAAAGACAATCAGAGGCCTACATAAGAAAAGCCGCCCAGTTAAGGGCGGCGGAATAGTTAATCAATAACATTTGAGACAAGAAATACATCAACCGACATTAAGCTTTTCCCGCAATGCGTCCTGTAATACTTGGGAAAAGTTCATGCCTTTTTCCAAAGCGGCGGCATTGAGCCATGCGGGGAGCGTTACAGTACGGTTTACGGAACGGTTTACCTGTGCTAAACGGATTGACGGCATATAAACGTCAATCAATGCCGTGCGTTCATTTTCTCTTGCCTGTACCTGTGTAAGTGGTGTGGGAGTAGGAATTTCTTCACCGTCTTCCTCCAGACCATACATGACGCAGCCCAACAGTTCCCGAGCAGAGATTAAAGCGTCGTCGTCATTGATCCCGCTGGTGGCGGCGTTCAAATCCGGGAAAACAACTGCGATCTCCTGTCCAGCTTCATAAGTGAAAACTGCGGGATAAAAGTAACGTTCAGGCTTTTTCATTCAGAAGTAACCTCCTTTATTAAAGTTGTCAGGGAGGGGGTCGGGGCTATCTGAACTTTAGCCCCGACTGGTCTTCAATGCGATCAAGCGTTGGGCGGGGAATATCTTTGTCAGGATGTTTAACTGTTGTCCGTCCCTTTTTGGTTGGATGTTTAAATTGATGGTGGCTTCCAACCACGTTTACTTCATACCAACCATCTGCTTTCAGCATTTTAATGACCTCCCGTGAAGAATAACTTTTCATGTGTTGTTCCCTCCTGACAATCTTATAATAACACATATAAAAGTATTTGTCAATGGGTTTAGCAAATATTTTTATATGTGTAGAAAAGGTGCACGTTTTAGCTCTCGATAGCGGCGAGGAGGTGAGGGATTGGAGAGAGAACAGATAACGATTCGCCTGTCGGCTGAGTTGTTGAAGACACTCAGACAGGAAGCAGATAGGCGAGGGTACCCAACCAAAGATTTAATCATGTTTATTTTAAACGACTGGCTGAATTCTCAAAACTCTCCATTGGCATTCAAGTAGAATTCGACTGCTTGCTCAATCTCTTTGGCGACGGAACGTCGATGCGCTTTTGCTGATGTTGAAATGCGCTCAAACAGATCAATTTCCATTCTCAGAGTAAATCTTTTATCTGTTTCCTTTGTAAAACCATCATTTGCAGACATATACGAACCTCCTTTTGACGTCTAATTGACGTTTTAATAATAGCAAATATTGCAGACAAAAGCAAATATGACTATTGACGTCAAATAGATGACATGATACAATTAATAAGGAGGTGACGTCAAACAAATGACAAAAGATGATAGAGTGAGGTTTACATTCCGAATTCCTGAAAAAACATTTCACCAATTGAAGGAAGAAGCTAGATGCATGGGAGTATCTACAAATGCTCTCATTCTGCAAATATTGTGGGAGTGGGCAAACAAACAGAAAACCGCATAGAAAAAGCCGCCCGAAGGCAGCGGGGAGGTAGTAAAAATATCTGAATTTGAAATTGTCAGATTAGTTTTGGCTGTCACAGCATCCTACAAAATAAAAAAGGAGGCGATCCCATGCCGGATCAGATCAAGGGAAAATTAGTGATTGATGAAGATGCTGTACCTCTTACGCCGGACACGCTGGTACGTGCGCTGTTTGGCATGCCGCTTGACCGGTTGGCCAGAGAAATCCGTGAAAATAGAGGTGGAAAGTACGATTGTCTGTACAGCGACGAGTGAAAGGAGGACAAGCCATGAACAAAGACAGCCCATACATAAAGCACAGCAGGCTGGGTGTGATCCTGTTTGTTGCCGGCCTGACCGGAGCATTTCTCACAGCCATGGCGTCGGACAGCGGTATGTTGACCATCTGGCAAGTGCTGATCCTAGCGACGGCAGAGAGTCTGGCCATGGGGATTGGCGGGTTGCTGCGTGATAAAGATTCACAGAATGGAGGTCGAGAAAAACAAAAATGAAAAGTTGTATGGAGAGAATGAAGGAGAATCACACAGACGAGAAAATCGCTTCGTTTCGGGTAAAACAGAAACTACCGTATGAAGCAAAAATAAACTATGCATACACACGCGCATGGGAGTTCTACAACGAGTGTGGCAAGCGAGGACTGAACTGTCATGTATCCGTAGGTGGTCTGGACAGCATTACTTTGCTGTTGTTTTTGCGGTCCATTGGGATAGATGTTCCAGCGGTTTCGGTATCGACCCTGGAGGACAAGAGCATTCAGGCCATACATAAAACATTGGGAATCATCTCGCTGAAACCTTTAAAGAGCAAAACACAAGTTCTGCAGGAATGCGGGTTCCCGGTACTGTCTAAAGAAACGGCGTCGAAGATCGAGCTGCTACAAAATCCATCTCCAAAGAATGCCACAGTCCGGCATGCAATCATCACAGGAGAAACCGGAGCATACGGAGGAAACCGGACAGGCACCCGGATGAAGATGGCTCAGAAATGGCTGGAACTGTTTGCAGGAGGTGAAAATGAACGGGAGGATGTGCAATATCAATGTGCGCCGTTTAAAGTATCCGCCAAGTGTTGCTATTACCTCAAAGAGAAGCCATGTGATGACTGGGCGAAAGAACACAACAGTGTACCGTATCTGGGTCTCATGGCGTCCGAAGGAGGTCGCCGCCAAAAGTCGCTCATGATGAATGGATGCAACTACTTTGGAAAGACAGCGATACGGTCAGCGCCATTTGCGATATTTGACCGCCAAGATCTGTTGCAGCTTGCCCTTGACCTGGATGTACCTGTTCCAGAGGTATACGGCACCATAGAATGCCAAGCAGATGGCACGCTTTACACAACAAGAGCACAGAGGACAGGCTGCTCCATGTGCGGGTTTGGAATCCAGCTCGAAAAGAGACCGCATCGATTTGACCGGCTCTACGAAGACAACCCGAAAGAATGGAATTTTTGGATGCACCGATGTGTGAAAGATCCAGTTACAAATGAAGTATATGGGTGGGGTAGGGTGCTGGACTACATAGGGGTACATTGGACACAGGGATCATTACAAACAGATCTGGACTTGCAAGCAGGGAAAACTGCCAGCAGAAAGAAAGGATGACGAAGACTTGAGATTGCGAGAATATCCATTGGGGAACCGCAATATTGTAGGTGCCCGTGTTACGGAAGCACGCCGCCGTGTGAACATGCCTCAAAGAGTCTTACTTGCAAAAATGCAGGTCAAAGGCATAGAACTGAACACATCCGGTTTATCCAAATTGGAAGGGCAGCACCGGTATGTTATGGATTTTGAACTTGCGGCGCTGGCTGATATTTTGGATGTAAAAGTGGATTGGCTTCTGGGAAGAAACGATTACATAAAGGGGAAATAGAAGATGCAGAAGAGCAAAAAAGAAGCCGCTCCGGGCGTTGGAAGCACCCAGAGCGGCAAAATGAAATGCGACAACATTTCTAATCAAAGTGTAGAGCAAAACAGCGAGGATGTCAAGGCGTTGGAAATGGTAAAGGAATTGGTTTGGTTAAAAGAAAACGTGGAAAAGCGGTATACCGCCGGCAAGGTGGATTCTTGCTATGCGTATACCTATGACGATGATAACGGCGCTCAGGCCAGTGTTTCCTTTACATGTGCGGGAGAACTGTACACCCTGACTTTGCATCATGAGGTCTGAGAGATGGAACAAAACGAGAAGACAGAAATACGCCTTTTATACCGACAGCGTCAGTTTGCAGTAGCTCAGCGTGGAGACTGGTTTCTATTTATCCGGGACCTGCAACGAACACCGGACGGAAAATGGGAATTTACAAATGCGATAGAGTCGTTAAATCCTTTGCCAATCTGGGATACATACCGCGGCATGGCGGATGCCGACGCGGAAAGAAGGATCCGAGAATGGCTGAAAGAACACGGATGCAACCAAACAACAGGAGAACCGCTTCCATATGCACCCCGGAGGGCGGAGCCAGGGGAAATTGTATAGGACAACCTTTTTAAGGCAGGAAGGATGGAACATGCCCAGGAAAGAGAACAGAGACCGAATATATACCAGCCAGAAAGAAGCGTGCGAGAACTGTCAATGCCATAGCTGCACAAAGCAGGAGACCTGCCGGCTACATCATCCAATTTTGCCGGGGATGGGTAGAGACACGCTGCCGTATCCCTGCCAGAGCTGCGGTCAGGACGGAGCTTATCGGCCCTTTGTACCCAGGACAGCGGTGGCAATCTGCCAGATGTACATAACGCCATCTGCGCACAAATATAACAAATGGGATTCGTGATGAAGCCGCCGTATGACAATACCGTCTGTCCCATCTGCGATAAGACCGTGAACGAAGTACGTGTCTGGTCCCATTGTCCCATGCTTTGCGCCATGGTTTGTATGGACCATTGCTATAAAGACTGTCCATTTTTGGACAAGTGGTCCGCACATTGCAGGTATGATGTTATACCGATGAAGACGGACAACAGATGAATAAAAATAAAAATCACCCATCGACATGAGGCCCGGCAGCCGTCGATGGGTGAAGCATTACCCGGATAGTATCCAGAGCAAATATATTGTACACCATTTGTTCCCTGGGTATTATCCCAACAGGCAAAAGTCCGGGCCTTTTCTGCCTTGGTTGAAGTATTAACATTACGGGCATGTCCGGGAGAGGGAGGAAGAGCGGTGTACCTGAAGAAGACCTGCAAAGCTGGAATCACCATAGAAGTACACAAGAGCTATTCCGCCCGGTATGGCCGAAACATCCCACGGGGAAACCGGGAAAGCCGCACACCGGAGGCGATGAAGAAATACAACGAGAAGATGGCGTGGAGAAAGCTCACCCGGCAGATCAATGCAAACTTTTTCCCCGGGGATCTTTTTCTGACCTGTACCTACCGGAAGGAGGAGCGCCCGGATCCACAGCGGGCGAAGCGGAACGTGGAGAATTTCCTGGACCGTGTACGCAGGCGCTTCAAAAGAGCAGGGGTAGAGTTTAAATACATTCAGGTAACAGCCTATGGAAAAAAGGGCGCGCCCCATCATCACGTGATTATCCCTGCATTTGATTACCGGATCGTTGCAGCATGTTGGCCGCACGGAGCCATGCGGTTTACAGGCTTGTATCCGAATGGAGAATACTCTGCCCTTGCCTGGTATCTCATGGGACAGTCTCACCTGTCGCCAAACGGAGAAGAGAGCATCCCAGGGAACCGGTGGTCCGGAAGCCGGAATCTTATCAAGCCGGTAGAGAAGATACAGGAAGTGGACGCCCGGGAATGGCGTGAGGAACCTAAGCCCATAAAGGGCTATTACATAGATCCGAATTCTGTAGAGAACGGGATTTCGCCGGTTACGGGGATTCCATATCAGTTCTACAGGATGATTCAACTGCGCCCATTTGAGAAAGGAAGGTCAAAGAATGCAAAACGATCCGCGAAAGATGCAACAGCAATGGCAAGGTACGGTTAACAATGCGCAAGGGCATCTCTTTGAAGACGAGATCAAAACAGCCTGTAAGCAATACAAAGCACAGCGGCGCGCAAAGATCGACAAGATACCGGAGCCGTTCCGAGTGACGAAGAAGCACGGAAGCGGACTCTTCACCGGCCGGTTTACTGCGGCCGCAGAACCGGACTATCAGGGGACGCTGGCAGGCGGCCGGTCCATTGTGTTTGAAGCCAAGTACACAACCACAGAGCGCATGCATCGGAACGTTCTGACGCAGGAGCAGCTGAACGCGCTGGAAGACCATGCGGGAATGGGCGCAATCGCAGCGGTATGCGTTGGAATCCGTGACCGCTTCTTTTTCGTGCCGTGGGTGGTGTGGCGCGATATGAAGGAGTTTTTTGGGAGAAAGTACGTTACAGCGGAAGACCTACAGCATTATCGCGTCAAGTTTAATGGTGCCGTGCTCTTTTTGGATTACTTACGATAAAGGAACGGGAGGGGGCATGTTGCAAAAAAGTGTAAAGCTGGAACGGGGAATCTATAAACGTTGTAAAGCGACGGCGGAGGACTATTATAACCTTTTAAGGCGAAGAAAAGAGATAGAGGAAGAAGTGATCCTGGCGGGCAAAAATCCCTCTGATGGAATGCCGCATGGCGGAACCAGCGATGACGAAACAGCGCGCAAAGCGGAACGGTTGATTGCCCGAAAGCGCCATTTGGATGATCTTATCAAGGCTGTTGAATTGGCATGGAGCTTTGCCAGGGACGATACAGAAAAGGAATTTATCAGATTAAATCTGTTCAGCCATGTTCCGATGAATCACATAAAACTGCCGATGTCATTGCGTACCATGAAACGCTGCCGCCAGAAGTTTCTCATCAATTTAGCTGCAAATTTATTTGAAATATAAAGGTTGGCCCCATTTGCGTCAAAAACTGTTATAAAATAGTATTGTCAAGATACGTCAAAAAGACATATTTAACTTCTTCATGCTCTTCCTCTCCTCTGGCGCCCTGTTTTTACAGGGCGCTATTTGTTTACCTGAAAGGGGCCATTGCGGTGGATTACAGGAATGTGATAGCAGAATATGAAGCTGAAATAGCACTGATGGATGATAAATTATCGAAACTGAAGACCGGCCGCCAAGATGTGAACGCTTACATCATGCAGCTCATTTGTATGCGAGGAGATTTGTGCCAGCAACTCCATGAAGCGAGAGCTGCTGCAAGCAGAGGACGGCCTCCGGATTGAGGTGACCAGCAATGGCATTAAAAGCAAAACAAAAGCGATTTATTGAAGAATACCTTGTTGATTTAAATGCAACGCAGGCGGCAATCCGAGCTGGATATTCTCCGGAATCCGCCGGATCAATCGGAAGTGAAAACCTGAAAAAACCTGAAATCCGCGCGCGCATAGACCGTGCTATGGCCGAGAGGTCGAAGCGGACCGGGATCAACGCCGACCGCGTCCTTCGGGAACTGGGGCGGATCGCCTTCGTCGACCCTTCCCAGGTGATAGATCTGAACACGGCGGAAGTGAAGCCGGACGCAAGCAAGGATGACCTGGCCACAATCGCCGGAATAAAGGTCAAATATGTCCCACACAAGGACTTCGACGAAGACGGGGAACCGATCATTGAACAGGCCATAGAACGCGAAATCCGTTTGGTTGACAAGTTGAAGGCCTTGGAACTGTGCGGAAAGCACTTGGGGATGTTAAAGGACAATCAGGAAAGCGTGGCGCCTGTGACGGTGGTGATCAACTATGACTATGGCGACAACGATTGAGTTCAGAGCCGCCGCCCAGTTTAACCCGATCTTCCGCCCCGTGAACGAATGGCGCGGCCGCTATCGCATTTTGAAGGGGTCTGCCGGTTCTGGCAAGTCTGTGAATATCGCCCAGGATTATGTCGCTAAGCTGTCCGATCCCCGCTATACCGGCGCGAACCTTCTTGTCGTCAGGAAGATCGAGGAAACCAATCGCGATAGCACCTTTGCAGAGTTACAGGCCGCGATCTACCGAATGTTCGGCCCTTATGCCGAACGCTTCTGGAAAGTCAACCTGAGCCCCTTGACCTTGGAATGTAAGATCACCGGGAATAGAGTCATCTTCCGAGGCGTGAAGGATCAGCGCCAGCGGGAGAAGGTGAAGTCGATCACCTTCAAGAACGGAAAACTGGTCTGGATATGGTGTGAAGAAGCGACAGAACTTCTTCCCGAAGACGTTGACATTCTGGACGACCGCCTTCGTGGCGATCTGTCCAAACTGAACCCGAATCTGTATTACCAGATCACAATGACCTTCAATCCGGTCAGCGCGACACACTGGATCAAGGTCCGTTACTTCGACAAGGCTGATCCGGACGTCCTGACCCACCATTCCACCTATCAGTCGAATCGGTTCATAGACCCGGCCTATTCCCGCCGTATGGAGCGCCGGAAGGTTGAAGACCCGGAAGGGTATCGCGTCTATGGCTTGGGCGAATGGGGTGAGCTTGGCGGTTTGATCCTGACGAAATTCGAAGTACATGATTTCCCGACCGGCCGCGACTTCTTTGACGGTTTCTACTATGGCCAGGACTTCGGCTATAATCATGCCGACGCGATTCTGGGGATCGGCTGGAAGGACGGAGAAATATACGTCACTTCCGAAGTGTACGTCTTCGAGAAGGACACCGAAGAAATAATCGGACTTGCCCGGAAGGCCCAGGTTGACCCGTGCGTGGAAATGTTCTGTGACAGCGCCGAGCCGGACCGGATCAAGACTTGGCAGAAGGCTGGCTTTCGCGCCCGGCCCGTGAAGAAAGAACCTGGAAGTGTGAAGGCCCAGATTGATTTTTTGAAAGGCCGGAAAATTCATATTCACCCTTCATGTGTGAACACCTTGAAGGAAGTCCAACAATGGAAATGGAAAAAAGACCCGACCACGGGCCTTTATATCGACGAACCAGTCGAGTTCATGGACGACGCTATGGCGGCCCTTCGCTATGGAGTAGAGCGTCCACGACGCGGTTCTTCTATCACAGTTTTGAAATGAGGTAGCACGAATGGAACTGTCCGTCATGGACCGGATCAACCTGCTCCTGTCCGATCCTGAAAAAGTACCTATGACTTTGGCCCAGATCGTCAGCGAAGAAATTCGGGAGTTCAAACGGTCAGAGCAATATAAAATCATGCTGGAAGGCGAACAGTATTACAGAAATCGTTCTTCTGTTCAAGCTAAAACTAACGACGTTGCCAACCGTTCGAACGCTAAGATCGAACGACCAATACTGAAAAAGCTGATCGACCAGAAGGCGAACTATCTTTTGTCAAAGCCCTGGACCGTGGACACCGAAAGCGAAACCTACGGCGCCGCGCTGAACGAGGTCTTCGACCAGACCTTCCGTCGGAAGATCAAGAGCCTGGGAAAAGGCGCGGTCATGTCCGGGATCGCCTGGATTCAACCATACTTCGACGACGACGGGACCCTGGCCTTCATGCGCGTCCCGTCGACAGAGGTCGTCCCGCTGTGGCGGGATTCAGAGCGAACGAAGCTGGACGCCTTCATTCGCTTCTACGACCAGATCATCTATATTGGGACCAGGAAGCACACGATCACACACGCCGAATTTTGGTGGACCGGCGGAGTGAAGTATTTTAAGACCGACACCTTCGCCGGGTCCGGCGCCGGAGACTTCCAGGTCGACAAGGACCACGGCGACGAATCAAACGACTGGACGGAACCACACTTTACCGTCGGAAACAAGGCGTACAACTGGGAAGAAGTTCCGATCGCATGGCTAAAATACAACGAAGAAGAACTTCCCCTGTGCTACTTTGTGAAGGACCTGATCGACGACATCAACTGGCAGAACAGCGTAACGGCTGATGTCCTTCGGGACGTGGCGAAGTTCATCTATGTCCTAAAAAACTATGGCGGTCAAGATTTAGGCGAGTTTTTGAAAGAATTGAAAGAGTATCTGGCGATCAAGGTTGACGCCGACGGTGGCGTTGACAAGTTACAGGCCGATCTGAATATAGACGCCGTCATGGCCTTTCTGGATAATGAGCGCCGAGATCTGTATGACTTTGCGTCGGCCGTGGATACAAAGGACCCGAACCTGGGGAACGCCAGCGGAACTGCGATCGGATTCCGGTATATGGATCTTGACGCCGACTGTGATTCCCTGGGAACCGAACTGAAAGATACTTTCCATCGGCTGAAACTGTTCATTGACGTCTACTTCCAGATTACTGGAAAGGGCGATTTCACGAAGGACAACTTTGACGTGATCTTTAATATGGACCTTCCTGTCAACGAAACCGACGTGATTAACAACGCCCGAACCAGTGACGGTCTTCTATCCAAACGGACAATCCTCCAAAATCATCCGTGGGTCAAGGATGTCGATGAAGAACTGGATCAATTGGACGCCGAGAAAAAGAAAGCTATGGAGGACTTTGGTGTCGGCTTGTTTGACGATTCCTTGGGAGCAGGTAATGATCAGCAGACGACCCAGGAAGGCCAGAAAGGCGTCCCTGGAAAGGCTGGTGGCCTGAATGAGAAGGGATAAAGAATACTGGATCGCGCGTGCCATACAACGCGAGAACGAAGCCTATCTTCGCGGTGCTGGCCTGTCAGCAAAAATGTTTCAAGAATACGACACTGCTGCGAAGGAAATTCGGCGCCAGATAAATGATTTCTATTCAAAGTACGCCGGAAAACATGGCTTGACCTACGAACAGGCCGTCCGCCTTCTATCCCGTTCGGAGTTCCGCGAATGGAAGGCAAGCTTGGGCGACTATGTTGAGAAGATTGCCAGAGAGCCGGACCCGCGCGTTAAAGCCCTTCTGACGGTACAACTGGACGCCCTATCCACTAACAGTTCCATTTCCCGTCTTGAAGCTTTGCAAGGACAGATCGACCTGATCCTGAATGACTTGTTTGAAAAGGGCGTGGCCCAGATGAAGGCCGAGTTCGGCGATGCCTTCCAGGAAGGCTACTACAAGAAGATTTTTGATATTCAGTCCCGCGCCGGCTTCCTGAACGAGTTTGCGAAGCTGAACGAAGGCATGATTGAAAACGTCTTGTCGTATCCCTGGTCCGGGGCCATGTTTTCGGACCGCCTATGGCAAAACAAACAGGCTCTTATGTTTCACCTCCGAGAGACGATTACGCAAGGTGTCATGCAGGGAAAGAGTGTCGCAGCCATGTCGAAAGAAATGTCGGCCAAAATGGGACAGTCCTACAAGACGACTGAACGTCTGATTCGGACGGAAACCGCCCACTTCCACAGCGAAGCGGACAAAGCTGCATACAGAGCCGCCGGCGTTCAGGAATATGAGTTCGTCGCCACGCTGGACAGCCGAACAAGCGACGTTTGTGCGTCTCTGGACGGGGAGCATTTCAAACTTGAAGACGCCCAGGAGGGCGTCAACTATCCGCCCTTGCACCCAAATTGTCGATCGACCACGGTTGAATATGATCCGGACGATGCTTTGGACTGGTACAATTCCGGAAATCCCATGCCGGAGAATATGACATACGAGGAATGGTTAAAGACTCAAGATACAAGAGAGCCAAAACCGGAGTCAAAATCAGTTACAAAAAGCAACAAAATGCTTGAATCATCTCAAGACAAAGTTTATAATAATGGAATAGAAATTAGTGAAAAACAGTTTGGCAAAAAAATTGGAAAACATACTGTGGATTTTGGAATGGATCCATCAGACCCGAATAGTCGTGAGAAAATGAGAGCCATTATTCAAGATATAGTCTTAAATAGAGATGAGATTGTGCATGGAACATGGCGAGGATTAGGTGAAATACTTCCTAATGGTCAAAGAGCTGCTGGACCAGCTGATTTTATTATAAAAGGGCAGGATGTTGTTGTTGCGCAGAATGGTAAATTTGTTACTATAATTAAAAACGGATTAACAAGCAATTTGAGGATCAAAAATGCAAAGGAGAAAGGGGGATTGTAAGGTTGAAATTGACACCAGAGGATCAGTTTTTTGATCTAATACAGAAGGAGGCATTAAAGCATGGAGCCAAGTTTTTTGTATCGTGTGGAGAAGGGCATGAAATACAAACAGATCAATTTGAAGGTGAAGACTTTTCAGGCTGGTTAGTGCCTCTCGAATATGCAGAGTCTTTCCATAAGGATTGGATGACGAGTGACGATCAAATACTTGATCGCTGGGGTGAATATTTCACCTTTGCAGAATGGTCCATTCAAGGAGAAAGCATTAGAATTAATTTTGATGCGCATTAACAGTAATTATTAAGAGGAGAAGGACGGTATGGAGCTTGTTTTAAAAGGTCGATTAAAAAACTTGGTGGTAAACGAAGACGGGATACATATTCAGTATGCGAAAGCAATGATGAAAGGGGAAAAGACAATTCCATTTTCACAAGTAGTGTCGGTTCAGGTTAAAAAGCCTGGATTGATGAACGGATATATCTATTTTCAGACTGTGGGTGCAACTGGAACGAAGGCAACGATACAGGATATTTCAACAGATGATAATTCGATTGTTTTTAGCGGAAAAGATAAGTATCAGGCGGCACTGGAGATTAAAACATATGTTGAGCATGCTCAAAGAAATAATGCAGTAAGTCATGCACCACAGTCTACAGCTTCCGCTGCAGATGAGATACTGAAATTAAAAAATCTTTTGGATATGGGAGCTATTACACAAGAGGAATTTGAAACTAAAAAAAGACAGTTGTTAGAACTGTAAAAAATATGGTACAAATGTATAATTTATAGCTTTATTGTAATGAAATCAACGTCGCTAAACTATTTTTATAGGTTATAATCTGGAAAATAGGAGGAGCTTTTATGAAGGCAATCATGATTTACCGTAGTGGTCTTCCCACGCGGCCAAGTAAAGAGTTGTTCGAGTTAGAAATAGACTCGTGCGATCTTATTCTCAGCCAGATTGAACTGAAAGCTATCGGAAAAAATAAAGTTATTCAAAGTTATAGAATTCCTCTGATGAATATTGTGGAGTGTGGATTTGTAAGTGAACAAGAATTTATAGAAAAGGATAAAAATGTTATCGGTCGTGGCCTCGCGGGAGGGTTGCTATTTGGGCCAGCTGGTATGGTGCTGGGTGGAATGAGTGGTATTGGCAATAAAAAGAAAAAAACAACAGTAGGGCTATTTGTCATTACTTATTTATCTGAGAACTCCCCAGATGAATTGAGGAGCTTTGTTCTTGAAACAGGGTGGAATAGTCGGGATTTAACAAATATTAAATTTGCGAAAGAAGCTGGAAAGATATCCGCCGCAGCTACAAAATCATCTATGGTCAATACCTATTTAAATCACTATGTTGCAACAAACCAGGACGGAAGTATCACACTCTAAATTAAATGTTATAAACGAAAGCAGCTTACCGTAAGGGAGGCTGCTTTTTTATATCTTTATCTTGTTAAATTAGCCGCACCTGCCCGGCGCACAGGTGGGACCGCAAAGCGTGTGGAAGTCACGATAAAGACAGCGGAAGAAAGGAGTCACCATGATCACAGAGAGCATTAAAACCATTCTGGGGGAAGACCTGGCAAGCCAAGTCGAAACAGCCTTGAAAGGCAAGGGCAAAGACGGGAAAGATGTGGATTTGGTCGTCGGGAACGACGGAACTTTTGTCCCGGCCGATAAGTTTAACGGTGTCAACAGCGGCAAAACAAGCGCTGAAAATGCGCTGAAAGCGGCCGCTGAAGCATTAAAGGCAATCGGGGGATCTGGCGATCCCACAAAGATCGCGGACGACGTCAAGACGGCCCAGGAAACGATCGATACCCTTCGGACTACCCACCAGAAAGAGATCGCGAAAATCCAGAAGAACACAGCCCTTCGAATGGCCTTGGCTGACAAGACTCACGATCCGGCTGACATTATTTCTCTTCTGGACATTGACAAGATTGAAGTTGACGAAGCTGGCATCCTGAAAACCAACTTGGATGGTCTTCTAAAACCTTATCGGGAATCGAAGCCATACCTGTTCAAATCTCAGGAGCCGGGAAAGACCCCCGACATTAAGGGAGCGAAACCCGCTGACCCTGGCACAAAACAGGAACCGGTCGCACAGGTCGACGGCCCTGTCGTGATCTAACACTTACACACAATACACTGAAAGGAATGATATTCAATGGCAAGAACGAAAGCTATTAGCCTGATCCAGTCCGGTTCGACGAAGGTCGAGCTGTCCGAACTGTCCGGATTGGTAATTCAAAACATTCAAAAGGAAACCCTGTCTTCTGGTCTGAAGTCTCAATCCTACACCGGAAACCCCGCCAGCGGTTCCGTCGAATATCGGCGCTTCAAGAATAGCGCGTCCCAGGAGTACGGGACCGCCAGAGCCGCCGGCAAGGGAACCGCCCTGACCGTTCCTCCGACTACCGTGAATCTGAACACCCACCGCGAGATCGTGGAGGAAGCTGCGAAGTTTGACCTGGATACCTTCGGCGTCGGAAACATCATGGCCCGGCGCGCCGACAATCACGTCGATACCGTGGCCGCTGAGTTCGATACTGCCTTCTTCCAGGCCGGCTTCACCGAAGGGACTGCCTTCACCACGTCCGAAACCGATGCCGGAAAGATCACCGAAGCCCTGATCCAGAGCCTTGAAACCGTGAAGAACGACTATGTTCGCGGCGTTCCCCGTAATATTATGCGCCTGATCCTGTCCCCGAACTTCTATGGGAATATGCGGGACTACCTGGACAAGACCGTCCATAACGCGAACGTGGACACCGCCGCCGAGGATTTCACCACCTTCCACGGCGTCCGCGTCTATTCCAGCGTCTTTCTTCCCACGGACGCGAAAGCGATCATTATGATTGAAGGCGCGATCGCACAACCTGCAGTCATTTATCCCTACAAGGACCCGGAGAAGATTCCCCTGTCGAACGACTATGGAATTTCTATGTTCTACGACTACGGGACGAAGGTCCTGACCCCCGACCTGGTGTTTACTTACTCCAACCCCAGTGCGTAAAGGAGGGGCCGGCATGAAGTTCAAGAATAAACAAACCGGTGTGATCCTGGAACCCCGAAGCGAAATAGTCCTAGAGCAGCTTTGTAAAAGCGACGACTTCGCCCCCTGTGACGGTCCTGACGGCGCCCAAGGCGGTGAAAAGTCCCTTGCGAAGCTGAACAAGGACGACCTTCTGAAAGTTGCCCAGGAAGCCGCTATCGCGGTTCCTGACGGCGCCACAAAGGCCGATATTGTCAAGCTGATCCAGGACAAAGCCACCGAGTAATTTGAAGGTCACTGAAAGGTGGTGGAAACGTGCTTGATCAGATTCTTTCTGCTCTGGACGGCCTGACAGACCTTGAACGCGCGGAAGTCCTTTGTGTGCTTATGGCGCAGAACGACCGCTTGTCGAAGGTCAAGGCTCTTCTAGGGATCACTGGGACGGACCAAGATGACCTTCTTCTGTTCGTGGTCCAGACGACCGAAGAAATGGTCCTGGCCTATATCAACCAGGACACGCTTCCGGCGCCGCTTGAAAAGGTCCTGGTCGTCATGTGCGTCAGCTATTACAAGGCCGCCGGCCTGGGGACCACCCAGGCGGCCGTCGGCCCAGTCTCGTCTATAAAGCGCGGGGATGTCCAGACATCCTTTGCCAATGCTTCCGGTGCTTCCGGATCGGCGTCAACCTTCAACTTAGGCGCAGACGGCCAGGACTTCTTCGGATGGCGAACCGTCCTGAACAACTTCCGAAAATTAAGGTGGTGATCGTATGGTTGGAAACCCCACCGCCGAGCGCGCGGCGATCGAAATGACTTACGAAGACACCGCCAGCGTGTCCAGAACTGAACCTGTGACCGGGGCGAATAACATCACGAAGACTGCCCTGGTCGTGAAATACAGTGAAATCATTTGCGCGCTGTCGTACACAGGAAGCGACAAGAGCAATCAGACGAAGGCACAGAACGAAGTCGAATATGACGCCGTGATCTTCGCCGCGCCTGATCTTCTGGTCCTTCCTGGCGACAGTGTAATTCTGAAACGGTTTGGCCGCGATGACCCTTCCAGTCAGCTTCTTCTGATGTTCGAGGTCGTCGGCCGGCCGGCCATGTATGCCACACACCAGGAAATCAGAGTAAAGGACGGTGATCTGGCGTGAGCATTGACAGACGTAGCATGGATGCCTTTGGGATACAGCTGGAAACCTTGAAAAAGGACATTCCCGAAATTATGGATGAACTGATCGTGGGTGAAGGGGTATACGCCGTGAAACAGGCGCGACTGATTTGCAAAAATGACGCACCTGATATTGTCAACACTGGCGACTATCGCCGAAACTTTGATGCTGATACAAGAGCTATTTGCACAGGACAGACATACAGAATCAGCGTTTACAACAACCTGGACTATGCAAAACCCCTTGAATATGGATTCCGAAGTCACTTTGTTCCTGGACACTGGGAAGGGAATGTCTTTGTCCATATTCCAAACGATCCGGAAGGCGGAATGTTTGTTGGGCCGAAGAACGGATATGTGAGGGGCCATTTTACCCTTCGACGTGCGGTAAAGCGAACCAAAGATACCCAGGTTGCCCGTCTGAATCGGAAAATGAACCGATTGATTCGTGAACGCCTGGAAGGAAAGAAGGCGACGACGTGACGCTAAATAATATCCTGGAATCCGTCGCGAAGAAGCTGTCCGGAATCTGGCCCGGCCGGAAGGTCTACGTCGGAGAAATCCCAAAGGACTCCAATGGCCAGTTCTTCGTCGGGATCATTGAGTCGGGACAAGAAAAGCACCTGGACCGACGCTGGAAACGGAGCGTCCAGATCGAAGTTTTGTACTTCCTGAAATCGAAGGACACTATGGACTTCAACGACTGGGCGGAAGAAATGTATGACCATTTTGAAACCCTGGATGTCAAGGAGACTGGCGACAAGAGGCGAACAATCCGTCTGACAAACCAAAAGGCCCGGCCGAATACGAACACGCGTGTCTTTCAATTTATGTTTGATGCGGACTTTTTCTTTGTTGTGACACCGTTGGAAGTTCCCTTCATGGAAGTTTTAAATCAATCGGAGGTTTTGAAGTAATGACACAGGAAATGAAACAGCCGGCGAAGAAGCCGGCCGGGGCGTGCCAATCGCCGGAACCGACATTTACGAAAAGCCAACTGGTCAAAAGTAAAACGTTGGGCCTTCCCAAGGATGCCATTATGGTTGTACTGGAAGACGGGAAGCTCTATACAAAGGACCAGGCTGAAAGCCTGGTCATTGATTTTCTGGAAAGGAAGGTGTAAATCATGCCTATTGGCGGCGGAACATTTACCGTACAAAACAAGATTCTACCCGGTGCCTATGTCAATTTTGTTGCTCTTGGGAGTGTGGCTAAAATGGGCGCGCGTGGCGTCGCTGCTCTTCCCCTGGAATTGAACTGGGGGCCTGAGAACAAGGTCTTTTCTATATATGCCGAGGATTTCAACAAGACTTCTATGAATGTCTTTGGCTATGATCCCACGGCGCCGGACCTTCTTCTGGTCCGTGAAGCCATGAAACGCACAAGGACTCTTCTGATCTATCGCGTCAATTCCGGCGGCACGAAGGCCAGCGCCGAAGTCGGCGGAATGACCGTGACGGCCGTTTGGGGCGGAACACGCGGGAACGCGATCAGTATCGCGATTTTGACGAATGCCGATGATGCGACGAAGGTCGACGTCGTAACATATCTTGACGGAATGGCTGTGGATTCCCAAACCGTTGACAAGGCGTCCGGATCAGCCAGCTTAAAAGCAAACGATTTCATCACATTCGGGAGCGTGGACACCCTGAATGCGGCCGTCGCGACGCCCCTGACCGGTGGAACGAACGGAACCATCAACGGAGCTGCCCACACGGCCGCTCTGAACGGTTTTGAAGTCGAAACCTTTAATGTAATTGGTTATCCTGGAACAGACGAAGCGATCAAGTCCCTGTATGCGGCATTTGTTAAGCGTCTTCGGGACGATGAAGGAAAGAAGATCGTTGGCGTCCTGTATGACTATAAGGGCGACCACATGGGATTGATCAATATCAAAAATGGCGTAATCCTGACTGACGGAACCACCATTACCGGAGATAAGGCCGTAGCCTGGGTGACTGGCGCGTCCGCCGGTGCGGAAATCAATGAAAGCTTGACGAATACCGCCTATGACGATGCCGTGGATGTGGACATTAAATATACGAAGTCCCAGTTCGAAGCGGCGATCCAGGCTGGCGAGTTCGTTTTTTATGCAGACTACGGGAAAGCGCGTGTCCTGACAGACGTTAACAGTCTGACCACTTTCAGCCAAAATGCATCCAAGGATTGGACGTCAAATCGCGTGATCCGTGTCTTGGACAATTGGGCGAACGACGTTGCCCGCATCTTTGGTGAATCGTATATCGGACTTATCACGAACAGCGACACCGGTCGTCAGCTTTTCAAAGCCGATTTGGTCAGTTTGGCATTACAGTATCAAGACATTGATGCGATTAGCGACTTTAAATCCGAGGACATTACCATCCAGCAGGGCAACGGAAAACGCGACGTCGCGGTAGATTGCGCCCTGAAACCGAATGACAGCATGGAAAAGTTGTATATGACCGTGACAGTCAACTGACAGAAAGAGGTGAACAGAAATGAAAACTCTGAATGCGCCTGACACCATCTCCGGCAAGGAGGGACGCGCTTACGCAAAGATAAACGGCAACAATGAAGAACTGTTCTTTGTAAAGACCATTGAAGCGTCTGTTGAGAAATCGAAGTCAGAGGTAAAGGCGATCGGAAAGCGTATGACCGGCCACAAGACTACCGGCGGCAACGGAACGGGATCTATGACCCTCTATTACCTGACGCCTCTTTTCCGAAATATGGTGAAGTCCTGGAAAGACACCGGCGCCGACATTTATTTTGATCTGGTCATCGAGAACGACGACCAGGAATCCCAGGCTGGGAAGCAATCAACACTTCTGATCGGTTGTAACCTGGATTCTGTTGTTCTGGCAAAGTTGGACGGCGACAGCGATGATCCGTTGGACGAAGATGTCGATTTTACCTTTGAAGACTTCGATATTTTGACGCCCTTCACCAAGTTCTAATAGAAAGAGAGGTAAACGATAATGGGTAAATTACAAGAATTTCTTATGAGCCAGGAGGAAGCCGGTGAGGTCACGACCGAAGTTCAGATCAGCCAGTTTCCCGTCCCTTTTACAATCAAGTCGATCACCGAGGGCGAGAACAAGGCAATTCGAAAGAGCTGTCAAAAGGCCACTTTTGAGAAGAAGACTCACCAGAAGCAGACCGAAACAGATCAGGACCTCTACAACAACCGCCTTGTTGTGGCGTGTTGCGTGGACCCGAACCTGAAAGATGCTGATCTTCAGGCGAAGTACGGTGTCCGTGGCGCGGAAGCCCTGATCGACGTTCTCCTGAAACCAGGCCAGTTCATTGATCTTCTTCTGGCTGTTCAGGAAGTGAACGGATTTACGGAGGACATCAACGAAACGAGGGATGAAGCAAAAAACTGATCACGGGGGGCGGAAATGATGCGGAAGCCGACGGCGAATCGGTCTATGCTCATTACGCCCTCCACCGGCTGAAAATCCTTCCCGGACAACTTATGGCCCTTCCTCTTCGGGAACGGGCCTTTATTTATGCTTCCATTGACCTTCAAATCGAAAAGGAAAAGAAGGAAGCAGCGAAGGCGAAGCGGAAGGGAAAGAAAGGACGGTGACGACCAATGGCCGGCGTATCGACCAGTATGTCCATCCAGGACAGAATGACAAGCAAACTGAACAAAATCGCGTCCGCCTTTAAGAAAATGGATCGTGCGGCCCAGGCTGCTGACGCGTCGACGCGGAGCGTGGATCCAGGCCAGAATTTTGAAAGAGGTTCCGGCCTGATCGATCGTGCCCAGAAGAAGTTACAGTCCTTCATCAGCAAACAACGAGAAGCTGGAGACGGAGCCAATGCCGTTGAAGATGCCTGGTCACGGGTTGAAGGTGTGATAAAGAAGGCAATTGCCGCCTTTTCAGTAGCAAAAATTGTTGGAGCCATAAAGCAGGCGACGGAACTGTTCAGCACACAATACACTGCCGAGGTTCAACTGGCGGTTGTTATGAAGAGTGCTGGCATGGACGAAAATGATTTTGACAGAATTAGAAGTAAAGCTTCTGAACTACAAGGGAAGACCACTTTTGGTGATGAAGCCTATATTGCTGGTGCGGCGGAGCTGGGAACTTACTTGAAAGACGCTGATGCACTGGAATCTATGATGGGAACGCTTGCGAATTACGCCGCTGGTATGGGTGGTATAAGCGCGGACCCTGCACAGATGGTTGAGTATGCGACACAATTAGGCAAAGCATTGGATGGGGCCTATGAAGGTTTAAGGAAAAAAGGTTTTTCGCTTTCAGATGCTCAAAAAGAGATTATAGAAAACGGCACAGATTTGGAGAAAGTCGCCGTGATCACGGATGTCATAAATCAGTCCTGGGGAGGTCTGGCAGAGTCTTTTGCAAATACACCAGCAGGTAAAATTCAACAACTACAGAATAAAATCGGAGATATGGGTGAGGTCATCGGAGGTAAATTATCTAACAGCGTGATGAACCTAATGAATGCGGTGGACAAATTTATTTCCTCTGGTTCTATGGAAAACTTCATCAGTAATTTATGTTTAGCTTTAGACTCAATTGTAAATGCTCTTGCTTGGATCGTAGATAAAGCAAATGAAGTAAGTCAATATATACAGGAGAATTGGACCACAATTGCTCCAATTTTCTGGGGAGTAGCGGCAGCTGTGCTTGGCTATGCGGTGGCGCTCGGGATTCAGACCCTTGCAACATGGATTGCAGATGGCGCTGCAAAATCATTTTTTGCGACTCTATTAACAAATCCTTTATTTTGGATTGCTTTGGCAATAGGTGTTGTTGTAGCAGCAATTTACAAATGGGTTCAGTCAGTGGGCGGTCTGAAAGTCGCTTGGCTTATTGTCTGCAACGCGATACTGACCGCATGGGACTGGGTAAAGATCGGATTCTTCACCGGCGTTTACTGGGTCATGGACCTGTGGAACCGGCTGCAACTGGCATTTTACACAGCTGGGGTGAATATTCAAAACTTCATGGGTGACATGAAGGCTGGCGTCTTGACGATCCTTCAAAACATGGTCAACGGAGCGATCGGCATTATAAATGGATTTGTTTCCACCCTCAATAAAATTCCAGGTGTCAGTATTGATCTCATTGACCAGGTCACTTTTGGAACGACGGCGCAACTTGAAAACGAAGCCGCGAAACAAGCAAGAGCATCCGACCTGGCTGCTTATCAGAAGAAGATAGACACTCAGATTGCCGAACGTGACGCCGCCCTGAACACCATGAAGGTCGAAGCGCGCGCAGCTACGGCCCAGCGTGAAGCAGAAATTGCGGCTGCGAAAGCCGAAAAGGCTGAACAAAATGCAGAGGACGCAGAGGAAAAAATACCATCCGCCTGGGACACCGCTGGGGCTGGCGTTACCGATGTCGGTGCGGTTGACAGTGTTGGATCTGTCGGATCAGTTGATAGTGACATCAACATCGCTGAAGAAGACTTGAAATTCCTTCGGGACGTGGCCGAAATGCGCTATGTCCAAAATTTTGTCACATTGACACCAACCGTTTCCGTAGATGCGAAAATCAGCGAAAAGATTGACGTCGACGAAGTCGTTACCCGGATTGAAAGCAAATTGGAAGATGAATTTGTCATTGCTGCTGAAGGGGTGTATGCGTAATGAAAAACTACGGAATATCCCTAATTGTTGAGGAAAGGGAAATCGCGATTCCCGTTCTTCCAGAGCAACTGAGAGTGACTTCCCCTGGAAAGAACGAAACGACAACCGTCCTAAACCTGGGAGAAGTCTTAATCCTTCGGAAGAAAGGTCTTCGGACTGTTGCCTGGGACAGTTTCTTCCCTGCAAACAACGCGCCCTATGTCACCAGCCGGATCACGGACCCGGTCAAGATTGTTCAGGCAATCCAGAAGGCGCGTGACAAGGAAAATCCGCTCCGCTTCCTGATCACCGGAACGGACTTGGATATAAACTTTCGAATGGGCGTGGAAACTTTCGACTATGAAGAACGTTCCGGCGAGCTGGGGGACTTCTACTATTCAATTAAGCTATCAGAGTGGAAGGACTGTTCGCCCCGCCGAATTATTCTTCCGACTGACCCGGCGAAGCCGGCCCAGGCTCAGGAGCCGGCGCGCACGGGAAAACCAGAATCGACTACCTCAAAAACTTATACCGTGAAGTCTGGGGATTGCCTATGGAATATTGCGAAGATGTTCTATGGCAAAGGGAGTGACTACACGAAGATTTACAATGCTAATAAAGGAGTAATCGGAAGCAACCCGAACCTGATCTATGCAGGTCAGGTCTTAACGATCCCATGAGCATTTCAATTTTCTATCAGAATAATGTGGTCGGCGACGCTTTCGATATTACGTCCCTTTGCGCCGCTGCAAAGTGGTCGACGAAGCGGTCCGGTTCCCCCGCGTCCCTGGAACTGACTGTGATCGCCAACATTGAAGTGGTTTGGTCCCATGGCGGCATTATCGCCCTGAAGGACGGAAACAACGGACTTTTCTATGGTTACGTCGTGAAGATCAGCCAAAATGAGAAGGACCAGGTTGTGGTCACGGCCTACGACCAAACCTGGTATTTGAAGAAGAACAAGGAAACCTATGTCTTCAACGGCAAGCGCGCCGACGAAATCCTGACCCAGATTGCTGCCGACTTTGGCCTGAAATGCGGTGTGCTGGAGAACACCGACTATGCGATTCCATCTATGATTGAGGATGGCCAGACCCTATTTGATATTGTTCTGAAGGCACTGGACCACACCCTGATTAATACCGGGAAAATGTTCGTCCTGTGGGACGAATTCGGGTCCTTGCGGGTCACAGACGTCGCGAAGTCGAAGCTGGACCTGTTCGTCGGTGACGGAAGCCTGGCGACAGGGTTCACCTATGAAACGGATATAGATTCCGAAACTTACAATAAGATCAAGCTGGTCCAGGACAACAAGTCCACCGGAAAGCGAGACGTCTATATTTTCCAGGACTCGAACAACATGACGTTTTGGGGCGTCCTTCAAGACTACGAAGCAGTCGACGAAAAGCTGAACGAAGCGCAGATCAAGGAGCGCGGCAGTCAAATGCTGGAACTATACAACCAACCGAAGAAATCTTTTGAAGTGAAGGCGATCTTAGACCTGTCTGTCCGTGCCGGCTGTGCTCTATATATCGGGATTGGCCGGATCGGCGTCAGTTCCTTCTTCATCGTCGAGGAACACACGGCCGACTTGTTAAAAGAAACTATGACCCTAAAATTGAAGGTGGTGTGATATGGCTTTACTTGACACAATGAAAAAGGTCGCAGAACAGTCGCAAAACGTGACGGTTCCAGCGGCCTTTCTATTTGGAACTGTGACAGCGGCGGCGCCGCTGACGATCCGGGTTGATAACCGCTTCGACATATCCGGGGACGCGATTGTCCTGATGAAAGAGTTCAAGGCCGGCTATTATCCGACTCATACCCACACGATTGATCCGCATGACCACGCCATTCCACAGCATTCCACGCAAACGGCCGGAACTGGACCACACACGCACGGTATCGCGTCGTTTCAGACGCAGAAGACCGGCCTGACAACAAATACCGAAGTTTACTTCGATCTTGCTATCGGCGATAAGGTGGTTCTTCTTCGAAATCATGGCGGACAATCGTTTCTGGTTCTGGGAAGGATGTGATCCTATGGCATTGATACCAAATCCAGGGACGGTTACGATCGGACAAGCCGTCGAAGTCGCTCCGACAGCTGCTCAGACAACCAGAACCTACAAGATGGATATGGAGGCCGGTCGTGTGGCCGGCTTCGTTGACGGCACAGAAGCCATGCAACAAGTAATTTTGAAAATCCTTCTGACAGAACGGTTTGACTTCTTGATTTATTCCTGGAACTATGGAGTGGAACTGAAAACGGTAGTCGGAAAAAGTTTTCAGGTGCTTTCAAGTGAAATCAAACGAGTGATCCGCGAAGCCCTTCTGGTGGACAGCCGGATTACCGACGTCGTGGACTTTAAAATCCAGCAGATTGACAAAAGGTCCGTGAACATTGCCTTTACAGCTGAAACGGTCTTCGGTGAAATTCCGATTAAAAGGACGGTGACGACCGGTGTATGAGAACATGACCTTCGAAAATATTATGGATCGCTGCCTGGCGCGCGTGTCTTCTTCGGTCGACAAACGTGAAGGGTCAATCATCTATGATGCTATCGCGCCTGCAGCAACCGAACTGGCTATCATGTATATTGAACTTGCCTATCTTCTGGATCGGGCTTTTCCAGACACCGAAACTGGCGATGATCTGACAAAGAAGTGCCGAGAACGAAGCGTCTTCCGGACAGCGGCAACCTATGCAATTCGAAAAGGCTACTTTGAAGAAGCTGATGGGTCGGGCTGTGATTTAGAAATAGGGACCCGCTTTTCCGGGGGAGACATCAACTTCACTGTTACCGATCGAATCGCGGCCGGCCAATACAGGTTGACAGCGGAAACCGCTGGTGACGTTGGAAATGAATATATCGGAACTTTATTTCCGATCGACTACGTCCCTGACCTGACAGCGGCACGTTTGGCTGACATTTTGATCCCTGGCGAAGATGAGGAAACTGACGACGCTCTTCGGGCGCGATACTTCGCTTCTTTGGAAGCCCAAGCGTTCGGCGGGAACATTGCCGACTATAAAAACAAGGTTGAGCTTCTTCAAGGCGTAGGAGCTGTAAAGGTGATCCCTGTCTGGAACGGAGGCGGGACGGTCAAGATCATTGTCGTCGACAGTGAATGGGGTGTTCCATCGTCTGAGTTGGTCGAGTATGTCCAAGAGGAAATTGATCCTGTAGGAATCCAGGGAACCGGTGTGGGACTGGCGCCGATTGGCCATGTTGTTACCGTGGAGGGTGTCACAGGTACCACAATCGACATTTCTTTTACTCTGACCTTCAATACCGACGTTACCTGGTCCATTGTTCAGGACGCTGTTAAGGCAACGATCCAAGTCTACTTTGACGAACTGTCCCGCTCCTGGGCTGATTCTGACAGCATAGTCGTTCGTATTAGCCAGATCGAAACGAAGGTACTGAATGTGGCTGGTGTTATAGATATAGCAGGGACCGCAATCAACGGAAAGAAAACGAATATAACCCTGGATCTAAATGCAATCCCTATTCTGGGGGAGGTCACGAATGGAACTTAAAGAATACTGGCCGCGCTATCTTCAAGACTTGATCGAATTTGACCAGATTGCCAGTGCGGAACAACCGGAGTTTCAAGAAGCAATGCAGGATGTTCAGGGCGCTTCAAATGATTTCTTTTTAGATAGCTTGACCGACTATGGCTGTCAACGCTGGGAAACAATTTTGAATCTTCCGAAGATTTACAATAACACCTTAGAAGAACGTAGATTTAGAATTATGACTTGGCTGAATAGACAGGCCCCTTTTACAATGACTACCCTTTGTCAGCAACTATCATCGTTGTGTGGTGAAGGAGAATACACGGTAGAGCTTAATGCAGAAAATTACCTATTAATTGTTAGGATTTCTATAACGTCAAAAAATAATTTTGACGATATAGAAATTATGCTTCATAGTATTGTGCCAGCAAATATTGTAATAGACTTTGATTTAATGCGTAATACCCATCAAATGATAAGCAGATATACTCATACGGAACTTTCATTACATAACCATGACCAGATAAGAAACGAGGTGTTTTTATAATGCCAGATTTTACGAGTAATTATAAATTGGAAAAACCACTTCCGAACGATTTTTATAATGTCAAAACTCAAAATGATAATATGAACACAATTGATAAAGTAATGAAAAATCACGATACATCAATTTCCGGATTGATAGCTCACAGCGAAAATATTGATATGCACGTAACGGCAGAGGATAAAGTTTTGTGGGATACAGGAGCAGAAACAGCAGAACAGGCCACAGAAAACGTAACGAAAGCATTGTTAAAAATCATGAATCTGGAAAGCCGCGTCGCCCGAATTGAAGATGCAATATTTAACGACATTACTGGAAATCCGTTTCTTACGACATTCGATTCACTGTCAGGAATCGTTCTGGTAAAGGGTGTTTGGAACGAAGAACAACAAAGAATAGAATGTTGATGAAGGAGAATGGAAAATGGCAAAAATATTAAGTGATCTCCCTATTGATACACTTGTAAAAGATAATGAAACACGTTATTATGATAAACCCATTACTTGGCGGATCGTAGACAAAAACCACTCTGGTTATTCTTCCGGGGCAATTACTTTAATGTCAGATAAAATAATAACAGTTAAATGTATTGATGCAAAAGAAGCTTCTAACAGTAATAGCGACCGCAGAGATTATGGCAATAATCGTTACATCCATTCTAATATTAGACAATGGATGAATAGCTCTAAAGGTGCAGGCGAATGGTATTCTCCTCAACACAGTGCGGACGCTCCACCAAACGATGATAACGTATGGAATCACTTTAATGACTATGATCAAGAAGCCGGATTTTTAAACGGATTCTCTGTCGGCATGCAAAACGCCCTATTGCCAACTACCCTTACTGTTGGTAAATCAAGGACCGATGGCGGTGGTACAGAAACATTTGTTGATAAAATTTTTCTGGCTTCATGTACAGAAGTAGGGCTTTCTGGTGATGCGGTTTGTGGTGTGAAACTGGCAGCGTTTAATTCGAATGAAGCGCGACGTGCCTATCCTACCCCTGAATGTGTAAGCAGGAGCGAATATACTAAGCTTGATGTTTCATCTTTGTTTGGGTATTGGTTGCGTGATGCATACAAATCTGAGGCAGATAGTAATTATACTTATAATTTCAACCCCACTACCCCAGATGACTTGGATTACCAGTGGGTGCATCGTGGTCATAGAGGAATTCGTCCACTTTGCAATTTGCCGTCTTCTGTATTGGTTTCTGATTCTGCTGATAATGATGGTGCATATCACTTGATTTTTAATCATGCGCCAACAATTCCAACCACAATAACTGTGCCGGGAATCGTTCGTGGTGGCGCGAATCTAACCATAAACTGGGGAATTTCTACAGATGAAGATAACAATTTGAGCGGATACATTTTAGAGCGTCAATACAACGGCGGAGAATGGATTCAACTGTATAAAGGCATTAGCCGTACATACACGGATACCATTACTTTTGGTTGGACAAGCGTTGCCTATCGCATCAAAGCATATGACAGCATGGACGCAGAATCTGATTACAAAACCAGCGAGACCCGAAACGTCATCAACAACATGCCGCCAATAATCAGTGGAAACGATAGTGATCTAGGACTTAAAACAGAAGCTTTTAGCCTGACGTACACAGTAACGGACCCTGACGGTGGAACGGTCGCTGTTGTAGAGAAAATTGATGGTGTACAAATAAGAAGATTTACAACAACTGACGTGCAAAGTTATTCGTTCGACATTACCGCAGCGGAATGGGTAAAGCTTTTAAACGGATTGCATACATTGGAAATCGTCGCTACTGACAGCTCCAATGACACTGTGATAAGAACCTACACATTCCAAAAAAATGAGACTGAAATTGAAATCACGTTAAAAGTTGCACTTTCTGCTAGTGATATAATTACGAAGGCAGTAATGAGCGTAAACAGGCAAATTCCAACGGGAGCGACGCTTACAATTGAAGCTTGCAATAACGGAAATGATACATCTCCTACATGGGAGGACGTGACACAAGCTGTTACCAGCGGAAATAAATTCTTTTTTTCGAACACGATAAAGACCGCCGCCTCGTGGGGATTTAATTATCGAATTAGGGTAAACCGTAATGGAACCACTGGTGATTGTTTTGTTATGTCAGTAGGAGGAAACTTCGAATGAAAATCATCCGACGTCCAAGCACGAACTTCAGTGACCGCGGCGGTTGGAAGCCGGACATCATAGTGAACCACATCACGGCCGGAAGCACAGCGGCGGGCGCGCTTGCCACTCTGTGCAGTCCCGCACGGGAAGCGTCAGCTCACTTTGTGGTGGATAAGGACGGCACCGTGTACCAGCTTGTCGCACTTGACCGCGCGGCGTGGAGCAATGGGACCAGAATACTGTGACGGATAACCGGTATTATGGGCGCTCCAAGCTCGGCGTAGTGCGTACCCGGCATGTGAACGCCAATCTTTATACGATCAGCATTGAGCACGTTTGTGTAAGCTGTGGCACCCTGACGGCGGTGCAGCTTGCGGCCAGTATAGAGTTGCACCGCCATATTATCGCAGAGATCAAGCAGCTTTATGGCGTGGACATTCCGGTTGACCGGAAGCATATCGTGGGGCATTGCGAGATCAATCCAATTACAAAGCCAAACTGTCCGGGGAAGGATTTTCCATATCAAAGCATTCTGGAAGGGGTGCAAAGGGTGGAAAGCGATACCACGCAAGATATTACCCTTGCACGCGGCAGCAGCTACCACGTCAAGCTGACATCCCCGAGTAAGCCCGCGTTCACGGTAGGAAATGGCGCGGTGTTGCAGACCTTCACGGGCCGCCAGAATGGAAATGAGTACATATTCGGTATCCGGGCGAATGGAAAGCCCGGTCAAAGTACGGGCGTATACGCGGATGGCAAAATGCTGTTTACGATAACTGTAAAATAGATTTTAGGGGGAACCAACTATGAACGAACATGTTGTGCTTGGAATCAAAACAACCATCACTGCGGCCTGTGCCGCCCTGTCCGCCTGGCTGGGCTGGTTTGGGTGGTTGGTTGTCGCCTGGGCCGCCTGCATGGTGATCGACTACATCACCGGATCCGCGGCCGCCTGTCGGGCGGGGGAGTGGAGCAGCGCCGTTGCTCGCGATGGTATCTGGCACAAGACTGGGGCGATTGTCGCGGTGATCGCCGCAGCGCTGGCAGACTGGATGATTGGCCTGGTTGTCAACAACATCCCAGCGGTCGTCCTGCCATGGGATTACTCCGTGCTGCTGTGCCCGATCGTTCTGGTCTGGTATATCCTGACCGAGCTGGGAAGCATCATTGAGAACGCCGGCAAGCTGGGCGCGCCCGTTCCAGCGTTCTTGGCCAAGATCATTTCCGCCTGCAAGGGCAGCGTGGACGCGGCCGGAGACAAGCTTGCCGGCGAAGATGAAGAGGAATAAACGGAGCCTCCGCAAGGAGAAAGGTGGTGCGAGGTATGGCGGTCGGTGGTGGAAATTGGCAGGCACAAAATAAGATACTTCCTGGCGCATACATAAACTTTACCAGTGGACATGCTGAAACAGCTATTTCAGCGGACGGCGGGGTGATTCCAAGACCGGAATTCACACCTCCGTCGGTGGACGCTTCCGGGATACTGGTCTTTGCGATTGCACCTAATGTTACGACCAGCGGAGCGTTGGATATGGAACTTGTCCCTTCCGTAGATGTGAATGGGGTATTAATTTTTGACAGGGGTGATTGATGATGGCTGAATATATCACAAAAATCCGCACAACGGATGGAGACAAGCAAGTTGATTATAATGCGCTGGCGAATCTGCCGCAAGCGTTGAAGAATCCAAACAAGCTGACTTTTACCGGGGCAGTGGCGGGGGAGTATGACGGTTCCAAAGAAGTTACCGTGGACATCCCTGTGAGTGGCGGGTCTGACTGGACGTTTTACAGCCAAACGCCCTGCCGGCTGTCCGGTTCTTCTATCGGCAGCGTCAAACTGGTTTCATCCGAGACGTGCGATTATAGAATTTATTCCGATACGGTGAAGAACATGGACAGCGCGGGGAGAACGTTTCACTGGTTAACTGAGAGCCATTCAAATGGCGTTTATGAGTTTACTGTCAGCATTGTAAATAATAAGCCCAGCGGATGGTATCAAGTCTTCTGGTCTATGAAGTTCACTGATCTGGAAGTGGGAAAAGCATATAAACTGTATATTGACACAACGGGGCTTACGCCAGATTCCACAACCACAGGGATGAATTTCGGGCGATTTCTGCTGGCCAGTGTTGTCAACGGTACCAAAAGCGATCCGATCATTAATACCACGGAAGTTGATCATGCCAGGCTGAATTCCTGGGAGTTTACCGCGACGACGACGGATGTACTATTAGAGTATTACGCGGGAAAAGAGATTTCCGAGTTGGTAAATGGTTATACAGTACGATTTAAAGACCTTTATATCAATTACGCGGACGCGGGGAGTGAACATACTCCCATCCTGAATCAATCCGGCTCATTTACGGGGGAACAGGTATTCCCGGAGTATACAGACAGGCTTCATTATGAGTCGACGCCGTCCTGTGCGGTTTATTATTCCGAAGCGAAGTCCAAGCTTTTTACGATCAATGGTCAGGAGCCAGACATAAGTGGAAATATTGAAATTCCAGTCAGTCGCCTGCAGGGTAGGACGTTGGTCTGCATGGGCGACAGCATCACGGGTATGTTTGCACCGCCCGCAGATTATCCATCTGTTATTGCCCGACTGACCGGCATGGCGGTGCACAACTTGGGAATGGAAGGCTGCCGAATGAGTCATCACACAGACCAGTATTACGACGCATTTAGTATGTACCAGCTGGCAAATGCGATTTCGACCGGTAATTATACGTTGCAGGAAGCGGCAGTAGGGCATACCACAAATTATGCAGCTAATCGCGTGGCGACTTTAAAAGCTATCGACTGGAGCAAAGTGGACTATGTGACAGTCCTATATGGGACGAACGACGTCCAAGGCGGAGTCGCGCTGGATAACGCCGAAGACCCCAAAGACACTACCACATATTTGGGGGCTGCACGGTACGCCCTGGAAAAGCTCTGGATGGCATATCCCAATCTCAAGGTGCTGCTGCTCACGCCGATCTACCGTTACTGGCCTGATGCAAGCCAGGACAGCGACGAAAAGACCTTCACCGGCGGCAAGCACCTTTATGAGTTTGGTGATGGGCTCATAGAGGTTGCAAAAGCGTATAAAACCCCCGCTGTGGATCTGTACCGTAAACTGGGCATTAACAAGGTTAACCGGTCATATTATTTCCCCGTTGGCGATGGCACGCACCCCAATGATTTGGGCCGTGCACTGTTGGGGGAGAAGATTGCGGGGAAGTTTCTGAGTGAGTTTTAAAGTGAATAGAAAACAACAGCGCAGCTGTCCATAATGGATAGCTGCGCTGTTCTGCTTTTAAGGCTTAAACATGGGCTTTAGTTTACATATAATCCCTGGATATTCTTCATGGCCTTTTTGATTTCGTATTTCTCCATTTTCTTACAAAGTTAATTACAAGGGAAATTAGAATTTTGACAACGGCGATAACAATTAGAAATAAAGCGAATTTTTCAAGCATAATTGACAGCTTAGAAGAAAAAGTGTATTCTATGGGTGGGCGATAAACCCGCCCATAGAACACGGTTTAGACTTACGTTAGTTTGTCAATAATAAGTAACGCAAGTCCTACGAGGAAGTCTACGATAGCGGTTATTGTGATGGTGCGAACATCCAACCGTGGTTTCGTAGACTTTTACATTTTATGCAGTCTTGTGGAAAGTAGCACATATAATAGGTTGCAGACCTCCGCAACCAAATTTTAGCCAGGAACCATACAGGTTCTTGGCTTTTTCTTTGCATTTTGGACACTAATGGGAATTTTCTTTGTCCAATGACACCAAGTGATTCTGATTCATTTTTAAACTTATCTTCATATGCCCGTGGTTCCATGACGTCTCCTAATGTATTACAAATAATAAAATTATGTCATTGGTGGGCGTTTTCTGTGATGTACCGCATAAGTGTTTGTTTTTATATGATGAAAATAGCTCGCAAATTTCTCATATAAAAAGGTATAATGTGTTGGATGCGAATCAATGACAAGATCAACATCAATAATCTTATCATTGCCGTAACTGTTTTCAGATCAATTTTTCGTCAGTCAGAGTGAAATATTTCTCTTCATAAAAGAGAACATTTTTTCTGAGCAGCTGCTAACCCGGCGGAGTCGGTTCAGCGAAAAAATCTGTGGACGGCTTTAATCTGCGTGTTATCATATTTAATGCTTGGCAATTATAATGGACGCTCCCTTGCTATTACTTGTGTATTATATCTGGAATACATGAAAGGTAACACAAAGAAGCATTTTTTAATAAATAGCGACTTTTTGGAGCTCTTTTATAAATGCTGTTATAGGGTTTAAGATACTTGCTCATCGGAAGTACAAAACCAATTTTGGCCTGCATGTGTCTTCCTGCTACGGAAGTCTTTTACTGGTTGGCGTATTTTTTGTTGTTATAAAAGTAATTGATCGAAAAAGATAAAGCAGCCTTACTTAGTACAGGCGTTTTTATACTAGTTTTTTTCTCTGTTTTTTTGTACCTCTTTTTCATACTTGCTTTGCTCTTTTTACTGTCTATGTATAGATTCTATTTTAAAACGAAGCAGGAGCGTTGATTCGCCTTATGGGCCATCAACGCTCCTGCTTCGTTTTTCTAATGTTATTGTAATAGCCCTTCAAAATTGGACTTAACCGTATCATTTGTAAGAAAAAGTTTGTATGTATATGAACATGAAGACATCTCCCGCTTCTCCGCCTGTACCAGCAGACGGAGCTTTTTTGCAACAGCCAATTAGCGTAAAATACGTTTTGCCGCCTGCAATATAGAAGAAACGAGGGAGTTGTTTTGATGGAAAATATCTACGGTTATATCCGAGTTTCCAGCACGGACCAGAATGAAGAACGGCAATACTTTGCGATGCAGAGCAAGGCCATACCTGAAAAACATATCTACATAGATAAGCAATCCGGAAAAGATTTTAACCGACCCCAATATAAACGGCTGATTAAAAAATTGAAACAGGGTGATCTGCTTTATGTGCTGAGCATCGACCGGCTGGGACGCAATTACGAAGAAATTCAAAATCAATGGCGGATATTAACCAAAGAGCTGGGCGTTGATATTTGCGTGATCGATATGCCCTTGTTGGATACTCGGAACGGAAAAGACTTAATGGGGACATTCATTGCTGATTTGGTCCTGCAAATTCTATCCTTCGTCTCTCAAAGCGAACACGAGAATATCAAAACACGCCAAGCACAGGGCATAGCGGCCGCAAAAGCGAAGGGCACGATCTTTGGACGACCCGCAATTAGTCTGCCGGACGATTTTCGCCAGGTAGTCCAAGCATGGGAGAAAAAAGAGATCAGTATACATCGAGCGGTAGAACAATGCCACATGAGCGAAGCGACATTTTACCGGCGTCTTAGAGAATTGCGCAACCGGCAAACGGAATAAAAACAAGCCTACATCAACGCGTGAGTCCGAATAGGTTTCCTTAAACCCTCTGTTATCTACTTTTTGATGCACGATGCTGTCAAAAAGTAAAACTATCAAAAAGTGTACCTTCTGACAGTACTTAAACTTTTACTATAATAGCACAGACGACAAAAAACAACAAGGTATTTTGAATCATTTTATAAGTTTTGAAAATGCTTTTTTCTAAATACAAAAGAAGACTGTTTCGATCAAAAGGTACACTTTTTGATCGAAACAATTTGCTTGGAACGACGATCAAACGAGAGAAACGTAATGAGATAAAACCGCGAAAAGGATTTAAGGTTAAGAAGGATTGGTAAGAGGAAGGAGACAGAATTTGGACAGTTGGTATTGCTGTGGCTTGAGTCTTCAAAATGCCCGCCTTTCCAATATGGACAGCATTTTTTGGAGGGAATGGCCGTCGCCGGAAGGTCCGCTGTTGCTGGCGGTGGTATGTGATGGTGTGGGGAGCACTCGCGACGGCGCCTTTGCTTCACACTATTCAACAAGGGCGCTGGCGGTTTGGCAGGAGGAAACAGACAGCAGCAGACTGGGGTTGTCTCTGCGGGACCGGGTGCTTGACATTAATCGGGAAGTAATAAAAGCGGCGCGGAATAAGAATCTGGATGCGGCGACGACGCTTTCCGCGCTATTGATCTCGAAAGGGCGATATGTGCTTGTACATGTTGGAGACAGCAGAGTCTATCAGTGCGACGGCGCGGAACTGTGCCAATTGAGCCAGGACAACCTCTCTGATTCCGGGAAACTTACAGCTTGTATTGGCCGCTGGGATACGCTTACCGTCCAGTATGAAGAGGGTGAAGCTGATAGAAAATCTTTTCTCCTGTGTACGGACGGCTTTTATAAGCGCATAGCGAAAGATGAACTGCAGAAGGAAGTCAACCAGATCCATGGAAGGCGTGCAGAGCGTATGTTGGAGCGTTTGGCGCGCAGGGCGATAGATTTGGGCGAGACGGACAATATTTCTGCAATTCTGCTCCAAAGCAAAAAATGAGGTGACTTATATGAAAGTGCAGCTTTTAATTGCAACGGAAGATACGGATTATTCCAATCATCTTTCCGGGGTTTTGTTAGATAAGTATGCAAAGTGTTTTGAGGTAAGTACGTGTTCCTCAGATACATGCCTGTCGGAGATGTTGTCCGTCCATCGCTATGATGTTGCGCTGCTCGGCCCGGAACTAGCGGCGGGAACAACATTGAAGGAGGTGTCATTGCCTCTGATTCTGTGGGACGGAATGACGGGCGCAGGCGAACAGTCCGAACGGTATGACACTGTGCGAAAATATCAGCGCGTTTCGGCGATTGTAGAAGACGTTCTGGAAAAATACGCCAGTACCTCCGAAAAAAAGGAGTTCCCAGAAAGTCGAAATGCTCATATTACCGCGGTCTGGTCCCCAGCTGGCGGAACAGGAAAGACCACAGTGGCGCTGGCTTATGCTGCCCAGTGTGTGGCAAACAAGAAGCAAACGATCTATTTGGACTTGGAATATTTCTCCAGTGTGCCGGTGTATTTTTCCAATGACGGCAAAAGTATCAGCGAAGCATTTGGAAAACAGGGCGGTAATCTTGCGCTGCTTCTGCAAAGTATTCGTAAGCAGGATAATGGTTCGGGTATCTTCTATTTTTGTCGGCCCAACAATTATGACGACATGAATATCCTCTCCTCTCCGGAGGTTCAGGAGCTGGTTGCGGCAGCATCCAACGGAGCAGATGAAGTCGTGTTGGATCTGTCTGCGGTTTGCGACGAACGCTGCCGGGAATTGCTAAAACTGGCGGATGCTGTGTTGGCGGTAATGGATGGAAGCCAGAGGTGCCAAGCGAAATGGGAACAATTTTGCTGCCAGCATGATCTGTTTGAACAAATACGTCCCAAATGCGTTTGGGTGGGAAATATGGGTGCTCAGACCGGCAACGCTGCTGAACGGGCGGTGACGCTTCCTTATGTACGCTCTGACAACCCAATTTCTGTGTATAAGAGCTTGTCCGCGGTTAATTTTGGCGTATAGAGGACAGGAGGAGCAATGGCGTGACAGAGATAAAACGTGATGAACTGATTCGGCAGTTGAAAACAGAGGTGCAGAACAATCCCGACCTTACCATCATGAGCGATGAGCAGTTGTGGGACTTTATTCTGCGGACCATGGAAGAAAAGCAAAATTGGGCGAAAACGAGCAGCCCTGAAGCATACCGGGAGCTCTCTACCCTGAATTTTCGGGAGCGTAATCAAATCGTATCTACGGTTTATCAATCCATCAGGGGATTGGGCGTGCTGGGGCAGATCATCGCCGATTCCGAAATTACGGAGATTATGATAAACGGGCATAAGAATATCTTTGTGGAAAGAAAAGGACATCTCTCCCGGTTGGACATCCATTTTGAAAGCCCGCAGGAACTGACGACCGTCATTACGAAATTCGTTTCACAGGCGGGCCGGTCGGTCAATGAAAGCGAACCCATTGTGGATACCCGTTTGGAAGACGGCTCTCGTGTGAATGTGGTCATGCCGCCTGTGGCGCTCAATGGTCCTATCGTTACCATACGCCGTTTCCCCAAGGAAGCGATGACGGTGGAAAAGCTCATCGGATACAAGTCGTTCACGCCGGAGGTGGCGGAGGTCCTACAGGTTTTGGTCAGGGCCAAATACAATATTTTCATAAGCGGGGGCACGGGCAGCGGTAAGACAACCTTTCTGAACGCCTTATCCAATTTTATCCCGCGGGATGAGCGCGTCATTACCATCGAGGACTCCGCGGAGCTGCAAATCCGCTGCATTGACAACCTGGTGCGGCTGGAGACCAGGAACGCCGGCGCGGGCGGCAGTGGCGCCGTCACGATCCGGGACCTGATCAAATCGGCCCTGCGCATGCGGCCCGACCGTATCATCGTGGGCGAGGTCCGCGGCGCGGAGGCGCTCGATATGCTTCAGGCGATGAATACCGGCCACGATGGGTCCCTCTCCACCGGCCACGCGAACTCCACGGAGGATATGCTGCGCCGTCTAGAGACCATGGTGCTCCAGGGGGCGGAAGGATTGCCGCTGGAGGCCATCCGGCAGCAGATCGGTTCAGCGGTGGACATTGTCATCCATCTCTCCCGCCTTCGCGATAAGAGCAGGAAGACGATGGAGATTGTAGAAATCCTGGGGTACGACATTGATGAGCGGAAGTACCGGATCAATCCCCTTTACCAGTTCCGTGAGACGCCGGAGAGCACAAGGGATAAAGTCGTCGGGAGCCTGGTCCGGACGGACAAGTCCATGAAAGATACACAGAAGCTGACAAACGCCGGTATCAACCGGACGATTTAGGAGGGGGCGGCGATGGAAGACAACCTGTTTGTGTCCACGAGAGAGGAGACTCCCTCTCAACGCGGGCAGAAGGACCGGCAGCCGATGGCGGTGCCGGATTACGCGGTGAGCCCGTCGGGGCCGGCAGATCACATTCTGGCGTTCCTCATCGGGTTTGCCGCAGGGTTTGCGGTGCTGTTTATTTTTTATAAAATTCTTCCGCTGAGCCTTGTAGGCGGGGCGCTTGTAGGAATCGTAAACATTTTTGCCGCCGCGCAAAACGCCGTTCATAAACGTCTCATGAGACTCCGAATGGAGTTTTATGACCTTTTGGAGGCGATGTCAGTGGCAATGCGGGCGGGGAATCCTGTGCTGAAAGCACTTTTGAGCGCGCGGCAGGACCTCTCCATGATCTATCCCGAGGACAGTGACATCATGGCGGAGCTAAACCTTATTCTCAGCCGGTTCAACAATGCCGTGCCGCTCTCCAAATCATTTATGGATTTTGCCCGGCGCAGCGGCTTGGAGGATGTGGAGAGCTTTGCCTCCATTTATGCCACCATCGAGGGAAAATCCGGCCGGGCAGACGAGATCATCCGCGAAACCCAGCAGATTATTGCGGATAAAATGGAGATCGAAATGGAAATTGACACCATGATGACCGCCGCCAAGTCCGAGGTCAACATTATGCTCTTTATGCCGCTGGTCATCCTGCTGATCATCGGCTACGCGGGCGCCGGCTTTATGGACGCGCTCTATACCACGCCTTTGGGGCGGATCGTGGCCACCGTGGGGCTTATCGTGTTTGTCATCAGCTTCATCATGGCGCGGAAGTTTAGCAATGTGGAGCTGTGAGGAGGGGTGGCTATGCTGATGATCGTATTATCAGGTCTTGCCACGGTGCTGATGCTTCTGTGGTTGATTCTCCTGTTTCAGGCGCGGGAGGAAGATTGGATCCAGGCTGCTTACAATACGGTGCTGGGCAATCTGGACGAAATTGCAGAGCTGGAACAGAAGGACCGCAAAAACGCCAAAATACTGGCGCGGTATCACGGTTTGGCGGGCAAGGTCATGCGGCTCTTTCTGGGCAGTTCGGAAAAGCAGATCGCCAAGCGGAAGGAGGCCAATGTCCGGCTGCAAAAGGGGAATTTGAAGAGCGTGGGAATACTCGCGATGCCGGGCTACGTCCTCCAGCGGCGGGTGGACGCCATCGGCAAGGGGAATTTCAACAAGGTCATTTATGCTCAGTATGCGGAGCTGGACGGCAAAAAATATGCGGCCAACCGCACCCGGCGGCTTTTGGCGCAGATGCTTTCCTGCCTTATTCTGGGGATGGCGCTGACGTTGGCGCTGGGGTCCATCCTGCTGAGCACGGGGGACGTAAACAGCGGACTGGCCGTTTCGCTGGCAGGAACAGCCATTGCGGTGGTGCTGGCGTACGCGTTCTACAGCGACGTGAAGGATCGGGTGGCCAAACGCCGGGCAGCAATCGGCCGCCAGTTCCCCAACGTGGTTTCCAAGCTGGCCCTGCTCGTTACCTCCGGAATGATTATGAACCAAGCGTGGAAAGAGACGGCCTGCAGCCAGGACGGGGAGCTCTACCTGGAAATGCGGAAGGTCTCGGAGGAACTGGACAACCTGGTGGAGCCGGCGGTTGCGTACGCCAATTTTATTGATCGGTGCTCTACCAAAGAGACCACAAAGCTGGCCACCGCGATGATCCAAAACCTGTCCAAAGGCAACGCGGAGATCGGCCTGCTGCTCAAGAGCATGGCCCACGAGGCGTGGCAGGAGCGGCAGCATACCGCCAAGCGGGATTCGGAACAGGCAAATGCCAAGCTGATGATCCCCACCATGCTGCTCTTTGTCGCGATCCTCATCATGATTGTGGTACCTGTCATCACAAACTTCAGCGGTTTGTGACGAAGTACATAAATGTTCTGTGCGAAAGGAGGGGAAAGCAATGTTGAAAAAACTCGACAAGGCGGTCATTGCGTCTCGTCTGCATGTTTGGGAATTCTTCCGGAAATTAAAGGAGGATGAGCGGGGAGTTGACGGAATCGTGGTGGCCGTTCTGCTCGTCCTGGTGGCTGTGTTGGCCGTCGTGTTTCTGTGGGGAGCGATGAGCGGTTGGTTAGACGATATGTGGAAAGATGTGACCAGTCAGGCATCTGGAATAAAGCCAATGTCATCTGACGGGGGATAAAAGGTTAATGAGAAGAGGAGGGGGACCGTCTTGCTGCGGAAGCTTCGATTGAAAAAAGACAACAGGGGGAGCGCCGTTGTGGAGGCGGCGATCCTCCTTCCCATTATGATTATGATTTACGCCGGCCTGGTTTTGCTGGCGATGTATTTGCCCACACGGGCACTGCTCCAACGAGCCACCCAATATGCCGCGACAGCCATCGCGGTCCAGCGCAGCGATACCTGGCTGGACTGCGACGCGGAGGGGACGGGCTACGAGTGGGTGCGGAATAAAAAGGATTTGGACAATGTGTACGCCGCGCTGTTCCACGCAATCGGTTCCGGGGAGGACGGCGGGGAGGCGGAAGCCATCGTTTCCCACGTGGAATCCTCCGGGATACAAAACCCGGTGGGAGAGCTGAAGGTGGAATACAGCGTGACCAATTATGTAATCTATAAGGAAATCTCCATCACCGCCACCCGCACCATCCCCATGCCGGTGGACCTGAGCTTTGTAAAGTTTCCAAAGGAAATCCCCGTTACGGTGACGTCCACGGCGGTGGTGCAGGATGGGGACGAGTTTGTGCGCGATATGGACATTGCGGCAGATGTGGCGGCCTGGCTCGATGAAAAATACAATATCTCGCAGGCATTTTCCAAGGTGGGGGATTTATGCAGCCGGTTTAAGGACGTCCTGGGAATATAAAAACGAGGGGGATGAACGTATTGCGGCACAACTGTAAGGGAATGGTGACGGTTTTCGTCAGCCTTTTGCTGATCCCTTCCATTTTGGTCAGTGGGACGGCGGTGGACTTGGCGCGGATTTATGCGGCCCGCAGCGTGGTACAGGATGCCAACCAATTGGCGGCCAACTCGGTTTTGGCCAGCTATGACGCCCTTTTGCAGGACCTCTACGGCCTGTTCGGGGTCATGCAGTCGGATGAAAAGTTGGCGGACATGGTGGATCAGTATGTGGAGGTTGCCGTCTTTGGGCAGGAAAACCGGAAGCAGGGGTTGGGTACGTTCCAGCTGACCTACGGCTCCAATTTGAAGCCGGGGGCGGTGCTTCCCGCGCAGGGGCAGAACCTGGATAATCTGGATGTGCTGCGAAGGCAGATCGAAGAGTATGCCAAATTCCGCGCGCCGGTGATCCTGATCGACCAGTTACTGAACCGGCTGGAAGCGTTTAAAAAGGTCAAGAAGGATTCGGAGGTCATCGAGAAGAAAATGGACGTCGATGACAAGATAGAGGATTTGGAAAAGGTCTATCAGAAAATTTACGACCAAATTCAGGTGGTCAATAGCTGCGCCTCGGACGAGGAAAGCGCCATAACGGAGATCAACGGAATATTGGAAAAGATCAACGACCAGCTTAAAAAAGCGCTTGAGGTACGGGATGACTATAACCGGTTTATGAACTTTGACGATACCGGCTCTGCGGAGGATCAAAAGAAGAAAAATGTGTTCCATACCCATTATAAGGGCTGCCTGGAGAATGTTGCGACGCTGGTGGCCGGCGGCAAGATCAAGACTTTGTGGGATAAGAACAAGGGAGAATTCACACAACAGGAACAGGTTGAAAAATCGCTGGAAACCTGTATGGAAGAGAAAATAAAATCGATAAAGGCGTATCACGACGAATTGGATAAACTGGTGCGCTACTGCGAGGAAGGGGACAAAAAGAAAGCGGAGCTTTCCCGCAAGGTGGACGAGCTGGAAGATGCGCTGAACGCCGAGGACGGCTGTTCAGAGGATTTAAAAGAAGGGATGACGGCGCGGAAAGCGGAAAACGGGAACCGGTCTATGATCGATGTCTACCGCGACCTTTTGGGATACGAGATAGTCCCTATGGGGGAGGCCATGCGGGATCACGACAATGCGCAAATCGATAGGTTTATCGAGCTGCTGGATACATACCAGTACGGCGACCATATGGGTGGGACGATAGAAAACAGAGGGAAGATCGAGCTGGATGATTTAAAAAGGATGAAGGAAATTCCCGAGTATGATATTGACTGGTATCGGGATCATCAGGATCAGTTTCCTGAATTAGAAGAGCCCTTCACCAAAATCAGCAATTTAGGACCGTCACTGGTTAAAATTGAGCTACCGAAGGACGACCCATATGAGCCCTTTCAAAGCGCGGCGTTTGACCGCACGCGCAACAGGATGTTCTATGAGGAGCTGAAAAAGATGTGCGGCAGCTCCGACAATAACGGAAAAAAGAAGGCGGCAAAGCAGACGGTTTCCAAGCTCTTTAAGCAGATTCAGGAAATTTTCCGCGGCTGCCTGGTATACGAACCGGAGGGGGCCTGGACCTACCGGCCCAATGCAAGCGGTGGCGCTCCCGGGGACGATGGCGAGGTTTTGGAGTCTGGGTTCGGCTCCGATGGGGATTGGGGCAAGGAAGGCGAAGCGAAAAAACAGACCAAGGAGGCGCTGCACGGGGACTTGATCAGCCGTCTGGCCGATTTGGGGGACGATGTGGCAAACCGCTGCCTGCTGCTGACCTACGATACCGAGATGTTCTCCAATTATGCCACTAAGGCGGACGGATCGGAAAAGAACATGGCGGGGATTCCCCTAAGCACGGATGTGAACTACTATTTCCAGTCGGAGCTGGAATACCTCTACGCGGGAAACCTCTACGACGCCAGAAGCAATCTCAAGACCGTTTCCGGCATGATCCTGCTGGTGCGCTTTGTCTTCAACTACATAGCGTCCTTCAAAATCGGAGAAGTCAACCGCTTGGTGAACAAGGTTAAGCGCACGCTGACGCCTATCAGCGGTCCCTTCGCCTTCCTCATGGGCGAGCTGGTGCGGATCGCCATGGCAATGGGGGAATCCGCCATGGATGTGGGGCGCCTCCGGTCGGGACATACGGTGGTCCTGTATAAGCAGAGTAAAAACTGGCGCTTTAGTATTTGGGGGCTATCCAATACGGCGGATGGAAGCCTTTCAGAGGACTTTGAGGTGGACACGGAGGCCTCCTCCCTGGACGACGAGGAACCATCCGCCATGAACTACACGGATTACCTGCGCATTTTCCTACTCTTTGTGAGCGACAACGCGCTGGCCGAACGCACGAAGAACCTGATCGAGCTGAATCTGACAAACAAGAAAAACAACATCGGGAGCAGCGGGGACCGTGCCGCACGGGAAGCGGCCATGACCGCGGTCCCATTGGAGGACCTTTCAAAAGCCGCGACTGGGTTCAGCATCACCACCACGCTGGATTTGCGGATGCTCTTCCTGTCCATGCCCGTGGCGCGGCAGGGCGTAAATGGAACGATCCCGCCCGGGACCGTCCCGGTTTCCGTCACTGATTACAGGGGGTATTAAGCATGAAGGGGGACGAAAAAGGATATATCGTGGTGGAGACGGCCACCGCTTTCATGCTGCTGGTGCTGCTGATGGTCTCCATTCTGAGCCTGGTCAACATCGTAACGGTGCAGTCCCGCGTCCATTACGCGCTGACCCAGGCGGCGCAGACGATTTCTCTCTACAGCTACACGCTGGAGGTGACGGGAATGGCGGACAGTATCAAAAGCAACGCCGATAAGGCCGAGCAGGCGGGCGAGATCAAAGAGAACATCAATGAGATATTGACCGGGCTGAAAAACCTCTCCGAGGGACAGACGGCGGAGGTGGGAAAGAGCGCGACGGTCCAGGTAAAGGGTTGGGTGGAAAACACGGTACAGGATCCCAAACAGACGATCCAGCTGATGCTGAATTACGGCCTGAAGGAGATGGGCGACGCGGCTTTTTCAGCTCTGGTCCGGCCGCTGGTGGGGCGCTATCTGGACAACGGCGACCAGTCGGGGGACGAATATCTGAAAGCCTTTCATGTGGACGGGGGACTGAAGGGGCTGGAATTTTACAGCTTTCATTCTGTCGCCAGTACAGACTTGCCAGCCACGCACAACAGCACGCTCATGGACAGCAACGGGGACGTCTGGCTCACCGTAAACTATGAAATCGACTACACATTCGGCGCGCTTCCTCTGCCCTTTGAGCCCAAGCTGAAGATCAGCCAGACGGTGAAGACAAAGGCGTGGCTGGGCGGCGACGGGGAAGGGTATCAAAAATGAAGCAGTTAAAATGGAAAACAGCGGTACTTTGGGCCGCCCTGCCCATCCTGATGACAGTGTTGTGGCTGGTCCGGTTCAAAAATCTGTCCCCCTTTCCCCTGCTGCTGCGAGAAATGGTTTTGGCTTTTGGATATGTAGCCGCGGTTGGAGACGCCAAAAACAAGCTGGTGCCCAACCGGCTGGTGCTGGTGATGCTGGGAGGATGGGTGCTGACCATGACGCCCCAGCTCTTCTGGCAAACGGAAAAGACGCTGCCCGTTTTGGTGAGCGGCGTCCTGGGAGCCCTGCTGGGCGGGGCGGTGTTCCTCACCGTCTACCTTTTGAGCCGTCACGGTCTGGGCGGCGGGGACGTAAAATTCATGGCCGCCGCGGGGCTTTATCTGGGCATCCAAGGGGTTCTTCCCGCCATGCTGGCGGGGTCCATATTGTCGGCGGCGATCGGGCTGGGCCTGATCCTTGCACGGCGGATGGACCGCAAGGGAACAATGCCCTTGATTCCCTTTTTGTATGTGGGAATCCTGTTGACAATATTTTTCCGATAAGGAGGGAGCTTGGTGAAACGTGGGGAACGGATTTTACTGGCGATGGGCTGCGTATTGCTGCTCCTCGTTTCCTGGATAATGGCGTTTCAGGCAAAGAGCGATACACAGAAGCAGACGGAGCTGTTGGAGCAGGCGGCGGCTTATATAGAGGACGAAATCTATATCCGCGCTGTACCGCTGTTGGAGGAAGCCACCGGATATTCTGGGGAACGCACAGCTGAATGCGAAAAAGAGTTAAAAAAGGTTTATCTGGCTCTTGCCGAGAAGGGCTACCGTAGGAAATACACCGATCTCCTGGAGCTGCAGATGGCCCGCGCGGACGCGAAACCGGAGGTCTTTATGGAAGCAGCTCAATACTATCTGACACTTTCCGACGACGAAGAGGCCCTGAAAGCTTTACGAGTGGGCGTTCAAAAGACGGGAGACGAGGAGCTGAACGCACTGTATGAGGAAAATCGCTACGGTTACACTTTTGGCCGCACGATTTATGAGGACGTCGCCGGCGCCGCCAACGGAGCCATACAAGTCAGGAAAGAGGGAGCCTGGGGCCTTGCGCGAACCGACGGGACGCTTGTAATTCCATGTATCTATGACAAAGTCAGTACGTACAGCGGCGGACAGGTTCTGGTAAAAAAGAGTGGTGTGATCTCGGCGGTGGACGCGGACAACAACCGGGTGGCCCTTCTTCACGCCGCCGCCTCTGATTTTGGGAATTACAGTGAGGCTCGCACCTCTTTACTTCTGGAGGACGGTTGGCACATTGCAGATGGAGAATTCCATACAGCGGCGGCGGCCTATGAAGCGTTGGGTATGTACGCCGGCGGCTATGCCGCCGCCAAGCAGGGGGGACGCTGGGGTGTGGTCGACCAGTCGGGGGAATGGTATATTCCACCGGAATACGACGAAATTGTCCTTGATGAGCTGGGCCGGTGCTACGGACAGTCGGCAGTTTTTGCGCGGACAGGGGCCGACGTCTTTTTGCTGATAAACGGGCAGAAAGTTGGGGAACCCTATCAGGACGCCCGGCCTTTTGCTGATGGATACGCGGCGGTAAAACGGGAGGACCATTGGGGATTTATCGACGCCGGCGGGAACGTAAAGATCGACTTTCAATTTGACGACGCGCTTTCCTTTGGGGGACATCTGGCAGCCGTCCAGATTGGACAGGATTGGGGATACGTCAGTCTTTCTGGAGAAGTCGTCATCGAACCGTTCTTTTTAAAGGCGAAAAGCTTTTGTGACGGCAGCGCGCCGGTGTGTACGGTGGATGGCTGGGAATTCATCACCCTTTTGGAGGAGACGATATGAATTATGAGATTCAAAGAAAAGAAAATTCACTGTCCGGGACTGTGCTGACGGTTCAGATCCCGGAGCGAGACGTGGACCGAAAAGCCCTGTATACGCTTCAATATGATATGCCGGAGTTCCTAATTCCCTTTCGCTATCGTGATGTGGACGGTCAGGTAGAGCTGACATACCAAACGGGAGAACGGAGCAAATTGCGCTATTTTTATGGCCCAAAGATGCCGGAGGATTACGTCTGCCTCTGGGAGGGCCTGCTTCAGCCCCTGTTAAGCTGTAGCGAATGGTTCCTCAAGCCGTTTTCCTTTGTATTGAAACCGGAATACCTCTATCGGGATAAACAGGGCCGGATCAGCTACCTTTATATTCCCTCCCGGGAGGATTATTCCAGCGGAGATCAACTGAAAAGCATGGCGATGCAGGTGGCGGAAAAGAACAGCGTGAGTTCCCCAGAACTGGAGAACATGGTGCTTCGTATGTTGATGAAGGATTTTCAGCCAAAAACCTTTTTGGAAGCGCTGCACAAGGCTCAGACGCCCGCAAAACCGGCACAGAAGGAAACCCTTTATCCGCCCATGCCGCCGTTGCCGGCTATCAAGCAGGAAAAGCAAGAGACGCCTCCGCCGCTGAAGGATCCGCTCCCGGCGCCCGTTCCCATCGGGGACGGCGATATTTTTATTGATCTCTCCGGAAAGGAAAAAGAGAAGAAAAAGGGTGGCTTTTTTCGGTTTGGCGGCAAGGAAGAAAAAGCTGTTGGGAAAAAAGGCAAGGAGAAAAAAGGACGGGAGAAAAGAGTGTTTCCAGCGGGGAAACAGCCCATCGTGGCCGGAAAAATGCCTGGGGAAAAACCGTGGACGGACACGCCAGTCTACATTCCCCCCGCCGCGGTTCGCCCGGCGCCGGTCAGCAGCGAGACCCAGTTTCAAAAGCCGAAAGCGGTTTGTCCGGCGGCAGAAGAAAACGAAACCCAGCTGGAGGAGTTTGGAACCCGTTTGCGGCTGGTGGGTTCGGTAGACCTGCCTTCGGTCATTCCGGTGCATATCGAGGTGGGGGAAGTCTTTACCATCGGGCGATTTGATACCTCTGTTGGGCGTAAGCAATCCAGCTTTGAGTTCCGCGAGGACACCAAGGCGGTCAGCCGCCATCACGCGGCCATCGAACGGGATGTGGACGGCTATATCATTACGGACATTTCTTCCCGCGCGGGGACCTTTGTGGAAGGCAGGCCGCTCCAACCGAACCTGCCTTACCGGCTGCGGAAAAATGTAAAAATATCCTTTGGGACCAGCGGCGCAGATTATATCTGGGAAGAGTGAAAAGGAGGGCCTTTTATGTTCAGCGCGGCAGTCAGCGAAATCCTTTTATACGGCGGGATTGCGGTCATGGGCGCTGCTGCCGCCGCCGCAGTGGCCGCAGTTCTGCTCTTTCATCTATCTGGAAAACGGTTGGCGGAATGTTTGGAAAAAGAATTTGGGAAAAAACGGCGTTGACGTCAGGGGGGAAAGCCTATGCCCCAGATCATTGCGGGCGTATATGAAATTGTAAAGGAAATTGGTTCAGGCGGCGGTGGATTCGTTTATCTTGCTAAACATCTGCGGTTGGGAAAATGGGTGGTCCTCAAGGCGGACAAGCGTACCCTGTCTGCAAAACCGGAGGCGCTTCGCCGGGAAGTCGATGCGTTGAAGGATCTGAGCAACACATACATCCCACGGGTCTATGATTTTGTGGCGGAGAACGGCACCGTCTATACGGTGATGGACTACATAGAGGGGGAGAGCCTGGATAAGCCTCTGAGCCGGGGGGAGCGGTTTTCTCAGCCCCGGACGATCAAGTGGGCAAGACAGCTATTAAACGCCTTGTGTTATCTTCACAGCAGGCCGCCCTACGGAATCCTCCATGGGGATATCAAACCTTCCAATATCATGCTAACCCCACAGGGGGACATCTGCCTGATCGACTTCAACATCGCTTTGGCCCTTGGAGAAGAAGGGGCGGTACAGGTGGGCAAAAGTGCCGGATACGCGTCTCCGGAGCACTATGGGATCGACTATATCCAAGGCGATGGAGTTTCAGATGAAGACCCCAGCACTAAAATCTCTGCCAACGTGGAGACGGTTTTGCCGGGGGAGAGCAGTCAGAGCGGGGACAGTTCCGATATGCAAAAGAAACCGGTGCGCGTGGACGTCCGCTCGGATATTTATGGTTTGGGAGCAACGCTGTACCATCTGCTCAGTGGAGTCAGGCCGGCCAGAAACGCCAAAGAGGTGGCCCCGCTTTCCCCCAGAGCATTCAGCCCCGCGGTAATTGCGATCATTCAAAAGGCTATGGAACCGGATCCGGCACGCCGCTATCAAACCGCCGAAGAGATGCTGTATGCGCTGGAGCATCTGTGGGAAAACGATCCCAGAACAAAGCGACGCCGGCGGCGCATCTGTGCGGTGACTGCGCTCCTGGCTGGCATTTTTCTGCTGGGCGGCGGAGCTGCCTTTACCGGCCTGAAACAGATGGAACAACGGCAGAGCGCCTATGCGCTGGCAGAATACGCCCAAAGTGCTTTGCGGAAAGGAGACGTGCAGGGAGCTGTCCACTATGCGCTTGAGGCAATGCCGGAGGAAAAGACGATTTTCTCCGCTGGAGAAATTCCACAAGCGCAGAAGGCGCTGACGGATGCGTTGGGAGTCTATGATCTTTCGGACGGCTTAAAATCTCACCTGACGGTGGAACTGCCCTCGGAGGCGTTGAAGGTGACCCTTTCTCCGGATGGAACCCGGCTGGCGGCGCTCTATGCCTACCGCATTATGGTTGTGGATACCGAGACGGGAGAGCAACTGGCAGATTTGCCCGCGCAGCCCACTGCCGCGGCCGATTTATGCTTCCTCAATGAGAATGCCCTCGTGTATGCTGGGGAAAGCGGTCTGTCCGCCTACGATATCGGCGCAGGAAAACAGCTGTGGTGCGGCCAAGCGGCAACCCACCTGGCCCTTTCCGCGGACAACGGCCGGGTAGTCGGGGTGTACGGCGCGGAATCCCATGCGACGGTATACGATGCCGCCACCGGTGCAGCGGTACAAACGGTCGATTTTAGTGGACGGAGCCAACACGTTTTACCCGGCGGCGGTATTTTGGCCGACCCGGAGGACAGCCTGCTGGCCCTGAACGGGGACGGCAGCCTTCTCGCAGTAAGCTTTGAGGGGGGCGGGCTGTCCCTATATGATTTGGTAAGCGGCGAAGACGCGGAAATCTTTGACACGTCGGCGTTCACGCATTTTGAGGGCGGTTTTTACAAACAGTATTTTGCCTTTTCCGCATGGAATACGACCGAGTGCATCTTTGCGGTGGTGGACACCCAAACGATGGAGCAGACCGGCGGATTTTCAGCGCAGACGCCCTTCCAGCTTCAGGTGGACGACCGGGGAATCTGTGTGGCGTCAGAAAATGTCCTGGTCCAGATTGACCCGGTCACGGGAGAGCGGAAGGAGCTGGCCTATACCTCCGCAGATATGCTCAAATTTGCAAGGGGCGGCGGGCATACGCTGGCGTCCATCGGCGGCGGGGCGTATTTCCTTTTCGACGATGACGCCCAGATCATCGCGCAGGGAGAGCGGGAGACCGGCTGCGAGCTGCTGGGAATCGCGGGGCCCTATGCGGTCCTTGCCAGCCGGGAGACCCCGGTTGTGCAGATTTTAAAGCTGGAAAGCCATTCGGAGGCGTTGCTCCTCTCCTACGACCCCTCGTACCCGCATGCGGAGGCCCGCCTGAGCGCGGACGGAAAAACGGTCATGCTGTTCCAATACGACCGCTTTTATCTCCTTTCCCGGGAAGGGGAGCTGATCGCGCGGACGGACATTCCCGATGCAATGCGGGTCTATGACCAGCAATACCGCCGAGAAGGCGGGGAATCCCGGCTGGAGGTCATCTACGAGGACGGCACAGTGCGGGCTTACTCCGCTACGGACGGCTCCGTCCTCTGGGAGCGGCAGGGGGAAAAGCCCGACGAGAGCTTGGAGGAAAGCTTTGAGCTTTCCCAATGGAGGATCAAGGCGCCCCTTCATGAAACCCCTGTTGTTTACGATAAACGCACGGGGAAGCCTTATAAGGAATTGGAAAAGGACTCCTATCTCACCTATGTTACGGAGACGGGAGACTATATGATAACCCAGTACCTTTCCGGGCAGGGGGAGCGCTATGGGCTCCTTCTGAACCGAGACTTTGAGACACTGGCATACCTGCCCGGTCTGTGCGATGTTGTGGGGGAGACGCTGGTGTTTGACGATGATTTGGGGAACCTGCGGCAAAGCCGCATTTATTCCTTGCAGGAGCTCAAGGCCCTTGCAAAAATCAAATAAACAGGAGGAACAGAACATGAAAAAGAGAAGAAACCCGGGAAAATGGAAACGAAGGCTGGCATCTCTGCTCACACTGGCGATGCTGGTTTCCACGGTTTCCATCGCCGCTGGGGCGGCTGCGGAAGAAACCGGGTACGCCGCCCCCACGGCGACGGCGGAAACGATGGCAAACGCGAACGCATGGATGCAAAGAGAAACCATCAGCGAGGACGAGCTGATGAGCACACTCTCCCTGCTGCCCCTGGAGGAGCGGACCAGAGAGGTGGACCTGACCGCGTATCTCCCGCCAGAGCTGCGTATGTTTAAGCTCAGCGACCTTCTGACCGACCCGGATATTCCGGATGACGCTAAGGTAGCATGGAGCACAAACTATGACGATATCTATACCGTCAACGATCTAGACGACAGGATCGATCTGCAAGATGATGGGATTGACAATATCCGCTGTGTGGTGGGCTCTGCCAAACAACTGGACGATACCAACATCTACTATGATATTAATTTGATCAAAGCCGATGACGACGAGTGGCTGGTTCCTACCTTATGGCTTCCCGGGGAGGAGAATACTCCCATCCCCGTCCTTAACACCTGGTATAGCAGCGATGACGAAGCGAGCGATTTGGCTGTTGATCTATCCCATAATGCGCCGATCAAAGAAGAATTTCGATGGAGCTTGGCGTTTAGAGAAGGATTTGACGCCACCGGTCGGTTTGACAGAGTGATGATAATTGCCGATGACAATAGCTTTAGCAGGGACGGTGGTGGACGCGATATCACCTCGAGTATCTGGAATGTGGATATGGATGCGGACGATGCCGGTTTTCACTATCCAAATGACTTCAATGAGTATGAGATGTACCTGTTTAAGGGTGATGAAATAGTCGGACGGGAAACTTTCTATGTAGACTTCAATGCCATGTTTACCGGTGTTGAAACAGAAAGTTGGCTCCGTGATGAGAGAGGTACGGATGTAGCTGCCAGGCGCAGCTCTACTACTTATAATAACGGTGTGAAAACTCTCACCTATTCCCTTTACAAGGAGTATCCAGCCAGCGGCCAATATTACCAGAGCCTTTCTTATTATCTCGAGGGAATGAAAAACGACGAGGTGGAAATGGCAGTCATTGGGGATTATGCGGACATGGACGCCGCCCTTGCCGCCAGTGCGGAAGACATCAAGGAATCCTTGTTTAGCAATAAAGGCTATCTGGCCAGCTACGGCGGAGAAGGAGTAATGTTTTCCATCTTTGCCGGCGGAGAGGTGTTTCATATTGTGATCCGCGCGGAAGACGGCGATGAATCCATTGAACCGGACGGCCCCCGTGAACCGACGGAGCGTCCCGGCTCCAGGGACACGTATTTCCGCATGCAGGGAGCCGAGGAAATCGGCGACTATTATGTGGTCCCCTATGAGGAAGACACCTATTACTACAACGGATTCCAGACCGTGTTGGTGCTGGATGAAGAGACGGATCTGTCCACTTTGACCCCGGAGTTCTACACCGGACATGAGGTCAGAATGTACGCGGGCACGCCCGCCGTGGAGCAAAGGTCAGGCTTGTCTGTCCAGAACTTTACGAACGGCCCGATACAATACTCCGCCTCCTCCGGGGACAAGGAAAATGTGAAGAACTACTGGGTTACGTTTGTAAAGAAGGATTCCTCTGGCCCCAAGCTCTATGTAAACGGCGTCAACGGCCCGCAGGGCGCCCGCCGCGAGCTGTTTTTAAATGGCTTCCACGGCAGGGTGCACGATATTTTCATTGCCAACGTGGGGGCCGCGCCGCTGACCGGGCTGAAGGCGGAACTCACCGACGCCCAGAATGTGCGGCTGGACGATTATTGGACGGTCGGCGGCGAAGGCAACGATACCCTAGCCGCCTTTGATACGCTGGAAATTCCAGACGGCACGCATGGCGAGCTGCCAAATGTCGCAAAGGTGCGCATTGTCCCAACCGGCGACGGCGAAATCAGCGGCACCCTGACCATCTCCGCGGACGGACAGGAGCCAGTGGAAATCGAACTGACCGGTATCGCCGGCGACCCCACCATTACCACAACCGAAATTCCAGATGGCATTAAGTATGTCCCCTACGGCACCATGCTCCAGACCAACAATATGTACGACTGGAACAAGGTTACATTCACCCAATGGATCGGAAAACTGCCTAAGGGCCTCGTACTGAAACCTAACGGCGAGCTCTACGGTACGCCCAAGGAGAGTGGTCGTTTTGCACTCGGTGTAAGGATGTCCAGCAGCACTCGATATTTTGAAGACTCATACGCTTACTTCACTTTCGAGATCAAGGAAAACACCAATGAAAACGTAAACGCCGCCACGGATGAAGGCTATATGATTACCGAGCGCGTACCGGACCGGATGACCACCTATACCGATGAAGTATTTGAGGTGGAAGGCGTTCTGGCCGAGTTTATGGACTTCTGGCTGGACGGCGAAAAAATGGAAAAAGATACGGACTATCTGGCCGAGGAGGGAAGCACGAAGATCACCATCTACGGCAAGACCTTCCAGCAGGCGGGCAGCGGCACGCACACCATAGCCGCGGAATTCCGTGTCGACGGCGATATCAACAAGGCATTGAAGAAGGCGGCACAGAACTACATAGCTGGAAAGAAGTCTTCCGGCGGCGGTGGCGGTGGAAGCAGCACATCCTCGCAAAATACATATGCGCAGGATGCTGTCGCGGCGGTTGTGGGTCCCACGGCTTCCGCTGTTGCGGTCCCGGCGGGTGTCAAGTACATCCCGTACAGCGCAAAAATTTCGGCCGGAAATGCAGCAGCCGGAAGCAAAATCACCTTCACAAAGCAAAGCGGCAATCTGCCCATGGGTTTGGAGCTGAAGCCCAACGGCGAGCTTTACGGTGTCCCAAAGGAGAGCGGCAAGTTTACCTTCCAGGTGAAAATGAGCAGCGGCGCTTCCTCTGCGAAGGATACGTATGCCAACCTGACGCTGGAAATCAGGGAAAATACCAATGAGAATGTGAATGCCGCTGTCGATGCGGCCCATGCCGTCATTGGGCGGATTCCCGACAGGATGGACGTCTATGCCGACGAGAAGTTTGAAGTCGAAGGCGCCTTGTCCGAATTCATGGGTTTGTGGCTGGATGGCCAGAAGCTGGAGAAAAATGTGGATTATCTGATGGAAGAGGGCGGAGTGAAGTTTACCATCTACAGCAAGGCGTTCGAGCGGGTCGGCGCGGGTACCCACACTCTTGCGGCCGAGTTCCGTGCCAACGGCGACATCAATCAGGCACTGAAGAAGGCGGCGCAGAACTATACCATGGGCGGAAGCACGGATTCCGGTGCGGAGCCTGCACAGGGCGATCAGCCTGCACAGGGCAATTCGACAGTTGAAATCCGGGTGGGAGACGTGGTGAGCTTTACCGGTGCAAAACACTATTCTAATGCCAACGCTTCCGACGCGGTATCCTGTAAGCCCGGCCAGGCGACTGTTACCCAAATTTACAACGGCAGACATCCCTATCACTTGGTCGCTGTTGCAGGAGGTGACTCCACAGTATACGGATGGGTGGACGAGGCGGATATTCTCAGACGGTATGCGGAAGTGAGTGTGAAAGTCGCAAATGGCGCTAAAGTCAGAGTCAAAAGTGGCGCAAAGACCTATACCGGCGGTGGGCTCGCAGCTTTTGTTTATCGGGATACTTATACGGTGATGGCAGTGTACGGGGATCGTGTAGTTATTGGAAAAAGCGGCGTTGTTACGGCGGCTATGAATGTTAGTGATCTTACGATTGTGGGATAATCGATCCCGTTTATTGATGTATTAAATAGATGTTCGTTGAGCATGCATAACAAAAGAGGACTGTCCACAAGGGCGGCCCTCTTTTGTTATGCTTATTTTTAGAACATATTATGAAATGAATCCCCTTTGCAATGTTGTATATCAAGCAAATACATTCTCTTTGGAAGATAATTTAACGGACTCCATAAGGCTTTGATAATTGGTATAAGGACAGAGAACTGTATGAGTGAAACAATAAGGGCACCCGCTTACGCAAGTGCTCCTGTCATTCATAAAGGTATGAATGAACTACTAGTAAATCCGGCAACGGGGGAATGAGAGGATTTTCTTTAACTCGTCCGTATTCGTTTAAGTATAATTAAAAAATGCTTTCCTCTTACTTTTACTTTTTAACATATAACCCCTTCTTTGGCTGACAATTATGACAATTGGGCATAAAGTCAAAATTTATTTAACTGGACGGAAAAAACCGAGCCGTCGCCCACAGCGCTGGTCACTTTGATTGTCCCTCCATGCTGCTCCACGATCAGGCGAACAACAGCCAGACCCAGGCCGGAACCGGGGATTTGTTGGGAGCGGGAAGGATCAGCACGATAGAAGGACTCAAAGATGTGGGGCAGCGCGTCCTCAGCGATGCCAATGCCAGTGTCTGCTACCCGGATTCGGATACTGTGTCCCTCTTGTTCCAGTCCCACGGTTACCGTCCCGCCGGGTCGGTTATATTTCAAGGCATTCTCGATCAGATTATAGAAAGCCCGGTATAAAAGGCCGGCATTCCCCTGCACAGCGGCGGCTTCGCCAGAGACGGACAATGCAACACGATTTACTTCTGCCTCGCCGGACAGCTCCCGGACAGCCTGATCCAGAAGAGGCCGCAGCTCTACTGTTTCATCCTTCGGAACAGTTTCCAGGTTTGCCAGAGATAACAGTCCATCCACTGTCTTAATAATACGCTCCAGACTTTCACCAGTATCTGTCATGAACTCCCGGTAGTCCGCTTCTGTTGGATGGGGAGACATTTCCAACACCTGAAGAGAGGACTTGATGACAGCCAACGGAGTTTTCAATTCGTGGGCTGCGTTGGCGGCGAAGCTCTTTTGAATAAGAAAGGATTCTTCCAGTCTGTCCAGCATTCCATTGAAAGATTCTGTAAGGGCCAATACTTCCCCCTCGGCTCCTTGTGTGGCGACTCGGCGGTCCAGATGCTGATCATCCACGCACTGCACAGATTTTGTCAGGTGCTTGAGCGGGCGCAACATCTTTCCCGTGGCCCAATAGGTACATACCAACGCCAGAGCAACGATCAGCGCTGTAACCAACAGAGACTGGGTGGAGAATTTTTGGGATGCCTCCTGATAGAATGCACCGGGATCTGTCAATGTGGTGTCGAGCTCTGCGAAATTTTCCAAAGCGGGGTCGATTTCTGCCAGACCCGATTCAATTAACAGGGCATAATCCCCGTAGTAGGTATTGGCGGCAAAAAGGGAATTGGTGGTAAGCAGCAGGCAGGCGGCCAGCAAGATCATACCTACAATAGCGGTCAGTCGGGCCTGTAAAGTCCATTTTTTCATGATGATACCTCCTTGGAATCTTGAATGCGGTAGCCTTGCCCCCTCTGGGTAACGATATACCCCGTTGCTCCTGCTTCATCCAGTTTTTTGCGCAGAGAGTGAATATGAAATCGGAACGCGTTGGAAAAGGGGTCGGCTTCGCTGTCCCATGCGTGCTCAATAAGTTCTTCTGCGCTGACGACACGATTGGTGTGAATCAACAGGTATTCCAATAAGGTATACTCCTTTCGCGTCAACGCCACGAGTTCTTTGCCATACCATACCTGCCGAGCGGATGTATCCACCCGCAGAAGACCGCAGCGCAGCTCGGTGCTGCCAGTGGTGAAGCTTCGCCGCAGAAGGCCGCGGATACGGGCTTCCAGCTCCTGAAAGGCAAAAGGTTTCGTCAGATAATCGTTGCTGCCCTCGTCCAGGCCGCTTATTTTGTCCTCGAGGGTATTTCGGGCGGAGAGAATAAGAATGCGGAAGTCGGCATCCTTATTACGGATACGCCGCAGAACCTCCATGCCGTCCAGTTTAGGCAGGTTCAAGTCTAAAATCATCAGGTCATAATTGTTGAGGTAATACAAATCAAGGGCTTCCTCACCGTCATAGGCGCAGTCCACCGCGTAACCCAGCAGACGCAGCCCCTTGGCTATGTTTTTGGAGAGCAGCGCTTCGTCCTCTACCAGCAGCAGCTTCATCGCTTCACGTCCTTTTTATAAAATGTATTGGATTTTGCGGGTATGCCAATGCCGGAGGCGTGTGCCTCCGGCATCTTTAGTCTTACCAAATTACAATGCGATTCTCAGGGGACACGTACATTCCGTCGCCGGGGCTGATCGAATAAGTGTCGAAGAATTCCTGAAAGTTAGAGAGTACCCGGTTGACACGCAGAATGTTGGGCGCATGCTGATCTGACTGGGCCAGCTCTGCCAAAGTTTTATAGTCGGCCACCTTCAGCCAGTAGCGGGCATAGCTGCGGAAAAAGGCGTCGTAATCCGGGTTTTCCATAGTGGAGAGAATTTCCAGGCCGCAGGCAATGCCGCCGATATCGGAAATGTTCTCGCTCAGGGTTTCTTTTCCGTCAACAGGGATACCGGGAGCGGCTTCATAACCGTCATAGAAGGCCTCTGCCTTTTTACACAACTCCTGGAAGTGGGTGTAATCGCTGTCTGCCCACCAGTTGCGTACAGTGCCGGTGGCATCATATTGCGCACCGCCGTCGTCAAACATGTGGGTGATTTCGTGGGCGATCGTGCTGCCGATAGCCCCCAGATTGGCTTCAAAGGAAGCGTTTTTATCATACAAAGGGGCCTGAAGTATACCGGCGGGAAAAATTAAGGTGTTGGTATTTCGGCTGGCTGCAGCGTTAACGGTAAAAGCCGCCATGGGGAAGCGGCGGGGGTTCACCGGTTCGTCCAGTCCGTTCACCATCTTTTTCCATTTATCCGCTTCAGAGGCCGCCACGTTTGTGAAATAACTGCCGCCGTCGGCAACTCCTCTGATATCGGCGTAATTAAAGTCCCATTTGTCGGGGTAACCAATCATCACCGTGATGTTATCCAGCTTTTTTATGGCCTCCTGCTTGGTAGGCTCCTCCATCCAATCCAGGCGGCTGATGCGGGTCTTAAAGGCACGGATCATCAGCTGCACCATATGCTCGATTTCGGCCTTGGACTCGGCGGGAAAATAGCGATTGACATAGAGCTGGCCCAGCTCTTCGGAGAGGAAGGATTGAACGGCTTCGTTGGCTGTTTCTTCGGAGGTGCCTGTCTGGGAACCGAAGGTTTCCGCCATGTCCTGGCTGAGATATCTGCTGAAGCCGGAGATCAGAGCGATTTTTTGCAGGGCCTTAAAAAGTTCCAGGTTTTCTTCAGTAAACCAGACGGCATAGGCGGCGAACTGCTTGTCATCGAAGACCTGCATCCGGGCATCGGCTTTGAGACCGATAGCAGTGAGCAGTTCCGATGGTTTGGCCTGGGGCATCAGCTTATCCAGGGATGCGGGCGTGTAGCGTTTGGTTTGGCTCTGAAGATTACCCAATTCCTCAGCACTGGAGGAATTTTTTGCCAGAGTATGCTCCATATTGAGCAACCCGTCGACCAGCCGCGCTGCTTCCGTTTGACTCTCACCCGCTGCTATAAGCTGATTCACCATGGAGGTGCGGTATTCTTTTATCATCATGTTGTCCGGATCGGCGTAATCTTCTGGGGGAAACATGGGGGTCAGGGGCATGAGCTGCATCACTTTCCTGGTGCTGTCCTGCGTATCGGTGACTGCTATCATGGGAAAAAGGCCGTTTCCCATATTGCCCAGTTCCTGCACCGCCAGGACAATGGCCGCGATTAACTCGGGAAAGCTTTGAGCGGCATCTGCGGCGTCCAGGTACTTTTGCAAGGGTTTTATGCCTGCTGCATCCCGCGCCTCCAGCGCAAGGACACTCTTGTAAAAGTCCCGGATTTTTTGCTCCGGGCTGCCATGCGCGTAGTTCTCTCCACTGTTCATGATTTCTAAGATCAGATCGTGAAGCTGACGGTCTGTGTCGGCGGTTACGGTACTGGAGCCGCCGGCGGTGGAACCGTTACCGGGAAGTTCCAGTGCATCCATTTCCCCTTTGTTCACAGCGGCGTAAAAATTATCTTTCAGATGGGAGCCATACGCTTGGAAAAATCTCTGCGCTACGATCTCTGCATCTTTCTGTGTCACAGGGGCGTTCATCTTTTCATTGCCGGAGGGTTCATCGGAAGAGGTGCTTTTTGAACCGGAATTCATATCGTCCGCCATGTCTGAATCCGAAGCGGTCATACCATCGCCGTCTGTGGACGGCGTGTCCTGAACCGCTGCATCGGATGGAGCAGGTAAGTCAGAAAGGCCTAAGTCGGAGGCAGCCAACACACCGCCATCAGACAGATTGCGCAACGCGCTCCAGGACCACTCGGGCGCATCGGTCAGATCTACAGCTGGTGGAGCGGTGTTTTTTCCATTCCCTGTTGGGGCAGGAAGGTGGCCGAATGCCCGGCTGGCTAACACAAACATTTGCAGCCGAGTGGCCTGCTCCGTCTCGGAGAATCCTTCCAGAACGGAAGCGCGGTCCGCGTTGGGGTTGTAGTCGTCAGCCGCCTTAATCAGATAATCGGCAAGCCGGCCGATTGTAAGCGGTTGTATGCCCATTTCTTCCGGAACCAGTGTGTTCCCATTGAGAATGGGCTTGGCACAGCCAGTCAATGTCAGGGTCAGCATGAGTGTTGCCGCTGTCAATCTTAAAAAGATTTTTGTCTTCATAAAAATATCCTTTCTGCTTCCACGATGCGTCAACAGCGTGGGTACTGCGGAAAGGATATCATATGCTATGTTAGATTTTCGTTAGGATTGTACCGTCTGAATCAAAGAGCTTCATTATTTTGCGGTTTCCCGGCGAAGTTAAGTTTTGAAGGAGTTATGTATATACATAACTGGAGCAGAATGGGGTGCACCTGTCGTATATCGATTGGTTTGCTGACATATTTTAAGCTTGCCCAGAAGGTCCATCAGTTGTTTCAGAAAAAACCGGCCAGTATTGCAGCATGGTTGTTCTCTCAGGTGAAATTCCGAAGCAGGCTGGCTTTGGATACAAGAGAGCGGCCTGACAGACGATCCGATATATTCTAACACTCGAAGAATACTTTCGCTTCTTTTCGTCCAGCAGGCGTACATTACACCCGCGCGAGAGTTCCTGTGCCTGCGCTTATAGTATCTCAAGTATAGCAAATGAGGTCAAAAATAGCAACGGCCTGCAGGGAATGGTAGAAGCCCAAAAGGGAAAATGTTATTGTAGTTTATCATTAGATATCATTGCCGAAAAAGTTTCCGTTTGGAGATGGGACGGTTCTTTTTCATTCAGGTACCAATTTACTCAGAAAGTCCAGTTCAGTTTATCTTTCTAGATATGACAACACCTCTTGTTGCAGCTTATATCTGCAACAAGAGGTGTATTATCATTAAATATGGATGTGGATTAATAAGTAAGATGTTTTACGGATTGCGTATGATGAGGGAATATGCCCTGTAAGCATCGACCGCGTTTTTAGAAAAACAATCAGCCGATTGTGACTGTGCAGTGCTTGACCGGATTCTGGCCTGGGGTCTCCGGTCGGGATGTGTTTACAGCGGGAACCAATTTAAGCAATTGTAATGGCACAATGCTTTTGCGGTTCCCCGTTGGGCAATTGTGTGTACACGCCGGTGCTCTGGCCCGGCGTGCCGACGGCCCAGACTCTGTAATAGCAGTCATTGCCGATTTTGGCGACAAACTGCGTCTTGAGCACGCCGCCGTTGCCGACGGTGAAGCTCGGCGTCAGGTTTGCGCCGCCCTGCACTGTCATCTTGAAGCAGTATGCGCTGCCTCTCTTGAGGGTGAAGTTTACGGTGGTGTCGCTGACGACATACGCGCCCTGTGTGGAGACGCTTTGTGCCGCGTTGACCACAGCGGTACCGGCCGCGCCGTAGGTATGGGAGGAACCGGTGGAGCTGCCCTTGCCGCCGGACGGTTTCCGGTCAGGCTTCACGGGTGTTTCCGCCTTTTCCAGATTGTCCTTTGCGTCCACGGCGTTGTGATATGCTGTCGCAAGGGTTTCGTCGTCCGCGGTTTCGTCCGCTGCGGCTGCCTTCAGGTCGCTCAGCGCCTGAGCAAAGGTTGCCGCGCTGGCCTTGGTATAGCCGTTCAGGCTGATCTGCTCCATCTCGGCGATCAGGTCGTTCAGTTCGTCGCGGTTCGGGATTTTTCTGAGGCCCGCCATAGCCAGGGTGAGTTTTTCCGTCATCTGGTTGATTTCCTTCTGGCTGGCGCTTTCTTCCATGGCTCTGGCTTCATCCAGTGCTTTCTGGAAGGCGTCTCTGCCGGTTTCCAGATACGCGGAATCCAGGACGGCTTCGATTTCTTCCGCCTTTTCCATCAGGGAGAGGAGCTCGCTCCAGTCAGCCTTGTCCTCGAGGTCCTCCATCGCCTGATTCAGCGATGCGCAGGCCTCCTGGATTTCCTTGTCCATGGCGTCTTCGTCGTCATAGACGGCCTGAGCTGCTTCGCGGGCTTTCTGGAAGGCCTGCCAGGAAGCGCTGGTGTAAAGCTCTTCATCCAGCATTTCCGCTGCGGTCAGTGCCTCTTCCAGCGCGGTCTTGTCGCCCTTTGCAAAGCTCAGGAACTGGATGACATGCAGCAGATCCTTCCAGGCGCCGTCGATGTCCTTCTGGGACGCGTTGAGCTGCTTTTCAATTTCCTGTGCGTTCTTCAAAGCGGCGTCAAACTTCTTCTGTACGGAGGGGACCGCCTCCAGATATTCTTTACCGCCGTTCAGCGCTTCTGCCGCTGTCAGCACGGTGCGGAGGATTTGCTTGTTGACCACGGTGAACGCCAGGTCGTATTTGGCAGCCGTCGGGAGTCCGTCGATGGTCATGGTGTAGGAATCCGCGGTGAAGTTCTTCTGCGCCTCGCCGTTGACGGAGACGCCCGCGAATTCTCTTCCTTCCACTGCCGGGATAAAGGTCAGGGTGGTTTTGCCGTCCGGGGTGAGCTCCGCTTTGTAGCTGCCGGTCAGGTTTGCCAGCTTCTGCTCTTCGTCGTTTACAAACAGGGATGCCTGCTTGCCGCTGTAGGTTACTTCCAGCGCTTTTGGACTGGGTTTGACGCTGTTCACGAATCTGGCATCCGCGAAGTCCACGACTACGCTGCTGTTGTCCATTTCCGCAATCAAAACCAGCGCTTTGGCGTTGCCGGGCAGTTCTATATCAACGCCAAGCGCTGCGGAGGTGCCCGTCATCCAGCCGGTATTGGGGAGGATGGAGACTGTGTTGCCGTCTGTGGTGATGACATTAATTTGCAGAGATGCCCAGTTGGGGGTAACCGTATCTACGCCGGCCACCGCTTTGAAGCGCTCGTAACCCATTCCCTCAATCGGGATTTCCACCTGCATCACCCTGCGGGATTCGTAAGTAGCATCCGGATGCTGCATGGAGAGGCCTTTTTCATACGAGGTGGTTTTACCGTTGTAGTTCAGGGAAAGCGCTTTGTTGAATGCTGTATGATCCGCCGTCAGGTTTCCGCCGCCGGTGCGGACCCAGTTGCCTTGGTCGAGATCGCTCACGTAGACGACGTCCACCAGTGTGAAGCGAATGGTGTAGATCTTTGTTTCTCCGGAAAGTGCTGCCTTTACAGTGGCGGTGTCGCCTTCGACAGAAATCTTTACCGGGATGCTGGACATCGCGGTGGTCGCCGTAACCTTCGGCGTGCCGGCGTTTGCGTTGACCTCCATGGTGTATTCCATCTTCATGGGATCGAAGCCCGGGAGGGAAACGCCGTTGACCTGGATGTCGGTGATCGGATAAGCGACGGTGCTGGGCTGTACAGCAACCTTGCTGCCCGCCATTTTATCTGTGCTGCCCGCCACAGGGGAGATGCGGAACGCGTGGGTGTAGGTTTTGTCGGTGTCCAGGCGGTACGGATCCAGCGGCACATGTCCAAAGAAGGCGGTATTGCTCACACCGCGCTGTTTATAATCGATACACCAGATGGTATCTTCGCGCATGGTTACCTGGTAGGGATGGCGGAAGGAACTGCTGGAATTATACGGATGGCTGTCCAGCGCCGGGTTGAGTTCCTCTGCCGTGTAATGCTGTGCGGAGGTTTCCATGGATCCATCAGCTGTGACCATCAGGCCCGTGCCGGCTTCATCCGTCAGGGAGGTCCAGCGGACATCAGTGCGGTTGCCGTTTTCCTGCGGCTTCATGTATTTGTACTCAAACTGCTCGTCCACAGTGCTGTTGTACACGCCGAGCCGGTAGCCGGTGTTGCGGTCACAGTAGTTTTCCTCAGGGCCGCGTCCGTAGTATTCCAGGTTTTCAAATCCCTTTGCAACCTGCATGCGCATGCCGACCTTTGGCAATGCGGGCTGGTTGTTGTCGCCCGGGGCAAAATTGCTGTGCGGCACCAGCTGATTGCTGACGACGATTTCGCCATTGCTGTAAATATCGTAAGTAACGTAGTTGGAAGCATCCACCAGCAGATCTTCGGATATGGAAACGGAAACACACTTGTTGTTTTCGTTCTTCTGTACCGTGACTTCTATATTCTGCATGGTGTCCTCCGCGTTGCGGAGTTCGGTCGGGAAGGAGTTGGTGATATCGTTATAGGTCTGTGCTCTCCAATAGCTGGGAACCGGGCCCTTTTCCAGGATGGTAGTTCCATCCAGAGAATAGTTGGTGATGACGCCGGTTTTCTTGTCGAGTGCGATGGAGAATTCCTGGCCGGCGGTGGTAGCGCCTTCCAGATGCAGTTCTGTTTCATTTTCTGTAACCTGGCCGAATTCCTGCATGGCGGAGAGGTCCATACCCGCCATGGCGTCCGTCTCATAGGAAAGCGGGATTTGCTCAAAGGCCAATTCATCGCCGGCTTTGGCCCAGGAGGTATCCTCACGGTAGCGCACGCTGAATTCCAGGATATAGTCCGAACCGGCTTTGGGGGTGAATTCCGGAAGATTGAGCTGAACGGTGGTTTCCGCGTTCGGCGCCAGGGACAGATCCATGTCCTGCTCCTCGCCGATTGTTTTCGTGTCCTCCGTCAGTTTCCAGAAAACGTCGTACTGGTCCAAGTTGGTGTTTTCAAACTCGTTGACAATACGGAATTTGCCGTTGGTGGGATTGCCCTCGCTGTAGAAGTTTACCTGCTGGTGCACCTTGCGGACTTCCACAACCTTTGCGCTGGGCGAGCGGTCCGCAAAGATGAGACCGTTTGCGCAAAATGCGTCTGCGTTGGAATAGCGGTCGATCCAGTCGCCGCCGTAGCCCCAATAGGAGTTTCCTAGCTTGTCTTCCAGCCAGTCGTAGTTGGTTTCGTGGGTTTCCACCTCTTCGCCCGCAAAGTCGAGCCAGTAGACGACGTCCGCATCGTCTTTTGTGCGGCTTTCCGACTGTAGTTCTTCCGCGGTCAATGCCTTTTGGTAAATGCGGACGCTGTCAATTGCGCCGCCGAAAACGCGGTCTGAAGAAGCGGAGTCCAATCCGACCGTCAGTGCGGTGTTGGCGCTGTCAAACGGAGCGGAGGCGGTGGTGAATTTTGCGCCGGTGTTCTCCAATTCCTTGCCGTCCCAGTAGAAGTGCAGGCTCTTGTCCGCCGCGCATACACCGGCCAGCTGGTGCCAGCTGCCGTCTGTAAAGTTTTCCGGCAGGCCTGCTGTTGTTGCGGTTCCGGCCGCCCAGCCGTCCACAAACAGCTCAAAATAAGCGTTGCCGCCTCGGCTGTTGACCTTCAGGCCCAAGCCGTTGTCGCCGGTGGAGATAAAGCCTTCATCTTTGCCGGAGGGGATGCGGTCGGTCTTAATCCAGACCTCCATCGTAAGGGCTTCGCCCTTTGCCTTCAGGTTGCTGCCGCGGTTCACCGTCAGGTAGCCGCCCTGAATGGCCTGGGTATTGTTGCGTCCGTCCGTCCACGATGTTCCGGCGCTGAGGGACGCTTCCGTTCCGGTGTTGACGTCTTTAATGGTATATGTGGTCTGGTTTTCCGGAAGCGGTGTGGTGACCGACTGGTCAACCCAATCCCAGATGAAGCCGCCCTGGAGGTTCGGATATTCGCGCACCAGATCCCAGAACTCTTTGAAGCCGCCCAACGCCTGCCCCATGGCGTGTGCGTATTCCTGCTGCATATAGGGCATCTTGTAATCCGGATTGTTCGCATAGCTTTCCACCGCGCTTTGCGTGGGGTACTGCGTGCTGTGAACGTCCACGATGTTCTTGCGGCGCTGTTCCATATCCATGGGGTCGGCGCCCTCGTCCTTCTGGTAGCGGTGGTAGTAGTTGTCAGATTCGCGCTCGTACATTCTCAGGCGGCTGGGATCGCGCTCCAATACGCGCTGGGAGCTGACCCAGAAGCAATAGTTTTCGTCGTAATTGTGCTTGGTATAGGTTGCCTCGTTGCCCAGGGACCACATCACAATGGACGGATGGTTCTTGTAGAGTTCCAGCATGTTGTCCGTGCGGTCCACAACCGTTGCAACCCACTTCTTGCTGCCCGAGGGGATGACCTGGGAGGCGTCCTGATACTCGTTGATATAGCCGCCGTAGTGAGACTCAATGTTTGCCTCACAGCAGATAAACAGGCCCATTTCATCCGCCAGCTCATAGAGCAGTTTGTCGTTCGGATAGTGGGAGGTTCGGATGGAATTGACGTTGTACTGCTTCATCATTGTCAAGTCCTGAAGAATGTCGTCCCGTGTGACGGCACGGCCTGTTTCAATATTGGTGTCGTGCCGGTTGGTACCGCGGAAGACCGCCTTTTCACCGGTGATCTGCATCTGTTCCTGTCCGGCTTCGTTGATGTTCACCTTGTAGATTTCACGGAAGCCGACGCGCTGCACGGCCGTCTCAATGACCTTGCCCTCTTCGTCCTTCAGCTCGATCAGCAGCTTGTAGAGGTTTGGCGTATCCGGGAACCACTTGTCCGGATTGTCCACCCGCATGGAGCCTGTGACAGTCTTGCCGGTGCTTGCCACTTTTTCCAGGAAAGCTTCCTGCGTCTGTTCCGTGCTGGGTTCCGTTGCCTCGATATGTACCGGACCGAGCGTTGCACTTTCGATTTCCGTATCGTCCATGTCGAGCAGCGTCGCCTCAACGCTGTAATCGCCGGCCTCTGCATTGTGCAGGCCGCGCACGTCAACGTCCAGCTCCAGTGTGGCATCGCTGTTTTTATCCGCGCGGTCGTCCAGTGCGGTGCGGACGAAGAAATCGCGGAGTTCAACGTCGTCCTTTGAGTAGAGATAGACGTCGCGGAAAATGCCGCTCATGTTGATGTAGTCCTGGTTTTCCAGGTAACTGCCGATGGACCAACGGTACACTTTCAGCGCGATGGTGTTTTCTTCTCCCGGCGCGTTTAAATACGGGGTAATATTAAAATCGTGCGCGGTGTAGCTGTCCGTCGTATAACCAACGTATTGCCCGTTGACATAGAGATAATACGCGGAGCATACGCTCTGGAACGAAACAAAGATTTCCCTGCCGTCCCAATCTTTCGGTGTAGTGAATGCGGTGCGGTAAAATCCCACCGGATTGTATTGGGTTGGCGCCTGCGGATCACGATAGTTGACTTTCTGCCAGGAGCCATTTTCCAAAACAATGGATCCCCAGGGATAAATGCTGTTGGTGTACATCGGCTCGTCAAAATATTTGAAGTTGCCATCCTCGTCCTTGTAGGTCTGCCATGCCTGCGGTACAAACTCCGGTGTAAAATCCTGTGCCGCCTGTTCGTCCAGCGTTTCCGCCAGGTAAGCTGCGTCCTTCTGGTCCGCTTCCTCCGGCGTTTTCACCAAGGCGAAATCCCAGTCTTTTCCGCTCAGCAGCTGGTAATAAGCGGAATTCTGCGCGTCTTCGTCCAGCGAGGACGCCTCGTTTTCCAGGGCGAGCGAGCGGTCTTCATAAGGGATAAACTGCGCGTGGGAGGGTTCCCGGTTGACACCCGGAATTTCAATCCCTTTGTACCATTCCGTATGTTCCCCCGTGGGTACATACGCTTCGGCAGCCTTCGGTGTGCTTGCCGCAAAAGCCGGCAGACATGTGCTGGCGGCCATCGCGGCGGCCATTAAGAGAGCGAGTGCAGATCGAAACGGCCGTTTCCTTTTTACTTCCATGTTCTTCTCCTCCTTCAAAAATTGAATGAATCTGAATGCATATTTTGTCTATGCGAATTAATTATAAAATACCAAGTGTTCCAAAAGTGTTCCATAAATTGTAAAAAATACGACAATTGGCCTTTTGTTTTCTATAAAAGAGAAAAACACCTCGGCAAAACCAAGGTGTTTTTCCTTTATAATAGGATGTCCGAAGAAGAAAGAAGGACTTGTTCTTATATTTGTACCAATGCGGCAGACCTGCGTCCGGACTGTAAACATCCGGGCAGGTCACCGCAGAGATTTTTTCAATCAGCCGTTGGATGTTTTAGCTGATTGGTGACTGTGCAGTGCTTGACCGGGCTCTGTCTGGGGCCTCCGGTCGGGATGTGCTTACAGCGGGAACCAATTTAAGCAATTGTAATGGCACAATGCTTTTGCGGCTCCCCGTTGGGTAATTGTGTGTACACGCCGGTGCTCTGGCCCGGCGTGCCGACGGCCCAGACTCTGTAATAGCAGTCATTGCTGATTTTGGCGACAAACTGCGTCTTGAGCACGCCGCCGTTGCCGACGGTAAAGCTCGGCGTCAGGTTTGCGCCGCCCTGCACTGTCATCTTGAAGCAGTATGCGCTGCCTCTCTTGAGGGTGAAGTTTACGGTGGTGTCGCTGACGACATACGCGCCCTGTGTGGAGACGCTTTGTGCCGCGTTGACCACAGCGGTACCGGCGGCACCGTAGGTATGGGAGGAGCTGGTGGAGCTGCCCTTGCCGCCGGACGGTTTCCGGTCAGGCTTCACGGGTATTTCCGCCTTTTCCAGATTGTCCTTTGCGTCCACGGCGTTGTAATATGCCGTTGCGAGGGTTTCGTCGTCCGCGGTTTCGTCCGCTGCGGCTGCCTTCAGGTCGCTCAGCGCCTGAGCAAAGGTTGCCGCACTGGCCTTGGTATAGCCGTTCAGGCTGACCTGCTCCATCTCGGCGATCAGGTCGTTCAGTTCGTCGCGGTTCGGGATTTTTCTGAGACCCGCCATGGCCAGGGTGAGTTTTTCCGTCATCTGATTGACTTCCTTCTGGCTGGCGTTTTCTTCCATGGCTCTGGCTTCATCCAGTGCTTTCTGGAAGGCGTCTCTGCCGGTTTCCAGATACGCAGTATCCAAGACGGCTTCGATTTCTTCCGCCTTTTCCATCAGGGAGAGGAGCTCGCTCCAGTCGGCCTTGTCCTCAAGGTCCTCCATCGCCTGGTTCAACGATGCGCAGGCCTCCTGGATTTCCTTGTCCATGGCGTCTTCGTCGTCATAGACGGCCTGGGCTGCTTCGCAGGCTTTCTGGAAGGCCTGCCAGGAAGCGCTGGTGTAAAGCTCTTCGTCCAGCATTCCCGCCGCGGTCAGCGCCTCTTCCAGCGCGGTCTTGTCGCCCTTTGCAAAGCTCAGGAACTGGATGACATGCAGCAGATCCTTCCAGGTGCCGTCGATGGCCTTCTGGGATGCGTTGAGCTGCTTTTCAATTTCCTGTGCGTTCTTCAAAGCGGCGTCAAACTTCTTCTGTACGGAGGGAACAGCCTCCAGATATTCTTTACCGCCGTTCAGCGTTTCCGCCGCTGTCAGCACGGTGCGGAGGATTTGCTTGTTGACCACGGTGAACGCCAGGTCGTATTTGGCAGCCGTCGGGAGTCCGTCGATGGTCATGGTGTAGGAATCCGCGGTGAAGTCCTCCTGCGCCTCGCCGTTGACGGAGACGCCCGCGAATTCTCTTCCTTCCACTGCCGGGATAAAGGTCAGGGTGGTTTTGCCGTCCGGGGTGAGTTCCGCTTTGTAGCTGCCGGTCAGGTTTGCCAGCTTCTGCTCTTCATCGTTTACAAACAGGGACGCCTGCTTGCCGCTGTAGGTTACTTCCAGCGCTTTTGCACCGGAGGTCTTTTCAAAACGGATGGCTGCGCCGCCGGAAGTGGTCATGCCTTTGCGGCTGTGCGCCGTAATGGTACTGCCGTCGGCCTGCTTGAATGTGTACTCCAAAACCGGGGTTTCAAGTCCCGCGAGCTCCAACGTAAGTACATCATCGCGTGTTACGGTCTTGGTTTCTGCGATCAGGCCATTGAGAGGTTCTTCCAGATCCAGCGGATTATCCGGGTTGTCTCTGTAGATGTAGGCGGTATAGGTGCCTTCACCCAGGAAGTCCAGATCAATATCGACCGGTTTGTTCTCTTTGTAAGCGCAGATCACGCCCAGATACCAGTCGTCGCCATTTCTACGTGCCATCTCAACCAGTTCACCAACCTGGCCGTCAACCAGTTTGCTTTCATCCCATTCTGCGGGCATAGCGCTCCAATACTTTTCGTAATGTGGAATGGACTGGTAAACCGACGGCTTATCCGCCAGGCATTGGATGCCGCTTTCGTAGATAATCGGCAGTGCGTACATGTGCGCCAGTGTGAACAGCGGCGGGTTGTCAAATTCCTGCGGTTTTCCGGTATCCGGATCCAACGGGCCGAAACGCACGTTGTTCAAAGCGCCGAAGGAAGCCATCGGGGTATAATCCAGCGGACCGACCGCGCCTCTCGTGAAGGGAATTACGCAGTTGTTAGCCGAGGTCAGGTCGCCGCCCCACGGACGGCTGCCGCCGCCGTAATCATTTACGTCGCGCCAGTCGCTGACTGCGTAGCCTTCCGCACCGCCGACGGCTTCTCTTGTCAGCGCATTTGGGTAGGTACGGCGCTCACCGGCCGGTTTTACGGTTCCGTGCAGATTGATGATCATATGGTTTTCCGCCGTCAATTTCAGCAGATTGTCGTACAGCTGCATCATGGACTGCGTTGCGGAATCGAAGAAATCGGGCTTGATTCCCGCAATGCCGAGTTCCGCCCAGTAGGCGATGCGCTCGCGCTGTTTTTCTGTCACAATATCATTTTTATGGACCCATACCAGAAGTTTGATGCCTTTGCTCTTGGCATATGCAACCACTTCTTCGGTCCAGGAATAGTAACCCAGGTAGCGCTGACCAGCCGGTGCGTTCGGATCGTAACCGGGCACGTTCTCTTTGTCCTGCGTCCGATTGTACGGGATCATCCAGCCTTCGTCCAGCAGTTGATACTGCCAACCCATCTCGGCGGCGAAGTCGATGTATTCCTTGTAGATGCGCAGGCCTTCGGTTTCAAACTTGTCGGCCGGAATCTGATCGTGGCGGAGGTCGCCGTTCAGCCAGGACCAGTTGGATACGCCAGGCTCCACCCAGCTGGTGTCTTCGATGACGCTGTCCGGGCTCAGGTTTTCCGGCATGGTGTTGTCCATGATCGCTGCCAAATCGCCCATGACCAGGAAACGCCACGGGGAAGTAAACGGCGCGGTGGTGACAACCGGACCTTCGGCGGCTTGTTCCGGCGCAAATTTTACATGGAACATCTTGCCTTTGCCGCCCTGAATGACCGATCCGCAGTAAGTGCCGGTCATCAGGTCCGCTTCGGAGAACAAGCCGTAGCTGCCGTCTTTGGTCTGGTACAGCAGCGGAACATTGTATACAGAACCTTCAATGTTCGCCCTGCCGCTCTGTTTTCTGTGGGGCCATTCATTTGCAACGCTGGAATTGTCTCCGCTGCTCTGGCCCCAGAATTGCTGATACTCCTGCGGGAGCTGCAAGCCTGTGAATTCTTCCGTAATCGTCAGGTCGTTCTCTCCATCGATCGCGTAGCGCAGCGCGATCCCGTCGTCATATGCACGGAAGATCATACTGTATGCAACGCCATCCTTTGTAAACGGGAATGTGACTTCGCGGTAGCTGGTATCTATATGTTTTACCTTGCCGCCGATGAGGTCGTAAGAATCGTTGGCAATCTGCTCGGATACATCGCCCAGGACCAGGCCGGAACGGAAATCCCCCAAGTTGGTGGCAAGGCCGGTCGGAGAGACGCCCGCAAACAGTTCGTCATCTTTGCATGCGAGATATGACACAGTGCCTGCCGCGCGGTCGTATGCGACCAGAGCGGCAACGTCGCTGTTCGGTGCTTTTACCTCAAAAATACTTCCTTCAACAGGTTCTGTTCCAACGACCACCTGTGCATGTGCTCTCAAAATGGAGCCGTCGTCCAGTTCTGCACGAAACAGAATGGAGGCGGTGCCATTGCTCTTTGCGGCAGCTGTAATTCCAGTGCCTGTTTTAGTGATTTCCAGTACAGAGGGGTTGCTGCTTTCAATGGTATAATCTGTGATGGTATTGCCAAAGCGATCCGTTGCGGAAACGGACACCGAAGTGCTTTTGCCTACCGCAAGCAGAGTCTGTGCAGCCGTTACTTCTGCAACCGGCTCCTGCGGTTCCGGCTCGGGGGCAGCCGTTTTGGGGAGTTTCCAGAAGCTGGTTTTCGCGCTGCCGCTCGCCAAGACAGCCGGCGTGCCGTCCGAGGTGCCGTCGCCGTCCAGCGCAATGTAAAGCGGCGTTTCAGCTTTTTTATTCAGAATCTGGAACGTATCGTTGCTTGCCGGAACAATTTTCCACCACTGGGAATTGTCCGCATTGTTGATGTTGCCAACTGTCAATTTAACGCCAGCTTCCGCCTTGAAATCGGTTGGCATTAAGACGGTCGCGGTCGTATTCTTCGGTTGAATACGGTAGTATTCCATGTTTGCGTCGGGGATCAGGCGCCAGTACAGCGCATCGCCCTGGTAGTTCCACCACAGATCCACAACGGTTCCGGGGGCGGTGGCGCCGCCGTAAGTCTCAATGCCGGCGTCCTTTAACGAAGATAGAATCTGATAGGTAGCAGAGCTATCCCATTCGGGTGATTTTTCTGTCTTTACATAATGGATTGCCGCACCGCCGGTTTCCGCGAGCGGGATGGAAAGGGAATCGTTTTTAGTGACAGTCTGTGTTTCAGTGTCAACAACTTCCATGGGGTCTTCGCCGTCCAGGAAAATATAGGCGGTGTAGGTACCTTCTCCAAGGAAGTCAAGGTCGAACTCTGCTGTGCGGGCCCCGTCGCAGATAATCCCCTGGTACCAGTCGTCGCCGCTACTGCGTGCAATGTTGACATATTCACAGGGAACACCGTCCACCAGAAGGGATTTTTCCCATGCGGAAGGCATACCTTTGAAATAATGTTCATAGCCGGGATGTGCACGGTAGACTTCCGGTGTGTCGGCCATGCATGAGACGCCGGCCTCAAATATCACCGGGAGCGCCGCCATATGGGCCAGCGTAAATTGCCGGTGGTCACCGCTGACGCCAAAGGAGGCCATGGGGGTGTAATCCATGGGGCCGACGGCGTTGCGGGTGTAAGGAAGCGTGCAGTTGTGGCGTGCGCTGACGTTGTCCGGAATGAAGTCATACTGCTCTGCGCCGAACACTGCTTCGCGCGAGATAACCTGCGGCCAGGTGCGGCGTTCGCCGGTCGGCTTGCCTGCGCCGTGCAGATTCAGAAGCATATGGTTTTCTGCTGTCTTTTTCATGAGCCGTTCGATTTGCAGAATGGTGTCCTGCGACTGGGAATCGAAGAAATCCGGTTTGATTCCCTTGAAGCCCATTTTGGCCCACTCCGTAATGCGCTCCTGCTTTTCCGGGGTATCAAGGTCTGAACTGTTGGCCCAAACAATCAAGCCGATGCCTTTTTCATTGGCATACTGAACCAGATCGTCCGTCCAATCGTAGTAACCTTCGTAAATGTAATCGCTGCCTCTGGGCGCTTTTTTCTGCCAGCCTTCGTCTAACAGCTGGTATTGCCAGCCCATCTCTACCGCAAAATCGACGTATTTCTTGTAGATTTCAAAAGCGTCCGTCTCAAAATTGACGTTTGGATCGGTGTGGCGCAGATCGCCGTTCAGCCAGGTCCAGTCCACAGTGCCGGGCTGGATCCAACTGGTATCTTCTACCTGGCAGTCCTCGCTCAAGGTTTCCGCCATGGTGTTTTCCACGATGGTTTTCGGGGTGCCGATCACGGCAAAGCGCCACGGAGAAGTAAACGGCGCTTCTGTAACCACGTCGTCTTCCTGCTCCGGTGTAAAGGTTACGCGCAGCAGGCCAGTTCCGTCCCCCTGTAACTGTGCGCCGCAGTAGGTAGCGTTCAAGTCGGCTTCAGAGAGCAGTGCCCATGCGCCGTCACTGGTTTCATAGAGCAAGGGCATGCAGTAACCGCCGCGCAGCTTGTGCGCTTCATGCTCCTGTGCGACCGATTCATTGGCGTATTCGTAGTCCATAGCCTGTGCAACAGAACCGCTGGCCAATTGGAATCCGGTGTTTTCCTCAGAAATGTGGAGTTCCGCTCCGTCTTCCGTTTCAATCACATAGCGAAACGCCATACCGTCGTCGTAGGCGCGAACTACGATACTGTAGGAAACGCCGTCTTTGGTAAAGTGCAGCGTCATCTGATTGGCCGTTGCGCTGACCTGGTCCACCTTGGCGCCGATCAGATCGTATAAATCGGTTACCGTTTTGTCCTCACGAGCTGCAAACGTCAGGCCATCGCGAAAATCTCCTTCGCTGGTCACAAGACCGGTGGGGGAGCTGGCAACAACGGTCTTTCCTTCGTAGGAAGAAACAAACCGCACTGCGCCTTTATCATTCATAAAGAACAGGGCGGAAACGGTTCCGTCCGGAGAGGAAACCGACCAGGTTTGTCCCTCCTGACCAGCTCCAACGATGATCTCACAGGAGGCAGTGCAGACGATATCCCCGTCCACTGCTTCACAGGTGATCGTTGCGATGCCGTCGGAAATACCGGTGACTTTGCCCGTCTTTTCATTAACGGCGGCAACTTCTGGATTGCTGCTGCTGAAGGTACACTGGTCTTCGGTCAAATCAATTTTTTCTTTGCCGTTTGAATAAGCGGAAAGTACCATTCCTGCGGCAGCGCCTACTGCAACGGAAGGCTCCTCCGGCTGAATCGCGATGGTCTGCAGGCGATCCAGAACCGAGCGGTCGCAAACCAGTTTGGCATCCGCCCACACGGCATTCGGGTAGCCGCTTGTTGCCATACGAAGCACCGTTGTTCCTTCCGGAATGATTACGTCTATCGGCGTGATGCCTTTGCTGCTGTTTAGGGATTTTGTATAGATTTCTTTGCCATCCGCTTGCAGCGTGAAAGTGGTGGTGCCCCAATCACTCTGGATGGCAATCTGTGCCTGAAAACGCAGGGCGCCATATCCGGTCAGATCATAAATGATTTCTGCGTTTCCGCTAGTGCCCAAACCTTTTTCAAACGGCACGTCCGTGCCGTCCGCGTCCTTCAGGACAATCTTTTGAACGTTGACGTCTCTGTCTTTGCGAACCAGCCACCAACCGTCGTGGGCTGATGTCCATTCCATGTCGCTGAGGTAAATGCTGGTGGTGTCCCCATCGGGATTTCCCGCTTCCTCTGTGTTCACGCGTGCAAACGCGGGAATCCAGCTGGTAAATACTAAGGTAAATACCAACACCAGGGATAACGCAGAGTTCCATGCTTTTTTTCTCATTCTCATTTTTCTCCCCTTCCAATTATTTTGTGTACATTTCTAGGATACAGTATGTACATTCATTACTATATCAGACGAAGCGTTCCAAAAGTGTTCTTTGTTAATTCCAAAGTTATAGTCAAATTGCGCACATGCTGTTTTAAAGTGGCTCATCTGAGAAATTGTAAGCGTTTTTATGAGAGCCCCTTTTCATTTAAATGCATATGTCTCAGGCTGAAATAGTCTGACTTGTTTTGTGGAATAAAACATATGATTTTTATGAAAGCGGTCAGTTGTAAGAAAAAACAGTGCCCTTTGCTTATAATAGGGATTCCGGCACTATACAGTTGGCTATCTTTGTTTTTTGAATTTGTACAGAAATTCAATTGTATGAACCCGATAAAAATATTTGGTCGAAAGTCATATGTGTGGATAGCCTTTACAATGTCATTATTTTTTCATATATGGCGCTAAATGAAAGGACAGTATATGTTATAATACGCAGACAAGAAGTGATGGTTGGGACTTTTGCAGCCAAGGCATATTGCGAAAGGTTTTCATGTTTCATTATTATCAGTGAAGTGCGAAAGCGGCAGGTGATAAACGGCCTGTTTACACAGCTAAATGGAGTATACGTCGATTCCTCGAGTATTCGTTGGAATCGGCGTATATTGTTTTTTAGGATAATAAAGCTTCCCCATTCACATTCTGTATAAAAGTGATAGATTAGATGGAATGTTTGCTCTGAAAGTGTGCGGGAAGGACTGCTTTATTTCTATTAAATTCATATTCTATAACTTATATATAAATTATAAGCTTTTCAAAGCCACTCTTGGTTGAAGACTTGTGGCGGTTATCTGTTTTTACTGATGCGTCCAACCTATTTGAGCTGTCCGTAAACCCACATGTAGTGTAGTCGTTAACATCGGTCAAATGTACGGAATAAAATTTTTCAAACAATACAAGTACGATGGTGATTAACAGGATACAGCCGGACGTGAGAGTGCAATAGAAAGAAGGAATCGTCAAGTTTGGAGCAATTTTGTTGTTTCCGGAAATTAATGCTGCGGTGAATAGAATGAAGGGAACTACAAAAATAAAAATGGCAGATGTTTATAGACATCTGCCATTTCAATCGGCTTATGGGCGGGATCGCTTATTTGTTCTGCAATTCAACCAACATTCGGATCTGTTCTAAAGCGTAATCCTGGAATTCCGGGCGCAGAGCTTGAAATATCTCTAATGCCTCTTCAAGCTTTTTGTTGCAGGGAGGGGTATGGTCGAACATTTCACCATCTCCCGTTTTAAGCCAGGTTTCGTTTACGCCGTACAGATCGCAAATATGGCGAAGCTGGAGCTCCTTAGGCTGTACCCGGTCGTATTCCAAGTTGCTGATCACATCTCTGCTGACGCCCAGTTTTTCTCCGAACTCTCTTTGGGATAATTTTAAAGCCTCTCTTACAGCTTTTATTCTGTTAGACAATTTATTTGCCTCCTGTCTTCAAGGATACGTCTATATTACAACACAAAAAAGCGCTTGTCAACACAAATATAGAAAGATAAGAGCGTTGACAACTCATGTAAAACGTGTTATATTGAGGATACAACACAGCGGCGTAAAGGAGAGTGTGGCAATGACACAGAACGAAAAACAAATTAAAAGGATAGCGGAGTTAAACTCGATTTTTCTGACTTTGGATGATAAAGGGCAAGACAGCGTACTGATGATCTTGCGGTCATTGGATTTTGCGCAGACAGTTATGAACTTGTCACAAGAAGGTGAAAAGTCTTCCAAGAACCGTCCTGCTTAAATATTCGCAATGGTAAATGTTGATAAGTGCTTGAAAAAAGACCTTCCTTAAGAAAAAGCGACGAGATGCATGCGGATTTAAGGTTCTTCAGCAAATGAAAAAACACCTGCAAAAAACGTCCCGGTAATGTACCGAGACGTTTTGTATGAATTTTTAGCATTGTCGTGTATCTGAAAAAAATTCGGCAATGCTAAATACATCTCTTTTAACCAAGGATTTTCGTATAGTAAATAACTTTAAGAAAAAAGATGAGAATTGCAGGACAACACCTGCAATTCTCATCTTTTGACTAGAAAGCTGACGGCAAATTAAGCCGGTTTTAATCCATCCATATAACGCCTTTTTAGATCCATGGAAGGATGTACATAGCGGTTCATCGTTGTATTTACATTTGCATGTCCTAAAAGCTCACTTAGACTCTTTACATCAAACTTGCTTTCCACGCATCGTGTGGCAAAGGTATGCCGAAGTACGTGAAAATTGTAACTCTTAAGGCCCGCTGCTTTTAAATATCTCTTAAAGTAATTTTGGTACGTACGGGGCTCTAAATACCGTCCTTCTTTTCCTGTTAAAATAAACGCCTGCGGAGAAACCTCTTTTGAGAGATCAAACAGAATGTTTTCTAAAAAGGCCGGCAGGGGAATGTCCCGGATGGAACTCTGGCTCTTCGGTGTATCTAGAATAACAGATGTCTTCGTCTTTGCATTGGGGTCTTCGTTATGAATGCGCTGCAGGGTACCACGTACCATCAATATGCCCGAGACAAAAGAGATATTTTCCCATTTTAATGCACAGAGTTCGCCTAGGCGTAACCCTGTATACAACGCAAGCAGGATCCCAACAGTTTGATAATTTAAATTATTTAATAAAAAATTTTCTAGTATTTGTCTTTCCTCAGAGGATAAAACTGTTACTTCTTTCACGGTTACTTTTGGCTTAACAGATAGATTATAATAAGGACTCAAACATAGGTGCTGTTTTTCCCCATAATCCAGCGCAGATTTTAACAAATAGAGTATATCTGAGATCGTTTTGGGAGAGAGCCCTCCGGATTTATCGATCCTTCCGCTGGCAATTTTCTGCTCGACAAAACGATCCAGGCGGTCTGCGGTAATCATATCAAGCCTGATACTTCCAAGCCCAGGCAATATGTGCTGGTTTACTAAAAAGGTATACTGACTAAAGGTAGAAGCCTTCACCGTAATACGAATCGCACGAAGCCATAATACAAACAAATCCGATACGGTTAAGCTGTGGGTATGTTGCGGTTGGTCAACAACAAGAGAGGCCTTTTTTAACGCTGATTTGACCTCCGAATAGGTTTTTCCATAGATGGAACGATATTTCGCTTTTCCATTTTCAGCGTATCCGACGAGATAGCGGCCTTCCCAACGGCCATCTTTTCGTTTGTAAATATTTTCTCCTTTTCTGGGCATTTTTCCACCTCTTATTCTCTAATTTTATGACCAAAAAATTGACGGGAATTATATCTGCTACATTTATATTGTTAACAAATTGCAAAGAAATTTGTTACTGAAAATTCACTAATATCCCAAAGATGCATAAATTTGCAGAAAAAAGAATTTTGAACCTTGCGATATAAGGGTGCAGGGATTATAATATACAGAAGAATTTCGACCGTTTTTTACATCTTAAAGTTATTTACTTTAGGAAAATAATTTGAAATAGTAAGGAAAAGGTTTTGGTAAGTAGACAAGCAATTTTCTTACCAAAAACTTAATGAAGACAGCGTGCTAATGCATTTTCACTTTACTAGAATACCACATTTTGACAAAATTTGCTAGGAGGAGAATTAAATTGAAAGCTACTGGAATTGTCCGAAGAATCGACGACTTGGGAAGAGTCGTCATCCCAAAAGAAATTCGTCGTACTCTGCGGATCTTTGAGGGAGATGCACTGGAAATATTTACCGATGCACAAGGAGGGGTTACTTTTAAAAAATATTCCCCTGTGGGAGAATTGGCGGCGTTTGCAGAACAGTATGCAGAAGTCCTGAGCAATGTAACAGGCAAGCCCTCTGTTATTTGTGATAAAGATCATGTTATTGCTGCCGGGATATCCCGAAAAGAATACATTGGCAGACGCGTTTCTGTTGAATTGGATGACTATTTACAGGAGCAAAAATCGTACATCTGTAAAGAAAATGACGAGAAGCTCTATCCGATAGAAGGAATTGATAAAGTGGCTGGCGTTGTATATCCGATTGTTGTCTCCAGTGAAATTATGGGTGCAGTGGTTTTGTTGCAGGACGATGAGTTTACGCCGGCAAATGAATCAGAAGAGAAGCTGACGAGAGCTGCAGCAAGCTTTTTAAGTAAACAAATGGAAAAGTAAGTTGCGCAAAGGCGGCTGGAAATCGTAAAGCTTTATTCCAAAATGAACAATTGTATCATTGCCTATTAAACCATATGAATTTTAAATGGTTGTATATTATGCAGAAAATATGGATCGATAAAATGGAATAGAACACAATTTTGGAGTTTGTAAATCTGGTTGGGTGAGACTACTTTACCTTAAAAAATGCCATGATTACAAACATGGTGATACCACCGATGATAAAGCAGGCGATATTTATCCACATGGTACTGTCCACCTTTCAATAAAATTATGTTATAAGATTTGCGTTTTATGAGGGATCATGCGGAGGGAAACTGATATGATATTTCGCTTTTGTAAAAGAATATTTGACGTTGTAGCAGCGTTACTTGGGCTTGTTATACTGCTTCCTGTATGTTGCGTTGTGGGGGTTGTCATTAAATTAGAATCCCCTGGCCCTGTGTTGTTCAGGCAGCCAAGAATGGGATTACATATGAAGCCGTTTACAATTTATAAATTTCGAACCATGTATGTAGAAGCACCAAAGGACTGCGCTACCAGAAATTTGGAAAATTCGGGTTCTTATATTACGCCTGTCGGGAAATTTCTGCGCAATACAAGTATTGACGAAATCCCACAGCTGATAAACATTCTCAAAGGAGAAATGAGTTTTATTGGCCCCCGACCGGTTGTTCTTTCAGAATTAGATTTGATTCAGTCCAGAGAAGGGAAAGGCGTTTACGATGTAAAGCCTGGGCTGTCCGGCTGGGCACAGATCAATGGACGCGATTTAGTCAGTGTTGAAGATAAAACATCTTACGACACATACTATGTGGATCATTATGGCTTTAAGATGGACATGCTTATATTTTTGAAGACCATTCTTTATGTGTTAAGGAGAGCTGATATTCAAGAGGGAAAAACAAAGGTCTTTCGTTTTGAAAAACAAATGGAAGAATCCGTTGAAAATAAAGCAAGTTAAATGCTTGCATTGTTTAAAATTTATTTTATTTAGAGAGGATTGAAAACATGGAGGAAACTACCGAGCTCGATTTGCGGGAACTCTTTTATGTCATTCGTAAGCACATGAAAGGAATTCTTGCCGGGTTGGCGGTTGGCCTGATTTGCGCCGTATTGATTTCGATGTTCGTGCTTCCTAAAAAGTATACTTCATCGGTTTCGCTGTATGTAAATAATGGACAGCCGATTTTAAATAATGCTTTAAATGTGAATGATATTAACGCTTCTCAAAAGCTTGTTGGCACTTATATAGTGATCCTGCAGGATGAGCACGTGATAGAACAGGTGGCAGAGCAACTAAGCCGTCCGGTGTCAGCGGCCAAGCTGGCAGGAATGATTTCCATGGGGGCGGTAAACGATACAGAGGTACTTTCTATTTCTGCCAATACAGAGGATCCACAGCTTTCGGCGGAAATTTGCAATGTGTTTGCGGATATAGCACCGGAGGTACTGCAGCGAGTGGTAAAAGCAGGCTCTGTGGAGGTACTGGGAGAAGCAAAGGCGGCAACAGCTCCGTCCTCTCCAAGTGTAGTAAAAAATGCTCTGATTGGAGCTCTAATCGGTTTGGTTCTTATGATCGGATGGACGTTCTATCGGGAAATGGCGGACAACACAGTGAAGAGTGAAGACGATTTGAGAAAGCATGTTGATGTTCCTGTGTTGGGGGAAATCCCTAAAATCCGTGTTGAAAAGGAAAGAAGGTGATTGTTTGGCAAAGCGTTATTTAAGGGGCATGGAAAAGTTGAATTCAACCATGTGGACCAGCTATAGGCTGGATGATACAAAGAAATTCCATGTTACAGAAGCATACAAGCTGATTCGAACCAATCTGCTGTTTACTTTATCAGATGCGGATAAAAAAGTAGTTCTGGTTTCGAGTGCGGAACCCGATGCGGGAAAATCCATTAGCTGTGCCAATTTGGCAATTTCAATGGCCCAAACAGGTGCGCGTGTTTTGCTGATTGATGCGGATATGCGCCGCGCGGTACAGCACCGTATTTTTGGTATTCCGAAAGGAAAGGGTATTTCCCAGTTGCTGGGTGGTTTTTGCGGCTTGGAAGATGCTATTGTGCATGATAAGTCGTCGTTAGATATTATAACGGCAGGTCAGCAGCCTCCCAATCCGGTAGAATTACTTGCCTCCAAATCGATGAACACGATTCTGGAAAAATTGTCCGAACAATATGATTATATTTTTATTGATACGCCTCCAGTGAGCATTCTTTCGGACGCTTTGGTTTTGGCTGATAAGGTCGCGGGTGTTGTTTTGATTGCCAGGCAAAAGCAGACGACTTACGATATCTTGCAGAAAGCAATTGACAGTATTCGCAAGGTAGATGGCGTGGTTCTTGGAACGGTAATCAATGATGTTGAAGAGAAAAATAAACCGTATAAATCCTACTCTTCCTACTATAGCTCCTATTATGGGAGCTATGAGCCGAAAAAAGCAGCGGAAAAATGAGGGGAATGCCATGTGGATAGATTTTCACAGCCATATTCTTCCTGGAATAGACGATGGTGCAAAAGATGTGGAAGAAGCTTCTGCGATGTTGCACGCTATGGAAAATCAGCAGGTGAAGACAGTATTTGCCACCCCGCATTATTATGCCCATTGTGATAAGATAGAGGATTTTGTGGAGAAAAGGCAGACTGCGCGTGCTCAATTGGAAGAAGGGAATTCCATAAAAGTCGCCTTGCGAATGGCTGCGGAGGTCGCGCTTGAACCGGAGATTTGTCGGTTGGATTTAACGCCGCTTTTTTATGAGGGTTTATCCGCTGTTCTGCTCGAATTGCCGGCATCCCGCTATAAAAGTTGGATGGTACAGGAGATTGAAGAGATTGCGTACGCCTTTTCAGTGATTCCTATATTGGCCCATTTTGAAAGATACCTATGGTACGAACAGGAAGGCCTGCGGGAACTTTTGCAGCTTCCTAAAGTGGTTGTTCAAATCAGCGCTAACATGCTGGCCAATCGGGAAACGATGGATTTAATAAAAGACTTGCATTTTTTAGGAATCCCGGTCCTTTTGGGCAGCGACGCGCATAATTGCGGGGCACGGCCGGTGTGCTTTGATGTTGCGCAAAAGATTTTAAAAAAGAGAAAGTATGGAGAGCTAGAAGCTTGGATTACTAAAAGTACGCAGATGATTCTCAGCAGCTGAATTTTCCCGTATATGAAGCTGAAATGATTTTGTGTTTGATGGGCGTTCAGGCTTTCTTTTTTTATATTGATTTAATGAGGTATTTATATTATGACGGATGTGTTTTTAGTTGGGAGTAAAGGAATTCCTGCCCAGTATGGCGGATTTGAGACTTTTGTTGAAAATTTGACAGCAGGTAAAACGGATCCCTCCATCCGTTACCATGTTTCCTGTATGAATCAAGAGGAAAAGCATTTTGAGTATCATGAAGCGGACTGCTTTAACGTAAAAGTGCCTTTACCCGGGGCACCAGGTCGTACTTTACATGTCAGCCGTGTGCTACGACAGGTGGAGCAGTGGATAAAAGAAAATCATCCTGAAAATGTGATTGTTTATGTTTTAGGATGCCGGGTTGGACCATTGCTGTATCTGCATGCAAATCGACTAAGAAAATACAATGCCAGAATTTTTGTAAATCCGGATGGCTTGGAGTGGAAACGGGCCAAGTGGAACGGTTTAGCCAAAAGAATTCTACTGTATTGTGAGGCTTGTATTGTAAAAAATGCGGATCTTGTTGTCTGTGACTCCCAAAATATTGAAAAATATGTACAAGCCACATATCCGTCAAAGGCCCGGGCCACAACGTTCATTGCTTATGGAGCGGATGTAATACATTCTACCTGTTCAATGGAAAAACTCCAATCGTGGTACGAAAAGTTCGGAGTGCAAAGCGGAAATTATTATTTAATTGTAGGACGATTTGTTCCGGAAAACAACTATGAAACAATGCTGACTGAGTTCATGCAGAGTAATACCAAGAAGGATCTTGTGGTGATTACAAATGTAGAGCAGAACAAGTTCTATAAATCCTTGTCCGAAAAAACAAGTTTTGAAAAGGACTCGCGCATTAAATTTGTTGGAACCGTTTATGATCAGGAATTGCTGAAAAAAATTCGTGAAGAAGCATATGGCTATATTCATGGACATGAAGTTGGCGGCACAAATCCGAGCCTATTGGAAGCTTTGGCAAGCACTAAAGTAAATCTATTACTTAATGTAGGATTTAATCAGGAGGTAGCAGAAGAAAGCGCTCTGTATTGGTCGAAACAGCCAGGCAGTTTAGCGAATTTGCTTGAAGCGACTGATTGCTTAACACTGGAAGAAAGGACACGCTTTGGCGAGAAGGCGAATTACCGTATAAAAGATGTCTATAACTGGGAGTCGATATGTCGACAGTATGAAGGATTGTTTAAATGAAAAGAAATGCGTTTTTATCGGGCAGCTTAATGTCAATGGTGGAGCAGGGGTTTGCCAGTATTACGTCTTTCCTTACAGGTATCATCATTGCGAGAGCAACCAATTTAACCATATCCGGTTCTTATGCGCTCCTACTTTCTATTGTTATGATTTTTTTGGGGCTGCAACGTGTGGTAATTGCTGTACCATTTAATGTTCATTATCCTAAAATGCAGAATGAGAAAGATAAAATGACATATATTTCGGCATCCGCTGGAATTGAGGTTGTTTTTTTGATACTACTTGTAGCCGCTATCCCGATATTAAGAATTTTCATTTTTCATGAAGCTGCTGTTATTCCCTTGATTATTTTCTTTATAGGATATTTGGTAAAGGATTGTGCGAGGCAGTATTTTTTTGGTATCAATCGTATCGTTCGCTGTTTGATTATGAGCTGTACACAATGCGTTATACAAATTGTTCTTTTATTTTTACTTGCTAAGGACGATATGTCATTTAATGCAATCCTGATGGTAATTGGATGCAGTTGCATGTTTTGTACCGTTGTATTTCTTATAGGAAAAATAAGGGTGTCGTTACATCCCTGGGCTTTAAAAAAAGCATGGAAGACGAACTGGTGGACAGCTAAATGGAGTATCGGAATCAGTATGTCTGATTCTATTAAAAATCAGCTTGCCTTGTGGCTCATTAAGCTATTTATATCAATTGATGCTGTTGCAATTTTTAATAATAATAACACGCTGGCTGTTTTGCCACAGCCGGTTTTTGTAGGCTTATCACAGTACCTGTTGCCCAATTTCTCCGCGGCATTTGCGGAGAAAAAAGATACGTTAGTTAAAAAGCGCCTGCTTATGGTTGGCGGGTTAATTTTAGTTTGCAATTTTTTATGGGCAGGAATCTTGTTTTTTATTGGAAGACAATTGATGAACTGGCTTTATGGGGAAGAGTATCTTGTTGGTACAGCCATTTTAATGGTTTGCTGTATTCGTGGGATTTTCATGTCTTTCGTCAATATGGCCTCTGCGGTTCTTCAGGCCGTTCAGCGTCCACAGATTATTATGCGGACTTTGATGTTTTCTATTGCGTTCCTGGCTGTTGGCGGAAGCCTCCTGATTTGGAAAGCAGGGATTATGGGGGCCTGCATCACTATGTTGATGGTATATGCCATTCCTGCGACAATGCAGATCGTAGAAATTATCAGGGTATTTAAGGAGAGAAAATGAAGCAATCTGTTTTTTTATCTGCTTATAAAAATCAGGACGAAAAAATAATTTCAATTTCATTGCTTTTAATATTATTGTCTAGTTTGGTTTTGCAAAATGGATTTACTGCCCATAAAATGCTTCTATTGCCTATCGCAATTTTGCTTTTGGTGACTTATATTTTTAGCAAAGGGATAACGAAAATCCGTGTAGGTTACTTACCGTTGTTTATTTTTGCCTTTGTAGCAATATATTCCACTGCTTTTATCAGTTCAGATAAGCTTTTTAGCTTTTGGAAAATTGTTGAGTTTTTGTCACTACTTTTGTTGGCAATTGTTTGTGGGGATTATCAAGGTCGATATGCAGAGAATATCTTTGATGATTTTAGCTGTAACCTTATATTAAAGTTTATAAAGGTAATTGTTGTTTTTAGCGCAATAGTTACAATTCTTTTACCTAACCAAAATCTTCTAACATCGGGATATGCGATTCCCAGAGCGATTTTACCAGCTCTTTTAAATGTCAATACCATCATTCAAATTAATGCCAATTCCTTAGGATGTATGGCCGCAATTCTTTTGTTTGATTCGGTTTATCGTAGTATGATGTTTTCTCCGAACAGGAAGTTAACGTTTGGTAAAATTGCATATTGGTTTTGTGTGGCGTTTGTGCTTCTGTTTGCGCAAAGCAGAACAGCTATTGTGGCGTTGACAATTGCTTTTTTGATCTGTTTTAGTTTGGGTGCGACTAAAAGAAAAAAGATGCTGCTGTTTATGCTGTTTGTAGCTATAATTATTGCATGCAACGCCGAATTAATATTCGAATATATTTTGCGTGGAAGAACAAGCGAAGATTTAGCCAACTTATCTGGAAGAGCCGATTATTGGCCTATTGTTATGGACAAAGTAAACAATGGTAGGCCGGACCAATTCCTTTTTGGTTTGGGATTTGGCACAGCGGTAAAACAACAGTATGGAATTTATCAATTTGCCACTTTACATTCGGATTTTTTCGACTCCTTGGCAAATGCAGGTTGGGTTGGCGCGGCGTCCTATGTGGTATATATTGCTTATAACCTGTTTCGGTCCTTTAAACAAACCCTCATTTCTGTGCTTGCAGGGAGGGCTGAAAAGATTTATTCTTCTGTTTATAAATTGGGGATCATCATTATCATTGCGGTGCGATCCTTTACCGGTACGACAGTGATGTCTATGAGTGTGTTTGCGTTGCTTTTTATAGTCATTCTTGGAAACATAGGCTGTAATATAAAAAAGAAGGAATGATACGAATGAATACGAGAACGTCTACACGAGATTCTCGCTTTGAGCTGCTGCGGATTATCAGTATGCTTTTTATTATTGCAGGACATTATGCATACCATGGAGGAGTTCTGGAAAACAGCATAGGTGTGAATCGTGTTCTGGGGGCTTTGGCTCACGCAGGGGTTTACATAGGCGTCAATTGTTTTGTATTAGTAAGCGCCTACTTTTTATTAAATACAAAGTTTTCGGTAAAACGTGTTGTAAAAATTGAAGCGCAAGCCCTATTCTATTCAAGTTTAGCCTTTCTGATTGCTTGTTTTTATTTTCATGATTCAATAACTGGAAAAGAAGCCGTAAAGGTATTTCTGCCGACAATTTTTAGAGAGTATTGGTTTGTAACTGCTTACATCGGTTTATTATTGCTGTCTCCATTTTTAAACTACGTCATACAGGAATTTACAGTAAATTTGCCGTACTATAGAAATTTATTGCTTGTCAGCACATTGATGTTCTCGATGATCCCCTTTTTTATGCCAACCAGTACACCATGGGGAAATGACCTGCTCTGGTTTGTTCATCTCTATTTTCTGATGGGATATTTAAAAAACAGGGATTGTCAAGTAACTTCAAAGGCGAGATCAGGTGGAATGTTATTTGGACTATGTTTTTTCTGTTCGTTTGTAAGTTCCATTGTTTTCATTTGGATTGCGAATGGCATACCGGTTCTGAATCGGGTAGGAGTAATAAGTTATCTAAGTCTGTACAAAGAGTCTCCGTTTCAGTTACTGGGAGCGATTGGACTGTTTTTGCTATTCGCAAACATAAAAATGCGCCCCTCAAAGTGGATCAACCGGATAGCGGCGACCACGTTTGGTGTTTATCTCATTCACGACAACCCATTGCTGCGAACGCATCTTTGGCAGGATGTTCTACACACCGGTCAGTTTTATGACTCTCCCTTTTTAGGACTTCATATGATCGTTTCCATTGCTGTAGTTTTTTTAATCTGCAGTTTGGTGGATGAGATTCGAAGATGGATGGGTTGTGCACTAAAGGGAGTCAATATTTTCCCGAAGCTGCAAATGAAAATTGATAACTTATTTAATTTGCATTCGGATTCATGTGCATAACGGAGACTAAAATATAGACGTGAAACAATAAAAGTTTGGAAAGGTTTACTATCGATATGAAATTATTGGAACAGGTATTTACAATCATTAATGACAGCGGTCTAAACTACTGCATTCAAAATAAATATGAAATGATGCCTGAGGAAATCCCTTCAGATATCGATATGATGTATAAAGATGCGGATGAAAAATTCCTGGATGCTTTAATTATAAAAATTGCTAAGGAGACAAAACTTCTTGTTACGCAAAAAATCCTACAAGGGTTTTATGAGTATACTTACATCTTAACACCAGCGACTCCAACGGAGCGGTTTCAGCTGCAATTGGATTTCTATAGAGCTATTTCTCGAAAAGACTTTCCTAATGTGATGCCGGCGGAAGATATGTTGGAGAATCGCCGATTTTACAAGTGCTTTTATGTGCCGGATTATTTTGATGAATTAAAGTATATGTGGATCCGCCGGACCATCAAGCATGATATGAATGAGGAGCATTTGCAGATTGCCCGCGATTTATTTCAGCGTGAGCCGGAAAGGTATTCAGAAAAGTTACGGTTAGTATTTGGTGAAGAAGCAAGCACTCTGATTTTGAATATACTGCATTCAGGTAATGTAAAAGATTTTTATCAAAATTATGAAGTGTTTCAAAGAAGTGTGAGAAAGATTTCCGATCAAAACTATCATTTGAAAACACGTATCAGTAACTGGGCCTTTCAGGTTGGAAAAGTAATACCCAAAAGAGTTTTTTATACATCGGGTATTTCCGTTGCTTTTTTGTCTCCCGATGGAGGAGGGAAAAGTACGGTCATATCCAGTGTTTCCAAAACAGTATGCGGCAGCTTTTATGGAATCGAACAAATTTATTTTCGCCCCCATTTATTAAAAAATCTTGGCCATTATAACCCTCTGCATCCCTCCGATGAGGCGGAAAGCAATCCAGACCCGCACGGCAAGGAACTGAATAACCCGTTGAAATCTATGCTGCGTTATTTTTATTATAACATGGATTATCTACTGGGGACCTGGTGCAAAGTACTGCCGTTAAAAATAAGGAAAAAACTAGTACTCTTTGACAGGTACTACTATGACTATTATGTGGATCTGAAGCGATATCAATACCGGCTGCCGAAATGGTTCCCCAAGGCGTTTGCGTGGAGTATTCCAAAACCCAATCTGGTTTTTATTCTGGATGCCCCGGCGGAAGTATTATATGAGAGAAAACAGGAATTGCCGTTGAACGAGCTGGCCAGACAGCGGTTGGAATACCAGAAAGTTGCAAAATCTCTGCCGAATGCGCACCTGATAGATGCGACGAAACCGGTGGAGGAGGTTACGGGGGAGATTACAGAAATTATTTTAAATTATAAAGCCCATCAAACCGCAAAATTGCTTCGTTGCAAGGTGGATGAACAGGGGTATTTACAATGACAAAATGGGATGGTTTCAAACAGGAACTAAAAATGCTCGGAATAGAAGAGACCCAAAACGCTTCTGTTTATCTCGTGTTGCCTAATAAGGAAAATGTACGCTGGGTATTTCCCTCAATGAGCAGAAGAGCTCTTAAAATAGGCCTGATGCTCTATTCTCCCAATACGAAAAAAGGGAAGCTGTATAAAAGGTATTTGGAGCTGATGCCAGTCTGGTTTTTAAAAAAGATCGAACAGAAGCATCTGACTCATTTACAATGGAAGAAGAGCCCGTTTATTGAGAAGGATCAATGTCCTGCCTTCTTTATGGGGAATGGTGGCCCGCACAGTAAGGTTACTATTCAAGTACAGGATTCTTTTGGACCTTGCTCCTATTTAAAATATACGTACTCTCCTGTGATTGTACCATTGTTTCAAAATGAATCGGAGGCATTAAAAGAGCTGGAACAAAAAGCACCTGCGCTGCACATCTCTCATGTGATTAGCCAGAGTAAGCGGGGAAGGGCATCAATATTCCAGACCTCATCTGTAAAATCTTTGAATGGAAAAACTATCTTCGATTTGACAAAGCTGCATGTTGATTTTTTGGTTCAATTGTTTTCTGCGACCAGATCGGGTTCGTTGTGTCTAGGCAGTGTATTTTACATGGAAACAAAAGAAAAATTGAAACGGTTACCAATAAAAGACAGAAAATGGATAGACGCTCTTTTTGAGCGGTGTATTACTTCGCTTTTGCCGGAAAACCTGCCGGTATCTCGAATCCATGGAGACTTTACACCGTGGAACACAGTGATGGAAAAGGGGATTCTGTCCTGTTTTGACTGGGAATACAGCCGGCGGGAGTGTCCTCCTGTTTTTGATGCCATCCATTTCTTGCTTCAGCCTAATATGTTGAATCCCCAAAAGCCGTTGGAGCAGATTTGGACAACGGTAAAGCAAAATGTGCAGTTGCTTTCCTATTTCGAACAAGTTGGATATCCTGCTCATTTTATCCGGCAATATGTAATGCTCTATTTAATGGATATTTTTCTGTTTTATCATTCACGGTCAGAGGAACATTCGAGCCAGGAGCAACAATTGATGAACCGATGGAAAGCATTGCTGCATCTATTGGAAGAAAGGGAAAAGGTATGAGCACCATACTGATATCTGCCTATGCCTGTGAACCGGATAAGGGTTCTGAGCCTGGCGCAGGCTGGCATTGGGCCAAACAAATTGCTAAAAAGCATGCAGTCATTGTATTGACCCGCGCCAATAATCGGGGAAGCATTGAAAAAGAACTTCAAAAACATCCGGATCCCAATATGACATTTTTATACTATGATGTTCCTAAGTGTTTTACCTTTTGGAAGCGTGGACAGCGAGGGGTTCAGTTGTACTATGTTCTGTGGCAGATTGGGGCGTACCGTGTTGCGAAAAAGTTTACGGTACAGACGAAAGTGGATATCGCTTTAGCGCTTACCTTTGGCAACATGTGGCTTCCCACCTTGATGCATAAATTGCCCTGCCGGTTCATCTGGGGACCGATTGGCGGCGGAGAAGGGATTCCAAAGGAATTATGGAGTCACATTTCAACGAAACAGCGGCTTTTTGAAATCGTGCGTCATATTAATCCGTATCTATGTATCACCAATCCCTGGTTTCGGAGTGCCTGTAAAAAAGCAGAAACGCTCATCATGCGGACTGAGGATTCACGAGTCTGCATTCCTGTAAAATATCAGAACAAGTGCAGAATGATGATAGAAACAGGAGTGGATATTGCAGACTGCGAGCAAATGTCGCAACAGATACAATCGTTAAAAGGCAAACCGTCGTTTGTTGTAGTGGGACGATTAATTAGCCTTAAATTCGTAGATATTGCTGTTCGAGCAGTTGCAATTGTACGCCAACGTCATCCGGACTGTCTATTAAAAATTGTTGGCGGTGGTAAATGCAAAAAGAAACTGGAGTATTTGGTTCATGAACTTCAGATTGAAGAAAACATTTTATTTGAAGGAAATGTCCCCAGAGAAATATGTCTTCAGCATATTTCCGATTCCTTAGCGATGCTTATGACAAGTGGCAAAGAAGGAGGGGCATGGGTACTCTATGAAGCCATGATGTGCCATAAACCCATTATTTGTATGGACACATCCGGTATGCATATGCTGGTGGATCCCAATGGGGGCATTAAAATTCCCGTTGCGGACTATGACACGTTGGTAAAAGCATTTGCCGACGCGATGTGCAGATTGATTGATAATCCGGATTTGGCCCATAAAATGGGGGAGGTTGGATTTAAGCGTGTTTCCACGGCTTTGCTGTGGGACGAGAAAGGACGCTTTTTTGAGTCGATCCTGCAAGAGAAAGGAAGGGAAAATGAAAGTTCTGATTGTCCATAATTTTCATCGGTCCGGTTCGGCCAGTGGGGACGACCAGGTGTTTCGGCATGAGAGCGCTTTGCTGGAAGCAGAGGGTGTGACGGTATTGCGCTACTCTGTCAAAAACGATTCCTTTGACCAACAAAACGGCCTGGGGAAAATGTTTTCCGCGCTGTCTATGTTTTGGTCCTGGAAAGCGTATCGGGAAATCCGGAACATTTGTAAAACAGAGAAACCGGATGTGGTCCATATCCACACGTTCTTTCCTTTGCTTTCTCCTTCTGTGTTTGTAGCCGCACATCGCAGCAGCGCAAAGGTGGTGCAGACGCTCCATGACACGCGCTATGTTTGCCCTAACGCAACATCGATGCGCGATGCGGAGTTGTGCAATGCCTGTGCGGATGGAAAATATTTTCGAATGTGCAAATACAAATGCTTTAAAGGATCACGTTTGCAATCGCTGATTGTCGCCTGTATTTTTAAAATACACCGCCTGCTGCGTATATTTTATAAGGATATTGATACGTATGTCTGCCTCAATGACGTACAGATGGAGTTATTGGAACAAGCCGGGTTTGATCGAAATAAGATGATCAAAAAATATAACAGCGTTTCCCAGCCTGTACCAATAGAAACTTCGCTGCCGGATTTGCCGGAACGGTTTGTTGTTTATTACGGTCGGATTGGCGAAGAAAAAGGGATGGACATCCTATTGAACGTTTGGAAGCGGTTGCCAGAAATCCCTCTGGTTGTCATGGGGGACGGTCCCTTGGCGGAAGATTTTCAGAAATTTATGAAAAGCAATCAGATGACCAATGTACAGTATTTGGGTTATACGCCGCATGACAAATGTATTGCAATTGTACAAAAGGCAGAGTTTGTGGTTTTTCCATCTGTTTGGTATGAGGGATGCTCCATGGTTATCATCGAATCCTTCAGTCTGAAAAAGCCAGTAGTTGCAACAGATATTGGTTTTATGAAGGAAGCCATTCAAAGTGGTTACAACGGTCTGAAATGCAGGCGGAAGGATGTGGCGGATTTTACCGCAAAAATTCGATACCTGTGGGAGCATCCACAGGAGGCAAAAGAAATAGGGGAAAATGCGTACCGGGATTTCCAAAAGAACTATACCGAAGAAGCAGACGTTCGAAAGCTGCTGGAAATATACGAAAGGTAAAAACTCGTGTATATGCGATAACTGAAACTTTATAGAAAGGAAAGAAAATGGTAGAACGCTATCATTGAAAGGGAACAATGAAAGGAATTGTATTGGCCGGAGGCAGTGGGACGCGCCTGTATCCGCTGACAAAGGTTACGAGCAAACAGCTTCTTCCCATTTACGATAAGCCGATGATTTATTATCCCTTGTCGATCCTGATGAGCGCGGGCATACAGGATATCCTGATTATTTCCACGCCGGATGATACGCCGCGCTTTGAATCCCTTTTGGGAGACGGACGGCAGTTCGGCATCCGTCTGAGTTATCAGGTGCAGGAGCGCCCGGAAGGGTTGGCACAGGCGTTTATTTTGGGAGAGTCGTTTATCGGGGAAGAGAATGTGGCGATGATCCTGGGGGACAATATTTTTCATGGCCACGGGCTGGACAAGCATCTTCGGCAGGCGGCAAACCGTGCACGCGGAGCGACCGTGTTCGGCTATTATGTAGACGACCCGGAGCGGTTCGGCGTGGTGGAATTTGATTCCGAGGGCCGTGCGGTTTCTCTGGAGGAAAAGCCAACGGTGCCAAAGTCCAATTATGCGGTGACGGGCCTGTATTTTTATGACAACCGCGTGGTGGAATATGCCAAAAACCTGAAGCCCAGTAAGCGCGGCGAACTGGAAATCACTGATCTGAGCCGCATCTACTTGGAAAATGGCGAGTTGGAGGTTACGCTGCTGGGGCAAGGCTTCACCTGGCTGGACACGGGAACACATGAATCCCTGGTGGATGCCACCAATTTTGTCAAGACCATCGAGACGCACCAGAATCGCAAAATTGCCTGCCTGGAGGAAATCGCCTATAACCACCACTGGATCACCCGGGACGATATGCTCCGCGCCTATGAGGAGCAGAAAAAGAACCAGTATGGCAAGTATTTGATGGACGTCCTCAACGGCAAGTTTATTGACCTGTGAAGGAGGGGAAATAAATGAAACTGATCATCACAGGCGGCAATGGACAACTGGGGAAAGAGCTGCAATCCATTTTGAGAAAGGGCTTTTCCGAGATCGGTCCCATTGCAAAAGAGTACGGGGATTGCACCGTGCTGGCTGTGGACATTGAAGACCTGGACATTACAGACAACCGTCAGACGGCATCGTTTATCGAGCGGGAAAAGCCAGACGTCGTTGTCAACTGTGCGGCGATGACCAATGCAGACATGTGTGAAGTGGAACGCGATACGGCATACCGGGCCAATGCATTAGGGCCTGCGAATCTGGCGAAGGCCTGCGAACGCATAGGCGCTAAGCTCTGCCACATTTCCACCGATTATGTATTCGGCGGCGAGAGAAATGTCCCGTTCAGCGAATACGACTTCTGTAATCCCAAAAACATTTACGGCAGTACCAAGTACATGGGTGAGGTCTATATTCGCGAATTCTGCTCCCGGTATTTTATTCTGCGGACTGCATGGCTTTATGGATACGAGGGCAGCAACTTTGTCAAGACCATTCGCCGGCTGGCAACGGAGAATAAGACTATTAAGGTAGTTAGGGATCAGGTTGGCAATCCGACGAACGCCAACGACCTGGCGCATCATATTCTGAAGGTAATTCGGACCGAAGAATATGGCATCTATCATTGTACAGGAAATGGTATTTGTTCCTGGTACGATTTTGCCAAAGAGATTGTTTCGTTTTCCGGTTTGGATTGTGCCGTGCAGTCCTGCACCACGGAAGAGTTTCCACGTCCGGCACGCCGTCCGGCATACAGTGCGTTGGAAAACCGTATGCTGCGCTGTACGGTGGGGGATGAAATGCGGCCCTGGGAGGACGCGTTGCGGCAGTACATCCACACGCTGGACGAAGGGGAGGTATGATGAAAACATATCTTATAACCGGTGGCGCCGGTTTTATCGGAACCAATTTTGTTTATTACCTGTTGAAAAAATATCAGGATATTTGTATCGTCAATGTGGATGCTCTGACCTATGCGGGCAATCTGGAAAACCTGCGCGCGCTGCGGGGCGACCCACGCCATCGGTTTGTCCGCGCGGATATCTGTGATACAGAGGCAATGGAATCGCTGTTTCAGAAGTACGACGTACAATACGTGGTAAATTTTGCGGCGGAGAGCCATGTGGACCGCAGCATCGCTGATCCTTCCATTTTTGTGAAGACAAACGTAGAGGGTACGGTTAACCTGCTGAACCTGGCTAAAAAGTATTGGACCATCGGAGAGGACATCTATCGTGAGGGCGTCAAGTACCTTCAGGTCTCTACAGACGAAGTATACGGCTCCTTAGGGGAGACCGGATATTTTACAGAAGAAACGCCGCTTTGTCCGCACAGCCCATATTCCGCCAGTAAAACGGCAGCGGATTGTTTTGTAAAAGCCTACGGTGATACCTATCGGTTTCCGGTCAATATTACCCGTTGTTCCAATAACTACGGTCCATATCAGTTTCCGGAAAAGCTGATTCCGCTGATGATTACCCATGCATTGCAGCACAAGAAGCTGCCGATCTACGGGGACGGTATGAATGTGCGCGACTGGCTTTATGTAGAAGATCACTGTAAGGCGATCGATATGGTGCTGACAAATGGCAGTGTGGGAGAAATCTACAATGTAGGAGGTCACAATGAGCGTCCGAACCTCTTTATTGTGCAGGAAATCCTGCAATACCTGCATACACATGCGGACGCACAGATCGGAGAAGACCTGATTGAATATGTTGCGGACCGAAAAGGGCACGACCGCCGTTATGGGATCGACCCCGCCAAGATCAAAGAGGAGCTGGGCTGGTATCCGGAGACGAAGTTCGAGGATGGCATTCGCCGCACTATGCAGTGGTATCTGGATCATCCAGACTGGATGGAGCGTATCGCGGACGGTTCCTATCGGGGTCTCACGGCGCTGTAACAGAGAAAGTGAGGATGAAAAGTGGGTAAATTTACGTTTCAAGAGACGGAAATAAAAGGGGTTACCATCATAGAACCGACTGTATTTGGGGACGACCGAGGCTATTTCATGGAGACATACCAATACGAAGCTTTCCGCGCCGCGGGCATTTCCGCCGTGTTTGTACAGGACAACCAGTCCAAATCCAGCAAAGGGGTTTTGCGTGGCCTGCATTTCCATACCAGGCATCCACAGGGAAAGCTGGCGCGCGTGACAAAGGGGACCGTCTACGATGTGGCGGTGGACATTGACCGTAAAAGTCCCACCTATGGGAAATATGTGGGTGTAATCCTTTCGGAGGAAAACAAAAAACAATTTTATGTCCCGGCAGGAATGGCACACGGTTTTCTGGTGCTTTCCGATGAAGCGGAGTTCTGCTATAAATGTACGGATTACTACGATCCCAGCGGGGAAGGCGGTATCCTGTGGAACGATCCTGATGTTGCAATCGATTGGCCATTGAAAGGACTCGAAGTGAAGCTGTCGGAAAAGGATCAGAAGCAACCTTTATTACGGGACCTTTTATAGGGGACGGAACGATGGATGCATCATCCGTTGTACAAATATTAAAGGAAATTTTTAAGGAGTGAGTTACATGAAAACGAGAAACAGATTCCTATCATTGGTGTTAACACTTGCGCTGGTCTTCACTTGTTTTGCCGCCTTGCCGGCGTATGCAGCGGACAATTCGTATGACATCCGCGTGATCGGAGGAACAAGCATGGAGGCAGCGGGGTACTCCGGGACGGCGTTTAGCATGAAGGAGAGCTCTGCGGCGCAAAAGCTTACCTTCCAGGCGCAGATTTTTGATCCGGCAGGAAAGCCGGTGACCTTTGCAAATATTCTGGCGGTGCAGGCAGCCGTTTCCGTTCAGCAGTACAACGGCCAGCTCCCGATTTCCGGTGTAACACAAACAAAGTTTTTATCCGGACTCGCCATTACGGATCTGCAATCGAACGGTGTCTTTACGGTAACGGCAAACGTTGCGGCCAATACGGCGTCCGGCTCCGTTGATGCGCTGACTCTCACTTACCAGGGCGCAACGGCAAATGTGGGCGTTTCCGTTGGTACCGCATTCAGAATGTACAATGCGAAGGGCAAAAACATCACGATTAAAGCGGTTGGCAACGAGACACGTATTTATGAAGACTCTGTACCCGCGATACTCAACGGCAGTATGGACTTCACCAACGCGATGATTTCCGGGGGAGAGGCGTCCGGTTCGGCTACCATTACAATGGAGAGCGGTACAGTTGCCTACATATCCGGGTATACTGTGAAAAACGGAACGAGCACCGTCAACGTAACCGGTGGAACCGTGACGGGTAATATTCTGGGCGCGGCCGGAAACGGCGTATCCAATGTTAACGTCAGCAATGCAAAGGTTGGGACGGACGGTTTGGCCAACGGCGCAATCTACGGTGTCAGCGGCAACTTCACAGGAACGACAAACATCACGGTGAAAAACAGCACGGTTATGTCTGCGGTATATGGCGGCGGCAATCGTGACGACCATTATGGAACGGCAAATATCTGTGTGGAAAGTTCTGTCGTTGGCGACGAAATATACGGCAATACGCCGCTGATCAGTGATATGTTCGGCATTGCCGGCGGCGGAAAATACGGCAGCGGCGGCGCGAGCGTCTATATTACGCTGTCCGGTTCCACCAAGATCAATGGAAAAATAAAAGGTTCTTCCATGAGTCCGTCTTTTGGAACACAGTCGTTGGCATCGTCTAAGCTGACCTTGGATGGCGTAACCGTCCAGAAGGCGGCGCTTGTCGATATCAAAGAAGTAGTTTCTCAAAACGGAGGAAAAACCGCGTAAGTTCTGGAGGATTTTAGATGAAAAGACTATTATGCACATTGTGGATTTCTATGTTGGTTGTACTGTTTTCAGCAAACGCTTTCGCAGCCGGTTTCAATACGCATGAGCAGAGCGTACTTTCCGCACTGCGCAGCGGTGTCTCCGTCAACGGGACGACCATTCAACTGCCGGCGCAGTATTTAAACCAGGCGGAAAACTATCTGAATACGGTAGATCTCACGGCGGAGCAGGCAGATGAAATCATTGGCTATATCGGCCATGCGAAATCCCTTGTGAGGGAGGAAGCGCAGAAAACCGGCGCGACCTCCATTGCCGAGCTGAAAAAGTCCGGTAAAACGCTGCTGAATCAAATCGTAAGCGATGTTCAGAAAGCGGCGGCTGTGGCTGATTTAAAAGTCGGCTACGATAAAAATACGCTGGTTGGTACGGATGCGTCGGGCAAAACAGTTTTCAGCGCGGCAAAACCGATCAAGAAGACCGGCGGAGACTGGCAGCCCCTTGGCCTGATTGCTTCTGCTGGTACGCTGGTCGTTCTGGCAGGCGGTGCGCTGTGGGCAGCCCGCAGATTCCGGCTGTATGAAGAGGCATAATCGGGGACAGCGCAGGCTTTTGCCTGCGCTGTCGTTTATCGGAGTCCCAATTCTGTTTTGTGCAATTGGATATCTCATTCTGTATTTATCTGTGGGCTCGCTGCTGGGGACTGCTATGTCCTTTATAGACCTGGCGTTTTTGCAGGAACGCCCGCAGCACCACGCAGAATATCAGAATATCTTTGAAGAACAGGCAGAAAGCCGGCCGGATACCGGGAAGCTCAAAGCTTCGGAGATCACGGTCCCCGGCTTTGGTGACCAGTTCGGCAAACTTACCATTGAGGGGACGCAGGTTGACGCCAAACTGTTCTTTGGAGACAGCAACCAGGAGTTTAAGAACGGTGTCGGCGTGTACAACGGCAGCGGTCTGCCTGGTTACGGAAAAACGGTTCTGATTGGGGGCCACAACAATACCTTCTTTCATGATTTGGGAAGTGCCCGGGAGGGCGCGGTCATTACCGTTGAGACCAATTACGGGACATACCGTTACGAAATAACCGAAAGCAAGGTACTGCAGGCAACAGATCAATCGGCCTATGACCTGGAAACCGCGGAAGAAAATATTGTCCTGTACACTTGCTATCCGTTCGACGCGTTGGGGCTGACACAGGAACGGTATTTTGTCTATGGAAGCTACTTGTCGGGTCCGCAGATCGACCTGTATGAATAGGAGAGAGCATATGAATCACGAAAATAAACGCCGTGCCGCATGGGCGGTCAATGGAATCTTTTCGTTCCTGCTCTCGTTCTTTCTGTATCTGGCGATTCTTTGCCTGGTGTTCAGTCAGACAATTTTACAAGAGGGGTTTGCGAGGCAAATTCTAGCAGAGAGTCGGTATGTTTCACTGCTTGCTGGGGAAATACGGGATGAATTTATTGCATACGGAGGAGTCGGCGGCTTTGAAGAAGCCTTCTGGGAGGAAAAATTTTCACAAATTGTTTCGGAAGAAATGCTGGAAGCGGATGCAGCCCGCCAGCTGCACAGCTTATATACAGGGACGTCCTTGGAAACCAACGAGGAATTGGTTCACTCCAGCCTGTATACGGCTTTTTTAGAAGAAGCAGTCAGGCGGGGGACCGCCGTTGATGCGGACAAGGAGAATGACCTGCAAAGTTTGGCGGAAACCTGTGCGGAGGTATATGGAGAGGCGGTCCGGATTCCCTATGCGGACCGGATTGGAGGGCTGCTTGTCAAAGCAAAGACGCCGCTGTATGCGGGTCTTGCCGTACTTGCATGCCTGTCCGTACTATGCGCCGCGATAATAACATGGCTGAATCGAAAAAGCGGCCGGTGCCTTTATTGGCTGTATGGCGGGTTGGCCGGTGCGGCGCTTTTATCCGCTGTGGTGCCTCTGGGAATATTGTTCTCCAGAAAAATCGGGAAAATTGGTATTTTCAGCCAGGCGATGTATGCGTTCAGTACGCTGTTGCTCACGAGGACGCTATATGCATTCCTGCTGGCTGCGGGAATCCTGTTGTTGCTGGCGATCGTTTTACTGGCGGTTCAAGGGATACGGCGGGCGGGAAAAAGGCCACCGCTGGAAACAGAAAATGTACCCAAAGGATAAACACAAAGAGAGGGCTTTCAATCGTACTTCTGTCCTACGATTGAAGGCCCTCTCTTCTTTATGTTTTCCTGGGGACAGGCTTTAAACAACTTATTCTTCGGCAGTCAGAATTGAAATCTGGTGATCCTCTAAAAATTGGATGATATCCACCGGTGGGCGGGCATCTGTAACCAACACATGAATCTGTTCCAGACCGCAATAAGTGACCAGGGAAGCGGTATTGTACTTGGTATGATCCGCCAGCAGGAAGACCTGCCGGCTGCGTTGTACAGCCATACGCTTAATTTCCGATTCCATCGGGGAGGAGTTGGTAACGCCGCTGGCAATAGAGAGACCAGAGGTTGAAAGAAAAGCCTTGCTGATGTTATAGTTTTTCAGCTCCTGTACCGAGCCTGCGTCTGTAAAGGATAGAGTCTTTCGATTCAGTTGGCCGGAAAGGGCAATTACGTTAATATTTGGATAGGGGATCGCCCGGTATATGATTTCCAAATGGTTGGTCAAAATAGTCAGGTTGTCCCGTTTGGAAAGCGTTTCAATCATATGCAGGGTCGTTGTGCCGGAATCGATAAATATAATATCTCCATCGCGCACCTGCTCTGCCGCTAAAGCGGCGATGCGCTTCTTCTCTCCCAACTGGGCAATATTGCGTTCATCAAAAGAGGCCTGGGCTTTTTGTGTCTGGACGGTGATCCCACCGTAAATCTTTTTGTAGCGGCTGTCTGCCAGGATTTCATCCAGATCCCGCCGGATGGTGCTCTTTGAGACTTGGAAAGATTCGCAGATCTGGTCCAGCGTAACCGTCTTATGTTCGTTGATGTATGCTTCAATTTGCTGAATCCTCTGTGAACGCATGGTAAGCCCCCCTTTATCTGTAAGACTCTATTTTGAATCTTTAGTATTATTATAATGAAACATGTCGAAAAAATCAATTAGAATAATTTAATTTTAGAAAATGAGATAAGTAACCGGATGAGTTTTGGAGTGAAAACCGGTTTGTCAATGAAAAAACAAGCGGAAAGCTCTGTGCAAAAAAGAGCTTTCCGCTTGTTTTTTCATCAGGCGTTCTTTACCGTAAAGTTTTCGTCCCGCCAACATTTATAGCACATCCCAAGATAGCTTTCATTGCCGCCAATCAGAATCTGCTCCCCATCCCGCACGATTTTACCATTTCGGATTCTGGCGTTTACCTCCGCTTTCCGGCCGCAGCGGCAGACGGATTTAATCTCGGAGAGGGAGTCGGCCAATTCAAATAGGCGTTTGCTTGCAGGGAACAGATGGGTCTGAAAGTCGGTTTTTAAGCCGAAGCAGAGAATGGGAATCTGGTCTACTGCCAGGTCCTTAAGCTGCTCTACCTGCTCCGGCGTGAGAAACTGTGCCTCGTCAATAATCCATACCTGATATTCCGGATGTTGATGGAACCAGTCCAGCAGATTGACCTGACTGTCAATGACATAACAGCGTTCTTCCAAACCAATGCGGGATTTGACAAGGTTTGCACCGTCGCGGTTGTCGACGCTGGGTTTCAACAGTGCGACACGATACCCCTGTTCTTCGTAGTTGAATTTGACCATCAGCGCGTTTGCTGATTTGGAGCTGTTCATTGCGCCATATTTAAAATAGAGCTTTGGCATAACAATCGCTTCCCGTTCTTTTCGCATTTTTCCTTATTATATCCGCATTTTCCGAACAATGCAAAAGGAAAACACAAGAACAGAACCGATTTGTCACAATCCTGTCCACCTTGGCATAGTTTATAAGGCGGGGACAACCCCGAGAAAAATAATAATGGAGGGATCGTTGATGTGTTGCAACAACAATTGGTGTGGATGCGGAAACAGAGGATGCTGTGGAGGAAACGGCGGGGTCGCTGTTCTGCAGGATTATGTGCCTGCGGCAGGGGGCTGCGGTATGGCTGTAGATGCGGTAGGCAGCGGATGTGGGTGCGCTGCCGCCGCTGCGGAAAGCGCTGTTGCCAACGCTAGCGGATGTGGCTGCGGCTCTAACTGGGGCTGTGGTGCAAATGCGGGCTGTGGCTGCGGCTCCAGATCGGGCTGCGGTTGTGGCTGTGGAAATTCCTGGTATTAAACGCAACCGGATCACATTGCATGATTGAGAGAGGCACCGCATAAAATAGATTGCAGAAGTGGCGCCGCGGCTTTTTTGAAAAACTTCCGGATAGCACTTGACTTAGCAGGAAATTTTTCCTATACTTGAAACAAATAGAATATCTGGGTGAAGATACCGGGAGAGACCGTTGATGCGGCGCCGAAGGGGCTATGCAAAAAACTCTCAGGCAAAAGGACCGGTATCGGACAAAACTCCGAAAAGCCGCATTGCGGCACCGAAGAAGCAATCCCAATCCGGGAGAATCTTTCAGGTTATATGACGGGGCGCACAGTTTTTGTGCGCCCCGTTTTTTTGTCCAAATTTACCCGGAAAGAAAAGGAGGCCCATTATGGAGAAGAGAACGCCCCTTTATGAACGGCATGTAGAGTTGGGGGGACGGGTGGTTCCCTTTGCTGGATTCCTGTTGCCGGTTCAGTACAAAACCGGCGTCATTGCAGAACACATGGCAGTGCGGGAGCATGCAGGTCTGTTCGATGTATCCCACATGGGGGAGGCTGTCCTGGAAGGCCCTGACGCGGAAAAGAACCTCAATGCCATTCTCTCCAACGATTTTTCAGGGATGCCCATCGGCGGCGCGCGCTACACCCTGATGTTGAACGAGCGGGGCGGTGTGGTTGACGACCTGATTGTGTATCGCTGCGGAGAAGAGCGCTTTTTCCTGGTGCTCAACGCGTCCAACACGGAAAAGGACGTAAATTGGCTGCGCGGTCATCTGCGTGGAGAAGCAACTCTGGAGGACATTTCCGACCGGACGGCGCAAATTGCCCTGCAGGGCCCGGACGCCAAGGCAATGATCACCAAATTTGTACCGGAAGAAGCGCTGCCGAAAAAGTATTATTCCTTTGTGGAGCATGTATCCGTCGCAGGGGTGGACTGCATGATCTCCCGTACCGGATACACAGGCGAATTCGGATACGAGCTGTATATGGACCCGTCCGGCGCGGCCGCCGTTTGGGACGCTCTGTACCGGGAAGGCGCGGTTCCGTGCGGTCTGGGTGCGCGTGATACGCTGCGTTTGGAAGCGGCAATGCCGCTGTATGGTCATGAGCTGGACGATGAAACGGACCCGATTTCCGCCGGCCTGGGCTTTGCCGTCAAGCTGGAAAAGCCGAACTTTATTGGAAAGAGTGCATTGATCGCGCGGGGAGAGCCGGTCCGCGTCCGCGTAGGGCTGAAGGTTACGAGACGCGGGATTATCCGTGAGCATGAAACCGTTTATGCCGGAGAGACGGAAGTTGGAAAGACGACGTCCGGTACGCACTGTCCCTATCTGGGCGCCGGCTATGCCATGGCGTATCTTGACAAGGCAAGTGCGGCGGTTGGAACGCAGGTGGAGGTATCGGTGCGGGGACGCCGGATTGCGGCGGAGGTCGTACCGCTGCCGTTCTACAAAAGAGCATAACAGAAAAAACGAAATCAATAAACTGGAGGGCTTTCATATGAATATTCCTGAAAATCTGCTGTATCTGGATTCCCACGAATGGGTGGAAAAGACCGGTGAAAAAACTGCGCGCATTGGTCTGACCGATTTTGCACAGGACCAGCTGGGCGACCTGGTATTCGTCAATCTGCCGGAAGAGGGCGATTCTGTCGCCGTTGGCGAGAGTTTTGCCGATGTGGAGAGCGTCAAGGCGGTTTCCGATATTTACAGCCCGGTGACGGGAACGGTCGCCGCAATCAATGCAGATCTGCTGGATGCGCCGGAAGCAATCAACCAGGACCCGTACGGCGCGTGGCTCATTGAGGTAACCGATATTACGGAATATGGCGAACTGATGGATGCCGTTGCTTACCAGGCTTTCTGTGAGGAGCAGAATTGATTCTGTCGTTCTAGTACATAAAGAAAGGAATGTGCACCATGGGAAGCTATGTTCCATCCACTGCGGAGCAGCGGCAGGAAATGCTGCGGACCGTCGGCGTTTCCTCCTTGGAGGACCTTTACACGGATGTCCCGGCATCCATCCGGATGCCGGATTTACAGCTGGAAAACGGACAATCGGAGCTGGAGGTTTCCGCTGCTATCCAAAAAATGGCGGAAAAAAATCATCTATTCGGTTCTGTTTTCCGCGGCGCGGGCGCATATAACCACTATATCCCGGCGATTGTCCGCCGTGTGACCTCCAAGGAGGAGTTTTTGACAGCTTATACACCGTATCAGGCGGAGATCAGTCAAGGCATCCTCCAGTCCATTTTTGAATACCAGACAATGATCTGTGAGCTGACCGGTATGGATGCCTCCAATGCCTCGGTATATGACGGTGCGTGCGCCGCCGCGGAAGCCGCCGCAATGTGCCGTGACCGCAAGCGCAGCCGCGTTCTGATTTCTGCCGCTACGCATCCGATGGTCATTCAGACCATCCTCACTTACTGTGAGGGCGCGGATGCGGAGGCGGTTCTGGTTCCCGCAAAGGACGGTGCGACGGATTTGGAGTCGCTGCGGGAACTTCTCTGCAACACGGACGCTTGTTTCTACATGCAGCAGCCCAATTTCAACGGCTTGATCGAGGATGCGGAAGCGCTGGGAGAACTGGTGCACGCGGCCGGTGCAAAGTTCATCATGGGCGTCAATCCGATCGCCGCCGCAGTTTTGAAAACCCCGCGCGAATGCGGCGCGGATATTGCTGTGGGAGAAGGCCAGCCGCTGGGCATGCCGCTTTCGTTCGGTGGGCCATACCTGGGCTTTATGGCCTGCACCAAGGAGCTGTTCCGCAAGCTGCCGGGCCGCATTGTGGGTGAGACGGCGGACGCGGCGGGCCGGCGCTGTTATGTGCTGACGCTGCAGGCGCGCGAACAGCACATCCGCCGGGAGAAAGCCTCTTCCAATATTTGTTCCAATGAAGCGCTCTGCGCCATGACGGCCTCCGTCTACATGGCGGCGATGGGTCCTGCGGGAATGCAGAAAACGGCGGCGCTCTGCTATTCCAAGGCGCACTATCTGGCGGAGCAAATCTGCGCGCTTCCCGGCTTTTCGCTGACGTACGCCGCGGATTTCTTCCATGAATTCGTAACCAAAACCCCGGTTCCGGCGGAGGCGCTTCTCACCGTACTGGAGGAAAACGATATTCTGGGCGGCCTCCCGGTGGAAAATGGCATCCTCTGGTGTACAACCGAAAAGAATACGAAGGAACAAATAGACCAGCTGGTCGCATTGTTAAAGGAGGCGGCGAGCGTATGAAACTGATTTTTGAAAAGAGCGTTCCGGGAAGGGCCTGTACCCTTCTGCCGGACTGCGACGTCCCCATGGCGGCGATTCCGGAGACGTTTGTACGGAAAGCGCCGCCGCATCTGCCGGAGCTTTCCGAAACAGACATCAGCCGCCATTATACGGAGCTGGCAAAGTGTGTGCACGGCGTCAACGACGGGTTTTACCCCCTCGGCTCCTGCACAATGAAATACAATCCCGCACTGAATGAGGAGATGGCCGGGTTGGCGGGCTTTACCGGCGTGCATCCGCTTCAGCCGGAGCACACGGTTCAGGGAAGCCTGGAGGTGTTGGCAAAGGCGGAGGAAATCCTTTGTAAGGTGACGGGGATGGATACCATGACCTTTCAGCCTGCGGCGGGCGCGCATGGTGAGCTGACGGGACTTCTGCTGATCAAGGCATACCACCGCGCGCGCGGCGACGCCCAGCGCACAAAGATCATTGTGCCGGATTCGGCGCACGGCACCAATCCCGCTTCCGCATCGATGACGGGCTTTACCGTGGTAAACATTCCCTCCGGCGCGGACGGCTGTGTGGATTTGGAAAAACTCCGTGCGGCGGTGGGGCCGGATACCGCGGGCCTGATGCTGACCAACCCCAATACGCTGGGACTCTTTGACAAGAATATTCTGGAAATTACCCGCATTGTACACGAGGCGGGCGGCCTGAATTACTACGACGGGGCAAATTTAAATGCGGTCATGGGTGTGGCGCGCCCGGGCGATATGGGCTTCGACGTGGTGCACTTGAATCTGCATAAGACCTTTTCCACCCCGCACGGCGGCGGCGGACCAGGCTCCGGTGCGGTGGGGGCGAAAAGTTTGCTTGCGCCGTTCCTGCCGAACCGTCATGTGAAATGTCAGGGAGACTTCTATGCCTTTGAGGACGCGCCGCAGACCATCGGCAGCGTCAAAGCGTTTTACGGCAACTTTCTGGTGGTGGTGCGGGCGCTGTGCTACATGCTGGTTCTGGGAGAGGACGGCATGCGCGATGCGTCCCAGATGGCTGTCTTGAACGCAAACTATTTGAAAAAGCTGCTGGAACCGCATTGCGAGGTGGCGAACGAAGGCATCTGCATGCATGAGTTTGTCCTCACGCTGGAAAAACTGAAAAAAGAAACCGGTGTATCCGCCATGGATGTAGCGAAGTCGATGCTGGATTACGGGATGCATCCGCCTACCATGTATTTTCCGTTGATTGTCCATGAAGCGTTGATGCTGGAGCCGACCGAAACGGAGTCCAAGGAGACGCTGGACTGGGCGGCGGGCGTCATCGCGGAGATTTTGGAAAAGGCGCATACTGAACCGGAAGCCCTGCATAACGCGCCGGTTACCACCCCGGTTGGCCGGCCGGACGAGGTAGCGGCGGCACGCAACCCGAAGCTGCGGGCGGTTTTTGATGCTTGAGCGGCTGCAATATGTAGAAACTGCCGGGACGAATCCGTATGAGAACCTGGCATTGGAAGAATACCTGCTCAATGCGGTGGAGCCCGGCTCCTGCATGCTGTATTTGTGGCAGAATCGCCGGACGGTGGTGATTGGCCGCAACCAAAACTGCCGCTGGGAGTGCCGCGTGGAAAAGCTGGAGGAGGATGGCGGGCATCTGGCCCGCCGCCTGTCCGGCGGCGGCGCGGTCTTTCATGATATGGGCAACCTAAATTTTACATTTTTGACCCACCGGCAGGATTACAATGTAGACCGTCAGCTGGAGGTGATCCTGCGCGCGGTGCGCATGCTGGGAATTGATGCGGAAAAGACAGGGCGCAACGATTTAACTGTGAACGGAAAAAAGTTTTCCGGCAACGCGTTTTACCGCTCCGGCACGCGGTGTTACCACCACGGCACGATCCTGATTGACGTGGATACGGAACAGATGTCCCAATATCTCTCCGTTCCAGAGGAGAAGCTGCAAGCCAAGGGTGTCCAGTCGGTCAAAGGACGCGTGGTCAATCTGAAGGAACTGTGTCCGGGACTGACAATAGAAAAGATGAAAACTACGCTCTATACTGCTTTTGGGGAGGTTTACGGCCATACGCCGGACATTTTGCCTCTGTCGAGAATAGACCGTGCGGGATGGGGGCGCCTGACGGAGAAATTTGCTTCCTGGGAATGGCGTATCGGCAGGGAACCAGATTTTTCCTGTGCGCTGAAACGCCGGTTTCCTTGGGGCGGGATGGAGTGGAAGCTGCTGATTTCCGGTGGAATTGTCAAGGATGCCGCTGTCTATACGGACGCAATGGACGTCTTTTTTGCACAGTCCCTGCGCAATGCGCTGCTCGAAAAAGTTTTTTCCAAAAAGGACTTGGAAAAAGCAATCCGGGAACTGCCGGTAGAAAACGCGGAACAGGAGCAGATGCGGCGCGACTGCGGTGTGCTGTTGGAGGAGTTGAAATAATGGATCAATTTGATTTAATCGTAATTGGCGCCGGACCCGGCGGCTATGTGGCGGCACTGGAAGCCGCCCGGCTGGGGAAACGGGTTGCGATTGCGGAGAAACGCGAGGTGGGCGGCACCTGTCTGAACCGGGGATGTATCCCAACAAAGGCTTTGCTGCGCGCGGCGCGGGTGTACCGGGAGGCGAAGGACAGCGAGAAGCTGGGAATCTCCGTTTCCGGCGTCAGCTACAATATGGAAGAGATGCATGGTCATGTACAGGAAGTAACGGCACAGCTTCGCAGCGGAATTGAATTGTTATTGAAAAAGGCAAAAGTGACCGTACTGCACGGAACAGCTGCCATAAAATCACCGAATACGGTGTATGTGGGGGAAGAATGCTGCACAGCGGAGCACATCCTGGTTGCAGCAGGTTCAAAACCGGCCCGCCCGCCAATTCCCGGCTTGGATTTGCCCGGGGTAGTCACCAGCGACGAAATGCTGGAGGGCGGCGTGGACTGCAAGCGGCTGGTGATCATCGGCGGCGGTGTCATTGGTGTGGAATTCGCGCAGATATACGGTACCTTGGGCTGTGAGGTGACCATTCTGGAGGCGGCGCCCAGAATCCTGCCGGCGATGGACCGGGAAATTGCGCAGAATCTTGCAATGATCTTTAAAAAACGCGGCGTGCAGGTGCATGCCAATGCGTTTGTACAGGAGATTGCTTCCGTTCCTTCCGGCCTGCTTTGCCGCTATACGGAAAAGGAGCAGGCACAGGAAGTGCAGGCGGACTGCGTGCTTGTCTGTACAGGGCGGGTGCCGAACACACAGGGGCTCTGTGCGGACGGGCTGGCGCTCTGTGAAGAGCGAGGGTATATCCCTGTAGATGAACGATATGAAACGCGGATTCCGGGGATTTACGCCATTGGCGACGTTGTGCAGGGCGGCATCCAGCTGGCGCACGCCGCGGAGGCGGAGGCGAAAAACGCGGTTCACGCAATGTTTGCGGAAAATAAGGAAAAGGATCTGAGCGCAATTCCATCCTGTATTTTTACAGAGCCGGAGATTGCCGCCGTGGGACTTACAGCGGACGAAGCGAAAGCTACGGGGCGCGCGGTGTCTGTCAAAAAATCTTTGACCTCTGCAAACGGAAAAGCAGTAATTGACGGAGCTGACAGGGGATTTGTAAAGCTGGTGTTTGACACGGAGAGCCGCGCGCTGCTTGGCGCGCAGCTCATGTGTCCCCATGCGTCGGAAATGATCGGAGGCCTCACGACGGCGGTGTCGGCGGGGCTGACGGAGGAAGCGATGATGCGGTCGGTGTACCCGCATCCGACTGTCAGCGAAACGATATTGGCATAAATGAAAAGACGCTGGACCACATTGGGTTCAGCGTCTTTTCATTTATGTGGATTCTTTGTTCAGTTGAATGGGCGGATCGGTGGGTTCTTCCTCCGATTCCGGTTTATCCGGCGTGTTCTGCATCACCTGGTCCCGCGTCAAATGCTTGGCGCGGAGGCGGCGGCGCGTCGAATCGCGCAGCAGCGTGTACAGGATGGAAAAGACCGGAATGCCCAGCAGAATGCCAAGAATGCCGAACAGATTGCCGCATAGGATAATGGAGAGCAAAACCCAGATGGGCGGCAGGCCGATGGACGTACCCACCACGCGCGGGTAAATCAGATTGCCCTCGATTTGCTGCAAAATCAGGAAGAATACGATGTAATACAGCGTGTACCAGGGATTCACCAGGAGCAGGATGAATCCGGCGGTGAACATGGAAATGTAGGGTCCGATGATCGGAATCAGGCTGCACAATGCGACAATGCAGCTGATCAGGATCGTGTAAGGGAGCTGCAGGAGATTCATGCCGATATACACCAGGAAAAACCAGATACAGGATTCTGTCAGCTGCCCGCGGACAAAATTGGAGAAAATCCGGTTGGAAAGAGCGGAAACTTCGATGGTGCGCTTGGCGACCCGGTTCGGCAGGAACGCGTAAAGCAGGCGTTTGAGATTGGAGATCAGTTTTTCTTTGCCAAAGAGCATATACATACAGAAAATGAAGCTCATTGCCATGGTAAACACGCCGTTGGCCACGCTTGCCGTGATGCTGAAAATGGACCCCATAAAGTCGGTGGTGACCTGCGTAACTTTGGAGAGTACGGAAGGCCAATCGATTTTAATGGAATTGATCTGTTCCTGTGTGATGTTGTGCTTTTGCAGGAATTTGATAATTTCGTTGGATAGGCGGTTGATATAGGTCGGCGCACTGTTGATCAAAACCTGCAGGGAAGAGGCCAGCTCCGGGATGACAAACAGGATGATCGCGCCCAATATAATGATCAGCGTCAGGAAAGACAGCACCACACAGACGGCACGCCTGCATTTGTTCCATATCTTGCTGTTCCGACGGTTTAAAAAGGCAAAGACCTTTTCCTCATAAAACTTTAAAAATACATTGACAACAAAGGCAATGGCAATACCGATGAAGAATGGGGCCGCCATGGAGAATACGGAGAGAAGCGTGCCCAATAGCTTGTCCACGTTAAACAAGGCAAAGATCAGAAGGACCGTGTACGTGATAAGCAGAATCGCTCGTTTCATGGAGGTTTGCCCGCGGATCAGTTCTTTTATTTTCATATCATACTCCCTCAGGCCGTTTCAAAAACACGGCCGTTTTCAATCGCATTATTGTTATTATATAACCCACCGCGGGGGAAGTAAAGGAAGAATGTACCGCAGCACACAAAATGATCCAGACTGGATGAGAAAGAATACAGCAGGTTGGTAGAAACTGTATCTGTTTTGTGACGGTATCCAGATGCAAAAACCTGCCAATAGCCTGTGCCGTTTCAAAAAGTTTATGCAGTGTTGGCAAAGAAGGCAGCGGCAGTTCCTTTGTTTTACGCACCGTGTTCCTACACCTTTCAACAAGCTGTTTTGTGTCTGCCAGCACAAAAAGACAGCATCCAATGGATTTTTGGGTGCTGTCTTTTAAATGCGATTTGGTTATGGTTTGGAATGCCGTAAAACAATCGGTAGGGATTTTGCATACTTATTGGAACAAAGATGTAATGGAATTCCAAATATTTTTAAAGAGATTGACGATGCGGTCCCAGACGCCGACATCCTCCGCGGGCTGTTCCAGATCGGTTTCCGGCGCGGCTTCTTCATCCACCTGAATTTCCTCTGTGCGCAGGATGATCTGGATGCTGGAGGGCGTTGGATTCTTGCCGGAGGTAAAGGAAACCATCTCCTGCTCGGCATCCAGATCCAGCAGCTTGGTTTCGTCTTCGTATTTGTCGACTTGCTCATCGATGGTGTCTTTAATGGTGGTGTTTGCGTCCTGTAGGTCCGAGGTGTTGTCGGAGCTGTCCAACGCTTTGGACAGAACGTCGATCAAACCATCCAGGGTTTGTTTTGTTCCGTCGTTCAGACTGTCCCCACTGTTTCGCAGCGTGTTTTCCAGGTCCTTTAGGAACGCGGTGGTGCTTTCCAAGGTGGCGGAGAGCTGCTGGGTCAGCGCGGCACTGTCGGAGAGAAGGCTGACCGTTCCGTCTTGATACTTGTTTAGCGTGTCATTCAGGGCATCCAATGCGGTAATGAGGGAAGAACAGGTGTCGATACTGCTTTTCAGGGTGGTACTTGCCCGGTTCAGCTCCGCTGCTACATCCGCCGCGGAATCCAGATCAGAAAGGCCTTTCAGGCTTTCCAGCAGCTTGTTTGCGGAATAACCAAGGTCATCCAGTGCTCCGATTGCATTGCCGGTGTTACCCAGGATATCGGATAGTTTCTTGCCGGCCTGTTCCAATGCGGCAATATTTTCATCCAGTCTGTCCCGATATTTCTTCAGCGGTGCGAGGACGGTGTCGGACGCACCCTGCTGGGTCAGTTCTTCGATGGTCTGGTCCAGCTGTGCGCGCACATCCTTCAAGGTCGCCAGCAGTGCGCTCAGTGGGTCCGTCTGATTGTTGATGGCATTCTTCAAAGCCTTGATGTCGTCCTGTAAAGGGGAGAGGGCGTCACTCAGGTCATCGATGGCATCCTGAGCGGAGGACAACTGTTTGTTGCTGATGGAAGAATCGTTGATCGCGTGTTCCAGGTCTTCCAGGCTGCCCTGCAGCCGTGTGAGGGATTTTTTCAGCTCCGCCAGATCGGGCTGCAGCGCATCTACCTCTTTGACCATTGCATTGACGTTGCCGGAAATCTCGCCGACCATGCTTTCTCCGTTTTTTAAATGGGGAACCAGTGTTGTAATGGTCTGGGAAAGCCTGTTCAGATCATCCAGAGAATCATCCGCACCGCCGTACAATCCATCCTTGGCTGAGTGAATAGAATTGCGGGCCTGCTGCAGGTCTTTCAGCCCCTGCTGGGTCAGCTTGAGACTGCCGGACATGTCGTCCAGCACGCCCAGGATACTGTCCAAGTTATCATAGATCGCATCTGCGGAGTCACCGATTACATCTTTGGCTTCCTTTAGCTTTTTGATGTTTTTCATCTGTTCCAGCGTGCCGGGAATCATCATCAGAATGATTCCGGAGCTTTCAAAATTTTCCGTGCCGATACGGATTGTAAAGGTGGTGTGCTCGCCGGGCAGCGCCGCAAAGATGATTGCCTTATAGGTGCCGATTGACTGTGTCTGTGATCCGGGCGCTTCAATGCTGAGAACGTCCTCTACATTGACCATGGTGGCGGCCTGCAGCAGCATGTTGTCGCGGTAATAGGCGCCGGCCTTTTCGTTGGGAATGCATTCCACCTGCATTTCTACCAAACCGGACGCGCCGGCAAGGCTTTCCGCCTTTGCCGGAACGCCGTTTAGCTTGTAAGTAACTTTGAAATTCCACGGCAGGATGATGCTGTTTTCCTCCGGCGTGCATTCGTAAAAGAAATGGTCACTGACGTCGTCGGACAGCTTCCATTTGACGCCTTCTTTGGTAAGCTCCGGCTGGTCGTATCCTGACATGTTGTTTACTTTTTGGTAGGAGCCGTAATCGAAGAATTCCCTGTTGCCATTCAGGCTGCAGCCTTTGACAATACTGGTGTCTGTCATCGTGCCGTAGTAGTCCAGATTGACATAAACCGCTTCATCCGTGGTGACGGGGATTTCCGCTGCATTGGCAGCGGGTGCGGCTAGCGGCAGCAGCATGGAAAAAGCCAGCAAAAGGGAAAGAAAGCGTTTGTTTTTATTCATGATCGGTGTCCTCCTTCTCCTCCTCCGGCGTTCTGGCCAGAGCATTGATATCTATTTTTTCTTGTTCAATCTTCTCATGTTTCTTTTTCCGCTGTTCCATCCAGGCCTTCCGTTTGCGGTAACGCAGGGCCTTGCGCAGCTTCCGGCGGCGCATCTTCCGTTTTTGCCGCATGGAGAGCTGCACTTGCTTCAGCTTTGCCTGACGCAGCTTTTCCGCGTGTTTCCGCCGGCGCATCTGGTTGAAAATAATTTTATCGCTCATGACGAGCAGGACCGGCAGCAGGAACAAAACCAACAGCAGGCTGAGCAGCGCGCCGCGGCCGACCAGGTGTCCCATGTCTGCGATGGCGGAAACGGTGGAGATAAAGTACAGACCGTATCCAACAATGGTCAGGATGGAGCCGGAGGTCAGGATGGACAGTGCGCTCTGTGAAATTGCCTGTATAGCGGCTTCTTTTTTGTCCATGTCCGTACGCGCGTCCAGATAATTGTTGCTCATCAGGATCGAGTAATCCACGGTGGCGCCCAGCTGCAGGCAACTTACAATAATGTAGCCCATGTAAATCATGGTGTCTCCGGTAAAGTACGGCAGGGCCATATTAAAGAAAATTGCGACTTCAATGGGGATCATCACCACGATGGGAATGATTGCGGAGTGGAAGGTGAACAGAATGACGATGGCGACGCCCAGCAGGGACAGGATGTTGACATAGCTGTAGTCCGTTGTGATGATGGACTTGATATCCTGCGTGGAAGGCGTCATGCCCACGATGTATGAATCCTCCGGATAATACGACTGCACAATGGAACGGATTTCATCGGCACACTGGAAAGCGAGATCACTCTCATCCTTGGTGCGTATGTAAATTAACATCCGGCTGTAATCCTCCGTGTGAAGCTGGCCTGTCAGGGATTCCGGAAGAAAGCTTTCTGGAATGCCCTCTGGCAGTGCGCCGGAAAGGGAGGTTACCGATTTGGTATAGTTCAGGTCCTCCAGGGTGTGGGTCAGTTCCCGTTCCGTCACATTATTGGTGTTGGGAATCAGTGCCAATACCAGGTTGCTGCGCCCAAAGCGTGCGTTGATCGCCTGTTCATCCTCATACACCTTGGTGCCGGGACTGGACCCCAGCGCACTGTTGCCGTAACTGAAGGCGTTCATGTTTTGCGCGGTAAAAGCGGGAATGACAAGGATCGCGATGACGGCCAACACGCCATACCGGATTTTAAAAACAAACTTTCCAAGTCCATGGAAGGAGGGCATAAAGGAACAGTGTTCCGTCTTTTCAATTTTATCGCCCCAGCGGAGCAGCAGCGCCGGCATCAGGAGCAGGACGGTCAGCAGGCTGATGACAATGCCCTTTGCCAAAACAAAACCAAGGTCAAAACCAATTTTAAATTGCATCAGCATCAGAACCAGGAACCCCACAATGGTGGTCGCGCCGCTGGACAGGATGGATGTGACGGAGCTGCGCAGCGCGTTTGCCACCGCCTGCACCGGCTCCAGCCCGGCCTCCCGCTCACGGGTAAAGGAATGCAGCAGGAAAACGGAGTAGTCCATGGCAATGGCCAACTGTAAAATGGAGGCCACGCTGAAGGTCATAAACGAAACTTCTCCAATGATCAGGTTGGTGCCCATGTTGATAATGATTGCCACGCCCATGATGAACAGGAACAAAAACGGTTCAAACCAGGAAGTGGTGGTCAAACACAGAATGACGGCAATCATGACGACGCCCATCGCCATTGCAATTGCAATTTCACGGGTCAGAGTCTCATCCAGCGATTTATCCTGTACCGCGGCACCCATCAGGTACCCCTTGTCTCCGGTGATTTTTTCAATCTCGTCGATTGCCTGGCGGGTGGAGGGGTCGGAATCCCCATCGTCGAAGATGATGTCCATGACGGCATAGCCGTCCTTGTAGTAATCTTCGATGTTGTCATAGTCAATAAACAGTTGGGATTGGTAAACGTCTGTGGCGGTATCCGCCCAGGTGACCATATTGACGCCGTCGACGTTGCTGATGCGGTCCTTATACATCTTCGCTTCATATAAGGAGACCTCGCCGACCATGACGCGCGCGGTGCCGGGATAACCGAATTCCTCCTCCATGATGTTCAGTCCCTGCTTGGACGGGGCCGTATCGGGCAGATATTTGCTCAGATCGTAGTTGACGCTGACAAAGCAGGTGGCGACAACACTGCAGATGACCGCGACGGCGAAAACCTTTTCTATGATGTTGCGGCTGTTGATGATCAGGTCGATGAGGTTGTGGGACGCATGCTTCTTTTTATCCAAACCGGTTCGCCTCCAAAGAAATCTCGTTACTTATTTAACAACAAAGCCAATCATACGGGATGACAAACGGAAACGTATATAATAAAAATACATAAAATATCGTTTATTCCACCAAAATCAAGAACTGTTCCGAGTACAGGCTGATTTGCGGCGGTTACTTCTCCGGAACTGCTGCGGCGTCATGCCGGTGTAGCGCTTGAAAATCTGAATGAAATAACTTTGGGAGACAAAGCAAAGAAAATTGCTGATCTCTGAAAGACTTTTATCAGAAAACAGCAGCAGGTTCTGTGCCTCGCGGATGCGCTCCTGCTGAATGTACGCAGTCAGGTTGACGCCGGTTTCCTGTTTAAACAGACGGGAAAGATAGCGCGTACTGAGCTGCAGCTCAGCGGCGAGCGTCTGCAGGGAAAGCTCCTGATGCAGGTGGTTGTCAATGTACTGGATACATTGTGAAATCGGAAACGAATACGCCTTTTGCGTCTGTGCCTGCGCGACCCGCTCCGTCAGATCGAACACCATTTTGGCACAAAGGGCATAGACGTCTTTCAACTCCGAACAGTTTTCCATGTGCTGCACATAGACGTCGCTTAGCCGGAAGGCATTTTCTGCACGGAGGCCGCCGGCGATCGCGGCACGGGAAATCAGCGCCGCAATGGTGATGCAGGAGTCCTTTGCCTGCCGCAGAGGCGAGGAGGAGAGTGTTCCGGCAGAACCGGATATGTAGGTGTCCAGCAGCTTTTTCAGTTCCGCCGTATCGCCTTTTTTTACACATTCCGTAAACATCTGCTCGTATTCAAAGGAAACAGGCATGCTGGTCAGTTCCTGCCGTTCAAAATAGTTGGCTTGCAGGTCACGGTCGATGCTGTCCTGGGAGAGAAGCTCTTGATTGGCGATCAGAAATTCCGACAGATGGATTTTTTCCTGAAAGATGGTCAGGTACAGCATCTGCGCAAACCGGAGAAACTGCGCTGTGCTGTAAACCGGTATTTGTTTTGAAGCCGCGTATAAGCGGTGTGTATCGATGCAGGTGAACAGCGGCGCGATGCTCTTGATGGCGGATAAACTGGGATCGCACAGCAGGGCCGGGCCAAGAATCAAAAAATATTCCTGCCCGTCTACTGGGAACGGCAGGAAGGAATAGAGAAGGGTGGAATGAAATGTGTGCAGGGTTGGCTGGGAAGCGCTGTTCTTGCGCAGTTCCGTTAGCACAGCGCTTTTCAGCTGGATGTCCTGAAATTCCGACTGATGTGGGCAGAAAAAGCATGTGTTTCCCGATGCATCGGAAATTTGAATCGGAACGCGGGAAATTTCGTAAAGGAGCCGGCAAAATTCAAAAATGCGCTCTAAATTGGTTTGAAATAACATTTAATCACCTTTATAATAATGTGATACCATGGCACTTTCGATAAAAAGCTTGAAAGATTCTTTGGCCCGAAGAGCTTGTTGCAGCGATGTCATCCTTCACCTTACTGCAAACGCTTTGCTCCAGTTCTTTTTATCAACGGAGTGCTCTAAATGGTTTGGAAAAACTTTTACACGTTAAAACGAAAAAATTAAAAAAACCGTAACAAACTTATTTAAAGTATAGCTTATATTAAATATATTATATATACTTTAAAACTATTTGAACAAATTAAGAACGGAGGGAAAAAATGGACATATTAACATTCAAAAATAAAATATGGGATCTGACACGGCAAATCATGGATGGAATGGACGCTGTTTTTCGCCCCATCAGCGAACGGAACGGGTTGACCCGTGCGCAGCTGCAAATATTGCTGAAAATTCACATTGCTGAACAGCCGGAAACTGTGGGCAGCCTTGGCAAGCATATGGGAATATCCGCTGGGAATATGTCCTCCATGTGTAAAAAGCTGGAACAGGACGGTTTTTTGCAGAGATGCCGGGACACACAGGACGAGCGGATCGTCCGGCTGGCACTGTCGGATAAAGGAATGACTGCGATTGCGCAGATCAACGAACTGATTGAACAGCAATTTCGGAACTATTTGTGTAATATGGGAGAGAAGAAGATAGAGGCCATTGTGGACAGCATGCAGGAGCTTAGCCGGATTTTGGCGGAGATGTCCGCCGGTTTGGAAAGCGGCGGTGCATGTATAAACGGACCAGAGAAATGATTTGTAATGAAAAAGCACTTCCTGCAGAACGGCGGCGCATCTGGACGGATGTCCGCCGTTTTGCCTGCGTTGGGGTTGACACTTTTTTGTGAGTGGGATAAAATCAGGCAAAGTACTTTTATCATGAAAAAACCTGCGGCGGATTTTCGGGAGGTGATGGCATGAAGACGATCCACGGTGTCAGTGCTTCAAAGGGAATTGCAATTGGAAAACTCAGTCTCAATAAACAGACGCTGGAAAAAGTCCTGCGGCATCCGGTGACGGATATCAACGCGGAGGTAAACCGTCTGATTGCCGCCCGTACGGCGACGGAGCGCACCCTGCGCGGCCTGCATCAGAAGGCCCTCCGGGAGCTGGGCGAGGAGGATTCCCTGATCTTCCAAATTCATCTCATGCTGTTGGAGGACCACGACTATTTTGACAGCATCAAGGATTCCATTGTACAAAATAAAGTGAATGCCGAATATGCCGTCTGGATGGTTTCCAACCGGTTTTATCTGTTGTTCTCCCAGATGGAAAACGAATACATGCGCGCGCGGGGGGACGATATTCTGGATATTTCCCAGCATTTGCTCCGTTACCTGAATCCCGCGTTTGCCATCCGCCTGGAACGTCTGAGCGGCCGGGGAATCATCGCGGCGGCGGACCTGCTGCCGAGCGAGGCGGTACGGGTCGATCGCAAAAGGACGCTGGCGTTTGTTACGCGGGACGGCTCCCAGTATTCTCACGCGGCCATCCTGCTGCGCACCATGGGAATTCCCTATGTTGTGGGCTTGGGAGAGGGCTTTGACGAGCTGATCCATGCGGAATGCGTGATTGTGGACGGTTCCCGGGGCGACGTGATCCTGGACCCCGATCCGGCGGCATTGCACGAGTATGAGGAACGCGAACGGAAATATCAGGAGCACCAGAAGGCGCTGCGCGAGCTCAAGGGCTGTCCCGCCATAACAAAGGACGGCTATCGCATCGACGTGCATGCCAATATCGGCCATGCGGAGGACGTCGACCTGGCGCTGGAAAACGATGCGGACGGCATCGGTCTGTTCCGTACGGAATTTTTATATTTGGGCAGCAATGCCAACTCCACGGAGGACGGGCAGTTTGAGGCGTACCGCAAGGTACTGCAGCAAATGAAAGGAAAGCGTGTGATCATCCGCACGCTTGATGTAGGAGAAGAGCCTGGAACCAGCCAATGGAGGTACCGTGACTATGAAAATCCGATTTTGGGCATCCGGGCGATCCGTTCCAGCCTGCAAAGCCGGGGCGTATTCATGACGCAGCTCCGGGCGATTCTGCGGGCGTCCATTTACGGCAAAGTGGCAATCATGTTTCCGGTGATCACCTCGGAGCAGGAGATTCTCGATGCCAAGCGAATGGTCCGGCAAGCACGCGAAGAGCTGGAAGCGGAGGGCGTTCCCGTGGCGGAGCGCATTGAGCTGGGCGCTATGATTGAAACGCCCGCTTCGGTGATTATCAGCGATCTGCTGGCGCGGCACGTCGACTTTTTCAGCATCGGCACCAATGATCTGACGCAGTATACCCTGGCGATGGACCGGAACAATCCCGCAATCGCGCCGTATTACAATCTGCACCATCCGGCGGTGATGCGCATGATCCGCATCGCGGTGGAGAACGCCAAAAAGAACGGCATCTGGACAAGCATTTGCGGCGAGTCGGCCTCCGATCCGCAGCTGACACAGTTTTACCTGTCCCTCGGCGTAGATGAGCTTTCTGTGGCGCCTTCCGCTGTGCTGGAAATCCGCCGGGCGGTGCGAAAGACGACGCTGGCCGCCGTACAGGAGGAGACGCTCCATAAGTTTTGCGGGGAGGACGGACAGAACCTGTAAAATCCGGCAAAAGTCAGCAAAAACCGCTTTTAACCGCGAAATTTTGCATTTATCCCCCAGAATCCTTGACATAGAGGGGCAATGTGCGTATAATACAGGATAAATAAGGAAAACAGCGTACATGGAGAGGTTGACAGACGGCAATCCATGATTATCCGGGGTGGAAAGTGTTCTTCAATGGCTGCACTTATCTATTTCCTGCGTCGTGGCACAGGCGGATGGTTGAATCCTGCATGACCGCATATAGGAGAAGGCAGTGACGTTTTCGTTGCTGCCTTTTTTGTTGAGCAAAGGAAGAAGCCGGCGGCTGTCGATCTGTGTATTTGCAATTAGGAGGGCGTTGCGGTGAGTGAAAATATATTGGAACTTTGCCATATTAGCAAACAGTTCAGCGGAACGGAGGTCTTAAAGGACATCAGCCTGGAAATCCGCAAAGGGGAGTTTATCACGTTTTTGGGCTCGTCCGGCTGCGGCAAAACCACAACCCTGCGCATTATTGCGGGGCTGGAAACGCCGGACACCGGGAAAGTCCTTCTAAATGGGAAGGATGTCACCGATGAAGAGCCGAATAAACGTGACGTCAACACAATTTTTCAAAACTATGCGTTGTTTCCGCATATGAACGTCTTTAACAATGTGGCATACAGTTTGAAACTGCGGCGCGTACCGAAACCGGAGATCAAAAAACGTGTGCTGGAGCTGCTGGAGCTGGTGCAGCTGGCCGGTTTTGAAAAGCGCATGCCGAACGAGCTTTCCGGCGGGCAGAAGCAGCGCGTGGCAATTGCACGCGCGGTGATCAACAATCCCAGTGTGCTGCTGTTGGACGAGCCTTTGGGCGCGCTGGATTTGCAGCTGCGCCGCCAGATGCAGCAGGAGTTGAAGAAGCTGCAAAAACAGCTGGGCATCACGTTCCTCTACATCACGCACGACCAGGAAGAAGCCATCAATATGTCGGACCGGATCGTGGTGATGAACGACGGGCAGTTTGAGCAGGTCGGAACCCCGGCGGAAGTGTACGATCATCCGAAGACCAGCTTTGTGGCAAAATTTGTCGGCACCGCGAACCTCTTTGAAGGGACTGTAAAGGAATTGAACGGCGAACAGGCGGTTATCGACCTTGGAGGAGAAACTGCGGTCGCCCATACGGGCGGACATGCCTTCCAGCCCGGCCAGAAAGCGGTATTCTGCGTCAAGAGCGAGAATATGACGGTGCGGGAAGAACCGTCTGAACATTTTAACCTGAAAGCCACGGTTGTGGAAAACAGCTATGTCGGCGGGATGATCCGTATCGTTTTCCAGCGCCCCAACGGGGAGCAGGTGATTTCCACCAAGCACGGGATACACGCCAATGTGGATGCCGGGCAGGCCGTTTACCTCTGCTGGAAGCCGGAGGCCGCGGTCTTTGTGGATTTGTAAGGAGGGGGGGGACGGATTTGAAAAAAACTGCGCGCAGGAAAAAGGATAAAGCGTGGACCATGGCGGTTCCGCTGTACCTGTTCACCATTGTCTTTGTGGTGATTCCGTTAATTTATATCGTGGTTTTAAGCTTTTTGCAGAAGGACGTCCTGTGGGGCGTAACCAACCAGTTTACGTTAAACAATTATGCCAAAATGTTCGACCCGGTGTATGGCAAGACCTTTTTGGATTCGCTGAAGCTGGCGTTTGCCACGACGCTGATCACCACGCTGATGGGATACCCCTTTGGCTATTTCATGGCGAGACTCGCGCCCAACCGGCGCAATTTTGTGATGCTGTTGGTTGTGGTGCCGTTCTGGACAAACGCGCTGGTGCGCATCTATGGATGGATGATCCTGCTGCGAACCAAGGGTGTCCTAAACCAGGCGCTGCTGGCGCTGGGAATTGTTGACGAGCCGATTAAAATTTTGTATACCTACGGCGCGGTATTGATCGGTATGGTGTATTCGCTGCTGCCGTTTATGATCCTGCCGGTCTATTCCAGCGTAGAAAAAATGGATTGGTCGCTGGTGGAAGCGGCGCGGGATCTGGGGGCAGGGCGGATCAAGGCGTTTTTCACTGTTACGCTGAAATTGACGCTGCCGGGTGTGCTCTCCGGCTTTGTGCTGGTGTTTGTCCCGTCGATCGGCCTGTTCTTTTTGGCGGACCTGCTGGGCGGCGGCAAAATCATGCTGGTGGGCAACCTGATCAAAAACCAGCTGTTGCAGGCGCGTGACTGGCCATTTGGCGCGGCGCTGTCCGTGGTCCTGATGCTCATGACGTTTTTGATCATCTTCCTATACCGGAAGCTGACCCATTCCAAGGATTTGGAGGGATTCTTTTAAATGAAACAGAGAAAAATGCATCTCTCCAGCCTGTATCTGGCGTTCGTTTTGGTCTTGATGTACCTGCCGGTGCTGATGGTCGTGATTTATTCTTTCAACGATTCCAAAAGCGATGTCTCCTGGGCGGGGTTTACGCTGGAATGGTACGGCAAAATGCTGCACAACAGCAGCCTGATGGAGGCGTTGCGCAACAGTATTGTGTTGGCGGTTTCCAGCTGCGCAATCTCCGCGGTGATCGGCACCATCGGCGCGGTGGGGCTGGTGCGCTGCAATTTTAAGACGAAGGGCCTGTTGGAGAACGCGGCGATGCTGCCGATTATGATTCCGGAGATTATTCTGGGCATGGTGTTTCTGGCGTTCTTTTCGTTTTTAAATCTGCCGTTTGGCATGATGACGTTGATTCTCGCGCACACCACCTTTTGTATTCCCTATATTTTTATTGTGGTCAAGGGGCGGCTTGTGGGCATCGACAAGTCTATCGGGGAGGCTGCGCGCGATTTGGGCGCGTCGGAATTCCGTATGTTTTTTGACATCACGCTGCCGCTGGTGGCCCCGGCGGTAGCGTCCGGCACGCTGCTGGCATTCGCCATGTCGCTGGACGACGTGGTCATCAGTTTCTTTGTTACAGGCGCGCAGACGAATACTCTGCCGATCAAAATATATTCCCAGATCAAATTGGGCGTCAGCCCGGAAATCAACGCGCTGTGCACTGTAATGCTGGTATTTACCTTTATCCTGATCCTGATTTCCGGCAGAGTGGGAAAGACCAGGAAGAACCGAACCATTTCAAAGGAGGAACAAAGAAGATGAAAAAAGTATTTGCATTGATCCTGGCGGCGGTGCTGGCGATCGGCACGTTGGCAGGCTGCGGCACGGATCCGGCGGGCAGCTCCGCAGGACAGGGAGAGGGCCAGACCAAGGACCTCAACATTTTTACCTGGGATGGGTATATTCCGCAGGACGTGCTGGACGGTTATACGGAGCAGACCGGCGTAAAAATCAATATCTCCAATTTTGAGTCCAATGAGGAGATGCTGACCAAACTGGAGGCAACGGGCGGCGGCGATTATGACATTGTGATTGCGTCCGATTACATCATCGACATTGCGCGCAAAAAGGGCGGGATCATGCATGAGCTGGATACCTCCAAAATTGCTAATTACAACAACATCGATGCGGCATTCCAGGGCCAGTTCTACGACCCGGATAACCAGTACACGATTCCGTATGCCGCCGGTACGCCGGTCATCGTATACGATCCGAGTTTGGTGGATATCGACATTCAGGGCTATGAGGACCTGTGGAATCCCGCACTGGCGGACAGCATTGTTGCAATGGACGACGGGCGCAACCTGATCGGTATGACGCTCAAATCCATGGGTAAATCCTTTAACGAGACAGACGAGGCAGTGCTGGAGCAGGCCAAGAATAAGCTGATGGAGTTGAAACCCAATATCCGCACGCTGGCGGTCAACCAGCTGCAGGACGTCATTCTCAGCGGCGAAGCGAGCGTGGGGTATATGTTTGCTTCTCAGGCGGCGATGGCTGTGGAAGCGAACCCCGACCTGAAGGTGGTCTATCCCAAGGAGGGGATGGGATTCGGCATCGACAATATCATTGTTCCGGCAAAGGCGCCGAACCTGGAAAACGCCTACAGCTTTATCAACTATATCCTGGACCCGGAGGTGGGCGCAAAGATTTCCAGCCAGATTTATTACCTCTGCCCCAATAAGGCTGCCGCGGAATTTTTGCCGGAGAGCTTTACCAGCAACGCGGCGCTGTTTATTCCTTCCGAAGTGCTGAAGAACACCGAATTTATCCAGGATGTGGGCGAGACGACAGCGGCCTATGATAAGATCTGGACCGAGTTTAAGCAGCAATAAGGCGACCGTATGGATGCGATAGAAGAACGAATCCTGCGGGTTATCGATCAGAGGGCCGAAGACATCATCGGCTTTGCGGAAGAAACCTTTCACACGGCGGAGGCCGGCTTCTGTGAAGAGCATACGGCGGCGCGTGTGGCGGCTTTTATGCAGTCCCTGGGGCTGCAAACCGAGGAGCATCTGGCGGTGACGGGCGTCCGTACGCGCATCGGCAGAACAGACGGCCCCGTCGCCTGTGTCATCGGGGAGCTGGACGGCATATACTGCAAGGACCACCCGTTTTCGGACAGGCAGACCGGAATGTCCCACGCCTGCGGCCACCACATGCAGCTCGCCGTCTTACTGGGCGCGGCATGTGCGCTGAGCGATCCGCAGATATGCGCGTCGTAGGACGGTGCGGTGGATTTGCTGGCTGTGCCTGCGGAAGAGCATGTGGGGACGGAGCGCCGGAAATGCCTGATGGCGGCGGGCAAAATTCACGCCTGCTGCGGCAAGAGCGAGCTGCTCTGCAACGGAGCGTTGGACAATGTGGACCTGGCGCTCACAACGCATGCGCATATGGTTCCGTGCGACAGGGAATTTCTGTTGGGGAATCCCTCTTCCAACGGCTATATTTCCAAAACGATCCGGCTGCTGGGGAGAGCGTCTCACGCAGCGATTGCGCCGCATGAGGGCGTGAACGCGCTGGATGCCGCCTCGTTGGGCTTTTCTGCTCTGGGGATGCTGCGCAGTACCTTCCGGGAACAGGACTATGTGCGTGCCCATTTTATCATGACAAAAGGCGGAACCGCTACCAATGTGGTGCCCGACGAGGTGGTGATCGAAGGGCAGGTCCGGGCGAAAACGATGGAAGCCATGCGCGGAGCCAGCGAAAAGGTAAATCGTGCGTTCCAGGCGGGCGCATATGCGTTCGGTGCGCGGGCGGAGATCATCGATGAGCAGGGCTATCTTCCGGTACGGTATCTGGCGGCGGTTCCTGCGCAAATAGAAGCGGCGAAGCTGCTGCAACCGGAAGCAGATTTTGAAACAGTCACACCATTTATGCACAATGCGGCATGCACCGATGTGGGAGACCTGACGCACATGTTACCGGTGGTCAATTTCTCCATGGGTGGCTTTACAGGTTCCCTGCACAGCGCGGATTTTACGGTGACGGATGCCAATCAGGCGTATATCCTGCCGGCAAAGCTGATGGCTCTGACGGTGTATCAGTTGTTGAAGGACGGCGCAAAGCAGGCCAGGGAAGTGATGGCGAACTTCCAGCCTGTGTTTACCCGGGTGGAATACCGGGACTATGTAGAAGCATTTTACCGCACGCAAGAGCTGTAAGCTCCCGTGTATGCGGACGATAGAAAGGAAGCGGGGCAAATGGGGAAGCGGGCGGAGCGAATCTGTTTTCTTGGAAAAAATGGAATCGGAAAATCCGTGATTGTATCCAATCTGAGCGAGGCGCTGTGCAGACAGGGGCACCGCGTGTTGCAGATTGGAAACGATCTCAGCCTGAGTTCAACCCTGCTGCTGCTCCAAAATGCGGATATCCCGCCGGTGCTGAAAGCGCTGCGGGAACAATATGCGGTGGATCTCCGCCAGTTTATCGCGCAAAGCGACTGCGGCGTCTATTGCATGGAGCTGGGCGGCGTGACGCCGGGTGCGGGGTGCATGGCGCGCGGGATCGGCATGGCGGACGAGCTGCTGGAAAGCCAGGGCGTGTTGGAGGAACTGGGGATCGACTATGTCTTATACGATATTTCCGGGGAAATTCCCTGTACCGGCTACATGCTGCCCATTCGCGACAATATTATGGACCAGTGTATCATCATGACGACAGGAAGCTATTCCTCCCTGTTCACCGCAAACAACCTGATGACCGGCATTTTGTACGCGAGGCGGAACCGCGCAATCCCCATCCGTCTGCTGGTCAACTATGCGGACCGGTATCCGGCCCGCCCATTGCTGGAGAACTATGGTAAACAGGTCGGCGTGGAGGTCATCGGCTATCTGGACTTTGATCAGGAGGTGGAAAACGCCGTATTGGCGGGAACCACTATCTTTGAGCGGTGCCCCTGTAAGAAAATAGCCGAACAGTTTATGGAGATTTCCCGCAGGGTGATCCAGGCAGGCCCGGAGGCAACGCCGGTCCCGCTGGACGGAGAAGAAATGCGAAGTTGGGCGCGCGGGTGGAAAAACCTGGAGCTTGCCCAGCAGGGCGGCAGCCGGAACCGGGAATATTCCGGCAATACCTGAATGGGAGGGGGTGGGTCCATGCTGGACCTTGTTATCCGCGGCGGATTGGTGGCGGATACTGAGCACCGTACGTTCCTGCCGTTGCAGATTGGCATTAAAGACGGAATCATCGCCGCGCTTTCTAAAGAACCGCTGCATGGCAAACGGGAAATTTGTGCGGAGGGCCTGCTCGTTTCTCCGGGCTTTATCGACGTACACGGTCATGTGGATGGCGATGACTATGCGGGGGAGCTTTCCGTCTGCCAGGGGATCACTACGACGGTAGGCGGCAACTGTGGTCTCAGCCCGGTGGACATGAAAGCCTTTTTTGCAGAACAGGAGCAAAAAGGCTTTGCTGTCAACCAGGTGGAGCTGGTGGGCCACTCATTTTCCCTGCGCAAGGCGGTCGGTTTGGAGGACGTGTATGAAAAGGCGAGCGATGCGCAGATTGCACGGATGAAGCGTCTGGCATACCAGGCTCTGCAGGATGGCGCCTGTGGGGTTTCCTTTGGGCTGGATTATTCGCCCGGCGCGTCACTGAAGGAGATTGAAGCGCTGGCGGAAGTCAGTGCTTCGTTTGGACGCATTGTTCCCGTGCATACCCGTCTTTTCACGCTGTATGATCTGTCCTCTCTGTATGAGATGCTGTATATCGCGCGTAAAACCGGTGCGCGGCTGCTGTTTTCCCATTTTGTATATCAATATGGGGAGGGCATTATGCGGGAGGCGCTGGACATTGTGGACCGTGCCCGGCAGGACGGCCTTTGGGTCCGCATCGACAGCGGCCTGTATACAGAGTGGGCAACCTATGCGGGTACAGCAACTTTCGATGAGCAGACCATTCGGGATAACGAGCTGCGCTTTGGCGATATGCTGGTGGCGACCGGTCCCCACATGGGGCAGTGGCTGGACGAGGCGCTGTACCGAAAGGTGCGGGAGCAGGAACCGGATGAGTCGATCATTTGCTTTACCGGGCAAAAAGAGGAGATCTATGAAGCGCTCCGAAAGGACTACGCAATGCCCTCTACCGATATCGGCGCGTACCGGAAGGGGGAGGGGCATCCGCAAATAGCCGGCTCCTTTCCAAAATTTATCCGGGAGATGGTGCGGGAACGGGGAGAGCTCACCATGGAAGAGGCAATTTACAAAGCGACTCTGTTGCCCGCGCGGACGTTTTCACTGCCTGATAAGGGGAGAATCGCTGTGGGCGCGGACGCCGATCTGGTCATATTTGATCCGCAGGCGATCGCAGATACCGCGGCGTTCCCGGATCGCGGCCAGCCGGATGCAAAACCAGTTGGGATTGAGCATGTTCTGGTCAATGGGGAATTTGCCGTGGAATCCGGCGTGTTCTGCGGAACGCGGAGCGGAAAAGTCCTGCGGGCCAGTGGAAAGAGCCGGTCCGGCGGTCGAAGAGCTGCCGGTGCAAAGACAGGATTTGTCAAGGCCGCATCCTTTCGAAAACCGGAATTGTGATATGGCAGGTAAAGGAACCGCTGGTTTGACAATCCTGCGACAGCTGACAAAGAACAATCATTTCATAGTCATAGAGAAAAGGCGAACACCTGCACACGAATTGCGGATGTTCGCCTTTCTTTTTAAAACGAGAGCAGTGCAGAATTGTATTTTATGATGATGAACCTCTTGTGACAGGTGTACAGTAAAAACGGATTTATTTAAAAACCGGCTTGTCTCCGATGCATTCAAGATAAGAGAAACCCGCCGAGCGCATCCATTTTCGGATGTGCCCGGCGGGTTCTTTATACGAGGTGATAGATTCGCTTTTCCGATGGGAACCGGATTACGCAACCTTCACGGTGCAGTGCATCTGTGCGCTCTGGCCGTTCAGTGTGGTGTAAACGCCGGTGCTCTCGCCCGGTGTGCCGACCGCATAGACCTTGTAGTAGAAGTCGTTGCCGATGCGGGACACGAACTGCGTCTTGAGGACACTGCCGTTTCCTACGGTGAAGCTCGGGACCAAACCGCTGCCGTTGACAACGGTCATCTTAAAGGTATATACGCTGCCTCTGTTCAACGTGATAACGCCGTTCGTATCGCTGCGTACACTTGCAGCCGCGCTCTGGCTGGCGGAGACAATACCCGCGGTGCCATAGGCGTTGCTGGTGTTTCTGGTGGAGTTGCTGCTCTTCTTGGACGGTTTGGTATCCGGTTTCGGATCCGGCTTATTGTTGTTCTTCGCGTCCTCAACCGCTTTCAGCGCGGTCTGCATGGCAGCGACTGCCGTTTTCACGTCATCCTCAGTCGCATTTTCGTCCGCCAGAACTGCCTTTGCCTGGCTCATCGCCTGCGCAAGCTGGTTCACAACAGCTGCCGGAACGTTGGTTGTGCTGGTGCTTTCACCCTCTGCGACCAGATCCTTGAGCGCATCTTTGTTCGGGATGACGCGCAGGTCCATCATTGCCGCAATCAGCTCGTCGACCTTTTCAATCACGGCTGCCTGGGTTGCGTTTGCATCCTCCAGCAGAGCCTTCGCCGAAGCGAGAACCTCACGGAAGGTTTTCATTGCGTCGTCGTCAAAGTACTTGCTCTGATCGATTGCTTCGCCGTTTGCAATGGCTCCCTCCAGCTGGGTGGTATCCGCACGCTCTACCAGGTCGTTCAGTGCTTTGTAAAGAGCGTCAACCGCCGCCTGAATGTCGGCTTCCAGTACGTCTGCGTCGTCCATCAGGTCCGCCGCGTCTGCATAAGCCTTGTCCAGAACCGCCAAGCTGTTTGGCGTGTACATGTCGCGATCGATCATCTCTGCCAGCTGCATCGGGGCTTCCAGCTTTGTCTTGTCGCCCGCAACAAAGCTCAGATAATGCAGTGCGTCGATCAGTTCGCTCCAGGCGTCGTTGATCTCTGCCTGTGTGGCAGCCTTGTTTGCCTCTGCTGCCTTCGCCGCCTTCAGAGCCGCCTCGTACTTCTTCTGTACGGAATCGACCGCCAGAGCGGCTTCATCTGCACAATCTTCCGCAACTGCAATGGTGCTGCGCAGGACCTGCTTATTCACCACGGTAAAGTCGAGATTGATCTCCGTGTTCTCGTTCGGCATTACCGTTTTGAGAATGTACTCGTTGACATTAAAGTCTTCACCAATTGCGACAGCCTCGCCATTCACGGTGACGCCTGCAATCTCTCTGCCCTCAATTGCCGGGGCAAAGCTGAAGGCCATTGCGGTGTCTGCCATCACGACGTTCTTGTAGGAGCCGATCAGGTTTGCGAGCTTCTGCTCTTCACCGTCGATGGACATCTTCACATTTTTCGGGAAGTTTACTGTCAGCATATGCTCGGCAGGCTCTACCGCGGGCTGATTCAGAGTTGCAGCCACGAAGGAAACGTTGCCGCCGTTTGCTTCGATTAACTCGTAGCGAACATACAGGGTGCTTTCTTCTTTTGCCTTCAGGTTGATGGTAACTGTGGTGTAGAAATTGGTATCCAGATTGCCGAACTCATAGCTCTGATTTTCGGTCAAACCGGATGCATCGTAGACGGTGAGTCTGCCTCTGCCCTTCCAGCCGCCGAGATAGAGCGTCAGAATCTTCTCTTCCGGACCCGCTTTTGCCTTGACGGTGAAATCACTGCCTACCTTGCTCTGCTGTAGGCCGGTGATCAGATCGGTTGCTTCCTTGTCCGGCGTGCCGTCCGACCAGCTGAACGCAGTCCGATGGTCGTTGAAGCCAACAAGGGTGGAGGAAGTGGTCAGGACAAGCTGCTCTTCGTCGACCGCCTTGCGGTTGATGTCGGAGGTTGCCGCTCTGCCAAGGTGGATCCAGTCGAGGTTACCCTCTTCTGTGAGGTTGCGCTTCTCCGGATACTTGTCTGTTACGTCGACCGTGCGCTCCACAGCCTTGTTGACGTCGTCTCCCGGATCCGCGTTCGGGTCGCGGAGCGCCGCCGCCGCAAAGGTGATGTTGCTGCCGCTGGTCTTCGTGTAGCGGACCACCAGCTCCGTGCCGGTTTCGGAGGTCATGTCGATGGTAACCTTGCGGTAGTAGGACTTGCTTTCATCACCGAAGGTATAGGTGTCGATTACAGTGTCAGCCGATTTATCAAAGATTTCCAACTTGGCATTGCTCTTCCAGCCGCCAATGAACAGGATCAACTGTTTTTCCTCTTCCGTCGCCTTAACATTGAATTCAAAGCTGGCGTCGGTATCAAAGATGACCGAACCATTGCGGGTTTCATTTACGGTTTGGATCGGCGTGCCGTCCGAATAGCTGAAGCTTGTGCAATAGTCGTTAAAGCCGCCCATACTGCGCGCATTTTGCTTCAGGAAGGTAATCTGCGGGACAGTGCTGTCTTTTCTGATCGTCTGTCTGGCGTCCGACACATTGGTCTGAATCCAATCAAGGTTGCCGAGGGAGCTCAGGTCCACCACGTACGGCATTTCACTGCTGACGTCAATGGTGCGTTCCACCGGCAGCTTGTAGCTGTCGTAGACAACGGCTTTGTCATAATCCAGGTTCGGAATTTCCGGATCGACCGCATTGTCAAATGTGGCGATCAGCTTCATGGCTTCATAAACATTGCCGGATACTTCCACTTCGTAAACAGTGCCGTCATTGGCGCCGCCGTCGATTTCAAACGGCATCGCGCTGGTATCCTGCGCAACCGCTGTGAAGTTGAGGGTCTGTCCATCTGCGGTGGTTACGCTCTGCAGATCGCCCCAGCCCTCCGGCTGATGAATGCGAACGGTCCAATCGCGGTTGTCAAAGCAGCGGTCGCCGTCAAAGGTTCCCTTTGCCACGCCAATGTCGATGACGGTCTTGCCGTCTTCAAACTTGGTGGACAGCTCGGTGGTACGGAATTTGCCTTCCGTGTAATCGTTGGAGATGGTATCGTCTTCATACAGGGTGGTGGTGTCACTGTTGCGGGTGGACGGGTAAACGTCCAGCGTCATGTGGCTCCAATCCTTCTCCTTCGTGGTCATCATTTCGTCGGCCAACGGGAGGATCGCACCCTTCTTGATGTACATGGGGGTTTCGCTGATCGGTGCTTCCACTTCGATGCTGCGCGGGCCGTAAACCGTCTCGCCGTTGAACAGATCGATCCATTCGCCTTCCGGAATCCAAACGGTTCTGGTGCAAATGGTCTCTTCCTGCTCATCATCTACGACGTACTGCATTTTGCAGATGGCTTTGTCGGTTTTCTCATAGTACTCATAGCGCACGTTATAGGTTTCGCCAGCCTTCAGGACACCATCGGAAGTTTTGACGGTGGTGGACTGATCCTTCCAGGAATCGACGAACAACTCGTCGTTGATGTAGATGCGGGCGCCGTCGTCGCTGCAGGTTTGCAGTTTCACGTCCTTGTCACCGATGGTGATGGTGCCCGTGTAGCGGATGCTGAAGTTGTCCGAATTGATGCCGTTTACCGGGCTTCCGGTTCCCCAGTCATAATCGATGTTGGGAACCGTCTGGGTAAGGACCGGCTCGCCGTTCAGGCTGTAGTTGTTGAAGTACTCCGCCTTCAGGCCCTTTTGGCCGTCGGGAGTCTTCAGCCATTCGGCGGGAACCGCCGGATCACCGTTGTTGGAATCGGTGATGGTCGGCGCAATCAGAATATCGTCGCCAAGCAGGTACTGGTCGTTCCTTGCGGCGCTTGCATATTCCGGATAATAGAAGTCCAGTCTCCGGACCAGCGGCATACCGGTCTCATAAGTTTCATGAGAGAGGTTGTAGAAGGTCGGGAGCAGGCGGTAACGCATGTTGACGTAATCGCGGATGATATTCAAAGCTTCTTCGCCCTTCACCCACGGCATACGGCCCTCTTCCACATCGCCTACCCAAGAGCAGTGCGGGCGGTAGATCGGGGAAAGCGTGCCGTACTGCATCCATTTGACATACTCGTCCGCGCTCATCGCGTTGGAGGAAGTCTGATGGGTACCGACGTCCACGCTGACATACGGAAGGCCGCCGAGCGCGCCGTATTTCACAGCGAACTCCAGTTCATTATACAGCGTTTCCTGATGGCCGCCGGTATCGCCGGTCCAGGTCACCGCATAACGGTGCTGCCCAACGTTCGGGGCGCAGATTTCAGCGCCGTTGGAGGTACCGTCGATGTTGCTCATCATAAAGAGACGGCGGTCCGGATATACAGCCTTCTGTGCGTCCGCATAAAGCGCCGCGCCGATGGTTTCATGTGTAAAGCCCTCCGGCGGCACGATGGTTGTAGACCAGTTGCGGTCATACCACCAGGCGTCCAGACCCATGTCCAGCAATCTGGTCAGATTATCATAACGATACTGGATTTCCTGCGGGATAATCGCACTGTTCTGTTTGCCGTTATCCTTCGTCGGTTCCGGATGGTCGTTAAAGATGATGTCGACATTCTTCTCGTGCGCTCTCTTCAGGAAGTCTTTCATATCCGGGAAGAGGTCCGTGTTGATATCGTAACCGATACCGCCGGTTCCGGCGCTTCTCCAGTCCGTATCGATGACGAGGTTGTCGAGCGGGACCTGATAGGTTTCGTGGTAGTCCGCGATCTGCTGCATGGCTTCCGCGTCGTCGTACTGATAGTAACGGCTGTCCCATGCGCCAAAGGTGGACAGGGGGAGCATCTCGGTCTGGCCGGTCAGCTTCACAAAGTCTTTGCGCACCTGTGTGCTGCTGCCCTGCGGCAAGAACACGTACATATCCGGCGCGTCGTTGCTCTGGTCAAAGCCGTTTGTGTCGCGGTTTTCGATGTTTTCATCCGGCTGCGGGGTAAAGCCCCATTCCGGAACGGTCATTCTGGGATTGTCGCCCAGTTCCCAGGACATGACGTTTTCGCCCGGGTCTGGCAGATAGACTTTGCTTCCCGGCAGGCCCTTGTATTTCCAGATCAGACGACCTTCTTTATCACTGATGGTGATGCCGGAAAGATCCTCCGCGTCTGCGGGTACAATGATGTCAAAAACGCTTGTGCTTAAAATAACAGTGCCATTTTCTTCCTTGCGGGTGACTTCGGTTCCTTCCCATTGGTCGCGGCTGGGAATATGGAAGGTTGTACGATCTTCAAACCCTTTGGGACCTTTTTCCTCCAAACGCACAACTGTGGGGGACAGAACCTGCACACGTACGTTGCTGATGATCTCGGACGCATATCCTTGCGCATTCATCTCAACGGCAACCGCGCGGCTCTCTTCCTTTGCGGATGCGAGGGTCATCGGCATGGAGCTGGACAAAAGGACCGTTGCACAGAGCACCAGGCTTAAAATCCGGTTCTTATTCCTTTTCATTTTTTTCTCTCCCTTTTTTAACACTCGGTGGAATACAGAAACGTTTTTGCATCGGCGCAAAAGGAACCGCCTTTTACACCAATTTTCCAGATGCGGAGACAGCTGCACCTGATTCGGCGCGATACGGTACGCATTTCCCCATCGCCGGCAACCAGAACAAACTGTTCATATAAAACTGCATATCCTCTCCTTTCTGGTCTGTTTTAGAACTTGGAATATTTTTATATCCAATCGAAAATCGGGCGGTAAACCCCCTTTTTAATACCAGGATTGAATATAAACAATATTTCTAAATTTAGTTAAACCATATATAAAATATAACCAAAATAGAGAATGTATGTCAATGGAATAAATTGTGATCATCTAAATTATTTTGCTGTTTTATTTAAATGAAGCGCATTTACAGCAATTTTTTGCGGCTCATCTCATTTTTTAGGTAGGTATAGTTTTTTACTGCAATGTTTACGAATAAGAATTTCCGAATGTGACGCTTATTGCAGAATAGGGCTGTCTCATCCATAATCGAAAAGGGAGCGTTAAAAAAGGAGTTGACTCATTTATGCGGATTTTGTAATTTTTATCGGTTAAAAAGGTCCCGCTGTGCGTCATTCTGTGCTATACTATACAAAAATACGCGTAAAGCGAGGACGTTTATATGGCGAAAACATTGGTGCTGGCGGAAAAACCATCTGTCGGCAGAGAATTGGCGCGGGTGCTGGGCTGCCGGCAGTCTTCCGGCGGGTATCTGTCCGGCCCGCAATATATCGTTACCTGGGCGTTAGGGCATCTGGTGGAGCTGGCGGAACCGGAGGCTTACGGGGACCAATATAAGACCTGGAGCATGGAGACACTGCCCATGCTGCCGGAGAAAATGGAATTGAAAGTCATTTCGGAGACGACCAAACAGTACGGCGTGGTGAAAAAGCTGCTGCACAGCCCGGAGGTCGGTTCTCTGATCATTGCGACAGACGCGGGACGGGAAGGCGAGCTGGTGGCGCGCTGGATTCTGGAAAAGGCCGGTTTTCACAAGCCGATCAAGCGCCTGTGGATTTCCTCCCAGACGGATAAGGCCATCCGGGAGGGATTTGCCAAACTGCGGGACGGCAGGGACTATTATAATCTGTATATGTCCGCGCAGTCGCGCGCAGAGGCGGACTGGCTGGTCGGCCTGAATGTCACGCGTGCGCTCACCTGCAAGTTTAACGCGCAGCTTTCCGCGGGGCGCGTACAAACGCCAACCCTGGCGCTGATCGTGCAGCGGGAAGAAGAAATCCGCAAATTTGTGCCGAAGGACTATTATACGGTCAAGGTGGATTTGGGCAAGTTCTTCGCAGCGTGGCACGACCCCAAAAATCAGACGGGCATTTTTGACAAGGAAAAAGCGGAAGCCATTGCGCAGAAAATCAAGGGCAAGACGTTTAAGATTACAGAGATCAAAAAGACCTTTGGATCCACGCCGCCGCCGATGCTTTATGACTTAACGGAGCTGCAACGCGATGCGAACAAGCTGTACCAGTATTCTCCCAAGCAGACGCTGAACATCATGCAGCGGCTCTATGAGATGCACAAGGCGCTGACCTACCCGCGTACGGATTCCCGGTATCTGACAGCGGATATTGTGCCGACGCTGCAGGAGCGGCTGCGTGCGGTGAACCATGGCGAGTTTTCTCCGATCGTCGGAGAAATTTTCCGCACCCGGAAGAGCATTTCGCATAACTGTGTCAACAACGCGAAAGTGACGGATCACCACGCGATCATTCCAACAGAAGAACAGGTTAACCTGATGAGCCTGAACCTGGAGGAAAAACGTATTTATTCGCTGGTGGTAAAGCGTTTTCTGACCTGTTTTTACCCAAGCTACGACTATAAAAAAATCCGCATTGAGCTGACGGCGGAAGGAGAGCGCTTCTCGGCCTCCGGACGCGAAATTCTTGAGCTGGGCTGGAAAAAAGTGACAACCGCACAGGAAGAGGACGAAGAAGAAGCGGTGGAACAGGTGCTTCCAAACCTGAAACAGGGCGACGTCTTCCCGTGCAGAAATGTACAGCTGAAAACGCTGAAGACCGCTCCTCCCGCTCGGTACACGGAGGCGACGCTGCTTTCCGCAATGGAAAATCCCTCCCGTTTTATCGAGGACAGGGCAATGAAGGAATACATAGGGGGTGGATTGGGAACGCCCGCCACCCGCGCGGACATTATTGAGAAGCTTTTCACCTCTTTTTATGTGGAGAAGAAAGGCAATTCGCTGGTGCCGACGTCAAAGGGCATGCAGCTGATCAACCTGGTCCCGCCGGATCTAAAGGAACCCCTGTTGACAGCCAAATGGGAAAAGCGGCTGGAAGGGATCAGCAAGGGCGCGGAAAACAAGAATGTCTTTATCAAAGAGATAAAAGGGTATGCGTCTTCTCTGGTGAAAACTGTTTCTGCCAGCGAAGCAAAATATGTGCATGAAAACCTGACGCAGGAGGTCTGTCCGGATTGTGGCAAACGGTTGCTGATGGTCAACAGCAAAAAGGGCAAAATGCTGGTCTGTCAGGACCGCACCTGCGGGTACCGGCGCAATGTGGTGGTGGAAACACGCGTCCGCTGCCCCAACTGTCACAAGTTTATGGAACTCTTTGGCGAAGGAGAAAAGAAGACCTTTGTCTGCCGCTGCGGCTTCCGTTCCAAGGCGGATAAATTGTTTGCCAATAAGGACAAAGACGCGAAAGCCAGCAAACGGGATGTACAGCAATACCTAGACAGCCAGAATAAGAAAAAGGAAGAAGGCGTCAGCGCATTTGCCGCCGCATGGGCGAAAAGCCTGGAAGAGGCAAAGAAGAAAAAATAACCTCCGGTATGGATTAATCAAATAATAATCCAGGCGATCCTTGCTATTTTCTGTGCGATATTCTATAATAATAGCGGAGCGGGAAAGGATAGAATCGCTCTGAAGTGAGGGAGGTATTTTGATGAAACAATATGTGATAACGGTGGCGCGCGGATACGGCAGCGGCGGTAAAACCATCGGCAAAATGCTGGCGGAGGATTTGGGCGTCCACTATTACGATATGGAGCTGTTGCGGCTGGCTTCCGATGAAAGCGGCATCAACGAGCAGCTTTTTGCAAAGGCGGATGAAAAGTTGAAAACACCGCTGTTGTTTAAAAACCGCAAAAGCGTTTATACTGGGGAAATCATCCCGCCGGACAGCGAGGATTTTGTTTCCGATCAAAACCTGTTCAACTATCAGGCAAAGGTGATTCAGGATTTGGCGGAGAAAGAATCCTGTGTTATCATCGGACGTTGCGCGGACTATATCCTGCGGGATCGTGCCAATGTTGTCCGCGTGTATGTACATGCGCCGTTTGACTACTGCGTGGAGAAGACAATGGAAGTCCATCAGAATATGGATGAAGAGGAAGCGAAAAAATATATTCGCAAGATGGATAAGCGCCGCGGTGATTATTACCGGTATTTTACCGGACGCGACTGGCGCAACGCCGACAATTATGACTTGTGCCTCAACAGCAGCGATTTAGGCTGGGAAAAATGTGTGGCACTGGTGAAAGCGTATATGGAAATTAAATTGGCATAATAAAAAGGCGGAACCACGCGGTTCCGCCTTTTCAGCTTTGTTATATTTCCAGACCAAGCTCGTCCATCTTTTCGCGCAGTTTGATGAAATCGTCAAACGCATCCGGTTTGTTGTGCGGATTGCGCAGCAATGCGGCCGGATGGAGTGTGGCCATCATCCAGACGCCGTTTTTTTCTGTGAAAACGCCGTGTTCTTTGGTAATTTTAAAATCGGGCCGAATGAGCTTCATGGCGGCGATGCGCCCCAGGCAGACAATGATCTTCGGTTTGATCAGGTAGACCTGGTTGCGCAGCCATTCAATACAGGTTTCCTGTTCCTCCGGCAGCGGATCGCGGTTATGCGGAGGCCTGCATTTGACGATATTGGCGATGTATATATTTTTATGGCGGTCCAGATCGACGGCAGCAAGCATCTTATCCAGCAATTGCCCGCTGCGTCCCACAAACGGTTCGCCCTTCAGGTCCTCCTGTTCGCCGGGCCCCTCTCCAATGAATAAAACCTTGGAATTTTTATTTCCCACGCCAAATACCAGATTGGTGCGCCCCTCGCAGAGGCCGCATTTCTGGCAGCTCATACAAACGGGTTCCAGTTCTTCCCATGTCTGATACATTTCCTCATCTCCTTTTGATGCAATGTGTACAGTATAGCATAAAATGTTCTGCCGGAAAAGACAGGAATTCCGTTGAAATTTCCTACATTCTGCGGTACAATAACGATAGTACACCGCCTGTTTGTACAATGGGAGGCAAAATTTAAAGAAGTAGGGAGACAATATTATGAAAATTATGGTTGAAACCTCCGCGCGCCATGTGCATTTGACGCAGGAAGATTTGGATACATTGTTTGGAAAGGGGTATGAGTTGACGCCGAAAAAAGCGCTTTCTCAGCCGGGCCAATTTGCCTGTGAAGAGAAGGTCGAGGTTGTCGGCCCCAGAGGCTCTTTGAAAATGTCCATCCTGGGCCCGATCCGCCCGGAGACACAGGTTGAAGTGGCAAAGACGGACGCCCGTGCGCTGGGAATTGACGCGCCGCTGCGCATGTCTGCCGATTTGGAGGGCACGCCCGGCTGCAAAATCATTGGACCGAAGGCGGAAATTACCATCGATAAGGGCGTAATTGTTGCAAAGCGCCATGCGCATTTCCCGCCCGATGACGCGGTGGCGTTTGGTGTGACGGACGGAGAGGCAATTCAGATCAAACTGGGGTATAACGGCCGTTCCCTGATTTTAGGTGACGTGATCGCGCGCGTCAGCAAGACTGCTGGTTTGGCGGTCCACATCGACACGGATGAGGCGAACGCGGCGGGCCTGACCGGAACAGTCGACGGAGATGTGATCGTAGGTTAATAAAGGCTGATTTTTCACTGGAGTGAAGAAGAGAAAGAGGAAGCCATGCGGAAATGCGCCGCATGGCTTCTTTATTTGCCAAACTGTCCTGGTTAAATAGATTAAAATTGGCCATTGTGTAAGAGACAGATCGCTTTATAATAGAGAATAGAAACGGTTTTCCGTTTAGGTCTTGTCTTGTTCATGAACGACGCAAGTGAAAAGAGCACAACACGCCATCCAAACAAATTTATGGAAATGGCTTGGTTGTGGTACAAAAATGAACCGGACAGGAGGAAATCATTATGCAGGAAAACAGATATGAACTCAATAAACAGCTGGCGCAGATGCTCAAGGGTGGTGTGATCATGGATGTCACCACACCGGAACAGGCAAAGATCGCGGAGCGGGCGGGGGCTTGCGCCGTGATGGCCCTGGAGCGTATCCCGGCGGATATCCGCGCTGCGGGCGGCGTGTCCAGAATGAGCGACCCCAAAATGATCAAGGGCATTCAGCAGGCGGTTTCCATTCCCGTGATGGCAAAATGCCGTATTGGGCATTTCGCGGAAGCGCAAATTCTGGAAGCGATCGAGATCGATTACATAGACGAAAGCGAAGTGCTTTCCCCGGCGGACGACGTTCACCACATCGATAAGACAAAGTTCCGGGTGCCGTTTGTCTGCGGTGCAAAGGATTTGGGGGAAGCGATGCGCCGCATTGCGGAGGGCGCGTCGATGATTCGCACCAAAGGGGAGCCGGGCACGGGTGATATTGTGCAGGCGGTCCGCCATATGCGCAAAATGAATGCGGAAATTGCCCGTTTGACCTCCATGCGTGAAGAAGAGTTGTATGAAGCCGCCAAGAACTTGCAGGTTCCGTATCATCTGGTGCAGTTTGTTCATCAGAACGGCAGGTTGCCGGTGGTCAATTTTGCAGCTGGCGGTGTGGCGACGCCCGCGGATGCGGCACTGATGATGCAGCTGGGCGCGGAGGGCGTGTTTGTCGGTTCCGGCATCTTTAAATCGGGAGATCCGGAGAAACGTGCTGCGGCGATTGTTAAAGCGGTGACCAATTATCAAAATCCGGCGATGCTGGCAGCGCTTTCTGAAGATCTGGGAGAAGCAATGGTTGGCATCAATGAACAGGAAATTGAAGTGTTCATGGCAGAAAGAGGCCGGTAATGCGCATCGGTGTGTTGGCGGTCCAGGGTGCGTTTGTAGAGCATGAGGCCATGTTCCATCAGCTGGGCGCGGAGGTTTTTGAAATCCGCCAAAAGCGGGATTTGGACCGGCCGTTTGACGGGCTGGTGCTCCCCGGAGGGGAAAGCACGGTGATGAAAAAATTGCTGCGGGAACTGGACCTGCTGGAACCGCTCAGGAGGAAGATAGAGGATGGAATGCCTGTTCTGGCGACCTGTGCCGGACTGATCCTGTTGGCGGAGCAATTGACCGACGGAGAACCGCCCTGTTTTGCAACGCTGCCGGTCACGGTCAGGCGGAACGCCTATGGACGCCAGTTGGGCAGCTTTTCACAGGAGGCGGATGTGCAGGGGATCGGCTCGTTTCCGATGGTGTTTATCCGCGCGCCATATGTCGAAACGATACAGAACGGGGTGGAAGTGTTGGCGACTGTACAGGAAAAAATAGTTGCGGTGTGCTATCAGAATCAAATTGGCCTGGCGTTTCATCCGGAGCTGTCCGGCAGGCCGGACCTGCACCGTTTCTTTCTGAAACGAGTGGAACAATATCAAAAGCAAGCGTAAAAAACGCGGCCCTTACCGGTTAGGCAGGGCCGCGTTTTTTTACAATATACGGTTCTGTTTCATTTATTTGTGGAACTTTTCCACAATGTCTGTTACAGCAGCAATTACATAATTTACCTGCTCATCCGTCATGGTGGGGTAGAGCGGCAGAGAGATGATCCGTTCAAAATGCTTCTGGGTCATCGGGAAGTCGCTTTCCTGATAGCCGAATCGGTTTTTATAAGCCGACATATAGTGCACCGGAATGAAATGTACGCTGGTGCCCACGTTCCGTTCATTGAGCTCCACAATGAACTGGTCGCGGTCGATGGTCAGCAGCTCCGGTACAATGCGCAGGACATACAGATGCCAGCAGTGCGTGGCGTAATCAGGAACGAACGGCGGGTCAAGTGCGTCGATCTTACCAAAGGCCTCCTGGTATCTTGCGGCGATCTGTAATCTTGCCGCCTGCATTTCCTCCATGCGGGAAAGCTGTACCAGGCCCAGCGCCGCCTGTAAATCGAACATGTTGTACTTGAAGCCGGGCTCCGCGATGTCGTATTTCCAGGTGCCGCCTTTTGCATAGCGGTTCCATGCATTGTGGCTCATCCCCTGGCCGACCAGGATACGTGCCTTTGCATCGATTTTATCATCGTCGGTGACCAGCATACCGCCGTCTCCGGTACACAGATTTTTGGTGGCATAGAAGCTGTAGCAGGCGGCCCCGGGCAGCTTGTTGCCGATCAAACGGCCCTTGTAACGGCTCCAGAGCGCGTGTGCCGCATCTTCGCTGACAAACAGGCCGTGCTGATCGGCAATATCATAAATACGGTCCAGGTCGCAGACCTGCCCACTATAGTGAACAGGAACGATTGCTTTGGTTTTCGGGGTGATTTTCTGTTCAATTTCTTCCGGATCAATGCAGCCGGTGCGATAATCGATATCTGCAAAGACGGGCGTAGCGCCGGTGTGGAGAATGGTATTTGCGGTGGACGCAAACGTCATCGGGGTGGTAATGACTTCATCCCCCGGGCCGATGTCCTGCGTCATCAAAGCCACATGCAGCGCCGCGGTGCAGGAGTTGACGGCTACCGCGTGCTTCGCCCCCAAATATGCGGCGAATTCCTTTTCAAAGCGGTTGGTGCGCGGGCCTTTTGCGATCCAGCCGGATTTCAGGGTATCCACCACCTCGTTGATTTCCGCGTCTGTGATGTCCGGAACATTATAGGGAATGAAATCTTCCCTTTTTTTAAAATTGCTCATGCATGTTTAGCCTCGTTTTCATTCAAAATTGGCGTTTGCCAGCCTTGCGCCTGCAAATCGCCGTATACGGTTTTAACAATATTTATGGATAAATCATAATACGATTGATATTTATTGTCAACACTAATTGTATGCCGAAAGATTGACTAAAAAGGGCCATAGAGATATAATGTAGTGGAATAAATTGTGAAAGGAAACTGTCAAATTGCATCATAATGGCGGTTTCTTTTTGTGATCATAGAAAAGGGGCATTTGTGTGGCAGATACCAGCAGCGGTGCGTTTTTTGCGCATCCCAGCGCCTGCGTGGACGAAGGCGCGCGGATTGGGGAAGGGACAAAAGTGTGGCATTTCTGTCACATCAGCCGCGATACCGTCATAGGCCGGAACTGTACGTTGGGCCAGAATGTCTTTGTGGCGCCGAACGTCAAAATCGGGAACTTCTGCAAAATTCAGAACAACGTTTCGGTTTACGACGGCGTGGAATTGGGTGATTACGTGTTCTGCGGGCCGTCCATGGTGTTTACCAATGTGCAGCGGCCGCGGTGCAAATATCCGCAGACCGGACATGCATTCTATGTGCGCACACCGATCGGCGAGGGCGCCAGCATCGGCGCAAACGCGACCATCGTCTGTGGCCACCGGATCGGAAAGCATGCGTTTATCGCGGCGGGCAGCGTGGTAACCAGGGACGTCCCCAATCATGCGATCATGATGGGCGTGCCTGCGAGACAGCACGGCTGGGCCTGTGAATGCGGTGAAGCGCTGGACGGGTCTCTGGTTTGCCCTAAGTGTGAGAGACGCTACATTCAAGGCCCGGATGGCCTTGAGGAGGAAAACAGATAGATGAAAAAAATTCAGTTTAATGACCTGGCGGCGCAGTACGCGCATCTGAAAAAGGAAATTGACGCAGGAATGGCAGATGTACTGAACGGCTGTCATTTTATATCCGGACCGCACGTGGAACAGCTGGAAAAGGAGCTGTGCGCCTACACGGGGATGAAATACTGTGTGACGGTTTCCAGCGGTACGGATGCTTTATTGATGCCCCTGATGGCAAAGAATATCCACGAGGGGGACGCGGTTTTTGTGCCGGGCTTTACCTTCTTTGCAACGGCGGAGGTAGTGAGCCTGACAGGCGCGACGCCGGTCTTCTGTGATATTGACCCGGAAACCTTTATGATGGATCCGGAATCCCTGAGCAGCCAGATTGAAAGGGTGCTGCGGGAGGGAAAGCTCACCCCCAAAGCGGTGATCCCTGTGGACCTGTTCGGTGAGCCTGCGGATTATCCGGCAATTGAGAAAATTTGCAGGGAACACGGCCTCTTTGTTATGGAGGACGCCGCGCAGGGCTTTGGCGGCGCAATCAATGGAAAACGTGCCTGCTGCTTTGGTGATGTATCGGCCACCAGCTTTTTCCCGGCAAAGGTACTGGGCTGCTACGGTGACGGCGGCGCGATTTTTACAAACGACGAGGAGATGTACCAGGCGCTGATTTCCATTCGTGTGCATGGCAAAGGCTCCTATAAATATGAAAATGTCCGATTGGGGTTGAATGCACGGCTGGATACCCTGCAGGCGGCGATTCTGATTCCAAAGCTCCATGCGCTGGATGAGGAGATCAAAGTCCGCAATGCGATGGCGGACCGCTATGCGGAGCGGCTGCGGGGAATTGTGGAGCCGCAGCGCATCCTGGATGGATATTTTTCCAGCTTTGGGTATTATACCGTTAAGGCAAAGGACGCTGCTCAGCGAGAGATCATTTTGACTGCTTTGAAGGAGCAGGGAATTCCCTCCATGATCTATTATCCCATTCCGCTGCACTTACAGAAGGTTTATGCGCCGCTGGGGTATCAAAAGGGCGACCTGCCCATTTGCGAGGACCTGTGTGACCGGGTGTTCAGCCTGCCGATGCACGGCTATCTGACCCGGGAAGAAGTCGATCAAATCTGCGATGTGATTCAAAAAACCGTCGCGAATCAATAAATATGAAATAAGGTAGGTATGAAGGATGTCTGATGTGAAAAAGCAAATGCTGGATAAAATTGCGGACAAGACCGCGGTAATCGGAATTGTCGGCCTTGGCTATGTGGGACTGCCGCTTGCGACAGAATTTGCGAAATCCGGTTACAAGACCATTGGTTTCGATGTACAGGACGCAAAGGTACAGTCCGTCAACGAGGGGCACAATTACATCGGCGACATTGTGGATGATGTGTTTAAAGCAGTCGTGGAATCCGGCAAGCTTTCCGCTACCTCCGATTTCTCATTCATCAAGGATGTGGACGCAGTCGCCATTTGCGTGCCGACGCCGCTGGACAAGTACCAGCAGCCGGACATCAGCTATGTGAAGGGTTCCACGGAGTCCGTGGCAAAGTACATGCATCCGGGCATGCTGATCGTTTTGGAATCCACTACCTATCCGGGTACGACGGAGGAGTTGCTCCAGCCGATTCTGGAGGCGAGCGGCCTGAAATGCCAGAAGGACTTTTATCTGGCGTTTTCTCCGGAGCGCGTGGACCCCGGCAATAAGCAGTATAAGACGAAGAATACGCCGAAGGTCATCGGCGGCGTAGGCAAGGATTCCACCGAGGTGGCGGCCGAGCTGTACCGCAATGTGCTGGAGGGCGGCGTTCATGAGGTGTCCTCCCCGGCGGTCGCTGAGATGGAGAAGCTGTTGGAAAATACCTACCGCAACATCAATATCGGCCTGGCAAATGAAATGGCGATCATCTGCAACCGCATGGGAATCAATGTCTGGGAGGTCATCGATGCGGCAAAAACAAAGCCGTACGGCTTTCAGGCGTTTTATCCGGGCCCGGGCCTGGGCGGCCATTGCATTCCGCTCGATCCGTTTTATCTGGCCTGGAAGGCGCGCGAGTTTGATTACCATACCCGCCTGATTGAGACATCCGGCGAGATCAACACCGCAATGCCGGAGTATGTTGTCGACCGCGCCATGAAGGTGCTGAACAAAAATAAGGTTGCCATGAACGGCGCGAAGGTGCTGGTGCTTGGCGTGGCCTATAAGCCGGACATCGACGACTACCGCGAAAGCCCGGCGCTGAACGTGATCGACCGCCTGAATGAACAGGGGGCGGTGACCACTTTTTACGACCCGTATATCCCGGAATATAAACACAAGGGCGCCGTGCATACCGGCGCAAAGGAATTGACCGACGCCATGCTGCAGGAGGCGGACATTGCGATCATCTGCACCGACCATGCGTGTTTTGATTACGACCGCATCCAAAAGCTGAGCAAAGAGGTTTTTGATACCAGAAACGCAATGAAGAACGTTGCGGATCGTTCCAATATTGAACTGCTTTAATTTTCTTTGTCTGGAATCCCCCCGTTTCACACAACGGGGGGATTTTGCGGAGTATATCGGGATGAGAAAGCCTGTGAAATATTACTGAAAAAAGGATGTTAGTGATGAAAAAACTTCGTTTTGCTTTGATCGGCTGCGGCCGTATTTCCAAGAATCATATTGTCGCCACGGCGAAAAATACGGAGCTTTGTGAGTTGGCAGCGGTTTGCGATCCGGTTGCGGAGCGCGCGGAACAAAAAGCGGCTGAATATGAGGAGCTGATGGGTGTCCGTCCGACAGTCTATACGGACTATAAAAAGATGCTGGAGCAGACGGATGTGGACTGCTGTGCCATTGCGACGGAGAGCGGTTACCATGCAGCCATTGCGCTGGACTGCATCCGCGCGGACAAAAACGTGCTGATTGAAAAACCGATGGCGCTTTCCACCGCAGACGCGGAACAGATGATTCAGGAGGCGAAGGAGCACGGCGTCACCCTCGGCGTTTGTCATCAGAACCGGTTTAACGATCCGATCCAGCAGCTGCATTGCGCACTGGAGGACGGGCGCTTTGGCAAACTGGTCAACGGAACCGCGCGGGTTCTCTGGAACCGCACCATGCCGTACTATCAACAGGCGCCGTGGCGCGGTACATGGGCGCAGGACGGCGGAACCTTGATGAACCAGTGCATTCACAATATCGATCTGCTGCAGTGGAGTCTCGGCGGCGAGCCGGACACGGTGATGGCAATGACGGGCAATTTCCTGCGCGATATACAGGCGGAAGACTTTGGCGCAATTTTGATCCGCTTTAAAAATGGCGCAATTGGCATTGTAGAGGGCACCGCCTGTGTGTATCCGAAGAATTTGGAGGAGACGCTCTCCGTCTTTGGCGAGACGGGTGCAGCGGTCATTGGGGGCCTGGCGGTCAACCGGGTGGAAACCTGGAAGTTTGCCGAGCCGGCGCCGCAGGATGAAGAGGTTGCTCAGCTGGTCGGCACGGATCCCAAAAACGTCTACGGAAGCGGCCACACGGCGCTCTATAAAAATTATATTGAGGCGGTCAACAGTGGAAAAGAGCCGTTGGTCAGCGGCGCGGAGGGCATGAAGGCGATGAAGATCATTCTGGCCGCATATCAGTCGCAGAAGACCGGCCTGCCGGTCAAATTTGATGGCCTGCAATTCTCCACATTGGACATGCAGGACGCCGATGTGCGCTACCAGAGAGGATAAAAGATGAAGATTGTTACAGTAGTCGGTGCAAGGCCGCAGTTTGTGAAGGCTTCGGTTGTCTCCGAGGCGCTGAAAAGCGTGTGTGAGGAAGTGCTGGTCCATACCGGACAGCATTACGATAAGAATATGTCCGACGTCTTTTTTGAAGAGCTTGGTATTCCGCGTCCGGCGTACAACCTGGGGGTTGGGTCCGGATCTCACGGACATCAGACCGGCGAGATGCTTATGAAGATTGAAGACGTGCTTTTGCAGGAAAAGCCCGATGTGATGCTGGTGTACGGGGATACCAATTCCACGCTGGCCGGCGCGCTGGCGGCCTCCAAGCTGCATATTCCCGTGGCGCATGTGGAAGCAGGCCTGCGTTCCTACAACATGCGTATGCCGGAGGAACAGAACCGCGTATTGACGGACCACATTTCCCAATGGCTGTTCTGCCCCACACAGACGGCGGCGGACAACCTGCAAAAAGAAGGCGTCACGCGCGGGGTAGAGATTACCGGGGACGTGATGCTCGATTCCGTCCTGCATTTTTTAGAGGTGGCGAAAAAGAATCCGCAGAAGACCGCTGTTTTTGCACAATTGGGCATTCAGCCGAAGCACTACCGCCTTGCGACCCTGCACCGCGCGGAGACGACGGACGGTGGACTGGAAGCAATTTTGCGTATTTTCCGTGCCTTTGAGCAGCTTCCGCAGCAGGTGGTGCTGCCGATTCATCCGCGCACCCGCCCACTCGCGGAGCGCGCGATTACAGAGGGCGGATTCCGCAATATCCAACTGATCGACCCGGTCGGGTATCTTGAGATGCTGCTCCTGACTTCCAACGCCTGCCAGGTGCTGACCGATTCCGGCGGCTTGCAGAAGGAGGCGTGGTTTATGGAGGTTCCCTGTGTCACTCTGCGCAGGGAAACCGAGTGGGTGGAGACGCTGGCGGGCGGCTGGAATGTTCTTGCGGACCTCACCACGGAAGATATTTTGCAAAAAGCGCTGCATACGCAGGTGGACGCGGCGGCGCGCGGCAGAATGCCGTTCGGCGATGGGAAGGCCAGCGAGAAGATTGCAAATGCTCTGAAAAAAGATGCGGAGTGATTCATTTTGAATATCATATATATCAACCATTACGCGGGCTCCGACCGACACGGCATGGAGTACCGGCCCTATTTTATGGCGAAACGCTGGGCGGAGGCGGGCCATCAGGTGACGATCGTTGCCAGCTCCTTTTCCCACCTGCGCACTAAAAATCCGGATATGCAGGGACAAAAGACCAAAGAGGAATGGTACAATGGCGTCCGCTATTTTTGGATTGACGGGCCGTCATATCAGGGAAACGGGCTGGGACGCATCAAAAATATGCTTTCATTCCTGCACGGGCTGAAAAAATACCGGGCCGAGATTGTCAAAGAGGGAAAAGCCGACGCGGTAATTGCCTCCTCCACCTATCCGTTGGATATTTACCCCGCGCGGAAGCTTACCCGTCAATACGGCGGCCTGCTGATCTATGAAGTGCACGACCTCTGGCCGCTCAGTCCAATCGAGCTGGGCGGAATGAACCCGCATCATCCGTATATCATGCTGATGCAGAAAGCAGAGAACGACTGCTACAAATACAGTGATTACGTGGTTTCCCTGTTGCCTTGTGCGGAGGCGCATATGAAGGAGCACGGCCTGGCAGACGGCAAATTCATTTATGTACCGAATGGAATTGTCAAAGAGGACTGGGAGCAGGAGCCGCACAATCCACCTGTTTATGCGGATATTTTGCAGAAGTATCATCGCGACGGCTGGTTCCTGATTGGCTATACAGGCGCGCACGGTATTGCCAACGGGCTGGACAGCCTGGTCGAAGCGGGCAGAGAGCTGCACGGAAAGAAGATCAAGCTGATTCTGGTGGGCCAGGGGCCGGAACGCGACCGTTTGACGCAAAAGGTGAAAGACCTTCACTTGGAGGAAAATGTGGAGCTGCTTCCCGCGGTCAAACGGGATGCGGTACCGGAGCTGCTGGCGCAATTTGACGCGTTATATGTTGGATTGCAGCGCCAGCCTTTGTTCCGCTTTGGCGTCAGCCCAAACAAGCTGATGGACTATATGATGGCAGGCAAGCCTGTGATCTTTGCCATTGATGCGGGTAACGACATGGTGGCTGACTCCGGCTGCGGTGTATCCATCGAGCCGGAAGACAGCGCTGCAATTGCGCTTGCCGCCGTACAGCTGGCTGACTTGCCAAAAGAAGAGTTGGAACAGATGGGCCGGCGCGGCAAAGCGTACATTTTGCAGCATCACGAGTATAATGTTCTGGCACAGCAGTTCCTGGATGTGTTTGCCTTACCCAAAAAAGAAAAAAAATGACCGGCCAACAGCAGGAACAGCGGCAGATCGCGTTCCTGCTGCTTTCATATCGCTTAGAAGTAAAAAATGCTCAAGTCCTCTCGAGTCCGGGATGCGTTTCGGTTAACCTGGCAGGAAAATGTTTTTGTTACGTTTAGAGATTGAAAACCTTATGATTTTTTTAATGTATATAGAAAGAATTGGCGGCAATAAAATCTTTAAAATTCTATGAAATTATCATTTTTGCTGTGTGTGATACGATCCTTTAAAGGGTAAAATGGAGTCCGAGCCAATAAGCAGGGCGATGAACAGTGGCGTGAAGGAATGGAATGAGCTGTTTGACCTTTCCATGTGCTGAAATTAGAATGATAAAATCTGGTTACATGTTTCTTGGCCTTGGGTGGACAAAGCGATCAGAAGAAGATTGTTTAAATTTTGTAATTAGACGAAACTGATTATGGGATGGTGAGAAGATGATAACAGGATACTACTGCACCAATATTTTTTCTGAGCAAGCGAAAGAACTGATTGCGTTTTATAGGGAAACGTTGGAAATACCCGTTATTAAAACCGATGATGATCATTCAAATGGGGTTTACTTTGGCTTTATAGAAAATACGCCCACCCTTTGTATATGGGATTGCAAAAAATGCAACGTACAGCCGACTGGACATCAATCCTTTGTATTTCAAACCAAAACGCTTGATTTAACAATGGAATGTTTAAAGAAAAAGGGGCTTTTTCTGCCCGAAGCCATTAAATACGATTGGGGAACTTACGAAGTTCGCTTAAGTGATCTTGACGGAAACGAGATAGTAATAGTTGAGTTTGTGTGATAGATGGTTTCTGTTTGTAGAGAGACTATGAGCACTTTGTGAAGTACGTCTTATTCTAAATAGAGCGTGCTTTCTCTTTCATCGTTCTTCCTAATAACAAGAAGGGTACAACGGTACACACGTTGGGGAGTTATCCCCTTTGAACGCCCGATGCGGAGGGAGTGATTCCTCTGATAAAAATAGTAGTTGCGTTTTCTAAATTCCTGAGTGGGGTCTGATTCATTTGGCAGAAAAGAACTTTCTGTTGCGCTCAGAGGTAGAAAATCTGGCGATTTTCCTGATGTAATAAAAAATTTGTTTCAGGGGCTTTACAAATGGAAAATCTTGTGCTATTATAACGTCAAGAACAGTAATCATTATTAAAAATACGATAAACGATAGCTCTTGATTGGAGAGGAGGTTTGAAAAGCAAAATGGAAAAAAGGCAGAACTTCAGCCGCAAAAGAGAGGCTATTTTGGCGACGATCCGCGGCACAAAAGTTCATCCCACTGCGGAATGGGTTTACCAGCAGCTAAAACCTGCGTATCCGGATTTAAGTCTGGGTACGGTCTATCGGAACATCTCTCAGTTTAAAAACGACGGCGTAATCATCAGTGTCGGGGTTGTAAACGGCCAGGAGCGGTTCGATGGGGATTTAAAACCGCATACACATTTTATTTGCACAAGCTGCGGTGCGGTGATCGACATTCCCGGTGAGTTTATCAGCCAGCGAGTCAATAAACAAGTGGCGCAGGAGCATGGCCTGCAGGTGGAAAGCAACGAAGTGATTTTCCGCGGAACTTGTTCAGAGTGCTTACAAAGACATTGAGTCTTTATAAATAATAATTATTATCTGATATGGAGGAAATGGTCATGAAAAAATTTGTGTGTTCTGTATGTGGTTATGTGCATGAAGGCGAGACTGCGCCGGATTTTTGCCCGCAGTGCAAAGCGCCGAAGGAAAAGTTTGTAGAGAAAGTGGAAGGCGCTTCTTTTACCTGTGAGCATGAGGTTGGCGTGGCTTCCGGCTGCGATAAAGAGGTCTATGAGGGCCTTGTGGCAAACTTTAACGGCGAGTGCTGTGAAGTTGGTATGTACCTTGCGATGAGCCGCCAGGCGGAACGTGAAGGCTATCCGGAAGTTGCGGACGCATTTAAGAGATATGCGCTTGAAGAGGCGGAGCATGCGGCAAAGTTCGCGGAGCTTCTGGGTGAAGTGCTGACCAACAGCACCAAGAAAAATCTTCAGATGCGTGCGGAAGCGGAAGCGGGCGCCTGCGACGGCAAGTTCCAGATTGCAAAGCGTGCGAAGGAGCTGGGCTACGATGCAATTCATGATACGGTGCATGAGATGGCGAAAGATGAGGCCCGCCACGGCGCCGGATTCAACGGCCTGCTGAAGAGATACTTTGCCGACTAAATCATTACATATTCCCTGATATTGAGATTCATTAGAGGATGGCCCCGGACAGATTTTGTCCGGGGCTGTTTTCATTTCATTTTCTCAATTTGCCGCAAAATAGTTGCAGAGGTTCTTTTTATCGTCTATACTAATGGAAGTTTTCATTTTTGTCTGGGGAGAGGGAAGACTGAAAAGAGACGGTACAAATGGTTCCGGATGTGCGGCTTGCTCCGGTTCCGGAAATTATAAACATTGGAGGAATGTATGGATTCACTGGTACAAATGATTGTCGATGGGCTCAGCAGTTCCGCTTCCAGAGAGTTAATTATTTTTTTGGTCTCCATGATGCCGATTCTGGAGCTTCGCGGAGGAATTTTGGCAGCAAGCTTGCTGCAGGTCGATTGGCTCCGCGCTATGGTGATCTGCTTTGTGGGAACAATTTTGCCGATTCCTTTTATTTTGCTGTTTATTCGGCAGATTCTGGAATGGTTAAAGAATACCAGGTTGGTCAAGTTGGTCCATAAACTGGAGGAGAAGGCTGAACGGAAAAGCAAATCGATTGAAAAGTACAAGACGTTAGGCCTGTTTTTGTTTGTCGCCATTCCACTGCCGGGAACCGGCGCGTGGACGGGCGCACTGGTAGCGGCCCTGATCGGCATGCGGTTCAAGCACGCGATGACGTCTATTGTGCTGGGTACGTTGACAGCGGATGTCATCATGGTAATTTTGTCTTATGGCCTGTTGGGCGCGATTTTATAAAATTGATCAGAGGCAGGGAAAAGCATGCGGGAATTGTATGATATTGCGGTGGTTGGCGGTGGCGCATCGGGGCTGGCGGCAGCTTTATCCGCAGCTAAACAGGTGGAACAGATGAAACAGCCGCTGCATGTTGTTCTTTTGGAAGGGAACGCGCGCATTGGAAAAAAGCTGCTTGCAACCGGCAATGGCCGCTGCAACCTGACCAATCAAAACATCGCTGCCGCGCATTATCATGGAGACAGAAAACTGGCCGCACCTGTGCTGGAGCGGTGCCCGCCGAAGAAAATACTAAAATTTTTTGAGGAGTTGGGTTTGCTCTGCCGGGAGCTGGATGAGGGAAGAATTTACCCTTATTCCCTGCAGGCGGCTTCTGTGCTGGACATCCTCCGGCAGCAGGCGGAGCAGTATGGTGTAGAGATACTCTGTGATTGCCCGGTCAGCCGTGCGGCCCGGCAGAAGAACGGTTTTACGCTGGTTTCAAATGAACGAACGATACAAGCCCGCCGTGTAATTCTGGCAACCGGCGGGCTTGCGTATCCGCAGTTGGGTGCGAATGACAGCGGGCATCGCATGGTGCAGGCGTTAGGCCATAGTGTGACGCCCCTGCATCCGGCGCTGGTACAGATGAAGACGGAACCGAAGCGGGCAAAGCCCCTCAAAGGGATGCGCAGTATGGCGGAAGCGATTCTATGGTGCGATGGAAAAGAGCTGCAGAGATCGGCTGGGGAAGTGCAGTTTACCGAACATGGTCTTTCCGGTATTTGTATGTTTGAGCTTTCCCGCAATGTGGAACCGTTGTTGCGGAAAAATAGAAAGTTAGAAGTGTCTTTGGATTTGCTGCCGGAATATACGGAACAATCGATTTTTCAAATGTTGTGCAAAACAGCAGAAAAGCTGCCACAATTGCCGGGCGCCGACCTTATGAGCGGGCTGCTCAACAAAACAGTTGGGCGAGAAATCTTACGTCTGGCGGTTCCGGACCTTCCCCAGGCAGCTCACGGTTTCCGCACCGGACAGCTTCGCGCGGCGGCGCGAATGGCAAAGGCGTTCTGTTTTCCCATTACAGGCGTGATGCCTTGGAGCAGCGCGCAGGTCACGGCGGGCGGCGTGCCTTTGCAGGAACTCTGCATGGATACGATGGAGTCCAATCGATGCAGGGGACTTTATCTGACGGGTGAGCTGTTGAACATCGACGGGGACTGCGGTGGCTTCAATCTGCATTGGGCCTGGAGTACAGGGCTGATCGCGGGCAAAGCCTGTGCAGCCTCTTTAGAGAAAAAACGTTGACGCGGAGGGGACAGGGTTGAACTATAGAATTTCAGAAATTACGCTTCCGCTGGATGGGACCATGGACGATTTGCAGATTTTGGCGGCAAAGCGATTGGGTGTTGCACCGGGGGAGGTGAAACGTCTGCGGCTTTGGAAAAAGTCGGTGGACGCCAGAAAAAAAAGCGATGTGCACTTTAGCTGCACAGTCGAATGCGAATGTGCGCACCTGCGCAACAGAGGGGATCGAAAAATTCAGGAGGCGCTTCCTTATCAATATGAGCTTCCTCAAAGCCGCCCGATGCCGGTCCGACCGGTGGTTGTGGGATTTGGTCCGGCCGGCCTTTTTGCCGCGCTGATTTTGGCACAGGCGGGACAGAGACCCATTGTTTTGGAGCGTGGTCAGGCGGTGGAAGATCGTGCAAAAGCGGTGGAACAGTTCTGGCAGACAGGCAACCTGAATCCACAGTGCAATGTGCAATTTGGAGAAGGCGGCGCGGGAACGTTTTCCGATGGAAAGCTGAACACAGGCACAAAGGATAAGCGCGCCAGAAAAGTTTTAGAGGAATTTGTTGCGGCAGGGGCTCCGGAAGAAATTTTATACGAGGCAAAACCGCATATTGGAACAGACCGTTTGCCCGGCGCGGTTCGGCAGATTCGGGAGACCATTTGCCGTTTGGGCGGCACGGTTCATTTTGATTCTACAGTTGTGGATTTTCTGGCAAAGGATGGCCGCATAGCAGGCATACAGATACAGCCGCAAACTGGCGAAGCTTATGTGTTGGAAGCGGAAACCGTGATTCTGGCGGTGGGACACAGTGCACGGGACACATTCTTTCGATTGGATCAACTGAAAATTCCCATGCAGCCAAAGCTGTTTTCCGTCGGTGCGCGTATCGAGCATCCGCAGGCGCTGATAAACCGGGCACAGTATGGCAAATTTGCAGAGCATCTGGCGCTGGGCGCGGCGGATTATAAGCTTGCAGTCCATTTGCCAAACGGAAGAGGCGTATATACTTTTTGCATGTGTCCCGGCGGAAGTGTCGTGGCAGCCGCCAGTGAGGATAAGCGGCTGGTGACGAATGGTATGAGCAATTTTGCACGCGATGGGCAGAATGCCAACGCGGCGCTCTTGGTGGGCGTCGGCCCGGCGGATTACGGAGATGATTCCCCACTGGCGGGTGTGCAGTTTCAGAGGCGGCTGGAAGAACGCGCGTATCAGTTAGGTGGGGGCGCATATGCCGCACCGGTACAGAGGGTAGAAGACTTTTTGCAGCGGCATGCGTCCAGGGGATTGGGAGGGGTGCAGCCAACCTATCGGCCGGGCGTCCAACCTTGTTCCTTGGACGACTGCCTTCCTGAGACAATCGTGGATTCCATGCGGCAGGGGATTCTGCAAATGGACCGCTATCTGCACGGTTTTGCATACCCGGACGCAGTGCTGACGGCGGTGGAAAGCCGCAGTTCTTCTCCGGTTCGGATTCTGCGGAATGAAGCGTATCAGTCGCCGCTGCTCCGGGGATTTTATCCCTGTGGAGAAGGCGCTGGATATGCGGGCGGCATCATTTCCGCCGCGGTGGACGGGATCCGCTGTGCCGAAAAGGTGTTGGAACAGACGGTTTGATAAAGGTAAGTATAAAAACTGGCGGCTGAATCATTCAGCCGCCAGTTTTTTGCTGTTTTACAGGAGGCATAAATCATGATCTGCCTTTTCAGGGCCGCTCTATGGGGTGTACAAATGCTGTAAAGAGAGATCGGACGCAGCTGACGCGTAAAAAGTTATCACAAAATGGTGACGGTTTGCCCGTTCAGCATTACAAAACTTTAACTGTCCTTTCATAGGATAACTTGCTATAATGTAGTCGAATCAGAAAGAAACAACGATATCTTGTGGGAGAGACGCATATGAAAAGGGCGAAATATGTCAGAAAAAACAAAAGAAAACTGCATACGACAGCGACGGCGTTTGCTGTTTTGATCCTGTTCGCAGTGTTTTCCGGAACTTGCCTGGGATTGAGCAAGTCTATTGAGCATACAGAGGTGGTGGGAGTTTCTCAGTCTATTCAAAACATGCTGTATGCCGCGGCCGCCCCGATGCAAAACCTGCCGGTTCTTCCCATCCTTTCAGAAATCAATCCTTCTGTAACGCCGGAGGAAAAACCGCAGGAACCGGAGGCTCCGCCCGCACAACAGCATGATGTTCTTCCCAATGATCCATACCCTTCGCTGTATGCAACGAAGGTGGAACAGGAGAAGATGGATCCCAAAGATCGGGTGGCGTACCTGACCTTTGATGACGGTCCGTCCAGCTTGACGATCCCGCTGTTGGATGTACTGGATCGATACCAGGTCAAAGCAACGTTCTTTGTGGTTGGAAAGACGGATGAAGAAAGCCTCAATGCAATGAAGGAAATCGTCAAACGTGGGCACACCATTGCGGTTCATACCTATACGCATGATTACAAAAAAATTTATGCCTCTGTTGACGCGTATCTGGAGGATTTTGCAAAGATACATGCGCTGATCAAAGATACGACCGGTGTGGATACGGCCCTGTACCGGTTTGCGGGAGGCAGTGTCAATTCCTATAATCAGCAGACTGCGAAAACAATTATAGCGGAAATGGACCGCCGAGGGTATGTCTATTTTGACTGGAATGTCGATTCAGGAGATGCAACCCGGAACAATACGGAGAGCCAGATTTACAGCCATGCGGTCAATGACAGCAAACGCTTTTCCCGGCCGGTGATTCTGTGCCATAATACGGACGCCAAGAAAGCGACGCTCAATCAAATACCAAAGATTATTGAAGCGCTCCAGAAATCCGGGTATCGGTTCGACGTCTTAAAACCGGAAACGAAACCGGTGGTCTTTCGCATTCCAGAAAACTGAACATCAGGCTTTGCATCATTGGCAGAACGCATGAAAATCGGTTGAATTGACGCTCCCCTCCCCCGCCTTTGGCGGGGGAGGGGAGCGCTTTGATCCTGCTGAAATTTTGTGAAATACGTGTACATTGCAGCCGCTATTTCATTTTGCCGGACCGGTACTCCGCAAGGAGCAGGTCGACAATACGTCCGTAGCTTTTAACGCCGTCCTCCTGGCGATTGGCTTTTAAATAAGCGTTATTGACCTGGGTTGCCGTTTCCGAAAGAGGGCCTTCAAACTGCTTCCAATAGGCGGAGTTGGCCTGTAGGTCCAGTCGGACGCCTTCATTCAGTGTCGACGCGATTTCCTGAGCGGCCTGCGGGTCTTCTCCGTAAAGTGCGTTAGACACGTAACGATAGGAGAGCATTTTCCCGGAATACTGGAAATCCGGATCTTCACTGGCAGCGCAGGCCAGCGTTGCGATGAAGTTTGCCTCATCCTCGCGCATAAAGCCGTTTAGATGCGCCAGCTCATGACACATGGTTGCCGGTATGGCGTAAGGAGAGATATCCACATTGACGTTGGCCTCCATGGTAAAAGGAATAAAGATACCGGTGGTATCGCAAGCGGACATCACCCGTGAGAAAAAGACAGGCTTTGGTCCGCCGAAATTGCCGCTAAGGAGTGGATACTCCCGCCCGGCGGCATTCATGGCCGACTGCGCGCGCTGGCTGACACTGTAAATGCCGGGCGCATTCAACTTCATGACCCCGGTATCGTCGGTTTTTACCTGGCCGCGGAGAGTGTTGACATCAGCAGCCAGCCTTTCGCAGAGTGCTTCCAATTCTTCTACGTCAGCGGGTTGAATGGATAAACCGGAGGTTTCCGCAAAGGTATAGCGGTGATAATTGATACCACAGGTAATGGTAAATAAAAAGAATAGCAGGGAAACGGCGCAGAGCGGCTGTATGACAAAATAAGTCAGAGCCGCTTTACGCTTTTGGGTTGCCCGTTTGGTTTTTATAAATGCGGCGATCAGATAAATCAAAATAGCGGGAATCAGAAGAACGACAAGCGCTTCTGCGATGGAAAATGGAACGAGAGAAGAGAGCGCATTTCCCCAATAAGAGAGAATGCGGTAGGGATATACAGCGTACCATTCGGCAAAAGCGGGAAATTGAACCGCTAACAGCATCAAAGCAGCGGCAGGTATCAAAAGTAGCAGCACATACCACCTGCCGGATAACCCGGGTTTTTTAGATGGAAGCATAAGTAAAGAAGCCTTCCTTTCTGTAACATTTTCCTAATTGTAACACAGAAAGAACAGATGTGATACAGGAAAAAGAAAGCAGCTCCATTACACAGAAAAAATGAGTCACTATGTATTGGCTAAATTTTTTGTCGATGGGACTCGATATTTCCAGCTCGACATAAAAATAGACCAAGAATGTATTATCATTTTTAAAGAATCTTTAACATTCTATGAACCTGAATCTAATGAAAACTTAGCAACTAAATAAGAATGATTGGTAGGATGGCTCAGATGACAATTGAAAATATCATGATGCTTTTATGTGGTTTGGGGCTCTTTTTGTATGGCATGAAGCTGATGGGCGAAGGCCTGGAACTCACGGCGGGTTCCCGGCTGAAAAGTATGATTGAGAGGCTTACAACCAATAAGTACATGGGTGCGCTGATCGGTTTGGCGGTTACGGCGGTCATTCAAAGCTCTTCCGCCACCACGGTGATGGTGGTTGGCTTTGTAAACGCGGGGCTGATGAATCTGGCGCAGGCAGTGGGCGTGATTATGGGCGCCAATATCGGTACTACGGTTACCGGCCTGATGATTGCAATTAAGCTGAACAGCTTGGCGCCGATTGCCATTTTCCTGGGTGTCATCATGATGATGTTCTGTAAAAAGACCAATCACAAGCATATTGGCCAGATTATCTGCGGCTTTGGCATCCTGTTTTTCGGCATGACCGTGATGAGTACGGCGATGGAGCCGTTGAGCGAATCCGAATTCTTCCGCAATCTGTTTATCCAGTTGCAGAATCCGCTGCTGGGACTGCTGGTGGGCTTGGCGTTTACGGCTTTAATCCAGAGTTCTTCCGCGTCGCTTGGCGTTTTGCAGGCGTTGGCGGCTTCCGGGGCGATTACGCTGAATTCCGCGGTTTATGTAATTTACGGGCAGAATATCGGCACCTGCGTGACGGCCATCCTGGCCTGCGCGGGCGCGACAAAAACCGCGAAGCGCACAGCGACGGTTCATCTGCTATTTAATGTGATCGGTGCAACGATGTTTACCCTGTTGACCATGTGGACGCCGTTTGTTGATTTGGTAAAGATGATGGCGCCGGGAAACATCCTGATGCAGATTTCCATTATACATATTTTCTTCAACGTGGTGACGACCGCCATTCTTCTGCCGCTGAGCAAATACCTGGTTGATCTGGCCTGCAAGGTTATCCCGGGCGAAGACCGCCAGCAGGAGGCGCTGCATCTGGAGTATCTGGATCAGCGTATCCTGAATACGCCCCCGATCGCGGTTGCGCAGGTGATCAAAGAGGTGGAGCGTATGGCACGCCTGGCGCGTACCAACTTCCTCAACAGCATGGACGCACTGTTCCAGAAGGACGAAGCGAAGCTGAAAGAAATCGAGGAAAACGAAGTTGTACTGAATTTCTTGAATCAAAAGATTACGGAGTATCTGGTGCAGATTAACGGGCTTGATTTGCAGGATCCGGATCGCCAGGTCATCGGTGCGCTGTTCCATGTGGTCAGCGACTTTGAACGCGTGGGGGATCACAGCACAAATATCGGTGAGATGGCGCAGATTGTGATCAATGGGAAGGCGAATCTGAGTGAAACAGCGACTCAGGAGCTGGAGCATATGCAGCAGCTGGTCATCACTATTTTTGACGATTCGGTCCGCCTGTTTTTAAACGGCGGAAGAAACACGGAGCTGGCATTCCAGGTGAACCGTATTGAAGAAACGATCGACTCGGAAACGGACCGTTTAAAAGACAATCATATTCAGCGTTTGAACAACGGGACCTGTACGCCGCAGTCCGGCGCGGTCTATAACGATATGCTGATGAATCTGGAGCGAATCGCAGACCATGCGACCAATATTGCATTCTCCACAGAGAGCATTCCGAACCTGCCGGCCAAGGGGTTGGTGAGCGCTTAAAATATTATAAAATAAAGGCAGGGCTTTCGGCTTGGAGCGGAAGCCCTATTTTTGCGCTGTTTTTTGAACGTAAGCGGTGCGCTACCCGTTGATATAAAGAAACAAAAATGGTACAATACTATTCTATAAAAGAGCGGCTGCACGGAGCAAAAAGGAGGCGGATTTTATGAAATGGTACATGAAACAGGAGACAGGAGCAGGGAAAGACCTCTTTACCGTTTATAACGCCTGTTGTGATCCGGTTTACCGCCTGGCAGGGGATATGCAGATTCTTGGGGGAAAGGTTCGTCTGTGTGACGAGGAAAACCGTGAGGTTGCCAGAATCACGCATATGGGATTGGCGGGTATTTCCCGTTATACCATTGTGATAGGGGTAAAAGAGTGTGCCCGTATATTGCAGAATCTGGCGTCCAGTAAAACGCCGTACCGGTTGAGAGGGGTTGACTGGCGTTTGCGCGGCGACGTTTCCATGCGTTCCTTTGACATTGTAGACGCAAATGATGCCATCGTCATGTCGCACGGACGCTGCTGGGAAGCCTGCGGCGAATCCTTTGCGATTGACGTTGAAAACACAGCGAACGATCTTCTGTGTATCTGCATCGCGGCGGTCATCGACAGCAGCGCGCTGGCAGGTGCGGCGGTCGCGCTGCCAGTTAGTTGAAACCCATTGACAAAAAAGGCTTGAAATGGCATACTATAAAAAGTTGTTTTAAAATGAAAATGGTCGAAAACGTCGTGCCGTATATTGCAATATGCGTCATGACGATTTGCTTATTTAGGGGGAAAATCGATGAGCAGGGAACTGGCAAAGACCTACGACCCGCAGGAAGTGGAAGACCGTATCTATGATTTTTGGTTGAACGGCGGGTATTTCCATGCGGAAGTGGATCCGGATAAAAAACCATATACCATAGTGATTCCGCCTCCCAACATCACGGGACAGCTTCATATGGGCCACGCCATGGACGAAACATTGCAGGATATTCTGATCCGCTGGAGAAGAATGCAGGGGTATTCCGCGCTGTGGCTGCCCGGTACGGATCATGCATCCATTGCGACGGAAGCGAAAATTGTTGAGGCGATGCGGCAGGAAGGAATCAGCAAAGACGACCTGGGCCGTGAAAAATTCCTGGAGCGCGCATGGGCCTGGAAAGAAAAATATGGCGGCCGCATTGTGGAGCAGCTTAAAAAACTGGGCAGTTCCTGCGACTGGGAGCGCGAGCGGTTCACCATGGATGAGGGCTGCAACGAAGCGGTGCGCGAGGTATTTGTCCGCCTGTATGAAAAGGGATTGATCTACCGTGGAGAACGCATCATCAATTGGTGCCCGCACTGTAAGACGTCCATCTCCGACGCGGAAGTGGAGTTTGCGGAGCGCGACGGCAACTTCTGGCATCTGCGCTATCCGCTCAAAGACGGCAGCGGCTATGTGGAGCTGGCGACCACACGCCCGGAAACCATGCTGGGCGATACCGCCGTGGCGGTTCATCCGGACGATGAACGCTACAAGGCGCTGATCGGCAAGACGCTGATTCTGCCGCTGGTGAACCGTGAAATTCCCGTGGTGGCGGATACCTACGTGGAACAGGATTTTGGAACCGGCGTCGTAAAGATTACACCCGCGCACGACCCGAATGATTTTGAGGTGGGCCTGCGCCATCAATTGGAAATCATTAACGTGATGAACGACGATGGCAGCATCAACGAAAATGGCGGCAAATACGCTGGGCTCTCCGGCCTGGATGCGCGCAAGCAGATCGTAAAGGATCTGGAGGAGCAGGGCTTCCTGGTGCGTGTCGAGCCGATCAAGCACAACGTCGGTTCTTGCTATCGCTGCCATACGGTGGTGGAGCCCCGTATTTCCAAGCAGTGGTTTGTAAAAATGGACCCGCTTGCAAAGCCGGCCATTGAATGCGTGCGTGACGGACGCGTCAAGTTTATTCCGGAGCGCATGGAAAAAATCTATTATAACTGGATGGAAAACATTAAGGACTGGTGTATTTCCCGCCAGCTTTGGTGGGGACACCGTATACCGGCGTGGTACTGTGAGGAATGCGGCGAGACAATCGTCGCAAAGGATGCGCCGCACACCTGTACGAAATGCGGCTCCTCCAACCTTCGCCAGGACGAAGATACACTGGATACCTGGTTCTCATCCGCTCTGTGGCCGTTCTCTACGCTTGGGTGGCCGGAGCAGACGGAGGACTTGAAATATTTCTACCCGACCAATACATTGGTTACTGGATACGATATTATTTTCTTCTGGGTAGCCCGTATGATTTTCTCCGGAATGGAGCATATGGGAGAGCCGCCGTTTAACACGGTCTTCATTCATGGCCTGATCCGCGACGCGCAGGGGCGTAAAATGAGCAAGTCCCTCGGCAACGGCATCGATCCGTTGGAGGTGATCGCGCAGTATGGTGCGGATGCACTGCGCTTTACGCTGGTTACAGGCAACAGCCCCGGAAATGATCTGCGTTTCTCCCAGGAGAAGGTGGAGGCCAGCCGCAACTTTGCCAACAAGATTTGGAACGCCTCCCGCTTTATCCTGATGAACATCGACGGCCACAATGTAAAGAATGAACTGCCGGCGGAACTTGCTTTGGAAGACAAGTGGATTGTTCACGAGTTTAACCAGGTGGTCAAATCGGTCACCGACAATCTGGAGCATTTTGAGCTCGGTATTGCCGTGCAGAAGCTGTATGACTTCCTGTGGGACGAGTTGTGCGACTGGTATATTGAGATTGCAAAGATTCGTTTACAGTCCAGCGATGAAGCGACCGCGCAGGCGGCGCGCCAGGTGCTGGTCTGGGTCATGACAGGTACATTGAAATTGCTGCATCCGTTTATGCCGTATATCACAGAGGAGATCTGGCAGACGCTGCCGCATGAAGGCGAGGCCATCATGGTTTCTCAGTGGCCGGAGTTTGAGGAGACGCACTGCTTTGCAGATGCGGCCAATGATATGGAAAGCATTATGAGCGTGATTCGCTCTGTGCGCAACCGCCGTTCCGAAATGAATGTGCCTCCGTCCCGCAAAACGCATTTGTATATTGAGACGGCAAAAGAACAGACTTTCCAAAACGGCGCGGCAATGATCGAACGCCTTGCCTTTGCCAACGGTGTGGAGGTTGGGCCTTCCTATACGATCGATGGCGCGGTGACCATTGTTACCAGCGACGCGAAGACGTATATTCCCATGGATGAGCTGGTAGATAAAAAAGCGGAGCTTGCGCGTTTGACGAAAGAGCTGGAGTCTGCGGAAAAACAGTATGCGACGACACAGCAAAAGCTGAATAATGAAAAATTTATGTCCAAGGCCCCGGAAAATGTAGTGGATGGCGTACGTCAGAATGCCGCCAAATTGCAGGAGCGTATCAAGCTGATTCAATCCAGCATTGAAGCCCTGTCCTGAACCCAGGTTGGATAAAAATAGTGGATATTTCGCAATACACGTTTTAAACAGTATATTGGCAGGATAAGAGGGATTCCCCCGCCTTTGGCGGGGGAATCCTCAAATTCAGCCGATTTTTTGTACGCTGTTAGTTGTGTAACAGTCCCTTTTGCGAATGGAAAACAATGAGATTTAGAATGCAGGTGACAAAAATGACCTATGAACAGGCGATCGAAACGATCAATTCTCTGCTCCGCTTTGGAATGAAGCCGGGCTTGGAGCGGATGCAAAAACTGCTGCATTTGCTGGGAAATCCGCAGGATCGGCTAAAATTTATTCATGTGGCAGGGACAAACGGCAAAGGCTCCACCTGCTCCTTGATTGCGTCGGTGTTGGAGCAAGCGGGTTACCGCACCGGACTTTTTACCTCCCCATACGTCAGCGATTTCTGCGAACGCATCCGGATTGGGGCGCAGATGATACCACATGGTGAGCTGGCGGAGCTGGTGGAAGAAACGTATCCGGTTGTGCAGGAGATGGACCGGCACGGAGAAGTCATTACCGAATTTGAGTTTATCACCGCGCTTGCTTTGCAGTGGTACGCAAAGCGGGAATGCGAGCTGGTGGTGCTGGAGGTAGGGCTTGGAGGCCGGCTGGACGCCACCAATGTGATCGGTACGCCGCTTGTTTCGGTTATCACGTCAATCTCCCTTGATCATACCGCAATTCTGGGAGATACGGTGGAGCAAATTGCTGTGGAAAAAGCAGGAATCATTAAGCCGTATGGAATTACAGTCACTTATCCGGAGCAGACGCCCGGTGCACTGAAAGTTATCCAGCGGACAGCGGCAAATCAGCACAACCAGTTTATTGAAGCGGATAGCTCTATCTTGACCAGAGTATCCGGCGACCTGCATGGTACAAAATTGCGGTATCGGGACTTGGAACTGCATCTGCCGCTGGTGGGGGACCACCAAATTAAAAATGCAGCGACGGCTTTGGCAGCGCTCTCCGTACTGATCAGGCGAGGCTACCGCATACCGGATGAGGCGATTAAACAGGGCTTTGCTTCGGTCCGGTTTCCCGCCCGGCTGGAGCTTTTGAGCGAGCAGCCGCTGGTGCTTTTGGATGGGGCGCACAATCCGGATGGAACCCGGACGCTGGCAAACGCGATCCGCATGTATCTTGGCGGGCGCAGGATCGTCGCCCTGATGGGAATGCTTGCCGATAAAGATGTATATACGGCGGCGGAAAACCTGGATGGCCTGTTCGATCTGATTATAACGCTGGCGCCGGACAATCCGCGTGCAATGCCAGCGGATGAGCTGGCAGGGTTGTGGCAGGTCCGCGGCGTTGAGGCACGGGCGGCGCACAGTGTACAGGAAGCACTGCAGCAGGCATTCGCTTCCCTGCAGGATAACGATGCGCTGGTGATCTGCGGTTCCCTCTATCTGGCGGGAGATGTTCGCGCTGCCGCGGTAGACCTTTTAAAAAAGATGGAATAAAAATCAGCTTGTCCGCAGATTTCGAGTGAAATTGCATATGAAAACCCTTATCTTTATAGGTAAGGGTTTCTTTTCGTTCTTTTTAAAAGATCGGGTATAATCCGGACTCTTTTGGGAACCCTATTCTATCAATCATGATCGGGAATTTTATACATAGGAGGCAGTCAAATGGGCGTCAGGCTGATATTAAAGGATGGCTTTCTTACGGCAATGCTCAGTGGAGAAATCGACCACCATTCCGCACGGGAACTGCGGGAAGAAATTGATGAGACGGCAATGCGGACCAAGCCCCAGATGCTGACCATGGATTTTTCCAATGTGCAGTTTATGGACAGCTCCGGGGTTGGATTGATTATGGGAAGATATAAGCTGGTGCAGCTGTGGGGCGGCGCGGTGAGCATTGCAAACCTTCCGCCAAAGCTGGAAAAGTTGATCTCCCTTTCCGGTCTTCGGGAACTTTGTACTATCGTAAAGGATGTGAAAAGTGATGAAAGTGAAGAATGAAATGAGCGTGTCTTTTCCAAGCAATTCGGCAAATGAATCCTTTGGCCGCGCGGTTGTATCAGCATTTGCCGCACAACTGGATCCGACCATCGACGAGTTAAGCGACATCAAAACAGCGGTCTCGGAGGCGGTCACCAACTGTATCGTGCATGCATATCGTAACGCGATAGGAATGATTTACATAAATGCGAAATACGATGAAAAGGGTACGCTGCAAATCCGGATACGCGACAAGGGCTGCGGCATTGAAGATGTGGAGCAGGCGATGCAACCCCTGTATACAACCGCGGAAGGGGAGGAGCGCGCCGGACTGGGCTTTGCTGTTATGGAAAGTTTTATGGACAAGCTCCGGGTCACCTCCAAGCCGGGCAAGGGAACGACGGTCACGATGCAAAAGAATCTTGCGCGCCGTGTGATGAAAAATGGATAGGGATCGGAGCGTCCAGGAGAATCTTGGCCTGGTGCATGCGTGTGCGAAGCGCTTTAAAGGGCGTGGCATCGAGTACGACGATCTGTATCAGGCGGGATGTCTGGGACTGGTCAAAGCAGTGGATCATTTTGACGAAAGCCGCGGCCTGCGGTTTTCCACCTATGCGGTACCGGTTATATTGGGAGAGATGCGCCGTTTGTTTCGAGATGGAGGAGCGGTCAAGGTAGGACGGTCGCTGAAGGAGCTTTCCGTGCGCGCTTCCAGGAAAGCTGCCGAATTTGCAGAAAAGGAGGGGCGGTCCCCAACGGTCGGAGAACTGGCAGAACTCTTGGGCGTGGAGCCATCGGAAGCCGCGCAGGCCCTTGGTGCTGCACAGATGCCTCTTTCCTTGACGGCATCGGAAGAAGAAGGCGGCGGGCAGATCGATGTCAGTGTAGAGGGAGAGGACGAGAAAATTGCAGAGATTCTGTCTCTGAAACAGGTTGTCAAAGAGCTGCCCCCTAAAGATCAGAACATAATTTACTTCCGGTATTTTAAAAGGCGAACCCAAACAGAGACGGCACAAGCTCTGGGTATGACGCAAGTGCAGGTTTCCCGCAGGGAGAAAGTTATTTTACAGGAGCTGCGAAGAAAACTGGTATAAATAGCCGCGTTGAACCGGTTGATCCGGCAGAAACGGATTCTTTTGTTACATTCATAGGTGAAAAATCCGGCGGTTATTCTAATGTATAAAAAGAAGCAGGAGAAGACATTGATCTTCTCCTGCTTCTTTTTATACTTCTGTCAAATCTTTTAAATCGTATGGAGTCTGCTGATATACATAATAGTTGAGCCAGTTGGAAAACAAAAGGTGTGCGTGTCCACGCCAGGAAAAATGGGGCTGTAAATCCGGGTCGTCATTCGGAAAATAGTTTTCCGGGATATGAGGCTTCAAGCCTTTGCGTACATCGCGGAAATACTCATTTGCCAATGTGTCCCGGTCATATTCGCTGTGCCCGGTTACAAAGAACTGACGCCCATCTTTTTTCGCAACGAGGTGTACCCCAGCAGCGCTGGAGGTGGAGAGAATGACAAGCTCTTCGTGCGGTTCAATGTCTTCCCGGCGAATCTCCGTGTTGCGGGAGTGCGGCACATAAAAGCTGTCGTCAAAGCCACGGACTAAAGGATGATGTGGATCCAGCACCCGATGCAAATAGATTCCGCTTAATTTTTGCGGCAGCTGATATTTGGGAATTCCAAAATGGTAATACAATCCTGCCTGCGCGCCCCAACATATATGTAGCGTAGAGTAAACGTTCCTGCGGCTCCAGTCCATGATGTGGCAAAGCTCTTCCCAATAGTCGACTTCCTCAAACGGCATGTTTTCTACCGGCGCACCTGTAATAATCATTCCGTCAAACTTGTCGTCCTTCAGCTCATCAAAAGTTTTATAAAAGGTATTTAAATGGGAAGAGGACGTATTTTTCGATACATGCGAGGCCATTTGCATCAATTCTACATCGACCTGTAAAGGCGTATTGCTTAAGACGCGTAATAGGTGCGTTTCTGTAACAGGTTTAATGGGCATCAGATTTAGAATTACAATTTTAAGCGGACGGATGTCCTGCATATTTGCCCGCTCATGAGTCATAACAAAGATATTTTCTCCCTCAAGGACTTTAATAGCAGGCAGCTCCGCCTGAATTTTAATAGGCATAGGATACCCCCGATTCTATTGAGGATTTTCAAACATTCCAGTATAATGAAGGTAAAAAAGATACATACTATTTCTAAGTATACCAAATTAACAGGAAAACCGCAAGATAATTGGTGGAAACAGATAGGATTAAAAAAATATCAAAAAAACGTTGACATTGTGGATTGCGTGTGATATTATAGTGAAGCCGTCGAGAGACAGAGAAAAAGTGCTTGACAGATTGAACGATAAGTGATATCATAAAAGACAATCTCCTGTATAACAAGACGGAAGACAAAAGGACCTTGAAAATTAAACAACGTAAAGAAAAGAAGAACCCGTAATGACTTTGAGAGAAAAGCCCACTTGAGAGAGTGGGAAGTACTTTCGGACGAAGGTTTGTCGGAACCATAAACCGACATAAAATACACGTTAGTGTATCGTATTTAGAGCTTTTCAAAAGACTCTGAAGTATGATTTAAACGCTTCTTCGGGAGTGATTAAATACAATATTTTAGAGAGTTTGATCCTGGCTCAGGACGAACGCTGGCGGCGTGCCTAACACATGCAAGTCGAACGGAGTTAGAAGAGCTTGCTCTTCTAACTTAGTGGCGGACGGGTGAGTAACGCGTGAGTAACCTGCCTTTCAGAGGGGGATAACGTTCTGAAAAGAACGCTAATACCGCATGACGTCATAGTACCGCATGGTACAGTGATCAAAGGAGCAATCCGCTGAAAGATGGACTCGCGTCCGATTAGCTAGTTGGTGGGGTAAAGGCTCACCAAGGCGACGATCGGTAGCCGGACTGAGAGGTTGAACGGCCACATTGGGACTGAGACACGGCCCAGACTCCTACGGGAGGCAGCAGTGGGGGATATTGCACAATGGGGGAAACCCTGATGCAGCAACGCCGCGTGAAGGAAGAAGGTCTTCGGATTGTAAACTTCTGTCCTATGGGAAGATAATGACGGTACCATAGGAGGAAGCTCCGGCTAACTACGTGCCAGCAGCCGCGGTAATACGTAGGGAGCAAGCGTTGTCCGGATTTACTGGGTGTAAAGGGTGCGTAGGCGGATCTGCAAGTCAGTAGTGAAATCCCGGGGCTTAACCCCGGAACTGCTATTGAAACTGTGGGTCTTGAGTGAGGTAGAGGCAGGCGGAATTCCCGGTGTAGCGGTGAAATGCGTAGAGATCGGGAGGAACACCAGTGGCGAAGGCGGCCTGCTGGGCCTTAACTGACGCTGAGGCACGAAAGCATGGGTAGCAAACAGGATTAGATACCCTGGTAGTCCATGCCGTAAACGATGATTACTAGGTGTGGGTGGTCTGACCCCATCCGTGCCGGAGTTAACACAATAAGTAATCCACCTGGGGAGTACGGCCGCAAGGTTGAAACTCAAAGGAATTGACGGGGGCCCGCACAAGCAGTGGAGTATGTGGTTTAATTCGAAGCAACGCGAAGAACCTTACCAGGTCTTGACATCCTACTAACGAAGCAGAGATGCATTAGGTGCCTTTCGGGGAAAGTAGAGACAGGTGGTGCATGGTTGTCGTCAGCTCGTGTCGTGAGATGTTGGGTTAAGTCCCGCAACGAGCGCAACCCTTGCTATTAGTTGCTACGCAAGAGCACTCTAATAGGACTGCCGTTGACAAAACGGAGGAAGGTGGGGACGACGTCAAATCATCATGCCCCTTATGACCTGGGCTACACACGTACTACAATGGTCGTTAACAGAGAGAAGCAATACTGCGAAGTGGAGCAAAACTCTAAAAACGGTCTCAGTTCGGATTGTAGGCTGCAACCCGCCTACATGAAGTTGGAATTGCTAGTAATCGCGGATCAGCATGCCGCGGTGAATACGTTCCCGGGCCTTGTACACACCGCCCGTCACACCATGGGAGCCGGTAATACCCGAAGTCAGTAGTCTAACCGCAAGGAGGACGCTGCCGAAGGTAGGATTGGCGACTGGGGTGAAGTCGTAACAAGGTAGCCGTATCGGAAGGTGCGGCTGGATCACCTCCTTTCTATGGAGACTTAACCAGCTGGAATATGTTGGTTTAACATCCAAGGTCAGGCATTACGGAACGGATTTTCTAAACGTTGTTTAATTTTGAAGGCCCTTTAAGGCTGAGCCTTAACGCACGGCCCGCCCTGTAATGGGGATGGGAAGTGAAAGCTGGGACGGGCGGGACAGAAATGGCCTGCTCCCGGAACAGAATAGGACAAGGTAAAGCCAAAGAGAGTTTTCAACAAAGGGAATAAACGAAGGTTAGAACACCTGAGTGAACAACCAAATACTTGGGGGTATAGCTCAGCTGGGAGAGCGCCTGCTTTGCAAGCAGGAGGTCAACGGTTCGATCCCGTTTATCTCCACCAGCAGACTGAGTCTGCAC
>NZ_LN868537.1 GCF_001261775.1 Anaeromassilibacillus senegalensis | reverse complement strand
TATAAAAGTTAAATACAACAGCAATGGAGATATTTACACAGAGATGTGATAAATACAGTTGGTGTCGATGACGATGAGGGTCCACCCGTTCCCATCCCGAACACGGAAGTTAAGCTCATTAGTGCCGAAGATACTTGGCTGGCGACGGCCCGGGACAATAGGAAGACGCCAACACGAATATTCCTCCTTAGCTCAGCCGGTAGAGCATGCGGCTGTTAACCGCAGGGTCGTTGGTTCGAGTCCAACAGGGGGAGCCAGACAGTTGCCGCCGTTATTTTTAGCGGCGGCTTATTTTTTCATTGGGGCCATTAGCTCAGTTGGTTAGAGCAACCGGCTCATAACCGGTCGGTCCAAGGTTCGAGTCCTTGATGGCCCACCAAAACAGGAATGCATTGAAAATCCAATGCATTCCTGTTTTTTATATGTGTTTAATTTTTGTAATGCTGGGAAATATATTTTATGAGGTGATAATAATAATGTCTTACGTTGCCCCCCAGATGCGTACACATTTTGAATCGTTGTCAATTGATCTAAAAAATGAAATATTGAAACAGGATGTCCAAATCCAAACCATGCGCGATTTAATCAATTGTCTGGAAAAGATTGTTTTGGAGACTTAATTTATAATGAATTTTATGAGTTGAAAAGCCAAGGAATTTTCCTTGGCTTTTTATTGTAACGGAAAAATACGCGGCGCTGTAAAGAGTTCAAAAAAGCTTTAGCGATGCGTATGGAATAAAGACTCCTTTTGATACAGTAAAAGAGTGGCCTGTTAACTGTGTCAAAGTACCAAGCAGAAGTATGTCCTGACCATATTCACATGCTCGTAGAGAATGGGTCTTTTCAATTTCATGTGATATCGTAAAAGAAAAAGTAGCCTAATTATTTTTCGCAGTGGTAGACCGTACCAGCGCCTTAAGGCGTGGCTGATAACAGGGATTTGCCCGCATATGAAGAACCACCAGCTTTGCCGGTGGTTCTTCTATTTTAGCAGGGTAGAAAAACATAATTTTTCTGAAATTTATAATATTTCAAATTAGAATAAAGAAGCATATGTTTATATATGCGATTTGGAACGAGTTATTCGATATTGTAAAGCTTTCTATAGGTTCAGCAAAATGCCTGTTGTATTTGGAGTATCGGAAAGTTCCAATGTAGTAGTTTGTGAGGACCCTAAACAGAAGCACGCTATCGTTCTCGCAAAAAATAAGCGCCCCCCCAAATATGGAATTCAGACGGCGAAAATCGTTTGATAAGTTAAAGAAAAATGTCCGCAGTTGCTACTGGAAAAGTTTTATTGAAAACAATGTGTAGAGCATTACAAAAGAGTCAATGTAATCTACCTGCATTTCACGAATTTAATAAAATCTTTTGATATTGACGAGAGTTGGTTGGACGTTACAAGTAGTTAGCAGTTGTTTGAATATGAGTTGGAAATTGTAGATACGTTACGAAAGTAGTAAAGAATAGTAGTGTTACTGCATTCATTTACATTTCACCATTTTGCTGTTGCTCTTTATTACATTGCTTGTCAAATGAAGCGGCTTTGTCTTGGCCCATTAGCAAACGATTTTAACCGTAAGAAGTCACCCAATCCTTTGCAGCAGAATGGAAGAACGGTTTGTTGCCTGATTGTCCACACCGGTTCCGGCAAGCAAATTTACAGTAGCGGATTTATTGCGCAGAGTTACAGTTGCTCCTGCTGGAATAGATGCGATAAACATACCGGTCAATGCTGCGCGTTCAGTATCCTCCAGCCCCTCGGCGTACTTACCAAAAAAGGAAAGTGGATTTTCCAGACCGTTAATCGCCACGGCATATGCGGCATTAATTATGCCCTCGTTTGGACGTAAAACTACCGTGTAATCGATGCGGTAGATCCCGGCGGTATTTACGGTGATTGTAGATGTGTTAGGGACAAATGTAAAATCACCGGACTGATGGGCAAGAAGGAATATCACGTCCCCTTCAGGTGAAACGTCCTGTGCGCCGCCGTTTATTGCTGCGTTAAAATAGGAAGGCGCAACGTCGGGTCCGGTCGGCCCGGTAACACCTGCTGCGCCTTGCGGTCCAGTCGGCCCGGTAATTCCTGCTGCGCCTTGTGGTCCGGTCGGTCCAGTAACACCTGCTGCGCCTTGTGGTCCAGTCGGTCCGGTAACACCTGCTACGCCTTGTGACCCTGTTGGTCCAGTAACACCTGTCGTGCCTTGCGGCCCAGTCGGTCCGGTAACACCTGCTACGCCTTGTGACCCTGTTGGTCCAGTAACACCTGTCGTGCCTTGCGGCCCAGTTAGCCCGGTAACTCCTGCTATGCCCTGTGGTCCTGTCGGTCCAGTAACACCTGCTGTGCCTTGTGGTCCGGTCGGCCCGGTAACTCCTACTGCGCCTTGCAGTCCTGTTGGTCCAGTAACACCTGCTGTGCCCTGTGGTCCAGTTGGTCCGGTGATTCCTGTTGGGCCTGCTTCACCTTGCGGCCCAGTTGGCCCGGTAGCGCCTGTTTCGCCGCGCGGCCCGGCAGGCCCCTGCGGACCCGGACAAAAATAACATGGATATGCATTACAATTCATAATTGCCTCCCGGATCATACTCTTTTAAAAGTTTTTTGTTTCCATACTATGACCGGAGGGGAAGAAGGGTGTGGGTTCAAGTTGTGTAGGTTCGGTTTCGGTAGGTATCCCAGGCCGGCACGGGGTGCCCCGCGTCCAGCGCTTGTTTGATGTCGCCATAATAGTGCAGCTTTCGCTTTACATGTTCATACGCTTTTTGCATCTGCGCAAGCTGGGTTTCTACATTTTCTTTTTGCTGTGTCAGGAGAGACAGAATGTCGTCGATGCATTCCTGTTCCTTTTCTTCATAAGAAAAGAAGATTTGCAGTTGAGAGATTGTCATACCGGTTTGCTTGAAACAACAGATCGTCTTTAACCGGTTCACATGCTTTTCCTCATAGATGCGCTGTCCGGAATCCGTCCGGGCAATATCCGTCAAAATACCGACCTCCTCATAATAGCGCAGGGTAGAGGTAGGAAGCTGAAATAAGTTGGAAATTTCCTTTATCGTATAGGTTTTCATGATGGTTCCTCTCTGATCCATGTGTTGTTATCCAGTAAAACGGCAACTTATGCGTATAGTTAATCATATATGGAGGTGATGGATCTGTCAAATGCCGTTGTTTTGCGTTGCTTGGAAAGCAACCACTTTCTGTATAATACAGGATTTGAATAGATTTTTTCAATGTTACTATTTGAAATAAAAATATAGAAAATTTATGGTAATGTTTAAAATATTAGTGCTTTTGATTAGAATGAGGAGGTGAAGTTTCTTTTATTTTGGAGGAGTTGTTTGTCGTATGAGATATGGAAAAGGAGGAGAAATGTGAAAAACAGAAAAATTGCCTGGATTTTGGCTGTTACCATGCTGTTCAATGGGACCGGCTTAGGCAGCACGCTGTCTTTTGCAGCGCAAAACAATCCAGGGATTCAATGGTCCGGCAGTGAATGGACAGGGAATCCCCAGCAGTTTCAAGTAAACCGGCAGCCTGCCCACACGGCGTTTGTCCCGTATGATACCGAGGAAAAGGCCATTGCCAGATCAGAGGAGGATTCCCAATACTATCAATTGTTGAATGGGGAATGGAGTTTCCAGTATGCGGAGAAACCCGCGGATCGCAACACGGAGTTTTATAAGGAGGATTATGACGTCAGTTCTTGGGATACCATTCAGGTGCCCGGAAACTGGCAGACACAAGGTTACGATAAGCCGATTTACACCAATTCCACGTATCCGTGGACGCTGAACGGCGGCGGAAAAAACGATTACAACAACGCGACAGCGCCAACCGGCTATAACCCAGTCGGTTCTTACCGCCGCAGCTTTACAGTCAATCCCGGGATGCTGGAAGGCGGACGGCAGATTTTTATGTCTTTCCAAGGGGTTGAATCGGCATTTTACCTTTGGATCAACGGGGAGCAGGTCGGCTACAGTGAAGACAGCTACACACCCGCGGATTTTAACATTACCCCCTATTTGAAAGAGGGAGAAAATTCCGTTTCCGTACAGGTGTATCGCTGGTCCGATGGCAGTTATATGGAGGATCAGGATTTTATTCGGTTGAGCGGCATTTTCCGCGATGTCTTCCTGTACTCCAAGGACCAAGTGGAGATTTTTGATTATGAGACCATTACAGACCTAGACGACGATTATCAAAATGCAATGCTCAAACTCTCCGTTAAAGCACGGAGTTTGGCGGAGAATGTATCGGTTGGCTATACCGTCCGTGCTAAGCTGCTGGATGACGCGCAGAACACCGTTTTTGAAAAGGTCTTAGAACCGGAGTTTACCGGCGAAACGGATACGATGGGCTATGACATTGCAACTATAAAAATGGAGCAGAAGATTACTTCGCCCAAGCTGTGGAGCGCGGAAAAACCGAACCTCTATACACTGGTTTTGGAACTGCGTGACCCGTCGGGCAAGAGCGTGGAATTTGCCAGTTCCCGCATTGGCTTCCGGGAAGTGGAGCTGCGGGACAATAAAGGTCTGTTTATCAATGGACAGAACGTGATCATGAAGGGCTTTAACCGGCATGAAACCTCGCCGGATACCGGACGCACCGTGAGCCGTGAGCTGATGGAGCAGGATATTATTTTAATGAAGCAGGCGAATGTCAATACCGTCCGGACCTCGCATTATCCCAATGACAGCTATTGGTATGAGCTCTGCGATCAATACGGCATGTATGTGGTCGATGAGGCAAATATTGAAGCGCACGGCGCGATGCACAATGTCCCGGGCAACAATCCTGAAAAATGGTACGCCGTGCATCTGGATCGTATGGCCAGTATGCTGGAACGCGATAAGAATCATCCAAGCGTTATCATGTGGTCCATGGGCAACGAATCCGGTGCGGGTTCCGTATTCCAGCAGATTTACGATTGGACAAAGGCGCGGGACAGTACCCGCCCGGTGCATTATTTTAATTCCAGAGGTGATGGAAGCGCGGACTATTCTGATACCCGCTCCTCTACCTATCCCTCTGCGGACGGCTCCTTCTCCGGCAGAATCAGTCTGCCCGGCGTGGCAACAGACAACAATCCAAAGCCCTACTTTGCGCATGAGTACGCGCACTCCATGGGCAACAGCACGGGAAATTTACAGGAATACGTCGATGTGTTTGAAAAATATGACAAGCTGATCGGCGGCTGCATTTGGGACTGGGTGGACCAGTCCGTTCGGGTAGAATTGGGCGGCGAGAAAAAGAATGTATTGCCCGACAGCAGCCCCAATAAGCTGCATGCTGACTTCACAGGTTCTTTGACCGCTGGCAAAAATGCGGATAATGCGTTGGCCGGCACGGCAAAACTGCCGGCGGATCCGGTATTTGATACGACGGGCAGTTTTACGGTGGAAGCACTGGTAAAACAGACCGGAAAAAACAGCAATGGATACGACACCATTCTAGCGAAGGGCAATGAGCAGTTTACATTGCAGTACACCAAAAACAATCTGGAGTTCTGCTTTAAGAGCGGCAATGCCTGGGTTTCCGCCACCGTTGCCGTGCCGAACGACTGGATGAACAACTGGCATAAGGTGACCGGTGTCTTCAATGCGGAAGACAGCACACTGAAGATTTATCTGGACGGCAAAGAAGTCAAATCGATTTCCACCGGCGGTAAGAATGTGCGCAATACCAATACATATGCCGTCACAGTTGGCGAGAACCTGGAGCGTCCGGGCCGGGAGTTTACCGGCAAAATCGACGATGTCCGCGTCTATAACCGTGCGCTGACCGCGCAGGAGGTGGCGGACGCCAGCACAGCGCCGCAGGATGGCTCTGTTTTGTTCTGGTGTGATTTTAATTCGCTGGATTCCGCAAACCTTCTTGTGGATCAAGGCCCAAAGAGATTGAACGCGGCGTATACCGGCACGTTGGAAGCGAGGGACGATTTAGGCAACGGCACCGCGCTGGAGGGGACAGCGACTCTGCCTACAAGCGAAGCGCTGGACATCACAGGCAGCCTGACGCTGGAAGCGCTGGTTTATCCCAACCGGGTATCCGGAAGCACCAACGGCGCGTTGGTTACAAAGGGCAACAGTCAGTATGCCGTGAAGTATATTGGAAACACCGCGCAGAATAAGAGCGTCGTGGAATTCTTTATCTATGACGCAAATGCGACCGGTTCAACCAGCGCCAAATGGGTCAGCCTGGAGGCAACCGTTCCGGACGACTGGTTTGAACACTGGCATCAGGTGGTATCTACCTTTGACGCGGAAGCGGGAACCATCAATATCTATATTGACGGTCAACTCGCCGCAAGCAAAGAAGTCAGTGTTAAGACCTTCTCCAGCAACGAATACCAGGTGGCAATTGGCACTGATACAGAACGCAGCGGCAGGGAGTTCAGCGGCAAGATCGACAATGTCCGTATCTACAACCGCGCGCTGTCTCCGGAGGAAATCCGTGCAGGAGACCGTAAACCGTCCGACGACGGTGTGGTGCTCTGGATGGATTTTGATTCGGTGGAGGAAGTGGATACCGGTGTCAATGAACAGTCCTACTTTGGATACGGTGGGGATTGGGGCGATAAAACCAACGACAGCAACTTCTGTAGCAACGGCGTTATTTTCCCGGACCGGACCCTGCATCCGGCGTATGCGGAAGTAAAAAAGGCCTATCAGGGTGTGAGACTCACAGCGTCCGATCTTTCCAAAGGCGAAATAAAAGTGGACAATCTGCTGGAATTCACCAACCTGAACGAGTACGACTGCGTGTGGACGCTGTACAACAACAATGTGGCGATTCAGACCGGTGTTTTGACGAATGAACAGATCGATCTTCCGGGCAACAGCTCCAAGATCATCACTGTCGGTTATCAAACACCGGATGTGGTTCGCGAAGGCAGCGAATTCCTGCTCAATATTGAATTCAAATTAAAAGAGGATACCCTCTGGGCGAAAAAAGGCCAGGTCGTTGCCTTTGAGCAGTTCAAGACGGACTTTACCGCCAATCAACCGGGTTTGACACTGGATGCCTCCAAGAAATTTACAGAGGTAAAGCAGAATGGAGACATTCTTACCGCAAAGGGGGACGGGTTTGAGGTACGGTTCAATACGGCCAAAGGAGAGCTTACCTCTTTTCAAAACAACGGCAAGGAAATGATCCAGAATGCGCCGAAGCCCAATTACTGGCGTGCCAGAATCGACAACGGCACCATTAACGCGAAATACCGCGATCCGGCCGCTGCTGTGGGACAGGTTGCTGTGGAGCAGACGGATTCCAAAATTGTGATCCGTGTGCCATTGTCCTATTCCTCTCTGAATAACTCCACCAATGTAATAGAGTATGTTATTTACCCGACGGGAGACATTGTGGTGACCAGCAATTTTGATTCCAAAGCGTCCGAAATGCTGGGCCGCGTCGGTATGAAGATGGAACTGCCGCAGGGATACGAAACTGTCACCTACTATGGCAGAGGCCCGGACGAAAACTATGTGGACCGCAAGACCGGTTCCCTGATCGGCGTTTATAATACCACGGTGGACGACATGTTTGTGCCATATATGAAGCCGCAGGAGAACGGCAACCGTACCGATGTACGCTGGGTTGCTTTGACCGATGAGGCGGGCGACGGCCTGCTGGTTTCCACGGATACGCAGATGGAATTCGGCGCACAGCACTATTCCGCCTCAGAACTGAACAGCAAGGCGCATCCGTACGAACTGAAGAAATCCGACCAGGTTTACCTGACGCTCGACTATATGCAGACCGGCTTGGGCAACGGGAGCTGCGGTCCCACCATGTTGGAAAAATACAAGGTGCAGTCCAACAAGAAATACACGTTTACCTACCGGATGCGTCCGGTTACAGGTCAAAACAATTCTGTGGAACAGATGATGAATGAAGCACAGAAAGCTATCATCTCCCAGACGCTGACCGGTATCAAGGTGGACGGCCGCCTGCTGCCCGGTTTTACGCTGGATCAGCACGAATATACCATCCCATACTTGAGCAGCCGGGAAGAAATCCCGCAGGTAGAGGCCGCCACCGCGCATTCCTCCATTCAGGCGGATGTGAAACAAGCGGAAAGCTTTGACGAACCCGCTGTCATTCGGATCAATGATATTGAGGGGAATCCGCAGATCTATACCATTCGTTTTGTCAAAATGGATGAGGTGCCCCTGGAAGAGGTGGTGTGGAAGTCCGCTGCCACCGGCTGGAAAGAGATTGTAAAGGGTACCAATCTGAACGGCGGTCCGATGGAACTGACCGTCAATGGTGAGAAAAAACAGTTTAACAGCGGTTTGGGCGTCCACGCGGCATCTGAAATTGTCTATGATATTGAGGGCCTCGGTTACGATATCTTTGAAACCTATCTTGGCCTTGACTGGTTGGGTGGAACCGCCAGCGATGGTTCGCCCGCACTTGGGGAAGCAAAGTTTGAAATCTGGGTGGATGGTGAATTGGCATACGAATCCCCCCGGATGACGCAGGAGACGGAGGCAGAGTACGTCCGGCTGAACATCATCGGCGCGAAGGAACTGAAACTGGTGGTTGATCCGCTGGGTGCAAATGCACACGATCACAGCGACTGGGCGAATGCCCGCTTCCTGCCGAGAAGCGACAGCGATCGGGAGCAGATTGCCGTGCAGGGCATTTCGGAACAAATCCGTTTGAAGAAGGGCGATTTTACAACGCTTTCATTGAAAACCGATCCGGTGGACGCCGTGTGCAACTTTGCGGTTGCTCCCGCTACTGGCGTACTCTCGATCCAGGAGAATCGAGTCACAGCGGCGAATGCCGGAAAAGCGGAAGTCCTGGTCCGTATTTCCAAAGAAGGGTATGAGACCCGTTACGTTTCCGTTCCGGTAAGTGTTTACGAAGAGGAACCGACCATTGTCGGCGTCGAACATATTACCCGCGCCACCTTGGTTGGAAAGGCGCCGGCACTGCCGGAAGAGATCGGACTGGAATATTCCGATGGGACAACCGGGAAAATCGGCATCAAGTGGGCGGATATCAGTGCCGACCAGTATGCCAAGGAAGGTACCTTCACAGTGGAAGGCACAGTGGAAGGCACTGGAATGAAGCCGACCTGTACGGTAACGGTCAGCAAAACCAACGCGATATCCGCCATGGAAACCATCACAGCGTCTGTGCCGCTGCATGGAACCCCGCAGCTCCCGGAACAGGTTTCCGTCACGATGGCGGATGGTTCGGAGCAGAAAAAAGCGGTTGCGTGGGATAGCGTAGATGACGCCGTAGCTTCTCTGGGCTTCCATAGGATAGAAGGAACTGTAGCGGGAACCGATGTAAAAGCAGTTTGCCAGCTCTATGTATACAGTGAAGTCAATTTGATTGAAAAGATTGCTGCTACTGCCGTAAATACTTCCGCAGGTACAGAACCGGTTCTGCCGAAGACGGCAGAAGTTACCTATGCCGACGGGGCAACAGCAAGCTGCGAAGTCGTCTGGAATGCGATTCCAGAGGAAGCATATCAGGAAGAGGGGACCTTCTCTGTATTTGGCTTTGTAGAAGGCTTTGGAGCTAAGGCGGAATGTGTGGTTACCGTGACGCCGTCCGAGGAGCCGGACCGTGAATATGCACTGACAGCGAATTTTAACACCGGCGCGCAGATTGCGGTGGACGGGGAAAATACCGGCCTTGCCAATTTGACCGGCGTCTATAAGGCGGCGCTGAAAGCGGGCGAAGCGTTTATATTGGTCTTCACCCCCAGAGTGGAAGGCAGGGAATTCCTCTCCGCCCAGCTCAACGGCGAAGATGTTTCCGACGCAATCGTGTTTGACGAGGAAACCAACGCATCCGCCTTCACCTACGAGGGCGAAATGGCAAAGGCAGACAAAGAACTGAACTTCGCGTTCACCACTGTAAACAAGCAGATTTTGCGCACGGTCATCTCCATCGCGGAAGACCTCCAAAACGGCGACGAGTACGGCACGGCGATCCCGACCGTGCAGAAATTGTTTGACAAGGCGCTGGAAAACGCGCAGGCCATGGAAGCTGACCGGAAGGCCGGCCAGGAAGCCATCGACAACGCATGGTCGAAGATGCTGAATGCCATCCACTTCCTGAGCTTTGCCGAGGGCGACACCACCGAATTGGAGAACCTGCTGGCCGTGATCGACATGCTCGACCCGGCGGACTACACAAGCGACAGCTGGGCGGCGCTCCAGACAGCCGTCGGCGCGGCGAAAGAGCTGATCGCGGACGGCGAACCGCTCCAGGCGGACGTGGAAAAAGCATTTGACGCGCTGCAAAAGGCGTGGAACGCTCTGGTCCGCGCGGCGGATAAGAATCTTCTGCAAGAGGTGGTCAACACAGCGCTGGCAATTGACCTGAATGANCCAGGAAGCCATCGACAACGCATGGTCGAAGATGCTGAATGCCATCCACTTCCTGAGCTTTGCCGAGGGCGACACCACCGAATTGGAGAACCTGCTGGCCGTGATCGACATGCTCGACCCGGCGGACTACACAAGCGACAGCTGGGCGGCGCTCCAGACAGCCGTCGGCGCGGCGAAAGAGCTGATCGCGGACGGCGAACCGCTCCAGGCGGACGTGGAAAAAGCATTTGACGCGCTGCAAAAGGCGTGGAACGCTCTGGTCCGCGCGGCGGATAAGAATCTTCTGCAAGAGGTGGTCAACACAGCGCTGGCAATTGACCTGAATGAATACCTCGACGAGGGCAAGGAAGCCTTCACAGAGGCGCTCACGCACGCACAGGCCGTGCTGGAAGACCAGGACGCAACCGCGGCGGAAATCAAAGAGGCGGTATCCGCTCTGAATGACGCGATGCAGGTACTCCGCAAGATTCCGACCAAGGATGCACTGAGAGACGTGCTCGAACAGATCAATGCGCAGGACCTCAGCAAGTACACGGATACCAGCGTTGCGGCCCTGAAGGCGTTTGTCAATCTGGCAAACGGCGTACTGGACGATCCGGACGCGACCGGCGAACAGATCGCGCAGGCAATCGATCTTGTGACCAACGCGTACAATGGGCTGAATCTGAAGCCGGAACACAACGGCACATCCAAAGGCTCCACCAGCCGTATGCCGTCCTACGGCAACCTTTACGGCGCACAGGGTATCGCGGTGGTAAACGCGGCGCAGGGTGTGGCGCAACAATCTTCCGTCCGTTCCGACACCACCGTCGACTTTACACTCAAGAGAGGCAGTGCGTACTGCTTCAAGATGACGGTTGTCAACGGCAATGGACAAGTTCCGAGCTTCACTGTGGGCAACGGCAGTGTTCTCAAGACCCAGTTTGTGGCGAAAATCGGCAATGACTGCTACTACAGAGTCTATGCCGTCGGCGCACCGGGCCAGAGCACCGGCGTGTACACACAATTGCCTAATGGGGCGCCGCAAAAGCATTGTATTGTCACAGTAAGTAATGATTAGATAAGACGATCTGAGAGAATTGCCGGAGACATGAGAACTCAGGATGCAGATCCATCAGGCGATCATCACAGATAAGCAGCGGGTGTCCCTGGAACCAATATGGTTCCAGGGACACCCTTTTTGTGTGTTCATTGGAATTAAAAAAGTGTACAAACAGATCGCTTAAAACAGAAAGAACTTTAGTTGAAAATCTAATAAATTAAAGCGTGGAAATTGATGATTCAGAAAATTCCACAAATGTACAAAAAACAAATACAATTATATACCCATGAAACAAAAAGAAATTTGATAAATAATGTGCAAAATGCTACAATCATAACCGTGGGGACTGGAATGGGAGAAGGAGCCAGTCCATAAATGTTAGAAAAAGAAAGGATGGAAGAAAAGTGAAGACGTTCAAAAAATGGCTGTCTGTACTGGTGGCTGCCATGATGCTTCTGCAGCCGTTGGCAATGCAAACCGCTGGCGCGGCAGCGGAAGATGTGGAAGCTCCCGCAGCATACGGGCCGGTTCCATCGGCGACACAGCTGCAGTACCATGAGGAGGAGCTCTCCGCGTTTATCCACTATGGTCCGAATACCTATACGGGTCAGGAGTGGGGAAATGGACAGGAGGATCCGAATGTGTTCAATCCCACAGGGCTGGACACGGACCAGTGGGTCAAGACCTTGAAGGATGCGGGTTTTAAACGCATTATTATGATCGGCCGCCACCACGACGGCTTCTGCCTGTGGGAGAGTGACGCCACCACGCACGATGTGGGCAGCAGCACGAATTTCCAGCAGACACAGGCAGCAAGAGGGCAGTCCGGCGATGTGTTCCTGGAGCTTTCCAAGTCCTGCACCAAGTACGATATGGACATGGGATTGTACCTGTCCCCGTGGGATGCCAACAATCCCAGCTACGGCTATGGCAGCGGGCATGACGACGCAACCGATACCAACGGCGACTACAACGAATACTACATGAATCAGCTGAAAGAGGTACTCGGCAATCCGAAGTATGGAAACAATGGCAAATTTGTAGAGGTGTGGATGGATGGCGCAAAGGGAAACGGCGCCGCCGCACAGCAGTACAAATTCCAGGAATGGTTTGACCTGATTGAAGAATTACAGCCCGGCGCGGTGGTGTTCAGTCCCTATGGCTCCACCATCCGCTGGATCGGCAACGAGTCCGGCAAGGCGGGCGATCCCTGCTGGTCCAAGCTGGACCAGACGCGCCAGAGAAACTGGTATGATACGCATGGCGGTGATGAAGCCAGCTACTTAAATGCCGGTGATCCCAACGGCGACATTTGGAGCGTTGGCGAATGCGATGTTTCCCTGACCTCCGGCTGGTTCTGGAAAGCCGGTAAACAGCCGAAAAACATGGAAGAATTGACGGATATCTATTTTAAATCGGTCGGCCGCGGCCAGCCGCTGCTGCTGAATGTGCCGCCGGATACGACGGGTGTTCTGCCGCAGAACTTTGTGGACCGCGTTTCCGAGCTCGGCGAGACGATCCGGTCCACGTTCCGCACAGACCTCACCAATAAGGACGGTGTTTCAGCGTCTGCAACCGCCGTCAGGGGCAACAGCGCCAAGTTTGCGGCGGCAAATGTGCTGGATGACAATCCAGATACCTATTGGACCATGGATGACGGTCAGACGACCGGCAGCATCACCATTGATCTTGGCGGTACGCAGTTGTTTGATCTTGTATCCATCGAAGAATATATTAAACTGGGACAGCGTATCTCCGACTTTACAGTGGAAGCGCATACCTCCACAGGCTGGAAGGACTTTGGCAGCGGACACACCATCGGTGCCAAGCGCCTGGTGCGGGGGAATCCGGTGCACGCCGACCAGATCCGCATTAATATTACGGGTTCCTATGCGGTTCCGCTGATTGAAAATGTCGGCGTGTTCAAAGCAGAAGGCGCGTTTGAACAGGAAAATCCGTTACCGGAGGGACTGGACCTGATTGATGACCGTGCCTTCTCCAGAAGTGGAACTTGGCACGAGGAAACCATTGCCGGTTTAAACGATACAGGCATCTGGGCGGACCCCGGTGCGGAAGCCAGCTTTACCTTTACCGGAACAAAAGCGTGGATCATTGGCACCAAGGACCCAGGCCACGGCGTGATGGATGTATACATCGATGGGACAAAGGTAGCATCGCCGAATGCGTATCAGGCGAACCGCCAGCTCAAACAGGTTCTGTATGAAACCGACACCCTGCCCTATGGGGAGCACACCGTTCGCATGGTGTGTATCAATAAAGCGACTGGTTTGGACGCCGCGCTGGTATTGGCCAACAAGGGCGCGGGCATGTTTGAGATAGAACCCAAAACCTATACGGTCAACGAGGGTGCGACTACGGAAATCACGATCAAACGCGTCGGCGGTACAGCCGGAAGTGTATCCGTCGATTTTGAGACGTCTCCAGACACAGCGGTTCACGGCAGACATTATAACGACGTTTCCAAAACCGTAACCTTTGCGGACGGGCAGGATTCCGCCACCGTAACCGTGGAAGCGATTGAGAACAACGAACTTACGGGAGATCTCCGTTTCTTCGGTGATATCGTCAATCCGGCGGATGGTGCGATCCTCGGCTTTAATACCAGAGCAGAGATTACGATTAAAGACAATGATTCGGATATCGTAAAGGAACTGAGAGCGGCACTAAGTGCGGCAGGCGGTAAAAATGAGGGTCTCTTCACAGCGGCAAGCTGGACGGGATTCGCCGTGGCAAAGCAGGCGGCGCAGGAAGCTTTGGATCGTGCGGAAGCAACGGAAGAACAGCTCCGGACAGCGCTCACCAATTTGCAGGCCGCGCAGGAAGCGCTTGTTGCCCGCACCGCCTATACGGCGGACGATCCGTTTGCATTCCCAAAGGAGAACGACGGCACCAAGCTGGCGGAAGCAGAGTTCTTTACGCTGGTTCCCATTTCCGGAGACAAGTACGTGCGCGTTCAGTCGGACGCAAGCGCCAGCAATGGCAAAAAAGTCAGCTGGATGGAGCCGGGCAATGTGATCAAACTGGCTTACAATGCGCCCAAGGCGGGAACATATACCGTTAACTGCCGGTATCAGAGCGGCAGATTGGATGCGGACACGGCAAACGCGATCAACTGGAGCGGCAATCATATTACAAGCGGTTCGGTTCGCGTGTTTGGCGATGCCAGCGCACCGTATAAAAACATTGCGTTTGATCTGGAAATTACCCAATCGGGACCGGGAGAACTGGTCATCACGGCAGATTCCAACGCTGCCCCTAATCTGGACAAGTTTGAAATCACCGCAAAGGAACTGATTTCCAACTATTATACTATCATGGCAACCGCAGGTGAAAACGGCACCATTGCGCCAGCCAGTGCAGTAGAAGTGGAAGAGGGAGAGAACCAGGCGTTTGCCATTACGCCGGATCGCGGATATGAAGTGGCGGATGTGCTGGTGGACGGCGCTTCCGTTGGCGCGGTCAAAGCCTATACGTTTGAGGCGGTCAATGCTGACCATACGATTGACGCGACGTTCCGCGCCATGAACTATTATGGTGAGAACAACCCGGTTGTGTTGAACGGCGATACGGCGCCTGTCAACGTAGAAGCGGAGGCGCTTGAATTTGGCGGCGGCGCTGTGGTGGAAGAAAAGGCAAGCGCCAACGGAGGCAAGCTGGTCGGCTGGCTTGGCAACTGCGGCGCGCACGGCAACGCGTGGCTGAACCTGTGGCTGGATGTGCCGCAGGATGCGGAATACGATGTTTCCTTCCGGTATTTCTCCGGTGCAAACGACGATTTGTATTATGAGAATTTGGATCAATCAATCAGCAGCAGCATCCCCTGCGAGCAGACCAATCCCGACTTTGGTACAAAGACGATCCGTGTGGCCCTGAAGAAGGGCGTTGACCGGATTAAGTTCTTCAACGATCTGAAATCCACCGCGAATCTTGATTCCTTCACCATCACCAAGGTGCAGGTGGAAGAACCGATCACCGTCGTTTCGGTCGTTCATCCGGAAGCGCAGATGGTAGAATATGGCACCGCTTTTGAAGAGCTGCATCTTCCGGAAACGGTAGAGGCTGCACTCAGCAACGAGAGCACGGCAACGGCTTCTGTCACATGGGACAGCAATGCGTATGACCCGGAGACGGTTGGAACTCAACGCATTACCGGCGTTTTGCAGTTTGCAGATGAAGCGATTACCAATCCGGAAAATGTGAAGGCAGAAGTCTCCGTTACCGTCCGCCCGAAGGGCGAGCAAACAGCGCATGTCCTGAACCTGCAATACGGCGTTAATGCAAATTTGAAAGTGGAAGGCGATACAAAGGTCATTATTGAACGCGACGGCCTTTATGGCGCGAAGGTAATGGCGGGCGAAACGCTTCACTTTACGTTTAAGCCGGTTGGCAGCCGGTTCTCCAGCGCGGAGCTGAACGGCGAAGCGATTGACTTTGATCCGGACGGCTTTACCTATGACTACGTAATGCCGAACGAATCCGCTATTCTGCGCTTTACCTTCAGCAGGGTCGACAAGTCCATTTTGGAGGCCGTGCTGGAAGTAGCAAACGAAGTTACGGATGAAGAATTGAATGAACTGATTTTTTCGGTTCGCGAGCAATTCATTGACGCGCGCGAACAGGCGCAGAAAATTTACAAGGATCCGGCAGCAACGGAAGAGCAGGTTGATAAGGCCTGGAAGGATTTGATCGATGCGATGCATCTCCTGAGCTTTAAAGAGGGCGACAAAACGGTACTGGATTCGCTGGTTCAGATCGCAGAGCTGATTGATCTGGAAAAATTCACACCAAAGAGCCAGGAGGGATTTGCAGAGGCACTCACTGCCGCACAGGAGATCTGTGATTCAGACGAAGCGCTGGAACAGGATGTAAAAGAGGCGTATGATACCCTGTACGAAGTGATTATAAATCTGGAATTTAAAGCAGATATGGCGTCTCTGCAAACGCTGATCGATCAGGCGGATGAGATGGATCTGAAAGGGTATCTTGACGGCGATGAAAAGGACGCTTTTGAAGAAGCTTATGCAGCGGCCGTAGAGGTTCTTGCGAATGAAAATGCCGCACAGAAGCAGGTGGATGATGCGGCGTCAGCTTTGTTTGAGGCGATGGCCGATTTGCGTAAAGTCCCGAATAAAAGCGCACTGAAGGCGTTGCTTGATAAATATGCGGATGTGAAGCCGGACGGTTACAACGCATCCCTTTATGCAGCGTTCCAGGCGGCGATGCAGGTGGCGGACGAGGCTTATAACGACCCGTATGCAACCCCCGAGCAGATTGCCGCGGCATGCAATGGTGTGGAAACCACCTATGCCATTCTGACAAAGCCGCATGACAAGCCTTCTGGTGGACCGTCCGGTGGCAGTCGTCCTTCCGGCGGCCAGACCGGCGGAGAAGGGACAGCGGTTGTGGGCGCGGTTCCGGTCGTAGCTGCGGCACAGAATGTGATTGCACAGCCTTCCGTACGCTCTGACACCACACTTCCGTTTGTCTTGAAGAAGGGCAGCGCATATTGCTTTAAAATGACGGTGCTGAATGGTAGCACAGCGGCGCCCAGCTTTACTGTAGGCAACGGCAATGTGCTGAAGACCCAGTTTGTGGCGAAGATTGGCAACGACTGCTATTACAGAATCTGGGCAGTTGGCGCACCGGGCCAGAGCACCGGCGTGTACACCCAAATGCCCAATGAAGCGCCACAGAAACATTGTGTCGTCACCATTGCTTAAAATGGTCCTCACTGTAAGCGCGTCCCGGCCGGAGATCCCCAATGAAGCGCCGCAACAGCATTGCGTCGTTACAATCGGCTAAGCGGGTAAAAGTATGAAAAAGAGCATGTGTTTTAGGCACATGCTCTACACAAAAAAGCAGGCGCATCCCTTTGCCTTTGGCGGAGAGATGCGCCTGCTTTTTGTATAATTTGAAAATTGTAAATATGGATTGCCTGCAATTTCTGCCTATGAGTGAATCTTAACAATATCCATATTGATTTTGTGCATCGCGACACATTGCACCAGACCGAATCCAAAGTACAAACATGCGGCGGAAGAACCACCTGCGCTGAAAAACGGAAGCGTAACGCCCATAACAGGGAACAGGTTCAGGCACATCCCCAGATTAAAAGCCATTTGGGAGGCGATCATACCAAAGAACCCAAAGCAAATACAGCTGCCAAGAGGTTCGGTCGCGTGCCGTGCGACGTGGATGGTTCGCAGGAGAAGCAGGAACAGCAGAACAATAATCAGCGTGCAGCCGATAAAGCCCAGTTGTTCGCCCGCTACGGAAAAGATGTAATCGCTCTGCTGAACGGGAACGCTTCCCTTTTGGACACGGGAATCAGGAGAAAACAGGCCGCGCCCCCAAAGCTGCCCGCTGCCGATGGAGATCTTTCCCTGCAGCTGCTGCAGGCCCTTACCGGTCGGATCGGTTTCCGGATGCAGGAAGATTGTGAACCGGTCGCGCTGGTAATCGTCCAGTACATGCTCCCAAACCAGTGGAAAGGCGGCGGCTATCGCTATAAACAATGCGACGAAGTACCGAAGCTGAACGCCCGCGCCAAAGCTCATTGCAAGAAACATGCAGAAAAAGATCGCGGCGGAGCCGGCATCGCCCTGCAGCTGGAAAACAACTGCCACTGGAATCAGCGCGTGCAGTCCGAGCAGGATAATATGCGGCAGTCGTTCCAGAAGCCCCCGCTCTTTCAATGCCGATAAATGCTTGGAAAACGTGATGATAAATCCGATCTTGATCAGTTCGGAGGGTTGGAAGGTGCCCAAAACCGGTATTTTAATCCAGGCTCTGGCACTGATGCCGCCGGAGTTTTCAACCGCGATCCCGAAAAAATGCGTGTAAATGATCAAAAATATGCTGAATCCGGCGATCAGATACCATAGATTGCTGATCTCACGGTAATCGATCAGAGTAATGAACCAGGCCCCGATGTATCCAATGAGCATCGCCAGCAGGTGCGTGGCAAACCAGGAGCGCTTTCCCGCGGGAGAGGGAACGGTTCTTAGAAGCAGCAGGCTGTATGCGGAGATTGCCAGCATGATCAGCCACAGGAGCTTGTCAGCCCGTTTAAAGTAGTCTATAAAGGATTTTCCCATTCTTTCCATATCAGTACCTCTGCGTATTTTAATCCGTCAGACTTTGCGGAACCGGGGGATAAAGCAGGCAAAGTGTGGCATTTTTCGTGTAGATTTATTATAGCATAGGGAAAACGCATCCACAATAAACAAAACGTTACAGAAAAATGCGCCCAGTCAGGCCGTAAAACAGTAAATTCTATTCTAAACCAATAAAATTGACAAATCATGAACGCAACGCTATAATAAAAGCAAATCCAATGAAAAGATGGGAACTATGAAAGCCAATTCCAGACTTTGTATCAGAGGCTGCTCCGCACAAATGAAAACGATGAAGCGTTGTCCGGAGCATATAAATTTCATCGGCAAATAGCAAATGAGAAGAGGATTTTGTATCCTCAGCTTTGCTGTTGCCCGTTGAAAGGTTTGAAAAGTATTGCCGCGGACAGGTGCTTTGTCCGCGGCTGTTTTATTTTCTGTTACAAACAAAACAAGAGGCCGCAAACGAGCGGACCTCCTGTTTTGCATTTTAAAGTCTGGGGTGTGTTTTGATGAAACAATACGATTTAACAAATGGGAGCGTACCCAAGCAGCTCCTAAAATTTGCGTTTCCAATATTCATTGCGAATTTGCTGCAATCCTGCTACAGCATGGTAGACATGGTGGTAGTCGGACAGTTTGTAGGCAAAGCCGGACTGGCGGCAGTCAGCAATGCCGCAATGATCGGCTTTATTATCCAGTCGGTCTGTACCGGCGTCACAATGGGCGGGACGGTGCTGATCGCGCAGTATAAGGGCGCACACGATGCGCAGGGACAGAGGCAGGCGATTGGTACACTGTTCAGTGTATCAACAATTGCCGCGGCACTGGTCACTCTGATAAGCCTGCTTTCTTACCGCGCGGTGTTTCAATGGATGCGTGTTCCGGCAGGCGCAATGCAACTGGCGGAGGAGTATATGCAGGTGATCTGCTGGGGAACTCTTTTTGTATTTGGCTATAATGCGGTCTGCTCAATCATGCGCGGATTGGGGGACTCTCAAAGTCCTTTGCTCTTTGTAGCAATCGCCACGGGGATCAATATTGCGCTGGATTTGCTGCTGGTCGGTCCTCTGAGAATGGGGACGAGAGGGGCGGCGCTGGCTACAATCGTTTCGCAGGGGGCGTCCTTTGTTATATCGCTCTTTTATCTGAAAAAGCGTGCCGTTTTATCCGATTTTACCGCACAGGATCTGTGGATCAGGGGACCGATCTGCCGGATGCTTTTAAAAATAGGCCTTCCGTCCGCAATACAGATCGCGGTACTCAATCTCTCCTATCTGTTGGTGACGGGGATGCTCAACGAGTACGGCGTGGCGGTAGCTGCGGCGTCCGGTATCGGGCTGAAGGTCAACACGTTTGCCGCGATGCCTTGTTGGGCGGTGGGGCAGGCAGTCACCACCATGGCGGGGCAGAATATGGGGGCGTGCCAAACCTCGCGCGCGGCAAAGACCGCAAAAACCGGGCTATGGATCAGCCTGGGAGCATCCTTCATTACCATGCTGTTGGTTCAGGCTTTTGTCGGGCCCATTATTGAACTGTTCAATTCAGATCCGGAGGTTGTTCAGGAGGGGATACAATATCTGCGCATCTGCTGTTCTTTAAATTCCCTGCTCTATGCGGCAATGTATACGTTTGACTCGTTTGCAACCGGCGTGGGAGATTCTCTGTTTGCCATGTGCAACGCGCTGCTGCATTCTGTGGTAATGCGCCTGCTGCTCAGCTGGCTCTTGGGAAGCGTACTGGGATACGGTTTTATCGGCATTTATTGGGGAGAAATGCTTTCTCCCATTTTATCCTTCTTTGCGGGTTTGGCTTACTTTGCCGGCGGCCGGTGGCAAAGACATAATTTATTAGCAGAATAGAAATAAAAACGCATCTGCAAAGAAACGACTTTGCAGATGCGTTTGTTTATGGATTTAAAGGAAAGGTAACCTGCGCGGAAAACAGGTCGGCGTCTGCACAGATGGTAAACGTGCCGCCGCAGGCTTCCGTGAAGCTCTTGGCGATGGAAAGCCCCAGTCCACTGCCGGAGGTGGAGCGTGCCGCGTCGCCGCGCACAAAGCGTTCCGTAATATCGATATTGCGGTCCAGCTCGTATTTGGAGATGTTTTTCAGGACAGCGGTCGCCTGGCCGCCGTGGTCGGACAGAGAAATAAAGACGCGCGTTCCTTCCAGGGAGTAGCGCAGTGCGTTGGAGATCAGGTTCTGAAAAACCCGGTACAGCCGCCGTCCGTCTGCGGTGATCATAACGGGGCGTTCGGGGATATCTACCCGAAAGATCAGAGGGGAAGCGTCAATATTCTCATTCATATCCGCCAGCGTTTGCCGCAGCAGTTTGCCCAAGTCGAGCGACTCCAGCTGCAGCTCAATATTGCCGCTGGTCGCTTTGCTCACCTCAAAGATATCCTGAATCATATTTTTCAGGCGGAGGGACTTTTCATCCAGAATTTTGATGTAGTCCTGGACGTAATCCGGCAGCGTTTCCTCCTGCTTCAAAAGATCGATGTAGCTGATGATGGAGGTAAGCGGGGTTTTGATGTCGTGGGATACGTTGGTGATCAGCTCCACTTTCATCCGCTCGCTTTTGACCTGTTCCTCCACAGCGGTGCTAATGCCCCGCTCAATCTCGTTCAACTGGCGTGCGGCGGCGTGCAGGTCGGAATCCTGTGGGAATAGCAGCGGCGCCGTGTCGTTTCCGTCGTGTACAGCGGAAATCTGGGTGGTCAGACGCCCCAGGTCTGCCGCCAATTGCTTTTGCTGTTTGTTATAGCGGTGGGCAAAATAGATCATCAACAGGATGGTGAACGGCAGCAAAAAGCCAAGGGATAAGACACTGACAAAGAGACCAACTGCAAAAGTAATCGTTTCACATTTTAGAAAATCGGACCAGCGGTCCAGCAGGCGGCGCTCCAGTGGCATTTTGGATTCCAGCAGCAGGCGCCGTTCTTCCCTGCGATGCAGCATGTGGTTGATCCAATTGTGCTTATAGTTTAAATGGTTGTAGCGGATATCGTTGATGAGCAGGTAGTAACCGAACAGGGAAACCAAAAGCAAAATGAGATTGGGAATTATGGAGGTACTGATAAGAGTCAAGTCGAAAATGACCAGAAGCGCAAAAACAAGGACTTTAATATCAAAATAGATGTTCTTTGTTCTGGCGGCAATAGCTCTGTTCAGCTCTTTGCGCTCTTTGCGCCACAGAATGGCGATGAACAGGAAAATTGCCGCGACACCCAGTAAAACGGCCCATACCCGCAGGAAAAGAAGCGTATCCGGCCTGCTCTGTGCTATGTCGTATAAAGAGCTGTAGCCGTCGACCGCTTCCGCGGGAATGGCGCGTGCAACCAGACAGATGCGCAGGTTGGCGTGCGTGGGGTCTTCCGTTGTGTTTTCATAGCCGGGAACGTCCCACATGCCGGAATCGCTTTTAAAGAAGCCATCCCCATAGAGATCGATCGTTTGGCCATCCTTGGTAATGGTGACTTTTTTACCGTCAAAGACCAGACGGAAATTATATCCATCCGGCAGCGCGCCTTCGTAAAGACTGGTATCGGTTAAGTAGTTGGTGTGGCTGCGATTGTTGTCCTGTGTACCCGCCTGATAGAGCAGGTTCCGGGCACTGTCCTCATTTAACCGGTCAAAGACGGTATAGGAATATGGATCGGTGACGATTCGATAAGACCGAAGGCTGTTTGACCAGACTACGTCGCTGTATTCCGTCCCATCCTCTATCGCTGCTGTGCCATAAGCAGTTTCGCTGGAGCTGCCGCTGCTTTCCCACGACAGGTCGCGCAGCATCCAGTTCAGGGTTGTACTGATCTCTTTTCGAAACGCATTGGTATTCTGATAATCGGTTTGCTGTAAATCCTCGATATACTGCACCCCTCTTTGATAATTTGCCAGAAAAGAAAGGCCAAAGATTCCCGTAGCAAGGAATACGGTGACACTCAGGTAACAGCAGATCAGGCTGAGAACGGACTTACTTCTTTTCAATTTTATATCCAATCCCCCACACCACCTTTAAATATTCGGGCTCCTTTGGGTTGAGTTCGATCTTTTCACGGATGCGGCGGATATGAACCATGACGGTGTTTTCAGCGGAGAAGGCGGGCTCGTTCCACACGCGCCGGTAAATTTCCTCGGCGGGGAAGATGCGCCCCAGATTCCGCATGAATAAATCCACAATTTTGCTCTCCGTTGCGGTCAGCTTGACCGGTTCACCGTCTGCCAGCAGCATATGCTCTTCGGTGTTGTAACTCAGACGCCCGTTGACGATGACGCTGCTGTTCTGCACGGCGTGGATGTCTCCCAGGCTGGTATAACGGCGCAGCTGCGAGCGGACCCGCGCCACCAGTTCCATCGGATTAAACGGCTTTGTCACATAGTCGTCCGCACCCATGGAGAGTCCAAGAATTTTGTCGGTATCCTCACTCTTGGCGGAGAGCACAATAATCGGCAGGTTTTTCTTTTCCCGAATCTTCATCATGGCGGATAAGCCGTCCAGCTTCGGCATCATGACGTCGATAATCAGCAGGCGCACGGACTGGTTCATCACCAGATCCAATGCCTGTAAACCGTCGTATGCACATAAGACAGAATATCCTTCCCGCTGCAAATACAGGGAAATGGCGCGCACAATTTCGCGATCGTCGTCCACCACTAAAATACTTCCTTCGCTCATGGTTCAAACCCTTTCTACCCAAAAGTTTATGTCCGTATCTGTATCTTACAAAAGAGTCCTTACGAAAAACCGAATTGATTTCTTACGGAAATCTTACGGTTTCCTCCGGCGCATCGGATCAGACGCCAAGCAGGCGGGGGGTCACATAGGTTTCGATCAGGGCGGCGGCAAACATCAGGGGAATAACAAACAGGGTAAAAGTGCGCGCAATGTTGCAAAGCGTCTTTAAAAAGGAATCGGCCCGACCGAGAATCTGTTTGACCATCTCTTTGCAGAGGTAAAATCCCAATGAGATGGATAGCACCAGCGCGGGGAGCTCCAGAATTCCATGCGGCAGGATGCCGACGGCAAATATAGCTAGTCCCATACCGGAAATGCTGCTGTAAGCAGCCGACAGGCCCAATATAGCGGCGTTTGACGCCAAAGGAATGACAGGCAAAAACAGAAAGGGCAGGAACCCCATCAGGATGCAGACCGCGGATGCCCACAGATTATTGCCCAGGAGAGACCAGAAAGAAATACCGCCTTCGTCAATCAATCCCTTATCCTGAAAACTTTTAGCCAGCTCCTGCATCATATTGTTAACAGTATCCGGGTTGGATAAAAACAAAAAATAGGATGCGACACCCACGCCGATGAATATCAGCGACAAAATCAGAAAGATACGGAGCAACCGCTCCCGGAAAAAGAGCGCTGTGTCTTTGCATTCTTGTTGAAACCGGTTCCAGATCGTCATTGTTGTAGTCCCCTTTAATTTTAAGAATGATTCTTTTCGCTCGCACGTATAGTTGCGTTATACCATATCCAACGGGAGAAGTCAACGAAGCTTGTCAGATCGTGCCGCTCAGTTACAGTTTTGCTCTTTTCTCTTACCAGGAGATGTGATATAATCATTTTAATAATGCGCGCAGAGGAGACGGACAAAGCACTGCGCAGAATAAAGGAGAATGGGAATGCTGACGGATATTGAGATTGCCCAAAGCACGAAGATGAAGCCCATTACGGAAATTGCTTCCGCACTTGGCATCGCGGAGGAAGAACTGGAGCCGTACGGACGATATAAAGCGAAGCTGAACGATGCGCTTTACAGCCGCGTGGCAGACCGAAAGGACGGCAAGCTGATTCTGGTTACCGCGATCAATCCGACGCCTGCCGGAGAGGGAAAGACCACCACGACCGCCGGACTGGGCGAAGCAATGGCGAAGATCGGCAAAAACGCGATCATTGCCCTGCGGGAGCCCTCCCTTGGCCCGGTCTTTGGTGTAAAAGGCGGCGCCGCGGGCGGCGGATACGCGCAGGTGGTCCCGATGGAGGACATCAACCTGCACTTTACGGGGGATATGCATGCGATTACCTCTGCAAACAACCTGTTATGCGCGATGCTGGATAACCATTTGCAACAGGGGAATGCCCTGCGGATTGACCAGCGCCGCATTTTGCTCAAACGCTGCATGGATATGAACGACCGTGCGCTGCGCAATATCATTGTGGGATTGGGCGGTAAGGTAAACGGTGTGCCGCGCGAGGATGGATTTATCATCACTGTTGCCAGTGAGGTCATGGCGATCCTTTGCCTGGCAACGGACAGCCGCGACTTGAAAGAACGGCTGGGCCGGATACTGGTTGCCTATAATATGGACGGCGAGCCGGTCTATGCAAAGGATTTAAAAGCGGAGGGTGCGATGGCGGCCCTGCTGCACGATGCGATCAATCCCAATTTGGTCCAGACACTGGAGGGAACGCCTGCCATCATGCACGGCGGGCCGTTTGCCAACATCGCCCACGGCTGCAATTCCGTGCGTGCGACGCGGCTTGCATTGAAGCTTGCGGATTACTGCATTACAGAGGCGGGTTTCGGATCCGATCTCGGCGCAGAAAAATTCTTCGATATTAAATGCCGTTTGGCAGGCTTAAAGCCGGGCGCAGTTGTGCTGGTGGCGACGGCCCGCGCATTGAAATACAACGGCGGGGTTCCCAAAGCGGAAACCGGCAATGAAAACCTGAAAGCGCTGGAAGCGGGAATTGTCAACTTGGGCGCGCATATCCGGAACATGCGCAAATATGGCGTCCCGGTTGTGGTGGCGATCAACCGCTTTGGGACGGACACGGACGCGGAAGTCGCCTTTATTGAGAAATACTGCAAGGAAAACGGTGCGGATTTCGCACTGAGCGAGGTCTTTGCCAAAGGTGGGGAAGGCGGCATGGATCTGGCGCGCAAGGTATGCGAAGCAGTGGAACAGCCCTCTGCTTTCCATCCGGTTTATCCGCTGAACGGTTCCATACAGGAAAAGATCGAGACGATTGCCAGGGAAATCTACGGCGCGGATGGCGTGGATTTTGCGCCGCAGGCGGTTAAGGCGGCAAAAGAAATCGCCGCTCTGGGCGGAGACGCACTGCCGGTTTGTATTGCGAAAACGCAATATTCGCTCTCGGACAACGCGGCGCTTTTGGGCCGGCCCTCCGGGTTCCGCATCACGGTCCGGGACCTGCGCCTTTCCAACGGCGCGGGGTTTGTGGTTGCCTATGCGGGCGACATCATGACCATGCCCGGCCTGCCCAAGGTTCCCGCGGCGGAACGTATCGATGTGGATGAAGCGGGCAAAATCTCCGGATTATTCTGATTGGATAAAAGAGGTGGAAGCTTTGACGTATACGACCCATTCTCCGCAGGAAACGGAGGCGCTGGGGGAAGCAATCGCGCAAAGACTATCCGGTGGGGAGGTCATCGCGCTGTTCGGCGGCATGGGGATGGGGAAAACCGCCCTGACCCGCGGCCTGGCGCGCGGCCTTGGCGTGGAGGACGGCGTTTCCAGCCCGACGTTTGCACTGGTGCATGAATATAACGGGCGTGTTCCCGTCTATCATTTTGATATGTTCCGCGTGGACGGCTGGGACGATTTGTATTCCACCGGTTTTTTCGACTATCTGGAGTGCGGCGGTGTGCTGGTGATCGAATGGAGCGAAAACATTGAAAACGCGCTGCCGGAGAACGCTGTCCGCATTGCCATTGCGGAGGGCGATGGAGAGGATACGCGCGTTTTTCAAGTAGAAGGTTTAACGTTGTGACAGCAGAAGGGTGATCGATTGAAAATTTTGGCGATTGATTCTTCCGCCAGCGCGGCTTCTGCCGCGATTGTGGAGGATGGAAAAATACTGGGTGAATGTTATACCAATACGCGTCTGACGCACAGCCAGACGCTGATGCCGATGGTGCAGGGTGTGCTGGAATGTGCGCGCGTGCCGCTGGAGAGTATTGATCTCTTCGCAGTTTCCGCCGGGCCGGGCTCTTTTACCGGTGTGCGGATTGGCGTAGCCAGCGTCAAAGGCCTTGCCATGGCGCAGGAGAAACCGTGCGCGGGGGTTTCTACATTGGAAGCCATGGCGCGGAACCTGGCGCATTTGGACGGGATCATCTGCGCGGTGATGGACGCCCGGTGCAGCCAGGTGTACAATGCGCTTTTTGAAGCAAGGAATGGAAAACTAAACCGTTTGACAGAGGACCGTGCGCTTGCCATCGCCGCACTGGCGGAGGAATTGCAAGAGTATGGTCAAAAACCGGTTTTTCTGGTTGGTGACGGTGCAAAACTGTGTTATAATGAGGAAAAAATAAAGGCTCTGGGTGCGATTCTGCCCCCAGAACCGCTTTTGTACCAACGCGCTTGGGGGGTTGCGGAGGCTGCAAAGGACTTGTTTCAACGGAAGGAGACTTTAACGGCTGCGGCTTTAGCCCCGGTTTACCTGCGTCTTCCGCAGGCGGAGCGGGAACTGAAAAAACGGCAGGCTGCCTCTGCGCGGCCGGAAAGTGAGAGTTAAATGAGAGCAAGAAGATTTGTCAGCGTCCTTTTGTCCGCTGCAATTGCACTGTCGTTGTGGGGCGCAACGGTATCCCTTGCGGCGGAAAACCCGTCCGGTACAGCGGCAGCGGTTACGCAAACGGCTCCTGTTAATGATTTAACGGCTGCAAAGAACGCCATTCACCAGACGCTCACCAATATGGATGCGTCCGTTTCGTTAAGCCAATACAACCTGACAGAGCAGCAGTTTTCTGATTTGTACGATGAAGTCCTGCGTGAGGACCCGTGGCTCTTCTATGTGGAGGGCTGCACCTATCACGCCAGTAAAGCCGGTATTGTGGTGGACATGATTCCGCGCAATACCTATGACAAGGAAACTGTCCAAAAGATGACGGAAGAGCTGAAAAAGTCCATGCAGGCGGCGCTTTCCTGTATCGAGCCCAATATGACCGCTACAGAAAAAGTGGTTCAGGTTCACAATTATCTGGCGCTCACCTGTGCGTACGACTATGATAATTATCAGACAAACTCAATTCCCAAGGATTCCTATACGGCGTATGGGGCGTTGGTGAAGCGTGTCGCTGTGTGCCAGGGATATTCGCTGGCATTTGAGCTGTTGATGCAGCAGCTGGGGATTCCCTGTGCGATTGTAGAAAGCGATTCCATGAATCATGCGTGGAACGCCGTGCAGCTGGACGGAAGCTGGTACCATGTGGATGTCACCTGGGATGACGCCGCGCCGGATCAGCCTGGCCAGTATTCAGTCGATATGCTGTTGACCAGCGATGCAAAAGCGAGCAACAGCGAAAACCAGCACAAGGACTGGACCAACCTGCCGGAGCCTGCATACAGCACGATTCTGGATAACCGCGATTGGAAGCAGTTTATCTCCCAGATGGAGACAAAATACCGTTCTAATACGTCGTTGCTGGTGGATACGGCGTCGTACACCTGCAAAAAGGGTGCGACTTATGTGTTTAAGGTACAGGTGTCCCCGGGCCAGATTGTGGTGGCCCGCCCCACAGACCGAACGGTGGCGAGGGTGGAGCTGGTCTCCGCGGAAGCCGGTGGAACATATTACTTCCGTTTGGAGGGTCTAAAGGCCGGTTCAACCAATATTGAGGTGATTGCAGAGAGCGGTAAAACTGTGAAATTTCCGCTGACTGTGCAAGGGGCTCTCTATGAGTGCGACACCTCCGGCCGCCTGACGCTGCAGCCGGGCCAGACCTACTATTTTAAGATGACCTATACCAATCCGGGCGCTTTAATCCTGCCTTCTGTGACAACGGGAAATGGTGCGATTTCGGTAAAGCTGGCAAAAACACAGGGGAATTACGCAATTTATGCAGTGTCGGCGGCTGCAAACGCCGCCGGACAGCAGACATATGTTTATGCGACTTACGGAGGCGGCGCGCCTGCGCCGCAGTTCTCCGTTCAGGTTGCATCGTAAACTAAATGGAACATACAGAAAGAAGGAACAACATGATTTTATTGGGAGCTGACCACGGCGGCGTTGCGTTGAAAGCCGCAATCAAACGGTATCTGGAGGAAAATGAAATCCCGTACCGGGATTTTGGAACAAACGATACGGATTCCGTCGACTACGCACCGATTGCCGCGCAGGTGGCGCATGGTGTGGCAGGTGGACAAGCTGAGAAGGGCATTTTGTGCTGCGGCACGGGAATCGGCATGAGTATTGCCGCCAATAAAGTAAAGGGCGTCCGCGCTTCGGTTTGCTCCGAGGCATATAGTACGGAAATGACCCGCCGCCACAACAACGCCAATATCCTTTGCCTGGGAGGCCGGGTAATCGACGAGGCAAAGGCCGTGGAGTTGACAAAAATCTTTTTGGAAACAGAGTTTGAAGGGGGACGCCATCAGCGCCGTCTGGATGAAATTACAGCCATTGAATGTGGGGAACTTTAAAAACAGGGAATAAGAGAATGGGGGATATTATTATGGAAAATCAGGTATTTGTTATGGATCATCCGCTGATTCAGCACAAGCTTACGTATCTGCGCGATAAAAACACAGGCTCTAAGGAATTTCGTGAGCTGGTGGGGGAAATCGCTATGCTGATGTGCTATGAGGCGACCCGCGACCTCCCGCTGATGGAGGCACATATTGAAACGCCGATGGGCGAGGCGACAACAAAGGTAATTGCGGGCCGCAAGCTGGCCTTTGTGCCGATCCTGCGTGCCGGCCTGGGGATGGTGGACGGTGTTTTGCAGATGGTTCCGGCGGCTAAGGTGGGACATATTGGCTTGTACCGTGATCACAAAACGCTCAAACCGGTGGAATATTACAGCAAACTGCCACAGGATATCACCGAGCGCGATGTCATTGTGCTGGACCCGATGCTGGCGACCGGCGGTTCCGCAATCGATGCAATTACCATTATCAAACGCAGCAACCCGAAGAGCATTCGGTTTATGTGCATCATTGCCGCACCGGAAGGGGTAAAGGCGCTGGCAGAGGCGCACCCGGACGTGCATATCTACTGCGCGGCGGTGGACGATCATCTGAATGAAATCGGATACATCGTTCCCGGCCTGGGCGATGCGGGCGACCGCATCTTCGGCACCCTTTAATTGTAAACTGTCAGGCGGCGGCTCACATAGGGCTGCCGCCTCATTTGTTTTAGGACGCGTGGAAGAAGTTTCTAACTCGGATTTTTAGAAAACACTTGCTTTTTTGCGGCGAATCGTTTATGATTAAACCGATAAAAATCCGAATGATTCGGATAACGAAAGGAAGTTGCGAGATGTCGGTCGTTTTTGAGGTGGCTTTCCTCTAAAACCGAATACCGTGGAACAGAGCAAAACGCGGAGGAAAACTCCGTGTAGTTTGTCATGTTCCTGCAACCTTTCGTGAATACTGTCGCGTTGATACGCATTGCAGGGCACGTTTGGCGTGTCCTTTTTTGCGCCCATTTTGCATAAAGGACGCACTGGATGATCCCGCGGAGACAGGACGGAAAGGCTCTGTCTCCGCGGGATTTTTGCGTTATTTTTGAGGAAAGCGGGCCTCGCTGAAAAGGAGTAAGAAGATGAGAATCAATAAATTATATGTAAAAGAAAATTTGGAGGCAAAAAACATTGCATATCAAAAAATATGGGTTCCACCCAATAACGAGTATGGAATATAAAAACGGGATACCTGCACGGATCACTGCGGTCCATCGCGATCGTTTTGAAATGATCTGCGATCATGGAAGCGGGTTTGCACGCCTGAAAGCTGGGGAGTACCATGCGGGTAAAGAGGAGATCCCGACTACGGGAGACTTTGTCCTGCTGGATTGGCAGGAACATGGCGAGAGCCGGATTTTGAAAACATTGCCGCGCAAGACGTACTTTTCGCGCCGCGACCCGTCCGCGTCCGGATACAAGGAACAGGCGGTTGCCGCCAATTTTGATTATGTGTTTATTATGCAATCACTTGATCAGAATTTTAATCCGCGCAGATTGGAGCGCTATCTGACACTTGCCTGGCAGTCTGGCGCTGTTCCAGCGGTGATTCTGACAAAGGCCGATTGCGTGGAGGACTATTTGCCCCAGCTCCGCACTGCGGAGCGGCTGGCCGTGGGCGTGGGGGTTTTTGCAGTCAGTTCTAAAACGGGATTTGGGCTTGATCAGCTGTCGGAGTATATGAAACCGGGAAAAACGATCGTCTTTTTAGGTTCTTCGGGGGTCGGTAAATCCAGCCTGGTGAACGCGCTCGCGGGACAGGAAAAAATGGAAACCGGGGACATCCGCGAGAAGGACGGACGGGGAAGGCATACGACTACCTGCCGCCAGCTGCTTTTATTGGACAGCGGCGTCATGATTATTGACACGCCCGGTATGAGAGAACTGGGAATGTGGGATGTCAGCGACGGGCTGGAGCAAAGCTTTACCGACGTGGAACAATATTTGGGACAGTGCAAGTTCAGCGACTGCCGCCATCAGGGAGAGCCCGGCTGTGCAGTTGCAGCCGCGATTCAGCGCGGAGAACTCTCCTTGGAGCGTTGGGAAAGCTATCAGCGTCTTCACCAGGAAGCGTGTTATGCCGAAGACAAAGCGGGATATCTGCGTAAAAAGCAGCAGTGGGGTAAGAACATTGCCAAGCTGCAGAAACAGCTTCAGAAAGCCGATTACCGCCATATGCCGTGCACGGAGAGTTTTACCTGCAAGGTATGCGGGGCTCTGGTGGTTCCGGAGGCGGCGGGAAGCCAGCACCGCAACCACTGCCCACGCTGCCTGTCCAGCGTCCATGTGGACAACCAGCCCGGGGACCGGGCGTCGCTCTGTAAGGGCGTGATGGAACCGGTAGGCGTTTGGGTGCGCAAAAATGGAGAATGGGCAATCATCCACCGCTGCCGTTCCTGCGGGACGTTCAGTTCCAACCGCATCGCGGCGGACGACAATCCAACTCTTCTGATGTCCATTGCGATGAAGCCATTGGCGGCGCCTCCGTTCCCGCTATGGCAGATGGAACGGGAAAAGGAATAAAACAATAGAGATGTTCAATGGTCATGAAATCTTTTTAGCTGAAAAAGATTATAAATAGCTATTTCTGATGTGTGCCGTCTCATTTGCGATCGATAAAACGCTGCGCAGTTGGCACCCTAATGAACAAAAGGAATAATTTTTAATGGCTTAAAGTATGACACAAAAGTAGTTAAGTAAAAAAGCAATTCATTTGTATTGATTCACCTTAGGCGGATAAAGTGCGGCAGAAAAAAGGTTGTATTTTTACGAACGAATTCATGGAGTATTTCAGTAAAGAGGTCTTTAGAAAAAGTGCGGTATTTCACTAAAAGGAGGAAATAAAAAATGGAAAACAAACAACCATCTGTATTGGATTTACTGATTGAAACACATGCGGGATTGGAACGTCAGGGGCCTGGCAGCCCTGAGATGACACGCAAGGCGTTAGGGTTTCTTGATCATATTGATCAATTTTCTCTGTCAGCGGATTTGGGCTGTGGAAGCGGCGGACAAACCATGGTTCTGGCGCAACATTTGGCCGGAAATATCATCGGCTTGGATCTGTTCCCAGACTTTGTCAATGTGCTTAACGAGAATGCTCAAAAGCAAAACCTTGCAGAACGAGTAAAGGGCGTTGTCGGATCAATGGAAAATTTGCCTTTTGAAAAAGAAGCGTTCGATCTGATTTGGTCGGAAGGTGCAATCGACAGTATTGGCTTTGAAAAGGGGCTTGCGCATTGGCACGGATATCTCAAAATATGTGGTTATGTTGTTGTGACATGTCCCTCCTGGCTCACGGATGAGCGTCCCGCTGTCATTGATAAATTCTGGACGGATGCCGGAAGCGGATTGGATTCGGTTGCGCATAATATTGAGATATTGCAAAAATGCGGCTATCAATTTGTTTCCTCCTTTACGCTGCCGGAAAAATGCTGGACGGATCACTACTTTATTCCACGAGAAGCAGCACTCAAGTTACTTTTAGAAAAATATAATGGGAATGAAACGGTAGAGGCATTTGTTGCGGAGAACCGGGATGAGGTAGAGTTATATGCAAAGTATAAACAATACTATGGTTACGTCTTCTATATTGGGAAAAAAATATAGAGAAGAGGAAAAAGAGCATGGCAGATTGCGCGTTGTTGGGTTAAGTCTACAGTTTATTCATAGAAGCAAACAGGGCGCAATCGTTGCAGAATGCATATTCTGTGTAAAGACAAGCACATAAAATGTAAAAACAGCCCAGAAGGGATAAAAACGCCCGTGAAATCCATTTAAAAACAGATTTCACGGGCATTTTTTTGCGCAATATTCAAAGGGGATTTTTGTTGTATCCATTTTTTGCGTGATGGGAGCAAAATCACTGGCCCAGATGGTCCATGTATTTGGCGATGCCGTCTTCATCCTGTGGATGTACGCAATTGTTGGTATGGAACAGGGAAAGGTTTTCCACATGGCGAATGGCGCCGCCGGGTTCCATGGTGTACAAAGGGCTCATCGTCTCCATTGCCAGATAATCGCCGTTCAAATATGTTTCAAAAGAACTGCCGTAGTCGGGATATGCGGCGGAGGAATGGACAAAGCGTTTGACCAACGTTGTTTGCGGCGTGATATACGCAGACCAGCCCAGAACATTGTTCAGTCCAATTTTTAAGGGCTTTTGCATGTTGGGATCATGGTGAAGCGTAATAAACCGGTTGCCGATAAACAGGCGCGGGTCCTGCGAGTCGGTATATGGCCAGAGCGTCAGTACCCGGTTGGGAAGAAGTTCGTTTTCATCCGGACGGTTTTGCGGGATCACCTCAAGGCCGCTGCCGTTCAGCATCGTGATTGGCCATAACGCCAGCGTTTGGCGCTCTTTGGCGAAGTTCATCACGCTGTGTACCAGCATAATATCTGCGGAATCCCGGCCCATTACGACCTCCAGGCGCGTCTGTACCTCATTGTGCGCCTGTTTGGCAGAGGAAAAGGTCACGCCGTCGGACAGGAGTGCGTAAATGACAGGATCATTGTCTGGAAAATAGGACTGCGGCATCCGCTCCGGCGCCAGCCAGAGGCGGTGGCCGCCGTAGAGATGGCAGGCGGCGCCTTTGCCATAGTAGTAGTCCATGTCTTCGTTTTGTGTACAATAAACCCGATCCAAATCGTTATAAAAAATGTTATCGCCGCCGACAAACCCAAAACGCACAATCCGCGGCCCGCAGTCGATGGTTACAACCACATCGACAACACCGTTGCTGAGTTGTACGCATTTTCCATAGTTTTCATACGTAATTTCCTTTAGTTCCAAGAAAATGACACGTCCTTTTTATGAAAATATTGTTGTCCCAAACAGAGATTCCTGAATGCAGGGCAGGAAAAAGATCCGAAACCGGTCTATTCCTTGATGATCCCGGCGGTCCGGTCCCACCCGCAGGGCGGCGGATCGGGTAAAAAAAGAGCATAAATATCCGTCGATTTGCACTCTAATTCAATCATATTTTTTGCTAAATTGTCAAGAGATAAAATATCCGATGTATTGGCAACAATTGGTCGTTTTGTGGTCATTTTTGATACATGCAAAATTTCCGCGCCGCGTCGGTTCATGCCGAGCACACGGATGTAAGGCGGAAGGCCTTCCGCATGCGCTGCCGTCAGTCCCAAAAAGGCGGAGAGAACGATGCGGCGGATGCGGGCCAATGGATACCGTTTGGTTTTAATAAGATCATACAGCTCGTCCAGGGAACCGGCGCGGCGAACCGACTGATAAATGCGGTTTTCCAGTCCCTCGCTGATGTCCGGAAGCGCGGCAAAATCCTCCAGCAGCATCGACCTTAGTTTGGCCAGAATTGCCCGCTCCATACGCGGCAGGGAAGCTGGGGCCCTGCTGTTCTGCATCTCCGCCTGTAATACCTTTGCCGCGGCGTGCGGCATATGGCTGGAAAAATTCAGGCCGTCACGGACCATGGTACGGATACGGCTGGCGCTGGAAATAGAAGCGTTTTCCTGGGAATCGTGTGCCGCCCCGACTCGTTCCATGGTAAAAAGCTGCATGGGAGAATGGAGCACACGGATTGCCTTAGCATACTCAATGCTCAGAGTGTTGTTGGCGCCGGAAAGCAGAGCGGCGGTATCCGGCCCGGCCATCCGGGCGACGGCACGCTCCCTGGCGCGTGCGAATGTTGCGCCTGTCGAAAGTTCTTCCCGCAGTACGGGTGAGAACGCCGGGGACTGCAAAAGCCCGGCAAGCTGGAATATCCGCTGCGCATCGCCGCATTCACTGCCAAAGCTGATTTGTGCACAGCCCAGAGCGTCCAATAAAGACACGCCGCCCAAGGCAAATTTTTCCGCTCCCGCCATGGCCCAGGGAAGCGGAAGCTCCACCACCAGATCCGCGCCGCAGAGCAGAGCCTGCCGGGTACGCGCGTTTTTACTCAGGATCGCGGGTTCTCCGCGCTGCACAAAGTTGCCGCTCATCACGGCGGCAATATGGGTTGCGCCCTGCCGGCGGGTCTCTTCAATCAACGCCATATGTCCCAGATGGAATGGGTTATATTCACAAATTATTCCAGCAATTAGCATTTTGTAGAAAAACTCCTTGAATTCAATCGTTTCCTGTACTATTATATATATATTACCATATTGTCTGTTATTTGCATATTGAAATTGGACAAGCGAACGATTTCTCTGTTTTGCCCAACACGATACAGGCAGAGGGCTGACGCATTCTGTAATAGGACATAATAAAAGGGGAACAGGTGCGTCACAAAATTGAGTAGGAGGATTTCCATAATGAAAGTTTTGGTCATCAATGCCGGCAGTTCTTCCCTGAAATATCAGCTGATTGACATGGACAGTGAGCGGATGCTGGCAAAAGGAAACTGCGAAAGAATCGGCATGGACGGCAGCGTCTTTATTCACAAAACGTCCGACGGACGCGACAAACGGGTGCAGGTCGCTATGGCGGACCACACGGATGCGTTTATGCACGTTACACAGGCGCTGACGGATAAAAAGGTGGGCGTTATCAAAAACCTGGATGAGGTCAGCGCGATCGGCCACCGTGTAGCACAGGGCGGTTCTATTTTCCGCAAATCGGTTTTGGTCAATGAGGAAGTCGTCGAGGGAATCAGAAGCCTGATTCCGCTGGCTCCGCTGCACAACGGCCCGGAGCTGGAAGGCATTTTGGCCTGCCAGAAAGTTTTTGGCGAAGAGGTGCCGGAAGTTGTGGTATTCGATACCTCCTTTCACTCCACAATGCCGCCGAAGGCGTATATGTATGCCATTCCGTATGAATATTATAAAAAATACGGCATCCGCCGCTATGGTTTCCACGGAACCTCCCATCGTTATGTGAGCAAGCACTGCGCGCATCTGATGCATCAGCCGCTGGAGGATATCAAGATGGTGACCTGTCATATCGGCAACGGCTCTTCCATCGCGGCGATTCAGGATGGGCGCGTCATCGATACCAGTATGGGCTTGACGCCGCTGGATGGCTTTATGATGGGTACGCGCTGCGGCTCCCTGGATCCGTCCATTGTGACCTTCATTATGGAAAAGGAAAACCTGACCCCCGGTCAGATGGACGATATTTTGAATAAAAAGTCCGGCTTGCTGGGTGTTTCCGGTATTTCCAGCGACGACCGCGACGTTACCAAAGCGGCAATCGAAGGAAATCCCCGCGCAATTTTGGCACATGAGATGCTGGCTTACCAGATTATCAAGCAGATCGGCGCTTATGCCGCCGCGATGAACGGCCTGGACGCGCTGGTCTTTACCGCCGGCTTGGGAGAAAACCAGCCGCACCACCGCTATGCGATCTGCCGCGGCCTGCGGTATCTGGGCCTGAAGATCGACGCGGAGACAAACGAAGAGATGGTTGGCGGCAGAGAAGGCAAAGTTTCCACATTTGATTCGCAGGTAGCGGTCTATGTGATTCCGACCAATGAAGAGCTGGTCATTGCGCGCGATACAAAGATTATTGTGGAGAAGCTCAACTATGCTTCCACAGAGGATAAAACCTATGTGGACCTGGAAGACATCTGATTCATAAAATTGCATAAAAGAGAACCCGGCGTATAGCAATACGCCGGGTTCTCTTTTATGCAGTGGCAGATTTCTCTTCCTTCTGCTTTTTAATAACTTTTAAGCGCGAGAATTCCTCGCGATCCTTTTCCTCCAACGCGTCCGTGATAAACTTGACGGTTTCCTCAAAACGGGGAATCATGATATTTTTCAGAGCGTTGGCGCGCTTCTGTGTCTTTTTAATGGCGTCCGCCAGGCGGTAAACGCTGTTTTCCACCTCTGCCAACTCGGCAGTCAGCCGCTTAACCTCGTTGAACTTGTTGTATGCGTCGTCCAGCATAATGTTGGTGGCGTTCAGGCCGAACGGAATGGGGATATCGCGCGGCGTAAGGGAAACCATTGGAATCTCCACGCCCATGACGCTTCGGTAAGCCACATTCAGGCCGTCGTCCAGCGGGACCGTCTGGGAGAGCTCATCACAAACGCCCAGCGTGATATTGGCGCGCTGCAACGCTGCATACGCGTCCTCATAGGTTTGGTCGATTTTTCCCTGTATGGAATTGGCGCGTTCGATCAGCGCCATCATCTCACGGATTAAAATATTGCGTTTTCGATCCAGCAGCTCAAAGCCGGTGCGGGAAAGCTCCAGTGATTTTTTTGTAGCCAGCAGATTTCCCTTTGTTGGCACAACTTGGTTGGCCATGGCAGCTCACCCCTTTCATTTGCCGGTGCGGCATTATTTTTTAGCCTCTTCCGCCTGCTTGGCTTTCCGCTCGTTTTCCGCTTCCGTTTGCTGCTTGGCTTTTTCATAATACTGATCCAGTATGGCGTCGTCCACACGGTCCAGCTCTTCGCGCGGGAGGGTGGCCAGCAGCCGCCAGCCGAGATCGAGGCTCTGCTCGATGCTGCGGTTTTCGTTGAAGCCCTGGTTGACATAGTGCTTTTCAAACAGCTTGCCAAATTCCAAATACTTCTTATCGTTGGGGGAAAGCTCTTCTTCACCGATGACGGAGGCCAGCGAACGTGCATCCATCACCTTTGCATAGGAGGCGAACAGCTGGTTGGAAAGGGCGGAGTGATCCTCGCGGGTGTAACCTGCGCCGATACCATCCTTCATCAGACGGGAAAGGGAGGGGAGTACGGAAACCGGCGGATAAACGCCGCTGTTGTCCAATGCGCGGTCCAGAACAATCTGTCCCTCTGTAATGTAACCGGTCAGGTCGGGAACAGGGTGCGTCACGTCGTCATTCGGCATGGTCAGAATAGGAATCTGTGTGACGGAACCCTCTTTTCCGCGCACCATGCCGGCGCGCTCGTACAGAGAGGCGAGATCCGAATACAGGTAGCCCGGGAAGCCCTTACGGCCCGGGATTTCTCCCTTGCTGGAGCTGAATTCGCGCAGCGCCTCCGCGTAAGAGGTCATATCCGTCATGATGACGAGAATGTGCATTCCCAGTTCAAAAGCGAGATATTCTGCAACGGTCAGCGCACAGCGCGGTGTCAGGATACGTTCAATGATTGGATCGTTGGACAGGTTCAGAAACATAACAACTTTTTGCAGCACGCCGGACTCGTCAAAAGAACGCCGGAAATACTCCGCCACGTCGTTCTTTGCGCCCATGGCGGCAAAGACGATGGCAAAATTGTCCTCGGTTGCGTCTTTGATCTTTGCCTGGCGGGCAATCTGTACGGCAAGCTCGTTGTGCTTCATGCCGGAACCGGAGAAAATGGGAAGCTTTTGCCCGCGAATCAGGGTCATCAGCACGTCGATGGTGGAGATGCCGGTATTGATGTAGTTCTTTGGATACACACGGGAGACCGGATTGATCGGCGTGCCGTTGATGTTGGCGCGTTTGACGGGGAAGATATCGCCCAGGCCGTCGATCGGGCGTCCCGCGCCGTCGAAGACGCGGCCTAGGATTTCCGGGGAGAGGGGCATTTCCATCGGGTGCCCCAGCAAACGGGTGCGGGTGTTGTTCAGAGAGATGCCGCGGGTGCCTTCAAATACCTGAACGACAACGCGGTTGCCTTCCATCTGCACAATTCTGCCCTGCCGCATGGTGCCATCGTCCATCCGGATGTCGACGACTTCCTCAAAAGAAGCGTTTTCCACGTCGTCCAATACGATCAAAGAACCGTTGATCTCCTTCACGCCTATATAGTCAAGAATCATTTTTCTCACCTGCTTTTGTAATGATACGGCAAGCGGCGGGGATCGCTTTCATATTGAAACCGCAGCTTGCGAAAGAACGCGGGTTACGCGTTTACGATATGGGAGAGCGTCTCGTCGATCTCTTTGATGTAGTCGTCAAACAGTTCCAGTTTATTGTTGGGAATATCATATTTGATCTTGATCAGCTTTTCAAACAGGCCGCTTTCCATGATTCCGGAGATCGGGATGCTGGCGGCCACAAGCTGTTTGGCCTTTTTATAGAGATGTAAAATCACCTTCATCATCAGCTTCTGCTTTTCCAGCGGAACAAAGGTATCGTCCGCATGGAAGGCGTTCTGTTGCAGAAAACCGACGCGGATAACACGCGCGGTCTCAATGATGAGCTTCTGGTCGTCCGGCAATACGTCGGAGCCGATCAGTTTGACAATCTCCATCAGCTGGTTTTCCTCCTGAAGGATGTTGGAGATTTTACGGCGGTACTTGATGAAGTCTTCACCGACGTGTTCGGTGTACCACGGGTCGAGATCGCCAAAGTATTCGCTGTAACTCTGCGTCCAGTTGATGGCGGGGTAGTGGCGGGCGTAGGCCAGCGATTTGTCCAGCGCCCAGAAACAGCGCGTAAAGCGCTTGGTATTCTGCGTGACCGGCTCGGAGAAGTCAGACCCCTGCGGCGAAACAGCGCCGATGATTGTGACGGAGCCGTCCGTCTGATTGAGATTCTGCACCATGCCCGCGCGCTCGTAAAACTCGGAGAGGCGGCTCGGCAGATAGGCGGGGAAGCCCTCTTCGGCGGGCATCTCTTCCAGGCGGCCGCTGATCTCACGCAGGGCTTCCGCCCAGCGGGAGGTGGAGTCCGCCATGATCGCCACATGGTAGCCCATATCGCGGTAATATTCCGCCAATGTGATGCCGGTGTAAATAGACGCCTCACGCGCCGCAACCGGCATGTTGCTGGTATTTGCGATCAGCACGGTCCGGTCCGTCATCGGCCGGCCGGACTTCGGGTCGACCAGCTCGGAAAATTCATCCAGAACCTGGCTCATCTCATTGCCGCGTTCGCCGCAGCCCACATAAATAATAATGTCGGCGTCGCACCATTTGGCAAGCTGGTGCTGCGTCATGGTTTTGCCCGTGCCGAACCCGCCGGGGATGGCCGCCGTGCCGCCTTTTGCAATGGGGAACAGCGTATCAATGACCCTCTGGCCGGTGATGAGCGGTACGGTGGTTTGCAGACGTTCAGCAACAGGACGCGGCATACGGATCGGCCATTTCTGGCAAAGCGAGAGTTCATGCAGATGGCCGGCGGAATCCCGCAGGGTTACCACTGAATCCTCCACATGGTATTTACCGTTCCCGGCAACCTTGACCACCGTGCCGGACAGGCGCGGCGGCACCATGCATTTGTGTCGGATAATGGGCGTTTCCGGACATTCGGCATAAACATCGCCGCCTTTGAGCAAGTCGCCCTCTTTGACGGTTACGATCACGTCCCAGAGACGTTCCGTGTCCAGAGAGGATACGGCGCTGCCGCGGGAGATAAACGCGCCGCTCTGTTCCTCGATGGCTTTCAGCGGGCGTTCAATGCCGTCAAATATGTTGTCCAGAATACCGGGGCCTAGCGTGACATTCATGGGGCTTCCGGTACCTACTACGGGTTCTCCCGGACGGAGGCCGGTGGTTTCTTCATAAACCTGGATGGTGGTCAGCGCGCTGGTGATACCGATAATTTCACCGACCAGGCGCTCGTTTCCCACGTAGACCATCTCCATCATAGAGAAGCTGCGGGCATTTTTTACGGTCACGACCGGGCCGTTGATGCCATATATCACATTTTCGTTGTTCATTGTCAATTCGGATCATTCCTTTCCCGAGCCTGCGGTATCAGCCTGCGATGGTCAGTCCGGAGTTTTCTTCAAACCAGCCGCGCTGCTCATCCAGCATGGAATCCAGCGTTTCGTCCGCCATAATACCAAGCTCGGTATTGTACGCGCGCAGGCCGCCGATCCGGATGGAGTCGTCGGTTTCAAAACTGCAGGCCGCGCCGAAGGCCGCCGCAATCTGCGGCTGGTATTTTGCATCCTCTTTGCGCAGGCGGATGACGGTGCCCGGCTTTTGAAATGCGGTGGAGAGGCTGCGCGCATATTTTTCCAGCAGAGCGACGTAATCCGGCTTTTCCGTATAGGTGCGCAGGCAGTCGGCGGCACGTTGGAATACGTCCTCCATGATCTTGCGGCGCTGTTCCAAAAGGGCGCGGCGGCCCTCCATTTCGCGCTGGGCCATCTCACGGGAAATGTTGTTGCGCATCTGCATCATTTCTTTTTGAATCAGGTGATACGCTTCCGCGAGGACTTCCACCTCCGCCTCGTCGAGCTCTTTCTGCTTAAAGGCGGAGACCTCTTCTTCTATTTTTTTGCGCTGCTCTTCGGCGTAATGGTTGATTGCCTGATAGAACTTTCCTATTTTTTCATCGTTTTGATTGATCGCCATATCGATCCCCCCGTTCCGCCAAAAGCGGCCTAAATTTTGATCCCGATGGCCTCACGGACATAGCGGGTGATGGAATCCTTGGTGCGCCCATTGCCATGCCGGTCCGGAATCTCTACAATCAGCGGGCGTTTGGCTTTCAGCTTGAGGTCGTAAACCAGATCCGGGCAAAGCTGGATCAGCTGTTCCGTCATCAGGATGACCGCCACATCGTCCATCGCCATTGCATCGCTCAGGGCCTTTTGGACCTCCTCCGGCTCATGGACCACAACGCCGTCGATTCCGGCGAGGCGCATGCCGACCTGGGTGTCCACATTGTCGCTGATCAAATGAAAGCGCATAAAAATCCCCTTCTTTAGTTAAGTACTCGATTCCTTAAACCTTGTTTAGGATCAGGATGGAAATCAACAGGCCGTACAGGGCAATACCTTCGCCCAGAGCGACAAAGATCAAAGACTTACCAAATGCCTTCGGGTCCTCGCTGGTTGCACCGATTGCGGCGGGAGCGGAAGCGGCGACAGCAATACCGCCGCCGATGCCTGCCAGACCGGTAACGAGAGCGGCGGCGATCAGGCCCATGCCCTTGGAGTTGTCAATTGGGGAGGCGTCTGCGCTGGTGCTTACGGGAGCATCTGCCGGAACATCGCCCTCCGGCGCTGCGGACGCCATCATCGGGGCTGCAAAGCTGACAACACAGACGGCGAGGAATGCAATAAGCTGTGTGGCAACGGCTCTGCTTGTTTTTTTGCCGCGCTTAACCGCACGAATGGAGAGCGCAACGGAAACGACCAGGAATACGATCGGAACACAAAGAAATACAGCAGTCATAATAAATACCTCCAATATTGAGTTCAAAAATAATATGACATCGGGGAATACCCGGTGCACTGGATAACAGAAAACAGCGTTCTGTCTGCGCGGCGCCGGCAAAGCGGCAGGCGGGACTACTGTTCTCTGCGAACCACAACAGGATTGAACGGACGGCCGTCACCATCGAAGAAGCGGCTGAACATCTCATAGAATTCCAGCCTGAGTACCTGAATGCCGACCAGCAGCCCTTCCAGCGCCATGACAAAGACGTTGCCAATGACGGCGATCAGCACATATGCGATGCCGCTTGACATCTCTGCCAGTGTAAAGACCACCAGCATCATGCCCGCGTGCACCAGTACAAACGCGCCCACACGGAGAAAGGACATGGTATTTGTCGCGTAGCTCAGAAGGAATTCAAACACCTCAAAGAAGTTCTGCATAATGAAATTGCCCCAGCTCTCCGGCTTCCAGTCGGAGCGGTGCTCCACCAGGCCGCCGAGAACCTCCCGGAAAAACATCACCAGGATGGGCAGTACGATCAGGCCGATGATATAAGCGGTATTGACAATCTGCCACCCGAAGACCAGCTGTCCGCCGAAACCCACCACCAAAGCGGTGTAGAAAACCAGTCCTGCCAGTCCATTTGGCCCAAACAACGCGTTTTCCCAGTGCTTTCTGCGGATACAGGAGTATATGTTGATCAAGATCGCGACAATGACTAACAGAATGCCGATTCCCACAGCGGAATAGATAATCATATTGGTGGTTGCCGGTTCCATGACCTCAATTGGTTTTCCACTCAGTCCCAGGACATTTTTGTAGAACGGATCGAGCGCGTGCTCAAAGCCGAATACGGAGCCAAAGAGCGCGCCGAACACTGCGGCAGACACGCCGCAGGGGATCAAAATCCTGCCCAGCTTCATTTTCTTCCATTTCCACATCAACCAGCCGATGATGGAAACACAGATGCCCTGCCCCAGATCGCCAAACATAATGCCAAACAGCAGGATATATGTGATGGCGACAAAGGGAGTGGGGTCGACCTCGTCGTAGGAGGGCAGGCCGTACATATCCACAAAGAATTCAAAGGGCCGGAAGACCGCTTTGTTTTTTAATGCGACCGGCGGGGAATGGCTCAATTCCTCCTCCGCGCCTTCAAACGTATATTCCACAGAATCCAGCCGGTCCAGCTCTTTTTGAAACGCTTTCTCGCTGCTTGCGGGAATCCAGCCGGTAAGAATAAAGTTGTCGTTATAGCGCGCGGCATAGCGGCGGATGCCGAAGAAGACGGACTGTTCCGTCAGATACGAATAGATCTGCGCACAGGCGGTCTGCTCCTTTTTCCAGAGCGCGTCGATCTTGGCGTCCACCCGCTGGATCTTTTCAATCTCCTGGTCGCGCAGTGTCCGCAGCTCTTCCACACCGCCTTCCGGAGTTCCGCGCAGTTCCGCCAGCCGCGTCCGTTCAAAATAAAGGCTGGAGAAGATGCGGTCCACCTCGCTGACCGCGTCGATCGGCGCAAAATAGACGCCCCAGTATTTGAGGTCGTCATGCGTGCAGGGGAAGAAGATGATATAAGGATTCTGCTTATAGGAATTCAGCTTTTCAAAGCTCTCCTTCGGAAGGGAGCCGAAGCGCACTTTAATATATTTGCAGTCGTGAATTTCGTCGAGGTTTAAGTCCATACCGACGAAGTGGCTGACCTGCTCAATCTCCCTGGTGTACTGTTCCACCTGCTGCTGCGCCTGCGCGCGCTCTTTTTGCAGGCCGTCCAGGGAGGAGGCTATGGAACGAACATAGGATTCCGTTTCCTCGCGGGTGAATTGCACATGTTCCATTTCTTTTTCGCTCAGCAGCTCCAGCTTTTTGCGGGACGCGTTTACCGCGTCGGTCAATCGCTGCAGCGGAGCGGAATAGGGATTCTCTTCACTCAGCGGGGTAAAATCGGAGGTATCGGAATAAAAGGAAAGGGAGTTGTCCGGGTGGAAAACGCCGGACTTACCGCACACGGCGGTGACTTTGTCCAGGTCTCCCATGCGGCCGATAATGCTCGTTACCTTGATCTTTAGTACAGCCAATCATCACGCCTCCTTTCATAGATAATCGGCGACGGTGAGCAGCTTTTTAATCTCATCGGGCGCCAGCTGGTAACGGATTCCCTCCACAATGTTGATGATGTCCTGCAGCTCGATCTGCGTCAGAAAGATGTAGGAGATCATGACCACGGAGGGATGCGTGGAAAAGCGGATATCATGCCGGCAGGTACTGTATTTTACCCGGTCTGGAATCTGGTCGATGTAGGTGTGCTCTATTTTTTGGCACCGCTTGCCAATGGAGGACTTTGCCATGACGTCGAGGACGTCCCCGGCGTCCGCTTCCAGCATCTCCTCCAGCAAACGGGGCTTAATGGTTCCAAAGGGAAGCAGTGTGCTGCGCACAAAGTCCGGGCTTTCGTGATAGGCGGTTTTCAGCCGGATGATGCGCGTCACATTGATCAGGTCAATATACGTTTCAAAGATTTCCCGAAGCTGCCGGGAAGTCTCGCCGTGGGTGTACTTGCGGATGACCGCAAAGGCGCTGTCGTAGAGGTAGGTATAGAGCGCGTTTTCAATTCCGGTGTAGTTCAGCGGTACGCCCGCCACGGGGCGGAACGGCTCCATCAGCTTGCGGTACGGCGTGTGGCTCAGGGCATCCAGCAGGTCGTCGTAGCTCTGCACATGGCTCAGCGTGTACAGGTCGATGCGCGTATGCCGGTTGAGATAGGAGGGAAGAGAGAAAAGATATTCTTCCGGCATCCCGGCGCCCAGGTACATCAGGCTGTGCAGAATCTGTTCGATCTCGCTGCGCTCCAGCAGGTATTGGGCAAAATGCTCGCCCACGGAAATTTCATAGCGGCACAGGGAGGCGTAATCCTCAAAGAGCTTTTGGCGCAGTTTGCTTTCCAGCTGCCCGCGGTGCACTTCGTTCTCATTGACGCCGGCCAAAATTTTGCCGTATGCCGTGTGGCTCTTCAGGTAGCCGGCAACCTCGCTGACCGATTTGCAGTTCAGGAGTTCCCGGTAATCCTCTTTTTTCAGTCGCTTGCCATACATGGCGCGCGCTTTGGAAAGAATGGCGTTAGAGGAAAAATTGGAAAGCATCGTATCACTCTCCAATCACTCTTGCGGCAAGCGTATTTACCCATTCATCGCCTTTTTCCCGGTAAAGATCGTCCAAATGTTTGGCTCGATCTTCGTTTTTTGCCTGGATTTTTTTCCAGCCTTCTTCCGCAATCGCACGCTCCTGCGGCTCGTTCATGGCAATGCGCTTCCTGGCGCGCTCCAAATATTCTGCCCGGATCTGCTCGCGTTTTTCGGTGACTTCCTTTTCGGAATTCACCTTTTCCAGCTGCGCCGCGTCGGTGATCTCTCTGGCTTTACGGTCCATATCCACAATTTCTTTAATCAGGTTTTGCATGACCGTACCTCCTTAAACGTAATTGATCGGATGGCCTTCGTCCGGAGGCCGTGCCTTAACAAACAGACAGCCCCGCTTCCAGAACCTCAGAGAAAACAGGATTTCTCGGAAAGCTCCGGGAAAAGCAGGGCGGCACACATCCTTGAAGCCGTGTTGGCGGCCAAGGGGAAACCTCATTCTTTTTGCAGGTTGCAGGAAAATCTCCTGCATGGCTGTGTACCCATTATAGTCTTCGGTTTCCGCTTTTTCAAGCGGGTATTTGCGAAATGTAACGATTTTTCTGCAAGAATATGGGTGAACATTCACAAGATTTTTTTGGTAAACTGCCAGAATTGCTTTTAATTTTTTAAGCTTTGCATCGGTGCCGGGATTCTTCCGCCGCGCTGAATGAACTTTGCGGGGGAGTAACGATTGACCTCCATAACAGGGCCGCCGCCCAGCAGGCCGCCAAAGTTCAGTTCTTCGCCCGCCGTTTTTCCAATCGCCGGAATCAGGCGGACCGCTGTAGTTTTGGAATTTACCATACCAATGGCTGCCTCATCCGCAATGATTGCAGAGATTACCTCCGCCGGTGTATCGCCGGGAACGGCGATCATGTCAAGACCGACGGAGCAGACCGCCGTCATCGCCTCCAACTTGGTCAGAGAAAGCGCACCGCAGCGCGCGGCGTTGATCATACCGGCGTCTTCCGTAACAGGGATAAACGCGCCTGAGAGGCCGCCGACATGGGAAGAAGCCATGATGCCGCCCTTTTTAACGGCGTCGTTCAGCAGCGCCAATGCGGCAGTGGTGCCGTGCGCGCCGCAGCTTTCCAGGCCCATCTCCTCCAGGATATGGGCGACGGAATCGCCGACCGCGGGGGTGGGGGCAAGGGACAGGTCCACAATGCCGAAGGGAACAAACAGGCGGCGGGATGCCTCCTGTGCTACCAGCTGGCCCATGCGGGTAATTTTAAAGGCCGTTTTTTTGACAATATCCGCTACGCCGGAAAGGTCGCAATCCTCCGCTTTGGCCAGCGCCGCGCGCACCACGCCGGGGCCGGATACGCCCACGTTGATCACGCAATCCGGTTCACCGGGGCCGTGGAAAGCGCCTGCCATGAATGGATTGTCCTCCGGTGCGTTGCAGAAAACGACCAGCTTTGCCGCGCCGATGCAGTCGCGGTCCGCGGTGCGTTCCGCCACATCGCGGACAATGCCGCCCATTTTTGCCACGGCGTCCATGTTAATGCCGGCCTTGGTGGTGCCGATGTTTACGGACGAGCAGACAAACTCGGTTTCAGACAGTGCCTCCGGAATGCTGGCCATCAGCGCGTAATCCCCGGGGCCAAAGCCTTTGTGGACCAGTGCGGAATAACCGCCGATGAAGTTGACGCCGGTCGCCTTGGCAGCACGGTCCAGCGCTTTTGCAAAATGCACCGGGCTGCTGCCCGGACAGGCCGCCGCCAGCATGGCGATGGGCGTCACGGAAATACGCTTGTGAATGATCGGAATGCCGTACTCTTTGCTGATGTCCTCTCCGGTCTTGACAAGGTTGCCCGCATACCGGCAGATTTTATCGTAAATTTTCTGGCATGCAGCCTGGACGTCGCTGTCCGCGCAGTCCAGCAGGGAGATGCCCATGGTGATGGTGCGCACATCCAGATTTTCATTGTCGATCATATTAATTGTTTCCAAAATATCGTGGGAATTCAGCATGTTTGGGAACCACTCCTTTATTTTGTTATGCTGACAGAAGAATGAAATTGAGAAGCGGACAACTTGCAAAAATGTCCGGCGTTTTTCTTAAATTCGATGCATGGAATTAAAGATATCCTCGTGCATAACGTGAATGGTCAGCCCCATGTTCTCCCCCACCTGCGTGAGTTCATCCACCAGACTCTGAAACGGGATTGCACATTTGGAAATGTCCACCATCATAATCATGGCAAAAAGGTCTTGCAGAATGGACTGTGTGACCTCCACAACATTGACGCCGTTTTTGGCGCAGATCGCGGAAACCTGTGCAAGAATTCCGACCATATCTTTGCCAATCACTGTGATAACTGCTCGCATATGCGAATACCTCCATGAAAGTTTAATTTAAAAGGACATACGACTCTATTAAACCATTATGAACGGAAAGAATGGCTGTGTCAAGCGTACTTTGTTTTATAAAGCAGCAAAAAGAGGCGCAGTAAACAAAGGAAAGTGGAAATCTAACCGGCAATTTGGTACCTTCGGAAAGTTGTTTAAAATTAACCCTGATTTATGCAATTGAAATAGGGAGGATTCATCTATCAATCGGCTGTAAAGTATGATAAACTGAAACCATTATAAGGAAAATGAATTTTCATACAGCAGTTTAAAAGAATAGAGGATGTGACTGAAAGTGAAATACCGGTATTTGTCGGACAGCCATGTGCACACCGATTGTTCCCGCGATGCAGCGGATCCGACAACCATGATGTGCGAGAGTGCCTGCCGGCTGGGTTTGTATACACTGACAATTACAGATCACTGTGAATGCAATGTATATAAGGAAGAAGCGTATGACCGCTCCGTCCGCCAATCGTATTTTGAAGCCCGCAAGGCTTCGGCGGTTTTTCATGGCCGCCTGCATGTGCGTGCGGGCGTGGAGATTGGGCAGCCAATGCAGAATCTGGAGGCTGCCAATGAGGTACTGGACGCCTGTGATTTTGACTTTGCTTTGGCGTCCGTACATAATGTAAAGGGAATGGCCGACTTTTACGAGCTGGATTATGGGGAAATACAGCTCAACGACGTATTGATGCGGTATTTCGACGAGATCATGGAGACGATCGAATGGGGCCGCTTTGACTCCCTGGCGCATCTGACATATCCCTGGCGTTATATTGTGGGAGAGCACGGCCTGACCATCGAAAACAGTTTGTTTGACGAACGGGTAGATCAGGTGTTAAAAGCGCTGATTGCTTCCAACAAGGCACTGGAGGTCAACACCAGCGGCCTGCGGCAGAAGCTGGGGGAAACCATGCCGAACCAAAAGATCCTGGAACGGTATCGCGAGTTGGGAGGCAGGCTGGTGACGGTCGGGTCCGACGCACACCGCTGGGCCGATGTGGGCGGCGGCGTGGAAGAGGGTCTTGCCCTGCTCAAGAAGGCGGGCTTCAGTCATTTTACAGTGTATGCCCATCACACGCCTAAATTTCTTCCGATTGAATAGTGCGTTTTTAAGCTCCTCCCTTTTTGCAGGGAGGAGCTCTCTTTTTTGCGTTTTTATGCAGGTAATGGCTTTCCATCTGCTGGAATATGATGTATACTATATCTTATTATTCAAAAAAGTGCCGTCTTTGACGGCAAATCAATTTGAAATCAGGACCGGAGGAATGGAAGTTATGGACCGTTTATTAGAGTTACTGAGTCAAAATGCCCGTCTGTCCAATCAGCAGCTTGCCGTTATGCTGAACAAAACAGAGGACGAGATACAAAACCAGATTACAGCGTATGAAAAGGCGGGAATCATCCGCGGCTATCAGGCGCTGGTCAATTGGGAAAAGGCCGACGCGAATAAGGCGTTTGCTTTGATTGAGCTGCGTGTGACGCCGCAGCGTGACCGCGGTTTTGACGAGATTGCCCATCGCATCATGCAGTTTGACGAGGTGGACAGCGTGTATCTGATGTCGGGCGGATTCGATCTGGCGGTAATGGTGCATGGGGACACTATGCAGGCGATCGCCATGTTTGTCGCCAGACGTTTGGCGCCTCTTGGTTCTGTACTTTCTACCGCCACGCATTTTATTCTGACCCGCTATAAGGACGGCGGCGTCATTCTCAATTCCGAGGACGAGAAGGACGAGAGAAGGAGTGTGCTCTGTGATTGATTATAGAGCGGTGCTCAACGATAAGGTGCAGGCAATCAAGCCCTCCGGAATCCGGCGCTTTTTTGACATTGCCAACGAGATGGACAATGTGATTTCCCTGTCAATCGGAGAGCCGGATTTTACGACACCCTGGCATGTGCGGCAGGAGGGCATCCATTCCCTGGAGGATGGGAAGACCTGGTATTCTCCAAACCGCGGCTTCATGGAGCTGCGTGAGGAAATTTCCCGTTGGTTTAAACGTCATTATCATGTGGAATACGATCCCAGGGAAGAAGTGCTGGTGACGGTGGGCGGCTCGGAGGCGCTGGACCTTTGCCTGCGCTCCCTGATCCGTCCCGGAGACGAGGTGCTGATTCCGGAACCCAGCTTTGTCTGTTATGTCCCGCTGACGGAGATGGCAGGCGGCGTGCCGGTCACCATAGAGACCAAGGCAGAGGACAAATTTCGTTTGACCGCCGAGGCGCTGCGTGCAAAGATCACCCCGAAGAGCAAGCTGCTGATCCTGCCGTTCCCAAACAACCCGACCGGTGCGGTCATGCGGCGCAAGCACCTGATTGAAATTGCGGAAGTCGTCGAGGAATATCATCTGACGGTCCTTTCAGACGAGATTTACGGTGCGCTGACCTACGGTGACACCAACCACGTCACCTTCAGCGCCATCGACGATATGCGGGAGCGCACCATTGTATGCAACGGATTTTCCAAGGCGTTTGCCATGACCGGATGGCGTCTGGGCTATGCGGTTGGGCCAAAGGAAATCATCGGCGCTATGACCAAGCTGCACCAATATGCGATTATGAGTGCGCCAACCACGGCGCAGTATGCAGCCATTGAGGCGATGCGCAATGGTGACGAGGACATTGTCTATATGCGGGAACAGTACGATATGCGCCGCCGTCTGATTGTGGACGGATTTAATGCGATGGGATTGACCTGCTTTGAGCCGGAAGGCGCTTTTTATGTGTTTCCCTGCATCAAGAAGACCGGCCTGACGTCGGAGGAGTTCTGCGAAAAGCTGTTGTATGATGAGCATGTTGCCGTGGTGCCGGGAACAGCGTTCGGCCCGAGCGGGGAGGGCTTTGTCCGTGTTTCCTATTCCTATTCCATCAAGCATATTACGGAAGCGCTTTCCCGCATCGGCCATTTCATCAGTCAGTTTTAGTTTATGGAGATTGGAAGCAAATCGGAGAAAGAACGGGTTTGTCTGTCGGCCTGCCGTACGTATGACTTTGAAGAAGTCCGCTCAGTTCTGTGCCGGCAGTTTGACGCCCTGGAAGTGAATGAACTGCTCTTTCCGGGCTGCCGCGTGGTCATCAAACCCAATCTGGTGATCAAATCAAGGCCGGAAGAAGCAGTGATCACGCATCCCGTGGTGGTTGCCGCGGCAGCAGTGGAGCTGAAAGCGCGCGGTGCGGAAAGCGTCACCGTGGCGGAAAGTCCCGGCGGGCCGTATACCCCGGGATTGCTGCGCGGCATCTACCAGGCGGGCGGCTATACGGAGCTGGCACAGAAATACGGTTTTGCACTGAATCTGGATTGTGCGTATACGGAATTTTCTGCGCCGGAAGGTCGGCGTTCCAGACTTTTTACAGGAATTAACCCCATTCTGGAAGCGGACTTGGTGGTCAATATTGCAAAGCTGAAAACGCACGGCATGATGGGATTGAGCGCAGCGGTCAAAAATATGTTCGGCACGGTTCCCGGGCTGATGAAGCCGGAGCTCCACTGCCGTTTTCCGGAGCGCACCGCGTTTGCGGAAATGCTGGTGGACCTCTGCTGCACGCTGAAACCGCAGCTTAACCTTGTGGACGGCGTCATGGCAATGGAGGGCAACGGCCCAAGCGGCGGAACGCCGCGTTTTGTCGGCGCGCTGCTTGCCTCCCGCAATCCGTTTGCGGCGGATGTCGTTTGCGCAACGCTGATTCACCAGACGCCTGAACAAAATCTGATTTTAAAGCTGGGCATGGACCGGGGCGTTTGCCCCAAAAACCTGGAGGAAATCGACTTATGGGGCGCGGATCCTCAAGCGCTGGCGGTAGCGGATTTTGTCCAGCCGGATACAAAAAATGTGGATTTTCTGATGAAGGTCCCGGCCTTTTTGCGGCCTTTGTCAACAAAGCTGACCACGCCTTTGCCCAGGATCCGCAGGGCGGAATGCGTGGGGTGCGGCAAGTGCGCGGAGAGCTGCCCGCAGCATACCATTCAAATTGTGGACGGTAAAGCGGAAATTCAGTACAAGGATTGTATCCGTTGTTATTGCTGTCATGAGATGTGCCCGAAGCATGTAATCGATATCAAGCGCTTCCGGCTGTTTAAGTGGTAAATCGTGATAAAGAAGAGGGCTGTTCTTACAATTGGCAGAATGCGCAAAAAATCAGCGAAAGTTTGATGTTCCCCCCGCCGCAGGCGGGGGGAACATGCTATCTTAACTGCTGTTTTGTGTCCAACGTGCATTTTAAGAGAAGCCCTTTGTTGTAGGTGATAGAAAATGATCGTAAAAGCATTCGCAAAGATCAATTTGTCTTTGGATATTCTGGGAAAGCGTGCAGATGGATACCATCTGCTGGACATGGTGATGCACAGCGTGTCCCTTTGCGATACGCTGACGCTGACGGAGATGAAAGAGGGAGTCACAGTATCCTGTGATAGAGAGGGAATTCCCTGTGGACCGGAAAATACCGTTTACCGGGCGGCGGAGGCTTTTTATCAATATACGGAACGGACGCCCGGTATCCAGATTTCCATCGATAAGCAGATTCCTTCGCAGGCGGGGCTGGCCGGCGGCAGCGCCGACCCCGCCGCGGTGCTGCGCGCGTTGAATTTGATGCATCAAACCAATTTGTCTATGGAAACGCTCTGTGAGATTGGGCTGGCCGGCGGCAGCGCCGACGCCGCCGCGGTGCTGCGCGCGTTGAATTTGATGCATCAAACCAATTTGTCTATGGAAACGCTCTGTGAGATTGGTCTGACGGTGGGTGCGGATGTGCCGTTCTGTGTGGTTGGCGGCGCGGCACGCGTACAGGGAATCGGGGAAAAATGGCGGCCCGTGATCCCGCTGCCGGATTGCCGGATCGTCATTTGTAAGCCGCCGCTGGGTGTCAATACGGCGGAGGCCTATGCAAAAGCGGACGAGCAGGGGGGAACAGGAAGGGCGTTGTATACAAAACAGGTTTTACAAGGACTGGAACAGGGGGATCTTTCTGAAATTGGGAGTGCGTTGGGAAACGCGTTTTCCGATCTTCTGCCGTTGCCGGAGGTGGATATAATCCGGGATCATATGCTGCGCGATGGAGCAGCCGGCGCCTGCATGACGGGCAGCGGCTCTGCCGTGTACGGCTTGTTTGCCAGTGGGGACGCGGCTGAGCAATGCGGGCGAGGGTTATTGCCGTTGTATCCGGAGACGTTTTTATGCCGTCCGATCAGGACGTGCCCGTAAAATAAAAAAGGCTTGTATGAAAGTGTGTGTTTGCACATAGTTTCAGCGGAATACAACCGATCCCCCCTGCCACAGGCAGGGGGGATCGTCAATTTTTATGTATTTTGCTATTTCAGATGATTTTTAATACAGATACATGACGGAGGCGATGATTGCCAGCAGCCAGTTGGCGGCCGATATCACCGTGCCGATGATTCCGAGAACGAACCCAGCGGTCGCCAGGCTTTTCGCAGTACTTTTACGGCCGACATTGCCGGTGGTGATGCCAATAATGCCGGTGATTAAACCAACAATTGGAATAAACAGGCCGGTGATGATACTTACAATACCGAGCACAAGAGAAGTGGTCGCTTTGTTGGTGGGATTATGTACAGCAACCGGAACCGCAACTGGCGGAACAGGCGTCTGCACCGGTGCTTTTGTATTGTCGGCGGGCAGTGCTTCTCCGGGTGCGGCGTTTGCCTGCGGAATCGCAACATTCTGTGTCAGCAGATTAATGAGCGTATGCACGCGGCCGTTCAGCTCGCTTTTGGGGATTGCTCCATAAAAACCGTCCAGACCGTGCTCGCCAAAGGATTTAATCCATGCTTCAATATGGATATTTCCCTGCCCGTATTGCAGTTTGATATATTGGGGAGCCGTCACAAAGCCGGTTCCTTTTTTCCAAACGCTTTCCCCTTTATATACGGCGGGCTGGAAGCCCTCTTTTGCAAAAAAGTCTTCTGAAACAAATTTGATGAAATCATCCGGCTTGTCAATTCGATAGTCTGCTGCGAATCTGGACATATAAATCCCCCTCATATTTAGAATATTTGTATTATACTATAAGACAGTTCTTTCTGTCAAACTATGATTTGTCTGTTTTGCCCATTCTGTTTTGCGGTGTATAAATCAGAAGTTTTGGGACAATACTCTCGACATCAAAAGGAAACAGAAAGAATGTGACGATATGAAATGGAATTTGTTTGAAAAAAGCTTATGTCTGGCGTTGATCCTGTCGGTATTGTTTTCTTTTACCGGTTTTGCGGCGCAATGTGAGAATATTCCCGACCGGGTCCTGCGGTTGCATGTGTTGGCGAATTCGGATTCCGATGAGGATCAGTCCTTGAAGCTCAAGGTGCGCGACCGGATTTTGCAGGAAAGCGCGCATATGTTGGACGGTGTTTCCGGCAAAGCCGAGGCGGAACAGAAGGTTCGAAATCTGCTGCCGGAATTACAGGCGGCAGCAGCGGATGAAATCGCCCGTCAGGGGTATACATATCCCGTCCGGGTAGAACTGGAGACGACCTACTTCACAACGCGGGAATATGAGCAGGTAACGCTTCCAGCGGGCTCCTACGACGCGCTGCGCGTATCTATCGGCGAGGCCGCGGGCCACAACTGGTGGTGCGTCATTTTTCCTCCCATGTGCCTTCCCGCAGCGGAAGAACCGCAGGAGCTTGAGGATGTATTAAACGCGGAGCAGCTCCAGATTGTGGAGGGGAAAAACCGCTATGTCATTAAGTTTAAAACACTGGAATACTATGAGCAGCTGAAAAACTGGATACAGAGCTTTTAAAGGAAACGGATCTCCGCAGGGAGGTCCGTTTTTGCTTTGTTTTTAAAGAGAAAAAAGAATAGAAAATGGAACCGTATAATGGGTTAGAAGTTCATTGGGAACCGGAGGAGACTATGCTGCATTTATTGCTTGGCCGCGCGGGAAGCGGAAAAACGACAAAAATAAGAGCGCTTTTAAAAGAGACGCCAATAGAACAAACGCCGGTTTTGCTGGTCCCGGAGCAAAGTTCTTTTCAAAACGAGCGCGCTATGCTGCGTCTTCTCGGGGCGAAAGGTGCTCAGCGCGTGCAGGTGCTCAGCTTTACCCGTTTGGCGGACCGGGTGTTCCGGAGATACGGCGGTGCGGCGGGCAGAAGGCTGGACGACGGCGGACGGAACGCCTTCATGAGCCTGGCGCTGGAGCAGGTGAAGGATCAACTGGATTTTTATCGAAAGAACGCGGACAGCGTGGAGCTGATCTCCCTGCTTCTTTCTGTGGAAGCAGAACTCAAAATGTGCGGCGTCACGCCCTGCGACTTATTGCAAATGGCCGTGAACGGCCAGTCGCGGTTGTCCGGTACCCTGCAGCAGAAGTCCAGGGAGCTTTCTCTGATCTTGGAAGCATATGAAGCGCTGGTTGCGCAGAGTTTTATTGACCCGCTGGACGACCTGACGCGCCTGAAATTGCTGTTGGAGCAACATGCCTATTTTAAAGGCTGCGTGGTGGCGGTCGATGCGTTCCAAAGCTTTACCGTGCAGGAATATCAAATTCTTTCCCTGATCCTGGAGCAGGCGGACGAGGTGTATGTATCATTATGTACAGATACACTGGACGATCCGGAAAAAGGGATGGGGTTGTTCTCTTTGGTGCGAAGAACGGGAAACAGCCTGGTTCGTCTGGCGAAGGAACGGGGCGTCCGGGTCGCCACACCGGTTGTGCTGGATGCGGGAAAACGGTTCCATGCAAAGGGAATTGCAGCGCTGGAAAGGGGGGCTTTTCGGACGGTCCGCGGGGATAGAAAGCCCGCAGAAGGCGTTGCTCTGTACGAAGCAAGGGACCTATACGACGAATCCGAATTTACAGCCGCGGAGATCCGTGAGCTGGTGATGGACGCCGGTTATCGATACCGCGATTTCGCGGTGATTGTCCGGACACCGGACGCCTACCGGGAGATTCTCGACGCGGCGCTGGAACGCCGGGAGATTCCCTATTTTATGGATAAGCCGCAGCGGATCGATGCGGAACCGCTGATGCGCTTGGTTCTCTCGGCCTTTCAGGTCATCCGTTCCGGGTTTGCTTCCTCAGACCTGTTTTCCTATTTAAAGACAGGCCTGACGGGTCTGACAGTCGAGGAGATTTCGTCCCTGGAGAACTATACGTTTCTTTGGAGCTTGTCGGGAAAAAAGTGGCGGGAAAAATGGACGGAGCACCCCAAGGGGTTTGTGGAGGAATGGACGGAGAAAGACAGGAATGCGCTCGCATCCTTAAATGAAAGCCGTGCGGCGGTTGTAGAACCGCTGCTGCGATTCGCGGAGCGTATTGCGGACGCGGATGGAGAGCAGATGGCGGCAGCGGTTTATCAACTGCTGGAGGAAATCGGCGTATCGGAACATTTAAAAGGACTGGCCGCGCAGTTGGCGGATGCGGGAAAAACGGAACTGGCGGAACGGCAGCTCCGCCTGTGGGACGTCCTGATGCAGATATTGGATCAAAGCGCGCTGGTGCTGGGGGGGGCCGTTCTGCGTCATACGCGCTATGCGGAATTGCTCCGGCTGATGATCCTGGCGAACGATGTGGCAAGTATCCCGGAGGAGCTGGACGCGGTTACCGTCGGCGCGGCGGACCGCATCCGGACGCATGAGCCGAAAGTGGTCTTTTTGCTGGGCGCGTCGCAGGAGGATTTTCCGCTGACGCCCGGTTCCGGCGGCGTTTTCAGCGACAGCGAGCGCCGGGAATTGATTGCCCTGGGACTGCCCCTCAACGATACGTTGGAGGGTGTTGCCGTACAGGAGCGTTTTCTGGCGTATGCGGCGATGAGTGCTGCTTCAGAGCGTTTGTTCATCAGCTTCCCCGCATCCGGACCGGAGGGGGAAGCAAAGCGCGCATCGGTCATTGTGACGGAGGCGCAGGCCATTCTCAAAGACGTGCCGGTTCATACGCAATTCAGCCTGCCGCTTTCTTTCTTTGCCAACGCGGAACAGTCCGCGTTGGCATTGGCGGCACAGCGATGGCGTGAACAGACGCCTGCTTCCGCGTCTTTAAAACAGCTTTTTGCAGAGAAGGAAGCGTATGCGCCGCGCACCGCCGCGCTGGAACGCGTTTCCCACAGGCGTCCGGCCGCATTTGAGGATGCGCAAAAAGCATTTGACCTGTTTGGCGCGAGTATGCATGTTTCCGCCACGCAGATTGAAAAGTTTTATCTCTGCCGGTTCCAATATTTTTGCCGGTTTGGCCTGCATGCAAAGGAACGGCGCACGGCGGAACTGGACGCGCTGGAATACGGCAGCCTGATGCATTATCTGTTGGAGCATCTTTTCCGGGATCTGGGGGCGGAGCGGCTCCAGAAACTGGACGCGCCGGATTTGAAAAAAGAGATTGACCGCCTGCTGAACCAGTACGCAGAGACGAAAATGGGTGGGTTGCAGAGCAAAACGCCGCGCTTCGCGTATCTGGTGGCGCGCCTTTCCGAGTCCGCGGCGGTGATCGTCCGGCATATCGCGGAGGAGCTTTGCCAGAGCGAATTTCAGCCGGTGGACTTTGAATTGCCCATCGGAACGGAAGAGGTGCCGCCGCTCACGGTTTCTCTGCCGGACGGCGGGGAGGTACGCGTGGACGGCAAGGTGGACCGCGTGGATTTGTATCGGAAAAAAGGTGTGCAGTACCTGCGTGTGATCGACTACAAGACGGGGAAAAAGGAGTTTAAGCTTTCCGATGTCATTTATGGCGTGAATATGCAGATGCTGATCTATCTGGCGGCGCTTTGTGAAAACGCGGGGACCCGCTATGGGATGCAGCCGGGTCCTGCTGGAATTCTCTATATGCCGGCTTCCCGGCCCAGCCTCTCCGCCGCGCGGGACGCTTCGCCGGACAAGGTGGCGGCAGAAGAAGCGAAAAAACTGCGCATGAACGGCTTGCTGGTCGACGATGCGTCCGTCATTGAAGCGATGGAACAAAAGGCGGAGGGGAAATACATTCCGGTCGCCCTGAAGAACGGCGCGCCCGCCAAACGGGACAGCGTCGTATCTCCCAAGGAGATGAATGCCATCATGCGGCATGCAAAGGAGCTCGTCGCCCAGATGGCGTTGGAGCTGCATAAAGGAAAAATTGCAGCGGTGCCGTTGAATGGAGACACGGACGCCTGCGAGTGGTGCCCGTATTTTGCCGTCTGCGGACATGAACAGGAGGACGCTGCCCGTCCAATGACAAAATGGGACCGCGACGCGGCGGTAGCGGAACTGACACAGGATGCGAAAGGAGGGGATGGCGATGGGAACGCATAATTGGACCCCCAGCCAGCGTGACGCAATCGAGGCGCGGAACGGCACACTGTTGGTTTCCGCGGCGGCAGGGTCCGGAAAAACGGCGGTGCTGGTACAGCGCGTGATCGAACGGCTGACCGACGAACGGAATCCAACGGATGCGGACCGTCTTCTGGTGGTGACGTTTACCAAAGCCGCCGCCGCGGAGATGCGGGACCGGATCGGCGCGCAGATTTCCCTTTTGCTGGAACAGGACCCATATAATGTGCGGCTGCAGCGCCAGCAAATCCTGTTGTCCCGCGCACATATCAGTACCATCCACAGCTTTTGCAGTGAATTGATACGGGAAAATTTTTATAAACTTGGAATCTCTCCGGATTTTCGCATCCTGGACGAGGCGGAAATGACCCTGCTGCGCAGCGACGCCATCACGCAGGTACTGGAGGAATTTTATGCGGCGGGTGATCCATCGTTCTTCCATCTGGTGGACGCGTTTTCCGCCGGCAGGGACGACAGCAAGCTGATTTCCATCGTGCAGACACTGTATGATTTTATTCGTTCTCATCCCTTTCCGGAACGATGGCTCAGCGAAAAGGCGGCGCTGTATCGTCCGGCGGGTCCGGCGTCCCAAAGTGTGTGGGGAAGGACGGCATTGGCGTTTGCGGAGGATGCCGTGACATATGCAATCTCCCTGACGCAAAACGCGCTTTCTCTGATGCAGCAGGACGAAACGATTGCCAAGGCCTATCGCGATGCATATACCGCCGATTTGGCGGGGCTGATGGACCTGCGGGAAAAAGCGCGGGAAGCGGACTGGGACGCATTGGCGGCTGCCTGCTGCAACTTTTCTTATACCAAGCTGAAGCCGCTGCGCGGATATGCGGACGATCCCTTGAAGAATAAGCTGGCGTCGTCCCGCAAGGAAGTAAAGGCGACCGTTGAGAAGCTGGCGGGGATTTTTTCCGCGACGGAGGCGGACTGTGCGGACGACATTGCGCGGCTGGCGCCTCTGGTGGAGTCCCTTTTCTCCCTGACGTCGTCTTTTGGAACGCGTTTGGATCAGCTGAAGATGGAACGCCGTGCCGCCGATTTTGGCGATCTGGAGCATTGGGCGTTAAAGCTTTTGGTACGGGATACACCGGAGGGATTTGCACGGACACAGGAGGCGGAAGAGCTGGCTTCCCGGTTTGACGAGATTATGGTGGACGAATATCAGGACACGAACGAGGCGCAGGACATGATTTTTCGCGCGGTGTCCCGGGAGGAAGGCAACCTGTTTTTTGTCGGCGATGTCAAGCAGAGCATTTACAGCTTCCGGCAGGCAATGCCGCAGATTTTCCTGCGCCGCCGCGCGTCGTATCCGGCCTATGACCGGGATAGGGATCAATACCCCGCAAGCATCGCGCTGGACCGCAATTTCCGCAGCCGGGAGGGCGTGACGGGCGCGGTGAATTTTGTGTTTCATCAGCTCATGAGCGTGCAGACCGGCGATCTCGACTACGACGAGCGGGAAGAGCTGGTGCCGGGCGCTTCATTCCCGCCGGGTACGGTTCCGGACACCAGCCTGGATATCATCGACCTCTCGAAAGGCGATGAAAAAGAAGCCGTTTTGGCAGAAAGCCTTCACATTGCGCAGCGGGTCCGCCAGATGCAGGCGTCGGGTGTGACCGTTACGGAAAACGGCACACAGCGGCCTGTGGAGTACCGGGATATCTGTATTCTGCTGCGCAGCGCCAACCGCTATGCCAAACAGTATGCACAGGAACTGCAGCGGCTGGGTGTCCCCGCGTGGGCCGATACGACCGGCGGCTTCTTTTCCGCGCCGGAGATTGCGGTTGTCCTCTCGCTTTTGCGTGTGATCGACAATCCCATGCAGGATATCCCGCTGCTTGCTGTGCTGATGAGCCCGATTTACGGCTTTACGCCGGATGAGCTGGCAGACGTCCGTATGGGGGAGCGCAGGGAATTATTGTACCTCGCGGTGACAAAGTCCGCAGAGGGCGGCAATACACGTATGGCGGCGTTTCTCAAGGATCTGGAGGAATACCGGGTGCTCGCGGCGACTATGTCGTCCGACCGCCTGATTCGCACCATTTATGAGAAAACGGGCTATCCTGACTTGGTACAGGCGCAGACGAACGGCGCGCTGCGGCTGGCCAATCTGCGGCTTCTGCTGGAATATGCCAGAAAATATGAAGGCGCGGGTTTCAATGGCTTATCCGGTTTTATCCGTATGATCGACCGTCTGGAAAAACAGGATTCCGATCTGGCATCCGCATCTACAGTGAATGAAGCAGCCAATGTGGTGAAAATTATGAGCGTACACCGCAGTAAAGGGCTGGAATTTCCGGTGTGCATTCTGGCGGGCTGCTCCCGGCGTTTTAATAAGGAACGGGGCGACGTGCTGCTGCATCCGGAGCTTGGATTCGGCGTAAAACTGCGTGATCCGGAAACCGGCGCGCGGTTGGATACGCTTCCGCGCACGGCGGCGGCGCTGGAAATTGATCGCGGGGAGATGAGCGAAGAACTGCGCATCCTGTATGTGGCAATGACGCGCGCGAAAGAAAAATTGCTTCTGCTGACGACAGTGAAAGATGCGGCGAAAACATTGGGTAAGCTTGCCTCCCGCTTGACAGAGGAACCGCGGATTCCCCCCTATGTGGTGCGCGGCGTTTCCTGTATATCAGACTGGCTTCTGCTCTGTGCGCTGCGTCACCCGGACGGAGGAAAGCTGCGCGAAATGGCGGACGCTCTGCCGGGCGTTACCGTTCCCTGTGAAACAAGGTGGGCCATACAGCTTGTCTATCCGGAACGGGAAGCCATGCAGGAAACACAGGAACCAGAAAAAGAAGCGGCGCCGGATCCGGTTCTGTTACAAACGCTGCAAAAAAAGATTGCATTCCGGTATCCATATGAAGCGCTGAAAGGCGTGCCCGCAAAAGTAGCCGCCAGCGAGCTGGCGGCGAAAAAGTTTTCTTTCCAGTATGCAGCGACGTCGCGTCCGGCGTTCCTCGAAAAAAAGGGGCTGACGCCGGCGGAGCGGGGGACCGCGCTGCATGCGTTTATGCAGTTTGCGAAATATGCGGATGCGGCGCAACATCCGGAGGCAGAACTCGAACGGCTGGTACAACAGAAGTTCCTGACAAAGGAACAGGCGAACGCGGTGGAGCTGGACAGAGTCCGCGCGTTTTTCTCCTCCGGCTTGGCAAACCGAATTTTGGTTTCTGAGCAAGTATGGAGGGAATACCAGTTTACGGTGGAAATTCCCGCGGGCGAAGTGCAGGCGGATTTATCCGAAACGCTTGCGGCGGAAGCGGTGATTTTGCAGGGGGCCGTGGACTGTGCGTTTGTAGAGGACGGCGGGCTTGTCATTGTGGATTATAAGACGGACCGAACGGCAAATGCTTCCGCTTTATGGGAACGGTACGCTCCGCAGTTGAAGCTGTACCGGCGGGCTTTGGAACAGTGCACCGGTCTGCCGGTCAAAGAGTGCTTGTTATATTCGTTCTATATGAACCGGACGATTCAAGGGGGAGCTTTATGAATTTAAAAATACTGGACGGAAGCTTTTGCGTCTGTAAAGTACAAAGCGCATTTGATATTCCCTGGGAGGAAACGGATGTGTTCGCAGCAAAGACGGAGACGGAATGTTCTCTGGTCTGCCGGGAATCCGTCGCGCCGGACCACTGCCTGGAAAAGGAGCCTGGCTGGCGCTGTTTTCGGGTTGAGGGGCCGCTGGACTTTTCCCTGGTGGGGATTCTGGCCAGAATTTCCGGCGTTTTAGCGGAGGCGCAAATTCCACTGTTCGCGGTGTCTACGTTTGACACGGATTATATCCTGGTGCGATCAGAACGCTTTGCCGAGGCAAAGGCTGTATTGGAGAAAAACGGCGATCGTTTTTTATGACGATCATCATGTATGCCGCCGGCACATAAACGTTTACATGGCAGTGAAATAGGATCATATCTGTTTACCTTAATAGGTGTAAGGGGATGGAGTCTATGAGAAATATAAAAAGAATCAGTTGGTTTGTGCTCGCGACAGGAGCGCTGTTGCTGCTTCTCCATTGGTGGTTTTTGCCGCTGCTGGATTGGATCGTTCGTGTTACAGGTGTCCTGACGCTTGCGGCGCTGTGTCTGGTGGTGTTTTTTTCTGTGAAGACACGAAATAAACCATGACAAAAAAAGCGCAGCCCGAAGGCTGCGCCGGAAAGCAGATATTATTTGAATTTAACTGCCGTCCCATAAGCAATGACCTCCGCCGCACCCTGCATAACTGCGGAGGAAGCATAGCGGATGTTGACGACCGCATCGGCGCCCAGCACTTCCGCCTCGTCCACCATGCGTTTGGTAGCGAGCGCACGGGCCTCGTTCATCATCTCCGTGTAGGCTTTCAGCTCGCCGCCCACAATGGTCTTAAAGCTCTGCGTAATGTCACGGCCGATGTTTTTGGATTGTATCGTGCTTCCCTTCACCATGCCGAGCATTTCCAGTTCCTTGCCGGTGATGTAGTCAGTATTTACTAAGATCATCTTCTTCTCCGCTCCTTATTTCTTTGATTCGCTGCACCAGCACATACACGGAAACGCCGATCAAAGAAGCAAACAGCAGGCTTCCCAGCAGTTTGCCCCAAAGCACAATTGGAAGCAGCACACAGGCGGTCAGCCAGGTGCCAAACCAAAGGACCAAAAGGACCGTGATGACGACGGGTGCAATAATCTTTTTCCACATAGCGTTCAATCCTTTCCCGCCAACAGTAGCACAGGCGGCGCGCGGATTGATTCTACTTGAAAAATATGCATACTGGAATTTACAGGCAAGGAAACGCTTTTGAAAAACAGGAAAATACTGCTTGACAAACCGTATCAGTGATGGTAAAGTAAATGAGTAAAAAACAAAGCGGGGCAATGCCCTCACCTATGAGGTTTCGTCTGTCATGGGTCAATACGAATGTTGTATTGATGCGCGGACAGGTGGATTCTGTCCGCGTTTTGTTATGCAGCAGATAACGTGATTTGGAGGTGCTTAACAATTAGCAGCAAGGAACTACAGATTAATGAGGAAATTCGTGAAAAAGAAGTGCGTGTCATTGCTGCGGACGGTTCCCAGCTTGGCATTTTGGCAACAGCCAAGGCGCTGGAAATGGCGTTCGCTCAAAATCTGGATCTTGTGAAAATCGCGCCGCAGGCGACGCCGCCCGTGTGCAAGATTATCGACTATGGGAAATTCCGGTTTGAACAGACAAAGCGTGAAAAAGAAGCGAAGAAAAATCAGCGTGTTGTTGAAATCAAAGAAATTCGCCTTTCCCTCAACATTGACACACACGACTTTGAGACGAAGGTCGGTCATGCGACCCGGTTCCTGAATGAAGGCAACAAAGTCAAGGTTTCCATCCGCTTCCGCGGCCGTGAGATGGGGCATCCGGAACAGGGCCACGAGATTATGAGACGTTTTGCAGAGGCGCTCAGTGAGATCGCCAATGTGGAGAAGGCGTCGAAGCTGGAAGGACGCAATATGCTGATGTTCCTTGCATCCAAACCCGTCAAATAATCAAAATTAAGGAGGAGCAAATTATGCCCAAGATTAAAACACACAGCGGCGCTAAAAAGCGCTTCAAGCTTTCTAAAAATGGAAAGGTCATCCGCGCGCATGCCAATAAATCCCACATCCTGAACAAAAAGACCAGAAAGCGCAAGAGAGGCCTCAGACAGACTGTCGTTGCCGATAAGACGAATGTGAATCAGGTAAAGCGCCTGATCCCGTACAAATAAGCCGTCCTGCGTATTTGATAAAATAACAACCATTACTGGAGGTATATAAAATGGCACGTGTAAAAGGCGCGTTGATGACACGCAAAAGAAGAAAAAAGACTTTAAAGCTGGCGAAGGGATACTTCGGTGCAAAGAGCAAACACTTTAAGATGGCCAAACAGGCCGTTATGAAGTCCGGCAACTATGCATACATCGGCCGTAAGCAGAGAAAGAGAGACTTCCGCCGCCTGTGGATCACCCGTATTTCCGCAGCTTGCCGCATGAACGATATCAGCTACTCCGTATTCATGAACGGTTTGAAAAAGGCGAATATCACGCTGAACCGCAAGATGCTTTCTGAGATTGCAATCAGCGACGAGGCCGCGTTCAAGGCGCTTGTGGAAAAAGCGAAGGCAGCCGTATAAAAAGCTGGAATTGCGCCCGGATTGAACCCGGGCGCATCTTTTGTTATAGGTGAAAACAATGCCCGAAATCATTTCAAGCAGAAAAAATACAACCGTGCGGCATGCCGCAAAGCTCGCCTCCTCCGCCGAACATCGCCGGAGAGAGGGCCTTTTTATGCTGGAGGGTGCGCGCCTCTGCCGGGATGCGGCGGAAAGCGGCGTCCCGGTACAGACGTTGTTTTATACGGAACAGGCGGAGCAAAAATATGCATTGTACCTGGAACCGGTAGCCGCCGCTGCGCATCAGGTCTATTTAATTGAACCCCATGTGGCGGAGCTTTTATCGGAGACAAAGAACACGCAGGGGATTTTCTGTGTCTGCGGTATGCGGGAGGCTTTGACCGCCTCGTCCGGGATGACGGCGGACCGGCAATACCTCGCTTTGGAAAATGTCCAGGACCCGGGCAATCTGGGCGCGGTGCTGCGCACGGCGGAAGCGCTGGGAATCGGCGGCGTGCTGCTGGCGGGAAGCTGTTGTGACGTCTACAGTCCCAAGGTGCTGCGCGCGAGTATGGGCGCGGTTTTCCGCCTGCCGTTTTTCTTTGCGGACAGTATGGCGGAAGTGGTGGAGCAATTGCAAAAACAGGGTCTGAAAATCTATGCCGCGGTTCCGGACCACGCGGCTGCCGACATCACCCAAACCCGGTTTTCTCTGGGATCCGTCGTGGTGGTAGGCAACGAAGGAAACGGTCTGGAGCCGGCGACGATTCAAGCATGCGGCGCATCTGTGACGATCCCTATGAAGGGGCGCGCAGAATCGCTCAATGCGGCATCGTCATCCGCCATTTTGATGTGGGAATTAATGCGCTGCATTTAGGGAGGGAAATCAGATGAATGTTGACCATCGGGCCTACTGGGTCTGGCTGCAGCATGCCTTAAATTCCGGCAGCAGCAAGCCGCGTCATATTCTGTCTGTTTATCCCAGCTTGCGGGCGTTTTATGAAGCCGGCGAGACAGAGTGGCGAATGGCCGGTATTTTTACACAACGGGAGATTTCCGCCATGTGCTCTTATTCTCCGGAGCACGCGGCTTCCCTGATTGTATATTGTGAACGGCTGGGACAGGCGGTTGTCACGCCGGAGGACGAAGCGTATCCGCGCCCGCTTCTGGAAATTCACAATCCGCCCTGTGTACTCTATGTCAAAGGAACCATGCCGGACTTTGTAAAAACGCCCTCTCTTTCCATTGTTGGAGCCCGGAAAGCGACCCAGTCCGGAAAACGTGCCGCAAACAGTCTGGCCTATTCCCTTGCAAAAGCGGGGATGCTCATTGTCAGCGGAGGCGCTTTGGGAATTGATACGGAGGCGCATAAAGGGGCGCTCTTGGCAAATGGCAAAACCGTATGTGTGCTTGGCTGCGGCATAGGCGTCAATTACCTGATGGAAAACGCCTCGATGCGGGAAGCGGTCTCCCATTCCGGCGCGGTTATTTCGGAGTATCCACCCGATACACCGGTTAACGGGCGCAATTTCCCAATTCGGAACCGGATCATTGCCGGCCTGACGCTGGGAACGCTGGTGGTGGAAGCCGCGGTAAAAAGCGGCTCCTTGATCACTGCAAATTACGCTTTGGAACAGAACAGAGACGTTTTTGCGTTGCCCGGCAGCATCAGCAGCAGCGTGGCCCACGGCGCCAATGATCTTTTAAAGGACGGCGCAAAGCTGGTAAGCTGTGCAAATGATATTTTGGTGGAGTACCAGTCCCGGTTTCCCGGTCAGATTCATTTGGAGGAATCCGAAGGCGATGTGGTCCGCTTGGTGGAACAGCCGAAACCGGAGGAGCCGAAGGAAAAGCCTCCGGAGAACGTTTCTCCCGAAGCGCAGGCGCTCTACCGTGTGTTGACAAGCCAGCCGTGTGCGGCTGCGGAGCTTTCTGCGCAGGCAGGGATTCCAATTTCACGCTTCCTCGCCGCGGCGACGGAGCTGGAAATTTGTGAGAAAATCCGATCGTATTCCGGGAAGCGGTATTCTCGCTGATGGAGTACAACATTAGGCTTTGTGAAAGCCTGCTGTGTATGTATGGCAGGCTTTCACAAGGCTTAAACGCTTTGTAAGTCTGAATCTTGTGATAAATATAGGATTGCGATATGGAAAATATAGTGTAAGATAAGTACTTGAGGATTCGTAAGGAATCCGCCAGAATTTGAAAGAGGTGCTTGGCAGTATGTCCAAACTTGTAATAGTAGAGTCGCCTGCAAAGGCGAAAACCATAAAGAAATACCTTGGTCCGGGTTACGATGTGATCGCGTCCATGGGTCATGTGCGCGACCTGCAGGAGAACCGGCTGAGCGTTGATATTAAAAAGCATTTTAAACCGAAATATGAGGTCATCAAGGGCAAAGAGAAGCTGGTCGACGAACTGAAAGAAAAGGCCGGAAAGAGCGATTTTGTTTTTCTGGCAACCGACCCCGACCGCGAGGGAGAGGCGATTTCCTGGCATCTGGCTTATCTGTTGGACCTGGATACGGAGGACCAGAACCGCGTCACATTTAATGAGATTACCAAGACGGGCGTATCCAACGGCATGGAGCACCCGCGCAGCATTGACATCGATCTGGTCAACGCACAGCAGGCGCGGCGAATTTTGGACCGTCTGGTGGGCTACAAACTCAGCCCATTTCTTTCTCAGAAGATCCGCCGCGGTCTTTCCGCAGGACGCGTGCAGTCGGTGGCGGTCCGTCTGGTGGTGGACCGGGAAGAGGAAATTCGCGCCTTTGTGCCGGAGGAATACTGGAGCATCGACGCAAAGCTGATTCCCAAAGGGTCCCGCAAAGCGTTCCCAGCATCTTTTTACGGGGATGCAAACGGGAAAATTAAGATTGAAAACAAAGAACAGGCGGATCAAATCCTGGCGGCGCTGGAAGACGCCGAATACCACATCACCAACCTGAAAAAAGGAACCCGCCGCAAATCTCCCGCGCCGCCCTTTATCACGTCCACCCTGCAGCAGGAGGCGTCCCGCCGGTTGGGCTTCCAGGCGCGCCGTACCATGAAGGCTGCGCAGGAGCTGTATGAAGGCGTGGAAATCGAAGGGATGGGCGCCGTCGGTTTAATCACCTATATGAGAACCGACTCCCTGCGCCTGTCGGAAGATGCAATCAAGGACGCGTCCGAGTATATCCTGGAACGCTGGGGCAAGAAGTATCTGCCGGATACGCCCCGACACTTTAAAACCAAGAAAAACGCGCAGGACGGCCATGAGGCGATCCGTCCGACCATGCCGAGCCTGTCCCCGGATCAGGTGAAGGACAGCCTGAGCGCGGATCAATATAAGCTGTATAAGCTGATCTGGGAGCGCTTTATTGCCTGCCAGATGTCGAACTGCCTGCAGAGTACGACGCAGGCGGAAATCACTGCAAACGATTACATCTTTAAGGCGTCCGGCTACACCGTCACGTTCGACGGCTTCACCGTTTTGTATGAAGAGAAGAAGGACGAGGAATCAGAGGACAGCGGCGCACTGCCGCCCCTGGAAAAAGGGATGCTGCTGCGCTGCAAAGAAATCGCGGGCAACCAGCACTTTACGCAGCCGCCGGCGCGGTTTACAGAAGCTTCTTTGATCAAAGCCCTGGAAGAAAACGGGATCGGCCGTCCGTCCACCTATGCCGCGACTATTTCGACGATCACAGGCCGCGAATACGTGGTGCGTGAGGGCAAAGCGCTCAAGCCAACGGAGCTGGGAGAAGTGACAACGAAGCTCATGAAGGAGCGCTTCCCCAAGATTGTCAACGTTCGTTTTACGGCGCAGGTGGAGAAGGATCTGGATGAGGTGCAGAGCGGAAAAACCGATTGGGTGGAGACGCTGGACCACTTCTACGGCGATTTTGACAAGACGCTCAAACAGGCGAAAGAAGAAATGCAGGGCGTGAAAATTCCTCTGAAAGAGGATGAAACAGATATCATCTGTGAAAAATGCGGCCGGCAAATGGTTATTAAAATGGGCCGGTACGGCAAGTTTATCGCCTGCCCGGGGTATCCGGAATGTAAAAATATTAAAAAGCTGGTGCAGGAGACGGGCGCGGAGTGCCCCAAATGCGGCGGCAAAGTGATTGTAAAGAAATCAAAGAAAGGCCGTATCTTTTACGGCTGTGCCGAATATCCAAACTGCGATTTCATCTCCTGGGATGAACCGACGACACAGAAATGTCCCCGGTGTGGAAAAACCCTTTTAAAGAAGAAGGGTAAGCATCCCAAGTTCTACTGCGTCACGCCGGATTGCGGATATGAAAAAGTCCAGAATCCGGACGAAGAGGAAAATGCGGAGTCCTGATAGGAGGAAGAACCGGTGACCATACAAGTGATTGGCGCGGGCCTGGCCGGCTGTGAAGCGGCTTGGCAGATCGCGCAGGCCGGGCTTCCGGTTACGCTTTATGAAATGAAGCCCCAAAAGTATTCTCCCGCGCACCAAAGCCCGAACTTTGCGGAGCTGATCTGTTCCAATTCTCTGAAAGCGGAGCGTGTGGAGAGCGCGGCGGGTCTTTTAAAAGAAGAGATGCGCAGGCTGGGTTCCCTGCTGATGCAGTGCGCGGATTCCTGTCGCGTTCCAGCCGGAGGTGCGCTGGCGGTGGACCGTCATGCGTTTTCCGCCGCCGTGACGAAGGCGGTTCGGGAGCATCCGCTGATTCAGGTATGTGGCGAAGAGGTGACAAAAATCCCCGCGGAGGGGATCACCGTGGTTGCGACGGGGCCGTTGACCTCCGATGCGCTGGCGCAGGAAATTGCCGCGCTGTGCGGCGGAGGGCTCAGCTTTTTTGACGCCGCCGCACCGATCGTCACAGCGGAGAGCCTGAACCGGGAGCGGATTTTTGCCGCGTCGCGGTATGGCAAAGGTGAGGATGACGCCTACCTGAACTGCCCGATGAACAAAGAGGAATACGAGCGCTTCTATGATGCGCTGATCCATGCGGAACGTGCGCCGGTTCACGATTTTGACGTTGCCGACCCAAAGGTATACGAGGGCTGTATGCCGGTGGAGGTCATGGCACAGCGCGGCGCGGATACGATCCGCTTTGGGCCGCTCAAGCCGGTGGGGCTGAGGGACCCCAATACGGGGCACCGGCCCTGGGCCGTGGTGCAGCTGCGGCGCGAGGACCGGGAAGGGACCCTGTATAATCTGGTGGGATTCCAGACCAACCTGAAATTTGGCGAACAGAAGCGTGTGTTCGGTCTCATTCCGGGGCTGGAGCAGGCAGAATTTATCCGGTACGGCGTGATGCACCGTAATACATTTTTAAATTCTCCGGAGGTTTTAAACAGCGATTACAGCGTGCGGAATAATCCAAACCTGTTTTTTGCGGGACAAATAACCGGCGTAGAGGGATACATGGAATCCGCGTCCAGCGGCCTGATGGCTGGAAGGAACGCGGCGCGCCGGGCGCAGGAGAAAGCCACCCTTACCTTGCCGCCGGAAACAATGATCGGCGCACTGAGCCGGTATGTACAGAACGGCGGGGAAAGCGATTTCCAGCCGATGGGGGCAAATTTCGGCGTCATGCCGCCGATCGAACCGCATATCCGGGATAAACGCGCGCGTTATGCAGCGTTTTCTGAGCGCTCGTTACAATTACTGAGCGATATCATACAACATATAGAGTAAATATGGATTTCATAGCAGCTCTTTGGCTGCGGGAGGTATAACAATGAAAATTATTGTAGATGCGTTTGGTGGAGATAATGCTCCATTGGAAATCCTGAAGGGCTGCGCGGAAGCTGTGCAGGAGTTGGACATTGATATTCTGCTGACCGGCAGCGAGACGGAAATTCGCCGTGTGGCAAAGGAGAACAATATTTCTTTGAACCGGATGGAAATTGCGGATACGCCGGACGTCATCACCATGGAGGACCACGCGGGGGAAATTTTAAAGTCTAAATCCAACAGCTCCATGGCGTTGGGACTGAAAAAGCTTGCGGCTGGTGAGGGGGATGCGTTTCTTTCCGGCGGCAATTCCGGCGCGCTGGTGGTTGGAACAACCATGATTGTCAAACGCATTAAAAATATCAAACGCGTTGCGTTTGCACCAGTACTTCCCAAAAGGAAAGGGTTTTTCATGCTGATTGACTGCGGCGCCAATGTGGAATGCAAGCCGGAGATGCTGCGTCAGTTCGGTGTTATGGGTTCCATTTACATGAACAAGGTAATGGAAGTCCAGAATCCGCGTGTGGGTTTGGCAAATATCGGCACAGAGGAGCATAAGGGCGGCGAGCTGCAGCACGAAGCGTATGCGTTGCTGAAGGAATCCAAATTGAATTTTGTTGGAAACATTGAAGCGCGCGAGGTTCCGGATGATGCTGCGGAGGTTGTGGTGACCGACGGCTTTACTGGAAATATGCTGCTGAAAATGTATGAAGGTGTTTCCACCACCATGATGCGCATGATCAAGGAGATTTTCACGAAAAACGGGAAGAATAAGCTGGCGGCTTCTTTGGTGTTAAAAGATATGACGGCGATGAAGAAAACCATGGATTACAACGAATACGGCGGTGCGCCGATCATGGGCGCGGCAAAACCGGTCTTTAAAACCCATGGCAGCGCCAAAGCAAAGACGGTGAAAAATGCACTGCGTCTCACCAAAGCGTATGTAGCGGGCAATGTGGTGGATGAAATTACCGCGTCTGTGGCTGCGTATAAGGAGAATGCCGCGGATTGATTTTCAGGAGGTCTGGATATGACGGACTATAAAGAATTTGAAGAAAAACTGGGGTACCATTTCAAAAATAAACAGCTTTTATTGACCGCTTTAACACACTCTTCTTTCGCCAACGAGGCGAAGGGAAAGGAGCAAAGCAACGAGCGTTTGGAGTTTTTGGGCGATTCTGTCCTTGGCTTTGTTGTCGCGGATTATCTGTTTAAGAATAATACGGAAATGCCGGAGGGAGACCTTACCAAAAACCGCGCTGCGCTTGTATGTGAGAAGGCGTGCTGCGGATTTGCCAAGCAGATCGATTTGGGAAAATTCATGCGTCTGAGCCATGGCGAGCAGAATTCCGGCGGGCGCACACGTTCTTCCATTCTGGCAGACGCGTTTGAGGCGGTCATTGCAGCGATCTATATGGACGCAGGCATGGAAGAAGCGCGCAAGTTTATTCTGCGCTTTGTATTGCCAATGCTCAAAACACAAAGGCCAAAAGCGTTTAAGGACTATAAAACCGCGCTGCAGGAAATTGTGCAGCAAAATCCCGAGGAACATCTGGAGTATGTGCTGATCGGTGAAAGCGGCCCCGACCACGACAAGCATTTTACCGTGGAGGTCCATCTGAACAGCAATGTGATCGGCAAGGGCGGCGGGCGCAACAAGAAAGAAGCTGAACAGCAGGCGGCGCGTGAGGCGCTGGAGCTGATGGGCTATTGAAACACGCGAACGTAGCGCTGTTTGTGCCGCACAACGGCTGTCTACACCAATGCAGCTTCTGTAACCAGCGCAGCATTACGGGCCGTCAAATCCAGCCAACAGCGCGGGATGTGATCGAAGCGGTTCAGACCGCTCAAAGAAGTCTGCAGGAGATACAAAGTGCGGAAATTGCCTTTTTTGGCGGGAGCTTTACTGCGATCGAACGCGGCGATATGATCTCTCTTTTGGAAGCGGCGGCCCCGTTTGTGGGAAAAGATGGTTTTGCGGGAATTCGTATTTCCACCCGGCCGGACGCCATCGATGAAGAAATATTGTCCCTTTTAAAGCGGTATGGGGTGTCTTCCATTGAACTGGGGGCGCAGAGCATGGATGATCGTGTGCTGGACTGCAACCGGCGCGGACACACCTCGGCTCAAGTGGAAAAGGCTTCCGCGCAGATTCGTGCATACGGATTTTCTCTGGGACTGCAAATGATGACCGGTCTTTATGGCGACACGCCTGCGGGGGCGATGAATACGGCCCGCAGGCTTGCGGCCTTAAAGCCCGATACAATCCGCATTTATCCAACGATCGTTATGCGGGAAACAGAATTGGAAGCGCTTTATCAGAGCGGCGCGTATTTCCCCATGGAACTGGAGGAAGCGGTTTCGTTGTGCGCGGAATTGCTGGATTTCTTTGAAGGGGAACAGATCCGGGTTATTCGCCTTGGTTTACATAGTACGCCGGAATTGGAGCGGGACCGGTTGGCGGGGCCGTGGCACCCCGCTTTTCGGGAACTCTGCGAGAGTCATAGATTCTACAATAAAGTTTATAAGTGCTTAAAAGATGATATGGATATTGGATTTACTATAAAAATCAGAGTAAATCCAAAAGATATTTCCAAAGCATTGGGTCAAAAGAAAAAGAACCTTACCGCGTTGACGCAAATGGGGTATTCAGTACGATTTGTGCAGGATGCGCAGATTGATTTGGGACAATTTCAGGTAAACGCGCTTTGAAAATCCATATTTCCATCGGAAGGGATGTGACAGCTTGCTCTTAAAATCTTTGGAGATCCAGGGGTTTAAAACATTTCCCGATAAAACCACGTTGACGTTCAATCAGGGCATTACCGCGGTAGTTGGGCCGAACGGCAGCGGAAAAAGTAATATCAGCGACGCTGTCCGCTGGGTGCTGGGGGAGCAGTCCACCCGTACTTTGCGCTGTACCCGTATGGAGGATGTCATTTTCAACGGCACGCCCGCCAGAAAGCCGCAGGGATTTGCGGAAGTGACCCTGTGTATCGACAATGCAGACCGCCAGCTTTCCTTTGACAACGACACTGTCTCCATCACGCGGCGGTATTACCGCTCCGGAGACAGTGAATACATGATCAACAAGGCAGCGGTCCGTCTGCGCGACATCAACGAGCTGTTCATGGATACCGGGCTGGGGCGCGATGGTTATTCCATCATCGGTCAGGGCAAGATCGACAGCATTGTCGCGGCGCGCAGCGAGGACCGGCGCGAGATTTTTGAAGAGGCGGCGGGGATTTCCCGCTTTCGCTACCGCAAAGAAGAATCGGAGCGCCGCCTGAACCAGGCCGAAGAGAATCTTCTGCGCCTGCGCGATATCCTTTCAGAGCTGGAAGACCGTGTCGGGCCGCTGAAGGAGCAGGCGGAAAAAGCGGAGCAGTATTTGGAATATGCTTCAGAAAAACGCACGCTGGAAATCAGTCTTTGGCTGAATACGCTCGAGCGTTCCGGTAAAGTTTTGCGCGAGCATGACGACCGTATTATCATCGCTAAAAATCATTATAATGAAATAGAAGAACAACTGGCGGCAATTGAGCGCCGCATAGAAGAAAGCTTTATGCAGGCAAATGCCTGTACCGCCAAGGTGGACGAGGTGCGGCAGGAGGCTTCCCGCTTGGAAGAAGCCGCCATGGCGAAGGACGGAGAAATTTCCGTCTTTGAAAACGATATTCTACATAGCAGGCAGAACATTGCGCGCATTGAACGGGAAATCGCACAGTCCGATCAGTCCGGAAAGGATATGGACGCGGAAATCGCTGCCAAAAATGCGGAAATTGCGGAAAAAGACCGCTTTGTCTTGGAAAAGGAGGTGGAAAGCAACGCCTGTTCCGCGCGTTTGGAAGAGCTGCGGCGCGGCATGGGGGAAACTGTTTCCCAGATTGACGCGTATTCCCGCCAAATTAACGCGCTGTCCACGGCATCTACGGAGCAAAAGCTGGCATCGATGACGGCGGCTTCTACTATTTCAGAAATCAAGCTTCGCATGCAGACAGTGGAAGAGTCGTTGGCTGAGAAGCGGCTCCGCGCACAGGAACTGGAACAGAGCGGCGCAGATTACGCTCAAATGCTGGTGGATACACAGGACCGCATTCAGGCGTTGGGGAACACGGTGAAGGGTTATGAACTGCGCCTGAACAGCCGCCGGCAGCGTGTGGAAAATGCCAAGCAGCAGAGCGATCGACTGCATTTGGATGCCAACGAATGTGCGCGCAAGGCGCGTTTGCTGGAGGATCTGGAACGCAATCTGGAGGGATTTTCGCAGAGCGTCAAGGTTGTCATGAAAGAGGCGGGGCACGGTACGCTCGGCGGGATTCTCGGCCCGGTTTCCCGGCTGATTAAGGTCCCGCGGGAATACGCGGTGGCGATTGAAATCGCGCTGGGCGCGGCGATGCAGAATATCGTGGTGGAGACGGAGCAGGACGCAAAACGGGCAATCGGCTTCCTCAAGCAGCGCAACGGTGGTCGGGCGACCTTTTTGCCGCTTTCCAATATCCGCGGCAATGTGCTGGACGAGCCTGGGCTGGAAGATTGTCCCGGCGTGGTCGGCATCGCGGGAAAACTCTGCGATTGTGAGGATCGGTTCAACGGGATCAAAAATTCCCTGCTGGGCCGCATTGTTGTGGTGGAGGATCTTGACGCCGCGACGGCTGTCGCCAAACGGTATCGGTACAAATTCCGGATCGTGACATTGGACGGGCAGGTAGTCAATGCTGGCGGTTCCCTGACGGGCGGTTCCCTGGCGAGAAACGCCGGGCTGTTGGGCCGTGCGGCGGAAATTGAACGCATCAAAGCGCAGGCGGAACAGCTGCGGGAGAAGGCGGCCCAGGCCGAAGCGGTATGGAAGACCGCTTCGGAGGAAGCGTCCGCCGCAGAGGCGGCGCTTTCCGGTGCAAAGGGCGAGCTGGCGACCGCGCAGGAAGAGCGTATTCGGATTGAGGCGGAGCACAAACGCGCACAGGACGACATCCGGACCATTGGCAGCGATATCCGTGCATTGGAGGAGGAGCGCACCACCGCCAACATACGTTTGGCGGAACAGCAGGCATTGCAGGAAGAAGCGGAGCGCCGGATGGAAGATGCGACGCTGCAAATTTCCGTATTGCAGGGCAAGATGAACGAGATCAGCTCCAGCCGCAGTGAGCAGAACCAGATTTGCGATACCCTATCTGTGGACTTACAGGAGATGCGCTTTGCCTGCCTTTCCGCGCAGAAGGATGTGGAATCCCTGCGCAATGCAATTGCGGACATTGAACGCCGTAAAACGGACCGGGAAGGCCATCGGAAGGCATTGGAGTTGGAAAAGGCGCGGGTATGCACGTCGATCGACGTCTTGAAGACCCAAATAGACGAATTGAAACAGCAGGCCGCCGGTTTGCGGGAGCGTGCAGAACAGTCTGCAAAGAAAATTGAAGAGATCAACGCCCAGCGGATGGCATATGAAAAACAGTCCTCCGAGCTGCGGATTCAGGAACGCGAACAGTCCGGCGCAAGGGAAACCGTCGGCCATGAGCTGGCGCGCCTGGAAGAGCGCAAGGCAAATCTGCAAAAGGAATACGATGAAATTATCAGCCGTTTATGGGAAGAATACGAACTGACCCGCCGTGAAGCGGAGGAGATCGGCGTGCCGATTGAAAATGCCGGGCAGTCGCAGAAACGATTGAACGAGCTGAAGGGGAAGATCAAAGCGCTGGGAACGGTCAACGTCGCGGCAGTGGAAGAATACAAAGAAGTCAGCGAGCGCTACGCTTTTATGAAAACGCAGGTGGAGGACGTGGAAAAAAGCCGCGACGAGCTGCTGCGGCTCATCGGGGACCTGACGCGCCAGATGCGGGAGCTGTTCGTCACCCGGTTTAAACAGATCAATGAGAACTTCCTCCAGACTTTCAAAGAGCTGTTTGGAGGCGGTACGGCGAATCTGGCGTTGACCGACCCGGAGGATGTGCTCCGTTCCGGCATCGAAATATCCGTTCAGCCGCCGGGTAAGATTGTCACACATTTGGAACTGCTCTCCGGTGGAGAAAAAGCCCTGGTGGCGATCGCACTGTACTTCGCTATTATGAAGGTCAGCCCGCCGCCGTTCTGTATGCTGGACGAAATTGAGGCGGCGCTGGATGATGTCAATGTCGACCGTTTCGCAGCCTATCTGCGCAGGATGAACAAAAACACGCAGTTTATCGTCATTACCCACCGCCGCGGCAGTATGGAAGAAGCGGATGTGCTGTATGGTGTCACGATGCAGGACGAGGGTGTTTCCAAACTTTTGGAACTGCATGCGGATGAAATTGAACAGAAACTCGGCATCGGCGCCGCAAAATAGCATGGATCAAAGAATATTGAAACAGGCAGGTGTTTGTTAAGCATGGGTCTATTTTCTAAAATCAAAGAAGGCTTGAAAAAAACAAGGGAAAGCTTCAGCTCTTCGCTGGACACAATGCTGGGTTCCTATACGGAAATCGATGAGTCGCTGTTTGAACAGCTTGAAGAGCTGCTTGTCATGGCGGACACGGGTGTGCCCACTGCGGAACGTATTTGTGAAGCGGTTAAAAAGCGCTGTAAAGAGGAGCGCGTCAGCGACCCGCAGGTAATCTTTGAGATGCTGCGGACAACGGTGGCGGAGATGATCGGCGGCGAGGAAGCTTTAAAAGTTGGCACAAAGCCGTCCGTGGTATTGGTCATCGGCGTCAATGGGGTGGGGAAAACCACGACCATTGGAAAAATTGCCTATCAATTGCGCCAGGATGGCAAAAAAGTGTTGCTTGCGGCGGCGGATACGTTCCGTGCGGCGGCAATCGAACAGCTGGAGGTTTGGGCGGAGCGCAGCGGATGCGGCCTGATTAAACAGGCGGAGGGGTCCGATCCGGCGTCCGTCGTGTTTGATGCCGTGGCGGCGGCGAAGGCCAGAGGAATGGACGTTGTAATCTGTGACACGGCGGGCCGCCTGCACAACAAGAAACATTTGATGGATGAACTGGCAAAAATCAACCGTGTGATCGACCGGGAACTGCCGGACGCGGACAAGGAAGTCCTGCTGGTGTTGGACGCCACAACAGGTCAGAATGCGGTCAATCAGGCGCGGGAATTCAAGAACGCGGCGAACATTACCGGCATTGTGCTGACCAAGCTGGACGGCACGGCCCGCGGCGGCGTGGTGCTTGCCATCCGGGAAGAGTTGAATCTGCCGGTCAAATATATCGGTGTGGGGGAACAGCTGGATGATTTGCAGCCCTTTGACGCGCGGGCGTTTTCCGAGGCGCTGTTTACCAGATAAGGAGCGTGTGGTATGAAGTATGTAATGGCAACCCACAATCAACATAAGGTGCAGGAGTTGCAGCGGATTCTGGAGCCGCTGCACATCGAGGTAACCACCGCGCAGCTGGACGAGGTGGAGGAAACCGGGGCCACTTTTGCGGAAAATGCGTTTCTCAAAGCGGAAGCAGCCTGCAAACAGACCGGGATGCCGTCGGTGGCGGATGATTCCGGCATTGTGGTTGACGCCTTGGACGGTGCACCGGGCGTTTACTCTGCGCGATACGCGGGAGAGGATGCGACAGATGCGGACCGCAACCGGAAACTGTTGAACGAACTGAAGGATGTCCCAGCGGAGCAACGGACCGCGCGTTTTGTCAGTGCAATCTGCGTCGTGTATCCGGATGGAACGCGCATCGACGTGGAGGGCGTCTGTGAGGGAAGTGTCGCGTTTGCACCGCGCGGAACCGACGGCTTCGGCTACGACCCGATTTTTCTGGTGGGAGAAAAGACCTATGCGGAGCTGACCCCGGCCGAGAAGGACGCGGTCAGCCACAGGGGAAAGGCGCTGAGGAAACTTGCGGAATGTTTGGAGAGACAGCATGGCGGATGAAAGGCATGTGCGTCTGGCAGGGCCGGAGCATCTGGATGCGGTTGCACAGCTGTATGATGCGCTGACGGACTATTTGGAATCGCACGTCAACTATCCCGGTTGGGGAAAAGACATCTATCCGACGTGGGAGACAGCGGAGGAGGGGCTTCAATCCGGCGCGCTGTATGTGTGCCTGGAGGAAGGCGCTGTAGCGGGAACCTGCATTCTGGACGGCATCCAGCCGGAGCGGTATGCGGATGTCTCCTGGCAAGCGGGAAACCGGCCGGATGAAATCCTGGTGGTGCATACGCTTGCGGTGCATCCCGCATATTTTCGCCGGGGAATTTCTGAAACACTCCTGCAATTTACCGATCAATATGCGCGGCAGAACGGAAAAACCAGCATTCGACTGGATGTGCTTCCGAGCAATACGCCTGGCGTGTCGCTCTATCGGAAAAACGGCTATCAATTGGCCGGGGAGCTCTGCTTGCAGCGTGGGCCGTGGGATCAGGCGCCGTTCTATTGTTTTGAAAAGATTATCAGATAAAAAGGAGAAATATCATGCTGACCAGTAAACAACGCGCTTATCTCCGCTCTCTTGCGGTGGATATCGATACCATCGTGATGGTGGGGAAATCCGGTCTGGGTCCGGAGCTGACCAAGCAGGCCGACGACGCGCTGACTGCGCGCGAACTGATCAAGGGCAAGGTGCTGGAAACCGCACCGGTCTCTTCCCGTGAGGCGGCGGACCAGATCGCAGAAGAGGTTAAGGCCGATGTTGTGCAGGTGATCGGCTCCAAATTTGTACTTTATCGAAGAAATGAGAAGGAACCGAAAATAATTCTTCCCAAATCAGGGAAAAAGTAATAGAATAAAGAGGAATCGAGCGCCATGAAACGGATCGCAATTTTGGGAGGGACGTTTAATCCCATCCACAACGGTCATCTGCATCTTGCACGCCAGTTCGCATCTCTTTTGGAAGCGGAACAGGTATTGTTTATTCCGACCTCTGTTCCGCCGCATAAGGCGGCGCCGGATTTGGCGGAAGCGGAGGACCGGGTGGCCATGTGCCGCCTGGCCTGTGAGGGAACCCCTTATGAGGTCAGCGACTTGGAGATTTGCCGGGGCGGGCCGAGCTACACGTCTGAGACGCTCGCCGCGTTAAAACGCAGATATCCCGGCTATGAGCTCTGTTTTATTGTGGGTGAAGACATGTTCCTGACGCTGGACCGTTGGCGCGAGCCGGAGCGCATTTACGCGCTGGCGACCATTTGCGCCGCGCCGCGCAGTGCATACGGCCTTGCCAGACTGGAACAATATGCAAAAAAGATTGCGGCCAGCGGTGCGAAAACGATTCTGGCAAATATCGCCTTCCTCCCTGTTTCATCCACAATGGTCCGGGAGGCGGTGCGGGATGGAAAAGACATCCGGGGGCTGGTGCCCGCCGGAGTTGCAACGTATATTGAGAAAAAGGGCTTATATCGTGCGGTTCGATGCAATACTGAACAGTAAAGGAAGCGGTAAAATGAGCCATAAGGATTACAAGGCGATTATAAAACCTTTCTTGAGCGAGAAACGTTATCAGCACTCCCTGGCGGTGGCGGACGAGGCAGCGCGTCTGGCGAAGAAATACGGCGCAAATGAAAAAAAAGCCTATACGGCCGGAATCCTGCATGATATCATGAAGGATATGCCGCCCAAAGAACAGATGAAACTGATGACGAAATACGATATTATCCTGACGGAGGTAGAGCGCAGCGGACAGAAGCTCTGGCATGCCATGCTCGGCGCCGCTTACGTGGAAAATGAGCTCCGTATTGAGGATCAGGAGGTTTTAAACGCGATACGGTACCACACCACCGGCCGCGCGCATATGTCGCTGCTGGAAAAGGTACTGTTTGTGGCTGATTTTACCTCTTCCGACCGGGACTATCCCGGCGTGGAGGATATGCGCCGCGCGGCGGAACAGGGCCTGCTGGAGGCTTTGCTGCACGGCATGACCTACACCATCCAGGACCTGACGGACCGCCGTCTGGCGATTCATCCGGATTCCATCGCCGCCTACAATGAAGCGGTGCTGGAATATCAATCCATCATGTAAACGGGCAAAGGCCTATTTAAAGAAGGGGAGAAGAAAATGACACCATTGGAACTGGCGCAAAAGGCCATTCAGATACTGGACAAGAAAAAGGGACAGGATTTGAAACTGATTGGCATTCATGATATTTCCGTTCTGGCGGATTATTTTGTACTGGCGACCGGTACAAGCAGCACACATGTAAAGTCTCTGGCGGACGAGGTGGAATTCCAGCTCAAGGAGCAGTGCGGCGTTGCAGCGGAGCACACGGAGGGATACCGTTCAAATTCCTGGATTCTGCTGGATTACGGCAACGTGATCGTCCATGTGTTTACCGGCGAATCCCGTGAATTCTATGACCTGGACCGCCTGTGGCAGGATGGCGAAAACGTGGATATCACAGAAATACTGAAGGCAAACGAGTAATCAATATAAGATACAATATGGGAGCGAATCAGAACATGAACAAATATGACCACAGACCGATTGAGAAAAAGTGGCAGGACAAATGGGAAGAGGCGGGCGTATTCCATGCCTCCAACGCGGACTTTCAAAAGCCAAAGTATTTTGCATTGGTAGAATTCCCGTATCCGTCCGGGCAGGGGCTGCATGTCGGCCATCCGCGCTCCTATACGGCGCTGGATATCGTTGCGCGCAAACGCCGCCTGCAGGGGTACAACGTGCTGTATCCCATCGGCTGGGATGCGTTTGGCCTGCCGACGGAAAACTATGCGATCAAGAATCACGTGCATCCGGCGATCGTTACGGAGAAGAACATTGCGCGCTTTAAGCAGCAGCTGCAATCGCTCGGTATTTCCTTTGACTGGTCCAGGGAAATCAATACGACGGACCCGGCGTACTACAAATGGACGCAGTGGATTTTCCTGCAGCTTTTCAAACATGGCCTGGCCTATAAAAAGGAGATGTCCGTCAACTGGTGCACCTCCTGCAAATGCGTGCTGGCGAACGAAGAGGTGGTCGACGGCGTTTGTGAACGCTGCGGCAGCGAGGTGGTCCACAAGGTTAAATCCCAGTGGATGCTCAAAATCACCGAATATGCGCAGCGCCTGATCGACGATCTGGACCTGGTGAATTATCCGGACCGCGTCAAAGCGCAGCAGCGCAACTGGATCGGCCGTTCGACCGGCGCGGAAGTCGATTTTGAGACGACTGCCGGGGATAAAATGAAGATCTATACCACCCGTCCGGATACGCTCTACGGTGCGACATACATGGTTATTTCTCCGGAGCATCCTCTGATTGAGAAGTGGGCGGACCAGCTCAAGAATATGGAGGAAATCCGTACTTATCAGGCGGAAGCCGCCAAGAAGTCCGACTTTGAGCGCACCGAAGTGGCAAAAGACAAGACCGGCGTCCGTCTGGACGGCGTCATGGCCATCAACCCCGTCAACGGCAGGGAGATTCCCATTTTTATATCTGACTATGTCCTGGTATCCTACGGGACCGGTGCGATCATGGCAGTCCCGGCGCACGATACGCGCGACTGGGCGTTTGCAAAGAAATTTAACCTGCCCATCATTGAAGTCGTCAAGGGCGGCGATGTGGAGCAGGAAGCTTTTACCGACTGCGAAACCGGCGTTATGGTCAACTCCGGCATTCTGGACGGCCTGAGCGTGGAAGACGCAAAGGTAAAGATTACGGAGTACCTGAAGGAAAAGGGCATCGGAGAGCCGAAGGTCAACTTCAAACTGCGCGACTGGGTCTTCTCCCGCCAGCGGTATTGGGGCGAGCCGATCCCGATTGTACACTGTGAGAAGTGCGGCTTTGTCGCGCTCCCGGAGAGCGAGCTGCCGCTCCGCCTGCCGGAGGTGGAGTCGTATGAGCCGACGGACAACGGCGAATCCCCGTTGGCGCACATGACGGACTGGGTCAATGTAAAGTGCCCGCACTGCGGCGGCCCGGCCAAGCGCGAGACGGATACCATGCCGCAGTGGGCGGGTTCTTCCTGGTACTTCCTGCGCTATATGGACCCGCACAATCCCGACGCACTGGCGAGCAAAGAGGCGCTGGACTACTGGACACCTGTTGACTGGTACAACGGCGGCATGGAGCACACCACGCTGCATCTGCTGTACAGCCGTTTTTGGCATAAGTTCCTTTACGACATCGGCGTGGTTCCCACCGCGGAGCCGTATGCCAAGCGCACCAGCCACGGTATGATTCTCGGCGAAAACGGCGAGAAGATGAGCAAGAGCCGCGGCAACGTCGTCAACCCGGATGACATTGTCAACGAGTACGGCGCGGATACCATGCGCATGTATGAGATGTTCATTGGCGACTTTGAAAAGGCCGCGCCGTGGAGCACCTCCAGCATTAAGGGCTGCCGCCGTTTCATCGAGCGGTATTGGAACTTGCAGGAGAACCTGATTGCTGGGGACGGGATTCGCCCGCATATGGAGTCCCTGTTCCATAAAACGATTAAAAAGGTCGGCGAGGATATTGAGAACCTCAAGTTCAATACGGCGATTGCGGCAATGATGTCCCTGCTGAACGAGCTGGCGACAGACGGCTCCATCACCCGGGAAGAGCTGAAAACCTTTACCATTCTGATCAATCCGTTTGCCCCGCATGTGACCGAAGAGGTCTGGAGTGAACAGGGCTTTGGCGGTATGGTCTGCCAGCAGGCATGGCCTTCTTACGATGAAGCAAAGTGCAAGGATGAAACCGTGGAGATTGCGGTACAGGTCAACGGTAAAGTGCGCACCCGTCTGGAGATTGCCGCAGATCTCTCCAAAGATGAGGTTCTGGCCGCCGCAAAGGCAGACGCCAAGATTGCCTCAGAGATCGACGGCAAAAAGCTGATCAAGGAAATATATGTACCGGGAAAACTGGTTAACATTGTTGCAAAATAATTCAGGGACAGAAGCCGCTGCACAAAGAGTGTGCAGCGGCTCTATTTATATAGGCCTTCATGCAAATAAGGCGAATGTGAGGTGGGCTCATTGCAAAATAAAAAACTGCTGCTTAAAAAGTATCTGTTTCCCACGGCTTTATGGTTGCTTTTTGAAGCAATTGCTGTAACACTGTGGTTGATGCTTGATAATATTTTTTATTTATTCAACTTTTCTTACATAGGAATATGCCTTGCACTTGGAATTGCTTTTTATATTAGAAAATTAAAATATGCCCGTACGATTGTCCAGTTTGCCGTGGGCCTATATATGCTTGTGTATCTTGGAATTATATCCCGCGAGAACATGCAGATTGAAGGTTTTTGGTATTATTTGTTTTTAGGTGTGTTTGAGGCAGCAGTCATTCATTACGTGGTTGCAAAAATTGCGGGCCCGCTTCTTTTTGGCCGTGGGTGGTGCGGATATGCCTGTTGGACAGCTATGCTTCTTGATCTGCTGCCCTATAAAGTACCAAGGCATCCAAGAAAAAAGATTGGTTTTATCCGGTACGCCGTGTTTGCTTGCTCGTTCTTATTTATTGGTGCGCTTTTTGTACTCCAGCTGCCCAACATTGAAAAGATTATGTTCTGGAGTTTTATCATTGGAAATGTTTTATATTACGCCTTAGGGATAGGATTGGCTTTTGCGCTTCAGGACAACCGTGCTTTTTGCAAATATATCTGTCCTATCACTGTATTTTTAAAACCAGCAAGCTATTATACTTTATTGCGCGTCAAAAACGATATGGATAAATGTATTTCCTGCGGAAAATGCAAAAAGGTTTGTCCTATGGATGTTGATGTTGTCAATAATTCTCGTAAACGTATAAACGGAACAGAGTGCATATTATGTTTTAAATGTATAGACGAGTGTCCGAGCAAATCGCTGCATCTATAACAGAATGATCTTGCCGTATGAAACCAGATTATATTATTTATTTTATCCTTTTATCAGAAAATCCCTTCCGCCTGCCATTTGCTTTGGCCAGCGGAAGGGATTTTTTAGTGAAACAGATTTGGAAAAGAAATTTGCCCGGTAATAAATGCGATTGCGATCAACTGGACAAAGAAAATCACCGGAATCCCAATCATAAATTTCTTATGCCTGGTCTTATGGTGAATGATCTGCATGGTGAAGTACATGGCGACGGAACCGCCGAGCGCGGCAACCCAAAGCAGGGTGGCTTCGGGGATGCGCCAGCGGTGTTTCTGCGCGGCGTCTTTGTCGTGCACCGTCAGGATAATCGCGACCAGACTGATAAAAACAAAATACAGAATCCAGTATTGCATCATTGACCTCCTAAGTAAGCGCCGCATTGCGGGCAATAGCGGCTGTTTGCTTCAACCGGTGCGCCGCACCGTGGGCAATGGCTGTGATGAGTCTGCCGCACCAAGTGCATACAAGCGGGATCGGCCCGCGCGTCCGCGTCTTTTTCCAACCGCTTTCCTTCGTCTTTGGTGAGTGTGTAGATTGCGCCGCACTGCGGGCAGGTAAGAAAATACTGCTTGTTAAAACGAAAGAGGGGAATGAAAAAGAACGTGAATTGTTGAAAGGTATAAGACAGGTAGACGTTTACAGGTCCACAGCAGGGCATGGTACAACGCCGCTGGCCTAAATCGCTGCCGCCGGCAACAATACTGATCAGAAAAAACAAGGTTTACACCTCCAGTAAAGCCGATGATCGGGATTCTTTAGCCATCCTACACGATTTGCGCCAATCTGTCAAATGGGTTGCGTTACAATGGAACCAATTGGACAAAGCGACAGGAACGGCGGGAAGCCGCTGAGAGAAAGGATGAAGAATCAATATGGTGATTAAGCTATTCCATCGCCACAGCCTGCTGGCGTGCGTTTGCCTGCTTGTCATTGCGGTTGCATTGTGCATGGCGGTCAATTTCAGCGGCGGCACGCAGCCGGCGCAAACCTCTATACCAGAAACGATATCCTCCGAGGGGCCTTCCCAGGCAGAGGAACCGCCTGCGTCGTCTTCTGTTCAGCAGGAGTCTCCTGTGGTGACAGCGCCGGCGGCCACGGAAGAAATGCGCGCCGTTTGGGTTCCTTACATGAGCCTTGATATGAGCAAGGAGGAAGACCGGAGCGAAGCGGCGTTCCAAAAGAAATTTGACGCCATCATTGCCGGTTCCAAAGCGGTCGGTATGAATGCGCTGATTGTCCATGTCCGTCCGTTTGGCGACGCGCTGTATCCGTCGGAGCTCTATCCATGGTCCCATATTGTGGGCGGAACGCAGGGGGTGAATCCCGGCTACGACCCGCTGGCTTACATGGTAAAAGCGACGCACGACGCCGGGATGGAATTCCATGCGTGGATCAATCCCATGCGCGTGCAGCTGGGGGATACGCCTTCCATCCTGGCGCAGACGAACGCGTACAACCTCTGGAAAGAGGACGCCGCTAAAGCAGGGTGGATCGTTCAGACCGACACGGGAAAATACTTTAACCCGGCATACAAGGAAGTCCGCAAGCTGGTTGCCGATGGGGCAAAGGAGATTGCGGAAAATTATGACGTGGACGGCATCCAGTTCGACGACTATTTTTATCCCACGGAGGATGCCTCCTTTGACCAGGCGGCTTACAGCGAATATACACAGTCCGCGGCCAGGAATGGCACGCCGCTCAATTTGCAGGAGTGGCGCCGCGCAAACGTCAATGCGCTGGTGCAGCTCACCTACAGCGAAATTAAGAGCGTGAAGCCGGAGGTTCAATTTGGTATTTCTCCGCAGGCCAACGTTGAAAACGACCTGAAAATCGGCGCGGACGTCAACGCGTGGTGTTCTGTGCGCGGCTATGTGGATTATATTTGCCCGCAGTTGTACGTCAATTTTGAAAATCCCACCTTGCCGTTTAATGTGGCGGCGGATCAGTGGAAACAGATGGTCAAAGACGACAACATCAAGCTGTATTTCGGTTTGGCTGCATATAAAGCAGGTTCCGACGCGGACGACGGAACCTGGAAAAAATCCAACAACATTCTGGCACAGCAGGTCTCTTTGGGAAGACAAACCGACTGTGACGGATTCATGTTTTACAGTTGGGAATATTTAAATGCAGATCAAACAAAAGAAGAAATCCAGAATGTGATCAAACAATTGAATGGTTAAATTCTGCTCAGACTAAAGAGTTCAAACAGGCCTTTCAGACCAGCCTGCCAAAACAGCATTCCGCGTCAGCCTCCTGTAGAGCGGTTGGCCGAATCTGCCCGCAGAGATTTTCTGTACTGCTGACCTTGACGGGGGTATAGTTTTCCGTGTATCCGTCATATACATGCTTGGCGGTTTCACGCTCAAAAAGAACGTTTTCCGTGCGGCCGAGCTGCTCCTGAAAAAAGGCTTCCTTGGTTTTCTGCGTCAGTGCGATCATCTGGCGGCTGCGCTCTTCTTTGACGCGCTGCGTCACCTGGCCGGGCGCATCGTTGGCTTTGGTGCCGGGGCGGCGTGAGTAGGCAAATACATGGACTTTGGCAAAGCGGATTTCTTCGGCAAAGGCAAGCGATTCCACAAATTCCGCTTCGGTTTCCCCGGGAAATCCCACCATAATATCTGTGGTGATGGCGGCGTTTGGAAATGCCGCGCGCAAATTGCGGACAATGGTGCGGTATTCGTCGGCTGTATAGTGGCGGTTCATGCGCTTTAACGTCGCGTCACAGCCGCTTTGCAGGGAGAGATGAAACTGCGGGCAGAGCTTCTTTTGCCGTGCCAGACGGGCAATGACGGGCTCGCTGAGCTGCTCCGGTTCCAGAGAGCCGAGACGTACCCGCGCAATTCCTTCCGGTTCGCAGGCGGCTTCCACCGCGTCGCAGAGGTGAAGGCCGAGCTCCTGCCCATAGGCGGAGAGGTTGATGCCGGTCAGTACGACCTCCCGGTAGCCGTTTGCCGCGATGTCCGCAACCTCCTGCTTCAGTTCTTCCAGCGGTTTGGAACGGACCCGGCCCCGCGCGTAGGGAATGATGCAATAGGAGCAGAAGCGGTTGCAGCCGTCCTCTATTTTGATGAAGGCGCGGGTGCGCTCATAAAAGCGGTCGACGTGCATGCTTTCAAACGCGGCGGTCTTTTCATGCGGAACGATGTCCACAATGCGCTGACGGGAGGAGAGATATTGCAGAATATCCGGCAAAAGGGAGCGCCGATTGGAGTTGCCCAAAACAATATCCGCGTCGGTCAGCTGTTCCGCCAACTCGGGAAAGGCCTGCGGCATACAGCCGGTAAGCACAATCACAGCGTTGGGATTGGCCCGCCGGGCGCGATGTAGCGTCTGGCGCACCTTTTGGTCGCTGGTTGCGGTGACAGTACAGGAATTGATCAGTACCACATCGCTTTCCGCGGACGTTTCGCATGCGGAAAAACCCGCGGAAACCAGTTGTTCCAGCATGGCCTGCGATTCATATTGGTTGACTTTACAGCCGAGAGTGAGTACGCTAACTTTCATTTTGAAGCTCCTGTATGTAATAAAATTTACAAATAATGTATTGACCCGGTCTTTTTCCTGCGCTATGATTATAAAATAAGAAACGAAAAGAGATGGAGGTAATGGCATTGTGTAAGACACAGATTATGCTGACAAGCATTGAAGAAGTGAAGAAGTTTGTATCGCTGACGAATCAGTTTCCCTTTGGGATCCATCTGACAACGGACAAATATAAAATTGATGCAAAATCCATTATGGGCGTCTTCAGCCTGGATTTATCAAAACCGATTCAAATTGAAGTGGACAGCGACGCGCCGGAAGTGCAGGATTTCCTGCAACAGGTAGCGGTGTTCCAAAGGGCGTCATAAAAGGGATGAAAGAAGGAAAAGCTCAGCCGATTGGCTGGGCTTTTATTGTTGCTGCGTTTCCTGTTCCTCCAGCTTTTCGCTGAGCGCGCTCCAGTCCAGGAAAAGCGTTTCGTTTTCTTCCTTCAGTGTTTCCAATGCCTGTGCCAGCTCCAACGTCGCCTGATAGTCGCTGGCAACCTCCGGCTTGCAGAGCTCTGCCTCCGTCTCAGCGATCTTTTCTTCTGTTTCTGCGATGCGTGATTCCAGACGCTTGAGCGCCGCACGATCCTTGCGGATGGCGGCTTCGCGCTCTTTGCGCAGCTTATAGGCGTTTTCCTTGGGGACGGCGGACTGTGCTTTTTCCACAGCCGCCGCCTTCGTTTTTTCCAGATAGTAATCGTAGTTGCCAGCGTATTCTGTTGCACCGTTCTCATCCAGATAATAGATGCGGTTCGCAATCTTGTTGATGAGGTAACGGTCGTGAGAAACGATGAACAGGGTGCCTTCATAGCTTTGCAGGGCGTTTTCCAGCGCCTCGCACGAGCCGATGTCCAAATGGTTGGTCGGTTCGTCCAGCAGGAGGAAATTGTCGCGGGAGAGCATCAGGCGCAGCAGCAAAACGCGCGCACGCTCGCCGCCGGACAGGGCGGACACGCTTTTAAACACATCTTCCCCTTTAAAGAGAAAGACCGCCAACGCACTGCGGACTTCCGTCTGTGTCATGCGGGGATAGGAGTCCCAGATTTCGTCCAGCACAGTCTTTTCCGGATGAAGCCCTTCCTGAATCTGATCATAATACCCGGTGTCGATCCCCGCACCGAAGCGGACCTCTCCGCCAGAAGGGCTGTAAATGCCCAACAGGCTTTTTAAAAAGGAAGTTTTGCCGCAGCCGTTCGGCCCGATCAGGAAGATGCGCTCGCCGCGTTTGACGTGCATACTGACGTTGCGGAACAGCGCCTTTCCATCAAAGCCCAGCGCCAGGTGATCGACCGTCAGGACGTCGTTGCCGCCCCGCTGGTTGATGCCAAAGTCAAAGTCGATAGTTTCCACCTTGTCGTCCGGGCGCTCCAGCGTGCTTTCCAATCGCTCGATCATTTTCATTTTGCTTTCCGCGGTCTTGATGCTTTTTTCGCGGTTCCACTGCCGCTGCTGGGCCACAATGCCTTCAATGCGGTGGATTTCCCTTGTGGTGTTGTCATACTTGCGCTGTAGGGCGAGGTTGTTTTCTTCCTTTTGCTGTAAGTAGTTTGTATAGTTGCCCTTGTACAGGGTAAGCTTGTGGTTTTCCATCTCGAAAGTGCGGTTGGTGATGCGGTCCAGAAAATACCGGTCATGGGAAATGACGATAAAGGAACCGCTGTAGGAGCGGAGGAAGTCCTCCAGCCATTCGACGGAGGCGATGTCCAGATGGTTGGTCGGCTCGTCCAGCAGCAGCAGGTTTGCACCGCAGAGCAGCATTTTGGCAAGCTGTAACTTTGCCTTCTGTCCGCCGCTCAACACGCCGATGGGCATGCTCATCTGTTGATCGTCGAAGCCGAGGCCCAGCAGGGTGGAACGCGCCCGCGCCCGGCAGGTGAGCCCGCCGGAGTGAACGAATTGATCGTTCAGCAGTGCCTGGCGTTCGATCAGCTCGTCGGAAGGATGTACCTGCAATTGCAGATTGATTGCGTCCAATTCTTTTTCAATGGACAGCAGGTCTGCAAAGACCGTCAGCACCTCGCTGTATGCGCTGCGCTCCAAATCGCGGCAGACGTGCTGTTCCATATATCCCAGGACGGTAGCATTCGCTTTATAGACGTCGCCTTCATCGGCGGTTTCCTCGCCGGTCAGAATGCGGAACAGCGTGGTTTTGCCGGAACCGTTTACACCCACCAGGCCGATCCGGTCACCCTCCTGTATTTCAAAGGAAGCGGCGCGGAACACCAGGTCCGTGCCGTATGATTTATGAAGATTGCTTGCGCTCAGCAAGGCCATTGGGATTCTCCTTTGTAGAAACCACTGGCGCTGCCGTGCGCAGTGGCTGTCATATAAAATAGGGAGCCCTTGTTTTGATTGTAACATAGAGCGAAATGTGTTTTTCCGCTTTTCTAAAAAGCGGCGGGATCAAAGGGCAGAGCCCTTTGCCGTTCTCCGCAGAGAACGGAATTCTCTTCCTGAGAAGAGCGAGTGGGAACGAGTGATATGGTTCTTTACGAACCTTTTATACGACCGGATGGACTTCCGGGGCCGTTGCAGAATACAAACTGCAACAACCCCTACCATTATAAAGAATTTGCGGAATGAAATCAAGACCGGGGTTATCCGGTCGCAGATACGGAAAATTGCTGGCAATATAAAAGAGTGCCTATGTCGTCCAAAACATAGACACTCAGTGATCTTTCATTCCCAAAATCCATTCTACAGGAACATTCAATACCTTTGAAAATGCAGGCAATTCGTAGTCAGGGATAAAGCGTGTGCCAATTTCCACTCGGCTGATGCTGTCACGCTCAATATTGATGCCCTCAATTTGCATTTGAGCCGCAAGTTCAGCCTGGGACAGTTTTAATTTTAATCTGGCTTCTCTGATACGGTCGCCAGATATATTTTTACGCCCATTGTAATCATAAATTTTCACAATAACACCTATCCTATATGTTAAAGATGCTTATTTTTCTTGACTTTAACATAAAAAAGCAGTATTCTTGTGTTAAAGATCAGAAACGCGGAAATTTTGCTCATGTATGGAAAGTACACAGGCAAAATAGAACACAAGATAGGAGCTGTAAACAATGGTCAAATCAACGGGCGTAATCAGAAAAGTAGACGAATTGGGACGTGTGGTACTCCCGGTCGAAGTAAGACATGTATTAGGCATTGAAGAAACAAGTGGTTTGGAGATTCTGGTAGACGAGGAGAACGAACAGGTTATCTTGCGAAAGGCAACCAGAATATGCTTGAAATGCAGGTCGACAGAGAATCTGAAAAAAGTTGTATCGGGTTATTATCTTTGCGATAATTGTATTGCAGAGTTGAAATGAAAATAGGAATAGACAAAGATGTAAATGTGAAAAGGGAACACCTCCTGCACTGTTTTAAGATGCGGGAGGTGTTTTTTGCAATCTTGGCAAAATGAAACGGCGGAACTTAAACAGTACCCAAATGCTGCTTCAGGAGTTCAATATTTTTCTGCTCGCCCTGGATATATTCTTCCGCCAGTTTTTTGGCGCCCGCGTCGGCTTCATCCAGCTGGTTCAGCTTTTTGGTCATGTCGATGATGCCCATGGTGGTGCCGCTGATCATCATTTCCGCAATATGCGTGGGGGAGGAGTCGACCAGCGTATTCATCTGTACGGAGCCCCAAAGCATGGCTTTTTTCATGGCGGGTTCCGCGTCCGGCGTTTCGCCCTGCTTTGCCAGCATTTTTTCAGTTTTTACCGCCAGCCCCTTGTATTTCTGTGCCTGCCGCTCAATTTCTCCGCGCAGGGATTCATCGGTTACTTTGGGGAGGACCAGCTTGGTTGCCTCCATGCCCATGGCGGATGCCTCATAGATTTCCTTTAATAGCTGTGTATTCTGATTGGTGACCATCCTTGTTACCGCCTTTCTGTTTTTATTGCGCCCATGGTTTATAGAAAATCCCGAGATAGCCACGCGCAACAAAAAATGGACTGCTGTGGTTTTCCTGTCGTTCCACGCGGAGGTTTCTTCGGAATCAACTATTTTTTATTGCATTAAGAAAATCGTGAGATTTTTCACTTCTAAACGCAACAAAAAATGGTCTGCTGTGGTTTTTCTGTCGTTCTGCGCGGAGGTTTCTTCGGAATCAACTATTTTTTATTTTTAGTATGCACGGGAATCCCCTTGAATAAACTGGATTTTTCATTCATTCGATGATATAATAAACAAATCAACGCTGGACGGGGTTCAGCAAACAAAAAGGAGTGCTGCGCATATGCAGGTGGGGATTTCCACAGCTTGCCTATATCCCATGGAACTGGAGCAGTCGCTTTCCACGCTGCTTTCCATGGATTTTCGCCTGTTTGAAGTGTTTTTAAATACGTTTTCAGAGCTTTCACCGGTTTATTTGAAGGAATTAAAAAAGCACGCGGACGCATACGGCGCCCGGATTAAATCGGTCCATCCGTTTACCTCCGGATACGAAGGCTTTTTATTGTTTTCGGAGTATGAGCGCAGGTTCCGCGACAGTCTGGAATTTTATAAGCAGTATTTTGAAGCCGCAAATCTGCTGGGGGCGGAAATTGTGGTGCTGCACGGACAAAGAGACTACCAATACAGCAAATTGACAAAGGAAGCCTATTTTGAACGCTACGCGGCTTTATATGCCTTGGGGAAAAGCTACGGCGTGACTCTGGCGCAGGAAAACGTCAACCAGTTCCGCAGTGAAACGCCCGCGTTTATCTCTCAGATGCGTTCCTATCTGAAGGATACCTGTGCGTTTGTATGCGATATCAAGCAGGCGGTCCGTGCGGGGCAGGACCCTTATGCCGTCTGTGCCGCAATGGGCGAACGCCTGATCCATATCCATATCAATGACAACACGCCGCAGTCGGATTGTCTGCTGCCGGGGTCCGGTACAATGGATTACGACCGTTTTCGCAGATTGATCGCGGACTTTGGCTATCAGGGGGACCTGATCATAGAGGTTTACCGGAGTAATTTTAAAAATTTGCAGGAGGTTTGTATGGCGAGGTCGGTCGTAGAACGTCTGATTTAGGTTTTTCTTGAACTTTTCGATCTAAAAAGCTTGAATAAACCGTTACAAATATGTTACAATTAGCCTAAAGAATCCAACGCTATAGTAGAGGGGTAATGCATGTGAAATGCCCATATTGCGGTTATGAAGAGAGCAAGGTGATCGATTCCCGTCCCACAGACGAAGGGGAGCGCATTCGGCGGCGCAGAGAGTGCCTGAAATGTGCAAAACGGTTTACCACGTATGAAGTGATTGAAACAGTTCCTTTGATTGTGATTAAAAAAGATAAATCCCGTGAGAGCTTTGACCGCAATAAGCTGATGAACGGTTTGCTGCGCGCCTGCGAGAAGCGCCCGGTTTCCGTTGCCATGCTGGAGCGGGTGGTGGATGAGATTGAGGGGAGCATGCAGAATTCCCTCGACAGAGAGGTTCCCTCTCACGAGATTGGCAGGCTTGCGATGGAAAAGCTGAAAGAGCTGGATGAAGTGGCGTATGTACGGTTTGCATCCGTGTATCGGGAGTTTAAGGATATTGCAACATTCAAAGAGGAACTGGACCGGATCATGAAATCCAGGTCTTTAAAGTAAAAAAGCAAGGACAGCGGGATGGTTCCCGCTGTCCTTTTTGTATGGGATGATAGAAACGGCTGCTGTGTTTATAACAAACACAACAGCCGTTTTGGTCTTTTATAAAATATTCTGCAAAGTAGGCAGTTCTGTTTCACGCAGGCTGGCAATTTGTGCGGATGCGCGCGCCCGTTCGGCGGAGAACTCGTCCAGAGCGCCGTGCCGCAGCAATGGCGCCAATGTGGACAGGGACATATCGAGCGATTCCAACCGCGTATGGGGGATGTACGTACACATAATCTGATGGGAATCCCTCCAATCGGATTCCGCCTGTTCGCTCAACTGAATGGCGGTTGCGATATCGCCGCTTTCCACAGCTGCCTGTGCCTGTTCCAGGGCTTCGCTCAAATGCGTGGAGTGGTTAAGCGTCGTGTTAATTCCCAGCCAGCAAAGCGTCAGGGTAACCACCAGAATGATAGCAGAGGCCCAAAGCCGTTTCATTGGATTCCCCTCCTTATATTTCCTTTGGGATAATATTATAGTCGCCCTTTGTGTTGGCGGTCATAATGAATACATCTTCTAATCGTACGTTTTTTGCATGCAGAATGCCCTTTATCCACTCCGGCGTTTTGTTGCAGAGCTTTGTGGCAAATTCCGAAATGACGCCGTCGCTGACAACGACCGTTTCGATACCGGTGTTCGGCAGGGCTACGCCCATCATACCTGCGGTGGGCGTCTCTTTATCCGGCTTTTTGATGACGCTGAGCTTTCCGTTTGTCTCGATGATCGCGTACGCGACGTCCTCCAGGCTGAACACGCTTTTTTCGCGCAGCTGTTCGCCGAGGTCTTCGGTGGACATACGCAGCCGTTTCATTTCCGCCTGGATCAGCTTACCGTCGCTGATGACGACAATGGGACGCCCGCAGACCATCCTGCGGAATTTGGGGATTTTCAGCATTAAAACGGAAACCAGGATTTCGCACATGACCAGCACCGCGATGGGAATAAAACCGCTCACCAGAGGCTGTCCGGTATCCTGCATCGGAATCGCCGCAATGTCGGAAATCAGCAGGGTGACCACCAGCTCGCTGGTTTGCAGTTCGCTGATCTGCCGCTTGCCCATCAGCCTGACTGCTACAATAATCACTATGTATAGCAGCAGGGTTCTGATTAAAGAGATTGCCATACGTTAATGCCACCATTCTGTTTAGATTTTTACTCCGCATACACAGGCAGCGGAGGTGATTTTTTTATTTGCATCTGGAAACAGTATGGACGGTTACCAGCGGTTTATTCTGTTTTCAGCCGAAATTCCGGGAAGAGGATTGCAAAGAAAGCGTGTATAATTGCCGGGCAGATTGTCAAAATTAACCGTGATGAGGTGATAGCAATGATGGCAGCATCCTTGAAAGAGAATTTAAACTATTTTGATACACAGTTTGACGGCAGCGCCGATTTTGTGATGCGTAAATTTGAAATTACCGGTACAGACGCCGCCCTGCTGACGCTGGAAGGCATGGTCAATAAACAGGTCATCGCACAGGGCATTATGAATCCCATACTGAACGGTACAATTCTGGAACAGGACCCTGTAAAAAAATTTGACTACATCTGCAACAATACCCTGGCCACGGTGGACCAAACGGCGGTGGACACATACGATGCGGCGATGCAGAAGCTGATGAACGGGTTTGCACTTCTGGCGATCGACGGCTGTATCCGCATGATGGCGTTCAGCGTACAGGGCTTTTCCTTCCGCGGCATTTCCGAGCCGCAGAACGAAGTGACTCAGCGCGGCTCCCGCGAGGGATTTGTGGAGCCTTTTCTGATCAATATGTCGATGATCCGGCGCAGAATGCATACGCCGAAGCTCAAATTTGAGCTGTTTACCATAGGGAAAGAAAGCAAAACAAACATTTGCATCTGCTATTTGCGGGACACGGTTTCTCCGGAGGTGCTCAACCGCGTCAAAAAACGGATCAAAGATGTACAGATGGAAACGGTGCTGGCCGCCGGTTATATTTCACACCAGATGGTGCGGCGCAGCAGTCATTTTATTTTTACCGGCGTCGGCCTTTCAGAGCGGCCGGACACGGTCTGCGGAAAGATCGCGGAAGGACGCGTCGCTGTCATTGTGGACGGTACGCCGAACGTACTGGTTGTGCCGCATCTCTTTGTAGAGAATTTCCAAAGCTTTGACGACTATGCGTTTCGCCCGTTTTACGCCACATTCAGCCGTTGGTTAAAATTCTTTTCCTTCTTCCTGGCGGTTTTTCTGCCGGGCTTTTATGTGTCTGCCACAACCTTCCATCCGGAGCTTATGCCGGAAGCGCTGATGCTGAAAATCGCGCAGGCAGAGGCGACCACACCTTTTCCCGTTATGCTGGAAGCGATTATCATACATTTTCTGTATGAGATCATGCGTGAGGCGGGCCTGCGGGTTCCACAGCCGCTGAGCAACGCGGTCAGTATCGTCGGCGCGCTGGTCATTGGAGAAACGGCCGTCAACTCCGGTCTGGTGGGTGCGCCGACGCTGATGGTTATCGCATTGACAGCAACCGCCTCCTATGTCACACCCAACATGTACGGCCCGATTGCCATCATGCGCTTTGCCTTTATTGTTGTGGGCGGTACGCTGGGTTTTTGGGGATTGGCGCTGGGCTTAATGGTCATGATCATCAACATTTGCAGCGAGATGGTGTATCAGATTCCCTTCAGCGCGCCGCTGTCGCCCTTCAATCTGAAAAGTATGCGCGATGTGCTGGTCCGGGCAAGCTGGCGGGTGCTTTCCAAGGATGTGGAGCTGGTGCAGAATATGCCGGGCTCGGATATCAAAAATGCGGATCAAAAAGGAAATGAATTATGACGCAAAGAAAATATTGTATCAGTGCCGGACAGCTTTTTTCCATTCTGTTTGTCAACAGAAGCGTCATCATGCTGACGTTTAACACCCTCTTGGGCGGCGGCAGCAATTTGATGGACAATATCCTGTCGGCAGCGCTTGCGTTGGGTATTAATTTTATCGCCATTCTCCCGTTGTATTTCTTGCATCGGCGCAACCGGACGGAAAACGTTTTGGACCTGTCCGAAAAGCTGTTGGGAAAGCCGGGCATGCTTGTCTTTGTGCTCTTATACGGCTTGTATTTTATGGCAATTGACAGCTATTATCTGTCGTTCTTTCAGCTGTTTCTTAACAATGTGATGGAACCCTTAATGCCGGTCTGGCTGATTGCGTTTGCCATTGTGGCCGTGATCTGCTATACGGCGTACCAGGGAATTGAAGCGGTGGCGCGTACCGCCGGATTTGTTCTGGTCATTATGGTGATCGGCATTGTGTGGATCGGTGTGGCACTTCTGCCCAAGATACAGATGATCAATTATGAGCCGCTGCTTTATAACGGGCCGGAGCAGATGCTGACCGGTACCGCTCTGTTTTTGGCCCGCAGTACCGGCTTTGCCACAATGGCGCTGCTGCTGCCGCGCGTCCATGGAAAGAAAAAACACGGTTTTGTCGCATGGAATGTGGGAATCTACAGCCTGATTTCTTTTTTAATCCTGGGAATGGTTGGTGTGGGCGGAAGCTATTTGAAGAACCAGCTGTTTCCGGTATACACGGCTGCCGCTCTGGCGGACGCCGGCATTCTGGAACGGCTGGACGTTGTTTTCATCACCATCTGGGCGGCAGGGTTGATCATTCAGATGTCTACAGACGCCTATCTGTTCATGCTCTGTGCCCGGAAAGCGACCAATAAGATGGCGAGCCGGGTTGTGCTGCCGTTTGGTGCGATCGCGGTTGCGGTTCTGTCGGTATTGACAACGAAGTCCCTGCCGCTGCAGCGCCTGTTTTACGGCGTGCCGCTGCTCTTCATCCTGACGTGCTGTGTGGCGGTTTTGTTTCCCGGTGTCCTGCTGGTGGTTGACATTGTCAAAAGGAAAAAGCTTTCAGGGAAGGATGCAAAGGTATGAAAAAAAGATTTTGTGCAGTCTGTCTTTTTATCTGCCTGCTGTGCAGCTTTCTGCTGCAGGGCTGTCATTATCAGGTGCAGCTGAGCCAGCGCCTTTTGATCCAGGGGGTGGGAATCGACTATGAAAACGATTCCTATAAGGCGACGATGCAGGTGAGCCAGGTGGGGGAAAAGGATGACGACACCGTGGCGGTCTTGCAGGGAGAGGGGAAATCTGCGATGGACGCGATGAATGCGGTCACCCTTTCAACAGGCAAAAAGCCGCTGTACAGCCACAGCCTGCTGTTGGTGCTGGGAAAATCGTGTGCCCAGCGGGGGCTGAGCGATACGGTTGATTTTTTTATCCGCTATCCGGAGGCGCATCCCACTGTCAATGTCCTGATGGCGAACGGCACAGCGGAAGGTGTCCTGAATACCAAAAAAGAAGACGGAAAATATGTGCAGGCGCGTGAAATCGCAGAGGTCGCCAAAGCGGGCAAATACAACGGAAAAACCGTCAACGCGGAGATGCTGGACGTGATCAACCAGCTTCGCGGCGAAGGTTCGTCGCCGTATCTGCCTGTTGTACAGAAACAGGAAAAGGAGATCATGGCGGCGGGTACAGCCGTATTCCAAGGGGATAAGCTGAAAACCCAGCTCGACGAAAAGGAGACGCGCGGCTTTCTGCTGCTGACAGGGAGACTGGAAGGCGGTACGGAAGTCCTTAGTGTGCCGGAAATCGGCAAAGTGACCTTCGAGTTGGAAAAAGCGGACGCCAAAATAGAACCCGTCACGGACGGGGATCCGCTCCGTTTTGATATTTCCATTCAATGCGGCGCGAGCATCGCCGCAGCGGATATGGTCAGCGGAAAAAAGCTGGACTTTCAAATGTATCAGAACCTGGAAAAGCTTTTGGGACAGCGCTTAAAACAGGAATGCGAGGAAGCGATTATTACCGGCATCAAAAAGAACAGCAGCGATATTTTTAACTTTGGCCGTCATGTGTATCAGAGCGACCCGGAGTACTGGAGAATGCATGGAGAAAACTGGAAGCAGGAGATGGCGAACGCAAAATTTACCGTGACAGTGGAGGCAAAGCTGCGGCGCGGCGGGCAGGAGATCACCGGTTTGGAAAGCGGCAGCAGATAAAAAGACGGCAGGAAATTTCCTGCCGTCTTTTTTATTTTCTATTTTTCGTTTTGCTCCTGCAATAGATCGCGAATCTCCGTCAGCAGCACTTCTTCTTTGCTGGGAACCGGCTCTGCCTTGGGCGGTTCTTCCTTCTTCTTGTGGAATCGGTTGATAAACTTTACCATCAGGAAGACGGAAAACGCAATCAGGATGAAGTCCAATACGGTTTGCAAAAAGCTGCCGTATGCCAGCACGATGGGCGCGGTGCCAGAAACCGGCATTGTAAAAGCCAGATCGGACAGATTGACCTTTCCGGTGATCAGGGAAAGTGCCGGCATGATGATGCTGTCCACCAAAGAGGTGACAATTTTACTGAATGCGCCGCCGACCACAACGCCGACCGCCATATCCATCACATTGCCGCGCACTGCGAATTCTTTAAATTCTTTCAACATCTTTTTCATTTGCCAGAAACCTCCTGTTTTGTCTCGGCGGCCAGCTTTTCACGGGCGACCGCGAGCATCAGTTTGATACGGTTTTCCTGGTTGACCCGGGTGGCACTGGGATCGTAGTCAATGGGAACGATGTTGGAATTGGGTGCAACCTTTTTGATGCGGTGGACCATCCCCTTTCCGCAGATGTGGTTGGGCAGGCAGCCAAACGGCTGCGCACAGACGATGTTTTCAAAGCCAGACTCCGCCAGCTCCAGCATTTCCGCCGTGAGGAGCCAACCTTCTCCCATCTTGTCCCCGTAGCCAATCACGCCTTTAACAAGGCTCTTAATGTGCTTATAGGTGGCGGGCGGAGCAAATTTGGGCTCGGTTTTGACGGCCCGGATCAGGATATCCTGCATCTTGGTGACGTAGTCCATCAGGGTTTTGACCACCATGTACTTGGCTTTGCTGCCGCCGTACAGCTTGATGTCCTCCAGGCGATTGTCCACCTTGAACTGGACAAAGCTCATCAGGCCGGGTACGTTGACTTCACAGTTCTGCTCCGCCAGGAAGTCCTCCAGATGGTTATTGGCGAACGCCGCATATTTTACATAGATTTCCCCGACGACGCCGACCTTGACCTTCGGCACCTTTTGCATGGGAATGGAGGCAAAGTCCTTTACAATCTGGAACAGATTGGCTTCCTCGCTCTTCAGGCCCATGCCCTTACCCTGGCGGAACTGTGCGCAGAGGTCTTTGGTCCATTTCTGCACCATGCGTTCGCTTGCGCCCGGTTCCAGCTCATACGGCTTGACCTGGTTGTTCAACAGCATCAGCGCGTCTCCGTAGACGACCGCCGCCGCCATCTTGCGAATCATCGGCAGCGTGATGGAAAATCCGGGATTGCTTTCCAATCCGGATAGGTTCAGGGAGATAACCGGAATCTGGTCCAGTCCCGCTTTGTGCAGCGCCTTGCGCAGCAAATGGATGTAATTGCTGGCGCGGCAGCCCCCACCGGTCTGGGTGATGATCAGGGCGGTGCGGTCCAGGTCGTATTTCCCACTGTGCAACGCGTCGATGAACTGCCCAATGACCAGTAAGGCGGGGTAACAGGTATCGTTATGGACATATTTCAGGCCTTCTGTCACAATATTGGGGCCGCTGGTGGTCAGCAGTTCCACATTGTAGCCGCAGTTGCGGAATACGTCCACAAACAGCTCAAAATGAATGGGAAGCATCATCGGGCAGAGGATGGTGTATTCCTTTTTCATCTCTTTGGTAAAGAGAAGGCGGCCGGTTTTATCAAATTGCAATTCTGCCATATCGTATCTTCCTTTCGGATCAGGCACAGGCCCGATCACAGCCGGGAACCTCCCGGTTAACCCTCCAGAGCGGCAAACAGGCTGCGCAGCCGGATTTTGACCGCACCGAGGTTGGTAATTTCGTCTATCTTAATCTGTGTGTAAATCTTGTCATGTTTTTCGAGGATACTGCGTACCTCATCGGTTGTGATGGCGTCCACGCCGCAGCCAAACGAGACGAGCTGCACCAGGTTCATGTCCTTCTGTGTGCCGATGAATTCCGCGGCGGCGTACAGGCGGGAGTGATATGTCCACTGGTTCAACACGCCCACACGGAACTTCTTCACGTTGGGGCTGATGACGTCTTCGGAGATGACCGCCGCACCCAGGCTGGTGATCAACTTGTCGATGCCGTGGTTGATCTCCGGGTCCAGATGGTAGGGGCGCCCACTGAGCACAATAATCGGCTTGTTTTGCTTGCGGGCTTCCTCAATCATCTCGTTGCCCTTCTGGCGGATCTGCTTCATAAATGCATCGTAGGCGTCGTAAGCGGCCTTTGCCGCCTGTTTGACCTCCGCCAAAGGGATGCCGTCAAAATACTGTTCCAGAATGGCATGCATTTTGACAGGGAAATCGCGCTTACGGTGGATGCCCACATAATCGTGAATGAAATGCAGGCCGTGCAGCTCGCTGGTATTTGCCGCGATGACCTCCGGATAGTAGGCCACGACCGGGCAATTGTAATGGTTATCGCCCAGCTTTTCATCAAAGTTATAAGACATGCAGGGGTAAAAGATATTTTGAATCCCCTGCTCGATCAGCGCATCGACATGGCCATGCATCAGCTTGGCCGGGAAGCATACCGTGTCGCTGGGAATACTGGCCTGCCCCTTGATATACAATTCCCGCGAGGAGAGGGGAGAGGTCACCACTTCAAACCCGAGCTGCGTGAAGAAGGTGTACCAGAACGGCAGGAGCTCATACAGATTCAGGCCCATCGGCAGGCCGATTTTGCCGCGCGGTCCCGGCTTCGGCTGATAGGAGCGGAGAAGTTGCAGCTTATAGGCGTACATGTTCTGTTCGCTTTGACTGGAACGCTTTGTGACCGGCTTTTCACAGCGGTTGCCGCCGATGAAACGCCGGTTGCCGCCAAAGATGTTGATGGTCAGGCGGCAGTTGTTGTTGCACAGGCCGCAGGAGGTGACCTTGACCTCGTGCTTGAAGTGTTCCAGCTCAGACAGGGGGAGCAGGGTACTGGAGTCGCCCGCCTTTTTCGCGGCGTAAAGTGCCGCGCCGTAGGCGCCCATCAGACCGGAGATGTCCGGCCGCACTACATTGACGCCCAGTTCCTTTTCAAAAACGCGCAGGACCGCGTTATTCAGGAAAGTACCGCCCTGCACGACGATGTTTTTGCCCAGTTCGGAGGCGGAGGACGCACGGATAACCTTATAAATCGCATTTTTTACAACGCTGACAGAAAGGCCCGCGGAGATGTCCTCCATAGTCGCACCGTCCTTCTGTGCCTGCTTGACGGAGGAGTTCATAAATACCGTGCAGCGGGAACCGAGGTCCACCGGATGTTTGGCAAACAGGCCCAGCCTGGCAAATTCCTCAATGCTGTATCCCAGTGTGTTGGCAAACGTCTGCAAAAAGGAGCCGCAGCCGGAGGAGCAGGCTTCGTTCAAAAAGATATTGTCCACCGCGCCGTTGTGGATTTTAAAGCATTTCATGTCCTGCCCGCCGATGTCAATGACAAAATCCACATCGGGAAGAAAATGTTTGGCGGCGGTAAAATGCGCCACCGTCTCAACAATGCCGAAGTCGATGCCAAAGGCGTTCTTCAGGAGCTCTTCGCCGTAGCCGGTTACAGCCGAGGAACGAATTTGAATGTCCGGATGCTCTTTGTAAAGCCCCAGTAAATATTCTCTGATGATTGGCACCGGATTACCGGAGTTGCTTTGATAAGTGGAGTCCAGCACCTCGCCGCCGGGACCCATCAAAACGGTTTTTACCGTGGTGGAGCCTGCGTCAACGCCGAGGTAGGCAGGGCCTTTGTAGGTGTTGAGGTTGCCGCGTTTAGCGCGGCAGCTTTCGTGCCGTTTTTGAAACGCGTCGAACTCTTCCTGATTGTTAAAGAGCGGATCTATGGACAGGAACGCGGCTTTTGTCCCATAAGAGGCCACGTTTTTTAAAGCGGTGTCGATGTCGACAGAGGTATCGCTGCTGAAAGCCGCGCCCAGCGCGACAAAGTACAAGGAATTTTCCGGGCAAATCCCCTTTACGTGCAGCGCCGTGTCGAACGCCTGGCGTAACTGCGGGAGGAACGTCAGCGGGCCGCCCAGGTATACGACATTCCCGGCAATTTTACGGCCTTGTGCCAGACCGGCGATGGTCTGATTGGCGACAGCGGCGAAGATACTGGCGGAAATATCGCTCTTGCGCGCACCCTGGTTGAGCAACGGCTGAATATCGGACTTTGCGAACACACCGCAGCGGGAAGCAATGGTATAGATCTTTTCATACTGTTCCGCAAGCTGATCCATTTCATTTGGAGAAATGTCCAGAAGCGTTGCCATTTGGTCGATGAAAGCGCCCGTGCCGCCGGCGCAGGTGCCGTTCATGCGAACCTCCATGCCGCCGGAAAGGAACAAAATTTTCGCGTCTTCACCGCCAAGCTCAATGATGACGTCCGCATCCGGGATGAGCTTGCCAATGGCGACGCGTGTGGCATACACTTCCTGCATAAAGGGGAGGTCGCATGTTTCCGCAACGCCCATTCCGGCGGAACCGGATATGGTGATCTGTGCGTCCGCACCGTGCATGACCTCGTCCCGTATCTTTGTCAGGAGTTCTGAAATTTTCTGCGTAATCTGCGAGAGATGACGCTCGTACGATTTGTAGATGATCTGATTCTGGTCGTCGAGCACCACACACTTGATCGTGGTGGAGCCGACGTCTAACCCGACTTTCAAAATGACACCCTCTCTTAGCCCAGCGGCGTTGATTGACCATTCATGTATATGCACCAAGTGCGCCTTCTAAGTAGTTTACAATGTTAATTATTAAATCGCTGATACATTATTTTACGAAAAAGGGAGGGAAATGTCAAGAGATGTTCTGTTAATTCCGGTACTCCAATATCTGGTGTCGAAGTTTGGGGGAGCGGGTTGTAAAATAGGTGGAAGAATGATAGAATGGGAAAAATACAAAGAGGTGGTACGTTTGGATATCAATCAGTTTCGCGATACAGTCCAGCTCAGTAAATTGGGCGGCATCGTACAGATCAGCAATATGATCGATTTGGATCAGTCCAGTTTGGATGAGATTGGAGAAATGATCGCGCTGGCCAACCAGATCCGCAATTACCCGAAGGAGTACTGCGAATCCTGCCGGGGGAAAATCATGGCAACCTTGTTCTATGAGCCGTCCACCCGTACGAAGATGTCTTTTCAGACGGCGATGCTCCGGCTGGGCGGGGAAGTGATCGGCTTTGACAACCCGCAGAGCTCTTCCGTAAGCAAGGGAGAGAGTTTAAAAGACACGGTTACCGTCGTCAGCGGCTACGCGGATATATTGGTGGTTCGGCATCCGCTGGAGGGAGCGGCAGAGGCGGCGGCCATGTACTCGCGCTCGCCGGTGATCAACGCCGGAGACGGCGGGCATTTGCACCCCACACAGACGTTGACCGATCTGGTAACCTTATATAATGAAAAAGGACGTTTGGATCATCTCTGCATCGGCCTGTGCGGGGACCTGAAATATGGGCGCACCGTCCATTCCCTGATCAAGACCATGACGCGCTACCGGGGGAATTCCTTTGTGCTGATTTCCACGCCGGAACTGGCGCTGCCCAACTATGTCAAAGACATTATGCATGCGGCGGGCTGCAAGTTCGTCGAGGTGCCCAGCCTGAGCGAGGCGATGCCGATGCTGGATGTGCTGTACATGACGCGCATTCAAAAGGAGCGCTTTGCCAGCGAGGCGCAGTATGAGGCACAAAAGGGCGTTTATGTGCTGGATAAAGAAAAGCTGAACATGGGCAAACGGGATTTAAAAGTGCTGCATCCGCTGCCGCGTGTTGATGAGATTACGCCGGATGTCGACGAGGATCCGCGCGCCGCTTATTTTAAACAGACGGTTTATGGGATGTATGCCCGTATGGCGCTCATTTTCAGCATGCTGATGAATCCCCAGTATAAGCGGAAAAAACCGCCGGTCCGGGACAGCCATCCGGCAAAATGTTCCAATCCCAAATGCATCACCCAAACGGAAACGTATCTGCCAAAGCTCTTTTTTGCATCCGGCGATATGCTGGAATGTAAGTACTGCGACGGAAGGACGTTAATTTAAATGCAAATTCTGGTTTTGTACGGTTCTCCGCATGCGGACGGACATACCGCCCGGTTGCTGCATGCCTTTTTGGAACCGTTTGACGGCGCGCCCGTGGATTTTGTGGATGCGTATGCGGAACAAATCGCGCCCTGTACCGCCTGCGGCTATTGCAAAAAGAAGGAAGGCTGCTCCAATCCCGACTTTGACAGAATCGATGCGTATATCCGGCGGGCCGACCTGCTGGTTGTCGCGAGTCCGGTGTACAATCTTACCTTTCCCGCGCCGCTCAAGGCGATGGTGGACCGCACCCAGCGCTATTTTGAGGCACGGTTTTCCCTGGGGAAGAAGCCGCCGATTGAAAAGCCGAAGCACGCGGTACTGCTGGCCGCCTGCGGCAGTGGCGACGGAGCAGAAATCATGGAGCGGCAGCTCAAGATGATCTTTTCCGTGATGAATACCCGTCTGCTGCATACGGTTGTCTGGAGTGGGACGGACCGGGCAACAGAGCGGGAAGCAGCGGATGCTTTGGAGCGCGCGAAAGGCGCGGCCCTTGCCATTAAGAGAGAAATGTGCTATGATAAAACGTAATGTAAACTTACAAATTTTGATCATATCCGGAATCAGAGCGGATTAACGGCCCCGGTCCGGAGACTTTAACATGCAGGAGGATTTTATATGTCAGGCCATTCTAAGTGGAACAACATTAAAAGGAAAAAGGAAAAGACCGACGGCGCAAAAGCGAAGGTTTTCACCAAAATCGGCCGTGAATTGGCAGTTGCTGTAAAAGAGGGCGGCGGTCCGGATCCGGCTTCCAACTCCAAGTTGAAGGACTGTATTGCAAAGGCAAAAGCGGCAAACGTACCGAACGAAAATATCGACCGTATCATCAAAAAGGCAGCGGGCGAAGGCGACGATACCAAATATGAAAACATAACCTATGAAGGGTACGGCCCGAACGGCATCGCCGTAATCGTGGAGGCCCTAACGGACAACCGCAACCGTACGGCAGGCGATGTGCGCCACTATTTTGACAAGTTTGGCGGCAATTTGGGAACCACAGGCTGCGTTTCCTTTATGTTCTCTCAAAAGGGTGTTATCGTGATCGAAAAAGAGGGGCTGGAAGAGGACAAGGTCATGGAGGACTGCCTGGAGGCGGGTGCTTCGGATTTTCAGGCCGACGAGGATGTATTTGAGGTATATACCGAGCCGGAGGACTTCAGCGGCGTCCTGGACGACCTGACGCAAAAGGGCTATGAATTCGTTTCCGCCGAGGTGGAAATGGTTCCGAGCACCTATACCGCTTTGACAGAAGAAGAGTCCATCATTAAGATGCGGAAGCTTTTGGATGCACTGGAAGACAACGACGATGTGCAGAATGTTTGGCATAACTGGGAAAATGCGGATGAGGATGACGATGAATAAAACGGATTTTTTTCAGCAACAATAAGGATAGTTCCTTACCAAACATTGATAAAGCGGAGGAAGCGACATGACTGGCTTTGAAAATCTGTGCATGAACTGCATGTCCGATACAGCCGGAAAAAGTGAATGTCCCCATTGCGGATGCCAGTCGGGCGGTGTACAGGAGCCGTATGCGCTGCCGGTTGGCACGGTTCTGCAGGACCGGTACATTGTGGGAAGCGCCAAATCCAGCAATGGAGAAGGAACCCTTTATATCGGATATGATACTGTTTTGCATATACCGGTTGAGCTGCGGGAGTTTTTTCCGCAGGCAATCTGCGGGAGAGCGGACGGCAGCACGGAGATTCGGGTAAAGGCGGGAAGCGAACTGGCCTTCAGCCAGTATCTGGCTGATTTTTTAAGCTTTTCCCGTGAGGTTGCGCATCTGCGCGAGCTGACCCCAATCATTCAAAGCTATGATATTTTTGAAGAAAACCACACGGCATATACGGTTTCCGAGTGGGAGGAAAGCATTACGCTGCGCTATTTTATCGAGCGCAGCGGCGGTAGCTTGGGCTGGAATGAAGCCCGCCCGCTGTTTATGCCGGTCTTGTCCGCGCTCAGTACCATGCACGCGGCGAAGATTAATCACCTGGGGATCTCCCCGGACACCCTCTGTATCATGAAGGATGGGAAGATGAAGCTGGGCGGTTTTTGCATTCCGGCGGTCCGCCGCGCGGATACGGAACTGCCGATGCATCTGGTGCCCGGCTGCGCAGCCATCGAGCAATATGTGGTTGGCTACGCGCCGGATGAAGCCACGGACGTCTATGGTTTTGCCGCGTCCATCTTCTTCGCGTTGACAGGGGAGCTGCCGCAGGACGCTTTAAAACGCCGTACGGACGCCCGGCTGCTGATCTCCACTTCGATCCTGCGAACCATTCCGCCGCACGTGGTGACAGCGCTGGCGAACGCCTTGCAGGTGATGCCGGATCAGAGAACCGCTACGTTTGAACGATTGCGCGCGGAGCTTTCCGCCGCGCCTACGATTACGGCGACGATTGAGGACCCGGAGGTGCTGCTGCATGCATCCTCCTCTTATCCGGAGAAGAAGAAAAGCGGTGCACCTGCAGCCGCATGGGTACTCATTCCCTGTGCCCTGGCATTGGTGCTCTTTACGGCGATCGGTGTTTTCTGGTTGTCCAATGGGGGAATGGTACCGATGCAGTCTGGTGCCAATTCCTCGTCGAATGCAAGTGGACCGGCAGAGGCCAGCTCCAGCATTCCTTCGGAATCTCCCGCGATGGCGCCCCTTGCTTCCAGCATTCCCGCGGAAAACACAGGCGAGTTGATTGAAGTACCCACATTAATCGGACAGAATTATGCGGCCCTTACAGAAACGACGTCTTCCGGCGGAGAGTACCAGATACTCCGTTCTTCGGAACAGTTTAACGATGAGGTACCGGAGGGCGAGATTATTTCCCAATCTCCGGCGCCAGGCGAAATGGTGGAGTACGGGACTTCCATTGTTGTCGTGGTGAGCAAGGGCGCGGAAATGCGCAAGCTCCCGTCCATTTTTGGAATGACACTGGCTGAAGCATCCACAACCGTGACGGCGGCAGGCTTTGTTCCAACAAAAACAGAGGCATACAGCGACGTTGTAGAAGCAGGGCTGACCATTGGATACCAGAACAAAAGCGAAGGCGACCTCCTTGCGTATGGTTCACAGGTGGTTATTATCATCAGCAGTGGCCCCCAAAAGGATGAGTTAGAACCCTCGTCTTCCTCAGAGAAAGATTCTTCGGTTGGAACCGAAGGACAGACGGCGCCTCGTATGTCTGAATAAATCTGTCAATTGCAGTGCGGCGTGGAGAAATCTCCAATGCCGCATTTTTGTATAAAAACACCCCGTGATAAGTGGTTTCCTGTAAACCCATTTATCACGGGGTGTTTCCATTGTCTAAAGATGCAGTAGAGCCTGCGCATTTTTAAAGTAAATGTTTTCTTTTTCCCGGTCGCTCAGGTGGGTGCGCTCAATAAAATCAAATTCATCGCAGGACCGGCTCCATGGGCAGTCGCTGCCGAAAAGCACCCGCTCAGAGCCGTGTTTGGAAACGATTCGTTCAAACTGCTCAGGCTGGCAGAGGCGTGCGGACATTGCCGTGTCAATAAAGATCGTTTGTCCCGCGACATATTCCTCAGATTCCTTGTAAAGTGCCATACCGCCCATGTGCGCCGCGATAATGGTCAGCTTGGGAAACTGCCTGGCAATTTTGGCCACCGCTTTGGGGGAGGCATGGACGAGGTCGGGGGACAGGGGGTCCCATCCGGTGTGGAAGGTGACCGGCAGTTCCAGTGCGGCAATCGCGTCATAGATTGGGAAAAGCCTGGGATCGTCAATCATGAATTCCTGATAATCCGGATGCAGCTTTACACCGTGCAGGCCCAGCTCCTTGATGCGCCGCAGTTCCTCAAGTGCATCCGGGGCGTCCGGATGCACGGAACCAAAGGAATAAAACATGGGGTCGTCTATGGATGCGGCCCAGTTGTTGACAATGGTCTGTTGGCTGGGTTTGGTGGCAATATTCATTGCAAAGGCTGCATCGACGCCCCACTCCCGCAGCTTTTCTTTGGTATCGGCCAGTGTGCCGTTGGTAAAATAAGGGCTTTTACAGATGTTTGCAAGGTTGGTGAGCGCCTTCTGCGCGATCTTTTCAGAAAACATGTGGACATGGGCATCGATAAGCATAGAGAACCTCCTGACATTGTTCGAATAAAAAGAAAAAGCGGACGCAATTGCGTCCGCTTAAAATGCGAAATCAATCAGTCACTGCTGAACGGAAGCAGCGCAAGATGACGGGCGCGCTTGATCGCGACGGTCAGTTCACGCTGGTGATGTGCACAGGTGCCGGTCACACGGCGGGGCAGAATCTTTGCCCTTTCAGAAATGAAGCGGCGAAGCTTGGCCACATCCTTGTAATCGATGGTATCGATTCTGTCGACACAGAAGCTGCAAACCTTTTTGCGGCCCTTGCGGCCACGGCGGTTGTCGCGCTCCGGTCTATCGTTGTTATATGCCATAACGGAAACCTCCTTTTTCTCATTCTTTTCAGGGAACTGGGGAATCAGAACGGCAGATCATCGTCGGAGGGGATCTCCTCAAAGTCGCCCGTGTTTCCGCTGGTGTAAGCGGGGGCAGGCTGTTCTGCAACGGTCTCTGTTCTGGAGTGATAATTATTGCTTTCGTAACCGCCGCCATAGTTGTTGGCGTAATTGCCGCCGCCGGAGGCGCTGTCGCGCTTGGATTCGGCAAAATGGACGTTGTCCGCCACGATTTCAAAAGCTTTGCGCTTGTTGCCTTGGTTATCCGTATACGTGCGGGTCTGAATCGCACCCTGCACGGCTACCAGCTGGCCTTTGCGGAAGTATTTGCATACAAAATCCGCAGTGCTGCGCCAGGCGACAATGTCGATAAAATCGGTTTGTCTGTCCGCGCCGGACTTTACGTACGAGCGGTCCACAGCAAGCGTGAAGCTGGTAACGGAAATGTCGTTCGCGGTGTGGCGCAGTTCAGGATCGGCCACAAGGCGTCCCATCAATACAGCAACATTGAGCATCTAAATCACTCTTTCTTCGCTTTTTCGGGTTCTTTCTTGATGATCAGAGAACGAAGAACACCGTCGGTGATCTTGTAAATACGGTCGAGCTCCGCGGTAAAAGCCGGAACGCTCGTGAAATCGATCAGCACATAGTAGCCCTCGGCCTCTTTGTTGATCAGGTAAGCAAGTCTGCGCTTGCCCCACTCGTCAACGCCGTCGACCGTGCCGTTTGCAGCGATCAAATCCTTGAACTTCTGAACCAGTGCCGCGATGCCGTCTTCTCCCAGTTTGGTGGAAAGAATGAAAACGGTTTCATAGGAATTTTTTACTTCTGGCATTGTATTGCACCTCCTTCTGGACGTTAGGCCCCAGATGAACCTCTGGAGCAAGGATTGTAGCCATGATGCGGCTAACGAATCTATTATATCAGCGAAGCAGGTTCGCGTCAATAAAAACTTTTTAATGCCTGCATTTTCAATTAAATATTATAAGGTTTTGCTGACTTCCTTCAGATATTGGCGAAATGCGTCACCGATTTCCGGGTGCTTGAGCGCCACTTCTACAGAAGCCTGCATAATGCCCAGCTTGTTTCCCATATCGTAGCGCGTGCCGGTAAAGTCCACTGCGACCATGCCCTTGCTGCGCGCCATCGTTCCCATGGCATCGGTCAGCTGAATTTCTCCGCCCGCACCAGGGGAAGTGCTGTCCAAAATATCAAAGATGTCCGGCGTCAGGATGCAGCGGCCCAGGATGGAAAACAGCGACATGATTTTATCCGGCGTGGGCTTTTCCACCATGTCCGTACATTTGTAGTAATTGTCGTGGATGTTGTCCACCTTCAGGGAACTGTACTTGGTGATAGCTTCCGCGGTCACTTCTTTGACGCCCAGCACGCCCAAGCCGAATTCTTCATAGGCGCGGATCAGCTGTGCGCAGGCCGGGTCTTCTCCGATAATCACATCGTCGCCGTACAGGACCGCAAATGGTTCGTTGCCGACGAAGGAGCGTGCACAGTTGACGGCATGGCCGAGGCCGCGCGTTTCCTTCTGGCGGACGAAATAGATGTTCGCCATATGGGAGATATCCACGATTTCCTTCAGAATTTTTTCTTTTTCCGGCCCGCCGCTGGTCAGACGTGCTTCCAGTTCCGGTACGCGGTCAAAATGATCTTCAATCAGGCCTTTACCGCGATTGGTGATGATCAGAATATCCGTGATGCCGGAATGAACGGCTTCTTCGACAATGTACTGGATCGCAGGCTTGTCCACAATCGGCAGCATTTCCTTTGGCATGGATTTGGTGGCCGGCAGCACTCTGGTTCCGAGGCCGGCGGCGGGAATAACTGCTTTTGTTACCTTCATGGGAGGGTCCTCCTTATAATCAGATAAAAGCGCGTAAAACCGCGGTCGCGCCCAATGATACGGGAACAGTTACAGCAAATATCTTCAACAGTCCGGCGCTGCGTTGTTGTCATGGACAGGCGCCAGGTCCATCAGCGCCCTTCACCTTGTCACGCGCCGTCTCCGCTTGTAATTTTATTTACTGCATGCTCTTAGTATAGCAAAAGCTGAGGCAAATAAATCACGATCATGTAACAGACCAGCAGACAGATTGCCAAAGAAGTGTTGACGCCGCCCTGCAGCTGCAGGCGCACGGCACAATCTGCTGCGTCGGGGTTTTCCGTGCGGATGGTCTGAATCCTGCTGGTACAATGGTTCAAATACATCCGGTTTCCGTTAAAACCGGTAAACAGCATAATTCCCAGACGCACAAAAGACAGGATACTGGGCACCCAGATCAAAAAGATCTGCCACGGCGCCTGCTGCATCAGCAGGGACATGAATTCCAGAGATTGTTCCATAGTGGGATAGGCGGTGCTGAGGTCCACACCGATCTGACGCATCAGGTCGGTGATCAGCGGCGTGGTAAAGCAAAAGGAAACGTATGTAGAAAGTACGTAGACCAGCGCCTGCAGAACCGTGATGATGGTTCCCCATTTATACTGTTTACGGTAGAGCATCCAGCCTCCGGAGAATAAAAATGCGGCAAAATTAAACCGATTCCGGCGATAGCGTTTTAAGTTGAAAAAAGCCGGGACATAATATTGAGGGTTGTTCTGGACAAATTTAGCCATGTCCTCAGCGGTAATATCCGCTTCAATCGGTTCTTCCGGACGCACGCCGCCGGTAGGGTCGATTGCAAAAGGCATCGGCTGGTTTGGCATCCCGTAGGGTTGGTTGGGCATACCCGGGTTCTGATAGGGCGGGGCGTCGTTCCTCGTTTGTTTGCCGTATGGCACGTAGCTTCCCGGCGCGGGCGGCGGGGTTCCGGCGGCATCCTCGCTGAGCATCTGCCCGCACTGGTCGCAAAACAGCGCGTTTTCCGCGTTCATTTTGCCGCAGCGGAAGCACTTTTTGCCCGGTTGCGCTTCCGGCTCTTCCTCGCTCTGCGGCTTCCAGGCATCCGGGGTACCATGCTTTTCTTCAAAGATACAATGTCCGGCTTCCTGGTAGCAGGCGCGATGATAGGGTGCGCCGCATTCCGGGCAGACGACAATATCGTCTTCAGCGGTAAACGGTTTGCCGCACACAGGGCATTTCAAACCGATATAATCCATTTAAGGTCCTCCTTAATTTTTGAAAACCATGTTGGCTGATAAAAGTGGCTGCTGTGCAGCCTGTAATACATTATTTTATCTGTTTTCCGGAAAAACTGCAAGCTTTCTGCGCATAAGTTTTCATCATATTCATAAATTAAGCTTTTTTACCGGAATAAGGAAAATTATTGCCGGTTACCCAACCAGAGGGAACCTTTTATCCTGTATTTTGTCGGTTCCATACTTTGACAATTGCCGGGAAATCCCCTATAATAAATCAGTTAGATGCCTGTATGTGGGTAAATGTATATTATTTGAATTTTAAGGATGGTACTATGCTGCAATTTGAAGAACGTAAGCTGGATTTGGAGGCGCTCAAGCCGGATATCGACGATCTCTCCGAAGCGCTGGGACTGGAGCGCATGCGCAATGAAATCGCAGAATTGGATACAAAGGCTTCCATGCCGGGCTTTTGGGACGATGCTCAGAATTCTCAAAAGGTTCTGCAGCGGTCCAGTATGCTGAAAAATAAAATTGCGGCATATGAGGACCTCTGCACCGCCTATGAGGATACGCTGGCACTGATTGAATTGGGGAACGAAGAAGGGGACGAAACCCTGCTTCCGGAAGTGGAAGAGGAACTGAAAAAAATCAGGGACAGCCTGGAGACGCAGCGGCTTTCCACCCTGCTGCGGGGAGAATACGATGGAAAGAACGCGATTCTGACGTTCCACGCGGGCGCGGGCGGCACGGAGGCGCAGGACTGGGCGGAAATGCTGTACCGCATGTACAACCGCTGGAGTGAGCGCCATGGCTATAAGGTGACAACGTTGGACTATCTGGACGGCGAAGAAGCCGGCCTGAAAAGTGCCAGCATCCTGATTGAAGGAGAGAACGCCTATGGCTTCCTGAAAAGTGAAGCAGGCGTGCACCGCCTGGTACGCGTATCCCCGTTTGATGCGTCCGGCCGCCGCCACACCTCCTTTGCCTCTCTGGAGGTCATGCCGGAGATTGACGATACCATTGAGGTGGAAATTGATCCGGCGGATATCAAAATGGACGTATACCGCGCGAGCGGTGCGGGCGGCCAGAAGGTTAACAAGACCTCTTCCGCAGTCCGTCTGACCCATATCCCGACGGGGATTGTGGTTTCCTGCCAGGTGGAGCGCAGCCAGTACCAAAACCGCGACGTCGCGATGCGCATGTTGAAATCCAAGCTGGTTGAGATCAAGGAACGCGAAAATTTGGAGCGCATCGAAGATATCAAGGGCGTACAGAAGGAAATTGCCTGGGGTTCGCAGATTCGTTCGTATGTCTTTATGCCGTATACGCTGGCAAAGGACCACCGCACCGGCTTTGAGTCCGGCAACATCAATGCGGTGATGGATGGCGATATCGACGGCTTTATCAATGCATATCTGAAAGCGCAGAGCCTTGGTACCCTCGGCAACTATGACGACTGATTCTCTAAATAAAAGGGCCTGTACCACAAATTTGCATGAAATTTTGGCAGAATAAGCACGATCCCCCGCCACAGGCGGGGGATCGCTCGTTCTGCCGGTTTCCATGCATTGTGATACAGGTCTTTTTTATGTATTTTCTATCTGCCGCATGCGCTTTTGCAGGCGAACGTCTTTTCCAGTAAACGGGAGGCGTACATAGCCACCTAAAATGCGGGAGGCAAACCGTTCCGTGTACCGCTCTTCAATCTCTTTCATCGTCAGGTTGGTGCTGATAATGGTAGGCCGCTGCGCCATTTGCCGTGTATTGACAATGTTATAAATTTCTGAGACGGCAAATGCCGTCCGGAATTCCGTGCCGAGGTCGTCCAGAATCAGCAGGTCGCAGTCCAGCAGAAGCTGCCCGGTGGAAAGATCCTGTTCGCGGCCAAAATGTTCGCGCTCCAGCTTGGCAATCATGTTGTTGACGGAACCGTAGACGACGCCAAAGCCCTTTTCAATGGCGGCGTTGGCGATCGCAAGTGAAAGGTGTGTTTTTCCCAGCCCGGTGCCGCCCATCATGATCAGGTTGGAACTGCCGGCGGAAACGTTCTCCGCGTAGGTCATGCAGATGTCCAGGACGCGGGCCATCATGCCGCGCTCCGAACGGCCGGAGGAATCCGGTTCGCTGGAATAATAGCGCAGATCGAACGTTTCAAAGGTGCAGAGGGAGAGCGGGGTCAGGGTGTTCAGACTTTTATATGCCTCCGAACGTAGCAGCTTTTTCAGGCAGGAGCACGTCCGTCCGTCGATATAACCGGTGTCACAGCACTGGGAGCAGGCGTAGTGCGGCTCCAGATAGTCCTTTGGCAACCCCGCCTTTTGCAGAATGCCGTTCAATTCCTGCTGCAGCGCCTGGTTGCGCTCTTTCAGTTGGCTGAGCAATTCCCGTGTATTTCCGCCCTTAAGGACGGCCTTCGCCGCAGAGATCGCGGTGGCAGAGAGTTCCTTTTCAATTTCCTGTGCGCGGGGAAAGGCGCTGTAAAGCTCGGTGCGGTGCCGTTCCGCGTGTGCTTCCGCCCGGCTTTTTTGTTCGCTCAGTGCTGCACTGGCGGCCAGATACACCTCTTTGCTGTAACCCAATCCAATCACTTCCCGTCAAAAGTATCGAATGCGCCGGAGCGCTCATATTCGTCGATATTATAGGTGCTTTTCCGCGCCGACTCCTGTTTGCGGGCGGCAAGCTTTTTCGCCTTTTCCTCTTCCGCCTGCTGTACGGTACCAATTCCCTGGTCGTGCCAGCGGGTCAGGATGCCGTTCATGTAGCTCAGACTGAGCTGGCCTTTCGTATCCACGCAGCGTTCATAGGCCTGCCGGATCATCGCGGCAGAAAAATGCCAGTCATTGACCCAGGCGGCGGCAAAGGACTCCTCTTTAGCGGTGGGGGAGCGCTTGGTGATGCCCAGGGATTGTTCCACCACATGCCAGGCCTTGGCATTTTCCGCAATGCGGCGCAGTTTTTCCTCCGCCTTTTCATGGGTGAAAATTTCCTCTTCCGCCCAGTCCATCCCAACTTTTTCAATATAGCGCGTGCTGGTTTTTCCGGCGCTCGCGGCGTATTGCAGCAACATAAGAATGACGTCTGCCGGCAGTCCGAAGTCATCGTGCAGCATCAATAGCGTTGCAGAACAACCGTTGCTGAGCAGGCGTCCCAGAATGCTCTGTGCTTCCTGCATCAGGAATGCGATTTCCTGCGACTCGGTCATTCGCTTTGCGACGAAGGCGTTGTCCGGCTTTTGTGGGCGCGTTAAGACGGCAGCGGGCTTTTTGGCGGGTTGAGGTGCTGGATCAACCGCGGCAGACTGGTTCTGCAGATCTATAGGTGTGGGTGGCTCCATACTGGCAGACGGTTCCACCTGGCTTGGCTTAAATTCAATCCCATTGCGGAGGATCAGCCCGGCATCCTGTTCCCAATAGAGAAGCGCGTCTTCCACTTCCTCCGGAGAGATTGCCAGGGCAGAAGTGATGTTCTGTATTTCAAAGGTATGTCCGGCGTTTCGCAGGACCCAGAGCAATACCTTTAATTGGTTGGGGCTTGCCAGCTTCAAATGCTGATCGACAACGGCACAGGGAACAGCAAAAACCGCGTTCCATGCACCCAGATTTAATGCATACAAAATAAGTTCACTCCCAAAGTTTTTACCGAATGTGTTTAAATATGGTTATAATAGCATACCTGCCCGAAGACAGGCTTCTGTTGTTATTTCAACCTGGTGTCGTTGGTTGTTCGCAGGGTAAATCTGCGTGAAGCTATTATAGCACACGGCCTGTAAATAGGGAACCTGGAAAAGCCTTATAAAAAACTTGAAAAAAATTGCAGAAAACCGTTGACAAAATAAAACAGGTATCGTATAATAACTCTCGCACCAAGGAAATCGGTTGCGGGAAATGCGAACGTAGCTCATCTGGTAGAGCGCCACCTTGCCAAGGTGGAGGTAGCGAGTTCGAGCCTCGTCGTTCGCTCCAAGTAAAATCGTCCACTCAAACGAGTGGACGATTTTTTTGTTTACACGGCATGAGCGGATGGAAATGGAGCACAATGTATGTATTGGCAGCAAAACCACAGGTTGTAAAAAAAGCTGCCAGATCCGGCTTTTGTCAGGAAACGACAAAAATCATAAGACTGATTTCGACCGTGTACAAAATTTTAGAACAAAATCCATACCCGAATGGGAAGCACTATGTTATAATATAAACGTTTGTGAATTTTAAAAAAGAGGGTTTTTGAATGGACGTAAGAACGGATTTAAGAAATATTGCAATTATTGCCCACGTTGACCACGGCAAAACGACATTGGTTGATCAAATGCTGAAGCAAAGCGGCATTTTCCGTGCCAATCAGGAAGTGGCGGAACGCGTCATGGACTCCAATGATCTTGAGAGGGAACGCGGTATCACCATCCTTTCCAAGAATACGGCGGTTATGTATAACGACGTAAAGATCAACATTGTGGACACCCCTGGCCACGCCGATTTTGGCGGTGAGGTGGAACGCATTCTGATGATGGTGGACGGTGTTCTGCTGCTGGTAGATGCATTTGAAGGCTGCATGCCGCAGACGCGCTTTGTGCTGAAGAAGGCGCTGGGCCTCGGGAAGAAGCCCGTGGTGGTGGTCAATAAAATCGACCGTCCCGGCGCGCGCCCCACTGAGGTGGTGGACGAAGTGCTGGACCTCTTTATTGAGCTGGGTGCAAACGACGACCAGCTGGAGTTCCCGGTGGTGTATGCTTCCGGCAGGGACGGCTATGCGACCTTGGACCCAAGCGTCCCGGGAGAGAATATGCAGCCGCTTTTTGACATGATCATCCGCGAGGTTCCCGCGCCGGAAGGAGATATGAACGGCCCGACACAGGTGCTGTTTTCCAATGTGGACTACGATGATTACGTGGGCCGCATCGGCATCGGCCGTGTGGAACGCGGTGAGATTCATACGGGAGAGAACATCGTGCTTTGCCGTTTGGATGGAACGACCAAGAATGCAAAGGTCGTCAAGCTGTATCAGTTTGAAGGCCTCAAACGTGTGGAAGTAGAAGGGGCAAAGCTGGGCGACCTGGTGGCGGTTTCCGGCGTGGCGGACCTGAACATCGGCGAAACCGCCTGTGCGCCCGACTGTATTGAGCCGCTGCCGTTTGTCAAGATTGACGAGCCGACAGTATCCATGATCTTTATGGTCAACAACAGCCCGTTTGCGGGCCGCGAGGGCAAGTATGTCACCTCCCGTAACATCCGCGACCGTCTGTTTAAAGAAGTGGAGACCAATGTAGCCATGCGCGTGCAGGAGACGGAAACCACGGATGCGTTCAAAGTCAGCGGCCGCGGGGAACTGCACCTCTCCATTCTCATCGAGCAGATGCGCCGCCAAGGCTATGAATTTCAGGTTTCCAGCCCGCAGGTGATTTATAAAGAGATCAACGGCACGCTTTGCGAGCCGATTGAATTGCTGATGATTGAAGTGCCGGACAACTATGTCGGCGCGGTGATGGAAAAGCTGGGGACCCGCAAGGCGGAAATTGTCAACATGGGTACCCGCGATACCGGCGTGACGCATATGGAATTTAAAATTCCGGCGCGCGGATTGATGGGTTACCGTCAGGAGTTCCTGACGGATACCAACGGCAACGGTATTATGAACAACGTATTTGATTCCTATGAGCCGTTCAGAGGGGAAATTCAGCGCCGCTCGCAGGGTTCCCTGATTGCACATGAAACGGGCGAGACCACCGGATACGGCCTGTGGCAGGCGCAGGACCGCGGCAGAATGTTCGTGGGACCCGGCGTGGAGGTCTATGAAGGCATGATCGTCGGCGTAAGCCCGAAGAGCGAAGATATGACCGTCAACGTCTGTAAGAAGAAGCACGTCACCAATACCCGCGCATCCGGTTCGGATGAAGCGCTGAAGCTGGTGCCGCCGAGTATCCTCAGTTTGGAGCAGTCCCTGGAGTTCATCAAAGAGGACGAATTGGTGGAAGTGACGCCCAAGAGCGTCCGGATGCGCAAACAGATTCTGGACAGAGAGCAGCGTATGAAGCAGGCAAGCAGGAATAAATAAGAAAAATTCCCACCGGAGGTACGGCCAGAGGTATGAATTTTGTAATACTGGACTTGGAGTGGAACGGCACCTACAGCCGCCGTCTCAAGGGTTTTATCAATGAAATCATTGAGTTTGGCGCGGTAAAGGTTGACGAAAATTTAAATATTCTCGACACCTTTGAGGCGCTTGTCCGTCCGCAGGTGGGGAAAAAAATCAGCGGGAAAATCCGGACGCTGACCAGCATCACAAATGAAGAACTGGCGGGAGGCTTGCAGTACATGCAGGTGATCAGCCGGTTCAAGAAGTGGGCGGATCAGTCGATTCTGATGACCTGGGGAACGTCCGATATCCTGGCGCTGATTGAAAACTGCCGGTACTTCTGCGGGAATGAGCGCGTGCCGTTTTTACAGCAGTATGTCAACCTGCAGGCATATTGCGAAATGATGCTGCATTACGATAAGACCAAACAGATGGGGCTTTCAACCTCCGCACAGCTGTTGGAAATCAACGAGGACGGCTTTGACCACCACCGCGCGCTGGGCGACAGTTTGCTTTCCCTGCGGTGTTTCCAAAAGCTGTATACGCCGGAGAGCCTGACGCCGTTTATCCAACCGGTGGACGACGAATTCTACCGCCGTATCCAGTTTAAAACCGTTGTCATCTGCGACCTGTCCAATCCGCTGATCAAACGGAGCGACATGATTTTTAACTGTGACCTCTGCGGCAGGCGGGCGCACCGTCTGAGCGAGTGGCAATTAAAAAACAAAAGTTATCGCGCGGAATTTATCTGCCGGAACTGCCAGCACAAATTCTATGGACGCGTACAGTTCAAACTGAAATACGAAGGCCTGCTGGTTAAGAAATATATCCTTCCGTTCCGGGAGAAGCCGAAGGAAGAAACCGTCAAGACGGTGGAAGCCGTCGCGGTAAAAAAGATCAAAGACGAGACGAAAGACTTGAAAACAGAAGATTAAAGAAAAACAGCGTTTGTGACCGGTTAAGACAGCCAGTCAGAAACGCTGTTTTTGCTATATGCGAGATACGGTTGCATTTTTACGGCGCAACCGTTCTTTCTTTCCATAAAAAACCGGCGTCCATTCAGAACGCCGGCTTTTGTACATTTTTATTCGGCCAACGCTCTGGTCAGCCAGGCGTCGGCAATATCCATTGCCAGATACAGGCCTTCCTTTTCGCTGGATTTTACAATCTGCTTGCGGGAACGGATATTGGGGTCAGTGTACATCAGCTGTACGGTTACCTTGTCTGCAACCTCCATATCCTGCACTGTCTTTTTGCTTTTGATCTCCATTTTGATCACATATTTATCTTTCATGCTGCCGTAGTAAATGACGTCGCCGCAACGGACCAGGGGCTTGCCTTTATACATGGGGAACTGCTGCGTTTCCTTCTTTTCGCTCATATCGGTACCATCCTTCTATTCATGAATTTCGTTTAATATCATTCGTCCAGTGGCTTAATCGCCCAGATAGGATTTGAGCAGGACCTGAAGCAGTTCGTCACGGTCGATTCTGCGGATCAGGCTGCGCGCGTTGTTATGTGTGGTAATGTATGTTGGATCTTCGGACAAAATATAGCCGACCAACTGGCTGATCGGATTATATCCTTTTTCCTTCAGGGCATCATACACGATCGTCAGAATCTGTTTAATATCATCCTCACGGTTTTGCCCCAGAGAGAAGGTCATTGTCTTATCATCAAACATGGAAACACCTCCAATGTATCATACTTTTTAAATCGCCGCATAAAGTCAGGATTTATGCAACGTGCACCGAAAACATAATGATATTTATAATATATGATACAACATACAACGCACAATTTCAAGGTTTAATTTGTAAACAGCATGGGAAAGGCTGTAAAAAAGAATGTTGTCCTCAGGAACGCAGATTCGCACCGATCTTTTCCAGCTCCGCCATCACCTTTTTCATCACAGTGGTGGTGTGCTCTTCTGTTAGAGTATTGTCATTGGAACGCAGTGTAATACTGAACGCGACGCTTTTTTTACCGTCCTCGATCTGTGCACCCTTGTATACGTCAAAGAGCTTGATTTTTTCCAACAGGTTTCCAGCGCCCTTGACAATGGCCTTTTCCAGATCCAGAACCGGAATGCGGTCGTCGCAGAGCAGTGCCAGGTCGCGTGTGACCGCCGGGAATTTCGGCAGCGGCGTGTAGGTCTTTTCTGGTTTGGCGCAGGCGAACAGCAGGTCAACGTCGAGGGAGAAGCTGTAGACGCGTTCACCGATGCCGTAATTTTCCGCAACCTGCGGGTGCAGCTCGCCGATGACGCCCAATTGTTTGCCGTCGATGCGCAGTACGGCGCATCGGCCCGGGTGATAGCTGTATTCCTCGCTGGAAGCAGCAATGTCATAACCGGTCATGGAGACGGCAGCGAGAAGTTGTTCGACCATGCCCTTTACCGTAAAGAAATCGGCCTTGTTGCCGTACATACCGGCGATCAGTGTGGTCTTTTCCTCAGGGAGCTGGTTCTCCGTGGTGGGGATATACTCACTGGCCAGTTCAAACAGGCAGGCGGACTCATTGCGGTTGTTATAGTTGCGGGATAGCACTTCCATCATGGAGGGGAGTGCGACGGTGCGCATGATGCTGGTGTCTTCACCGAGCGGATTGCTGATGATGATGGATTTGCGCAGGGGATGGTCCGCCGGCATGCAGATTTTGTCGTAATATTTGGGGCTGATAAAAGAGTATGTCATAATTTCGCTGGCACCGAGCGCGAACATGGTGTTGCTCAGCTTTGCAAGGAATTTCTGACGGGGGGTATATTTGCCCTGTGCGCCGCCGCCGAGATCGGTGCCGGGCACCTTGTTATAGCCGTAGAAACGCACGATTTCCTCGGCAATATCCGCCTTGTGCTCCAGGTCCGGGCGGAAGGTGGGAACGAGAACATCCTCGCCGTCGAAGGTGCAGTCCAGCTTTTTCAGGATCGTTTTCATTTCCTCGCCGGTGAGGTGTGTGTCGAGGAAACGGTTGGTCCAGTCGACGTCCAGATGAATCCTGCGGCGCTCGCTGCCGGAATGGTTGTCGACCACCACGCCGTCCATTACATCGCCGGCGTCGAGCAGTTCGACCAGTTCGCAGGCACGCTCCAGCGCAGGCAGGCAGTTGTTCGGGTCCAGGCCCTTCTCATAGCGGGAAGAGGCGTCGGTGCGCATGCCCTGGTCGCGCGCGGTGGTGCGCACGGAAGCGCCGTTAAAACAGGCGGACTCAAATACAATCGTCGTGGTGTCGTCCATGATGCCGCTGTATTCGCCGCCCATGACGCCCGCGATGGCGATTGGCTTGTTTGCATCCGCGATGACGAGCTGTTTCTCAGTCAGAGTGCGGTCCACGCCGTCCAGCGTCGTAATGGTTTCTCCTGCTTTGGCCCGGCGCACACAAATTTTTGAGTCGTCAACAAAACGGAGATCGAACGCATGCATCGGCTGGCCGTATTCCAGCATTACATAGTTGGTGATGTCCACGATATTGTTAATGGGGCGCACGCCCATGGCGCGCAGGCGCTCGCGCATCCAGCGGGGGGAGGATTTTACGCGCACGTTTTTCACAATCTTGGCGGAGTAGATGGAGCAAAGGTCCGGGGCCTCCACCTTGACGTCGAGCAGGTTTTCACAGCTGCCATTGCCGCCCTTGACTGCCGGCGTATGCAGGCAAAGCTCTTTATCAAAGGTTGCCGCCGCTTCACGCGCCAGGCCGATCACGGAGAAGCAGTCCGGACGGTTGGAAGTGATTTCAAATTCCACTTTGGTGTCGTTCAGGCCGATCGCCTCACAGATGGGCGCGCCAAGGGTCAGATTGCAGTCGTCGCCCAGTACGAAGATGCCGTCTTCCACGGCATAGGGGAAGTCGTGCTGTGTCAGTCCCAGTTCGCCCAGAGAACAGAGCATGCCGTTGCTTTCCACACCGCGCAGCTTGCCTTTTTTAATCTTCTTGCCGCCCGGTAGAATGGAGTTGTGCAGCGCCACCGGGACAACGTCGTTTTCTTTCAGGTTCTGCGCACCGGTCACGATCTGGATCGGCGCATCCGCACCCACATCGATCTGGCAGATCCACAAATGGTCGGAGTCCGGATGCTTTTCCAGACTGAGCACTTTGCCAACCACAATATTTTCAATCTCGCAGCCCTCGGTTTCCCAGCCTTCCACCTTGGAACCGCTCATCGTCATCGCTTCTGTGAAATCCCGCATCGGCATTTCGTCCAGCGTCACGAATTCCTTCAGCCATCTCATCGAAAGATTCATTGCTTTTTACCACACTTTCTATGTCAAAGTTATTCTTCAGAACGCCCTTAAAACTGCTTGAGGAACCGCACGTCGTTCTCATAGAACAGCCGCAGGTCGTCAATGTTGTAGCGGCGCATTACAACGCGCTCCAGACCCATGCCCAGCGCAAAGCCGCTGTAGACCTCCGGATCGATGCCGCAGTTGGAGAGCACCTTCGGGTGCACCATGCCGCAACCGAGAATCTCAATCCAACCCTCGCCCTTGCAGAGGCGGCAGCCCTCGCCGTGGCAGTTAAAGCACTGCACGTCGACCTCGGCGCTCGGCTCCGTGAAGGGGAAATGGTGCGGACGGAAGCGCACAACGGAATCCTCGCCGTACAATCGTTTGACAAAGGTTTCCAGCGTACCCTTCAGGTCAGCAAAGGTAACGCCCTTGTCGACCACAAGGCCTTCGATCTGGTGAAACAGCGGGGAATGTGTGGCGTCCACCGCGTCGGAACGGTAGACACGGCCCGGAGAGATGACGCGGATGGGGGGCTGCTGCTTCTCCATCACACGGATCTGCACGGGAGAGGTCTGCGTGCGCAGGACAATATTGTCGTTGATATAAAAGGTATCCTGCGTATCACGCGCCGGATGGTCCTTGGGAATATTCAGCGCTTCAAAGTTGTAGTAATCGTATTCGACCTCGGGACCCTCTACGATGTCGAAGCCCATGCCCACAAAGATTTCCTTGATTTCATCCAATACAATGGACAGGGGATGCGGAACGCCCAGCTCGCGGTGTGTGCCCGGCAGGGTCACGTCGATGCGCTCCAGTTCCAGACGCTTTTTGGTCGCCTCCGCTTTTAATTCGGCGGCGCGTTTGGTCAGGTCCTCTTCAATAAAGGTACGAACCTTGTTGGCCAGCTCGCCGATGACCGGGCGCTCCTCGGGCGTCAGCTTGCCCATCTGTTTGAGAATGGCGGTTACTTCACCCTTTTTTCCAAGATACTTCACGCGCAGGGTCTCCAGAGCCTGCGGTCCGGTTGCTTCCGCCAGCTCGCGCATCGCGCTTGCGCGGATTTCTTCCAGCTTCTGCTTCATGGTTTGATCATTCCTTTCCGTATTGTGGGTCTCAGGGACAAATTTTTGTAAATAAAAAACGCCTTTGTCCCTCTTAACAAAGTAAGGGACGAAGGCGTGTCAGCACTCCGCGGTACCACCCTGATTTATGCCGTGTGAAAACACGGGCATACAGCTTTTTGGCCTTTATCGGCGCCCACCGTCACAGCCTACTAGAATACATATCATTCAGCCGTGCCGCTCCAAAGGGAACTTCACTTTTTCCGGTTCACAGGCACGCTTACAGCCGGTGACGCGCCCTCTCTGTCTGACAGGTAAAAAGCTACTTTCCTTTTTCCTCGCGTTATATTTTAATATATCATCTTTTCATGGAAATTACAAGCTTTTTTCGACGGATTCCGGACAGGGGCCGGTGGATTCCCGGATGATCAGTTCCGGGCGCAGCAACAGCTTGCTGATGCTGACTCCGCCAATCAATTCCTCCAACAGCATAAAGGCGCTTTTTCCCAGGGAAACACGGTCCTGCCGCACGGTGGTCAGAGTGGGCGTCAGGTGCTGTGCAATGGGGAGATCGTCAAAGCCGGTGACGCTGACGTCCTCCGGGATCCGTTTGCCCAGCCGTTTGAGCTCCGCGACCACGCCGGAGGCGATTAAATCGCTGGCGCACACAATGGCGGTCGCACCCCGCTCCAGGAATTTGGCCACGTGGTATTTGGCGCAGTCCGCGACAAACCAGCCGTTTTCGATCAGGCTCCAGTCGACAGGGAGCCCATGCCGCTCCATGGACTGGACGAAGGCGGCCTGGCGCTCCTCTGTGACCATGCTGTTTTTGGAGCCGTTGAGCAGGGCGATGCGGCGGTGCCCCTGTTCTGCCAGCAGAGCGATCAGCGCTTCGATTCCCTCAAAGCCGTCCGTTCCCACATAACCCACATACCGGTTTTGCAGGGTATTATCCAGCAGTACCGTGGGGACGGCTGTGTGCTCCACCTGGCTGATATAATCATCGTGCAGGGCAAATCCCAAAAGGAAAGCACCGCAAAAACCATGCTTGAGCATAAAGGAATCGTATTTCTCCTTTGCCTGCATATTCAGATTGGTGGGAATCACAGTGACCTCACAGTGCCTGCGTACCGCAGCCATTTTAAACCCTACAATGATTTCGTAACCAAATTGATCGATATGATTGTATTCCATATTCTCGATCAGGATGCAAACCTTGTGCTTGCCTGTGCGCCGTACGCGTTTGGACGCGTAGCCCATTTCTACGGCGGTATCCAGCACGAGCTGCCGGGTTTCCTCGCTGACGTCGCTGGCGCCGTTCAGGCCCTTGGAGACGGTGCTTGCCGCAATGCCGAGTCGGTTTGCGATGTCTTTAATCGTTGCCATAGGCTGCCTCCTGTCTATTGAACTGCGTTTATCAGTATAACGGGAATAGTACAGGGTTTCAATAGGATATTGAGAGGATAAGCACATTTTTAGTAGAAAATGGTTGTCTCTTTTGAAACGGAACAGCGGTGAGTTGACATTGGCGGTAGGATTTGGTATTATGGAGCGCGGTAAATAGTTTCGTATATTTTCGTGATAAGGGTGAGATTATGCCAAAAATAAACAAACAATTGCCGCGTGGAGCGGGGGTTCTGCTTCCGGTCAGCAGTTTACCGTCCCCGTATGGTATTGGTACGCTGGGAAGGGACGCCTTTGCCTTCGTCGATTTCTTACTGGCAGCCGGGCAGACCTATTGGCAGGTGCTGCCGGTTGGTCCCACCAGCTTTGGAGATAGCCCCTACCAATCCTTCTCCGCCTTTGCCGGGAATCCGTATTTTATCGATCTGGATACGCTGGTGGAGGAAGGCCTGCTGGAAAAGCGGGAGGTCAGCGGCTATAGCTGGGGAACTTCCCCGGACGATGTGGACTATGAACGGCTGTTCCGGTTCCGGTTCCCAATTTTGCGGAAGGCGTTTCATCGCAGCCGCCACCAGGGGACGGAAGCATACCGCCGGTTTTGTGAAACGCAAAAGAGCTGGCTGGATGACTACAGCCTGTTTATGTCCCTGAAAGAACAGTTTAACAATCAGGAATGGCTGCGCTGGCCGGAAGAACTCCGCCTGCGCCAGCCGGAGGCCATAGCGCGCTGGGAAGCGGAGCTGACGGAAGAGCGCGCGTTCTGGAGTTTTTGCCAGTATAAATTCTTCGAGCAGTGGAACCGGGTCAAAGCTTACGCAAATGAGAAGGGTGTGCAGATCATCGGGGATATCCCGATTTATGTGGCGTTAGACAGCGCGGACGTGTGGGTTCATGGCGGCCTGTTCCAGTTGGATGAGTTACGCCGTCCCATCAGCGTGGCGGGGGTGCCGCCGGATGCATTTTCCACAACGGGCCAGCTCTGGGGCAATCCTTTGTATGACTGGGACGCTATGGAGCGGACGGATTTCGCCTGGTGGAAAGAACGCATGGCGCACTCTGCAAAGCTGTACGACGTGATCCGTGTCGATCATTTTATCGGCGTGGTGCGGTACTATGCCATTCCTTACGGTTCAGAGACCGCCGCGACGGGGGAGTGGCGGGAAGGCCCCGGAGCAAAGCTGATCAAGGCCATCGATTCCGCGGTCGGACAGTCCAAAGTGATTGCGGAAGACCTGGGCGTCGTGGTGCCACAGGTGCGCAAGGTACTGAAGCAGGCGGGTTATCCCAGCATGAAGATCATTCAGTTCGGTTTTGACTCCGATGCGCGAAACGAGCATCTTCCGCACAACTACACGCAGAACATGGTGGTATACGGCGGTACGCACGACAACGAGACGCTGGCGGGACGCTATAACAATATGAAACCCGCGGATGCGCGGTATGCCATGAAGTACCTGCAAGTGCGCAAGAGAAGCGATATCCCCAAAGCAGTTGTTTTAGCGGGGTATGCAAGTGTGGCAAATACGGTGCTGTTCCAGATGCAGGACCTGTTGTTCCTGCCAAACAGCGCGCGCATGAATTTTCCGTCTACATTGGGCGGAAACTGGCGCTGGCGCCTGTGCCGGGAGCAGTTGAAAGACGAGCTGGCGTCGTGGCTGAAAGAGCTGACGGAGCTTTACGGGCGATGAGAAAAAGGAGTGTGAAACATGAATACATTTAAAAGCGATATCTGTGAGGCGTTGGAGCTGGAATACGGAAAAGGCATTCAGGACGCCAGCACAGTTGAATTATATAACGCGGTTTCCAAGGCGACCATGAAAGCAATTATCCCGGAGTGGAGAAAACCTGCGGAGCAAAAGCGCGCCTGCTATTTTTCTGCGGAATTTCTCATTGGCCGCCTGATTTACAACAATCTTTTGAATCTTGGCTTACTGGAACAGCTCACGGAGCTGTTTAATGAACATAATATTGAGCTTTCCGTATTTGAGGAAATTGAGGACGCGGCGCTGGGAAACGGCGGGCTGGGCCGGCTGGCAGCTTGCTTCCTGGATTCCGCGGCTACCCACCAGATTCCGCTGGACGGCTACGGCATCCGGTATAAATACGGTTTGTTTAAGCAGTATTTTGCCGATGGCTTTCAAAAGGAGACGGCGGACGACTGGCAGCGCTTCGGCGATCCCTGGTCCATCCGAAAGGAAGAGGAAAAAGTCCTGATTACATTTAAAAATCAGTCCGTATATGCCGTACCCTATGACACGCCGGTGATCGGATACGGCGGCGGGACGGTCAATACCCTGCGGTTATGGCAGGCGGAACCGGTCAATGGCTTTGACTTCGACCTGTTCAATGCGCAGAAATACGACCTTGCCGTAAAAGAGCGCAACGAGGCGGAAGCGATTTCCAGTGTGCTTTATCCCAATGACGATACAGATAAGGGCAAGCGATTGCGCCTGAAGCAGCAATACTTTTTCTCCAGCGCCTCCCTGCAGGATTTGATCCGGCGCTATAAAGCGGTGCATGGGGACGATTTCTCCGCGTTCCCGGAGACCTATGCGATCCAGTTGAACGACACCCATCCGGTTGTGTCCATTGCGGAACTGGTGCGCCTGCTGGTGATGAACGAGCATTTGACCTTTGCGCGCGCACTGAAAATTGCCCGCCAAACCTTCGCCTACACCAACCACACCATTATGGCGGAGGCACTGGAAAAATGGAGCGTCCGCCTGTTCCGCTCCGTGCTGCCGCAGGTTTACCGCTATGTTGTGCTGATTGACAAAACGCTGCAAAAGGAACTGGCTGCGATGGGCGTGACAGGGGAAGCGCAGAAACCGTACCGGATCATAGACGGCGGACAGATTCACATGGCGCGCCTTGCAATTTTTGGGACGCACTCCACCAACGGCGTTGCAAAAATCCACACGGAGATCATTAAGAATGTTGCGCTGCACGAATGGTATACGCTGTATCCGGAGCGTTTCAATAACAAAACCAACGGCATTACCCAGCGCCGCTGGCTTGCCCTGGCCAACCAGGAGCTGGCCGGGTATATCACGGGCAAAATCGGCAACGGCTGGATTACCGATTTGGATAAGCTGAAGGGTCTGGAAGCGTACAAAGACGACGCAACCGCAATCCGCCAGTTTGCGGAGATCAAATACCTGAAAAAGCAGCAGCTGGCAGATTATGTATGGAAGCATGACGGGGTGCAGATCGATCCGGACTTTATCTTTGACATTCAGGCGAAGCGCCTGCACGAGTACAAACGTCAGCTGTTAAATGCGTTTTCCATCCTGGATCTTTATTTTGGCATAAAGGACGGCCGCATCAAGGATTTTTATCCCACGGTATTTCTTTTTGGAGCCAAGGCGGCTCCGGGATATTTCCGTGCTAAGGGTGTCATCAAGTTCATCAATGAAATCGCCAAACGGGTCAACAACGACCCGGAGACGAAGGACCGGTTGCAGGTGGTGTTTGTCTCGAATTACAATGTTTCCTATGCGGAAAAACTGGTTCCCGCGGCCGATATCTCCGAGCAGATTTCCACGGCGGGCACAGAGGCTTCCGGAACCGGAAACATGAAGTTTATGCTGAACGGCGCCGTGACGCTTGGCACCTATGACGGCGCAAATGTGGAGATTGTGGAACAGGCCGGAGAGGAAAACAACTATATTTTCGGCGCGCGCGTGGAAGATCTCGAAAAATTGGCGGACACGTACGATCCAAAGGCGCTGTATGAGAAGAATCCTCGTATCAAAAAGGCGATGGACTGCCTGGTCGACGGTACGTTTGACGACGGCGGGACGGGCATGTTCCAGGATCTTTACAATTCAATTTTGCTGGGCGCCAGCTGGCACAAACCGGACAATTACTACCTGCTGCTCGATTTTATCCCGTACTGCGAGGCGAAACTGCGTGCGAATGCGGAGTACCGCGACCGGTTCCATTTCACACAGAAATGTCTGCTCAACACCGCAAATGCGGGCAAATTTTCCAGCGACCGCACCATTCATGAGTATGCGAGGGAAATCTGGGAAGTGGAAAAATAAGGAAGTCTCTTTTTATAAAAATGGTTGCTCCAAGAATTGTCAATGCTGTCGAAATGTGGTACAATAAGCTATCATATGAAAACAAAGCTGCGTTACATCGGGGCCTGGCTAAAACCGAGGACATTCCGGTATAAAACGCTGTAAAGCAGGGATAGCATGCTGGTGACAGGAATTGATCTGATTGAAGTAGACCGAATAAAAAAATCAATACAAAATCCGCGCTTCTGTGAAAAGGTGTTTGGCCCGGCTGAACTGGCTTTTTTGCGGGAGCGCGGATTTTCCGCGCAGAGTGCGGCGGCTTCCTTTTGCGCAAAAGAGGCGTTTGCCAAGGCGCTTGGCACGGGGGTGCGTGGGTTTGCTCTCTGCGAAGTGGAATTGCTGAGGGGTAAATTGGGACAGCCTTTGCTGCAACTGAGTGGTGCGGCCGGGCGAATTGCGCAGGAACGGGGCTTGACCTTTACGGTAAGTGTGACGCATACAAAGATGTATGCGGCGGCAGTCGTGATCGGGGAGAAAGCCCCGCTTGCGGAAGGATCCGGAGATAAAGGAGAGGTACATAAATGAAGGTATTGAACGCGGAGCAAACACGCAGCCTGGAGAAGAGCGCCGTCAAGGCGGGAATCAGTTATTTACAGCTGATGGAAAACGCAGGCGCCGCCGCCGCACGGTTTATCAAAAAGCGTTTCCCGGTTGACCAAAAGCGCGTTGTGGTGCTCTGCGGCAAGGGCAACAATGGCGGGGACGGCTTTGTTGCCGCGCGGCATCTGGCAGAGCTCGGTGCAAAGGTGATTGTCGTTCTGGTAGAAGGGCAGCCGGGAACCGATATCGCGCGGGAGATGTATGAAAAGCTGGCCGATACAGCGGTTAAGACCGTGGATTATTTGGAAACGCCGGAGATGATCGCACCAATGCTTTCCTCCGCCGATTTCATAGTGGATGCAATTTACGGTATTGGGTTCCACGGTTCGATACCGGAGTACTTGCACCCACTGTTCATTGTGGTGAAGAGCTGCTCCGCCATGGTAATTTCTTTGGATGTTCCCAGCGGTGTTCTCTGCGATACGGGAAGTATCCAGGGGAAATGCATCCGCGCCAATTATACGGTGTCCTTCACAACGCTGAAGAATGCACATCTGTTGCAGCCGGGTAAGACGTATTGCGGACAGGTAGCTGTGGTGCCGGTTGGGATCACGTCCGCACTGATCAACCGCCAGCCGACCACGCTGGAAGTGACGGAGCAGCATGTGGCGCGCGCGATGGTAAAGCCCAGGAAGCCGGAAAGCAACAAGGGCAGCTATGGCAGGCTGCTCTGTGTCTGCGGCAGCGTGGGCATGGCGGGCGCCGCGGTACTGAGTGCCAAAGCGGCGGTACGGTGCGGCGCGGGATTGGTCAATGTGGCGCTGCCCTCGTTAATTTACCCGATTGTAGCCCAGAATGTGACGGAGCCGACCTACACGCTGCTGAACAACCTGCCCAACGGGATGCTGTCCGGTGAGAGCGAACGCAACCTGTTTGCGTTCCTTTCGCGTTCCACCGCGTGTCTGATCGGCTGCGGTATGGGAAAATCAGCTGGGACCACGGCAATGGTCACAAAGCTGATTTCTACGGCGAAATGCCCGTTGGTTATCGACGCCGATGGCATAAATATTGTAGCGGAACATATAGATGTATTGAAAACAGCCAAGGGGCCGGTCGTCATGACGCCGCATCCGGGGGAGATGGCGCGCCTGTTGAAAACGACAGTCGCGGATGTGCAGGCGCACCGGTTGGAATATGCACGGAAGTTTGCGGCGGAGCACAACGTGACCATGGTACTCAAAGGCGCGGGCACGATCGCCGTTTCACCGGAGGGGAAGGCGTTCCTCAACATCACCGGGAATCCCGGCATGGCAAAGGCCGGCAGCGGCGATGTCCTGGCGGGTATGATCGCGTCGTTTGTCGCGCAGGGGGTCAATCCGTTGACCGCTGCGGCAGGCGCCGTGTACTTGCATGGCCTGGCGGGCGACCGCTGCGCACAGCAGCTTTCCAAATGTGCCATGCTGCCGACGGATATGATTGAAAAGCTTCCGGAGCTGTTTTTAGAAATTGAGCGGTAAACGCTCTCCGGAGGGATGCCCATGCGCAAAGCGGCACTTTGTCTGCTTGCGATGTTACAATGCTGCTGGATTGTTTCCTGTTCTGCCGTGACGCCTTCTCTTGAGGCGTCGGATTTGGTGTTTTTGTTTTCCTGCAAGGCCGAGATCACGGCAGGGGAAACGCAGACCATTTGCACGGTGGAACGTACTGCGCCGGGGATCATCCGATTTTCTGTTTTACAGCCGGAAGATCTCGCGGGAATGGGATATTACTGGAGTGGGGACAGTTTCAGTACCACTTATGCCGGGCTTGAGGCACAAAGCGATACATGCCCCTTGCCGCAGGCCAATTTTGCGGTCATTCTACAGGAGACGCTGGATTATGCCAGCCGGTCCGACGTGTTAACGGCAGGGGAGAACAATACCTTTATGGGCGAGTTTGACGGCTGTGCGTTTACCCTCACAGCAGACCCGGAAACGGGCCGCCTTGTAAATCTCACTGTACCGCAGAAAAATTTTACCGCTGTTTTTTCCGAATACAATGATACGATTCCCTGAAAATAAATTGAGCAAAAAACTGCCGTTTGCGCCGGGTTGCGTGTAAACGGCAGTTTTTTATTTCGTTAATAAAATCACTGAATTTTCGACCTAATAAAGAGAATAAGAAGTGCTTTTCCGCTAAGTTAACGGAAAAGCATTTATAAATTGGTAAAGCGAAACGGCTTTTATTGCCTGTATAGCTATTTTGCCATTGCATGATGGCAGAGAGGGTTCCAAAACAAGCAGACGACATGGATTTTCGCTGAGGCAAAAAAGTGGCAAGCAGTATTTTATGGTGTACATAAAACACTGCTTGCCACAATTGAAAACGGCGAAAGAGGGATAATCAAAGAATGTGCCCGTTCCGGTCCTGTGACGGCCTTCAGCTCCCCAGCAGCTTTCGGATCTCATGCATCATAGCGGGGATATCCAGGGGTTTTGCCAGATGACCGTTCATGCCAGCCTCCTTGGCGGCGGCAATATCTTCAGAGAAGGCATCCGCCGTCATGGCAAGAATGGGAATCTCTATCGCGTCCGGCCGGGGCAGGGCACGGATTTCCCGGGTGGCCTCGTAGCCGTTCAGATCCGGCATGTGAACGTCCATCAGGATCAGGTCGAAATAACCGGGCCGGGCGTGGGAAAAGCGCTCCACGCATTCCCGCCCATTGTCCACGGTTTCCACCGCTGCACCAAAGCCTTCCAACAGTTCCTGTGCAATCTGCTGGTTGAGGAGATTGTCCTCTGCAAGCAGGATGCGCCTGCCCGACAGAGACGCCGCTGCCTCCCGGGTGGTGTCCGGCGCCGCCTCGCCCAACACATACTGCCGGATGCAGCGGTTGAGGGTGGACTTGAAGAAGGGCTTTTGGATAAAGCCCGCAACGCCATCTGTCAGGGCTGTTTGCTGGATACGTGCCCAGTCGTAGGCGGAGAAGATGACCACTTGAGTCTTGCTTCCCACCTGGTTCAGAATGGTTCGGGCGGCCTGACCGCCGTCCATGCCCGGCATCCGCCAATCCAGAAGGATCAGGTCATAGGACCGGTTTTCCCTGCGGGCGGCCACCGCCCGTTCCACGGCATCCGCTCCATTTTCGGCCGTGTCCGCCTCCACGCCCAACTCCTGAAGCATCTCCGCCGCCGATTGCAACGTCAGTGGGTCGTCGTCCGCCACCAGCACCCGAAGCGGGGGCAGCATTTGCTCCGGCTGGGTGCTCTCCACCTGGAAGTCCAGATTTACCGTAAAGATGGTTCCCGCCCCCGGTGTACTCTCCACCTGAATGCTTCCCTCCATCAGGTCCACAATCATCTTTGTAATGGCCATACCCAAGCCGCTGCCCTCAATCCGGCTGACACGGCTGTCCTGTTCCCTTACGAAAGAGGTGAACAGATCCTTGAGAAATTCCGCTTTCATCCCGATGCCAGTGTCTGCCACCCGGAAAGTGAAATGGGCGTACCCCTCCCGGTCAGAGGGGCTCTCAGTCACGTCCACGCTGATGCCGCCCCCCTCGGGGGTGAATTTCATGGCGTTGGAGAGAAGGTTGAGCAGGATCTGATTCAAACGCAGGGCGTCCAGACAGAGTTTCTCGTGCTCCACGCGATGCAGGCGAATGTTGAACACCTGCCGTTTCTGCTGTACGGTGGGCTGTACGATGCTCACCAGTTCCGTCATCAGATCCACCAGAGACACGGTATCGTTATTCAGCGTCATTTTACCGCTCTCTATTTTGGACAAATCCAGTATATCGTTGATCAGCCCCACCAACAATTGACCGGAGGTGCGGATGTTTTTCAGGTATTCCTGCACCTTCTCCGGCTCGTTTATATGGTCAGAAGCCAGCTTCGTCATGCCAATGACTGCGTTCATAGGGGTGCGGATATCGTGAGACATGTTGGAGAGGAAGCGGCTCTTCGCATGATTTGCACTCTCGGCCGCCCTGCGGGCTGTCTCTTCCGCCTGCAACACGCGGCGGGTGGAGTCCCGGTAGATGTGAAATACCGCCGCCAGCGCCAGCATACCGGCAAGAATGAACACGATCAAGAGCTGGGATTGGCGCAGGATGCTGTTCGCCTGCTCCATAATGACTTGATCCGGAATGATGGAGACCACATACCAATCCGCCGCGCGCTCCATGGGCACGTAGCAGAACACATAGTCTTCCCCTTGATATTGAAACCGGGCCACCCCCTGCTTGCCTTCCTCCAGCGCACAGCGGAAGGAATCCACCGCCTGCTGATCGTTATTCTGCAGATCGATGATGTCAAAGAGGTTCTGAAAGGTCCGGTTGCTGTTGCGGTGCTGAGAGCGGATTAAGATGTTACCTGCCCGGTCCACGACGTAGGAAAAACCGGCGTCATTATAAAACGATAGGGAGAAGCGGTCCGCAACCGATGACAAGGGCTGCATCTTTTGTACATAGCCCTGCGCACCGTCCGCAAAGGTGAAACGCTTATACATGCCAATGGTCCACACGCCGGTGTGCCCGTCCAGGAAGGGCCGCCGAATACCTTGTTCCCCCATACTTTGGAACAGCTCCAACTGTTCCTCATCCAGGGGATACCCCGTCTTCAGTTCTACGGAATAGGCGCTCCCGGCGTCCAGATCCACACAAATATACGTTGTCTCCTCTGAACGGTGCAGGCGCAGTTCGTCCAGGATCGCAGCGGCGTCCCGGGAGTCCTGTTCAGCAAGTTCGACAGACAGTTGACGCAGGGCATCTGCATCCTTTTCCAGATAGGTATCCAGCGCGTGACGGCCCTGTGTGGTGGTTTCCAGAATGTCCGTGACCGCCTTGGTCCAGAGCGCGTCCCGCACGCCGGTGATGTAAAATATGCCGCCTGCAATGAATGCTGCTGCTAACAGCACCGGAACCACAAAACGACCGATCCGTTTGATGTTCATTCCGCGCCGTCCCCCTCTGTATGTATCCATTTCGCGATCTGCGCGTCCAATAGGGTGGTAGCGGAATCCGCATCGCCCCCCTCTAGCAGCTCCACCACGCACTGCCGCGTCATATCCCAGATGGGGAAATGCAGATTGTCGTCCGAACCCAGCACGCTGCGCCCGTTATTCAAATACGGTCCGATGGATTGTATGGCCTTGTCTTTTGCCAGCCGGTTTTCTTCCAGCGGGCTGAAGGAACTCTGGCTTTCCACGAATTCCCACATGACGTCCTTTTGGGTCATGAACTCCGCAAACTGTTTGGCCTGCTCAACATTCGGACTGTCCGCATTGACGCTGATGCGCGTATCTACATTGATAACCAGCACGCTCCCGTCTTCCAGAATCGGATAAGGATGCACCTCGAACTGAAAGCCAGGTTCCAGATCCCGCAGCCGGGACACTGCCCACGCGCCTGTGAGCATGAAGGGCCTGTCGCCTTTTGCGAACAGTGCCAGATCGTCCTTGGTCTTAGCGGTCTGCAGGGCCTCATCCGCATCGATCCAGCCCCGGTCCAGCATCTGCTCCACCAACGCAAAGCCGGGACGAAGCGCCTGAGCCAAATCCGCCTGGCCGCTGTTGAAGCGGGCGATATCCTCGGCGGTGTGGCCGCTCTGATAGATGGGCAGCATTGCCTTTGCAATGGCCACGGTTTTCAGAGAAATGTCGTTGTTGGCGACAATGGGAACGATTCCCTCGGATACAAAGTAATCGCACACTGCCTGCAGTTCCGGCAAGGTTTCCGGGACGGTCTGCCCGTGTTGCTTCAAGAGATCCAGGTTACAGTAGAGGCCAAAGGCGGAAATGGAGGTGGGGACATAGTAAACTTTGCCGTCCGCATCCATCTGGCTCTTGGCCAGTTCGCTGAAGCTGTCCAGCGTGGAGAGACCGGAGAGGTCTGCCAGCTTTCCCTGGTTTCCCAGCTCCAACACCCGTTCGTGGTCCACCATGAAAACGTCGTCCTCGTTCCCGGTGGCCAGCCGCTTTTCCAGCACATCAAAATACGCCGGGCTCTTGATTCCGTCGTAGGAGATGGAGACTTCGGGGTAGGTGTCCATATAGCGATGAAGTGCGTCTTCAATGGCCATGACATTCAACGCTTCGTATTTGAAACCGAAAAACGTCAGATGTGTCTCCGAACCGGCGTCCTCCAGGGCACTGTCAAACACGATATTTTCTCCCTGCCGGCCGCCGCAGCCAGACAACACTCCCAGCAGGAGGGCGGCCGCCAGTCCCGCGGCCATTCGTTTTATCAGTCTCATACGGTCTCCTCTTCTAATTAGCATGACCGGTCTTTGGGTCCAGTCACAAGCTCACTGTGTTTCGTTTTCAATGCTAAACAACGGGGCTGTTTTCAGAACCTTACACAGGGTCGCATGGAGAACACCAACCCCCAAGAACTTTTGCCTCAAGAGCGTGTGCGGTCATGAGATTTCTGTTGTCAGCCTTTTCCTGTGGAGGCGCCCCGTTTGCAAAGGCAACAGTTTTATGTCAATTGAAGGACTTTAAATGAGGTCTATCCTCTCTATAGTTAAGAATACTTGATTTTCCGTCGATATTCAATCGTAGAGAGCAAATCCTCAGACCTGTTTTCAACGGTTTAGACGCTCTTTTTATTGGTGGTATGGCAATCAATTTGTGGAAGTGTGTTTTGCCAAAAAAAATATGGATAGCTATGTACAGTCCGGGCTTTTCACCTTATCTGCCCAGGGGGAATAAAAAGATAACCAGCTTTTTCATTTTAATAGTAGCGCATAAAAATGTCAAACAGTTCATTTTGTTTTATTGCTTCATGCTGCTGTTTATACCTTGTTTGCTCGCTTGGGCACCATTTTACCCTTGCAGGATTGTATTGCACGCAGCGGAAGCGCTGCTTTCATGTTTTTCAGTAAAAAGATCTTACCACCGCCGAATAGTTATTATTTTATTATACATCAATAAAAATCGCCAGATTTTCTTCCTTTGAAGGGAACAAAAATTCCTTTTCTGCCAAGTCAAAGAGAAAGCACGCAAAAACTGGTAAAACGCAACTATTTTTATCAGTTTTGTTTTTGTGCCAACCCACGCCGCTCTCTAATATTATGGTAACGGGCCTGGAAAAATTTTTTATGGCGTCGCAGCGTTGTGCATAAACGCGAATGGCGCCGCCAACAATACAAACAGGCTCATGAGCAAGACAGTTCAGCTGGTTTCAATATCTTAACAACGATTAAGAAACCGGCATCACATGATTATTCGGAGAGTGAAAAGAGTGAACATTAGAAGAGGCGATATTTACTATGCCGATTTAAGCCCTGTGGTCGGCTCGGAACAGGGCGGAGTGCGCCCTGTGCTAATTGTTCAGAATGATGTAGGAAACCGGTTCAGTCCAACCGTAATCGCGGCCGCAATCACCAGCCAGCGTGCCAAGGCAAACCTTCCCACGCACATTATGCTCGACTCGGAAAATACTGGCCTGGCGAAGGATTCGGTGGTTTTATTGGAACAGGTCCGCACCATAGATAAGCACAGACTGAAGGAGCGCATGGGACGCATTGACCGCGCGTCCATGGAACAGGTGGATCAGGCGCTGAGCATCAGTTTTGGATTGGGCAGTACGGAAGAGGTTCGCCGGGCTACATAAGCTGCAGGATAACAGCAGGCGATAGCGGCCCGGCGGGGCATCATATTTTTGCCCCATATGGTATAAAAACAGAAGAATTCTTTCAAAATAAAGAAGGCGCGGCCGCAGGGCAGGCGCAAACAAAAGAAGGGATGTGTTCCAATGGCATTGACCGAAAAGGAGCTCTCTGCAATTGAGGATCAGCTCAGCGGGGAAAAGCTGCTCATTACCAAATGCAAAGCATATGCCCAACAGTGTACGGATCCGGAATTGAAGCAAAAATGCGAAGCAATTGCCGGAAAACACCAGACCCATTATGAAAAGCTTCTGAGCTTTTTGAATTAGGGAGGGATATGCGATGAGTATGCAGGAAAAAGAAGTATTTGACGACGTTTTGACTTCACAGAAATTTATTACAGACACGTACAACACGTACACGAATGAATGTGCGACGCCGAATATCCGCGACGAGTTTTTAAACATTCTGACCGAGGAACACCAAATCCAGGCGGATGTGTTTGACGAGATGAAAAAACGCGGCTGGTATACGACTCCGCAGGCGGAGCAGCAAAAGATTCAGCAGGCAAAGCAGAAATATCAAAACGAAAACCCACAGGGCTAAAGAAGCGGAGCCGGTCCAAAAGAAACATCTTTTGGACCGGCTCTTTTTGTCATTCCAACGGAAAAAGGTGCGGGACACCCTTCAATTTCTGACAGAAACAGCAAAATGGACCCGCTATAATAAAGATCAATGATACAGCTTCACCGTAGGGAAAGGGGGAATGGCACACACGCAGACGATTTATCTGGACGTACTAATCGGCGTCAACCTGTTTATCAACTATTTTTTGCTTTTGGCAGTTGCACGGTTTCTCAGTATTTCCGTCAAGCGGCGGCGGCTGGTTGCGGCGGCGGCGCTGGGAGCGTTTTACGCGCTCAGTATTTTCTTTCCGGAGCTGCCCTCCGTTTTATCGCTTCTGGTCAAGCTGGCGATGTCTGCCACGATTGTACTTGCAGCTTTTCCGCGCAGAACGCTCAAGCTGTTTTTGCGGGAGCTGGCCTGCTTCTACATAACCAATTTTGCCTTTGCTGGTTTTATGCTCTGCCTGTGGTTTTTCATCGCGCCTCAGGGACTGCTCATTAAAAATTCCGTCGTCTATTTCGAAATTTCGCCGTTGTTCCTGCTGGTGGTAACGGTATTGTGCTACCTGATTATCCGCGTTATCCAGCGCGTCACAGGACGGCAAAATCCGTCGCTCCTTTTTTGCCGGATATGGATTGATTATAAAGGGGCAACCGGGGTTTGCAAAGCGAAGGTGGACACGGGAAATACCCTTGTGGAGCCGTTTTCGGGGTTTCCGGTGGTGGTAGTGGAGGAAAGTGCATTTCGTGAAATCTTGCCTCCGGAAGAAGAACAGACTTCCTTCCGTGTGGTTCCGTTTCAGACGGTTTCAGGAAGCGGTATCCTGCCCGCGTTCCGTCCGGATAAACTGGTGATCCTCGCCGGAGAAAAGAAAATAGAAGCAAAGGACGTCTATATTGCGGTCAGCCGGGAATCTCTTTCGGGAGGGGATTTCAGCGCGCTGCTCAATCCCGACCTGTTGTCCTGAATGCCGTGAGCAGACGGCTGATTCCGCCCAAATCTGGCCGAGGGCGGGAGAATTGAGACCGCGGCGGCAGCGGTAAAAAGGGAAACTGCGTTGAAAATGAAAAAATGGAGCCTGTTTCAATGGCTGAAAAGCAAATGGTCGTTTTTTTTGCTCCGTCTGGGCCTGCAAGGAGAGGTCCATTACATCAACGGCCCGGAAACCCTGCCGCCGCCGTTGACGCGCGACGAAGAAGCAATTGTGATGGAAAACATTATGAAGGGAAAACAGAATGCCCGGGAACCGCTGATCACCCATAACCTGCGTCTGGTGGTTTACATCGCAAAAAAGTTTGAATCCAGCAATGCCGGCGTGGAAGACCTGATCTCCATTGGTACCATAGGCTTGATTAAAGCGGTCAACACGTTTTGTCCGGAACGAAATATCAAACTGGCGACATATGCTTCCCGCTGTATTGAAAATGAAATTCTGATGTTTCTGCGGAAGAGCTCCCAACAGAAAAATGAAATCTCCATTGACGATCCGCTGAACGTGGACTGGGATGGAAACGAGCTGCTCCTCTCCGACATACTGGGCAGCGAGCAGGACGTTGTCAACCACGGGATTGAACAGGAGGTGGAACGGGACCTGCTGTTAAACGCGGTGGAACATCTGGCCCCGCGCGAAAAGAGAATCATGCAGCTCCGCTTCGGCCTGAATCATACGAAAGAACATACGCAGAAGGAGGTGGCGGACAGTCTGGGCATTTCCCAATCCTACATATCGCGTCTAGAAAAGCGTATCATTGAACGGCTGAAACGGGACCTGGAGCGGGTCAGCTGAAGGAAAGGAGCTGTTACAGAAAAAATCCGATGATAACATAGTGATAAAACGCCCATGAACTCCAATGAAAACCGGAGTTCATGGGCGTTTATTATATCAGTTTCGCATCGTTTATTTTGTGGTTCTGGTATGCTGTGCGGATTTTACAAAGACCCTTGTGTTCCCGTCAATAAATTTCCCAGAAAAACGCACTGTAGGGCGGCAGCTGGCTTCCACCGCCAAAGTCATGCGTTTCGCCGGTGATCAAATCTCTGGCGCGCCCGGCATTGGCATTGAAATGTGCGTCGCAGGCTTCGCTGTCCGCGTTGATGGCGACCAGAACCCGCTGTCCCTCAAAGCTGCGCTCGAAAATAAATTGCTTGTTGGTGAGCAGGATGGAATGGAAATCGCCGTAGCACAGAGCCTTGCTGTCCTTGTGCGCCTTGGCGCATTTGGCGATCCATTCGGTCAATTCGTTGCTTTCCGGCGTTTCAAAGCAGGGGCGGAGGGAATCGTCGCTGCCGTGTTCCTTTTTGCCTTCTGCGCCCCACTCGCTGCCGTAATAGATGCAGGGGATGCCCGGCATACCGAACAACAGGGCGTAAATGAGGGGAAGGTGCTCTTTGGTGGTGAGATTACTCGCAATGCGCGCCACATCGTGGTTGTCGACAAAGTTGAGCAGATGTTTTCCCTTGTAAAGCGTCCAGTTTTCCGGGCCGAACTGACGCAGCAGGGAATGGCCGATTTCAAACAGATTCATGGAATTCAAACTGGAAAACAGCCCTTTATAGCATTCATAATTGGTCGCACTGTGAAGCATCTGATCATTCATGATCTGGGTATAATCGCCTCCCAGAATTTCTCCAACCAGGAAGAATTCCGACTTCAATGTATCGCAGAAGCCGCGCAGGCGGCGCAGAAAATCACGGTCCACACAGTAGGCGACGTCGAGGCGCAGGCCATCGATGTCGAATTCATCCACCCAGCCGCGGATGCAGGAGAACAGGTGCTCAATCACGGCTTCGTTGCGCAGATTGAGCTTTACCAGTTCGTAGTGGCCTTCCCAGCCCTCGTACCAAAGCCCGTCGTTATAGCCGTCGTTTCCGCCAAAATTGATGTGGAACCAGTCCTTGTAAGGGGACTGCTCCCGGTTTTTTAAAACGTCCTGGAAGGCCCAGAATCCGCGGCCAACGTGGTTGAATACGCCGTCCAGCACAACTTTGATTCCGTTTTTGTGCAGTTCCCCGCATACTTCGGCAAAGTCCTCGTTGGAGCCCAGGCGGCAGTCCAGCTTGCGGTAATCGCGCGTATCATAGCCGTGTGCATCGGAATCAAAGATCGGCGAAAAGTAGATGGCGTCCGCGCCGCAGTCCTTTATATGCGGAATCCAATCCGCGACTTTCCGAATGCGCGGCTCTAAAACGCCGTCATTCTGACGGGGCGCGCCGCAGAACCCCAGAGGATATATTTGATAAAAGACACTTTCATAAGCCCACATGGTAAAAACCCCATTCTCCGCTGTTTAAAATTGTTGCAAAGACAAAACCTGGCTAACAGCGGTTAGCCGGCTATTTGTCTACTTTCTCTTTCCAATCCAAAGAAATAAGAAAGAGTTATGTTGCTATTATACAATAAATGTGCAGATTTGTCACGTAAAATCCAAAGCCTATCTTTTGCACATTCTTTATAAATATTCCAGTATGACGCGGTAGGCATCCACCAGGTCCGGGTAGGAATAGTGGCGGCAGTTTGCCGGGCTGGTGGATGGCAGCGCGATGGCGGAGAGCTGGGTGGACGGAAAACAGAGCCGTTTATAAAGTGCGGCGGCTTTTGTTCCGGTGGTAAAAACCTTGCGGATACCGGTTTCCCGCAAGAGTCCGGCGATGTCGTTGGCAACAGGCTCACGGATGCTGGCGTCATCCGCGCCCTCGATGGAGCAGCTTTGCAGCACGTCCCACAGGGCGATGTGATGGCTGAGACAAAGCCGGCGCTTTTCTTCATTGGAGGAAGGAACCGGCGTTTGCAGCAGCTCCGCAAGCACGCGCCAAAAACGGTTTTGCGGATGGGAATAGAAAAAACCGTATTCCCGGCTTTTGGGGGAGGGCATTGTCCCCAGAATCAGGATGTTCGATGTGGTATCGTAGACAGGACCGATGGTATGCTGTACAAATTCCGGCATGCGGCGGCTCCTTTCATTTCAAGATATGCTTTTTGACGTAAACCAGAAGCGCTTCTTTTTGGTTAAAGCAGCGTTTTTCGATCACGGCTTCCAGCAGCGATTGCAGCGCTTTGCCGACGGATTGTCCCTCAGGAACGCCGATTGCAAGCAAATCCTTGCCGCCGACCGCCAAATCCTTCAGCTGGAAACACTGCTTGTCCGCCAGAATTTTTTCCAGGACAAATTCTTCCCGGCGAATCATCTCCATGCGTACGGCGGCAGCAGCGGAATGCGCGACGGTATCGGCCCGGTTCACCTGTAACAGCATGCGGAAGAGCGGCTCTCCCAGCCGGTTCAGCCAGCGTTTGACGCGTACCTCGTCGTCTGTTATGGAAATATCATGGTAGCGGACCAGTGCCGTTACCGTCTGGACGGTTTGCCTGCTGAAGCGCAGGCGTTCCAGTATTTTTTCTGCAAGATCAGCGCCCAGCTTTTGATGCCCATAAAAATGACCGATCCCTTTTGCGTCCATGGAAAAGCACAGGGGTTTGCCAATGTCATGCAGCAGCATGGCCAGCCGCAATTCCGGAACAGGCTCGACGGCGGAGACCGCGTGAATGGTGTGTTCCCACACATCGTAAATATGGTAGGGACTGTGTTGGTTCAGCCCTGCCATCGGCTGGATTTCCGGAATAAAGACGGCAATAACTTCCCTGTATTTGCGGAGGATGCGTTCTGCATTGCGCCCGCAAAGCAGCCTGCTGAACTCCGCCTGGATGCGTTCCGCAGAAATTTGCCGCAAAAGCTCTTTTTGTTGGTAGATTGCATAAGCGGTTTTCTTTTCAATGGTAAAGCCGAGCGTCGCGGCAAAGCGGAGCGCACGCAAAATGCGGAGCGCATCCTCCTGAAAACGCTGCTCTGGAATTCCCACACAGCGCAGTGTGCGGCTGTGCAGGTCGTGCAATCCGTTAAAATGGTCCTCCAAGCCGATGGCGGGAGAATAGGCGAGCGCGTTGACAGTGAAATCCCGACGAGCCAGGTCCTCTCGCAGGCTGCGGGAAAAGAAAACGGCATCTGGATGCCGTCCGTCTGAATAGGCACCGTCGATCCGGTAGGTAGTGATTTCAACCGGCATATCGTCGGTCAGAACCGTGACGGTGCCATGCTTTAACCCTGTGGTCAAAATGCGGTAACCGGGCAATGCATTGACCACTTCGTCCGGCATGGCGGAGGTGGTGATATCCCAGTCATTTGGATACAGGCCGAGAAAACTGTCCCGGACACAACCGCCTACAATATATGCCTCAAACCCCTGCTCTTGCAGCAGACGGAGCAAAATAAGAACCTGCTGCGGAGGGTGGATCGGGTGGGGAAGTCTGCCGATACCGGAACGCTTCTTGGTGGAAGGCATCGCTTCACCTCAATTTCTTCTTAAATAAAACAAAAGACCCATATGTATCTGAACACAATGACAGCTGTTTGTATATAGGGCTTACAGTCCATGGAATACTCGTTTCTATATTATACCTGAATTTCCGGATAATTCAATTGGGAGTTGTCAATTGCAGTACAGTGAAAAGGTTTGCTCATCGTTTTGAGGTTTTCGCTTTAAGATGATATGAAAAAAGCGTGGCAGAAGAAGAATCAGCTGAAAAGGTTGGCTCAAAACACATTTTTAAATATTCTCTGATTATCCTTTCCATATGAGACAGGCTGTGCTATTATAAGATAAAAGTAACATGTAAATAGATAGAGTGATGTTAATGCAGGAAAGAATAGGGGAGTAGGCTCATGAATCGGGCTGGTAAAAAGATCGGGTTGGTGCTGATGGCGCTTCTTCTTTTATTCGGCGCCGGCTGTGCGTCGGGTCCCGCGGAGGCGACAGAATCGGACGCGTATATTGCATCCGTGGATTTGGGCATTGAAGATATTGAAGAGGAGGCGGTAGCGCTGGCAAAAGCGCCGGCGATTCCAAACAATACAATGCCGAAGGCCTCCGGTTCGCTGGTGAAAAAGAGCGAGAAAGCAGAGATCGACTATTCCAATACAGCCGACGGGTATGTGATGGCGCGATACGCCGCAGCTAGCAGTAAGAAACTCAAAGCGCAGGTCAAAGGCCCCAGCGGAACTGCGTATACATACAATTTGACGGCGGGAGCCGACTATGCGACTTTTCCCTTGTCCGACGGCAACGGCAGTTATAAGGTAACGGTGTTTGAAAATATTTCCGGAACCAGCTATGCAACGGTCGTATCCGTTACGTTTACGGCTGCGCTGAAGGATGAATTTGCCCCGTTTCTGCTGCCGAATCAGTATGTGAATTATACGCCGGACAGCCAGGTGGTTAAAAAGGCGGCGGAACTGACGGGAAGCGAGAATGATCCGCTGAAAAAAGTGCAGACAATTTACGACTATGTGGTTAAGAACATCACGTATGATGATCAAAAAGCGGCTTCTGTACAGAGCGGATACCTGCCGGTTCTGGATACGGTTTTGTCGGAGAAAAAAGGAATTTGTTTTGACTACGCCGCGGTGATGGCCGCCATGCTCCGCAGCCAGAATGTACCTACGAAACTGGTGGTGGGATACAGCGGCAGCATTTACCACGCCTGGATCAATGTGTATTCCAAGGAAACCGGTTGGGTTGAAGGAGTCGTCTATTTTGATGGGACCTCCTGGAAGCTGATGGATCCGACTTTCGCTTCCAGTGGGAAGCAGAGTAAAAAGATTATGGAATATATTGGAAACGATGCCAACTACAGCGCGAAATATATTTATTAAAAGCGAAGGAAAAACATTGATAAAATGGACTTGTACTTTGGTGCAGGTTCATTTTTTATGAGGCGGTTGTATGATGAGAAAAATAATTTTGTCCAATGAAGCGCTTTCAGACTTTTGCATGGAGCTTTCCCTGCTGATTCGGGCGGGTGTTGGAACAGCCGACGCGTTGTGCCTGCTGGCGGAAGAAAGCGACGGCGCAAGCGCTGCGTTGCTGGCCGAACTAGCCGCGCAGGCGGAGGGCGGGGAACAGCTGTCCGCCATTTTGGAGGGCGCGGAGATGTTTCCGGCTTATCTGGTGGAAATGGTCCGGGTTGGGGAGCAGTCCGGAAGGCTGGAAGAGGTGTTTGAGGGCTTGGCCAACCATTATGAGGCGCAGGGAAAGCTTGGCCGGCAAATTCGGAACGCTCTTTTATATCCATCCATACTGGCGCTTTTGATGTTGGTTGTGCTGGTCGTATTGTTGGCAAAGGTATTACCGGTGTTCGATCAGGTTTTTGCACAGATGGGGACAGGACTGACAGGCTTAGGCGGCGGGCTTTTACAGTTGGGAGTGGTATTAAACGCCTGCATGCCGGCACTGTGCGTCGTGCTGGCCCTGGCGGTTTCAATTGTGGCGGCCTTTACGGCGAGTGCATCTCTGCGCATGTCGTTTCTAAGTTGGTGGAACCGGCACCATGGAGAAAAGGGACTGTCCAGAAAGATTGCCACGGCCCGGTTTGCCTCCGCCTTGTCGATGGGGTTGCGGAGCGGTTTGTCCATGGAGCAAGCTTTGGAAACGGCGGCGCCCTTTGCCGGGGATACGGCTGGCGCGATGGAACGGATGGAGAATTGCCGGAACCGGTTGTTTGCCGGCGCCGGACTTGCTGAGGCGCTGCAAAAAAGTGATTTGATGCCCGCCGGTTCCTGCCGACTGCTGGCATTGGGGTTTCGCAGTGGTTCCGGCGATACAGTGATGGCGGAGATTGCCCGCAGGCTTGAAGAGGAAGCCGAAGAGAACATCGAAGAAACAGTGGGCCGGGTGGAGCCGGCTTTGGTCATTGTAACATCCTTGATGATCGGTGCGATTCTCCTGTCGGTCATGCTGCCGCTCATTCACATCATGTCCGCTCTATAATGCGGCGCAAGAGAGTATAAGAAGGTGGGGACGATATGAGGCGGCGCAGTGAATTCCAAGTGTGGAAGTTTCTTTTTCTTCCGGCACTCGTGCTGTGTGGGGTGCTGGCGCTCTTTACGGCGGTAGGGAATCTGCAGGATGGGCAGAGCACTGAGGCGCGGAAGCAGCTGGAAAACAGCCTGCGGCGTGCAGCTGTGACCTGCTATACAACAGAGGGAGCCTATCCTCCCACGTTGGAGGAATTGCAGCGGCGTTATGGAATCCAAATCGATTCCGAACGATTTGCCGTGTTTTATGAGATTTTTGCGGATAACCAAATGCCGGAAATTACGGTAGTGCCGCTTCAATGAAAGGTGTATCATGAGGAATCAAAGAAGACAGGGTCATATAGAAAGTTTGGTTGTGCTGCTTCTTTTTACCGTGTTTGCCGCGACCCTGCTGCTGGTGCTTTTTGCCGGTGCAAACAGTTATCGCAGGGTGGCGGAGCGGGGCTCCGACAGTTACAACCGGCGTATCTGCGCGCAGTATATCGCGGCCAAAGTGCGCCACGGCGACCGGGAGGGCGCGGTTTTTGTCGGAGGTTTTTCGGAACCGAACCATAACGACGGCATATCCACGCTGTATTTGCGACAGGAGATTGAGGGTACAACCTATGATACCCGCATTTACTGGTATGACGGCGCGGTCAGGGAACTGTTTGCGGAAACGAATGGAACATTTGCCCCCCAGGATGGGACCGAGGTACTGCAAACTTCCACATTGGAATTTCATCAAGAAGAAAACATTCTGACCGTTGAAACAGGGACGGAGACGTTGGTTCTCTCCCTGCGCAGCGGAAGGGAGGTGGCGTCGTGAACCGGAGCCGCGTGACATTGGTTCTGATGGAACAGGTACTGATGCTGCTTGCGTTTGCCTTGGCGGCGGCGCTTTGTGTACAGACGTTTATGTATGCCAGCCGTCAGTCCATCTACAATGAGGAACGGGATCAGGCGGTCCAAATGGCGCAGACTGCCGCAGAGATCATGAAGTCCACGGGAGACAGTGCGGAGCAAGCGCAGCTTGCGGCTGCGGAGCGCATGGGCGGGCAGGTCCTTCAGGGGGATTGGCAGGTATTCTATGACCCGGAATGGCGGGAAGTGCCCAGCGGAATGCCATTCCGCTATTGCCTGCGGGTGGTTGCAGAGCCTACCGGTTTAGAGGGCTTTTGTAAAGCCAACGTGCAGGTGGTTGCCGGTGCAGGGGAGAACGGTACCCAGGAAATCCTGTTCCAGTTGACGGCGGCCTGGCAGGAGGTGAGCGCGCATGCATCGTAAACGGCGTACTGCGCCGCCTTTTGTCGCAGGGGGAAGTTCTTTATTGGTCATCTTCGCGGTATTGTGCCTGACGACATTTGCCCTGCTGGTTTTATCCACCGTGCAGGCGGATACGCGCCTGTCGGACGCTTCCGTGCAGGCGGTAGCGGAGTACTATGCGGCCGATGCGGAAGCGGAGGAGATTTTTGCCCATCTGCGGGCGGGCGAAAGTCCAGAGGGCGTGACCCGGGAGGGGAACTGTTACCGCTATACCTGTCAGGTATCCGATACACAGGAGTTGCAGGTGACTCTGCAAAAAGAAACGGATACCTGGACGGTCCTCCGTTGGCAGGAGGTATCCACAGCCGACTGGACGCCGGATGAAAGTCTGTCTGTCTGGGAAGGCGAATAAGGAGGAAACAACCGTATGGCATTGTTGGAATATTTACAGCGTGGGGTAACGGATGGGGCTTCAGACCTTTTTATTGTAGCCGGGGGATTCATAAGCTATAAAATTGATGGAAAGATTCTTCCAATGGAGCAGGAACGCCTTCTGCCGCAGAAGACCGAATCTTTGATCCGTGAAATATATACAATGGCAAACAGAAATATAGAGGACTACTTATTGCAGGGAGACGACGACTTTTCCTTTGCCCAACCTGGATTGGCCCGCTTTCGTGTCAGCGCCTTCCGCCAGAGAGGATCTCTCGCGGCGGTGATCCGGGTGGTGGCGTTTGATATCCCGGATTATAAAAAGTTGGGCATTTCCGATGAGGTCATGTCTGTGGCGAATTTAACGCACGGATTGGTCTTGATCTCCGGTACGGCGGGCAGCGGTAAATCGACTACGCAGGCCTGCGTCATTGACCGCATCAATCACACGCGTGCCGCCCATATCATCACCCTGGAAGACCCCATTGAGTTTTTACACCGGGATTGCCGGAGTATTGTCAGCCAGCGGGAAATTGCCATTGATACGGCGGATTATCTCTCCGCACTGCGGGCCTGCCTGCGGCAGGCGCCGGACGTAATTCTATTGGGAGAAATGCGGGATTATGAAACCATCCGCACCGCCATGACGGCGGCGGAGACAGGGCATCTGGTCATTGCAACCCTGCATACAAAAGGCGCGGTAAACACGATTGACCGCATTATCGACAGCTTTTCGTCTGATCAACAGGATCAGGTGCGCGTACAGCTGAGTATGGTGCTGCACACGGCAATTTCTCAGCAGCTGATACCGGATAAGGACGGAGGTCTGCGGCCTGCGTTTGAAATTATGCATAACAATGCGGCCATCCGGAACATGATTCGGGAAAATAAGAGCTATCAAATTGACAACGTCATACAAACGTCCGGAAGCCAGGGCATGGTGAGCATGGATCAATCCATATTTCGACTTTGGCAGCAGGGCGTGATTCATGCAGACACTGCTCTGGAGCATGCCAATGGAACAGAGCAGATGCAGCGCCGGATCGCGTCTGGAAAATAGGCGGCAAAAATGGCGGAAGGCGGCTTATTGGTAAACAATAAGCCGCTTTTTTATATGCTGAAGGATTTTAAAATGGTACATGAATGGTATAAAATGGTTTAAGTATGAATAAGTGAAGAACAATTTTCGAAAATATTTAAACGAACTTTATCAGGGATTTTTCCAGTATCAGAAATAAAAAGTAAATTATGTTGTATAATACGGGTTAATAATGAAAAAAATTAGAACATTTTCAGACTTTTTAAAGGAATCAAAAGTCTGAATTTCTATGGTTAACTATGCAAAAAGCCAAAGTCGGAAAACAGGCCGAAAGGGTTTCCGATTGTTAACAAAGACAGTTTAGAAAAAAGTCTGCGGCTAAATGAACGTCTGGGGGAGATTTTGTGAATGAGATGAATGCAATCCGTTGGGAAAGATTTTCTTTGGAGGAAATACCTGGGATGGCATGCGTATGCTGTTTACAGCAGGATGGGAGCTTGGTTTTAATAAAGGCAAATAAGCGCTATCGGGAACTGCTGGGACATGAATACCAAGGTTTGGAACCGGTATGGAAGGGCCTTACGGATACAAAGCGAAATCAATTGCGTGTAAGTCTGCTGCGTTCCACCTCAAGAAGAAGTGAGTTTCAATATGCGGGAAATGCGGTTTGTTTTGATGGAATCACCCGTTGCTTATCAATTTCCGCAATGATTTTGGAACGCTCCGCGGAGCAAGTGATTTTTTTTGGCATAGTGGAAGATGTCACAAAATTGCCGCTGTACAAAGAATTGCCTGCTGATGAAGAAGGAGAGGCTGTTTGCCACAATATACAAAAATTGGATCGTCCGTTCAACATGTTTCCCTTGGGAGTGGCACGGATTTGTCTGGAACGGCAGGGCCAGGTACGCATTTGCAGCGCAAATCCCGCTTTTTTCCGAATGGTTGGCTACGTGGAAGAGGAATTTTATAACTCATGTGAAAATGATTTAAACCGTTTGTCCGTGTATCCGGAGGAATTTTCAAAAACAATTCAGCTGCGAGAGAAAGATTTCTACTGGATATTCCGTGGAAAAAACAATCGGATTGGTTCTCTTGCTGTACATATGTCCCCGGCTTCAGAAGACGAACAAGAATGGTATCTGATTTTAAACGATAACGAACAGATTGTAGCCGCTGAGTTGGAAAAAAAGCGTCTGGCCTATTTTCGGGAGGTATTCAGCCGCTATGATGTCGGCGGCATTCTGATCCGCCATGCGGAAACGCTGGAGCCGTTGCTGATCTCGTCCAATATTCCCTTGCTGTTGGGGTACAGCACAAATGAATTTCAGGCGCTTCTCCGCTCCGGCTATCAAAATCTGTTGGCGCCGGAAGATGGAGTACGCATACACAGTCTGGGCATGTCTGTTCACCTTCCCGTGCCGGAATATGAGCTGGAGTATCGCGTGCGCAAAAAGGATGGGACTTACCTGTGGGTCAGCGACCACACGAAGCTGGACCGATACTATGACGGAACATTAATTTACTTCAGCATTTTGTTGGACATCACAAAGCGCAAGGAAGATGAGATGCGTTTAAGAGCCAAAGAGGAAGAATTTTGGTTGGCGATTGACCAGAGCGATAAAATATTGTGCCGGTATGATCTTGCAGCGAAGCGTCTGGAGATAGCAGGGCGGTCTGCAGAGCGTTTGGGTATGCCGAATGTAATAGAAGATGTGCCGCAGAGCATTCTCTCTCTGGGAAGACTGACTCCGGAAAGTGCAGAGCGCTATCAGGCTTTTCATACGGAGCTTCAGAAGGGGCGGCCCAACGGGGAGACTGTGCTGCAATGGAAGGTTAAGGATGGAAGTTACCGGTGGTTTTCGGTGCGTTACACAACGATTTATGCCGAGGATAAAACAGCGGTTTCTGCGGTTGGAACGTTGGAAGATATTACCGACCGCCATGAGAAAGAAAAAAAGCTGGACCGGCTGTGCCAGGAACAGGAGTTGCTGCGGATCATTGCCACTCACAGTGGGCGGACCATCTTCAAATTTGACCTGGTCGAGCGCATGGCATATCTGGATGACCAAACGGCAGAACGATTTGGGCTGATGACGGCAATACGTATCCGGGATGAGCACGACCTGCATTTGGAACAGGTGGCAAAAGAAAGCCAGGAAGCATACATAGCGCTCTACCAGTCGATCCTGCAGGGAGATGCTGCCGGCAGCGCGCGGGTTTGCAGAAAAGATGCCATGAACAAATTTTCTTGGTATCAGGTGGACTTTACCTTGGTAAAGGATGCCGGCGGTCAGCCGTCTTATGCTATAATTTCTTATGAGGACATAAATGACCGCTATGCGCTGGACTTGGCTAATTGCCAGTTTTTGCAGTATTTTGAAGGTTTTGCATCCGATCAGTATAGTTATTATGTATTTAATCTCACGAGAGACCGCTGCGACCAGGAAAAGGGGCTGCTTATGCGTTCCATTTGCGGTAAAAGTGACGGAACGTTGGATGGAGTGGTTCAGCGCACTGTGGAGCGGTGTATTTCCCCTCAGTCGGAAGCGGAATATCGAAAGTTTAACAATCGGTTCCGCTTGCTTCAGGCGTATGCGGACGGCAAAAAGGGGGAAGAACTGGAATTTTTGGCGATATTGGACGGACGGGAGGTATGGGTCCGGGAAAACGTCCGGATGTTTCAGGATCCTTATTCCGCGGATGTGCGCGGTGTATTCCATATTACCAATATTGACGCGGAGAAACGGCAGCTGCTTTCACTCCGGCGGCGGGCTGAACGGGATTTTTTAACCGGCCTGTTAAATCGCTATGCGTTTTGCGACCAGGTAAATCGGATCAATGAAAATACAGAAATGTATCATGCGTTTTTGATGCTGAACCTTGACCATTTTAAAGCCGTTAACGATGTTCATGGGCGTTTGGAGGGAGACCGGCTTTTGACGAACCTCAGCCAGGTAATGGGCGCGATGCTTCGCTCTTATGATTTGCTCGCCCGGCTGGAGGGGGACAATTTCCTGATTTATCTGACCAATATTCCGGACGCATCCCTGGTCATGCGCCGGGCGGATTCCATCTGTAAAGCGGTCCGGAACCGGTACGCAGAAAAAATAGGTGTGACGGTCAGTATTGGTGTGGCTTTGTTCCCACAGGATGGCAGGACATTCGACGAGCTCTATGCACTCGCGGACAAGGGGCTGTGTGCGGCGAAAAATAATGGCGGCGACGGCTTTATTCATGTGGAGCGCGAAACCAATGCGCCAAGTGAGGAGCATCTGGCGACCGAAGAAGAGCCGAAGGAAGCAAAGCGGGTTTTTGTCCGGACTTTTGGATATTTTGATTTGTTTGTCGATAACGAACCGCTTTCGTTCAGTTCTGCAAAGGCGAAGGAGCTGCTGGCAATCCTGGTGGACCGGCGGGGTGGCATTCTATCCTCCAGCGAGGCGGTAAGCTTGCTCTGGGAAGATGAACCTTTGAATAAAACTACCCTCAGCCGGTACCGTAAGGTAGCCTTGCGGTTGAAACAAAGTTTGGACAAGGCGGGGATCGGGGACATTCTGCTGTCCCGAAACGACGGGCGATGTGTGGATATTTCTCACTTTACCTGCGATTACTACCTCTATTTGGAGGGGGCTGATACTGGGCGGGGACTTTTCCGTGGAAGCTACATGAACAATTACAGTTGGGGAGAAACGACGCTTGCTGCCCTTGAAGCAGCGCAAAATTGAGATAAAATAAAGCTACAAGATATAATCTGGTTAAAAATGACAAAAAATAGTCATTTTTAACCAGATTTTTTTATAGTTGTTTTTCTGATTTGGCACGGAATTGGAACGCCGAAGGAACGTCTTTGGAATGCACGCTATGTATACTTAAAACAGAAAATTTCACACAAGAAAACCGTGCCTCATGTAAAACAAGCGGCTCAAAAGCCGTTTTTTACCGGTAAAATACTATACTTGTCCAAAACAGTATAGAATGGCTCTTTTAAATGATCAGACCTGCTATCTTCATAATTAGAAGAAATCCGATAGAATAAGAAGGTTGTCATATGACGGAAAAAGAAATCAGAAGCCTGAGTAAAACAGAGCTGTTGACCATTATACGCGACCAGGAAGCGGAGCTTGCACAGACGCAGACACAAATTGCCGATTTACAAGCGCAATTGTTTGCGAGAAAGATAGCAGTTGAAGAATGTGGCTCGCTGGCGGAAGCCGCACTTAAGTTAAACGAAGTCTTTCAGGCCGCGCAGGCGGCTGCGGATCAATATCTGTTTAATGTACAGGAACGTGAAAACGCCGTCAAGGAGCAAATGGAAAAGCAGGAAGCAGACGCTGCGCTGCAAATGGAACTGCGCCTTAAAGATTTGGAAGCACGTTGCCGTATGCTGGAAGAGGAGTCCCAAAAGAAAGCGAATGCATACTGGGAAGAGCTGCAAGCCCGATTGGAGGACTTTTACCAAAGCCATGCGGGACTGAAAGCGATACTGTCTGCGTCAGGCATTCAAGTCGTTATTCCAGCACCGGATTTAACATTTTTGCAGCAGAAGACGAATCAAGCAATAGAAAAGGATATTGAATATGACAAAGCAGAAGCTGGAACGGCCAACGTTGGACCAGTTGAACAAGGAACTGCAGCGAAGGAGCCGTAAAAGAGACTATTCGCGCACCATGCGCGGGACTTTATACATTCTGATAACGGTTGCAGCTGTGGCTGTGCTGATTGCAACGATCTTCTTACCAATTCTTCAGGTTTACGGCAGCAGCATGGAGCCGACTCTGGAAAACGGAGAGTTGGTTCTGGCGACTAAAATGGGAGAGTTTCACCGCGGCGAGGTGGTGGCGTTCTATTATAATAATAAAATATTACTCAAACGGGTCATTGCCCTGCAGGGCGACCAGATTGTGATCCGTGAGGACGGTACGGTTTTGGTCAATGGAGACGAGCTGGATGAACCGTATCTTTTTGAAAAAAGCCTGGGGGAGTGCGACATCGAATTTCCCTACCAGGTTCCGGATAATCGGATTTTTGTTATGGGAGACCACCGGTCGACTTCGGTCGACAGCCGGTCGTCGGCAATCGGTTGTATTTCCGATGAGTTTGTGGTCGGAAAGGTGTGGTTCCGCTTCTGGCCGTTTGACCGGATAGGGGCGATTAACTAAGTTAAAAGAGTGGAGAAGGTGAAAGTGTTGCGCAATAAATTGATGGATCAAGTGGGAAGCTACCTGAAAAAGCATAAGAAAAAGAGGCGTGCGTACGCTGCGCTTTCACTGGCCTGTGTGATGATTGCTGCTTCTGTTTACGGTGCACTGAGTTTGCCCGCGATCAGTATGGCAAAAGCGCAGCCACAGATAGAAGCGGTGCAGACAGTAGCTACATTGGGAGAAACGCTGGAAACCCACATGACGGCGGAAGCTCCGGAAGGGAAAGAACCGTTTGTGTTTGTACTGCGTACGTTGAGCAACGGCGGCGGCTTGTCCCAAGAATACGAATTTGACGAGCAGGAAACCTGCGAGATAGAAGCGGAAGATGGAAGCGCACTGGTTTTGAACCGCGATTGGCAGGCAGAGGGAGAAGTCAACTACTGGTTTGTTTTGGAGCCCGGACAAACAACGGCATTTACTCTTATGTGTGAATCTGATAGTTGGACGGAACCAAACAATGCGGAGGAAGGCGATATGCCGCTGGAAGAAACGCCGGAGGCGCCCGCCGAATCATCTTCAGAGGAAAGCAGCGCGGCTGCGCAGGAGGCCGATCGTTCTCCGCAGGAGGAATTGCAGCCGGAGCAAACAGAAGAGAACGAAGATTCCCAGGAAGGCCTCTTTGCAAACATATTCCAGCCTGCATATGCACTGGATGATGAAATGTCTGAGGATGTCCTGGTAGAAGAGCCTGAGGTAAACGGGAAACAGAAAGATGAAGACCATGTAGATGAATTTGCATCCGCACAGGAGCAGGAGGAAACGTCTTCCGAAGTGGAATTGGACAAAGAAACTGTTTCTGCTGAAGAAACTGCATCTTCTGATTTGAAAGAAGATGGTACATTGGAAGAGGAACGTTCCTCTTCCGTCAGTTCCGAGGCATCGGCGGATGAAGCCGGTACAGAGAATTTCGCAGAAGAGAAGAACCTTTCCTCTAATACGACTCTGGAGGACAGTGACCCGGACCGATTAGAATTCGTGGCCCGGGATGGAGAGGATCAGTTCCTGCAGTTCTATTGTGCAATGGCAGACAATTATGAGAAAGCACTGCACACAGCGGCGAGAAGTACCGCCGCATTGGAACTGACCTGGAAAGAGACACTGGAAGAGCGGACGCTCACAGCGGTGACGGACAGCGGCGTGACTGTGGCCATGACCGGCACGGAGGACGCGTTCCCGGCAGGCGATCTCGTTCTGAAAGTGGAAGAATTGCCGTTGCAGGAGGAAGGGCCTAATGCACCGGCGCCGGAAGCCTTAGATGCTCTGGACAGGGCGGTGGAAGCGGACGAAATGCAGCCGATTGAGCGGCGCTTATTTGACATCAAGCTACTTCTGGATGATGAGGAAGTAGAACCGCTCAAACCGGTAACGGTTACCTTTTCGGATTTAATAGAGACAGAGACGGGAAGTACGCGCGCAAAGGTGTACCATGTAGACGAGGAAGCGAAAAGTGCCACCGATATGGAAACCTGGATGCGGGAAGACGGGTCGGTTGTAATGAGCACGGACCACTTCTCCATTTACAGTGTGGTGTTGGTAGAGGCGGGAAGCCATTCGATTACGGTGGAGCACCTTCTGGACCAGTTTGGTGTTACCGGTCAGTTTGCTGTATTTGCCAACGAGATGGAAGCTCAGGGGCGTATGGAGGGCGTAATTGCGGTAAAGAACCTGACGTTAAACGAAGGGTTTGTGATCGGTACTGCCAGAAACGGCGGGCAGGCTGATTCCGAAAAATTGACGCTCGTTGTTACAAATCAGATAGAGGGAACCGCGCCGGATCATACAACGTATTCCTTTGGCGTATATGAAGCGGACGCTTCGGAGAATGCCAAACCGGTACAGACCTTCGATATTATCGGCGCCGATTCTGAGTCTGTGAGCTTATCCCCCGGGGATTACCGGGTCTTTGAGCTGGATGAAAGCGGTAGTCGAATTCAGCAAGGACAGGGAGACGGTTTTACCGTTTCTTACGATGCGCTGAATTTAAACGGCGGTTTGAACGGTGGTGCGGGTTACGACAACAAAACCAGCTATATAGACAGCTTTACCATTGGAACCAGCGGCCAAATGAATATAGACGGCGGCGGTGCCCTGTATGTGGGTGAAGAAAATGCCATAGAAGACAGGATAATCACGACCTCCAAAGGAGATAAGCTCACCGTACAAAATGTGGAGACAATCAGCAAGCCTACCAACATGGATTGGGAGGCAAACTTTAAGCGGCTGGAAGCGCTTTCCAGAGAATTGGCTTCCTGTACGACCGATTATGACCGTGCTGACCTGGCAACGCCGGGGGTGCGTTTCCTGAACGTAAAAGTTCCCGCAGATGGAGTCATTACAAAGCAACTGATCGCGAACAGCATCGGAGAAAGCGACCAGAACCTGAACAGCGGCATTCCATTGGGAGAAGAACAGTATCTGGTGGTCAATCTGGATTGTTCAGCGGTAAGGGGAGGCAGTGTTGTTCTTCCCGAAGTAGGACCCAACAGTAACAATGCGGAGGGATGGAAACCAGAGTATTGCCGCATGATCTGGAATGTGGTCAATAACGGAGATTGCTACAATGGTACGGTCAGTATGCAGGACGCGGCGGCTGGCGTTATCCTGGTTCCAAAGGGGACAGTCAATCAGAACGCGACCCTTGGAGGTTCCATCCTGGCGAATAAAGCGATTCGGAGCACCCAGGAAATTCATCAGCATTCGGTCCGTGTGAACAGCCAGGCGCGAACCGTTATAACGAACACTTACAGAGGAATTACAAAAGAGCTGATCCTGGAAACAACAGATTCCAGTGGGAATGCCTTGCGCGGCGTGGCTTTTGAGCTATATGCGGCTGACGAGAGTTGGGAAAAGCCAAGTTCGGTTCCGATGCAGTCCCAAACCTCTGATGCATCGGGTAGAGTTGTTTTCAGCAATCTGCAACTGGGTAAGTACCTGCTGTTTGAATCCAAAACGGCGGATGGCTTTATATTGCCCGCCGAGCCTTGGAAAGTGCAGGTTACCGAAAGCGGCCTAACCCTGAATGGGGAAGTCCCACCGGAGAACGACACATTTCCCATCATAAATCGAAAGGGTGGGCAAACGGCTAATGTATCCGTCGCCAAGGAATGGGTCGGAAATAACGGAAATCACCCGGAAAACCTCAAGGTCTGGCTGGTAAAAAACGGGGTGCGTATAGAGCCGCCAGTCACACTGAACAGCCGCAATGCATGGAAATACACCTGGAATAACCTTCCGCTGGACAAAAACGGCGAACAGATTTCCTATACGGTGGAAGAAGAAGCGGTGGAAGGCTATGAAGCGGTGATCAACCGGACAGAGGAAATGGAGCATGCGGCAGTCTGGCAGGAAGTATCTGGTTTTACGAACGGTGGAACCTACCGGCTGGTATTCAACTCCAACGGAAAAGCGTTAGGTTACTCAGGCAGCAGTTCCAATTTAACTACCTACACAGTGAATGATCAGTTGGGAGTACGCGCGGAGTGGACGGCGGCTGCCAAAGGAAGCGGATTTAAGCTGACTAACGTAGACAGTCACAGGGACTTAGCGCTGTATAAATACTATGGGTACTATTATATCTATGCTGCGACACAAAACAGTTCAAGCACAATTAGCAGCGTTTTTTCCAGCGATTCTTATGGTCGTCTTTATGCATTGAATGGAAATTCAAAATATTACATGAACAGTATCCCAAACAGTAATTCAGCGAATACGACGACTGCTGCGAAAAATGGCTGCACCTTTACGTTTTATGAACAGCAGGAAAAAGAAGTCCTCAATGTGGACTATACCATCACGAATACAAAAGAGGCGATCATCCCGGATAAGATGGGCCTGGAGCACAATAAAACCATTGATGCCCTGCGGGACGGCCAAAACAACCCGGATACCACGCTGGATGACGGCACAGCAAATCTCACGGACCTCTATCGTCTATATTTAAATGTAAAGGCAGGAATGATCGGTTCACCGGCAGACGTTGTGTTGGTGCTGGACAATTCCAACAGTATGCAGACCAGAGATATGGGCGGCAATACCCGCGCTAAAGTAGTTGTGGATAATGCGAAATGGCTCGCGGGAAAGGTCTTGGACAGCGACCCACGGAATAACGTCAGCGTCGTGGGATACTCCGGTTCGTGGAAGGGGCTGACAACTGAAAACGGGGCAACCTCAAACGAGCTGTATAGCTCCGGCACGGAAGATGCCTGGTGTAAAACTGGATGGAGCAAAGATTATCAAACGTTGGAGAGCAATGATCTGAAACCTTTGCTCAAAGATATTCTTAAAGAGCAGGGCGTCAGCAATAGTTCAGGAAGCGGTACAAATATCATGCAGGCGTTGCGCAAAGCAGGAAATCTGCTGGATGAATCTGAAAGCAAACGTCCGGATGTACACCGTTACGTGATTTTTATCAGTGATGGATTTCCGACCTATTATTACCTCAGTCCAGATACAGACGGGGTCTCTGACGAGAAAGATTATTATGGCAGACTGAATTATCAGCCCAGCGGTTCAAACAGGATTTATTTTACACCTGGAAATTATAATATGCCCGGTGCTTTTGACAGCGGTTATTTTCAGGGACGGTTTGGAACTGGTACGAGCAGCTCAGGCAATTACGCTAAGCAGCCGACGGTTAACTATGCAGAATCCTTACGTAAAAAGCATGACGATGCAGTTTTCTATTCTTTGGGCGTGGGCAGTACAAAGGATACGCAGAGTCCTTTAATGGAAGGAACCCTAAAACAGATTGCGACCAGCAGTGAACATTATTTTGTGGCCAATGATACAGGGGCGATAGAAGACGCCTTCCACAGTATCATGTACGGTAAGCCAGTGAGCTACGCTGCGATTACAGACCGCCTGAGCCAATATGTAAACTGGTACGGCGAACAGCCGGATGTGTTGGTTACGATGCGAAAGGCCGACGGTACGGTGGTGCCCCTCTGGCGGGGAACCGGTCCGGGAACGCAGGGAACCATAGGGGCGGCGCTACCCGGCAATCGGGTGACGCAGGATGATGGTACAAAAATCTCTGTGGTTCAAACCGTGACGTATACCCCCACGCCGGGAACGGCGGATACCACCACAGGCACAGTGCAGGTTGTATTTGACCCAAACTATGAGCTGCAAAACGACTGTACCTACACGCTGTCCTTTAACGTTAAGACCACCCAAACGGCTTACAACGAATACGCGGATAACCTGAAAAATGGATTGGATGGGTACGGCGATATGAGGGGCGATGCATATACCGATTATAGCAACAGCCGCTATGACAATGAAACCAGCTCAAAAAAACCGGGGTTCCATTCCAACCAATCTGCTGAAGTGAAGTATGTAGCAGATGGAGAGAGCTACAAGGAGCCTTACGATCATCCGGTGATACAGGTCGTGGGATGCAGCCTGATGATCCGGAAGACCGATTTGATGGATCAGGGGAAACTGCTGCCCGGCGCGGCGTTTGATCTTTACCGTGCGGCAAATCAAGGGAGTGCAAGCGCCGGGCCGATTCCCGGTGCGGACAATACATATGGGATCAAAGTAAATGAAACCCCGCTGATAACAGACCAAGATGGGGTGATTACGGTACGCAGCCTTGCGCCGGGGGAGTTTTACCTGGTTGAGACCAAAGCGCCGACGGGTTACCAGCTTTTAAACAAGCCTGTTCACTTCCTCCTCAAACCGGATGGAGTGGATGTCCAGGGCAACGGTGCGGCGCAATCCATGGCGCAGGCGATTCTCCCGGTGGAAGACGGCATACCAGGCATCCAGATTATGAACACGGATGGTTACAATTTGCCCAAGACGGGCGGTGCAGGTACGGCCCTGTATACCGCTTTGGGACTGCTGCTGATCACAGCGGCAAGCGCCATATATTTGATGAAACGGTTTGGTGAAAGGAGGAACATGTAAATCCTCCACACAGAATCATGTCGTATGAAACAAGAACGTTTAATTTTATGAAGAGCAACAAGTAAAAGAAAGAGAGGAATTATTATGAAAAAGCATTTTAGACACCTTTCCGCATTGGCACTGGCACTGATTATGGTGATTTCCCTGTGTGTCCCGGCTATGGCGACCAGTGAGGGTAAGGGCGCCCTCAAGACGATTACACCTGCTTCCACGGCTACCATTGTCGTGGGTGTGGCGGATCCCACGAACGAAGCTGCCAACGGCGGCGATAATCTTCTGGCTTATCAGGTGGTATCCATCACCTATAACGACGTCAACAATACACTGGGCTATACGTTCAGCGAGGTATTCCAGAGTTTCCTGAAGAGTGAGCAGGGGACGACTTGGGCGGGCCTGACCGCTGAGAAGTACTGCGACATGAGTGAAGATGAAATTAAGCCGCTTTTGGGTGCGTTCTCCGCTTACATTAAAGCGCAGGATCCTAAGCCGAACGCTACCAATACAGCTGTTGCAGACGATCAGGGTGTTGCGACTTTTGAAACGATGCCTATGGGCCAATACATCATCCTGGGCGACGGTGCTTCCACCGGTGCAAAGATTTATCAGACCGTTACGGCAGAAATAGAGCCCGAGGTCAAAAATGTGAATGGAAAAGATGTATACCAGATTTATCAAGAATATTCTGTGAAAATGAAGACCTCTACTCCCAGCGTTGGCAAGGAAATCACAGAAGGCACGGTGACCGACGAAGCGATCACCACTGGCAAGCAGGAAGGCGACAAGCACGACAAACATCAGCAGACCGCCAGCATCGGCGATACCGTTTCCTACAAGCTGACTATCGCGGTCCCCACCTATCCGGCAGGCGCTACCAACAAGACCTTCTATGCGGGCGATACATTGAGCAATGGCCTGAAGTTTACTGCTGATTCCATTGTTGTCAAAGGCCATACAACCAATCCCGACAATGCAGTTGTTCTGGATGGTGCGGCCTATACGGCAGACGTCGCGGGCGTTGCCGGGAACGGCGGTACTTTCTATGTGGATTTTGCCTATGATGAAATTGCAAAGTATGATTTTGTAACAGTCGAATATAAGGCAGTGATCACTTCTGAAGCGGCGATCGGCACCGGTCTTGGCAACCCCAATGATGTGGATCTGATCTACAGCAACTCTCCGTTTGACGGGAATGGCTGGAAACCCGGCGAAGACCGTCCCGGCGACAAACCCGGCTACGGCAAAGACGAGGACAAGGAAATTGTATACACCTATGCACTGGTCATCGACAAGTTTGAAGAGAAAAACGAAGGCGAAAAGCTTGCCGGAGCACAGTTTGAAATCTATACAGACAAGGCCTGCACAAAGCCGGTTAAGGACAGTGAAGGCAATAAGGTGACGCTGATTACCGATGCGAATGGTGCAGCAAAATATGCAGGTTTGGAAAAAGGCACCTATTATCTAAAAGAAACGGTGGCTCCGACCGGATATAATTTGATGAATGAGCCGGTTACAATCACAATTGATGCGAACAACATTCCTTATACAACCACAGAGCACCAAACCGTTACACATTATACCTATACAACAGAGGTTAAAGGCGAACAGGCCAAGATCAACGGCGTGCCGGTTTGGATGAACAGCAATGGTGAAGTTATGACCGCTTTTGAAAATGATCCAAGACCCGAAGGCTTTGCCCCGGCTTATGTAGAGGCGGAAAGCACCACGGTAGAGGATGTAGTCAAGGTAGAGGCAGGCACGCCCGGCTCCGGTTACTATAAAGCTGGCATTGCCAACAGCACCGGAATGAACCTGCCCAGCACCGGCGGCGTCGGTACCACTTTGTTCTATGTAATCGGCGGCTGCCTGATGCTCGGCGCAGTTGTCCTGATGATCACAAAGCGCCGCATGAGAGGCAGCGAGCAGGCGTAAAGCATCCAATATTTCAAAAGTTGTGTTGGGAGGGAAGGTCCTTTCAGCTGCCCCGGTAAGACGTAAAAAATACATTTGCAAAAATTTATTCTGTATAAAAATCATGGTAAATGATTTACCCCATTAGAAACGACCGCCGGCATGTTCTTTGCAGAATTGCGCAGAAGATGTCCGGCGGCAGGGAGAGCGCCGGGAAACATTTGTTTTATCCCTGCGTTCTCCCTGCCGCCGTATGTATGTGCAGGCAATTTTTTGAAATGATATGGGAAGATTCGGATGAAAAAGAAAAAATGGTCTACAATATTGCTGCTCGTCATTTTTTTGATCGGGCTGGGCGTGCTGTCCTATCCGACTGTCAGCAATTATATCAATCAGTTCAGCGCGACACATGCAATTGCCAGTTACGATAAAGCGCTTAACACGATGACAGAGGATGAATATGATGCAATCTTGGAATCGGCCCAATCGTATAACCATACGTCTGGGGTTGGAAAGTTCTTGAACGGGGAGCCGGTCGACGACAACTATCTTTCGCAGCTCAATGTTACCGGTGATGGCATGATGGGATATGTCGAAATCAAAAAGCTCGGTGTTTCGCTGCCGATCTATCATGGTACATCTGAACGGATTTTACAGCACAGTGCCGGTCATTTGGAAGGGTCGTCCCTGCCAATCGGCGGAGAAGGCACCCATGCAGTTATTACCGGGCACAGAGGGCTTCCGACCGCCAAACTTTTTACGGACCTGGACCGTTTGGAACTAGGAGATACTTTCACAATTGCTGTCATGAATGAGGTACTGACCTATGAGGTGGACCAGATATCAATTGTAGAGCCGGAGGACGTCTCCAGGCTGGCGGTTGTTCCCGGGGAAGACCACGTGACGCTGGTTACCTGTACCCCCTATGCGGTCAACACACATCGTCTGCTGGTGCGGGGCGTGAGGACAAAGGGCGCTTCTGTATTGCGTGTTTCAGCGGATGCAGTACAGGTTGATCCCCTGTTGGTCGCGCCGGTTGTGGCAGCTCCCATCCTTCTTGTTTTACTGGGATGGTTATTGTTTAGCTCCGGGAAAAGGAAAAAAGTAAAAAAAGACGATCAAAACGATCAAAAGGGAGGTGGTTAACCATGAGAAGCAATCGAGTGCATTTGTTATTTAAACAGCTCTTTGCTTTTTTTCTGATGTTTACCTTGGTTTTCAGTATGCTGATCCCCGTTGCTTTCGCGGCTGGCCGAATTGACCTGGAACGGGAAACCACCTTATCGCTTCATTTTCGTTATAATAATACAGCGATTGCCGAAGCTCGTTTTCGGCTGTACCGCGTGGCGGACGTATCGGAAAGCGCGCGCTTTACCTTAAGCGGAGACTTTCAGGACTATAAGGTCAATTTGAATCATCTGGATGCCGATGGGTGGAATGCCGCGGGAAACACGCTTGCCGTTTATGCCGCGGCAGACCGTATCAATCCGCTTGCTGTGAGGAGCACAGACAGTTCCGGGCAGCTCTCCTTTGGCACACTAAACGTAGGACTCTACCTTGTAACAGCGGAAAGTAAAACCATAGGAAAAAAGACTTACCGCTGTGCGCCGTTTCTGGTATGTCTGCCCGGCCTGGAGAACGATACCTGGCAGTATACTGTGCGGGTTGAACCAAAATGTACAATGGAGTCCCAGCCGAACGGGGGAGGGGAGAGGCCAAAGCCCGATACAGAGGAGATCACTGTTTTAAAAGTGTGGGATGATGAAGGCCATCAGGAACAGCGTCCACAGAAAGTAGAAGTTTCGCTGCTTCAGGATGGAAGTGTTCATAGAACGGTCATTCTAAACGAGGAGAATTATTGGCGTTACACTTGGCGTGATTTGAGCAGCCAATACGACTGGACGGTTGTGGAACGCAATGTTCCGGACCCCTATTGGGTAACATATACGGAGAACGCTACCGTCCTGAAAATTACCAACACATATATGGAAAATATCTCGGATGAACCGCCGCCAGGCGGCGAAAAGCCGGATGAGACGGAGCCCACGATGGCGGAGGATATTCCAGATGATCCGGTGCCAACGGGCAAACTGCCGCAGACCGGATTGCTTTGGTGGCCGGTGCCTGTTTTGACCATTGTGGGACTAATGCTGTTCAGTATAGGTTGGTTCTGCTCCTTTAAAGGACAGGAGAGGTGAGAATGAAAAAGAAACACGGCGTTTTATTTATGATCGTTGGTGCTTTGCTGATTGTGAGTGCGCTTAGCCTGGCAATGAAGAGTTCCTATAATGGGCTGGCAAATACAGGGGAAACCACGGCGCTGGAGACCGTCAGTACGTATATGGAAGAGATTCCAAATAAAACTGCGTCCGGAGATACAGTGAATATCCCTGATTCTCCGGTGCCGAAGGATAAAGAGCCGTGGAGGGAAGGGTCCTGGTGGCCCATCCCTGTCATCACTGTCATGGGATTGACACTGTTTGGTACCGGCTGGTTCTGCTCGTTTAAAGGACGGGAGAGATGAGGATGAAAAGGAAACGAAGTGCAGTGCTCATGATTGCCGGAGTGCTCTTGATCGTAGGCGCCCTTGGATTGGCGATGTCAAATCTGTACGAAGAGCAGCGTGGCGAGGCATACGCGAGGCAGATTTCCAATGTACTGGAAGAGCGTGTCATTGCCCCGGTCGCGGTTACAGAGACGTCTCAAGCAGACGTTAAGACGATGCAAACAGTTTGTTTGGAGGGACAGGAATATATCGGAGTCATTGAGATTCCGTCTCTTTCACTGGAGCTTCCTATTCAAAAGGAATGCAGCGATGCGCAGTTAAAAGCGTCGCCCTGCCGCTACAGCGGTTCTTTTTTGAACGATTCCATGATTTTGGCGGGACATAATTACAAAAAACACTTTGGAAGCCTATCTGCCCTGCAAAGGGGAGACGAAGTCGTTTTTACAGATGTGACGGGTCAGATCTATTATTACGCAGTGATGGAGATTACCTCATTAGACGCGTATGACACAGAGGAAATGCAGTCTGGAGATTGGGATTTAACCTTGTTTACTTGTAATTTTGATGGCCAAAAACGCATTACGGTACGCTGTGAGCGTTTGGTCAGAGGCTGATTTTAACAGCAAATGGGTAGAAAGGAGGCTTGCAGATCGTGCAGCTGAATGCAAAAACGGATTACGCAATCCGCATCGTCATCTATCTTGCCGGGCACAGGGGAGTCACTTCTGCGCAGGATTTATCGAAAGCGGTAGGGATTCCAAAGCAATATGTCTTTAGTATTGTAAATGAGTTGCGTGGTGCGGGTATCGTTGCGTCTACGCGCGGCGTCAATGGCGGCTTTTATCTTGCAAAGGCTCCTGACAAGGTTACGCTTTGGGACATTGCGGAAATCACCGAAACCACGATGCAAATTGTCCATGTTGACGTGGATAGCTGTGTTTCTATGACAGTTATGCCGGAATACCGGCTTGTGGACGGCGTCTATCGGGCGCTTCAGCATCAGTTGGAAGCGATTTTAAAAATCGCCAGCATTGCGGAAATTCTGCGTTGTGCCGGGGGCAATCCCTGTTCTGGACTGTTGCAGGAGAGCCGGGCGCAGTGAAAAGAGAGAATGTTATAAAAAAGTACCCGCTAAATCCGTTTTTAATTGGATTTAGCGGGTTTTTATATGGTATGAAGCTTGTTTTGGATTGCTGGGAGTAAATCCACTTTTAAGATATGGGAAAAAGATGTTAGCGTTGCCTGCTATATACAGGTTGACAAGCGCCGTGCAACCTGCTTAATTTCTACCCGTCTTTCTAAAGACTGAGAACGGCATAAAACAAACGAAATTTCTTGACAGATTCATGATTTCTAATTAAAGTATAGAAAAGGCATAATTGACAAATCAGCATAAATGGAGAAAAAACATGACTATACCTAAGCTGGTAACAGAAAGATTAATTTTAAGAGAAATTCATGCAGACGATATGGATGAAATTTTTGATTGCTGGATGCAGGATGAAGATGTATCAAGGTACATGTATTGGAAAGCGAGCAATGATATAAGTGATACAAAAGAATTTGTTGAATTTGAGCTGGACAATGTAGAAAACGAAAAATGGAATAGATGGATAATCCTTTTGAAGGCGACGTCTGAAATGATAGGAACTTGTCTGATTTACTTTAATGAAGAAGAAAAAAACTGGGACATTTCTTATAATCTCGGAAAAAGTTTCTGGGGAAAGGGCTATGCTTCAGAAGCTATGAACAGAGTGATGCAGTATGCAAAAGAAGTTTTGAAAATCAAGGAGTGTATTGCGATTCATGCAATAGAAAATTCAGCTTCTGAGCACATAATTCAAAAACTTGGGTTCCGTTATGAAAAAGATGTACCGTACAAATGTAATGGTGGAGATATCCTTACAACAGGAAGAAGTTATAGATATACAGTTAAATAACGTAAATAACGTGCAGTTTGTCTCGATGGCCACAGCAGGGTACAATGGTACGCAGGTCCTCTAAATGTATATTGCCATGTAAGGCGGACTTTCGCTAAAAAAGAAAAAAGCGCTGAAATGTCTCATTGCTTACATTCCAGCGCTTTCTGTTAAGTTTTGATTATTTAATCATGTTGGCAACTTCATCAGCAAAGTTGTCTTCACGCTTCTCCAGGCCTTCGCCTTTCTCAAAGCGCACAAACGCAACAATCTTAATTTCGCCGCCGAGCTCTTTCGCCACATTTTCAGTGTACTGTTTCACAGACAGGTCGCTGTCCTTGACATACGCCTGATCGACGAGGCAAACTTCCTTGAAGAATTTGCCCATTCTGCCAACAACGATCTTCTCCGCAATGTTTGCCGGTTTGCCGGACTCAATAACCTGCTCGGTGAGAATCTTCTTCTCATGCTCAACAACGTCTGCCGGCACGGAAGACTCGTCCAGATAAGCGGGAGCGATCGCGGCAATCTGCATCGCGATATTCTTGGCATACTCCTGGAAGCCCTCTTTCGCGGCAACCTCCGGAGCGGTCTCAAACTTTACCAGAACGCCGATTCTGCCGCCGCCATGAATATAGGAAACGACAGTGCCTTCGTAGCGCTGGAAACGGCGGATTTTGATGTTCTCGCCAATGGTGAGAATCTTTTCCTTCAGCAGAGCGTCAACGGTCATCTCAGTGCCAACAGCGGTGCTGGCGAGAAGCGCGTCTACATCTGCCGGATTGTTTGCCATAACGGTGTCTGCACAGGTCTTTACAAAAGCCTGGAAATCCGCATTCTTGGCGACGAAGTCCGTCTCTGCGTTGACTTCGATCGCAACACCCACGTTATTGCTATCGTTGGTGCAGGCAAATGCAACGCCTTCTGCTGCAATGCGGCCAGCCTTCTTGGTTGCCGCGGCAAGGCCTTTTTCTCTCAGGTAGTCGATTGCGGCGTCCATGTTGCCGTCGGCCTCTGCCAACGCCTTTTTGCAATCCATCATTCCGCAGCCGGTCTTCTCACGAAGCGCTGCAACGTCTTTTGCTGTAAAAGCAGCCATTTTAATTACCTCCATTTTTTAAACGCACCGGGGGGAACAAGTCCCTCCGGCGCTTTTATCAATTCTATTTATTTGAAAGGGTTGGAAATTAGCCCGCAACCTCTTCCGTTTCGTTCTCTTTTGCTTCCGCCTCGGCTGCGCCCATCTGGCCTTCTCTGCCTTCGATGATCGCGTTCGCCACGGTGGCAGAAATCAGTTTGACAGCGCGGATCGCGTCGTCATTGCCCGGAATAACATAATCGATTTCATCCGGATCGCAGTTGGTGTCAACAATCGCAACGATCGGAATACCGAGTTTCTTGGCTTCCGCAACAGCGATTCTCTCTTTGCGGGGATCGACGATGAACAGAGCGCCGGGGATCTGCTTCATGTCCTTGATGCCGCCCATGAATTTTTCCAGCTTTTCAATCTCGAGCTGGAGCTTGGTAACTTCCTTCTTCGGGAGCAGATCAAATGTGCCGTCCGCTTCCATAGCCTTGAGCTGATTCAGACGGTCAATTCTGCGGCGGATGGTGCGGAAGTTGGTGAGCATGCCGCCCAGCCATCTTGCGTTGACAAAATAAGCGCCTGCGCGTTCCGCTTCATCTCTGACGGAATCCTGCGCCTGCTTCTTGGTGCCGACAAACAGAACGGACTTGCCTTCCGCCGCGATGTCGCGTACGAAGTTGTAAGCCTCTTCCAGTTTCTTGACGGTCTTCTGCAGGTCGATGATGTAGATGCCGTTGCGTTCGGTGAAGATGTACGGAGCCATCTTCGGGTTCCATCTTCTGGTCTGGTGGCCGAAATGTACGCCGGCCTCCAAAAGTTGTTTCATAGATACAACTGCCATGATAAATCCTCCTTGGTTTTTCCTCCGCCGCGCTTTGATTTAGGACGCAGAACTCTTTTTAAAAGAGCACCGGTTCGTCCAGCATCGGCGTGTGTTTTGCGCGCATTATTATAGCATAATGCGACGATAATTGCAAGGAATATTTTTTATCCGCCGCCTCCGAATATACGCGGGCGTTTTTTCACACGATAAATGTCATTATAACATACCAGAATGGTTTCGTCACCAATGACTTCTATATCCTGCCATTTGATGGTAATGTCGTCCTCACGCCCGAAAAGCCCGAAGAAACGCAGACGGCCGTAGATGACGAGCGACAGCACCCGGGCGGTGACGGTATCAATTTCCACATCGCATACAAGCCCGATGCGCGTACCGTCCTTTACGTTGATCACTTCTTTATGGCGCATATCCGCAATTCTGCAGTTCATGGAAATCCCTCCAGCCGGAAGACCGGCAATCTTAAAAAGTATTGTGGTTTTCCTTTATATCTATGCGGCTTTTCCCTGTGGAATGCTGCATAATTTGTCCGAATCTGCATAAACCCTATAGAATCAATTGATTCTTTCCGTATGAAATGCTACAATAATAAACAAGAGGGCTGCGTCTGGAGCTCAGCCGAAAAAGGAGGAATGTTTATGAATATCTGGCACGATATATCGCCGAAGCGCATTAAAACAGACGACTTTTGTGCGGTAATCGAAATCACCAAGGGAAGCAAGGCAAAATATGAGCTGGATAAGGAGACGGGCCTGCTCTGCCTGGACCGCGTCCTGTATACCTCGACGCACTATCCGGCGAATTACGGCTTCATCCCGCGGACCTACGCCGCGGACCACGATCCTCTGGACGTGCTGGTGCTCTGCTCGGAGAACATCCACCCGCTGTCTTTGGTGCGCTGCTATCCCATCGGCGTCATCAGCATGGAGGACAGCGGCTTCAAAGATGAAAAGATTATAGCCATTCCGTTCAACGACCCGACTTATAACGGTTACAGGGATATCGGCGAGCTTCCCAAGCATATTTTTGATGAAATGTCGCATTTCTTTTCTGTTTATAAAGCTTTGGAGGGAAAGACGACGGCTATCGACAATGTGCGAGACACCGAAGCGGCCAAACAGATCATTCAGGAGAGTCTGGACAGCTATCTCGAAAATTATTGCCGCTGAAAATAAAATAAATTTTTAATCAGCTTGACAGATCATAAAAAGCCGGACACCGTCCGGCTTTTTCCATTTTTGCTGGTTGAGTCAGATGCTCCTTTGGGTTTTCCCTGTGCATGTTCCTTCCGGTTCATGGCAATACTGATTGCGAATAGAAGACGGGAGGCAATGTGCAGTGTATAACAAAGTGGACATTTGCGGCGTAAATACAGCAAAGTTGAAAGTGCTGACCGAAAAGGAAAAAACAGAGCTCCTGACGCGCGTGAAGGATGGCGACATGCGTGCAAGAGAAGAATTGATCAACGGCAACCTCCGATTGGTGCTCAGCGTGATCCAGCGCTTTACCAACCGCGGAGAAAACCTGGACGACCTGTTCCAGGTGGGATGCATCGGCTTAATCAAGGCGATCGACCATTTTGATATGAGCCAGGGCGTGCGGTTTTCTACCTACGGCGTTCCCATGATCATTGGCGAGATCCGGCGCTACCTGCGGGATAACAACAGCATCCGGGTCAGCCGGTCCCTGCGGGATACCGCATACAAAGCGATGCAGGCCAAGGAGCGCATGACTGCTCAAAACAACCGGGAACCTACGATCGACGAGATTGCCAAAGAGCTGGACCTTCCCCGGGAGGATGTCGTACTTGCACTGGAATCCATCGTGGAACCAGTCTCCCTGTACGAGCCGGTTTTTTCCGACGGGGGAGACACCATCTATGTGATGGATCAGGTGGGAGACAACAACGACGACAGCAACTGGCTGGATGAAATTGCCTTGAAGGAAGCCATCAGCGATCTGAGCGACCGGGAAAAGCGGATTTTGACCATGCGGTTTTTCCGCGGCAAGACCCAGATGGAGGTAGCAGCGGAAATCGGGATCAGCCAGGCGCAGGTCTCAAGATTGGAAAAAGGTGCGCTCAGTAAAATCAAAAAGGATATATAAGGAAGAAAAAGACAGGGAAGACCCTGTCTTTTTTATTGGTTCTGCGGCCTGATCCGGCACACTTGTGAATAATAGGTGAATTGCGGCGGAAAGACTTTACATTGCGAAATACATATTGTAAAATAATAGAAGTCCAAACCAATTTTACAAAAATTTATAGTAGGAGTTGTTCAATTTGCAGCCTAAATATAAACGGGTTCTTTTAAAATTGAGCGGGGAATCCCTTGCGGGACAGGAGTCCCACGGGATTGATTTCGATACGGTTCTGAAGATTTGCAAGCCGATCAAAGAGTGTGTGGATATGGGCACGGAAATTGCCATCGTTGTGGGCGGCGGTAATTTCTGGCGTGGCCGCAGCAGCGGTAAAATGGACCGCACCCGCGCGGATCACATGGGCATGCTGGCGACGACCATCAACGCGCTCGGCGTTGCGGACGCGCTGGAGCAGCTGGGTGTAACGGTGCGCGTGCAGACGGCGATTTCCATGCAGCAGGTTGCAGAGCCTTATATTCGCAACCGCGCCGTGCGGCATTTGGAAAAAGGGCGCGTGGTGGTGTTCGGCTGCGGCACAGGCAATCCGTTCTTCTCCACGGATACGGCAGCGTCCCTGCGCGCGGCGGAAATTGACGCGGATATTATTTTAAAGGCGACGATGGTCGACGGCGTTTACGACAGCGACCCCAAAAAGAACCCCGATGCGGTCAAATTTGATTCGCTTTCCTTTATGGACGTTTTAAATCGGGATTTAAAAGTCATGGACAGCACGGCGGCTTCCATGTGCAAGGACAATCACATCCCGATTTTGGTATTCAGCATTGATGACCCGGAAAACATCAAAAAAGCAGTTTGCGGCGAAGCAATTGGCACAATTGTGAAGGAGGATATGTAAATGAAAGAAGTACTGAAAAATGCGGAAGAGCGCATGGAAAAAAGCGCTTCCAATCTGTCCCATGCCTATGCGGGAATCCGTGCGGGAAGAGCAAACCCGGCAGTTTTGGAAAAAGTTAAGGTCGATTATTACGGCACGCCCACAGCGGTCAACCAGCTCGCGGCCGTGTCTGTTGCGGAAGCGCGCGTACTGGTGATCCAGCCCTGGGATGCCTCTGTCTGCCGCGCCATTGAAAAGGCGATCCAGACGTCCGATATCGGCATCAATCCGCAGAGCGATGGAAAGACAATTCGTATGATCTTCCCGCAGCTGACGGAGGATCGCCGTAAGGAGCTGGTCAAGGAGATCAGCAAAATGGCGGAAGAGGCCAAAATTGCGGTTCGCAACATTCGCCGCGACGCAATGGAAAAACTGAAAGCCATGGAGAAAAAAGCGGAGCTGAGCGAGGACGAGCTCAAAAAGGCGGAGAAGAAGACCCAGGATCTCACGGACAAGTACACCAAAGAGATGGATGCGATCTTTGCAAAAAAAGAAAAGGAATTGATGGAAATCTAACTGTTTTCCGGAATGAACCTATCCCCCTTTTGCGTATTAATAGGAAGACAGGACGGATGGCATGAAAGCTTCAAATCAAAAGCTGGGAACGGCAATGCTGCCAAACCATCTGGGAATCATCATGGACGGCAACGGCCGTTGGGCCAAAAAGCGCGGCTTGCCGCGCCCAGCGGGCCATACGGCCGGCGCCAATACGTTCCGCACGATTGCCCGGTACTGCAGCAGAATCGGTATCCCGTATTTGACGGTTTACGCGTTTTCCACAGAGAACTGGAAGCGTCCGCAGGACGAGGTAACGGCGTTGATGCGCCTTTTTAAACAGTACATGGAGGAAGCGCTCCGGGATTTCACAGATGAAAACATTCGCACGCGTTTTATTGGTGATACGTCTGCGTTTGCGCCGAATTTGCAGGATTTGATCCGGCGCACGGAGGAGTCTTCCAAAGATAAGACGGGTATGGTGCTCAACATCGCCATGAATTATGGCGGCAGGGCGGAGCTGGCGAATGCAATGCGCCAATTGGCGCGGGAGGTGGCGGCCGGCAGCCTGGTGCCGGAGGATATTAATGAAGCACTGATTGAAAAGCGTCTCTACACCGCGGGACAGCCCGACCCCGATTTAATTATTCGGCCCAGCGGAGAGAATCGTACTTCCAATTTTCTGCTCTGGCAGTCCGCGTACAGTGAATATGTAAGTATGGATATCCTGTGGCCGGACTTTACCACAAAAGATTTGGACCGCGCCCTGATGGAATTCGCACAGCGAAACAGGCGCTTTGGAGGGATTTAATTGAAATCGAGAGTGGCTTCCGGCGCGGCATTGGTGGTTTTTTTACTGGCAATTGTCATTTTTAACCGCTCTTTTCCCATGGCGCTCAACCTGGCGATTTCTTTGATCTCGGTGATGGGCGTGGTGGAAATTATTTCTGCCCTGGGCATGTCGAAGAATTCCATCCTGCTGTTGCCCAGCGCGGTGTTCGCCGCCGTGCTGCCGCTGGTGCAGGATCCGGTCTGGCAGCAGGCAGTCTATTATATTTATACGGTGATCCTGTTTGTGTCCCTGATTTTTTACCATCAGATGTTTACCTTCCGGGAGATCGGCGTGGTGTACAGCATGACCCTGCTGATCCCCACGGCGCTGGAGACGCTGGTCGGCCTGCGTTCTATGGGGCATAACCACGGCATGTTCTATGTGATCATCGCCATTTTTTCCGCATGGATTGCGGATGTCGGCGCGTTTTTTGCGGGAAGTTTTCTGGGTAAGCACAAGCTTTGTCCACAGATCAGCCCCAAAAAGACGGTGGAAGGCCTGGTTGGCGGCTTTGTTTTAGACATTGCGGCAATGCTGGTCTTCGGATACATTTTTCACGCGATATTCTATGCGTATCAGGTGCAGATTTCGTACGTTTCCCTGTTTGTGATCGGACTGGTTGGCGCAGCGCTTTCGGTGATTGGAGACCTGAGCTTCTCCTTGATCAAACGGAGCTGTCATATTAAGGATTTTGGGGAAGTGATCCCCGGGCACGGCGGCATTCTGGACCGGTTCGACAGTGTAATTTTTGTAGCGCCCTTCGTGTATTTTTGGGTGCAGTTTTTTCCGATTGTTGTTATATAAAACGAGCAAGTCGTTCATAATACTTCATAAAGAGGACAGATTCTGAAAAACAGATAAGGGTCTGTGCTCTTTTTTGTGGAAGGGGACTCCTATGAAACAAAACCTTTCCCTGTTGGGCGCAACGGGCTCCATCGGCTTGCAAACGCTCGATGTGGCGCGCCGCCTGGATTTAAAGGTGTGCGCCCTTGCGGCAAACCGCAATGTATCGCTTCTTGAAAATCAAATCAGAGAATTCAAACCGCAACTTGTTGCGGTTTTTGACTTAGATGCGGCCAAAAAGCTCCGGCTTGCCGTTGCGGACACCCCGGTGCGGGTGGTGCAGGGCATGGAAGGACTTTGCGAAGCCGCTTCTTTTGCCCCCGCGGATGTTGTTTGCAACGCAGTAGTGGGGATGGTCGGCTTACTGCCGACATTGGCGGCGGTCCGTGCCGGCAAGGATGTGGCGCTTGCCAATAAGGAAACGCTGGTGGCGGGCGGTGCGCTGGTCATGGCGGAAGCAAAGGCGCGCGGTGTCAAAATTCTTCCCGTGGACAGCGAACATTCCGCGGTCTTTCAATGTTTGCAGGGCTGCCCGGAAAAGAAGGCAGTGAAGCGCATCATTCTGACGGCTTCCGGCGGCCCGTGCTTCGGCATGACAAAAGAGGAATTGGCGCAGGTGACGCCGGAACAGGCCCTGAAGCATCCAAACTGGAATATGGGGTCAAAGGTAACCATTGATTCCGCCACGTTAATGAACAAAGGGCTGGAAGTGATGGAAGCCTGTTGGCTGTTTGGCCTGCCGGGTGAACAGGTAGACGTGGTCGTACATCGGGAAAGCATCGTGCATTCCATGGTTGAATACCAGGACCATTCAGTAATTGCGCAGCTCGGCGTGCCGGATATGCGCATTCCCATTCAATATGCGCTGACCTGGCCGCAGCGAATGGCTTCTTCCGTGGAGCAACTGGATTTGATTAAATGCGGGACGCTGACCTTTCGAGAGCCGGACATGGAGACCTTCACCTGCCTGCGCGCCTGCCGGCGTGCATTGGAGCGCGGCGGTTTGGCCCCAGCGGCGGCGAATGGTGCAAACGAAGAGGCGGTGCGCCTGTTCCTGGAGCATCGGATTTCCCTGCCGCGGCTTGGTGAATTGGTAACACAGGCGATGGAACATCAACCGGATGTGAAACAAATTGCGTCCGTCGATGATATATTGAACGCCGATGCGGCGGCGCGGGAATTCGTGCTGCGGGCGGCGAACTGACGAGGTGATCATTATTTTACAGGTTTTATTGGTAATCATAGCGGTTCTGCTTTTCGGATTTATCGTCTTCATCCATGAGTTCGGTCATTTTATCACGGCAAAACTCTCCGGCATAAGGGTCAATGAGTTTGCCATTGGGATGGGGCCGACGCTGTTTCATTTCCAGAAAGGGGAAACGAAGTATGCGCTCCGCCTGCTGCCCATCGGCGGCTTCTGTGCCATGGAGGGCGAGGATGAGGACAGCTCGGAGGAAGGCGCGTTTGGCAGTAAGCCGGTTTGGAAGCGTATTCTGGTAGTCGTTATGGGTGCGGTGATGAACATCGTGCTCGGTCTTGTCTTGATGATGATTCTGCTGGGCCAGCAGCCCGCGTTTAATTCTACGACCATTGGAAAGTTTCAGGACGGGGCGGCGACACAGGCCGCGGGCTTACAGATTGGCGATACATTTACAAGTGTGGACGGCTATAAAGTGAATACGGACCGCGATTTGAGCTTTGCACTGGCCACGGCAAACCCGGATTCCGTGGATGTTGAAGTTTTACGCGATGGACAGACAATCACCTTCCAGGACGTAAAATTCAACACAAAAGATAACAACGGAAAGCCGATGCTGATGCTTGACTTTTACGTGGAGCCGATCCAGAAAAATGTGGGAACGCTGCTCGTGAAATCCTGGCAGGATACGGTCTCCACTGTGCGGATGGTCTGGTACAGCCTGGCGGGGCTTTTGAGCGGCCAGTTTGGCTTGAATGATATGGCGGGTCCGGTCGGCGCGGCTAGCGCCATTGGAGAGGTCGCCTCACAGGGCCTGGCGCAGAGCTTTGGCACCGCGATTAATAATATTCTGTATATGATGATGATTATCACGGTCAACCTGGGCGTGGTCAACCTGCTGCCGTTTCCGGCATTGGACGGCGGGCGGCTGGTCTTCCTGGTTGTGGAAGCGGTGCGCCGCAAGCCGATCAATCCCAAATATGAGGGCTGGGTCAACGCGGCCGGCTTTGTATTGCTGATGTGCTTAATGGTGGTCATCACCTTCAGCGATATTCTGCGGCTGGTGACAGGGAAAGGACTTGGTGGATAGTGCGGAAGTCAAAACAGGTGCTGGTGGGCGGCGTGGCCATGGGCGGCGGCGCGCCCGTCAGCGTACAGTCTATGCTGAACGTGCCGGCGTCGGATATAGAAGGCAATGTTCGGCAGGCAAAAGCGCTGGAACAGGCCGGATGTGAGATCATCCGCGCGGCGATCCCCAACCGGGAGGCGGTCGCGCTGATTCCTGCAATCAAACAGGCGGTTCAAATCCCTCTGGTTGCAGATATTCATTTTGACTATCGGCTGGCGTTGGAATCCGTTGCCGCGGGGATCGACAAAATCCGCATTAACCCCGGCAATATCGGGGACGACGAACACGTAAAGGCGGTGGCGGACGCCTGCCGGAAACAGCGGATTCCGATTCGGATCGGCGTCAATTCCGGGTCGCTGGAAAAAGAAATCCTGGCGAAATATGGAAGCCCCACGCCGGAGGCGCTGGTGGAAAGCGCGCTATACCATGCGTCCCTGTTGGAACGCTTTAATTTTAATGACATCATCCTTTCCATCAAATCCTCTGACGTGGATACCATGATCCGCGCCTATGAATTGTGTGCGCAAAGCTGTACCTATCCGCTGCACCTCGGGGTGACGGAAGCGGGCACAGAACGCATGGGCCTGATTAAATCAGCCATCGGTATTGGCTCCCTGTTACAGCGTGGGATTGGGGATACGATCCGCGTTTCCCTGACGGCGGATCCGGTCAAAGAGGTCGCTGCAGGCTTCGACATCCTGAAGGCGCTGAATCTGCGCTCGGAGGGGGTACAGTTTGTTTCCTGCCCGACCTGCGGGCGCACGAGAATCGATCTGATCGGCATTGCCGCGGAGGTGGAAAAGCGCCTTGCAGGCTGCAAGAAGCCGATTAAAGTGGCAGTGATGGGCTGTGTGGTCAACGGTCCCGGAGAAGCGCGTGAAGCGGACATCGGCATTGCGGGAGGAGACGGCGTTGGCCTGCTCTTTAAAAAGGGAGAGGTAATCCGCAAAGTGCCGGAGGAACAGCTGGTGGACGAGCTGGTCAAAGAGGTAGAAAAGCTGTAATGCGTGCGCGCGTCTGCGCGCACGTTTGCACTGACCGGAGGATATTTGTTTTGAAAACATTTGGAGAATTTTTTGGGCCTTACATAAAGCTTTCCGGATATCCGGAGAGCATGCACAAGGGAGAAATTGCCGGGCTGCAAATCGACACGCAGAAGCGGATATTGACGGCGAAAGTGGCGTTTCCCGCGCTGGTGGACCGTTATACGCTGTTCCGTGCAGAAAAAGAGATCAGTGGATGCCAGGCACTGCAGCTTAACCGGGCGGTTTTGACGCCGCGGTTTCCAACGGGAAGTTTTTCGGTGGAATACTACCCCAATCTCGTGCAGGAGTTGAAGCGCCGGGATGCCAGCATTAACGGGACGCTGAATAACTCCAAGGCGCGCGTGGAGGATGGGAAGCTGATCATCACGCTCAGCCACGGCGGCATGAATCTGCTGCTTTCCCGCAAGGCGGACCGGATGCTCTCTCAGATGCTGCAGGAGGAATTCGGCGTCAGCCTGCAGGTGGAATTCGACGGTGTGACCTCAATGGAGAGCGACAGCGTTGTATACATAGAGCGCCAGAAGAAGCAGGAAGAGACAGTCCGGCGCGAGCAGGTGGTGCGGGAAGTGGAGGAATACGAGCAAAGCATGCAGGATGGCGCGCCGGTCAAAAAGAAAAAGGCCAAGACCATCAGTGTGCGTACACCGGAAACCATGCTGCCTGCGATTCTGCCGGAAACTGCAAAAGAATTATATGGACGTCCCGCAAAGGCGAAGCCAATTCCCATCAGCCGCATTACGCCGGACATCGGCAGCGTCACCATTTGGGGCGAGATTTTCTCTTTGGAGTCCAAGCTGACACGCGATCAGAACCGGAAGATTTATTCCATCAATATCACAGACTACACCGGTTCCATCACCCTGAAAATCATTGAGATGGTGCAGCAGTGCAAGGCGCTGGATACCCTAAAAAAGGGCATGACCATTATTGTGCGCGGGGATGTGGAGTACGACAAATACGATCATGAGATCGTGCTGCGACCCAAGGGGATTTCCACAGTGGAGCAGGTAAAGGTCATGGATACCGCGCCGGAAAAGCGTGTGGAGCTTCACCTGCATACCAATATGTCCAGTATGGACGGCGTCAGCCCGGTTGCAGACCTGATCAACCGCGCATACCAGTGGGGGCAGCCGGCTATTGCGCTGACAGATCACGGTGTGGCGCAGGCGTTTCCCGACGCAATGAATGCTTTGGAAAAGATCACCGGCAAGGGTGGCAAATTTAAAGTGATCTACGGTGTGGAGTCCTATTTTATCAACGATATGGTTCCAGCGGTGACTGGAAGTTCCGATCAGTCTCTGGACGGAGAATTCATTTCTTTTGATATTGAAACAACAGGCCTGAGCCCCAACAAGGAGCGGATCACAGAAATCGGCGCGGTGCGCATCAAAAACGGCGAGATTGTGGACAGCTTTGATACGTTTGTCAATCCGCGGATGCCGATTCCTCCTAAAATTACGGAGTTGACCGGCATTACCAACGAGATGGTGCAGGATGCGCCGCTGGAAAAAGAGGCACTGGAACAGTTTTACGCCTTCTGTGGGAAAGATGTGGTACTGCTTGCACATAACGCGGAGTTTGATACCTCGTTCATGCGGATCGCCGCGGATCGCTGCGGCATGGAGTTTCCGTATACCTATATCGATACGCTTCCCATGTGCCGCGCGATGCTCAAGGATTTGAAAAACCACAAACTGGACACCGTGGCGAAACACCTCAAGCTGGACCCGTTTAACCACCACCGCGCCTGCGACGACGCGGCGGTGCTCGGCAAAATCTTTTTGGTATTGCTGACCCGTCTGAAAGAGGATACCGCCGCCAAGACCGTAAAGGATATCAATACCTCGCTGGCTGGCGGCGACCCCAAAAAGATGCGTCCGTATCATCAGATCATCCTGGTAAAAAACCAGATCGGATTAAAAAATCTATATAAGCTGATTTCTTTTTCGCATCTGGATTATTTCTTTAAAAAGCCGCGTATTCCCAAGAGCGTGTTGGTCAAGTACCGCGAGGGGCTGATTATCGGCAGCGCTTGCGAGGCCGGGGAGCTCTATCGCGCGATTTTTAACGGACAGCCGTGGTCCACGCTGTGCGATATCGCCAGCTTTTACGATTATCTGGAGATTCAGCCGCTGGGCAACAATCAGTTCATGGTGCGCAACGGCGACGTACCGAATGAAGAAAAACTGCGTGAGTTTAACCGCACTATTGTCAAGCTGGGAGAGACGCTGCATAAGCCTGTTGTCGCGACCTGCGACGTGCATTTCATGGATCCAAAGGATGCGGATTACCGCAAAATTCTGATGGCGGGGCAGGGCTTCTCCGATGCGGACCAGCAGGCGCCGCTGTACATGCGTACAACAGATGAGATGCTGGAGGAATTCGCATATCTGGGCAAGGAAAAAGCCTATGAGATCGTCGTGACGAATACCAATAAAATCGCGGATATGGTCGAACAGGTGCGTCCCATTCCGGAAGGCGTGTTCCCGCCGTTCATCGACGGCGCGGAAGAACAGTTAAATGAAATCTGCTGGAAGCGCGCAAAGGAAGTTTACGGCGACCCGTTGCCCGCTGTTGTCAAGGAGCGCTTAGAGAGAGAGTTGGGTTCGATCAACAAGCACGGTTTCTCCGTGCTGTACATGACGGCGCAGAAGCTGGTGGCCGATTCGGAGGCGCACGGTTATCTGGTGGGTTCCCGTGGGTCGGTCGGCTCTTCCTTTGTGGCAAGCATGTCCGGTATTTCAGAGGTCAATCCGCTGTGCCCGCACTATATCTGTCCCAACTGCAAAAACAGCGAATTTATTGAAGACGGCAGCTATGGTTCCGGGTTCGACCTGCCGCCGAAAAAGTGTCCCAATTGCGGCACGGATTACAACCGGGACGGGCACACCATCCCGTTTGAAACATTCCTTGGCTTTGACGGAGACAAAACGCCGGATATCGACCTGAACTTTTCCGGTGAATACCAGTCTGGCGCGCACCGCTACACGGAGACGCTGTTTGGCAAAGATCACGTTTTCAAAGCCGGAACCATTGCCACCGTGGCGGACAAAACCGCCATCGGCTTTGTCAAGAAATACGCAGAAGAGCGCGGCAGCGTTCTGCACCGCGCGGAGGAATTGCGACTGGCAGTCGGCTGCACGGGGATCAAACGCACCACGGGCCAGCATCCGGGCGGCATGGTTGTCGTGCCGAAGGGCCACGATATTTATGAATTTTGCCCGGTACAGCATCCGGCGAACGATCAGAATTCCGATAACATCACCACGCACTTCGATTTCCATTCCATCCACGACACGATCTGTAAGCTGGACGAGCTGGGGCATGATGTGCCGACTATTTATCACTATCTGGAGGAGTACACCGGTATCCCGGTTATGTCCGTTTCGATGAGTGACCCGGAGGTTATGTCCCTGTTTGAATCGCCGAAGGCATTGGGCGTGACGCCGGAGGACATCGATTGCCAGACGGGAACCTTCTCTCTGCCGGAGCTCGGTACGCCATTTGTGCGCCAGATGCTGGTGGACGCAAAGCCGAAGACGTTTTCCGACCTGTTACAGATTTCCGGCCTGTCCCATGGAACGGACGTATGGCTGGGCAACGCGCAGGATCTGATTAAAAATGGAACCTGCACCATTTCAGAGGTGATCGGTACGCGCGATAGCATCATGACGTATCTGCTGCTGAAGGGCCTGGAACCGAAGATGGCGTTTAAAATCATGGAGATCACCCGTAAGGGTAAGGCGCCGGTGCTGCTGACGGATGAGCACAAGCAGGCGATGCGCGACCACAATGTGCCGGAATGGTACATTGAGTCCTGCCTGAAGATTAAGTACATGTTCCCAAAGGCACACGCCGCGGCATATATGATTTCCGCGCTGCGCCTCGGCTGGTACAAGGTGCATACGCCGGTGGAATATTATGCAGCCTATTTTAGCGTGCGCGGAGAAGATTTTGACGGCGCCACGGTGATTCAGGGGCGCGACGCGGTGCGCCGCCGCATGAATGAAATCAGCATGAAGGGCAAGGAGGCCAGCGCTAAGGAAGAAGCGGCCTATTCTACGTTCCAAATCGCCAATGAGATGCTGGCGCGCGGCATCGAGGTGCTGCCGGTAGACCTGTACAAATCCGACGCAAAGCGCTACATGGTGGAGGATGGAAAAATCCGCCTCCCGTTTTCTTCTCTGGCGGGTGTCGGAGAGGCGGCGGCCAACGCACTGGCGGAGGCGCGCGCAGGCGGCCCTTACATCTCGGTGGACGATTTACAGGGGCGGTCCAAGGTGTCAAAATCCGTCATAGAGATGCTGTCCCAGGCGGGGTCTCTCAAAGACCTGCCTGCAAGCTCACAGATGACCTTGTTCTAAAGGAGGCAATCACATGCAGCAGCCCAAAATCGCAAAGACCGCACATGTTGCGCCGGGCGCAGCCGTAATAGGAGACGTCACGCTGGGAGAGCAAAGCTCCGTCTGGTACAATGCCGTCCTGCGCGCGGACAACGATGTTATCGTCATCGGAGAACGGTCCAACATCCAGGATGGCTGCGTCCTGCATGTGGATGCGGGCTGCCCGATCCGGATTGGCGACGGCGTCACTGTGGGGCATGGGGCGATCCTTCACAGCTGCTCCGTTGGGGACAACACCCTGATCGGCATGGGGGCAATTCTGTTGAACGGCGCGAAAATCGGCGCGAACTGTATTATCGGCGCGGGTGCTTTGGTGACGCAGGGGATGGAGATTCCAGATGGTTCCCTGGCAATGGGGATGTCGGCACAGGTTCGCAGACCAGTGACGATGGAAGAGATCCAGGGCAATTTCCGCTCGGCGGAGGAATACTGCCGGCACGCGGAAGCGCTGCCGGAATGGGAGAAATCGGTTTGAAGACTTACAAAACCATATTGTTCGACGTGGACGGGACGCTGCTTGATTTTCAGGCGTCGGAACGAGCCGCGCTGGAACGGACGTTTCAAAAACATGGCTATTCGCTGGACAGCCGTGTCAAACAAATCTATCATCGGATTAACGATGGATTATGGAAGCAATTTGAGCGGGGAGAGATCAGCCGGGAAACGGTGATCTATTCCCGCTTTGTCCGGTTGTTCGAAGAACTCGGCATTCATGGGGACGGGCGTGCATTTGAAGACGAGTACCAGGATGCGTTGGGACAGGGCCATTTTTTGATTCCCGGCGCGGAGGAAATCTGCGCCTATTGCGCGGCCCGTTGCGGCTTATATGTGGTGACCAACGGCGTTTCCCGCACGCAGTACAGCCGGTTGCAAAGCTCCGGACTGGACCGCTTTATGAAGGGAATTTTTGTCTCGGAGGATGCTGGATATCAAAAGCCGATGAAGGCGTATTTTGATTACGTCTTTGCGCGGATTCCGAATTTTGATCCGGAGGCAGCGCTGATTGTCGGTGATTCGCTGAGCTCGGACATACAGGGCGGCGTCAACGCGGGGATCGATACCTGCTGGTTTTGTCCGGATGAAACGGCGGAAAACAAAGGAATCCGGGTGGATTACCGCATTTGCCGGTTGGACGAACTGAGGAAAATAATTGTGTGAAACAGTTGACAGGGATAGTTCACTGTGATATTATATTAGCACGCTAAAGTGAAAGGCGAATGATACAAGGAAATGGTAGGCTTCCTATGAAGAATTACAATATGATTACACCGGAAGGTACAAAAGACCTTCTTTTTGAGGACTGTCTGGCACACCGCTATGTGGAACGGACGCTCACCGGCGTGTTTTCCTCCCGAGGATTTAACGAAGTGGTTACGCCCGGGCTGGAATTTTACGATGTATTTGATCCGGACTTCTCCGGCATTGCACAGGAAATTATGTATAAGATGAGCGACCGGCACGGCAGGCTGGTGGTCATGCGCCCGGACTCCACCATCCCGATCGCGCGGATGACGGCGACCCGCCTGCAAAAGCAGCGGAAGCCGATCCGCCTGTATTACGTACAGCAGATTTACCGCAGCAACCCGGGGCTGACGGGCCGCCGAAATGAGATGATGCAGACAGGGATTGAGCTTCTGGGCGCGGCGGGCCGGCGGGCGGATCTGGAAGTGATTGTGACGGCGGTGGAGGCGTTGAGCAAATGTGTGCCGAATTTCCGCCTGGAACTGGGGCACGCGGGCTTTTTCCGCGCGTTGACAGCACAGCTCCCGATTTCCGACGACCTGCGGGAGGACATTCGCAGCAGTATTGAGTCAAAGAATTACGCGGCGCTCAATACCATTCTGGACACGCTGGAGGATAGCCGGCAGGTAGACGCCGTCCGCCGTCTGCCGCGCTTATTTGGTGGAGAAGAGGTCTTTGCGCAGGCGGAACCGCTCTGCGAAGATGAGGAATCCAGCGCTACGCTGGCTTATCTGCACGAGCTGTATCAATCCCTGGTGGAGCTTGGGCTGGGCGACCGAATGATTGTAGACCTCGGGCTGGTACAGCGCAATGATTACTATACGGGGATCATCTTCAGTGCGTACATGGAGAACATCGGCGATGCAATCCTGCTGGGAGGGCGGTACGACAAGCTCTCCGAACAATTCGGCTCCCCAATGCCGGCGGTCGGTTTTGCCGTCAATGTGGATGCCCTGGCGGAACTTTTGCTCAAGCAGGGGCGGATTCAGCCGCCGAAGGCGGTGGATATTCTGGTCCACAGTGACAGCGGCTATGAGATCAAGGCGCTACAGTATGCGTCTCAGCTGGCGGGAAGCGGCTATAAATGTGAAAGCTCTGTGTTTACAACCCGCGAGGAAGCGCTTGCCTATGCGCGGGCGCAGGGTATCCGGCGTGTCGACTTTGTCAACGGCTCGGTGGAGACGATGAATGGGATAGGGGAGAAGGTATGAAACCGTTACGGATTGCATTGACAAAGGGCCGCTTGGAAAAGGATACGGTAGCCCTGTTTGAAACAATCGGGTTTGATTGTGAGGCAGTGAAAAATAAAGGCCGCAAGTTGATTCTTCCCGTGGGGGAGCATCTGGAGGTCGTGCTGGCCAAGGCGGCGGACGTGATCACCTATGTGGAGCACGGCGTCTGCGATCTGGGCGTCGTGGGCAAGGATACCATTATGGAATACGGCACCAGCTTTTATGAAGTGCTGGACCTCGGCTTTGGCCGCTGCCGGTTTGCTTTGGCCGCGCCGAAAGGATCTGACTTTTTCAGCGGTTACGCCAGCAAGACGATTGCAACAAAATACCCCAATGTGGCGCGCAACTATTTTGAAAGCAAGGCGATGGATATTCGCTTTATCAAAATTGAAGGTTCCGTGGAACTGGCGCCGCTGCTGGGGCTTTCCGATGCGATTGTGGATATTGTGGAGACGGGTTCCACTCTGCGTGAAAACGGATTGGAGGTTGTGGAAACCGTATGCGATATCTCCGCGCGGCTGATTGTCAACACGGCGAGTCTCAAGCTGCGCAAGGCGGAGATTGAAGAATTGGTCGCACAGATGGAACAGGCGACGCAGGAAAAATAGAAGGGAGGCACCCGCAAGTGATACAGTATGTCAAACAGGGCGGCGATTTTGGCCGCGCTTTTATTGAACAGCTCAAGGAGCGCAGCGCGAACTCCGGCAAAAAGGTGGATGAAGCGGTTGCGGAGATTGTGGAAACGGTGCGCAAAAATGGAGACGCTGCCGTGCGCGCCTATACGGAGCGCTTCGACGGCAGTGTGCCGGAAAAAATGGTCATCGATCAGGCGGATATGCAGGAGCTGGTCAAAGACTGCGATCCTGCTTTTGTGGAAGCGCTAAAAAAGGCGGCGACAAATATCCGCGATTTCCATGCGCGGCAAAAACAACAGAGCTGGATGAACACGGAGGCAAACGGCGTCATGATGGGCCAGCGTGTGCGCGGCCTGGCGAAAGTTGGCCTCTATGTGCCCGGCGGCACGGCGGCGTATCCGTCCTCCGTGCTGATGAACGCGATTCCCGCGAAGATCGCCGGCGTGGGCGAGCTGGTTATGGTGACGCCCCCCGGTAAAGACGGCAAACCGAATCCGGATATTCTGGCGGCGGCGCTGGTGGCGGGTGTGGACCGCGTTTTCCTGATGGGCGGCGCACAGGCAGTCGCAGCGCTGGCCTTTGGCACAGAGACCGTTCCCAAAGTTGATAAAATCGTCGGTCCCGGCAATATCTATGTTGCCACGGCGAAACGGCAGCTCTACGGCACGGTTGATATTGATATGATCGCGGGACCGAGCGAAATTCTGATCATTGCGGACGAAATGGCAAATCCGGAATTTTTAGCGGCGGATTTGATGTCTCAGGCGGAACACGATGTACTGGCCTCTTCTATTTTGCTGACGACGTCGGAGAAAATCGCGGAGGAAACGATTGCGGCGCTTTACCGCCAGATCGAAACCCTTTCCCGCAAGGATATTATTAACCAGTCGCTGGACAATTTTGGCGCGGTGATGCTCTGCGATACGATGGAGGAAGCCGTAGAATTTGCCAATGAGCTGGCGCCGGAACATCTGGAAGTCTGTGCCGCCAATCCAATGGAATTTATCGGCAAGCTGGATAACGCGGGCTCCGTCTTTTTGGGCAACTGGTCCCCGGAACCGCTGGGTGACTATTTTGCCGGCCCGAACCATGTGCTGCCCACCAGCGGCACGGCGCGCTTCTTCTCGCCGCTCTCTGTGGACAGCTTTGTCAAAAAGTCCAGCTTTATCTATTACACGCAGGAGGCGCTTTTGCAATCAAAGGATGACATTATTAAGCTCGCCGAAACGGAAGGTTTGACCGCACACGCCAATTCCATCCGTGTGCGCGGCCAGTAACGGAGGAGCCAATATGCCTTTTACATTAAATGAAAAGCTGAAGGACTTGCAGCCCTACGACCCGATCGAGGGTGAATACCCGATCCGCCTGGATGCGAACGAGTCCTTCCTGGAAATGCCGATGGAACTGCTGGAGCAGGCACAGTATGCCATGGCGGATATTCCCTTTAACCGGTATCCCGATCCCTACGCAAAAGAGCTTTGCGCCAGCTTTGGTGCATATTACAGGGTCGATCCCGCGTTGGTGACGGCGGGCAACGGCTCGGATGAGCTGATTTCCATCATTGAGACGGCGTTTTTGATGAAAGGCGATGCGATTTTGACCGTTGCGCCGGATTTCTCCATGTACCGTTTCTACAGCTCTCTGGTGGAGGCAAAAAGCGTCGTCTACCAAAAGGGCGAGGATTTGACCATTGATGTGGACGAGCTGATCTTTGCCGCGAACGACAGCGGTGCAAAGCTGCTCCTGTTTTCAAATCCCTGCAATCCTACCTCCCTGGGCTTGAACCGGGAGGAGGTGCGCCGGCTGATCCGGTCGGTCTCCGCGCTGGTGGTTTTGGATGAAGCCTACATGGATTTCTGGGATCAGTCCCTTTTAAGTGAGGTGGAGCAGTACGACAATCTGATCATTTTGCGCACCTGCTCCAAGGCGTTCGGTATGGCGGGCATCCGATTGGGCTTTGCGGTGGCAAATCCCACACTGACCCGTGCGCTGCGTGCGGTTAAGTCTCCGTACAACGTCAATTCCGTTACACAGAAGGTCGGAACCATCATCCTGAACAGCGGGGAAGTGCTGGATCAGGCGATTGCGGAGTTGATCGGCGCACGAAAAGCCTTGTACCAGGCGGTTAAGGAGTTGGAAACGGCTTTTCCGGAAAAGCTGCATGTTTATGACAGCTGTACCAATTTTGTGCTGGTTCGGCTGCCCGACGCGCGCCGTGTTTTTGACGCGCTTCTGGAAAAAGGAATTGCTGTTCGTTTTATGGGCGATACGCTCAGAATTACTGCTGGCAGTCCAGAAGAAAATGAAAGATTTTTAGAAAATTTTAAAGAACTGCTTTCATCCTCCACAAACCTGTAAAAATGGTGTAAAATAAATAGGATTCAAAAGAGAGGTACGGCTATGAGAACCGCGTTGCAGACCAGAAAGACCCGGGAAACCGATATTACGATAGAACTTTCCCTTGATGGAGGTCCGGTTCAAATTTCGACGGGAATCGGTTTTTTTGACCATATGCTGACGGCTTTTGCCGTCCACGGCGGCTTTGGGCTGCAGGTTTCCGTGGAAGGGGACCTGTATGTGGACGGGCATCATACGGTGGAGGATACCGGCATTGTATTGGGAAAAGCCTTTGCGCAGGCATTTGGCGACAAATCCGGCATTGCGCGCTTCGGGAGCTTCTTTGTACCGATGGACGAAGCGCTCGCATTCGCCGCGGTAGATGTAAGCGGAAGGCCCTTCCTTGCGTTCCAGGCGGATTTTTCACAGGAACGCGCAGGGGAATACGATCTGTGCCTGACGGAGGAATTTCTGCGCGCATTTGCAACAAATGCGGGAATTACGCTGCATGTCCGTTTGGAGTATGGTTCCAACGCGCACCATGAGGCGGAGGCAATCTTCAAAGCGGCGGCACACGCGCTCCGGCTGGCGGCGGTGCAAACCGGCGGCGGCGTTCTCTCCACAAAGGGTTCTTTGTAGTTCCTGCCTGACTCCTTTTGATAAGGGAATTTGGAAAATACGAATAGGAGGTAGGCTAGATGGTTATTCTGCCTGCAATTGACATCAAGGATGGAAAATGTGTGCGTTTGGTGCAGGGAAAATACGATACCGCCTATACAGTCGCAGAAAGCGCCGCCGATACGGCAAAGGCGTTTGAGGCGATGGGCGCGACCTGGCTGCACATGGTCGACCTGAACGGTGCAAAAGACGCGATGCCGGTTAACACAGAGCTGATTTTTGACGTGATCAAACAGTGTGATCTGAAGGTGGAACTGGGCGGCGGGATCCGCACGATGGAGACGGTCGATTATTATTTGGAAAACGGCATTTCCCGGGTAATCCTGGGCTCCGCAGCCCTGAATAACCCGGCGCTGGTCAAAGAAGCCGTGAAAAAGCACGGGGATAAGATCGCCGTAGGAATCGACGCACGCGATGGAAACGTTGCAGCGGAAGGCTGGCTACAAACTTCTACCGTAAACTATATTGATTTGGCAAAGCAGATGGAGGATATTGGTGTAAAGTATATTATCTTTACCGACATTTCTCACGACGGCATGATGGATGGACCGAACTACACGATGCTGGACAAGCTGAACCGTGCGGTTTCCTGCAAGGTAATCGCCAGCGGCGGCGTCAGCAGTTTGACGGACATTGTGGTGCTGACCGCTCTGAAGCTGCATGGCGCGATCTGCGGCAAGGCGCTTTACACCAGAGACCTGAGCCTGCGTCAGGCAGTGGATCTTTGTAAAGGGGTCCGTACGGAATGAAACAAATAGACGAAGCGTTCATAGAACGCTTTTTTAAAAAAGGGGATCTGCTGCCGGCGATTGTGCAGGAGTACGGCACCAATGAAGTGCTGATGCTTGCCTATATGAACCGGGAGTCCCTGCGCAAGACACTGGAGACCGGGTACACCTGGTTTTACAGCCGCTCCCGGCAGGAGCTGTGGAACAAGGGTGCGACGTCCGGGCATCTCCAAAAGATTGTCAGCATAGACGGAGACTGCGATGACGATACACTGCTGGTGACGGTGGTACAGACCGGCCCTGCCTGCCATACAGGGGCGCACAGCTGCTTTTTTCAACGCATCTGGCAGCGAGAAGCGGATACAAATTCATAAAGGACGGTAGTTACAAGGATGAATAATGTGCTCAACGAACTTTATCAGACTGTGCTGGCCCGCAAAGACAGCCATACGGAGGGTTCTTATACCTGCTATCTGTTCGAACAGGGGCTGGATAAAATTCTGAAGAAATGCGGCGAAGAATGCAGCGAAGTCATTATCGCGGCAAAGAACGGCAAAAACGAAGAGACAGTTCTGGAAATCTCCGATCTATTGTACCACCTTACCGTTTTGATGGTGCAGTCCGGTATCCGGTTGGAGGATGTGGAGACGGAATTGGGAAAACGCAGCGCAAAAACCGGGAACCTGAAGCAGTTCCATCAGGTGGATAAGAACTCATAATAAAAATGCGATGGTCTTATAATTGGCTGTGTTTCATAATCGAACTGTATTGTGATTGTCAGCAGATATAAAAATGGGTTGAATTAACGATTCCCCCCGCCGCAGGCGGGGGGAATCGCTTTTATCTTGCTAAAGTTTTATCTAATGTTTTTTTATGAATGGATATCGATGGAACGCAGGTTGAGCTTGCGGTCGTGAATCTTTTTAAAGGTGGCAGTTTCTTTATGCAGCAATTCTGCTTCCAGGTCGTTCAGCGAACGAACAGAGATACCGGCTTGACGCTGCCTGGAAGCGGACAAAAACTGAACGCGGTCGAGAGGAGTTCCCGCCAGATATTGTGAGATTTCGTATTTTAGGCTTTCAAACCGGTAGGTGATGACAGCTTCTGTCACGGAAAAGATGGACGCCAGCTTGGCTTTAAAGGAACCGTAATCCTTCCAGGTGGTGAGTTGAGAATATTGTTCCGCTATGTATGGAAAAAGCAAATGGGCGGGCGCCAGGATTTCCGCCGCGCCTTCGTTTGCCTGCCACTCCAGGAAAGCATCTTGATTGGGCTTGGCTTTTTCAAAACAGTTAAAGGATTTAGCCGGGCCGCCCTTGTGCAGTGTAATGTGAATCAACTCGTGTGCACAGGTAAAATTGTTTTCCTTCCAGGAAAGCGTCCCGTTTAACAGGATCACATTTGGTTCCCCCTGCGTCGACAGACAGGAAATCCCTTTCAGTCCGGGCGTTTTAAAGCAGGGGCAGGCCACCTCGATGTCCGGCCGCTCCTGACAAAATTGAATCATATCCAGCGGATACCCATCCCGCGTGATGTTCAGTCCCTCGCAGAGCTGATGGATTTCCCGGTAAAGCTCCGCTTTTGTACAATGATGGTGCATAGGCCCTCCATTCAGCGCCGGCGCAGCTTTTTGATGATATCGATGGCCAGCTTGATGTCGTCCGGATCGATATCGTTTTCCTGTGCTTCGCGTGCAAAATTAAAGTAGACCTTGTCCAGTTGGCTGGGAACAGCGCTCTGTGTACTCCAGTCCATTAAATAGGCGGGCGTTACCTGAAGCGTCTGGGCAAGCAGGGCGATCTTATCCCCGCGCAGGCTGGCGATTTCGCCGCTTTCCCAGCGGGAAACTGTTGCGGAGCTGACGCCGACCGCATGCGCCACATCTTCCAGGGTGAGATGCAGCTCAATTCGCCGGTTTTTAATCTTTTCCCGGAGTTCCATGGGAACGCCCCCTCATAAAGTTTTATTCCAGTATAGCACATCTTTGCGCTTTTGCAATCTTTATTGAATGAAATTGCATTTACGTATTGCTTTTTGTTTTGTAATATGAGATAATAAAAATCATTCAGTTGGTAGTCAGGGATATTATATAAGGAGATAATTGGTTTTTCTGAAAGCATAACCGGAATTTTGATAGTTTATGCGGAAAGACTTGACAGATGGGAAATCTGTCTGTATAATATCTTTTATGTAATATGACTCTTACTCATAACCCCTGCCTTTCGGCGGATGGGAGGGAAATAAATGGCTGAAATCAGAATTAAGGACAATGAATCCTTGGACAGTGCTCTGAGAAGATTCAAGAAGCAGTGCGCCAGATCTGGAGTAATTGCTGAAGTTCGCAAGAGAGAGGCTTATGAAAAGCCGTCTGTCAAGCGCAAGAAGAAGTCCGAGGCGGCCCGTAAACGCAAGTTTAGATAAGGGTTGTCGGCTTTAGAATGAATTTTTAACAAAAAGCGGGCATGTTGCCCGCTTTTTTGATGTTATCCGGGTCGGGGCAGGCTCGGGCTACATGCGGAGGTGTCAAATGGCTTTCTTTTTGCCTACTGTCTCAGTGAAGAGCATTTTGGATATCACGCCGCAGCTGCTGCATGCAATGGGTGTGAACACCATTTTGCTGGATGTAGACAATACCCTGGCGGTTCACGGCGCACAGGAGCCGTTTCCCGGCGCGGTGGAGTGGACAAAACAAATGAGTCAAAAAGGCTTTCGTATCATCATCCTGTCAAACAATTTTGAAAAGCGGGTTGCACCGTTCGCGCAGAAATTCAGCTTGCCGTTTCTCTCTTTTTCCATGAAGCCGTTTCCAATGGCGTATACCCGTGCAATGCGGAAACTCGGTGCAAGAAGGAAAGAGACCGTGGCGGTTGGCGATCAGATTTTTACCGATGTAATTGGCGCCAACCTGTCTGGAGTGAAATCCATTCTGCTCGCGCCCGAAGATCTGGAGGATACGCTTTCTTTCCGGATCCGCCGTGCACTGGAGCAGCCAATTCGCAGGCGGGCGGAACGCATCGGGCGTGGGTCGCAGTATTTTAAGGAGTAGCGGTATGAAAAAGAAGGTGCTTGTTCTTTTGGGCCCGAATCTCAATCTGGTTGGGGTCCGGGAAAAAGGAATCTATGGGGAAGAAACGGCAGAACACATCAACGCGCAGATTCTGGAGCATGCGCAAAAGCTTGGATACGACTGCGATATCTACCAATCCAATCATGAGGGCGATTTGATTGATAAAATTCACGCGTCCAGGGGAATCTATAACGGTGTGGTAATCAATGCCGGTGCGCTGACGCATTACAGCTATGCGCTGCACGACGCCATCGCCTGTGTGCGGATTCCTTTTGTTGAAACCCATATGTCAAATATCCATGCGCGTGAGGAATTCCGTCACAAATCCGTGATTGCGGATGTTTGTGCGGGGCAGATCTCCGGCTTTGGAAAAAACAGCTATTTTCTTGCGTTAGCAGCGCTGAAAGACCTGATGTAAGCTGGATAAAACAAAACCGCAGCGGTTTTATCGCAGTTTGCTGTTTTGTAAAAATTTGTCTTGAAAAATAGCGGGAAATATTATACACTAAAGGATAGTAAATTAGTTATTGGAGGATACAGTCATGATATCTGCAGGAGATTTTAGAAACGGTGTTACATTCGAAATGGAAGGCAATGTTTATTCCATTATCGAGTTTCAGCACGTAAAACCTGGCAAGGGCGCTGCGTTCGTCCGTACGAAGATCAGAAATGTAATCAGCGGTTCGGTTACAGAAAAAACCTTCAACCCGAACGACAAATACCCCACCGCGTTCGTAGAGCGCAAGGATATGCAGTACCTGTACAGCGATGGCGATCTGTATTATTTCATGGATTCTGAAACCTTTGAGCAGATTCCGATCAATAAGAGTGTTCTGAATGATAACTTTAAATTTGTTAAAGAAAACATGGACTGCAAAGTGCTTTCTTACAAGGGCAATGTTTTTGGCGTAGAACCGCCGAACTTTGTCGAACTTGTCATTGTGGAGACCGATCCGGGCTTTAAGGGCGATACCGCAACCAATGCGACGAAGCCGGCGAAGCTGGAGACCGGCGCGGAAATTAAGGTCCCGCTGTTTATCGACGAGGGCGAAACCATTCGCATCGATACCCGCACAGGCGAATATATGGAGCGCGCATAAGGCACACTATCTTTTGGTAGGGAAGCCTAAGCTTTGCCGCGTGCCCAAGGCGCGTGGAATTTATAATAAAGAAGCTTACATTAAAAAGGAGGCACAAGTCATGACGAACACAGAAAAAGTTGCGTACATCCGCGGTTTGGCGGAGGGTCTGGAGCTCGACGGGAGCAAAAAAGAGGTCAAGGTTCTGAATGCAATCATTGAGTTGCTGGACGATCTGGCGCTGAGCATGTCCGATCTGGAGGATACCTGCAATGATATGGCGGATCAGCTCGACGCGGTTGACGAGGACCTGGGTTCGCTGGAAGAGGACTTTTATTTCGATGAAGATGATGAGGACGACGAAGATTGCTTCTATGAAGTAACCTGTCCGAATTGTCATGAGACCATTTGCCTGTCTGAAGATATTATTGAAGACGGCCAGATGGACTGTCCGAACTGCGGCGAAACATTGGAGTTCGATCTCGACGAGTGCGACGAGGATTGCTGCTCTTGCGGCTGCGAGGATTGCGAATAAAATCCCCGCCAGCGCCCTCTATAGATTCATAATCCAAAGAGATAGAAGGCACCGTATCTGATCATACAGATGCGGTGCTTTTTTGAGGAAACAACGTTTTAAAAAGAAGGGATTCCATTATGAAAATCACAAAGAAATTTACTGCAATGATTGTGTCGTTCTGCCTGTTTACCGTGGTAATGGCTGGCTGCGGCGCTCCACAATCTGCGGACAGCAGTACGGCTCCGTCCTCCGGTGCGGCAGGCTCCTCTACAGCAGTTCCGTCCAGTGAACCGGAAGAAAAGATTACCATTCGGATTGCAGCACAGAAGGGTCCTACCGGCCTTGGGATGGTAAAGTTGATGAGCGACAGCGAAGCGGACAAGACGGCGAACCGCTATGAAGCGACAGTAGTCGCCGGTCCGGATGCCGCCGTTTCCATGATTTCCAGCGGGGAAGCCGATGTGGCGGCGGTTCCCTCCAATACGGCGTCTATCTTGTACAATAAGACGTCTGGGAACGTTCAGCTTGCCGCGCTCAACACGCTCGGCGTTCTGTATGTGGTGACGGATGGAGAAACCGTCGGCAGCATACAGGACTTAAAAGGGAAAACCATTGATTCTTCCGGGCAGGGCGCGACACCGGAATATGTGCTGAACTATATTCTGGAGGAAAATGGATTGGAACCCGGAAAAGATGTTACAATCGAATACAAGGCAGACCATACAGAACTGGCGGCAAACCTTTTGGCCGGCAAATCCAAGGTAGCCGTTCTGCCGGAACCCTTTGTCACCCAGGTGACGGCAAAGAATCCGGAACTGAAAGTGGCACTGAATCTGACGGATGAATGGAACAAAGTGGCGGGGGACAAAAGTGTTCTTACGATGGGATGCCTCGTTGTGCGCAAGGAGTTCGCAGAAAACAATAAAGCGGCGTTCGACGCCTTTTTAGAGGAGTACAAGGCCTCCATTGCGTTTACCAACGAACATGTGGATGAGGCGGCGGAACTTTCTGAAAAATATGATATCATGCCGGCGGCAGTGGCAAAGAAAGCGATCCCGAATTGCAATATCGTGTATATAGATGGGGAAGAGATGCAACAGAAAATGCCGGACTTTTTAATGGTGCTTTACAACGAGAACCCGAAATCCGTTGGAGGGGAATTGCCCGGAGATGATTTTTACTATAAAAAATAAAAAAACTGGCAGGAAATCATATCCGGCGCGAGTCGTGCAAAAAATATTGATCGCTTTATTCTGGCTGGCAGTCTGGCAGGTTCTATATTTAGCGGTCAAACAGGAGATACTGGTTGTATCGCCTGTCCGCGTTTTTCTCCGGTTGACAGAGCTTATGCGGGAAACAGAATTTTGGCTGTCCGCGGGATATTCCATGGTCCGCATCGTAAGCGGCTTTTTAGCGGCAGTGTTCACAGGGACGGTTCTGGCGGTATTGACCTCTGTATCTTGTTTGGCGAATGGTTTGTTTCGTCCCGTTATATCGATTGTGAAATCGACGCCTGTTGCCTCGTTTATTCTGCTGGCATTGGTTTGGATTGAATCGCCCTATGTCCCTGCTTTTACGTCCTTTTTGATGGTCTTGCCTGTGGTTTGGGCCAATGTCACCAACGGAATCGCCAAAACGGACCGGAATCTTTTGCAGATGGCGCGGGTATATCGTTTTGGTGCGGCAAAGACGGTACGGCGCGTGTATGTGCCCTCCATCCTGCCGTATTTCACGGCGGCATGTACAACGGGGATGGGCCTTGCATGGAAGGCGGGCGTTGCGGCGGAGGTGCTGGCCAATACAAAATATTCGATCGGCGGGCATATCTACAGCGCTAAGATTTATATTGAAACGGTGGATTTGTTCGCCTGGACGGTCGTGGTCATCCTGCTGAGTGTACTGCTGGAATGGATGATGACCCATATCATGCGTGCTGTCAGCCGAAAATACAGCCTGTCTTGAGGGGAAAACGATGGAATTACAGATAAAAGACGTCTGCAAAACATACGGACCACAGAAGGTTCTGGACCATTTTTCCCTGACGGTTCCCCAAGGGGAGACTGTTTGTCTGTTCGGGCCGTCTGGATGCGGGAAAACGACGCTGCTGCAATGTATCGCTTCTTTGGAAAGACTGGATTCCGGAACGATAGCTGGAATGGAGCGGCAGAAAATCTCTTATATGTTTCAGGAAGACCGCCTCTTGCCGTGGATCAGTGCGGTTGAAAATGTCTCGGTTGTTTGGGAACATTCTCAGAAGGAGGCCGCAATGGAGTGGCTCCGTCTGGTCGGATTGGAGGATGCGGCGGAGAAACGTCCCGCAGAGATGAGCGGCGGCATGCGGCAAAGAGTTGCATTGGCGCGGGCTTTAGCCTACGGTGGAGACCCTTTGCTGCTGGACGAGCCGTTTCGTGCGCTAGATCAGGCTACCCGGCGGCAAATGATGGATTTATTATGCACGCATACAAAAGGAAAGACCAAAATCCTGGTGACGCACGATCTGGAGGAAGCACGCTTGCTGGCGGACCGCATTGTCTACTTGGAGGGGCCGCCTTTGAGGATTGTGCAAACAGAGAAAATCCATGCATAACCCGCGGTCAAAAAACGTGGATTTTAGAGGATTTTCCGGAGCATGGAGAGAATTTGTTCCCAATAGAGGGAATTTGTGCTATAATAACCGCACGGCGTTACCAAAATCAGAGATTTTGACGCCTGAGCGAACATTGAAGCATGCCAGCTTGGTGAAGTGAATGAAGATACAGGGTGGTGTGAACACCACATGGAGTCGGACATGCTATAATAACCGCACGCCGTGACCGGAAGCGGAGCTTCCGACGGCTGGGAGAACATTAAAGCATGCCAGCTTGGTGAAGTGAATGAAGATACAGGGTGGTGTGAACACCATGTGAAATCGGACATGCTATAATAACCGCACGCCGTGACCGGAAGCGGAGCTTCCGACGGCTGGGAGAACATTAAAGCATGCCAGCTTGGTGAAGTGAATGAAGATACAGAGTGGTGTGAACACCACATGGAATCGGGCATGCTTAAATAAGCTCACTGCTTAAAAAACAGGGATAAAAACCCATAAAATAGATGCGGGAGCCCGCAGGATTGATACAGTTGGGGGAATGATAATGAGACAAAAAAGAGCCAGCATCTGGTCTGCTTTGCCCCAGGTGGTTTTTGATATCGTCTGGGTGTATTTCAGCTATTGGATTGCGCTGATGCTTCGGTTCGATGGAAATGTGCCCTGGTGGGAATTTGAGTATTTCCAGAAACAGATCCCGTGGGCGACCGGTATCTGCATCCTGGTCTTCTTTTTGGCGCGGTTCTATAATACGATGTGGCAGTTTGCCAGCTTGGACGAATTGCTGCAAATTTTTTATGGTGTCACCATATCAAGCGTCCTGGTCACAGCAATGGGCTTTGTTATGGCGGAGCCGGTTTTCCATACCAATCGTTTGCCAATTCCTGTTTATCTGATGGGCTGGGCACTGATGTTCCTGTTTGTCGGTGGGTCGCGGTTTGCCATCCGCCTGTGGCACAGGCGTAAGCGCAAGCAGTCACAGACGGACCAGGAGGAATTCCACCGCGTCATGGTGGTCGGCGCGGGGGAGATGGGTTCCCTGGTGATTAAGGATATGAAGACGGCGCCGGAGAGCAAGGGCATTCCGGTGGTTGCGATTGACGATGATAAGAGCAAGCGCGGCACCCGGATTCATGGCGTTAAGGTAGTCGGTGGGCGCGAGAGCATCCCGCGCATGGCGGCGCGCTACAATGTGGATCAAATTGTTTTGGCGATCGCCTCGGCAAAAAAGCAGGACCGGCAGGACATTCTGAGTATCTGTGCAAAGACCGGCTGCAAGCTGAAGACGATTCCCGCTTTATATGAAATCCTGGAAGAGAACATGGAGCACCTCACGGTCCGTGATGTGGATATTCTCGATTTGCTTGGACGCGACGAAGTGGATCTGAATATTGCGGAAATCAGCGGTTATCTGCAGGGGAAAACCGTGCTGGTTACAGGCGGAGGCGGTTCCATCGGTTCGGAGCTTTGCCGTCAGATCGTTCACTTCCATCCTAAAAAGCTGATTATTTTCGATATTTATGAAAACAACGCTTATGACCTGCAAAACGAGCTCCTTATGAAGTTCCCCAACCTGAAATTGGACGTGCTGATCGGTTCTGTGCGGGATAAAGCGCGTGTGGAGCATATTTTTTCCGTGTACAAACCGGACGTTGTGTTCCATGCGGCCGCGCATAAGCATGTGCCGCTGATGGAACTCAGCCCTGGGGAAGCGGTAAAAAACAATGTTTTCGGCACGTTAAATGTGGCGCAGACCTGTGATAAATACGGCGTCAAACGAATGGTTATGATTTCCACCGATAAGGCGGTCAATCCGACCAATATTATGGGTGCAACAAAGCGTATCTGCGAGCTGATCATTCAGTATTGCAGCCGCCACAGCAGGGTGACAGATTATGTTGCGGTCCGGTTTGGCAACGTATTGGGCAGCAACGGCAGTGTGATTCCGCTCTTTAAAAGGCAGATTGCGGCGGGCGGTCCGGTGACGGTCACGCACCCGGAGATCATCCGGTATTTTATGACAATCCCGGAGGCGGCACGTCTGGTCATTCAGGCAGGCGGCATGGCGCGCGGCGGGGAAATCTTTATTCTGGACATGGGAGAACCTGTCAAGATTGTTGATTTGGCGCGCAATCTGATTCGTCTTTCCGGTTTGGAACCGGACGTGGATATCCGGATTGAATATTCCGGACTGCGTCCCGGAGAGAAGCTCTATGAGGAGCTTTTACTGGACAGCGAAGGCGGCTGTCAAAAAACATCGCACGAATTGATCTACATTGGAAAGCCCATTCCCTTTGATGAGGACAGCTTCCTGAGTGAGATTGAAGGATTGCGTGAAGTGGCGGGCTTTGACAACGTGAAGATGATGGAAATTGTTCATAGGCTGGTGCCCACATACTCCGGTCACGCCGAAAAGAGCGACTTGCTGGCAGTGGAAGAGCAGAAGGCATAAATTTTAAAATTATTTGTACAAAGTGTGAAAGATTTTAAGCGCCTTTCCTGTATTATATAGGAAGGCGCTTTTTGCTGCGGAAAACCACATTTTGGAATGATGCCTGATTGAGGAAAAGTGGATATCTTAAGCTGTATTTCTTGAAATAGGCGGTTTTTTCCTGTATACTATACATAATTTTTATAGGTAAGCGCTTCCGCATGATACTAATAAAAAGCGCAGAAACGTACCGACCGTGAGACGTAGAGAAAAGGAGAGTACCAAAGTGAAGCCATTGAAGCGAATTTTGGCGGCTTTTGCCGCTGCCGCCCTGTTGTGCACAAGCATGGCCTGTACCAGCACGCCGGCGCCGGAAGAGCCGGTTTCCTCCAGCAGTACGGTTTCCAGCGAATCGCTGGCGCCGGAGTCCTCTGAATTACCGGAGCTTCCCGGCAGCAGTTCCCCGGAAATTGTCGTATCGCATGAGCCCGTTTCGGAGGAGCCCTCCTCCAATCCGATCTTTTTGGAGAAAACGCCCTCAACCGGAACACCGGACGCGGAGCTGAAAGAAGGAACGCTGGACAGTCCGCAGGCAAATGCTCCCGCCGTGACGCAGACAAAAGAGATGCGGGCCGTATGGGTGCCTTTTCTCAGCCTGGACATGAGCAAAGACGCCGATAAGAGCTATGAAGCGTTCCAAAGAAAATACAATGATATTATAGCAAAAGCGAAGAACAGCGGCGCAAACGCCCTTGTGGTGCATGTGCGTTCACATGGAGATGCGTTTTACCCGTCCAGTTATTATCCGTGGACGCATTTCCTGAGCGGCACGCAGGGAAAAGGCCCCGGCTACGACCCGTTGGCGTATATGGTTTCCGCTACGCATCAGGCCGGTATGGAGTTCCATGCGTGGTTTAATCCGCTGCGAATCAAGAAGGGCAACTACCCGCCGACGCTGGCTTCCAACAGTCCGCACACCGTGTGGCAGAAGGACGCGGCAAAAACCAACTGGACCTTTACAAAAGACGACGGTGTATACATGAATCCCGGCTACTCGCAGGTGCGGGATTATATCGTCAATGGGATTAAAGAGGTGGTTCAGAAATACGATGTGGACGGCGTGCAGTTTGACGACTATTTCTATCCGTTCAACGTCAACTCCAAGGAAGTAACGCTTGACCAGCAAGCCTACATAGCCAGTGGTTCCACCTTGGAAATTGGAAAGTGGCGCACACAAAATATCAACAGCCTGGTTTCATCTGTTTATAAGATGATTAAAGAGGTAAAGCCCAATGTGGTATTTGGCATTTCCCCGCAGGGAAATATCACCAACGATCTGAACGCGGGCGCGGATGTGTATACCTGGTGTAGTACGCCTGGTTATATCGACTATATCTGCCCACAGATCTATTGGACCTACGACCATCCAACCGCCCCCTATGAGAAACTGACAAAGCAGTGGAAGAGCATGGTGACGGCAAAGGATGTCAAGATCTATATCGGCCTTGCGCTTTATAAGGCGGGTACGACCTCCGGCGGCTGGGAAAAATCGAACAATATCATATCCCGTCAGATTCAGACGGCACGGAGCTTGGGATGCGACGGCTTTATGTTGTACGCGTGGGCGTATTTGGATAATACGCAGACCAAAACGGAGATGGAGAATGTTAAAAAACTCCTGAATGGATAAGGACCGGTAAACGATTTCCATAGAAATATGGGAGTCAGCGCAGCCCGCCGGCAGGAGAGATATTCCTGCCCGGCGGGCTGTTTTGCGTTTTTAACACGAAACAGAGAAGATATGTTGAAAAAGAATGAAGAAAAAATTACAGTCTTTTCATAAATAGAGCAATTATTTCTGTTATATGGTATAATAACCGCACGGCGTCAGCAAAATCAGAGATTTTGACGCATGAACGAACATTGTAGCGTTGTGATAAAGACTTTGTCTCTTTATGCGATGATAGCATAGCAATTTGCCAAAAATGTGGTAATTTTACGTTTGTACATAAGAGGAGAACAACCGTGAGCCTGATTGAAGTAAAGGATATCCGAAAAGTGTACCGGGTAGACGACGAGAAAATTGTCGCACTTGGACGCATCAATATTATGATCGAACAAGGGGAAATCTGCTGTATTCTGGGAACCTCCGGCTCTGGTAAATCCACCCTGCTGAATATTATGGCAGGACTGGAAAAGCCCTCAAAGGGGAAGGTCGTCATTGCAGGAGCGAATGTCACCTCATTCTCAGAGAGGCAGTGGGCGCGGTTTCGCCAGCAAAATATTGGCTTCGTTTTTCAGTCGTACAATTTGATGCCGACGCAGACTGCCATTGAAAACGTAGCGATGCCTTTGATGTTCAAAGGCGTAAATAAGAGAAGGCGAACCAAAGAGGCAGTTCATATGCTCAAAGCAGTTGGGCTGGGGAGCCGCATGATGCATAAGCCGACACAGATGAGCGGCGGCCAGCAGCAGCGCGTTGGTATTGCCAGGGCGTTTGTCGCCAAGCCGAAAATTGTCTTTGCGGATGAGCCGACCGGCAACCTGGACAGCAAGACCAGCCGCGACGTCATGGAAATCATGGTAGGAATGGCCAAACGCTATCACGAGACGCTGATTATCGTAACGCATGATATCAATATTGCACAGTATGCGGACCGAATCATCAACCTGCATGACGGCAGCATTGTCAGCGACGGACCCAATCAATCAATACTTTCCTTTGCGGACAAAGCGGAACCGGTTTCCGCCGCCGCAAACGGATAAGGAGGAACTTATGAGACAGACAGTGAAAAAAGGGATGGCACTTCTTACGATGCTGGTGTTGGTTTGCAGCGTTGTCGTTTCATCGCTGCCGGCGGCGGCGGATACTGTGAAATACCAGCCGGACCCCAAGGTGTACAGCGAGAAGCAGACGGTTTCCAAAGGGACCCCGTTTGAGGCGACATTTATTTTTGACCACGACGATTTTATTGGAACACTGCCGGAAAACATTGATATCGACGTCAGCAGTGTGACAAGTGCGATTTCTCTGGGCAAGAAAAGCTATTCTACCGAAAAGGGCGAAATTATTACCGAGGATGTGGAAATACCCGACCCAACGGAGTCCGGGGCGCTGACGGAATCTGACTTTTCCTATAAGCTGACGATTCCGGAAAAGTACATGAAGCGCGTTGGCGACGCCGTCGGTACGCTGCGTTTTAAAATTACCTATTATGATTCTAACGGAGGGAAGCTGAATTCCTTTACCGTACAGAAAACAATTTTTGATCCAATTGGCGATACGACCAGCTCGGAGGATGAGGAAAAGAAGCCGATTTTGACGGTGGTTTCCTATGAGACAGACCCTCCAACCGGTATTAAAGAAGGCGATCCGTTTAACCTGAAGGTGACGATTAAAAATAACAGCGGCGTCGTTTGCAACAATATTGTGGCTGCGTTTGATAACACCAACGCGCCAGATATTTCCATGCGCGGGACGACCGATACACTCTATATCGACTCCCTGATGGCGCAGGGGACAGCGACACTGACGTATCCGCTGGTCTGCGCGACCAAAATGGAAGACAAGAGCTATCCGGTTGCCGTCAAGCTTTCGTCCAGCGATTTGGCGGCGGAATCCAATATCTCTCCGCGTATGTTTATCCCGATCAAAGGAACTAAGGTGAGCGAAGAGGACAAAGAGGACGGTCTTTCCACCAGTATCCCGCAGATCATTATCCAGAATTACGATTACGGCGGGCTTTCTGTCACGGGCGGTCAGGAATTTGTGTTGAGCATGAACTTTAAAAATACGAGTCCGAACGTCGCGATTGAAAACCTGAAAATGACGGTATCTGCTGCGCCCGACGGCGACGAAGGTGTGGTGGCCTTTACGCCTGCCAACTCGTCCAACACCTTTTTTATTCCCAAGGTGGGCGGCGGCGGAAGTTTTCAGGAGAAAATTGCGCTCTATCCCAAGGTGGATGCGGCGCCCAAGTCCTACGGCGTCACCATTGACTACACCTATGAGGCAGTGGTGGATAATGTCCGTAAGTCGGACTTGAAGGGGACGGAAACCATCGCAATTCCGCTGACACAGCCGGACCGCTTTGAGGTCAACCAGGTAGACCTTTATGGACCAATTTACATGGGAGACCAGGGCCAGCTCAGCATTAACTATGTGAATAAGGGCAAGAGCAAAATCTTTAACTTATCCGTTTCTCTGGAAGGAAACTTTACTTCCACAGAGGCTTCTACTTATATCGGCAACGTGGATTCCGGAACCGGCGACTCCTTCGACGCGTCTCTCACGCCGCTGGAGGAAGGCACGATGTCCGGCACGGCGACCTTTTCTTATGAGGATTCCAATGGAGACTTAAAAGAAATACAGAAAGAATTCGCGTGCGATGTCATCCCACTGCCGGACATGAACGGGGGAATAGATGGGGGAGAAATGCCTCCCGAAATCCCGCCGGAAACTTCCGGGCCTCCCATCTGGGCTGTCGGCTTGGTCGTGGCAGGCGGCGCAATTCTGTTAATTATCATTATTATCCTGATTCGACGTAAAGTGAAGGCCAGAAAACTGCGCATGCTGGAAGAGGACGACGATTACGACGATATGGCGGCCAATGAAGAGAAACAATAAAATGAGGCCGTCGGTGTTAGGGAAAGGAGGGCTCATCGTATGAAAATAAAAGATATGATTGGTATGAGCCTGAGTAACCTTTTTAAACGTAAAGTGCGTACGCTTCTTACCGTCGCCGGCGTTATTATCGGCACCTGCGCCATTGTGGTCATGGTTTCTTTTGGTATCGGAATTCGGGAAAGCATGAATACCATGATGGAGGGTATGGGAGATCTGACGATTATACAGATTAACAATTACAACCAGACGAATACCGACAATCCGCTGGATGATAAAGCGGTAGAACAGATAGCCGCCCTGCCGCATGTGGCGGCGGTTACACCGGTATATAATCTGGATTGGAACGCGGTGACGATCAACAGCGGAAAATATGCGTATCAAGGGCAGATTTACGGCGTCAATATGAAGGCGCTCAATGATTTTGGGTATACTGTAGAGCGCGGCGAAATGCCAGGAGAAGATTTTGATGCGCATACCATTCTGTTTGGACATTCCGCACTTTACAATTTTTATAACACGAAGAAGACCAGTAATAACATGATTTTTGAACAGCCGGATGTGACGGGAAACATTCCGGATCCCTATGTAGATCCGCTGGAGGACAAGCTGGAACTGGTCATCAATGAACAGGACAGCAATTCGCCTGGAACCACGACAGCCAGCAAGAAGCAGAAACCGATTAAATTGAACTGCATCGGCGTCATGGGGGACGACTGGAGCCGCAGTCCACCGCCGGGCTACGCGGTTTTCATGGATATCTCCTTTGCAAAGGAGCTGCAGGAAAAGTATAACAAGATCAATAAGATCAAGGTGGACAAAACGCAGCAGGCGCAGGGATACCAGAATGTCAGCGTTAAGGCGGACAGCGTGGAGACGGTGGCGGAGGTGCAGGAAGCGATTCAGGCGATGGGATTTTCCGATACATTCAGCATGGAAAGCATCCGCAAACCGCTGGAAGAGCAGATGCGTACCATCCAGATGATCCTGGGCGGACTGGGCGCGATTTCCCTGCTGGTTGCGGCACTCGGCATCACCAACACGATGATCATGTCCATTTATGAGCGGACGCGTGAAATTGGCGTAATGAAGGTGCTTGGCTGCGTGATCGGCAATATCCGCGCGATGTTTTTGGTGGAGGCCGGGACCATCGGCTTTATAGGAGGCGTATTGGGACTCGCCTTCAGCTACGCAATCTCCTTTGGCATCAACACGTTTTCAGCCGGAGGAGAAGGGAGCGCGATGGGCGGTATGTTTGGAATGGGAATGGGCGGAACCAGTATTTCCATCATTCCGCCGTGGCTTGCGTTGGGCGCTTTGGTGTTCGCCACAATGATTGGATTGGTTTCCGGGTTTTATCCGGCGAACCGTGCAGTGAAGATCAGCGCTTTGACGGCAATCAAACAGGAATAATCAAAAAATGGATGTCTCACAATGGAGTGTGCGCGCATAAAAAATAGCGATTCCCCTTCGCCTGCGGCGAAGGGGAATCGCTATTTTTGCCAATTATTTGTGGAAACGTCCATTGAGAAGAAACCACTTTTTTAGGATATGATTAAACCCTGAGCATCCGGTAGCCAATTCCTACATGGGTTTGAATGTATTGGGGAGAAGAAGGGTCCTTTTCAATTTTTTTCCGCAGGGTTGCCATAAAGACGCGCAGGGAAGCAACGTCGTTTTCCCAGGAACTGCCCCAGACCTCCCGTGTGATAAAGGAGTGCGTGAGGACCTTGCCTACATTTTTGGAGAGCAGGCAAAGCAGCTTGTATTCAATCGGGGTCAAATGCAGCTCCTTTCCGTCCAAATATACACAGCAGGCGGAGTAATCGATTTTCAAATTCCCGTTTTCAAATACGGCGCTTTCATTTCCCGTATTGTTGGCGGAGTAATTCAACCGGCGGAAGGTGACGCGCAGACGGGCAAGCAGCTCCTCCACAGAGAAGGGTTTTGTCAAGTAGTCGTCTGCGCCCGCGTCCAACGCCTCTATTTTATCGGTTTCTTCACTACGGGCGCTGATGACAATAATTGGCATGTTGGACCAGGATCGTATTTTTCGGATGATTTCAATGCCATCGATATCCGGAAGGCCCAGGTCGAGCAATACGACATCCGGATTGTGTGAAACTGCCTCCATAATGGCGGATTCCCCGCTTGCTGCGGTAAGATGCCTATAGTTGTGCGTTTCCAGTGTGGTGGAGATTAAGTTGCGAATGGCCGCGTCATCCTCTACGGCCAGTACAAGTGGTTTATTCACGTAACGTTACCTCCTCTTTGGGTAATGTAAAACGGAAGATGGTTCCTTTGGGGGAGTTGTTGCGTACGGAAATTTCGCCGCCGTGCGCGGCGATAATCGATTTGCAGAGCGACAGGCCCAGCCCCAAGCTGCGCCGGCTGTCGGCAAGTCCTTTGTTTGCGGTGTAAAACATCTCAAAAATATGGGCCTTTGCGTCGTCCGGGATGCCATCGCCATCATCGGCAATCTCAACAATAATGTTGCCATCCTGAGCGGAAGTCGTAATGGTGATATTGGAACCAGGCGGCGTGTATTTGATGGCATTGTCCACAATATTGATCATTACCTGAATGATCAGACGCGCGTCAATCTTAGCGAGTAAAAACTCGTCAGGCTGCTGGACGACAATTTTGTGCTCCGTGCTTTTACGGTTCACATGCCGCAGTGCTTCCGCAATCACCTCTTCCATCAGCTCGGCGGATAGGCGCAGCTTCATGGTGCCGTCTTCGATGCGGGTGACGGACAAAAGATTTTCCACCAGATTGATCAGCCACAGAGAGTCGTCGTAGATATCCAGATAGAGCTTTTTGCGGCTTTTCTCATCCATGTCGTTTGCGTTGGCCAGCAGAATACCGGCATTGCCGGAGATCGAGGTCAGCGGCGTCCGCAGGTCATGGGAGATGGAACGCAGCAGGTTGGCGCGGAGCTGCTCATTCTTTGCCAGCAGGGCGCTTTGCTCACGCTCCTTCAGTGCTGTTTCGTTCTCAAGCGCCAGTGCGCACTCACCCAAAATAGAAAGCATAATGTTGTTTTCAAATGTGTCGAGCGGTTCCCCCGGCATGGCAATTCCCACAACGCCATATACGGTATCGTTGACGCGGATCGCCAGATACAGGCAGTTTGCATTCCCAAGCGTATTTGTGGTAGCGCCGGCATGCTTGTTGTTTTTGCAAACCCAAGAGGCGACCGCGCGTTCATTGGCGGCGATATATGCCGGGGAAATGGGGGGGCTGCCGACGGTAAAGGGGATGGGCTCGGAGAGCGTATCCTGCGCCGCTAAGTAGAAGATTACATCGCGCCGAAGCAGTTTAACCAATTGATTAGCGACAACGGAAATAATTTCGTTTTTGCCTTTCCCTTTTTGGATCAACTGATTGGTTTCAAGCAGGATTTTGGTGCGAAACGCGGCCTCAGAGGCCTGCTTTGTTTGCTGTTTCATCCGCACGGCCAGCGTGCTGGTGATGAAGGCGGACAGAAACATGACCAAAAAGGTAACAGGATATCCTTCGTCATAGGCCTTCAGCGTCAGATACGGTTCCGTAAAGAAATAGTTGAAGGTCAGAACGCTGACCACGGAGCAGATCAGGCTGTAGATACGCTGGTTTGTAAACGCGGCGGTGAGCAGTACGCCCAGAATATAAACCGTGATGATGTTAGCTTCTGAGAAACCAAGCTGTCGGAATGCAAATCCGACCAGCGTGACAGCCACCAGCAGCAAGATGCTGATGACTGCGTCCAGCAGGACGACGCGTCCTTTCTTTTGCCGCATACGTTTCCGTTTGTAGATGGGAGTATTTTGATCCGGAATGATGTGGATATCCAAATTTGGCGCCAATGTGATGAGCCTTTCCGTTAACGACGGTTTACTCCAGACGTATTTCCGCTGCATGTTGCTGCGCCCCATGACAATTTTGGAGACGCCCGACAAACGGGCAAATTCCGCGATTTGAAAGGGAATATCGTCTCCATATACGGTTTCTAAAGTGGCTCCCAAATGCTGCGCCAAGCGAATGTTTTCCCGCAGCTGGTTTTTATCTGCTTCGTTCATTTGAAGGAAGCTGGGCGTTTCCACAAACAAAGCCGTAAAGGCACCCTTAAAGGCGTTTGCCATCCGCGCGGCGGTGCGTATGATTTTGGAATTTGTGGGAGAGGAGGAGACGCAAACCAAAATGTGCTCGTCGGTGTAATAGATGTCCCGGTGAGACAGGCGCACTTTTTCAGACATCCGATTGACCCGGTCCGCGCACCGCCGCAAAGCGATTTCCCGCAAAGCGGTCAAATTTTTAATATCAAAGAAATTTCCCAATGCTTTTTGCGCCTGTGTTTCCCGGTATATTTTTCCGGCGTTCAATCTCTCTATTAATTCTTCCGGCTCGATGTCGACCAGCTCGACCTGATCGGCGTTGTCAAAAACAGAGTCCGGAATGCGCTCCCGTACAGCTACGCCGGTAATGGAAGCAATAATATCATTTAAGCTCTCGATATGCTGCACGTTGATCGTTGTGTATACATGGATCCCCGCCTTTAACAGCTCCTGAATATCCTGATACCGCTTTGCATGGCGGCAGCCTTCCGCATTTGTATGTGCCAGTTCATCCACCAGGATCAGCTGTGGTTTGCGCTGCATGGCGGCGTCCAGGTTAAACTCATGCAGGGTGATATCCCTATGTGCAGCGACGAGATCGGGGAGCTGTTCCAGCCCTTCAAAAAGCGCGGTCGTTTCTGGCCTGGCATGTGGCTCCACATATCCGATGACAACATCCATTCCGCGTCGTTGAGCGGCGTGAGCGGCCTTCAGCATGGCGTAAGTCTTGCCAACGCCCGCCGCGTACCCGAAGAAAATTTTTAAATGGCCTGTCACCTGCTGGGAACGCTCTTCTTTTTTGATCTTTCGTAGGAGTTCATCGGGATCGGATCGGAAACCGTCCATGAGCCTCACCTCATTCCATTAGGTTATTTAACCATATGAATCTTGAAATTAGTTTCTTTTATCGCTGAAGCTATGTTTTATATCCCGACGGTTATTATAACACAAATACCCTTAACGTGACATAATGGGTCGCGTTAAGGGTATTAAGAACGTATAAAGATTTATAGAATGCCATCCAAACGAAGGTTAACTTCCAACACGTTAACGGTTTCTTCTCCAAATAGGCCCAGCCATTTACCATCGGTACATTCCCGGATCATGGCGCGGATTTCGTCTTCCGTTATTTGATTGGCTTTTGCCAGCCTGGGCACCTGATATTCCGCGGCAGCGGGAGAAATGTGGGGGTCCAGGCCGCTCCCGGAACAGGTGACCAGATCCACCGGAATGGCAGTTTCATCCATGTCGGGATTTGCGGCGCGGAGCTTCTCGATGCGCTCCCGCACCAGGGCCTGATATTCCTCACTCGCCGGACTGAGATTGGAGGGAGCGGCATACATCAGCGGCGTGCCGTCCTCCGCCGTGAAGGTGCCGACATCCACTTTCATGATGCGGCCCCAAAGGTGTGCGTCGTCCGTGTATTGCTGTCCCAATAGCTCACAGCCATATTTTTTTCCGCCCACTTCAATGATGCTGCCGTTTGCCTGCTTGGGGAAGAGCAGCTGGGCAATGCCGGTGACCAGAGCGGTGTAAATCACACCACAGATAATCGTAAAGGTCAGTGAAAACAGCACGGTGCGTAAAAGGGTGGATTTCATTGCTTTCATAATCTGTCTCTCCTTTTTATCAGAGTTTAGTATTATGCCAATCCCAACAGAACAAGCAGCGTATCGATCAATTTAATAAAGATGAAGGGAGCTGCCAGCCCGCCGACACCATAGATCAGCAGATTGCGGGAAAGAAGCTTCCCAGCAGGCAGTTCGCGATATTTAACGCCTTTTAATGCGAGCGGGATCAGTGCGACGATGATCAGCGCATTGTAGATGATGGCGGACAGCACAGCGCTCTGCGGGGAATGCAGCCCCATGATATTGAGCGCGGCCAGACCGGGATAAAGCCCCATGAACAGTGCGGGTATGATTGCAAAGTATTTCGCCACATCGTTTGCAATGGAAAAGGTAGTCAGGCTGCCGCGGGTCATTAAAAGCTGTTTGCCGATGCGGACGATGTCGATCAGCTTGGTGGGGGAGGAGTCCAGATCGACCATGTTGCCCGCTTCCTTAGCGGCCTGTGTACCGCTGTTCATGGCCACGGCGACGTCCGCCTGCGCCAGTGCAGGCGCGTCGTTCGTGCCGTCGCCTGTCATCGCAACCAGATGGCCTTTTGACTGGAAATCCCGGATCATGGCGAGCTTGCCTTCCGGCGTAGCCTCTGCGAGAAAATCGTCCACACCTGCTTCCGCCGCAATCGCGGCCGCGGTCAAAGGATTGTCGCCGGTGATCATGATGGTCTTAATGCCCATTTTGCGCAGGTCCGCAAACTTTTCCTGTACGCCCTGCTTGATAATATCCTTCAGGTGAATAACGCCGAGTACCTTGTGGTTTTTCGCTACCACCAGTGGCGTACCGCCCTGCCCGGCAATTTTACGGACCGTTTCTTCGCATTCCTCACTGTAGACGCCGCCGTTTTCCAAAACGTAATCACGGATGGAATCGGCCGCCCCCTTGCGAATTTCATTTCCCTCGTAGTCAACACCGCTCATACGGGTTTTAGCTGTAAAAGGAATAAAATGCATATGTTTATCGCTCAGGCTCCTGCCGCGCAGGTGGAAAAGTTCCTTTGCCAGAATGACCACACTGCGGCCTTCCGGCGTTTCGTCGGCAAGGGAGGAAAGCTGTGCGGCGTCTGCCAGCTCTTCGGCAGAGACGCTGTCTACCGGCACAAACGCGCTTGCTTGACGGTTTCCCAGTGTGATTGTGCCGGTTTTATCCAGCATCAGAATATCTACATCACCGGCGGCTTCGATCGCACGCCCGCTCATCGCGAGGACGTTGGCCTGATTCAGACGGCTCATACCCGCGATGCCGATGGCGGAGAGTAATGCGCCGATGGTCGTCGGGGCGAGGCAGACCAGAAGGGCAACCAGGGTAGTGACGGAAGTGGGGTTGGCAATACCCGCCTGGTTGGTGGAGAAGATGGAATAGGTGTAGAGGGAAACCGTGACCAGAATAAAGATGATGGACAATGCGACCAGGAAGATTTGCAGCGCGATCTCGTTTGGCGTTTTCTTTCTGGAGGCGCCTTCGACCATAGCAATCATTTTATCTAAAAAGCTCTGGCCGGCTTCGCTGGTGACCTCCACTATAATCCAGTCAGAAAGAACCGTGGTGCCGCCGGTGACGGCGCTGCGGTCACCGCCGCTCTCACGGATCACCGGCGCGGACTCGCCGGTAATGGCGCTTTCATCCACAGATGCGGCGCCGTCAACCACCTCGCCGTCCGCGGGAATTTGCTCACCGGCTTTTACAATTACGAAATCGCCCTTTTTCAGCAAGGCGGAGGGGACGCAGGTGACCGTGTCTTTTTGTTGCGCAGAGGGAATCTGATGTGCCTCCACATCCTTCCGGGAAGCGCGCAGCGCGTCGGCCTGCGCCTTGCCGCGTCCCTCCGCGATGGCTTCCGCAAAATTGGCAAACAGCACGGTGAACCACAAGATAACAGCAATGGCCAGTGTGTACCCGGAACCGACATCTTTTAAACCAAACAGAGAAACGACCCACAGAATGGTGGTCAAAATCGCGGAGATGTAAACCAACAGCATGACGGGATTCTTAGCCTGCGTTTTAGGTGCAAGCTTGATAAAAGAATCCTTGGTTGCTCTCGCCAGTATCTTTTGATCCATAAAGGGGCTTTTTGTTTTTGTTGCCATTTCTAAAACCTCCTTTAAACAATGCTGCTGAAGTATTCCGCGATCGGACCGAGAGAAAGCGCAGGGAAGAAGCTCAGCGCGCCAACCAGGAGCACAATAAAGATCAGCAAAAATACAAACATGGCATTGGTGGTAGAGAGCGTTCCCGCCGTCGTGGCAGCTTTCTTTTTGGACGCAAGGCTGCCCGCGATCGCCATGGTGCCGACGATGGGAATAAAGCGTGCAAACAGCATCACAAGCCCAAGCGAAACATTTAAAAATACGGTATTTGCGTTAAATCCCGCAAAAGCAGACCCGTTGTTCCCGCCGGCGGAAGAATACGCATACAAGATCTCTGAGAAGCCGTGTGCGCCGCCGTTGTTTAGGCTATCCGCCACGCTGGGGAGCGCGGCGGCAATTCCGCTGCCGATCAGAATGGCAACCGGTGTGGCGAGACAGACCGCCACGGCCCATTTCATCTCATATGGTTCAATCTTTTTGCCGAGAAATTCCGGCGTGCGGCCCACCATCAACCCGGCAATGAATACCGTCAGGATGGCGAAGGCGAGCATACCGTAGAGCCCGCAGCCGACGCCTCCAAAGATGACCTCGCCCAACTGCATCAACAGCATGGTAATCATACCGCCGAGCGGGGTATAGCTGTCGTGCATAGAGTTGACGGAGCCATTGGAAGCGGCAGTGGTGAAGACCGCCCAGGTGGAGGAGGTTGCAATACCAAAACGCGTTTCTTTCCCTTCCATATTGCCGCCTGCCTGCATCTGCGAAACAGCGGTATCCACGGCGCCGTTTTGCGAAAGCTGCGGCGTTGCAAGCTGCTCATTGACGGCAACCACGGACAAGGCGAGCGCCAGGCAGAGAAACATGGCCATGAAGATAGCGATTCCCTGCTTTTTATTCTTAATATTGCGCCCAAAGGTAAAACAGAGGGCCGCAGGAATTAAGAGCAAAGAGATCATTTCCATCATATTGGTGAATGGATTTGGATTTTCCAGGGGATGCGCAGCGTTCACGCCAAAATATCCGCCGCCGTTGGTACCGGTCTGCTTGATGGCAATCTGGCTGGCAGCGGGGCCGAGCGGAACAATTTGCTGTGTGACGATCTGTGCATTGGAAATGGTTTCTCCGCTTACGGTAACGGTTTGGGTTTCCAGATCAATATCAGCGTTTTCAAGGATTTCGCCCTTGGCGCTTACAGCGATCGGTTCAAGCAGATCAACAGTTTCCGCGGGCTTTAAATTTTGTACTACGCCGCCGCCCACCAGGCAAACCGCAATTACAAGGTTTAAAGGGAGCAAAATATGGACGATAACGCGTGTCATGTCCACCCAGAAGCTTCCTAACTCCTCTTTTTTTACCTGAATCAAGCCGCGAATCAATGCGAACAGGACAGCGATGCCGGTTGCGGCGGACACAAAGTTCTGAACCGTCAGGCCCAGAGATTGCGTTAAGTAGCTGAGCGTGCTTTCTCCGCTGTACGCCTGCCAGTTGGTATTTGTTACGAAGCTGATGGCGGTATTAAACGAGAGATCCCATGGGACGCCGGGAAGGTGCTGTGGGTTCCCTGGCAAAAAGCCCTGCAGTATTTGCAGGAGAAAAAGCCCCACCAAACCGGCAGCGGAAAAAAGCAGGGTGCATACGGTGTACTTTTTCCAATTCATCTGCTCGTTTTTATCAATTCGCGTGACTTTGTAAACCAGATTTTCACACGGGACAAAAACTTTTGACAGAATGGTTTTTTCACCGTTCATGACCTTGCCGATGTAAGCCCCAAGGGGGATTGCCAGGAGAACCAGAATTACGAGATAAAGGATGTACTGTATGACCGTTCCCATCATTGTTTGTCACCTCTCATCAGAATCGCGACATAGTAGACCAACAATGCCACGGCAGTCAGGCCGATCAGGCCAATCAGTATTTGCATATTGTCTTCCTCCTTTTGCGTTTCAGTTTAATACAGGCGCGTTTAATTCGGTATAAGGAGACGAGGTAAAAGCGTTAAGATTTTATAAAGGCCAGCCCATCAGCCAGGCGATCGGGAGAATTATCATAGTTGCCAAAACCCCGACGGCGCTGAGCACCACTGTGGGAATTCCCACCAGCACCGCCCAAAAAGACAGGAACGGATGACGGTTGGTAAATTGGCCGAGAAACGGTTCTATGTTGTATTTGTGGTGTTTTTTCACATTGTCTGGATGGCGGATATCCATTGTATCTATGTTCATACTTTTTCCTCCTTTGTGTTCTCTACCATTATTGTAAGTGCCGTCTCGTTAAGATGGTTGCAGGGGAACAGGCAATGAGGTTAAAAAAACGTAAAGATCAAAAAAGCGCCGCAGCTTTTTAGCTGCGGCGCAAAATATGCTTATGATTTATAGAAATAAAAAAGCCAACCAGGAAACATAATCCCGATTGGCTTTAATGGCCCTTACATTAGATTTTTGAGTACCCATAGCTGTTGACAATGGCGTCAATTTTACGTTTTTGCTGGCAATCCGGACAGTCCTTAAACAGATAAGTCTGATAATTGGGCACGTCACTGCTGGTGAAGATGCTGTCAATATGGATGCCGCCCATTTCAGAGATTGCGCTGAAAATAGCGGAAATTCCCATGACGCTTCCGCCGTAGTATTTGATGCACTCCAGCGAACGGTTGATGGTTTTACCCGTGGTCGCTGAGGCGACCAGCAGCAGAACCCGCTTTTCCCAGACCATTTTCTGAATATTATCGCGGAAAATCATTTGCCCGTTGCTGTTGAATTCCGGGGTAATAATAGCAATATCGCTTTTGTCGTTCATCGACATAATACCGGACTTTGCCAGATACTGCGCAAGGAAAGCGGCAATAATCTCGCAGCCGTCCATACAGATGATTGTATCGATGGGCGTGTTGTTCTCATAGCGCATCGCCATGGTTGCGGCGGCTTCATAAGCCATTGCATGCCGGTGTTTGATACTGGTCATGTCGATATAGTAATTGACGTGTGAGTGGTTCGTTGCAAAGTGACCCGGAATCACACTGATGGATATTTTGCTGTTTTTGGGGGATTTAATCTTGATTGCTCTGCTTTCCATAAACTGCCTCCATTCTCCATTGCTGGAATGAATTTTCTTTTGGTTACAATTGCATTATAACATTTGTTTCTAAAATATGCAATACAAAGTTCAATAATATAGGTTAAACTATACAAAATACACCCAAATTCTCTTTGTAAGGGCTTGTTTTTCAAGATCGTTTCCAGTATATTTAATGAGTAGTCATATGAAATAGCCAAGGGGAGGCGTTTTTGTGGGGAATGCATCTGATAAGCTGTGGGAATCTTTTCTAAAGTGGTTGGAAGAGTCAGGGCCAGGTTTATTAGGCGACATACTCAGTGCGATAATCATTTTGGTTTTAGGTTGGTGGCTCAGCAAACTTGTTGTCCGGTTTATGAGGCGTGCCATGTCCCGCACAAAAGCGGAGGCAGGCGTCATCTCGTTTATCTGTTCTTTGCTTAAGGCAACTGTACAAATATTTGTATGTATTACAGCTTTGGCACGGCTTGGTGTGCCTGTCGCTTCCGTAATTACCGCGTTGGGCGCCGCGAGTGTGACGATCGGTCTGGCGTTGAAGGATAATATGACCAATATTGCCAGCGGCGCACAGATTATCTTTACCAAACCGTTTGCCGTGGGGGACTACCTCCTGCTGGACGGCGTGGAGGGCAAAGTGGAGCGGATTGAAATCATGTTCACCACACTGCGCACGTTTGACAACAAGGAAATCGTCATTCCAAACTCAAAGGTGACGGTGAGCACCATCACCAATTACTCTGCGATGATGACCAGGCGGCTGGATCTCAGTTATTCCATCGCCTACGATGCCGATATTGCCCAGGCAAAGGCGCTGCTTCGCGCGCTTGCGGAGAAAAATCCGCTGGTTGAAAGGGAACCGGAGCCGTTGATTGCGGTGGGCGAGCATCAGGACAGCAGCATCCAGATGGTTGTTCGCATCTGGTGCAAAACAGACGACTATTATACGCTGTATTATCAGATGCAGGAGGACGTCAAGCTGGCCTTTGATCAGGCGGGAATCAATATTCCCTTTCCGCAGATGGATGTCCATGTGAATCACCTCAGTTGACAAACAAAGGAAATTCGCTTAAAATAATCAGCAGAATACAGGTTCCGCTTTTGCGGATAAAAAGGGAAGCAGGTGTGAATCCTGCGCAAGTCCGTTGCTGTGAATACGGAGCGCTGCCCCAATGAGCCACTGGTAAACCGGGAAGGCGGAGCGGTGTGTCGATGTATGAGCCAGAATACCTGCCGTATTCCTATTCATGCGACCCTCCACGGTACTGGAGCGCGTGTGGCTGATAAGTGAACATGATGCGCGGGGGTGCCGCGCCCATTTTCATTTGCAATTCACGCCATTCGGTAATGCGAGTTACTGGATGGTTTTTTTGTTTTTACAGGAGGTATGCCGTTGAAGCTGGAGGAATACGTATACCGGGGACAAAAACGGCTGCGTTGCGGCTACACAACGGGTTCCTGCGCCGCCGCGGCGGCGAAAGCGGCGGCGGTGATGCTCCTGTCTGAAAAGCAGATAGAGGAAGTCAGCCTGATGACGCCCAAGGGGATTTTTCTGCGTTTGACCGTCCAGAATGTGCGGATCGAAAAAGGGGAGGTTTCCTGCGCCATTCAAAAAGACAGTGGAGACGACCCCGACATTACCAACGGCGTTTTGGTTTATGCGCATGTGACCCGTATCGACCAAGACATTCTTGTGGAAGGCGGCGAAGGCGTTGGGCGCGTCACGCGGGCAGGACTGAAATGTGCGGTAGGGGAAGCGGCGATTAATCCCGGTCCCCGCGAACTGATTATCCGGAATGTACAAGAGGTCTGCCGGGACTATGCGTATCCAGGCGGAATGCTCGTTCGGATTTCCGTTCCCAATGGTGCGGAACTGGCTAAAAAAACCTTTAATCCCCGGTTGGGAATCGAGGGTGGTATTTCGATTCTGGGTTCAACCGGTATTGTAGAACCAATGAGCGAACGCGCGTTGATTGAGACAATACGTGCCGAGCTGACGCAGATGAAAACGAACGGCGCGCAGGTGGCGGCGGTGGTACCCGGCAATTATGGGGAAACGTTTTTACATGATGGTCTTTGCCTGCCGTGCAGGGCGGTGCAGTGCAGCAATTATATGGGGGACATGTTGGACCTTGCGGTGGAGCTTCGATTCGACGGTATTCTCTTAGTGGGCCATATTGGAAAACTGGTAAAACTGGCGGGCGGCATCATGAATACGCATTCCCGTTATGCTGATGGACGGATGGAGATTTTAGCGGCCCATGCGGCGCTGCATGGGGCGGACGCGTCCGTAATTGCCCAGTTGATGGACTGTGCTGCAACAGATGAAGCGCTTTCCATACTGGATGGACAAGCGCTTATGCATCCGGTAATGGATACTGTCCTAAAAAAAATTGCCGATCACATGGATCTGCGCGTACATGGAAGTTTGCAGACCGCAGCAATTGCTTTTTCCGATGCTTATGGCGTCTTGGGGCAGACGGACAGGGCCGCTGACCTGATGAGGCGGCTCAGAGAGGAAGATAAAACATGATCTATATCGTAGGGGCAGGCTCCGGAGCGGTGGACCTGATCACGGTTCGTGGCGCACGCCTGATGCAGAAGGCGGATGTCGTTGTTTATGCGGGTTCTTTGGTCAATCCGCAGATTCTTACGGAGTATACGAAGCCGGAGTGCCGGATTTATGACAGCGCCCGTATGACGCTGGAAGAAGTATTGCAGGTGTTGCGCGCGGGGGAAAAAGCCGGTCAAACGGTGGTGCGGCTGCATACGGGGGACCCCTGCCTCTATGGAGCGATTCGCGAGCAGATGGACGCACTGGATGCACAGGGCATTGCATATGAAGTGGTACCGGGAGTCAGTTCCTTTTGCGGAGCCGCCGCCGCTCTGTGCGCGGAATACACGCTGCCCGGCGTTTCCCAGTCGGTTATCATTACCCGAATGGCGGGACGTACCCCTGTGCCGGAAAGGGAAGAGATTGAAAAACTGGCTTCGCACGGCGCGACAATGGTGATTTTCCTCAGTACAGGGTATTTAAAGGCGCTCAGGGAACATCTGCTCTCCGGCGGATACGCATCGGATACGCCGGCTGCGATCGTGTATAAAGCGACCTGGCCGGATGAGAAGGTGGTACGCGGGACGGTGGAGGAGCTGCCGCGAATGGCGAAAGAAAACGGAATCGAAAAAACAGCGTTGATTCTGGTGGGCGGATTTTTGGGAAATCAGTATGACCGCTCTAAATTGTATGACCCCTCTTTTTCCCATGGATACCGGACAGCCGGGTGTCCGGAGAGCATACATGAAGATTGAATTGATTGCCTTTTCTGCAAAAGGAGCAAAGCTGGCGGCCCAAATGGCCTTTTTGCTGGAAGAAGAAGGGCATAGCTGTCAAGCGTTTGCCCCGGAAAACTATGCGGTGCAAACATCCGTTATGCCGCTTCAACAAACGCTTTCCAACTGGACGGAGCAGGCTTTTTTCCATGCAGACGCACTCCTGTTTGTCTGTGCCTGCGGAATAGCCGTGCGGAGCATCGCGCCGTATCTGCGGAGTAAAAAAGAGGATCCGGCCGTCCTTGTAATGGATGAATGCGGGCATTTTGTGATATCTCTGGTTTCCGGGCATGTTGGCGGCGCAAATGCGTTGGCAAAGGTAATTGCCAACCGGACCGGCGCAACGCCAGTCATAACGACCGCTACGGATGTCAACAGACTGTTTGCGGTGGATACCTGGGCGGTGGAAAATCAAATGATGATCGCTGATTTTGCGGCGGCAAAGGCGGTATCCGCCGCGCTGCTGAACGGGCAAACGGTTGGTTTCTACAGTGACTTTCCTGTGCAGGGAACATTGCCGAATGGGCTGGCATGGATGCAGGAAGGGGAAATCGGTATCCAGATTTCCTTGCAGTCAAGGCCGCGCTTTCAAACGACCTGTTGGTTGATTCCACGTGTCTTAACTGTGGGAATTGGCTGTAAAAAGGGTGTTTCTAAGGGAAAAATAGAGAATGTTGTAAAAAACGCCTTGCAAGGGATAGGACTTTACATTGAAAATGTGAGAAAAGTTGCATCGATTGACCTGAAAGCGCATGAAATCGGCATTCTTGAGTTCTGTAAAGCTTATAGGCTTGACAGAAAATTTTATACAGCAGAGCACTTAGAGCGGGTTTCCGGTCAGTTTTCCGGCTCGGATTTTGTAAAAAAAGTGACCGGTGTGGACAATGTCTGTGAACGGGCGGCTGTCATCGGCGGAGAGCGCCTTATTCTCCCAAAGCAGGTTTACGATGGGGTGACAGTTGCCGTTGCGGCGGAGCCGTGGACGGTTGTTTTTCCACGCGCGGAAGGAGAATAGATATGAAGCTATACGTTGTAGGGCTTGGACCAGGCGCACCGGAGCAGATGACCAACCGCGCCGCAGCCGCGCTGGAGAAAAGCGATGTCATTGTTGGGTATACCGGATATGTGGAGCAGATTGCACCGTTTTATCCAGAGAAAAAGCAGATTTCTACGCCCATGCGGGGGGAGAGAGAACGCTGCCGGGTCGCGGTGGAAGAAGCCGCCGGCGGAAAGACCGTATCCATCGTTTGCAGCGGGGATGCCGGTGTTTATGGAATGGCAAGTCCGGTTCTGGAAGCGGCGTCCGTTTATCCGGACCTGGAGGTAGAGGTGATTCCGGGGGTAACAGCGGCATGCAGCGGGGCGGCCCTGTTGGGTGCGCCGCTTTCCCACGATTTTGCGGTGATCAGCTTGAGCGATCTTTTAACGCCCTGGGAACTGATTGAGAAGCGTCTGGCCTGTGCAGCAGAGGCTGATTTTTCGATCTGCCTGTACAATCCTTCCAGCAAGAAACGGGCGGACTATCTGCAAAAAGCCTGCGAAATTCTTTTGCGGTTCCGCTCACCGAATACGCCTGCCGGTGTGGTTCGGAACATCGGGCGCAAAGGGGAAACCGCCGCATATATGACGTTGGAGGAGTTACAGCGCTACCAGGCGGACATGTTTACAACAGTTTTTATTGGAAATTCGCAGACAAAAATGATTCAAGGGAAACTGGTGACGCCGCGGGGATACCGGGAGGAAGCATAATGCCGTCTGTATTACTGTTTGCCGGGACCAGCGAGGGCCGGGAGCTGGCGGAACGCCTGATTGGGCATGGGTTGCAAATCTATGTCAGCGTTGCGACTGGTTATGGAGCGTCTCTTTTGCCGCACGCGGGGCTGCAGGTCTTGCAGGGCCGGATGGAGGAGGAACAAATTGAGCAATTTTTGCAGGCGCATTCAGTGGATTGTGTGGTCGATGCCACGCATCCGTATGCCGTGTTAGCGACAAGGCATATTCAGTCCGCCTGCCGCAAACTGGCAGTGGACTGTTTGCGCCTTTTGCGTGAGCAGGCAGAAGAACCTTTGCATGAAATGCAAGGTTGCCTGTATGTGGATGGGGTGCAGGCAGCGGTTGACGCTTTGCGCAAAACACAGGGAAACGTATTGCTGACGACGGGTTCAAAAGACCTGTCCGCCTTTACACAAATACCGGATTATCAACAGAGATTGTTTGTGAGAATCCTGCCCAGTGTGGAAGCGGTCCGGCATGGCTTGGAGCTGGGCATAACGCCAAGCCATTTGATCTGCATGCAGGGACCTTTTTCCAAAGAGTTAAATTTGGCTTTATTGCATCAGTTTACGATTCGAGCAATGGTAACAAAAGAATCCGGAAAAGCCGGTGGATTCATGGAAAAACTGGAGGCGGCGCAGGCGGCGGGAGTTCAAACGATTGTAATTGGAAGACCGCCGCAGACGCCGGGAGATTTGTTAGAGTCCGTTTGGTCAAATTTAAAACAAAGGTTTTCATTGTAAGGAGGCGGCACGATGGCGGAACAGATTTATTTTGTCGGCATTGGGATGGGAAACCGCGATACGCTGACCATTGGCGCATGGGAAGCGCTACAACAATGCGACTGCCTGATTGGTGCACAGCGAATGCTGGAAGCGTTTCAGGATTTACCCTGTGAAAAGCGTGCTTTGACGCTTTCAGAACAGATTGCCGCCTATATTCGATCGCATCCGCAGCATCGTGTGATCGGCGTTGTTTTTTCCGGAGATCTGGGATTTTACAGCGGCGCCAAACGTTTGCGGGTGCTTTTGCAGGAATACCCAATCAAAGAATTTTGCGGAATCAGCTCGGTCTCTTATTTCTGTGCGAAGCTGCACCAATCATGGGAGGATGTGCATTTAATCAGCCTGCACGGACGAACGGGAAATCTGGTGGGCACAGTGCAGACCCACGAAAAGGTGTTTGTTCTGGCGGGCCAGTTGAGCGCGCAGGTTGTCTGCCGGAATTTGTGCAATGCCGGACTTGCACAGGTGTCTGTATCTGTGGGGGAGCGTCTGTCCTATCCGGATGAACGCGTGACGACGGGAACCGCGCAGGAGTTATCCGAACGGGAGTTTCACCCGCTCAGCGTGTTGCTGATTCAAAATCCGAATGTCCTGAATCTGACGGGGTTTGGACTGCCCGACCACCTTTTTCTGCGGGGAGACGCGCCAATGACCAAATCCGAGGTGCGTGCGGTTTCCCTGGCGCGGCTTCGGCTTCAGCCGGACAGCGTTGCCTGGGACGTCGGTTCCGGTACAGGCTCGGTGGCGGTGGAAATGGCGCTGCAATCAAAATACGGAAGCATCTATGCAGTGGAAAAAGAGGAGGATGCGGTGGAACTGATCCGGCAGAACCGCAGCAAATTTTCTGTCCTGCATATGAACGTTGTCAAGGGAGAAGCGCCCGCGGTGTTGGATGGTCTGCCCGCGCCTGACAGCGTGTTTATCGGCGGCTGTTCCGGTCATTTGGAGGTGGTGATGCGTACGGCTCTTTATAAGAATTCAAAGGTGCGGATCGTAATCAACGCCATTACGCTGGAGACCTTGCACGCGGCGGTCGATGCGTTTACGTCTTTGCGTTTTACAGATGTAGAGATTTCACAGGTTTCGGTTGCCAGGGCAAATCAGGCCGGCCCGTACCATATGATGCTGGGACAAAATCCGGTTTATGTGCTCAGCGGGCAGGGGGCGGGGCTGTGATCGGGCTGCAGCCACGCGTTCTTCTTGCCGCGGCCGCCAGTGGTTCAGGTAAAACAACGGTGACGTGCGCGATCCTTCGCGCGCTGAAAAATCGCGGTGTACGTGCGGCGGCGTTTAAGTGCGGCCCGGATTATATCGATCCCATGTTTCACAGGGAGGTTTTGGGGGTTCCTTCGACAAATCTGGATCTGTTCCTTTTGCAGGAACAGACGGTCCGTTCCCTTCTGTGTGAAAATGCGCAGGAAGCTGACATTGCCGTTTTAGAGGGCGTGATGGGATATTACGACGGAATCGGCATGACGGACCGAACGAGCAGCTATCATATGGCGTGCGTGACGAAAAGTCCTGTAATATTGCTTGTGGATGCGCGCGGCGCGGCGCTTTCCCTGTTGGCACAAATCGAAGGATTTTTAAAATATCGGCCGGACAGCCGCATTGCGGGTGTGATTTTTAACAGGTTGTCTCCCACGCAGTATCCGGCGCTGAAGGAGCATGTCGAGCAGGACTTGGGGATTGCGTCATTGGGGTTTCTTCCAAAGATGTCGGAAGCCGTGTTGGAAAGCCGTCATCTGGGTTTGGTAACGGCGGAAGAAGTGCGGGGCTTGCAAAACAAGCTGGATATGCTGGCGTTTCAGGCGGAACAAAACATAGAATTGGACCGCCTTCTTGCACTGGCAAAGCGGGCGGAGCCTTTGTCGGTTGGACGTCAAGAGATTCCCGTTATTTCCAAAGGACTGCGCATTGTGGTTGCCCGGGACAAAGCCTTTTGCTTTTCTTATCCGGATTCTATCCGGTTGCTGCAAAAAATGGGTGCGGAGCTTTGTTTTTTCAGCCCTTTGCAGGATGAAAAACTGCCGGAGGAATGCAGTGGGCTTTTGCTGTGCGGCGGTTACCCGGAAGTATTTGCACAGGAGCTGGAAGCGAACTTTTCCATGCGCGCGCAGGTGAAACAGGCCGTGCAGAACGGCTTGCCCTGCATTGCGGAATGCGGTGGTTTTTTATATCTGCATGCGTCGATTGAGGATGAAACCGGCGCTTGCAGAAGGATGGCCGGCGTGCTTCCCATCAAAGGAAAACGAACCGATCGATTACAGCGCTTTGGCTATGCGACTTTGAGAGCCAAAGAGAAAAACCTTCTCTGCAATAAAGGAGAAACCATACCGGTGCATGAATTTCATTATTGGGACAGCACCGACTGCGGCGCGTCTTTCCGGGCGCGAAAGGTGTCCAATGGAAGCGAGTGGGACTGTGTTTTTGCGGGCGATACGCTCTATGCGGGGTATCCCCACCTGCACTTTTGTTCCAATCCGAGGATGGCCGTATCCTTTTTGCAACGATGCCAGAGCTATAAAAAGGAGCAGATCAATGACTTTAGATGAAGCGATTCGCGGGATTGTCCCGCCGGATGAAACCGCCATTCAGCTTGCCTGGCAGCGGTGGGACAGCATTGCAAAACCGCTGCGCAGCCTGGGCCTTTTGGAAGAAGCGCTGGCGCGCATTGCCGGTATGACTGGGATGCCGGAAATTGACCTCAGCCGCAGAGCCGTGACCGTATTCTGTGCGGACAACGGCGTCGTGCAGGAGGGCGTCACACAGACCGGACAGGAGGTGACCGCTGTTGTGACGGAGAACCTTTCCAAAGGGGATACCAGCGTCTGCCGGATGGCGCAGGTGGCGCATGCGGACGTCTTTCCAGTGGATATCGGCGTTGCACGCGATGTGACGGGAGGAAAAATTTTGCATCGAAAGATTGCATATGGAACGCAGAACATGGTGAATGGCCCTGCGATGACGCGCAAACAGGCGATTCAGGCGCTGGAAACAGGCATTCAATTGGCGCTGGAGCTCAAGGAAAATGGCTATCAAATCCTGGCGACAGGTGAAATGGGGATTGGCAATACGACCACCAGCAGCGCGATCACCGCCGTGTTTCTGCGTTTGCCGCCGGAACAGGTTACGGGACGCGGCGCGGGGTTGTCTTCCGAGGGGCTGAAAAAGAAGATACAGGCGATTGAACGGGCAATTGCGATTAACAAACCGGACTGCAATGACGCGGTAGATGTGCTCTGTAAGGTCGGAGGGCTGGATTTGGCGGGGCTGGCCGGCGTGTTTCTCGGCGGCGCTCTGGCGCGTATCCCTGTTGTAGTGGATGGCTTTATTTCCGCGGCCGCGGCGTTGGCGGCGGTCCGTCTGTGCCCATTCGTTAAAGGGTATTTGCTGGCGTCCCATGTTTCCAGTGAACCGGCGGGACAGCTTTTGATGCGGGAGTTGGAGCTGCAGCCGTTTATCACAGCTAATATGTCGTTAGGAGAAGGAACGGGCGCTGTGGCCGCCCTGCCGATTTTGGATATGGCATGTGCGGTTTACAATGGGATGCGCACGTTTGAGCAGATCGAAATTGCACCGTATCAGCCCTTAGCCTAGGAGGTATATACAATGTTGACATTGGTTCTGGGCGGCGCCGCCAGCGGAAAGTCCGAATATGCCGAAGCTTTGGTGATGAAACTTTCCGGTACGCCGCGCATCTATCTGGCGACCATGCAGGCAAACGACGCGGAAAGCCGGGCGCGTGTGGAGCGGCACATTGCTCTGCGTGAAGGGAAAGGCTTTTTAACGGTGGAGTGCCCGCTGGCATTGGAACATGTCGCGGTTCCTTCAGGATCGGTCGTCTTGTTGGAATGCATGTCCAACTTATTGGCAAACGAGTGTTTTAGTCCGGACGGTGCGGGGAAGTTGGCCTGCGAACGGATCCTGCGCGGGATGGATCGCTTATGTCAACTGGCCGATAATGCCGTTGTCGTTTCCAATTTGGTGTTTTCGGATGGAATGATATATGATGCGTCCACCATGGCATATATCGCAAGGCTGGCGCGCGTGAACGCCGCTTTGGCGCAAAAAGCGGATCGCTTGGTGGAGGTTGTATGTTCTATTCCGATTCTGCATAAGGGGAAAGGGGAAAGTACAGCGTGCGTCTGATTCGATCGTTCTGTATCGCTTTTTCGATGTATTCCCGCCTGCCTGTACCGCATACGGAGTGGACCGAAGACGATATGCGGTATGTCATGTGCTTTTTCCCGCTGATCGGCGCGGTAATCGGCCTGGTTCTGGTTGCGTGGACTTCTATTTCCGTCCATTGTGGGATTGGGAAAGCCCTGTTTGCTGGAATTGCAACGGTTATTCCGGCCCTTTTGACAGGGGGAATTCATTTGGATGGGTTTTGCGATACATTGGATGCCCTGGGGTCCCGGCAACCGATGGAACGCAAGCTGGAAATCCTGAAGGATTCCAACAGCGGCGCGTTTGCCGTCATTGGCTGCTGCGTTTATTTCCTGCTGCTTTTTTGTCTGTGGCAGGAATTGGAGCCGAATGGAAAATCGTTGTGCATTCTGGCGATTGGTTTTATACTTTCCCGCGTGTTGAGCGGCCTTTCCGTGGTTTGTTTTCCGTGTGCAAAAAACAGCGGTTTGTTGGCGATGTTTTCCCGCGCGGCGGACAAACGGCGTACGGCTTGGGTGCTGGCGGCCAGCTTGGTTGCGTTGATAATATTTTTATTGCTGATAGAGGTTAAAACCGGTGCAGCGGTGTTGTTTGCCGCATTTGCGGCGTTTGCATATTATCGTTGGATGTCCGCACGGGAATTCGGCGGAACCACCGGCGACCTGGCTGGATGGTTTTTACAGGTGTGCGAGCTGGCCATTTTATTGGCGGCAGTCGTTGTGCAGAAAATATAAACGTTGGGAGAAGGAAACATGCATCTGGTAATTGGCGGTGCAAAACAGGGGAAACTGCAATGGGTATTACAGGAAATGAGCGGTGTGGCGTCACAGGTAGCGTATACGTGCGATGAGGCGAAAAATATGCCAATTTGGAACGCACTGCACGAAGAGATCCGCAGGCTGATGCTGCTTGGGCAGGCTCCGGGAAAAGCAGTAGAACAGGTGTTGTTTCAGAATCCGGAAATCACGATTTTGTGCGATGAAATCGGCTGTGGAATCGTACCGGTTGACGCGTTTGAACGCGAGTGGAGGGAGCAGACGGGGCGAATCTGCTGCATGCTGGCCCAGCGCGCGGAACGGGTGGACCGCGTGTTCTGCGGGATTGCGGCCTGTATCAAACCGGAGGCTCCAGTATGATCGGCTCTTTCGCGGCGCTTTTGTTGGGCTTCCTTTTGGACCTGTGCTTTGGGGATCCGCAATGGCTGCCGCATCCGGTGCGGTTAATCGGATGGCTGATTCAAAAGCTGGAAACGCTTTTACGTGCGCACTTCCCAAAAACAAAACGGGGAGAACAGACAGCGGGCGTTTTGCTTGCTGTTTTGGTGCCGTTGCTCTCTCTGTTCGCGGTGGGCGCACTTCTATTTCTTTTCAGAAAAATCAACGTTTGGTTATATTTTGCTCTGGAAACGCTGCTTTGCTATCAAATGCTGGCGGCAAAATCTCTTCGAACAGAAAGTATGAAGGTATATGATCATCTGCGGAAAGACGATCTGGAGGGTGCGAAGAAGGCTGTATCCATGATCGTTGGACGCGACACGCAGGCGCTCTCTAAAACCGGCGTGACGAAGGCGGCGGTGGAGACCGTGGCGGAGAATACCTCTGATGGGGAAATAGCGCCGCTTTTCTTTTTGGCGTTGGGCGGTGCGCCATTGGGCGTGTTTTACAAAGCAGTCAATACAATGGATTCCATGGTAGGCTATAAAAACGAGCGATACCTGCACTTTGGTAGGGCCGCGGCAAAGCTGGACGATATTCTGAATTTTATTCCGTCCAGACTGTCGGCGTGGCTGATGATCCTGGTTGCTCGTCCCTTGGGACTGGATGCAAAAAATGCGCTTCGCGTCTATCGGCGCGACCGTTTTTGCCATGCGAGCCCGAACAGTGCGCAAACAGAAGCGGCCTGCGCTGGTGCGTTGGGTGTACAGCTGGCAGGGGACGCTTCTTATTTTGGTAAGCTTGTTGCTAAGCCGACGATCGGAGACAAAATGAGACCGGTTGTGCCGGAGGATATCCGGCGGGCCAATCGGCTTTTATATGGGGCGTCGATTCTGATGCTGCTTTTATGCATGATTTTTCGTTTTTGTATGTTGCTATGTTGGGGGTGATGTGTGTGAATTTGATACACGGCGGTGATGTTTACTCGGTACAGAAAGAACAGGGAAAAGTGCCGCTCGATTTTTCCGCCAATATCAATCCGCTTGGTATGCCTCCGGGAGCGATAAAAGCGGTACTGGATTCCCTCGAAGAGTGTGTGCATTATCCGGATCCGCTCTGCCGCGCACTGCGGGATGCGGTTTCCGCATATGAGGGCGTTTCTGCGGAACAGGTTGTGTGTGGCAACGGCGCGGCGGACTTGATTTTTCGCATTGCCGCCGCGGCAAAGCCGCGAACAGCGCTTTTGCCGGCTCCAACCTTTGCAGAATATGAACAGGCGCTGTTGACTGCCGGCTGCAACTGCCGGTTTTATCCATTGGAAGAAACAAATGATTTTGCCTTTACAGAGGATTTTTTACGGGAATTGACGCCGGAGATCGATATATTGTTTCTCTGTAATCCCAATAATCCAACCGGGCGGACGATCGAACAAGATTTGCTTTTGCAGATTGCAGAACGATGTAAAAATTTATCCATCCGCCTTGTGGTGGACGAATGCTTCAATGATTTTTTAAACGAGCCGGAAAAACATACAATGAAGCCGCATTTGAACAGGTATCCCAATATGCTCTTGCTGAAAGCGTTTACAAAAATATACGCCATGCCCGGGCTGCGGTGCGGATACGCACTCTGTTCCGATCCCCATTTTATAGATGTATTATATGCAGTGGGACAGCCGTGGAGCGTTTCTGTTCCCGCGCAAAGAGCGGGCATAGCGGCTCTGACGGATGAGGCTTATCTGCGTGAGACACGGCAATGCATAAGAGAAGAACGCACGTGGCTGGCACGACATCTGGAACAGCTTGGAGCAAAGGTTTATCCTACGGAGGCCAATTATATTCTGTTCCGCATGGAGAATGCGGAATCCATCCGAAAACGGCTTGCGAACAAGGGCGTCTTAGTGCGCGGCTGCGGGAATTACAGGGGTCTGAATGACCACTACCTGCGTATTGCGGTGCGCGGACGAAAAGAAAATGAACAGCTGATTGCTGCGTTAAAAAACAGCTTAGAGGGGTGAAGGCCGGATGGCAAGGGCAATCATGGTGCAGGGGACGATGTCGAATGCGGGAAAAAGCTTTTTGGTCGCTGGCCTGTGCCGGATTTTTAAACAGGATGGATATCGGGTCGCGCCGTTTAAATCCCAGAATATGGCGCTGAATTCCTATATCACTTCGGAAGGGCTGGAAATGGGGCGTGCGCAGGTGATGCAGGCGGAAGCCGCCGGTGTAGAGCCCTCGGTACGAATGAATCCGATTCTGCTGAAACCGACGAATGACACTGGGTCGCAGGTGATCGTTAACGGCAGGCCGATTGGAAATATGGATGCTTCCGCATATTACCCATTTAAAAAGCGGCTGATTGCCCCGATTCTGGAGGCATACCAGTCCTTGGCGGCGGAAAATGATATCATTGTTTTGGAAGGCGCCGGAAGCCCGGCGGAAATCAACCTGAAGCAGGACGATATTGTCAATATGGGAATGGCAAAGCTGGCAAAGGCTCCGGTGCTGTTGGTAGGAGATATCGACCGCGGCGGCGTGTTTGCTTCCCTGTATGGGACCATGGCGCTGTTGGATCCTGCGGAGCGCGAGAGGGTTAAGGCAATGGTTATCAACAAGTTCCGCGGCGATGTGGAGCTTTTAAAACCGGGCCTTTGTATGCTGGAGGAGCGCACGCATGTGCCTTTTGCCGGTGTGATTCCTTATATGCGGATCGAACTGGATGACGAGGACAGCTTATCAGAGCAGTTGCATCAAAAAAAACAGGGCAATTTAATCGATCTTGCGGTGGTCCGCTGCCCAAAGGTATCCAATTTTACGGACTTTAACCCGCTGGCAAGAATGCCCGGCGTTTCCGTGCGGTATGTGGAGTCTGTCAGAGAATTTGGCAGCCCGGATCTGGTGCTTCTTCCAGGTACGAAAAACGTAATGGGAGATTTGCAATGGATGCGGGAAAACGGTTTAGAGTCCTGTATTGTGACATATGCAAAGCAGGGGAATCCAGTCTTGGGAATCTGCGGCGGATACCAGATGCTGGGCAAAAGAATCAGTGATCCATTCGGCGTCGAAGGCGGCGGAGAGATTGAGGGAATGGCGCTTCTTCCGGTGTCCACTGTGTATGAAAAAGAAAAGGTCCGCACCCGTGTGAAGGGTTCTGTTTTGCCAGTAAACGGTGTTCTGGAGGGACTATCCGGCACGCCGTTTGAAGGCTATGAAATTCATATGGGGAGAACGGAGCGGGAAGCGGGAACCAGGCCCTTTGTTGCAATGGCGGAGCAGGGAAAAGAGGAAAAGGAAGACGGCGCAGTATATGGCAATGTCTATGGTACTTACGCGCACGGCTTTTTTGACGGAAAGGCGGCGCCCGCACTGATACGGTCGCTCCTGCGTCGCAAAGGGCTGGACGCGGACATGCTTCCCGAGATCGACCAGCAGGCGTTTAAAGAGACACAGTATAATCTATTAGCGGATACCCTGCGCGAAAGTCTGGATATGCGCATGATTTACCAGATTTTAAAGCAGGGTGTTTAAAAGGAGAACATTATGCAGTTTACAACCATACAGCCGGGAGAGATAGAAAAACGTAGCTTTTCCATCATTGAAGCGGAGCTGGGAAAAAGGGTGCTAAACCCGGACGAAGCGCCTGTGATCAAGCGGGTAATCCATACGACCGCGGATTTTGACTATGTGGAAAATCTTTGTTTTTCGCCTGACGCCGTAAAAAAGGGGATTGCGGCGCTGAAAAGCGGCGCCTGCATCGTGACGGATACGGAAATGGCGAAGGCAGGCGTCAATAAAAAAAGTCTTGCACGCTGGGGCGGGGAGGCCTTTTGTTTTATGGCGGATCCAGATGTTGCGAGAGAGGCAAAAAACCGCGGCGTTACCCGAGCGACCGTCAGTATGGAGCGTGCGGCGCGGTTGGCTGGGCCGTTCATTTTTGCAATTGGAAACGCGCCAACGGCGCTGATTCGCCTGCATGAGTTGATCTGCAAAAAAGAAATCCAACCGGCACTGGTGATCGGTGCACCGGTTGGATTTGTCAATGTAGTAGAGGCAAAAGAGTTGATTTTACAGGGCGGATCGCCTTACATTATTGCGCGCGGCAGAAAAGGCGGCAGCAATGTGGCGGCGGCCATTTGCAATGCGCTGCTTTATTTGGCGGAAGATCGGAAATTGTGAGAATAAAGGAGAACAGATCGTGGGGAAAAAAGCAATTCTGGCAGTCAGCTTTGGAACAACCGTAGACGAAACCCGTGAAAAGACGATCGGCGCGATAGAAGAAGCATTGCGGACAGCTTTTCCGGGTTGGGAGGTCCGCCGTGCGTTTACCAGCCCGACCATTCTGCACAAGCTGGCGGCAAGGGGGCAGCCGACGGAAAACGTATGGCAGGCGCTTGGCCGATTGGCAAAGGATGGTTTTTCGTCGGTTCTTTGTCAGCCGACCTATGTTGTCAACGGCGAAGAATATGAGGATCTATGCAAAATGGTAAAGCAATATGCCGCCCGCTTTGACCACATTTACTGCGGCAGGCCGTTGTTGACCCAAACAGAGGATTACCATGAGGTTGCGGCGGCCATTCAAAAGGCGTACTCCCTGCCGGAGAGCACAGCGCTTGTTTTGATGGGGCACGGGACCGTACATTTTGCAAACGCCGCTTACGCCGCGCTGGACTATGTGTTCAAAGAACGGGGCGCGCAGAATATTTTTGTCGGTGCGGTGGAAGGATACCCGGAATTGGACAACCTTCGCCGTCAGGTCAGCCGGTTTCGACCGGAACGTGTGGTGCTTGCACCGCTGATGGTGGTGGCAGGAGACCATGCACGAAACGATATGGCGGGCGAAACTGATTCCTGGAAAACAGCGTTTGAAGCGGACGGTTATCCGGTGGAAGCCGTTTTAAAAGGGCTTGGAGAGTACACGGATATTCGTGCCATTTATGTGCGGCATGCGAAGGACGCGATGCAGGAGACATAAAAAATCAGGTGCAGCATAGGCGGCACCTGATTTTTTTATGGACGGTAAAACCATGTTTCCCCGCGCTGGGATAAGCGGACAATACGGTTCCAGCAGGGCAATGTCTGCGGGTCTGAGAAAATACGGTCAAAAATAGAAAATTGGGAACCGAAGTGCATGGGAACAAGCATCCTTGCGTCGGCGTGCTGTGTAAAATACTGCAAGCCCAGCAGGGCGTTTTCTTCCTGGCGCGGGTCGACGGGGATGAATGCAATATCAATGGGAATTCCCTCCAATTTGTCGATTTGCTCCTGAAAGCTTTGCGCCATCAGCCGGTTGGCCTCTTCTGGTTCGTCGTTCCAGTGCCACCAATGCAAATCCCCCGCGTGGTAAAGGCAGAGACCGTCTACCTGAACCAGAAATGCAACGCCCAAATCCGTGGAAGCGAGCGTCCGTATCTCCAAATCTCCGAGGCTGTAACTTTTTCCGGCGCTTACCCGCAGGCACTCTTCAGAAGTGCTGATATCGTCCGATAAGATATACTGGATGGAAGGTATTTGTTTGCGCCATTGAAAAATGTTACGGTTAAAGTGGTCGGGGTGGCTGTGGGAAACAAAAACAACGGTGTTGGAATCTTGCAATTCAGCCGGATCGACGACGCCGTCTCTCAAGCCGCCGGAGCGTGGAGAATCAAGAAAATAGTCGAATATCAGGAAGTGCCGTTCTGTTTTTACTGCAAAGCCGCTGTTGTATAAATACCAAATGGAAACGGGCTTCATAAAATCAGCTCCTTTTCATGGAATATTGTAAGAGGGTGCAGGTTTCTCCAGCCAAGTTTCAATATTTCCGGAAAGCTTTTGATCGGCATGTGATGCAGTATCGTCCAATGACCGGTCAGGGCGAATGGTTTTTCTGTGCGAATGTAAAATGGGACAAAGCGTCCGGCTTTTCCGGAAAGTACCGTTGTGATCCTTTTTGGAAGATTTCCCTTTCATCACACCTGGTATCTGTGATCAGTATAACACAGAATTGCTTTTTACGTGCTTCTGCGTTAGAATAGGGCGAGTAAAGAGGTGTGGTATGGAACGAACAATTTGCTATCAAGGCGAGACGATTGCTTATCAACTGGAATGGAAACGTGTGAAAAATGTTAATATACGCGTTTTACCGAGCGGGCTTGTCTGTGTGTCCGCCAACCGAAAAGTTGCTTCCAAGGAAGTCGACCGGATTGTTTCCAGCCGCGCGGAATGGATCGTGCGCGCCAGGACATATTATGCGGGACGAGCGGTACAGCAGATGCCCGTTACCTATCAAAGCGGCGAGCCCGTGTGCTTATTTGGAAAGCGCTATGAATTGCAGGTGGAGCCTTCCAACCGGGAACGGATCGTTCCGGAGGGAAATGATTTGCGTATGTTTGTAAACGACCCGGAAGATTTTTCTCATAACAAACGCCTATTTGAAGCCTGGTACCGTGCCTGTTGTGAGGCGGCCCTGACGCGGGCGGTGGAGACGGTGTTTCCGCTTTTTCAAAAGTATCAAATTCCCATGCCGCAGTTTCGTATCCGCAGGATGAAGACACGTTGGGGTTCCTGTCTGCCCATCAAACGGGTGGTGACCATCAATCTGTATCTGGCGCAGGCTCCTGTTGCCTGTATGGAATATGTGGTGGCGCATGAACTCGCGCATTTGGTGCGAGCGGATCACTCTGCGCAGTTCTACGCGGTGTTGGACGCGGTCATGCCGGACCACAGGGAGAGAAAACGGTTGCTGCGGGAACAAAGGATTAACTGCTATACCGAATGATTCCTTTATAAATACAAACAAGCCCCCTTGGCATACAATTTGCCGAGGGGGTGTTTTTATAGCAGTATACCATTTAAAAAAGAGAAAACGTCCCCGCGCAAACCAAATTTATTGGATTCTTTCCAAAAGACGCGCACTGATCCTGCTTTTCAGCTGTTTGGCATTGGTATTGGCCTGTATGATTGGTGCGCGCGGTATCCAGGCGGTTTGGACGGCGGCGGGCCTTTCTTCCGCGCCGGTTTATCGCGTCCAAACGGAACATAAGCAGGTGGCGGTCACGTTTGATGTGGAGTGGAACGACCGGCAAATTGAGGAGCTGCTGACGGTATTACAGCAAAATCAGGCAGAAGCAACTTTTTTTGTCACCGGCCGCTGGGCGGAGACGCACACCGATACGCTGCAGAAAATCGCAGCGGCGGGGTGTGAGGTTGGAAATCATTCCGACACGCATCCTCACATGGCAAAGATGTCTCCGGAGCAGATCATTGCACAGATAAAAAACTGTAATGAAAAAGTGGAATCGATCCTTGGAAGAACGCCAAAGCTGTTTCGGTCTCCCTACGGGGAGGAGAACGCAGAATTGGTGGCGGCTGTGGAAGAAGCGCGCCTGCTATTTGTTCAGTGGGACGTAGAAGCACTCCATACAAAAGAAAATGCCGGTTTAGATGTTATTCGGCGCCCAATGCCGCCATGGTGATATAGTTGTACGGCTGGTTAAAGTGGGGCAGGAAGAACAGGTCCAGCAGCTTGAGCCGGTCGATGGTGACCTTTTCCTGTACAGCAAGAGAGAACATGTGGATTCCCATCGACATGTCATAGCGGGAGGCCATCTGCGCGCCGAGGATGACGCGTGTGTCACGGCGATACACAATGCGGACTTTTACTTTTTCATTGTGGTTCATGAACCGCGGTTTCTGGTAATCTTCAAAGTCCGCGGAAGCGACGTCAAATCCGAACCGGCGCGCCTTCTCCAGCGTAAGGCCGGTGGATACCATATTAAAGCCCCAGATACTGATACCGTTGGAGCCCTGTACGCCTTCGGTTTCCACATGCCCGCCGCAGACGTTGTTGGCGGCGATGACGCCGGAACGCACTGCATTGCTTGCAAGCGCGATGTAATTGACGTCGTCGATGGAGTTGTCGTAGACAGTGGCGCAGTCGCCGATGGCATAGACGTCCGGCAGACTTGTGCGCTGTTCTTTGTCCACATGATAAGCACCGTTTTTAAACAGCGCGATTTGCTCCGCGCCCAGCTTGGCATTGGGCTTAAAGCCAATGGCCAGCACCGCCATGTCCGCGTCAAATTCGCCCTGGTCGGTAATCACCTTTTCCACCTTTGTCTTGCCGGCGATTTTTGTAACCGTCTGGTTAAATGCGAGTTCAATGCCATGGCTGCGCAGCGTTTCCGCCATCAGGCTGCAAAAATCGTCGTCGTAATAGCTGGAAAGGCAGGTGGGGGCGCAGTCGATTAAAACGACTTCTTTGCCGTTGCGCTTGAAGGCCTCGGCAAGCTCCACGCCGATATAGCCCGCGCCGATAACGGCGACCTTTTTGATCTCATCGGTATGAAGCTTATGAATGACTTCGTCCGCGTCCTGGTAGCGCTTGACCAGCTGTACATTTTCCAAATCACATCCTTCAATTTTGGGGATGATCGGCTGCGAACCGGTTGCCAGAATCAGCTTGTCATAGGGTTCCTCATACTGGGAGTGGCTGGAGTCCTCCGCGTACACAATTTTACGGTCAAAATCAATTTTATTTACGAGTGTTTCCATATGGACGATAGCGCCTTTTTCCTGCAACAGCTTTTGGGAAGAATAGAACAACCCCTCCGGGCCGGCAATCTGCCCGCCGATCCACAGTGCCATACCGCAGCCTAAAAAGCTGATATTGGAGTTGGCGTCGAAAACGACCACCTCATTGGAGGGATCCAGATCCAAAATGGTGTTGACGGCGGCAGTGCCGGCATGGTTGGCGCCGATGATAACAATCTTACTCATATTGCACAGTTCCTCACTTTCGTATTGGGTTTCGCAGAGAATCAATCGGATTGCTGCTAGTATGTACATATTTGGAAGGAATAAACATTTAAAAGGCCTGTCCGCTGCGCTTCCCGCAGACCAGGAAAGCCAAAGCTTTGCCTGGTTCCGCAGGGAAATCAATCGTCCAGATGTGTGTCGCCCTGTACCAAAAGTCCAAAGCGAAGCAACGCGGCAACGATGACCAGGATATCTGCGTTATGATTGATCTTAGCGCGGCAGAATTGTTTGGGGTCGTTGCGGGCCTGGCACACACTGTTGCCGGAAAGCTTAAAATAGAAAAGCAGGGCTGTAATGACCATAACGCTGGAAAGTGCCTGAAACGGAAGCGTTTTTGGCATGCATTTGCACAGTTCCGGATCCGTGGCGGAACAGATCAACTGTTTCCGCTGGATACTGACAGAGTAATAAGACAGCAGAATTGCACCGATGATAACCAGGATATACCACTGTGATTTGTCTATGATTTTCAGCTGTTGCTGGGTTTCTTCCGGCAGATCGCTGATACAAAAATGATTCGTTTGGATCACCGCCTATATATCAGGTGTTCTATTCTATGCGAAAACGTATGGGGAAGTGAAAACATAATCCGCTGTATCCGCTCATAAGTATGAACATACAAGAGACTGTCTTAAGCTGAATGAAAAGGGTGGATACATATGACGGAAGTGGTCCAGGAAAACGGTTTTACGGTACGAAATATCTTTGCGGATTCGCCAAAAGAAAAGGGCCGGCAGGAATTTGTCCAGAGGGTAGGGGCGGCAATGAAGGCGTTTGACCGGAATAAGCGGACGGAACCGTCCTCTGCGGAGCATTGAATGGAGAAATAGGAACTGCTATAATGGGGTTGCCGCAGTCCTGCGGCAGCTCCGTTTCTTTGTAAGGCGGGTGAGCATGTGATTGCCATTTATGCACGGCAGTCTGTTGAGAAGAAGGACAGCCTTTCTATTGAAAGTCAAATTCAGTTATGTAAAAATGAAACCGCAGGGGAAGCGTACCGGATCTATCAGGACCAGGGCTACAGCGGCAAAAACATGGAGCGGCCTGGCTTTCAGGCGCTGCTAAGAGATGTGCGGGCGGGACAGATCGCAAAGGTTATTATTTATAAGCTGGATCGGATGAGCCGTTCCCTTTTGGATTTTGCCAATTTGATCGCGCTGTTTAAACAGTACGGTGTGGATTTTCAAAGTACACAGGAAAAATTTGATACATCCACGCCAATCGGGAATGCGATGCTGAGCATCACCATGGTATTCGCGCAGCTGGAGCGTGAAACGATTCAACAGAGAATCCGGGACAATTATTATACGCGCGGAGAAAAAGGATTCTTTTTGGGAGGTCCGGCGCCCTATGGCCTTTGTAAGGTTGAAACAAGGGTAGAGGGGAAAAAAACCCATACCTATGTATTGGATGAAGCGCAGGAACCGGTTCTGCGGCGGGTTTTTCATACTTATGCGCAGGGAGGCCGGTCTCTGGGACAGATCGCCAAAGAGTTGAATACGGAAGGAATCGCGGGCCCGCGGGGGAATACAAACTGGGATTCCGGCAAGCTGAGCCGCATCCTGCGCAATCCAATCTATGTCAAGTCCAATGAGGATGTGTTTGCCTATTATAAAGAAAAAGGATGCCGTATTGCATGGGAACCGTTTGCCGCCAGGGGCGGGAACGGCTGTTATTTGTATGGAAAACAGCCTGAAGGCGCGCGCGAACGGGGGAGCATTGCAGGGCGGATCGTATCTCCCGCGCTGCATCCGGGAGTAATTGAACCGGACGTTTTTCTGGTTTGTCAACGTCTGCTGGACCGGAACAGCCCGCTAAAAAACAGCGGCAGGGGGAAAAACAGCTGGCTTTCCGGAATCATCTGCTGTGGGCGCTGCTGCTTTGCCATGACGGTGGATACCGGAACCACCGCCGGGGAAAAACGAAAATACTTTCATTGCAGCGGCAGGAAAAATACCGGAAGCTGCCCCGGCCATTCCGTGGTGTATCATGTACCGGAAGTGGAGCGGGCGGTAGAGCGGCAGCTTCTCCGTATGGTCCGGCTGCATGGAAATTGGACCTATACGCCGCCGGAGCAGTGTACGAAAGAGGAACGGGCCCTGCAGGCGGAACTGGACCAGATAGAAGAACAAATCAACCGTCTGCTGGCACAGCTTTCCGCGGGGAGCGCAGTGGTGGAAGGCTACATTGGCAGGGAGATTGAAAACCTGGACCAAAAAAAATTGGAATTACATACCTGTATTTTACAGAAAAAGGAACAAAATAAGCAGGAGACGTTTCACTTAAACGTTTTGGCGGAACAGTGGCCATCCTTTTCTTTAGAGCAAAAGAAAGTGATCGCACAGCTTTTTATTGAAAAAGTCGCGCTCACGGATGACGTCATAACCATTCGCTGGCAACCGCCGTTTCAGTTATAGAGGGAATCTGTTTTATGCACTCTTTTTCTTTTGCACCGTACGGCGATTCGCTTGACTGGAAAAATATTCCACCAGAGCAAATTCACAAAAGGGTATTGTCTCAGGTGAAGCCGGGCTCCATTATACGCTTTCAAAGCAGTGCATTGAATACGCCGGCCGCTGTAAAAAGAATTGTAAGATCTCTCCGGGAAGACGGATATGAACTGGTAACCGTCTCCCGTTTGCTGGAATCAAATGAAAAATAATAGGAGAAATCGTATGGCAAGAATTACACAGATACGAAAATGCAAGCGGCCGATCCGCGTGGAAAGCCGCACTGTAATGGATATTAATATGGATACACGTTATTTTTCCATGTGGGTTTATGCGGCGGGGCAGGAGAGCGGTCAGGATTTGCGCCCGCTCAGCATCCAGCTGGATCATGAACGGGCCAGTCAGCTGCAGGGATATCTGGAAACGTTTTTAAAGCAGAAAGAATAGATAAATTTTCCAGTCCTTCTACATATTTACGGTTCCGCGGCAAATACTGATTTCATGCCCGTTCTGCGGGAAAACGGATTCGGCTATGGCCGGTTTGGAGTGTACGAGATAAATGACCGACATTTTGCTCTGCGGAAAAAGAAGCGATCATTCCCTTGCAAAGGTGCTGCTGCCGGCGCTGGCGCGGTACGGCGAAGTCAGCTATTATCATCCGGAACTTTTTCAAAAAAGCGGCGAAGGAAAAGAAAAATTTCTGATCTGTGATTGTGAGCACGTGCCACAGCTGCAGGCGGAGAAGGGCATTCTTCTTTTTAAAAACAGCTTTGAGGCGGAAGAAAAGCTGCGGGTCCCACCAGGGTTCCTGTGTGTACTGGAGCCGCAGAATCTGAAAGCTGCCGCGCTGCTGCAGGAGGCGGGCGCTGCCGCAATGACCTGCGGCATGAGTGCGAAGGATACGCTGTCCATCTCCAGCCTGGACTACGGCTCGGCGGCTATGAGCCTGCAGAGAAGCGTCCCCACGCTGACAGGAGAGATTGTTGAGCCGGGGGATATAACGGTGGAGGTTGGCGCTGCCCTCAGTCCGCGGCAGATTCTTTCCATATGTATGGTGCTGCTTTTGTCCGGTGTGGACGCTTCCAATGGATACCGGATTTCCTGACAAATCAACTTGAAAAAATTAACAGTCATAAAATCACTCCAAGGACGCAAAATAGGAAAGCAAACGCAAAACAAATCAAATCAAAAATAAAAATGTTTAAGGAGTGTATTGATTATGTCTAGTAATAAGAATGTTGTTCCTGAGGCTCGTGAGGCACTTGACCGTTTTAAGATGGAAGCTGCGGCGGAAGTCGGCGTGAACCTGAAGCAGGGTTACAATGGCGACCTGACCTCCAGAGAAGCTGGTTCTGTTGGCGGCCAGATGGTTAAGACCATGATCAAGAAGTACGAAGAGAGCATGAAATAAATGTTTCCCCGAAAGCGCCATACCAAACGGTATGGCGCTTTTTCTATAAATAAATAAAAATTTCCGCAGACAAAATGCCTGCGGAAATACAAGGTGGTTCAGCTTTCATAATCTTCAATCAATTGGTTCAATTGTTCGCGGGTTGTTACCAGAATGCCCTGTTCCAAAAGGGTTTGATCGGCCTCCGGCAGGGTAGCGACTGCTACGTCAATTTCGTCGTATGGAAATTGGCTGTCGTTTAAAAAAATCCCGATATGTCCCTGATAACTGCGGACCGTATAGGTTTCACCGCCGCTTGCCATGGCGTATGCGCCGCTGCTTTCTTGACTTGATGCGTCCTCCGGGGTATAATACATTATATTTGAGCTGGATTCCTCCGGCGGTACAGTCGCAAACCATTTGGCGGGGTATCCCATTAGAAGCATACCGATTAACAGTACGTCTATGCTCGCCAAAAGTATCATGAGCTTTTTCACATAAATCACCTCAGGTCTATTATTTGGTAATTTCAGTCAAATATGCAAAGTCTTTGCACATTCTATGAAGAAGGTTGGGAGGTGGCGCTTCATGCGAAAAACCGACATCAATCAGTTTGGCAATACGGGACCGCTGAAGGACCGTGCTGCGGCTGCCACAGCAGGCTCGATCGGAAAGATCATTGGAAAAGCATTTTTAACCTTAATCGCAATTTTAACGGTGACAGGTATAATCGTCGGCACGTTTTTGATCTCCTTTATCTGGAGTATGAAGGATGAAACGATCAGCTATGACCTTAATAAACTGAAGCTGAATTATACCAGCTTTATTTATGTGAACGACGATGATGGAAATCCGGTGGAATACCTGAGCCTGCACAGCAATGAAAACCGTATCTGGGTCAGTTACGATCAGATTCCGCAGGCGATGAAGGATGCAATTGTTGCCATTGAGGACAAGCGGTATTGGGAGCATGAGGGCGTGGACTGGTACCGTACGTTCGGCGCGGTGACGCATCTTTTCTCACAGGGAAGCAGTTACGGCGGCTCCACCATCACACAGCAGCTGATTAAGAATGTGACAGGGGATAAGGACGTCAGCCTGACCCGGAAAGTCAAAGAGATTTTCCGTGCGCTGAACCTGAACAAAGCGTACAGCAAAGAACAGATCCTGGAAACGTACCTCAATGTGGTGCCCTTCGGCAGCGGTACAAATGGCGTGCAGGCCGCGGCAAACCTTTATTTTGATAAGGATATACAGGACTGCGATATCGCGGAATGCGCCGCCATTGCGGGGATTACGCAGAATCCGTCCCGCTATACGCCTCTGGTCTATCCGGAAAACAATATGGGCCGCCAGCAGACGGTTCTGACGGAGATGTATAACCAGGAAAAGATCAGCAAGAAGCAATACGACGAGGCAATGGAGAAGTCCAGGCATATGACTTTTGTTGGCAAGCAGAAGGAAGAGGGCGGCGGCAACACACAGATCTGGAACTGGTACGTGGAAACCATGTTTGAAGACGTGAAGGAAGACCTGATGGAGCTGTACAGTTGTACCAGCGCCAAGGCGGAAGACATGATCTATCACGACGGACTTAAAATCTACAGTGCCATGGAACCCGAAATGCAGGAAACTGCGGAAGAGGTTATCAAAGATCCGGAAAACCTGCCGGAAAACCATAAAATTGATCTGGGCTATATGGCGATGGATTATAATGGACGGGTGCTGGCGGTTGTCGGTGCGCGCGAAAAGACCAGGAACCGCCCGATGAACCTTGCAACCGACGCACAGCGCCAGCCGGGCTCGACAATTAAACCGATCGGCGTTTACGCGCCGGCAATCGAAATGAATGCCATTAACTATTCCACAATTGTGGAGGACGAGCCCCTGGAAAATTGGAGCGGCAATAAGCCGGGCCCAAAAAACTTTGATAATCGGTATCTGGGAAGCATGACGGTGGAATTTGCGCTGGAGAATTCCCGAAATGCCCCGTCGGCCCGTATCTGCAAGGAAATTACACCGGACGTCGGTTATACGTTCCTGAAGGATAAGCTGAATTTTAAAAGCTTACAGCCTGCGGACAACGACCTGGCTCCCATCGCGGTCGGCGGAATGAGCGAGGGCGTAACCGTGCGTGAAATGACCGCCGCGTTCCAGATTTTTGCAAACGGCGGCAATTTCTATAAGCCGTACACGTATTATTATGTGGAAGACCACGACGGAAACGTCATTCTGGATAATCGTACGCCGGAGCCGGTGGAGGCAATTTCTTCACAGACGTCCTCTGTAATGCATAAGTTGTTGAATCGGGTTATTGTCGGTTCACAGGGAAGCGGAAGCAAAGCGGCTATTTCCGGCTGGGAGGTATTCGGCAAAACCGGAACGACAAACGATCAGAAGGACAGCTGGTTCATCGGCGGTACGCCGTACGCTGTTGCGGGGATTTGGACCGGATACCGGGACACGCCCACCGCGATGAATAATACGGAGAAAAAGTATGCCATTTCCATTTGGCAGAAAATTATGGCGAATTATTTGGAGGACAAAGAACCTCTGAAGTTCACATATGACGAAGAAGTAACGGCGGCAACCTTCTGCCAGCAGAGCGGAAAACTGGCGGTTTCAGGCGTGTGTCCTAAAACCGGGACCGGCTGGTATAAAAAAGGAGAATTCCCCGGAAAATGCGATATTGCGCACGAGGTGGAGAATCCGGAAGAAAGTTCGGAAGGCGGGGAGGGAGAACCTTCGTCCGTGCCACCAACCGATTCCAACCCTCCGGAAACACCCTCCGATCCCACTCAGACAGAACCGCCGGTGGATTCCGGAAATCATCAGCCGGAACCGCCGAACCATACGCCTTCGGAGCCGATGGAGCCTCCGGTCAGCGTGCCGGCAGACGATAATGTTTATGTGCAGCCGGGCAACGACGATATGGTTCCGCCGGGAGTGGTCCCGGTTGGATAAACCAAAGGGATGCGACGCTTGAAAAGGGCGCGCATCCCTTTTTGCAGGAAAAAAGCACCTGGGTTGCATCTGGCATTTTGACAAGTGTTTTATAAATTACTGTGCTAAAGCGCGAATTGTTGTGTTTTTTGATATTGAATGTCTAATCAAAAAATGGTAAACTGTAAAAGTATTTACGCTGTTAAAGAAGCGGCGTATCCATTCCATGTGAAAATCCGCCGTGACGGATGAGACAAAAATTGAATCGGCGGCAATATATAATATAGGGAGTGCTTGTAGATGGTACAGATAGCGGTTATGGGCTATGGCGTAGTTGGATCCGGTGTGGTGGAAGTGCTCACGACGCATACGGACAACATTGCAAAGCGTGCAAAAGAAGAAATACGGATTAAATATATTTTGGACCTGCGGGATTTCCCGGACAGTCCTTTTGCAGATACCTTTACAAAATCCTTTGAGGATATCATTAACGACCCCGAAGTCCGCGTTGTGGTGGAGGTTATGGGCGGCCTGAACCCGGCGTTTGAGTATACCAGGCGCTGCCTGGAAGCCGGTAAGAGCGTCGTCACCTCCAATAAGGAGCTTGTTGCGGCAAAGGGTGCGGAGCTTTTAAAGCTGGCGCAGGAGAAGAACGTCAACTTCCTGTTTGAGGCGAGCGTCGGCGGCGGCATCCCTATCATCCGTCCGATCAGCCAGTGTCTGGCGGCGAACGATGTAATTGAGATTGCCGGCATCCTCAACGGCACGACAAACTTTATCCTGACCAAGATGATTCACGATCAGATGGACTTCCAGGACGCACTGGCCCTGGCACAGAAGCTGGGATACGCGGAGCGCAACCCGGCGGCGGATGTGGAAGGGCACGACGCCTGCCGTAAAATCTGCATTTTGGCCTCTCTGGCCTTTGGGCGCCATGTTTATCCCGATCAGGTGCATACAGAGGGCATCACCAACATATCTTTGGCAGATGTGGAGTATGCGGATCTCTGGGGCGGCGTGGTCAAACTGATTGGCCAGGTGAAAATGGCGGAGAGCGGCAAGCTGCAGATCATTGTCTGCCCGATGTTTGTCCCGCGTGAAAGCCAGCTGGCGAATGTTGACGACGTTTTCAACGGCATCATGGTGCGCGGCGATTCCACCGGCGACGTGGTGTTCTACGGAAAAGGCGCGGGCAAACTGCCGACCGCCAGCGCGGTTGTAGCGGATGTCATCGACTGCGTCAAGCACTTTAAAGCCCGGAAGTACCTGTTTTGGAGCGACGGTTCCCCGGAGTATGTGGAAAACTATCTGGATGATAAAGTCAGCATGTTTGTACGCGCCAAGGCGGACAACGAGGCGTTGGCTTTGGGCAACGCAAAGCATCTGCTGGGCGGTATTTCTCAGCTGATCCGAAAGAATGCGCAGCCGGGCGAAATCGCCTTTGTGACCGATCAAAAGCCCGAACGTGAAATTCTTGCCGGACTGAATAAGCTTTCCGAGCTGGGTGTAACGGTTGAAAACACCATTCGCATCGGTGAACTGTAATAGATAGAAACAAAAATTAGGAGAGTAAGAATCATATGATTAGAATACAGATTCCGGCGACCAGCGCAAACCTTGGTTCCGGATTTGACTCACTGGGAATTGCGTTGACGATGTACAATCAAGTCTGGATGGAAGAGTCCGATACACTGGATATTTCCTCCAAGGATGATATTGTCATTCCGACGGATGAGAGCAACCTGATTTTCTGGGCTGCCAAGCAGGTATATGAACAGTGTGGACGCAAGCTGCCGGGATTGAGACTGATTCAGCAGAACGATATTCCAATGGCGCGCGGTCTGGGAAGCAGCTCCGCCTGTATCGTGGCCGGGATCTTGGGCGCGAACCGCCTGTTGGGAAGCCCGCTCACCCAGACGGATCTCATCAATCTGGCGGCGAAGATCGAAGGCCACCCGGACAATACCACGCCTGCAATTGAGGGCGGTCTGGTTGCCTCCGCGATAGAGGCGGGCCGGGTGTACAGCGTAAGCGTGCCGGTTTCAGAAAAAATTCGCTTTGCCCTCTTCATTCCACCGTTTGAGCTGAAAACGGAAAAGGCACGTTCGGTTCTGCCGGAACAGTATCCCCGCGCGGACGCTGTTTACAATCTGTCCCGCTCCGCTTTAATGACAGCCTCTTTGTTCTCCGGAAAGCTGGAAAATCTGCGCGTCGCGGTGCAGGATAAGATTCACCAGCCGTATCGCTCTGGTCTGATCGACGATCTGGACAATGTGTTCCGCCTCAGCTATGAACTTGGTTCACTGGGAACATATATCAGCGGTGCAGGCCCCACAATCATCTCCATGGTTGATTCCGCGGATACGGATAACTTTGTCAAGTACGCCGGCAGCCACTTGGAAGAAAAGGGGATCACCGGCTGGCAGATCAAAATTCTGAATGCCGATTCCAAGGGCGCTCAGATTTTTATGGCCTGATCAACTGGAGAAATTACCGGGAGACCGGTTTTGATAGATAAAGCGTCCATCTAACATAGGCGCTTTGCAGATTTTATTCATTCAGAGACGGAGGATGAACCAATGAGCCTTATAGTCCAAAAGTTTGGCGGCAGTTCCGTAGCCAACGCCGAGCGCGTGTTTAACGTGGCCAGCATCGTCACGGAGAAGTACCGGGAGGGCAACGACGTCATTGTGGTGGTGTCCGCGCAGGGCGATACAACAGACGATCTGATCACAAAGGCAAATGAAATCAATCCCAATGCGAGTAAAAGAGAGATGGATATGCTGTTGACCTCCGGTGAACAGATTTCTGCTTCCCTGCTGGCGATGGCCATTGAAAAGCTGGGGTTTCCGGTGGTTTCTCTGCTGGGATGGCAGGCCGGTTTTTATACCAGCTCCGCATATGGCACAGCGCGCATCAAGCGAGTGACGCCGGATCGTATTAAAAAAGAAATTGATAAGAAAAATATTGTGGTTGTCACCGGATTCCAGGGTGTCAACCGCTATGACGATATGACTACGCTGGGCCGCGGCGGTTCCGATACCAGTGCCGTGGCAATCGCGTCTGTAATGAACGCCGACCTCTGCCAGATTTATACGGACGTCGAAGGTGTTTACACCGCAGACCCGCGTAAAATTAAGGACGCACAGAAGCTTGACGTGATCTCCTATGACGAGATGCTGGAGTTGGCGTCCCTGGGTGCGCAGGTATTGAATAACCGATCGGTTGAAATGGCAAAGAAATACAATATCCAGCTTGAGGTCTTGTCCAGCTTGAAGAGGGCAAAAGGCACAATTGTGAAGGAGGCAACTAAAGTGGAAAAGATGATGATCAGCGGAATTGCAAAGGACGAGCGCGTTGCGCGTATCTCCGTTATAGGCGTGCCGGACAGACCGGGCCTTGCGTTTAAGATTTTCTCCAAGCTGGCGGCAAAGAACATAAACGTCGATATCATTTTGCAGTCCATCGGCAGAAACGGCACGAAGGATATCAGCTTTACCATCGACCAGGATAAGTTGCAGGAGGCCATCGAGCTTCTGAATCCCTACGTGGAGCTGATTGGCGCCACCAGCGTGGTCTATGATGAGAATGTTGCAAAGGTTTCCGCTGTTGGCGCAGGGATGGAGACGCATCCAGGTATTGCGGCGGAGATGTTTGAAGCGCTGTATGAAGCCAATATCAACATTCATATGATTTCCACCAGCGAGATCAAGATTTCCGTTCTGATCGACCGTGCGGACGCGGATAAGGCGGTTGCCGCGGTTCATGAAAAATTCTTCAGCGATTCCATCAATTCCTGATTTTTTACATATCAATTAAGGGTCTGTGTCATAATTGACAGAACGCATAAAATAGGCTGAATGGACGACTTCCCCTGCCGAAGGTGGGGGAAGTCTCTCTTATCATGCCGGCATTTTATGCAAGCTGTGCATTGTGATACAGACCCTTTAATATTTTTCGCTTAAATTACTGACGGATATGGTTCTTTTTTGTTTAATATGATATAATACATACCAGCCCTTTTGGAAAAAGGAAGGAGAGGGAAAATGGATATGAAATTGATGGATGCATACCTGCAGGGCGGCTCATTAGAGGGCTACCAGGTATTTGGCGTGCATCTGTGCCACGAATATGACCAGGACGGCGCGCGTTTTACGGTATATGCTCCCAATGCGGCCCGGATACGGCTGATCGGGGATTTTAACGGGTGGACAGGCTACGATATGGACCGGCATCCTTCCGGCGTCTGGAGCATCTTTGTGCAGGGCGTACAGGAAATGCAAATGTACAAGTATCAGATTTACACGGCGGAGGGAGAAACCTATGATCGCGCGGACCCCTTTGCGTTTTACAGCGAGCTGCGGCCCAATACGGCTTCTATTGTATACAATCTCAATGATTTCCCCTGGACAGATGAAGCTTGGCTGCAAACGCGCGACAAGGGCTATAACAAACCGCTGAGCATTTATGAAGTGCATGCCGGATCGTGGAAAATCAAGGACCTGCCGGAGGACGAGCGGTTCTACCGGTATGATGAGCTGGCGGAACTTCTGATTCCGTATGTGAAGAAGATGGGGTATACCCATATTGAATTGATGCCGTTGACGGAATATCCATTTGATAAGTCCTGGGGCTATCAGGTGACCGGGTATTTCAGCGCAACCAGCCGCTATGGAAAGCCGAAGGATTTGATGTATTTTATCAACCGTTGTCATGAGCAGGGGGTGGGCGTCATCCTTGACTTTGTGCCCGCGCATTTTGTCACAGACTTTTACGCGCTGCATCAGTTTGACGGCGGGTTTGTATATGAGAGCGAATATCAGGACGCGCGATACAGCGAATGGGGAACCGTCCTGTTTGACTATACGAAGCCGCATGTGATCAGCTTCCTGAAATCCGCCATCAATTTTTGGATTACCTATTACCATTTTGACGGGATCCGTTACGATGCGGTTTCCAATCTGCTGTATCGAAATGGGGATACCAACGGTCCGGTCAATGAAACCGGCGTGTGGTTCCTGAAAAATTGCAACTATGCCCTTCAAAAGCGCCATCCGGACGTCATGTTGATCGCGGAGGATTCCTCCAACTTCTTGAAAGTGACGGCTCCGGTCGAATATGGCGGATTGGGATTCGATTATAAATGGGACCTGGGATGGATGAATGACACGCTGGATTATTTGTCCGTTCCCGCGACACACCGGTCCAGCGTGCACAACAAGCTCAGCTTTTCCATGGGGTATTTTTACAACGATATTTTCCTGCTGCCCCTGTCACACGATGAAGTGGTACATGGAAAAAAGACGGTCATCGATAAAATTGCCGGAAACTATGAGGAAAAGTTCCACCAGCTGCGCACGCTCTATTTGTACATGTATACCCATCCCGGCAAAAAGCTGAACTTTATGGGGAACGAACTGGCGGAATTCAAGGAGTGGGATGAGGAAAAAGCGCTGGGATGGAATCTGCTGGATTACCCGGCGCACAAGGATTTTTACCAGTATATCCAGGCTCTGCAGCATTTGTATCTGGAGGAAAAAGCGCTGTATCAGGAGGACTACCATCCGCAGAGCTTTACCTGGCTGGACGTTAATAACGCTTCTCAGTGTGTTTTTGCATATAAGCGCAGTGATCTGGACAAAAACGATCTTTACGTTGTGCTGAATTTCTCCAATCGAATGTATGTCAATTACCGTCTGCCGGTTTCCCATTACGGGGTGTACGGAGAGCTGATCAATACGGACGATACGGCGTTTGGCGGCAAGGGAAAAGTCAATGCGGAAGAACTGCGCGCTTCCCTGCGCGGCGGTAAATATATGCTGGAGTTGACCGTTGCACCGTTCAGCGCCTGCATTTTCAAGCAAATTCCAAAGCTGAACATTTCGGCACTGAAGAGGCCGGGAATCGGTGTTTCCATGCAGGAACCTGCGGGTACGCGCGGTCCCATTGCGGAGTACGAGTGAGCCAAAAAGAGCCTGGATCACAAGGCGTGCTTTGCACAAAATTTTGCAGTATAAAAACGATTCCCCCCGCTAAAAGCGGGGGGAATCGTCAATTAAACCAATTTTTTATGATACAGGCTCGTTGACTTTGCTCAGAGAAGATGGATGCCGTATCCCTCACAGGCGTTGCGCATGCTGTCGGGCCAGACGGAGGACTGCACTTCGCCGATATGTGCTTTTTGTAGCAGCGCCATACAGATACGGGACTGTCCAATTCCGCCGCCCATGGTCAGGGGCAGGCGGCCCTCCAGCAGCATGCTGTGGAACGGCAGCTCCGCGCGCTCCTGACAGCCGGAGAGTTCCAGCTGGCGGCGCAGCGTATCCGCATCCACACGGATGCCCATGGAGGAAAGCTCCAGGGAACGGTTCAGAACCGGATACCATATGATGATGTCGCCGTTCAGGGACCAATCGTCGTAATCTGGCGCGCGTCCGTCATGCGGCCTGCCAGATTGCAGCGCGCCGCCGATTTGGGAGATGAACACTGCGCCGTATTCCTTTGCGGCGGTATCCTCCCGCTGCTTCGGCGTCAGGTCGGGATAACGGTCTTCCAGCTCCTGGCTGGTGACAAAGGTGATTTCCTCGGGAATAAAGCAATCAAGGGATGGAAAGCGTTCCTTTAATGCCATCTGGGTTTTATGTAATGCGCCCATGATGCCGTGTACGGTGTTTTGCAGGGTTTCCATCACGCGCTCTTCTTTTGTGATGACCTTTTCCCAGTCCCACTGGTCCACATATACGGAATGCAGATTGTCCAGTTCCTCATCGCGGCGGATGGCATTCATATCGGTATACAGACCGGTTCCGGCGGTGAAGCCGTAGCGGGCCAGCGCCATGCGCTTCCATTTTGCCAGGGAATGCACGATCTGTACGTCCGCGTGAATCTCTGCTACGTCAAATTGAACAGGCCGCTCGACACCGTTCAGGTCGTCGTTCAGGCCGGTTTCCGGCCGGACAAAGAGCGGAGCGGAAACACGGGTGAGGGATAGGGCGGAGGCCAGCTCCCGCTCAAAGGTGTCCTTTGCGAGTTTGATCGCAATTTCCGTCTCTATAATATCGAGCTTGGAAGAGTAATCCTTGGGTAGAATCAAATTGCTCAAAGCCATGTCAGCAACAATCCTTTCTGTCGCGGGGGCAAAAGAAAAACACAGCCGCAAGAGGCTGCGTTTTTCAGAACACGCTCCACCGCTGGAATCATGTTTTTCATTATACCTCTAAAAGGCGCTTTTTGCAATCATTACGCAAAAGTAGAACCGTCGTTTTCTGAATCCATAAGCAGGTTAATATAGGCCAGGTAGGGTTTGGTTTGTGGGGTAACCTCTGCCTGCCCGGACATGGCAGCCTGCAGGTCGTCCGGCAGTGCCATAAAGAAACGGTTTACCTCCTCGTGGGATCTCAGATATTGATACAGTTTGTCATCCATAAAAATCGCCGTCCGCATAGTTGTTGTGCTCCATCAGATAGTCGGCGTGACGCTTGAGTTCCTCGTATGACCGGATGTGATTTTCCTCGCGGCTGACGATTTCCCGCAGGTATTCGGGCAGGGAAAGGTAATATTTCCGCGCCTGCTCGTCGGTATTTATAAAGTTTTGAAAGTCGGTTGGCATAAACTGCCTCCTTTCTGTATTCAACTGAAAATTAGTATGTTCCAAATATGCGACAAAATGCGTTATAAAGCCGCAGAGAAGCTGTAAGTTAATTTTTTAACGTTTTCTTTTCGTGCGGTTTTTCGACATTCAGCAATTTGAACAAGGCTGTGCTGAGGCGGGACAATTTATGGCAAATTTCTGACAAGAATGCGCATTTTCTCATTTTCCCCGGTGGAAGCTCTTGCATAATCTTCAGGATTGTGATATATTTAACATACACCTTAAGTCAATGATTAACCCGCTGATCCAGCCAAACAAACGGGTTAGTGAATAATGAAATGGAGGAACAAAATCATGTCTAGAAAAATCGTGTTAGCAGGTGCTGTGCGTACTGCAATCGGTAAAATGGGCGGCTCTTTGGCCAATGTCCCGGCTGCCACACTTGGTTCCATCGTTATCAAGGAAGCTCTGAAGAGAGCGAACGTCGCTCCGGAGCAGGTTGATGAAGTTCTGATGGGCTGTGTTCTGCAGGGCGCTCTGGGTCAGAACGTTGCGCGCCAGGCCTCTGTGAACGCGGGCGTTCCGATTGAAGTTCCGGCTCTGACCGTTAATAACGTATGTGGTTCCGGCCTGAAATGCGTGAACATGGCTGCGGCGATGATCGCGGCTGGCGAAGCGGACATCGTTGTCGCCGGTGGTATGGAGAACATGTCCTCCGCTCCGTATGCAATGACCCAGGCCCGTTTTGGCTATCGTATGAACAACGCTACGATCATCGACACTATGGTAAACGACGCGTTGACCGATGCGTTCAACGGCTACCACATGGGCATCACCGCTGAGAATGTGGCGGAGAAGTACGGCCTGACCCGCGAGATGCAGGATGAGTTCGCCGCTGCCAGCCAGCAGAAGTGCGAGAAGGCGCAGGCGGAAGGCCGCTTTGACGATGAGATCGTTCCAGTCCCGGTCAAGGTTAAGAAGGAAACTGTTATGTTTGCAAAGGACGAAGGCCCGCGTGCCGGCGTCACAGCAGAAGGCATCGCAAAGCTGCGCCCGGCGTTCAAGGCGGACGGCAGCGTAACCGCTGCAAACGCTTCCGGCATCAACGACGGCGCTGCTGCGATCGTTGTGATGAGCGAAGAGAAGGCCAAGGAACTCGGCGTCACCCCGATGGCAGAGTGGGTTGCCGGTGCTTCCGCAGGCGTTGAGCCGTCCATTATGGGTATCGGCCCGGTTGCCGCAACCAACAAGGCGATGGCAAAGGCCGGCCTGAATGTTGCCGACATGGACCTCATCGAAGCAAACGAGGCGTTCGCGGCACAGTCCCTCGCCGTTGCGAAGGATCTGGAACTCGACATGTCCAAGGTAAACGTCAACGGCGGCGCAATCGCTCTGGGCCATCCGGTCGGCGCTTCCGGTGCCAGAATCCTGGTCACCCTGCTGCATGAGCTGCAGAAGAGAGATTCCCAGTACGGCCTTGCCACCCTTTGCGTAGGCGGCGGCATGGGCGTTGCGGCAATCGTGAAGAACTACAAATAATTAGGAGCGATTAAAACATGAGCTTTGTGAAATATGAGCAGACGGGCTTTGTGGGCGTTATGACCATCGACCGCGAAAAGGCTCTGAATGCATTGAATTCCGAGGTCCTGGCCGATCTGGAAGCGGCAATTGATGCGATTGATCTTGACGCGACTCGCTGTGTGGTTCTCACCGGCGCGGGCCAGAAGTCCTTTGTCGCCGGTGCGGATATCGGAGAGATGAGCACCCTGACCAAGGCGGAAGGCGAAGCCTTCGGCAAAAAGGGCAACGACGTGTTCCGCAAGCTGGAGACCCTGCCGATTCCGGTGATCGCGGCTGTCAACGGCTTTGCGCTCGGCGGCGGCTGTGAGCTGTCCTTGAGCTGCGACATCCGCCTGGCTTCCGAGAACGCGGTATTCGCACAGCCGGAAACCGGTCTGGGTATCACCCCCGGTTTTGGCGGTACGCAGAGACTGGCCCGTACAATCAATGTCGGCAAGGCGAAGGAAATGCTGTATGCCGGCACAAAGGTGAAGGCGGACGAAGCGCTCAGCCTTGGCCTTGTCAACGCGGTGTATCCGGCGGATGAGCTGATGGGCGCGGCGATGAAGCTGGCGGAGAAGATCGCGAGAAACGCTCCGATCGCGGTCCGTGCTTCCAAGAAGGCTGTCAATGACGGTCTCCAGGTCAACATCGACGAAGCAATCGTCATCGAAGAGAAGCTCTTTGGCAGCTGCTTCGAGACGGAGGATCAGAAGAACGGCATGACCGCTTTTGTTGAAAAGCGCAAGCCGGAACCGTTTGTAAATCGATAAGTTCGTTTCCGCAGCAGGTTTGTGTCACAACGCATGGTTTATACAAAATATCGGTAGAATTTTAAGACTGATTTCCCCTGCTTTTAGCGGGGGAAATCACCAAGTTCAGCTAATTTGTGTTTTTCCGTTGTGATGCAGCCTTTTATACGGGATTTTAACATAATCAACAATGATTCAGGAGGTTTTTCATTATGAAAATTGGCGTTATTGGCGCAGGCACCATGGGCTCCGGCATTGCACAGGCATTTGCACAGACCGAAGGGTATGAAGTAAAGCTCTGCGACGTAAAGGCGGAGTGGGCAGAAGGCGGCAAGGCAAAGATTGCAAAGGGCCTCAATAAGAGAGTTGCAAAGGGCAAAATGGAGCAGGCTGCCGCGGATGCAATCCTGGCGAAAATCACCACCGGTACCAATGAGATCGTCGCAGACTGCGACCTCGTTGTGGAAGCCGCTCTGGAAAAAATGGAGCTGAAGAAAGAAATCTTCAAGCAGCTGGAAGCCATCTGCAAGAAGGACTGCATCTTCGCTACCAATACATCCTCCCTGTCCATTACAGAGATTTCCAACGGCCTTGACAGAGCGGTTGTCGGCATGCATTTCTTCAATCCGGCTCCTGTTATGAAGCTGGTGGAGGTCATCGCCGGTGAGACTACGCCGGAAGAGACCGTGAAGAAGGTTATTGAAATCTCCGAGAGCATCGGCAAGACCCCGGTGCAGGTCAACGAAGCGGCTGGCTTTGTTGTCAACAGAATCCTGATCCCGATGATCAACGAAGCAGTCGGCATCTACGCAGAGGGCGTCGCTTCTGTTGAGGGGATCGATACCGCGATGAAGCTCGGTGCAAACCATCCGATGGGCCCGCTCGCTCTGGGCGATCTGATCGGCCTGGATGTCTGCCTGGCGATCATGGAGGTTCTGCAGGCTGAGACGGGCGATTCGAAGTACCGTCCGCATCCGTTGCTCAGAAAAATGGTCCGCGCCGGCAAGCTCGGCCAGAAGACCGGCAAGGGATTCTACGATTACACCAGATAAGAAATTGTTTGGCGTAAATTTGAATTTGGAGGAACAGGTATGGATTTCGTACTGAGCAAAGAACAAGAAATGGCCCGTACGCTCTTCAGAGAGTTTGCGGAAAATGAAGTAAAGCCCCTTGCGCAGGAAGTAGACGAGACGGAGCGTTTTCCGGCTGAAACCGTTGCGAAAATGCAGAAGCTCGGTTTCCTGGGCATTCCGATGCCGAAGGAATTCGGCGGCCAGGGCTGCGACACGCTGACTTATGTGCTCTGCGTGGAAGAGCTTTCCAAGGTTTGCGGTACCACCGGCGTTATCGTCTCCGCACATACGTCCCTGGGCGCGGACCCGATCAAAAAGTTTGGTACTCCGGCGCAGAAAGAAAAATATCTCCGCCCGCTGGTTTCCGGCGAGAAGCTGGGTGCATTCGGACTGACAGAGCCGGGCGCGGGCACGGACGCTTCCGGCCAGCAGACCAAGGCGGTTCTTGAGGGCGACCACTATGTCCTCAACGGCAGCAAAATCTTTATCACCAACGGCGGCAAGGCCGATATTTATATTATCTTTGCAATGACCGACAAGAGCAAAGGCACAAAGGGGATTTCCGCGTTCATCGTGGAGAAGGAATTCCCGGGCTTTAAGATCGGTACCAAAGAAAAGAAGATGGGTATCCGCGGTTCCTCTACCACGGAGCTGATCTTTGAGAACTGCATTGTTCCGAAGGAAAACCTCCTCGGTCAGGAAGGCAAGGGCTTCGGCATTGCCATGCAGACCCTGGACGGCGGCCGTATCGGTATCGCGGCGCAGGCGCTCGGCATTGCGGAGGGTGCGCTGGAAGAGACCGTCAATTATGTCAAGGAAAGAAAGCAGTTCGGCAGACCGATTGCGAAGTTCCAGAATACACAGTTCCAGATTGCCGATATGGCGACCAAGATTGAAGCAGCCCGTTATCTGGTATACCGCGCGGCGGTTGCGAAGGACACGCAGAAGCGTTTCTCCGTAGAGGCTGCGATGGCGAAATTGTATGCCGCGGAAGTAGCGATGGAAGTAACCACCAAAGCGGTACAGCTCCACGGCGGCTATGGTTACACGAGAGAATATCCGGTTGAGCGCATGATGCGCGATGCCAAGATCACAGAGATCTACGAAGGCACCAGCGAAGTGCAGCGCATGGTTATTTCCTCTAACGTAATTAAATAGTCGATAAAGGCCAAAAGGAGTGAAATTTGTTGAATATCGTAGTTTGCATTAAGCAGGTTCCGAATACCAATGAAGTTAAGCTGGACCCCGTCACCGGTACCCTGATCCGTGACGGCGTGCCGAGTATCATCAATCCGGATGATAAGGCGGGTCTGGAAGCCGCTCTGCGTCTGAAGGACGCTCAGGGCGCACATATTACGGTTGTTTCCATGGGTCCCCCGCAGGCGGACGCCGCGCTGCGTGAGGCGCTGGCAATGGGCGCAGATGAGGCAATCCTCGTTTCCGACAGAGCGTTCGGCGGCGCCGACACCTGGGCGACCTCCACAACGATTGCAGCGGCGATCAAGAACCTCAAGTATGACCTGATTATCACAGGCCGCCAGGCGATCGACGGCGATACCGCACAGGTCGGCCCGCAGATTTCCGAGCACCTCGGCATCCCGAACATCAGCTATGCGGAGGATATTCAGGTGGAGGGCGATTCCGTCATTGTCAAGCGTCAGTATGAGGACCGCTATCACATCGTGAAAGCGAAAATGCCTTGCCTGATCACCGCCCTGACCGAGCTGAACAAGCCGCGTTACATGACGCCGGGCGGTATCTTCGATGCATACAGAGAAAAAGAAGTCAAGGTTTGGGGCCTGAAAGACATTCAGGTTGACCAGGCAAATATCGGCCTGAAAGGCTCACCGACCAGAGTTTTCCAGACATTCACAAAGAGCTTGAAGGCGGCTGGCACGGTTGTCCAGCTTGACCCGGAAGAGTCCGCGGATTACATGATTGAGAAGCTCAAGGAAAAATTCATCATCTAGTCTGCCGTGTGAATTCGTTTTTATATCATTCAGTAATTGAAAGTGGTGAGCAAAATAATGAATATTCAGGATTATCAAGGCGTATTTGTATTTGTCCAGCAGGTTGATAATAAAATTACCGGCGTTTCATATGAGTTGCTCGGCAAAGCGAAGGAGCTTGCCGCCGACCTGGGAACCGAAGTCACCGCTGTTCTGCTTGGCTATCAGGTGGAAGAGCTGTGTCCGAAGCTTGCCCGCTACGGCGCGGACAAGGTTGTCCTGGTGGATGATAAGGCTTTGGAGCCCTATACCACAGAGCCTTATACCCATGCGATGTACAATGTGATTGAGAAGTATAAGCCCGCTGTGGTGCTCTACGGTGCAACGGCGATCGGCCGCGACCTGGCACCGCGTGTGTCTGCCAGAGTGCATACCGGTCTGACCGCAGACTGCACGAAGCTGGAAATCGATCCGGAGAACAAGAACCTGAAGATGACCAGACCGGCGTTTGGCGGCAACATTATGGCGACCATCGTGTGTCCGGAGCATCGTCCGCAGATGGCGACGGTCCGCCCTGGCGTGATGCAGAAGATTAAGCCGGTCGACGGTGCTTCCTGCCCGGTGGAAGTTTTCAATCCCGGCTTTGAGCCGAATAATAAGAACGTGGAAGTTCTGGAAGTCATCAAGAAGGTCAGCGATAAGATTGACATTCAGGATGCAAAGATTCTGATTTCCGGTGGCCGCGGCGTTGGCTGCCCGGAGAACTTCAAGCTGCTGCAGGATCTGGCCGACGTTATTGGCGGCGAGGTCAGCGCGTCCAGAGCCTGTGTGGACGCAGGCTGGGCGGAAAAGGATGTTCAGGTTGGCCAAACCGGTAAAACGGTCCGTCCGAACCTCTATATTGCGTGTGGTATTTCCGGCGCAATCCAGCATCTCGCCGGCATGGAGGATTCCGATGTGATCATTGCAATCAATAAGGACGAAAACGCCCCGATCTTTGAGGTGGCGGATTACGGAATTGTTGGCGATGTTGCAAAGGTTCTGCCGATCTTCACAGAGAAGCTGAAAGAAGAACTGGCGCTTCGCAACGCGTAACTTCTGGGTAACAAAACACCCTTCTGCGAAATGAACAGGTCCAGTAAAAATGGACAGTGATAAAGTACCCCCTGATGTAGGAAGATAGACTACATCAGGGGGTATTGTCATGGAAAAACGCAATGATACACATGTACAAATGCTGTTGCCGGAGATCGAGGCAATGATAGCAGTAGGAAAAAGCCAGCGTGAAGTGGCGGAACAGTTCGGATTCAAGGACAATTATGTAAGTCAAAAGACTACTGAAGCGACAGCGAGAGAAGCTTCGCAAGCTGGCAGCAAGTACATAAATCCAAAAACCTGCTGAACAGAGATTTACATGCAGATAGGCCTGACAGCAAATGGGTAACGGACATCTCTTACATCTATACAAAGCAAGGTGTGTTGTACCTGTCCATAATTCACGACCTCAACAACAGCCGCATTGTGGCTTACAAGACCGGGACGCAGCAGACGGTAAATTTGGTGTTGGATGCGATTCGTTTTGCCATGAAGGGTGAGAAAAAGAAAGTCGCTGCGGAGTTGTACCTCCACAGCGACCAGGAATTTCAGTACACCTCTCAGGCATACTTCAACCTGACTCAGGAATACGACATTGCGCCGTTCATGTCAAGGCGGGGCAACTGTTATGACAACGCTATGGCAGAAAACTTCTTCTCCATTCTCAAGACGGAATGCATCTACCGCCACAAGCCCGCTTCCTATCAGGAGGCCAATGACATGATCGATCGCTTCATCTACTTCTACAACCATGAGCGCATCCAGTTAAAAACTGGAGAGGCACCGCCTCTCCACCCAATCCTTGCTTTTTCCTATCAGGGGCCCTTTTTTGTGTTGTCCATACAATATGGACCTGTTCAGTTCAGAGTGCAGAAGGGGGTTCTTTTATGGCTTTTTATAAATTTATCCCGCCTTTTATGATAATTAATGAAGAAAAATATTGGTTTTGTAGTATAATGGAAAAACAGAATGTTTGAAAGGCGTGCGGGGTAGGTATGAAAAAAAAGCGGTTAACGGTCCATCTGTTGAGGTGTGCGGAAAGTTTGATTTTATTGATTTTGATTGTGTATACAACGATCCACCTGCGAGAGGGAAGTACTTTTGTTTGGATTATTTGGGGCTTGCTTTTGACATTGATGGGGATCGGAATTCTTGTGGGAATCCTGTTTTACCAGTGGCATATCGATCCTTTAAAAAAACTGCGCAATACATTTGTCCATCTGGTTTATCCGGAAGGCCAAGAGGTGGTTACAGAGGGAGCAACCGCCGATTTACTGGAAATGGGTGGCTTGATTCAAAAGGAGTACGAGCGGGTACGGAACCAGTTGGAGTTTTCGGAGCAACGCTATCGACTTATGGCCAAGCTTTCCAATGATGTAATTTTTGAATTTGATTTGAAAAATGATACAATTTGTGATTCCAACGACTGGAATATTTTGGCGAGCGGGGAACAATTTGTACAGGGTACAATCGACCGCAAGGTGGTCCATCCGGATGAAGCGGACTTGTTTTATAATTTTTTCCGGGGGCCTCAATGTGTTGGGGAGCTGAAGGAGGTTCAGCTTCGGTTATACTCACGGATCTGCGATGCTTACGAGTGGACACAGCTCCGCGGCATTGTTTTGGGCGATCGAGAGGGGAAACCGGAAAAAATCTTAGGGCGAAGGCTGAATATTGATAAATTAAAAAGGGAGTCGGAGGGCCTACGCGAAATGGCGCAGCGCGACTCGACAGGGTTATATAATAAGCTGACGGCGGAAACACGTATTCGGCAGGTCCTTGCCGGGGAGCCTGAGCAATCCTGCGTCCTGCTCCTCATTGACATTGACCACTTTAAGAGGGTCAATGATACGTTGGGGCATCAGGTAGGGGATGAGGTCATACAGGAAATAGCCCAAAAATTAGATGATTTATTCCGAAAAGATGACATCATTGGCCGTTTTGGCGGGGATGAATATATTGTTTTATTGAAAGGAAGGCCTATTTTTCCACGGGATGGGATTTGCAATTGCTGTAACAGGATTATCAATGTTTTTCACAACGCGGAGGTTGGAAAGAAATATGGCTATCCGCTATCCTGCTCAATTGGGGTTGCGCTTTACCCGGAAGATGGTGCAAATTTTGAAACACTTTTTCAAATGGTGGATCAGGCGCTTTATACGGCAAAGCGTTTAGGGAGAGACCGTTTTGCGTTCTATCAGGAAGATGCGGTAAACCAGTAAAATGGACTCTACTACAATGGATGTCACATATAAAAAATTTTTAATAAATAAGAGTGATTCCCCCGCCAAAGGCGGGGGAATCACTCTTATTTGATCCATTATCATCTGTTTATTTGGACAAGCCCATTTTATCTTCGTTAAAAATACGTGCGTCCATCGGTTTTAAATCAGAAGAGACAAGTGGCTTTTGCGGCATGTGTGCAAAGATATCTTTTTCAATATCAACGCCGGGCGCGTATTCGATCAGGGTGAGGCCGTCCTCTTTGAGCTCGAAAACAGCGCGTTCTGTAATGTACATAACCGGCTGACGATTCTTCTTGGCGGTTTTAGCGCTGAATGTGATGTGTTCCAGATCGGTCTTAAACTTATCAATGCTGCCGTCAGAGAGGATATGAAGGGCACCGTCTTTGACCTCGGTTTTCAATCCCTTTGCCGTGAAAGTACCGCAGAAGAAGAGCTGTTTGGCGTTCTGGGAGATATCGATAAATCCGCCGCAGCCCGGCAATTTTACGCCAAATTTGGAAACGTTCACGTTTCCTTCGGTATCACCCTCGGCGAAGCCAAGGAACGCCTGGTCCAGACCGCCGCCCTGATAGAAGTCGAACATGGAAGGCTGGGACATGATGCAGCGCGGGTTAAGGCTGGCGCCAAAGTCCAGGCCGCTCTGCGGGCTGCCGCCGGTTAGGCCGGATTCTACCGTCAAAGTGAAGTCGTTCAAAATGCCTTCCTCTGTTGCCACGGAAGAAATATACTCCGGGATACCGATCCCCAGATTGACGACGCCGTTCTTTTTGAGTTCCAGCGCGGCGCGGCGTGCAATAATCTTTTTCGGGGACATGGGAGCGGGGGTAAATTCACCGGCGCCCATGCGGTGTTCACCGGAAAATCCAGGGTTGTACTGGGTGCCGAATGTCTGCATGTGATATTTCATGTCGCTGACAACCACAACAGCGTCGACCAAAATGCCGGGAACTTCTACCTTCTGCGGGTCCAGAGAGCCGGCCTTGACCACGCGTTCCACCTGCGCGACAACGATACCGCCGGAGTTTTTACAGGCCTGCGCGACCACCAGGGCTTCCGCTTTGACGCCCAGATGCTCCATGGAAATGTTGCCGTCTTCATCAGCATAGGTGCCGGAGATAATTGCAAAGTTTACCGGCTGGTTTTTATAGAATAGATATTCCTTGCCGCCGATTTCCATCAGCTCTACCAGATCTTCCTGCTCTCTGGTGAGATCGTTCAGCTTGCCGCCCAGCAGGCGGGGATCGACGAACGTACCCAGGCCAACATGCGTGATGGTACCGGGTTTATGCGCGGCCGCATCACGGAACATGTGTGCTGTGACGCCCTGCGGGAAATCGTATGCAATAATTTTGTTTTCTGCAACCATTTTGCCGAGCTTGGGAGCAAGTCCCCAGTGGCCGCCGATCGCACGGCGCACCATTCCTTCGTGGGCAAAATGATTCAGGCCTTTATCCTTTGAATCGCCTTGCGCGGCGCAAAAAAGCAAAGTCAGATCATTCGGAGCGCCCGTCTCCAAAAAGCGCTGCTCAACCGCCATGGCGATTTCTTCCGGAAAGGAAGCGCCAATGAATCCATTTGTCGCCAGGTTTACTCCATTGGGGATCAGATCCGCTGCCTCTCTGGCAGTCAATACTTTTACAGACATGAGCAGTCCTCCCATTAAACTTCTTTTCAGCTGTTTGTTTGCTTGTTAATATTATATCATACTGAGGGAGAAATTCAAGGGAGAATCCCGCTTTTCCGGTAGGAATCTGTAGATTTATCGCTTTTAGACAAAGTCGCCTGCAATTGTTTTCAAAGGATAAACATGTGTTCCAGAAATATTTTGCATCCAATTCCAATCAGAACGATTCCGCCAATGACCTCTGCCTTATTGCAGAACAGTGTGCCAAATTTTTTTCCGATTGCAATCCCGCATGTGGATAAAAGGAACGTGATGAGACCGATTAAAGACACAGACAGCAGCATTGCCGGGAGAGTGGCCGCACCGACGGCGGTCGGTAGGATGATACCGGTGGCGAGTGCGTCAATACTGGTTGCGACCGCCAGCGCCATGACGGTTTTAAAGCCAATCGCCTCTCTTTGACATTCCACAGCGCCTTCTTTTCGTTTTTTGCGCGCTTCCAGCAGCATTTGGATGCCAATATAGGCCAATAAAATAAGGGCGATCCAGTGGTCCACGCTGCTGATCAGGCCTTCGCCGGCTTTACCAATGGCCCAGCCAATCATGGGCATTCCGGCCTGAAAAAGACCGAAGCTTACCGCCAGTTTTGCTACAAATTTGGCGTCGACCTGTTTGGTGACGGCGCCGTTTGTAATGGACACTGCAAAGGCGTCCATGGAGAGTCCGACCGCAATTCCAACTAAAGATATGTAATCCATTTTTCTACCCTCATCCTATTATCATTCATATTGTCCGCTTGCTTGATCAGGGGCCAATAAGAGAGTATGTACCGATACGGTAAAAAATGCCCATGTGCCTGCCAATCAATATACGGGAACTTTATTTTACAAAATGTTTGCCTTTTTGTCACGCGAATGGTAAAATAAATGATAGTTTAGCTTAGCAATGTGTGAAAGTACATGAACATGAAAAGACAGGGGGAACAGCAATGATAGCGGTGATTGACTACGGGGCGGGGAATCTGCAAAGCGTGGTAAAAGCGTTTCATTATATAGGCTGTGAGGTGAAAGTGACGGCGGACAAAGAGGAGCTGAAGGAAGCATCGGCAGCAATTTTGCCGGGAGTGGGTGCGTTTGGCGACTCCATGCGATGTTTAAACCAGTCGGGAATGGTCCAGCCGGCACTGGATTTTATTGAAAGCGGGAAGCCGTTTTTGGGGATCTGTCTGGGCTTACATCTTTTGTTTGAAGGAAGCGAAGAGGACCCCGGTATTTCCGGGTTAGGTGTACTGAAAGGACAAATTTGCAGAATCCCGGAAAAGGACCAATTAAAGATTCCCCACATTGGATGGAATTCTTTAAACATCCGTAAGCCGGAAGGGATTTTTCAAAACTTGGAAGCAAATCCATATGTGTACTTTGTTCACTCGTACTATTTGCATGCGGAAGACCGCGACGTCGTTTCCGCAACGACGGAATATGGCGTGGAGATTGACGCCGCTGTTCAAAAAGGCAATCTCTTTGCCACGCAATTCCATCCGGAGAAGAGCGGACGCACGGGATTGAAGATGTTGAAAAACTTTGTTTCCCTGATAGACCGGAACTGAGGAGGAAGACGCCATGTATGCAAAAAGAATCATTCCATGTTTGGACGTCAATAACGGACGTGTGGTGAAAGGGACCAATTTTGTCAATCTGGTGGATGCCGGAGATCCGGTGGAAGCCGCAAAAGAATATGATCGCCAGGGAGCGGATGAGCTGGTGCTGCTGGACATCACCGCTTCTGCGCAGGCGCGGGGCATCATATTGGATATTGTCAGTAAGGTGGCGGATTGTATTTTTATCCCTTTTACAGTGGGAGGCGGCATCCGCACTGTGGACGATTTTACAGCCCTGCTGCGTGCAGGCGCGGACAAGGTTTCCGTCAATTCCGCAGCGATTAAAAACCCCGCGGTGATCGGCGAAGCGGCTGCAAAATTTGGCAGCCAGTGTGTGGTGTGTGCGATCGACGCGAAACGGAAGCCGGAGGGCGGATGGACTGTTTACCTGAATGGCGGCCGTGTGGATACCGGACTGGATGCCATAGAATGGGCAAAGAAGGCGGCGCGTCTGGGTGCGGGGGAAATTCTGCTGACCAGCATGGACTGTGACGGCGTAAAGAATGGATATGATTTGGAACTGACCGCCGCTGTTTCGGAAAGCGTCAATATTCCGGTTATTGCATCCGGCGGAGCCGGAAAACTGGAGCACTTTTATGACGCGTTTACCGAGGGGAAAGCGGATGCGGTTCTTGCCGCATCTCTGTTCCACTTTGGAGAAATCAGCATACCGGAATTGAAAACTTACTTGACGGGCAGGGGGATATCGGTCAGAAAGTAAATGCAGAGAAAATGAAAAGCCGCTCACAAACGTGAGCGGCTTCCGTTCGTTTATACGTTAATTTTCATATCGCCTTCTTTGATCCATCCAATTTTGCGCAGGGCAAAATCAATTATCAGAGTCAGGATGGCGGGCGCGATAAAGTGCATCAAAAGCACCTCGACCCAGATCTGCCATTGCGGCATGGTTCCACTCATCGCGGCAAATGCGCCGAACTGGCCCACCAGTCCGCTGGTGCCCATGCCGGCTCCGGTCGCGGTGTTGGTCATTTGAAATACACAGGTGGAGATGGGGCCGAGGATCGCGCTGGCCAGCGTGGGTGCAATCCAGATCTGCGGTTTGCGCATAATGTTGCTGAATTGCAGCATGGAGGTTCCGATTCCCTGAGAGAGCAGGCCGCCCCATTTGTTTTCGCGGAAGCTCGCTACGGCGAATCCGATCATCTGGGCGGAACAGCCGACCACAGCAGCGCCCGCGGCAAGCCCATTGAGGTCCAGCATGATGCAGAGCGCCGCGGAACTGATCGGTGCGGTCAAAACCATGCCGACGATTGCGGAGACTAAAATACCCATCGGCAGGGGGGAGAGCTCCGTCGCGTGGTTGATAACCGCACCCAGTCCGCTCATGAAGCTCTGGATGTAAGGGCCGACCAACTGGCCGGCGATGCTGCCGGTAATGATCGTCACCATTGGCGTTACCACAATATCCACCTTGGTTTTACCACTGACCAATCGTGCCAGCTCCGCGCCGACAACCGCTGCAACGTATGCCCCCACAGGACCACCGGCCTGATAGCCGAACGCGCCGCATACCACGCAGGAAAACACCACCAGGGGCTTGGATTTCAGTCCCCAGGCAATTGCCGCACCGATGGCGGAACCGACTACGGGAGAGGACGCAGCCGCCATTGCGGAATACGGCTCCAGAAAGGAGAGAAAGGGAATCTTACTCAGCTGGGACATGATCAGTCCAATGATGAGGGAGGAAAACAGGCCCAGCGCCATTGCGCTCATCGCATCGATGAAATACCGCTGAAAAAATTTCTTTACCAACTGAAGTGCCTTGTTGTCCGTTGCTTTTTCCATTTCCATGTTCTGCACCCATTTCTAATATATTTTGTTCCGCCTCCTGTAAAGCGGCAAACAAATCCGGACAGACAGAAAAATAGCGGCTATGCGGGAATAAAACCCACATAACCGCTACTTCTTCTACAATACCGGATATGGTTGGTTGGTTCAAACCGCGCACACCTCGCCAGCAGCGCGGGAATCATTGCAATATGAGACGATATAAAAAGCCCCGATTAGATGACGCCTTCCGCCATCATGGTGTCCGCGACCTTGACAAAGCCCGCAATGTTGGCGCCCACAACGTAGTTCTTCGGATAGCCGTACTTCTCCGCGGCATCCGCAGCGTTCTTAAAGATGTCCTCCATGATGCCCTTCAACTTGGAATCCACCTCATCGAAACTCCAGTGGAGACGCATGCTGTTCTGGCTCATTTCCAGAGCGGAGGTTGCTACGCCGCCGGCGTTGCTGGCTTTGCCCGGGGCAAAGAGAACGTTGTTTGCCTGCAGGTATTCAGTTGCCTCGATGGAGGTCGGCATATTCGCGCCTTCCGCAACAGCGTAGACGCCGTTGGCAACCAGCATCTTTGCGTCGTCAATCAGCAGCTCGTTCTGGGTTGCACAGGGCAGTGCGATGTCGCACTTTACGCTCCAGACGCCCTTGCCTTCGTGATACTCGGCGTTCGGGCGGTAGCTCTTGTACTCGCTCAGACGGGCGCGCTTGACTTCCTTGATCTCCTTGATGGCCGCGAGGTCAATGCCTTCCGGATCGTAAATCCAGCCGGTGGAATCACTCATGGTGACGACCTTGCCGCCCAGCTGCTGTGCCTTCTGGCAGGCGTAGATCGCCACATTGCCGGCGCCGGAGATGGCGATGGTTGCGCCGTTGATGCTCTTGCCGTTCGCTTTCAGCATTGCATCGGTGAAATACAGCAGGCCGTAGCCGGTTGCTTCGGTACGGGCAAGGGAACCGCCAAAGTTGAGGCCTTTGCCAGTGAGCACGCCTTCAAAGGCATTGCGAATTCTTTTATACTGGCCAAACAGGTAGCCAATCTCGCGGCCGCCCACGCCGATGTCGCCCGCCGGGACGTCTGTGTCCGGGCCGATGTGGCGGTAGAGCTCTGTCATGAAGCTCTGGCAGAAGGCCATGATCTCGCGGTCAGATTTGCCCTTCGGGTCAAAATCGGAGCCGCCCTTGCCGCCGCCGATCGGCAGGCCGGTCAGGGAGTTCTTGAAAATCTGTTCAAAGCCAAGGAACTTGATGATTCCAAGGTTGACGGACGGATGGAAGCGCAGGCCGCCCTTGTACGGGCCGATCGCGGAGTTGAACTGTACGCGGTAGCCGCGGTTGACCTGTACCTTGCCGCTGTCGTCCACCCAGGCGACGCGGAACTTGATCTGGCGTTCCGGCTCTGTGATTCTCTCCAGGATACCGGCTTTTTCGTACTGCGGATTCTGCTCAATCACAGGCTCCAGGGATTTCAGGACTTCCGTGACGGCTTGAATGAACTCCGGCTCGCTTTTGTTCAGGTGGATGACGTTTTCCAACTGTTCGCTCACATAAGACATACTTACACAGCCTCCTATATTTCATTTCCATTCATTGTGTACCCGCAAAGCCACGGTCCGCCGCGCGGAGCAGAATGACATTTTACATATGCATGAAAAAACGGCAGTTTGCAGGCTTCGTTTTTTTTACTTCAACAGTTTAGCATATAGATACCGCTTTTTCAAGATTTTCTTGGAGGAAAATCAAAGTTTTTTCAAGGGTTTTGCAGGAAAACAGAGTGGATGTTGCATGATGCCTGTGTTTTCGCCGGAAATCGAAGGAATAATTTTCAAAATTTGTGCATAAACATAAATTGAATCCTGCCCCGTAAAAATGATTGACACAACCTGTCAAATAGAATAAAATAAAAACGATATACGGCTGATTTTCGCAGCCACAGTAATTTGACAAGGAGGTTCTGCATTCAGGAACAGCCTTGTTATTTTTATTTTTAGGGGGATACGGCTTTGAGCAAATACACCAAGGAAGACATCATCAGGATCATCCGGGAAAACGACGTAAAATTTATCCGGATGCAGTTTACAGACATCTTTGGTACACTGAAAAATGTTGCAATCACAACAAGCCAGATTGAAAAAGCGCTGGACAACAAATGCATGTTTGATGGTTCTTCCATTGAGGGCTTTGTGCGTATTGAAGAGTCCGATATGTACCTTTGGCCGGACCTGGACACCTTCGTCATTTTACCCTGGCATACGCAGCGCGGCAGGATTGCGCGTGTGATCTGCGATGTGTATAAGCCGGACGGCACGCCCTTTGAAGGCGATCCGCGCTATATCCTCAAAAAGGCGCTCAAAGAGGCCGCGGATATGGGATACAGTTTCAATGTCGGCCCTGAGTGCGAATTTTTCCTGTTCAATACGGATGAATACGGTCATCCCACCACCATCACGCACGACACGGCAGGCTATTTTGATATGGGCCCCTCCGATCTGGGAGAGAGCTGCCGCCGCGATATCTGCCTGACGCTGGAGGAAATGGGCTTTGAAATTGAAGCTTCCCACCACGAGGTGGCAATTGCCCAACATGAAATTGACTTTAAATACAGCGAGGCGCTCTCCGCCGCAGATAATATTCTTACCTTTAAAATGGTGGTAAAGTCTGCAGCGGATTCCCACGGCCTGTGCGCCACCTTTATGCCAAAGCCTGTTTATGGGCAGTGCGGCTCCGGTATGCATACCAACATGTCGTTGTTTAAAGACGGTAAAAACGCGTTTTATGATCCCGATTCGGAATCGGGCCTGAGCGAAATCGCCCATCACTTTATTGCTGGTATCGACAAGCATGTCAAGAGCATCTGCGCGCTGACCAATCCGCTGGTCAATTCTTATAAAAGACTGGTGCCCGGTTATGAAGCACCCTGCTATATTGCCTGGACCACCAGCAACCGCAGCGCGCTGATCCGTGTGCCGGATACCCGCGGCGTGGGTACGCGCGTAGAACTCCGCTCCCCGGACCCGGCCTGCAACCCATACCTGGTGTTTGCGTTGCTTCTGCAGGCGGGCTTGGAAGGCATTAAAAATAAGCTGACGCCGCCGGACCCGGTATCCGTCAATATCTACGACATGAAAGAGAAAGACCGCATTGCGAGCGGTATTGAGAACCTGCCTGCGGACCTGATTGAAGCGGTCGACTGCATGGAAGCGGACCCGTTTGTCAAAGAGGTGCTGGGCGATCATGTCTTCAGCAAGTATGTAGAGGCGAAGCGTCATGAGTGGAAGGAATACACCACGCGCGTTTCCCAGTGGGAAATTGAGCGCTATCTGAATAAGTTTTAATCTATCATTAGAACATCCCTTTTGCAGGCGTTCAACCGGATTGGAATAGGAAAACGTGAGGAATATTATAGTTGCGAATGCGAATATTGAGAATGCAAGGAAAATTTGATTCTTTGTTGCAACATGTCAGAACCCGCTGCGCACCGCTTTTGCAGAAGCGCAGTATGAATTCCGGCAGAAAAATATGTGAAACCGTGATGCAGGTTTTGGAAACGTTGAGTGCGTCCTCATAATGCCAACGGTTTCCAACCGGACAGAAAGGGGAACAAAAAATGCAATTTACAAAAATGCATGGCATTGGCAACGACTATATTTATGTAAACTGCTTCCAGCAGACGCCCGCGCATCCGTCGGAGCTGGCTGTACGGTTGAGTGACCGCCATTTTGGCGTGGGTTCGGACGGCCTGATTTTAATCCAGCCTTCCGATGTGGCGGACTGCAAAATGGAGATGTTCAATGCAGACGGCTCCATCGGTATGATGTGCGGCAACGGCATTCGCTGCGTGGGGAAATATGTCTACGACCGGGGGCTTGTCAAAAAGGATGTTCTTCAGGTGGAAACCCGGAGCGGGATTAAAACGCTCCATTTAAATATCCAGGATGGAACAGTTTCTTCCGTGCGTGTCAATATGGGCCCGCCGGAACTGGAGGCTGCGAAAATTCCGGTACAATTTCTGAAAGAACGGGTAATCAACGAGGCGGTACAATCTCCGTCCGGAAATATCTGGTATATCACCTGCGTCTCGATGGGAAATCCGCACTGCGTGACCTTTGTGGAGGATGTGGATGGATTGGACCTCCCGCGATTCGGCCCGGAGATGGAACACCATGAAATGTTTCCCGAGCAGGTCAATATGGAATTTGTGCGGGTGATCAGCCCGGAGGAAATCCAGATGCGTGTCTGGGAGCGCGGCTCCGGAGAAACCTGGGCCTGCGGGACCGGCGCCTGTGCCAGTGCGGTGGCGTCCGCCTTGAATGGCAGAACCGGCCGCCGGGTGACCGTCCATCTGAAGGGCGGCGATTTGGTGGTCGATTGGGACGAACAGACAAACGACGTCTTTATGGAAGGACCCGCCACGTTTGTTTTTGACGGGACCATAGAAATCTGATATAATATCCTATTGGGTCATATAAGAGCAGAAAAAGAAAAAGTCAGACGAAAAGGGGGTTTTTTCATTTGTTGAAGGTCAACCAGAATTTTGTAAAGCTTCCCGCAAGTTATCTGTTTGTAGATATTAAAAATAAGGTAAACGCGTTTACCGAGCAGAATCCGGATATGGAGATCATCCGTCTGGGCATCGGCGACGTGACGCGCCCGCTGCCGAAGGCGGTTGTGAAGGCTATGTGTGATGCCGCTGAGGAAATGGGGGAGGCGGAAACGTTCCGCGGCTACGGCCCGGAGGCGGGCTATGCCTTCCTGAGAGACGCGATTGCAAAGCATGATTTTCAGGCGCGTGGGGTCGATATTTCCGCGGATGAAATCTTTGTCAGCGACGGTGCAAAGAGTGATACCGGCAGCATTGGCGACATTTTCGGAATAGACAACGTCGTGGCGGTTTGCGATCCGGTTTATCCCGTCTATGTGGATACCAACGCGATGGCCGGCCGCGCCGGCGACTACGAAGAAGGCAGGGGCTGGAACAAAATTGTCTATATGCCCTGCAAGGAAGAAAACAATTTTCTGCCGGAGCTGCCCGCGCAGCCGGTGGATATGATCTACCTCTGTTTCCCGAACAATCCCTCTGGCGTCGGCATCACCAAGGCAGAGTTGAAAATATGGGTGGATTACGCGCTGGCGAACCAGTCTATTATTCTCTACGATGCGGCCTATGAGGCCTTTATAACCGAGCCGGAGATGCCGCACAGCATCTATGAGGTGGAGGGTGCAAAGAAGTGCGCCATTGAATTCCGCAGCTTCTCCAAGACTGCCGGTTTTACCGGGACACGTTGTGCGTTCAGTGTTATTCCGAAGGAGTTGGTATACGACGGCGTTTCCCTGAATCAGCTTTGGGACAGACGCCAGTCCACCAAGATGAACGGTGTTTCCTATGTGGTGCAGCGCGGTGCGGAAGCGGTCTATTCCGAGGAGGGTCAGAAGGAAGTGCGCGCGAATATCGCTTATTATCTCAATAATGCAAAGATTATTCGTGAGGGACTGCAGAAGGCCGGGTTCACCGTGTACGGCGGCGTCAATTCCCCGTATGTGTGGTTGAAAACACCGGCGGGTATGACCTCCTGGGAATTCTTTGACCTGTTGCTGCAGAAGGCGGGCATTGTCGGCACGCCGGGCTCCGGATTTGGCGCCGGCGGGGAAGGCTTCTTCCGATTGACTTCCTTTAATACAAAAGAGAATACCGAAAAAGCTGTGCAGAAGATCGTGGAAGCGTTCAGCTGATCGAATGGTGACAAAGTCAGCCCCGCTCCGTTTGGAGTCCGGGGCCATTTGGCTGTAAATATCCCGAGAACGGGACCCTGAATAAAAAGAAACGGTTGGTGATTGAATGAAAGCACTCCTTATGCTCGAAAATGGCATGACATTTGAGGGCACGGGCTTTGGTTATGAACACGACGTCGTATGTGAGGTCGTATTCAACTCCGCAATGTGCGGGTATACCGAGCTCCTCACGGACCCGTCGTATGCGGGGCAGGGCGTTGTCATGACGTATCCGCTTGTCGGCAATTATGGAATCTGCTACGACGATGCGGAGTCTACAAAACCGTGGCTGGGCGCGTTTATTGTGCGCTCTGTCTCCGGTATCGCAAGTAATTTCCGCTGCGATGTGGATCTGGACACTTATCTGAAGCAGAACAAGGTTCCGGGCCTCTGCGGCGTGGACACCCGTGCGCTGACACGCGTTCTGCGCGAGAGCGGCACCATGCGCGGCATGATCGCGTACGGTGACAAGGTCGATCTCGATTCCATGAAAAAGCAGATTGAAGCGTTTGTACTGGAATCCCACGTGCCGGCGGTCAGCGACCGCGAGGGGAAACTCTACGGCGATGGTCCGATAAAAGTCGCTTTGGCGGATTACGGCGTCAAGCACAACATTATCCGCTGCCTGGTGAAGCGCGGCTGTACGGTCAAATGCTTCCCGTACGACGCAACGCTGGAAGATTACCTGGCCTTTGCGCCGGACGGTGTGATGCTCAGCAACGGCCCTGGCGACCCGCAGGCCTGCGCAAAATCAATTGCGGAGCTCAAGCGCATCTATGCGCACGGGATTCCGACCTTTGGCATCTGCCTGGGACATCAGCTCATGGCGTTGTCACAGGGCTGCGATACATATAAGCTGAAATACGGACACAGAGGCATTAACCACCCTGTGAAAGACCTTTCTACCAACCGGGTCTACATTTCCTCTCAGAACCACGGCTTCGTTGTTAACGCCGATTCCGTGAACCCTGCCGTTGCGGACGTCAGCTTTATCAGCATGAACGACGGCAGCGTTGAAGGTTTGAATTATAAAAACGGCAAGGTGTTCACCGTGCAGTTCCACCCGGAAGCTTCCTCCGGTCCTCTGGATACCGGATTCTTGTTTGACCGATTTATTGATTTGATGGGAGGGAGCCGCATATGAGCAAGAGAAAAGAGATTAAAAAGGTTGTCATCATCGGCTCCGGCCCGATTATTATCGGACAGGCTGCGGAGTTTGACTACGCGGGCACACAGGCCTGCCGTGCCATCCGGGAAGAGGGCGTCGAGGTCGTTCTGATTAACTCCAACCCGGCGACCATTATGACGGACAAGCAGATCGCGGACAAAGTCTATATCGAGCCGCTGACGGTCGAGACGATCAAGAAAGTCATCATCAAAGAGAAGCCGGACAGCATTCTGCCGACTCTGGGCGGCCAGAATGCGTTGAATCTGGCGGTGGAGCTGGAGGAATCCGGTTTCCTGAAAGAGCACAACGTAGAGATGATCGGCACCAGCGCGGACACGATCCGCATGGCGGAGGACCGCGAGCTCTTTAAAGAGGCGATGGAGCGCATCCACCAGCCCTGCGCGGAGAGCGAGATTGCGGAGGATCTGGACCGCTGCCTGCAGGTGGCGGACCGCATCGGATATCCGGTGGTCGTGCGTCCGGCGTATACGCTGGGCGGCAGCGGCGGCGGCATCGCGTATGACCGCGAACAGCTGATTTCCATCGCGTCTTTAGGCCTGCACCGCAGCCGTGTGCATCAGGTGCTGATCGAGCGCTGCATTTCCGGCTGGAAGGAAATTGAATATGAAGTGATGCGCGACAAGAACGGCAACTGCATCACGGTTTGTAATATGGAAAACTTTGATCCGGTCGGCGTTCATACGGGCGACTCCATCGTTGTGGCGCCCTGCCAGACGCTGGCGGACAAGGAAACCCAGATGCTGCGCAGTGCGGCACTGGATATCATCACCGAGCTGAAGGTGGAAGGCGGCTGCAACGTGCAGTTTGCGCTGAACCCGAACAGCTTTGAATACTGCGTCATTGAAGTGAACCCGCGTGTGAGCCGTTCCTCCGCACTGGCTTCCAAGGCAACCGGCTACCCGATCGCGAAGGTCGCATCCAAGATTGCGCTGGGCTACACGCTCGATGAAATCCAGAACGCGATTACACAGAAGACATACGCCTGCTTCGAGCCGACGCTGGACTACTGCGTTGTCAAGATTCCGAAGTGGCCGTTCGATAAATTCCAGAACGCGAAGCGGTTGCTGGGCACGCAGATGAAGGCGACGGGCGAGGTCATGGGCATTGCGCCGACCTTTGAATCCGCGCTAATGAAGTCCGTGCGCGGCCTGGAAATCAATATGACCAGCTTGATTGACAAGAACCTGAAGAGCCTGACCGACGACGTTCTGGCGGAACGCCTCCATGTGGTGGACGACCGCCGGCTGTTTGTTCTGGCGGAGGCGTTGCGCCGCGGATTTACCGCGGAGGAAATTCACCACATCACCAAGATCGATCTGTGGTTCCTGGACAAGCTGGTGGAAATCATCAATGTGGAAAAAGCGTTGGCGGGCGAAGAGCTGGACCGTGCGCTGCTCTATAAAGCGAAGGACTACGGATTCCTCGATCAGACCATTTCCGAGTTGAGCGGCAAGTCCGTGGAGGAAATCCGCGCGCTGGAGAACGAGTGGAATATTAAGCCTGTCTATAAAATGGTGGACACCTGCGCGGCGGAGTTTGACGCGGCCACACCGTATTATTATTCCAGCTATGGTGCGGAGAACGAATCCGTATGCAGAAGCGACCGCAAAAAGGTGCTGGTCATCGGTTCCGGCCCGATCCGTATTGGACAGGGCATCGAATTCGACTTCTGCTCCGTCCACAGCGTCTGGGCGCTGCGCGACCTGGGATACGAAACCATTATTATGAACAATAACCCGGAGACCGTCAGTACGGACTTCGATATTGCGGACAAGCTGTATTTTGAGCCGCTGACCCCGGAGGATGTGCTCCATGTGGTGGAGCTGGAAAAGCCGGACGGCGCTGTGGTTCAGTTCGGCGGACAGACTGCCATTAAGCTTGCCGGTGCGATCGAGGCAATGGGCGTCCCGATTCTGGGCACCTCCTTTGACAGCATCGACGCCGCGGAAGACAGAGAGCGTTTCGACGCGATACTCAACGAGTGCGAGATTCCGCGTGCAGCGGGCCGCACCGTGTTTACCTGTGCGGAAGCCCTTGCGGCGGCCAACGAGCTTGGCTATCCGGTTCTGGTGCGTCCGTCCTATGTGTTGGGCGGTCAGGGCATGCACATCGCCTACAGCGATGAGGATGTGATTGAGGACATCGGGATCATCAACCAGATCGCGCAGGAGCATCCGATTCTGGTCGATAAATACATCATGGGCACGGAGGTCGAGGTCGACGCGGTCTGCGACGGCGTGGATTCCGTTATTCCGGGCATCATGCAGCATATCGAGCGCGCCGGCGTTCACTCCGGAGACAGTATTTCCGTCTACCCGGCGATCGGTGTTTCCAAAGACATGCAGGATATCATTGTGGAGTATACCCGCCGTCTTGCAAAGGCATTGAAGGTCAAGGGCCTGTTGAACATCCAGTTTATCGTCAAGGACAATGAGGTCTATGTCATCGAGGCAAACCCGCGTTCGTCCCGTACGGTGCCGTATATCAGCAAGGTGACGGATATCCCGATCGTTCCGCTGGCAGTTGGCACGTTCTTCGGCAAGACCCTGCCGGAGATGGGCTACGAATACGGCCTTCAGGCGGAAAAGGACCTCATCGCCATTAAGATGCCGGTGTTCTCCTTTGAAAAGCTGTACGGCGCGGATGTCAATCTCGGACCGGAGATGAAGTCCACCGGCGAAGTGCTCGGCGTGGCGCGCACCTTTGACGAGGCGCTGATTAAGTCCTTCTATGGTGCGGGTACGCACATGATCAAGCACGGCAACGCCATCATTACGGTCAAGAACAGCGATAAGCAGGAGGTTCTGCCCATTGCGCGCGGCCTCTATGAGCTGGGCTGGACCATTTACGCGACAGCCGGAACCTCTTCGTTCCTGAACGACAACGGAATCCCGACCATCCGTACCAACAAAATCGGCGCGGAAAAGCCGGACATTCTGGACCATATCCTGTCCGGTAAGATCAATCTGGTGATCAATACGCCTTCCAAGGGCGTTTCGCATAACCGCGACGGCTATCTGATCCGCCGCAACGCGGTAGAGGCGGGCATTCCCTGCCTGACCTCTCTGGATACGGCGAACGCGTTCCTGACCTGCGCGCAGAATGTGGACACGACGCAGCTCTCCGTCATCGATATCACCAAGGTATCCAGTTTCCTGAATTTTATCTAACCGGTTTCGCCGGGAGTTTTTACTCCCGGCAATACCTGTTTTATACATGTTAATTTGAAATGAACTATAACAGGGGGACGTCATCATGAAAAAATGTGAACAGCTCTATGAGGGAAAAGCCAAAAAAGTATTTGCCACAGAGGATCCGAATCTTTGCATCGTGGATTATAAAGACGATGCAACCGCGTTCAATGGCCAGAAGAAGGGCACCATTGTCGGCAAGGGCGTCGTCAATAACCGTATGTCCAACTGCATGTTCCAGCTGCTGGAAAAACAGGGCGTCGACACGCACTTTGTGGAAGAGCTGAGCGACCGCGAGACGGTTGTGAAAAAAGTCGAGATTGTTCCGCTGGAGGTTATCATTCGCAATATTTCCGCCGGCTCCTTTGCAAAGCGCTTTGGCGTGGAAGAGGGCATCGAGTTTGCGCAGCCGACCATCGAATTTTCCTATAAAAACGACGATCTGGGCGACCCGCTGATTAACGATTATCATGCGCTGGCGTTGAATCTGGCAACGCAGGAAGAAATTGATACCATCAAGAAGATGGCGTTCAAGGTCAACGAGGTTATGAAAGAGTACTTCAAGCAGCTCAATGTTATTCTGGTGGACTTCAAACTGGAATTCGGTAAGACGCCGGACGGCAAAATCATTCTGGCAGATGAGATTTCCCCCGATACCTGCCGTTTCTGGGATGCCGATACCAAGGAAAAACTGGACAAGGACCGCTTCCGCAGAGATATGGGCGGCGTAGAAGAAGCCTATGCGGAAATGATGAAGAGAATCGGGCTCTAAGACGAAAAATTGGCATGGAGCAAGCCCGTGCAACCGGGCTTTGTTTGAGAAATAATTTAGGATGGTGAGATTTTGAAGGGATCTGTAATGGATTATGATTTCTCGAAACCGCACGAGGAGTGCGGCGTCTTTGGCGTATACTCCCCGGACGGCGCTTTGAACCCGGCTTATGCCACCTATAACGGCCTGCTGGCGCTGCAGCACAGAGGACAGGAGAGCTGCGGCATTGCGGTCAACAACAACGGCGTTATTTCCTGCTATAAGGAAATGGGGCTGGTGACGGAAGCGTTTGACGATAAGATTTTGAATAGCCTGGTTGGGCAGATATCGGTTGGACATGTCCGCTATTCCACCGCGGGCGCCAGTGCGCGGGAGAACTCCCAGCCGCTGGTCATGCGTTACATCAAGGGGACGCTTGCGATTGCGCACAACGGAAACCTCAGCAACGCATATGAGCTGCGCCATGAGCTGGAGCACCGCGGCTGCATTTTTCAGACGACCGTCGATTCGGAAGTCATTGCGTACATGATCGCCCGGGAGCGTGTGGAAGCATCCTCCATTGAAGAGGCCGTTTGCCGCGCGATGCCGAAGGTGCACGGCTCCTATTCCATGATCGTAATGAGTCCGCAGAAGCTGATTGCAGCGCGTGATCCCAACGGCTTCCGTCCGCTCTGTATCGGCAAGGTTGAAAATACCTATGTGATTGCTTCCGAGACCTGCGCGCTCGACGCGTGCGGCGCGGACTTTGTCCGCGATGTGGAGCCCGGCGAAGTAGTTGTGGTGGACGCGGACGGTCTCCGTTCCATTATGCTGCCGGTGCAGACGAAAAAATCCCTTTGTGTTTTTGAATACATTTACTTTGCCAGAACCGACAGTATGGTGGATGGCATCAGTGTTTACGAAGCCCGCAAGGAGGCCGGCCGGCTGCTGGCCCGCCAGCACCCGGTGGAGGCCGATATGGTCATCGGCGTACCGGAATCCGGTGTAGATGCTGCAATCGGCTACAGCGAGGAGTCCGGTATTCCGTTCCAGAAGGGCATCATGAAAAACGGCTATATTGGCCGTACGTTCATCAAGCCGGACCAGGCGGCCCGCGAGCGCAGCGTACGCATCAAATTGAACTCCATTGTCAGCGCGGTAAAGGGAAAACGCGTCGTGATGCTGGACGATTCCATTGTACGCGGCACCACCTGCGCGCATATTGTTTCCATGCTGAAGGACGCCGGCGCCAAGGAAGTGCATCTGCGCATCAGTTCTCCGCCGTTCCTGTGGCCGTGTTATTTTGGCACGGACATTCCGTCCAAGGACGATCTGATTGCCTGCCATCATACGGTAGAGGAAATTGGCAAGATGTCGTTTGCGGATTCCATTGAATTCCTTTCTCTGGAAAACCTGCCGAAGATGCTGGGAACAAACGGCGCGCTGGGTCACTACTGCGACGCGTGCTTCTCCGGCAATTATCCCGCGCCGATCCCGACCCATTCCCTGGCGTCCAAAGAAAATAAATACTGCGAACCCATCCGGAAAGATTGAGGGAGGTTGCCAGATTGAAGAATACATACGAATCCCCGTTGTCCTCCCGCTACGCGGACCCGGAGATGAAGTTTCTGTTTTCTCCGGATAAAAAATTCCGCACCTGGCGCAGGCTGTGGATCGCCCTGGCGGAGACCGAGAAAGAACTTGGCCTTCCCATTACGCAGGAGCAGATTGACGAGTTGAAGGCGCATGCCGAAGACATCAACTACGAGGTGGCGGAGGCGCGCGAAAAGGTGGTGCGCCACGACGTCATGTCCCATGTGTATGCATATGGAGAGCAGTGTCCCAACGCGCGTGCGATCATCCATTTGGGCGCAACCTCCTGCTATGTGGGCGATAATACCGATATCATCATCATGATGGATGCCCTGAAGCTGGTGCGCAACAAATTGGTGAGCGTCATCCGTGTCCTTTCTGATTTTGCCATGCGGTATAAAGACCTGCCCACGCTGGCGTTTACCCACTTCCAGCCCGCGCAGCCGACCACCGTCGGAAAGCGCGCAACCCTGTGGATCCAGGATCTGCTGATGGATCTGGAGGATGTGGAATATCAGCTTGGCAAGGCAAAGCTGCTCGGTTCCAAAGGGACGACCGGCACGCAGGCAAGCTTCCTGGAACTGTTTGACGGAGACTATGAAAAGGTCAAAGCGCTGGACCGTAAAATTGCGGAGAAGATGGGCTATGCGAGCTGTTATGCCGTTTCCGGCCAGACGTATTCCCGCAAGCTGGACAGCCAGGTGCTTTCCGTTTTGAGCGGCATTGCGCAGAGTGCGGCAAAGTTCTCCAATGACATCCGCCTGCTGCAGCATCTCAAAGAGGTGGAAGAGCCGTTTGAGAAAAATCAAATTGGTTCCTCTGCGATGGCGTATAAGCGCAATCCGATGCGTTCCGAGCGCATCGCGTCGCTTGCCCGCTATGTGATCGCGGACAGCTTGAATCCCGCAATGACAGAAGCCACACAGTGGTTTGAGCGCACGCTGGACGACTCCGCCAACAAGCGCATCAGTGTCCCGGAAGCTTTCCTTGCGGTGGATGGCATTCTGAACCTCTACAGCAATGTGGCGGATGGACTGGTAGTCTATCCAAAGGTGATTGAGCAGCATCTTCGCCGGGAGCTTCCGTTCATGGCGACGGAAAATATCATGATGGACGCGGCTAAGCGCGGTGCAGACCGCCAGCAGCTCCATGAGCATGTCCGTGTGCATTCCATGGCAGCTTCCAAGGTAATCAAGGAAGAGGGCGGGGAAAACGATCTTCTGTCCCGCATCGCCGGCGATCCGATCTTCGGCGTTACGCTGGAGGAGTTACAGGGCATCGTCAGTCCGGAAAAATATGTGGGCTGTGCGCCGATGCAGACGGAGGAGTTTGTTCGGAATACCGTGCAGTCTGCTCTGGCGGACTATGTGTCCATTCCGACCGAAAAAGCGGAGATTTCTTTATAATCCCGCAAATATGCGGAGTTCGAGCCGCCGCCCCTTTTCAGAGGCGGCGGAATCTGGTTTTGCGCGGAAGCGCACAGAATGAAAAGGCAGGTGTAAATCTATGGTAACAGCGATTGTGGGCGCCAACTGGGGTGACGAGGGCAAGGGCAAAATCACCGACGTGGAGGCCGCGCAGTCCGATATTGTCATCCGCTTTCAGGGCGGCAGCAATGCGGGACATACCATCATTAACAACTACGGAAAATTTGCGCTGCATCAGCTTCCATCCGGTGTATTCTATGGCCATATTACCAATATTATTGGCAACGGCGTAGCGCTGAGCGTGGAGAACTTTATTAAGGAATTAAAATCCTTGGAAGAGCGCGGCGTGCCGAAGCCCAATATTTTGGTTTCCGACCGCGCGCAGGTGGTCATGCCGTATCATGTGGCGCTGGACAGCTTTGAAGAAGCGCGCCTTTCTTCCAAGTCCTTTGGTTCCACAAAGTCCGGTATAGCCCCATTTTATTCCGATAAATTTGCAAAAATCGGTTTTCAGGTCAGTGAGCTTTTTAACGACGAGGACAGTTTAAAGGAAAAAATTGAGCATGTTATTACCCTGAAAAACGTATTATATAAAGATTTGTATCATCAGCCGGAACTGACAGTGGATGAGGTATACAGCAAGCTGATGGAGTATAAGGCGCTTTTGGCGCCTTATGTGGCAGATACTTTTACCTTGCTGCAAAATGCAGTCAAGGAAGGGAAACACATTCTGCTGGAGGGCCAGCTGGGCGCCTTGAAGGATCCGGATTTCGGGATCTATCCCATGGTGACCTCCAGTTCCACGCTGGCCGGTTACGGCGCAGTGGGAGCCGGCGTTCCGCCATATGAGATCAAGGAAATCATTACCGTTGTGAAGGCGTATTCCAGTGCAGTGGGAGCCGGCGAGTTTGTCAGCGAAATTTTTGGGGAAGAAGCTGACGAGTTGCGCCGCAGAGGCGGCGACGGCGGCGAATACGGCGCAACCACCGGACGTCCGCGCCGTATGGGCTGGCTGGATTTGGTTGCTTCACGGTATGGCTGCCAGGCACAGGGGGCGACATGTGTGGCGTTTACCGTTTTGGACGCGCTGGGCTATCTGGAAGAAATCCCGGTCTGCGTGGCTTACGAGCTCGACGGCAAGCGGATCGATTACTTCCCGACGACGGCGCAGCTGAAGCGGTGCAAGCCGATTCTGGAGACACTGCCCGGCTGGAACTGTGACATCCGCGGCATTAAAAAGTATGAGGATTTGCCGGAAAATGCACGAAAGTACATCGAGTTTGCGGAACAGGCGATTGGTGTGCCGGTCAAGATTGTTTCCAATGGTCCGGCCCGCGAAGATATTATCTACAGATAATTTTGAAAGACATGCGGGATTGGGGCCCGCATAAGGGGGATTTGTTATGTGTGGTATTGTGGGATACATCGGCGAAGATCAGTCGGCGCCTTTTTTGCTCAAGGGTTTGGAAAAGCTGGAATACCGCGGCTACGATTCCGCGGGTGTGGCCGTTTATGACGGCACGTCGCTGCGGGTGGTCAAAGCGAAGGGGCGGTTGCAGGTACTAAAGGATTTGATTCACGACGGCAAAGACGTGCCGGGGTGTATCGGTATTGGGCATACCCGTTGGGCGACGCACGGCGCGCCGTCGGATATCAATTCTCATCCGCAGGTGAGCGACTCCGGAAAATTTGCCGTGGTGCACAACGGCATTATTGAAAACTATATGGCGCTGAAGGACCATCTGGTCCGCCGCGGCGTTTCGTTTGTTTCTGAAACGGATACGGAGGTTGTCGCGCAGCTGCTGGAATACTACTACAAAGGTAATATTCTGGATGCGGTGATCAAAGTGCTGCAGAAGGTGGAAGGTTCCTATGCGTTGGGCATCATCTGCGCGGACGCGCCAGATCAGTTGATTGCGGTCCGCAAGGACAGCCCGTTGATCATCGGCCTTGGGGAAGGCGAAAATTTCATCGCGTCCGATGTACCCGCCATTCTCAATAAAACGCGCAATATCTATCGTTTAAATGACAATGAAATTGCGGTCATCAAGCGCGAAGGCGTTTCGATTTACGATATGGACCAGGAACTGGTTCCAAAGGAGCCGGTCTACATCGACTGGGATGTCTCTGCGGCGGAGAAAGGCGGCTATGAGCATTTCATGGCCAAGGAGATCATGGAGCAGCCCAAGGCGGTCCGCGATACCATCTCTCCGCGTATCAAAGAGGGCCGTGTGGTGTTGGATAACATCAGCCTGACGGCGGAGGACCTCAAAGCGTTCCAGAAAATCTTTATCGTGGCGTGCGGTTCCGCTTACCATGTGGGAATGGTGGCAAAGTATGTATTGGAGAAGATGACCCGCATTCCGGTGGAGGTGGACGTTGCTTCCGAGTTCCGTTACCGTCAGCCGATCATCGACGAGAAGACACTGGTGCTGGTCATCAGCCAGTCCGGCGAAACGGCGGATACGCTGGCGGCCCTGCGTGAAGCAAAGCGCCTTGGCGCGCGAATCCTCTCCATTGTCAACGTGGTGGGCAGCTCCATCGCCAACGATTCTGACGACGTCATTTATACCTGGGCGGGGCCAGAAATTGCCGTTGCCACTACAAAAGCGTATAGTACGCAGCTTGCGGTGGTATACTTGCTGGCGATCTATATGGCAGACCTCTTGGGGAAAGTGACGGAGGAAGAGTACCGTGCATTTCTTGCGGAGCTCCAGACGCTTCCGGACAAGATTGAGCAGATTTTGCAGCATAAGGAAAACATTCAGTACCTGGCGTCCCGGCATTTTAATGCAAAGGATGTTTTCTTCATCGGCAGAAATCTGGACTATGCCATGTCTCTGGAGGGCTCCCTGAAGCTAAAGGAGATTTCCTATATTCACTCCGATGCATATGCGGCGGGAGAACTAAAGCATGGAACCATTTCTCTGGTGGAGGAAGGGACGTTGGTTATTGCGCTGGCGACCCATCAGAAGCTGTTCGATAAGATGATGAGCAATGTCAAGGAGGTCAAGGCGCGCGGCGCGGTGGTTCTGGGAATGACGACGGAGAACAATACGCAGATCGAACAGACCGCGGATGATGTGTTTTATATTCCGCAGACAAATGATGTTATGCTGCCTTCTTTGACGGTGATTCCGTTGCAGCTCTTCGCCTATTATGTGGCTTCTATGAAGGGCTGCGACATCGACAAGCCGCGCAATCTGGCAAAGTCGGTCACGGTAGAATAAGCAAAGATTAGATGTTAAGGGGAAGCTTCTGTATCGTTACAGGTACAGAAGTTTCCTGAATAAGGAGAAAATTCAGTATGTTGAAAAATGAAACAGTCCTGATTTTAGACTTTGGCGGACAGTACAGCCAGCTGATTGCGCGCAGAGTGCGCGACTGCAATGTGTACTGTGAGATTAAGTCTTATAAAACGCCGGCAAAACAAATCGCGGACGCGGGGTATAAGGGCGTGATCTTTTCCGGTGGCCCCAATTCGGTCTATGCGGAGGGTGCGCCGGTTTGCGAGAAGGAGATTTTTTCCCTGGGAATTCCGGTGCTCGGAATTTGCTACGGCGCACAGCTGATGGCCTATCTCCTGGGGGGAGAAGTCAGCAGCTCCGAGGTTCGCGAGTATGGAAAAACGCCTGTGCGTGTTCAGGGAGAAGCGGCGCTGTTTCAGGGAGTCCCGGAGGAGTCGGTTTGCTGGATGAGCCATACGGACTATATTTCCGCAGTTCCAACCGGCTTTGCAGTCGCCGCAACAAGCGACGCGTGTCCGGTCGCCGCTATGGCAGACGACAGCAGGCGCCTTTATGCGTTTCAGTTTCACCCGGAGGTGGAACATTCCGTCTATGGAATGGACATGCTGAAAAATTTTCTCTATCATATCTGTGGCTGCTCCAAGGATTGGGTGATGTCTTCCTTTGCCAAGGAGACAATTCAGCAAATTAAAGAAACCGTTGGAGATAAGCGAGTTCTCTGTGCGCTTTCCGGCGGCGTGGATTCCTCCGTGGCGGCTGTGCTGGTACACAAGGCGGTCGGGAAAAACCTGACCTGTATCTTCGTTGATCACGGAATGCTCCGGAAGAACGAAGGCGATGAGGTGGAGCGCGTCTTCCGGCAGCAATTTGATATGAATTTGATTCGTGTCAATGCACAGGACCGTTTTCTGGATCGTTTGAAGGGCGTGGAGGAACCGGAACAAAAGCGTAAAATCATTGGAGAAGAGTTTATCCGCGTGTTTGAAGAGGAATCCGGAAAACTGGGGAGAATCGAGTATCTCTGTCAGGGGACCATTTATCCGGATGTGGTGGAAAGCGGCGAAGGGGAGGCTGCAACCATTAAGAGCCACCACAACGTCGGCGGATTGCCGGAGGACGTGGGTTTTGAAGGAATCATCGAGCCTCTGCGCGACCTCTTTAAAGATGAGGTGCGCCGGGTCGGTTTGGAGCTGGGAATTCCGGAAAATCTGGTGTGGCGGCAGCCGTTCCCAGGTCCCGGGCTTGGCATCCGTATCATGGGCGACGTTACAAAGGACAAGCTGGAAATCCTTCAGGATGCGGACGCGATCTTCCGTGAGGAGATTGCCAAAGCGGGCTGGGATCGCAAAGTCAATCAGTATTTTGCAGTACTGACCGGAATTAAGAGCGTCGGCGTGATGGGTGATGGAAGGACCTATGACAATACCATCGCACTGCGCGGTGTGACTACCACGGATTTCATGACGGCCGATTGGGCGCGTATTCCGTATGATGTGTTGGAATCTGCCAGCAGCCGGATCATTAATGAGGTAAAGAATGTCAACCGCGTAGTTTATGATATCACGAGTAAGCCGCCGGCAACCATTGAATGGGAGTAGGATTTTCAATTAGAGATGTAAAGAGCATCAGTATAGATGGGATGTTGGTGGTGGCTCCGCACGGAACCAACATACTGGAATCATGTGCGCGGAGCAGGAAGGAGACCAGATGAAACAGGATATGATTGTTATTTTGGACCTTGGTAGTACGGAAAATACGACGGTAGCACGTGCGATTCGCAGTCTTGGCGTGTACAGTGAAATTTATCCCCATGATATGACCGCGAGTGAACTCAAGGCACTGCCAAATGCCAAGGGTATTATTTTAAACGGCGGCCCGAACAATGTGGTGGACGGCATGCAGATCGATGTATTGGAGGAGCTTTACGGTTGCGGTCTGCCGATTCTCTCCATTGCACACAACGGTAAAGCCGAACAAATGATGGACAAGCTTCCGGAGGATGAAGCATCGCTCTGCGATGCGCTAAAGCCCTTTGTGTTTGACATCTGTAAAGCAGAAGCCAACTGGAATATGAAAAACTTTATCGCCGATCAGATCGAGCTGGTCCGCCGTCAGGTGGGGGACCGAAAGGTGCTGCTTGCGCTTTCCGGCGGTGTGGACAGCTCCGTTGTCGCAGCACTATTGCTGAAAGCGATCGGGGAGCAGCTCACCTGTGTCCATGTCAATCACGGCTTGCTGAGAAAAGGAGAGCCGGAACAGGTTGTTTCTGTTTTCCGCAATCAGCTAAATGCCAACCTGGTATATGTAGACGCTTCTGAGCGTTTTCTCTCCAAGCTGGCGGATGTTGCTGATCCTGAGCAAAAGCGTAAGATCATCGGTGCGGAGTTTATCCGTGTGTTCGAAGAAGAAGCACGCAAGCTGGAGGGAATCGATTTCCTGGCGCAGGGAACCATCTACCCGGATATTGTTGAGAGTGGAACCAAAACCGCCAAAATGGTGAAATCTCACCACAATGTGGGCGGTCTGCCGGAAGACCTCAAATTTGAGCTGGTTGAGCCGCTTCGTCAGCTGTTTAAAGACGAAGTGCGTGCCTGCGGCGTAGAGCTTGGCTTACCGGCGGAGATGGTGTATCGGCAGCCGTTCCCGGGTCCCGGCTTGGGTGTGCGCTGTTTGGGTGCGATCACCAGGGATCGCTTGGAGGCAGTACGGGAGTCAGACGCCATTTTGCGGGAAGAGTTCCATATTGCAGGGCTGGACAAGAAGGTCTGGCAGTATTTCACGGTTGTTCCGGATTTTAAATCGGTTGGTGTCCGCGACAGTGCCCGCTGTTTTGAATACCCGGTCATTATCCGTGCGGTTAACACCATCGATGCCATGACGGCGACCATTGAGACCATCGACTGGCCGGTATTGCAGAAGATCACAAACCGGATATTGAAAGAGGTCAAGGGGGTCAATCGCGTTTGCTACGATCTTTCTCCAAAGCCTACGGCCACCATTGAGTGGGAATGAAGTCCGAAAGGGCGCAAAGCCGCATGAATACAGGCTTTTTGGCCTGTCACTTTGCCGCTTGATACTAAATTGATACTACTTCGTGTCGGCCCGGTACTCAAGAGAATGATTGCAAGGGACAAGCAAAACCGCCCTGCTGAACGACAACTGGACAGCTCCCTGGTGAGCGGACAAATAAAAAAACACCCTATCGTAGAATAGCGCTGGATTACGCGGCCTTGCTCCAGATTTCAAACGGAGTGAGGCCGCTTATCAAATTGATGCGCTCAAAATTGTAGAACTGAACGTATTCGGCAACGGCCTGTTTGACCTCAGAACGGCAGGAAAACTTCATGCGGTACAGACACTCGGTCTTGAGCGTACCGAAGAAATTTTCCATGGCGGTGTTGCCATAGGGGCATCCAGGGCTGGACATTGAGGGGCGAAAGTGATATTCTTGACTTAGGTCAAAGTATGCTTGTGAGGTGTATTGAGACCCTTGGTCGCTGTGGAGGGAAAGTCCATCAGCGACCTTTTCTTTTTGCCATACGTCGCGTATGGTGTCCGTAACAAGTGAGGCAGTCATGTCGCTGCCGACGCAGTAGGCCAGGACCAATTTACCGCACAGATCAATCACGGCATATAGATACAGAATTCCCTTAGCCATAGAGATGTAAGTAATAATATCGGTCACGCAGAATTGGTTGGGTAATGGCTGGTTGAAAGCTCTCCTCAGCAGATTCGGGTATTTGTGTACCGCCTGTTTGTAGTGCGTATAGAGCTTGCGGCGGCGTATCTGAGCAAAGCAAGTCGAATTTACGCATGATGCGCAAAATGGCTTTCAAATTGACATTCTTGCCGGTATGGCGCTGAATCCAACGCCGTAGGTTTGTTTGCAGCGCTGCTGACAGTCAAGAATGAGTTCCATGAGCCATTGATCTCTTGCGGGCTTGCCTTGTCGTTTTCGCTAATCGTAATAACCGCTGCGAGATACTTAAAATAAACGGCACATGGCTTCAATGAGAAATTTCCTACGGAATCGTTCAATGACACGATACTTCAACCTCACCTCCTTCCAGCTTCGGACAGAAAATTTCGGAGCAGTTCTACCTGCATCCGCAGCTGAATCACTTCACTATTACGGCGCTGTTCCTCATTTTCCGGATTCTTGCATGGCCGACCTTTGGGTTGTGGGACATAGCCGCTGGCAATTAGATGAGTCTTGCGGCGTTGACGTTTTACCAATTTATAAACCTGTTCCTTTGTCAATCCGTAGCTCTTACCGATCTCTCGATCGGTTTCTCCTGCTGCTTTTCGGCGTAATATTTCCTCACTTAAAAATACTACTTTTGCATATTGTCTGGACATGACAACACCTCCTGCTGTAGTTCCTATTCTACAACAGGAGGTGTTTTATTTCACTGTCCGTTTTTCGGGGTATACTCCAAATCAGATGGATTCCATTAAATCCGACTTTGGAGAGGTACTCAAATCCTTGTCAAAGTTGAGATAAACCAAGGGGCGGGCAATGCGATATGGCAATGCTCCGCCCCACAATTTTTATGGAGGTGTATATGGCAACAACAAGATAATGCCCCTGCACACTGGCAAAGGGCGAAGTGTGGCAACGGCACTGGGCAAGTCTACGGATTATGTAGAAAATCCAGAAAAGACTGATGATGGTGAATGGAATTCCTCTTATGAATGCGACCCTATGATGGCGGATTAGGAGTTTTTGCTATCCAAGCGGCAATATGCACAGCTCACCGGCAGAGACCAAGGGGAGCGTAATATTATTGCCTACCACTTGCGGCAGAGCTTTGAGACCGGCGAGATTGACCCTGCCACCGCCAACAAGATTTGCTATGATCTTGCTATGTCGCTGACCAAGGGAAAACACGCTTTTCTGGTTTGTACTCATGTGGACAAGTCTCATGTCCACTCGCACATTATCTTTAATTCTACTGCGCTGGATTACACCAAAAAGTTTCGCAACTTCTGGGGATTCAGCTTTGCCATTCGAAAGATTTCAGATAGGCTATGTGCAGAAAATGGGCTGTCCATTATTGAGAAGCCAAAGCAGAGCCGTGGCAGTTATGGCACATGGATTGGTGATGAAAAACAGCCTACGCTTCGGGAGAGTTTAGCAGAGCTGATTGATGCAAACCTTGAACAAAGTTTGACCTTAGAGGAATTAAAGGATGCTCTACGTAAAGCTGGTTGCGAAGTAAAGCACAAGGCACACTTAGCGGTGAAGCTGCCGCAGGGAAAGCGGTTTATCCGCCTGGATTCTTTGGGTGAGAATTATACAGTACACGAACTTTTAAAACGGCTTGAGTGTGAGCAGATTGTAAAACCTATGGCGAAGAAAAAGGCTCTTTCTCCTGCCGGTAAAAAGCCGAACATGCTTATTGACATTGAAGCGAAGATACAACAAGGCAAAGGTTCGGATATGAAAAGTGGGCAAAGACTTTTAATCTCAAAGAGGCTGCAAAAACTCTGATTTATTTGCAGGAAAATGGATTGGATGATTACGAGGTTTTATCTGCAAAGGAGGAGGAGGCAGGGCGGCGGTTTGATATGCTTTCGGATAAAATTAAGGCGAATGAAAAGCGACTTTCTGAAATTACCAGCCTGCAAAAGAGCATTGACACCTATCGCAAAACCCGTGATATTTATGTGCAGTATCGGCAGTCGGGATATAGCAAAAAGTTTTTGGCAGCACATGAATCTGACCTACTATTACATAAGACTGCCAAGCAAGAATTTGATAAGCTTGGGCTGGAAAAGTTGCCGTCTATGGATGCACAAAAAACGGAATATGATACACTGTCTTCACAAAAAACAAACTCTATGCTGAGTACAAACAGGCTCGGCAGGAGATGGTGGATTTGCAGATGGCGAAGCATAATATTGATTGGATTTTGAATGTGCAGCAGCCAACAAAAACGACAAAACTCATGTCGCAGGATGAACGATAATCTTTAAAAAATAGCACGCCGTAAGGCGGACGTAGCAGACGCATAGCAGCTTAAAAGGACAGAGCAAAATGCTCTGTCCTTTTGGGGTTTGGGGTAATGCACCAACAAGCAAAAAGCACGGAAGGTATATACCCGTGCATTGCTTGCCATTACGCCTTACGTAGAAATTCCATTCTGGTCTTTTAATACAAATCCTTACCCTATATCGAGCCGCCCACACCTTTAAACTTTTCGACAAAGGCAGCTATTTTCTGAAATACGGTTTGCTTTTTCGTTAAATACTTAGGGTTCAGCGGGCTCATTTTAGGCAAAACTTCATTGAGTTCTGTTCCGTTTTCACTGGCGTACTCCTTCTTCAACGATGTGAGGATGTAGCGCCTTGCAGCATCTTGGTTGAGCTCTTCAGCATGAATCAATTCTTCCGCTTCTCTTAATTGCTCAGCTTGAGCAAACGAAAAAAAGGCATCTATGATACTTGCCTTATCTTCGATTTTATCTAAATCTGTTTGATTGATAAAATCAACCACCAAACTTTCTTTTGCACGATTGCCTACACTTGAACGGATGAGACGACGCACATCATCAACCAAGGTTTCTTTATTTTGCAGCTTTTTATTTTTCTCAAAGATGAGTTCGAGAATATAATCCAGATTTATCTCTTGTGATTTTAAGAGGTCAACCTCAAAGACAACATCATCCCAGTCAATCGAGGATGCCTCTTTTTCCTTACCAGCACCTTCTTTGCGGAGCCAATCACGAATATCATTATAGGTAGAACGATAATCTTGAATAATTCTTTCTTCCGGCACGGCGATTTCTTGCATAGCTGCAATTTCCTCATCGCTTACATAGTGGGCAGACTTGAACGCTTCAACGGCTTGAGGGTCATGCAAATCAACCGACTGTAATGCTTTCAAGCTCGCAAACTCATCATAGTTTTGAAGGATATTTTCAACTCGCAAATACTCACCAAATAACTTGGAAAAATCTTTTTTATCCTTCTCTGTTACGATTTCGTCGACATTAGGAAAGCGTTCATTTAACTCTTTTACCAGTTCCACATAGCCACGACGGGCTTCGCCGGTAGCAATGTCGGTAAAGCCTTGCATATATTCGTTATAGCTCTTCTCAAGCACAACATTTTTAGTATTGGTATCGCCAAAAAGAGTGATGGCATCAACGGTAGCTTTCTCCAAATCTCGGAAAGTAACAATATTTCCAAAGGTCTTTGTGGAATCATAAATACGGTTCGTTCTTGAAAATGCTTGAATCAAACCGTGGTAACGAAGGTTTTTATCAACAAAGAGCGTGTTTAGAGTTGGTGCATCAAAGCCCGTCAAAAACATTCCAACCACAATTAAAAGATCAATTTCCTGTTTTCTTACACGGTTTGCAAGGTCACGATAATAATTTTGAAACTCCTTGCTTTCCACGCCGAAGTTCGTTTTGAACATAGTATTATAATTGCTAATAGCGTAAGTTAGGAACTCTTTTGCACTGCTATCCATAGCGGTGGGTTCAAATGTTTCGTCAACAATTTCACCAATGGCATTTTGTTCTTCGTTGGCCGCAAAAGAAAAAATCGTTGCAATTCTGAGAGGTTTTTCGCTTTCCTTTTGCAAGTCATTCAGTGCCTCGTAGTAGAGCTTTGCCGCATCAACGCTGCTTACAGCGAACATGGCATTGAACCCTTTTGCCCCTGCATGGGAACGATGTGTTTTCACCCTAAAATTATTCAAAATATACTGTGAAATCTCTTTGATTCTTTCAGGGTGCAGCAGTGCCTCTTTTGTTTCGGCAGCAGTCAGCTTTTTCTCGTCCTGCTCCATTTCAATTGATTTGAACTTGGGGCGAACATCGTTATAATCAACCTTAAACTTAAGCACTTTTTCATCTCTGATGGCATCAGTGATAACATAGGAGTGCAATTCACGCCCAAACACAGAAGCCGTGGTTTCGGCGCCAAGAGCATTTTCGGGGAAGATGGGGGTGCCGGTGAACCCAAACTGGTAATACTGTTTGAACTTCTTGTGAATATTTTTTTGCGCTTCGCCAAACTGTGAGCGATGTGCTTCGTCAAAAATGAAAACGACCTGCTTGTTATAAATAGGCAAATCCGCTTCGCTTTTCATCAGATGATTCAGCTTTTGAATGGTAGTCACAATGATTTTATTGTCATCTTTTTCAATGTTGCGCTTTAACCCAGCGGTGTTTTCAGAGCCGTTTACGCTGTCGGGAGAAAAACGCTGATACTCTTTCATCGTCTGATAGTCCAAGTCTTTTCTGTCCACAACAAAGAACACTTTGTCGATAAAATCCAGCTCGGTGGCAAGGCGTGCGGCTTTAAAGCTTGTCAGTGTTTTTCCGCTGCCGGTGGTATGCCAAATGTATCCGCCGCTTTCCGTGGTGCGCCATTTCTTAGCGTAGTAGGAGCTTTTAATCTTCCACAAAATTCGTTCTGTTGCGGCAATCTGATAAGGGCGCATGATGAGCAGATTGTCGCTGCTGTCAAAAACAGAGTATAGCAGAAGCACACTGAGCAATGTGTTTTTTTGAAAGAATGTTGCCGTAAAATCCTTCAAATCTTTAATCAGTGCATTGTCTGACTTTGCCCAGTTCATCGTAAAATCAAAGCTGTTTTTATCTCGCTTTGTCGTGTTTGCAAAATAGCGGCTATCGGTTCCATTGGAGATAACAAAGAGTTGCAGATACTTAAACAGAGAGTTTTCCGAATTAAAACTCTCCTTGCTATATCTATTTACTTGGTTGAACGCTTCTTTGATTGCAATTCCACGTTTTTTTAGCTCAACTTGAACCAACGGAAGCCCATTGACTAAAATGGTAACATCATATCGGTTGGCGTGGGTTCCGGTTTGTTCAAATTGTGAAATGACTTGCAGCTTATTTTTTGCGATATCCTTTTTGTCCACCAGATAAATGTTTTGGATATGTCCATCGTCAAAAACAAAGTCGTAGATATAATCGTTATGAATTTTGCGTGTCTTGTCGATGTGGCTGTCAATTGGTTTATCTAAGTACTCCTCACAAAAACGCTTCCACTCGTCATCCGAAAACTCCATCTTGTTCAGCAGTTGCAGTTGCACCCGGACATTTTCAAGCATTGCCTTTGGGGTCGTGAGCTTTGGTAGATGGTCGTAGCCTTGGTTCACCAAATCGGCAATGAGCTCACGCTCTAAATCCGCTTCGGTTTGGTAGCTGGCACCTTGCTGCTCAATCTTTGTATATTTATCTAAAACGATAAAGTTGTTAGATTCAGCGATTATGTTAAACTCGGACATTTTCAAACCTCCTCACCGTATTTATTTTGCTTGCCGTTAAATCTGTATATTGCTGAAATTTCCTTAACAAGATTTGTTAGTGCTCGCTTGTCATCGTCTGTAATCATAACAATTTCTTCAGCTGAGTGTTTTGAATGACTTGACAAGTTTAGGATTCTTTTTATGTACGCTTCTTTATCACCTTTGACAGGGGATAGCAAATCGCCCCAAACATCATACCCTAAGAAGGTTGATGTCTTTTCTAAAATATTACGCATAAAATTGAAATGATATTTGTATATTTGCCCAGTTTCAACGGCTTTTTGAATTTCATTTAATAAAAACAGGTGATAAGAAAATGGTGAGTCATTGGAGCTGTTTATTTCATAAGTGGAGTCTTCAGTCTTTGTCAGACAGAGCTTCTTAAAATGCTTGTTAGGATTATAACCTGTTTTTTTATTATTATTATTAAATTCATTGCTAAGCACATTGTAAAAAAGAGGGTTATGCGTAGTGATAATAAATTTCAAGTCAGATATACTTTCCTTGATTATTTCAGCTAAATCCACTGCAAATTCAATTAAGTGATTTTCATCTAATGAAGTCACGGGGTCATCAATAAATACATATTCCAAATTATCAAAACTATCTGTTTCCCGTTCTTGGTCTATACTATCCTTATCAATATTAAGAACTTCCACCACTTGTTTAAGCAGTGAATAAAAAACACTCCAGATAAAACAGCTTTCTTCACCTTTTGATATTTTAATGTTTTCTGAAAAATCTTCATTGCCACGCTCATAGGAAAACGTAACTTCTGAAAAGGCTGGTACTATAAAATCTTTTCCTCCATCATTTTTAGTAGTATATTGTGCATTAAGGTGAGGTGTTAATTTTTCATCTGTATAATATTGAAAATTTTTGCTGATGTTTAACTCTTGTCCTTGGTCTACAAAGACCCAGTGCGTAAAAACATTTGGTTGTATTTTAAGCTTCGGCTCAGTATCATTCACTAAATCATTGTCCCAGTAAAACAAATCCTCAGTAAAGGCATTATAGTAAATAATTTTCTTGTTCGCTAATCCTGTATCCTCGATTTCTACATCGCCTTTAGGCGCAACTAATTCTTTAAACTCTTTGGAGAGTCTTGTTTTGCCGGTTCCATTGAAGGCGTAAATTAGCTGTACCTTTTTATTATTGTTTTTTAGCTCTTGTGCGATTTCATTTAAACTTTTTCCCATACTACACCTCTAATTCAGCCTTTGGAAAGGCAAGCAGCTTATCACGGTAGTATTCATATTGTTGCTGCCTTGCCTTTATCTCGGCGGGCAGACCGCTTGAAATGTCGTTGCAAAGAGTATCGAAGCGGTCAAGGATGTCGACAATGCGTTGTTGCTCGGCAAGTGATTTTTCTACATCGTTTGGGTATGGAATAGGGATATCAAGACTCAATACCAACGATGAGTTTAAGTCACCTCTTGCCCCTTGTTTTTTTGAAATCAATTCCTCGTATTGACTATAAACGCAATAGAAAACATATTTATATAGAGCTTTTGAATCGTCAATCTCCAAGTTTAGGCAGTGCTGATTGGTGGTTGTAGGTATTTTATTAATTGCACATCGTCCAGCCGTTGCTCCTGAAATAGCTATAATAACGCAGTTAGAGGGGATCCATTTGGCAGATGTTTTTGCTACCGCTTCTTCTGTTATAAAGCTATCTATTTCATATATTTCATTAAACTTCACATCTTGGGTACGTAACCAAGGAATATCCCCATTATCATAGTACGAGCTATTTCCTTTTGTGGGAGTTCCTCCCGAACAGCTTCTCTTTACTACGGTTTTTAATGGAACCATAGAAATGTTGTTGTTCCGCAACAGCAAACTATCCCTATAATATTCATACTGTTTTTTTCTCGCTGTAAGCTCCGCTGTAAGCTCCGCTGTAAGCTCCGTGAAATTGTCTAATATGCGGATAATTTCCTCTTGCACAGGGAGAGGGGGGAGGGGGATTAGGATTGCTTTAAAGTCGCCACCTGTAAGTTTGGGAATGTTGCCATGAATCAATGGTGTAACATCAACTGTCTGGATAAAGTGGTACAAGTATCTTAATAAAACTCCATCCCTTTCTTCAATAATATGAGCATGATTATTGACCCATATTTTCCCTTTAGCCCATGTGACAACTGGATTACCATTTTTAGTTATGACGCTACCATCTTCACCAACTAAAACAAATGTACCGTCAAAAATATACTCCGAAACATAGTCTTGAATTCCATTTGCACCATAATAAGGGTATTGGCCTATTTCTCTCGCTGACTTTGTAACAGGCTTACGCTGTCTATCTAAGATATTACAGCATTCTTCAAGTGGAGCACACTCCACTCCATCTGGACAAAGTTCCTTTATCAGCTCATCTAATCTACTCATGCTCACACCTCGATTTCCGCAATGATCTCATCGATCTCAGCACGAAGCCTATCAATTTTTGCAACGGTTGTTTTAATTTCTGCGTTCAGCACATTGATATCAATGACTTCTCTGGTGTCTTTAGCCTCTACATAAGAGCTTACGGAAAGATTGTAATTTTCTTCCGCAATTTTATCCTTATCCACAGACTTTGCTACATAGTCAATGTCTTCCTTTCGGTCAAACAGCGTGAGGATTTTTTCAATATGGTCTTCTGTCAGCACATTGTTATTGGTCTCTTTTTTATAAAAGTCTTCACCGCTGGCATCAATGAATTGCACTTTTGTGTCGCTCTTGTGTTTGGACAAAACCAAGATATTAACAGCAATAGAGGTGCCGTAAAAAAGGTTTGGAGCCAGCGAGATAACCGTTTCCACAAAGTTGTTGTCAATGAGATACTGTCTGATTTTCTGCTCTGCACCACCACGGTAAAAGATACCAGGGAAGCAGACGATAGCCGCCCGCCCTTTGCCGGAAAGATAGCTCAGGCTATGGAGCACAAAGGCAAAGTCCGCTTTCGACTTTGGTGCAAGAACACCGGCAGGGGCAAAGCGGTCATCGTTAATGAGGGTTGGGTCATCACTGCCAATCCAGTTGATGGAATATGGCGGGTTGGACACAATGGCATCAAAGGGCTTGTCGCTGCCAAACTGAGGGTCTGTCAAAGTGTTGCCCAGTGCAATATTGAATTTATCATAGTTAACATTATGCAAAAACATATTCATGCGGGCAAGGTTATAGGTTGTGTGATTGATTTCCTGTCCAAAGAAGCCGTCTTCAATAATGTGAGCATCAAATTGCTTTTTTGCTTGCAACAGCAGCGAGCCAGAACCGGCAGCAGGGTCGTAAATCTTGTTGATCGTTGTCTGCTTGTGGATGGCCAGCTTTGCAATCAGCTTTGAAACGCTTTGAGGCGTGAAAAATTCTCCCCCTGACTTGCCCGCATTGGCAGCATAATTGGAGATCAAAAATTCATAGGCATCACCGAAGAGATCAATTTGGTTATCCTCAAACTTGCCAAAATCCAGCTCTTCCACGCCTTTTATAACAGCGGCTAAACGACTGTTTTTGTCTTTGACTGTATTTCCCAAGCGGTTGCTGGTGGTATCGAAATCGGCAAATAAGCCTTTGATATCCAGTTCCGAAGGATATCCGTTGGCTGAACTTTCAATGGTATCAAAGATTGCTTTCAATTCGGTATTTAAGCTGTCATTGGTATTTGCGTTTTTAGCAATGTTGGCAAACAGCTGACTGGGGTAGATAAAATAACCCTTCGTCTTGATAGCATCCTCTTTAATTTCTTTGGTGATGATGCTATCGTCAAGCTCTGCATACTTAACGCTCTCATCGCCGCCTTCGATGTAGTTAGAAAAATTTTCGCTGATAAAACGATAAAAAAGTGTTCCTAAAACATATTGCTTAAAATCCCATCCATCTACGGAGCCACGAACATCATTGGCTATTTTCCATATTTTAGATTGCAGTTCGGCTCTCTGTGCTGCACTTGACATTTTTATTCCTCCATATAATCGTACTGAGCAATTCTCAAACCTTTAGGGCTGAGCTCGCTGAATTTTGTGTTGTCATATACTATCATGAATTTATGGCGGCCAGTAAAATGGGCGTTTTCTGTATGGCCGACTACTCGGTTGCCTGTCCGCTTGTCACCCACTCGTCAACCTCGCTGACTTTAAACTTCCAAAGCTTACCGATGCGGTGGCAAGGTATTTTTTCAAGCTTAATCCACTTACGAACAGTTTCCACAGTGACACCCATGTGCTCGGCGATTTCTTTTGTGTTTACCCATGGTTCCGGTTTTGATAGTTCACTCATATAAAACCCTCCGTTTCTTAAAAATATATTATAGCATAAATTGCACTAAAAAATAGGGATTTCGCACAATTTGATGATGATAAAGAGAATTAGGCAAAAACAAATAGCACCTCAAAAGAGATGCTATTTGTTAAGCTATTTATCTACTTTAATCGTATCCAGTGGCTTGTAGGTGTTGAGGTGAATGAAAATCGCTGGCTACATTTTAGCTACAAAAGTTTTAGATAATGCGGATAAAGTGCGTGTCATTTTGCAAAAATCAACAACAAAAGAGAATTAAAAAATACATATAATTACCATTTAAAACGAAATAGAAGTCGAGTGGGAATAAATAAGAAAGTCCCGGATGCTTGCTGATGCAACAGGCTTTCGGGATTTTTTGCTGTTAACCCTAATTTTAATATAATAATTGTTGCCATAAATCTATTGACTTTAGGATATCTTATAGGCTATATTTAGGATGTTCCAAAGTGAGGGAACGGATTGGACAAGAAAAAATGGGACGGCCAACCAAATTAGAGCGGTTCACTCCCTAACGTCAGCGTCTGCCACACTTCCCTAACGCAAACGTTCGCTATAACCGTTTTTATATAGAATATTTATTTACTCACGTATTGTCTGTTTAATTCTCTGCTTTTTCTACTGAACGCTAATGCTTTTTTGAAACTCCCCGGTACAGCCGTGGGCTTTAGTGTACAAAAAACAGCTGTATGCAATCATATTTGCATACAGCTGTTTTTGATATTTTAGTCGTTTGTTACCGCACAGAAAACTTATAAATCGTCGTGTGGCGATATACGTCTGCGGGGGTCAGTACGGCGCTGGGGAAATTGGAATGATGCGGGGAGTCCGGATAAAACTGGGTTTCCAGACAAAACGCATGGTGCGCCTGTAACGGAACTCCGTCGCTGGCATACACATTCTCCGGGAAGCCGTTTGCTGTGTAAAGCTGCATGCCCGGCATATCCGTGAAGGTCTCCATCACACGGCCGCTGACAGGCTCATATACCTCCGCAGCTTTCTTAATACCACTCTCAGCGGACAGGACGAAGTTGTGGTCATATCCACCGCATTGCAGCAGCAGAGGTTCTTCCGCGTGAATGTCACGACCGATCGGTTTGGCCTGCCTGAAATCCGCGGCGGTGTTTGCGACGGGAGAGAAAACACCGGTGGGGATCAGTCCGCTTCCGGCAACTGTAATAGAATCCGCGTTGACTTGCAGCTCGTGGGAGAGAATGTCTTGCCCCGGGTCTCCGGATAGATTAAAGAAGCTGTGGTTAGTCAGGTTGACAAGTGTAGCCGTGTCCGTTCTTGCTTCGTAGTCGATCACCAGCGCGTTGTCCGTGGAGAGGGTATACTTAATGGTGACATCCAGGTTTCCGGGGAATCCTTCTTCTCCGTCAGGACTGTGATAGATAAAAGAAATTGAGGGGACATCGTCGCTGTTGTTACTGTCCTTTACCTGCCATACCTTTTGGTGGAATCCCTGGAATCCGCCGTGCAGCGTATTGCCGTTTTCATTCTGACTCAGAGAGTAGGTGTTTCCATCGATACGGACAGTGCCGTCAGCAATCCGGTTTGCGTACCGTCCCACTGCGGCGCCCAGAAAATCTCCATCGGCAAGGTACTCTTCCAAGGTGTCGTGGCTCAGCACCACATTGGAAAAGGTTCCATTCTTGTCAGGAACATGGATACTGACGACTCTTGCGCCATATTCCATCACTTGAATGGAAACGTTATGGTTGTTCTTTAATGTGTACAAATGAATTTTTGTTCCGTTCGGCATCTCGCCGAAGATATGTTGTTCAATGCTCATATTCCATCCCTCTAATAAATCATTTATCAGATTCCCAACAGTGCGGCGCCGATAATGCCCGCATCGTTGCCGAGTTGTGCTTTGCAGATCTTGGTGCGGATTTTTGCGCCGCCGTACTGCTCTTTGTCTACGTATTCGCGCAGGGGCGCCAGCAAGGTCTCACCTTCATTGCAGATACCACCGCCGATGCAGAGAATGTCGGGCTGCAGGGTATTGACACAGTTGGCAAGACCGCATCCAAGATACGCGATATATTCGTCAACCACCTGTTTGCCGATGGGATCGCCCGCCCGCATGGCGTCAAAGGCGGTCCGTCCGCTGACCTTTTCGATGTCGCCATCCACCAGCTTCCAGATCGGCTGTTCCTTATCCGGATTTGCCATCATGGCTTCTTTGGTGCTGATGATCAGTCCGGTTGCCGCAGAGTACCGCTCCCAACAGCCGTTGCGCCCGCAGGAGCAGTGCCGGCCATTGAATACGATGACCGTATGTCCCATTTCACCGGCACAGTGATTGGTGCCGGCATAGATTTTTCCATCTATGATAATGCCGCTGCCAACGCCGGTGCCCAAAGTGATGGCAAGGCCGTTTTTGGCGCCTTTCAAAGCGCCGGCCTTGAACTCTCCATATGCCGCAGCGTTGGCGTCGTTTTCGACAATGACGTTCTTTTTCATTCTTTCTTGCAGCATTTGTTTTAACTGAAAGTTGTTAAAATACAGGTTGTTGGAGAACTCCACAACGCCGTTGTCGCGGTCGACCGTACCAGGGGTTCCGATTCCAACCCATGGAATGTCGTCGATAGAGATGCCGGCGTCCTCCAGAGCAGCAAAGGCAGTCACGGCGAGCTGTTCGCACATTTCCTCCGAAGAGCAGGGGACTTTTGTCTTGTTTTTTCCTCTTCCAATAATCTGATAGTTTTCATCTACAACGCCTACTGCGATATTGGTTCCGCCCAAATCAATTCCTAAATAATATGCCATTAAAAAAACCTCCTTGTGTTTTTACATAGAAATTAAGCAGCAACATTTCTTCATTCAATATATAACTCGTGTTAAATCATATCTCAACTTAGTATAACATTTTTTTATATAAAATGTAAATAAGGAACGCGCTTTTTTTCTGTGGTTTTCGTGAATAACGCTTTAAAAAAGAAGTAACAATGAGAAAGAGCGGGCAAAATCTGTTCCTCAAAGCACTTTTATGCTATAATAATAAAAATATGTGGATGGGAGATCATGCCGTGAGCTATGAAAACTTACCGGAAGAAATGCAGAACACATATACAAAAGCCTATTGGGAAGGCTTGCAGAAGAGAAAATTCTCACTGGCGGCAAAACGCGCCTTTGATATTTTTGTGTCAATGATCTTGTTGGCGATATTGTCCCCTTTTCTGTTACTATTGGCTGCCGCAATCAAATTGGATTCCAAGGGGCCGGTTTTCTATCGCCAGGTGCGGGTGGGAAAATACAATCAGGATTTTCGAATCTACAAATTTCGCACGATGGTTCAAAATGCCGATCAAATTGGCCCTTCCATCACCGTCGGACACGATCCGCGTATTACCAGGGTGGGGCATTTGATCCGTAAGTTTCGGCTAGATGAGGTATCTCAACTGTTAAATGTATTGAACGGTTCGATGAGCCTGGTCGGCCCCCGTCCGGAAATACGCAAATATGTGGATATTTATACGCCGGAGCAGATGGCTACCCTGTTGATTCGCCCGGGTATAACGGCGCCTGCCAGCATCGCCTTCAAGGATGAGGACGCGTTGCTCAGTTCCTGTGAAAATACCGATGAAGTTTATATCGAAAAAATTTTACCGCCTAAAATGGCTTTGAATCTGGAATATATGAAGAAGATTTCATTTTGGAAAGACATATGTATTCTGTTTCAGACGGTAATCGCCGTATTTATATCAAAAGGAGACAGCGAACATGCTGAATGAATTTTCCAGATCCCAGCTGCTGCTTGGCAAGCGGAGCATCCAACGGTTAAAAGAGTGCAGTGTCGCGGTTTTTGGGATTGGAGGCGTGGGAGGCTATACGGTTGAGGCTTTGGTACGCACGGGGATTGGACGGCTGCTGTTGATTGACAACGACACAGTCAGCTTAACCAATATCAACCGGCAGATCATTGCGGATCACCGGACGATCGGCATGCAAAAGGTGGACGTTATGAAGGAGCGTGCCCGCGCAATCAATCCAGAGGTTCAAATTGAATGCTACTCCATGTTTTTTCTGCCGGAAATGCCATCAGACTTTTTAGACGGCTGCGATTACATTGTAGACGCGGTGGATACCATTTCCGCAAAACTGGCGCTGGCAGAAATTGCCCGGGAAAAACAAATTCCCATCATCAGCAGCATGGGCGCGGGAAACAAGCTGGACCCAACACAATTTGAAATTGCCGATATTTACAATACATCGGTGTGCCCGCTTTGCCGGGTGATGCGCAGAGAACTGAAGAAAAGAAACATACCGGCGTTAAAGGTTGTATATTCCAAAGAACAGCCTGCTCCAAGGGAAGAAGCGGAAGAAATAGAAACGGACTCCTCCAAACGTCAGACTCCCGGCAGTGTGGCGTTTGTCCCGTCTGTTGCCGGACTGATCCTGGCTTCGGCAGTTGTAATGGATTTGACAGAAGGCATGCGGCCTGCTACATAAAGTCATATTCTTGCTGAATGAGGGAATACTGCCATAGGGGTGATTTTATGGTAGAAGGAAAAAACGGACTCTTGGCAAACAAGCAGTCCAAGAAGAAGTCCGGCGCAGAACAGAAGGCCGAAAAAGTAGCATCCATGATGAAACAAACGGGGAAAGGCAGCATCCTTTCGGACGTCGGCGGCAGCTATACCGGCACGCCCCAGGACGACCTGTATCCCGTCCAGGATGCAGACGACCTGTAACCAGATGATTTTCTGATATTTCAAACAAAAGGCCTTGCAGAGCATAATACTCTGCAAGGCCTTTTGGTGCCGCTGACCGGGATCGAACCGGTACAGTGTTTCCACCGAGGGATTTTAAGTCCCTTGCGTCTGCCAATTCCGCCACAGCGGCGAATGAACGAAAAATATTATACCATAGCAATACAATAAAATCAACGTTTTGTCGCCGCCAATTTGAGAGGAATTGGAATTTCTTTGCTTCTGTTTTTATTTGGCAATGCGCTTTCTGTGTGGAATTCCTTTTATTTTGTCGTATAATCCGCAGAGGCCCAACGCAGGGATTGTGATGAAAAACCAGAGGATCGAAAAGGGAAGGCAGACCTGTCCCAAAACATTGAGGGGAAGGTTGGAATAATCCCATACGTTCTGCTTCAACAGGACGTTGACGACAATGCCAGTCAAGAACTCCACAGAGGTGATAATGCCGGAACCGACACAGCATTTAAAGGACAGGCTTTTCTTTTTAAAAGGGCCATTGCAAAAACGGTTGATCAGGCAGAGGCATACACCGCCTGCAATTGACATGGAAACATCGCTATAGCCACGGCTGGCAATTTCCAAAGCGGGATAAATAATGCCTCCTGTGGCGAATAAAACAGCGTCTTTTTTCATAGTGTAGTGTTGTACCCTCCTGTTTGCATATCTTGTCACAATTGTTTGCAAATTGGGCAATAAATATACGGCCTACGCTGTTGCTATTCCTGATAAAAAAGGTATAATAGAAGCAGAATATTTTATTGGCTGCCACTGTCAAAAAAGTTGGCAGTTTGCGGCCGCGAAAGGAAGGTTTGTATGAAGATTTTCAGCGCACCGGATTACACCGCAATGAGCAGGAAAGCCGCAAATCTCATTTCCGCTCAGGTCATTTTAAAACCGGATTCCGTCCTTGGCCTTGCTACAGGTTCCACACCATTGGGGGTATATTCCCAATTGATCGACTGGTATGAAAAGGGAGATGTGGACTTTACAAAGGTACGCAGCGTTAATCTGGATGAATACTGCGGGCTGGCTCCGGAACATGAGCAAAGCTATCACTACTACATGAAGGAAAACTTCTTCAAGCATATTAATATTCAAATGGTAAATACGCATGTACCGGATGGCTTGGCAAAGGATGTTACAGCGGAAGGCCACCGCTATGACAAATTAATTGATAGCCTGGGCGGTATTGATCTGCAGTTGTTAGGCATTGGCAATACCGGCCATATTGGTTTTAACGAGCCGAGTGAGAGCTTTATTAAGGAGACGCACCGCGTTACTCTGAAGCAGAAAACAATCGATGCAAACGCCCGTTTTTTTGCCAGTAAAGAAGAAGTGCCGCGCTATGCGGTCACAATGGGCATCGGTGCGATTATGGGGGCAAAGAAGGTTCTGCTGGTTGCAAATGGTGCGGGAAAAGCGGAAATTCTCTATGAGTCCCTGTTTGGACCGATTACGCCGGAGGTTCCCGCGTCGATCCTGCAGGTGCATCCGGATGTCACCGTGGTTGGCGACGAGGCGGCGATGGCGGTTATTCGGGAAAAATGTCCCTCTGCAATCGATTGATTTTTATTAACAGGCAAAATAAAGGCTCTGATTTTACACGAAATTGTGTGTAAAATCAGAGCCTTAAATTTTCTGTATGGAAATGTCCACAGGTGAAGTATTATCACTTTACTTTGTTGAAACAGTAGAAAGATTGCTGTAAAAAACTTTCAAAAGCACCATGATTTGATTCTTATTTTTCTCTTTTTGCTAAGATTTAGAAAGAAATATTGTGCTAAATTTCATCTGGTTCTGATGGAATTCAAGTTGACAATATTTGACACATAGGTATATATTTAGAAATATCACAGGTTAAATAACAGATTTAAACAGGAATTAAATGTAAGATCTTTGATTTAGAATTTATGGAAAGGAAGTGTAAAGATGCGTTTTTCAAAACAGAGCCGGAAAGTAGCCTCTTTTTTATTGGCGCTTTCTATGATGGCCAGTCCTTTGACAGTGACGACAAGCTTTGCGAAAACATCTACGGAAAAGCTCGCGTCTCAGTTCACTGCCAGCGTACCAAATTCCGCATGGACGGAATCGGAAGAGGATTGGGATGAAGAAACGGGCGAAATGGAACGCGAACATTCTGGATATGTACAGCCGTTTATGAATCCATCCTATTTGCAGCAGGCTTATGTTCCCCAAACACTTGCAAGAGCAGCGAGAAGTTTCCCCAGAGCCTATGATATGCGCAATAAAGGTGAGATAAGGGATGAAACCCGAAATCAAACCCGTTGGGGAACCTGCTGGGCATTTGCGGCGGCCGGTTCGGCTGAGTCTGAATTATTTCCGGAGAATGACGTCGTTTTTTCGCCGCGTCATTTGGCGTATTTCACTTATAACGGCTTAGCAAACCCGGATGCGCCGGAGGATGGTACCGCAGGAGATACCTTCCAGCCTTGGGGTAACTCCTCAGATAAAACAAAGAACATGGCATATCCCTGGTATGAATTTGGCGGCAATACCTTTATGGCAAATGCAACCTTATCCAGAATTGGCTTCCAATTGGAAGAAGATGTCCCTTATCCGGAAAGCTACAATGATTTTAATTATGTCAACGGACAATACATTTTAAAAAATGACGAAAAATATGGAGAAGTGGGAGAAGAATACCACTATGTGGCTCCCTATTATTTGGTGGAAAGCAATTATTTGCCGACGAAAGATCAAGATGGAAAATGGAACGGCGCCGCGATTAAACAAGTGCTGATGGATGGCAGCAGCGTTTCTGTATCATACAAATCAGCAGAACCCAGTAAATATAACATTAAAAAAATTGATAAAGAAATATATGTGATGCAGCCATATAATGGCCCTGAGAAGGTAAATTTGGACCATGCAGTGCAGATTATTGGTTGGGATGACACGATTCCGGCTTCTTATTTTAAAAACAGCACAACCGGGAGACAGCCGAAAAACGACGGAGGTTGGCTGATTCGCAACAGCTGGGGCTTGGATGGCGATGTCAATTCGATGGATGGCTGTTTCTATCTTTCCTATGAAGACAGTTCCATTTCTGAAACCTGCCAGTTCATCGCTTCCGCAGACCAGCCGTATGATCACAATTACCAGTATGACGGCACCGGCTGGAGTACAACGCTCGGCTTGGCGGATAACCCCACAGCACCGATGAAAATGTCCAATGTGTTTACCGCAACAGGTAATGAGACCATTAAAGCGGCGGCATTTTATACAACAACCTACGATTGCACGTACTCTATTCAGGTTTATACCGATCTGCAGGATGACGCCGACCCAACCAGCGGCAAAAAAGCGTACAAAACAGAACAAACCGGTTCAAAACCGTACGCGGGTTATCACACGATTGAGCTAGACACTCCGGTTCCGGTTTATGAAGGTGAAAAGTTTGCGGTTGTTGTAACGATGAAAATTCCCAGAACCACCGATCAAATGTGGGATCATGAGACCATCTATCCGATTGCCTGCGAGCTGAACGGATATTGTGATGGTGTGACGGCTGAAGCCGATTGCAGCAGAGGAGAAAGCTTTGTCAGCTATGACGGCGAAGACTGGCTGGATATTTTGGATTATGAGGGAACTCTTTATGGCTCAGATGGAAAAAGTGAAGTTACGCTTGCAAACGTGTGCTTAAAGGCGCTGACTGTCGATGGACATGAGGCGTTTCTCGAAAAAGATGCGCTGATAAAAGCGGTTTCTAATGCCCAAAAGGCCCAAAGTACGTTGAATTATGTTTATGCGGATACAGAGAAGAGAGCGGCTTTTGATCAGGCTTTAAAAGATGCGGAAGAGCTTTTACAAAGCTTGGATGCAACGCAGGAAAAGCTTGATGCGGCTGCAGTAGAATTACAGGAAAAGCAGGCGCAGCTGGACGGCGCGAATTTTGTAAAAAACAAGCTGGGAGAAACCATTGCTAAAGCAACGGAAGTTAAAAATACATGCGTTTATACTGATGCAACCGCAAGCAGGAAAAGTGCCTTTGATGAGGCGCTGAAAAAAGCGGAGGGCCTTTTGCAAAATAAGGATGCGGCTCCTGAGGATATGGATACGGCAATGACTGCGTTGCAAGAAAAGCAGGGGCGATTGGATGGTGCGGAGGTTGTAAAAGAAAATCTGACCCAAGCAGTGTCTGCTGCAAAAGAAACAAAAGATGCGTATGATTACTTCTATGCGACCGCAGAGAAAAAAGCCGCCTTTGACAAGGCCTTGAGCACTGCGGAGGCGCTTTTGCAGAATCAGAGTGCGTCATTGGAAGAGATGAAGGCGGCAGCGGCAGAGTTACAGGAAAAGCAGGCGCAGTTGGACGGCGCAAATTTTGTAAAGGACAATCTGGAAGAAACCATTACTAAAGCAAAAGAGGTTGAAAATACAGCAGAGCATACCTATGCAACGGCAAGCAAAAAAGAAGCCTTTGATAAGGCTTTAAAGGATGCGGAAGAGCTTTTGGCGAATGAGCAAGCCGCTTTAAGGGAAATGGCTGCAGCAGAAACAGCGTTGCAGGAAAAGTTGAAGCAGTTGGACGGAATTCGTGTTGTAACGAATAAGCTGGATCAGGCGATAAGCAGCGCGAAGGCGGTTAAAAACGATTATCGTTATACCAAAGGTACAACCGATGTAAAAGCGGCGTTTGACGAGGCATTGAAGGCTGCGGAAGCAGTCCAGGCAAATCTGGATGCGACGCCGGATCAAAAGAATGCTGCGGCGGAGACACTTATTAATAAGCAGCGCCAATTGGACGGGAAAAAGCCTTCTTCTGGAGGCGGCGGTGGCAACGGTGGAGGAGGCAGTAGAAGAGATACCTCTTCTAACACAACGGGGGACGGAACCGCCGTGGCAACTGCCCCAACTGTTCCGGTTTTGACAATACCAACGGTAACGGTGCCTGCCCCAGCGTCTGTACGCTCTGATACAACGATGGAGTTTACATTGAAAAGAGGAAGCGCTTACTGCTTTAAAATGACCGTTTTAAATGGCAGTACCGCAATGCCAAGCTTTACCGTAGGCAACGGAAATATCTTTAAAACGCAATTTGTAGCGAAGATCGGCAATGACTACTATTTCCGCATTTGGGCAGTCGGCGCCCCGGGGACGAAAACAGGCGTGTATACCACGATGCCGGGCGAAGCGGCGCAGATGCATTGTTCGGTTGTCATAGGATAAAATCATATTTTAAAAGGGATGCAAGGCCATGCGTGGCGTTGCGTCCCTTTTGTATGGAGTCGTCCAATCGTCTTGCCTTTTGCAGTGGCTGAGGCCCTGTTTTATCAGATGAACTGCCGTTGTTTGACATTTTCTTTTTTTCCCTTTACAATAAAGAAACTTGCGATGGGTATGTTACAGTAGATGGGAACTTTTACCCCTAAAAAGGAGAATTTATCATATATGGAATGTAAAGAGCAAAGAAAGTTGGCGGTGGGAATTCTTGCCCATGTGGACGCTGGGAAAACCACGCTTTCAGAAGCAATGCTTTTTCAAAGCGGACAGCTGAAAAAGCTGGGCCGGGTAGACCATCAGAATGCTTTTCTGGATACGGAGTCGCTGGAACGGGAGAGAGGGATTACCATTTTCTCTAAGCAGGCGGTGCTTTCTGTAGGTAATCTGGAAATCACTTTGCTCGACACGCCAGGTCATGTAGATTTTTCCAGCGAAATGGAACGGACACTGCGGGTGCTGGATTATGCGGTGTTGGTCGTGAGCGGCACCGCAGGGGTGCAAGGCCATACCCGGACACTCTGGCAGCTTTTAAATAAATATCAGATTCCGACCTTTCTGTTTGTCAACAAGATGGATTTACCTGTAACCGGTCAGACGGCTTTATTGCAGGAATTAAAGCGGCTCAACGGCGGCTGCGTGGATTTCAGTGAGGGGCAGGTCCCAGCGGAGTTCTGGGAAAATATCGCGATGTGCGACGAATCGGCGCTGGAACACTTTTTAGCAACAGAAACATTTACCGATGAGGAAATTACCGACTTAATTGCACGGCGCAGGCTCTTTCCCTGCTATTTTGGTTCTGCGCTGAAATTGGATGGAGTAGACGCCTTTTTAAAGGGGTTGGAACGCTATACCTGCTGCAAAACGTTTCCGCCTGCTTTTGGCGCCAGAGTTTACAAGATTGCACGGGATTCGCAGGGGAACCGGCTGACCTATTTAAAAGTAACGGGGGGGAGCCTGCGGGTTCGCATGCCGCTGACAAACCGCAGGGACGAGCTTGCGGCGGACCAAATCTGGGAGGAAAAAATAGATCAGATTCGCATTTACTCAGGAACTAAATTTCGGGCAGTGGAGGAAGTGCAGGCGGGAACGGTCTGTGCGGTGACCGGATTGAGCCGGACGTATCCCGGTGAAGCCTTGGGTGCGGAAGAAGCGTCTGAGCCACCGGTGCTGGAACCAGTCATTACGTATCAGGTCCTTTTGCCGGACGGGTACGATCCTCATATTGCGTTGCTCAAACTGCGCCAGCTGGAAGAGGAAGACCCACAGCTTCACATTGTCTGGAATGAAATACTGAGGGAAATTCATATTCAGCTGATGGGTGAAGTGCAGATGGAAATTCTGCAAAAGTTGATTGCAGAACGGTTCGGATTGGAGGTTCAGTTTGGTACAGGCAGCATTGTTTACCGGGAAACGATCGCAGAACCGGTGGAGGGTGTCGGACATTTTGAACCACTGCGGCATTACGCGGAAGTCCATCTGTTGTTGGAGCCGGGTGAGCGGGGTAGCGGCCTGCAATTTGATACGGTTTGCAGCGAGGATGTGCTGGACCGCAATTGGCAGAGGCTGATTCTGACGCATCTGGAAGAACGCGTTCATGTGGGTGTATTGACAGGTTCTCCAATTACCGATATGAAAATAACGCTTATGGCAGGGCGCGCGCACGTGAAACATACGGAAGGTGGAGATTTCCGCCAAGCGACGTATCGGGCGGTGCGCCAGGGATTGATGTGTGCCAAAAGTGTTTTATTGGAGCCGTGGTACCGTTACCGTCTGGAAGTTCCGGTGGAATGTGTAGGGCGTGCCATGGCTGACCTGCAGCGAATGTCCGGAAATGCTTCCCAGCCGGAAACCGAAGGGGAAGAAGCGATCCTGACCGGTTTCGCTCCGGTTGCCTGTATGCGGGACTATTCCAAGGAGCTGGTATCCTACACCAAAGGCCGGGGAAGGCTATCCTGCGTTTTAGCGGGATATGATACATGCCATAACCCGGATGAAGTGATTGCAGAAATCGGGTATGAAAGTGAGCGGGATTTGGTTCATCCGGCAGATTCTGTATTTTGCGAGCACGGCGCGGGCTTTACTGTCAAATGGGACCAGGTGCGGAAACACATGCATGTGGACAGTGGTTTCAATCAGGAGGTGCGAGAGCCGGAGATAGAACAAGTTCCCACACGTGCGCCGCGTTCCGTCTCTTATGCCGGTACGCTGGAGCAGGACAAAGAGCTGCAAAGCATTTTTGAAAAGACTTATGGCCCCGTCAAACAGCGGGCGTTTCTGCCGCGGCCTGTACACAGGGAGGAAGACCAACAGGAGCATATTGAACTTCCACCAAGAAATATGGACCCTGAGTATTTGTTGGTGGATGGTTACAACATTATTTTTGCCTGGGAAGAATTGAAGGAGGCAGCGTGGGAAAATCTTGGTGCCGCGCGACAGGCGCTGATGGATTTACTCAGCAACTATCAGGGCTTCCGTAAATGTGAAGTTATCCTTGTTTTTGATGCTTATAAGGTGCCCGGCAATATTGGTGAAGTGTCGCGGTACCATAATATTTATGTGGTATATACAAAAGAGGCGGAAACGGCGGATGCCTACATTGAAAAAACGACTGCGGAGATAGGAAGAAAGTACCGTGTCCGTGTCGCTACCTCCGATGCGGCAGAACAGCTGATCATTTTAGGGCACGGAGCGCTGCGGCTCTCCGCGACCGGTTTCCGTGCGGAGATCGAGCAGGCCAACGGCCAAATTTCAGAAATCCTGGCGAATAATCGGCTCCGTATGAAGCCAATCAAAGTTAGGGATGCCTTGAGCACCCCTAAAAAAAGAAGTTAAATGTACATTCATACATTAAAAAAAACCGTATGACAGCGTAAGTAAAAGCTGTTTATACGGTTTTCTCTTTAATAAGATCAGATGGTCAATTTTTTTCTAAGTTCATACAATAGAGAGTTAAGAAAGGAGAGCGTCGGTCCGTCATTTATAAAGATGAAAGACAAAAACCGCTTTAGCGGTTGTCTTGCTTAAGCAAGGAGAATCATTTTGGATTTTAGTATGTTTTTGACATGGGATGTCCTGCTGTCCTTTGCCGGCGCGGCTGCCATTACCGGCCTTTTTACACAAATGCTGAAAAATGTAAAGGGGTTGGTAAAGATGCCGACACAGTGGTTAAGTTATTTCATTGCCGTGCTCATTCTGGGAATTGCTACCGCGGCGAAGGGCGGCTTTACGCAGTCCTGGAACGTTTGGGCGTTGATTCCTTTTAACGCAGCTTTGATCAGTACCGCCAGCAACGGCGCCTATCAAATGTTGCTGCGTATGCGCAATGGAAAACCGTCTATATAATCCTGAAATTTCGCAGCCTCACAATTTGATGAGGCTGCGTTTCATTTTGACAGAGCAGCTTTTATCCGTGGTAAAATGCTTTGTTATCTGTTATACTTAAGAAGTTTTATAGTAGGAATCTGACGAATCAGAATGCTGCGTTGTGTGGGTTCCAATTTAAGGGAAGAGATGCAGAGACCGTGTGGGAGAGGGGGGACTTGCGATGCAAAATCAAGTGAAAATATCCGTAAAAAATTTAGTGGAGTTCCTCCTGCGCAGCGGAAGTCTGGATAATCGCTTTGGCGGGATAAATCGGGCGGATGAGGGCGCGCGGATTCACCGTAAGCTGCAAAAAGCCGGAGGGGAAGGATACCAGGCGGAAGTTTTTTTGTCCTATACAGCCGAGCACCACGGAATCACCTATCAGGTTGAGGGACGGGCGGATGGCATTCTTACAAACGAAGAAGGAATCGTCATTGATGAAATCAAAACAACCTTGGTCCCTTTGGAACGGATCGCGGAAGACTTTAACCATGCACATTGGGGACAGGCCATGTGCTACGCTTATTTTTATGGGGTGCAGCATCAGCAGGAGAAAATAACCGTGCAGCTCCGTTATTATCATGTGGACACGGATCAGATCAAAGTGTTTCGGCGCATCTTTATGTTGGAAGAATTGCAAAGGTTCTATTTTGACCTTTTGGATCAATATGAGAAATGGGCGCAGTTGCAGCAGGGTTGGCTTGCGGTAAGACAACAATCCATACAGGAACTGAAGTTTCCTTTTTCATCTTATCGGGCAGGACAGAGGCAACTTGCGGCGGCTGTCTACCGTACGATTGCAGCTGACGGTATGTTGTTTTGCCAGGCGCCTACAGGCATTGGAAAGACCATGTCCACCTTATTTCCCGCGATAAAAGCGATGGGAGAGGATAAGACGGAACGCATTTTTTATCTGACGGCAAAGACGATTACTCGGCAGGTGGCGGAAGACGCGCTTCTTCGCATGAGGGAGAACGGCCTGCGGCTCAAAACGATCACACTGACCGCAAAAGATAAAATCTGCTTTTTAGAAGAACGAAACTGCAATCCGGAAGCGTGCCCGTATGCGGACGGATACTATCACCGCGTCAACGATGCCCTGTATGATCTGCTGGAGCATGAAGAGGCAATGACACGGCAGACGATCGCGTTGTACGCGGAAACGCATAAAGTGTGCCCGTTTGAACTGGCTTTGGACGCATCCCTCTGGTGCGACGCGATCGTTGGAGACTATAATTATCTGTTTGATCCGGTGGTTTACTTAAAACGGTTCTTTTCCGGTAAGAAAGAAAAGATTGTGTTCCTGATCGATGAGGCACATAATCTGGTGGATCGTTCTCGTTCCATGTATTCCGCTCTGCTCAGCAAAGCGCAGATTCTGGAGGCAAAAAGGCTGGTTGGCAAAGAGAACAAGCGCGTTTACCAGGCGTTGGGAAAAGTCAACGCGGAAATGCTCTCCATGCGCAAGCAATGTGAGGAACTGGGACAGAAGGGAATCACGCAGAAAGAATTTCCCAAAGAGCTGGTTCATCTGCTCCATCAGTTTATTCATTGTATGGAAGAGTGGATGGAGCGCCACCGGGGCGAATCAATGGTTCAAGAGGTTTTACAATGCTATTTTGACGCCCGCTTTTTCCTTAAAATAACGGAATTATACGACGACCATTATTTGACCTACATTGCGGTACAGGGGAGCGAGGTGCGTGTCAAACTCCTGTGCATGGACCCGTCCGCACTGCTTCGCCAGGCAATGGAGCGGGGCAGTTCCTCCATCCTGTTTTCGGCTACTTTTTCTCCGCTGGACTATTTTGCTTCCGTTTTGGGTGGGGATGAGACTTCAAAGAAATATGCGTTACCATCTCCATTTGACGCACAAAACTTAGGCGTTTTTATCGCGGGCGGGATCAGTACCAAGTACAACGACCGGGAGAAAAGTTTGCGGCCGATTGCCGACATGCTGTATGCCATGATGCGGGAGAAGCGCGGCAATTACATGGCCTATTTTCCCTCCTACCGGTATATGAACGATGTGTATGAGGTGTTTCGGACGGTTTATCCGCAGGTTCGCACGCTTTTGCAGAGCAGCGGCATGGGAGAAGTGGAACGGGAGCAGTTTTTGGAGCAATTTGATACGGCAGATTCGGAATCCCTTTTGGGATTCTGCGTTTTGGGCGGCGTCTATGCAGAGGGTGTGGATTTGCAGGGGGACCGCCTGATTGGAACGGCAATCATCGGCGTCGGGCTCCCGCAGATCAACGTGGAGCAAAATATTTTGCGGGACTATTATGATCAAGTCAACGGAATGGGATTCTCCTATGCCTACCAGTTTCCGGGAATGAACAAGGTGCAGCAGGCGGCCGGGCGCGTCATTCGCGGTGAGTCGGAACGCGGTGTCGTATTGCTGATCGACAGCCGTTTTACAACGAGTTCTTACCGTGCGCTGTTCCCTCCTCATTGGCAGCATGCTCAATATGTAAGAAATAGGGAAGAACTTTGCGAGAAATTACGCGAATTTTGGTAAGGTAATTTTCCTAAACTTCCAAATTCAAGTTGTAATCTCTTTTTTGTTTTATTATAATAAATACGATATTGCTCTTTTTGGGTATAAGGATGAGTGAGGTAAAAAATGAAAGCAGAAGTAGGATTTGATAACGACAAATATTTGGAGCTGCAATCGCAGCATATCTTGAAGCGAATTGATATGTTTGATAATAAGCTGTATCTGGAAATGGGCGGCAAGCTTTTTGACGATTATCACGCATCGCGCGTGCTGCCGGGCTTTCAGCCGGACAGTAAGATGAAGATGCTGCTTCAGCTTTCCGACCAGGTGGAAATTGTCATTGTCATTAATGCAGCGGATATAGAAAAAAGTAAGATTCGCGGAGATATTGGAATTACTTACGACGCCGACGTGCTGCGCCTGATCGATGCATTCCGCGATATCGGCCTTTATGTGGGAAGCGTGGTCATTGCACAGTATTCCGGCCAGCCGGTGGCGGATGCGTTCCGGAATTTACTGGAGAAAATGCACGTGCCGGTCTATCTGCACTATCCGATTGAAGGGTATCCGTCCAATATTGCGCACATTGTCAGCGACGATGGATTTGGGAAAAACCAGTATGTGGAGACAAGCCGTCCGCTGGTTGTTGTGACCGCGCCGGGACCTGGCAGCGGAAAAATGGCAACCTGCCTTTCTCAGCTTTATCATGAGTACAAGCATGGTCTCAAGTCCGGCTACGCGAAATTTGAGACCTTTCCCATTTGGAACCTGCCGTTGAAGCATCCGGTAAATCTGGCGTATGAGGCGGCGACAGCGGATCTGAATGATGTCAATATGATCGACCCATTCCATTTGGAGGCGTATGGGGAAACGACCGTAAACTATAACCGCGATGTGGAGGTCTTTCCGGTGTTAAATGCGATCCTGGAGAAAATAGCAGGCAACAGCCCGTATCATTCGCCCACGGATATGGGCGTCAATATGGTTGGCAATTGTATTATAGACGACGAAGCCTGCAAAGAGGCCTCCCGGCAGGAGATCATCCGCCGGTATTATCACGCCATGTGCGAGCAGAGACAGGGCCGCATTACGGAAGAGGCTGTTTTTAAACTGGAGCTCCTGATGAATCAGGCAGGCGTGACAGTCGCGGACCGGAAGGTTGCGGCACCCGCGTTAAAACGGGCGGAAGAGACAGGTATGCCCGCCGCGGCGATCGAACTGCGTGACGGCACCATTATCACGGGAAAAACCTCGTCTCTATTGGGCGCGTCCGCCGCGGTCCTGCTGAACGCGTTAAAGCATTTGGGCGGCATCAGCCATACCATGCCGTTGATTTCCCCCATTGTGATTGAACCCATCCAGAATTTAAAGACGCGCCACCTGGGGAATATCAATCCGCGCCTGCATACGGACGAAATCCTGATCGCACTTTCCATTTGCGCGGCGACAAATCCCACGGCGGAGCTTGCGTTGCGGCAGTTGGCCAGGCTGCGCGGCTGTGAGGCGCATTCCTCTGTGATTTTGTCGCAGGTAGACGAGATGACGTTCCGAAAATTGGGCGTGAACCTGACCTGTGAGCCAAAATACCAGACAAAGAAGCTTTACCATAAATAAGAGGAAAGACGGGAACCGTTACGATGCAGATTTTAGTGATCGACGGACAGGGCGGCGGAATCGGGAAATGCCTGATTGAGAAGCTTCGCCAGGCGATGCCGCAGGTGCAGATTGTCGCAGTGGGAACCAACTCGCTTGCAACCTCCGCCATGCTGAAAGCGGGGGCGAGCGTCGGTGCAACAGGCGAGAATCCTGCGATTTTCAATGCAAAGTCGGCGGATGTTATCGCCGGTCCAATCGGTATTATTATGGCAAATGCCATGTGGGGAGAGATTACGCCTGCGATGGCCGCCGCGGTATCCGGAAGCCCTGCCCAGAAAGTTTTGATTCCAATAGAAAAGTGCCGGATTCATGTTGCGGGCAATGTGGAAAAACCGCTGACCAGGTACATTGAGGAAGCAGTGGCTGCCATTCAGTCCTTTGCGCAGGAATAAATGTGGCAGAAAGAAGCGATCGTTTGGAATTTCTCCAAACGATCGCTTCTTTCTCTATGTTGTTATATAAGAGCAAAAAAGCTCCAAGGCGGATCTGTATTTTGCAGTGGGAGTAAATTTCATTGCAATGCTGTTATTCTGCGATCCGGAAAACCACCTGCACATCACCTGTTCCCAACGCTTCGGAAAGCCCGGCAGGATCGTCAATACTGCCCAATGGCGTGTAGCTGTAAGTGGTGGAAAAGTTCTCATAAAACAGCACCAGGCAATCGGAGCCAAAAAGCATCAGGTCGCCTGCACGGATGCTGGCCGGCCGGCTGGCGCTGGTGGGCAGTGTGTCGGAGAAATAATGGTATTTCTCATTGCCGTTCATTTCGCTCATGGTAAGCGTCAGAGGCAGTTTTTGTATAAGAGCGCGGGTCGTTTCATTGTCATGGAGCGTGGCGGTAAAGCTTTGGGTTCCCACTTTCACTTGAAGCGGCTGCATCGGAGCAGGATCCTCCTGAGAAGATGGCGGCTGCATTGTCTCCTGTTCTTTTGGTGCAGAAACGGCGGGGGAGGGGGCAGGCGCACTGGATTCTATTTCCTGAGGCGAAGTGGAAGCGGTCGTTTTTGATGCTTGAGGTGGGGCAGAGGAGACGGGCTTTGTTTCCTGTGGTGGAACTTCTTTCTGTGGCGGGGTGGAAGAGCTTGGCTCTTTGTCCGGCCCGGTCAATTCTTCCGCTGCTGTGATCCGTACTTCTCCGGACAGGGCCGGGATCTGCTCTGCGCCGGATACCGCTTCCCCGAGTTCATATAATCCGGAAGCGCCCTGGCAGGCCGTGTAAAAGAATGCGACGTCGCCCCATGGTTCGTAATAGGCAAGGGTTCCCGCGGGGCCTTGTGCCAAAGGGGTATTGCTTATGTCCAGCTTTTCAGGTGGGTAGAAAATCTTTTCGCTCCCCGCGTAATCCTCTATCTGTACTGTCAAGGGAAGCTGCCGGTAAAGCGAGTTTGCCGCGGTGCTGTCGTTCAGCTGGAACAGGATGACGTCGCCATCGGCGGTCTGTACCTGAACCAACAGGTCTTCCGGCAATGTCACTTCCATTGGCTGCGACGCTTCCATAGAAGAGCTGGATTCTGCGGCTGCGCTGTCAATGGCAGAAGAGACAGGCGCTTCTGCCTGCGGTTCCGGGGGCGTTGGACTGCAAGCTGCCAGTGATAGGGATAGCAGCAGTGCGGCGGCAAGGAACAGCTGCCGTTTCATGTTACACTCCCTCTTGCACAACGGCTTTTCCTATCTCATAGGCTTTTTGCAAAGCGGGATTGCCTTGGATACTTCCCACCGCGTCCGCGCCGCCGCCGAAGGCAACCCCGGCCAGCCGTGCCTTTTCAAAGCAGGAAATCCAGCCTTCCAGCCCATGGACGGTTCCCTCCACGGCGCTTTCCTCTGCTTCCGCCGCTGCAGCCAGCAGGTAAATGTCGCGGAATGCATAATCGGCGGAGTAAAGCGGATTGGCCCGGTCCAGCAAAGTTTTCATTTGGCCGCACATCCCATAATAGTAGACAGGGGTAGCAAAAACGATTGTGTCGGCAACGCGCATCTTTTGGGCGATAACGTCTGCGTCGTCGCGAATGACACACCGCTGGGTCTTCTGGCAGACCAGACAGCCTTTACAGAACCCAATGGTTTTATCATACAGGCAAATTTTTTCTACCTGCTGGCCGGCTTCCCGTGCGCCCCGGGCAAAGGCCTCGGCCAAAGCGTCGGAATTGCCGCCCTTGCGGGGACTGGTGGAAATGATCAGTATTTGCTTGCTCATAATAGTTTCCTCCTGTATTAATTGGAATGATTTTATCGTGAAATGTGTTTGATCACTTTTGCAGGGACGCCGCCCACCATCGTGTTTGCGGGAACATCCTTCGTCACCACCGCGCCGGCTGCCACAATCGCGCCGTCACCGATGGTTACGCCGGGACATACGGTGGAATTGGCGCCGATCCAGACATGGCATCCTATGACAATTGGAGCGGGATGCATGTCTTTTCGGTGGGCCGGGTCTATCTCGTGATTCAACGTTGCCAGCACCACGTTATGACCAATCAGGCTTCCCGCGCCGATGGTGATGCCGCCCTGGTCCTGGAAGCGGCAGCCGGAATTGATAAAGGCGCCTTTTCCCACTGTGATGTTCCTGCCAAAGTCGGTGTAAAAAGGGGGAAAGAGGGCAAAGGTTTTGTCCACCGGTTTGCCGATGATGCGTGCAAACAGCTCCCGGCACTCATCCAGATCATGAAAGCTGTTGTTGAGTTCCGCGGTCAGCCGCATCGCTTCAAACGCAGCCGCACTCATAAACTGATGCGTTTTCGATCCATTTACCACCCGTTCTCCGCGGTTCAGGTGATCCAAAAATTCCTGTAGTTCCATCCTCATTCATTCCTCCATTTGGGTTTGCCGGATTTGCTTTTTCTTTGCCATCTCTTACAGTTACATTATATCGACTCCCTTCTCGAATATCAAATACCTATATTAAATACATATCTATACTTGACAAGCATAAAAATTCGATGCTATAGTAAAAGTAAAGTGAAAGGAGGCGCGCAATGGAGCTTCGTGTATTGCGTTATTTTCTGGCGGTTGCCCGGGAAGAAAGCATCTCCGGTGCGGCTGATTACCTGCACCTGACCCAGCCGACGCTTTCCCGCCAGCTGATGGATCTGGAGGAGGAGCTGGGAAAAAAGCTGTTTATCCGGGGAAACCGGAAAATCGTTTTGACCGAGGACGGGGTGCTCCTGCGGAAGCGGGCCAATGAAATTGTGGAACTGGTGGAGAAAACGGAATCTGAATTTCGTGAGACGGAAGACGTCACCGTCGGTGACATCTATATTGGCGGGGGAGAGAGCGACGCGATTCGTTTGATCGCCCAGACCGCGCGGGAACTGCAAATCAAATGTCCGCTGATTCGGTACCATCTGTTCAGCGGCAATGCAGACGACGTGGGGGAGCGGCTGGACAAAGGCCTTCTGGACTTCGGCATCATGATTGAGCCCAGCGACATGAAAAAGTACGACTATCTCAAGCTTCCTGTCACGGATGTTTGGGGCGTATTGATGCGTCAGGACAGCGCTCTGGCACAAAAAGAAAGCATCCGCGCGGAGGACTTGTGGGACGTTCCGCTGTTGCTTTCCCGGCAGGCGCTGGGCAAAAGCCGCGTGTCCGACTGGCTGGGACGGGGATACGATTCCCTGCATGTTGCAGCGACTTACAACCTGATCTTTAACGCCTCCCTGATGGTGGAAGAGGGATTGGGATACGCGCTGACATTGGATAAGCTGGTAAACACCGCCGGGAACAGCCCGCTTTGCTTCCGGCCGGTTGAGCCGCGTCTGGAATCGCCGCTTTACATCGTCTGGAAGAAGTACCAGATATTTTCCAGAGCGACGGAACGATTTTTGCAGATGCTTCGGGAAAAGTTTCAGGCGGAGTAAGTCCGCATATAAAAATAAAACAGCCCTGACTTGCCTTTGCGGGCAGATCAGGGCCGTTTTATTTTATGCTGAGTTTTGGCTGTTTACCGTTCATGATTTCAAAGGCGGATGCAACGTTTGTAATCCAGCTGTCAATTTTTTCCCGCGGTACGATTACCGGCATGCGATCATGAATATTTATAACGGATTCGTTTGCCGCAGTGGTCATGATCACATAGCGCCGCTCGCCCTGGTAGTCGCTATAAAGACCGGCCATATAGAGCGATCCCGAAGCGGGGAGCGTAAAGCGGCGCTTTTGCTTTTCTGCATCCCATTCATAAAAGCCGGTGCTGGGCACCACGCAGCGGCGTGTCATCAGGCTTTTGCTGAAGGTCCTCTTTTCCGCAGCCGTTTCCGACCGTGCGTTGATAATGGTGCTTTTGCCGTTAAAGGAAGGGAAGCCCCATTTTGCGGCATCCGCAGCCACACCTTTTTCCGTATGCAATAAAATAGGCGCCACGTTGGTAGGGAATATTTCACCTGTTTTTACACAGCCCTCGCCGTGCTTGCGTTCTACTTCTTCAATGATCTTTCTTATATCTTCATATTCACTGTCCGTAAACAGCGTATATCGTCCGCACATATTATCCTCCTGCTGATAAGGCGGGGGCTTCCACAAACCATCCCGGCCCTTCGTACCATAAATAGCGTTCTTTACCGAGAATCCTGATCCGGTATCGTGTACCCACGCCGCCGGCCTTGAGGCTTGCCGCGCGCCTGGCGTCCAGCACCCGGTCAATCTCAAAATGCCTGCCGTCCTCCCAGGTGATGGCGGTAGGGAACAGGCGGCCGTCTGAGCCGAAATGCGCATCGACTTCTACATATACTTTCCGGGTTTCCATAATGCGCACCTCTTATCCGTTATTTTAGAAAGCCGACCGGATGAATCACATGGTCGGCCTTTGGGTCTAAGTGGGACAACGCATGGTCGGTCAGGGCAATTCCTCGTTGTATAATAAAATGCCCAAATCGGCGCCGAATATCATCGACGGCATGCTCCAGGTCATCCTGGCGCTGGGCACAGGAGATTTCCGGCAAAAATGAAATCTGGATATTTTCAGCCAGCGACAGCCCGCAGGCACGCACGCCCAGGCTGCGGATGGCTTTATCCGGCAGGCGGTGCTTTTGGTATAAATGAAAAGCGGCTTGGAAAAGGCTTTCTGAATTGCAGATGGGAAAATCCAGCTTGAGCTGGCGCTCACAGGACCAGAGGTCGACGTACCGCATGGAAATCTGTACGGTATCGCATTGAAAGTTCTGTTCCCGGAGCCGTTCCGCGACGCTTTCACAGAGGATAAACAGTGTGATTTTGACGTCGTCATCCGATACTAAATCCTTGGGCGTCGTGGTGCTGTTGCCGACTGATTTTATGACCGGATGCACGCCTGCGTTGGTGACGGCGGAGGCGTCATGCCCGTTGGCAAAGCTCCACAGCATCAATCCGATTTTGCCGAGCAGGCCCCGCAAAAAATCCGTATGCGCCAGAGCCAAATCTCCAATGGTATGAATGGCGTAGCTCTGGAGCTTGCGCGCGGTTGCAGGCCCCACATAAAGCAGGTCCGACATAGGCAGGGGCCACACTACGTCACGGTAGTTGTCCCGTGTAATCACGGTTGTTGCATCCGGCTTTTTCAGGTCGCTGCCTAACTTTGCAAAAATTTTGTTAAAGGAGACACCTACAGAGGCGGTGATGCCCAGTTCGTATTTGATGCGGCGGCGCAGCTCGTCGGCAATGGTACGTCCGTCTCCCAGCAGGTGCGTACTGCCGCTGACGTCCAACCAGCATTCATCCAGACCAAAACTCTCTACCTGGTCGGTATAGTCGCTGTAGATTTCTCGCGCGAGCGCTGAAAATTGCAGATACCGGTCAAAGTGGGGAGGGACGAATATAATTTCCGGGCAAAGTTGCTTTGCCATCCAGAGCGGGTTCCCGGTCGCCACGCCAAACCGCTTGGCCTCGTAGTTTTTGGCCAGTACAATCCCGTGCCGCTGTTCCACGTCGCCCGCAACCGCGACCGGCCTGCCGCGCAGTTTAGGTTGATACAGACATTCCACGCTGGCATAAAAATTGTTCATATCACAGTGTAAGACAACGCGTTCCATTTTCTTCACCTCAAACACACGTTCTGTTTACCTATATTATAGAACGTGCGTTTGGTACTATTCAAGCGGTAAATGATGGTAGATCTTTATTTGAAATGATCATGAAGGACTGAGGAGTCATTTTTTGGCTAGGATTGAGATAAAAAACAACCGCGCAGCCATCCATACTGGATGGTTGCGCGGTTGTTTTATTGTATGGGGAACAGACAGAGGTAAAGAAATAATTTTGTTATTTAACCGATGTTTTTTTCGCCACCATCAATTATTTGTGAATCTGTGTATGTACCATCTGTAGCAGTGTGGAGGCTCGTACAACGATATCTTCCCGCTGGAACAGTAAGCGTTGTCCCTGCTTGAGCAGGCAAATCCGTATAAGATGTGTCTCTCCACATTCTATAGAAGGACCAGGAACCATCAACATATCGTTCTAACGTTGCTTCCGCATAGGCTGATGTAGCAATGTCAGAATAATAGTTTGTATATGCTACAATCTTTACTTTTTTTCCGTCCGGGTTAAATCCTAAACCACACGAACTGATAAACCTATAACGGGGTTGAATGTTTACTTCTGCAATGCCGTTTCTGTTGTTTCCTCTTAAGTAATCAATCTGTTTTGCACTAAGGGTATCAGAAGCGAAAATAACACTGTCTCCTGTTACAGTAAATTCAACAGATTCCGTTACTTGTGCCGCACTTGCAAACAGTGTACAAGACGATGCCATCATAAACGCCGCTAATAAACTAACCAATATTTTCTTTAACATATGTTTTTAGTTTCCCTTCCATTTTATACTTTCCGCAATTTTAAATAGAATACCCTGATCTTCTGAACCTTCTAAAGAAAAATAGACCCCGTCTTTTTGCCAGAGCAACTTATGTAGAAATTCATCGCTATTTTCTTTGTTGCCGTAAAAATAGGTCTGATCCCCTACCTTATACATGTTAAGGTCTTTTATGTCGCTGTCTTCATATTGGATTAGGTTTGTGGAACTTTGAAAAAATCTGATTCTACTGCGATCACCCGTATACATAATTGTCATCGGATCAGTTAAATTGGTCCACTCAGTTATGATGTAGCCTTCAGGCATCCATTCAGGTAAATAAATGTTCTTATAATCTTTAAGAGGCAGATTTGGATCGAAATCCCTTCTTGGCGGTTCCTGCTGTTCTGAAATACTGAAGTAACCACCAAAAAATTTGATAATCATTTCCCGGCTGGCCTCAACAGACATGGCAACCGACAAAGGCAGTACCGTAAAGAGCAGAATACAGGCCGCGATTTTGGTAAAGTGCTTTTTAACTTGAGAGGTTTTCTGCTTGCGCTCGTAGTCGCTTAAAAGCTGATCCATACGAAGCTGCAGACTTGGCGGAATGGTGGTTGCGTTGATTTCTTCCTCCGAGGGCAGTTCCATCAGCATTGCCTGATTTACAGTGAAGGCGGTCAGATGATGTTTTTGTATATCTGTCAAATTATCTTTATGGCTCATCAGATACCTCCTTGCTGTCATAGGTGTTTTTGATCAGCTTGACCACCCTTGAAAATCTCTGGCGAGCCGTCGCTTCCGTGACTCCCAACAGCTTTGATATTTGCCGATAGCTCAGTCCATAGTATTGTTTCAAGAGCAACACGTCTCTGTAGTCCGGAGAAAGTGTGCGCAGAAGGTCCATGTTCTCGAACTTTGCGAAGAAAAGGTCTTCCGTTGTGTTATCATGATACGTAGAATCGCTGAAAATCGCATCGTTGTATTCCACACCGTCCACACAGGGGTTGCGGCTGTTTTTCTTGAGCTTCGCTTTTGCGGTGTTCTCTGTAATAATGAAGACGTACCTTATTAAAGATTTTTCGTCCACTTTTGCGAAAGCTTTTGAATACCTCAGCATTTTTGTAATTGCGTCCATCACAACGTCCTCCGCTTCGTGCGGGTCTTTTACAATACCCAATGCGGTGCAATACATCAACTTTGCTTGTGTGTGAAAGATTTCGCCAATCTTTGATGATGTATCCAGCGGGATCTTTGTATTGTTGATAACGATTATGACCAATTTGATAATTCCCCAGTTCATGTTTGAAATATTTACCATTTAAATGACATCCAGATTATACCATACAACATAATTAGATGAGATATTAAGATGCAATAAATGTGTTATTTCGTCGATTTTTGGGGAGCTTCGCTATTGATTTTTTTCTCGATTCGTTCCAAAATCATGTACAGGTGCGCTTGGTTCAATAGAATGTTGTTTAAGCTGTGGTTGATGTAATCCAGGTTCCTTGCGTGCCGTTTTCTTTGTTTTCTGTTCATTTGACATACCTCCAAAATATAAATTGCAAAGCTACCTAATATAACCTCTGGAGATATGCGTTTTGTGACACGATTCGACGAATTTTCAAAATATTTTTGATTTAATTAATTCAAAGTGCACCAAGGAAGAGGAATTACGTTGCCTGTGACTGCTATTTTTACAATACGGAAAATAAATGCATATATTCCCTCCTTTATTGTCAGGTAAGTCACCTATGTTTACTTTATTATATCATGTGAAAAATTTTTACCAACCCATATCGACATTTTTAATGTAAAAATTTAACAGTCAAATTTATGCAAATAAGAAATGATAAAATAGAAATATGAATGTGTTTTAAACACACCAAATAAATCCGCAGCGATAAAGAAAGACATAAAAAAACCGCCCCGGTAAAAGGGCGGTCAAGATTAAGGATTCGGGTCTCCAACAGAGCCGTCGCCTTTCAGTTCATGGTAAACTTTCAGCTCCGGGGATGCGGTTCCGGCGATGATTGGGCGCGCATGATCTTTGCCGTGCTTGGCTTTGCCCTGAATCTGCGGCACGGGCGGGACGTCGTTTTTGGGCTGCTTGGTCCAATCGGGACGGGCCATTCCTTGTTTTGCCATTTTAATCACCTCAGAAATAGTGTGTCCCGTAAAAAATACGATATGAGGGAAACCGGCAAAAACGATCGATGAAAAACGCCCGCTGTACGCACACAGCGAGCGTTTTTTCTTTATGAACCTGTGACGACGCCTTTTTTTAAAATGATATTGGCATACAGAGCGGTTTCCCCGGTCATGACAACAAGGGCGGATTTCTCCTGTGTGCGCCGGTAAAATTCCCATTTGTCCATTTCCTCAAAGCAGGCTGCACCCCGGGGATCGTGCTTTGCCACAATGCGCCGGTACTCGTCCCAGATGGGCGTTTCCACCGGGTCGCCGGGAACCACCGCCATCAGCGCGACCGGATGCTCCACGTAAGCGTCCAGTGGGAAGAGCTGCAGGATTGCGTCCAACACCTCCGGCACACCGTGCCCATCCAGCCGGATCACCTTTTTCCCGTAGGTATGGCCCGGAAAATTGCCGTCTCCGATGGTCAGTTCGTCGGTGTGGCCCATCTCATCCAGCGCCATTAAAAGCTCCGGCGAGAGGATGGGGGGAATCCCTTTCAGCATGATGCAACCTCCCGCTCATAGCCGTTCCAGCCGGGGATGGTGCCGTCTACGTCCCACAGGTCCAGCCAGGATTCTGCGCCGGGCCACAGGAATACCGGCCCTTTGATCAGGCGGCAGTTGCGTTCCACGCTTTTGAGTGCTTCCAGTTCCTCCGCTGTGAGCGGGTCCTCTGTGGCGCACTGTAAATTGCTGCGGTATTCCGCCGGGCGAATGGAGAATGGAATTGGCACCTGTCCGCGCGCCACCGCCCATTTGACGCAGATCACCGCGGGATGAACGCCGTGCGCTTCGGCAATACGCTTAACCACCGGCTGCTCGATGTCCGTGAGATCATCCTCGGTTTTATCGCGGTCGGGACGCGTGGGGGAACCGATGGGGCAGAAGCCGACCGGTTGGATATGGTGATCCAGACAATAGCGGAACAGCTCGCCCTGCTGGAAGCACGGGTGCAGCTCCATCTCGTTGATCGCGGGCTGAATGCGCGCATCGCGGCGGATCAGTTCCAGCTTGGGAATGGTGACGTTGGAGGTGCCGATATGTTTGCACAGTCCCATATCCACCAGGCTTTCCATTGCACGCCAGGTGCGCATGAATTCCTCATGAATGTATGGGCGGGCGTCCGGCCAACGGGAATCCACGTCGCAGCCCGCGGGGTGAAAATTCGGGAATGGCCAGTGCACAAGATAGCAGTCCAGATAGTCGATCTGTAAATCCTTGAGGGTCTGCTTACAGGAGGCGATCACGTCTTCCGGCTCGTGTTTGTCATTCCACAGCTTCGACATGACGAACAGCTCCTCGCGGGGCAGGCCGCCATCGATGGCCTCTTTTAAAACGCTGCCGACCAAATCCTCGTTGCCATAGCAGGCGGCGCAGTCCACAAAGCGGTAACCAACGCGCAGCGCACCGGAAACGGCGGCAGCAATGTCGTCGCCGCTGAAGCGGTCGGAACCGAAGGTGCCGATGCCCACGCCGGGCAGCTTTGCACCGGTATAAAGGGTCCTGACGGGAAGCTTGGAGGTGTCCACTGCATCCGGGGACATCATAAAGGGTTTTGACATAGCGATTCTCCTTTTATATGTAAAATATTGGCCGTTTAATCCGGGTTGACCAGCATGACCTTTCCCTTGACCGCGCCCGGGGTTTCAAACAGGCGGAAGGCCTCCGCCGCATCCCGCATGGGGAAGGTTTTATATACCAGCGCGGGGTCGAAACGCAGCTTCCCGCTGCTGAAATAGTCCGCCGTCATGGTCCACTCGTCCCCGGGGAAGGGGGCGGAATAACTCATCCAGGAACCGGTGAGTCGAAATTCCTTGCGGTTCATCAGCTCGAATTCTTTCCATGGGAATTGCAGGTCGCGGCTGGAGGTGCCGATGAAACAGACGCCCGCCCGGTTGGCCGCGAGGGAAAAGGCCATGCGCATGGTTGCGTTTTGCCCGGCGGTTTCAAACACAAAGCCAAAGCCCCGGTTTTCGGTTACCGACATCGCGCGGTCCAGAAAGCCCAGGTCGGTGGTGTTTATCACCTCGTCCGCGCCCAGACGCTTCGCCAGTTCCAGCCGTTCCTTGCTGATGTCGAACACTACGGTGCGGCGCGCGCCAAGCAGTTTGGCCCACTGCATGGTGAACAGCCCCACCGTGCCGCCGCCCAGGATTGCCACATCCTCGCCGCCGTGATATTGGGCGCAGTTCAGGCCGTGCAGGCCCACCGTGGCGGGCTCAAAAAAGGCCCCTTGGACGAAGTCAACGTCCCGGCTGAATTTGACCACATTCTGCGCCGGAACCTTGACGAAATCTGCAAAGCCGCCGAATGTGCTGGAACCGGTGAAGGTGTATTGCTTACAGAGGGCATAGCGGCCCTTCTGGCAGTCGGGGCAGGCCATGCAAGGGATGAGCGGGGCCGCGGTGACGCGGTCGCCCGGCGAAATGGTGGAAACGCCTTCTCCGGTTTCTTCCACAACGCCGGAGAACTCATGCCCCAGCACTATGGGGTAGAAATGCGCCGCGGGGCCGTTGACCCTTGGAATATCGGAACCGCAGATGCCTGCGGCCTTGACGCGAACCACCACCTCGCCGGGGCCTGCCCTTGGCGTTTCGATTTCCTCATACCGCAGGTCTTTAACCCCGTGCAATACCGCTGCTTTCATCATATGACCACCTTTCTGTTTTCCCGGCCAACCCGCGCGTTCTGCAGTGCGGCGGCCTTTTCCATTGTCGGTTTTAAACGTTCGTACAGCTCCAGATAAAGGGGATACAGCGCCTGATAGACGGCGCGGTTCTCCGGATTGGGAATATGTTTCCGCTTAATCTGGACTGTGGCGCGGACCGCCTCCGTGAAGCCGGGATAGATGCCCACGCCCACACCGGCCAGAATCGCCGCTCCCAAAACGGTCGCGGTGTCCGAAGCGGGCACGCAGATTTTTTTGCCGGTTACGTCGGCTTTGATCTGTGTCCAAAGGCGGCTGTTCGCCGCGCCGCCCATTGCGTACAGGGTTTCGGTCTGCACCTGCACTTCCTCTGCCGTGCGCAGGTTGTGCAGCAGAGAGAAAGCCGCACCTTCCAGCAGCGCGCGGAACAGATGCGCCCGCGTCGTTTGGAAGCTGAGGCCGAAGAAGACGCCGGACGCGTGTGGGTCCCAGATGGGGGAACGTTCCCCGGAGAGGTAGGGGAGAAAGAGTACGCCGTCCGCGCCGGGCGAAATAGATTCCGCGAGCCGGTCCAGAAGGGCGAAGACGGTTCCGCCCTCTTTTTCTGCGAGAAGGCGTTCCGGTTCTCCCAGTTCCCGTGCGAGCCAACGGAGGCTTGCGCCGCCGCCCACAGTGCCGCCCTGCAACAGCCATTCGCCGGGAACGACATGCGGGCTCAGGATCAGCGAGGGGTGGGGAATCGGCTTGTTCAGGCAGATGCTCATACCGCCCGCCTGCCCGCCCTGCTCCTGCGTCTGGCGCGGTTGGTAGACGCCCGCTCCCCCGCCCCCCGCCCCCCTCCCCTTTTCTCGGCCTTGCACCCCCCCCCCCCCACCCCCCCCCTTTTCGGCCCCCACCGCCTTCCCCTTACCCACCTCCCCCCCGCCCGCCACAACGGGCGTACCGGAGAGCAGCCCCGTCTGCCGGGCCGCTGCTTCTGTCACGGTTCCCACCACGGCATGGCAGGGAAACAGCGGCGGCAGGCGACCGAGGTCGATTCCCAGCCGGGCTGCCGCTTCTTCGCTGTAGACGCCTGTTCTGATGTCGAATACATGCAGACCGTAGCTCTGGCAGAAATCCTGCGTCAGTTGTCCGGTCAGGCGGTATGCAACATAACCGTTGCTCTGCAAGAAGCAGTGCGTCTTTTGGTAAAGCGCCGGCGCGTTCCGCTGGAACCAAAGAATTTTGGGTGTGGTATAGGAGGGTTTAAAGGGATTTCCGCTGACCGCGAAAAGCGCTTCCCGGTCCTCCTGCGTCAATTCGCCGCAGATTTCCTGTGCGCGGGTATCCATCCAGATGGGGGTGTTGTGCAGGACGTTGCCCTCCCGGTCCACCGGAATGCAGGACCAGCTCTGGCCGTCGATCCCAATGCCCGCAATCCTGCCGGGAGAAAGATTTCCACGCTCGAGGCAATCCCGGACGCCGGTGCAGATTTCCTTCCACCAGAGGTCCGGGGCCTGTTCCGCCCAGCCGGGAGCAGGGTAGAGCACCTCATAATCCCGCGTGCTGGAGGAAAGGACCCGTCCCTCCGGGGTGAACACCGCAATTTTGCATGCGGAGGTTCCAACGTCGATTGCAAGCAGCAGATCGGTTCGCGCGTTATCCAAGGCGGTTCACCTGCCCCTTGCACAAAATCGCCGCGAGATCGTCCAGATGAAAAAAACCGGTCTTTTCACACATGGCATTGGCGGAGGAGACGCTCAGCGCAAGTTGCAGGGCTGCTTCCGCGCTGTAATTTCGTGCGATGGCCACCGCGAACGCCGCGACCATGCTGTCTCCGCAGCCGACCGTGTTTTTTACCGGAACGTCCGGCGGGGTTCCCTCAAATACGCCTTCTTTACAGGCCAGCAGCGCGCCCTCTTTCCCAAGGGAAATAACGACGCAGGCAATGCCGCTTTCGTGGAGCTTTACTGCCTCGCGTGCCGCGTCTTTTTTGGAATGGATGGACGTACCGGTGAGCACCTCCAGTTCTTCAAGATTTGGCTTGATCAGGTACGGTTTTGCGGCAATTCCTTTTGCGAGCGCCCCGCCGCTGGCGTCCAGAATCGTGCGTACGCCCCGGTTGTGTGCGCATCGGATCAGCCAGGCGTAGAAGTCTTCGGGGCATCCGCACGGCAGACTGCCGGAAAAAACAGTGAGCTGCGTCTCCTGCAACAGCGCGTCGAAATGCACGTTAAACCGCTGCAAATCGTCTTCGTCCACCGGTGCGCCGGGCTCCAGCAGTTCCGTGCTGGTCCCGGTTCCGTCGATGAGATTGATACAGGTGCGTGTTTCCCCTGCAATGGGTACAAAACTGCTGGAAATCTGGTCCTGCGATAGAAGCTCTTTGAGGAATGCACCGCTGTGCCCGCCGCAGAAGCCGGTCGCCAGGACGGGCTCCCCCAGGAGCGCGACGGCGCGGGATACGTTCAGGCCCTTGCCGCCTGCCGTGGCGGCGCAGGAAGAGACGCGGTTGACTTTGCCCGGCTGGAACGTTTCCAGCCGGTACAGTTTATCGATTGCTGCGTTGAGCGTTATGGTAGTGATCATATCGTCCACTCCTTCTTATCTGGCGCGCCCGGCGCAGCCGCAGACCAGAATGCGCTCTTTCACAAGCGTTTTGACCGCTTCCCGGCCCGCCGCGCAATATTGTTTGGGATCGATGGCGCCGGGGTTTTGACTCAGGTAGGATTGGATTGTGTGGGTATAGGCGACGCGCAGCTCCGTCGCAAAGTTGACTTTGCAGATGCCCGCCCGGATGCAGGCTTGAATCGCCTCATCGCTGAGACCGGATGCGCCATGCAGAACCATTGGCACGGTCAGGCGCGCTTTTAATTCATCGATTAACCCCACGTTTAAAACGGGCGTCGAGGCATATACGCCGTGTGCGGTACCGACCCCCACGGCGAGTGAGGAAACGCCGGTTTCCCGCTCAAAGCGGACGGCTTCCTCCGGGTCCGTGTAGCCTGCGCGTTCGCCCTCCAGATCGTCCTCTTTGCCGCCGACCTGTCCCAGCTCGCCTTCCACGGGAATACCGTTTGGGCGGCAGGCGTCCACGACCGCTTTGGTCAGCGCAATGTTTTCCTCGAGCGGTTTTCTGGAACCGTCAATCATGATGGAAGTGTAACCGGCGCGCAGCGCCTGCACAGCGAGAGAAAAGCTGTCCCCATGGTCCAGATGCATGGCAACGGGCACGGGAATCCGCTCCGCAGCGGCGGCGGTGTTTGCCAGATAATAGTCCAAACCGGCATACCGCACGGTGCCGGGGGTGGTTTGAATAATGACTGGCGCACAGAGTTCGTCTGCGGCCTCCGTGATGGCCTGTACCATCTCCATGTTTTCGGCGTTGAATGCCCCCACGGCATAACCGCCCTTTTGTGCGTCCAACAGCATGCTTTCGGTGGTAACCAAAGGCATAAAAAGACCTCCTTCTTTTCTGTGGTCATAAAAACGAAACGCTCCTCTTTGCTTCAAGGATAAGGAATGCGGAGAAAGAAAAGAAGGGAATATCCGACGCAAAACCGGCGAAATCCATCTGACTATCCGAACCGCTCTTTCCCCACCAGGGGCTTTATGCTACAATGTGGAAAACGCCTGAAAGGGGGAAAAGCATGCGGCAAAAGTGGAAGCGCTTCAGGCGGGCAATCGCGCGGAATATGAAGTGGAACAGCCTGTTGATGGTGATCGCGGTGAGCACAACGGTGATTGCGGTCACAGCGGTGCTGGCCATTACTCTGCTGATGAAAAACCGGTTTGACGCCGCGACGGATGAGACAATCCGCATGACCAACGCGCAGATCGTGGACAACCTGCGGCAGAATATTGACGGCTATTTGAGCGAGATGGTAGAGGTTTCGGATTCCGTGGCGGCCATGCTGCAGGACGGGGGAATTCGGGAGGAAGCGCCGCGCTTTGTTCTGCGCAGAGATATCGATACCATCGCGGTGTTTGGCCGGGAAGGCGAGCTGCTGCTGAAGACGGACGCGCGGCCGATCAAATCCTATGCACAGATCAAGGAGGAGCAATGGTTCCGCAGCGTGCCGCCCGGCAGCAAAAATTACTACATCTCCGCGCCCCATGTACAGCGCCTGTACGGCGGGGAATACCCCTGGGTGCTCTCTCTGAGCAAAGGGGTCAACTGGCAGGAAGACGGGCGTACACAGATGGGCATCATCCTTGTGGACATGAATTTCCAGAGCATCCAGCAGCTCTGCTCCAACCGGTTGGGGCAGGGCGGTTACCTGTTCATCTTGGATGAGAACGGGGAGCTGATCTATCATCCCAATCAGCAGATGATTTATTACGGCATTGCCGACGAGGCGGTGGAGCGCGCCGCGTCGATCGGGCCGGGCGACACCATTTTGGATTTGGGAAACAAACGGTTTTCCGTCAGTGTCCGCGGGCTGTCCGGCACCAACTGGCGGATCGTGGGTGTCAGCCCCCTGCAGGGGCTGTTTTACTACGGGACAGAGCTGCCAAACCTGATTACAATGATCGCAGTGGCAGCGGCCCTCATTGTACTGGTGCTGTCTGTCGTCGTGTCCTATTTTACAACCAACCCGATCCGCCGCTTGATCCGCGTGATGGGGAAAGTGGAGGACGGGTCCCTCGACGCCTTTTCCACGGAACACGGCGTATACGAGGTGCAAGAGCTTTCGCGCTCCTTTAACAATATGATTTACCGCATCAGGCACCTGATGGTGCAGGTGGTGGAAGAACAGCAGCGGCTGCGCAAAAGTGAGATGAAGACGCTGCACGCGCAGATCAACCCGCATTTCTTATATAATACGCTGGATTCCATCGTCTGGATGGCGGAGAGCGGGGACAATGCCAATGTGGTGAAGATGATCTCCGCGCTTGCACAGTTCTTTCGCTTGTCCCTGTCCGGCGGGCACGATACCATCACAGTGGAAGAGGAACTGCGCCATGCGGAAAACTACCTGATCATCCAGAAGATGCGGTACAGCGACCAGTTCACCTATACAATCGACGCGCCGCCGGAAATAAGGACCTGTAAGACGCTTAAAATTGTGCTGCAGCCCCTGGTGGAAAACGCCATTCTGCACGGTGTTTCCAACCTGCCGTATCCGGGAGAGATACGGGTAAATGCCGAGGTGCGGGACGGGAAGCTCCTGTTTGTTGTGTGCGATAACGGCTTTGGGATCCCGCCGGACAAGCTGGCGCATATTTTAGAATCCAAGGCCAAAAGCAAATCGGGAATTGGTGTCAAGAACGTCAACGACCGCATCCAGCTTCTGTTTGGCAGGGAATACGGCTTGCAGTATGAAAGCGAGCTGGACGAGGGAACAACGGTGCGGGTCTGGCTGCCGCTTGCGGGAGAGGAGGAAGGGACGGTGACGCGCGAATGAAATACCGGCGTTTACAAGTTGCTGTGCTGGCCGCGGTTCTTTTGCTGCTGCTTTGTGCATGCAGCGCGCGGCCCGCAGAATACGAGGTGGATCTCATCATCAAGTCCACGGAATCGGAGTACTGGCAAAGTGTGTATGCCGGGGCGCAGGCGGCGGCGGGCACCTACCGGGTCAGGGTCAACTTTATGGGCCCAAAGGAAGAAAAGGACTATCGGGATCAGCGTGCTTTCATTGAAGGTGCGGTGGAGCGCCGGCCCGACGCGGTAATCCTCGCCGCCGGGGATTTCAGCCTGATGGCGGAACCGATGGAACACGTCACCGGCGCGGGCATTCCCGTGGTGCTGATCGATTCGTTTGTCAACAGTGATCATTGGAAGGCGTCGGTTTCCACGGACAACTATGAGGCGGGCCGCATCCTCGCGGAGGAGATGGCGGCACGGCTGCCGGATGGCGGGAAGATCGGCGTCATCGGCTTTGTGCAGAACGCTTCGCCCGGCATTGAGCGGGAAAAGGGATTCCGCGACTACATGGAGAAGCAGTCCGGCTTTACGGTGGAAACGGTGCTCTATTGCGATTCCAATGTGGACACCGCAGCGGAGCAGACGCGGCAGATTCTGGATGTGTTTCCCGACGTCGCCGCCATAGCGGGCCTGAATGCTCAATCTGCCACAGGCGCAGCGCGGGCGTTGGATCAGGCAGACCGTGCGGACATATTCCTTGGCGGGATCGACTGCATGGTCGAGGAAGCCGCCTATGTGGAAAGAGGAATCCTTGATGTGGCGGTCCTTCAGAATCCCTACATGATGGGGTATTACAGTGTGGAAACCGCCTATCAGATCCTAACCGGGAAATCATATGAAAAGAGCGTCTATACGGATGTGACGGTGGTGGACCGGGGCAACCTGTTCTCACGGGAACACCAGCAGTTGATCTTTCCCTTTACCGGTCCGTCTGTCTCCGAAGTAGAAACGGTTCTCCCATCTATCGCATGAAAAATGCCCTCTATCTCGAATGGGATAGAGGGCATTTCCTGTTTTTTATCTGTTTTTAAACGGCGGCCGCCGTCCGGTGACCGTCGTTTTTTGACCACTTGCAGTCGTTTTTCCCATTCTGTTTCGTTTTTTGGGCTGGTAAGATAAACCTGTAAAAACGAAACGGTTCTCTTTGATTCAATCAACGATCCATGCGGGGCACCCTTTGGAATGCCCCACGAAAGGCGGGAAAAACGAAATGGCGGAACTATTGCGCATGGAGCACATCTCCAAATCGTTCCCCGGCGTAAAGGCCCTGAGCGACGTCAGCCTGACCTTGAACGAAGGCGAGGTGCATGCGCTCTGCGGGGAAAACGGCGCGGGGAAGTCCACGCTGATGAAGGTGCTCTCCGGCGTATACCATGCTGAAGAGGGAGAAATTTTCATCGGTGAGGAACAGGTGACCATCGAAAATACCAAAAAAGCGCAGGAGCTGGGGATTAGCATCATCTTCCAGGAATTCAACCTCTGCTCCCAGCTTTCCGTAGCGGATAATATCTGGCTGGACCGGCAGGCAAAACGCGGCCCCTTTGTGGACGACCGGAAGATGTATCAGGAGACACAGGCGATCCTGGAAGACCTGGGGCTGCACATCAGCCCCAAAGCGCTGGTGCGCAGTCTGAGCGTGGCGGAACAGCAGATGGTGGAGATAGCCAAGGCCATCTCCTTCCACTCCAAAATTTTGGTGCTCGACGAGCCGACTGCCGCGCTGACGGAATCGGAGATCGACCGGCTGTTTGCCATCATTCACAAACTGAAAGAGAAAGGCGTGGGCATGTTCTATATCTCGCACCGGCTGGAAGAACTGGCGCGCATTACAGACCGGGTTTCCGTGATCCGGGACGGTCAGTACATAGGGACGCGAAATTATGCGGACGTGACCATCGATGAGCTGGTTCAGATGATGGTGGGACGCGAACTGACGGCAAAGTTTCCCGCCTATGAGCGGAAGCTTGGCCCGGTGCGGTTTGAGGCGCGCAACGTTAAAAACAGCAAGGTAAACGTCAAGGAGATTCAGGTGCGGGCGGGCGAGATCGTCGGACTGGCGGGCCTGATGGGTGCGGGGCGCACAGAACTGGCACGGGCGATCTTCGGCGCGGACCGAACGGAAAGCAAGGAAATCTTCATCGACGGCAAGCAGGTTCCCGTGCACAGCATCCAGGCGGCTATTAAGAACGGCGTCGGCTACATCACGGAGGACCGCAAACGTGACGGCCTGGCGCTGAACATGACCGTAGAGCGCAACATTAATCTGGCCCATATTCCGGAGCTTTGCCGCGCGGGCCTGATCAACGACGTGCAGGCGCGGGACAACGCGCGGCAGTACATCGAAAGCCTGCGCATCAAAACGCCCAGCATGAAGCAGACCGTGCAGAATCTTTCCGGCGGCAACCAGCAGAAGATCGTCCTGGCTAAATGGCTGTGCAACGACATCAAGGTGCTGATCTTTGACGAACCGACGCGCGGCATCGACGTGGGCGCCAAATACGAGGTCTACGAGCTGATGAACCGGCTCAGCGACAACGGCGTGGCAATCATTATGATTTCCTCTGAGCTGCCGGAGGTACTGGGCATGAGCGACCGTGTGCTGGTGATGCACGAGGGCCGGATTACCGGCGAACTGGACCGCGAAGAGGCGACACAGGAGAAAATTCTGCGGCTGGCCGCGGGCATCAGGGATAACGACAGCGATATGAGAAAGGGTGCGTAACATTGAGTATCAAAGAAAAAGCGGCTCCACGCGCCGTTGGGACAAAAGAGGCGCAAAAGCTGAAACCGGTTTCCAAAACGGAGCTGGGCGAGTTTATCCAGAAGTTTATGGCGTTCGGCGTGTTGCTTCTGCTGATTATTCTTTTCGGCGTTTTATCGCAGGGGAAATTCGTGGCGGTAAACAATCTGCTGACAGTTGTGTTGCAGATCACGCCATATGCAATTTTGGGTTTTGGTTTGACCTTTGTGCTGATTACCGGCGGCACAGACCTCTCCGCGGGCTCGGTTGTGGGCTTCGGCGGCATCATTTGCGCAAAGTGCCTGACCATGGGCTGGAGCCTGCCGGTCGCGATCCTTCTGGGCATCAGCGCCGGCGCGCTGGCGGGCCTGATCAACGGCCTGGTGGTGACAAAAATGAACGTCACACCGTTCATTGCCACACTGGGCACACAGTTTGCATTCCGCGGGCTGACGCAGCTGGTGGGGCAGGGCAAGCCCGTGTCCGTACAGAGTCTGGCGGATAAGGACCTGGTAGCTTCCTTCAAATTCATCGGCGGCGGCACCTTGTTTGGTAGCATCCCGTTCCCGGCGGTATTGATGCTGATTCTGGCCGTGGTGCTGGGAATCGTTTTGGCAAAGACGGCTTTTGGCCGCAGGCTCTATGCGATCGGCTCCAATGAGGACGCGGCCCGTCTCTCCGGTATCGACGTATTCCGCACAAAACTGATGGCCTATGTGCTCTGCGGCGCAACCTCCGCCATGGCGGGAATCCTGCTGGCGGCACGTCTGGCTTCGGCACAGTCCAACGCGGGCCAGGGCTATGAGCTGGAGGGCATCGCGGCGGCCGTCATCGGCGGCACCTCCGTCATGGGCGGCGAGGGCGGCATTCTCGGCACGGTCATCGGTGCGGCAGTCATGGGCGTATTGCGCAACGGCCTGAATCTTGTCAAGGTGGATGCGTTTGTCCAGATGGTAATCATCGGCGGTATCATCATCGTCGGCGTGTGGTACGACACCCTGCGCCGCAAAAAGCAGAACAATCTTTAATCCCTATATTAATTTTTAGGAGGAACAAAAAATGAAAAAGATCATCCGTATGTTTTTGACGCTGGCACTTTCCGCAGCTCTGTTTGTGGGCTGCTCCACCGACACCCCCGCCGCGCCGGCGGGCGGCACACCCTCCGGGAACGACGGCGGCGGAGACACGCTCAAAATCGCGCTCGTAACCAAGATGGTGGATTCTACCTACTGGCAGACGGTCAAAAAGAGCGCCGACGCGGAAGCGCAGAAACTTGGCAATGTGGAGGTGACTCACCTTGGCCCGCCCACCGAGGCGGACATTGACAAGCAGGTGCAGATTGTGGAAACCTGCATCAGCGACCAGTATGACGGTATCATCCTTGCCGCCTGCGACAAGGACGCTCTGATCGAACCGGTTAAAAAGGCGAAGGACGCGGGCATTCCGGTCGTCATGATCGACTCCGGCATCTCTGAGGATGTGTACGACGCGTTCCTTGCAACCAACAATGTGCAGGCGGGCGCGGAATGCGCCAAGTTGATGGCGGAACTGGTCGGCGATTCGGGCGACGTTGCCATTGTGAATTTTGCCGCGGGCACCCAGACCGCGGTAGACCGTGAAAAAGGCTTCACGGATGAGATCAAAAACAACCATCCCAATATCAACATTGTCGGTGTGCAGTATTGTGATTCCGACCCGACAAAAGCCGCCAACCAGGCGACCGATTTTATCTCCGCCAATCCGAACCTCAAAGGCATCTGGGGTGCAAACGACCAGTCCGCCGTCGGTGTGGCGCAGGCCGTGACGGAAAAGAACCTGACCGATCGCATCGCGGTTGTGGGCTTCGACAACTCCGACGACATCAAGGCGGGCCTCGCCGCCGGGACGATCAAGGGCACGGCGGTGCAGATGCCTTCCGCGATGGGGTCCAAAGGCGTCAGCCTGGTGGTGGACCTGATCAATGGTAAAACCATTGGAGATAAGAACGTCGATACGGGCGTTACGATGGTGACCTCCGAGAACTATCAGGAGCCGGAGATCGACGCCATTTTAAATCAATAACAAGAAGAAACCCTCAAAATCCTTCTTTCTTCAATTCCGCTGGCTACCGCAGGGCAATGGTTCTGCGGTGGCCTGGCAGTATATGGTAATGCATCAACTGCATCAAGAGGGAATAGCAGAAGATTACAATAAAAGACAAATTAATTTCCATATATGAGAAGGAGTCTATGCGAAAACTCTAAATAAACAATACAATGAATGGCTTCAAACGGTGCGTATGTGCCGCGCGGAAGGGGACACGGTATGTATAAACTGATTTTTGCGGACGATGAGGCGCTGGTGCGCAACAATGTTGCCCGCCTTTTACAATGGGAGACCTGTGGGTTTACGCTGGCAGGCTGCTGCTCCAACGGATACGAGTTGGTAGAACAGGTTAAAAGGGACCCGCCCGACCTGGTGATTGCAGACATCAATATGCCGTTTATCAACGGAATCGAGGCCGCACGGGAAATCCGTCAGGAGTTCCCCCAGGTAAAGATTGCCTTTCTGACCGGCCACGACGACTTCGACTATGCACGGCAGGCGATCGACCTGCACGTTATGAAATACATTCTAAAGCCTGTTACATCGGAAAGCCTGACGGAAATTCTGCGTGAGATTCGCGCGGAGATTGACGAGGAATACCGGCGGGCTGGCAACTTCAAATACTTGTCTGCCTTTTATCAGGAGAACCGTGCGGTGGTGCAGAGCCTGTTCCTCAATGGACTTCTTTCCGGAACGGTTACCGATCAGGAGGCAAAAGAGAAGATGGGAATGCTGGAACTGAACTGTCTGGATGCATCGGTTTTCCAGACGGCGGTCATTTTGCCGGATCCGATGCCGCCGGACTGCGGCTTCTCTCAGGAGTCTCCGGAAATGGCGCTTTTTGCAATCTACAACATGGGAAAAGAGCTGATGGAGACACGTGATGTCGGCATGGCGGTGCTGGGCGGTAAGGATGTGACGTTGGTTGCGTGTGGGCGTTCCGGCGCACCGTATCTGGATCGGGCATTTACCTCCTGCCTGGAAGAGCTGCGCGCGGTTGTGGAAAAGCACCTGCATTTCACGGTGACCATCGGCAAAGGCGCGCCATGCCGCCGGTGCAGCGAAATCTGCCATTCCCATGAAGGCAGCCTTGCGGCGCTGGGGTATCGGGAATCCATCGGCAGGAATCGTGTGATTTCCATACAGGATATCGAGCCGAAGCGGCAGGACTTTAAAGTTTATTGCAGAGCGGAGGAAGAACGTCTGGTCGCCGCGATTAAACTGGCGGACAGTGAGCAGGTGGAAGCGCTTCTCGGAGAATTATCCAGTACGCTTCTGGAGCCCGCTGGGCCGGTCCAGCAAAGGTTCTGCACCTTTTCCATTCTTTTGAGCCTGCTGCGGGAGGCGGATACCCTTGGTCTGAACACGGATGAAATTCTTTCTGAATCGGATTTGAAAGAGGTTTTCGCGATGCGCGTTGCACCTGAAATGCTGGAGCTGATCCGCAAAACCTGCCGGAGCATGATGAAAAGCGTGCAGCTCAGCCGCAAAAAAAGCTGCTCCGCTGCGATGGACCAGGCCCGGCAGATCATCGCGGAACACCTGACAGACCCGGAGCTTTCCGCAGATTTTGTGAGCGATACACTTCACCTGAGCGCCAGTTATTTTCGCGCATTATTTAAAAAGGAAATCGGCGCTACATTTGTTAATTATTTAACAGAAATGCGTATGGAAAAGGCGAAGGATCTGATCCTGACAAGCGGCAAAAAGAACTACGAAATCGCGGAGGAAACCGGTTATGCGGATCCGCACTATTTCAGCTACTGTTTTAAAAAATATTATGGGATGTCCCCCAATGAGTTCCGAGAGTCGATTCATACATAAATTTGATTATATGTAAATATAACGGATTTTACATGGGAACAGCATTGCATTTTGCCTGTTTTTGATCAAATTTTCCATTCTGCAAGCAGATTCGTTTTGTTATACTTGCAATTGAAAGACAACGGCAAAGACGGTTTGGAAAGGGGAGAGGAAGATTTTTAAACCGAGCTACGGAAGTACCTCCAAAGCATAAATGATACGGAAGAAAGGATGAAAAAATTGGTGATGAAAAAATTTTGTTCCCTGCTATTGACCTGTTCCATGCTGCTAACTGCATCGTCGGGGGCGATGGCCGCGGCAAAACCGAAGGAGATGTCCCGCGATAGCGCCACGTATCAATTCCTGGACGATCCCCTGCAAGGGGAAACCGGCGTGGTATCCGTCACCTATGACGCGATGGACTACGAGGGAGAAACGCCGCTTAATCAAAAGGACCATCTCCGCTGGCGTGAAAGCATGGTGACCGGCAACGGCGAAATCGCCCTGCTGGAATCCTGCAACCCCCTGAGCGATGTAATGATCTTCCAGAACACCAAGTTCAACATGCCGAACAACGACCGGATGGACACGCCGGCAGTTTATCAAAAGCTTGACGAGCTTCGTCAGGCCATGGTAAAAGACCCATATGCCGCCGAGACGGAGGGGAAAGCCTGGAAGCTGATTGAAGCCCAGGCAAAGAAATCTTGGGGAATTGCCGAGGATGAAAAATGGGCCTGCGGGTACGATTATTCCTATCATCCAGGGAATCAGCTCCGCGTGGATATGGAAGGGCGCGGCGAGACACAAAATTATAAGCGCTGGACTAATTATGAAAAAGCTGAGATTGGCGTGGGCTTTGAGGATAAAGCGGGCGTTTGGCTGCGCCGGACCTTTACCTCCCGCGCGGATAACGTCATCATTACGGAATACACCCAGTCTTCAGAGGGGGAGAAGCTCGACCTGACGCTCTCCTTGGACGATATTTCCTCTATCCCGCGTGAATCCGGCAATACCCCGGATGTGCGGTATAAAGTGCTGGTCCCGGAGGACGTTTCTTATATCGGGCAAATCGTACATTATCCAGTTTTTGAAAACAGTTTTCTGAACGAGGGCGGCTATGCGGGCGTCACGCGCGTGCTGACAGACGGCGCAAAGGAAAAGGTTGCTTTGGAGCCGACTGATGCGAAAAACATCGGCGAGAAGGCCGCCATTCAAATCACCGACGCGGAAAAAGTCGTTTTAATCACAGCGCTGGACCGCAGCATTGATACATTGGGTAACATGGAGGAATTTGCGCGGGCGGATTCTTACGAACTGGTGGACAAGCTGTGCGCACAAATCGCAGAGGTGGAGGATATTTACGCAGAAAAGAACCCTGACGCTCCGGTGGACTTTTCTTATGACAATGCGCTGGCCGCGCATACAAGGATTCATACGCCGTTGTTCAATAGTGTAAAGTTGGATCTTCATGGAGACGAATCGGATCGAGCGCTGACAAATGAGGCATTGTTGAAAAAACAGCGGGCGAACAAAACGACTCTGTGTCCGGCGATGGTCGAGCGTGCGTTCAACGCGGGCCGTTACGCGGCGATCTGCGCGTCCGGATACTCCACCACTCGACTGGGCGGCATTTGGACCGGTGTATTTAACCCAAACTGGCAGGCTGATTACACAACGGATGCGAACGTCAATCTGCAGGTGTCCGCCGCGAACGTCGGCAGCATGAAGACCTTTGGCCGCGGCTACATCGACTTTATGCTGCGCATCGTGGACGATTTCCAATATAATGCGGAGCAGATTTACGGTATGGAGGACGCCATTATGGCCTCCGGCCGCACGGACGGCGAAAACGGCTTCATCTATCACTTTAATGCGGGCAATCCATTCTTCAGTTGGAACGCGGGCACCGATTGGCAGCTCCTTCCAATCTACGAGTATTGGCAGTGCTACGGCAACGAGATCATTCCGGTCGGCGAGGACGTGGACGTCGATTCTTTGGCGGAGGTTCTCAATCTGGACGAATCAGATGTGGACCGTGTCAAAGCGGAGGGTTTCAACTTGGAGGAGGATATCCTCTGGCCTCTGCTGTGCAAGCACGCGCATTTCTGGGAGCAGTTTGTGGACCCGCGTTACTATATGGACGCAGAGGGAAAAACCTGCTATGACTCGGAACACAGGGAGTTGGCGGAAGGTGAGCGCTATATGCTTTTGCCCACTTACTCTCCGGAGAACCATCCTAAAAAACCCAATGAGGATGTCGTACAGATCAACTCCACCATGGACATCGCGGCGGCAAGAGACGGCTTGGACATGGCAATCGCCATGGCGGGCGTGATTGGAGATACTTCCGAAGTAAAGAAATGGCAGGATCTGAAATCAAAACTTCCGGAATACAAATACCAGAAGCAGGGAGACCTGATGGAATGGTCCATTGACGAATGTGAAAATCGTGAGAATTATGGCCATCGCCATTTTAGCCATCTGTACCCGGTATGGCCTGGCTATGAGACGGAGGACAATGTAAATCTAAAGGCGGGTGCGGAACTTACCATGGCGCTGAAAGCGAGAGACGGACAGAATTCCCAGCAGAGCCATGGCTGGATGCACAAGGGTCTGGGCGAAGCCCGTCTGAAAAACGGCCAGGGCATCATTGATTCACTGAAGCCCGGCATGACGGGAAAAATTTATCACAGTTCCATGACGACCGCTCACAATGTGAACGGTAGTTCCGCCTACTGCACAGACACGCAGATCGGCATGGTGGGAATCGTACAAGAAGGCCTGCTGTTCTCCCGTACCGGCATCACAACGGATGGCTTTGAGACCGAAAACGACGGTAACCGCAATGGTGAAATTGAGCTTTTACCCGCGCTTCCGGAAGATTGGGATGAGGGTAGTATCACCGGCCTGCATGCCAGAACCCAGGCGACGGTGGACAGCATGGAATGGAGCCGGGCAAACGGTGAAGTTCGGGCTGAAATTACTTCTAATACGGATCAAACCATCACGTTAAAATGCGGTGTTGCTTGGAAAAATGTTCAGATAAACGGAAAAACGCCGGAATTCGATAAAAATGGAAACGTGCGCCTGTCCCTTTCCGAGGGCGAGACCGTTACGGCGATGTTCTCCCTCTCCGAGGTGAAGGATGGATATTATGTTGTTCAGAGTGGAGAAAGTGCCCTGACTGCACAGGACCAGAACCGTGCGGAAAATGGAACTGTTTCCACTAAGACAATGGAAGCTACCCTGCCGGACAACGCGCTGTGGACAGAGTTCCCCTCCTATGTCTACGACGACGGCAAGCTGCCGTCCTGGAAGACACCCGGTAAAACCGCAGGGTATCTGAATGTTTCTAATAAGGTCTATCTGTTTGTCCGCGGCAACAACTGGGCGGACGAATACGGCGAAATGTGGAGCTGGGGCGCGGGGGCGTCCCTGGACCCGGCGGGACTCTCACAGCTGCGCCTGGCCAACGCGGGCGGCGGCTATGTGTATCTTGAGACCTGTCAGGAATGGAAGGGTGGCGATTGGGATGGCGCCAGCCAAAAGGTCCTTGCCATCCATCCGGAGACGGACAAGGTCTGCAATACGGTGAAGAATCCGGAAGACGATGCGCAGAAGTGGAAGCGCATTGTCACAAAGAACGGCTACGTCGCGTTCCAAAACAAAGCAAACAGAGAATACCTCAGCGCGGAAAAGATGGATTCCAACGGCAATATCATGACCATCCCCGCACAGGAGGACTACGGCAGGCATCAGGTCTGGAAGCTGGTATCCCAGCAGGGCGGCGGTATCAGACTGATCAACACCGGGTCGGGCCGCGCATTGGCCGCAGAAGACGGTGCGCTGGTCCAGAACGTGCAGGGCGCGGTCTGGAAATTGTCCGCAGAGAAAGACGGGTACCGTATCCTGATCGATGATGGTACAAAGGGCATTTCAGCGGATGGCACGTTGGTTTCCGCGGAAGAAGCGTCAGCTTTCCAGTTCGTTGAGAAGGATAAGCCGGTCACATATTATCCCATCGATGCGGTCACGCTCAACGTCCCGCAGGACACGTTCCAGATCGGTGAAAGCATGCGGGTTTCGGCAGAGGTAGAGGCTTCCGGCATTTCCAACATGGACTGGATTTCGGTTGGAATTGCACCCGTTTATCTGGTGGAAAACGGAACCGGCGCGGCTTCCATCGATAAAAACGGAAATCTGAAAGCGTTGCGTGTGGGCGACGTCACGGTAATCGCCCTTTGCAAGGCCGACCCGTCCGTCCGCGCCGAAAAAACGGTTCGCATCACGTCCGATCAGCAGGTCCTGACGATACAGTACGGAGCAAACGCGGAACTGTCCGTGGAGGGTGCGTATGAAGCACTCATCGAGAAGGACGGCATGTTTGGCGCGGCTGTTCAGGCGGGCGAAGAAATCCGCCTGACCTTTACCCCGGTAAACGGCCCGTTTGCAGGGGCAACGCTGAACGGAGCGGAAATCCCGTTTGAAGCGGATGGCTTTACCTATACGTTTACCATGCCCAAAGACAAGATCTCCCTGCGGTTTGCCTTTACGACCATACATAAGGACATCCTGGAAACTATGCTGAATAAGGCGAATGAAGTAACCGACGAGCAGCTTGAAAAGCTGGTACTGTCTGTCCGCAAAAAGTTTATCGCCGCGCGCAATAAGGCGCAGGCTGTTTATGAAGACAGCGCGGCAACACAGGACGGGGTAAATAAAGCATGGAGAGAATTGCTCAATATGATGCATTACCTTTCCTTCGAAGAAGGCACCAAGGATAAGCTGGCATACTGGCTTGATTACGCATTCATGCTGGATTTAGAGGCCTTTACTCCGGCCAGTCGGGAAGGTTACGCGGAAGCGCTCGCCTATGCGCAAGAAATCTACAATGACGAGGGCGAAACGCTGAAGGCGGAAGTCGAAAAAGCGGTCAATCAACTGTACGACGCGATCATGCGCTTGAAATACCGCGCAAACACGGAAACTTTGGAGTTCTTTGTAAAGGAAGCACAGGAAATCGATCTGGATAAATATATGGACGGTCCGGAAAAAGATCGCTTCAGCGAACTGCTTCCGCAAGCCGAAGAACTTTTGGCAGACGGCAATGCAACCCAGGAGCAAGTCGACAAACTGGCAGAATCGTTGCGTGAAGCGATCGAAGATCTGCGTCTCACACCCAGCAGAGAGGCCCTGAAGGAACTGCTTGACGAATCCGAAGCACTCGATCCGGACGATTATACCCAGGAAAGCTATGCGGTTCTGCGCACCTCTCTGGACGACGCTTGGGATATGTATTACAATGAGGATGCGAAACCAGAAGAAATTACGGCGGCAATCGCCAGCGTATGGAAAGCCCGCAATGGTTTGCTTCCGGCGGAGAAACCGGAAGAACCCATGAAGCCCACAAGACCCAGCAAACCGGCCAGTGGTTCCTCTGGCAACGTCTCCAATGCTTATGGCAATGCAGGAACAGCGGTTGCCGTGACCGGCGCGGCGGTACAGAAATCCGTCCGTTCCGACACGACTGTCAATTTCACCTTAAAGAAGGGCAGCGCGTACTGCTTTAAGATGACGGTTCTTAACGGCAGTGTCATGACGCCGAGCTTTACGGTAGGCAACGGCAATGTACTCAAAACCCAGTTTGTCTCAAGAATCGGAAATGAGTATTATTACCGGGTCTGGGCGGTTGGCGCACCCGGCCAGAGCACCGGCGTGTATACCGCGATGCCAAATGAGAAACCGCAACAGCATTGTGCTATCACAATTGTTTAAAGTAATTTTCGCTGTAAGCGCGTCCCAACTGAAGATTCCCGGCGAAACCACACAGAAGCATTACACGGTGACGAACGGCGGCGGATGATAAAGAGGATGTTTCGTGACGTAACATCTGCAAATAATCCCAACTGAATTTTCAAATACGGCAAGACTTTAAAAAGGCGGTTCCAGTTAATAGCTGGAACCGCCTTTTGTTTATGCGAATTTACCCGCACAGGCAAATTTATGGGATTGAAAAATTGTATATGAAAGGGGGGAATCTTTACGAAATGATTTGGCATGTTGATGCAGAGGAGGTGGGTTAGTGATTATATTAAATAAAAACTGGACTTTTTCAGTAAAAGGGGAGGATACTGTCCTTGGATATGTGGGAGAGAATCAGGTGCATACCATCCAAATACAAGTCTTCGGAACCGAATATTGGACGTGGAATATCGTTTTGGAGACGGTACAGGATAAAAAAAGGAATATTTGGGCAGTCGAAAAAACGTTGGAAAACGGAAATTTACGTTTATCTATTCCAGTAAAAAAAGAATACGGTTTGCAGAACGGAACAATTCTTGCACAGCTTCGGGCAAGTGCATCGGATGGTCGTGTGAAAAAGTCCGCGAAATTAGGTTTTAGCGTGAAGAACAGTATCAACGCACCAGATGTATTGCCGTCACCGCTGCCGTCGGAATTTACAGATTATGAAATGCGGATTATGAACGCAAAGAGCGCTGTGGAGACCGACGCGGACCGCGCTGCAAAAGCCGCCCGCTGTTCACCGCAAATTGGCGAAAACGGCAATTGGTATGTGTGGGATGATTCGATTGAAGGGCTGCATGACACGGGGGTCGCCGCTTCGGGAACAGGCATGAGCAGGGAAGAAATAAAAGAATATGTGGAGTCTTTGCTTGGGATTGGCAGGGCTCCCGGAGTAGACGCGGACGGAACGCTGGTTTTCCGTACCACGCCGGATATGGATTCCCGTGGCGTACTGATTTTGAAAAAGGCGCCTGAAATGAACCAGGATGGGGTCCTGTTATTTTGATGAGGAGGTTAGAAAATGGCCGATTACATTACGAAAATCCGTACAACGAGCGGAGATAAGCAGATGGATTACAATTCGCTGGCAAATTTGCCGCAGGCGCTGAAAAATCCAAACAAGCTGATGTTTACCGGAGCGGTGGAAGGGGAATACGACGGTTCCAGGGAGGTGACTGTGGACATCCCTGTGAGCGGCGGGTCGGACTGGATATTTTACAGTCAGACGCCCTGCCGGCTGTCAGGTTCTTCTATTGGCAGCGTCAAACTGGTTTCATCTGGGACGTGCAGTTACCGTGTCTATTCCGATACGGTAAAAGACATGGACAGCGCGGGCCGGACACTGCACTGGCTGACGGAGAACAATGAGAACGGATGCTATGAATTTACCGTGACCATCGGGGATACCCCACCCAGTGGCTGGTATCAAATTTTCTTTTCCATGAAGTTTACTGGATTGGAAGTGGGGAAGGCCTATAAGCTGTATATCCATACAACAGGGCTTACACCGGATTCAACAAACACAGGAATGCATTTTGGGCGTTTTTTATTGGCCAGTGTAAACAATGGGTCTAAAGGTGATTTGCTTATAAACACCACAGAAGTCGATCATGCCAGATTGAATTCCTGGGAGTTCGTAGCAACGACGCCAGATGTACTTTTGGAATATTACGCGGGTAAAGAAATCTCAGAGTTGGTAAATGGCTATCAGGTTCGCTTCAAGGATTTGTACATCAATTACGCGGACGCAGAGAGCGGACATACTCCAATCCTGAATCAGTCCGGTTCATTTACGGGGGAGCTGGTATTCCCGGAATACACGGACAAATTGCATTATGAATCGACACCAGCCTGTTCCGTGTACTATTCTGAAGCCAAGTCTAAACTTTTTACAATCAATGGCAGGGAACCAGATGCAAGCGGCAATATAGAGATTCCGGTCAGCCGTCTGCAGGGCAGGACGCTGGCCTGCTTTGGAGACAGCATTACAGGGGATTTTCAGCCGCCGGTAGACTATCCCTCCGTAATTGCAAAGCTGACTGGTATGCAGGTGTATAACCTTGGAGTGGGTGGCTGCCGGATGAGTCATCATACCGACCAGTACTATGACGCCTTTAGCATGTATCGGCTGGTGGATGCTATAACCTCCAAAGATTACACATTACAGGAAGCGGCGGTGGGACATACCGCAAATTACGCAGCGAACCGCGTGGCAACCTTAAAGGCCATCGACTGGAGCAAAGTGGACTATGTGACAGTCCTGTATGGGACCAACGACGTCCAAGGCGGGGTTGCGCTGGATAACACCGAGGATCCAAAGGACACCACCACGTACTTGGGTGCTTGCCGTTATGCACTGGAAAAGCTTTGGGCGGCGTACCCCAATCTCAAAGTGCTGCTGCTCACACCAATTTACCGCTACTGGAACGACACACAAACGGACAGTGATGATAAGACCTTCACAGGCGGCAAGCACCTTTACGAGTTCGGCGACGGGCTTCTGCAAGTGGCGGCGGATTACAAAACGCCGGCGGTTGACCTGTATCGCACTTTAGGCATCAACAAGATTAACCGGGCATATTATTTCCCCGTTGGCGACGGTACGCATCCCAATGATCTGGGCCGCGCGCTGTTGGGGGAAAAGATTGCCGGAAAGCTTTTAGGCAATTTTTAATCGTTTTGCTGTCTTGTATTTATCACTCGGTTGAAAACCAGTTTTATCGCTGAGAAATTGCATCAATAAAAAATGCCACTGACAGCTTCAGGCTGTCAATGGCATTTTTATGTTTGAATAAGCGATGTGATTCTACTGCTCAATTTCAGGTTTCTCTGGTAATCAGACCGGACTTTTGCAGGCTGAGGATCAGGATGGGGATCAATACCAACTGCAATACAATGCCCGGCCAGGCGGTGATAAATGCACTGGAAAGGAAAATAGAAAAGCCGTAAGGTTTCCCGGCAATCCCCATCAGGATTGTATTGGCAACCCCACTGACAAGCCGTCCCCCCAACATTGCGCCAATTAACGCGGCATAGACGTTCCAGTTCCGTACACGGTACAAAAGGCCGGCCAGCATGCCGTAGGCGCAAAGCTCAAAGATCATTGCCGTGCCGACGGGGAAAATGGGGGGCATTCCCGTGAAGACGCTGGAAAGGAACGGAACCACCATGCCGCACACCGCGCCGTACTGCCACCCGCATAAAAGACCGCAAAGCAATACCGGGATATGCATGGGGAGCAGAACATTCCCTGCCCCGAACGCGTGGAATACAGTTGGCAGAAGCAGGCCAAGCGCAATGCAAAGCGCTGTTTCCGTCAGGCGAACCGCCTGAAAATGTACTTTTTTCTGAAACATGTCTGAAAGAGCCCTCCTTGAATCTTTTGGACAACACAAAAAAACCGGAAACATAATCCGCGGCTTCCTGCCACGGGATATCACCGGCGGTAAAGTGCTGTACGTCCCATTATTGGATTTCAATCGGTTCATGGCGGCTGCCTTCAGACAGCAATTATAGAAATAGTATACCTTCCGCAACGGAGGTTTGTCAAATCTTGTTTGTGTATCATGACAGGATTTGTTATTACGTTTTTAAGAAGATTCTGTCCCGAAAGGGAACAGACTTGTTAAAATAGATGAAAAGCTTAAATAAATCTTAATAAACGAATCAATCCCTTGACTTTTCAGAAACACATGTGTATTATTGTACTAGTTGATTGGTACAATTAAAAAGAACAGAAGATCACAAGTTTTCCATTGGTCTTATGTTGATGTGTTTTATGGAAAAATAATGGAGGTCGATCATTGTGAAAAAGAAAGTTTTAATTGTTGTTGGAATCTTGGCTGCTGTTGCAGTTGGCGCAATGTTCCTGCGGCCCCAGAATACAGGACCAATGGCAATGCCCGTTGAGCTCTCTCCGCTGCAAAAGACAACGCTTCGCAGTACGGTCAGTACCAGCGGTAATGTGGAGAGCACAGACGCTGTAAACGTGTATTCCAATCTCACCTATCCAATTAAAAACATTATGGTTGAGGTCGGTGATCGCGTCAATGCCGGTGATGTGTTATGCCTCCTGGATTCTGACGATTTACAGCAGAGCATTAAGCAGAAACAGCTTTCCCTTGCTTCTTCAAAAGCGACAAGCGAACAACAGATTAAATCCAGTCAGAAAAAGTATAACGATGAAAAGAGCAATGTGGAGGAAGGCCTGAACACACAGCTGAATACCGCACAGCAGACTGTGAACGAAGCGAAGCTCAGCGTGGACAACGCGCAAAAGGATCTGGATAATGCAAAGGCCAATTTGGATGCGAACTTGAATGCGGAGCAAATTTCGGCACAGTCCGCTTTTGAAAAGGCGGAAACCGAACTTGGAAGAGCAGAGCAGGCGCTGAAGGACCGCCGCAACGAGCTGGGAAGCTATTATGACAGCTTGAAAAAGGATTATGACAAGGCATTGAAAGCGTATGAAAAGGCGGTCAGGAACAAAAGTGACGACGAAGAGGAGCTGAAAGCGGACCTTCTGGAGGCCAAGGAAGCCCTGGCGGAAGCGGAAAGCGAGGCGGATTCCCTGTATATGAAGGGGACGCCAAGTCTCAGTATCACACAGCTTCGCCAAAATGTAACAGATGCGCAGCAGGCCTATGATACGGCGAAAAAGAATCTGGATGCAGTTCAAAAGTCGGTCAATACCCAGTTGGAAACGTTTGAAACAAATCTGTCTAAAGCAAAGGATACATATAACAATGCGCTGAAGGCGCAAAAATCGGCACAGGCGGCGGTCACACAGGGATTGGAAGATTCCCTTCAGGCGGTGGAGAGCAGCAAGCTTTCCGCAGACGATCGCGCCGCACGCGAAGAGCTGAAAAATATGCAGAGCAAATTGGAGAACTGTACCGTGACGGCGCCGGTTTCCGGCACGATTACCGCCGTCTATGCGACAGAAGGCGCCAGCCCCAGCGGCGTGATGTTTGTCATTGAAAATACGGATGCGCTTCAGCTGGATGTCAAAATCAAAGAATACGACGTCAACATTATTCAACCCAACATGCCGGCTATTATTAAAGCCGATGCGACCGGAGACGGTGAGTTTGAAGGTTATCTGGAGAAGGTGGCGCCGACCGCGGTAAAAACGCCCCTTGGAGACAGCGGTAAAAGCGACGCTGCCAATACCAAGGACGTGGAGTTTGACGCAACCGTCATTGTTTCTTCCAAAGACACGGGACTTCGGATCGGCATGACCGCGCGGGCAGACATCGTGACAGAGCAAAAGGACGGTGTTTTTGCGGTTCCGTACGACGCGCTTTCAATGGCTGCGGACGGCAGCACCGTTGTCTACACCGTTAAAACGCAGGAGGACGGCACGTCTGTTGCGGAGGCCATCCCGGTTACACAGGGACTGGAAACCGATTATGAGGTGGAAATTTCCGGAGAAGGCCTCACGGAAGGGATGATGCTGATTGCGGACGGCAAACAGGTACAGCCTGGCATGGCGGTTTCCGTAATGCCGGATGCCGCTGCGATGGGACAGATGCCGGCGGGTGTGCAAGGAGCTGCTGTAAATGAGTAAAACAGTGATTGAAATGCGGGACATCATTAAAACCTTCTATGTTGGGACACCGAATGAACTGGAAATCCTGCATGGTATTAATCTGGACATTCATGAAGGGGAGTTTGTTTCCATCGTTGGCGCGTCTGGCTCCGGCAAATCCACCCTGATGAATATCATCGGCGCATTGGATCGTCCAACCTCCGGGGAGTACATACTGGACGGCGTTCCGATGAGCGAGATGAGCAGCCGGAAACTATCCCAGATCCGTAACAAAAAAATTGGTTTTGTATTCCAGACCTTTAATCTGATTCCGCGATCCACCGCGCAGGGCAATGTGGAGCTGCCGATGCTTTACAGCGGTCTTTCCAAACGGGAGCGCGGCAAACGTGCTAAAGAACTGCTGAATATGGTGGAAATGAAGGAACGCCGCAAGCATATGCCCAACGAGCTTTCCGGCGGCCAGAAACAGAGGGTCGCCATTGCGCGCGCAATGGCCAACGACCCTGCAATCATTTTGGCGGACGAACCGACCGGTGCACTGGACAGCCATACCGGCAGACTGGTGATGGACATCTTCCACGAGCTGCACGAGAAGCAGGGAAAGACCATTGTGCTGATCACCCATAACACCGAGCTTGCGGAAGAAACGGAACGGATCATCACCATCCGTGACGGCAATATTGAAAGCGAGCGCGGCAATGTTTATGTGAGATCGGAGGCTGTGGAATGAGCCTGTTTGAAAACATCTTTCTGGCAGTTGCCGGATTAAAAGCCAATAAGATGCGTGCACTGCTCACCATGCTGGGCATCATCATCGGCATCGGCTCAGTGATTGCAATCACCTCAGTCGGAGAGTCTATGACAGCCACCGTCAGCTCCTCCATGGAGAGTATGGGCGTCAATAACATTGCGCTGCAGGTGTCTCCCAGGGACTATTCCGGCTCGTATTATTACTCCGATAAAGATGTCATCACCGACGAAATGCTGGACAGTTATGTGAACAGATTCGGTGACAATATCTTGGGAATCGCCCTGCAGGAAAGCGCTGGAAGCGGTGAGATTACAAAGTTTCATGAAACCTCCAAAGTCAGCTTGAGCGGCGTCAATGACGGCTTTGCGAGCGGCGCAACCGGGTTGCAGGTGGATATGGTAAAAGGGCGGTTTATCAGCGAAGCGGATACACAGCGAGGCAAGTACGTTGCGGTCATTGCACAATCCTTGGCTGATAAGATTTTTCCGAACGGGGACGTGCTTGGCCAGGAGGTGCAGGTACAGACCGATGCCATGGGGCGTTTGACCTTTACAGTGATCGGTGTGTATAAGGACCAAACCAACAGCTTTATGGTGGGAAGCGGCGGTTCTTCTACCTCCATTTATATCCCATTGACCACGGCTTACCGGATTCAGGATATTACGCCTTCCGGATACTATTATTTCTATGCGGCTCTGACGCCGGGCATCGATTACCAGGCATTTGCGCAGGAGTCCGCGGACTATCTGAACGACCGGTACTATGCAAAGAACAAAACCATGCATTTGGAAGCACAGAGTATGGATTCCATGGTATCTCAGGTAAAAGATATGATGGGAACCATGTCCATGGCGATTGCCGTCATTGCCGGTATTTCCCTGCTGGTCGGCGGCATCGGCGTTATGAATATCATGCTGGTATCCGTTACGGAGCGTACCCGGGAAATCGGCATCCGCAAGGCGCTTGGCGCGCCGGACGGGGCAATCCGTATGCAGTTTATTGTGGAATCCATGATTATCTGTATCATCGGCGGCGCGCTGGGTATTTTAGTCGGCGCCGGACTCGGGTATCTGGGCGGCATGCTGATGCAGGCGCCCACCGTTCCATCGTTGGCATCCATTGTCATAGCGGTCGGTTTCTCCATGATGATCGGCGTGTTCTTTGGATATTATCCGGCGAATAAAGCGGCAAAATTGGATCCAATTGAGGCCCTGCGTTATGAGTAAAAACGTATCATAAAATGTTTTTTGCAGGGCAGAGACAGGACTGCCATGACAGAAGATATTTTAAGAAAGGGTGCGTTGTAAAACTCGATTGTGGTGTAGAACAAAATGTGTTTTTCCGCTTTTCTGAAAAGCGGCGGTTTCCAAAGGCGGCGCCTTTGGTCGTTCTCCACAGAGAACGAAACTTTTTTCCTGAGAAGAGCGAGTGGAACGAGTGATACGGTTCTTTACGAACCTTTTGTGCTTCCGAGGCCGTTGCAGTTTGTATTTTGCAACGGCCCTTTTCCACATAAAAAACAGAAGCGGATTGCGTTTTTAGTGTTTGCTGGACTTTGAGCGCAATCATACTGTAAAAGAGAACAGAAGAGCACTTTCCGATTTGTGATTCGGAGGGCCAACAGGTTGTAAAATGCCCTGAATCTGGCCCATGTTAAAAAACCCAAGACGCAATATCATAAAAAATCCATTTTATAGAGGAGATGAAATAGTGGAAATAACAAAAGTTGTCGGCGACAAGAAAGCCTATATTGATTTGCTCTTGTTGGCTGATGAACAGGAAGATATGGTGGATAAGTATCTGGATAACGGTGACATGTTTGTTTTGGATGATACTGGAGTAAAAGCTGAGTGCGTAATAACCAATGAGGGCTATGGGGTTTACGAGCTTAAAAACATCGCTGTTTTGCCCGAGCATCAACGAAAAGGCTATGGGAAAAATCTGATAGAATTTTTATTTTCCCAATATCCCGACTGCAATGTTTTGTTTGTCGGAACCGGAGACTGCCCTTCGGCTCTTTCTTTTTATAAAAGCTGCGGCTTTACAGAATCTCACAGAGTAAAGAACTTTTTTGTAGATCATTACGACCATCTGATATTTGAAGATGGGATACAATTGGTGGACATGGTGTATTTGAAAAGGGAGCGGTAAATTCCAGGTTGCTTTCGTTGCATTATCCTGGCAAAAGACGTATGATGCATTTAGCGGTTTTTAATTATGGCGGGGAAAGCACAAATACATGCATGTTGTCGTCCGCCGCTGCACGATACTCTGAGACAAAAGTAGAAGCGAATAGGAGAATCAGACGCGATGAATGATTGGGAAAACGCCATCCGGCTGCTGGAAGAAAACAGGCATACCTGCGTTTTGTGCAAAGGGGATGTCCTTTATGCAAGTGAAAAGCGCGGGGTAGCGCCGCTCGTCGGTTGGATTACCTCTGGCGTTGATTTGCGAGGTTTTTCCGCTGCGGATAAGATTGTAGGGAAGGCAGCGGCGCTGTTGTTTGCGCTGGCAGGTGTAAAACGGGTGTTTGCTCCGGTTATGACGGAAACTGCCCTTGCGATATTTACATGCCATGGCATAGAAGCCAATTGCCAAACGATAATAAAGCAGATTATGAACCGTGCGGGAACCGGGCCGTGTCCAATGGAACGGACGGTCAGCTCAATCGATGATCCAGAGGAGGCGCTTAAAGCGATCCGGCAGACCATGGAGCGATTGTCTGCCGCAAAAAACGCATCGGTACAAATGAAATTGTAAAGAAAAGATAAAGAATGAAACACAAAATCATACTAAAAAAATCTGTTTTTCCTGTATCACGGAATGTGGTATGGGAAAAGTGCAGCAACTTACCACGTTGCAATATATCGCAAAGCGTTTTGCTTCTTTTTCACCACTGGATAGCGCAAGTGATTTTATCTGGGAAGAAGGCAAAACTTTTCAGTTTCATTTTAGGCTCTTTTGCCTGGTCTCCTTTGGAATACATACGATTCATGTGGTACAATTGCAAAAGGAATCGTACGAAGTTTATACAAAGGAGGCAAACGTGCATGTTCCCGTTTGGAACCATCAAATAATTTTGAGAGAAATTGAAAGAGATAAAACAGAATATATAGACGAAGTGGAGCTATATGCCGGGTGGAAAACTCCTTTTGTCTATCTGTGGGCAAAATACTTTTACGCACATCGACAAAAGAAATGGTTAAAGTTATTGTAAAAATAAAAAGCTGAATCCGAACCATTCATTGGCTGGGATTCAGCTTTTTTACGGTCTAAGGTTTACGGTAAACCAACTTACAGGCCTTTTTCCTGATATTTGCGGACAATCAGGTTTGCACATTTGTAAACGTCTCCGCCGCCCAGAGTCAAAATCAGGTCTTTTTCCTGCGCATGTGCCATCACATATTCTGCAATTTCCTCAAAGGTAGGGAACCATACACAACCGGGGACTTTTTCTGCAAGATCCTTTGCATAGATGTTATAGGTGTTGACTTCCCGCACTGCCAGGATTTCGGAGAGAACTGCGTGATCCGGAATAGAGAGCGCTTTTGCGAAATCGTCCAGCAGCATGGAGGTACGGGAATAGGTGTGCGGCTGGAATACGGCCCAGACCTGCCGGTATCCCATGTTCATGGCGGCGGTCAGCGTAGCGGTCAATTCCGTGGGGTGGTGCGCAAAGTCGTCGGCAACCGTGACTCCACCGAAATTGCCGAGTACCTCGAAGCGGCGGTGTACGCCGGTAAACTGGTGCAGGCTCTCCGCAATGCAGGCGGGTGCAACGCCCAGGTAATCGGCTGTTGCAACCGCGGCCAGTGCGTTGTAAATGTTGTGCTTGCCGGGAATGCTCAGATTCACGTCACAAAGCTTCTCGCCGCGCTTCATCACCGTAAATTTTTCACAGGCCTGTTTGGTGTCGGCAAGGTTGACCGCGTAATAATCGTTTTGCGCGTCCAGGCCAAAGGTCAGAATTTGCGCGTGAGTGAGCCCTTCAACTGCTTTGCGGGAATTTACGTCGTCACCGTTGATCACAAGAAGCTGTGAAGTCTGCATGGCAAACTGACGGAAGGATTTTATGATATTATCCAGGTTTTTAAAATAGTCGAGATGGTCGGCGTCCACGTTCAAAATAACGGAGATTGCCGGATGCAGGTGCAAAAAGGTATCCACATATTCGCAGGCTTCGCACACAATGGTATCGGATTTTCCGACACGTCCGTTGCCGCCGATAAACGGCAGTTTACCGCCGATAATCGCGGAAGGATCGATTCCGGCGTTGACAAAAATCTGTGTAATCAGCGCGGTGGTGGTGGTTTTTCCATGTGTGCCGGATACCGCGACGGTGTTGGGATAACGCTTTGTCACCATGCCGAGCATTTCTGAACGCTCCACGGTGGGAATCCCTTTTTCGTGCGCTGCAACCAATTCCGGATTGTCCTGTTTGACAGCCGCGGTATATACCACCAGTTCCGCGCTGCCCACGTTTTCCGGCTTATGTCCCATAGTGACGGGGATTTGATACGAACGGATACGCTGCAATGTATCGGACTCGTTGGTATCAGAGCCGGTGAGTTCATAGCCCTTGTGATGCAGGATTTCCGCGATCGGGCACATGCCGGAACCGCCGATACCGACAAAGTGAATCCTCTTTACCTGAGATAAAATATCCTTACAATCCATTCTATATGTCTCCTTCATGGTCAATTGAAGTGCAATCTGTGTTTTCCATAACTAATTTATTATATTGCAAATCCCAAAAAGAATAAACAATTTCTTGAATATTTTCAAGAAAAATTTGCGTTTTGACACTGTCCCTTTTATTTGCACAGGATAATCACACAGCGTAAAAATTTCCATACTATAGGGTACAGCCATGTTTTCCCATAGAGAACGCGGTTCAGCGAGTACTGGAGGTTTTCAAAATGATTGATACTAATAATTTTGGTGTGATCGGCGGCGACCGGCGGCAAATCGCGTTGGCCGAATCCATTGCCTCGGACGGATATACCGTATACACACTCGGCTTTGACACCGTGGATTTTTCAAAAGGTGTGAAAAAGGTTGAGCTGGAGGAGCTTGCCGCCAGATGTGAAAATATTATCCTGCCGTTGCCCGTAACAACGGATGGAAAATACCTGAACGTGCAATACAGTGAGAACCGGATTCTCCTGGACGATCAATTTGCTGAATATATGTGCCATAAACAGGTGTTCGGCGGCATGATGGGAAAGCTGTTTTTGACAAGCGAGCTTTGGGACAGCATCGATACCTATGATTACTATATCCGTGAAGAGTTTACCGTGCGCAATACCGTTCCCACAGCGGAAGGCGCGTTGGAAATCGCCATGCGGGAGTTCCCCGGCACCATCAACGGCAGCAACTGTCTGGTGGTCGGTTTTGGCCGCATTGGTAAGATTCTTGCGTGGATGCTCCGGGGGATCGGCGCTAATGTAACGGTCAGCGCACGCAAACCCAGTGACTTTGCATGGATTGAGTCCTATGGCTATCGGTCGATTAAAACGGACGATATTTGCGACAGGGACCAATACGACCTGATTTTCAATACGGTTCCCGCTCTGGTTTTCAATCGCAGAACGCTTTCCAAGGCACGACAGGGGACCATTCTGATCGATCTTGCTTCCGCGCCGGGCGGCGTTGATTATGAAGCGGCAGAAAAGCTGGGAATTCAGGCAATTAAAGCACTGTCTCTTCCGGGGCGCGTAGCGCCGAAGGCGGCAGGAGATATCATTAAAAATACCATTTATCATATTATAGAGGAGTGAACGCTTTGAACGATATAACATTTGGCTATGCTTTGTGCGGCTCGTTCTGTACCTTTTCCAAGTCGCTGGAGCAGATGAAATTTCTTGCGGAACAGGGGTACAATCTGGTTCCGATTATGTCTTATAATGCGGCAAAGACCGATACCCGATTTGGCAAGGCGGATGACTTTATCCAGGAGATTGAAGAAATCTGTGGCAGAAAACTGATTCAGACCATTGTCGGCGCCGAACCGATCGGGCCTAAGAAGATGGTTGACCTGATGATTGTGGCGCCCTGTACCGGCAATACGCTGGCAAAGCTAGCCAACGGGATTACGGATACGCCTGTTACCATGGCGGTAAAATCCAACCTGCGGATCGGCCGTCCGGTTCTGCTAGCCCCGGCGACAAACGATGCGCTCGCTGCTTCGGCACAAAACATCGGGAAGCTTCTCAACACAAAAAATGTGTATTTTGTGCCTATGTCTGAAGACGATCCAATAAAGAAGCCGTATTCTCTGGTTTCTGATTTTACCCAACTGCTGCCCGCGGCATTGGCGGCGCTGAAAGGGGAGCAGCCGCAGCCTGTCTTTTTCTGACACTTGCAGCTGAACAGAATGGGGATTGCAAAAGAGGGCGCAAATATGCTATGATTGGGAAAAGATTGGATGTGAAAAATGATGCTGTATTGTTCCAGCTGTCAGGTATTGGTGAAAGAGGGCGGACGCTGCCCGGCCTGTGGAAAAAGAAAGCTGCGCGAAGCGCAGGCCGAAGACCCGGTCATGCTGATGACCGCAACGGAGACAAAGTGTAATCAAATTGCAGCTGCGCTGGACGAAGAGCAGATCCCGCATGAAGAGCGCGTCTGCGGTTTGGAAGGCATTGCGTCTGCTTATGCGGGCAAAGGCGGAATCAGCAATAAAAACATCTTTGTTCCCTACGGCAGGCTGCAGGAAGCCATCGACTTGATGCAGAGCATCGGCGTCACCCATTCGGAAGTCACCGCGCCGGATGGAAAAGAAACTGCTGAAATGAGCCCGCGCAAACGGTTTTTCTGGCGCGCAGTTTCAGTGGTGCTTTTTATTTTACTGATCTGGGCAGTGGTTTCCATCACAGACACAGCGGCAGAGTGGCTGAAATCGCTGCTTTATTCATAAAAAATAGCTGATTCCGAGGAAACCTTCGCGCGAAACAACAGGAAAGCCACAGCAGTCCATTTTTTGTTGCGTTTAGAAGTGGAAAATCTCGCGATTTTCTTAATGCAATAAAAAATAGCGGCGTTTGAGTTTGTGCAGTCGGCTTCATATAAGGACAACGAGGCTGGAAAGGCTGATGAATAGGGAATTTAACGGTTCTTTCCAGCTTGTACTAAAAAAGTTTGCAGGTCATTAATCGCCCAAAATCCCGCCCAATTCCCGCCCTGATTTCATAAAGACTTGAGGTATAATATAAGAATAGATGAAACGACTTGACAGATTTGACATTAAAATTTAGAGTATAAGGGACAAGAATATTCGCCTTAGGCGGAAAATACGAAGCAGGGAGGTAGCCTTGATGTTTAATGAAATTTGTATCTATGAGGCAAAAATAGATAAGCAGGATGAAATTGAGGCTTTGATGAAAGAGGTTGCTGCGTTTTATCTTTCACAGCCCGGAGTTATTGATGTAAAATACATCAAACGCACCCACCGACAGGAGGATTTCAACGCCGTGAAAGAGGGTAAGCCGCCAATTCGTTTGACAAAGTGGGTGGGCAAGGTTACTTATATTTTGCACTGGACGCTTGAGGACGAGGAAGCTCATGCGCGTGTTGGTAAGCTGGGATTGGAGCAATTCTATAAACGGTGGAATCGCTGCCTTACGACAATGCCCAAAATTCTGTTAGGTGAGAATATTGTGTAGTGCATTTCATTGGTATAATGCGTACTTCCCTTTTAACCGTTCTTAATAGTGGCAAGCAGTGCAAAGTGGTACACACTTTGCGATTTTCTCGATTTTCGCCCCGGCGAAAAAATGGAAAATCTGCTTGTTGGGGGTCTCCCCCAATCCCCCGGCAAGGGCCGCTTGCTCTGCCTTGCCAAACGCTCCACAGGTGGAGCGGCTATGCGCCTTTTCGGGCGCTGAATACGAGAGACTGACCGGCTGGAAAGAAGTATGCTTACAGCGTCCGGTAGGACGCGCAGCCGCCCCGTTAAGAACGATGAAACAGGACACCGTTGGCGGTTATTTTCCGGGGTTTGGGTTCCAGTACCCAACAAGCGTATCGCAGGAGTGCATATACTCCTGCCCTGCTTGCCACGATTGTTTTCGGTGGAATTGGTATTCCAGCCGCGCATGAATGACCCGGCATGAGACGGGGCTAAGTATCACGCCGGGGCGGGTGTGCGGAACGATAAAAGGCCGTTTTAGGGAGTACAGGTGAAATGATACAGGCCCCCTCGTTTCCGCGTCCGCAAGCCCATTCTGTCAGGGTTTTGGATGTCCTATTTTTCCGCTTTCGCAGCTGGTTTTTTACTCCGCGTCATTCCTCTCCCAGACAGACGACGGCTTATCACATATAAAACTTTGGCGAAGTGGTTTCCCGTTTTGTAGGCGATAAAATCCCGCCCAAATCCCGCCTAACTTTACAAAAGTATGTTGCAAGAACTATTGACACAATACGGGACTAATATGCGCAAACCCGCATGAAATCAGGGGTTTTCGCATGACGGTATAAAGTCCTATACGGCCTTTTGGGCCGCTTTTTCGCTATTCGAGCAATAAAAAATAGCTGATTCCGAAGAAACTTCCGCACGGAACGACAGGAAAGCCACAACAATCTATTTTTTGTTGCGCGTGAATGTCTCGGGATTTTCTATAAACCATGGGCGCAATAAAAAACAAGACGTGAAAAGAGGAATCATTACATGAGCGAATACCATATTGATACCAAGTGTATCCACGCGGGTTATACGCCCGGCGACGGGGAGCCGCGCGTGGTGCCAATTGTACAAAGTACCACTTACAAATACGACCATGCGGAAACGCTGGGTAAACTGTTTGACCTGGAAGAAGCCGGGTTCTTCTATACGCGCCTGGGGAATCCAACCTTGGATGCGGTGGAAAAGAAAATCGCCGCGATGGAAGGCGGCGTGGGCGCGATGCTTACTTCTTCCGGCCAGGCGGCTTCCCTGATTTCCGTATTAAATATTTGCCATGCGGGCGACCATGTAGTCAGCTCCAGCGCAATTTACGGCGGTACATTTAATCTCTTTTATAAAACCATGCAGGAGATGGGGATTGAGTTTACCTTTGTTTCTCCAAACTCCACAGAAGAGGAATTGAACGCCGCGTTTAAACCGAATACGCGCTGTGTATTTGCAGAAACGCTTGCAAATCCGGCTTTGATTGTAACCGACCTGGAACTTTTTGCAAAAGTGGCGCATGCGCACGAGGTCCCGCTGCTGGTTGACAATACGTTTCCAACGCCGGTCAATTGCCGTCCGTTTACGTTTGGAGCGGATATCGTTATTCACTCCACAACCAAATATATGGATGGCCACGCCGTTCAGGTGGGCGGCGTCATTGTAGACAGCGGTAACTTTAACTGGGAGAACGGCAAATATCCGGAGTTTACGGAGCCCGATGAGTCCTATCACGGCGTAGTGTATGCGAAGCAGTTTGGCAAGGCCGCTTACATCACAAAGGCAAGGACGCACTTGATGCGCGATCTTGGCGCACAGGCGAGTCCGCAGAATGCGTTTTTGCTGAATCTGGGTCTGGAAACCCTGGCGCTGCGCATGGAACGTCACTGCTCCAATGCGCTGGCGGTCGCTTCCTATCTGGAAAAGAGCGACAAGATTGCCTGGGTCAATTATCCGGGCCTGGAAAGCAACGCGTATTATACGCTTGCGAAAAAGTATATGCCGAACGGCACCTGCGGCGTCATCTCCTTTGGGATTAAGGGCGGCAGAGAAGCGGCCGCCAAGTTTATGGAGGGTCTGAAAATGGCGTCCATTGTGATCCATGTGGCGGATCTCCGTACCTGTGTACTGCATCCCGCGAGTACGACGCATCGCCAGCTGTCCGACGAGCAGCTGGTGGAAGCGGGCATCGGCGCGGATATGATCCGTATGTCGGTCGGCATTGAAAACATTGAAGATATTTTAAACGACATTGACCAGTCGCTGAAACAGCTTTAAAAAACTTAGTGTACTGTAAAAAAGAAAGTAATGCCATCTGGATGGCATTACTTTCTTTTGCGTTTGAGGGGTCAGCCGGACAAAATATGTTTACACGATTAAAATACAGAAGGACGTTCTGTATTTTTGTAAAAACAGAACGTCCTTGCAAACATGTGCAGAAATTCTTTTATCCGTTTCTTTTTTAAGACAAAAGAGAAGTGAAAAGAACGCAAAAAACAGAGCGTGCAGAATGTTATCTTGTGTTGATTTGACTTGCGTCGGCAGCAATTTCATATCCGGCTTTGTTCAGGCGGTTTTCGATTTCATCGTATGAGGTGCCCGAACTGTCGTAATCGACGCATACCAGATTGTGCTGTGTGTTGACGCTGACGGAATGGACGCCATGCAGCTGGTCAAGCTCTCGTTTGACTTCTTTCAGGTCGTGCTTGCCGTGGATATTCTCAACAATAAAATTTGCGCTTTCCTGTGGCATTACTCATCACCTCGCCATTAGGATTTCCAGGAATGCGGCTGTTATGAAATGCAATAAAGGGCAAAGAACTTTTTATAAAAACAGCGTGAACGTTGCGAATTGGTGGTGAATATGGTAGCATATAGCAAGCGATGAAAAAGGAGATATCCAATATGAAGGATCAGGAACAGGCAATATCTTATTTAGAATCTGATTTGCTGCTGCATATGGACATGCTGGAAAGCATCCGGCGCGGCCGTGCAGCGCTTTTGTATGTCGATCAAGACGGCGTTCTTTTGCTGGATCAGCCGTCCGGCACCTATATGGTCAGCGCCGCGCGGGAGGTGGCCGCCGAAAAAATGCTTCCGTTGATCAGAAATGCGGAATTGATTGAATGCCATCAAAAATTTTATGCAAAGGAGCTGGCAGAGCAATCCCGTTTGTACATCGGCCCAGATTGCTATCAGGCCGTGTATTGCAAAGAACAACGGATTTCGCTAGAGCGGACTGGCATTAAAATCGAACAGCTGGATAATACCTTTCTCTCTGCGGTTAAAGCGCAGTACCATATGATTCAGGAGGATCAGTATTTGTTGGGCCGTCTGGAATCCGGCGTGATGTACGGTGCGTTCCTTGGAAAAGAATTGGCGGGTTTTATCGGCATCCATGAAGAGGGTTCCATAGGCCTGCTGGAAGTGCTTCCGGAATATCGCCGCCGGGGAATCGGTATGGCGTTGGAGGCACACATGGTTAACATTATGCTCGACAAGGGCTGGACGCCGTTTGGACAAATTATAGAGGGAAACGCCGCTTCGTTTTCTTTGCAGAAAAGTTTGGGCTTTTCCATTGCGGAACAGCCTTTGTTTTGGATGACTTCAAGACCCGAGTGAGTCTGTCCGCGCCGGAATGGTTAATGTAATGGTTGTGCCGCAGTTTGGCGCACTCTGAATGAAAAGACCGTACTCCTTGCCGTAATAAAGCTGAATACGCTCCTGAACATTTCTCAGGCCGTATCCGCCGGTATCTTTTTCCAGAAGATGGGAAACCACCGCGGCATCCATACCGACGCCATTATCTTCCACCTGAAAGATGATGGCGTTTTTTTCTTGCCTTCCAACGATGCGGATGCACCCTGTACCCCCGGGCTTTTGGTCGATTCCGTGTATGACCGCATTCTCTACCAGCGGCTGCAACAGCAGGTTCAGCATCGTGTAAGGATAAATCCGGTCGTCTATTTCATAGTGTACGATAAATTGATGGCTGTGCATGATCAGTTGGATATCCAGATAGGAACGGATATTGCGCAATTCATTTTCAACAGATGTCAAATTTTTGCCTTTATTCAAGGTTGTCCGGTAAAAGGACGACAGCAGTTGCGCAATTTCGCTGATATCCGCGGCATCCGAGCGGATGGCCCTCCAATTGATTAAAGACAGGCAGTTATACAAAAAATGCGGATTGATCTGCGCCTGCAGGGCCTTCAGTTCGGCTTCCTTCTGTGCGAGTTTTTCTTTGTAGACTTCGTTGATCAGCAAGTTGATCCGGGCAATCATCTTCTGAAAACTGCGGATCAGGTCGCCAACCTCGTCTCTGGAGCGGCTGTTTACAAAAACGGTCATGTTTCCGGTTTCCACTACCTGCTGCATGTTTTTTCTCAGCTTTTCAATGCGGCTGACCACCGCGCGGGAAAGCAGTCCGCCCATGAGGAGAATTACCACCAAACAGATGCAGATCATGCAGAGCACCGTTAAGACGATGGGGGAGGCCGCGTCCGTGATCAGATGAGTCGGCTTGTATAAAATTGCCTGCCAGCCGCAAGCTGGAATGTCCGCGCGGATCATCGCGTATTCGGTTTGCTTCCAGGAAACAGATCCTTCGCCGTTTTGCAGAAGCGAGACCGCGGGCGGTTCTTCGTCGGAGTTGTATTGCTGGAACAGGACTGTCTGTTCTGCATCCACAAGATAAATGCCGCATTGATTCTGTAACAACTCCTGGCAGGATTGGAACAGCGTGTCGTAATTCAGGGCAATACAGAGGAGATTTTTTTTACTCTCTTTTCCGTCGGCAAGCCCCGGGATTCTCCGCGCGGAAAAAACGGTTTGCGCCGTTTCGTCGCAGAACCAATTGATTCTCGCGGAATCCATTGCCTGGTCAAACCAGGGCTCGTCATGAATTTCTGCAATAGGGAGGACCATGTCGCCGTGCGGTTCTACATTGGTCCCGGAATAGAGTGTGATGTGGTCTACGCCATCGTGCAGATTTTTCATTGCCAGAAACGTCGGCGTGATGGTGTTTGTATATACATCGTAAAGCTCCAGATAGCTGTTGTAGGTACGATTCGCCGCTTCCATAAGATCAGCGTCAAACGCCAGATAATCGGAAAGACTGTTGTAGATCTCCAACTGATTGTTAATTGCCCCACAGGCCTGCTGTAAAGAGGTTTGCAGGTTCGTTTTCTCCTGAGAAAGCAGAAGCGCCGTTGTCTGTTGGTAACAGAAAATCCCCAGAATGGATATCGGGACGATACTGACCAGCAGATAACTCAACAGAATCTTTTTACGAAACTTGAGGTCCTTAAATATACCCAAGATGGATTTCATGGTTTACGCATCCTTTTTCCGGAATTTTTCAGGACTCTTTCCAAAGTACTCGCGAAAGCTTTGAATAAAATACGATACGTTGCTGTAACCGACTGCGGTGCAGATGGAAACAATTTTCATGTGTGTGTTTTCCAACAATTCCTTTGCTTTTTCCATACGCATCGCCTTTATGTATTTATTGATCCCATATCCAGTTTCCTTTTTGAATATGTGACTTAAATAGCGCGGTGTCAGGTAAACCATATTTGAGAGGTTTTCCAAGTCCAGTTCCTCCTTGTAATGCTCCCTGATGTAGTTTTTTACCGTTTCCACATAGCTGTGTGGCGTGGAACCGGGATGCAATTCCTTTGAGGTGAATCCCGTTCCGCTATCCTGCGATTCGGTTTCATCCGGCCGGACAGCCGGGATGTCTTCCGCTAGGCTTTCCTGAAAAAACAAATAGGTATGGGGAATAAGAAAACGATTTTCTATCAGCTGATCCAGTTGGTCCAACACCTGTGAGATCTTGCCGGCCCCGGAAAAGGTGCTGCTGACGGCAATATAACATACCTTATCAGACGATTGCTGGACAAAGTCGTACAGGTTTTGGGCCAATTGCCGCCAATTTGTTTGCGAAACATCTCCCGGAAAAAGCAACAGGCTCTGGCGGGGATTTAAATTAATGTAATCCGCAGAAACGTCCATACGTGAAAGAAACTCTTTCTTAAAGGAAACGCCTGCATGCTCAAAAAAGTCCCTTTGGAATTCCAGTAGCAATATCTTGTGATACGCTTCCAAAAAAGACAGATCAAAAAACGCACCGGCTTTGGCTGCCAGCGCTTCCATCGGTATTCCGTTCACCAGAGAATACAATAGATGTTCCCTGACGTAGGCAAGTTGCCGGAGGCTTCGCTCCTCCTCCGCACGAGTTTTCTGTATTTCCTGAACCACCTGTTCCATCACACTGCAAAATTCCTCGATCCGGATAGGCTTTAAAATATAATGGCTCACGCCCAATGAAAGTGCCGTTTGGGCATACTCGAATTCACTGAACCCGCTGAATAAAATTACGCGCATCTTTGGCTGTAAACGAAGTCCCTCCCGGGACAAAGCGAGTCCATCCATGAACGGCATGCGCACATCGGTAAAGAGAATATCCACTGGATGTTCACGAAGATATTCCAATGCCGCTTTACCGTTCGCCGCATGGGCTGTCACCACCTCAAAATGATATTTATCAAGCAGGAACTGAATGCCTTCCCGTTCCTCCCGTTCATCGTCGGCAATCAACATGTGCAGCATATGCCGTTCCTCCTTTAAAATACGTTGCAGAACCAGTCTTGATAAAACGATACCGCATCAGAACAGATTTTTAAATGTTATATGAAAAATTAAATGTATGACATAAAAATTCATTTAACTATTACAAATTATCCGTCGGATTTTCTATAATGATTTTATAAGTAAGATTTGATTTTGAATAGATGGAAGGGAAAAACATGAAAAAGAAAAGGTGGGGATCCGTGATGCTGGCGGGCCTGTTGTGTTTTTTATCTGCCTGTACAGCTCCTTCCGTGGAAGAGGCGCCGATAAAACCCACAGGGATTTACCAGCAGGCGGTTTCCTGGGAAGAGGCGCAGACGACGCCTTTTGGCAAATACCCGGAGCCCGTTCTTTGCACGATCGGCAGAAAAAGCAGAGGCTACCCGGAGGAACAGGCCATTCAGGAACAGGTTTATACCTATTCGCTTTTTTTGCAGGATTTTTTAAATATCCGTTTTTGCAATGCATTTGACGTGCGCAGTGAAGAGGACTTCCGGCAAAAGGTATCCATGTCGATTGCAAGCGGCGATCTTCCGGATATCATGACGGTCAACGCCCAGCAGCTCTACCAGCTTTATGAAGAAGATCTCATCGCGGATTTAACGGAAGCTTACGAAACCTGCGCCAGCCCGCGCATTCAGGAGATATACGATTCTTATGGAGGCCGGTGTTTAAATGGCGCCATTTTTGATGGAAAGCTTATGGCGCTGCCCACAACGGAAATGTCGCACGGCCCGGGCTATTTATGGCTGCGGAAGGATTGGATGGAAAAGCTGGGGCTGGAAGAACCGCAGACCATGGAAGATATTGAAGAAATTCTGCGCCGCTTTGTTGTGGATGACCCGGGAAATAACGGACCGGGCCAAACGGTCGGCCTTCTGTGCAGTCCGCAAATTGCAGGGGATTCCTCCGGTGTCTATATGCTGAATGCGATCTTTACGCTTTATGGCGCCTTTCCCAAACAGTGGTTTCGGGCAAACTCCGGGGAAATCGTGTACGGCTCCGTTCAGCAGGAAATGAAACCGGCACTGGAACGTGTGGCCGGGCTGTATCGGGAAAGCTTGCTTGATCCAAAATTTATGCTGCGTACGGAAGAGGACTGTCAAAATTTGTTGGCCAAAGGAATCAGCGGCTCCTTTTTCGGTAACTATTGGAGCAGTGAACTGCTGCTGGACAGTCTGCGGAAAAATCCGGAAGCAGATTGGACGCCGTATCTTGTCCCCAAAAATGAAGACGGAGCGGTCACAATGTTTGCTGGAAATCCAAACAGCAGCTTTATTGTGGTGCGCAAAGGATTTGCACATCCGGAGATCGCGGTGAAGCTGGCAAGCGTACAATTCGACTATGTCCGGGACAAAGCGCCGGAGTTCACCTCCGCTTTGAATCAAGACGGCATGCTTTTAAATATGCACATTGGATATGATGACGCGTTTGTCAGATCCGGTGCTTCCATACAAAAGGCGTTGAAGGGAGAGACATCGCTGGAATCTCTCAGCGCGGGGGAAACATCCAACTACCGCTCTGTCTGCTCCTATCTGGACGCAATTGAAAAGGGCAAGGCACCGAATCCTTATGACTGGCAGACATATAAATCGAGGGTGGAAGCTTACAATCTTCTTATGCAGACCCCGGTGCGGAAAATCACGCCCATCTTTGTGCGGGAAACGGATTTCATGCGAACGCATTGGCCGGACCTGAAAAATCTGGAGCAAACGGTCCTTTTGAAAATTGTGACGGGCGAACAGCCCATCGATGCATTTGACGATTTTGCTGACCAGTGGAACCAAACAGGCGGTTCACAAATCACGGAAGAACTTCGGCAAATATATGAATAAAGCTTGCATGTACATTCTTAAAAGGAAACAGATGAGAGGGCAAAGGGTCTCCTGTGGCTTTGTATCGGGTCTGCAAGCGCAAAAGTTTACATATTGTTAATTAAATAGCCGTATGGAATATAGTAGAATACTGTATAGTCAATATAAAGGGTTTGCATACGAACAGGCGCAGGCCGTAGGAGCAATCCCGTGAGGTGGTGCCCGCGTGTTTGGTTATATCAGACCCCAAAAGGCAGAGTTGCTGGTGCGGGAATATGAACAATATAAAGGCGTATATTGTTCCCTGTGCAAACAGCTGGGAAAAAGCTACGGCTGGTTCTCCCGGATGACCCTCAGCTATGACTGCACGTTTTACGCCCTGGCGCTGATGTCGCTGAAGGATCGCTGCCCGGGCTTTCAGCAAGGGCACTGTGTGGTCAACCCATTGAAAAAATGCTCTTATTGTACAGGCGGAGAAGAAGAATTACGCCTGGCCGCGGCGTTGTCCGTCATCCTGGTGTATCAAAAAATTCGCGACGATATTGTGGACAACCGTTTTGGAAAACGCATCCGTTCCTATCTGCTCCTGCCGTTTGCCGCGGCAGCGCGCAGGAAAGCGGAAAAAGAATTTCCGGAGCTGGACCGTATTGTCGCCCTGGCAATGGTGGAGCAAGCGGCTGCAGAGCAGAATACAGGACAGAGCGTCGATTTTTATGCAGAGCCTACCGCCAAGATGATGGAACAGGTGTTTGCTTATGGACTTTCTGCTCCGGAACTCAGCCCCAAGGACCGTGTTGTACGGCAGGCGGGGTATTTTTTGGGCCGTTGGGTCTATATTATAGATGCGGCGGATGATCTGGAGAAAGACCTGAAAGAAGGCGCTTTTAATCCCTTTATTATAAAATATCAGTTTGACGAAAATACCACGGAAGAATTCATACAGGATGCAAAGGCTTATGCCAACCAACTTTTGAATGCAACCCTTTCTCAATTGGTCGCGGCTGTCAATATCATGGAGTTCCATCAGTTCGGCTCGATTGTTACCAATGTTGTGCTTCAGGGCTTGCCGGATATGCAAAAAGAAATCCTGTTTAAGAAGGAGAAAGAAGAGAATGTCGGATCCGTATAAGATTCTTGGCGTATCTCCAAACGCGACAGACGAGGAAGTGAAAAATGCTTACCGTGCGCTGGCCAAAAAATATCACCCGGACAACTATTCGGGCAGTCCCATCGCGGACCTTGCCAACGAAAAAATGAAGGAAGTCAACGAAGCTTATGACGCTGTAATGGCACAGCGGAAAAACAGGGCCGCAGGCGGATATGCGCAGCCGGGCGGGTATACGTCCTATGCCAGTGCGAACAGCGAGTTCAGCGATGTGCGGAACCTGATCATGTCCGGCCGGATCGCGGATGCGGAGCAGATTCTGGACGGCGTCCTGATGGAAGGCCGTAACGCGGAATGGTACTTTTTAAAGGGCACCGTTTTATATAAGCGGGGATGGCTGGAGGAAGCCTACAACGATTTTTCCAAAGCCTGCCAGATGGACCCGGGCAATGCGGAATACCGTGCGGCGTTGAATCAGGCGGTCAACCAGAGGAACGGCATGTTCGGCGGGTATAACCCTCACACGCGTCCTTATGTGGGCTGCAGTCCCTGCGACGTTTGCTCCACGCTGATCTGTGCCGACTGCTGCTGTGACTGTTTAGGCGGTGGATGCTGTTGAAAAACAACAGTATGAAGCTGGCCCTGTGCGGCATGCTCACCGCGCTTGCAACCGCCGGCATGTTTCTCACCAATCTGATCCCAATCGCCTCCTATACGCTGCCGGCAATCGGGGGCGCGCTTACGGTAATCGCTGTATTGGAGATTGGAAAGAGCTGGGCCTGGTCCGTTTATATTGCGGCGTCGCTGCTCTCCGTTTTGGTCGTGGTCGATAAAGAAGCGGTCGCCATATTCGTGCTTTTCTTTGGTTATTATCCAATTATAAAGGCGAATCTGGAGCAGATGAAAAAGAAATATCTGGGATGGCTGGCAAAGCTGGCTGTGTTTAATCTCTCCATGATTTTGGAGTTCTGGCTCGCCCTCCATCTATTGGGAGTCCCTGCGGAAAGCTTTACGTTATTTGGCCTGTATCTGCCATGGGTATTTTTGCTGGTCGGCAACGTCGTATTTTTTCTATACGATTATTGTATTTCCTGTGGAATTCTCATCTATTGGAAGCGGCTGCACCCGTTTATTCGCAAGTGGCTGCGGCTGAAATAAAACTTGATTTTTCAAACTTTAGGACTTAATATATAGTGGAACCGCCCTCGCCTTTTGGAGGGAGGATCCACTATTTTACTATGCAGATAAGATGCCGGCTGGATCTTCCATACGGGGCTCGGCCGGGAATACAACGTAGACCAATATCGTGTGGAGAATGGGTTTAAGATGAATAATTTACTAACGGTCAGAATTCAGAATAATATGTCCAGCTTTTCAAAGGGACAGCGCCTGATAGCCAAGTATATCATGGAGCATTACGACAAGGTGGCGTTTATGACGGCGGCGCGGTTGGGCGCTACGGTCGGCGTAAGCGAATCCACGGTGGTGCGCTTTGCCATGGAGATTGGTTATTCAGGATATCCGGAACTGCAGCGCGCCATGCAGGAAATGATCCGGAATAAACTGACTTCCGTACAGAGAATGGAAGTCACGGCAAACCGCATCGGGGAAAATGATATTCTGGATTCCATTTTCAGTCAGGATATGGAGATCATCCGCCGGACCATGGAAGAGACTTCTCATGAGAACTTCTATAGGGCCGCAGACGCCATTGCGGGTGCAAGAAAGATTTATGTACTGGGCGCACGCAGTTCTTTGGCGCTGGCAACCTTCCTGTCTTACTACCTGCATCTTCTGTTTGAAAATGTCCTTCTGGTGCAGGCGACCAGCGAAGGGGAGATTTTTGAACAAATGATCCGTATTGATGAAAATGATGTGGTTATCGGCATCAGCTTTCCGCGGTATTCCCGCAAAGCGGTAAAGGCAATGGATTTTGCCCGCAAACGCGGCGCCAAGGTGGTTGCAATCACTGACAGTGCGCTTTCTCCTCTGGCGGAGGCGGCGGATTATCTGCTGCTGGCGCGCAGCGATATAGCGTCTATTGTAGATTCCCTTTGCGCGCCGCTCAGCCTGATCAATGCGCTGATTGTGACCATTGCACTGAAGAAATCCAATGAGGTTAAAACGGTCTTTAAACGACTGGAAGACATTTGGGATGAATATGGAGTCTATGAAAAGGTGGATGAACATAAAAGTGAACCATCCGTATGATGTGCTGGTGATCGGCGGCGGCGCGGCCGGTCTTTTGGCGGCAGGAACGGCGGCGCAAAACGGCCTGCGCGTCTGCCTGGTGGAAAAGAACGCGCGGCCGGGCCGTAAGTTGATGATTACAGGAAAAGGCCGTTGCAATTTGACGAATGATTGCGAGGTACAGGAGCTGATCGCATCAACACCCTCGAATGGGCGCTTTTTATACAGCGCGGCTTCGGCGTTTCCGCCATCCGAGGTGATGGCCTTTTTTGAAGGGGAAGGTTTGCCGCTCAAAACGGAGCGGGGAAACCGGGTATTTCCAAAGTCGGATCGCGCGGTAGACGTTGTGGATACGCTGGTGCGGTATGCCAAAAAACATGGCGTCCGCTTCTTAACAGGGCAGGCAAAGAAGTTGATTGTAAGAGACGGCTGTATGCAGGGGGCAGAGCTGCAAAACGGGGAAGCAATTTTTGCACCCAATGTTTTGGTTGCCTGCGGAGGGGCTTCCTATCCCGGAACGGGCTCCACGGGGGACGGTTATCAATTGGCGAAGCAGGCAGGGCATACGATCGTTCCGCTGCGTCCTTCCTTGGCGCCATTGGTGACGGAGGAAAAGGACAGCGCGGAAATGATGGGCCTTTCCCTGAAAAACGTTGCGCTTTCCGTTTGGGACACCAAAAAGAAGAAAGAAATCTACCGCGATTTCGGGGAGATGCTGTTTACGCACTTCGGCGTTTCCGGCCCGATGATTCTAAGCGCCAGCGCCCACATGCGGGAGATGGCGCCCGGCCGTTATCGCATCTCAATCGATATGAAACCGGCGCTGAGCCGGGAGCAGCTGGACCTACGGCTCCAACGCGACCTGGAAGCAAATAAAAACCGGGACTTTATCAACTCTCTGTCGGCGTTGCTTCCCAATAAAATGGTTCCTGTAGCAGTCAAACGCTCCGGGATTGCGGCGGAGAAAAAATGCAACCAGATCACAAGGGAAGAGCGTTTGGCATTTGCAGAGCTGTTGAAGCAGTTTCGATTTACCATAAAAGCCTTCCGTCCGATTGAAGAAGCGATCGTTACGGCAGGCGGCGTCCATGTAAAAGAGATCAATCCGAAAACCATGGAATCCAAGCTGGTAAAAGGGTTGTATTTCGCCGGGGAAGTGATGGATGTGGACGCATATACCGGCGGCTTTAACCTGCAGATCGCGTTCTGCACGGGGCGGCTGGCGGCCAATTCGATGACACTGGAGGATATGTAAATGATTGCAATTGCGATCGATGGCCCGGGCGGGGCTGGAAAAAGCACAATGGCCCGAAAAGTGGCAAAAGAGCTCGGCTTTATTTATGTGGATACAGGGGCGCTTTACCGCGCCATCGGCCTGTATATGGTCCGTAAAGGAATTGCAACCACAGACGCAGAAGCGGTTGCATCCCATCTTTTGGAAATTGAGGTGTCGTTGGCATTTCGAGGCGACGAACAGCGGGTATTGCTCTGCGGCGAAGACGTGTCCGATGCCATTCGCGCGCCGGAAATTTCTTTGGCGGCCTCAAATGTATCGGCTGTCCCCAAGGTGCGGGAATTTCTCTTTGGCCTGCAGCAGGATATGGCGCGGAAAAACAACGTCGTCATGGACGGAAGGGACATCGGTACCGTTGTCTTGCCGGATGCGCAGGTTAAAATTTTTTTGACGGCTTCTCCGGAGGAGCGGGCCGCACGCCGCTATCAAGAGCTGCTGGGAAAAGGTCAGGCCGCGGATTTTACGCAGGTACTGGAGGAACTGAAGATACGCGATTACAACGACTCGCATCGTGCGATCGCGCCGCTTGTTCCCGCACAGGATGCGGTTTTGGTGGACAGCACGGGCTTGGCCCCGGAACAAACCATCGCCCGCCTGCTGGACCTGATCCGGCAAAAGCTGGCATGAGACGCTTCATTTTCAAAAGATACCGGATATTTCCGGAGAACGGTGGTTAGCCTATGAAACGAACGCCGCTTTACGCGTTTGCCAAAGCTGCGGCGCAATGGATCGTAACGCCTTTTGTTCCCTACCGTGTAAAAAATCAGGAGCGTTTTCCAAAAGAGGGGAAAGTCATTGTCTGCTGTAACCATTTGGCCAATTCAGACCCTCTTCGTCTGGCTTTTACACAGCACAGACAGATTTTTTTCATGTCGAAAGCGGAACTGTTTGACATAAAACCCCTTGGATGGCTCCTGCGCGCGTTGGGTGCGTTCCCTGTTCATCGAGGCAAAGGAGACGTTCATGCCATTGACAGCGCCTCCGAGCTTTTGCAGGAAGGCTGTGCGCTTGGAATATTCATTGAAGGAACCCGCTCCAAGGACGGGGAATTTGGACAGCCGAAAGCAGGAGCTGTCATGCTTGCCTGTAACAATCATGCGCCCATTCTGCCCGCCTGTATCACACCGGTTGGAAGCAAGAAGACCCGCCTGTTTCACAAGGCGGTTGTTTCCTTTGGAGAGCTGATCCAGCCGGAGGAACTTGGCGTTGAAAACGGAACCGGACTGGAATTTCGCAACGCCAGCCGGTTGGTCATGGGAAAAATACGTGAGCTCCGCGAGCGCGATCTGCAGGAGCTTGGGCAGGAGGAATCCCTGTCGGAACATATCACATAAACAAAGGGAGGATGCCGGTGACTGCCTATCAATTTTGGAAAAAAGCGCTGTCTCCGCTGGGCAGGCTGCTTTACCGCCTTCGCTTTGAAGGAATAGAGAATATTCCTTCGGAAGGTCCTTTTATCATTTGCAGTAACCACCGGTCGGTGATCGACCCTTTTTTTCTGGCGCTTCCGGTCAAAAGACAAATTCGCTATATGGCCAAATCGGAATTGTTTACAGATCACGGAAGTTTTGTTAAATGGCTTTTGTACCGTTTGGGTGCGTTTCCCGTTATGCGGGACAAAGGGGACGCGGAATCTGTCCGCACGGCGGTACAAATCTTGCAGGATCACGGTGTGGTGGGGATTTTTCCGCAGGGACATTGTGTGTTTGATAATTCCCCGTTCCGCCCGAAGGCAGGCGCCGTCCTGGTGGCGGCAAAGGCAAAAGCCCCCATTTTGCCCGCTTGTATTTACTGCGAAGGCTTGGTGAAGCCGTTTAAACGCATTGTAGTGCGCTTTGGGAAGTTGATTCCGTTTGAAGGATTAAACCTGCCGGACGGGTCTTTAAAAGGTGTACGGGAGGCTTCCGGCCTGCTTGCGGAAAAGATCAATCTGCTGCTGGATAAAAGGGACACGGCAGAGTAAAATAAAAGGGTTGCCATCGGGGAGAGGAGAAAGCATTTGGAAATTACAGTTGCAAAATCTGCTGGGTTTTGTTTTGGCGTAAACCGCGCCGTTCATATGGTGCATGATCTGCTGGAAAAAGGGGAAAAGGTATGTACGCTTGGCCCCATCATCCATAATCCGCAGACCCTGCAGGAGCTTCATGCTAAAGGTGTACAAATTGTGGAATCGCCGGAGGAAGCGCCCTCTGATGCGACGCTGGTAATCCGATCTCACGGCGTACCGCAAAGCGTGTTGGATGAAATTCAGACACGGCAACTAAAATGTGCGGACGCGACCTGCCCCTTTGTCAAAAAAATTCATACGCTGGTTTCAAAAGCTTCGGCTGAGGGGAAAATTGTCCTGATTGCGGGCGACAAAAACCACCCGGAAGTGGAGGGAATCCGCGGCTATTGCGGCGACTGTTATATATTTAAAGACGCCGTAGAATTGGAACAGCTGACAAGTAATATTCCACATTTGAACCAAAAACCGGTTTTAATTGTCGCGCAAACAACTTTTAGCGTATCAGAGTGGGAAAATTGTTTGGAAATCATAAAAAGGGTATATACAAATGCCACAATTTTTGATACAATATGTAATGCTACTGCAAAGCGTCAATCTGAAGCGGCCGAATTGTCCGAGCATTGCGATGCGATGATCGTCATCGGCGGCAGGCAAAGTTCCAACACAGCAAAACTCCGCGATGTTTGTAGGCAGAACTGCACTACATATCTCATCGAAACGGCGGACGAGCTTCCGCTGCCGGCTCTGAAGGGAGCCGCTTCCGTTGGCATTACAGCCGGCGCCTCAACGCCGGCGAGCATAATAAAGGAGGTACTAGTTACCATGTCAGAATTTATTGAAAACGCGGGTGCGAATTCAACGGAGAGTGCCGATACGAGCTTTGAGGAGATGCTTGAAGAGTCCCTCAAAAGTTTAAATACAGATGAGAAGGTACACGGTGTGGTTGTCGGCATTGCTCCCAACGAGGTCTATGTAGACGTTGGAAGAAAACAGGCTGGTTTCATTCCGGTCGCCGAGTTGTCTGCCGATCCGAACGTAAAGCCGGAGGATCTGGTTAAGATTGGCGACGAAATGGATCTTCTGATCATGCGCACCAATGATCAGGAAGGCACCATCATGCTCTCCAAGAAACGCCTTGATGCTGCAAAGGGCTGGGAAACCATCGCCGCGGCAGAGGAAAACGAGGAGATCCTGACTGGTGTTGTTACAGAAGTCATCAAGGGCGGCGTAATTGCCGTTTCTAATGGCGTACGCGTATTTATCCCGGCATCTCAGGCAACCGCATCCCGCAACGACCCGCTGGAGGATCTGCTGAAGAAGGAAGTTAAATTCCGCATCATCGAAGTAAACCGCAACCGCAGACGCGCGGTCGGTTCCATCCGTTCCGTCCTCAAGGACGAGCGCAAGGCTTTGGCGGACAAGTTCTGGGAGATCGCGGAAGAAGGTAAGGAATATACCGGCGTTGTAAAGTCTCTGACTGCTTACGGCGCATTTGTCGACTTGGGCGGCATTGACGGTATGATCCATATTTCTGAACTTTCCTGGGGCAGAATCAAGCATCCGAGCGAGGTTGTCAATGTTGGTGATACCGTGAACGTCTATATTAAGGGCCTTGACAGCGAAAAGGGTAAAATTTCCCTTGGCTTCAAGCGCGCGGAGGACAATCCGTGGGAGATCCTCAAGCGCGACTATCCGACCGGCACGGTTGCAGATGTTACTGTTGTTGGAATGACCACCTTCGGTGCGTTTGCCAGAATTATTCCGGGTATCGACGGTCTGATTCATATTTCCCAGATCGCGGACCACAGAATTGAGAAGCCGCAGGATGTCCTGAAGGTCGGTGAGGTCGTAAAGGCCAAGATTACCGACATCGACTTTGATAAAAAGCGTGTCAGCCTGTCTATCCGTGCTCTGCTTGAGCCGGTGGAAGAGGAAGTTGCTCCTGTTGAAGAAGAAGCGGCTGACGCAGAATAAATTTTTGAGTATTAGGGCGCGGAGAGTTTTCTCCGCGCCTTTTTTATTTAGATATTGGAAATAGACAGGCACCTGATCATTCCTCTTACGTATGATGGAGTATGGACTCTTTCAGACGGGAGGGAGGCGGCCTCATGAGAAGATGGAGAAAAAGCAGGCCTTACCGGCGGCGTCATTCTTTTGCGGGCAAGGTCATTGCGGTCCTGCTGCTATTTGTTGTCCTGTTTGTCGTTGTGGATATACAGCTGCGTCCCTTTGTGGGTTCAATGGTGACCAACCAGGCACGTATCACGTTTGTATCTGCGGTCAACGAAGCGGTGACACAGGAAATCATTGAAGACCAGATTTCTTATACGGACTTGGTTGACATTGAACGAAACGATACCGGACAGATTTTAGCAATCACCACCAATATGGCACAGATGAATACGCTGAAAGCCAGTCTGCTGCAAAGCGTGCAAACGCATCTCACCGACGGGCACATGGACACCGGTATTGCACTGGGAACTTTGCTGGGAAGCGAGTTGCTGCACGGCAGGGGGCCGAAAGTGCCGGTGCGGCTGACGCTTGTTGGAAATGTGACCGCAGAGTTTGAAAGCACCTTTGAATCGGCGGGAATCAACCAGACAAAGCACCGCATTGTTTTAAACATACATACCAGCGTTTATTCGTTCTTACCGGGCTTTGACACCACCACAGAGGTGGAAACCAGTATCCCTGTAGCAGAAACCGTCATAGTCGGAGAAGTGCCGCAGCTTATGGCCAACTTTAAGTAAAGAAATTTGCGTAATTTTCATAAATCCGACTTTACGCGCATAGCAGGCCGGGGTATAATCAAATAATAATGGCAAAGGCCGCCGGGATGGTTTGCCCGGCGGCCTCTTTGCCGATCATCGCCCGTCTTTGGGAGAAGGGACCAGAATAACAGTATGGATAAAGATACCGCAAAACAGCAAATACAGGAATTGACTGCACAGATTAACTATCACAACCAAAAATATTATGTGGAAGACGCGCCGGAAATAGACGACTACGAATATGATATGCTGTACCGCCAGTTACAGCAGTTGGAAAACGAGCATCCAGATCTGATTGTACCGGATTCTCCCACACAGCGGGTGGGTGGCGCTCCATTAAATACGTTTGAAAAGGTGGAGCATACTGTTCCACTGGAAAGCCTGCACGACTCTTTTTCGGAAGAAGAGCTGGTGGACTTTGACCGTCGTGTTCGTGGCGTGGTAGAGGAACCCCTTTATATTGTTGAGCCCAAATTTGATGGGCTTTCTGTGGCCCTGGAATACCGGGACGGCCTGTTCGTGCGGGGATCCACCCGGGGAGATGGCTTGGTGGGAGAGGATGTGACGGAAAACATCCGGACTATCCGCACCGTGCCGCTGAAGCTGAACCGCGAGATTCCTTTTTTAGAGGTACGCGGCGAAGTCTATATGTCCCATGAAAGTTTTTATATGCTGGCGGCGCGCCAGGAACTGAATGATGAAAAGCCATTTAAAAATCCGCGAAATGCGGCGGCCGGTTCCCTGCGGCAAAAGGACTCCCGGGTAACGGCGTCCCGCACTTTGGATATTTTTGTCTTTAATATTCAACAGGTCAATGGTATGGAATTGCATTACCACGACGAGTCGCTGCATGCATTGAAAGAGCTTGGCTTTACGGTTCCGCCGTTTTATAAGGCCTGCCATACCATACAGGAAGTCATCGAGGAAGTCCATCGGATTGGAGAACTGCGTGGATCCCTGGGATATTCCATCGACGGCGCTGTCATCAAGGTGAACTCTTTTGCGCAGCGTGAGCTATTGGGCAGCACTTCCAAATTTCCAAAGTGGGCGGAAGCTTATAAATATCCGCCGGAGGAAAAAGAAACCAAGCTTCTGGATATTGAGATTAATGTGGGACGTACGGGCGTATTGACACCAACCGGTTTGTTTGAACCCATCACGCTGGCCGGTACGACGGTCAGCCGCGCGACACTGCACAATCAGGATTTCATTGCGGAAAAGGATATCCGGGTAGGCGATACCGTTGTTTTGCGAAAGGCAGGCGAGATCATTCCAGAAGTGGTTTCCGTCGTTGCACATGAACCGGATTCCGAACCCTACCGCATACCGGAAAGCTGCCCTTCCTGCGGCGGCCCCGTTGTACGGGAGGAAGGGGAAGCGGCAGCACGCTGCACAAATTCGGAATGTCCCGCGCAGCTGCTGCGCCATCTGATCCACTTCAGCAGCAGGGACGCAATGGATATTGACGGTCTGGGTCCGGCTGTTCTGGAACAATTGGTGGAACAGGCGCTGGTGTCGTCTCCTGCGGACCTGTACACGCTGAAACAGGAACAGGTGGAAGCTTTGGAGCGCATGGGGGAAAAGTCCTCCCAGAATCTGATCGATGCAATAGCAAATTCAAAAGAAAACGATCTATACAGGCTGATCTATGCGTTGGGGATACCGCACATCGGCTTGAAGGCGGCAAAGCTTTTATCCGCACATTTTCGAACAATTGACGCTGTTTTCCAGGCTTCGGAAGAAGAGATCGCGGCGATTGACGGTTTTGGCGCGATCATGGCGGAAAGCGTCCGGCAATATTTTGATTTGTCCAGCACGGCACATCTGATTGGACGACTGCGTGACGCAGGCGTCAACATGTTGAGTAAAACAGAGGTCAGCGACAATCGTTTTGCCGGCAAGACCTTTGTTCTGACAGGAACGCTGCCGACGCTGACGCGTTCGGAAGCAACGGCGATCATAGAAAAGCTGGGAGGAAAAGTGAGTGGCAGCGTCTCAAAGAAGACCGGTTACGTACTGGCGGGTGAAGAGGCGGGAAGCAAGCTTTTAAAGGCGCAGCAGCTCGGCGTCCCCATTCTCTCGGAGGACGAGTTTCAGCAGATGATTTTATAAAAAATACCACGCAGAACAAATTCTGCGTGGTATTTTTTATTACATTAAGAAAGTGCTTGGGTTTTCCACTTCTAAACGTAACAAAAAATTATGTTCTGTCAGGTTAACTGGAATGCAAGCGAAAAAACCGGTATGATACAGCTGTTTAAAAAATATATTTATTGAAAAAGTGAATTCATCCATTAGTATGATCAGGTGCGTAATAATAGGACAAATTATTTGTTTTATTTATGATATATGGTATAATGTTTCTACAAATAGCTGCTGGTTTTTAGGGACAATGATACAGAAAGGAGATGACGATTTACAGCTATTTGAAAGAGGAAATAAAGAATGGAGGAAAGATATGAAGAAACAATGGAAGGTTTTACTTGCCATGCTGCTGGTTCTTCAGATGATTTTGCCGGGGTCAATTTTAGCAGGCGCCGTAGCAATATCACCGGAAAGCTCCGGCTACACACAGGATCTGGACGGAGATTTGACCGGGCAGGATGTTGTGATCAATCCGGTTGACTTTGGAGCTGATCCAAGCGGAAAAGAGGACAGTGCAATTGCCATTTGGGACGCGTTTGAGGCGGCTCGCAAGGCGACAGAAAACGGCGCTGCTTCCGTTACAGTAAGCTTCCCGAAGGGTGAATATCACGTTTACAAGGATTACGCACAGAAGCGGGAATACCACACGTCCAACACCAACAGTACGGACCATCCGATAAAGCCGATTGGTATTCTGATTGAAAACCAGAAGGATTTTACCATGGAAGGTAACGATTCTCTCTTTATGATCCATGGCAACATGATGGCATTGGCCGTCGTAAAGTCTGAAAACGTCACTTTGCATGATTTCTCCTGGGATTTCGCTGTTCCGACTGTCTCTGAAATGAACGTCGTTGGAATGGGAACCGATGGCAGTCCTTACACTGATTTTTACATTCCAGCTTGCTTCCCCTATGAAATATCCGGGAACACTCTGGTATGGCATAGCGAAAAGAGCCCCTATACCGGCCAGTATTATTGGACGGAAAGAGGCATTCATAACGCATATTCGGTCGTAGCGTATCAGCCGGAAGAGGAAATGTCCCGCGCTTACTTTACCAATCAGGGACCGTTCCAAAATGCGACCAGAATTGAACAGCTGGAAAACAACACCGTTCGTATTTATTATTCCTCCCGTCCCGCCATGCAGAAGCAGGGAATGATTTTTGAGCTGTGCAGCTCCGCGCACCGTGAGACCGCCGGCGCATTCTTCTGGGAAAGCACAGACGTCGTTGCAGACAGCATCAACGTTCACTTTATGCACGGATTCGGTTGGCTGACGCAGATGTGCACCAACGTGTACTACCGCAACTGCAACTTTATGCCGAGAGAAGGCACGGGCAAACATACGGTCAGTTATGCGGACGCGATCCATGCGTCCGGTGCGGCAGGTGATTTCGTTATTGAGAACTGCAATTTTGCCAATTCTCATGACGACCCAATCAATATGCACGGCACGTTTACCCGCGTGGAGCGGAGGATTGACGATTATACCCTGCAACTGAACTATATACATGCGCAACAGGGTGGTTTCCCGCAGTTCCATGTAGGGGATAAGGTTGTCTTCTATACCAGAGACCTGCTCACCTCAACCGACAATGAAACGGAGTATACCGTTTCTGAAGTGGTTTCCGACCCGGGAGAAAACGGCAACAATTTGAAAACCATGGTGGTCAAATTTGCGGAAAAACTTCCGGAGAATCTTTCAGACCGGATCAGCGGCCAGCCGCGCTATGTATGTGAAAACGTTACCTTCGCGCCGAAGGTGACAATTCGCGGGAACACTTTTAAAAATGTCACGACTCGCGGCATCCTTTGCACCACAAAGAATCCGGTCCTGATTGAGGATAACACATTCTTGAACATGTCCATGGCGACCATTTATCTGTCCAACGACTCAGACGAGTGGTATGAATCCGGACCGATCCGGGACATGACCATTCGCAACAACGAATTCTACATCAAGTCCATCGGCAGAACCTCCTGGGAGTATGCGCCGGCCATCTATATTCACCCGGTGACAAAGGGCGGCGGACTTCCGGACCCCAACGAGGCGATTCATAAAAATATCACCATTGAGGGCAATACGTTCAACATGGACCTTGACTGTGTCGTCAAGGCGGAGAGCGTGGAAAACCTGACCATCAAAGATAATACCGTGCTTCGCTATAATCCGGATGTGCAGCTTGCTGTCAGCGCCGATACGCAGACGCTGCAGCCTGGCGCTTCTGTCAAATTGACAACGAACGCCACTGCAAACAGCAATACCGGAACGGCGGGACAGGGGAACACCCCCAATAACAGTTACGACAATCTGTATGAGTTTACAAAATGCAAAAACGTTGTAATTGAAGGAAACACCTACGATGACGGACTGAAAAAGTATGCAGTCCTGCGCAACGCGGCGGACAGCGCGGATGAAATCCACGTGGCCAATGATCCGACCATCGTAACGCGCAACCGTAACGAAGCACCTTCTGAAGCATTGCATGTACAGTATGCGACTACGGACGCTTCAATCGCAACGGTCGACGAGTCCGGCCTTGTTACGGCTTTGAAGCCCGGAGCGGTAGACGTGTATGCGTACTATGAATGGAATGGTTCCGTGCTACATTCGGAGCCGATCCGTATCACCGTGGAAGGAACCGAAGCGCCCAAGGCCAGCAAGGTGACAATCGCGGGAGAGGACAATATTCGCCTCGACACCATCGGTGCGACGCATACGTTTACTGCTTCTGTAGAGGGCGCGGATGCAACGCCGTCGTGGACAGTGACAGACTTTAAGACCGGTGGAGCAACCGGCAGTGCAAGCATAGATGCCAACGGTGTTCTGACCGCACAGGCTTCCGGTATTGTCACCGTCAAAGCATCTGTCGGAGAAGTCAGCGATACCCGTACAGTGATCATTTCCCCGCTGCATTTTGACGCACTGCGTCCGGAGTTCTCCATTGTACGTGAGAACACAAACGATTACGCGATCGACACGGCGGGCGAGAATCTCACCATGGTCATGCGGAATACGGACTTGTACCAACAGGACAACAACGCGCAAGTGTTCCTGTATGACGTTCCCTCCGGTGTGGACAAGGACGATCTTTGGACAGCCGTCCATGTGGACAACCTGCCGGTCAAAAAGGCGAACTCCTGGGATACCGCGTCATTCCTGCTCTACAAGGACGACGACAACTATGTGACCATTGGAAAGAAAAATCATTTTAACGGCTTTGCGGTTGTAAATGAAAAGAACAGAGTCGCAAATGAAATCGGAGAAACAGGTACAGCAAATAATGCGGTTACCTCCGCAGATTTGGCGTTCCATAAATCCGGGAATACAATCAAGATGTATTACAAGGCGAACGGCGGCCAATGGACAGAGTGGAGCGGAACCGGCGGCGTCTCCGCAATCACAGATGCCACCATTGGAAACAGCTTTAAAATCGGTTTTGCCGTGTGGGGCGGCATTGGAGCCGGCACCCAGGTGCAGTATTCTAATTTCCGCGTATCGGACGGCACTTCTGTTTCCTCCGCTGCGGATCTGGATACGCTGACGTCTATCCCCTTTAAGGGTTACGACAATCAGGCGCCTTCTGTAACGGAGCTGGCGTTTGAGCAAGCGTCGTACACCGCGGGTGATACCGCGCGCGTAACCTATCGCTACAGCGATCCGGAAAACCACGCGGAAGCCGGTTCCCTCTATCGTTGGGTATTGAAAGACGCTGCCGGCAACACTTCCGTACAGGTGACGGACGAAAACGCCTACACCGTCGGCGCTGCCGGTGAACTGACTTGTACAGTATATCCCGTAGACGCGTACAACGCCATTGGAAGCGCGGTTTCCAGCACAGTGACCGTTGACAAGGCGCCGCAGGCCGACCTGGCGCTTAGTGCGATCACAATCAACGATGTGCTTGTAAAAGATTTTGCAGCAGATCGGTTCGCTTATGAAGCCAAGGTACCCAGCACGGTTTCCACTGTGAAGTTGGGCTATGTAAGCAAAAATGCGGGTGAGGGCAGCATTGCTGTTCTGGTGGATGGCGAAGAGCAGTCCGGCCTGTCAAACAGCGACAGCCTCAACATTCCGGTGGGAAGTACCGTAACCCTGCGCCGCGATGCAGACCATACATATACGGTGAAGCTTGTCGAAGCAAAAAACAGCGCGGTTGCCATCCAGGAAATTTCTGTTCCAGAGATTGGGTTCGATGTGAGCGCGCCCATATCGAACAGCAGCCTTACTGTGGTAGATGCGAACAAGAAATACGTGACTCTGCAGGTTTCCGCGGCACTGAACGGCGGGGAACTGGCGATCACCAAAGACGAAGCGCGGACGCCGCTGAACGTAGTGGATAACGGCGACGGAACCTATCATGCGGATGTCGTTCTGCAGCCCGGAATCAATTCCTTTTACGTAAAAGCGATTGCAGAGGATGGTATTTTTGAGGAGCAGCGAATGGTACATATTACGCGCAAGGCCGGTACCAATGCCTCCCTATCCGGTATAACGGTGGATGGAGAAGCGCTGGCAGGCTTTGATCCAGATGAAACAGAGTACCAATACGTTCTCCCGAATGCCAACAAAGCTTCTATCGACCTTGAAGTAGCTTTAGCCGACAAAGAAGCGACCTGTTCCATCACGGTCAACGGTGTAAGGACAGAAGGGACAAGCGTTTCTGCGGACGACCTGAAGATCGGCTTGAATACAGTCATCATTGCAGTAAAAGCCGATGACGGAATGACTACCCGCTATTATACCCTGACTGTTACGGCGCCCAACGACGCCAATGCAAAACTTTTGAAGCTCCAGGTTGACGGCGCTTCGCTGTCTTCCGCGTTCCAGCCGGATGTGTTCGCTTATGGCCTGAATATCAAGGCTGACGCACTGACTCTTACGGCGACGGCTCAGGAAAAGGACGCTACAGTCATCATTAACAGCAACGGTACTCTGCGCGTAGGCACAGGCTCCGCCGCCTTCACCGGCGCGGCTGTCTATGAAGGCTCCAACGAGACCACCGTTACCGTTATCTCTCCGGACCACACCAGTACGGAGGTTTACCGTCTTAACGGAGACGCCGAGCCGATGCAGTACGCGTCCGACCTCACCTATGAGAGCGGGAGTACCGTTGGCTATGGTTCCATTCAATTGGATAAGAGCAGCGCCGGCAACACGCTTACCCTCAGAGGGGAAAACGGCGAATCGGTCCCCTATGAAAGAGGTATCGGCACGCATGCCGACTCCACTCTTATCTACAATATCGACGGCGCTGGCTATACTCGGTTCCAGGCGTTTGTAGGCGTTGACCAGGAAGTAGCAACAGACGCGGGTAATTATCCAAACCTGGTCTTTGAGGTCAAAGTCGACGGCGTAAGCCTGTTTAAGAGCGGGACGATGTACGTCGAAACGCCGCAGGCGGAAATTGACGTCGCCATTCCGGCAGACGCAAAGGAAATCCGTCTGATTGTCACACAGGCACTGAACTCCAACTGGAGCGCACATGCGGACTGGGCGGATGCAAAATTCAGCAAGACGCTTTCAGAGCGTCCTCAGACCGACCGCACCGCGTTGAACGAAGCTATTATGGAAACATTGCAGCTGGATCCGGAGCAGTATACACAGGATTCCTGGAATGCTGTGAAAGAAGCGCTTGCAGTGGCTGCAAACCTGGCAGAAACCGCGGCACAGGACGATATCGACCGCGCAGCGGAAGCGCTGTCTGCGGCGATTGACAGCTTGGACAAGCCGGTACAGGGAACACACATGGTAATTGTCACCTATCCGGGCAATGCGGTCCTGCAGTCTGTAGAGGGTGAGGCGGAAGAAATCCTCTCTGCAAACGGTATCTACTCGGCGAAGGCGGAAACCGGTGCGCAGCTGACGTTCCAGTTTGTGCCTGCTTACGAGAACCGGACCTTCACCTCCGCTCTGCTGGGAGAGCAGGCAATTGATTTCTCTGCGGAACTTTGCACGTACACATTTACCGTCGGAAGCGAGGACGCCAAGTTGAACTTTGTGTTTACGGTTGTCGACCGGCAGATTCTTCGCACGATGATCGAGCAGGCAGATCTGCTTGACGGCGGAGAGGAATACTTGGACGCGGTTTTGACCGTACAGAAGAAGTTTGACGCTGCACTTAAAGCGGCGAAAGAAGTAGACAAGAAAGCAGACGCTACACAGGAAGAGATTAACCAAGCCTGGAAGGAACTGCTGGATGCGATCCACCTGCTTAGCTTTGCCGCCGGTGATCCGGCTGAACTGAACCATCTGCTGGAAATTGCAGAGGGTCTGACGGAAAGCGATTTCACCGCTGCTTCCTGGGAAAATCTGCAAACCGCTGTTGCCGAAGCAAAGGAAGCGGTTGACACGGATGAACCCCTTGCGGCAGAGCTTGAAAAGGCTTATGATGCCCTGTATCAGGCAATGATCGATCTGGAATACAAAGCGGACAGAAGCGTTCTGGAAATGCTGATTGCACAGGCGCAGGAGATTCGTGAAGTTCTGGAGGACGAGTATCTGGAAACCGGCAGAAAGGCGTTCCTGGACGCGTTGGATGCAGCGGAAAATCTGGATCAAGACGCCAACCAGAAGGCTGTTGATCAGGCTGCTTCGGATCTCTATACGGCAATTGCAAATCTGCGGTTGATTCCGGATAAGACGGCTCTGGCAAAACTGGTTGAAAAGGCTGCGCAAATCGATACCTCCTGTTACACGCCGTCTAGTGTTGCCGCATTCAAAGCGGCGCTGAATTTGGCGCGTACGGTCCTGGCGGGCAATACATACAGCCAGGCGGAGGTAAACAGTGCTCATGATGGCCTGAATCTCCGGATTGACGGCCTGAAAGAAAAGGACACCAGGAAAACAACTTCCAGTAGTACCGCAAACGTACGCACTGACAATACCTATGGAGCAAACGGCACGGCGCTGGTGAATGCCGCGCAGAGTGTTTCCACTGCTCCGTATGTGATCTCCGATACGACCCTACCGTTCACCCTGAACAGAGGAACTGCTTATTGCTTTAAGATGACCGTTGTAAACGGAGAAGCGGCGGCTCCCAGCTTTACAGTTGGCAACGGCGGCGTTTTGAAGACGCAGTTTGTCGCAAAGATTGGCAACGCGTATTACTACCGCGTTTGGGCGACCGGAGCACCGGGCGCCAGCACAGGCGTCTATACGCAGCTGCCGGGTCAGGAACCGCGCAAGCATTGCGAGGTAACCGTCGCCTAAATGTGCGTGTGCCATACCTACCCATCAATAAAATCCTAATAGATGGAAAATGTCCCCGCGCAGCGAACTTGCTGTGCGGGGACATTGCTTTTTATGAGCGCTTTTATACAGTTGCGAGATCCAATTGAAACCAAAGCATTCTTTTAATGGGTGGTCTTCTTCGCTAAAAAAGTCTATTTTCAATCTTATCTTACAAATCAGCGTTTCTTTCTAATTGCAAAAAAGCGGCAACCTCTTGAAACAACCGGTCCCGTTCCGTGCCAAGTGTACAGACATGCGGACTGTCCGGCAGCGTATACAGGCGTTTATTCGCGGAGGCGGTTTGCCGCAAGATCATTTCTGCACTTTCCGGGCATACCGTGGCGTCCTTGCCCGCACGTACAATCAACAGCGGACAATGGATATTTTTTAACTGATGCCGGGCCTTTTTCATCAGGATATTGAGCTGCTCAATACTGCGCAGCGGGGTACAGTCATAGCAGGCATTGTATTCCTGCAAAAACCCAGGGTCCGATTCGCGTGCTCTTTCCGTATAATACCGCATGATAGGGCGGACATATCTGGCAAAGCGGCTGGCGTGGTTTTGGACCTTCAGTGCCGCACAAACAGGTACGGTTCGAGCTGTCGGACGCGATGCCGCCACCAGAAGCGCCAATGCGCCTCCCATGGAAAGACCGACAACGCTGACGCTGTCGCACGTCTGTGCCAGCCGGTCATACCCCTTCTGTGCGGCGAAGAGCCAATCCCTCCAGGAGCAGCGCTCCATGTCCGCGGCATTTGTTCCATGCCCCGGAAGCAGAATGCCTTCCACCCGGCAGTCATACCGCGCGAGATACGCGCCCAGCGGCAGCAGGGTGCCGGGCGTCGCAGTAAAGCCGTGGATCAGCAAAACGCCGTTCCGGCTGGATTCGTTAAACGAAAAGGGCCGGCAGAGCAAATTTTGCGAGAGATCATTCATACAGAAACGCCTTCTTCGTCTTCCAATGTTGTGGAAACCGTCTTCTTAGGGCCAAACCGCAGAAAGGACGGCTTTACCTCGGAGAGCAGGATTGCGGCAAAAATCAGGACAAATCCAACCAGGATCCGTGGTGTCAGCTGTTCATGCAGGAATATCGCGCCGCAGAGACAGCCAAACACGGATTCCAATGACATGATTAATGACGCTTTGGAAGCTGGGACATATTTTTGACAAACAGTCTGCAACAGTAGCGCGATCATTGTGCTGAAAACGCCCAGATATAAAATAAAGTTGATGGAATCCTGGCTGATACTGGTGGGAATCGGTTCCATCACCAGGGAGGTAACGCCTGCAAACAGCGCCGCAAAGATAAACTGCGTGATGGAAAGCAGAATAGGATTATGCTTTTGGGTTAAAATAGCAGCAGCCACAATCTGTGCGGTAAAACCAATGCCGCCGAGGAGCGAAAAAGCATCCCCGGTGTTGATGGAAAAGTCTGCGTTCAGAGACAAGAAGCCGATGCCGACCATACAGATCACCGCGGCGGAAACATTGTATCCGTCCGGCTTCTGTTTTTTAACAACCCAGTATAAAAAGGGAACAAGTACAACATAGATTGCCGTCAGAAAAGCGTTTTTTCCCGCTGTTGTATATTTTGCGCCCAGAGTCTGTAAATAAAACGCGATATAGTACAAAAATCCGGAAAGGATTCCCGCTTTTACACAGCCCTTGTCAATCTCCTTCAGCTTTTTAAAAAAGATGACACACATCAATACGGCGGCGATACCGAAGCGGAGCGCGACGATTGCCGCAGGCTCCAGGCTGCCGGTCGCGCTTTTCACCACAACAAAACCGCTGCCCCAGATGATCGTAACCAGCAGCAGGCCAAATTCCGAGAGAACCGATTTCTTTTTCGCGTCCAAAAATACCCCACCCAATCCATTTTTATAGCATGCGAATGCAATGCCCTGATTATAGCATTTCAGCGATTTAAAGACAAGTTCGTCAATCGACAAAATTCATGCATAAATAGTCGTTCCCTTTGCATGTTCATAGATTTTTCAAGGATTCTTTCTTTCCTAACAGCAGGCAGTGTGCTATAATAGATTCTGACTTTAACATGGAGATGATGGAATGATAGGAATTGAGCAGCGTACCATCTGTGACGGTGTCAATTTTAGAAGCATCCGTGATAACAAATTTAAAACCGTTCGCATGTCCGTACACCTGATCGTACCGATGAGTCAGGCCACGGCGGCGGAAAACGCTCTGGTGCCGTTCCTGTTGAGCCGCGCCAGCCGGGAATATCCCGACTACACAAAGCTGGGCCAGCGCCTGGCAGAACTGTATGGTGCGTCTTTAAACGCGGACGTTCAAAAGCTGGGAGACCTGCAGGTACTGACCATCTCCGCATGCGGCCTTGCGGACCGGTATGCATTGGATGGGGAGTCAATTTCCAGAGAGCTGGGAAATCTCCTTTGCAGCATCCTGTTTGACCCGCCGTTTGAAGACGGCCTGTTCCCGCAGGATGGATTTGAACAGGAAAAACGCCAGACCATCGAATTGATCGATTCGGAATTTAATGACAAGCGCACCTATGCGCGCCAGCGCTGCGAAGCGCTTATGTGCAAAAACGAGCCGTTTGGGATTAACCGGTACGGAAGCAAAGAGGATATATGCAATTTGCAGCGTCCCGCAATCACTGATGCATGGAACGCTTTGATTCGCCGCGCGCGCGTGGAGGTAACAGTTCTTGGCGATTGTGATCCGGAGCCGGTATATGAAGGCTTTTCCCGTGCATTCCGGCAGGCAGGACGCGATTCGGTCGTCAGCTGTCCCAATGCGGTAGTACGCCAAGCGGATACCGTCAACGAAGTCACTGAAAAAATGGATGTAGCACAGGGGAAACTGGTGCTGGGCTTCCGGACGGGAACGGCGATGCCGGAAGAGGCGGTGCCGGCGGTCAAACTGATGACCGCGCTGTACGGCGGAACGCCGAATTCCAAGCTGTTTTTGAATGTCCGCGAAAAACTGAGCCTCTGTTATTATTGCAGCGCACAGTTTAACAGCATGAAGGGGATCATGCTGGTGCAAAGCGGCGTGGAAACGGAAAACATGCAGAAGGCCAGGGAAGAGATCCTCCGCCAGCTGGACGAGGTAAAAAAGGGCAATTTTGACGACAGCGAGATGGAAGCGGCCAAAATGAGCCTGGCGAACAGCTACCGCACGTTATCGGATTCTCTCGGCGGGCTTGACAACTGGTATCTTTCGCAGACTTTTGCCAATCAGATTCAGCGGCCGGAAGAGGCGGCTGCCTGCATCAATGCCGTTACACGGCAGGAACTCATTGATGCGGCAAACCGGGTCACCTTGGACACCGTCTATTGCCTGGTTGGAAACGGGGAGGATGCACAATGAATATGATCAGAGAAGTAAAGAGTGCCCGCGTGGGAGACCGGTATTATGAAGTCAAACATCCATCCGGCCTGCGCATCTTTGTGTATCCCAAGGAGCAGAACAACTCCACCTATGCGGTGTTTGGAACCAAATACGGCTCTGTAGATACAACATTCAAACGCTCCGACGAATCGGAGGCCTGTACGGTACCCGAGGGAATCGCGCATTATCTGGAGCACAAGCTCTTTGAAAGTGAAGACGGCGATGCCTTTGCGCGCTATGCAAAAACAGGCGCAAACGCAAATGCGTATACCTCTTTTGACGTCACCTGTTATCTGTTCTCCTGCACAGAAAATGTCTATGAGTCATTGGAGATTCTTCTGGACTTTGTACAGTCCCCGTATTTTACCGAGCAGACCGTTCAAAAAGAACAGGGTATCATCGGTCAGGAAATCCGCATGTACGACGACGATCCCCAGTGGCGCGTCATGTTTAACCTGCTGGAGGCATTGTACCACACCCATCCGGTCAAAATTGATATCGCGGGTACAGTGGAAAGCATTGCGAAGATTACGCCGGAGCTTTTATACCGTTGCTATCATACGTTCTACAACCTGAACAATATGGTTCTCTGTGTGGCCGGTAACGTCGATGTCAACAAGGTGTTGGAGCTCTGCGATAAACTGCTGAAGCCCTCTGCGCCGGTAGAGATCGAGCGTATCTTTGAACAAGAGCCGCGTGAAATTGTAAAGCCATATGTGGAGCAGAAGCTTTCCGTTGTAACGCCGCTGTTCCAGTTGGGCTTTAAAGAAGACGCGGGGAACCGCCGGCGTACGGCAAAGGAGCTGGCAGAGATAGAGATTCTTTTGGAGGCGATGGCGTCCGACGCTTCCCCTCTGTTCCGCAGGCTTTTAGACGCAGGACTGGTCAACGAATCCTCCTTTGGATACGAGTATTTTGAAGGCCCCGGATACGCCAGCGTGATTTTCTCCGGCGAATCCAAGGACCCGCAGCGCGTGGCGGAGGAGATCAAAAAAGAGGCGGAGCGGCTGCGCCGGGAAGGTTTGGACGAAGCATCGTTCCAGCGCTCCAAAAAGGCGTTGTACGGCAGGACTGTTTCCGCCTTGAACAGTGTGGACAGCATTGCCAATTCCATGGCCTCCTTTGCGTTTACAGACCGGGAGCTGTTCTCCTACATCGATGAAATCGCCAACGCGGATTTGCAGTCGGTGCAGCGCCGGCTGGATTCCCAGCTTCTGGCGGAATACGCCGCGCTGTCCGTTGTAAACCCGGCTGAATAAGAATATATTTTGAACCGCCAGGCTTCCCGCGCGAGGCTTGGCGGCTTTCCTGATTTTTCAGACCGCGCGGGGAAGGTGGAAAATATGTATAACGTACAATTTCCGAAGCTCGGATGGGAGTTTCACGTGCAAGAAACGGCGTTTCAAATTGGCAACGCACCGATCGCATGGTATGGTATTATCATCGCGGTGGGCTTTATGCTTGCATTCCTGTATGCGATGGCAAGCTGCAAAAAAATGCGCATCAATGCAGATAAGCTGGTCAACTGCGTCTTGGTCGGCATGATTACCGGCATCATCGGTGCAAGATTATATTATGTAATCTTCTACCCTGGGGATAAGTATCTGAACAATCCAATGGAAATCTTTAATATCCGCGAGGGCGGCCTTGGCATCTACGGCGGCATCATCGGCGGGCTTTTGGGCGGTATGCTCACCGCAAAGCTCTGCAAGCTGAAAGTGCCTGCCGTACTGGACATTGCATCCCTGGGATTTCTAATCGGTCAATGCATCGGACGCTGGGGCAACTTTGTAAACCAGGAGGCTTTCGGAAGCCAAACCGACCTTCCGTGGGGAATGGTCAGCGAAGGAACGCGCGCGGTCGTCAATGGGCCCGTACATCCTTGCTTCTTTTATGAATCCCTGTGGTGCCTGATCGGATTTGTCCTGCTACATATTTTCTGCCGCAAATTCAGAAGATATGACGGACAGGTCTTCCTGCTGTATTCCGTCTGGTACGGCATCGGCCGTTTCTTCATTGAAGGGCTCCGTACAGACAGCCTTTTGACACCGATCGCCAATCTGCGCGTTTCTCAGCTGGTAGCGGCGGTCGCCGTTATTGCCGGTGTGATTTTACTGGTTGTGTTCCGCAACCGCACGACGCTTTCCGGCTGTGGATCCGCGGAAGTCATTGCCTTGAACGCGTTGCAGGAGGAAGTACCGGAAGACCTGATTCAGGCAGACGCATTTTCCACTGAGACAGAAGATGCAGCGAAAACAGACAGTCTGGAAGAAGAGATTACGACCGAACCGGAAGAGGACCTTACACCGTTGGAATCGTTCTCAAAAGAGTCATTGGTAAATCCCGAACCATCAGAAGAAAGTTTGGAAAAGGATACAGAGGAAGATAAAGAATAAGGGATAACAGGAGGAATTGGTATGGCTAATTTGATTGATGGAAAAGCAGTATCCGCAAGCGTTCGCGCACAGGTAGCGCAGGAAACCAGGGAATTGATCGCAAAGGGCGTTACGCCGGGATTGGCAGTTGTTATCGTTGGAGACGATCCCGCTTCCCGGACCTATGTCAACAATAAAAAGAAGGCCTGCGCGGAAACGGGGATTCACTCGGAGGAATATGCCCTTCCCGCAACCACCTCACAGGAAGAGCTGATGCGCCTGATCGATGAACTAAATGTCAAAAAGGAAATTAACGGGATTCTGGTGCAGTCTCCTCTGCCAACGGGACTGGACGAAAAGGCGGTTGTGGACGCAATCCTTCCGGAAAAGGACGTGGATGCGTTCCACCCCTCCAATGTCGGGCGCATCATGATCGGCAATTTTCATTATTTGCCCTGTACGCCGGCTGGAATCATTGAGTTGATCCACTCCCAAAATATTGAAATTCAGGGGAAGAACTGCGTTGTAATCGGACGCAGCAATATCGTGGGAAAACCCATGGCGATGCTTCTTCTGCACAATAACGGAACCGTCACGATCTGTCACAGCAAGACAAAGAATTTGAAGGAGATCTGCCAGCAGGCGGATATTCTGGTTGCGGCGGTCGGAAAGCCCAAATTCGTCACAGCGGATATGGTCAAGCCCGGCGCGGTCGTCATCGATGTCGGCATGGATCGCGACGAAAATGGGAAGCTGTGCGGTGACGTTGACTTCGCGGAAGTGGAAAAGATTGCCGGTTACATTACGCCGGTGCCCGGCGGCGTCGGCCCGATGACCATCGCCATGCTGCTGCGCAATACGCTGACAGCTGCAAAATTACAGAACGGATTGATGGAATAATATTTTGGCGACGGAACAGAAAAATAGAAAAAACGAGGTGTTTTCTATGGAGCACCTTTTAGAAAAAATCAATCAGCCGGGTGATCTGCAAAAGCTTTCCCCGTCTGAGTTGGAGGAGCTCTGTTCCGAAATTCGGGAACAGATTATTCAGACGGTCTCCCATAACGGTGGGCACTTGGCTTCCAATCTGGGCGTTGTGGAACTGACGGTGGCACTGCACAAAGTATTCCACGAGCCGGAGAATAAAATTGTGTGGGACGTCGGGCACCAGGCATACACGCACAAAATTTTGACCGGGCGCAGGGAACAGCTCTCCACCATACGAACCCGCGGAGGGCTGTCCGGTTATCCCAACCGGGCAGAGAGTTCCTATGACGCATTCAACGTCGGGCATGCCAGCACCTCCATCTCCGCGGCATATGGGATTGCAATGGCAAAAAAGATTCGGCACGAGCCCGGCCATGTAATCGCGGTCATCGGGGATGGCGCTCTGACCGGCGGCTTGGCATATGAAGGGCTTAACAACGCGGGCCGTTTTACAAAAAATTTTATTGTTATTTTGAATGATAATACCATGTCAATTTCCCGGAACGTCGGGGCGATCGCCCGTTACCTGGCACATATCCGCACCATGCCCGGCTATTTGCGGGCGAAGGGAAACGTCGAAAGCATCTTGCAGAAAATCCCGGGAATCGGGGAGCCGATTCATCATGCAATCTCCAAATCAAAAGCAGCTTTCAAGCATTTGCTGTACAACAATACGTTGTTTGAGGATATGGGGTTCATCTATTATGGACCGTTTGACGGCCATAATTTGCAGCATATGATTGAGGTTTTGGAAAACGCAAAGAAGATCGATCACCCCATTTTGCTCCACGTGACAACCGCAAAAGGCAAAGGGTATTCTTTCGCCGAGCAAAACCCCGGCGTATTTCACGGCGTCTCACAGTTTGATATTGAAACCGGAAAGGCGTCGCTCGCCGGTGAAAACTTTTCCAGCCGGTTTGGTGATTTCCTCTGCGAAGCGGCCGCCAGTGACAAAAAAATATGCGCCATTACCGCCGCTATGCAGATCGGCACAGGCCTGACGGAATTTGGACGGAAATATCCGGACCGTTTTTTCGACGTCGGTATTGCAGAGGAACACGCGGTGACCTTTGCGGGAGGTTTGGCTTCCGGGGGCATGCATCCGGTCTGCGCCATCTACTCCACTTTTTTACAGCGTGGGTATGATCAGATCATCCACGACGCGGCCCTGCAGAATCTGGAAATTACCTTTGCCATCGACCGGGCTGGCCTTGTAGGGGAGGACGGCGAAACACACCAGGGGATTTTTGACGCGGCGTTTCTCAATACCGTTCCCAATACAACAGTTTTTGCACCGTCTTATTACGACGAGCTCTACCTTTCTCTTAGAACCGCTATTTACAGCTGCAGCGGGGTCACGGCTGTCCGTTTTCCGCGCGGCAGCCAGTTGTTTCGTCCGCACGATTTCCAGGCGACAAACGATGCCTATTGCACGTACGGAGATACTGAAGCGGCAAACGTACTGGTTACGTATGGACGGCTCTTTTCGTTTGCCTGCCAGGCATTGCAAAGACTGCAAAAGCAGGGAATCCCCCTGCGGATTGTAAAATTGAACCGAATTAAGCCCATTGCGCAACAGGCGGTTTTGGAAGCCACTAATGCACAGCATGTTTTTTTCTTTGAAGAAGGGATTCAGCAGGGCGGCGTAGGAGAGCATTTTGAATGTATGCTGTACGAAGCCGGTTTTGAAGGGAATTATCATTTACAGGCGATCACAGGCTTTGTCAAGCAATCGTCCATGATGGAATCTCTGCATGATTTGGGATTGGACGAAGCAGGAATGATACAGACCATTCTGCATGCAACACAGAACTGGCAGGGGAGAATACCGAATATTTCATAACAAAAAGAAAGGCTGGGAGCACAGAGGTGGCAGAAAAGAAACGATTGGATTGTCTGATTTTTGAGCTGGGGCATGCACAGAGCCGGGAAAAAGCACGCGCCATGATTATGGCAGGAAACGTCTATATCGACAATCAAAAATCCGATAAACCGGGGACGATGATCCCAGCCGATGCAAAAGTGGAGGTTCGCGGCGAGACGCTTCCTTATGTCAGCCGCGGCGGCTTAAAGCTGGATAAAGCGATGCGCCTGTTCCCAATTTCCCTGGAAAAGAAAATCTGCATGGACATTGGCGCTTCCACCGGCGGGTTTACCGATTGCATGCTGCAAAACGGAGCGCAAAAGGTATATGCCATCGACGTCGGCTACGGACAGCTGGCGTGGAAGCTGCGGACTGATCCGCGGGTCGTCAATCTGGAACGCACCAACGTGCGGTATATTACAGAGGAGCAGGTTCCGGAACAGGTGGACTTTTTCAGTGTGGATGTCTCTTTTATCTCCCTTTGTCTGGTTCTTCCCGTCGCCAGAAATTTTATGGCGGACGGTGCGCAGGCGGTCTGCCTGATCAAGCCGCAGTTTGAAGCCGGGCGCAGCAAGGTGGGAAAGAAGGGCGTCGTACGGGAGCAGAAAACACATGTGGAAGTCATCGAGAAAATCGTGACCTTTGTGTTGGAAAACGGCTTTTCTGTAGAGGGTTTAACCTTTTCTCCGGTAAAAGGGCCGGAAGGTAATATCGAATACTTATTGTATCTCAGTAAAGCGGAACAGACGAAAAGCGTCCCCTTGGATATTCCTGCCCTTGTCGCGGAATCCCATTTACAGCTGGACGGTGGTGCACAGCATTGAACGTACTGATTATCCCAAACCTTACAAAAAACAACGCACAATTACATACGGTCCGTGTTGTCAATCAATTGCGTCAATACGGTGCGTCGGTAACGATGAAATCGGAGCATCAGGACGATTTTCCGGGCTGTCCGATTACATTTGCACCGGATTTTTTTCAGGCGTTACAGGAGTGCGACGTCGTTTTGGCGATTGGCGGCGATGGTACCATTATTCATGCAGCCAAGCACGCGGCTATGACGAATAAGCCGGTGCTGGGCATCAATGTGGGCCGTCTGGGGTTTGTTGCCGGTCTGGAAGTAGATGAGCTGGAAAAGCTGGAAAACCTGGTTGAGGGAGACTATTCTCTGGAAGAACGTATGATGCTGCAAATCAGCTTGAATCAAAGCGAAGAGCTCCGCACCTTTTATGCGTTGAACGACGCGGTCATTTCTCGGGGCTCTCTTTCCCGCATCCTGGACTTGAAGGTTCTCTTTAACCACTCCAACATGTGCGATTACCGGGCTGACGGGTTGATCTTTGCCACACCAACCGGATCGACCGCGTATTCGCTTTCTGCAGGGGGGCCGGTGATTGACCCAAGCATGAACTGTATTTTACTGTCTCCCATTTGTCCGCATTCTCTATTTACACGGACGGTTGTTTTTGGAGAAGACGCAAAACTGGAAGTCCTGCCGAGTCGGGATTCGGAGAGCGAAATATTCCTGACCATCGACGGGGAAACGGCTGTCCCCGTTGGGGATCGCTGTCCAATTTGTATTTCCCGCGCGGCATATACCGCACAGATCATAAAATTGAAACCCAGTAATTTCTATGAAGTAGTCAATGAGAAACTGGCAGAGAGGAGGCCTTGATATGAAAACGAGGCGACACGCAAAAATATTGGAATTGATTAACGAATACAGCATTGACACACAGGAAGAGCTTTTGCGGCGTCTGCGGGAGGACGGTTTCGATGTAACGCAGGCAACGGTTTCCCGCGATATCAAGGAACTGCGCTTGGTGAAAACCCTTTCCCATGACGGAAAGTACCAATATTCAACAGGGAAAGACACCGTACGCGACATCTCCTCCAAGTTCTTCTCCCTGTTGGCGGATTCTGCTCTTTCCATCAACAATGCAAAGAATATCGTTGTGATCAAGTGCCTGACCGGTATGGCGCAGGCTGTTTGTGCCGCTATGGACAGCATTCACTGGGATACTGTTGTAGGCACGCTGGCGGGAGATGACACCATTTTCGTCGTAACAAAAGATGATGAATCCGCTGAACGTCTGACTGCGGATTTAAAAAGAATCGTTGGGTGATGGAATATGCTTTCTCAGCTTTATATTGAGAATATTGCCGTGATTGAAAAGGCGTCCATTGAATTTCAAACGGGTTTTAATGTCCTGACGGGAGAAACGGGCGCCGGTAAGTCCATTTTGATTGATTCTCTCCACGCAGTTTTGGGGGAACGGGTTTCCAAAGATTTGATCCGCACCGGAGCGCGTTCTGCGTTTGTCAGTGCGGCTTTTTCAAATATCAACGAAGCGGTAGAAAAAAAGTTGGAAGAGCTGGGCTATGTTCCGGAAGAAGATGGAACGCTGATCTTACAGCGGGAAATTTCCATGGACAGTAAAAAGGCCTGTCGAGTCAATGGGAGACCGGCCACAGTTTCTGTTTTAAGGGAGCTGGGGTCTCTGTTGATTCACATCCATGGGCAGCACGAAAGCTACGGACTTTTATCGCCAGAGTCCCATATGGGCTACCTGGACCGCATGGGGGTTCCGGAAACGCTGCTGCAACAATATAGAGAAGCATACCGCCGGATGCTCCGTATAAAAAAAGAACGGGATTCCTTTGAGATAGATGAAGCGCAGAAAGCCCGGCAGATCGATTTGCTCACGTACCAGATTGATGAGCTGGAACAGGCGCATTTACAGCCGGGAGAACAGGAAGCGTTGAATGAACAGCGCAAAATGTACCGCAACAGTGAGAAGATCGCGTCCGCCCTTCAATTGGTGGCGGAGGCGCTGGACGGGGAAGAAGGCTCAGTGGGCGCTGTCAGTGCAGTCAGCAGCGCGGCTAACGCTCTTCTGGAAGCCGGACATTACCTGCCAGATGCCGCGGTGTTGGAGGAACGCGTCCGCAGTCTCTGCTACGAGCTGGAGGATTGCAGCGCAGAAATCACCCGGCTGTTTTCGCAAATTGAATACGATCCCGAAGAACTGGAGCAGATCGAGGCGCGGTTGGATTTGCTCTATCGGCTGGGCTTAAAATATGGCAGCAGCACGGAGGAAATGCTGAACTATCTGGAAACCTGCCGGGAACAGCTGCGCAAAATAGAGCTGTCCAATGAGCGGATTGCGCAGCTTACAGCGGCGTATCAGGAAGCCAAAGCGGAAGCGGTTTGTTATGCAGCAAAGCTGTCCCAGCATCGAAAAGAAACGGCGGCACTCTTTTCCGCACGTGTCAAGCAGGAGCTTTCTTTTTTAAATATGCCGCATGTTGATTTCGTGGTTGCGCAGGAAGAAACAGCACTGGACAGCAACGGCTGCGACAAAATCCAGTTTTTGATTTCCACAAACCCGGGGGAACCGGCAAAGCCCCTGGCGCGCATTGCATCGGGCGGCGAACTGTCCCGGATTATGCTGGCGATCAAAACGGTTCTTGCGGGTGTAGATCAGATTCACACGCTGATTTTTGACGAGGTGGATACAGGCATCAGCGGCAGTGCGGCACAAAAGGTGGGCCTGAAACTAAAAGAGGTTTCCACGTCCCGGCAGGTGATCTGCGTGACGCATTTGGCGCAGATCGCAGCATTGGCAAACCACCATTTTTTAATTCAAAAAAACGTCAGAGAGGACAAAACCTATACGGAAGTCCATGCGCTCACCCACGAGGGGCGCAAACGGGAGCTGGCCCGCATCATCGGTGGAGCGGAAATGACCGATCTGACCCTGCAAAATGCGGAAGAAATGCTGCGAATGGCGGGGAATGGGGCTTGACTTTCCGATTTTGTTTGCGTATAATAACAAGCAATGGCTAAGATAGGAAGAAGTACACAGATCCCCTTGGCAAAGAGAGCCCGTGGCTGGTGAAAACGGGAACAAGCGTCTGTGGAAATACCTCCTGGAGCCGCCGGATGGAACGTATGGAATATACCAGTAGATTTGGCCGTTTGGGCGCACGTTACAGCGCACGGGTATGTTTGTACCCATGAGGCCGTATTTGTGAGAATACGGTGAACTGAGGTGGTACCGCGGATGATCCGCCCTCTGCAAAACAGCAGGGGGCGTTTTTTATTTTACAGCCGCCCCCGAAAAATTATTGGAGGTAAGAAAATATGGGAGTCTATGACGAACTACAGGCAAGGGGCTTGATCGCCCAGATGACTGACGAGGAAAAAATTAAAGAGCTGCTCAACAACGACAAAATCACCTTTTACATCGGGTTTGATCCGACGGCAGACAGCCTGCATGTGGGGCACTTTGTGCAGATCATGGTGATGGCGCACATGCAGCGGGCCGGCCATGTGCCGATCGCGCTGTTTGGCGGTGGAACTGGTATGATCGGCGACCCGTCCGGAAAATCCGATATGCGCCAGATGCTGACAAAAGAGACCATCGACCACAACATTGCCTGCTTCCAAAAGCAGATGTCCCGTCTGATCGATTTTTCGGAGGGCAAGGCGATCATGGCGAACAACGGCGATTGGCTGCTTGACTTAAATTACATTGAGTTCCTGCGCGATATCGGCGTACATTTCTCCGTAAACCGGATGCTGGCAGCGGAATGCTATAAACAGCGTTTGGAAAAGGGCCTGTCCTTCTTTGAACTGAATTACATGCTGATGCAGAGCTACGATTTCCTTGAGCTGAACCATCGTTATAACTGCGTGATGGAGCTTGGGGGCGACGATCAGTGGAGCAATATTATCGGCGGCGTAAGGCTTCTCCGCCAGAAGGAAGCAAAAGAAGTCTATGGTATGACCTTCACATTGCTGACCACCAGCGAAGGAAAAAAGATGGGTAAAACGGAAAAGGGCGCCGTGTGGCTTGATCCGGAAAAAACTTCCCCGTTCGATTTTTACCAGTACTGGCGCAATGTCGACGACGCGGACGTAATTCGCTGCCTGAAAATTCTGACCTTCCTGCCAATGGAAGAAATCAACGAGCTGGCCAAGCTGGAAGGCGGCGAGCTGAACAAGGCGAAGGAAATTCTTGCCTTTGAGGTAACCAAGCTGATCCATGGGGAAGAGGAGGCCGTAAAAGCGCAGGAGGGTGCACGGGCGCTGTTTGGCGCAGGCGCCAACACGGATAATATGCCTTCTTCCACAATTACTGCCGCCGACTTTACCGACGGAACAATCGGTGTTTTGGACATGCTTACAAAGGTGAAGCTGGTTCCGTCCCGTGCGGAGGGCCGACGCCTGATTGAACAGGGCGGACTTTCCGTAGACGATGTAAAAATTACATCGATTGGAGAAACACTGACGCTTGCAGGCAACTTTGAAAAGAAGTACGTCATCGTGAAAAAGGGCAAAAAGGTGTATCACAAGGTCACCGTGGAATAAGATAAAATATTAGCATAAGAAAAGAGCAATGCGGTTTTAGCCGCATTGCTCTTTTGCTCTATTTATGATAATTGTTTGGGATACGATCACAGCAGGATTTTTATCGATGGCATGTAATCCAGCGAAAAGAAAGGCCGCAGCTTGTTTTAAAAGCTGCGGCCTTTTTAACATGCTTACGCTTCTACTTTTTTCTGAATGGATTCCAGCGTCTGCTCGAAGTCAGCAGAGGTGACCAGCAGGGAAATTTCCACATCGGAGGTAGAGATTAAACGGACATCCGTCTCTACCTCTGCGGCGGCTTGTAAAATCTTTGCGGCGACACCGGGGGTGTTTTTCATCCGTTCATCGTATACGGCAATCTTACAGTTGCCTCCGCTGACGATTGTTTTGATGCTGTGGTTATCATACAATGCGGAGGTAAATTTCAGAATTTTTCCCAGGTCTTCATCGTTGATTGTAAACGAAATAGTCGTGTAGGCGCCGTGTGTGGGAGCGAGGGAAATCATATCGACATTGACGCCCAACTCGGAAATTTTTTGAAAAATCTTAGCAATAGAAGTAAGCCCAGCTGGGCAATTTTGCAGCGTGACCAGCGTAATATCGTTCAAGGTGGTAATAACTGCTTGCTCCATAATGATTCCCCTTTACTTTAATAAGTCAGACATGTTATAAAGCCCGGCGGGCTGTTTTGCCAAATAGACGGCCGCATTGATGGACCCGTTGGCAAAAACCTCTTTTGACTGTGCCGAATGGGAAAGCGTGATTACTTCATGGGGGCCGGCAAAGATCACTTCGTGTTCACCAACAATAGTACCGCCGCGAACAGAGTGCATACCGATCTCGTTTTGATCGCGCTTTTTGCGCTGGGAATGCCGGTCGTACATGTAGTGCATCGGCCTTGTTTCCGTAGCAGAGATTTCGTCCGCAATCATCAGAGCCGTGCCGCTGGGGGCATCCAATTTTTGATTATGGTGCTTTTCAATGATTTCAATATTAAATTCCGGCCCCAAAACCTGCGCCGCCTTTTTGGACAGCTCAATCAGCAGGTTGATTCCCAGGCTCATATTGCGGGAGTAAAACACAGGAATGCTTTGGGCCGTTTCCTTTACCGCCTGTACCTGTTCCACGTTGTATCCGGTCGTACACAGAACCAACGGCAAGTTTCGGCTTCGCCCGAATACCAACAGAGGGGAAAGGAGCGCCGGATTGGAAAAGTCGATCAATACATCCGCTTCTTCCTGGATTTCTTCCGGCTTTGCATAGATGGGAAACGCATAGGGAGACTGCGTGTGCATGTCGATCCCCGCGACAATTTCGCAATCCTCACGTTCCTTGACGCAGTTTGCAATGACACGCCCCATATGTCCACAGCAGCCGCTTAAAATAATTCTTATCATTTTATCATCCTCCGAGATCCTTCGGGATTGATCAGATCAACTGATATTTCTCCATGATGGCAACCAGCTTCTTCAGTGCGCCGTCGTCCATTGTGGTAAGCGGCAGGCGGCAATTTCCAACATCAAAACCGGCACGGTTCATTGCAGCCTTGATCGGGATGGGATTGACGTCCATAAAGAAAGCGTTCATCAGCTCCACATATTTTAAAGTGAGGGTTCGGCTTCCTTCAACGTCGCCCGCAAAGAATTTTGCGCAAATTTCATGCATTTCCTTCGGCAGGATATTGGCAAACACAGAGACGACACCCTTGCCGCCTAGTACCATCATGGGAAGCGTTTGATCGTCATTGCCGGAATAAAAATGCAGGTTATCGCCGCAAAGGGAAATGCTCTGTGCAACAGAGGATATATCCCCATTTGCTTCTTTAACAGAGTTGATATTCGGATGCTTGGAAAGCTCCAGGTACGTTTCCGGCTTGATATTGCAGCCGGTACGGGAAGGAACATTATAGAGCATCATCGGCGTGTTGACACGGTCCGCAATGTATTCGTAGTGCCGTACCAAGCCAACCTGAGAAGTTTTATTATAATAGGGGGTAACCAACAGAAGACCGTCTGCACCCAGTTTCTCCGCTTCCTGAGAAAGCTTCACTGCATAGGCGGTATCGTTGCTTCCTGTACTGGCAATCACCGGAATGCGCTTGTTGACCTTTTGAATCGCATATTCCAGCGCTTTGCAGTGCTCTTCATGGCTGAGCACCGGGGACTCACCGGTGGTCGCACAGGCAATGAGCGCGTCCGTTCCGTTTTCAATCTGGAATTCAATCAGCTCGCCGTATTTTTTGTAATTGATCGAACCATCTGCATGCATGGGGGTAACCAGCGCGACGCCGGAACCGGTATACAATACTTTTTTCATCAGTAGGACCTCCAAAATGTAGCATAAAAAATTAGAGTGCTTTAATCCAGATATCCTTTTGCACAGAGCAGCTCCGCCATCAGCACCGCGCCGCCAGCAGCGCCGCGCAGCGTATTGTGGGACAGGCATACAAACTTAATGTCATACTGCGTGTCGGGGCGGAGGCGGCCAATGGAAACAGCCATGCCGTTTTCCAGATTGCGATCCAGCCGGGACTGCGGACGGTCATCCTCGCGGAAATAATGCAGGAACTGTTTGGGTGCGCTGGGCAGCTCCAATTCCTGCGGTACGCCTTTGTAGGTCTCCCATCTGCGGACAATTTCCTCCAGCGCTACCTTCTTTTCAAAAGAGGCGAAGACCGCCGCAGTGTGTCCGTCGGAGACTGGGACACGCAGACACTGGGAAGTGATGCACGGAGAAGAGGCATTTACAATCTGTCCGTTTTCCACATGGCCCCAAATTTTCATCGGCTCGTTTTCGGATTTGCCCTCTTCGCCGCCGATGAAGGGAATCACATTGTCCAGCATTTCCGGCCAGGTTTTAAAGGTCTTTCCAGCACCGGAGATTGCCTGATACGTGCAGGCAAGCACCTTTGTAACATTCAGATCCATCAGGGGATGAATTGCCGGAACATAGCTCTGGAGAGAGCAGTTGGATTTTACGGAGATAAAACCGCGCTTGGTCCCCAAGCGTTTACGCTGCGCATGGATGACCTCTGCGTGGTCGGCGTTGATTTCCGGAATGATCATGGGAACATCCGGTGTTCCTCGGTTAGCGCTGTTGTTGGACATAACGGGGCATTCGGCTTTGGCATATGCTTCTTCCAGTGCTTTAATTTCTTCTTTTTTCATATCTACCGCACAGAAGACAAAGTCTACCAGGGCCGCGACCTTCTCAACGTCTGCAGATGCATCAAAGATGATCATATTTTTCATGGACTCCGGCATCGGCGTAGTCATCGCCCAACGGGGCCCAACAGCTTCTTCGTATGTTTTGCCGGCGGAACGGGCACTTGCCGCGAGTGCGGTTACTTCAAACCACGGATGGTTCTCCAAAAGGGTCGCAAACCGCTGCCCAACCATACCGGTTGCGCCGATGATTCCTACATGATACTTTTTCATGATGATATGCCTCCTATAAATATATGTTGCACAGGGACGAAATAACTCTGTTTGCACGGATTCTCCCGGTAAATGTTAAACAATGAAACTGCGTAATAAAAAAACCGGTTGAAAACCGGTCACCAAATCAATATAATAGAACTTGTTCGGTATTTCCCCACAGAAGATCCGCCGATAGCGCTCCATCATAAATCATATGATGACAGTTACAAAGTTATTCACTATTGCAACCAGAGGAACACGTGCCAAATCCGGATTCCCCTTCGGCGGTTTTCCCTTTCCCAACACGCATAACAGCGTTGGCAGCCTATCGCATGGTACTCTTTAAAACCGCACCTCTACCTTGTATATGAAGTTGTAACCATCATACCATGCGGTCTTTAGGTTGTCAATTTTTTCTTTAGTAAACCGAGCCTCCTTCTTTGGGAGATGGAGTTTGAATAAATACTAGGAGATATCAAAAGAGATGGAAGAAAAGTTAAGTACACATGATTTTTATTACGACCTGCCAAAAGAGTTGATCGCACAGACGCCGCTGGAACCGCGGGATTCCTCCCGTCTGATGATTTTAAACAAGAAGACCGGAGCAGTTGAACACAAGCATTTTTATGATGTAATTGAGTATTTAAATCCGGGGGACTGTCTGGTGCTGAACGACTCCCGCGTGTTGCCGGCCCGGCTTTACGGTGTAAAAGAGGACACTGGGGCCAAAGTGGAATTTCTTTTGCTTACGCACCGGGAAAGCGATGTCTGGGAGGTACTGACGGGACCGGGAAAACGCGCCAAACCGGGGACCCGGTTTGTATTTGGCGATGGACTGCTGCACGCTGAAATTCTGGAAATCATTGAAGGCGGCAACCGTTTGGCGCAGTTCCACTATGAAGGGAATTTTTATGAGATTTTGGATCAGATCGGCCAGATGCCGCTTCCGCACTACATTACGGAGGAATTGAAGGACAAGGAACGGTACCAGAACGTTTATTCCAAAGAGATCGGTTCCGCTGCCGCGCCCACCGCAGGCCTGCATTTTACGCCGGAGTTATTGGAGCGGATTCGGGAGAAAGGTGTGAAAGTAGCGTTTGTAACCCTGCATGTAGGATTAGGCACGTTTCGTCCAGTGACAGTGGAAAAAATCACAGAACACAAAATGCATTCGGAACATTATTCGATCAGCAAAGAAACAGCGGATGCAATTAACGAAACCAAGCGCAGCGGGGGACGCGTCATTGCAGTGGGGACAACCAGCTGCCGGACATTGGAGTCTATTGTACAGAAAGAGGGCTGCATACGAGAAAGCAGCGGCTGGACAGATATTTTTATTTATCCCGGCTATACGTTCCGTGCGCTGGATTGCCTGGTGACCAATTTCCATCTGCCAGAAAGCACGCTGATCATGTTGGTCTCTGCGTTGGCAGGATACGAGCATACGATGAAGGCCTATCGCACGGCGGTGGAGGAAAAATATCGGTTCTTCAGCTTTGGCGATGCTATGTTGATTCAATAAGTTTTTTGATTCGTTTTGTATGCAAAAGCTTTTTTGTGTAATTTAGCGTCATAGCGGTTAAAAAGGGTTTTACAACTGCTGGTTTTCGGCAGCTGTAGAACCCTTTTCTATGAGTGGATTTGTTATAAAAACAAACAAATAGTTTGCCTCAATGTGAATCGGACAATGATGCTAAAATCTGCTCTTTCAGCTCTGTCAGTGCAGAAAGGGAATCCTCTTTTACCGCAGATTTGATCGTAACCACCGGTTCTAAGACCTGCATGTTCTTCATTTCTCCCAGCAGTGCTTTCATTTGTTTCGCGCTGGAGGGTGCCCAGGAACCATTTTCGATCAACGCAAAGGTGCGGTTTTGCAGATTTAATGCCTTCATATCATGCAGCAGATTCAACATCGCGGGATAAATTCCGTTGTTATAGGTGGGAGCCGCCAACACCAGGTGGCTGCAGCGGAACGCTTCTGCAATCAACGTAGAAACATGTGTGCTGGAAATATCATAGGTCATAATGTTTTTAACGCCGCTTTCAGCCAAACTGGCAGCCAGAATATTGACCGCGTTTTCCGTGTCTCCATACATGGAGCCGTAAAATAACGCAACCGTATGTTCCTCCGGCTCATAGCTGCTCCAATGCGCGTATTTATCCAGGAGATAATCCAGATTGCTACGCCAAACCGGTCCATGCAGCGGGCAAACCATCTGGATTTCCAAACCGGACAGCTTCTTTAACGCGGTTTGTACCTGCGGGCCGTATTTTCCCACTATATTGCTGTAATATCGCCGTGCGTCTGCCAGCCAATCCCGGTCGAAGTCGACCTCATCGTTAAACAGGTTTCCGTTCAGAGCACCGAAGCTTCCAAAAGCGTCCGCGGAAAAGAGAATTTTTTCGCTCTCCTCGTAGGTCATCATAACCTCCGGCCAGTGAATCATCGGTGCGAAGTAAAAGCGGAGCGTATGGCATCCAAGAGAAATCGTGTCATTTTCCACAACTGTTAAGGTGCGGCCTTCCAGATCCATATCATAAAATTGACGGATGTATGCAAGTGTTTTGGCATTTCCCACGACTTTGAGCGCCGGGTAACGGATCATCAGTTCCTCGATATTGGCACAATGATCCGGCTCCATATGATTGACCACCAGGTAGTCCAAGTCACGTCCGTTTAAAGCGTGGAACAGATTCTCCAGGAACTGACGGGTGATCGAAGAGTCCACTGTATCAATCAGCGCGGTTTTTTCGTCCAAAATCAGGTAGGAGTTATAAGCGACGCCGCGGGGGATAGGAAACAGGTTTTCAAACAAAGCCAGCCGACGGTCGCTTCCGCCTACCCAGTGGATGGAATCAGTCAGTTTACGTGTGCAATGCATAAAGATCAACATCCTTTTTATGATTTTTTGTTCCTTGACTATCAACAGAATTTATCTCTGTGCTTGGTAAAAAATTCGGTTTTAACGTAACAGATATGCCCTATAAAGCATTGGCAACAAAATAGCATTTTACTATGTTAGCTCTTACTAACCGATTACAAGAATACACGTTTTTTGATGAAAAATCAATAGAAGGGAAGAAAGAATATTTTAAACGATTCAAAAGGAATACGGGCGAATTCAACAAGGAAATTCGTTTTATAATTTAACTTTCAAGCAAGTGTAATCGACCTTGTTATTTTCGGCATTATTCATATTTTTATTAGAAAAATATTTGATTCAGAATTTGCCGTTTTAGTGTGAATCCATAAGCGTCAGAAAGCCTGATTCCTTCTATACATAAACAGACTTCCTGTTCATGCTGTTTTTAGACGTCAAGTTAGAATAACATTTATAAAAACAGGAAAGCAAATACGTTGACCATTTGTTTTCCATAATGATTTTTAGGTTTGAATTGACTTTTTTGCGCATAATGGCTATAATAATTACGCTAGAAGGCGGTGCTGCAAGTAAGTTACAGCACCGCTTGTTTTATTAGAATAATTAAATGTGGGAAAGGATTCTATTTGCGTATATGTATAAACTGATAAAAAAGTCGGGAAAGGCCCGGCGCGGTACGTTTGATACGCCGCACGGCACCATTCAGATGCCCGCGTTTATGAATGTGGCAACTGCGGGCGCAATCAAGGGAGCCGTTTCGGCCCTCGATCTCAAAGATTTAAAATGCCAGGTACAGCTGTGCAACACATATCATCTTCATCTGCGCCCTGGTGATGATACCGTCAGAGAATTTGGAGGGCTGCATGCGTTCACACGTTGGAATGGCCCCATCCTGACGGACAGCGGCGGCTTTCAGGTCTTTTCTTTAGCGAAACTTCGCAACATCAAAGAAGAGGGCGTAACGTTTGCTTCCCACATTGATGGACATAAGATTTTTATGGGTCCGGAGGAGAGCATGCGAATACAGTCCAACTTGGGTTCCACCATTGCAATGGCCTTTGACGAGTGCGTGGAAAACCCTGCGGAATACGATTACGCGCGCGCTTCCTGTCATCGTACCGTGCGATGGCTGCACCGGTGCAAGGCGGAGCACGACCGTTTAAACGCTTTGCCAGGTACAATCAATCCAAAGCAGATGCTTTGGGGAATCAACCAGGGAAGTACTTACGAGGATCTGCGTGTGGAAAATATGAAGCAGATTCGGGAACTGGACCTGGACGGCTATGCCATCGGCGGACTGGCTGTGGGGGAAAGCGCAGCGGACATGTACCGCATCATTGAAGCAGTGGAGCCGGAGATGCCAGAGGATAAACCCCGTTACCTGATGGGAGTTGGGACGCCTGCCAACATCCTGGAAGCAGTCCGAAGAGGCGTCGATATTTTTGACTGCGTGATGCCCAGCCGGAATGCCCGGCATGGGCATGCGTTCACTTGGGAAGGTTGCCGAAATATGATGAACGCCAAATACCGGCTGGATCCCCTTCCGCTGGACCCGTCCTGCGATTGCCCAACCTGCCAAAACTTTTCCCGCGCATATATACACCATCTCTTTAAGAGCGGTGAGATGCTCGGTATGCGGCTCTGCGTGATGCATAATATTTATTTCTACAATACTTTATTGGAGAAAATCCGCTGCGCGCTGGACCAGGATCAGTTGGAAACGTTTTATCAGGAAAATATTGAACGCATTGGGCTGCGGATATAGCAATAAATTCTCTTGCATGGCAACCCATTTATTGCTATAATTAGTAACATTAATATGGAGGTGCAGTATCGTATAATGGAAAATTTTATTACCCTTGCTCAGGACTCGGCTGCCGGCGGCGGCAACATGTGGACAATCCTCATTTTTTATGCGGTGATCATTGTAGGTTTCTACCTTCTGCTGATCCGCCCTTCTTCAAAGAAGAAAAAGAAGGAAGAAGCCATGCGCAAAAATGCACAGATTGGCGATGAAATTACCACAATAGGCGGTATTTCCGGACGCATTATAAGCGTTAAAGAAGAAACCGATACAGTCGTAATTGAAACCGGCACCGACCGTGCAAAGATTCGCGTAAAGCGCTGGGCAATCGGCAGCGTGGATACCGTGCACGAAGAGCTCGACACCAAAAAATAAGCGGCCCATTGGAAGTATATACTGGACGTTCCCCGAATATCTATAAAGCAGATATTGGAGGAGGGCGTCATATGAAAACTACAAGATCCAGTAAGAACAACGCCGTACTCGGCGCGCTGCGTTCCATCGTGATCGGTTCTGTCGTCGGTGCGGTATTATGCGCGGTTCTGCTCGCTGCCTGCGCCTTTGGATTCGTACAGGCAAAGCATATCCCACAATTTGCGATTGATCCAATCATTATAGCGGTTTCCGCGTTAAGCTCTTTTGTGGCCGGGTATATCGCTGCGAGGATGTCCAAGAAAAACGGCTTGGTGCTTGGTGCGCTGTCAGGCTTGTTTTTGTTCCTGCTGTTCCTGTTGGCGGGCGTAATCGCTTTACACGAAGCGTTTATCCTTTCCACCTTGACGCGTCTGGCAGTCATGGTACTTGGCGGCGCAATCGGTGGATTGATTGCTGTCAGCAAAAAAAGTAAAATAAAATAGCACTTTTCTTATAGCATCCATTGTGATATAATAAGCGAAGGAAATTACATGGAATGGGGGTTTCACGATGAAGCAGATCAAAACTTTGAATAAGGCAAATCTGAAGGAAAGCGCTGTCAAAGGCGGCTGCGGCGAATGCCAGGCTTCCTGCCAGTCCGCTTGTAAGACTTCCTGCACTGTTGCAAATCAGAAGTGCGAAAACGCAAACAGATAAGCAGCCATCAATTGAACCAACCTAAACAAAGGGACAGGGAAATCTGTCCCTTAAATTTTGTGCAAACGGGGAAAAGTAAATGATTCATAAATACATATTAAACGGGTATCGCATTGTAATGGATACCAACAGCGGCGCCGTTCATCTTTTTGATGAGATACCGTATTCCATGCTGGATTATTTAAATGACAGTGTACCAGATACGCCGCCGCAGGAGATGCTTACTGCATTAAAGGCGAAATATAACGAATCTGCTGTTTTAGAAGCCTATGAGGAATTGAAAGAACTGTATCAATGTGGTCAGCTCTTTTCATCGGATGAGTATGAAAAGTTCGCGAATATGATGACCAATGCGCCGATCAAATCCATGTGCTTAAATATAGCGCATGACTGTAATTTGCGCTGTGAATACTGCTTTGCTGCAAAGGGTGATTTTGGGCGTGGCAGGATGCTTATGCCGCTGGAAGTTGCCAAAAAAGCAATCGATTTCTTGATTGAAAAATCTGAAGGACGTCACAATCTGGAAGTGGATTTCTTTGGCGGAGAGCCCCTGATGAATTTTGAAGTCGTAAAAGAAACGGTTGCGTACGCACGCAGTATTGAGAAGGCGCACAATAAGAACTTCCGTTTCACCATCACAACAAACGGCCTGATGCTGACGGATGACAAAATTGATTTTATCAACCGAGAGATGTCCAATGTAGTTCTCTCAATTGATGGGAGAAAGGAAGTCAATGATCGTCTCCGCGTACGTACCGACGGCAGCGGATGCTATGATTCCATCGTTCCGCGTTTTCAAAAGCTGGTTGCTACCCGCGGCGATAAAGATTACTATGCGCGCGGAACCTTTACAAAGTATAACCTTGACTTTACGGACGATGTCCTCCATTTGGTAGAACTCGGTTTTGATCAAGTATCGGTTGAGCCTGTGGTCTCCGATCCAAATCTGAGCTACTCAATCCAAGAAGAGGATTTACCTGTCGTATTTGAAGAATATGAACGTCTTGCAAATACAATCATTGAAAATCGGAAGGCAGGGAAGTGGTTTAATTTCTTCCATTTCATGCTGGATTTAGACCAAGGTCCTTGTGCAATCAAGAGGCTCCGTGGATGCAGCTGTGGAAACGAATACATTGCGATTACACCGGAGGGTGATATTTTCCCGTGCCATCAATTCGTTGGGGATGACAATTGGAAAATGGGAAACGTAATGGATGGTTCGTTTGACTTGGAGCGGAAAAACCTGTTTGCACTTGCCAATGTGTATAGCAAAGAAGACTGTAAAAACTGCTGGGCTAAATTCTACTGCAGCGGCGGCTGTAACGCGAATAATTCACAATACGAAGGAGATATCCATAAGCCTCACAAAATCGCCTGTAAGCTGGAGAAGAAGCGTTTGGAATGTGCAGTGATGATTCAAGCGGCTTTGGCTGAATAAAATGCGTTTATCGTTCTAATTATGACAGAAAATACACGCGGATGCATTGTATACAGCCGCGTGTATTTTTATGCATCCCCATTTAACATAATCTGGTTTACATAAGCAAAACAGGTTTACATAATTTCCGACGTGCGTTTTTGCCTCTCTGCATGGAAATGCAAGAAATATTCATAGAGATATTGCACTGCATTTGGAAAAGTATTATAGTATATATGGATGGACTATGATAGATTCTGTTACTTCTTTACATGTTTCTGTCGGGCTAACATAAATCGTCTGCCTTTTTCATACCAATTAAAGGTAATGTAACCTTTAGGAGGGTATGGATGTGAAAGGGACAAACGTTTTCTTGCGTGGCAATTGGGGAAGAAAGATCATAGATAAAGCTAGTTTGGTTTCTGCAATCAAAAACCATTTCATAATGATTTTACTGGCATTGTGTTTTCTGGGAGGAATGGTTTTTGGATCCATCTTGGCCAGGAGCATCGATCAGGCGATTTTAAGCAAAATCGATTTTTTGTTTGTCAGTAATTTTCAGGAACGTGCGGTTCAGCCGGTTTTTTCCGTATTAACAGCATCTTTTTCGTCCTCGTTTCTTTTTTTATTCGCTTGCTTTTTGTGCGGCCTATCCGTATGGGGCATTTTTATGGTCCCGGTCATTTTATTTTTTCGAGGAATCGGACTGGGGATGACTTCCGGCTATTTATATGCGCTCTACGGTTTTCACGGGGTTATCTTTAACTTCCTGGTCATTTTGCCAGGTGCTTTTCTTTGCTGTCTCGCATTGCTTTTAGCTGCCAAAGAAAGCATGCATTTATCCCGCAATATTACCAACAGCGGAGGTTTAAATACAAAAGCATATTTTCTCCGTTTTGGTAAAGCGTTAATGATTTGTTTTTTAGCTGCGGTACTGGATCTGTTGACCACCGTTTGTTTTGCGGGGCTTTTTTCTTTTTAAATCAGAGGGGATAGGGTAAAAATGAGGGACTATTGCTTGGATTTCAGTGATTATCTGGTAAATCAAAAAAATGTTTCAGACAATACTTTGGATTCATATCTTCGGGACGTGGAACACTTTTTGAGCTTTTTAAAGGAACAGCAGGTGAATGAACCGGGGGATGTGGATGAGAGCCAGATGCATCTCTATATTGAACGGTTGACTGGATTAAAAAAATCCAATGCGACCATAACCAGGAATGTCGCTTCCATCCGCTGCTTTTATTACTTCCTGATCCAAAACGGAATGGCCAAAGAGAATCCGGCAAAAAACATCAAGCTCGAAAAAGTCTCAAAAAAGCTGCCGCAGATTTTAACTGGAAACGAAATTGAACTGTTGTTATCTCAGCCGGATCCAACAGAATCCAAGGGATGCCGGGATAAGGCTATGCTGGAACTGCTGTATGCCACTGGAATCCGATCATCCGAGTTGGTTGATTTAAATGTGGAAGATGTTAATCTGCAAGCCGGAGTACTGCGTTGTAAAAGCGATAAGGCAGAACGAAGAATCCCGATCTATGCAGCCGCGGTTTCCGCGGTTTCGGATTATATCACCCGTGTTCGCAGCTTGATTCTTTCTCCTGACGGAGGACAAGCCCTGTTCACAAATTTGAATGGAAAGCGGCTGACACGTCAGGGATTCTGGAAAATCGTAAAAGGATATGCTGAACAAGCGGGTATTACAAAAGAAATAACGCCGCATACATTACGGCATTCTTTTGCACTCCATTTGTTGGAAAACGGAGCAGAGTTAAAGGATATCCAAGTAATGTTGGGGCATGCAGATATTTCTTCAACACAGGTGTATGTGCATTTACTGAACGATCATTTTAAAGAAGTCTACAACAGCTGTCATCCACGGGCAAAAGCATAAAAAAAGCGCTTTGAAAATAGCGGTTAAAGACTATTTTCAAAGCGCTTTTCAATTTTTTTTTCGCTGTTTGACTTGTGATAACGGATTGGCATTGGCCGCTTTCTCCATTTGTTCATCTGAAAGATGTGTATAAATTTCTGTCGTCCCCAAATTCTCATGGCCTAAAATATCTTTTAATACACGAATGTCCACGTGACCATGTTGGTACATCAAGGTCGCGGCTGTATGACGCAGCTTATGTACGGAATAACCAGGGCCCTTCAAATCTATTCCAGCCAAATACTTTTTGACTAAATACTGTACGGTTTTAGGGCTGATTCTTTTCTTTTGCTGACTGATAAAAAGCGCGTTTTTATCTATAACGCCGTCTTTCGGTCGTACACGAATATAATCGGTAATAGCAGAAACACAGGCATCGTTTAAATAAACGATACGTTCTTTATTTCCTTTGCCAAGGACTCGTAACGTGCGTGACTGATGGCGTACATCATTTAAATTCAATCCAACCAGCTCCGATAGACGAAGCCCGCAATTCAAAAATAAAGTAAGAATGCAGTAGTCTCGTTCTTTAAATTTGCCTTCCACCGTAGTTAAGAGATCCAAGCTTTGTTCCAATGTCAAATACTTAGGCAAAGCACTTTTTTGCTTTGGCGTTTCAAGCTCTTCGACAGGATTATAAGTAAGTTGGTTCGTTTTATTTGTGAGATATTTAAAAAAGGTCCGCAGACTGGAAACCTTTCGAGATCTGGTTGAAGGTTTATTATGGCGGACTGTGCTGAGATAATTCATGTATTCAAACACTTCTGTTAAAGTAATGGTTTTGACAAGCGCCAAGTCAACATCAGAAATGCTGATTTTTTCAAAGGATATATCGTCTGAGACTAACTTGCGTGCAAATTTTATGTAACGAAAAAAAGTGCGTAAATCCAAGTAATATTCTTCAACCGTCTTTTCAGATTTGCCCTTAACCGTTCCAAGATAGCCAAGGAAGTTTCGTATGATTTGCGGTGCTTCAGATAACAGTTCTGGTTTCACTTAAGTCATTCCTAACTTTGATTATATTAAATGTTATTATACTCGGAATTTATAAAGAACACAAGAATTGCTATCCCCTAAATTATACAAAATTTTTATTTTGTATAATTGCATTACTTTCAGAAGAAGGAGCCCCCTGCGGGCTCCTTTTTTCATCCTCACGGTAAGCTGTCATACCGTGCGTCTTTTTCCATGCAATTTCCGCTGCGCATACAAAATAAACGTTTTGCACAAATCAGCCCTGCCTTTCTCCTTTCCGTCAGAATTGCAGCGCCTGTCCCAAAGCTTATCAGACGCCATCCCATGCATGCAAAAATTACCACCATTTGGTTGCACCTATTTTTTCTTTCGTCGCACCTCCAGCTGGTCAGCCATGGCGTACAGCATAGTCACCGCTTCGTCGTCATGGTTCAGCAGCTCCTTCACGCGCTGCAAACTGCCGGTCTGCCGGTACGCAGAAACCGCGTAAATCTTCCGGGCGCTGTGCGGGCTCAAGTGAGTTTCCGTCACCCGGAACAGCTTCGCCGCCCGGCGCAGGTCTTTATAAACGGCCTGCCGCGTCCGGGGCTTGCGGTAATCGAGCCGGTTCTCAAAAACGAAAATCTTGCCTTTTTGCGCCGTAAGGCGGTCCAGAAGCGCCTTAGGGACACGAATCCGGCGTGTTTTACCCGTTTTCAGCTCCCGTACGGTCATGCGCTCCTGAAGCCTCTCAGAGCGCAAATTCAGCACATCGGAGATGCGCAGCCCGGTGCAGGCGCTCAGTTCGCAGGCAAGGCGGTTCGGCGGCGTCAGGGCCGCGAGTACATGTTCAAATTCGGATGTTTCCATCCAGCCTGATCGCATTTTTCTGCTCAGCCTCCAATCCCCAAAATGTCAACTCCGTTTACCTGAGGGGTGTACGGGCTGCTTTTTTTGCCAACAGAGTGCAGCATACCCGATGCAAAAACTTTAGTGGAGCGCCGCCCATTTCTGCCAGTAGGCAGCGTCGTCGCGCGTGCGGACCATCAGATCATGGAGTGCGCCGAAGATCGTGCAGCCCTTGCCCATGGCCTCGTGACCGTCGGTGAAGCGCACCGTGATCAGCGCGCAGACTTCGTACACGCCCGCCGTACAGTCGTAAGTCAGGCTGACCGTGGAGACGGGCCTGCGGGCCGCCGAAAGGATGTACAGCACCAATTCCGAACTCATTCAAAACACCTCCCTGTAGTGGCCGCCGACGTAGCTGAATTTGCGGGTTGGCCCCTGTGATGATGTGGCTTCCTGATCGTCGTTGAGGTTGATGCGCAGCTGTCTGGCGGCGTCGGCGAACACGCCAAACAGCTGGATCAACCGCCGCCCGGCCATGGCCTCATGGAGCACGGGCAGCACCTTTTTGTAGCCTTCGATGTCCAAATCCATGTGAAAAGGTTTCACCGCATACTTGGCGACCTCCGCGACAGCGTTGTTGCGCTCGCCCTCCTTGATGCGAGAGATGTAGACCTGCCAGAGGCCGTCGGGCGGATCACCGAACATCCCGGCGCTGTAGCCGGTCCAGAGCAGGCGCAGTGTTTCCTGCGAGACGTAGTCACGGCCCTTGAAGTAGGAAGGCCGGACCGCCACCAGACAATGCAGATGCGGGTGATAGTCGTCGCGGTCGGGGTTGTAGGTGATCTCAAGGCTGCGCAGCACGCCCTTGAAGCTCCGCTTGAAATGGCAGAATTTGGAAAGCTGGTCGGACTTCCCATAGAGCCGGTCGGAGAACAGGGCGGCGCTGCGCCAGAAGAGCCATTTGCATTGGGCCTTGAGATCGGCGGCGGAGCAGTTCGGGATGGTCAGAGTCAGATGCAGGTAAGCCAGCCCCTGCGGCTCGAGGAAGGAAAGGATTTTCTGTGTCTGCCCATAGACACGGAGGCTGCGCCGCCACTGGCACATGGGGCAGAACCGTTCGCGGCAGAGGTTGGACTTGACGACATGGCCGTCCGCGTCCAGCTCCAGATAGGTGCCGCATTCGAGCAGGTGCCGGGCTTTGGTCTCCCAGCCGGGAAGCTCCTGCATGGCTGTCGCCACAAGGAACGCATATTCTTTGTGCTCACAATATCTTAATAAGACACTTTCTTCTATTTTATTATTATTTTCAACTGATTCAACCGGTTTTAAACACACGTTCGGTTTACAGGCCGATTCCCGGAAAACCCAGGCCCCGTGCGGATTTTCGGCGTTTTTTACTCTGAGAGCTGTTTCTATAGTATCAAGATAAGGAAGGGACGCCGCAGGCCGGGTGCGAAGCTTTGGAAGGAGCGCAGCACTTGCGCGGTTCCCTCGGCCCCCCGCCGCTTGGCAAAGCGCGGACCCAAAAGCCGGGCACAGCACGCCGCGTCGGGGGCACTCGTGTCCCGCGTTGTGTGCTTGCCGCCGCAAAGGGAAAGGCAGACCGCTGCGGCGGCGGCGGGATACGCCGTCCTTCCCCAGTGCGCCGGACGCGCACACTTCTTCGGTATGCGCCAATGCGTCGCGGGCCCTTCAGGGGCCGTCAAACGGGGCCCCATCCCCATTTGGCGTCCCCTTCGGCCCTTTGCGCTGGCGCCCGCTCACAACGGCACGGCCAGTGCCCCCCCGCCTTAGCACAGCCCGTCGTCCGTGCCGGGCTCCCTGCTCCTTGGCCCTGCTCCCTCCGGTCGCCCGCTCCGTCCAGCTCCGCCTCCCGTCCCGGCTTCCCTCCGCCTTGGCAGGCGCGGCCCCACCTCGGGCTCCGTCCGGCTGCGCCGTCCTCCACCCTCCGGGAGCTCCCACCCCCTGCCGCCGTTTCGGTCTCCCCATTGTAGCGCCTTGTCAAGGACGGCTGCGCCGCCGCCCATGGCGGTCAAGGCTCGGTAAGCGCGCGCTTTGGGGCGCACGCCAACCTCCCCTAAATCCTTGACTAGCGGCGCTGTCGCCAGACCGCCAAACCGCGCGGGAAGCGCCCCCATCGCCAAACAGAGCCGCCCCGCGCAAATACGCAGAAAGGAAGTACCAACCATGACACAGACCGAAACCAACGCCATCCTGAACGAGCGCCGCCACATCGCGGCAATCATCGAGCGCAACCAGCAGAAACTCCACGACCAAATGGGCCAATCCCGCGCCGACTGGTCGCGCTGGGCCATCGCCAATCAATGGCTCGCGCTGGAAAAACAGCGCCTCCAAATCCTCGGCAAACCAGACTACCGCGAAGCCGCCCTCAACAACTACCACGCCCACACCTTCCCGCCCCCGCCGGAGGAAGAGCCCCTCGGCAAACTCCCCAACTTCAAAGATCTCCAGCCCGAACCCGCCAGGCCCAAGCGGGGCCGCCCTCCCAAAAAGGCGCAAAAAAAGCCCGGTGAAAATCCACCGGGCTGATTAAACAAAACTTTTATTTATTTTGTATAATTGTTTCCCTCGCAAAAAACAGGGGCCCTTCGGGGCTCCTTTCCTTTTGCACCGTTTCCGGCGCTCTATTGCTCGATATGGCCGACAATTTCCGCTGCGCATACAAAATAAACGTTTTGCACAATCCGACGCTGCCTTCCTCCTCTCCGTTAGAATTGCAGCATCTGGCTCAGAACATACCACAAGCCATCCCGCACATGCGGAAATTGCCACCATTTGATTGCATTCATTTTTTCTTTCGTCGCACCTCCAGCTGGTCAGCCATGGCGTACAGCATCGTCACCGCTTCGTCGTCATGGTTCAGCAGCTCCTTCACGCGCTGCAAACTGCCGGTCTGCCGGTACGCAGAAACCGCGTAAATCTTCCGGGCGCTGTGCGGGCTCAAGTGAGTTTGCGTCACCCGGAACAGCTTCGCCGCCCGGCGCAGGTCTTTATAAACGGCCTGCCGCGTCCGGGGCTTGCGGTAGTCGAGCCGGTTCTCAAAAACGAAAATCTTGCCTTTTTGTGCCGTAAGGCGATCCAGAAGCGTCTTTGGGACACGAATCCGGCGTGTTTTACCCGTTTTCAGTTCCCGCTCAGAGCGCAAATAATAATTTTAGGTTCAGAAAAAGGAGCCCCTGCGGGCTCCTTTTTTCATCCTCATAATAAACCCATGCGTGGCTGGTTTAATCTATTCCATGCGCAATGCATCCACGGGTTTTAGAGCAGATGCCTTAATAGCAGGATAAACGCCGAAAATAGTCCCTGTACTTAATGAGAATATAATAGACAATACAAAGATATCCCAGCGTGTCCCCAATGTAATTCCAAAAAGCGAAGCCCCAGCATAGGAAATTCCATAGCCCAAAACAATACCAACAGCACAACCAAAGATAGAAATAAAAATGGCTTCAAGCATAAATTCCAGCATGATGTCTTTTCTCTTGGCTCCGATCGCTTTTTTAATACCGATCTCCCGTGTACGCTCGCTGACAGAAACCAACATCACTGTCATAATGCTTAAACTTGCCACAAGCAAAGAAATAGCACCTACTGCGGATAGTATCAGCGTTACAATGTTCAGAATGTTGTCCAAACCATCCTTTTGTTCGGCCAAATTGTTGGATACAAATGTATCTGTTGTCCCATTATTTTGATTCAATGTGGCAACAATGGCTTTACCTGTACTATCTAAATCACTGGAGGGATCAATTTTTACGGCAATCTGGTCAAAGCTGCTCCTGCCAGAAGCGGTCTGCATCGTTGTATATGGAACATAAACAAATGTGGGAATATAATTTCCCAGCATGTTTTGCAATAGTCCACTGCCCGTCTTAATTACTCCAATCACTTCAAAATCTTCCAAAGCACCGCCGCACTGAACAGAAACATGCTTTCCGATAATATTGCTTCTCATATAGGCATTTCTGGAGAACGATTCATCCACAAGGCAGACATTTGCATTGGTGCTGATATCTTTGCTGGTAAACATCCTGCCGTAAAGGATTTGTATCGAAACAATTTGGCTGGCTGTCGTATCGATTCCCCAAACCAATGCTTTCGTCTCTGACTCCCGCGCGGAAACCGTAGTGCTTTGCATTAAGAGCGGAGTTGCCTGATCCACCCCATCGCAATTTTTCACCAGGTTTAAATCCGTATCCTTTAGAGTAACGCTTGATCCAGTCTGGCAGGATATGGACAACCCATTCAGCCCCAGACTATCCAACTCATTCGTCAAAGCATTTGAACCGCATTGGCTGATGTTTCCAATCAGAATTACCGAGGCGACACCTATTGTAATCCCTAAAATTGTCAAAACAGTCCTGCCCTTTTTTCTCCCCAGATTATGATATGCGGACCGGATCACATCAATCATCGGTGTGCTCCTCCTCCCCCTGGGGAATCACTCTTGCACCGTTGGATACAGAGTCCGGATTGACCACAATTTTATCGTTATTGCTCAGCCCCATCTGCACTTCAAACCCGTCTTCATATTCGCCGCTTGTTTGAATCGGAGTTTTTATAACCCTTTGCCCTTCCAGTTTATACACATATTCTGAGCCGTCTTTTTCCGCTCGTACGGCCTCATAAGGGGCAATCAGGACGTTGTCATTCTGCTCTGTAATAATTTTAGCCTTTGCGGAAAATCCAGGTTTGATATCATCACCAGGACTGTCAACACTGACAACTACCTCCACAACCGTTTCCTGTCCTGTTGCAGATATCAATTGTTTTGCCTCAGAGGAAATACTTTTTACCGTTCCAGTGTAAACGGAATTTTTAAAACCAACTCCGGTTATTTCCGCTTTTTGTCCGACCTGTATCTCAGATATCTGCGATTCGTTAACAGACAGCCGAACCTGAAGTCCTTCATCACTGGCGATCGTCACCGCTGGTTTGCCAAATTCCAAAGTTCCCTGGCTGGAAACAGAGACAGCCGTAATCTCACCGGAAATAGGCGCCGTTAAAACCTGTTCTTCCTCTTCTTCCACATCGCCAACTGCGGGAACTTCTCCCTGCGTTGTATACCCGCTGAGAAGAGCGGCATAAGTTTCCTGAAGAGATGTGGTGTCCGGAACGACAGGTGTAGATACAATGTTCAGCAAAGGAGAACCTGCCTCCACTTTATCGCCTACTTTTACATATGTCTCCTTTACCGCCGCTGCAGTAGGCGGATATACGCTTCTTACAGCGACGCGTTCCACCTTACCAGTGCATGTAACAGAGTTTTCAACTGTAAGCGGTTTCACCTTTACAACAGTCGCCTTTACCGCAGTATTCCTGATCATTCCGCCTATTAACCCAATTACTGCGATCAGTACACATGTAAAGGTAATTAACTGTACATATTTTTTCATGCTGATTCCCCCATTCCGTTTTATTCTGTGAACGGGACGGGGAATTATACCTGTGAAACAGACGCATTTCCGGCGATTATTTTTCCATGATTCCTTTAACTGATCATGTATATTTCTATCAAGATTCACCAAAGATAATCCCAGTTTAAACAAAGGAAAGGTGTAAAAATATTATGAGCATTATTCAATGCGACGTAGACTGCATCTATCAGCACGATGGGTATTGCAGTCTGGAAATGCCTTCGGCTATTACCAATTATAAAGGAGACGGCTGCGTCCACTGCATTAAGGTAACACCCCGTGTTTACCCACAGCAAACCGCTATTCCGCCAACGCCTCAAATGCCTCTTTAATGTTTTTTACTCCTATCAGCTGCATTCCGCCGTGGTTGCCGCGGATCTGCTTTAAATTGTGATGTGGCAGAATGCATTTTTGGAAACCAAGTCGGGACGCCTCACTGATCCGGGCATCCGCGCTGGAAACCGAGCGCAATTCTCCTGCCAATCCTACTTCTCCAAAGACGATGGCGTCTTCGCTGAGGGGAACGTCCTTTAAGCTGGAGACCAGTGCCATTGCCACCGCAAGATCTGCGGCAGGCTCGTCCAGCCGCAGCCCACCAACAACATTCAGGTATGCGTCCAGATTAGAAAAATAGTAGCCGGCGCGCTTTTCCAAAACGGCCAACAGCAAAGACATCCGGTTATAGTCAAATCCGGTCGCCATTCTGCGTGGATTTCCAAACCCAGTGGTGGAGGCCAATCCCTGAATTTCCGCGAGAATGGGACGGGAGCCCTCTATGACGCAAGTGACGCAGGTCCCGGATACATGGATCGGCCGACCGGACAACATTGCCAGGGACGGGTTGTCCACCTGCTGCAACCCGCTGTCTCCCATATCAAACACGCCGATTTCATTTGTTGATCCATACCGATTTTTCACTGCCCTTAAAATGCGATACGGCATTTGGCGGTCCCCTTCAAAGTACAGAACCGCATCGACGATATGCTCCAGGACCTTTGGGCCTGCAATCGCTCCATCTTTGTTTACATGGCCTACTAATATAGTGGGAATCTCAAGTGCCTTAGCCGTGTGCATCAACGCATTGGTGCACTCCCTTACTTGTGTGACGCTTCCTGGAGAAGAATTCAGATCGGTAAAATTCATAGTTTGTATGGAATCGATCATCACCAGGTCCGGCTTATCGCAGCGAATTTGCTCCATGACATTTTGCACGTCGGTTTCAGTTAAAATATAAAGGTTTTCGCTGTTCACTCCAAGGCGGGTTGCGCGCAGCTTAATTTGCCGGCTGGATTCCTCTCCCGATACATATAAAATACGCAGGGATTGTCCCAGATATTCGCAGATTTGCAAAAGAATGGTCGACTTACCGATACCCGGTTCACCGCTGATTAAAATAAGGGAACCCTTGACAATACCGCCACCCAGCACGCGATCCAGCTCTGTCAGCCCGGTATGATACCGGGCTTCTTCGGTTGTATCTATATTGTTAATTGCTACTGGCCGGGTGGAGCTTCGATTCGATGCGGAGAGGCTGCTTCTTTGTGGAGCCACCTCTTTGATCTCCTCTGTCATACAATTCCACTGGCCGCATCCCGGGCATTTTCCATACCACTTAGCCGATTCAAAGCCACATTCCGTACATCTATATACATTTTTAATTTTTTGCGCCATTTTGTCCGCCTCATTCCCTATGTATTTCTTTACATTATACGGGAGGCTGACTGTGAAAACAAGACAAAGGTCCTAGTGAACCGATTGATAGTAATCTAAGAATCCGTTGTATATGGCAAACGCCATCTGTTCTTGGTATTGCGGATCATTTAAGCGCTGTGCTTCACTTTCGTTGGAGAGAAAACCACACTCCACCAAAACAGCAGGAACCTTTGTATTCCAAAGTAAATAGATGGAACTGGTCGCCGGTTTGCATTCCCGGGTATTTTCAGGTTGTAAAAGAGGAACTACTCTTGCCCGGATATCCTCCGCCAACGTTTTGCTGTCCGGATGGTTGTTGGAATAAAATACCTGTGTGCCGTAATACCGGCTGCTGGTAAAATGATTTTGATGAATGCTCAGGAATATGCAGTCGCCTTGCTCTTCAATCACCTTCAGGCGGTTGTGAATATCAGAAACTTTGCGTTCTTTTACCGTATCCAGTGCAGCGTCGCCAATCGAAATGTCTTCATCGCGGGTCATTACCACACGAAAGCCTGACAATTCAAACATCTTTTGCAGTTTCAAGGAAATCGCGAGGTTGATGTCCTTTTCCAACATTTTGGAAACGCCCTCAGCCCCGCCGTCCTCCCCACCATGACCTGGGTCCAGGACAATGACCGGCTGTTCTTTTGCCGCAAGATTGGATGCCATCTCGTCAATCTTCTGGTAAGATAAATAAGATAGCAATAGAAAAATCAGGCAGCAGATAATTAAAACCGCGACCGGGGCAAAATATCCTTTACGTCCCTCCAATGTCAATCACCTCACATGGAATATATATGTAAAGCAAAACATTGTATGCCTTTGGATGGAAAAACGATGCTATAATTCATATAAAGTTTTATATTTTAGACTTGATTTTTTTATTTTTGTATAAACTGCTTGCTTGTTTTTTAACAAAAAGCCAGTCAGTATAATAATTAGATAAATAATGACTGCAAATTTATTGCTTTGTTTTTCATAAGGGCCTTCCCAAATGGGACAACTTCTTATATAATAGAATAGAATGTTTCCGCATCTGAGCATGAATTTGAACGGAGCAGATGGAGGCCAGACGGCTTATTTCCTAAGTCGCAGCCCTATTTTTTTGCAGTTTCAAAGTTTTTTAAAAATTTTTTAAAATGGATGCAATAAAAACAATGAGTTTTTCATTATGTTGATAGAGGGATGAAAATGTTGGTTCCAGGAAACCGGGACAACAGGAAAAAGGAACAGCTGACAGACACGCTCATGCGTGAAGTCGCAAACGGTGACAGGACCGCTTTTGAAGAACTGTACCGCATGACGCAGAATTCTGTTTACTGTTATCTTTTGTCCATTGTCAAAAGCCACTCGACCGCGGAGGATCTGATGCAGGATACCTATCTTTCCGTCCGCAAGTCGATACAACATTATATTCCTCAAGGAAAGCCCCTGGCATGGATTTTTACAATTGCTAAAAATCTGGCCTATATGGAGCTTCGCCGGGTCCAAAAGCAGGAGACCTCCGATTTTTCTGACGAGGAAAATCAAATCGGAGTCGATGTGATTTCCAGCACTGTAGACAATCTGGTATTGAGGAAGGCGCTGGAGGTCCTGAACGAACAGGAACGGAAAATTGTTCTGTTACACGTAACCCAAGGGTTTAAGTTCAGAGAAGTTTCCTCCCTGCTTACGATTCCGCTTGGCACAGTTCTTTCCTGTTACAACAGAGCGATCAAAAAGCTTCATAAAGCAGTAAATGAAAGTTCTGGCTGATTTTTGGATCTTGGTCTAAGCACTGTCTACAAGGAATGTAGGTGCGTATGAGACTATGACAAGAAAAGAAATGAAGCAATCCTTGAAGAATGCCGTTCTGACAGCTACTCCCGATGTACTGGGCGAGATCCTGGCAGTACAAAATGATTACGCTGTTGTGGAGTTTAAAAAGGAGAGCAAACCCAAATCGCATATCTCCTTTAGAATGGCTAGTTGTGCGATTGCTGCGGCGTTTATGTTGATTATCGGTATCTTCTATATGGTACAGCCTACAGTAGATTCCATCGTCAGCATCGACGTTAACCCTGGTATTGAGCTATCTGTGGATCCTCAGGATACGGTGGTAAAATACAGGGCGCTGAATGAAGACGCCGTAAAAGTTTTGGATGGTATGAACCTGCAAGGGACTGAGTTGGGAGTTGCCACGGATGAAATCATCGATTCGATGGTTCAAAAAGGGTATTTGTCCCCAGAAAGTCCAGAAAACACAATTCTGATCTCTGTAGCCAATGATGATGCCCAAAAGGCGCAGCGGTTGCAAAACAAGCTTACCACCAGTGTTGACAACACTTTGAAGCGGAACAATGCGAAAGCAACGATCCTGCAGCAAAACGAATCCTTGACAGACGATGTCAAATCCCTTGCCAAGGAAAACAACATTTCGGTTGGAAAAGCGGACTTTGTAAAAAAACTTGCGGCAACGGACGAAAGTTTGAATGCCCAAGATCTCGCGGCTATGTCCATCAAAGAGCTCACCTCTCTGGTAGACATTCATCAGATTGAACTAAGTGGCGTTGTTACAACAGAACCCTCTTCTGAAGATCCGGTGGATAATGATTTTGTATCGGATGGCGACGATAACATTGTCAAGGATCCTCCCCCATCAGAACCGGAACCTGATAACAGCTCGAGCAACCCTTCTCCGGATAAAAAACCGGATAAGAAGCCGAGTGGTGACAACGATGACACGGTCAAGGACAGCGGTATCCCTCCGGTAACACCTCCAGAAAGCAGCGAGCCTGCCGAGGAAGAGCCGTCGGAGAATAGCAGTTCGGCAGTAACCAGTGATCCAACAGGTGCCCCCCCTATCGGTGATCCGGATCAAAACGTACTCATAGAGGAAGGCGATATTGGCCCCTATTGTGAGTATTGTGGAAACTTGCTTTCCATCTGTGAAGGCAAATGTGACCAGTCCGAAGGAAAACAGTTTTGTCAAAATTGTGGTCAATTACTTTCTGTATGCAATGGCGCCTGTACTGAGGCGGTAGAGCCTGTACAGCCATCGTCAGCTGCGGAAGGCAATTTGGGCAAGAATCCTGGTAGCATCGAAGGTGCAGTTATGCAAAAGGGTACATAAAGTACCTCCATAAAGAAGAAGCTATGGTAAGTTTCCATAGCTTCTTCTTTTTTGTTCAGAAATCGATACATGTATCAGTAGGAAATATAACTTTGCCGGTCTTTTATATCAAAAAAGGGCACTTCCGCATTGAATCGGAAGTGCCCTTTTTCTGTTCTACTCACCCAAACAGATTTGGAAAAAACTTTGCAAGATACCCCTGCACAAAGATGGCAAGAACAATTAACGGCAGAATAAAAGTCACATAAAAACGAATCCATTTGGGGAATTTCATGCCTTTGCCCGTATTGGCCTCTGTGAGGAAGTTCTTCCAGCCCCAGCCGTATTTGGAAACGCAGAAAAGCAGATACACAAGCGAACCCAATGGAAGCAGGTTATTGCTGACAATAAAATCTTCAATGTCCATAATGTTACTTCCCGGTCCCATCGGTTGGATGCCGCTTAACAAATTGAAGCCCAGAACGCAGGGCAGCGAGAAGACAATGACAATGACAATATTGACCAAAACCGCTTTTTTACGGCTCCAGTTCCACAAATCCAGCGCATAAGAAATAATGTTTTCGAAGACGGCGATAATTGTGGACAGCGCGGCGAAAGACATGAATACGAAGAAGAAGGAACCCCAGATCCTGCCCCCTGCCATGGAGTTAAACACGTTGGGAAGCGTTATAAAAATCAGGTTTGGACCGCTGTCCGGGCTCACGCCGAACGCAAAACAGGCAGGAAAAATAATCAATCCGGCAACCAGAGCCACGCCGGTATCCAACAGTGTTACATTGATTGCTTCACCGGCCAGCGACCGTTCTTTTCCGATATAGCTTCCAAAAATCGCGATGGAACCGATTCCAAGGCTCAATGTAAAGAATGCTTGTCCCATCGCCGCAAAGATCGTGTTGGATATCCCATTTTCCGCGAGCTTTCCAAAGTCCGGATACAGGTAAAAGCGCAGGCCTTCTTGTGCACCAGGCAGTGTAATGGACCGAATTGCCAACAGGATCATAATGACAAACAAGCTGACCATCATGACCTTGGTTACCTTTTCGACGCCCTTCTGCAGGCCAAACGAGCAGATTCCAAAACAAAGCACAACCACAAAGATCATTGCAATTGTCATGATACCGGGACTTTGTGTAATCTGCTGGAACGCGCCTTGTACCTGGTCTTTATTTAATCCTTCAAAATCTCCGCGCAGCATTTTGACAAAATAAATAAACATCCATCCGCCAATGGTGGTATAGAACATCATTAAGAGATAGTTGCCAAACATCGCAAAGTATTTATGAAGATGCCACTTTGTACCCTTTGGTTCCAATACATCAAACGAAAGCGCCGCACTTTTCTGGCTTGCACGTCCTACGGAAAATTCCGTTACCATGATGGGCAAACCCAGAATTAATAGAAAGAACAAATAAATCAGAACAAAAGCCGCGCCTCCGTACTGTCCTGTTACATACGGGAACCGCCAGACATTTCCCAATCCGATCGCGCAGCCTGCGGATATCAACAGAAATCCAAGCCGCGAAGAGAACTTTTCACGCTGCATGTCAAAACTCCTTTACGCTCCTCATTTTCCCCATTAACCGCATATTCTATGTATCGCCATATTCCGCATCTGCACATGGGGAATTTTATTATATACAATTTTCTCAATGTTATTTTACGAAACAAGCAACTATCTTGTTTCTATTCAAAATTTTTCATTGAAGTTTACTATATTACTGTGTTACAATAGAGGTAATTTGAGAGGAGGAATTCTCATGAAAATATCAACCAAAGGACGTTATGCGCTGCGCTTAATGTTAGAACTGGCAGAGCAGTACGACGCATCCTATATATCCATAAAAGACATTTCCAACCGGCAGGCAATATCAGGCAAATATTTGGAGCAGATCATTGGCCAGCTGACGAAAGCCGGTTACGTCAAAAGTGCAAGAGGCGCTAATGGCGGGTATCACCTGACCAAACCGCCAGAAGCCTATACTGTCGGTATGATTCTCAGACTGGCAGAAGGCAGCCTATCCCCTGTCGCCTGTTTGGACACACCGGAAAACCCCTGCGCCCGCGCAGATACCTGTGTGACGCTGGAAGTCTGGATGAAATTGAAGGACGCCATTGATAATGTGGTGGATCACATTACCCTGCAAGACCTTCTGGATCGAAAGCATGCGATCGCAGAAAAAGAAAATTGCAAGAACCCTTGACAAATCCTGTAATCTGCGTATAATAGCATTATCCAATAAATTCCTATTATTTTTATAGGATTACTATATTAAGGAGGGATATTACGTGACGACTTATTCTGTAAGGCGGCTGTTATGCAGCCGTATGGTGCTGGCTCGAATGTGCCGCTACATTCCCTCCTGTACGTTTTTCATATGAGTAATCTCGGTTTACCAGCTTCTGAGCGGCTTTCAATTGGTTTGGCAGAATAAGACTCTGTTGCGTTCAGAAGTGGAATATCCGGCGATTTTATTAATTTAATAAAAATGGAATGAAAGAGTGATTGCAATGAGCCGCACCGAACATAAATGGAAATTTGAAACCTTACAATTACATGCTGGACAAGAAACGCCCGATCCGGCGACAGGCGCACGCTGTGTGCCGATTTATCAAACGACTTCGTATGTATTCCGGGATTCCGCACAAGCAGAAGCCCGTTTTGCTTTAAGCGACCCCGGCAACATCTATTCCCGGATTACCAATCCCACTACCAGCGTTTTTGAACAGCGTATCGCCGCACTGGAAGGCGGCGTCGCAGCCCTGGCAACGGCCTCAGGAGCCGCTGCAATTACATATGCGGTGCAAAACATCGCGCGGGCGGGCGACCACATCGTCGCGGCAAATACGCTTTATGGCGGAACCTATAACCTGTTTGCCCACACCCTTCCCCCGTTCGGCATTACAACAACCTTCGTAAACCCGGATCACATTGAAAATTTCGCACAGGCGATTCGTCCCAATACCAAGGCGATCTATTTGGAAACCCTGGGTAACCCCAATTGCAGCCTGATTGACATAGAAGCGGTTGCTGTTCTTGCCCATCGCAACGGAATCCCGCTGATTGTAGATAATACCTTTGCAACTCCATATTTATTCCGCCCCATTGAACACGGCGCGGACGTTGTAATCCATTCCGCCACCAAATTCATCGGCGGCCACGGTACATCTGTCGGCGGCGCGATCATCGATTCCGGCCGATTTGACTGGACCGCATCGGGAAAATTTCCGTGTCTGACAGAGCCTGACCCCAGCTATCACGGCATTCGCTTTACAGAAGCCTGTGGTTCCGCTGCATACATCACCCGCATTCGTACGGTGCTACTACGCGATACAGGCGCAACGCTCAGCCCGTTTCATTCCTTCCTGTTTTTGCAAGGACTGGAAACCCTTTCTTTGCGCGTGGAACGGCATGTGGAGAATACGGTTCGTGTGGTCGAGGCACTGCAAAAACACCCAAAGATTGAATGCGTCAATCATCCCTCTCTGCCGGAAAGTCCTTATCATGCACTGTACCAAAAGTATTTTCCAAACGGAGGCGGTTCTATCTTCACGGTAGAGATAAAGGGCGGTGCAGAGGAAGCCAAGAGGTTTATAGACCGGTTGCAGGTTTTCTCTCTGCTGGCCAATGTTGCGGACGTTAAATCCCTGGTAATTCATCCTGCCAGCACCACGCACGCGCAGTTGACGGAGGAAGCGCTGCAGCAATCTGGAATCAAGCCGAATACCGTCCGCCTCTCCATTGGAACGGAGCATATCGACGATTTATTGTATGATTTAGAGCAGGCGTTATCCTGATTTTCAGAAAATCCTCTGAGATAAGATGAAGTGAAATCCGTCGATTCCATGCGGATTTTATTTCATCTTTTCTTTATGTATGCTATAATAATTTCACCTGACTAAAAAGCCTGTACAGTTTTAAGCGAGACTGTTTCAGGTCAGGTATTCTATCCCCATCTTGATAAACCGTTAAAGAAAGGATGTACCCCATCTTGAAAATAAAAGAATTGTTGCAAAGTGACCGGGTTACCGTTTCCTGTGAAATCTTTCCGCCTAAAGCTGGCGCAGACATCAGCCGGATCGATGCGATCGTCCAAAAAATTGCGGCGCTTCATCCGAATTTTATCAGCGTCACCTATGGCGCCGGGGGAAGCACCTCCAAACGCACCCTGGAAATTGCTACGAAAATACAGAATACCTATCACATTCCGGCGCTGGCACATTTGACCTGCGTGTCCTCCACAAAAGAAGATATTTCCTCCATGCTTGATAAAATGAAGGAAAACGGAATTGAAAACATTCTTGCGCTGCGCGGCGATATTCCGCAGGACTCCGATTTTCCCTCTCCGGTGCAGTACCATTACGCCAGCGAACTGATCCAGGACATTAAGGCGCAGGGAGATTTCTGCATTGGCGGAGCCTGCTACCCGGAGGGCCATGTGGAATGCGAACATAAGGAAGATGACATTGATTTTTTAAAGCGCAAGGTTGACTGCGGCTGCGATTTTCTAACGACGCAGATGTTCTTTGACAACAATGTGCTCTATCATTTTTTATACCGCGTCCTTTCCAAGAAGATCAACGTGCCGATTGTCGCGGGCGTCATGCCGGTGATCAACAGCCGGCAGATCAAACGTTCGTGCGAGCTGTCCGGTACGGCACTTCCCCCGCGTTTTAAAGCGATCGCCGATAAATTTTCGGACAAACCCAAAGCGATGAAGCAGGCTGGAATTGCTTACGCGACGGAACAGATCATCGACCTGATTTCCAACGGCGTCAATCATATCCACCTGTACACCATGAATAATCCAGAAATTGCCGCAGAGATTATGGGTAACCTCTCCGCCATTATCAGGGATGAAGAAGTATGAACATCGACCGGCAGGAAGTCCTGCGATATTTAGGATATCGTAACGCCGAACCAAGCCCGGAGGTACTGCACCACATTGCAGACTGTACGGAGGAACTGTTGCAGGCGTGTACGCCGCATCACATTTTCCATCGGGAGCCACTGCGGCTCGTCTCGCCGAATATTGTGTCATTCGCCGGGATTACCGTACATAGCAGGAGTTTATTCCAGCATCTGACAGGATGTACAGAGGTTATCCTCTTTGCCGCTACTCTGGGTTCCCCTGTCGACCTGCGGCTGGAGCGCTGTTCCAAGCTGTCGATGAGCCGGGCCGTGATCATGCAGGCGTGTGCGGCGTCCCTGATTGAGTCCTTCTGTGACGAATGCCAGGAACCGATTGCTGTGGAAGCCGCCGCCAAAGGGCTTTATCTGCGGCCGCGGTACAGCCCCGGCTATGGGGACTTTGACATTGCGCATCAGCGTGATTTTTTGACGGTTCTGGACTGTCCGAAACGCATCGGCCTGACGATGACGGACAGTTTTATGTTGGCCCCATCCAAATCCGTGACGGCGGTCATTGGTTTAACAGCGGAACCGCAAAGCTGCCACATTGCCAAATGTATGACCTGCCAGGCAAAAAACTGTCCATTTAGAAAGGGTTGAACCTATGGAAATTTTTGATCAGTTGGGTAAACGCATGCTCTTCTTTGATGGCGCAATGGGAACCATCCTGCAGGAAAACGGGTTGGGCGCCGGAGAGTTGCCAGAGCTTTGGAATCTGCAAAAACCGGAATTGATCCAGCAAATCCACCACTCTTATTTGAAGGCCGGCGCGGATATTATAAAAACCAATACCTTTGGCGCGAATGCAGTAAAACTGCGCGGCTGCGGCCATTCCGTTCAGGAGATCATAGGAAGTGCGGTATGCGCCGCAAAAAAAGCGGTGCAGGCCAATGGCGGCACAGGGCTCATCGCTTTGGACATCGGCCCCACCGGGAAGCTGCTCCGGCCGCTGGGGGACCTCCCTTTTGAAGATGCATACGCGGCGTTTCGGGAAGCTGCTGTCTGTGGGGAGCACGCGGGCGCGGACCTCATTTTGATTGAGACCATGAGCGACACATATGAAGCAAAAGCCGCACTTCTGGCGGCGAAAGAGAACACGTCCCTTCCGGTCTTTGTCACCCTGATATTTGACGAGCAGGGAAAGTTATTGACCGGTGGCAATATTGCGGCGGCAACCGCAACCCTGGAAGGACTGGGCGCTGATGCAATTGGATTCAACTGCGGCCTCGGCCCGGAACAAATCAAAGAATTGTTGCCACAGTTGAAATCCTGCTGTTCCATCCCCATGATTGTCAATCCGAACGCAGGACTCCCTCGCTGTGTCGACGGAAAAACCGTTTTCGATGTATCTCCGAAAGCATTTGCCACCTCCATGGCGGAACTTGCTTCCATGGGCGCCTGGATGGTCGGTGGATGCTGTGGAACCACGCCAGCCCACATTGCAGCGACCGTACGGGCCTGCAAAGAGATTCCGCCCACGCCACTGGAATCACATGCGCTTACAGTGGTTTCCTCCTATTCACAGGCTGTTCCGTTTGGGGCGCGCCCCATCCTGATTGGCGAGCGAATCAACCCCACAGGGAAATCCCGTTTTAAACAAGCTCTGCGGGAAAACGATATGGACTACATCCTGCGGGAAGGCATCGCACAGCAGCAGAGCGGCGCTCACATTCTGGACGTCAATGTGGGCCTGCCGGAAATCAACGAGACCGAAATGATGTGCCGCGCTGTCACTGAGCTGCAAAGCATCATCGATCTACCCTTGCAGATCGATACCGCCAGCGCGGAGACTATGGAACAGGCAATGCGGATATACAACGGAAAACCGCTGATCAACTCCGTTAACGGCAAGCAGGAAAGCATGCACGCTATCTTCCCACTGGTTAAAAAATACGGCGGCGTTGTGATCGCCCTTACGCTGGATGAAGACGGCATTCCAGAAACCGCGGAAGGGCGTTTGGCAGTCGCCCAAAAAATTGTCGATACAGCTGCGTCGTACGGAATCAAAAAAAAGGACATTATTGTGGACGTGCTCGCCATGACGATCAGTGCGGGACAAGGGGCCGCCGCTGTCACGCTGGATTCTTTGCGCCTGGTGCGTGAGCAGTTGGGGCTGTATACATCCTTGGGCGTATCCAATATTTCTTTTGGTTTACCCCAGCGGGAAAATATTAATGCAGCGTTTTTTACAATGGCGCTGCAAAACGGTCTGAGTGCCGCTATTATTAATCCAAACTCTCAGGCGATGCGGAAGTCGTACGACGCATATTGTGCGCTCAGCGGCTGCGACACGCAATGTATGGACTATATTGCCCGCTATTCCCAGCAGACTGCGGAAACAGCTCCTGTCGCCGCGGCGCAAATGTCGGTATCGCAGGCGATTATCAGCGGCCTGAAGGAAAGCGCATACAGTGCGGCGCAGGAGTTATTGCGGACAAAAGAGCCGCTTCTCATCATCAGCGAAGAGCTGATTCCGGCGCTCGACCAGGTGGGGAAAGATTTTGAAAAGGGAATCTTGTTCCTCCCCCAGCTTTTAATGAGCGCAGAGGCGGCAAAAGCGGCGTTTGAGGTCATTCGGGCACAAATGGATGCATCTGGCTCCGAGTCGCAGGTAAAAAAGGACAAAATCGTGCTGGCGACCGTCAAGGGAGACATCCATGATATCGGCAAGAACATCGTAAAGGTTTTGTTGGAAAACTACAGCTACGATATCATCGACCTAGGCAAGGATGTGCCACCCGAAAAGGTGGTAGACGCGGTGAAGGAACACCACGTCAAGCTAGTGGGCCTCAGCGCCCTGATGACAACCACCGTGGTAAGCATGGAAGAAACCATCCGGATGCTACGGCAGGAAACACCCTTCTGCAAAGTCATGGTTGGCGGCGCGGTACTGACACAGGAATATGCGGATATGATTCATGCGGACCGTTACGTGAAAGATGCGATGGATTCGGTGCGCTATGCACATGAGCTCTTTGGGGAATAAATCAAGCCGCCGGTTCAGCCAAAGGCTTTCCATGTTAAACAAAAAAACCGTCTGATCGATCGATCAGACGGTTTTTTTAATCTTAATAGGCCGCACTTAACGGGTTCAATACACCATACGCCTTGTTTTCTATATCTTCAATATAAGGGATTGCTTTTCCCGCGCCCAGTGCCACGCAAATATCCGGTTCTTCCGCAATATGGACCGGCATCTTCGCCTTTTTGGAAATCAGGCGGTCAAACCCGTAGAGCTGCGAAGAGCCGCCCGACAGGATAATTCCGTCCGTGTAGACGTCGCCCATCAATTCCGGCGGCGTTTTCTCCAGCATTTCCTGCACCGTCCGGATAATGGCCATAGCGGGCTCAATCAGCGCCTCCAGCATCTCGTCACAGGAAATATCCGCCCACTGCGGCAGGCCCGTCATGGCGTTCCTACCCTTCACGCGGTGCTTAACCATTTCTTTGCGCGGATACACGCAGCCAATCGCAATTTTTACTTCCTCCGCCATGCGTTTGCCGATGATCAGATTATACTTCCTGCGGATATATTTTATGATTGCCTCATCAAACGTATTGCCAGCCGTTTTGATGGAGCGGGAAATGGCAATACCGCTGAGGGAAAGCACCGCCATATCCGTCGTACCGCCGCCAATATCCACAATCAGCGTTCCATGCGGCGTTGAAATATCCACACCAGCTCCCATCGCCGCTGCCACCGGCTCCTCGATCAGGCAGATTTTTCGCACACCCGCGGCGCTGATTACATCTACGACCGCGCGCTTTTCCACCTCTGTAATCAGCGAAGGGACGCTGACCACCACGCGGGGCATAAACACCTTGCTGCCGCTGATTTTTTTAATGTAATGGCCAATCAGGTATTGCGCCATGTCAAAATTTGAAATGACGCCGTTACAGAGCGGCTGCACAACATCGACGCGGTCCGAGGTACGTCCCACCATCGCATAGGCTTCCTTGCCAATGGCAACCACTTCTTCAGTTTCCACATTAAACGCGACTGCCGAGGGCTCTTTTAAAATAATCCCTTTTCCATCCAGATAAATTTTTGTCGTGGATGTACCCAGGTCTATTGCAATGTCTGTTCCAAGCATTAACAATCACTTCCAATCAAAATCCCATATATTCTATACCCCTACTGACTATTGTACACGAGTAGGCTTTTATTATAATGCATCCGTAAAAAGTTTTCAACAAACATCTTATGGCACCACGGCGATTACCGCACATAAGACAGACGCCGCCCCCTCGCGCAGCAGAACTTCTGCGCATTCCTGCAACGTTGCGCCGGTCGTCATAATGTCATCAATTAAAAGGATTTGCTTTCCTGTGATCTCCTCACCCGGCAAAATCCGATACACACCGCGGACATTTTTCGCCCTGTTCCGGCGGTCCAGCTCATGTTGAATCCTGTTTTCTTTATATTTCTCCAGTATGTCCCGATAGGGCAGTTCCAAAAGCTGCGCGGCCTCTTTTGCCACCAGCGCGGACTGGTTGTAACCCCGTGTACGCATACGGCGCTTGGAAAGCGGCACTGCCGTCACAATATCCATCCGGCTCAAAAACTTCTGTTCCGCCAGCTCCTCGCAGATTCCTTTTGCATAGACCGGCGCGTGCTCCCGGCAACCATAAAACTTAAAGCGCAGGATAGAACCTCGGACCTTTCCTTCATAGAGATACGGTGCCACACACCAAACGACCTTTCCATCGGCGCTTTCGTTTAAACGACTGAGCTTGTGGACTCGCTGGACCTCCCTGGCACACGTTGCACAGACTGGACAGTCGGGATATGTCACCTCGTCACAAAACACACAGTGCGGTGGAAACAGCATGTTAATCAGCAAAGAAAAGAATGACCCACGTCTTTTTTTCCTTGTTTTTTGCAGGTGTTTCATAGAATCAGCCCTTGTTGCAGCTCCTCTTCATTGGTGAGGAAAGAAAGCAAGCCGGAATATCGCCTGGTTTTGCGAGCATTTGCCACCATCGCCTGTACCGTTCTCTGCGTGCCAACCAATACCAACAGGGTTTTGGCGCGCGTAATGGCAGTGTAAAGCAGGTTGCGGTAACAGAGCTGCGGCGGTCCGGAGAACATGGGGATTACCACAGCCGGGAACTCGTTGCCCTGGCTTTTGTGTACTGTCATCGCATAGGCCAGCTCCAGTTCGGTCGCCGCCTCAAACTCATATAAAACCAGACGGTCGTCGTCCATCAGGACCGTGAGCACGGACGCGTTGCGGTCAATGTCGTATAGAATGCCCATATCGCCGTTGAATACGCCCTCTCCTGTAGTCCCATCCGATTTGTTCCAGGTGAGGTCGTAATTGTTCTTAACCTGCATGACCTTATCGCCTTCCCGGAACAGGACGCCATTAATCATCGCCTCTTTTTTCTTTTTGTCCGGCGGATTCAGTATGGCCTGCAACCGCCGGTTCATCTCGTTGGTACCCAGTTCTCCCTTCCTGCCCGGGCACAGGACCTGGATGTCCGTCATGGGGGAATATCCATAGCTGGCGGGAAGCCGGCGATTGCACAGGTCCACGATCGTGGACGCAATTTCCTGTGCGTCGTTAAACGGAAGGAAGAAAAAATCGCTGGAATGCACACGGAGTTCCGGCATCTCTCCGGACACAATCCGATGCGCATTGGTCACAATCAGGCTCTCCATCGACTGCCGGAAAATCTCATTCAGGCGCACCACCGGAAACCGCTCGGAAGCGATCAAATCACCCAGGATATTGCCGGGGCCCACGCTGGACAGCTGGTCGCTGTCCCCTACCAGAATCAAACGGCAGCCCAGCGGCAAGGCCCGCAAAACCGCTTCAAAAACCGTAACATCCACCATGGACAGCTCGTCTATTACCAGGACGTCGCAGTCCAGCGCATTTTTCTCATTGCGGGAAAAGACGGGGACGTCATTGTCGTCCCACTCCACTTGCAGCAGCCGGTGCAGCGTTTTGGCTTCTTTACCGGTCAAATCCGCCATTCGTTTTGCCGCACGTCCCGTGGGGGCTGCCAGCAGAACCTTTTCGCCCTTCATCTCCAGAATCCGGATAATCGCATGCAGTGTGGTCGTTTTGCCGGTACCGGGACCGCCTGTCAGAATCAGCATGCCCTTGGACAACGCCTCTTTGATTGCCAGCTTTTGCAGCTCGGCGTACTGAATGCCGCACTCCCGCTCCATCGCAGAAACATATTGATCGATTCCCACAATCGGCGGCGCGGGATAGCACAGCAGCATCTGCATTCGTCCCGCGATATATACTTCTGAACGGTGCAACTTCGGGATGAAAATAAATTCCTTCCCCTTGAGCGGCTGGGATAACACGGAGCCGTCCTGCTTAAGCTGCTCCAGCGCTTCTTCCGTCAAGGCGGTTTCTACACCCAGCATGCCGGAAGCCGCCGTAATCAGCTTTTCCGCAGGCAGGCAGGTATGTCCATTGTTGACATTGTGTTTTAAAACAAATACGATCCCTGCGCGCAAACGGCAGACGTCGTCCTGCGGACGCTCCATGGAGGCCGCGATATCGTCTGCCCGGCTAAATCCAATGTTCAGCCCTTCTTCACAGAGACAATATGGGTTTTCCTGTACGCGGTCCGCAGCCTGTGCGCCAAATTGCTTCCAGATACGCACCGCCTCCTCCGGCGTAATGCCATAACCGCTGAAGTAAAGCATCATCTCCCGGATCCCATGCGCGCGCTGAAACTCCTCCCCAATTTTCAGGGCCTTGGACTTTGTGATTCCTTTGATAGTACACAAGCGCTGCGGTTCGTTTTCCAGAATATGCAGTGTGTTGTCCCCAAAGGTATCGACAATGCGGGCGGCGGTCGCCGCCCCCACGCCCTTGATTGTGCCGGAAGACAGATATTTCAGCATGGCGGCCGCTGTGGCCGGTTTGGAACGCTCGAACGTCTCCACCTTGAACTGCGTGCCAAAAGTGGGATGACTGCTCCAATTACCGATCACGCGCAGCTCTTCGCCCGCGCTGACCCACGGCATGGTCCCTACCACAGTGACCAGCTCTTCCCCGTTGTTCATTTCCAACACGGTATATCCATTCTTTTCATTTCGGAAGACAATCCGGTCGATTGACCCGGTCATTTCCAAAAGCGTCTCTTTATGCATCCTCAAAATCCTTCCGGCGCAGCGGGCTTTTGCCTGATACGTCCCCATGTTTTTATAAGGTTCTCCAAAACTTTAGTATAATCGATTTTCTATGTATTTGCAAACTCTTGTGCGAGCCTTTCCGCCGCTTCTTCCGGCTCATAAAGTTCCATGCCGGGTGTTTCTTCACAGATCATCGTGCAAATTTCTTTTGTTTCCTCATCCATTCCCCGGTCAATACAGACAATTTCTTTTTCCTGTGTCCCGCCAAACCACCGCAATTTTTCAATTGCATTCTTCAGCGCGATTTCCGCTTCTTCATCATGCCCTTTAAAGGAGAGTACCCAGTAAATCTTCCCGCTGTTCTTGGTGCGGAGCAGCCAGAAAAAGAAAGACCGAAACAGCTCCATGACGCCGACAATCGCCAGCAAGACCAATACGACTTTGAAAAACAGTCCCCACATAAAAAATCACCTCACCACATTCTATGTGGCAAGGTGATTTCCGCGCATGAAATTTATAAACAAACCTTATTGCAGCGCCGCTTTCAGTGCATCCACTTTGTCCCTCTGTTCCCAGGGCAGGTTCAGCTCTTCGCGGCCGATCTGTCCATAGTTGGCAATTTGCCGGTAAATCGGCCTGCAGAGATCAAAATTGCGGATGATGGCCGCAGGGCGCAGATCGAATACCTTGCGCACCGCATTCTCCAGCTGTTCGCTGGAATAGGCGGATGTTCCATAGGTATCCACTGCGATGGAGATCGGATGCGCTACACCGATCGCATAGGCCAGCTGTACCTCGCATTTTTTCGCCAAGCCCGCCGCAACGATGTTCTTTGCCACATGACGCGCCGCGTAAGCGCCGGAACGGTCCACCTTGGTCGGATCCTTGCCGGAGAACGCGCCGCCGCCGTGGCGTCCGTAACCGCCGTACGTATCCACGATGATCTTTCTGCCGGTCAGGCCCGTATCGCCAGCCGGGCCGCCTACCACAAAACGTCCTGTGGGATTAATATAATACTTGGTGCGCTCATCCAGCCATTTTTCCGGAATGGCTTTTTTGATCACGTGTTCGAGTACATCCGCCCGGATTTCTTCCAATGAGACATCCGGGCTGTGCTGGGTAGAGAGCACGACGGTGTCGACGCGCACCGGAGCGCCGTCCTCATATTCGATCGTCACCTGAGCCTTGCCGTCGGGACGCAGATACGGAAACTGGCCGTTCTTACGCACTTCACTCAGACGCTTGCAGACCTTGTGCGCCAGCGAGATCGCCAAGGGCATCAGCTCCGGCGTTTCATCACACGCAAAACCAAACATCATGCCCTGGTCTCCCGCGCCAATCTGGTCAAATTCGTCTTGCCCTTCGCCGTTTTGCATCTCATAGGACGCATTGACGCCCATCGCAATATCCGGAGACTGCACGTCGATGGACGTGATTACGCCGCAGGTATTGCCGTCAAAGCCATAGCGGTTGCTTTTGTATCCCACATCAATTGCCACCTCGCGCGCAATCGACGCGATATCCACGTAACAGTCGGTGGAAATTTCCCCCATAATGTGCAGCATTCCCGTGGTGGCGGTCACCTCACAGGCCACATGCGCCTTTGGATCTTTCTCCAAAATCGCATCCAGAACCGCGTCGGAAATCTGGTCGCACAGCTTGTCCGGATGCCCTTCCGTCACCGACTCCGATGAAAAGAAATACTTTGCCATACTATAAAACCTCCTGATATTCTGCCATATGTCCCGGTTGAGTTCCTAAATTGAATTTTGCGTCTAAAAAAGCCGCCCGGAAACCGAGCGGCTTGTCAGCAACCTCATCTTTCGGTTTACCCGCAGGATTTAGCACCTTGCCGTTGCGGCAGGTTGCCGGACATCACAGGGCCTGTTCCCTCCGTCGCTCTTGATAAGGACATATTCAGTTGATGGTATTTACTATAACACAAACGATCATCCCTGTAAATGTGCAAATGTAGGAAATATTCCTATTCTATTCGACAAAAAATCAGATGCTTTGCACTTACTGCTGTCCCACCATACTTTTATTCCGGCGCACAAACGGCTGCAATGCTTTAAACAAGACGCCCGTGATGACACAGTTTAAGGATGCTTTGATCAGGTTAAACGGGATAATAACCGGAAGAATCATATCTATAATTGCCTGCATCGGGACACCCTGAAAATACCCGGTCAGCAGCAAGTTCATCGGGATCATCATGGCGGTCATCCCCAAGGTTCCCAAAACCATCCCCAGAATCGTTTCGCCGGTCTTGTGATGCCAGCGTGAGAACTGCCCGACCAATACCACAAGTACGCCGGAAGCAGCAACATGCATGATAAGGCCCACCCAACCGTCGCCACCCAGCAGAAACGCCTGTACGAGGGAAACGACAAACAGGATCACCAACCCTGGAACGGTACCAAACAGCAGGGTACCCATCAGGATCGGGACGTCTGCCATATCGTACTTCATAAACGGCGCCGCCGGAATGAGCGGGAACTGCGTCACCGTGACAAGAACCAGCGCGATGGCGGCCAGCATGCCCATCTGCGCCATACGGACAATGTTGGATTTGGTGTTTGTTTTCATAGAAACCTCTCCTTTTGTTGGGCTGTCTACGAAAAAAAGCCCCGTGACAAATCGTCACGGGGCAGGATACGCAAAAATGCGCGGTTCTTCTTCCATCCGGACTATACCGTCGGCTTTGGGATCTCACCAAAATCAGCTTACGCTCGCGGGCTCATCGGCTGACGCCGCATTACCGCCGGTGGGGAATCACACCCCGCCCCGAAGACAGCTCTTAAATTTGTTAATATTATAACATGCACGATTTTCCCTGTCAATCGTTTGTCAGATATTTTTTGGGAATGTTATGGTCGACGATATTCTGGATGTATGATAGACTGAAGTTCGGTGTATTTGCCTTTACTCCATGGGAAGAAGCCAATTCCTCCGTATACGCGGAGAGCGGATAAATGGTAATGTCCTGAAAATTTTTGCCGTAATGCGTCACAATAGGTTCAAAGTGCATATCGGTAAACACAGTCTTTCCGGTTTCAAAATCCTTGGTCATCGTGATGCGCAGCATACCTGCAACCATATTCAGTCCGTCCGCCTGTGCGGAGACAAAATTTCCCAGGGCATAAACAACCGGGCACTCCGTTCCGTCCGCACGCTTTAAAACCGTGAGCGGTTGGAGTGTATGTGCGTGGTTGCCAAAAATGATATCGGCGCCCCAATCCACCATTTGCTGTGCCAGTTCCGTTTGCTTCTGGGTCGGCTTATGCGTATATTCGTTTCCCCAATGGACAGAAACGACGACGACGTCCGCCATGGATTTTGCTTTTGTTATCATGCTTTCCAGAAGTTCTGTTTCGCTCGTCAAGAGGATATGGTACGGGGTGTCCTTGGGAAGCTGGAGGCCGTTGGTCATCTCGGTCACGCCGATATGCGCCGTCTTAATGCCATTTACCTCTACCAATCGGATATTTTCCATATCCGCGTCGCTTTGGTAGGCGCCAACCACCGGAATACTTTTGGACTTCCAATACTCAAGCGTCGCTTTGACGCCTTGTTCTCCTTTATCCAGTATATGATTGTTGGCATGGTTGATCACATCAAATCCGATTTTAATCAGTTCATCCCCCACTTCGGTCGGCGAATTAAAGCGGGGATAGCCGGAGGGGGGCAAAACGTCACCGGCCAGCGGCGTTTCCTGATTGATTACAGCAACATCCGCTTCCTGTATGTACGGGGCTACATGCTGGTACACCGGGGAAAAATCATAACCCTTTCCCCCTGTCCGTTTCGCCGCCTGTTTATAAATACCATCGTGAATTAAATTATCTCCCACACCCAAAATCGTAATGGTGGCCGGCGGAATTTTTTCCGGCGGAGAGGATGCGCTTGCCTCTGGTATAGAGGAAACAGTCTCTGAGGATTCCGGCAAAGAACTGCTGGACGCCTCATCGGTATTCCGGATCTGCCGGGTCCCCGCAAAAGAATAAACAGACAGCGCACAGATAAACAGCACCAATCCTGCAACAAAAACATGCAGTAAAATAGAAGGAACCCGTTTTTTCATTGGGACTTTTCTGTATCTTCTCGCTTTTTTCATCATGGCCCCCTCATTTCATCTCTTTATCTCATGTGAATTATTTCTAGTATACTATAAAACGTTCTTTTTTTCTATATTAGTAACAGAACTGTAAAATTGCCACTTCCTTGCGTATTGAAAAGAGGGCGGCATTCCATTACAAATATCAGCTCAATATAAGAGAGATTCCCCCGCCAATGGCGGGGGGAACTCTCTTATATTGTAAAAAATGTTTGCTATAAAAAAGCCGCCATGCCCAACATGGATATTTTTAATTCTCTTCTTTTCAGCAGGCGATCACAGACAGGAATTTCCGCGCTTCCTTTTTTGCAATTTTTTTCTAGTAAACTAAAAATCTTTTTTTTTTCCTATATTACAAAAAAAACTTAAAATTCCCACTTTCCTGGCTTATGAAAAGGGGGGGGCCTTCCAATAAAAAATACCAGCTAAATATAGGAGAGATTCCCCCGCCATTGGCGGGGGAATCTCTCTTATATTGTAAAAAATGTTCGCTATAAAACAGCCGCCATGCTCAACATGGATATTTTAAATTCTCTTCTTTCCAGCAGGCGATCACAGACAGGAATTCCTGCGCTTCCTTTTTTGCACCTGCAAGATCATGTTCCAGATAATTGCCGCATTCCACGGCAGTGGTTCCGGGGACGACCCCCTCAAAATTCGCAATCTGCTGAAACACCTGCTGGATTAACTGGATCACGTCCGATTCTTTCATATCACGGACCAGAAAGTAACAACCGGTGCGGCAGCCCATCGGCCCAAAATAAATAACATGGTCCTTCCACTGAGAATTGCGCGCAAAGGTTGCAAAGAGGTGTTCCAACGTATGTAGTGCCGCATTCTCCAAAAATGGAGGTATATTGGGACGGCGCATTCGGATATCATATGTCACGATGTCCCCATCGATTCGGGAAATATAAATCCCCGGAACCAATTTGTCGTGATCAATGCAAAAGCTTGCAATTCGATCCATAACGATTCACTCCTTGTTTCTTATTCAAAAGGTATGTTTTCCGTCATTACCATTGGGTCGACGCCCGCCCAAAAGCCGGTGATCAGCTTCTTCGCATCCAGCACCGACTGCTCATACAAGTCAAAAAAGCTTTCTTTACGGACGATCTCACTTTGCTGCGGCCACCGCCAATCCTGTAACAGTACATTTGCATAGTCAAAAGTATCTCCTTCGCTCACAGGCCGCATGTGGCAGGAGTAAATATATTTGCCGCCGTGTCTTTTTTCCCAGCGCTCTACCAACGACTTTTTCAGGCTTGTCCGGTCGTTCAGCCAGCCAAAGACACCCCTGGCATCGTCTGTTGCCTGAAGCAAAAGGCTTTCTTTTCCGGAAACTCCGTAGAGCCTTTCCAGCAGAAACGCGTAAAGTTTCGCAACTGTTTGCTGTATGGACGGATTCTTGGGCAGCGTTGTTTTCAGATGAAATTCCATCGGCAGGGAAGCCGCCTCATAGCGCAGAATGATACTGTCCAACGCTGATTCCACCTGATGGTGGGCAATTTCCAAATCCTGTCCCGATTCGATTTTATTAAGCTGTTCCGCCTGACAGCGAATAAAGGGATGGCATACACGATCCGCCGCATAATGACAGAGAAATCCCATGCAATAAGCGGATACAGCCGCGTCATGATGTACTTTTTGATAGTTCTGCAAACAAGTAAAAATATGGGCTGGCGGTTCCTGATGCAGTTTTTCACCGTATTCCGCCAAGGAGTCCCCTTTCTGCCAGGGTAGCCCTCTGTGACAGAACAAAAAATCCGGTCCCTGTGCTCCCCAAAAAAAGGCGTCTTCCTGTACCTCTTGCTCTGGTTTGGTTTCTTCCAAAACCCGTTTGGCATGATAGTAATGCGTGATTGCAGCCGGCATACCGTTCCACTCCTTCGACTCCACTGGGCAAAAAATAAGAGATACCTGCGTATCTCTTATTTTAACACAGCCGTATTTCGTTTTAAAGCACCTTGGATAAAAAGTCTCTCAGGCGCGGATTTTTGGGATTGTCAAAAAATTCCGCAGGTTTGGCTTCTTCCAAAACCTGCCCGTCATCCATGAACAAAATGCGGGTGGCAACCTCGCGCGCAAAATTCATTTCGTGTGTGACAACCACCATGGTCATGCCCTCTTTGGCCAGCTCCTTCATAACCTGTAAGACTTCTCCAACCATTTCAGGATCCAATGCGCTGGTTGGCTCATCAAACAGCATGACGTCCGGTTCCATCGCCAGCGCACGCACAATGGCAATGCGCTGCTTCTGACCGCCGGAGAGCTGCGCCGGATATGCCTGTGCCTTATCCGCCAGCCCAATACGATTTAAAAGCTGGATGGCTTTTTCATCCGCCTCTTTTTGTGTCTTAAGCTTCAACGTGATCGGGGCCAGGGTAATATTCTGCTGTACTGTGAGATGCGGAAACAGGTTGAAATGCTGAAATACCATTCCCATCTTCCGGCGGAGCTGGTCCACATTGCAGTTAGGCGCATTGATTTGTCTGCCTTCAAACCAAACTTCGCCGCCAGTCGGCATTTCCAACAAATTCAGGCAGCGCAGAAACGTACTTTTTCCGGAACCTGAGGGGCCAACCACCACGACCTTTTCGCCCTTTTGAATCTCCTGGTTGATTCCCTTGAGAACCAAGATATCTCCGCCCTCCGTATGGAAGGTTTTTTCCAGATTTTTAACGCTTATCACTCTTGCGCAGCCTCCTTTCCAAGCCGGACAGGCAGGAAGTCAACAGAATTACCAGAACCAGATAAATGCCCGCTATCAGGAACAGCGGCAGGAACGCGTCATATGTAATACTGCGAATGATATCGCCGCCCTTGGTCAGATCCTGCACGCCGACATAACCGGCGATGGAAGTCTCTTTTAAAAGAGCAATGAACTCATTAAAAATGGCAGGTGCGACGTTTTTCAGCGCCTGTGGGAACACAATCTTAATCATTGTAGTGCGGTTGCTCAGGCCGAGCGAACGGCCTGCCTCAATCTGCCCGCGATCCACTGATTGAATACCGCTGCGGATCACTTCCGCAACGTATGCACCCGAGTTGATACCGAATGCCAGCATCGCCACCAGCAACGTCTCGCCGCTGGAAAGAATCAGATATACCATGATCATCAACTGTACAACGACAGGTGTGCCGCGGATGACCGTCAGGTACAGGCCGCAAATCCCATTTAAAACGCGCAGCTTTTTGGGATTATTCTGGTGGGTTATGCGGACCAACGCGACCACTGTTCCCAGTACAACGCCGATCACCACCGCGACCAGCGTGAGCAGAACGGTATTGCCCAAGCCACGGATAATGTACTGATACCGGTCTTTCAGGATAAAGTCGTCATAAAACTGCTGCCCCAGGTCCGAAAAAAAGGACAGCGGAACCGATGCAAAAAGCGTGTTCATGCAAACCTCCCCGTGATATAGAAACAGGCAGGAAGGCGCAAAAGCCCTCCTGCTCTCTGTTTATTGTCTCTTCTTATTCTTCAGCGATGTACTTACTGACGATCTGGTCCAGTTCGCCGCTTTCTTTCATCTCACTGATGACAGCGTTGATTTCCTTTTGCAGGTCCGCGCTGCCCTTGGGCATTGCAATCGCGTATTCCTCTTCTGTCAAAGCTTCATCCAGCTTCTGAATTTTATCGGCATTTTTCTCCACCAGCTTCTTGGCCGGGAAGTCGTCGATGACAACCGCGTCAATACGGCCTGCGATCAAGTCGGATACTGCCTCCATTCCCTTGCTGTAACGCTTAACTTCCGCTACCTCGATGTCATTCGCACCGTCTTCGTTGGTGCAATACTTGTCACCGGTCGTGCCCAGCTGTACGCCCACCTTCTTGCCGTTCAGATCGCCACGGGAAGCAATGTCGCTGTCATTCATGACAATGATCGCCTGGGATGCATTGAAATACGCGTCAGAGAAATCAACATTCTTTCTTCTGTCTTCATCCGCCGTCATACCCGCGGCAACAATATCCGCTTTGCCGGACTGAAGCGCCGTGATCAGCGTGTCAAATGCGATGTCGCTAATTTCCAGCTCCACGCCGAGGCGGTCTGCAATCTTCTGGGAAATTTCAACGTCGATGCCAACAACCGCGTCGCCGTCCTTGAATTCAAACGGTTCAAACTCCGCGTTGGTCGCCATGACCAGCTTGCCGGATTTCTGGATGTCACCAACGGACTTGACTTTGTTGCCGCAGGCTGCCATCGGGACCATCATTGCGGCCACCAACAAAAAGGCCACGAGTTTCTTCATTTTTTTCATGATTCTTACCCCCGTCATTATATTTCACGATGCAATATCTGTATTGTACCGTATGAATATGCAAAATTCAAGTATATTTATGCAGCACAATAAAGTTTATGGAACCTTCCAATTTAAATTGATTTGCCGGAAAACGCTTGTGCATCCTGCGGACAAAAATCGACAAGCAACTGTCTCATATCCTCCGGAAGCGGCGTGAAAAGGCAATATCTCTCACCGGTGACCGGATGGCAAAAAGCTATTTCCGCACAGTGAAGCGCCTGGCGGCATATTTGCTCCAAGCCTCCCCTGTACATGTCGTCTCCCGCAAGCGGATGATGCAAATGCGCCATATGGACGCGGATTTGGTGTGTGCGGCCCGTCTCGATCTGCACCTGCAAAAGCGTATACGCTCCATTGTCTGAAACGGCTTTCCAATGTGTCACCGCCGGAACTCCATCCGGAATAACAGCGCGCTGGATGGAATGCCCCGGACACAGGCCAATGGGTCCGGTTTCCGTTCCGCTACCCTGTAAAACGCCCTCACAGACGGCAAGGTACATCTTATGTACGCCCTTCGCCAGCCGGGCCGCTGCGAAAGCATTTTTTGCCAGCAGGATTACACCTGTGGTATCCTTGTCAAGCCGGTAAACCGGACGAACCGATCTCCGCTCTCCTTTGCCCTGGAAATAAGCGGCAACCGCATTAACCAGACTGTCGCAGTCATGCCCCGGCGACGGATGAACCGGCATACCGGCAGGTTTGTCCACAACCAGAACGTCCGCATCCTCGTATACAATTCGCAGTGGAATTTTCGCCGGAGGCAGCTCCTTCCTGTCCTCCGGAAGCTGGAGCGTCACGACGTCTCCCATATGCAGTATTTCCAGCACAATTGCATGTGCGTCATTGACCGAAATTCCATGCGGTTCTTTTTTCAGTGCCGTTAAAAGCCGCGCCGAAACGCCGCAATATCCGCGCAAAAAGCCCTTTAGACGAACGCCGTCATATGCTTCCGGAACGGTAAACTGTAATTTTCTCATCTGCTTCACCGCATAAAAAGGGCGGCTGCGCAAAGTCTTGTGTACGCAGCCGCATCCATTCAGCGACTTATTTTACTTCGACCGTCCAGCCGAACGCATCCGGAATTTTGCCCCACTGGATACCGGTCAGCGTATCGTAGAGGCGCTGGGATAACGCACCGATCTCCCCGTTGTTAATGTTCATGATGTCGTCGCCCCATTTCAGATGGCCAATCGGAGAGACGACCGCCGCCGTACCGGTGCCGAACGCTTCCTTCAACCGTCCATCCTTGGCGGCTGCCGCGATTTCATCGATGGAAATACGGCGTTCCGTCACCTTAACACCCCAGGACTGCAGCAGTTCAATGCAGGACATGCGGGTAATGCCGGGCAGAATCGACCCCTGCAGTTCCGGCGTGACCACTTCGTCGTCGATCATAAAGAATACGTTCATTGTGCCGACCTCTTCGACATACTTACGCTCTACGCCGTCCAGCCAAAGCACCTGCGTATAATCCTGCTTTTCCGCCTCATCCTGCGCTTTCAGGGAAGCCGCATAGTTACCCGCGGTCTTGGTATAACCCATACCGCCGCGCACCGCGCGCACATAATTTTTCTCTACATAAATTTTAACCGGATCGAGTCCTTCCGGATAATACGCACCGACCGGACAGCAGATCACCATAAACAGCAGATGCTGCGCCGGATGCACGCCAATGTGCGGATCGACACCGATGATAAACGGACGGATGTACAGAGAGGTACCCTCTTCCGCAGGAACCCAATCCTTTTCCACAGATACAAGCTTTTTAATTGCCTGTTCCGCAAGTTCTTCGTCGATCAGCGGGATACACAGACGGTCGTTGGAAGTGTTCAGACGAGCCATATTTTTATCCGGGCGGAACAGCAAAATGCGGCCGTCCTGCGCACGGTAAGCCTTCATGCCCTCAAAAACGGATTGGCCATAGTGCAAACACATTGCCGCCGGTTCCATCTCAATCGGACCATACGGAACAATGCGCGGATCGTGCCACCCCTGGCCCTCGTCATAATTCATCAGGAACATGTGGTCGGTAAACATGGTGCCAAACGGCAGCGGCGCTCCCGGAGCCGGTTTCTGTTTAGGATTTTTTGTTTGTTCTACTCTGATTTCCTGCATTTGAAAGCCCTCTTTCTGATTATTCTCGTCTATTGTATCATCATTTATTTCCCATTTCAAGCTGTTACCCTTCTAAAGTGACTGCAAACTTCGACAAACTTCCCTTAATGGTTCCGCAATCCTTTGGGATAGCGATTTTTCAGTCGACCGTTCGAACATTTGCCAAAGCCGGTTAAAACACCATCGATTGCCACCCCGGTATAGCCTTTACAGGACTCCGGCGCCTCCAACTCTTCCCCGTGCAAAAAGGCGGCAGCTTCTTTGGAATCATGAGAAAACGACAGGACGGATACAAGCTCTTCCGGCTTTGCCGTCATAAACGCCGCGTGCGCCGGTTCAATTCGCTGCTTCTTTTCTCCCAGCAGAACGCCGGCCCGGAGCACATTCAGCCCCTCTGTACAGGGCATCCCTTCCGGCATCAGAAGTAAGCTGGCGTTGATCTGCTGCAAAATCCCCTCTGATGGCTTTTTAAAAATCCATTTACTGCACTCCAACGCATCCTTTGATTCCTTTTGATATAAGTAACCGGAAGGCGCGCAGGCATTTGCAGACAGCCGGCGCAGACGAGCGACAAAATGCCCTTCTCCGCCGTCCATGGGGAAAATCCGCCGCGTCTGCGGAAGCGTGCCGGGTCTTCCAAACGAAACGCCGCAATCCAACAGTTCAAAATCGCTGCACTGCTGTAAAAAGGCAGAGACGACATCCTCGTTCTCCTCCTGTGAAAACGTACAGGTAGAATAAACTAAAATTCCGCCCTCTTTTAAAGCCTGTGAAGCACTTTTTAAAATGGCAAGCTGGCGGGCAGCACAGGAAGCCACATGCTCTGGGCTCCACTCCTCAACAACACGTGCATCCCGGCGGAACATGCCCTCTCCAGAGCAGGGCGCATCCACCAAAACCTTGTCAAAAAATCCTGCAAGCCGTTCGCAAAGAACGTCCGGGCGGCACGAAGAAACCACTGCATTGCGCACGCCCATCCGCTCGATATTGGAAAGCAGGACATTTGCCCGGCTTTTCACAATCTCGTTGCTCCACAGCAGTCCTTTTCCCATCAACAGAGCGGCAATCTGTGTGGATTTCCCGCCCGGAGCCGCGCATAAATCCAATACGCGCTCCCCCGGCAACGGATCCAGGACCGTCACCGCGGAAGCAGCGGAGGGCTCCTGCGAATAAAAAGCGCCTGCATGGTGCATCGGCAGCGCCCCCAGTTTATCCGCTCCCTCTGGTGTGTAATAGGAAAGCCTGGAAAACGGCGTGGGGAAAACCGCAAACGGCAGAGTGCGCAGCAGCGTTTCCTCATCGCATTTCAATGGGTTTAAACGTATGCCGCGCAAATGCGGTTTTCCGTAACAAGCCAAAAACGATGCGTATTCTTTTCCTAAAAAGGATTCCATCCGCGATAAAAACGCTTGTGGTAAAGCTGTCAAAGCGAAATCCTCCATTTTAAAAATTTCATTTGTATTTAGAATAACCGGGCAATCAATGAGCAATAATAAAATTGCAAAGGGGGTGAATACATTGAGTTATAACAATAACACAAATAATTCCAACAGCCAGAACCGTTCCAGCAACTCCAACAGCCAGAACAGCACTAACAATTCTAACAGCCAGAATCGTTCCAGCAATTCTAACAGTCAGAATAGCACGAACAATTCTAACAGTCAGAATCGTTCCAGCAATTCTAACAGCCAGAACTGCAAAAACCAGTGCAGCAACAAGAACAGCACAAACAGCCAGAACTAAGTATTCTTACTGATGTGCACAAAACAGGCGGCTTTGTCTGACAAGGCCGCCTGTTTTTTATTTCATGAAAAAGATCGCCAGATTTTTCTCATTTGGATAACATTAAAATCCCTTTTCTTTCAGGGCAACCAGAACACGCTTATGAATCGGGGAAATGCAGTTGTTTCTATTCCTCTTTTTTACCGGACAGATGCTTTTTCCCCTCCGCTAAAATCTCCTTCAGCGGTTTATCCTCCGGCTTTACTTCCCGGAAGCCCTCGCCGGTAATTTCCCCCGCTTCTCCAACAATAATAAAGGCGTTGGGGTCCGCGGAATGCACGATGTCGTTCACCTTACATACCTCATACCGCCGGACCGCGCATAACAGAACCTCTCCCTCTCGTCCACTGTAGACGCCGCGGGATTTCAGAGCTGTCACACCGCGGTCAAGGTCCCGCAAAATTGTCTGGGCAATCTCCTTGTTTTTTTCAGACATAATAAACAGGACTTTGCCGTTCCCCATGTCCGTACCATACAGGATCGAATCGATCAAACGAGTGGAAACAAAAATGGTCAGCATCGCGTAGAGCGCGCTTTCAATGCTGCGGAACGCAAACCCGGAAAACACAATGACCAGGAAATCCACACCCAGCATGAGCTTCCCCATGGATAGATGGCGGAAATGACGTCCTAAGAGCCGGGCAACCATATCTGTGCCGCCAGTGGTACCGCCGCGCATAAAGACCAGGGACAGGCCGACACCCTCCAGTACGCCTCCAAAAATCGCAGCCAGCATCGGGTTTCCTTCATACGGCGGGATAATAACCCCCATCATATCGATTGCCAGCGATGAAAGCAATGTAGCAACAAATGTTTTTGCCACCAGCTTGTAACCGATCTCAATAATTGCCCATATAAAAATTGGAATATTGATGATAAAAGCCATCGTGCCGATCGGAGTGCCAAACAGGTAGTTCAGCACAATCGACACGCCGGTGACACCGCCGGACGCAATATGATTTGGCGCGGTAAACATCTTTACCGATACAGAATATATAAGGCTGCCCGCAAGAAAGAAAAGCAGATCCTTTGCCAGCTCTTCCGTCCGTTTTCTGGTCAATTTTTGCAGCAAACGCAACACCCCCAGTGAAGAATGGATCGGCTATGCGTTCGCTTCACAAACCAACTCAAAAAGCTCCCGCAGCCGCTCAATATTACCCGTTAAATACACATAGCCAAACAGTGCCTCAAAGGCTGTGGCCGCATGATAATCCGCAATCTGCGCATTTTTGGGCACATGTCCAACATGTGCATTTCTGCCCCGGTTATACACTGCCGCTTCTTCTTCCGTCAAAATTGGCAGAAGCTTCTGCGCTGCCAGCGCCTGCGCGCCACAACACACTTGTGCGACTGTGTTTTTATGGAGCTTGTTGACCGGGCAGTTTCCTTTGCAAACCAAGCGTTCCCGCACAAACAATTCAAACACGCCGTCTCCTATAAAAGCCAGCGTCAGCGGGCTAAGCAGCTTTGGATTGCAGTCCGCGTTAAATAACCGTTCCAAAGCGATCACTCCACAAAATCAAATTCAATGTCATAAATGCTGACGGTATCGCCTTCCTCAATCCCGGCCTCGCGCAGCGCGTCGATCACGCCGGTCTGAATCAGCACGCGCTGAAAATACTGCAGCGACTCGTAATCGTCAAAGTTGACGGAATTGATTACCTGAAGCAGCCATTCACCCTCTACCAGATAAATATGATCCTGCTTTGTAATTTTGACCTGATTTTTTTCAAACGCGTCCACAGGCTTCTGAGGTTCCGGCTCCGGTTCATAGTGCAACACCGGCGGAAGTTTACTCAGCAGCTCAGAGATCCGATTTAAAAGTGGGTCAACATCGTAACGGATCGCCGCCATAATCGGGAAAAACTCATACCCCTGAGCTTCAATAAACGACTTAAATTCCGCAATCTGTTCGTCGGTCGCAAGGTCGCATTTATTACCCGCCACCAGCATGGGACGATCCGCCAGATCAGGATTAAATTTTTTCAGTTCCGCGTTAATGACAGCAAAGTCCTCCTTGGGATCCCGTCCTTCACTGCCGGCCACATCGACGATGTGCACCAAAAGACGGCAGCGGTCCACATGGCGCAAAAACTGATGCCCCAATCCAACGCCCTCTCCCGCGCCTTCAATCAAGCCGGGAATGTCCGCCATGACAAAGGATCGCCCATCCTTTGCACGTACAACACCGAGCACCGGCGTGATCGTCGTAAAATGATAGTTGGCAATGGTCGGTTTTGCCTCGCTGACCACGGAGACCAGCGTGGATTTTCCCACGTTGGGGAAACCAACCAGACCGACATCCGCCAAAAGCTTCAGCTCCAAAATAAGCTCAAAGCTTTCACCTGGCAGGCCGGGTTTGGCAAAACGCGGCGTCTGGCGGGTTGGGGTCGCAAAATGTATATTTCCCCAGCCGCCCTTTCCCCCCTTGGCGATCACCTGCGGCTCGTCAGTGGAAAGGTCCGCGAGCAGCCGTCCCGTCTGGGCATCTTTTACAAGGGTGCCACGCGGCACCCGGATCACCAGGTCCTTGGCGCTTTTGCCGTTACAGCGCGCACCGCGCCCGTTTTCTCCGTTTTCCGCCGCATATTTGCGCTTATAGCGGAAGTCTGCCAACGTGGAAAGATTGTCGTCCACCACAAAGACGACGCTGCCGCCGCGCCCGCCGTCTCCGCCATCCGGACCGCCGGAGGCGACAAATTTTTCCCGGTGGAATGCCACCGCGCCCGCGCCGCCGTTTCCGGCCTTTACCATAATTTTTGCATAATCTATAAACATCGCTCTACTCCAATTCCGCTCAAATGTCGTTTTCTTCGCCAAATCAGTATATCATATCTTGCGGAGAAAAGCTAAAAAAATCCCTGCCGAATGGCTCCGGCAGGGATTTTGTATGGTTTGTCAAAAATTACTGCTCGACTGCGTAGACGCTGACCTTCTTGCGGTCACGGCCCAGGCGCTCAAACTTCACGCGGCCGTCTACCAGAGCGAACAGGGAATCATCGGAACCTCTGCCCACATTCTCACCCGGATGGATGTGTGTGCCGCGCTGCTTGACAAGAATATTGCCAGCCAGAACAAACTGACCGTCAGCGCGCTTCACACCAAGACGTTTGGACTCGGAGTCACGGCCGTTCTTGGTGGAACCCATTCCCTTTTTATGTGCGAACAACTGAATGTTTATCTTCAACATACCTTACACCTCCACATAACTAACATTGATATTTTCCGGATATTGTTCTTCAAGCCCCAGCATATGGAGCTTAAAGCCCGCAAACAAAGTGCGGCAGTCCTTGGCCAGCTCAGCTGGAACCCGCACAAGCATATAACCTTCCTCAGCATGTACCTCCGCGTCAACGCGCAGAATTTCCGTGATGGTATTGGCCGTCATATACGCAACGGAGGAAACCGCCGCGCAGATAATGTCCGTACCCTCATCCCCACAGCCGGAATGGCCGCTGATGCGAAACCCAACCAAATCGCCCTTCGGCTTGGTTAAGAACTCAGCACAAATCATTATGCGTTGATCGCTTCGATCTGTACCTTGGTGTAGGGCTGTCTGTGGCCCATCTTGCGCTTCTCACCCTTTTTGGGCTTATAGGTGAAAACGGTGATTTTCTTGGCTTTGCCGTTTTTCAGGATTTTTCCTGTAACGGACGCACCCTCCACATAAGGAGTGCCAAATTTAAACGCGCCGTCGTTTTCAAGCATAACAACCTTGAAATCAACGGTTGCTTCTGCTTCCGCCGCAAGCTTTTCCACAAAGATGGTGTCTCCACTCTGTACTTTGTACTGCTTGCCGCCTGTTTCAATCACTGCAAACATGAATAGAAGTTCCTGCCTTTTCTTTAGTCTCGCTACTATCGGGCGGGAAAACCCACTTATAGCCCGTAATATGCGGCTTATCAATGTTAGCACATTGTGTCAAAAAAGTCAATATATTTTGCTTTAATTCTGGCGTGCCGCAAGGTTTTTGGCAAACCCGGCCAGATACTTTGCCTCCGGGCCAAACGGTTCCAGCGCCTTCACTGCCTCCGCGGTCAAATCGCGGACGGCCTGCTGCGCTTTTTCCAGCCCCATCAGGGAAACATAGGTCGCTTTTCCATTGTCCGCATCGCTGCCGGTGGGCTTTCCCAACGATTCGGCGTCACCGGTGACATCCAGAATATCGTCCATGATCTGGAAGGACAGCCCGACTGCCTGCGCGTAGCGGGCCGCCGCGCCGCGCTGGATCTCATTTGCACCTGCAATGGCACAGCCCATCCGTGCCGCCGCAAGGATCAGCGCGCCGGTTTTCTGTTCATCCATCCGGTGCAGCGTTTCCAATGAAATCGCCTGCCCCTCAGAAGCCAGATCGATGACCTGCCCGCCGACCATGCCGCGCATACCCGCGGCGGATGCAAGGATAAATGCCGCCTCAGCCGCCCGGTCCGGGCCGGCCAGCGCCACATTATCGGGAGAAAGCATCGTTTCAAACGCCATGGTGAGAAGTGCGTCACCGGCCAGCAGCGCGGTATCCTCCCCGTAGGTTTTATGGTTGGACGGCTTTCCGCGCCGCATGTCGTCGTTGTCCATGCAGGGAAGGTCGTCGTGAATCAGCGAATAGGTATGCACCATCTCCACGGCGCAGGCATATGGAAGGGCCGCTTCCATCTTACCGCCGCAAATCCGGCAGAACTCCAGCACAAGGGTGGGCCGCACCCGCTTGCCGCCATCCAAAAGGCTGTAGCGCATGGAATCCACCAAACGCTCATAAAGGCTGGTTTCCTGCGGGAGCAGTTCTTCCAGCATTTGCTCTATGATCGCCGGGTAATCGGATTGAATCATTCCTGGTTCTCCCCTTCCTCCTCTGTCAATTGCGTAATCTTCTGTTCCGCGGTATGCAGTTCATCGTAACAATAAGACGCCAGGGCAGTGCCCTCTTCAAACAGTTTCATGGAATTGTCCAGCGATTCGTTTCCATTCTCCAGCAGGCGCACAATCTCATTGAGCCGAAGCACCGCTGCCTCAAACGTCAGATTTTCCGTGTCCATCTGTGGTTTCCTCCTTGGCTGTTCCACTTGTTTTTTTAATCTGTTCCACTATACAGGATAAATTTCCATCCGTCAAACGCAGGAAAAGCGTTTCGCCTTCCCGAACCGACGCGACGCGGGAAACGGTTTTTCCCGCTCCGTCGCTTGCAATTGCATAGCCGCGCGCAAGTACCGCCAGCGGGCTGAGCGCGTGCAACTTTCCGCTGCTTTCCGCCAGCTGCTGATTTGCCTGCACAAGCTTCTGTTTCATGCTGTTCTGCATCTGGGACGCAAGCGTATCCACCTGCATCCGCCGCAGAGAAAGCTGCTCCTGCGGCATGCGCATGACGCGGCTGGAGCTTAGCGCGTTTAACTGTTGATATAAAGTCTGTATTTTGCCCGAAAGCAGGCTTTTCATCCTGGCCTGCTGCGCCTGCACGTTCAGCATCAACTCCGCGCTATCCGGCACCGCGAGTTCCGCCGCGGCCGACGGCGTAGGTGCGCGCAGATCCGCCGCAAAATCGCAGATGGTAAAATCCGTTTCGTGCCCCACGGCGGAGATCACCGGGATCTCCGAGGATGCAACCGCGCGGGCCAGAGACTCTTCATTAAAAGGCCACAGGTCTTCCAGCGATCCGCCGCCCCGGCCCAGAATAATCACATCGGCACAGTGCTGCCGGTTCATCCGCTGCAGGGCTTCAACCAGCTGCAGAGCCGCACCGTCCCCTTGCACCAGTACCGGGCAGAAGACGACCTCCGCCAGCGGCCAGCGGCGTTCCAGAATCGTCAAGATATCATGGACCGCCGCACCGGTCGGAGAGGTAATCACACCGACACGCGTGGGAAACGGCGGCAGAGGCTTTTTACGTTCCACGCTGAACAGCCCCTCCGCGCCCAGCTTTTCCTTCAACTGTTCATAGGCCAGATTCAGCGCGCCCACGCCGTCCGGCTGCATGTCCTCAATATAAAGCTGGTATTGCCCGGACGGCTCGTAAACGCTCACATGCCCGCGCACAATCACCTTCATGCCGTCCTGCGGCTGAAAACGAATGCGCCGGGCATACTGTGCAAACATCACGGACTTAATCACGCATTTTTCGTCCTTCAAGGACAGATAAAAATGTCCGGAGCGGTAGTGATTGGTAAAATTGGAGATTTCCCCGCTGACAAAAACGCTCGCCAGGTTGGGATCTCCATCCAGCATGGATTTAATGTAGGTGTTTAACTGGGTCACTGTGAGCATAGCCGGTGTACGCATGACGTTACTCCTTATCGCCTCAGAGAGGCCAACACCGCAATTCCCGCCGCATTGTCGCTGGAAAAAGCGGGCTCCGCGAACAATGCGCCGTATTTTTCTGTCAATGCACTGCGAATGATTCCATTGGACATGACGCCGCCCGCGAACAGCATGGGAATCTCTCCATATTCCTCGCGCAGTTTCGCCGCCATGCCGTCCAGCGCGGCCAGTATCGAAAGAAGGCAGAAGCGCGCAATATCCTCTTTGGGTGCGCCTTTTTCCAGTAAACCACGGCATTGGTTTTCAATACCGGAGAGCGAACAGTCTGCGCCCTTCATACTGGGCCGGATCGAAAATTTTGCGGTCGACTGCAGAGCCAACTCCTCCAGAAATTTTCCGGAAGGAAATGGCAGCCCCAGCATCGCGCCGACGCGGTCGACTGCCTGTCCCCCTTTTAAATCGAGAGAGGATGCCACAATCCGCACCTGAAACAACGGACCGTGGTCCGGCTCCACCAGCACCGCTTCCGTTGTTCCGCCGGAGACGTGGAACGCTAGAAAGCGCTTTTTTAACAAGTCGAGCCGCTTTGCAGAATACAATGCGGCGGCGATGTGGCCTTCCTGGTGGGAAAAGCAATACACCGGCACACGCAGCGCCAATGCAATCGACCGGGCCGTACCCATACCAACCGTAAAGCAGGGCATATAAGAGCCCTCCTGATTCCGCGGGCGGCTCGACACGCCCACCGCGGCAATCTCGCCGCCATCTATCCGGGCATACAGCTTTTCCAGTACCTGCGGCAGCTGCTGCACATGGTGGAACACCGCATCGCTCTGGCGGAGTCCCAGCTCTCCCGGACGCACCGGCAGCAGCAGCTTTTCCTGCTCAACGGTTCCATTCAAATAACAGGCGGCGGACGTCGTATAATTGCTGGTATCTATCCCCAGAAAATCAGGCATCCGGACCACCAAGCTCCTTCGCGATGGAACCCAGAACACCGTTGACAAACGGCGCATCATCTTCCCCGCCGTACTTCTTCGCCAGGTCCACTGCCTCGTTGATGGACACGCTGACTGGAATGTCCTTCTCAAACTGCATCTCATAAATTGCCAGGCGCAGCAAGGAAAGTGACACCTTGGAAAGGCGGCTCATTTTCCATCCACGAATGTTCTTTTCGATCTTTTCGTCGATTTCCGCTTCGTGCTGTTCCGCGCCCTCTGCAATTCGCTCTGCAAAATCGTCCACAATCAGGTCCTTGGACATGCCGGCCGCATCGATGATATGGCTGATCGTGTCTTTGTTTATGGTCCTTTCAAACGTCAGGATAAAGGCCTGCTCTCTCGCATCGCTTCTTTTCATATGGTTCCTCCGCGCCGTATAAATTTGCCCGGCACTCACAAAAAAACCCTCCACTTCTGTGGAGGGTTAAAAGCGCCGGTTTGATTTTCAAACTTCCACGCGGTTATTATACCACAAAGAGCCGGAAAAGCAAACAGGACAGAGGGCAAAATGACGGGGCAGGCCCGCTATTTGTTCTCTACAATTTTAATTTTATCATAGGATACGCCGGACTGGCCCGCGACGATGTCCTTGATCACAACCGCTGTATTGGCGGAGGATTCCTTCACCTTGACGACCACGCTGCATTCACCGCTCTGTAAAAACACCACGCAGTCCTCAAATCCCTTGGCCTTAATCAGGTTTTCAATGTTGCTCTCTTTCAGGACGTTTTGTGCAATGACGGCAGCCTGCGCCACGGCGTCTTTCTTTGCCTCATCGCTGGATTTTGCATCCCCAAGAACCTTTTCCAGCAGTTCCACCGCTTCATCCCTGGCCTTCTGCCGGTTTAAGCGCGCCTCTGTAAAATAGCTTGAACCGGTGTCCGCCTGCGACGGTTCCGACGAGGCGTCCGCCCCGGAAGAAACTTCCGAAGACGAAGAGGACGGCAGCGACGCGTTGACAAGCTGCGCTTCCCCCAGTTCCTTCTGTGAAGTGACGGTATTGGTCGCAAGCAGCTGGTTGTCGCCTGAGAACTGCCAGTTTAAATATACCGCCGCACCCAGCGCGACGACCAAAGCCGCAAGAACAAGCTGACGTTTTCCGATACCCATAGATATGTACTCCTCCTGTTTTAAATTTTCGCCAAACGTTGGCCCGATCTATACAAACCCGTCTGCTTTGCAGCAGCCGTTTTAAACCGGCACAATCAACTGTCAGGCGGCTTTCACCACACATACGCGCACCGACGTGATATTTAAAGCCGTTGTGACTGCGTCGATGATGCTTTGCTGAACCGCCGGGTTATCCCCGCCTGAACAGACCACCACCACCCCCTGCACCACTGGCTGCATTTCTGTCACCGCCAGGGCGCGTTGGGAACCGTCCGCATCCTTTACCAGAATATAATTGGTCTCCGTATTGTTGTTGGACCCCTGGTCCTGCGTCGTCTGCGTGCTTTTCTTTTCCTCCTGCGCGTAGACCTGTTGGGTTCCGCGCTCGAGCGTCACAAGCACCTTGGCTTCACCGGCCCCCTGTATCCGTGCGACCAGATCGGTCAGGCTGGCTTCCAGCTCCCTGGCATAGGACTGTGCGCTCGTGTTCTGCTCTGCCGCCGCTGGTGCTTCCTTTTTTTCTTTCCCCGGACTGAACAGGCCGGAAAGAAAAATCAGGACCATTCCAATAACGCCGATCCACAAAATAATTTTACGGTATTTCTCATTTCCGGCAATCTTCTCAAACAGGCCTTTTTCTTCATTGTCCTTCCCTGCCATGTGCAGATACCTCCACTTCCAGCCCAAGTGTTTCCCGCAAATGCGTTTGGGCACGGCCGCAGTCCGCGTCATAGCCTTCGGCCAATGTGACTTCGACCTTGTTAATACCTATGCTGTTGTCCTCGTTTGTATCCATCTTGACCGCAATTTTTTCGCTTTGAATGTCCAGCCGACGTAGTTCCGCCACCACAAGGTTGGTAATACTGGCCTGCGCGGCGGTCTGCATTTGGTGATCCACTGTACTCTGCAGTTGGTCCGGTTCCTGGTGAAACTGCGCCTCCATCTGGAACGCCCACGCAATCTGCGCACCCAAGTCCTTCAACGGCAGAATCAGCGCACAAATTACAAACGCGCCCACCACCAATTTGATCATGCGTTCCATGGAACCGCCCGGCGCCAGGCCCTGCAGCAATGTGGAAGCCAGCGCCGCCAAACAGATTGCCATTGTCCAGCCCTGTACCGCACCCATCAGTTTCCCCCTCCTCCGATTGCCAGCATGATCACGGTGGACACCGTCAAAACAGTCATGCAGCAGAGTACAATTGCCAGAATGATTTGCAGGGCTTTGGAAACGGCTTTCAGCAAAGAGGTAATTTCCTTTAACTCAAAGATATCCCCAATGCCCTCGCAGGCGGCAAGCGTCACCATCCACAAAAGGCATTGCAGAATCACCGGCAGGAAGATAAACGCACCCGCAAGCAGACCAAATGCACCGATGCCGGACTTCAGCATTTTGACGCAGCCGGTCACCGTCTGCAACGCTTCGCCCAGCGCGCTGCCAACCACCGGCACAAAACTGCTGACCACAAATTTGGCGGCCTTCGCGGCGGTCCCATCCAGGGAGGAAGCCACAATGCTGTGTACGGTCAACAGGCCGGTGAAAACGGTCATACACAGTCCCAGAATCCATTTGACCACCTTGTGAAACGCGTCGCAGATTCCGCCCAGATTGACGCCCGGAGAAACCGCCGAGACAATGGACAACGCCAGAAAAATATTGAGAAGCGGCACTAGAACACCCGCGGACACAATGGAAATGACATTGCCGGCCGCCATCATCAGCAGATGATAGGATCCGGAGGAAACCGGCTGCCCCGCCGCCAGCATGATTCCCGTCAGAACCGGCACGCAGGCAAGCAGGAAACCGGCGGCAGCTTGGATGATATCGGCAGTCTGCTGAATAAAGCTGACGATCGGCGCTACCACGACCGCACAGACGCAGAGCGCGCCGACCATGCCGACCACGCTGCCGAGCTGCTTGTCTCCAAAGGACAGCTTCATACCGCTGCAGAGCGCGCAGAGCAGCATGACCGCCACAACCGATGCGGCAGCGTGCAGCGGCCCCTGTGAATGCTCCGCCGCCATACCGCCAATTTCGGAAAAAATGCTTTCCGGCGTGATAGAAGTGAGCGCCTGCCAATCCACCCCGTTGATCCCCAAGCTTTCCAGCGTCTCCCGCGTTTCCTGCGGCAGGGAATCCGGCAGGTCCTCCGCGCCGCTCTGCTGCATCTGTTCCGAGTAAAAATCCTCCACGCCCTCCGCATACGCACAAGGCGCGCAAAACAGCGCCAGGAAAAGCAGGAGTAGCAGACAAACCGTCCTTTTCAATTGACATCCATCCTTTTTTACGCCGCAGAGCTCATCCGTTGATCAACCCGATTGCCGTCTGCGCAATATTTTCAAACAGCGGCAGGGATAACACCAAAATCGAGATTTTTCCCGCAAGCTCCACTTTTGAGGCCAACGCACTTTCCCCCGCGTCCCGGCAGGAATCCGCTGAAAACTGTGCCAGGAAGCAGATCCCCAAACTTTTAAACAGGATCATAGCATACTCGCTGGACAACCCGGTGCCGGAAAGCAGGGTGGAAATCTGCTGGACTGCCGGAGTTAAATTCAAAAGGATTTCCACCAGAATCACAACTCCGGCAATGATACTGATCACCACCGCGTATTCCTGATTGTAACGCTTGAGGGTAACAGCAAGAATCGCCGCGATCAGTGCCGTTCCCGCAATCCCGACAATGTTCATACGTGCACCTCCCCGCCGCCTTCAGGATCTTTAAAGTCCAAAGATGGATTTGATCGACCGGAACAGCACGTCAATCTGTTGGATAATCATCATAAGCACGACGATCAGCCCGGCCAGCGTCGTCATCATGGCCTGCTCCTCCCGCCCGGAACGAACCAAAAGCTGGTTCAGCACGGCAACAATGATGCCGATCGCGGCAATTTTAAAAATCAAATCCACATCCATCTTTTTTCCTCCTAGAGCAATTTTAGTAATTAAGGACAGCAACTGGAATTGCTCTTCTTTCCTGAACTCAGCATAAAAGCAGTGCAACCGTCACCCCGGAAAAGGAACCCAGCATAAAATACAGTTTTCCCTTCCGGTTTTTATCCTCCCGGGCGCTCTCCAGGCTGTTGTTCACCAGTTGTGCATACAGGTCACAGTGGGAAAGCTGTCCCTCCAGGTCGCTGGCGCCAAAACCGGCGCCAAACCGCCGCAGTACAGAAATGTCTTTTTCCGTCAGGCCCGTCCCTTTTGCTCCGGAGCGCAGCCCCTCTTCCCAGGCGCTCTGAAAATCCCATCCGTCCCGGCAGCATTGCGCGCATTTCCGCAAAAAGCCAAGACCACTCCCATGCCGCTGCACAATCTGCGCGACGTCCACCGCTGAATACCGGATCTCCGTTTGAGCCGCCGTCAAAAAGCGCAGAAACCCTTCAAGCTGTTCCACCCGCTGCGCCAGCTTATGCGACTCCATATACCCCGCCAACGTCCCTGCAAGAATCAGGAGCAGCAGCCCCAATCCCTTGATCAAGCAAATCACCCGCCCTGTATATTCCAGCGACCCGCCCGGGTTCCCGGCTGCCCTCCAGCAGGACAACACTGGCAAACGCGCCGGTCTCCAGCAGACTGACCGCCTGCTTCCGTTTTAAAAGCTCCTGCACACTGCCCGCGTGGATACTGGCAATCATCCCAACGCCCGCATTCAGCCCCTGTGCCGCCGCTTCCACGTCGGCAAAGCCGCCCAATTCGTCGCAGATAATGAATTCCGGGGACAGCGAGCGAATTGCCTGTAAAATTCCTTCTCCCTTGGGATACCCATCCAGCACATCGCAGCTCATTCCCAGATCGTTCTGCGGAACCCCCTGGTACGTACCCGCAAGCTCCCCGCGTTCATCCACCACGGCAACCTTCCGGACGTTTCCGCAGAGCCCGGAGGCGAGCTGGCGCGCCATATCGCGCAGGATCGTGGTTTTTCCGCTGGAAGGCGTTCCGGCCAACAGGACTCCCTGTGAGATTTTCTTTCCCAACGTTCGCATAATGCCGTCCGCACAGCCATACATCTGTCGAGCAATGCGGATATTAATTGAGCTGATGTCCCGCAGTCCGTTTACCGCACCGCCCACAATGACCGCTGTACCGCAGATTCCTACGCGGTGCCCGCCACTCAGGGTAACAAACCCGTTTTTAATCTCATTCTGGTGACTGTAAATGGAATAGCTGCACACATTGCGGAACGTTTCCTCCATGTCTTCCCGGGAGGCGCAAAGGCCCTTTTCGTCCAGCCTGCAGGACAGCCTGCCATTTTCATTCAAAAAGTAAACGCCGTTCGCGCAGCACACGGAAACCGGCCGGTTCACCCGGAGACGGATCTCCTGCGCCTGTTCCTTGATATCCTGCGGCAAAAGCCGGAGGTACCTGCGCAGCCGGTCGCAAACGGCTTTGGACGCCGTATCAAATCTGCCGTTGTATGTATCATCCATCACTCTTGTCCTCCTTTCTTTACATATCTATGGACAACACCTCCCGCTTAGAACAAATCTCTTACAAATTCCGGTTGTGGGTTGACAAGAGATCAATTGATAGCTAAAATAGAAAGCGAACGAACGATAGCCTATAGAAAGGAGATTGCATTTGGCAAAGAGAGATACCAAAAGCATCATTCTGGAATCGGCGCTTCAGCTTTTTTCCGAGCAGGGCTTCCATGGAACCTCTATGCGCGATATTGCGCAGGCCGTTGGGATCCGGGAAAGCTCTATTTATAAGCATTTCAGCGGAAAACAGGATATATTTCATTCCCTGGTCACGGAGATGGACCGGCGCTACGAGGAAAAGGCTGCCTCCATTCCCCTGCCGCAGGGCGATTTTTTCTCAGTCGCACGGCAGTATGCCGCAGCCGGCCTGGACCTCATCGAACAAAGTGCTCAAGCGCTTTTCTTGTTTTATTTAAAGGATCCATATGCCGCGCCGCTGCGCCGTATGCTGACCACAGAACAATTCCGGGATCCATCCGTCAAAGATATCTTCCGAAAAATCTACATTGAAAGCGCATTGCAAAATCAATCCCAATTATTTGAAGCGATGATCCAAGTTGGATATTTCAGAGAAGCAGATTCGGAGATCATGGCACTGCAATTTTTTTCTCCGATCTTCCTGCTGATATACAAATACGATGGATACCCGGAGCAGGAGGCGAAGGCCCTGCAGGAGCTCAAGCGCCACTTGGAACAATTTGAAAAAATTTACGCACGACCCCCAATGGAAAGGAAGGAACCCTGATGAAAACATTAATTGTCTATGCAAGTAAATACGGCTGTACCGAAAAATGCGTGTCCATCCTGAAACAGCATTTAAAATGTGATGTTTCCGTCTGTGAGGCCAGCCAGGCTGGCAAGCTCGACCTGCAAGCCTTCGATTGCATCCTTGCGGGTGCATCCGTGTACGCATTGAAACTTCGCAAAGAATTGAAAGACTTCTGCATCCAAAATGAAGCTCTTCTGCTGCAGAAGAAGCTTGGGCTGTTTATCTGCTGTTCCACGCCTTTGACGCAGGCCAACTATATCAACAATCTTTACGCCCCTGCTCTTTTGGAACATGCAGCGGCCAAAGCAAACTTCGGCGGGGAAATCCACTTGGAAAAGATGAGCTGGGGCGATCGGATGGTCATGAAGATGGTAGAGAAAAGCCCGGACTTCCAATACCCGCACATTTTAGAAGAGGAAATCCAGCAGTTTGCTGCTGTTATAAACAACCTGTAAAAGGCTGCCGCGCCATGAGTTCAGCCGGCAGAAATGCAATTAGAATGGATGCAAAGCTGTGAAAACCTACAAAACCACTGAAATCGCAAAGATAATTGGAATTCACCCCAACACCGTGCGCCTTTATGAGGAATGGGGATTCATCCCAAAACCGGAACGGCAAAAAAACGGCTACCGCGTTTTCACCGATTGGCACATTGCTCAATTCCGCCTTGCCCGTCTCGCCTTCCAAATGGAAGTGCTGCAAAATGGGCTGCGTAAAAAAATTATTGAAGTGGTCAAGACAGCCGCCGCGGGCGATTTTGACCGGGCTATGTCAATGACCGCCGAATACCGGTCCCAACTACAGCAGGAGCAAAAAAACGCTGAGGAAGCCATTGATATCGTACAGCGCCTTTTAGCCGGTAAACCGCAGGCGAAATCTTTCACAATGAGGCGGAAAGAGGTTTCCGATTGCCTTGGCATTTCCATGGACGCGCTCCGCAATTGGGAAATGAACGGTTTGCTTACGATCAAGCGAAGAAAAAACGGCTATCGAGTATACACAGAAGAGGATGTTCTTCGGTTAAAAATCATTCGTGTTCTGCGCTGTGCCAACTACTCGCTGGAAGCTATTTTACGGCTGCTTCACTCCCTCTCGGCTGATCCCGATACGGACATGAAAACCGCACTCAATACGCCCAGGCCGGATGACGACATCATTTCCGTATGCGACCGGTTAATTCTCTCCCTGCAGGCCGCGGAACAGAACGCACAAACCATTCTGAGGATGTTACAGGAAATGAAAACACAGTTTGATAAACCCTCCACTATACCACCAGTCTTTTGATTGGTGGTATTCTTTTTGTATCGAGACAAAGGAGGATCAAAAATGGATTGTGTAATTCAAGTCGAAACCCTTTCCAAAACCTATGGCACGTTGACCGCAGTCGATCATCTGAACCTGTGCGTGGAACGCGGTACCGTTTTTGGGCTGCTGGGCGCAAACGGTGCGGGCAAAAGTACAACCATTGAATGTATCTTAGGGACAAAGAAGCCGGATTGCGGAACCGTTCGCATTCTGGGACAGAATCCCGCTACCGACCGAAAAAAGCTGTTCGAGCGGGTAGGGATTCAGTTCCAGGAGGCCAATTACCAGGAAAAGATCACTGTCCGCGAGCTCTGCGAAGTAACTGCGTCACTTTACCGGAAAGCAGACGATTTCCGTCGCCTGCTGGCAGAATTCGGTCTTGCGGACAAAGAGAAAAGCCCGGTCAACAGCCTCTCCGGCGGACAGCGTCAGCGGCTGTTTATCGTCCTGGCGCTTCTTCCCGATCCGGAGGTCGTCTTTTTAGATGAGCTGACCACAGGGCTTGACGCACGGGCGAGGCGGGACGTCTGGAAAATCCTTTCCGAATTAAAGGCTAAAGGGTTGACCATTTTGCTGACCTCCCATTTTATGGATGAGGTGGAAGCGCTCTGCGACCAGATCTGCATTTTGAAGCACGGCCGTCCCATATTTTACGGCACCGTTGCACAGGCGGTCGAGCAAAGTCCTTTTGAACAGTTTGAAGACGCCTATCTTTGGTATACGGAGGAGGAATAGCCTGTGAGAACCTTTTGCACGATGCTGAAAACGGAATGGAAGCTTTCTCTCCGCGGGATGGACATGTTTATCTTCGCGATCTGCATGCCCCTCGTGGTACTGGTGATTCTCGGTATTCTTTATGGGGATCAACCGGCGTACGCAGGAGCATCCTACACTTTCTTAGAACAGTCCTTCGGCGCGCTCGCCAGTATTTCCATCTGTGCCGGCGGCGTGATGGGGCTGCCGCTGGTCGTTTCGGATTACCGGAACCGAAAAATTTTGAAGCGCCTTCAGGTCACGCCGGTCAGCCCAGCCATGATTCTGCTGGTACAGGTGGCAATTTACACACTCTACGCGCTCGCTTCTCTCGTTCTGCTTTTTCTGGTGGCCTCCATCTTCTTCGGCCTGCAAATTCGCGGCTCCTTTGCGCTGTTCCTGTGCGGATACCTGCTGGTGCTGCTCTCCATGTTCAGCATCGGATTGATGGTGGGAGGTGTGGCGCCCAACACCAAAATCGCAGGCGTAATCGCCAGTGTACTCTACTTTCCCATGCTGATCTTTTCCGGCGCAACGCTGCCCTATGAGGCTATGCCCTCCGCGCTGCAAAAGGCCGCAGACATTTTGCCTTTGACACAGGGAATCAAGCTGTTAAAAGCAGCTTCACTCGGCCTTCCCATAGATGACATATGGCTGCCTGTAGTGGTTATGGCGGCAATTGCAGTTGTCTGCATCGCGATTGCACTCCGGTTCTTCCGATGGGAATAAACGAAACCAGGTAAACCTACTGCATAATAAAAGGCTGCCGGAAGAAAATTCTTCCGGCAGCCTTTTATTTACTTTATCGTTATCGAACAAATCTTTGTTTTACAGAAGTTCTTTAAAATCATAGATATACGCGTCGGACAGGCGGCGCATTTCTTCCTCCGAACCTCCCGAGCAGGCGTCGTAAACGCCCACAGTCTGCATGCCGGCGGCAATAGCCCCCTGCAAACCCGGCAGAATATCTTCAAAAACAACGCAATCCTTCGGGGACACACCCAGCTTTTCCGCCGTTTTCAGATAAATATCTGGAAAGCCCTTGCCCCTGCTGACCTCGTCGCCGGAAGTGATCGCCTGGAACCAGGAAAAAATGCCGTTGTTTTCCAGCACAGGCGTATAAAGTCTCTTCGGCAATGCAGTTGCCACACCGAGTATGATTCCATCCCGTTGCAGCTTTTGCAGATATTCCCGCGCATGGGGCTTCATCTTTACCTCGTTTCCATAAGCGTACGCCGCCATCTGGTTCCATTCACGGACGATCTCTTCCGCCGGCTCCGGGAAACCAAAAATCTGTTTGGCATACTGTGCCGCGTCCAAAAAACCCATTGTTGCAATTTTTTCGCAGTAGCCCTCTGGCACCGCAAAGCCGCGCTTGTTTAAAAATTCCTCGTCCAGCTTCTCCCAAACATGCAGAGAATCAATCAAAGTCCCGTCCAAATCAAAAATGGCCGCTTGAAACTGTTTCAAAAGGTTGCCTCCTGTCAGGATTTCTTCCACTCATCCTGTAAAATTTCCACGCTTTCTCCGTTCAGAATCCGGTTCGTGGTGCGCATCGCACACATCTTTCCACACATGGAACAACTGTGCTTGTCCGACGCGGGTACGCTCTCATAATACGCCTTTGCTTTCTCCCCGTCAATCGCAAGCTGGAACATGGTATCCCAATCGAAATTTCGGCGCGCCTCACTCATTTGATCGTCTACCGCTCGCGCACCGCGGACGCCCTTGGCAATATCCGCCGCGTGCGCGGCAATCCGGGACGCCACGATTCCCTCCCGCACGTCAGAAAGATCCGGCAGGCGCAGGTGCTCCGCCGGCGTCACATAGCAAAGGAAGTCCGCACCGTTTGCTGCGGCAATTGCACCGCCGATCGCGGAAGTAATGTGATCGTAGCCCGGCGCAATGTCTGTCACCAGCGGGCCGAGCACATAGAAGGGCGCGCCGTGGCAGAGGCGTTTTTCCAGCTGCATATTGGCGGCAATCTCTCCAAGCGCCATGTGCCCGGGCCCTTCCACCATGACCTGTACATCTTTGTCCCAGGCGCGCCGAGTCAAATTGCCCAGCTCAATCAGCTCCCCGATCTGTCCCGCATCGGAGGAATCATGAATACAGCCGGGACGGAGCGCATCTCCCAGACTGATGGTCACATCGTATTCACGCAGGATATCGAGCACGTCGTCATAATACTCGTAAAACGGGTTTTCATTGCCGGTCATTTTCATCCAGGCGAACAGGAGAGAGCCGCCGCGGGACACAATATTTGTAATTCGATGGGTCCGCTCAAACGCTTCTACTGCGCGGCGATTGATTCCCGCATGGATGGTCATGAAATCCACACCCTCTTCCGCATGGGAACGGACTACCTTGAGAAAATCCTGGGCGGTAATATCCATCAGGTCCTTTTCCAGATATCCAATTGCATCGTATACCGGCACTGTGCCAATCATCGCCGGGGCATGCTCAATCAGCTTCTGCCGAAATTCCCTCGTCTTTCCATAATTGCTCAGGTCCATGATCGCCTCTGCACCAAAGCAAATTGCCAGCTGCACCTTCTGCATCTCCGCGCAGTAGTCTGCACAGTCCCCGGAAATGCCCAAATTGACGTTGATTTTCGTGCGCAGCCCTTCCCCCACACCGTTGGGGTCCAAAGAGGTATGGCGGATATTTACCGGTATAATCACACGCCCCGCCGCTACGAGCGGCAGAAGTTCCTGCTCTGTGTATCCTTCTTTTTCGGCCACCCGCTTCAGCTCTTTTGTAACGATTCCCTTTTTTGCTGCTTCCATCTGTGTTTTGAATTCCATGCTGTTTCCCCTTCCGGCCATATGGCCCGCTTATTCGATTTCCGCTCCATTTATCAGGCCGTGTAAGTACAGGTCATAAAAATGGTTGGTCGGTCCATGGCCTTTACCAAGCGCCAATGCATGACGTATCGCCGTAGTGACATACTGTTTCGCATGCTCCACCGCCTCTGCCATAGACATTCCGAGCGCCAAATTGGCAGTGATGGCAGAGGAGTAGGTACACCCGGTACCATGCGTGTTCTTTGTTGGAATCCGTTCCGCACGATAGTGGTGAAACGTCTCGCCGTCATAGAGCACATCCACCGCGTCTCCTTCCGCATGCCCTCCCTTGACAAGTACATTCCGCGCGCCCATCCGGGAGATTAGTTTCGCCGCCGCCTCCATATCTGCAAGCGCGCGAATGGACAAACCCGTCATTTTTTCCGCTTCCGGAATGTTCGGCGTCAGAAGGTCCGCCAAGGGAACAATTTTTTCAATCAGCAGGTCGATTGCACCTGGGTCCATCAGCGGGCAGCCGTTCTTCGCATACATGACGGGATCGATCACAATGCGCTGCGGACGATACCTGCGAAGTCCCTCTGCAACCGCTTCCATACAATTCGGCCGGGACAGCATCCCAACCTTTACCGCGTCCGGCGGGATGTCCTCAAATACCGCCTCCATCTGCTTTCCAATCATATCTGGCGTTACGTCCTGGATATCGATCACGCGGCTGGTGTTTTCCGCCACAACGGAGACAATGACGCTCATACCGAAGACGCCGTGCGCGGAAAAAGTCTTTAAATCCGCCTGGATACCCGCACCGCCGCTGCAATCCGAGCCTGCAATGGTCAAAGCTTTTTTCATTCTGTTGTCCTTTCCGGCAAGGGGTAAAACAAAAAAAGCGCCAGCCCAAATCGGGCAAGCGCTTCCATTCCAAGTTGAAAGTAGTTTTGCTTCCCTACGACAGTGTTAACCGACAGGTTCTAAGGGTCAGGTTTTAACCTTCTCAACTGAAAACAGTCCCCCCGCAAAATAAGCCTATTCATTTTTACGGATTTTGCTGTGCTTGATTATAGCATTTTGCGCGCATCCTGTCAAATTCTGACTGCTGTCCTTTTCTATGCCGAAGGTTCATGCTATAATAAATCATCAATCATAAAAACAAAATGACAGGAAGAGGACGTCTATGAAGCAAGTAACCATTGGCCCAAACGACGCGGGACAGCGTTTGGATAAATTTTTGACCAAAACCTACCCCAATTTGCCGCAATCGATGCTGTATAAGAGTATTCGAAAAAAAGACATCAAGTGCAACGGCAAGCGCTGTGAAATCTCCACTCGGCTGGTACAGGGCGACGTGCTGACCATGTACCTGAAGGACGAATTTTTCCAGCAGGCGCCCGAAGAATACGATTTTCTGAAAGCGCCCAATAAGCTCAACGTTCTGTTTGAAGATGAAAACCTGATGCTGCTGGATAAAAAGCCGGGATTGATCGTACATCCGGACGAACACTATCACTATGACTCCCTGATTGCACGCGTTCAGCATTATCTCTATGAAAAAGGAGAATACCAGCCGGCAAATGAGGCCTCTTTCGCTCCGGCACTGATCAACCGCATCGACCGCAATACCGGCGGCATCGTGATGGCAGCCAAAAACGCGGAAACGCTCCGCATCATGAACGAGAAGGTTAAGCACCGCGAGCTGACAAAACTGTACCTCTGTATTGTGTACGGGCATATGCCCAAAAAAGAAGATACGCTGGAGGCCTTCCTGGAAAAGAACGAAAGCCGCAACCGCGTGTATATCTCCAAAAAGCCGACCAGCGAGACGAAGAGCATCCGGACGCGTTACCGTGTCCTGAAGGAGCGCGGCGGTTACAGCCTGCTGGAAGTGGAACTCCTGACCGGGCGGACGCACCAGATCCGCGCCCATCTGGCCTACATTGGCCATCCCCTTGCCGGCGACGGAAAATATGGAACAAATGCGATTAATAAGGCCTGCGGATTTAAATATCAGGCGTTGTATTCCTATAAGCTGCGGTTTGATTTCTCCACCCCTGCCGGACTTTTGGACTACCTCAACGGGCGGGCGTTCGAAGCGAAAGAAATCTGGTTCCTGGATGGTTTTAAAAGCTGGGACTGACAACAGATACGCGCAAAAAAACACCGGTCAATTGACCGGTGTTTACCTTTATCTTGTCTTATTTTGTTTCAGCGGCCTGCGCACTCTCACGCTTCTTATCCTTATGATCATGCCACGCTACATACAGCGGACCTGCAATAAAGATGGAAGAATAGCAGCCAACCACAACGCCGACCATCATCGGCAGCGCAAAGGTGGTAACGGAGGTCAAACCGTAAACCGTTCCAACCACAAACACCGCCGCAATCGCAATGAAGGTGCTCAGGGAAGTAAAGATGGAACGGGTAAGGGTCTGATTGATGCTGGTGTCCACCAGCTGCGCATAGGTTGCCTTCGGCCCCATCAAGCGGCGATTTTCTCTGATACGGTCGTAAATGATAATCGTATTGTTCAAAGAATAGCCCAGGATGGTCAGTACAACCGCCATAAAGCTGTCGTTAATCGGCATGCGGAAAACCACGAAGGTAAAGTACACAATCAGCACGTCGTGCAGCAACGCGATAATCGCCATGATACCGGCTGTAACACCGCCGATCTTCTTAAAGCGGAAGCCGACGTACACAACCAGCAGGACAAACGCAATCAGGATCGCGATCGCACATTTAAGCAGGAAACTGCGGCCCATCGTCGGGTTAACAGAACTGGATTCGATGACTTCAAATTTGGAGTCCGGATGCTTTTCATCCAGAGCGGCGGCGATCGCCTGCTGCTGCTCCAGGGAGATGGAATCCGTTCCCGCAAAGGAAATGGAAACGCTGTTGTTGGCAATGGTCGGATCGTTTACCGTGGACATATCCTCATGGATACGCACACTGACGTCCTTGCCGGATGCATCTTTTACGATCTTCTCTACATCTTCCTGGGTAATGGAACCGCTGTAGGAGTACTTAATGACAGCACCGCCGGAAAATTGGATGTCCAGCTGCGTGCCAAAGATGATGTTAAAAATGAGGCCGATTGCCAGCACGGCTAAAGAGATTCCGAAGAAAAGTTTTTTCTTCTCACAAAACTGAAAATTGAACGTCTTCATTTCGCAGCACCTCCATATAACCATTTATTGCGGAAGCACTTGAACCCGGAGATGGATTTCAGCATCAAGCGGGATGCGCCAACGCCCATGATGAAGTTGCCGATGTTGCCAACCAGCAACGTGTAACCGAAGGAGTAAACCGAGCCGGTGGTGGACGGTCCAAACAGCATGGAGAGAATATTGGTCGGGCCGAAGACCATCATTAGGATCAAAGCGACCAAAATAGTGGTGATATTACCGTCAAAAATCGCCCAGAAGCTGTTTGCATTTCCCTTCTGAATTGCGCCATCAAGGGTCTTGCCCGCATTCAGTTCTTCCTTGATTCTGGTAAAGGTAATGATATTCGCATCCACGCCCATACCGATCGAAAGGATGATACCGGCAATACCAGGCAGCGTCATGGTAAAGCTGTTGATAAACGGCAGATAACCGGAAACCGCCGCGAAGCAGATCGCCATCTGGCCGATCAGGGCAATAATGGAAACAAAGCCCGGCAGACGATATACAATCAGCATCATCAGGCAGACCAGAATGAATCCGATCAAGCCCGCGATGGTCATCGCATCCAGAGCGGAAGCACCCAATGTGGGGCTGACCGTACTAAAGTTGGTGGTGACCAGTTTAAAGGGCAGTGCGCCCGCGTTGATTTTGTTGGCAAGGTCGGATGCATCGGACGCGGTGAAGCCGCCGGTGATGGAAGCTTTTCCGTCTGTGATCACCGCGTTGACTGTCGGCGCGGAAATCATTGTATCGTCCATCCAGATAGAGATGGTTTGTCCCTGCAGACGCTCTGTCGCCTCTGCGAATTTGGAAGTGCCTTCGCTGCTCAGCTCCAGGCCGACCTCGTATTCTGTCTGGCCGGTGCTCTGGTTCTGCGTCATCCGTGCAGTGGCGCTCTTAACGTCACTTCCCTGCAGAACAATGTTGGAATCCGTATATTCCGTACCTTCTCTGAAGGTCAGAAGCGCCGTTGCGGAAAGCTCCTGAATGGCATTCTCCGGATCAAACGTAGTTTCGTCGTTTTTCCACGGGAAACGCACAATAATGTGGTCCTGGTTATAGTCCACGTAAAGCTCATAGTCGGTGATGTTCTGGTTGACCAGACGCAGCTCAACAATTGCTTTAGCGGAATTCAACTGATCTTCCGTTGCCTTCACACCCTGTGTGTCCGGACTGAATGTTGCTTCAACGCCGCCGTTGATGTCGATTCCCCATCTGATATCGCTGGCACCTTTTATGTAGGTGATCCTGTTATCTCCGTTTTGACCATGTACCCCAAACAGAGAGGTATAGGCGAAAACCAAGATCAGGAGGGCGACGATGAAAAATACAGGTTTCTTTGCTCGCTTCATGCGTAAATCCTCCAATGTCTAATGGTTTCTGCGTTCCATCGCAGACGTAACAGGTTTAATTATAGAATTCTTATGCCGAAAAGTCAATCAATTTAGTACAAATAATCTAATAAAATTATAAATACTCCAATTTTTTGCTCAATGTTCCTAGGAAATATGAATATTTCGTGTCGATTCTGAAGAAAACGCAAAAACCGGCGGACGCCAGAACGCACCCGCCGGTCGCAATCGCATTTTATCCAGTTGGCTTACGCCTGCTCCAGCAGTTTTTCCACTGCTGCCAGCTGCACCGCTACACAGAATACATCCATCGCCATTTCCAGTTCGGAAACCGGCGGAAAGGTCGGCGCCACACGGATGTTGCTGTCTTTCGGATCTTTCCCATAGGGATAGGTTGCGCCGGCGCCAGTCAGTGTAACACCGGCCTCTTTGCAAAGCCCTACCACGCGCTTCGCGCAGCCGTCCAATACGTCGACGCTTACAAAATAACCGCCGTTCGGCCTGGTCCACCGCGCAACGTTTTTGCCGCTTAGATTCTCTTCCAGTTTTGCCTGAACCATCTGGAATTTGGGCTCCAGGATCGCACGGTGTTTTTCCATTTGCAGCCTCACGCCGTCCATATTTCCAAAGAAGTAAATATGGCGGAGCTGGTTCAACTTATCCGGGCCAATGGTCTGGAAAGAATAGTGCTCTCTGAACACCGCCAGGTTATGTTCACTTGCTCCCATGGCTGCAACGCCGGAACCCGGGAAGGTAATCTTGCTGGTGGACGCAAAGAAAATGGGCATATCGATGCTGTGCTGTTTGCGGCACTCGTGCCACAAATTTAGCAGCTGGTCGGGCGTATCCGTCAAATCATGTACGCAGTACGCATTATCCCAGAAAATCTTAAAGTCGGGCGCGGCGGGCTTCAGGGCTGCAAAGCGGCGGACCGTTTCATCGGAATAGGTAATACCCGTCGGATTGGAATACTTCGGTACACACCAGATTCCCTTTACTTGCGGATCATTTTGAATCAATGCATCGACCACATCCATATCCGGGCCCTCCGCCGTCATCGGAACCGGGATCATCTCAAAGCCAAAATATTCCGTGATGGCAAAGTGCCGGTCATAGCCGGGAGACGGGCACAGGAATTTTAAATGCCCCTGCTGTCCCCAGGGCTTGCTGCCCGGAAAACCGTGGGTCATCGCACAGGAAACCGCATCGAACATCATATTCAGGCTGGAATTCCCGCCCACAATAATATTATGGTCGTCGATTCCGAGCATTTGTGCAAACAGCTCGCGCATTTCCGGCAGGCCGTCCGCCAGGCCGTAGTTGCGGCAATCGTCGCCTGTGGAAGCTTTAATATTGGAAGAAGAATTCAAAAGGTCAAGCATCGGCATGGACAAATCCAGCTGTGCCAGGCTGGGCTTTCCCCTCGCCATATTCAGCTTCAGGCCCATCGCCTGAATGTCTTTGTAGCGTTTTTCCAGTTCCGCCTTGGCTCCTTGCAGTGCTTCCTTTGACATTGATCGGTAATCCAAAATGAGCATCTCCTTTAATTAAAATGCATTTTTTTCGTGTGGCCCTGCATCCATTTTAAAAGGCCTCTTTTACAATCTTCCTATATAATACTGAAAAATCAAAGAATCTGTGCCATAACAGACCTTTACTATTTTAATCCATCACATTTAAAAACGCAAGATAAAAAACAGCATCCTGCATTTTCTCTTATTTGACAAATTATTCGCAATCCCTTGTAAAAAATATTGTCCATAACGACGAGAAAACGCAGAAATAAAACCATACAAAAAATTACGCCGCATGAAACATTCCTCCACCTTTCATTATGCGGAGAATATTTCACGCGGCGCGCCGCTGTTTTTCCTTTATATATTGATTGTTTATGCAGGATGTCTAAACGCAAACCCCATTTTTAGAATTCCGCTGTACCAGTGGTCCGCGGGAAAGGCAGCACATCGCGGATATTGGAAATGCCGGTCAAGTACATCACCAGACGTTCAAAGCCCAAGCCAAATCCAGCGTGCTTTGTCCCGCCGTACTTGCGTAGGTCCAGATACCACCAGTAGTTTTCCTCTTCCAGATTAAAGTCCTTCATTCGCTGCAACAGAATATCCATGCGCTCCTCACGCTGGCTGCCGCCGATGATCTCGCCGATCCCGGGAACCAGCAAGTCTACCGCCGCGACGGTCTTTCCGTCGTCGTTCATGCGCATATAAAAAGCCTTGATTTCCTTTGGATAGTCGGTTACAAAGACCGGCTTTCCGAAAACCTGCTCTGTCAGATATTTTTCATGTTCGGTCTGGAGATCGGTTCCCCACTCCACTTTGTATTCAAATTTGTCGTTGTTCTTCATCAACAGGTCCACCGCTTCGGTGTAGGTAACACAGGCAAACTCAGAACTGACAACATTGTGCAGACGGTCCAAAAGGCCTTTGTCCACAAACTGATTGAAAAACGCGATATCCGCCGGACAAGTGTCCAAAACGTATTGAATGACGAATTTCATCATCGCTTCCGCAAGCTCCATATCGTCCTTCAAGTCTGCGAATGCAATCTCCGGCTCAATCATCCAGAATTCCGCCGCATGGCGCTGCGTATATGATTTTTCGGCACGGAAGGTTGGGCCAAAGGTATAAACTTTGCCGAAGGCCATCGCCATACACTCCGCCTCCAGCTGGCCGGAAACAGTGAGGGACGTACGTTTCTGGAAAAAGTCCTGGCTGTAATCCACGGTGCCATCCTCTGTGCGGGGCGGGTTCTCAGGATCCAGCGTCGTCACAGTAAACATCTCACCAGCGCCTTCACAGTCACTACCGGTAATCAGCGGCGTATGGGCATAGACAAATCCGTTTTCATGAAAGAATTTGTGAATCGCATAGGCAGCTGCGCTCCTGACACGGAACGCTGCACTGAATGTATTGGTACGAGGACGCAGATGCGCGATGGTACGCAGATATTCCATTGTATGGCGTTTTTTCTGCAACGGATACTCCGGCGTGGATGTACCTTCCACCGCGATTTCCATCGCATGGATTTCAAATGGCTGCTTTGCCTCCGGCGTCAACAGCAGCTCGCCGGTAACTACGATAGCCGAGCCAACATTCAACTTTGCGATATCCTTGTAATTGGAAAGCTTATCCGCTTCAAATACAACCTGCACGCCTTTGAAGCAGCTGCCGTCATTCAAATCGATAAAACCAAGGGCTTTGGAATCACGGATGGTACGCACCCAGCCGCAGACCAAAACAGACTTCCCGCCAAGCTCCTGTGCTTTTTTATAAAGCTCTGTGATTTCTGTACGCTTCAAAATACTTGTTCCCCCTGTTTTTTGTACAGCAATTCTGTTATTCTGCATTTTGCCGCACTTTTAATTGGTTTGTTTTTATATTATAACACGTTCTGGGAAGGTGCAAGTAAATTTTTGCATAATTTTGAAAAAAATTTCAAAAAACCTCTTGCTTTTTTGATACGCATCCGCTATAATAATCAAGCTGTCAGTTGCGGCGGCGTAAAATTGCATATGGAGAGGTATTCTAATGGTAAGGAGCCACATTGGAAATGTGGTGTGCCGCAAGGCATTGTGCGTTCGAGTCGCATCCTCTCCGCCAAAAAACAAGCACCTGTTTTCACAGGTGCTTGTTTTTTTATTGACCGATCTTGAATACAAATCTTCTTTGAGCCGTCTCTTCGTCGCCTCCATAGCGAGTCCAAATGCCAGTGCTCTGCCCCGGCTGTCCAATTGGGACCACCAGGAAAAACTGGCTGTCACCCTCCCGTTTGACCGGAATGACCGTCACAATGTCCGGCGTACCCGGATACAGCTCAATTTTCGCGGGATCCTCTGCTGTGCATTTCACCCCGTACCACTGTCCGCGCGTCTTTGTGACATCCATTGTAGTGTCGATGGAAATCGGGTTTGTTTTCGGCCAGTTATTCAGCCCCTCGTCCCGCACAATCTGCGGATAATCTTTAAGGCTGACATCCGTATCGCATTCGTTTTCCCCGCCGGTTGTAACGCCGGGCCACTCGCCCCCTGTTGCAGGAATATTATTCTGCCAAAGGCCGCAATCCAAATCCGGTTTTCTATATCCCGGTCGGGCATACCAAAATTCGTACTCTTTTAATTCATCTGGATAAATCATATGGTCGTGCCAGGATTTATTTACATAATATCCGGCAAGATATCCAGCTTTTTTTAATCCGTCGCAAACCGTCTTAATAATATCTGTGAGAACTCTGCGCGACGGCATACCGTGTTTTTCCTTGTAACCATCCGCGTCCTCCATATCCAGAACAACCGGAAACAGTGGTTTCCGATCTTTAACCAAGCGCAGAATATGTGCCAGCTCACTCCTGGCATCTTCTGTATTTAAAGCGTAGCTGTACAGATACGTTCCCCAAGGTATATTCAATTGCTCACATGCAGAAACATTGCCGGCAAATGAAGGGTCATCCTGGCTTGCCAGATCTTTTCCGTATCCGCATCGAAGCATGGCAAATTCCAGTCCGCCCTCTTTCGCCGTTTCCCATTCCACATGGTTGTCCGCACTGACGTCAATTCCTTTCAAAGTGCATCCTCCCTTATAAAGTTAGAGTCGAAGTCTTTTTCAGTATATGCTCTTCCAATCAACCTGGTGTTTGCAAGGCAAGCGACATTTTGACTTCTTTCCGCATACCTTTATTAAGGAAAGGAGGAAGTCACATGCGTTTTTATATCTGGCCACATCTTCCCGGCGGCCCCAATGGCCCTGGGACGCCTTTTCCTGGCTGGTTTCATCGTCCACCTCCGCCGCACGGACCTGGGCTTCCCGGGCCACCTCCAAAGCCGCCACATGGGCCAGGCCATCCACCTAAACCACCCCATTGGTAAAAACATTCTAAGAGAAATATTTTCCTTAAATTTTTTGTGTCCTCTCAGACAAAATAGTTTCGGGAGGTGTTGTTATGGAAAATATTTTCTCAAACACGCGGGATGAGAATGCCTATATGGAAAGTTTAAAAGCATTGCCAAAACAGTTTTCCGGCAGTGCAGCGCTTTACAGCAACAGTGTTTTCAGCGAATCAGCAGAGGTGCGGCAACAACTTGCCGAACATTTTGCAAACGAACCATAATGCATCTCTATTTTGGCAAAGGCGATATCTGTAGACGACGGAACCGCCTTTGCCCTCTCTTTGCCGCTTCACAATTGACAAAAAGCAAAATTTATGGTATTCTATATAGCCACAGCAAAGACGGAAAAGGGAGGCTTTTTTATGGCGGCCAAGTCTTTAAAAACCATCGCACAAAATAAAAAAGCCTATCACGACTACTTTGTCGAGGAAAGTATGGAAGCTGGAATTGAACTGTGCGGCACAGAGGTAAAATCTCTGCGGCGCGGGCAGTGCAACTTGAAAGATGCCTGGTGTTCGGTTGTCAACGGCGAATTGGTCGTTAATGGATTTCACATCAGCGCCTATGAGCAGGGTAACATTTTTAATAAGGATCCTATGCGCGTACGAAGACTTCTGATGCACAAAAGGGAAATCATGCGGTTGTTTGGGCTTGTTAAACAGGACGGTTACTCTTTGATCCCGCTTTCCGTGTATTTTAAGGACTCACTGGTTAAAGTACAAGTTGGCCTCTGTCGTGGCAAAAAGCTTTATGATAAGCGGCAGGATTTGGCCGCAAAAGCAGCTAAGCGCGATATTGACCGGGCGATGAAAGAAAAAAATCGTTAAACCCTTATATATGGGGCTGTAAAGGTTTCGACGGGGATTGTGAACCCTGGTAAGCGAGTAGCGGCGCGGACCCGCTTTAAAAGCCGCAATCTTAAAATTAAACGACAACAATACTGTTGCGTACGCAGCCTAATTAGGCTGCCGTCTCTACCGGGAGCACCGCGGCCCGGATAGAGGCGTCGATGAGCGGTGAACGTGAACAAGGGAACGCCTTTACCCCTGTCACGGCTTAAAGGCTACTAAAGCACTGAGCCTGCCTGTGGGCGCTGTGTAGAGGGAATGTGAAAACATCGGCTACACTCGTAGAAGGCCTGGGCAAGCGGTTCTCGGACAGGAGTTCGATTCTCCTCAGCTCCACCACTTAACCTCTCAGAAAATCGGCATAAATGCTGGATTTTTTGAGAGGTTTTCTTTTTGTAGTTACACCTTTGGTCGTTGTCTGGTCGTTATAAGGTGAGCGTGTTTGTTTTCAAGTAATTCATGGTCATTATTTCACTATTGTGTCAAATCATTTATATTTTTAAACGCGCTTAAGCCGCCTTTCTTATCCACAGTATAATTCAAGATAACAAATTAATTATTATCGATTATATAGAATTATATTCTTTGCGTGCGAACCTAAAGCTCACATAGATTTCCTTGGAGATTCGCACCTCGCATAAATCCTGGATTTTTCGATAATTCGTTCTTACCCGGTATATTTATTTTCTGTTTTCCGTAAGATTCGCACTTTTGGGCTTTACAACCCGCATGGATACTGGGTATAATAGGGGTGCAGTCAAAACCCACGCCCCGTAAGGGGACGGAAGTAACAAAGTATAGCCCGTTGTCACACTTAAAATAGTCAAAACCCACGCCCCGTAAGGGGACGGAAGTGATCCACGGCTTACGGCAATCCCCGTTAAAACACGTCAAAACCCACGCCCCGTAAGGGGACGGAAGTGGTTGCCGCAAAAACCCTGCATTATTACTGCATGGTCAAAACCCACGCCCCGTAAGGGGACGGAAGTTTCGCCAAGGACAAGTATCATTGCGACTTCGTTGTCAAAACCCACGCCCCGTAAGGGGACGGAAGTCGTCAGACGGGGACCTTTCTTTTTAGTTGCCTCGTCAAAACCCACGCCCCGTAAGGGAACGGAAACTGCTCCTCGATGTACAGGCACCGCCCAAACGGGCAGTCAAAACCCACGCCCCGTAAGGGGACGGAAACTTTATTATGCCTCCGGCCTCACGGGTTGGTGGTCTGGTCAAAACCCACGCCCCGTAAGGGGACGGAAACGTTATGCTGTTAATATGAGTAGCAGCAGGGTTAGGGTTAAAACCCACGCCCCGTAAGGGGACGGAAACACCTTGGCGACGTCGAGATTGTTGAGATCCATAAGTCAAAACCCACGCCCCGTAAGGGGACGGAAACCATAACATCGTCATTCGATTTTATATGGTGGATAAGGTCAAAACCCACGCCCCGTAAGGGGACGGAAACCATAACATCGTCATTCGATTTTATATGGTGGATAAGGTCAAAACCCACGCCCCGTAAGGGGACGGAAACAATTTTTTGTTTTTTGGTGTTGTAATCCTTTTCAGTCAAAACCCACGCCCCGTAAGGGGACGGAAACCAGAGCGAACATACAATATTCAAGTTCAGACATAGGGTTTAACTCCGTGCCCTGTAAGGGGGAAAATAAACAAGGCGCCTATCCCATAAGCATATGAGCTTGGGATAGACGCCTTATTTATCTCTTTTAGAATTTACCATGAATGTTTTCGCATTATAAGTACAATATAACAAAAATTCTCGATTCTTTATTGGTTCTCCTTTTCAAATTTTATGTCTGTCAACGTTGCGTTTGCATAGTCACGTATATCAATCGCTGGGACTGTTCCTATTTTATAAAGCTCGTCCAATATCATGTAAAAGAAAGCAAGAACGGTTTCTTCCTCTGTACTGCAGACCCAGGATAAAAATTTTTTATCTTCATCTCTTTTAACCAAGAACGAATGCTTCTTGATGGCACATCCTACGTCTATGTAATGAAATTCTCTCATATAAGATTCAATGGCATTCTTTTCGACTGATCTGATGGCAAGTATTCCGCCAATAATGGGTGGTAGCCCCCTTGCAGGCAGTTCTTTTCCCGCACTGATGATACCTCTCGAAGTTCTACGCAGGGTTTCAACGCTTTGAATTTTTTTATTCGTATATCCAATCGTTCCTTTATTGATTTCAGGCTTTGAGTCGAACACCGCATACACGCTTTCTGCCGTAATAAATTTCTCCCCTGCATCTGTTCCAAAGATGAGCGGCGAATAAAGCGCGTCGTAGATTATCACATCAATCTGCTCACTAATACTTCCCTCGCAATCAAATACAAATCCTTTATCGACCGCAAATTTACTGGGCAGAAAGCTTCTAAAAAAGTCAATCCAAGCGCCTTCGCAATGGTCTCCTTTTGTTACTGGATGACTAAATAAAACGTCCAGTTTGGCTTCCAGCAACGTCTGTTTTGTTTTGAGCAATGATTTTATGTTCGTTTTAATCATATTAAATTCCTTTTTAAGTCTCGTCCAAACGTTTCTTCTACTTTGCAGCCGCCCATTCCCAGTGCGGTTTTGATCCCGATTCCGGTCAGCGGCGCCGCGTTCATCAGCAGGCGAAACAACCGCCGCATCGGCTCCGGCCCATGGATCGCCAGCCGCACCCACCCGGTGAATCCCTGTACACAGGACGCTTTCATTCGATACTTTTTTGCATGCAGGGAATAGGTTGTAATCTTGGCCGCGCCGGCCAGCTGCGCGATGACTTTCTCATCCTCTAAAACAACGTCGCTGCCCAACTGCGCAAAGCGGGCCACGGCGCTTTTTACGATCAATTCCGCTGTGGGATATAACGCATAGTGTTCTTCCGTTTTAAACGTGGTCGGGGTTAAAAAATTCATCTTGTAAGAGGTGGGGATTTCCAACGCGGTGAAGCACTGCTCAACCGTATCCGCAGTCAAAAACGGTTCCTGCTCCGCTCTCCGGATTCGGATCTGCTTCTCTCCACCGCGCAAAAGGACCGGTTTGGATGGGCACAGCAGAGGCGTGATCTCCCGAGCCGCCTCCTCTGTAAAAAGATTCCAATGGTATTCCGCCCGGAACGGCGTATCCCGCTGTACAAACAGGTATTGAGAAAAAGGGCGCATATTACTCTCGTGCAATTGATCCGCAAAATCTGGAGAAACGCGCTCCATCAGCCAGCCGTACAGGCAGTAGGCGTCCTCGGGGACAAGGGGAACCTGCCGGGTTTCTTCCAGCTCCAAACACATTTTAACCACCGAACCGCACCTCGCACTTCCCCATTAATACTCTTTCTCCGCAGTAGGTGCATTTAAGCCGGTGCGGCGAAACGCTTTCACCCTTATTATGGCCTCCCCTCTTATAAAGGAATTGCAATAGTCGGGCCGTACCAGGAGTCACTTTATCTCCCAGCAGTTGCAGCAGCAGCGTTTTCGAGTGGAAGCCGCAGCCGCCGCCCAAATAGAGTACACAGCGTTTATCCTCTGCGGCAAACTCAAATCCTCTAAACTTTTTGACAACCTCTCGGTTTTGCAGAATATAAAAGTTCTTAATGGCTTTCTCAATATAGATCCTGTCAATTTTTGTGTCCTTTAAAATATCCATATCCAGCGTCATAGTGAATCGCACGTCCGTACCGGGCTTTAGACACTCCCTTAGTAAATGAATATACGACGGATTTTTGCCCCCCACATCGTAGTCGATTTTTCGGCACAATGTTAATGTACAAGCATTTAGAGGCTTGCTGTCTGAAATAGATATTCCCCGCATGATGGACCTCAATGCGTCGCTATCATCTGCAACCAAATTCAGCTTTAATTTATGTAGACAAGCTTGTTCTATAGATTGCATCTGCTTTGCTAAATTTTCTATTTTTTTATTATCCATTGTTGGATTGGACAATGTTTCTCTTAGTTGATTGCATAGATCGACCACTTCCTGCATGCTCGCATCCTCTGCGTCGTCTTGAATTATCTGGTTCAACAACGCTGTGCGGATCGCGCCTTTCAAGCTGCTTCCAGGGATGTATGGACTCCCATAAGGATCCTTCATCATGAGGTTAATAGGGAGAAATTTATCACTCTGATTATTTGCTGCCTGGCCGGCTATCTGTGATAAATTGCTTTTTTGCCGCCGTATTACTCTTATATCCTTATCTCCATATACCCTCTCTACTGTATAGAGGACAAGCTTTCTCCACTCTTCTTTTTTGTCATTACCCCGAAGCCATTCATATAAATCTTTCTCTTCGCTCGTCACAAATGTAAAATATGCATCGTCCAAACCGCGCTTAACCAGCCATGGAAGGAACTTCTTCGTGTCCAAAACGTATACGCAGTTTTTATCCAGGTCAAGTACGTATTCCTTTTTCATCAATTGCTGCCCGCACCCAATATGCACGGGTGTCAGAACGTGCAGCGTCAGCGGGATTGTTAAGAGGTTCATACATCCACCCCCAAAAAGATCGGTTTTAACAGCCGGTACGCCGGGCGGCATCCCTCTGGCGCAACATTGGCCACTTCTCCGGAAAACCGCTTTTCAAAGCAGGATCCGGCAGCAAACGCGTATATGGTGCGCTTTTTGTACCCCATCCCATCGACAAATCCGCCCCTTCGGCACAAGGCGTATGCGGCAGTAGGAATCACTTCTTCCAACTCCCCGTCCGTTGGAAAAGAAGTGTTCAGTGTTATCCAGTGCTCGGCGCCCTCCTTGGTAATCCCCTTATACAGCGAAGGGCATACGTCAGCCAACGCGCCGCAGCGCTCCAACCGGAACGTTCCAAAGCCCATGCTCCGCTTTCCGCCTACACCGCTGACGCTTAGGGACTCCAACAGCGATTCTACTTCGATGCGCAGTTCCTCCGTTTCAAACGCTAAGAGGACGTACAGTCCGCAGTTCACATTAAACCGTATGCTGTTGACTAAATACGGGTCCGGGTCTTCCTTTCCGCGCACCGCGGCGCAGGTGCGCTCGTCCGGAAAGTACAGGTCTTTGCAGGTGTCCGCGAAGCCTTGGTCCAGCGGTTTTGCGCCCTGTAAAAACGCGAGATAACCGTTCCATTTTGAAAGCGGGATATACGGAATCTTTTTTAGCTGCTTTCGCTGTTTCGACTCCATCGGCACAGTTCCCTCTCTACGGAGAAGCATGGGCTTTGGCAGAAACAGCTCCCTGTCCCGGAAAGGCAGGCCGTCCGATACCAAAAGGCGTCCCGCCTCCGCCTCGCCGATAAGTCGATTTAATATGTTATCATCGCTACGCGCCGCCTCTACACACAGCGCGGCAAACAGCGTATCAGAACGGAGCTGCATGTCGGACGATTGCAATACATTGCGGCCTTCTTCCCGCCCCAGATGCACGGAACCATTGAAATGAAACTTATACAGATATTGTTCCATCATGTTTCTCACCATTTATTATATTTTTCAATACTCCCAAATCCCCTTTGTACCCCACCGCTTCCAATTGTAATTTTGAAAACGCGATACGACCGCTACCCCGCGTCCCGTGGCCGCCCAGATAATCCTGCTGCAACAACTTAATTCCATCCGCCAGCGTTTCAAAATCCTCTGCAATCTCTTTTCGGATTTGTTCTTCCGCTTTTTTCGGCTTCGTTTTTGCATCGACTCCTTGCAGGAAGAATCGCTCCACCGTATAGAACAGGTTAAAATCAAAAACTGTTCCACGAATGATGCGCTCCATGGATCGTGGATTCGCCTGACCGGTGGCACGGGTGATGGTGTTTTCTGTTTTCACCTCTGTTGCACCGCTATCCGGCAAATTCTTCAGACAGCCTTCCGACAAAAAGCAATCCACAAATTGCAGGCGGGAGGGGATCGCCGGCGTATCTTTGTCTTTGGCAGTGCATCCAAACAACCGCACTATCATTTGAGGGTCCTGACTCGGCTCCTCTAAGATATATTTATCAGTTTTGGATTTAACGAGCAGGGTGCGCATCTTCCCCTTCAGGCTGCTTCCCGGAATGATGGGCTGCTGCGTCATCGGGTCTCGGACAACCGGGGAATTTGTCGCGCCGATGGCTGCATAGACGTCCGAAGCGCCGATGTGCAGGCCGGTGACAACTTCTATCTGCCCTGTGATTTTAATTTTTTCCAACATGCTTTTTCCCTCTCAATCCTTACTTTTGCTGTAATAATAATGATACGCTACCAAAGCCTCCATATAATTTGCATAGCGCGTAAAAAGTTCTTTGTTTATCTTTCCTTCAGCGTCCAAATTCTCGGTAAGCCAGTTAAGACCAGTTAGGAGCTCTGTCTTCAATAAAAACTTTGCTACATCGGAATTTCTACCTGCATCGTAGACCATTCTTACTTTAACATTAGTCAAATCCGATACAGCAATATTTTGTCCCGCACGCATTTTATTGTAAACCCGCGTAATAAGAGCATACAAGTTTCTCATCTGGCTGGTGGTTAGTTTATGATAATCGATGATAGGTCTCAGGTTCTTTTGATCCTCTGAACGAGCATATGATTTCATCTTTTCATCTGCCATTTTGACATAATCACGATCATCTATTAAATATTCCGGCTTATTTATATTCTCTTTTTCGTTGTCTTTCATGTCATCCTTCCCGCCTTTCCGTTTCTGCTCTTGTTCCGTCTGCTTTAAAGGGATATCGTACTCTTGCCCCAGTACTTCCCGCCAATCACGCTCCATCTTCTCGCTCCTCTTTCCGCGATTTACGGACCATGCACAAGTATAATTCTATGGCCGTCAATAACATCCCACGACTTATATCATCACGCACCCAGCGGTACAAATCAACAGACAGGACTGCATACAAATCCGCAAGCTTCGGATCTTTCTTGCCCGGCTCCATACGCGCCAACAAATATGCAAACCGTGCCAAGTTCATTTTTTCAGCCGGATTTTTGTCCAGTTCTTCCGCAAACCGTTTCAATTGATAGAGAAAGGCTGTTCCTCCACCGCTATCTTGTCCAAAGGTCTTATCAAAGTAGACCTCCAATCGCTGAAGCTTGTCTTTCACCACATTTTCTTTGAAAAGAGGCCATGTATATTTATGCCTTGCAATGGAACACATCTTATCCCCTGTCCCCTGTCGTAATTCCATGCCAAACAGAGCCAATCCATTTTTTAATCTATTAATATTTTTGGCCTCGCTCTCCAATATAGCTGTGTCCTCCGCCATTGCATAGATGGGATAGTGGTACGGAAACAGACCGACGCCCGCAGAAAAGGTCAACTTTCCACCCGTAAAGCCCCGGAAACAATTGTATATGTCCACGGACAACTCCACGATCTCATTCCATGGACCGACCAGAAACATATCGTCCCCACCCGCGTAAACAACAATCGCTTTGCGTTCCCAAGCGATTCCCTCATCTTTTTTCAGAAGATGGAACTGACCGTATTTTCCCTTCAAAATTTCTGTCAGGTACATTTTGAAAAATTGTGTCAACAGCTGGGACAGGGACGCCGTCAGCGCCAGCCCGGAGCCACACGTTCCATCTCGCAGATTCCGCTCAAAGCCCTTGGTAAAAGTGCTTCCCAGGTTGTCCACATCCGCCCGGAGGACACCAAGCCGCTTGATTCCCCGCGCCCACTTCGCCAGCTCCTCAAAGGTCGGCATGGTCACGCCGTCCGCCGTATAGGCGTAAGAGCCCAGCGGGAGTGGCAGGTGTTTTCCATCCGCCGCATAGACGCGGACCGACGTACCCGCCATTGCTTTTTGGAGGTCTTTCAGCCTGTCCTCCTCCAGCATATATACAAACCAATCCTTACCGTCCGCAGAAGGAACGGTCAAATGGTTTTGTTTATCCTTCCATACGGCGCCGCAAATCGCCGCGACACGGCCGTCGTTCACCAGACCCGCCGACACATCTCGGAATTCCCGACAGACTTCACACAGACCTTTATCGTCCACCAGAAGTCTGCTTCCCGCGCAGACTCGGCATTCTCTCCCCGCATCGTGCATCTTTTGCGCATTCAGGTTCCGCAAATCTTCCGCGTCGAACCGGCGGCTCTTGCGCTCCTCTAGCTTTTGGTCCAGGCGGGCAAAAATCGCCTGATAGGTCCCCGGCTCTTTGTTCTGCAATTCGACCCCCGAACAGGGCTCCCACGCGTACAGGAATTGCAGTGCATCGGAAAATCGGTTCCGCAGCCAGCGGTTGATATTCCGCAGGCAAGTCTCCAGAATATTGACGGTTTCCAACGTATTGGGCAGGAGAGCATAGCTGCTCCCACCCCCGACATACAGGACATGCGCGCGGCACAGCCCCAGCTGGTTCAGCAGCTCTGTCATCAAATGCTCTTCCAGCAGGTCCAGATAAAACGACCGGCTTCGCAGGGACTTTAACACGCCTTTACCAGAGATCGTGTATAAAAACTTTTGGATTCCCGGCAGGCCGCAGGTCATCAGCAGGAACGGCTTTTCCTCACTGGAGTCTCTCAGGCATCTGGCCAGACAGGTTTCCAGACGCGTTTTCTGGTAGAGGGATACGCCGGGAACGGCGGACGGGTAATAGGACAGGTGTTTTCTGCAAACTTCGAGAGCCCACTCCGGATCCCCTTTTGTCTGGAGTAGCCCCTCCAAGCAAACCTCCAATCGCTCCGAAAACGCCTTCGCTGGTACTTCCCGTTCGGTGGGATACTGCAGCTCCTCAGCCGGGCCTGGATAAAAAGTTTTTTCTTCCCGCCCACCGTTGAGCAAATAAAAAACTGACTGGAGCCCCCGGCCAGAGTTCTCCCGCCATTCCTTTCCGGCGACGATTTCACTCGCCTGTTCTATCCATTTTTGTTCCTCTTCTGATGCGTCCATATCGTCCCACAGACTTTTGTACAGAACCTGCAAGCCCTGCTGCTCACATTCTGGCCTCAACGTGTATAATAGGCAGCGCCATTCAAAATTATCTTCTTTCATACTTCCTCCTCTCCGCGTGAGCTTTTTCGACTCTTTGCGTTCCTTTTGGCCATATTACCACTTTTTTCTATATCGCGCAATATAATTTAAATTAATTTGTATATAATTTTATGTTGAAACAGAAAGTATTAATCTATTTTAAACATGTGCGAATACCAAGCAAACATAAATTTGCTGGTTGATTCGCACCTCGCTTAATTCCTGCATTTTTCAATAATTTATTCTCTGCTTGCATATTTATTTCTTGCTTTTCGGTAGATTTGCATTTTTGGGCTTTACAAGCCGCATGGTTACTGGGTATAATGAGGGTACAGTCAAAACCCACGCCCCGTAAGGGGACAGAAAAAGTGCAGCTATCCATAAAGGACAGCTGCACTTTTTCATTTTCTATACATTTTTAAAAATCGCCCAAAAGCTTTCCTGCAATCTTTTCCCCCAACAGCGCACGACCCAAATCATTTGGATGTGTCCCATCCCCGTTCGAGAAATACTGTCTCCGATTCCATTTGTTGATTCCCAAAGTGTCATACAAATTCAACACCGGCGTTTTGTAATTCTTTGCCAACTGAAGGAGCGCGTTTCCATATTCGTAAAAATGCTTGTTTCCAAACATTTTTTCATCACTGTCTACCTGTTCATTATCCCAGTAACGGTAGATAGGAGTTAAAAGCAAAACCCGCAGATGCGGATAGCGACTCCAAAGTACTTTCAAGCTATATCGGACCGCGCCCAGGTAGGTTGTAACATCTTTGGGGGCATCTGCGTGATCCAGTGATACGCCTCCATGAATATCATTCGTTCCAAATAGAATGGTGACATAGTCTATCTTTGTCCAGTCAATGGATTTTAATGACGCTATACGGTCGGCTGCATAATTTACGGTATGCCCCACCGCCGCTTCCTGCAATGTGTAATCTCCGGAGGTTATGGCGTCCACCAACCGATACATACTAAAGGCGTCATAGTACTGGTCCGTGTGTTGCGACATACGGCAGCCACCCACCCCAAGGTTATATACCTGCATACCGGTCAGCTTTGCAATTACGGAGGGATAGTCCATCGGCGGCTGAAAATCCCCTGTAATACTGTCTCCAAAGCAGGCCAGCGTCCTGCTCTGCAGCCGGCTGACTGGAATCTCTATATTGCCGCTTGCATCCGGTCCCTTGCCATTAATTGTAAAAAGCTTGGACTTGGCTTCAGAATAGTACACAGAACAGGACGGCGTAGATTCATAATGCAATTTGTCCGTATATTCCGGGAATACCAGCTCCCCCGTAAATGAACCGGACTGATTCAGGATTGGGGTATGTCCGCTCTCCGCGTCCGCGTAATTGATGTACAAATCCTTGAAGCGAACTTGATAGCCATTTACCAACTCTGAGATTTCTTTTCCCGCGTAATATTCCAAGAGTACATCTGGCGTCGTTGCTATGAACTCCCAGGAACTCAATCTGGCATGATCGACTTCTGTGGTGTTTATAAGCAAATCACCTTTAGACCCATTGTTTACACTGGCCAACAAAAATCGTCCAAAATGCATCCCTGTGGTCGTGGAATCCGGCGTAAGGCCTGTTGTATCGATGTACAGCTTATACGCCTTCCCTATCTCCAGACCGGTGAACTTCATGGACCAGAAGACCTGATACCATCCGCTGGGCTTATTATTTACAATGCTGACGGTAAACTCATATACGCCGTTGGAATGGCTCTCAGTCAGCCAGTTCATCGTCCGGCCCGCACTGTCCATATCCTTCACGGTATCGGAGTACAGCCGGTAACTGCACTCCGTGGAGGATACCATTTTCACCCCACTGATGGACGGACCTGACACCCGGCAGGGCGTCGTTCCAAAGAAGTTCCACTCCGCGTTTCCGCTGGCCGGAATTCCGGTATCACTCAGCTCTCCGGTTGTACTGTTCCATGTGTACCAGTTGCCATTCTCGCCAATTTGCGGTGAACAGAGCGCTGCCTTAGCGGCCCGGTCGGCGTCCGCCTCCACCGCCTCTTTGACGTCCAGAATCCGCAGCTCATATTCCGCGAATTCCGACGGCAGCGGCGACGGAACCACATCCGGGGCGTTGATACTTGGGCTTACGGACAATGTGAGCTGCGCAGACTTTTTGACACGGCCGTCCGCATGCGTGGCCCGCAGCTGGATCGTGATGCTCCCGGCGGCAGCAATGTACTCCCGTTTGATCAGCACTGACAGGACCATATTACCGGCTTCTTCTGTTTTCTCCACGGCCCAGATGTTCTTCTTGCCTGGCTGGGATACATCCAGCACAATATCCCAGTCCAAGTATTCCGTTCCAAGCTTCTGGATTTTCAGGGTGCAGACTTCGTTTTCACCGACGTAGCCAAGTGAGGTACCGCCCTTCGACGTAAATGTCCAGTCTTCGTTTAAAACAATCATGTGTCCCTCCATACAGAAAATCGCCCTGCCTCGTGAGAAGCAGGGCTTTGTTTTCACTGGTCTTCTTTTTCTTCTCCGCCGGCGAGCTTATCCCCTGCCGCGTCCACGCTGCCTTTGCAGGCGGCAATGATCCTGGCCAGGAATGCCGGGACGGGCGCGCCCAGCTTGCCGGCATTCTCCACGATCGACCCCAGTTCTGTGAGGATGTACCATGCCAGGACCACGGGGCACAGCAGCACGGAGTAGTCCCACGGCAGGACAACCGCCGGAATGTTGTTGACAACCAAACCGATCATCCAGTCGGCCAGCGCTGCGGCAACCATCGCGACCATGGCCCCTGTCTTATGCCAAATACCATCCCGTGCAACCGCGCTGCTCCACTCCCCCGCCCGGCAGGCCGCTGCAGAGCCTGTTATGTAATCCATTACCATACAGGCGGTCCAAGCGACGACAAGCCACCCAAACCAGCCCAGCCAGGCGGACAAGGCCGCGCAGGCCGCTGTGACGGTTGTTTTGATTCCAATCACAACATGTTCGTCCATGTTCATTTAAAATAATCCTCCATCTTCTTTAATTACTGGCAGTCTCTTTGTCAACAATGAAAGCACGCTTTAAATAACCTGTGCAACAAACCGCTTCATCGGTTTGCCGCCGGGGAGCGTGGTGTAAATCCCCGTTGTATCTCCGGGCTTGCCGATTGGTACAATCGCCGCCAGCTTGTCCGCGCCGCGGTTGATCGGCACGACAGTCACCACGCCTCCAGTCCCTGCTGTCACCGTAAGCTTACCTGCATTGACTCCCGTAAACTTTGCTGTGTAGTAGGCGCCGCGCCTGATCTGCACGGTACCGCTGGTGTCGCTCTGAATATCCGTCCCCATTATCGCCTTCACGCGTTGCCTGAAGGCTTCAAAGGCATCCGGATGATCAACATAATACTTTGGGCAGCACTTCCCCGTCACATCGTAGTGGCGGACGATGTCCCCGATCGGGTCAAGCCTGTACCGGAGGCACAGCGCCGCGCAAAGCTCTGCCAGCGTCTGTTCCGTCTCGACTGTAAACTTGCCGTCTATGGAAGGGTGGCAGCACTCAATGCTGATGCTGTAGGGATTAGCCTGATTGGTCGCATAGCTGACTTCGCTCTCCGGAATGCACTGGACCACTTCGCCGCCCAGCCCGATTATGTAATGGGAGGATGCATAGACAAATTGCCCTTTACTGTCCCTGCTTCCTGCTTTCAGGCTCTCAAAATAGTTCCGGTTGGCTTGCGCGCTGGTACCTGGATTGCCGACGTAGTGCACGGCTATCTTGGTCACCTTGCCAAGCTTCGTTCCCGGACGGCTGTAAGGATTGATCGTCAGCAGATCTTTTACAATATTCATTCGACTACCTCCGTCCATTGGGCCGGCGGTTCCCACACATTGGCGTCAACGTCGCTGGTCCACCGCTTGCCGTTGTGACTGACTTTGGCCCCAGCAGGATAAGCGTCCGTGCTGCCGGCAGGCTGCCTCCACTCCGGCCACTCGACGGAAGGATCGTCGATGCGCACCCAGAGCGACGGGGCTGCATCTGGCGACCAACTGGCCTGCGATGTATGGGCCGTCAGACAGCGATAGAGCAGGCCGCCGTACTGTACACGGTCGTCAATGGTGTATTCATGGTCCTCGCTGATCCACGCGGGCAGCAGTGTCGGATGTTGGAGTACAATGGCGTCCGGCGCGAATGCGCTCATGGCCTCAATGCCGGCACGGATCTTGGGTGCCTCCTCTGCTAAGTTGTCAGGGGTTGCCCCAAACACCGTTACAATCGCTTCGGTCTGCTGTTCAACCTGCGTCATAAGCTGCACTTCACGGCTGCTTTCCACTTTGACCATGGTGACACTGATTTTCTCTTCTTCATAGACCGACCGCACGAACATCGTATAACCTTTTAGGGACTTTTCTGCTTCATCGATCGTCATGGTCTGCGTCTTTTCGGAATTTGTGAAGATTTCACGCAATTCAGCGTCTGTATATGTACCGGCGTCGAAGATCAACCGCACGCCGTCCCGGTACAACCCCTTGTATTGCTGCCGCTCTTCACGGTTTCCGATCATTTCCAACTGGGATTTATCTGCAAGTGTAAGTTTCATAATGTATTTTCCTTTCAATCTTTAAAATTGAATTACGCGTGTTCCATCTGGATTTTTTACGGTCAATAGGTTTTTTGATAAAGTTATCGCCGGACGCAGACCGTGTCCACCAGAATTTGGCATTGAATTCATAATGGAGCCCGTACTTGTGACATAGGTTGTCCCAGCTCCTCGCTCATCATTATCTTGAATCGATCTTAGTATCCAAGCCCAGCTTTTATCTGCTCTCAGCCCTTCAGGTCTGTAAGTAGATCGTTCTACAGCCTGGATTGTTGGGTTTGCGTTCCGGCTTTTATCATCTGTAAAACACTCCCATTGGGCTCCTTCACTTATTCCATTTATGGTACCACCTGCCACTTCCGTTAGCGATAACAAATAAACTTTTCTGATTAATGAGTCATATCCTCCACCATCTATAACACTCTTTACAGCTATAAAAGTATTATTCAGCATAGCATTTTGTAGATTCAAACTCAAATTGGTTAAAAATCCGCTTTCATCTTGATATGGATTTCCCATCATTACCCGCGATTCTGTTGGCGGTTGATCATAGGTATGTCTTGCAGTATACCAGTCAACAGCAGAAGAATTTAGCCATTGGTCTATGTTTGACAGTGTGTAACGATTATTACCAAGCGTACGACGCAACCCATCAAGATTTTCAGGTTCAGTTGCATCTATGCATTTTAGAGTCAATATATCTTTTGAAATTAGTTTGGTTGCTCCGCTTTGCTGATCGCCCACCATCCACCGAATCGTCTCACCGTTATATCTACTATCCGGGTCTACAACTATGGAACCGATTGGCAATCTCCCAAGCGTTTTTGGACCAGACTGGTATACCATCCGGTTTACATTATCCGAACCGGTATGCCAGGCTTCCGTTATCTCCCGGGTTATGCCGTCTGATGTCACAACAGCGACCAAGGTTATTTCATGCTGTACGCCGCTGTTATCAGGAAAATAAATAGCCATATAACTCTCCTTACGACTCATAGACAAAGGTGATCTGGCCAGCCGGGGCGTTTGTTGGAGTGGTATCGCTAACAAGTAAAGTGTATTCCCCCACAATGAATGCACTCTGAGCGTATGACGCCGTGGTAGCATATCCGGATTCTGTGGAGTAATCTGCCTTGCCAACCTCCATATCGGCAGGTGACACCCACGAAGGCGCGCCGCTCGCGCTCTGCGTCAAATAGCCCGTTCCGGATGTCGGCGGCGCCAGCTGCGTCAGTGCTGTGGTGCTGGATGCGTAAACCAGTCGGTTGCTGGTCCAACTGGTTTTGCCCGTACCGCCGTTGCTCACCCCGACAGTTCCATTTATGTCAGGCCCATACGGCTTGTTCGCGCCGACCGCTATCCCGTAGGTGCCGTCATATTGCAAAACCTGCGGCTGGTTGGTTGAAAGCCAGTTGCTCGACTGTCCGGACGTCGTAACGCTTTTTGTATAGCTGTACCGGCGTTTGATCGTTTTCGCGCCCAGTCCGTTGAGGTTGAGCGTGGGCGACGTAGATGTGCTTGACGCGTGCGGGATGATTACGATCATGAGGCCCTTCGCGAGACTGCCAATCCCCTCGATCTGCGCCGTGTAAGCGCTGCCGGACCCTGCTGTCTTTACAACAGGCGGTAGCATCGGCAATTGTTCCATTGGTACGGTTCCGGCAATGTCAAGCTCAGCCAGCCCCACTGGCGCTCCCTTCAGTTCATTGATTACCTGCGTGATAGCTGGGCCAATTTCCCCTGACAGTGCGCCGTCCACCGCTTCTGCCGCCACATTGGCGCGGGTCGCCGCCGCATCCGCGGCATCTGCCTTGGTGTTTGCGTTGGAAGCCGCTGTGTTAGCAGCCGACGCCGCATTGTTGGCTAAGGTCGCTTTGCTATTGGCGTTTGTCGCGGCACTGCTCGCGCTGGATGCGGCGTTGTTGGCCGCGGTTGCAGCATTGTTAGCTAACGTTGCTTTGCTGTTGGCATTTGTCGCGGCTGAATTGGCGGATTCGGCTGCAGTCGTGGCCGCAGTCGCCGCTGTATTGGCGGCGGTTGCTGCACTCTGCGCTGTCTGTGCTTTGGTGTTCGCGCTGGTCGCCGCCGTATTTGCAGCGCCTGTCGCGGTGTTGGCGTCCCTGGTAGCCTTATCTGCATTTGAGGCTGCGGTATTGGCGCGTGTTACCGCATCTCCGACGTCTGCCGCCGCCTGGTTCGCCGTTGCCGCTGCTGTGTTCGCTTTCCCTGCGGCGGTATTGGCAGCAGTCGTCGCTGTCTGTACATCTTTCGCCGCGGTATTGGCAGCAGCGGCGGCTTCCAATGCGGCTCCTGTTGCCTGTTTCAATGTCTGGAACTCATTTGAACTCTCGATCTCAGCTTCCCCGGACGCCTTCACATCCAGCGTAAGACCGATGATCTTCAGCGTGCTCTCCTGCGCATCCGTTATCCAGACCTCCAAGGACGCTTTGCCCTTGACCGCGGTGCTCTGCTGCGACAACACGAATTCCGCCACGCCATTCGCAGCGTCTTTGATCGTTCCATCCAGAAGGCAGGCCTTTCCATCCGGTTTCCCGACGTACAATTGTAATGTTTTCCCTGTGAGACTGAGAGGCCGATCGATCACTTCGGCGTTGCTGGTGCTGTCCAGTTCACCGCTGCGATCGATGATCGTAATGGCAAGCGTGCGGCCATTGACCTCGCCTTGCACAGCCATGACGGTATCGCTGCTGACTTCCCACTCATTCAGTTTGATTGCTTCATTGGTCAATTGCTGTCACCTCTTTTTACACATAACCAACAAAAATTCCGTTTTCAAATAGCATTACTCTTTTGCTTCTGTCGCTACGTGTTATACCCACCTCCCCGTCATATCCGTCCCTAGTAGGACTTGTGCCACCAAACTCAATTTTGCGGCAAATAATATCAGTGCATTCAACATCACCATCTACATCAAGGACAGGTGCTACTACCGATACTCCTTTATTTGATTTCAAAACTGTTTGGCCTTTGCTATTCACATCGATGTAGCTATTATCTCCCCACTCGATGCGGCCAGCGAAAGTCCCTTTCGACAGATATACTACCCCAGATTCCAAATCCAGCCACCAATCTCCGTCTACCGATTCAATTCGCCCTGTCTTGATATTGGCGCCGTTAATGGTGGTAGTCCCTTCGCCCTCCAAATCCTCCGCAGTGATGACACCCGATATCTCGATGCGGTTCGCTTTGATCTTAATGGTTTCCGGGCTGATATTGATGAGGGAAATCAGTTCATCTTTGTACGCTTTCAATTCTATTTCCTGTTTAGTCTGGCTGATCTCCGTGCCCTGCTCTGTGACCGCATCTTCCACCTTATTGACCTGCTCCTGCAACTTCTCCGCAGCGGTGAAGCGCGTGGAAGCATTGCTCAGCTTGCTCTCCGCGTCCGCTGTCAGGGTCATGGAACCATCCGGTGCATAGCTGATATTGCTCACAAAACTTGTATGTACGGTACCGTGCCGGTCCGTCACACGCACAGTGTCGCCCACGTCAAGGGACGGATTGGACAGGCATTGCACGGTATATGGCCGGAAGGTGAAGCCGACGAGACGCGCGCCAAGATCGTCCGCCAACACCTGCAAATTATTCTGTGCAAGCGGGTTATTTTCTATCTTGACCACATAACCCTCACCGCCGGAATTGACAGGGGCGGCTTCCGTGTCCTGCGGGATGATCTGCACCCCAGTGACAGCAATGTCTGCCGCAGCCACATCAGAGGACTGGATGCCGACCGGTTCATACGGCGCTGCCGCAATGTCGTACCACCCAACCATCAGCGCCCCCTCGCGGTTGCAGCGGGCATAGCAGCCCGCGAGCTGCGCGGCATAGCTGAGTATCTCCCGGCAGGTGATGGACTTCTCCTCCGGCCGCCTGGACACCGTGTAGCCGGAGCCCGGGAAGTCCGGCGCCGCCAGCGTTACGCCGCAGACGGTACAGGCGTCGGTTACAATCTGCTTCAGTGTGGCCGGATAGGTAAGCTTGCTGTCGCTGTACGGTCGCTCGAACCGGGCCATGTTGTCCAGCGCGGTGATGGTCACTGTGGCGTTGGTTTTCACGGCCTCGTCGACCGTGTAGACGCCCAACGGCACCCACTCCACCGTTTTCGTGCCGTCCCACTTTTGCTGCGTCAGGAGGCCTATGGAAGATCGGATGACGGCTCCTGTGAAATCTGATGCCTCGAATTGCTTTTCATGGTTAATGAGGGTGAGGGTGAGTTCCCCGATCACTGCCGCGCCAATCGTAAACGCGCCCTGCTGGCTGGTGGCGCAGGAGATTTCCAGGCCGCCCTCTGCGACATTTCGCGGGGTGAGATCGATCGTTTCCCCGCTGGACAACGTTATGGTCCCGCCCACGATCTGCCGCCGGGCGGTCCGTCGAATCAGTTGTTTGTATAACTCTGTCGTTTGATGCATAATCACACCTCGATTAGGCTGAAGGCCAAATCATTGACAAAGACCGTATCGTCCTCAGTCGTAAAATACGGGGCGGTACGGTCTCCTACATAAAATTTTCGTATTTCCGGCTTACCATCCAGAAGATCAGGATAGGTGACGTTGAACGTGACACCGTTTAAAAGCTTCAGCAATTTGGAGCCCTGCGCAAGTGTTAGCACACCGCATTTACAATTCAGCGTGCGTTTCTGCGCCACCACATCCTTGTGCATGATTCCTGACAAATCACGTTTGGAATTCTCGCTGGAAAGGTCTTGCAGCCCGAATTCAACGCTGACAAGCCCTTCCACCTCCACGCCGTTTATTTTAAGCAGTGTCATCTTATCCTCCCACTGGACTATACCGCATGTTCTGACGCTTCATTTCTTTTATGACCTCTTGGGCAATGATGCGATTGTTCATGGTGGCGACAAAGGTCGCGCTCTGCGCCGGCAATTCTGAAATCAGACGCCTTCCGACACGGTACAACGAGTCTTCTGTAAGCGGCTGACCGGTACCGATGTATGCGGCAACCTGCTGTGCGAGCTGTGCAATCCAGCCGGTATTGTTTTCGAGCGGCACGACCGCTTCCTTACCGCGTTCACCGATCATAGACAGGGTGGGCTGATCGATGATACCTCCGCGTGCAAGCCACTGAACCTGCAATTTAGGTAAGGACGTGGGAAGGTTTATGGCCTTTAAGATGTTCGCAATCCACCCGGTGGCTTCAGCGCCTTTGGTCCATGTGATTTTGGGCATTTTGAGCGTGGGCCATTTGATGTTCCGAAACGGTGAGGTGAGGGCATCGATAGCCTGCTGCCCAACTGATCGCCATTTTTCAGCTGTAAACCAAGGGGCAATATTGGTACTCCACCACTGTTTGATAGGATCAAATGATCTCTGGAAGTCCTCATATTTTCCTTTCAGGCCTCCAATTGCATCTTTCCCCAATTGCTGCCATTTCTCCTTCGTAAACCATGGAGCGACATTTTGATTCCACCATTTCACCACACCGGTATTTCCCCACCAAGTCGTAAATTCGTTCCACTTATCGGACAGGCCCCTTTTCATGTCTTCTCCTAGCTTTTGCCACTTTTCTTTTGTAAACCACGGAGCAACATTTTCCTGCCACCATTTAAAAATCCCTGTAGTCTGCCACCATGTTATAAATTCATTCCATTTTTCGGATATTCCTTTTTTCATATCTTCACCAAGTTGCTGCCAACGCTCTAACGTAAACCAAGGTTTAACATTTTCATTCCACCATTCGGCGAGATCAAAATCCATAATGGCTTGTTTTAGCTTCTGCCATTCTTCACTTAGATTTGTTCCAAACCAAGCATCTATTAAAGCTGTTAGGGCATCTATTGGTAAAGACAGAAGTCCCAAGAGCGCATCTTTTAAACCCTCAAGAACTTCTCCAAAATCCGCATTTTTCAAGCCGTTCATAATTTCCAATAACCCCGATAAAAGCAAGAGTAAATCTGTAATGGCATTAATCACATTTGTAGGCACTAGTGCGATTAGTCGAGCAACAAATTCGGGAACATCAAATCCCTCCGTAAGCTCGTCCCAGGCCTTTTTCAATTTTTCAAACGCCTTGGCCAAACTCTCTATAGCTTCTGTTGGGATATTTTCTTTCACCAGTTGTCCAAATTCCCGAAATTTTGCGCCGAGCCCTTCAGCGGCCGCGTTACCTTCTGATTCCAATTTGCCGAAATCAACTCCACCAGTCGCTGCGCTCCCCCCGCTGGACGATTCTTTCTGCAAGGTATGAATTTGGTTAAAACTTGTAAGCGTCCCTTGTTTTGCGCTGCCGCCTCCTGATCCAGAACCAGTTTCCTTCTTCATGTCCTTCGTGGCGTCCAGAGCCTTTTTGTAGGTTGTGCCAAATATACCGGCGATGAAGGGATGCCATAGCCTCGGGAGCCCTGGAGAGCGCACTCACAAGCGAGTTTAGCGCGGGCAATATCGCCTGATAGATCGGCGTGAAGGCCACTTGCAAATTTGCTTGTAAAGCGTTCAGATTAGACTTCAATTCTTTGGAATGTTCGCTGGCGAGTTCAAACCCTTTTTGCAGGACTTTCAGCGCTCCCAACGCCGCCGCCATCGGCAAAGCCGTCGCCAATCCTCGCAAACTGGCAAGCGCGGTTCTTCCAATCGCACCGATACGCGCAATCCCTGTCGCCTGGCTGCTCGCAGCTGATAAAAATGCGTTTGCCTGCATGCGCGCCGTCGCCTGTGTTGCGTTTCTCGCGCGTTCGGCCGCATTTTCCATAGCTTCTGCTGCCCGGTCCTGCTGCTCCTGTATCGAGTCGGAAATTCTGGAGCTTAACCCGTCCGATTCCTCCTGGCTTTCCATCGCTTTTTGAACCATTGCTTCCATTTTGTCCTGAGCTGCATTAAGTGTCCCTTGCATGGAGATCAGGCGCGATTCCGACGTTGTAATTTTCGCTGACATGTCATCCCATGCTTTTGTTCCGAAGGACAGTTTCTCAAACTCAGAATTCAGTTGCCCTAGCTTTCTATACTCCGCATCCATCTGCAGGTTGATATTCTGAATTTTTTGCCGCAACAGCTCCGCTGCGTTGATGGAAGGACGGAAGGTATCGGCAACGTCTGGCAACGCAGAAGGGGTGCTGGTATCACCGCTGCCCCGCTGAATTTGCGAGGCCATAGCCGATAGTATTCGCGGGGCCGAAGTCGGCAGCGCCGCTTCAGGATTAATGGAGTTTACACGCCTCGCGGCGCGTGCAGCAATCTCCGCAATCTCCCTGTCGGTTTGCTCCACCTGATCGCGCGTCTGTTTAAGCGGCGCGTTGACCGCCTCCATTGCCCGCTCCATAGGCTGTGTGAAAGCTTCTTGCACCGTTTCTCCGGTCCGCTTTATTGCCTGTCCAACACTTGCCTGTGCGCGGGACGCAATATCAGATAGCTGCTTGTTGACGTTGTTCAGAATTTGCAGGTCAAGAAATATTGTACCTACTGTAGTTCCTGTTGCTTCCGGCATAAGTTCACCCCCCAAACATCGACGCAATCATTCTTTCAAGGTTTTTCATCTGCAACCGCACACTTTCTTCATCTGATTCCCGTAGGACCTTTTGTCCGCAGAACTGTTTCCACTCCGTGCGCAGGCGGTTTTGTTCCGGTGTAAAAGCTTTCAGCATATCCGGGTCGTCCTCCGACCGCACGGCCACTACCCGGCCCAGCGGCGTATCGTCCATCAATCCGGAAACCAGCTTTGCCCAGTCCGCGTAATGCAGGTCTGGCTGATCGGACGGCAATACACCGTACTGCTTGGCAATGGACTGCTCGATCAGGATGCGGTCGTATTCGAGATCATACCAGGCATCACTTTTCGGCTTTTGTGGCTTCCTGAAATCGTTTAGCCACAGCTTCCGGTGTTTCTCCCATGATCGCCGCCATAACAAGCTGGAACACCTGCTGATATGCGACAAACGGCAGGTTCATTTCGTCAATTTCTTTCGCGGCAGCGTCGCCAAAGGCCAGTTTGAACGTCTCTTTTATACCTTTGTTCAAATCTTTTTCCTCGCTGTATTTCGTCGTCAGATTAGTAACCTGTTCTACGGTTTTCTGCCTGTCATCCACCGGATACACCTTATCTCCAATCCGGATTTCCGGGCGTTCGGTGAGAAGTTTTTCATCAAGTGTGTAAAGCTTCATCTAAAATTCCTCCATTAGATAAAAAATTCAGGTATAAGAAAACCGCACTCAAAACAAAGTGCGGTTTTCCTGCCTATTCAAACTCAAATACGAAACAAGATAATTTTTCTTTTCTATTGCAGAAATTGTCGTTATACCTTATAATATGAACAAATAATGAACTTTTGGGAGGTAGAATTTATGAAATGTCCCAAGTGCGGCGAAAATGTCGGCGGTTTCAAATTCTGTCCATTTTGTGGAGCTGATATAGAGCAAAAAGCAGCTGAACCAGCCAGTGCCCAACCCATAAACCAGCAACCGACATATCAACCTCAGAAACCCGATATATTGCCAAACTCGCCCGCCCCTTCGTACCCCACCCCAATGCAGCCCTCCTACCAGAATCCCGTGCAATCGCATCAGAGCCCGACGCAGTTCTCAGCAAATCCATATACCACCCAGATGCCACAACAGCCAACAATAATTATTAATAATACGAACACCAATACGAATATGGCCAATACCGGTACTGGCAGAGGTGGAATTAGTATTAAAAGCAAATGGCTGGCATTCTTTTTATGCTTATTTTTAGGATTCTTTGGTTTTCATAGATTCTATGTAGGTAAAGTAGGAACAGGGATTATTTGGCTTTTTACCGGCGGGCTTTTTTGGTTTGGCTGGATTATAGATTTAATTACAATTCTTTGCGGAAGTTTTACCGATTCCGCTGGTTGTTTCCTAAAAAAATAAATGAATTATAACCGCGTCCCTTTTTTGGGGGCGCGGTTATTTTTATGCTCATTCCGGCGCAGGCGTATACACCGGCTTGCCGTGTGACATGCAGTCAAATGCCAAGGCCGCCACAGCGGTGCTGTCACCACCACCGATATCCGTCACGTTCAATACCGCGTCAAACGCCAGCTTCGCGCCACTGGGGAATTCCCATTCAAACTTGGTGTCGCAGTCCGTACCGCTTTTCCACGCAGCCGCGGCTACATAATCGTTCCCGGGATCACCGGGGCACAGTTTGCCAGAAAGAGACAACGTAATTGCCTTACCGGTGGTCATGCGCTTGGTCCACCCCTGTTCCTCCATCGGGCTCCACTCCTGCACTTTGCCGTCGATCTTCACTGAGAATGTTTCCATCTCCTTGATGGTCACCATGTCGGAGTCCGCGCTCGATCTGCCACTAGTCCCAATTTTAAATTTGTTGTCAAAAACCGGGAATACACCTGTCTTAGCCATGTCATCCCATCCTTTCATAAATGATCTTCATGTTTATAACGTACTCGTATATACCCCGCACATCTCGTCCCACAGAGACAGGCGCCGCACCGGGATCCAAGTACACAATTTTCACTTCACCGATTTGAAATCCGGATCGGCCGCAGAGCTTTTCATATAGCTCCGCGGCCTTTTTTTCCGCCTGTACCGCCGAGTTTGTCCAATGCACCAGCAGCGTGACGCGCTTTTCCCGGTACGTTGTCTGCGCTATGCCCCCGAGGCAGACGCGCTGCTTTCCGGAGGCGTTCGGGTCGTTGTAGACGCCGATATATTTTTCTTTGTTTCCGTCAATTGTCCCGACGGCAATGCAACCGGGCAGTTCTGTATCAATTTCTTTGATCCATTCTGCCACCTGCTTCAGCATCAGCATCACAATCCCGCCTCCTTCCGGTAGAACTCTGCGAACGCATCTTGAACGAAACTCTTCTTCTCTCCATTCAACCAGGGCTGCAACCACAACCCACCGGCGTTTGGATTGTTGCCCTTCTGGAAATTGTACTCCGGGTGATAGTAAAGCCGGCGGGCCTGCGGGGCACCGGTGGTCAGCGTGGCCAGAATCCGGTCCCCTTCGCGTATAACGTCCACGAATGTCTGGGTGTCCTGCATGTCGCCCATATCATAGGGCATCACCTGCGCGGATACAACGTCTGTCTTCAGGGCGTCTATCGCCATCCTCGCCGCACGTTCCGCAGCCTCTCCCAGACGGGCAATTGCAACCTGATCCAACACAATTTGGATGCCGGGCATATCACATCAACTCCAGCTGTGTAAAATTCACTGTCCCGTCGGGATACCGCGCACGGGATGCGCTATAAATACGCCGTATAACCCCAGGAGATCCTACGGACGTGATCTCCGCTTCGCCTGCGATATCCTGCCCCGGGGCAATGTCCCCATCGATCAACGTGCGGGCCTGCAGCTCCACTAGCTGCCGCTTTTCATCCAGCACCTGCCGGGATTTTTCGGAGTAATTGCACTTGCCTTCCCACACCACGGTATATTTTGGGCTGCCGTCGTCCTCCACGCCTTCCTGCAGCCGCACGGTGATCGGCGTGTTGCAAGCGGCGGGAGGAACAAGCTTAGGCCATTTTGCCATATGCTATCCCCTCCCGTCCAATCCACAATAGGTAAGTCCGGACTGCTGCAGGAGGGCGTATACGGCGTTTGTGGTCCGCACCGGTCCCCGCGGTACCAACGTTTTCTTGTCCCAGGACATGGACACGCCGTTGATACCGTAGGACGATAACGGATTGCTTAAAACCTCCCCGTAGTCGTGCAGGAATTCTGCCTGCCGGCACACCGCCCGAACCACCAGCCGGCGCTGAAACTCCGGCAAAGCCTCGATACCACGAGCGACGATGCGGTTAAGCGTCAGCGCGTCAATGTCATCCTCAGCTTGTTCCATTTCCTCTACGGAGGCTTGTCCTTCAGGGTACAGTCTCCAATAGTCTTCCAGCGAGATATACCGCATCATTTCACCACCGCTTACTTTTTAGGCGTCTCTTTTTCAGCAAGCATCGTCCGCAGGTCTTCCACCTGCTGCTTCAGTGCTGTGTTCTCATCGAGCGCCGCCTGATATTTTGCAAAGGGGACGGTTTTACCCGCCCCCTGCTGTACCACTTTTCCGTCATCACCGATGATATCGAAGCCGTCCTTGATATACTGTGCCTTCCGTGCTTCGTCGATCGTGTATTCCTTATTCGCTTTTACTGCTTTCATGTCAATCCCTCCTGTTATGCGCCCGCAGCTTTCGCATTCATTACAACACCCGCAACCTTCCGCTCAATCAGGAACAAGTCTCCGTAATTACGGTTCTGGTACAGGTATCCGTCGGCGGTGCGGCTGTCGGTGCCCGGCGTGAACAGCTTGATATAGCTGTACTTATCCCGACAAATGACCGCAGACGGATGCAGGAGAATGAAATTAATCTGCTTTGCATCAGAAGCCGGAACGCACCCAGCGGTAAAGTCATACTTCGTCTTCATGCGGGCGGCCGGAACCATCTTGATCTGAACATCATCCAGGCTGTGCACCTGGCGGTTGATGCCGCCGACGGACGTGACACCCATCATGCGCTGTACACCCTCTGCCTCTTTGATAACCTTCCTCACCGCGGGCGTTGCGTAGATGATACGGCCTTCTTCCGGGACGCCGGCCTCGTCCATTTTGGCCATATACTCGTCGAACATCTCCAAAATATTCTGCGCGGTGATCGCCGTGGAATCCGGCGTCACGCTGTATTGCAACAGCTCTGCATGCAGTTTGGAGAAGCGATAAGAATCCTTTTCCGGGATCGCCTGTTCCTCCTCAAAGGTGTTCTGGATATTCGCTACGGACGTGACCAGATTGGTTTCGTCGATGTCCATCGGATCGATGAAGAATTCCACGTCGCGGTCATGCTCCAGCTTTTTCGGTTCCCAGTCGTTGGACAGTGTGCCGGCGTTGAAGCCCGGCGTGCGGGTGTGGTCCTTGTATCCGCTCAGGGTCATACGCGGAAGTTTGATTGTCTGTGCGTTGATAAACTGCACCCCTAAGTTGCTTTTGGTAAGTGCGTCGGAGCACAGTTCCCTTTCGTATTTCTGCGCAAGCTGACGGGTGAACAGTTCCGCATAATCATATACTGCCATTTAAAATCATCCTTTCAGTTTCTTTACATTACCAAAGATGGAGGACAGCGTATCATCGTCCGCGCCCAGGGAATCTTTTTTCCCGGCACCAACTTTAAATCCGCTGCCCTGTTTTTTCTCATCCTCTTTTTTCCACTCCGGGTGCCTTTTGAGGATGTTTTTCAATGCCTCGGCTATGGTTTCGTCGTCCAGATCATCGCCATCCTTTTCCACCTGACGCATGGCCAGCACAACCGCGTCCTCCACTGCTTCTGACTTCACGTTCGCCCGGTAGGCGGCCAGTTCCGCGCGGCTCTGCAGCAGCTCCATGCGCATAGCGTCAGTTTCCAGATTAACTGGCGGCGCATCGGTCGCCTGAGATGTCTGTTGCACTTTCGGTTCACCTTCCGGTGCCTTGGATTGGATTTTCTTCGCCCAATCTTTTTTCGCGCGGCGAAGGCGCTCGTTGATCAGCTGGTCAAGTTCCTCCTGCGATTTGGGTAAGCCGGTTTCCGTTTCTTCGGTTTCGTCTTCCTGCGTACCCGCAGGCTTTGTCTCTTCGCCGTCCTCCGGCTTCTCGGCAAACAGTTGGATATTGGGTTCCATGTACGTATCACGCATTGTTTTCCGCTCCTTTTATAGCCTGTCGGCTTAAATTCCCTTGCAGAGTTTTATGCCGTCAGCATGTTTTGGGCATAAAAATACCGCCCGGCCTCACGGCTTGGCGGTATTTTTATCGAGTAATTCCTGGGCAAGCGTAGCGCATTTTCTGAGCAGATCCCCGCCGCCGTCCAGCATGTTCATCTCATCCGAATCCATAGGGTAATGTTCTGCCATGGACGCTATCTTTTTCAACTGTTTTCGGCGCTCATCGGATAAACCTGAAGCCATAGTCTTTCCCCGCTTTCAAAATATGTTCTGTGAATTCCACCCACTCTTCCGGCGAGGGGTCCCAGCCGGATTTCCGGGCGGCCTCCTGGACAACAAAACCCAAATAGGCGCCCGGATCGTTATTCGGAAGTCGTTCCATCATACTGACATGGCCAGCGTTTCCAATCGCTGTGATCAGCAGCAGGTTGTCTTGCCGCAGCATCTCCAAAAGATCGTCGACCGCCAAAATACCGTCGCTTGGATGATTGTGAATGACCATATAAGGGACCGATTCTCTGGGAGGTTTCACCTTCCCCTCCTCCGTCCCTTTCCAACAGTTCAGCTCCGTAAGCTGCATGTCATACGAGGCAACCGCTTCTGTGCCGACCGCATCTTCCTGAACGTATCTCAAAAGATCCCTGTGCTTTTTCCGCAGTTCCTTGTTCTGTTGGTCTGTCAGTAGAGATGATTTTAACAGCGGCACACGCTGGATTGCAGCATTGGTCACCGGCAGATAGTCTGTGTTTATATCCCTCAGTATAGCAGTTTTTGCGGGCTTTTCAACCTCCGGCACACCGTAGGTCTTTTCACGCCAATAGTCGCGGCGCAATACGTCGTCGTGCTCCGCGATAATGTCCCGCAGCTCTTTCTGGGCTTGTTTGACCTGCCTTCGGTATTCTTTCGCTTTTTCCGGCTCCTGCGTGCCCTCTGAGAGGCGTTTCAGGCGTCGGATGTTCCGTTCTATCGCCCGCTGTTTTTGCTCAAGAGCGGCGTCCCTGCGGATTTTTTTAGCGTCCATCGGCTCCGGCACCGTACTGATCCCTTCGTACCAGGTGGAGAGCGTGTGGCGGCAATTGGGGTGAAAAAGCCCGTTTTTCACAGCCACAGAAAGCAACGGATACCATTTTCCGTTTACGCTTTTCCCTCGGTCTCCCGCCCGTTCCCCGTTCCAGCTCCCCCAAACATCGTCAATGTATACGCGCCCTTGCCAGGGGAGGCAGGTTTCTGAGCACTGCCCGTACTGGCTGACCAGTACGGTATCGATTCCCAGATCTTCCCGGCGTTGTGCCTCCCCTTGCAGGTAGGAACGCGTTGCCGCTGTGCGCAGAGCCATCTGGACATAATCGGTGATATTGTGGCGGCTGCCGTCTTTGTACTCAATGCAGGTGATCCCACGTTCTAAAAAGTCTTTGACCGCCAGGTCGATCGCCTGCGGCAAAGTTACCGCACCTGCCGACATAGCCGTTTCCGCCTGCAGTATGGTCCGACGATAGACGTCGTCCATCATGCGCAGTGCAGCGCTTTCGGCTTTCCCCTCCACATGTTGGATATCCTCGATCAGGTTTTCTAATCGCGGCTCATTGACGCCGAAGAAAGTGGGTTCAGGGAGGCTTTCTTCGGGTGCTTCCGCACCCTCTGCAAACTGCGCCTGCAACATGGCCTGTGTTTCTTCATCAATCACGTTCTGGTACTCATTTAAAATCTCCTGATTTTCCTTACGAAAGCGTTCCAGATTATGAAGTTTCTCCGCCTGCCAGGCAGGCCACTTAAAACCTTCGTCGCACTCCCAGCGCTTGTGTGCAGCCAGATTCCGTTTCAGGGACGCGATCAGGCGCAGTTCTATTTTCTCGAAGAGTGCCGCGATTTGACGCCAAGTCATGCCAGCTCATCCCCCACCGCGGGCGGTCCATCTACCGTCTCGATCCCGCGCAGTTGCTTGATGCGGGCAACTTCACCGGTCTTCCATCCGTCGTCTTTACTGTTCCCCCACAGCTCATCCACCTGTGTTTCTATGCTCATGGTATTGGCGGCGGCGGCCCTGTTGACTGTCTCCACCCGGCTATCAAAAGACGGTGCGCCATATTCGCCAAAGCCCACAGATGGCTCGTAGTTTCCCGGGGCGCGTCCCTGCATAAGATCGTTGACCATCAGGATCGTCGACACCAGCTGCGGCAGCACTTTTTCCAGAACTCCGGTTATGGTATTGCGCGTATACCCTGTGACATCCTTTTTTTCCCGCTGGGCCTCCGCGCTGCTCATCTTACCAACGTCAATGCCCAGAGTGGCCGGGGAAACAACCCCCTGCAGGCACATGTCCAGCGCGGCCGTATAGGAAGACAGAAACGCTTCATACCGGATTTCCGGCTGTATGGTATCGATTCTACTCACGCCGTTTTCATCCGTCAGCGATTCCGTAGTGATGTACTCGCTGCCAAAATCATTCAGCGGCAACAGATTTCCTGTTTTGGGGTCTACCGGCAACAGGTCGCGTGGGATATACTTTTTCACCCGGCCCGCGCGCATGGCGTCCCACCATTGGCTGATGACTTCATCCAGCGCGTCAAAGCTGTCCAGTTTGCTTTCATACAGAGCTTTTCCGCGGCCTGGGAATTTGGCGCTCTCAAAGACTTTGAACGGCACCGCCATCATGAAGTCCCCATCAAAAGCAACCGGTTTCAATTCCGCCAGCTCCGGTATGCGGTCGAGCGGGACTTCACTGGTCCCGTCATACAGGGCGTACGAAACATACCCCTTCCCGTATTCCTCACATAGCCGGTACACCTTATAGCCGTCTGAATGGTCCGACCAAAATTTCACACCTATTACACGCCCGCGGCTTTGGATGTATTCCACGCGGTCCGCTTCATAAAACTCGACGATCGGGTACTGAGATACGGTTATATCTATGGATATTTTCCAGGCCCCGTCCGCTGCTTTCAGCGCGCCGGCGACACCCTGTCCAACGGTATCTTGAAAATCCAGTTCTTCTGTGATCGCCTTCCACTCTGCTTCCCCGCAGTTGTCTTTAAAAGCTACATCATCCATATCCGACTTGACCAAATACGCCAGTGTGTCTACCAGGATCGCGGGCAGGCCGGAATGAATTTTGCGCAGTTTCATCGCGTTGGCGGGCACGGCAGCCCAAAACCGGGATGCGTTCGTACTGTCCTGCGCTCCAAGCTGCTTGTAGAGCTGCTCCAGCTCCGCAGCCTCCCCGCGATACCAAATTTGATTGCGTATCACCGACGCCTGAAAATCCAAGGGCTCCTGGATTACGATCCCGTTCGGCGTTGCGGGCTGGATTTGCAGCCAATTGCGCAGCATATCTTTCACCTTCTCCCTCAATTTCAAGTAACCATCACCTTGCCCCCTATCCTGCCTTTGTACGGCAGCCAGCTGTACTGGTCTGCGTTGATCGTATGGTCGTTGCCGTCCTCCGGCTCATTGTCTTTGTCTTCCTTCCAGCTATATGCATTCAGTTCATCAATCTCCGCTCTGCAATATTCTGTTACAAGGAGATAATCCCCGCTCGCCAGCCAGCCGGACTGTAAATTGATACGGTCAATGATTTTTGTCTTCTTCCAGGCCGGGCAAAACTCATAGACGCTTCCGTGCAGACGTTTGTATTTCTGGCATTCAATGATCGTGGCCTCATCCGCGGAATCGATGAAGACGCTGCGGGCGAACAGATCAAAGATGGTGCGATACTTCTCCAAGAACGTGATCAGCAGAGGTGGTATATCGCTGGGCGCCAGCGGCGTTGTTAGACCCCGGTTGTTGTGTACCTCCGTGGCCAGCGTGATCTTCCGCCTGTCGGTCGTAATACCGGAAAACACGAATGCAAATGTATCGGCTGACTGCTGCGAATACGATGTATCTACGCCTGCAGACACTTGCAGAAATTTAATTTGATTGCTCTGCATCTGTTCCAGAAGCCACTTGGCGGAAACCAGATTATGCGGCTGCAAGTTGAACACCAGCCCTGTTGCGCGGCCGCGCAGGCCCTGAATTTTGTTTTTATAAAGCTTTGTACCCTTCGGGACGCTGTCCCTGATCTGCTGCACCTTTTCCGCTGGCAACCCGAGATTATGTTCAAAAGAAAAGAACCAATGCACCCAGCCTGGCTTTGGTTTTTCGTTGAGCATCGACAATATTTCTTTTGGTGTCTCGTTTTCCCACTCCGGCAAAGGACGGGCATGGTTGATGTATTCCGAGTAGATAGGAAGATCCGGATTATCCGGGTTGAGCGTGGCCAACAGGTAGTCGCAACGCATAGACGCTTCACGGACGAATTCCATGTCTGCAATATTGATCTCATCAATGTACAGGCACCCGTACTGTCCGCCCAGAGCCTTTTTCCAGCGGGCCTTGTTATCGTAGCCAAGCACGTAAACGATTTTGTCCTCTGACGGCGCATGGAAAAGCAAATGCGGCAAGGAATTCTGTCCGCGGCCGGACGCATTGTATTCCACCAGCGGGCCGAAGTCGTCAAGAATCCCCAGGTCTTTGTTGATAATGTTCTTCTCGATTGTGCCAAGGTCAAGGCCGGAAAGGATATGTATTTTCTTCGGGCTTTCCGCAACGCGAAGCATGAATTTGAACAGCCCCACCGTGGTTTTGCCGGCGGCCGTGGTCCCCTCCAGGAACTCATACGGTGCCCGGCACCGGAGAAAGGCTTTATACTTTTCTGAAAGTATCAGGCGCTCATTCACCGGAATCCCCTCGCAGCTGGCTTAAAATGTCCTCAAGCTTTTTCTGCCCGGTGTCGATCTGCCCTTTCACTTCTACCTTATCGGTAAAGAGGCCCAAATGTTTACCCAGCAATTCCAAAGCTTTTAGTTTATCAGCCAAGCGGATTTCCCGTTCGACACCATCTCCATCTTCTCCGGGTATGGTCTTGACTTTCACGGATGCAATTGCGGCTGTGTCGTCGCGATTGGCTTCAGACAAGATTGTCGCATCATCCATATTGATCACGTCGGTGGCATTGATGAAGGCAATCTTACCCAATTCCATAAGGACACGGTCGGCGTTGATTCCGGTCCGTTTCGAGCGTTCGGCCATAGCCTTGTCTATACGCGTGCGGATTTCAGGTTTATGCAGGTTTTCACTCCCGATTGATCCAGCAGATTCCGGAGAATATCCGGCGCGGATTGCCGCCTGCGTTGCATTTAAATCAACAAGGTATTCTTCAACGAATCGTTTTTGTTTTGCTTTTAATGCCATTACGGATCACCTCCATCCGGTGGCCGGCCCCTGCTCGCTGCGATCCGTGCCGCGTGGAGCTGCAGACACAGGTCCCCGCGCATACAAGAGAGCTGATTGTATCGGGCGTTCTCCAGCCAATTGTTGCTGGTTCTGATCTGGGCAAGCTTTGCGTCAATAACGGCTATTTCGGCCTCACATTCTGCTATCGTTTCTTTGTAATTCAATACAATGGCCTCCTTTCAGGTAAAGAAATAGCGCCCTGCGAATGCAGAGCGCTATCACGGAAGGAAGAGAAGAAGATCTTGTATTTTATTTTGTTTTCGGTAATTCTATCATAAACCATAGGTATGTGTTCAGAACGCCAAGCAATATAAAATATTTCCTTATATCATCCCTTTTCTTTGTGCAAGATTATAGTAAAAGCGCCTTCTAGCACATTCAAAGTCATGCCTTCCCATTTCTAACCCTTTTAACAGCTGTAGGAAATGCCAGGGAACGTCCTCCGTTACCGCCAACAGAATATTCTGGTATTCTTCCGGGGCGATCTCCATAGCGGTTTGTTCAATTGCTTCAATCTCTTTAGAAAGGATTATGATTCGTTCCGCTGTCCTTGCAGTTGGATCTCCTATTGTACAGCCAGTCGGCGTATTGTAACCCTGTGAACTCCCATATGGATTTTTCAGTTCCGCAAGCTGCTGTTTCTTATCAGCATATTGCAAACAAAAGTTATGAAGTTCTCGATACTGTAGTTTTGTGATATTGTATTCATCCAAATTCAGGTCTCTGCGCCCCACGCTGCCTGCCTCCATTCTTAACCGCTGTGGTATGCGATATATTGATACCTTCTATTATTTCTAAGTATCGCACAAATGGAACAGATGCAGTTTTTAGACGCGAACAAAGCGCCCATTCCGGCAAGTTTCCGGAATGGGCGCTTCTTTTTGTCCCCTTACGGGGCGTGGATTTAGACCCATCTTTTATGGGACGAATGATATTCAGGGCGGGTTTCCGTCCCCTTACGGGGCGTGGATTTAGACCGGTAATCCTACAAAGCTAAAGCAGCTTTGGAATGTTTCCGTCCCCTTACGGGGCGTGGATTTAGACGCGCATTTTACTGGTGCGGCTTGGCGGTCAGCCGTTTCCGTCCCCTTACGGGGCGTGGATTTTGACCTATGAAACTTATCAGTTGGATGTAGAAAGAGCTGTTTCCGTCCCCTTACGGGGCGTGGATTTTGACACGACTTCGGGATTTACCGCATCGGGAAGCAGGGGGTTTCCGTCCCCTTACGGGGCGTGGATTTTGACTGCACCCCTATTATACCCAGTAACCATGCGGGTTGTAAAGGCCTAAAATGCGAATCCCATAAAAATGAGAAAACAATTCCCCTGTATGAGAATTAAAATGCAAAAAATCCAGTAACTATGCGAGGTGCGAATCTCTTAAGAAATCTATGTGAGCTTGCGATTCGCACTTTATCTATATGCTCGTTAGAAAAAGCTCAACGCACGTGACTTTTGCTCTTTAAGCCGCTGTACTTTAAACACTTACGACCGGTTGATTTTACTTTTAATTCTATTTAGAATGTCCTTTACTTCGTTTATCTTTTAGTTTCTCTCCCTTGGATCGCTTTGTATTTGTTAAACTTTCTCTTTCCTTTTGTAATGACTGTATTTGAATCATCCTGTAGAACTGATATGGAATCCCCGTGACCGGCGAAATCCCATTCTCTACAGAATTCGGATCTATGTAATAGCCTTTAACAGGTTTCGGTTCCTCGCGCCACTCCCTGGCGTCTACCTCCTGCACCTTCTCCACCGGCTTGATAAGATTCCGGCTTCCGGACCATCGATTCCCGGGAATGGATTCCCTTCCATCTGGGGACAGGCGGGATTGTTTGATAAGATACCAGGCAAGGGCGGAGTATTCGCCATCTGGATACAGGGCCTCAAACCGCATAGCTCCGTGCGGCCAACATGCTGTAACAACCTGATAATCAAATGCAGGAATGATCACGTGATGATGGATCCCGCCCTGCTTTCCATAGGCTGTCACCAGAATGTATTTAAACTCCACCCCTGCCTTTTTGAAACGCCTACGTACACGGTCCAGGAAATTCTCTATATTTTGCTTCGCCCGCTGTGGATCCGGACGCACCTCCTTCCGGTAGGTGCAGGTCAGGAATAGATCCCCGGGAACAAAGTTCGCGTTGATCTGCCGGGTGAGCTTTCTCCACGCCATCTTCTCGTTGTATTTTTTCATCGCCTCCGGTGTGCGGCTTTCTCTTTTTCCCCTTGGGATGTTTCGGCCGTACCGGGCGGAATAGCTCTTGTGTACTTCTATAGTGATTCCAGCTTTACAGGTCTTCTTCAGGTACACCGCTCTTCCTCCCTCTCCCAGTTATGCCCGTAATGTTAATACCTCAACCAAGGCAGAAAAGGCCCGGACTTTTGCCTATTGGGATAATACACATGGAGCAGATGGTGTACAATGTATTTGCTCCGGATACTATCCGGGTAATGCTTCACCCATCGACGGCTGCCGGGCCTCATGTCGATGGGTGATTTTTATTCATATTCAATTGCCGTTTACCTGTCCCAATGCGGCATCGTACCTGCAGTGCGGGGACCATTCATTTCTGGAAGAACAGCCGGCATAGCAGTGATCCTGACAAATCATAGCTTCATACAATGGACAATGTGTCCAGACACGCGTTTGTTGCACGTCCTTTCCGCATAGTGGGCAAATTGTATTATCATAGGGCGGTTTCATTTCACCGGTCCCCCCTACGACGTTATGCACATCTGGCAGATCGCCGCCGTAGTCCTCGGGACAAAGGGCTGGTAAACCCCATCCCTCCCGCAGCCCTGACAGGGATATGGCAGCATTTCCCGTTCTGGTGGCGGAGGCGGTGGACGGCGCAGCCGGCAGATTTCCCGCTTTGCGCAGTCATGGCACTGGCAGTTTTCGCAGGCTTCTTTTTGGCTGATAAATATTCTGTTTCTGTTCTTTTTCTTGGGCATGTTCCATCCTTCCTGCTTCGTGTGCGCGGTATTTGCCGCATGGCGGTTCCGCTGTAATGGGTGAATAAGGTGGGCAGTCTCTGTCTACACATGCATCACAGGGACATGGCTCCACCTCTGCATCACAGTCCTCCATATCAATCACACAGTCATCAAAGTTCTTGCATGTGTCACACCAGCACTGGTCACATTTGCTTATTACCGCAGATTCTGTCTGTTTGGCTTTTGCTGGTTCTCCTGTGTATCGGTTCTTTCCCTTGCGTTCCAGATCATCACCGATTTTGCGGCGAACTGTTCCGTCAAAGTGATTCATGAAGAACGTCCAGAATACAATGGGGTTGTCCTCTTTACAGTCTCTCAAGGTAGCATCCAGTGTCGTATTTAAGATGGATATCAACTCTGCACGTGTCATATCTCTACCATTTAAACCTCATGATGCAATGTCAACGTGTACAGCTCTCCCGCACACGTAAAGGAAACACCTGCCTGTGCACCGTTATCATCGTCATGGGTATACACATAACAGGAATCCACCTTGCCGGCGGTATACCGCTTTTCCACGTTTTCCTTTAACCAAACCAATTCCTTTACCATTTCCAGCGTCTTGACATTCACGCTATTCTGCTCTACACTTTGATTAGAAATGTTGTCGCATTTCGCTTTGCCGCTTTGGGTGCTCGTAACGCCCAGGGCGGCTTCTTTTTTGTCCTTCTGCATTTCTACTTCCCCTTTATGTAGTCGTCTCTTCCAAGGAGCCAATCCACTTTTACATCCAAAACATCAGCCAGCGCCGCAAGTTCAAAATCCATAACATACCGGTGCTGCCCTTCCAATTTGGATAAACCGGATGTGTTCAGTTCTATGCCTTTGACCTGCATTTTTGCAAGTAAGACTCTTTGAGGCATGTTCACACGGCGGCGTGCTTCCGTAACACGGGCACCTACAATATTGCGGTTCCCCAATGGATATTCTCGCAATCTCAAGTCTTCGTCATCCTTTCTTTCTGCTGGCAGTTTTCCCTGCTTGCAAGTCCAGATCTGTTTGTAATGATCCCTGTGTCCAATGTACCCCTATGTAGTCCAGCACCCTACCCCACCCATATACTTCATTTGTAACTGGATCTTTCACACATCGGTGCATCCAAAAATTCCATTCTTTCGGGTTGTCTTCGTAGAGCCGGTCAAATCGATGCGGTCTCTTTTCGAGCTGGATTCCAAACCCGCACATGGAGCAGCCTGTCCTCTGTGCTCTTGTTGTGTAAAGCGTGCCATCTGCTTGGCATTCTATGGTGCCGTATACCTCTGGAACAGGTACATCCAGGTCAAGGGCAAGCTGCAACAGATCTTGGCGGTCAAATATCGCAAATGGCGCTGACCGTATCGCTGTCTTTCCAAAGTAGTTGCATCCATTCATCATGAGCGACTTTTGGCGGCGACCTCCTTCGGACGCCATGAGACCCAGATACGGTACACTGTTGTGTTCTTTCGCCCAGTCATCACATGGCTTCTCTTTGAGGTAATAGCAACACTTGGCGGATACTTTAAACGGCGCACATTGATATTGCACATCCTCCCGTTCATTTTCACCTCCTGCAAACAGTTCCAGCCATTTCTGAGCCATCTTCATCCGGGTGCCTGTCCGGTTTCCTCCGTATGCTCCGGTTTCTCCTGTGATGATTGCATGCCGGACTGTGGCATTCTTTGGAGATGGATTCTGTAGCAGCTCGATCTTCGACGCCGTTTCTTTAGACAGTACCGGGAACCCACATTCCTGCAGAACTTGTGTTTTGCTCTTTAAAGGTTTCAGTGAAATGATTCCCAATGTTTTATGTATGGCCTGAATGCTCTTGTCCTCCAGGGTCGATACCGAAACCGCTGGAACATCTATCCCAATGGACCGCAAAAACAACAGCAAAGTAATGCTGTCCAGACCACCTACGGATACATGACAGTTCAGTCCTCGCTTGCCACACTCGTTGTAGAACTCCCATGCGCGTGTGTATGCATAGTTTATTTTTGCTTCATACGGTAGTTTCTGTTTTACCCGAAACGAAGCGATTTTCTCGTCTGTGTGATTCTCCTTCATTCTCTCCATACAGCTTTTCATTTTTGTTTTTCTCGACCTCCATTCTGTGAATCTTTATCACGCAGCAACCCGCCAATCCCCATAGCCAAACTCTCTGCCGTTGTCATAATCAACACTTGGTAGACGGTCAGCATTCCGCTGTCCGACGCCATGGCTGTGAGGAAGGCCCCGATCAGGCCGGTAACAAACAAGATCACGCCCAGACGGCTGTGCTTTATGTATGGACTGTCTTTGTTCACGGCTTGTTCTCCTTCATTGCGTGATTTCTGCTCGTCTCCCGTTGTCTGACCACATAGAAGACAATTTTTTCAATTGATTTGATCAGTATTCTTCACCTGACTTCCATCCACGCGATCGAATAAACGGAATGCGTGGAATTTTCACGCGGTTCCCTATGATGTCCACTGGAAAGGACAACAGGTGCCGGTTTTCCTTATCTTTGGCAGCCACACGAATAAGCTGCGGATCGCAACCAAGAATTGGGGCTATATCTGCCGGGGTCAATGGGTCTTTTTCAGACGCCATAATTTCTTCTTTAGTCAATTTTATTCACCTCATTTACTTTTCAATTGTCTCGCGTTTGCTTTACTTTCTCAAATTTGATATGGGACAATTTTTATTTCCCAAGAATAAACTTTTCGGCTAAAAATCACTTCTCAAAACTTTGTGCAACTTTGAGTTTACATAAAAATTACGTATCTCCCGATTTCATAGAATTACACCGAATATCTCGCTTTATCTGCCGAATTTGATGTGCCACCTCTCCACGTCCAACCTTATTGGAGTTTGAATACCTTTTGTATGCGTCTGCGAGCTCATCTTTGAGCTGGCTTAAATATGACGAGTCCAACTATGTTCACCCCCTCGCCGCCTTCGGGCGGCTTTTTTACTTTGCAAGATTTCATCATTGCATCGACCTCTTTTGAGTGGTAAAATTTTGATGAGAGGAGATAAAAAACATGAACTTATTTTTAAATATTTTAACAATCGCAGCATTTGCTTTGTCAGTTTATAATTTTGTATACAGTGTAATTTCGAACAGAAAAAAGGTAGATATATTCCTTGACAAAATTTACCCCTTAAATCTCAATGATAAAAACTCAGCATATGCGTTACGTTTTACAATATCCAATAAGTCACAGTTACCAATTTCTATTACAAAGTTAGCTATATCAGATGGGTCGGTTACACACAATGTTGAATACGATTCCAAAATTATAATGGAAATTAATAATCATAAAGGTACCGAACTTCTGAATCAAAGAATCATTCGATCGACTTCCTTTCCTCTTTCGCTCCAAGGGTTAGAAGCAAGTGGTAATCTTTTTAAATTGAGTACAACATCTGAATCCTTTTTACTTCCATATCAAAAGATAATTATTTTCATATATACCAATAGAGGAAACCTTCAGAAGGAAATAGAAGTTCCTATATTCTCCGACGTAAAGCAATTGTTGCAACAGAAAGAATAATAGCTGTGACAGCCAAAACTAATCTGGCAATTTCAAACTCGTATATTTTCACCATCTCCTTGACGCCTTCGGGCAGCTTTTTCTATGCAGGTTTCTTTTCGGGCGGGCTGGGATCCGGAGGAAGCTTATCCTTCAAGGCATCGTACATAAGTTTCATTCCGCACAATAAGATTTCCGCTGTATCTTGCCCCTCTTTCGGCATTCCAGCAAATTTCACTGCGACCTTAGTCATGAGTTCAATGCTCGCCATTCTATGTCACCCCCTTCTGTTTACTACGCTTACATTATAGTATACTAAGATTACATTGTGAACAACTTTTTTTACTTAAATGTTGACATAGCTTACAACATAGTATATGATGTTAGTAAAAGGTGGTGTAACCATTGGAGCAATCTATAAAAGATCGTGTAATTGAAGTAAGACAAAGGCTAAACCTAAGCCAAGAAGAATTCGGAGATAGAATAGGTGTTACAAGATCATCAGTCTGTGCATGGGAAAATGGAAGACGAAATTTCTCTGAACAATCTTTAAAATCTATTAGCCGAGAATTTAACGTCTCTTTTTTATGGCTCACAAAAGGCATCGGAGACACATTTCTTTCCGATGAAGCGGATACAACTGCGATGTTTGACCGCATCATGGCCGGCAGCAACGAAACAGCAAAGGCGCTTTTTAAAGCTTTGGCAAAGCTGGGAGACGATGAATGGCAGGTCATTTATAAAGTAATTTGCGACGTTGCAGAATCTTTAAGACAAAAAAAATAAGGCCGGATTTCTCCGGCCCCAGTTTATTCTTTTGTTATCAAATATAGAATAAGATTCAATATTCTTTCCAAGCTGCTAATTTTATGTATGTGATTCACCATTTCGGTAATATGTTGCTTAAACTCTAATTCATTCATTGTGCAGCCCTCTCATTCCCCGTATTTTTAAAGTCAGGTTCCATGCAAGCTTATGGATTGAATAAACTAACTACGACCTATTGTGGAAATGCAAATTATCCGCATTGTAATAGCCCCCAGTCCGCACAAGACAGGCTCCGTGGGAACCTGTAGGTTAAATTTAAATATCCCTCTATAAATGTAACGATTGGGCGAGGTAAAAGGCGACATGTTAATTTTTGGTAATTCTGACCGCATATATTGTTCATCCCCTTCGTTGAAGTTTCAGGGCATTGTGGATTAAACAAATCCCCTTCTACCCCTACAACGATTGAGATGCAATTTTACGGACATGTAATATTTACCAATTTAGCGAATTATTACCTAATATTTGGAAAATGTCAAAAAGTTTCACCCAGCAAAATAAAAAAGCCGCCCCACCCTGCGCCAACAGGATGAAGCGGCTGACCAACAAACCCGATCGGGCTGCCGGTACGATAAGATTTCGCAGTCATATTGTACCATGCACAGCCCTTTGAATCAAGGGGCTGCTTTTTTGCGCCCTTTTCCAAGGAGGTACAACGTGATTTGTAAAAACAAAAAATGCGGAAAGGAGATTCCCGACAGTTCTGCATATTGCCTTTACTGCGGGGTCTCGCTGCCAGGGAGCGCAAACCTAAGTCCAGGGGGAACGGTACCGGAACCGTATATCAGCGCGGTAAGAAGTACGTTGCCGAAGTCACGCTTTACTACTACATAGGAGACGACGGAAATCTTCATCGGAAGAAGGCCACCAAAACCTTTGAAAGGAAAAAGGATGCGGTGGACTACCTCCCTACTTTGGCGGGCACAAGCGACAAAGCAGGTATCACCTTTGAACAATTGCACAACGAGTTTCTGGAATCGCGCAAATACCAAAAGCTCAGCAAATCGCAGAAGGACAAGCTTGGGTATGCCTGGAAGCGACTGGCCGCCCTGCATCGGAAGCCAATTTCCGAAACCGGTGTGGATGATATGCAAACCGTTATCAATAGAATGACGAATACCTATTACCCCGCCAGGGATATGCGAGACATGCTTTCGCACCTGTACAAACTGGCGATGAAAAAAGAAATCTGCACCTATAATAAAACAGAGAATCTGGAACTTCCTGAGTTAAAAAAGAAACAGCGAGAAGCGTTTGACGATCTGGAAGTGCAGCGTTTTTGGAAAGACTTTAATGAGCTCAACGACATCGGCCAGAGGCTGCACCCTTTTACCGGATACATACTGATTCTTCTATATACCGGTATGCGCCCGGGAGAACTCTTCGACATCCTTTTAAAAAACATTTATCTGGATGAACGGTATATGATCGGAGGAAACAAAACCGAAGCAGGCACAAACCGAAGAATCCCGATCGCCACAAAGATCGTCCCCATCATCCGGGAACTCATGCATTCCCGACGCCGCAAGCTACTTGAAATGAATGAAGACAATTTCTATGCTGCCTATTGGGAGACTGTAGAGCGTGTAGGCGTCCGGCACCTTGTTCCCTACACTTGCCGGCATACCTATTTCACGCGCCTCGCAAGCAAGAGCACCATTGCCCCAGCGGTGATTGCAGAAGCGGGCGGGCACGCTGATTTTGAAACCACCTACGAGAACTACATTCATACTCCTTTGGAAGAACTCTTAAAAGCTGTGGATCAGCTTTAAATCCTGTGTGTAATAGGTGTGTAATAGCTTCATTTTTTGCACGCGGCAGTGCCACAAACCGCGTACTTTTGCATAACAAAAAAGCCGCATGGTTGTCCGAAAAACGGCTTAACCATGCGGCTTTTGGCGGAGAAGAAGGGATTTGAACCCTTGCGCCAGTTGCCCGACCTACTCCCTTAGCAGGGGTGATTTATTTTGTGGCTTTATGCAATACTTTGAACATAAAGTGGGAATAGAGTGGGAATGGCTAAAATTTTAATACAGCCGTCCGCAATGAATAGCTGCGCTTTTATTTTTGCCATTACACTCGCTCAGAAGCTTCCCGACGATCTTCTCCCCATCACTGCATGGTTCTGAACTCCTCGATATTTTAGATGAGTTCGATTAGATTTTCTTTACATTATAAAATATTTTGCACCCGAAACTGGAATCTGTCAATCGTGGCGCAACTATCCATTTCCGGATAGCTTCGCGCTGTTTTTGTTGAACCTGCCTGAAAGCAATAAAAAAGTCGCATGGTTGTCCGAAAACGGCTTAACCATGCGGCTTTTGTCGGAGGGTAAAGGGATTTGAATCCTTGTGCCAGTTGACCGGCTTACTTCCTTAGAATGATGATTCAATGTAGGCCCTATGCAATATCTTCAGTAAAAGATAAAGAATAAAGTGAGAACGAACTGCAAGATAATTATCTATTTTGTTTTAAGTTATACAAATGGGCTGTGTCGTCTACAAGTATTTTACTTGTCTTTAAGGCATGTTTTATTCCGTAGGTCACAACTTCAACGACAACATTACCCGATCTCGCATAGCCTAGCAGCCTTGCAGTTTCACGAATAAGGTCCTCTTTTTGCAGACCAACCTTATCCTGCAAAACCCTGCAAACCGCATTCGACACTTCTTCTACAGGTAGATCCTGCGCGTCTCGCTTGTGATTTCCTATACCAGATTGACGGAATTCTGAATATGTATCGGGGTTCTGGTCATTGCGCCAGTAAAATTTTTCGCCTCGCTGCATTGTATAGGAAAGACCCATCTGCTTCAACAAAATCTCTGCCCGTTCCTGCAGCCGGGCGCCAGTCCTTCCAAATCCAAAACTTTGCAGAACGCGCCGGATTAGTAAACTTTCTCTAATAGGAGCCTCTACACTCAGGACTTGTTCAAACGCCTCTTTAATTCGATTATCATACTGCGGCAATAAAAAAGCGTCGGAAGAGAGCGTCTCTTTCGCCAACGAGGCGGCTTCATAAAGTAAAATACATGATTCCTGGACACATGGTGCATACTGCGCGCAGCTATCTGCCACCAAGCGCTTACTTGATTTAACGGACAGGTTGTACTCTGGATCCGCTTGGAGCTTTTTACGACTCTCAACGGTTTGCTTTATATGTTCCAGTAAACGATCAAATTCTTTTTGACTGTTGATCCACCAATCTATTGACCAAATGCGATGAAGCTCCCACCCCAGCTTTTTTAATACATCCGCTCGAGCAATTTCACGGTCACGCGTTGTTTTAGCTGCGCCGTACATAGGGCCGTCTAACAAAATACCCAGCAAATATTGTTTCGGCTGACTTGGATCCACAACACCTACATCTATCCGAAAGTCGGAACGGCCAATCATTGTCCGGGTTTCATATCCCTCATCGGTCAGCTTACAACAAAGCATGTCCGCAATCCCATTACGAATCGTATGCTCCTGTCCTGTCTCTTTTTGTTCCGCGATTCGCTCACCGTTGGCATACCTTAAAAATGCTTTTAAGGCAGCTACACCTGCCCCGCCGCACCTGGATAAATTGATCTGCTCCGCAGTGATAGTAGAAAACACTATCATTTCTTCCCGCGCTCGGGAAACAGCTACGTTTAACCTGCACCAACCGCCGTCCCGATTGAGCGGTCCAAAATTCATAGTAATACGGCCTTGCTCATCAGGACCATATCCCACAGAAAACAATACAACGTCCCGCTCATCACCCTGTACATTCTCCAGATTTTTTATAAACAGTGGCTCAGGCCGGTTGTATGCCCAATCTTCTAAATCCGCATCTTCTTTACAAGCATCTGTCAAAAGATCTTCGATCAGACTCTGTTGTGTTATATTAAACGTTACAACGCCCACACTCTGGTTTGCAAAAACTGGATTGTGGCAACGCCTTTGTAACTCATGGATGACCGCTTTCGCTTCTGCTTTATTTTGTCTTGTTTTTCCCCGATCAAAAAAGCCTTCTACATGCACTAACGAAACTTTGGATGCCAAATCATCCGCCGATGGAAACGTATAAAGTTTGTTCTCATAAAATTGACTATTACTAAAAGAGATCAGGCTTTCATGATGGCTTCGATAGTGCCAGAGCAAATACGCCTGCGGCAATTGGATCGCCAGGCAATCATCCAGAATGCTTTCCAAATCTTCTTGCTGTAAATTATCTTCATCTACTGTATTGCCGGAGAAAAAACTGGTCGGTGGCATCTGTTTGGGATCACCCACAATCACCGCACTCTTCCCCCTGGCGATCGCTCCTACTGCTTTGCAAGTTGGCATTTGAGAAGCTTCGTCAAACACCACAATATCAAAAGGCTTACATTTCGGATTCAAGTATTGCGCCGCTGAAATAGGACTCATAAGCATGCAGGGACACAATCTAGTCAAAAGTTCAGGAATTTGTTCAAACAACCGTCGGATACTGATTCCTCGGCCACCACTGCGAATGGCTCTTTGCAGTATACCCACTTCCGAACTTTGCACTGCCTCCAGCTCAAAATGAGGCATCTTGGCTGTCAATTGGTTGTATATTTCAACCTTCGCCAATTTCTGCAATTTTTGATCCATTTGTTTAAATTGCTGAATCTTTTCATTGAACATCGCGCCGGAAAACCGCAACAGTGCAGGATCCTCGTCAATGGTATGCTCAATTAACGCTTTATAAATGCCTCGAAAACAAGCACTTTCAACATTTTCATGTTCCAGCCCATTTTCATAAGCTCTCACCAACGGTCCAAGTCCCTCTTTTTCTATTTCCTGGCAGGTGCGATTCCATAAAATCCAATCACGCAGCATCTCAATATGTTTTTCCATCTGATTACAAAATTGCAATTGCCCATGTAACCAATCAGCTGGCCCCCATTCTCCGTCATATACCTCCAGCAGGGAGTACAGCGAGGATTTGGCGTCTTGCATAACAGAATAAGATTCTATCATTTGCCCGATTGTGCCCTGAAGTTCTTTTCGGGCAGCAAAACGGAGACGCATTTCCTCTCCACCAGTCAATTCAGCTAACTCAGACGCATCGTGCAATGCCTGTTCAATTTGTGTTTCGAGTTGTTTCCAGTCCGTATCTTCGCCCTTAAAAACTGGCTCCAAATACTCTTTATAGAACGTAAACAACTCATTGGCAGCAGACTGCTCCTTTTGATAATTGACCAATCGTTCTAGGTCCCGTTCCAACAACGTTTTATTTACAATTCTGCGGGCAAACGGCGAAAGTTGACTCTCTATTTTGTTTTGACCTAACGCCTTTGTTAAAAACCATTGACTAGAAATTTGCCGCCATTGTGTAAGTAAAGCTTCGCCATCTTGTTTTAAAAACTCTTTGTTCCACGAACCGTTTAAATCATCGGAAAGTTCGCGTGCCTTTTGGTAATGCCGTGACATTTCTCTCATCTTCTGCATGGAATAAGAAAAGGTTTCATCCTTTGCCCAAGCTCTTGGAATGAAAATCCATTTCATTAACGCTTCGGCTATCTGATAAAGTTGTTTCCACTCTTCCAAACTATCCGGTACCTTCCGATCCAAAGCTTCTGAAAACTGCGTCCCTGCCTCTTCAAGCTGCTCTAAAGCAGATCGGTAAGAAATCAGCGCGTTAGGCAAACCGAAGTGCAACTGCTGCGTATAAACGGATAAAGGAATCAAACGCAACGGGTTTCCATATGGATGTCCAATCGCCTTGCCAGCAGCGATAAGCTGACCAATCAACAGTTTATACTTAGCCAACACAGAGCAATTAGCTGAAAAGGCAAATTCATCGGAGAAATGAACGGTATCCGGCGCAAGCCGGCATTTTTCATAGCCACTGATCATCTCAAAAAGAGATAGGCCCGACGCTCTCTTTTGATGTAGAGAACGCGCGTACGCATCCAACTCCTTACGCATTTGCGCTGCTTGCTCCGCTTGTTCTTTATAGTTCGCGGATTCATTTCGATTGGCGATTTCTGTTGCCATACGCAGTTGCTCCAATACAGCATGCTTTTGAGACTTATTAGAATGTAATTCCAAGCAAAACGGTCCAATGCCTATTTCTTCTAACCGGCGCTGTACAACCGATAGAGCCGCCATTTTTTCTGCAACAAAAAGAACCGTCTTACCCTGTGCAACCGCATTGGCTATCATGGCCGTAATTGTCTGGGATTTGCCTGTGCCTGGCGGGCCATGCAATACAAAACTCTCTCCACGGGCCGCCGCTTCGATAGCATAAAGCTGGGATGCATCCGCTGGAATAGGCAACAAAACACCTTCTTCCGGAACGCATGCTCCCAATTGCATTGCCGGTGGCATCCACGCCAGTTTTCCATCCATTAAACTGCGCACAAGTCTATTTTTTTGCAAATCTTCCGCACGATTACGTATATCATTCCACATTACAAACTGGGAAAAAGAGAAAACTCCAAGAACTGCTGTTTCCAGAACATCCCATCCGCGTTGATCCATAATTGCCCTACGCATCCTGACCAAAATAAGCCGAATATCTAAGCCGTTTTCATCCTGCGGCAATGGGTCCAACCCGCTAATGGTAATTTCAAAATCTTGTTTGAGCTTCTCCAAAAGTGTAACGTTTATCTGTGGTTCCTCATCACTTCGGGAGCGGATTACATAGCCTTTCAAGGCAGATTTCCGGACAATCTCCACTGGCAACAACACGACCGGCGCATATCTCGCTGTTTGACTTGTTTTCGTTTCATACCATCGCAGCAAACCTATGGCTAAATACAGCGTATTTGCCCCGTTTTCCTCCAAAGCGGTTCTAGCGGAACGGTATAAATGGATGACAGACCGGGCCAATTCCCCTTCGCTGAGAGACGTACGCAATCGCATATTATGAAATTCACACTTAATTAAATGATGTATATTGCTTGTACACACGAGCTTTTCCGGATCCTTTTGATCTTCCTCACGGACAGACCATTCATCCGGACGCGACGCAATACCAAATTCGCCTCGATCCACCAGTGCCTCCACTAAATCGCGGAGAGACGGAGACAGAATTGGAATAACCGTTCGCGTAAGACGGAGATTTAGCAATGTATTCCGCATTCCTAAGTCAAGCAATTTTCGTTCCCACTGCGCCATTTTTCCAGCATTCTCTGGATGGCCTTCCAAAACGCGAACGGTTTCGATCTTTGACGCAGGAGCCTTTGTAATCTTTTCAATATCTACTTCATCACGAGCAATCGTCCATTGATTTCCATCCAAAACGCGCAAAGGTAGAGGGTGAATTCCACTTAATCTTGCACGAAAAACATCAATCAGGCAGTCCAACGACCCTCCCGTCAGTTTCTGTTCCGCAGCAGAAGATGCCTGTTCAAAGCTTAACCCTTTGCCAGCTGTAAACGCGGTACATTCCACAACAGCAATTTCGTTGACACCGTCCGCCAAACGCTTTGTTATTAGAGAAGGATCATCCTGTATTGCCTCCGGAAACGTTAAGTCCTCCAACCATACGCCTGCAAAAATATGGCCCGGCTGCAATAGAAGCAACGGATGCAATCCAGCGGCCTCCAAACAGGCGGCATAGAGTAACGTTAAGTCCATACAGGTCCCCATCTTTTGCTGCATAACAGCATCGCATAATCGTATACGTTGGCCAATTGCTTCAAAACTGGCTGGCGGAACCGAATATACAATATTTTGCGCCTGCAAAGCACCGTATATGGCGGCTGCCTGCAACCGGGCTCGGTTGGGGTCGCGAGACTGATATGCATCTAAGGAAGGATCTCCACTCCACTGTTCCAAAAATTTTGCCGCTTTCGCATTTATTTGTACTACTTCCGAATGGTTTGGTAAGATAAATGCAGTCAGGAGTTCCGGGAGAACCGTTATTCCCGGCCACTCGTCAAAAGCCAGAACTGTCAGAGACCTTTCAAAGGAAGCTAAAGTATTTGACTCTTTTTTTACAAAAATTTGCAATATTACGTTGATACGCTCTGTTAATCCCGCTAAATACGCGCCGTCTAATACAAGCGAAGGCTCCCTAATAGAATAAGATTCTCCTGCTGAAAGCGCAGCTATATTTAAAGCAAAAGGACATACAATAGCTGGACTGCTTTGTACCTGAATTGTAACATCAGTAATGTCTTGTTTTGTAGCGTTTTCAATTTTAATTTCCTGGATTACCGGCACAGAATTTTGCTGCAGTGCATAATTGACCACCGTCATCATTTCTATGCGCAGATAAATATTCTCTTTCCCTTGCCCCACAATTGCCACCTCATTCTGTTGATTTCCCTGCCAGATAACTTAATAAATGCTTACTCATTAAAACGTAAATCTTTAAATAATCTTTGTATTAACTATACCAAATATTTTTATCATAAGCAATTATTTTATCATTTTTTTAAATCGCATTTATCGCTTGATATCGGATTGTTTTTCGGTACATTTATGGTAGCAGAAAACACCCTATTTGATTAATCTCTTGAGGCTACAAATGGCCACCGAGGTTTTGTCTTTGACAGCTTTTCCATACTCTGCTTGTATTGCTCGCATTAATGAATTATAATGAAGAAAATGGTGGAATATGGTGATATCTCTAGGATTATGTTACTGCAAAGGGACTGACAGAGCCATGGCAACTTACTATGTGCTAAGTTCAGATTTCACGTGAGTACATAAAAATTTCAGGGGCCGCCCGTTGGGGAAAATATGGGTTATTTCATGCAATACTTAAAAGCTAGTAAATGGATTATTCAATCTTTTAGAGGAGGATTAAAAGATGGGAAGTAATTTCAGCTTTATGGATCAGGAGTTTCCAGTTTTATCTCAGCTGGGGAAAACAGCAGAAGCCTATCTTTATTCAGATCCTAATTCCTGCCTGATGAAGCTGGGAATGGTAGGCGAAACAATTGCAAACCTTATGTTCACCTACGATAAAATATCATTACCTACAGAAAATACAGCCATTGCCCGCATTAACCGTTTAAGTAACGAAGGCTTACTTACACGAGATATCATAGATGTTCTTCACGCTTTGCGAAAAGCACGCAACCGTGCGGTACATGAAAACTATGCGTCTATCGAAGACGGAAAGACCCTGTTGCAAATGGCGCACAGCCTTTGCGAATGGTTTATGCAAACTTACGGCGATTGGAATTATCAAAATCAGCCTTTTACGTTGCCGCGGCAAGCGCCGGAAACAAATCTCCCGGACACCAAAACCATAGACGAGCAAGAAAAATTGCTGCTAAAACAAGCCGAAGCGCAAGCGGCTTCTGCCCCGTCGGTTTCTCAAACTGATCGTAAGGCACGCGCCAGCAAGGCTGCCAGCCAGCGGCAAAAATCAGAGGCCGAAACAAGATATTTAATAGATGAACAATTGCGGAAAGTTGGCTGGGAGGCAGATACAATCCATCTTCGTTATTCCAAGGGGACCCGCCCGACGAAGGGGCGGAACCTTGCCATTGCCGAGTGGCCAACAAAATCAAAACTGGGAGCGAAGGGATTTGCCGATTACGCCTTATTCATTGACACGAAACTGGTGGGTATCATTGAAGCCAAAGCCGAACACAAGGACATTCCATCGGTCATTGATTATCAAGGCAAGGATTACCCCCGCTGCATCCGGGAAGAGGATACAAATTATCTAATTGGCACATGGGGAGCTTACAAAGTTCCCTTTACATTTGCTACCAACGGCAGACCCTATTTGAAGCAGTTGGAAACAAAGTCCGGTATATGGTTTCTTGATCTGCGTCAGCCGTCAAATTCCCCCAGAGCGTTGCAAGGCTGGATCAGCCCTTCCGGCATGATGGAACTATTAAAAAAAGACATTGCAAGCGCAAATCAAACGCTCCAAGCAGCGCCCTACGATTTATTGCGTGATAAAGACGGACTGAATTTGCGTGAATACCAGCTAAAGGCAATCCGTGCCGTTGAACAGGCAATTATAGATGGACAAAACACGGCTTTGCTCGCCATGGCAACCGGTACCGGCAAAACCAGAACCATTTTAGGAATGATCTATCGTTTCCTAAAAACGGGGCGTTTCCGTCGAATCCTTTTCTTGGTCGACCGAACTGCCTTGGGTGAACAAGCGCAGGATGTTTTCAAAGAAGTTAAGCTGGAAGAATTGATGACGCTGGACGACATATATAACATTAAAGGTCTGGATGAAAAATCCATAGATCCGGAAACCCGCGTTCAAATAAGTACCGTACAGGGAATGGTCAAGCGCCTCCTGTATAACGATGAAGAAAGCATGCCCGCCGTAACGGATTATGACCTAATTATCATTGACGAAGCGCACCGTGGCTACATATTGGATAAAGAAATGGGTGAAGATGAACTTTTGTATCGTGACCAGCGGGATTATGTCAGTAAATACCGTACGGTAATTGACTATTTTGATGCCGTCAAGATCGCCCTTACCGCAACTCCTGCCAAGCACACAACGGAGATTTTTGGCCGTCCGGTATTCACCTATTCTTACCGGGAAGCAGTCATCGAAGGCTATTTGGTGGATCACGATGCGCCTCATCTTTTGGGAACAGACCTCAGTAAAAATGGCATTCACTACACCAAAGGCGAAACATTGGCCATCTACGATCCGGTAACAGGTGAAATAACCAACAGCGATGCGCTTGAGGACGAATTACAGTTTGATGTAGAAACATTTAACCGACAGGTTATCACCGAGCCGTTTAACCGAGCAATACTGGAAGAAATTTCCCAAGATATCGACCCTGAATCGCCGGAACAAGGTAAAACCTTGATTTATGCCGTGGACGACCAGCATGCGGATTTGATTGTAAAGATCTTAAAAGAGTTATACACTGAACGCGGCGTCGATAACGACGCCATTATGAAAATCACCGGCAGTGTGGGCGGCGGCAACAAGAAAAAGGTACTGGAAGCAATCAAACGTTTTAAAAATGAACGATTTCCCAGCATCGCTGTGACGGTGGATTTATTGACGACCGGTATCGACGTGCCGGAAATCACAAGCCTTGTGTTTATGCGCAAGGTAAAATCCCGTATCCTGTACGAGCAGATGCTGGGGCGTGCCACCCGTCTCTGTCCGGATATACATAAGACCCATTTCGAGATTTACGATGCGGTGGGCGTGTATGAGGACTTGGACAAACTGAATACTATGAAACCCGTTGTCGTAAATCCCTCTGCTACCTTTGAGCAACTTCTGAACGGTCTGGAAACGATGTAGGAACCACAGCAGGTCCAATATCAAATCAACCAGATACTTGCCAAGATACAGCGCAAAAAGCGCGATATGGACGCAAAGGCAATGGAGCACTTTATAGATTTGTCCGGAGGGCTTGACCCAACACAGTTTATTGGTGACGTGCTGGAACGCAGCCCCGAAGATGCCAAAACCCACCTCTTAAACGGTGACATGCTCTTTGCCCTATTGGATGAGATACACACCAATGGCCGCCGCCCCGTAGTGATTTCCGACAAAGAAGACCGCCTCATCAGCCATGAGCGCGGATATGGGAAAGGCAACAAGCCAGAAGATTATCTGGATGCGTTTGCCGACTACGTAAAAAACAACATGAACGAGATTGCCGCTTTAAGCATCGTCTGCACCCGCCCTAAGGAGCTGACACGGGACACGCTTAAAACTTTGCGGCTCTCATTAGACCGGGAGGGCTTTACTGCCCAGCAGCTGAATACCGCGCTCTCTGAGCTTACCAACGAAGAAATTGCTGCGGACATTATCAGTTTGATTCGCCGGTATGCCATCGGTTCCACACTTCTAAGCCACGAAGCCCGCATTCGCCGCGCAGTAGACAGGTTAAAAAAATCGCACTCTTTTTCCAAAATGGAGATGGGCTGGATTGGTCGCATGGAAAAGTACCTAATGGAGGAATCTGTTCTAAATATATCTGTGTTTGACGAGGACGGACGTTTCAAATCGCAGGGCGGTTTTTCAAAGATAAACAAAGTGTTTCATAATAAATTAGAGAGCATTGTAATAGAACTCAATGAATATCTATACGACGACGGAGGAAAAACTGCATGACAACCCAAGAAATCGTATCAAAACTATGGAACTTATGTAACGTACTGCGGGATGATGGGATTACCTACCACCAATATGTCACCGAACTCACGTATATTCTTTTTTTAAAAATGGCAAAAGAAACAGGTACCGAAGAGCACATTCCAGAGGATTATCGCTGGAATAAACTGACTGCTTTAAGCGGTACGGAGTTGAAACATTTTTACAAAGAACTGCTTAACCACCTGGGTGAGCAATGCACCGGACGTGTCCGGGAGATTTACCAAGGGGCTTCCTCCAACATCGAAGAACCGAAAAACCTTGAAAAAATCATTGCCACCATCGATTCTCTGGACTGGTATTCCGCCCGGGAAGAGGGGTTGGGCAATCTCTATGAAGGATTGCTTGAAAAGAATGCCAATGAAAAGAAGTCTGGCGCCGGACAGTATTTTACGCCTCGCGTACTGATCGATGTAATGACCCGCCTTGTTGACCCACAGGCCGGAGAAAAATGCAACGACCCTGCCTGCGGCACGTTTGGCTTTATGATCGCCGCCGACCGCTATATTAAAGAACACACTGATCAGCTTTTCGATTTGGATGCCGATACCGCCAAATTTCAGCGAGAAGCGGCCTTCACCGGATGTGAGCTGGTGCACGAAACCCACCGTCTCGCTTTGATGAACGCCATGCTCCATGATATTGACGGACAAATTTTGCTGGGTGATACCCTCTCCAACTTCGGTAAGCAAATGAGCGGATTTGATGTGGTGCTGACCAATCCGCCTTTCGGTACTAAGAAGGGCGGTGAGCGAGCTACCCGTGACGACTTTACCTACCCCACCAGCAATAAGCAGCTTAATTTCTTGCAACACATTTATCGAAGCTTGAAACCAAATGGGAAATCGCGCGCCGCTGTGGTGCTACCAGATAACGTCTTGTTTGCCGACGGTGATGGAGAGAAGATCCGTGAGGACTTGATGGAAAAATGCAATCTGCATACGGTGTTGCGTCTGCCCACCGGAATTTTTTATGCGCAGGGCGTAAAAACCAATGTGCTGTTTTTCACGCGCGGAGCGGCGGATAAGGGCAATACAAAAGAGGTCTGGTTCTATGATTTGCGCACCAATATGCCTTCCTTCGGCAAGACAAATCCACTAAAAACGGAACATTTTACGAGCTTTGAGGCGGCTTACCGCTCGGATGACCGTCACACGGTACAGGATGAACGCTGGAACTGTTTCACGCGCGAGGAGATTGCCGCCAAGAGCAACAGCCTTGATCTCGGTTTGATTCGGGACGACAGCGTTTTGGACTATAACGACCTCCCCGACCCTGCTGACAGTGCGGAAGAAGCCATTGCACAGCTGGAAGAAGCCGTTGACCTTCTGATGAGCGTGGTGAAAGAGCTGCGAGCATTGGAGGTAGAGTAATGGCAAAAGCAAAAAAAGCAGATGACCTCACATTGGAGGAACGGCTGGAACAGGCGTTGGTGCCAGAGGCAGAGCAACCATATCCTGTGCCGGGGAATTGGTGTTGGACGAGAGTTGTAGCAATAAATAAATATCGAGGTACTTCAATTAATCCAATACAGTCACCAGATTCAACATTTGAATTATACAGTGTTCCAAGCAGTGCAGAAAATTCCCCTGAAATTGTATATGGAAGCGAAATTGGCTCAACGAAACAACTGGTAGAGAAGAACGATATTTTGTTGTGCAAAATCAATCCTCGAATTAACCGCGTATGGAAAGTGTCCAAGCATACAGAAAATATTCTTTTGGCATCATCAGAATGGATTATAATTCGTGCGCCCCAGATTAGTCCAGACTATTTAATGTGGTGTTACCAATCAAAGTATTTTAGAGAATTTATGCTTTCAAATGTATCTGGTGTTGGTGGATCTTTGATGAGAGCACAGCCAAAGTACGTTCAAAATTATCCTATACCACTACCTCCCCTTGCCGAGCAACAACGTATCGTTGGCCGTATCGAAAGACTATTTTCCAAGCTGGACGAGGTCAAGGAAAAGGCACAGGCAGCACTAGACAGTTTTGAAACCCGTAAGGCCGCCATTCTCCATAAAGCCTTTACTGGCGAGCTGACTACCAAATGGCGCAGGGAAAACGATGTGGATATAGAAACATGGAAAAAATTTGAATTGCGCCAAGTTTGTACTGTCAACCCCAAAAAAGCCAATACAAAAGATCTGCCTGACAGTCTTGATGTCTCTTTTTTTCCAATGGCTTCATTGTCCGAAATCCACGGAGCAATAGTGGCACCGCAAAAGCGAAAGCTGAAAGACGTTCGTACTGGATTTACAAATTTTTCAGAAGGTGACGTTGTATTTGCGAAAATTACTCCTTGTATGGAGAACGGAAAGTCGGCCATAATTGGTAAATTAATAAACGACATTGGCTATGGATCAACTGAATTTTTTGTATTAAGGTGCGAAAAAGAGTTATATAACCGATATTTATATTACATTGTACGTAACCGTACTTTTAGGGATAAAGCACAAGCAGTTATGAGCGGCGCAGTGGGGCAACAACGTGTACCAAAAGATTTCATGGAAACATATCCCCTATATCTACCTCCTTTAGTTGAGCAAACCGAAATCGTCCGTATCCTTGACGACTTCTTTGCCAAAGAGCAAAAGGCAAAGGAACTCTGTTCTATGCTTGACAACATTGACCTCATTAAAAAATCTATCCTCTCCCGTGCTTTTCGCGGGGAGCTTGGTACAAACGATCCCACCGAAGAAAGTGCGGTGGAACTTTTAAAAAGCATCCTATAAAATGGAAAACTGGCCCCCATTCCGGTGATCGTGTCGCGCAAAGAAAAAGACCAGTGGATTATGGATACGGAAGCTACCCTTGAAATTATGGGCGGAAGGCAACTAAAACTCAATATAACGTAAAATAAACAATTCTCCTGATAGGCTGTTACAGCTGATCAGGAGAATTGTTTATTTTATTAAATTATCAATAAGGCTACATAAGCACTTTTCTCCGGATAATGAAAAAAATTCCTCGCCATCATCTGAACAAAAACCCGGCTCAGTGAGCGCTCGGAACATGCTTGCACCTAAAACGTTCGAAAAGCTGTTTGCCCTTCTATACAAAATATAGCTCACTTGATTTTCAGGCATTATCCTTGCTAAGGTAATCCCTTTTGATAGCGCATACTTTAAAGCACTCTTTTGATAGTATCCCGATCTTATAATTATAATACCTTTCGTGTTGTCCGCACCGATCTGCTGCAACTTAGCATGAAACTCTTCTACATCACTGACTGGAATAGGTCCTGAATAGTCTTTGCATTCTATAATTACAATAATAGACGGTCGCACATCAGTGTTAGTACTTGGATCTATTAGATATTTTTCTACGGATATTTCGCACTCAATATTTGCCTCTCTATCTTTCGAGTAGTATTTTGCATTCCTGCAAACACGTACATTAGGGTCAGATAGTAAAAATTGCCCCTTATTGACTTGGCTTACAACTATATTGTACACAAGGTCTTCAAACAATTTTCCAGTATTAGACATACCACTACTCCCTTCCAAACTTATCTTGGTGTGTCCTATTATATCAAGATTTTGTGTAATAGTCATTAAATATAAAAGAGCCCCTAACCTGCAATTTTGGCAATAAAGAGGTCGAGCGCTTTGTCCCCATGAAGAGACTGCCACATTCACCGGGGGCTAGAGGTAATTTATGACATTAAAACTCACTCAGCAGCTTCCATGCGACCTTTTCTCCCAACAACACGCGGCCCGCATCATTTGGATGTGTCCCATCGCCAGTTGAGAAATACTGCCCCCGGTTGTATTTGTTGATTCCCAAAGTATAATATAAATCCAGCGCTGGTGTTTTGTAATCCTTTGCCAACTGAAGAAGCGCATTTCCAAATTCGTAAAAGTGCCTGTTTCCAAACATTTTTTCATCGCTATCAATACGTTCATTATCCCAGTAGCGATAAATGGGAGTCAAAAGCAAAACCCGCAGATTCGGATAGCGGTTCCAGAGCGCTTCCAGGCTGTACCGGGCAGCACCCAGGTAAGTTGTGACATCTTTGGGATCATTTACGATATCCAGTGACACGCCTCCCTGAATATCGTTTGTTCCAAATAGAATGGTAACATAGTCCACTTTTGTCCAGTCAATAGATTTTAATGATGTCACGCGGTCGGCTGCATAATTTGCGGTATGCCCCACCGCCGCTTCCTGTAACGCAAAATTTCCAGTAGTTACGGCGTCTGCCAGCCGGTACATGCTAAAGGCGTCATAATACTGATCCGGGTGCTGAGACATCCGGCAGCCGCCCACCCCAAAGTTATATACCTGCATACCGGTCAGCTTTGCAATTACGGAAGGATAGTCCACCGGCGGCTGAAAATTCCCTGTAATACTGTCTCCAAAGCAGGCCAGTATCTTACCCTCCAGCCTCGATAAAGGAGGTTTCTGGAGCAGTACGTTCCCGGTATCGTCCGGGCGAATACCGTTGACTGTATAAACGTTAGATTGTGCTTTAGAATACCATACAGTGCAAACCGGAACCGATTCAAGATTCAAACCGGAAACTGCATCCTGTATTATAGTCTCGCCATTAAATATGCCCCTCTTTTCATAAATAGGTGTGTGCTCATCCCCGCTACCCGATCGGTTTACATATAAATCACGAAAACGGAACTGGTAACCTGCAACAAGTTCTGCTAATACATTGCCCGGATAGTACTCCAAGATAATATCAGCAGTCGTTGGCACAAACTCGAATCCATGTAGCCCTGCTGAAGATATACGCGTTGGCGCCATGATTTGATTTCCCTTTTGACCGTTGATCAATTCAGCCAAAAGAAATTGTCCATACATCATGGTTGCAGTCGTAGAGCCTGGCTGCAACCCGGTAGTATCAACATAAATCTTGTACGCCTTCCCTATTTCCAGTTTAGAGAAAGTCATTTTGAAGTACACATTATACCAGGCAGTTGCTTTGCTGCCCAACGTAAACTCATAGTAACCACGGCTGGTGTCTTCCGTAATGCTGCCATAATAATTTCGTTCTTGGCTCGCCATGTCCTTAACCGTATCGGAATAGATACAATATGAACATTCTCCTTCTGATTTTAACTTTACTTCTCCAAATAATGATAAATTAAATTTGCAAGGTGTTTGTCCATATTCACGCCAAGTGTTATTGTCCTTTACCTCTTCAAGAATGCGTTCACATTCTGCTACCGAGTTTTCCGCAGACTGTTCAGATAGTCCAGCACGACTTGCTGCAATTTCAGCCGCAGATTTTGCACTTATGACATTCTGTTCGTATTCATAGAACTCGGATGGAAGTGGCAATGGAACCATATCCGGGGCATTAATGCTATCTTTAATGTTTAGGGTAAGTAAGGACGATTTTTTAACTCTGCCATCAGAGCTTGACGCACGAACCTGAATATGGATATTTCCTTCTTTTGGAATATACTCCTTTCTGATCACAGTTGACAGAATCAGTTTCCCATTGTCTATGCTCTTTTCAGTTGCCCAAATATTCTTTTTCGTATTATCGTATTTGACGTCTATAACAATGCTCCAATCGTTATACAGAACTTCGGGCATTTGTATATGCATGATACGCACCTCGTTTTCGCCTGCATATCCGAGATCCGTATCCCCCCAATTGCCTAATAATATCCACTTGTCATTTAAAGTAATCATATGAATACCCCCAAAATAACGAAAGCGCCCTGCTCCACTCACGAAGCAGGGCGCTGTTGTTGTCAGTCCTGTTTATCCTCTTTTTCTTCTGAGATCTTATCTCCGGCAGCATCCACGCTTCCCTTGCAAATGGTAATTACTCGCGCCAAAAAAGGCGGAACGGGAGCGCCCAGCTTACCGGCATTTTCGACAATTGATCCTAATTCAGTTAAAATATACCACACGATTACAACTGGGCAGAAGAGCACTGTGTATGCAAACGGCAGAGAAATAGCAGGAATGTGATTGACAACCAAACCAACTAAAATATCCGTTAGTAGAGATGCAGCGACTGCAACGATTGCTCCTGCTTTATGCCACAGTCCGTCCCTTGCTATTGCGCTACTCCATTCGCCGGCTCTGCATGCCGCCGCCGATCCGGTGAGGTAATCCAAGACCATGCATGCAGCCCAAGCGACGACGAGCCACCCAAACCAACCCAGCCAGGCAGACATAGCGGCGCAGGCCGCAGTAATAGTTGCTTTGATTCCAATAATGGTGTGTTCGTTCATAAGTCCATCCTCCTATTATGTAATTTTAAACTCAAACCGCAGTACACCGTCCGTCTTATCCTGATCCGGAAGGCGCGTATAAATCCCCGTGCTGCTCCCTGCCTGGTTTATCGCAACGATATTCGCCCGCCAGCCGCCGCCGTAGGGGTAGGGTGGGCAGACCGTCACAACCTTTTCTGTGCCGGGATAGATCACCGGCTTGTCTACACATTTCATAGCTACCGTGTAGCAGTCTCCGTGCCGCCGTACGACGTCCATGGTGGTGTCAATCTCAATAACCATTAAGCTTCGCACGCGTTGCCTGAAATCCTCGTAGGCCTCCGGATGATCAACATAGTACTTTGGACACACCTTTTTCGTCACATCGTAATGACGAATGATATCTTTCAGAGGATCGAGCTTGTACCGCTGGCAGAGATCGGCGCAGAGGACAACCAGCGCCCGTTCTGTGGCCACTGTAAACTTGCCGTCCGCCGCCGGGTGGCAGCACTCAATGCTGATGCTATACAGGTTGGCTTGGTTCGTCGCGTAACTGATCTCCATTTCCGGGATACACTGGAGAATCTCTCCATCCAATCCAACGATATAGTGGGATGATGCATAAATCAGCTGGCCGCTACTGTTGCACTTTCCTTCCTTTAGCGATTCAAAATAGTTCCGATTGGCCTGTGCCGTGCTTCCTGGATTGCCGACGTAGTGTACTGCAATCTTGGTAACTTTGCTAAGCTTTGTACCGGGCCGGCTGTAGGAATTAATTGTCAAAAGATCCTTTTTTATATCCATATTTATGTTCCTCTTAAAATTGCAACATATATGCGCCGTCCGTATCTGGCTTCGGAAATACTAAGGTAGTAGGCGACAAAAATATTGCTGGTCGAATCCCACCACTTCCGTCATAAGCATTCTTGAAACTAATCGGATCATCATTTTCCGAGATAAATCGAACAGATCCTGCACGCCCAATATACGGTGTAGCCAAAAACCACCACCAAGGTTGGGAGGCCGATACAGAATATTCAGACTGTTGAGCTGCTTCATATGTAGGAAATGCTTGGCGGTTTTGGTAACTTTTAAAATATTCCCATTGAGCCCCTTCAACAATTCCATTTTCATTTCCTTTTCCTGCTTCTGTCCTGGTGATAAGGCGAACCTTTCTAGTGATTGTTTCCGACCCTCCTCCATCCGAGACTGTATTTAAAGCGATTACAACAGTATCATCCTGAAGGATGTTTTTAAGAGGTTCTGAAAAGCCCACTAAAAACCCAGGCTGTTGATCGTAATAGTTACTGCTAACGTTTGCACTTGCAGGAGGTGTATCGTATTCATGGCGTGCATTATACCATGTGCCAGCAGTAGCAGTACTGTTCAACCATTGATCTATATTAGATTGGCTATAACGGTTATTTCCATAGCTTTTCCTCTGGCTGTTTGGATTTGTAGGTTCCTTTGCGTCAAAGCACTTTAAGGTAATAATTCGTTCTGTAATCAGTCGTACGGCATTTACATCCTTATACCCTACAATGAACCTTATAACTGCATCATTGTATTTTGTGTTTATATCTTTTACGACACTACCAATAGGAAGCTGACCAATAGGAATACCCATACTGAATATTTTTCGGTTTACACCCGCTTCATCTGCCAGCCACGCTTCTTTTACTACCTTTTGCACACTATCCGAAGAATCAATATAAATTTTAGAAATTTTTTGATTGGTTGAGCTTGAATCCAAATATAAAGGCATGAGCAAATCCTCCTATTCATATACAAGAGTGATCCGCCCAGGCACAACATCGGTTGGTGCTGAATCAGAAACGACAATTGTGTATCCGTTTACACTATCGGAATCCAAAGCATGAACCGCCTCAGTTGCAGAAGCAGATTCTGTTGAAAAATCTGCTCTGCCAACTTCCATATTAGCTGGAAAAACCCAGGATGGTGCACCGCTTACACCCTGCGATAAATATCCTGTTCCAGAAGTTGGCGGCGCTAACTGTGTTAACGTAGAACTTGTGGAAGCATAAACCAAGCGATTGCTGGTCCAGCTTGTCTTCCCAGTACCGCCATTGGAAATTCCCACTGTACCGTACATATCCGGACCATAAGGTTTATTGGCACCAATGGCAATCCAATAACCGCCGTCATACTGCAACAATTGAGTTCTGCCAGAATAAAGCCAGCTGCTGGTTTGTCCGCTTGCCATACTATCATTGGTATAGCTGTATCGCCGTTTGATCGTCTTTGCGCCCATTCCGTTGAGGTTGAGTGTAGGACTGACGCTGGTGCTCGATGTGTGTGGGATAATTGTGATAAGCAATCCTTTTGAAATTTCTGTGATACCATCAATCGTAGCGGTATACGCACTTCCACTTCCCGATGTAGTGACAGCAGGCGGAATATTGGGCATCTGCTCCAATGAGATTTTCCCGTCATTCCCCAAAGACGGAGCGCCCATCTCTGGTGCGGTCAAAGTGATATTGCCTGTTAGAGCCTTCCCATTTATTGTGCGTGTTTCTGGTACGGCGCCGATTGCTCCAAGCACATCGGCTGGTCCTGTCCAAAATGGAGCGCCGCTGGTGTTTTGACGCAGAAACGAACCGGATGTCGTCGGATTAAGAAGTTGCGTCATCGTCGTGCTACCCGAAGGATAAGCCAAACGATTGGCAACCCAGCTTGTCTTTCCCGTACCCCCGCGGCTGACCGGCAATATTCCGGAAATTGACCCTAAAGTGATTCCATTCGCAACCGCCTTTGCGTCGTTTGCCGCCGTCTGTGCTGTTTCAACTGCTTGCCGGATATCTCTATGAGCAGCTGAATTAGTGCTGTGCGTTTCTACTGCGCTGTTCAGGTTGCTTGGTGTAACATAGTCTGTTCCAGCGAGCGCTGCAGACACAGAACCGTTTCCCTGTCCTTTTAATACACCGACAGTTTTAATTGCCTCTTGCTTCGTTGCAACAGCTTCAGAAATAGCTGCAGTCATTGTAGACATCGAAACTACTGCACTGGCATCAACCGTTACCGAAAAATCTCCCGTGTTAGACATGGCAATAATACCGTAGAAAGTATACACAAAGTCAGGGGAATCTGCATGATTGGGAATTGGAATGCTGTCTTCGTTCTGGAAAATAGCAACCATCGTTGGCGTTCCGCTGTCCAAAGTTCCCCATAAGCCAAACTGATTGAGAAAATAGCCAGTTTGCGGTGCAGTGATTTGCACTTTGAGTTTAATTCCCTTTTCCATACGTTCGTAAGACACTATGCTCGCTACCTGCTTTTGATTTACAAGAGCCGTCTGCGCAAGCAAAGCTGCGGGTGGAACAGTTCCTGTACCTGCTGCAGCGCTACTAATATTTAGTTTGGTCCCAACGAGCCATTGAGAAAAGAGTGCATTACCGACGTTTGTGACGACGCCGATCCAATTTGCCATAGAAAAAACACCTCCGTCTAATAATGCTCTGCCGTTGCTCCATCTTCAACTTCACATCCGATGCAAGCGGCTGCCGCATAGACAGCAGCCGTGCCGCCTGAGTCGTAATATTCCACTTCATCCAGCACAGAACGTAAATTTTTGTAGTAGTCCACTTTTTCGAGAACACGTCGATACTTCTCAGGATCTACATCTTCATATGTGGCGTCGATCAGCAGTTTAAAATGATAAGGGGCACCGCCGTATTGAAACCACTCGCTTACCTGTGTATCAGGATAAATAGCTGAAATTGCCGTCTCTACCGCTGCTTTTGTACCGAGGGTTCGGTGAACACGCCAACTTTCTTTTAACGTCTTACGCTTTTCCTCCAGCGTGTAATCTCCATCCCACCAATCGACTTTGAAATCATGGGCCAATATATCCAGCAATTCTTCCGGAAGCTCATTGATCCGGGAGTATATCATCAGCCTTTGAATTTCTTCCGTCCGTTTTGCCAATACACTGGAAATTGAGGTCGCTAAAGCTCGCATGTTTTCATCGTTCCGGAGCACGTCAGGAAGAACAACCAATAGATTTTCAACTGAGATATCATGCTGGCTATTCATCCTCATGCCCTCCATCCGTCACCGCAATCGTATTTACTGCGGCAACCTGAGGAACAGTGTTATCCGCGCCGTCCCGCAACGCAATAAAGGACGGGCTTGTCAATTCCACCCGTTTGATCCCGGTTTGCATCAACAGTCCGATCAAATAAGACGGATTGATATCTCGGCCCAATTTTCCACATTGCCACACTGTATACTCCTTTACAGCTGCATCGACAGACTGTTGAATCTCCGTAGAGCTAATAGAAGTGTCACGGGATATGTAATAGGTAAAAGTGATATTGTAATTTACTGTTTCAGGATCAGCGACAGAAATTCGATCCGTCAGTGGACGGACATAATCCGGATTGCAAGCTGCCAACACGGCATTCTTGATTTCTGTAGTAGCTATGGATCCGTCATCCATCAAGATATACAGAGCTACGCAGCCGTCGCTGGGACGGTTGGCAACAACATCTGCAATTTCAGTGGATACCTGTTTGGCAAAGTAAACATATCCGCCCTTGGCGCCGGCGCAGCTATATCCATCCGTACTGGCACGCATCAATTCATAATATTCATCATCGGTCGCTTCATCGGCGCCGTCGTCACTGACCGTAATATTTTCGCAATGGTCATAGTAATCAAACAAATCAACTAGGTTATTGAGCTGCCCGATCGCGTATCCATTGCCTATTGCTCCTGGTGTTTGGCACCTCAACTGTGCATCAACATAGAGAGAGCCAATAGGGACATATACGTCGGAAACCGTTTCCCATACCAGTGCATTACTTGTATCGGTTACCCTCGTACCGGATGGAATCAGAATGGCGGTGCTTTGAGTCGCTGAAATATAAAACCGTTCGGTACACACTGCACTTTGCGCTTCCGGGCGTTCTGTAACAAAGAACAATTCTCCCAAGGCGTCCAGATTTTCTCCTTCCGCCCTGCTGGGAATGTTTTGATTGCCGGTGTAGTTGTTCAGGATACGTTCCTGGAGGATTATAGATGCGACCCATTGAATAAACAGCTTTTCGGGACTGGCTGGTTTCACACTGGTGCCAGTGATTTTTTCATATGCAGACACCAAGTCCGCAATCAGTGTTTCCGTATCTGTGCTGACAAATTGGTACTCAACATTCCTACTCATTGACAATCTCCACCTCCACCACTGGAATCAGCCGGCCTAACGCTGCCGCGTCCTCCTGAAAAGAAATATTAACGATCTCCGCACGTGGTTCATACGCCTCTACGGCCTCCTTGATTTCCGCATAAAGCATGGACTTTGCAACGGAAATCGGTTTATCCACGAATTCTTGAGAGAGTCCGAAATTACGATATAACGGCACGCTTCCTTTTCGGGTGGCAAGGATTATTGCTACATTTTGCAGGATAGAAGCTACCGTGTCAGTCTCGTTAATTTGAACGATTCCGGAGCTTTGAGCACTGACTGTGTATCTCATAGAGCACCTCATTCTTTCAGGTATTCCAGTAATTCAACTGATACAGCAGCAATAGCGAGGTTGCCGCTCTTATCATAGTCAGTCATTTTAATTTGATGCTTTTGCACGGTCCATCGATACTTCCCATATGATCTAGTTCCGATGACCACTGGCACCGCAATTCCATTGTTTTCATACTGACAAAGCTGAACGATTGCGGTCATTGGATCAACGCCAAGATAAGCGGAAAGTATCATTTCAAAGGAAAACGTATCCGGATTCACGCCTGTAAATTCTGTAAGCGTACTGGAAAGGTGTCGCTGATGTTCTCCATATCGCACGGAGCCGGACCAGGCAACGTTATTGATGGTCTGGATCATGTCGGCAGACACAACGAAGGGGATCACTCCAAGGCATCCAACCTGCGCCATTTACATCCCTCCCAATATGAATCCGTCCGAGTCTTCCAGGGGCAAATACAGGACCAACACGATATCATTGACCTTTGGCATCCAATAGGCCAGATACGAACCTGGAATGTGGTCGTGGGCAGGACAGGTGCTTGCACTATTACTTCCCGTAATGGTATGTGTGTGTTCTGCATCCGGCTCAATGTAAAGACCGGCCGCATAATGCTGCAGCACATACAACCAGCCGGAAGTAGCTCCTGTGTCCTGAAAGATCACACGGACTTTCCGTTTGTCGTTGTCCACAGCACTGACAGTCCCAATCTGTACCAACCTCAATAAAATACTTTCCAGTTCCATCAATATCCCTCCAATACACGGCGGAGCTGTACCTGCACCGTATATCCGCTGTCAGTTACAGAATGTTTCGCCTGTTTGGCGATATACTTCCCGTCCCATGCTCCCCAACCGGAAAGAAAGACGGTGACGCCAGCCGCCAAATTGGGATTGCCCGGCAAAGTAAACGTTGCAGTCCGTTCATATTTGTTGTGCAGCCTTAACCGTTTTTCGGCCAAATCTTTCGCTTCTGCAATACTGGATACCTTCGCTTTCACTTCCAATTGTTGATTCTTTTTGGAATCCGATTTGTATTCCTCAACATAGGCTATGGCCTGGATACACTTTCCGGTAGACGGATTCACATAGCTGACACGGCAGGAGGAATATTGGATATCAGCTTGCCCGACACTCAGTTTATATTTGGTATAGGTACCGTCCCCCCGCTTGATGGTCAACACTGCGCTCTTCGCCTCATAAGAAGCTTGATCGAACAGTACAAGAACGTTGTTGGTTGCTTTGAGGGAAATCCCAGCGTTATGGCAAAGCGTGGAGAGGAAGTTGATATCGCTGGTATTGTACTGTTCTACCCTCTCGTAGAAAGGAACATTCGCTGCCAAATAAAGGCAGGTCATTCCGTTGGATGCGGCCATCTCATTGGCAAGGCCGGATAATGTGTAGGATTCCCACGCCTTGGACTTTTTGGTCTGACGAATTTGGGAGCTATATGGAAGCGATGTCCCTTTTATGGTGATAACGGCGGGTGGTCCGGACGCATCAATTGAATCGAGAGCAAATTGTCCGCAGTCAAGAATAAGGTCTTTTCCATCACCTGTCCAATTTTCACGTACAATCACCGCCTGAATCCGAAGACCCTTTGTCCCAGAACTCCCCCCTGCTTCTGTAGATGTAGCTTTTGTGATTTGACTCTCTGCAAACCACCCCAAGTTTCCGACATGGATGGGGTATGGAACTCCGCTTTTCAGGTTTAGATGTGTAATGTTTCCTCTGTAATTTGTAACATTTTTGCCTGGCGTACCGTTACCATAGCTTGTATACTGCGGGCGCCCATTTGCAATCACAGAATCTCCAATGTTCCAAGTCGACGTAATCCCGCTGGAACTGCCTTGTGCGATATAGCCGGCGCTGATATAGGCCGTTTTTCCACTGTACTGGATCTTCGCCCACCCATTGGAAATAGAAGACACATCGACAACTGTGCCGTAGGCAAGCGTTCCCAACCTGCCGTGACTCGTCCCTGGTCCGGAGCGCACATTCAATCCACTTTTCGCCGTAACCGTATAACTTTTGGAAGATGCTTTGTTTGCAGTAGGCACTTCGGCTGTTGCAGCAGCTGCCTGTATTGCATCGTTCAGCCATTTACACATCCATACATTATCCCGGTCCTGAATACGAAGTTGAAGGTCATCCGTTTCATCCTCTTCGTTATCCGTATATGTAACCGACAGCAGATAGGGCCGAATGGATGATGTAATATTCACCCCGTCAAATGCAATTTCTGCCGTTGTACGGCGGGCTTGTTCCACCCGGCTCATCCAACCGCCGCCTTCCAGGGCGGCAGTGCATTGCCAACCGTTTCAACCGGATCTGGAAGGATCAGTTCGATTCCGGCTGGGAATGTAAAAAAATTACGGTATTGCTGATTGAGATTCATTAACTTATCGGTATAAGACACATCGCCCAGTTGTGCATTGGCGATGCTGTCCCACATATCTCCCTGAACCGTTGTGTAAGTCCTCTTCATCGGTAAGCCCTCCTGGTCGAGTCAATATCAGCCTGTTGCATAATCTCCAAAATGTAATTGCGCAGATCCTCGTCATGCCGGCGAAGAATATCCTCTATTCCTCTGGAGCTGGTAACGCCGGAAATGGTATAAGTCGGGGCAACCGTCAAATGAATATTGTTTCCCGCACTGTTTCCTTGCGCCGAAAGTGCATTTGTACCGCGCATGGAGGACAATGCTTCTAATAGCTGAGGCGCAAAGGTTACTGTTTGGAGTTCAGATGTAGGTAAACCTCTTTGCATTACTGCTGTTTCGGTTGCAGTCATGACCTGTTCCCCGCCGTTAAAATAAACAATTTCCGGCCCGTTTTCTCCAACCATAGCGAAACCGGGAGCTGCGGACTGCGTTCCGACGGCATAGCCAGGAATTCCAGATGAACCGCCTCCTGTTCCTGGATTAAGCGCATTTTGTGCAGCTTTGGCAATACGGGCGTACGCTGCCTGTACCGGTCCCAGCATATCAGCCGCGCCGTCAATAAATCCCTGAATCGTGGATTTTCCGCTTTCAGCCGCCTCAGGCCCAAGGTTCATCGCTTCAATATCCGCGGCAAGTTCTTTCTGCAGCTCGTCCATAGTCGCAGAAAAATCTGTTTTAAGATCTGCAATACTTCCGGCAGTAGTATCCTGCTCTTTTTTTAATGCCTGCCAGTTTTCAACCATTTTAGCCAAGTCTTTATCGCTGGCGTTCGCCATACCCGCAATCGCGTTTACACTGTCTTCGCTTCCATCTGCAAAGCTGGCTATGACGTCGCTTAAACCTTCAATATCGCCGCTGCGCTCTGTTAAAGATTGAAGATTGGAGTTGTAATTCTGCCAATATGTAATTTGGCTTTCAATGGCGGCGTTCATTTTATCCGTGCTCGTTGCAACGACCTTTTCCGTCTTATCCCAGAGCTCGTATTGACCAGATACGCTGTTAAGCGCTTCAAAGTAGGCAGACGAATATGCTTCCGCAAGATCGTTCATTTTTCCGGTAATGTCTTCAATCACAAATTGCAGCTCCTGCTCCTGTCGAGCTGCTTCCTTTGTGGCCTCAATGCTTTCTTCTGTGGTCCCCGTTAACCGGTTATATGCCTCTTCTGCCGAATCAATCGCTTTCTGTGCTTCAGATGTCGCTTTACCATCTTCCTCAATTGCTTTGGTGTAATTATTCACACACTGTTCAGCCGTGTAAACCTCTTCATTGATGCTGATGAGGGTATCCTGCAGATCGTAGTATTCCTGTGTAAGATAATCTGTTGCCTCCGTCCAGCCACCGTACTTTTCATTGTAATCTCCTGCGGATTTCTGAGCTTCAGCGTACAGCTTATTCATCTTACCCAGCGTGTCGCCATGCTTTTTATTGGCATCTTCCAGCTGCATTTGAGCTTTTGTCAGTCCTATTTCATTCTCTGCAGCTTCAAGCAAAACGTCGTTATACTCATCATAGAGCGAGTTCATATACTCTTGATACGCCTGTGCTTTGGCATTTTCTTTCCATGCCTTGGTATGGGTGCGCAAAGCTTCTGTACCGCCTTCAATCGTATCTTTTTCCAAGTCAATATAGTCCGTGAGTTCCGGAACGGTACGGCACAAAAGCGCTAGGGTGTTGTGATATTGTTTGGCCTGTTCGTCTGTGGTAATACCGGCTGCTTCCAGTTCCTCCAGCTTTCTGATATAGGTCTCAGCAACATCGACAGTCGCTAGCGTTGAAGTTACCGTCTCGTTAAAGATATTGTTTGCCTCTTCCATTGCCTGGTTCATTTCCTGTGCAGCGGTCGTCAATTCTCTGACAGAGGGAATTGCTTCATTGGTAGCAGTCGCAAACGCGACTATCGCGGCAGTGAGAGCGGCAACACCGGAAATCACACCGATAATTACGCCGGCCGGTCCTGTAAACAAAGTGACCAAATCCAACGCTTTCACTACCTTTGAGATCGTCGCATAAGCGGTGAGCGCTAAAGTAGCGGTGCCGAGAACCGCTACAAATGCCATCACTGCCTTAACCAACGCTGGATGTTTCGCTACAAAATCATTCAGCATCCCAAATACATCCGTTCCAATACTGTACAGGCCACGCATTTCTGGTGTGAATTGTTCACCTATCGTAGTTTTTAAGGCGTCCCACGCGGAATTCATTAAGGTCAATTGGCCGTTCATGTTGTCCAATTTAATGGCTGCCATTTTTGCAGCTGCACCGGTGCAATTATTGATGCTGTCAGTCAGAGAAGTATAATCCTCGTCGGTTGCATTTAGAATGGCGAGCAAACCATTGTACCCGCGTTGTCCAGCAATCGTCATCGCGTTATTAACGCGTTCCGCTTCTGTCATCTGGTCAAAATAATTACGCAGTTCATTGATCGTACCGCCAAAGGATTTCATACTGCCATCGGCTTTAATTGCTGAATATTCATACTCTCCAAAAGCTGCACCGGTCAGCGTTACGCCTTCCAACAGACCGTTAAAGGTGTTCTTCAACGCGGTGCCAGCAATGCTCCCTTTGATACCACTGTTTGCCATCAAGCCAACTGCCGTCGCCACATCCTCAATGGAATATCCCAGCGCTCCTGCAACGGATGCAGACATCTTGAATGTCTCGCCCATGATAGACACGTTGGTATTGGAATTGGTTGCTGTGGCTGCCAATACATCAGAAAAATGTGCAGTATCTGCCGCTGTCAGACCAAAGGCACTCAGACTATCGGTAACAATATCAGACACCATGGCCAGGTCTTCGCCGGACGCAGCAGCCAATTGCAGTACACCGTCCATGCCGGAAAGCATGTCGACAGCATCCCAACCGGCCATTGCCATGTATCCCATGGCATCGGCAGATTCTTGGGCGGTAAATTTGGTAGTCGCACCAAGTTCTTTGGCTTTGGCGCTTAAATCGGCCATGTCCATAGCTGTAGCTCCCGATAGGGCTTCAACATTGGACATCGCTTCCTCGAAATCTCCAGCAATAGTAACACACTCCATGAAAGCTTCGTAAATCTCTTTAAGCGCTGTTGCAACACCAGCCGCCACAATAGCTTGTTGTACAGCAGAAAAAGCTTCGGAAGATGCTTCTCCAAAGTCCTTGGCCCCTTCGGCGGCATCCTCCTGACTCTGTTTCAGCTCAGTCATTTGCGTACTGAGCCGGGCGCTCTCTTTATCAAGGTTTCCGGTGTCAACGCCAGCTTCCCGCAAAGCTGTGTCCATTTGATTCAGCTTTTGGGTCTGTTGCTCCAAAGAAGAGGATGTCCGATCTATCTGCTGTTGTTTGGAAAGCAGCTTGTTTTCCAGTGAGGAGGAGTATCCTTCCGTTTCCTTTATTTCCTTTTGGATATTGTCGTACTGCTGCTGCAAAACGGATAACTTTTGGCGGGTTGCTTCTACCGCACCCTGTTGCTTTTGAAATGCTGAGATATCTGATTGAGTCTTGCTAAGATTTAAGACTTCCTTTTGCATGGACGACAAAGTGCTTTGCGCTGACTTAAAGGTGCCGTTGTAGCTGCTTCCGAGCTGTGCGTTCAGATGAAACAGCATTTCATATTCTCTTCTGCTCGCCATTCAAAGTCCTCCTTTCCGCTATCGTTTATTCCTGATTTCTACAATCTTGTTACTCGTTTGAATCCATTTACTTAAATCTGAGAGCGGCAAAGACAACCAGAATGGAACGGGAGTGTTATTTGTCTGCGCCAAGATCAAACACTGTTTTCGGAGCCACTCTCCGCCATCGCCAATTACAGCTCCGATTTCAGCAAAAAAGACCGCGCGGCGCTCCGAATTTTATTGTAGTCGGAAATGGACATGGCCCGGATAGCATCGTCGCCAATGGGCATTGTGCAGGCACGGGCTGCCATACGCACCAAGTATTCGCCGGAGAAAGTCGGCACAATAACCGGTTTCCCTAATGCCTGCATCTCGTTTTCAATGGACAACCCGTCCTCACCGGTTAATCTTCCCCAATCGAAAATCAATTCCTCATAAGTTTTGTCTTCATATGTAAAAGGCAAAGTAAATTTATGAGTATACACAAAGACGCTTTTCTCCGCCTCTTTTTCAGCAGCAGAAAATTCCTTTACATTAACTCCATAATCGTTTTTAACGTTACTGTTCATAACGACACTCCTTTTTTCAGTCGAAGACCAGACTGTATTGATTAAAAAATAACCCGGAACGGCTGTTCCGGGCATTTATTTACTTTCCGAGAGCTTTGCGGACATCGTCCAAATAATCGACGCCGTTCACATAACAAATGAAATTGAGTGGGTCGATTTCCCGCTTCTTTTTTCCATTAATGTAAGTAGCCCAATAGCGAACCGCATATTCTCCGGAGCCGTCTGTAGGAGCAGCGGGAGCAATGGAACCGCCTTTATCCGACTTCGGGACCACCACTAAAATATGTTTGATTTTTTGCACTTTAACTTCGCCGGCCACGGTATCCTCTGTTTGCTGTGCAACCCGGAGATCAATCGTATGACGACGGGGCTCGGACAGTTTAACCGCCTGCTCACTGGTGGTACGGAAGCTCAGTCCAAGCGTCATTGCGTCGTAATGCCCCAGAATGACAGCTTCTATATTTCCGGCGATTCCTGCACCGGATATGGATTGTGTCAGTGCGGTGAGATCCGGCAGGGTTGCCTTTGCCATGCCGATATACTCTACACTGTCTTCATAAACTGCAAAGTTAATAACACTTTGATCCATTGATTAACCCTCCTTTCAGGGCTGAAGCGCACTGGCTACATACTCGGCATCGTATTCCAGAACAAATTCGATTTCCTGCGCAGGACTGGGAGGCGTCATATAAATATGAATTTTAATCACCCCCGCCATCAGGCTGGTTTCCGGATTCTCGGACTCCAGCATTTCCGCTCGCGCGCCAAGCAGATAACCGGCGCCGGCCAAACCGTTAAGCCAAATGTTTGCAGAGTCTAAAATTGTATCAATCAAGCGGCGATTCATGGGCTTGTCAAGTTTGCTCCAGAAAGAACGTACAAGCGAATTGCCGATCCAGCCGAACATCCGGGACACAGGGATAAAATAATCTTTAACATCCGTACTGGCCGGATAACAGGCAGTGTAATTGCCCCAACACATCCAACCACCCATAAAGTTCAGCGCGGTTCCAATTCCGTTGAAATTCAGCATGTTGGCTTGCTCCAACGTCAAGTTGACTTCCGAACCGTCCTCCAAAACCATTGCATCGCACCGAAATGCCTTGTTGGAAGGACTCTCATAAGGACAGCCGTTGTTGCTGTCCACCTGAGCCATTAAGCCCGCTTGCTGCGTGGACATATGGAAGGTGTAATCACCCAGTTTTAACATCGGCCAGGAGAGGATTTCATTCGTATCGATAAAGTTGTTGGCCTTCTTCAAGGAAATTGCCTCGGTGTAGCTTTCTGCCCCGCCCTCTTTAGAACTAATGTCGATCAGGGCTTTTGCTTTGAACATTCCGTTGATACTCCCCGCCTTGGTTGCCATAACAGCTGCCACTGTGCTCTCACTGGAAAATCTCGGGGCACAGATCAAATCGGGAACCACTCCCAAGGTGGTCATGCACAGTTCAATGCTTTCCATTGCAGCGGCGATATTGACGGCGTTAACCGAAGAAGGGGTAACCTTGTTGTATGCTGCACTGATTGTTTCGGCATCATAACAGGCGCCACCGGCAAGCACTTCGATGACCAGATGTTCCCCGTCATAATAGGTGCTATAGTCAGTACCCTTGACATAGGCTGCGCCGGTTGCGCCGGAAGCTTTGAGCACTAATCTTGCATCGTCAATGGCCTCAATAGGCAGTTTCGCTTTGTGATCGGATAGTTCCACATCCGCTGCCGCTGCACTTTCCTTCATACTGGAAATATCCAACACATTGCAGAAGACTGCAGGCTGACACCCAAACAATTTGAAATGCGAATACATAAATTCACAAAGGGTGTAATCTTCCCAATTGTCCGAATATCCAAGCTTTTCTACCGCTTCTGTCCAGCTGGTACAGAGTACAGGTACACCGGCCTTTCCCGGGGAAATTGCACTCTGTACCGGCGCTAAGCCCACGACAAAAGGAACGCCGGATTCAGCTACAATAGGCGTGCTAACACTCGTCGCTTGTTCGGAGATAAATACGCTGTGATTCATATGTGTTTCCTCCCTATTTGTTCTTTCCGGAAGCAAGTTTTCTATAGTTTACAAAAAGCAAGTTTCCAGGCGTTTTCACCTTGATTCGGTCAGTGGCCAGTGTCTCGCCGCCCACCACCAGCGAAGCAATTAGCGGATGCTTCTTGACTTCGGACTCGAGGTCCTTCAGCACCTCTGCTTTGGACTTGGGGTAGATTGTTCCGGACTGAATAACCCCGATGATGGTTGGTCCTATGTAACAGCAAAATCCGGAAAAACCATCAGGTTTCTTTTGCAAGATGTTCTTTTTGGCCGACTGATCATCAGCCTTGGTTGTGGTAACCTCAATATCCGCCGCGGGGGCCGGCTCGGCAATTTTATCATTTACAGCCATTGTCTTACCTCTCTTTCTACTGCCGGGAGTTTCCAAACGCTTATCATCTCTCCGGCATAATACGGGGCGGTATCCTCGGGATAAACTAGCACTTCCAGTCCTGCCTCCAAGTCAAGAGTGAACTGGTTACCGATAACGACCTTGCGGAGCAGTTGGATACGCAGCCGTTCCATGAGGTTGAGCAGCGTAAGACCACCCTCCTGTTCATCGTTGTTGTACACACAGAAGATGGTACGAACGGTAGCCGTGGACAGAACCTTCTGTCCCGATGTCTGGGCGTCCTTACCGGTGATGATCTGATGCAGAATATAAGGGACTTTTTTCTTGGCGGCCGAGCTGTCCGGCAACCGGGCCAAGTAGGTATCAGCTGGCCGGTATGCCTGGTCAACATCACCTTTCTGCATGGATACCGGCATAATGATGTCGTGTACAGCCTCCATGGTCTCATCACGCAAGCATTCCAACAGGATAGTCCGTGTCATTTACCTACCTCCCCAGCCGTTGAGCACGCGCAGAATCTCATGTTCCACACGGGCTTCATAGGTCTGCCGGATAGTCTCGTCCATTTTCTCAATGACTCGGTCATTTTGCATCATGTGGCCAGTGGACGGACCAAACTTTTGCTCCACCGGGAAACGAGGTATACCCACGCGCTCATAGACGGCAATAGGTCCGTAGATGCTGGCTACAAAAGCGTGTTCCAGCATCGACGCCCCACCGTTGCGCTTGACTTGGGTTTGCACCTGGCCATTCCGGGAAAATTTGGTGTTGAAAGTCAACAAGGGAAGAACGCTGCTAGCGTATGAAATCTTCATCTCCACGATGCTTCCCCCGCTACTACTAATGTGGGACTTCATGTTGACGTTCCGCACAAACGTCCCTTTGTTAATGGTATACTCGGCGGCAGCAAACTGACCCGCCTTAGTCTTGGCAGTATCACCGGCGCGCTTTAGGGCGGCATAGGTTGCCTTGTATACCCCGCCAGGGATTCCGGCAAGCAGCTTGTTCACTCGGTCCAAACTATTGCTGCCTACCTGATCAACACGTACAACACTCATTCATCCACCGCCTCCAATTCCACGCGTAACATTCCCATCTCGCAGACCGAGGACGCGACATAAAATTCTCGGAAAAATCCTACGCCACCTTGCTGGTCATTGATTTTGATGCGTTGTCCCTTTTCTGGTTGATTTCCACCCAGATCTGCCGCCGCGCAATGTAAAACGGCAGAAACCAGATACAACCCCTGCGCATGATCTGATACCAATTGTCTCCGGCTTTTTTCGCTAATGCCCGTAATCACAACCGGAATATCTTCATAAAATACATCATCATAAAACACTGTACGGCTTTCTGCAAACTCATTTAAGTTCATAAATACATTACAGTTGTCGATATCAACCATATCTTTAAAGCTACTCATACCACGGGTTTCTCCACGTCGATCTTAGGCATTCCTTCGTGGTCGCCTTTGGAGCCAAGCCCAAATTCAATTGAACGAATAGCGTTGATAAGTGCTGCCTTTGTCTTGAGTTTGGCAGTATCGATACACATGTTTTCTGCCAGCTCTTTCAGTTCGGCATTGGTCCACTCTTCCAGATGCTCTTTAAAGTGAGCCTCTTCCCTCTCTTCTGGACCGTCATTTACATCAGATGGGTTTTCGCCAACCGGCTCGCCATTCCCGCTCTCTCCGGGCATTGCAACAGGTATGGCCGGGAATTCAGGCGGCGCCTTGTCATCGCAGGCGGCAACGCCAAGGCTGATGAGCCGAGCAGCCTCTTCTTCAGATACCTCGACAACCTCGCCGGCCTTAACCGGGATGACTATCTTGGACCCATCCGGTCTATAGCCGTAGATTCCATTGATGATTTTGATCTCCTTCATGGGCTACTCCTCTCCGGGCGGATATCAGCCCACCACGTTGGCCGCATACATCCACGGTGCCTTCTGCTTGGGAGCGGCCAGGGGGCGGGCGGCCTCGCGCAGCTTGCGGATGTCGTGCTCCTTGTCCACGGTGAACTTCGGTACGCGCTGCATGGCGAAGGTGTGGAACTCCCCGTCATCCTCAATTTGGGTGACCTGGCCGTACATCATGTGGCCGCAGTCAGGGGCGGTGACCATGGCGGAAGTCGCGGGGAACAGGCGCTGTGTCACGCTCTTCTCGTCCACCACGGTCTCGCGCACCACGTAGATGTCCAGGTCGACGCCGCCAAAATTCAGGCGGCCCAGCCACGCAATGCCGGGGTAGCTGGTGAGCCTGGGCGCGAGCTGGCCATACTCCATGCGCCGGTTGTCCAGCAGCTTCGCCAGCTTTTCATCGCTCTGAATGAACTGGCCGACGGCGGTTCCCACAACCAGGTCGGTGGCAGGCAAACCGCGGTCCAGCAGGTCGCCAGTCATCGCCTCCACGTCCGCCTTGAAGTCGCCTCCGGCGGCGTCCCATTTGCTGGACACGGTGTAGATGGCGGGGTTGCTGCCGTTGACGTCGTAGTAGAACACGTCCCAGGGCTCTCCCACGGTGTCGTTGTCGATGTAGGCGATGGCGGTGCAGCCGTTGTTGATCATGGTCTGTGCGGCCATCCACTCCTCGCGGCGCTGAATGCGCCGGGAGAGGTCGGTCAGGTCCTGCATCTGCAGGGCGCGAGTACGCTCGGCGGGGGTACTGTTGGAGAAAAGTGCCTCCCCGAAGCCTCGCTTTCGCAGGTCGTCCATGGTCAGCAGGCGGGAGGGGGCAATGTAGGGCGGCTCGAACTCGTGGATCTCGTAGCCGGAACGACCGATGGGAATATCGCCGGCGCGGCGGACCACAAAGGGGGCCATCTTCCGGTCGCCGTCGCGGTACTCCACCAGGACTTTATCGGCGGCGAAGATATCCGTCCCGGCGTTGGTGGGGAAATAGCGGTCGCGGAAAAAGCTCTGCGGCAGCACGATTTCTTCAATCATGCCCGCCATGTAGTAGGTATTGAAAACGCTGATAGGCATAGTCGTATCCTCCTTCGGTTAGTCCCAAAGCTGAACCAGGTACAGGCCACGCTCGCGCAGCTTGTCTTTGTCCGCCTCGGTAATAGTGTAGCCCTCCGTCGTAACGAGTGCGTTGACGTTGAAGCAGCCCGCCACGTAGACGGCAGCCGCAACGTCCTCGGTGGTCCCGACATCCTCCGGGTCGCAGAGGATGCAGTCGGGGGTCAGGGTGTCGCCTCCAGCCGCCGCGCCGCCAAGGATGTAGAGCTTTCCGTCGCTGGAGGACTTGGCCAGGACAGTGCCACGGGCGTAGCTAGCCGCGGTGGAGAGCTTGGAGATGGTGCCGGATGCTACCTTGACGGGCGGCATCATCCCGGCAATCAGATTGTCGTAGGACATTTCGTCCACTTTGTTATTGAGATGATTCGCCATGTCATTTCTCCTCCTTTTCGGGATTGGTCAGGGCTTTGGCGTCGGCGCGGCCCTTGGCCATCAGTTGCGCGGGGGTCAGGGTGTCGTCGTCTCCCTCGCCGCCATCGCCGGCTGCCGCGCCTACCTGCTGCGCGCCGGAAGCTGCGGTGTCTCCCTCCAGTGCGGCCAGGAACTTCCGCCCCTGCTGAGATGCCTTTTGCGCCGCACGGTAAACCATCTCCTGAGCGGTACAGGCGGTGTCGCCATACTTGGCCGCATTGATGGTCTCCGTGTCGAAGATACCCGCCAGTACGTCAATGTCCTGAATGCGCTGGCGCTCGGCGGCCACGGGGTCAGTTTGGGGATTGCTCGCAGGATCGGTAGGCGGGGTAGCCGCAGGGGACGAAGCGTTGGGAGCAGCTGCGCCGGACGCAGACACGGCGGCTCTGGCTTCGGCCATCAGCTGTTCTGCGAGGGTCGGGTTCTCCGTCTTCAGCTCGTCAAGGGTGTTTGCCATGGTGTTTCCTCCATTCTGTCCGCCGGTCTGTGCCGGCTGATGTCTATTTATCTCAATCGGGACCAAGTTCCCGGGATTGACCGTAGGGATGGCGGCTGGGATGCCGCTCTTGCTCGTGGAGGCCCAGACCGGGCGGCCGCCTACAAGAAGTGTGCGTCGGTCGGCGCTGGCGGCGACTTCCAGTCCATCGCTACCCTCTACCAATTCGTCAGCAAAGCCCTTGCTGATGGCTTCCTGGCCAGTCATGTAAGTTTCTGCCTCCATCATATCCAGCAGCTCTTGGGTGTCGATTCCGGTCTTGATGTGGTAAATGGCGGCCTGAGAGCGGTCGGCCGCGTCATATCCGTCGGCCATCTTTCTCAACTCTGCAGCGTTGTAGCCGCCCCAGATGAAAGCCCAGCACCGATGAATCATAATCAAGCTGCTGGGATAGACCTGAACCTTCCCACCCGCGCACATAATGAGTGAGCCGCCGGACATAGCCACGCCGTCCACGATGACCGTGATATCGGCGTTCAAGCTTTTCAGGCGATTATGGATGGCCAGAGAATCGTAGGCGTTGCCGCCCACGCTGTGGATACGAACCGTCAAGCGTGCCACATCTTCTACCTGTTTCAAATCCTCCAGGAACTCGCTGAGGACGATGTACGCCTCCTCTGATGGCTTTCCCGTCCGCCAGTCGATGGGTCGCTCGCTGACAATATCGCCATACAGCACGATTTCGGCGGAATCCTCGCCGGTCCGCTCCATAGTATAGGGCTGTGTAATGCTTTCCCCGGCCGCCGGAGTGGCCGCGCCTCGCGCACCAGCTTTCAGCCTGCTCCAAAAGTTCATTCGGTTTTTCCTCCTTCGTTATCTTCCTTTTCGTTAAAGTCAACTGTCACGGAAGCCAACCCATCACCGGCTGCGGCCAGCTTCGCATTTTCCGCCGCCAACTGCTCCACATTTTCGTCCCAGTCACCGCCGCCCGTCTCCCGAGCAACCTGCTCATGGGTTTTAAATCCCTTCTGCACCTGCAACACGGCGGCCTTGACCTCCTTGAGCGGGTCGAGAGACCCCTGCACTGGTCCGATCCACCGCGCGGCGCACCACGCGGCGCATACCAGTGGATCCTCAAAAAAACCAGGGGCCTTGATGCGGCCGCGCGCAACCGCCTCCGCCAGCCAGACCTCGTAGACCGGCTGGCAGAAGTCGGCCACAAACCAGGAACGGCGCATCTTAAAGTCCTCCCAGGCGTCCATCAGCGCGCCCCGGGCGGATGAATAAGAGGAGTTGTACTCTTTGATCAGTACGTCGTATGGGATGCCCAGGCCGGCGCCAATCAGTTTGCAGAAAGTCTTGACAAAGGTATCAAATCCAGTGGTCGGGATATTCGGGCTTCCAAACTTGACGTCCTCACCCTCCTCCAGATGGGCTACAGTGCCAGGTCCCATTTCATATTCGTTGCGGCTCTCGGAGACATTCTCCGCATCGGGATTGGCTCCAGGGACGCCAGCAATATCGCCCCCGCCGACCTCGTTGAGCGGCATGTCCTCCGCATCTGTCTTGGTGACGATCCACGCCGTGAAGAAGCTCTGGACCAGGGCGGCCATCAGCTCGCTTTCGGTATATCGGCGCAGTTGCAGAAGTGGCTCGATGACCTGGGCAAGATAGGTCACACCCCGGTACTGGTCGCACCGCTCGCTGTTCATAACGTGTAAAATATTGGGTAGGCCTGTGCTCTTGCCGTAGGCCTCAACTCGCGTCCACGTGGTCTGCTCTCCGGTAATTTGCCAGGGGTAGGTGTTGCGGATATGGTATGCGACCACCATGCCCTCGTCGTCCACTTCCACTCCGTCGTAAATCTTGTTCCCAGTAGTAGTGTTTTTCCCGTCGGTCACGCTCGGGTACATGGTCCCTCCGCCATAGTCGTCCGGAGTGCTTACTCGGTCGGCCTCGACCAGATGGATCCGCAGAGAGTAGGGATTGGCGGGAGTCGGCTTATACCGCTTGAACACTGGGAACACATCTCCGCTCATCAGCCAGGACACCAGCGCCAGTTGTTGCATCCCTTCAAAATTGTTCATGCCGGTGGCGTCGCAATTCGCTTTTCTGCTGGCCCAGAGGCTGAACTCTGCTTCCGTTCTCCGCTGCCAACTCTTGGCCGACTCCGGCGAAAGGCCCAGTACATCCCGGTTGATTGAGCTTTTGAGGGCGAGGCCGACACCGACGACTTTCGTGCGGTTGGTATTGATAGCGCTGGTGGCCACCGGGGAAGACATGTAGAGCATCCGGCCACGCTGCCGCAAGGTCATGTTGTTGCACGATATGTCCTCATTGGGAGATCCACTGCGCGGCGTGAAGCCTTTCATGGCCCGCCTTGTCAGGCTTGCGCCGGCCTCGCTGTATCCTTTGGCCTGGGGCCGTGCGTCATCCGGAAGATAGAGCCCGGATTTTTTGTCGTGGTATATGTCGGCCACCTCCTGTCAGTAGTCATAAAAAAACGGGCCGCCCGGTGGCGAAAGGAGCCACAAACTCTGCCGGGCTTGCCCACGGTAAAAACAACTCTTTCGAGCCTGTACCCAGATTTACCAATCGCGGGGGATAACGCCGACTGCCCGCCGCGGCTTTCGCCCGGACAACAGGGCCGTCAACTCGTCAACCTTCCGCTCTGACTCCGCGATTTCCTTCTGTAGGGCGGGGATGTCAAAGCGCGTGAGCTGCCGGTCGTCGATTGTATAGCTTTTTACGCCGCCGTCGACCAGAGCCAAATACGCAGTGCGCAGCTTCTCCAGGGCTTTTTTCCAGAACTCCAGCCTCGCCCGCAGCTCGGTTTTGTCCGTCATGCTCTCACCTTACCAATCGTCATAATACTTTCGTAGCACGTCCCCGGCCTTCTGTCGCTTGGACGGGCGCGCGGACTTGGCCGCCACGGGAGTTGCAACGCCCTCTGTAGGCCGTTCTCCTCTGGCCGCTTTTAATCTCCTGCCCACCTCGTCAAGGTCGGCGGGAAGGGCCTTGAACGCCGCGAGGGCGTAGTTGCGGCAATCCAGCGCCTCGTTGCGCTCGTGGCCGGGTATTTTCTCCCATACCCAGGGCTGCCGCCTGTCCGCCTTATAGACCAGGTGTTCGGACAGAAGTCCGGTAAAGTAGGCCGGTCCGTAGTCGTCACGCCTGGGGAAATGGCAGTATTTCGGCCCCTTCGTCTGGACACCCAGGTTGTCCATGATGATTTGCTTGCCCGCGTCGACGCCCAGTTGATATTGCCAGCAAGTGCCGATGGCGCGCTGCCGAACCACAATTTTCTGTTTCTTCGGCGGGGCGGTAAACGGGCGGTCCGGCCCGGACATGCCCTTGATGCAAAAAACTTTTTTGCCAATGCGCGACCTGCATTGCAAGCGCACATCCTGCGTGAAGTGTCCGCCTTCATCGACGAAGGACATGGACACGTGCAAGCCCACGCCGTCCGCAAACCGGAACACCCGGTTGAATACCATCTCGTCCAACTTGGTCCAGGTCGCGTCGTCGTCAGGTCGTCCCATGACGATACCTTTCTCTATGCCCCAGGTCTCCCCGAAGTGGCCATGGCCGAGAATTTCATACTCCATTCGGTTATCCTGGGTGTCAACGCCCGCCGTCAGCACGAGCACACCGTCGGGCAGCTCGGCGGTATATTCCTCCCGGCGAGCCATCAGGCTGTCCTCGTCCTCCAGGTCGCCGCGGTCCTCCCACAGTTCGCCGAAGCAGGTGTTGTAGACGACCTGTAGCTTCCGGGTGTCGCCGATGGCGTTCAAATACTTTAGGATAATGGACTCCCAAGAGGCCCACTGCGATACGAAGGCATTGAGCCAAAAGGAGCGCACCCCATGGTCATATGCGGTCGGATTTTCCGCCACCCACCGGGCGGGCTGGCGTTTCATGGTCAGCTCGTCGGACACGCAGCCGCAGTCGGGACAAATATACCAGATTTGAGTTATGGTATAGGTTTTCTTGCCGTTGACCTCCACCATCTCGTGCTCATAGCGGATACTTTCCCACTTGATTTCGTGGTATTCGCCGCAATGGGGACACTTTGACTTCCAGCGTTCCATAGTCCCCTCGTAGTACGAAGCCTCGATAGCGCTGACGTTCTTTACTGTAGGGGTAGAAACCTCCACTGCTTTCGCGTTATAAAATGTGATTTGGCGGGCCATTGCAAGTTCCCAAGGGTCGCCTTCGTTACCGGCCGACGACGCCCATCGGTCGCGTTCGTCACCGAACACATAACGGATTGGTTTGGACGCCAATGCATGGGCCTCGGTAGAACCGCACATGGTCAGGATACCGCCAGGGTAGGTCTTCTGAAGGAGAGTGTTACCGCTTTCCCGGCTCTTGGCCGGGGCGACCTTCCTTTTCAGCGTGGGGCAGTCCCGGATCATCGGCGCGATGCGGAGCTTGGAATACTCCTTGGCGTCAATGGTGGTGGGGTGGACAAAGAGGATGCTGCCGGGGTCCTCGTCGATAATGTAGCCGATAGCATTGTTCAGAAATTCGGACTTTCCAACCTGGGATGCGGCCACCATGACGATGCGCCGTACTCTGGGATCGGTGAAGGCATTCATTGGTTCGCGCAGATAGGGCGTACGACTGGTGCGCCATGGTCCCGGCTCGGCGCTGCTCTCGGAAGACAAGCGGCGCTTTTCCTCCGCCCATTCCGTCACAGTCAGATCCTCTGGCGGCTTCATGCCAACCAGCGCCTTGGTAATGGCGGTGTTCAGCCGGACAGCGTCATGCTCAGTCGTCATCGTCGTCACGTTCGTTTATGGCATCCCAGCTTCGCCGCTCCCGGACGCGCTCCTCGTACTTTTGTGGGTCGTATCGGTACCGCGACAGTTCCTCCATAACCTTGAAAATCTCCTTACGGATGATCTCAGCAGCCTCGGCGGGGGTCTCGGTGGCGGAGGTGTCCACGGCCAGTCGACCGGGTAGGGCCACCAGCATCCCCCGGATGGTATAGATCAAGTCCTCTGTCATGGCGGCTACGTCCTCATTGCGGTGCATCTTTCCCTGCAGTTCTTTCGCCTCCAGTACGGCGATGGTGGCCTTGGCCTTCTTGATACTGACCTCAGCATCCTGCTTCTCCTTGTCCTGGGACGACGCCTCCCGCTCTCGGCTGGAAAGGAAACTGATATATCGCTGGACGGAATCACAGAGAAGGAAACAGCCTCGCTTTGCTGGTGGAGTGGTCCCGTCCTGTGCCATCTGCTGCACCCGGCGTGCCGTCACACCCAGCACCATAGCCAGTTCCGTGGTGCTGACCTCTGTTTCGTTCGTCACCGTCTTCTCATTTTCACGTCCAGCCATGCATCCATCTCCTTATATTCGTCTTATTTGGAACAAACGTAACGAAATGCCCCAAAATTACTTTTCCTAACTGATTGAAATTTGGGGTCGTCGAGCCCGCAACGCCCCGGGCGGGGCTGTCACAGTACCTTTTTTCTCATGGGCTATCCTTAATTGCGGCTGGCTTCATCCAGCGGCCGACCTCTGTTCTCTGAAATACATGCAGCGTGGAGCTGTAAGCAAAGGTCCCCCCGCATACAAGAAAGCTGATTGTATCGGGCGTTCTCCATCCAGTTGTTGCTGGTCCTGAGCTGAGCGAGCTTTGCGTCAATGGCTGCGATTTCGGCCTCATATTCTGCAATGGTTTGCTCACACATGCGTGTCACCTCCAAAAAATGGGCAGCAAAAAGCGCCCCTTGGATAAGAGGCGCTTTTGAAAGAAGGGAAAGAAAATATGAAAAAGACGTATCCTTGTAATCAATTCCTCACGATATCATTATACCCCCTTGATTTTTTCCGTAGGTGTCATCTTTTAGATTTTATGTAGGTTTATCGCCAATCGAATAAGGAATTGTTTCCTGTAGCGCTTCATCGTACTTTCCGATAAGGACAGATTTATATCACGGATCCACACCCCTTCAAAAAAATTAAGCCTGATAAATTTCCGCTCATAATCATCGCGACATCCCGACAGCGCCTGCTCTATCGCTTTTATTTCTCTTTCATTTTCGCTCTTTCTTAGAATGATCTGTTCCGCTTTATCCGCTGTCTCATTGCTTGTACCACCCCCGTGTGGCTGTCCATCAGTAGGATGACCAGATAGGATTATTTCTTCTTCTATTTCTTTTCGTCGCCGCAGCAGAGCGTAATAGGAGTGCGCTACAGCGACGCAAATACAATATACATCCTTCGGGAGTGTTATGTATTTGGGGTTGTACAATTGATATTCCTCCCCACCAGCTCGTCCAGCGCAATTCCAAAAAGATCGGCCAGCATGATCATGGTATCCACTCTCGGATACCGGCTTCTTCCCCCTTCGAGATACAGAATTGTCGTCCTGTTTACTCCCGCCTTCTCCGCGAACTGGTTCACAGACATCCCGCGCGCCTCGCGAAGCCGCCGAAGCCACCGAAGCCGCGGCCCAAAATCTTCAATATTCATTGTGATCTCCTTTCTTATTCTATGAACTATCCACCCGTACCGATTTCACCGCCGCACGCCGCATACCCAGCCAAATCAATGTAGCTATCCTCTGGTTTTTTACCCGTGCAAACTCTGGCAATTTTAAGTAATGCCATTAGCATTGCGACGTCTTTAGGTCTAATACAAACACAACCATCAGGAGATACACAGTGATATTTAATATAAATCTCCCAATAATTAGCAATTAGACTAAAATTGTCCTCTGGCTTTCCGTGGTCATTTTGACGCTCGCAAACGCGCTTTTGGGCTGCATCGAGTATTTCCAATCGGTTCATTCAACCACCTCCCATTCCTTTATCGTAAGTAATCCAGAAAGAGCACAGCACCGTTAAACTTGACGCGATAATGCTGTAGGTCTTCCGCTGTAACGTACTTTCTCCCAAAAAACTCCTTCATATCGCGCCACACCACCCACGGCACGAAAAAGAAGCGGTCACGGATTCCAACGCATACCGCTGCGATTGCGCCCATTCCCGCATGGTCTTCCAGCGCGTTCAGCTGCTCCTGCGTCAGAACGTTCCGATGCATGCGCTCTGTGGTTGTGTACTTGGCTTCAAACACAATGGATCGGCCACCCGCCAGCGTTCCCTGGTAGTCCGGTTCTGCCGCCGCTGTAAACCGACCGGTGAAGATTCCGCTTCCATGCTTCTTCGTCACTCGGAACGGCTCCGGTATCTTGTCGATCTTTGCGCGCCGTTGTGCTTTGTATTGCTTACAGGCCGTTTTGATCTCGTCTTCAAAGAGATGCCCTTGCGCATTGTTAACCATACCTTGCCATTGCCGTTGCATCTTTCGCGGATCGTTTTGCATTCTTTGACCTTCCTTTCTCAAATGGGCGCAGTTGAATCATCCTGTAGAACTGATATGGAATCCCCGTGACCGGCGAAATCCCATTCTCTACAGAATTCGGATCTATGTAATAGCCCTTTATGGGCTTAGGTTCCTCACGCCATTCCCGGGCGTCCACTTCCTGTATCTTCTCTACCGGCTTAATGAGATTCCTGCTTCCCGACCACCGGTTCCCTGGGATGCTCTCTTCTCCGTTTGGCGACAGGTGAGACTGTCCCATGAGATACCAGGCAAGGGCGGAGTATTCTCCATTCGGATACAAGCCTGTAAACCGCATGGCTCCGTGCGGCCAACATGCTGCAACGATCCGGTAATCAAATGCAGGGATAATCACATGATGATGGGGCGCGCCTTGTTCTCCATAGGCCGTCACCAGAATGTATTTAAACTCTACCCCTACCCTTTTGAAGCGCCTGCGTACACGGTCCAGGAAATTCTCCATGTTCTGCTTCGCCCGCTGTGGATCCGGGCGCTCTTCCTTCCGATAGGTGCAGGTCAGAAAGAGATCCCCGGGGACAAAATTCGCGTTGATCTGCCGGGTGAGCTTTCTCCACGCCATCTTCTCGTTGTATTTCTTCATCGCCTCCGGTGTGCGGCTTTCCCGGTTTCCCCGTGGGATGTTTCGGCCGTACCGGGCGGAATAGCTCTTGTGTACTTCTATGGTGATTCCAGCTTTGCAAGTCTTCTTCAGGTACACCGATCTTCCTCCCTCTTCCGGCCATGCCCGTAATGTTAATACCTCAACCAAGGTAGAAAAGGCCCGGACTTTTGCCTGCTGGAATAATACCCAGGGAACAAATGGTGTACAATATATTTGCTCCGGATACTATCCGGGTAATGCTTCACCCATCGACGGCTGCCGGGCCTCATGTCGATGGGTGATTTTTATTCTTATTCAATTGCCGTTTACCCGCCCCAATGCAGCATCATACCTGCAGTGCGGGGGCCATTCATTTCTGGAAGAACAGCCGGCATAGCAGTGATTCTGACAAATCATAGCTTCATGCAATGGACAATGCGTCCAGATATGTGTTTGCTTTACATCCTTCCCGCAGACTGGGCAGATTGTATTATCATAGGGCGGTTTCATTTCACCGGTCCCCCTCTACGACATTATGCACATCTGGCAGATCGCCGCCGTAGTCCTCGGGACAAAGGGCTGGTAAACCCCATCCTTCCCGCAGCCCTGACAGGGATATGGCAGCATTTCCCGTTCTGGTGGCGGAGGCGGTGGACGGCGCAGCCTGCAGGTTTCCCGTTTCATGCAACTATGGCATTGACAGTTCTCGCACGCCTCTTTCTGGCTGGTATATATCCTGTCTCTGTTCTCTTTCCTGGGCATGTTCCATCCTTCCTGCTTCGTGTGCGCGGTATTTGCCGCATGGCGGTTCCGCTGTAATGGGTGCATAAGGTGGGCAGTCTCTGTCTACACATGCATCACAGGGACATGGTTCCACCTCTGCATCACAGTCCTCCATATCAATCACACAGTCATCAAAGTTTTTGCATGTGTCACACCAGCACTGGTCACATTTGCTTATTACCGCAGATTCTGTCTGTTTGGCTTTTGCTGGTTCTCCCGTGTATCGGTTCTTTCCCTTGCGTTCCAGATCATCACCGATTTTGCGGCGAACTGTTCCGTCAAAGTGATTCATGAAGAACGTCCAGAATACAATGGGGTTGTCCTCTTTACAGTCTCTCAAGGTATCATCCAGTGTCGTGTTCAAGATGGATATTAACTCTGCACGTGTCATATCTCTTTCATTTAAACCTCATGACGCAAAGTCAGGGTGTATAGTTCTCCCGCACATGTAAAGGAAACACTGGCCTGTGCGCCGTTATCATCGTCATGGGTGTACGCATAGCAGGAATCCACCTTGCCGGCGGTATACCGCTTTTCCACGCTTTCTTTTAACCAAACCAACTCCTTTACCATTTCCAGCGTCTTGACATCCACGCTGTTCTGCTCTACACTTTGATTAGAAATGTTGTCGCATTTCGCATTGCCGCTTTGGGTGCTCGTAACGCCCAGGGCGGCTTCTTTTTTGTCCTTCTGCATTTCTACTTCCCCTTTATGTAGTCGTCTCTTCCAAGGAGCCAATCCACTTTTACATCCAAAATATCAGCCAGCGCCGCAAGTTCAAAATCCATAACATACCGGTGCTGCCCTTCCAATTTGGACAAACCGGACGTGCTCAGTTCTATGCCTTTGACCTGCATTTTTGCAAGTAAGACTCTTTGAGGCATGTTCACACGGCGGCGTGCTTCCGTAACACGGGCACCTACAATATTGCGGTTCCCCAATGGATATTCTCGCAATCTCAAGTCTTCGTCATCCTTTCTTTCTGCTGGCAGTTTTCCCTGCTTGCAAGTCCAGATCTGTTTGTAATGATCCCTGTGTCCAATGTACCCCTATGTAGTCCAGCACCCTACCCCACCCATATACTTCATTTGTAACTGGATCTTTCACACATCGGTGCATCCAAAAATTCCATTCTTTCGGGTTGTCTTCGTAGAGCCGGTCAAATCGATGCGGTCTCTTTTCGAGCTGGATTCCAAACCCGCACATGGAGCAGCCTGTCCTCTGTGCTCTTGTTGTGTAAAGCGTGCCATCTGCTTGGCATTCTATGGTGCCGTATACCTCTGGAACAGGTACATCCAGGTCAAGGGCAAGCTGCAACAGATCTTGGCGGTCAAATATCGCAAATGGCGCTGACCGTATCGCTGTCTTTCCAAAGTAGTTGCATCCATTCATCATGAGCGACTTTTGGCGGCGACCTCCTTCGGACGCCATGAGACCCAGATACGGTACACTGTTGTGTTCTTTCGCCCAGTCATCACATGGCTTCTCTTTGAGGTAATAGCAACACTTGGCGGATACTTTAAACGGCGCACATTGATATTGCACATCCTCCCGTTCATTTTCACCTCCTGCAAACAGTTCCAGCCATTTCTGAGCCATCTTCATCCGGGTGCCTGTCCGGTTTCCTCCGTATGCTCCGGTTTCTCCTGTGATGATTGCATGCCGGACTGTGGCATTCTTTGGAGATGGATTTTGTAGCAGCTCGATCTTCGACGCCGTTTCTTTAGACAGTACCGGGAACCCGCATTCCTGCAGAACTTGTGTTTTGCTCTTTAAAGGTTTCAGCGAGATGATTCCCAATGTTTTATGTATGGCCTGAATGCTCTTGTCCTCCAGGGTCGATACCGAAACCGCTGGAACATCTATCCCAATGGACCGCAAAAACAACAGCAAAGTAATGCTGTCCAGACCACCTACGGATACATGACAGTTCAGTCCTCGCTTGCCACACTCGTTGTAGAACTCCCATGCGCGTGTGTATGCATAGTTTATTTTTGCTTCATACGGTAGTTTCTGTTTTACCCGAAACGAAGCGATTTTCTCGTCTGTGTGATTCTCCTTCATTCTCTCCATACAACTTTTCATTTTTGTTTTTCTCGACCTCCATTCTGTGAATCTTTATCACGCAGCAACCCGCCAATCCCCATGGCCAGACTCTCTGCCGTCGCTAGGATCAGCACTTGCCAGATGGTCAACATACCGCTGTCTGACGCCATCGCTGTCATTATGGCCCCGGTCAAACCGGCAACAAACAGGATCACGCCCAGCCGGCTGTGCTTTATGTATGGGTTGTCTTTGTTCAATGGTTATCCCACCCCATAAATTTTATAAATCCTTCTTTAAGGATTTTGATCCGGTTACCAGAACGAAAATACGGATACGGAAGACTATCCGGACCAACCTTTGCCGCTGTGCGTATGTATTGCGGATCCTGTCCCAACACTGGTGCAACCTGTGCGGGAGTCAGATACTCTTTTGGATAATTTATAATTTCTTCTTTTGTCACTTGTTGCACTCCTTTCCAAAAAAAATCAAACTATCAAAAGTTCCATGGAACTTTGCCGGTTGTCCCGTTTCATCTGCCGATCCTGATACACTACCTCTCCGCAGCTAATATCATCAGCAGAGGCATAACGTTTATAAGCATCCATAAGTTCCTCACAGAGCAGATCTACATAGTTGTCCACTTTTTTCACCTCCCTACCACCTTCGGTTGGCTTATTATTGTATTTTTTCCTTGCTCGTGATATTCTTTTAATGTCGTTCCCGAATAAGGACGTTGGGTTGAAATTCATAACTGCATGGGTTAGTCAAAATCTATTTATGCCCGCCCCTCGGAAGAGGGGCATTTTCTATGTAACCGAAAACTATTCCTCTAAATCCAACTTTTTACATCACACATCTCCTTTCTGCCATTTTCGTTCTAAACTAAACTTTATCATATCTGTTGGATATTGCTTTATCAGAGATAAAGTAATATCTGTAATTGTTTGTCAACATCCTTTTATGAAATATATGTTTTGATTGTCCATCTTCCAAAGCAGATAATTTTATTCCTTTTATTGACATAAATTTTGCAATTAGGTGCTTTAAGTGCTATAATTGATTCGTTGGAGGAAAGCTTATGAAAAAGATTTGTTGTTTTTTGCTAACAGCCCTTATTCTCTTTTCCCTGCCAGCCTGTGGTAATGATTCGTCTGCATCGCAGCATGAACCATCATCGGCTATTTCCAGTATGGTTTCACCCAGCTCAACACCATCTTCAAGCAAATCCAGTAAAGTGTCTTCTGAACCTTCCAGCGTCAGGGATTTACAGGACTCCCTGTGGTCAGAAGATACATCGACGTCAAAGGCAAGCGAACCAGACTCTTCCAGGGAATCCAGTTCTTCTGCCGCACCTAGCAGCTCTTCTAAAGAACCGATTGCTTCTTCCAGTTCAAAGGCCGCAGAATCGAAGGCGGCCGATGTACCGGCAACAAAAGCTGTCAGCCCTCAAGCAGAAAGTTCTAAACCCGTTGAACCGGCCAAACAAGAAGAGCCAGTTGCGCCAGAAAAGAATGGAGCGATGGTCTGGATAACCGCAAAGGGAAAGAAATACCACAGCAGCCCATCCTGTAGTAACATGAAAAATCCTCGTGAAGTCAGCGTTAGTGAGGCCGAAGCCTCCGGACGCACCCCGTGCTCTAAATGCTATTGACTCTACAAGCCGTCCCATGTTGGGGCGGCTTTTCTCATGCGGGTTTTTGCTCATCCAAGCCTAAGAGATAATCTGTGGAGCACTTAAACAGTTTTGCCATTGTAATAATCGCAGCAGCTGGAATTTCAGTCTTTCCGTTTACCCAATTTGATAGTGTTCTTAGTGACACTCCTAATACCTCTGAAAGATATTGCCGTGACATTTTTCTTCTAACTCTCTCTGCTTCAATGTTCGGAAACATTATCCTCACCACCTTTTGCTCATTTTGGATTTCTTTTTATTATAATAAGCTCGTTTTGAGCAAATGTCAATACTCAAGATGAAACAATATATCCATTTCGAGCAATTTTTTGTTGACTTCCATAGTTGTAAACTTTATAATGTATCTTGTAAAGAGGTGAGCAGTTTGACTTTTGGAGAACGAATTATCCAACTTAGAAAAGAGCATGGGTACACTAGGTTACAGTTTGCTGAAAAAATTGGTATGCCACAAACTACTCTTAGAAATTATGAAACAAACACAAGAGAACCAGGACATTCTTTTATTATTCAAATGGCAAGAGAATTCAATGTTACAACCGATTATCTTTTAGGCCTCAGTGAAAAACAAAAAAAATCCTCCACTCCGAATGAATCGGAAGCGGAGGACTTAAATAAAAAGCATATTTTAGAATCTTATAATGAACTAAATAATCTCGGTCAGACCGAAGCAGCAAAAAGAGTGGAAGAACTCACAGAGATTTCAAAATATCAAAAACGTACTGCTTTCTTAGCTGCTAGAGGAAGGAACGGAGTGCACGTCATTGAATTAACTGACGAGGAACAAAAAGAGCGTAACGAAGCCCCAGAACAAGATTTAGATTTTTAATTGCTTCCATGTATTACCAGTGAATTTTAAATTATAAATCCTCTACTATATAGAGCAGAGGTGAGTTTTATGAATGAATATAAAAATTATAAAGCAGTAAGAAACACAGTCTGGAAGTGTTTAATTGATAATCATATCCAGGAGCTACCGGTAAAAACATCCACATTAGCCAATAACTACAGAGTTAAGATTATAGCCTATAAAGACGCGCATTTTTTAGTTCAGAGAATGCAGGCAGCTCAACAATTAAGCCCTGATGGATTTTGTGTTTGCGATCGCGGATATTTTACTATTTATTACAACGAAACCGCTTATCGACCAAGGCTTCGATTTACGATTGCTCACGAATTGGGGCATATCCTTATGGGCCATCCTCTAACAAGGAATAACATCAGGACATTTAATGTAAACTCAGAATGGGAAGCAGATATTTTCGCTTCTCGTCTTCTGGCACCGGCTTGCATACTTCATGAAATTCATGCACTGGATGCTGAAACAATTGCCTGTGTTTGCGACATATCTTACCAGGCAGCGAAAATCCGAGCACAGCGTATGGCCACACTTGAACAACGCAACGCTTGGTATAAGAGTCCACTAGAAATTCAAGTTATCAAACAGTTTGGTAATTACATATCGTCTTTTAATTTATTTTGAAATCTATATTAGAAATTGCAAACTGGAAATTGCCGCAAAGAAAAGAATGAATCAGGTGAAGATGTTTATCTTTTTCAAGTTTGGGCAATTGGAAGACCTGGCGACGCATCAGCAATTTATACCACTCTCCCTGGCCAAGAACCTGTAAGGCATTGCGCAATCACCGTTGACGAACCCAGCCTTCCTGCAGTTCCGGGTGTAACATCTCTATTTCCACAAGGTTCGTCTGGTATTGATCGCAGTGATCCAGAATCCGAAGCTGAACGTGCCTTTTGGAACGCTTGGTTCTAACTAAAAATAAAAACCGCCCCTCGGCGTTACCAGCACCGGAGGACGGTTCACCATCGGCACCGGGCCGACAGTACGATTAATTTCGCATTAATATTGTACCTGTTTTTGCCCGGGAAATCAAGTCCCGGGCATTTTTATGCCCTTTTTTCAAGAGGTGCGGATAACATGATTTGTAAAAACAAGAAATGTAAACAGGAAATCCCAAACGACGCTTTATTTTGCCTCTATTGCGGGGCTTCACAGGCTGATAAAGCGCACAAACCTAAATCCAGGGGAAACGGTACTGGAACTGTGTATCAACTCCCAAACGGTAAGTATAAGGCGGAAGTCGTCATAGGTTATTTTTTAAAAGACGGAAAACTCAAAAAAGTGCGCAGAACAAAAACATTTACCAGAAAAAAGGATGCGGTGGAGGCACTTCCACAGTTACGATCCGCTGGAAAGCCAGAAAAGGATCCATCGTTATATGAACTGCATGAGATTTTCACATCTTCGAAAAAATACGATAAGCTGAGCAAATCTCAGCAAGACAAGCTCAAATATGCCTGGGAACGGCTTAAACCGATTCATCACCGAGGAATTGCATCTCTCACGGTTGATGAGCTACAGCAATCCATTGATTCAAAGGTAAATACCTATTATCCGGCTCGCGATATGAAGGTTCTTCTGAGCCACTTGTATACACTGGCGATCCAGAGAGAAAAAGTTTCTTACAATAAGACTGAGTACCTGGAATTACCTGAACTAAAAAAGGTTAAAAAGGAAGCATTTACAGAAGACGAGATTCATACTTTTTGGAATGATTACGAAAATCAGCACAATATTTTTACCGGCTATATTCTTTTGATGATATATGCCGGTTTGAGATATGGCGAATTGGCCACAATCTTAAAGAAAAACATTTATTTGGACGAGCAGTATATGATCGGCGGTATAAAAACAGATGCCGGAATCGACCGGGAAATAGCCATTGCAGACCGAATTCTCCCTATCGTTCAATACTTCTATGACCACGGGAAGAAAAAGCTGCTAGAAATGAATGAAGACAATTTCTACACTACCTATTGGGATACGCTTAATAGACTCGGTGTGCGGCATCTTCCCCCTCAGATTTGCCGACATACCTATTTCACCCGTCTCACAGCAGCAGGCGTACAACCCGGTATTATTACCGAAGCCGGTGGCCATTCTGATTACGATACCACACTAAAAAACTATGTACGGATTTCTGTCAAAGATAAGGTCGAAGCAGTCAATAAAATATGAAAACACGGTGGGAATAGAGTGGGAATAGCTCTATTTTTCACCCGTCAGAGTCCCAGAAACATGCACAAAATCCAACTTGTCCAGAAAACAAAAAAGCCGCATGAACACAGCGTTCATGCGGCTTTTGGCGGAGAAGAAGGGATTTGAACCCTTGCGCCAGTTGCCCGACCTACTCCCTTAGCAGGGGAGCCCCTTCACCACTTGGGTACTTCTCCATGTAGGTGAATTCTAATAAACATTTTGACGTAAGAGAAATGTGGCGGAGAGGAAGAGATTCGAACTCTTGGCCCCTTGCGAGGTCACTGGTTTTCAAGACCAGCTCCTTAAACCACTCGGACACCTCTCCGAGTCAATCAGCAACGTGGATTATTATACTGCATTTTTACGGACATGTCAACGGTTTTGTCTTAAATATTTTCTAATTTTTGTAAAAGTCCACACTATACCATCACACTCTCTCCATCACTCCCTGCTTCTTCTTTTCCTATCCCTTCATATCAGTTTATCCCTGCGCTCTAATCAAAGATTTTGCAGTATCCACCTACCTTTTGCATGTCTGGTATGCGCGCAAATAGGTATTAAGAATCATCCGCTCTGTATTCAGCTCGTTTTTCATACATTTTATACCGTATTATACTCTTTCACAATTGATGCAAAATATGAGGTTTCCTTTTTTAAAAATTTTTTTATCCTTCAGTTTATGTTCATCTAATCTTCACATTGGCCATTTATAGTATATACAGACACAAGGAACCCCTAATAATTGCTTGCAAGACTCTTTTTCATAAATTCTTCCTTATCCAATGTAAAAAGCCGCTCCGATTTGGGGCGGCTTTTTACATTGGATCAAAATTAAACAAAATTCGACAGAAGGACAAAAAAGCTGTTGCATCATCCAAGACAATGCAACAGCTAATCTTCAATGGAGGCGACACCCAGATTTGAACTGGGGAATCAGGGTTTTGCAGACCCATGCCTTACCACTTGGCTATGTCGCCAAAAAAATGGAGCGAACGACGAGGCTCGAACTCGCTACCTCCACCTTGGCAAGGTGGCGCTCTACCAGATGAGCTACGTTCGCAAAAGATGGTGCCTCCGGACGGAATCGAACCATCGACACGGGGATTTTCAGTCCCCTGCTCTACCAACTGAGCTACAGAGGCAAATATGGCGACTCGGAACGGGATCGAACCGTCGACCTCTAGCGTGACAGGCTAGCGTTCTAACCAGCTGAACTACCGAGCCGTATTGGTGGGGACAATAGGACTCGAACCTATGACCCCCTGCTTGTAAGGCAGGTGCTCTAACCAGCTGAGCTATACCCCCTACTTGATCGCCGTGTTCATCAGCGACGTGTTATATAATACTACACCTTCCTTTAAATGTCAATGCTTTTTGCAAAGTTTTTTTAACTTTTTTGCGCGCCGTTTTTTAATTCTTTTCGGCGCGCTTTTTCTCCAGGGAATCAGCCAGTGCTTCCAGCTCCTCAACCGTAAACTGATAGGCACGGTTGCAGTATTGGCACTTCGCCTCCATCTTGCCAGTCTCATCTGCAAGCGTACGCAATTCTTCTGGACGCAGCGTAATCAGCGCGTTCCGCACACGCTCTTTGCTGCAAGTACAGACATAGCACATTTGGTATTCGTCCAAAATCTCCAGTTCAAAGCCCTGTAAGGCTGTTTTACACATTTCCTCGATGGTCATCCCTTTGGCAAGCATCGTGGTCACAGGTTCAAGCGTCGAAATATTCTTCTCTAATTGGTCAATGTCAGCCTCTGAAGCACCTGGTAGGACCTGAATCAACAGCCCGCCAGCAAGAATCTGATTCTTGTCCTCTTTACCAACCAGAACGCCCAACGCGCAAACCGTAGGAATTTGCTCGCTTGTCGCGTAATAGTGGGTGATGTCCTCTGCGATTTCCCCGGAAATGATCTCCACCTGACCCATATAGGGTTGTCCTTCACCAAAGTCGCGCAATACGCCCAGAAGACCGTCGTTTCCCACTGCGCGGCCAACGTCCAGCTTCCCGTTCGGCTTAAGCGGCAAATCCACCTCCGGATGCTCCACATAGCCGCGGCAATTGCCGTGGCTGTCAGCAATCGCGACCACCGAACCCAACGGGCCGCCGCCGTTGATCTTCAGAGTCAGCGTGGCATTCTCCTTTTTCAGCATTGAGCCCATGATGGATGCTCCCGTTAAAAGCCGGCCCAGCGCAGCAGTCGCAACAGGGCTGGTATTGTGCACCTGATGCGCAGTGGCAACCAAATAAGTGGAATCCACCGCTGCGGCCATAATTGCGCCGTTCGACGTGATACAACGAATCATTCTATCCATATAAATGCATTCCCGCCAATCTATTATAATTTTCTTGCTACCACCACAATGCGCTCTGTGGTTTCCTTCGGCTCGGAAAAGGTTAAATCCGCAAACATGCGGATTTCTCCGAACCCCGCTTTTTCCAGCATGACACGAAGCTGTGCGGTCTCATAAGCACGCTCATAGAAATGCTCTTCATTTCTATGATAAATATTTCCTTCTCTGCCAAAAAAGTCCAGATCGATCCGCACACGATTCCGTTTTTCCTCATAATGATTCTGCCAAACACAGTACACATCCTCCATATCATAAAGGAAAACCTGGTTTGCCAGCACATACTTATGTTTATAAACCGTATTAACATCAAAAATAAAATATCCGCCAGGATCCATAAAGAGCGATATACGGTCAAACGCCGCTTGGACATCGCTTTCCAGCGTCAAATGGTTGATGCTGTCCAGCGCACAGACCACGGTGCCAACTGTGCCATAGAGGTCTATTTTTTGCATTTTCTGGCACAAAAACAACAGGTCCAGGCCGTTGTCCGCGGCCTTTTGGCGCGCCACGGAAAGCATTGCCATGGACCCATCAATTCCATAGACATCCCAGCCCCGCTTTGCAAGCTCCACAGTCAGGCTGCCCGTACCGCAAGCCAGATCAAGAGCCAGTCCCGGCGAATGTCCCAGACGCTCCAACAGTGCGCAGAGGTAATCGGCACGCCTGGCGTACTCCACATTGTGCGTCAGGCTGTCGTAATACCGGGCAAAGGTTTCGTAGCTCATTCCTGGCCTTCCCCACTGGAGGGCGCCTTCTGATCCAAGCGGCTGAATACCAGCTCATAGCCGTCACAGCCATAATTCAACGACCGGTTGACACGGCTGATGGTCGCTGTGGACGCGCCGGTCTGCGCAACAATATCGCTGTAGACGCGCTTGGTGCTGAGCATATGCGCCACCAGCAGCCGCTGTGACATCGCTTTGATTTCCGGGACGGTACAAAGATCTTCAAAGAAATTATAACACTCGTCCACTGTCTTTAGGGAAAGAATGGCCTGAAACAAAAAATCCACGCTGTCATCTTTGATTTTTGAATTCAAAAATGTCACTTCCTTTATGTTGTTTAGTACGATAAAATTTTAGCATATAAAAGTTAAAAAGTAAAGAGAGCTACACGGAACTTATAGGAATATGACAAATTCATGCTATATTTTATTAATGTTTCACAAGAAATTGCATTACTCCGCAGACGTATGATCGCTCTCAACTTCTATACATGCTTTTTCAATCTCGTCTTTAATCTCTTGCACGCCCTCCCCATTGACTGCAGAAAAGGGAATCAGGCAGGTATCCGGAAGCGTTTCAAACAACTCGCAATACTGTTCCATGCGCTCGATACGCTGCGTCTTATTCAGCTTATCGCTCTTGGTTGCCACAAGCAGGAACGGCAGCCCCACCTGCACCAGGAAATCGATCATATGCAAATCGTCCTTGGTTGGCATATGGCGAAAATCAACGATCTGCACCACAAGGCGGATATTTCGACCTGCGTTCAAATACCCTTCCACCAACTCCGCCCAGCGGAGTTTTTCCAAAGCCGACACCTTTGCGTAGCCGTAGCCAGGAAGATCGACCAGCCGGCACTCCGGCAGCCGGTAAAAATTAATTGTACCGGTCTTCCCTGGCTTTGCACTGACGCGCGCCAGGGACTTCCGGTTCAGCAGCTTGTTGATCAACGAGCTTTTTCCCACATTGGAACGGCCGGAAAAAACAATTTCCGGCGCCTCGGTGGGCGGAAGCTGCTCCGCCCTGCCGGAAGCCGATTCAAACGAAGCATTTTGAAAATTCATAGTGCTCCCACTTTCTTACAAAATTACAAATCACTGCGGGATGGACGGCGCCGTCGTCGCAGGCTGCCCCGCCGGCACCGGCAAAACCCCTGTGGAGTTATGCACAACCCCTGCCTTTGTCTCTGGGGTGCGCACCAGCGCGGCTTCCAAAACCTGATCCACCTTCTGCACCGGCAGAAATGTCACGGAGTCCTTCACCACACTATCGATCTCCGCTAAATCCGGCACGTTGTCAGACGGAATAATCACCGTCTTAACGCCCGCACGGTACGCCGCCATTGTTTTCTCCTTGAGGCCCCCGATTGGCAACACGCGGCCCAGCAGCGTGATCTCCCCTGTCATCGCAACATCGTGGCGAACCGGAACCCGGCACAATGCAGAGGTAATCGCCGTTGCCATCGCCGTGCCCGCAGACGGCCCGTCCTTGGGGATCGCCCCTTCCGGCGCGTGAATATGGATATCATATTTCGTATGGAAATCGTGCTCGATCCCCAGGGAAGAAGCGCGGGTTCGAATGCAGCTGATTGCCGTGCGGGCGGACTCCTTCATCACATCGCCCAGCGAACCGGTCAATTCGATTTTTCCGGTTCCCTCCATCACCGCGACTTCGATCGGCAGGATTTCTCCGCCGACGCTCGTCCACGCCAGCCCGTTGACCAAGCCGATCTCATCGGTTTTGTGCAGATCGTCGTTCTTGAACCGGGCCGGGCCGAGCAGCGGCTCCAGGCTCTTTTGTGTGATGGTAATCCTGGTTTCCGGGTCCTCCACCAATTTTGCCGCGCACTTGCGGCAGAGCGATGCAATCTGCCGCTCCAGATTGCGAACGCCTGCCTCCCGGGTGTAACCGTCAATCAGCGCATGCACCGCCGCCGGCTGGATGCGCACCATTTTCGGAGTGATCCCGTGCTTTTTGTATTGCTTGGGGATCAGGTGCTTTGTGGCAATGTGGAACTTCTCCTCATGTGTGTAGCTGCCAAGCGTAATCACATCCATACGGTCGGCAAGCGGCTCCGGAATGGCGCTGAAATCGTTCGCCGTGGTGATGAACAGCACGTCACTCAGGTCGAACGGCATATCGATATAGTGGTCGTGGAACGCCATGTTCTGCTCCGCGTCCAGCACCTCTAGCAGAGCCGATGCCGGGTCGCCCCGGAAATCGTGGCTCAGCTTGTCGATTTCGTCCAGCAACAGCAACGGATTGCGGGTCCCCGCCTGTTTCATCGCCGCGATGATACGCCCGGGCATGGAACCGACGTATGTCTTACGATGCCCGACGATGTCAGATTCGTCCCGCACGCCGCCCAACGAGACGCGCACATATTTTCTCCCCAGCGCCTCCGCAATGGAGCGCGCAATAGAAGTCTTTCCAACGCCCGGAGGGCCCACCAAACAGATGATCTGCCCCTTGATCTCCGGCGCCAGCTTGCGCACCGCTAGCACCTCCAGAATGCGCTCTTTAACCTTTTTAAGGCCGTAATGCTCCCGATCTAAAATTTTGCGCGCCTTATCCAGATTAATAGATTCTTCGCTGAGGGTGTTCCACGGCAGATCCAAGCAGGTTTCCAGATAACCTAAAATCACGCTGGATTCGTGTGATCCAAATGGCAGTTTCGCCAGACGGTCGCACTCCTTCAGCAGCTTTTTCTCCTGCAGCTCCGGCAGGCACAGTTTGGCAATGCGCTCGCGGAACGTGTCTGCCTCCTCCTGCGGGTTGTCATCCTCCCCCAGCTCATAGGCAATGGCCTTCATCTGCTCCCGCAGATAGTATTCGCGCTGGTTCTGGTCAATTTGCTCTTTGGCCTTCTCGCTGATCTGATTTTCAATTTCCAGCACCTGAATTTCGTTTTTCAGAATGTCGACCAGCTTGTTCAACCGTTTGACCGGAGATGGTTCCTCCAGTATCATTTGCTTCTTTTCAAAGTCAAACATAATATTGGAGGCAATGTAATCCGCCAACTCGCCGCAGTCTTTTTTCTGAACCACACCGACGATGATGTCCGGCGGGATACGGCTGTAGTTTTGCAGATATTCTTCAAAGAGGTTTTGCGTATAGCGAATCAATGCCTCGCCGCGCTGTGTTTTCCGGTAGGCAATCAATTTGCAGGGGGTAACCTTTGCCAGGAGAAACGGGTCGTCGTGCATCTCGTCCGTCATTTCTGCGCGATACAGGCCCTCCACAAACAGGCGCACGCCATCCTCCGGATGCCGCACAAGCTGCTTGATTCTGGCCACAACACCCGTCTGATACAGCTGCTCCTGCCGCGGCTCGTTGTCGGACAAATCCCTCTGCGTCACCAGAAAGATCAGCTGATCGTCCTCCATCGCCTTAGACAGTGCCAAAATGGACTTTTTGCGCCCTACGTCGAACTGCAGCATCATGCCCGGGAACACTACCAAACCGCGCAGAGCCAGCACCGGCAGCAACATGCTTTTATCTTCTTTAGTTTTTTTCATCTCTGTAGTATTCATCTCAGATCCTCCAAACGTGTTTGGCCTGAGCCATACACTTTTAGCAGAAATGGCTGCCGCAGACAAAGCGGCGCCCCGCGCCGCCACGCTGCAACAGCCATCGTGTTTTTAATCGATCGCACACCAGCCCAAAAAAGCTGGTGCGTCACGCGGTATCCTTCCGGCCGCGTTTTCTGGACGTTGTGGTAATCTTGATCTTGACCGGCTTCCGGTCCATATTGTGGGACAGGAGCGGTTCCGCGTTCTCCAGAACGGTTTCCGGGGTGATCGTCACCTTTTCCACCGTAAAGTCCGACGGCACGCTGTACATCAGCGGCGTCAAAATCTCTTCCATGATGCTCCGCAGGCCGCGGGCGCCGGTTTTGCGCTCGATCGTCCTGCGCGCAATTTCCTGCAGTGCCTCCGGCTGAAATTCCAGCTCGACCTTATCCAACTGGAACAGCTTCTTGTACTGGTTAATCAGGCTGTTGCGCGGCTCCGTCAGGATGCGGACCAAAGAGGCTTCATCCAGGCCGTTGAGCGCCGCGATCACCGGCAGACGGCCTACAAGTTCGGGAATCAACCCAAACTTGACCAGATCATGCGGAATCACGTCCTGCATCCAGGCCGTCGTGTCCAGCTCCGTCTTGCTCTTGATATCCGCGCCAAATCCCAGCGTGGAGGACGCGGTGCGCTGCTCCACAATCTTATTCAGCCCGTCGAACGCGCCGCCGCAGATGAACAGGATGTTGGATGTATCAATCTGCAGGAACTCCTGTTGCGGATGCTTCCGGCCGCCCTGCGGGGGCACGTTGGAAACGGTACCTTCCAAAATCTTCAGCAGCGCCTGCTGCACACCTTCACCGCTGACATCGCGCGTGATCGAAGGATTCTCCGACTTGCGGGCAATCTTATCCACTTCGTCGATATAGATAATCCCGCGCTCCGCGCGCTCAATGTCATAATCCGCCGCCTGGATCAGACGCAGCAGAATATTCTCCACGTCCTCGCCCACATATCCGGCTTCCGTCAGAGTGGTAGCGTCCGCGATGGCAAACGGCACATCCAATATCTTCGCCAGCGTCTGTGCAAGCAGCGTCTTACCGACGCCCGTGGGGCCCAACAGGAGCACATTGCTCTTGGTCAGCTCCACATCGTCTTTTCCGTAATAAATGCGCTTGTAATGGTTATACACCGCTACAGACAGCGCAATCTTGGCTTCCTCCTGCCCAATCACATACTCGTCAAGCTGTTTTTTGACTTCCTGCGGCTTTGGCAGTACGGCAGAGGTTTCGTTGTACCCGGTAGCCTTCCGGTTGCTGAGATTGCTCTCATCCTCCAGAATGGACATGCACAATTCAATGCACTCGTCGCAGATATAAACGCCCGGGCCCGCGATCAGACGGCGCGCCTCGCTCTGCGGCTTGCCGCAGAAGGAGCAGCTGATTCCTCTTTCTTTGATTTCATCATTGGGCATACGATTCACCAACCTATCTTAAATCCATCGGGTTTATTGGCTGTGTCAGGTTCAGCGTGTATAGATCACCTTGTCGATCAGTCCGTATTCCTTCGCCTGCTCTGCCGTCATGAAATTATCGCGCTCGGTATCCTGAGCGATGGTTTCAAACGGCTGGCCGGTGCGTTCGGACAAAATCTGGTTCAAACGCTTCTTTGTCTCGATGATATGATTTGTGTGGATGAGAATATCCGTCGCCTGTCCCTGCGCGCCGCCGCTGGGCTGATGAATCATAATATCGCTGTTCGGCAGCGCCAGGCGTTTGCCCTTCGCACCCGCCGCCAGCAGGAACGCGCCCATACTGGCCGCCATGCCCATGCAGATCGTCGAAACGTCACAACGGATGTATTGCATTGTATCATAAATTGCCATACCGGCTGTTACAGAACCGCCGGGGCTGTTGATATACAGGCTGATATCCTTGGTGGGATCCTGGCCTTCCAAGTACAAAAGCTGGGCGACGACCAGGCTGGAGGACGTATCGTTGACCTCCTCTGTCAGCATGATGATACGGTCGTTCAGCAGCCGGGAATAGATATCATAGGAACGCTCGCCACGGCTCGTTTGTTCTACAACATAAGGGACTAAACTCACAGCAATCCTCGATTCTCCGCGCGGCTCAAATAGAAACTTCTGCACTGCCCCCCGCGCGGCGGGAACAGCCTTCTTACGTCGTATAATATAACGGTCGTAAGGCGCACCCTTAAACCTGCGGTAAAAAACCGGTTTAAAGACACGCCTTGTAAGCTTTGACCGCTTTATTTCAGTTTATTCAGCGTCTGTCACAACTGCATTGTCGCGCACCAGCTGAATGGCTTTTCCAACCGCGATATCCTTTACAAGATCCTCCTGCGGGATAAAGGCCTTGACCTTCTCCACTTCCATCTCGTACCCCTTCGCGATCTTCTCGAACTCCGCTTCGATCTCCTCGCCGGACGGCTGGATGTTCTCCAGCGCCGCGATCTTCTCAAGGGCAAGGCGCACTTTAACCTGACGCTCTGCCTGTGGGCGGAAGGAGTTGCGCAGACCTTCCTGATTCATACCTGTATACTGCAGATATGTATCCAGATTCAGTCCCTGGGACTGCAGACGGTATGCAAACTCGCGGATATCCTCATTGATGCGGTTCTGGTACATCGCCTCCGGAATCTCGCCCTGTACCAGCTCTACCAGCTGATCGATCAGCTGGTTCTCCACGTCGTCCTTCGCATTGTTTTCAGCAGTCTCTTCCAACTTCGCTTTAATGTCTGCCTTATATTCGTCCAGCGTATCGAAGTCGCTGACATCCTTCACAAAGTCATCGTCGACTTCCGGCAGCTCCTTCATTTTGATTTCATGCAGCTTAATCTTGAAAACAGACTCTTTTCCGGCAAGCTCCTCAGCCTGATAGTCTTCCGGGAAAGTCACGGTGATGTCGAATTCCTCACCGGTCTTGTGGCCGACAACCTGATCCTCAAAGCCGGGAATAAACTGGCCCGCGCCCAGGCTGAGGCTGTAATTTTCTCCCTTGCCGCCTTCAAACGCAACGCCGTCCACAAAGCCTTCAAAGTCGATCACGGCGATGTCGCCGTTTTCTGCGGCACGGTCTTCCACCGTCACCATGCGGGAGTTGCGGTCCTGCACCTTTTTGATCTCGCCATCGACAGCCTCGTCGGTCACCGCAACCTTGGTCTTCTTGGCGGCGATGCCCTTGTAGCCTTCAATTTCGACTTCCGGCTTCGTCGTAATGGTAGCCTTAAACACAAGGCCGTCCTTACCGGCGGAAACCAGGTCAAAGTCAATTTTATCTTCAATCATATCGAGCTTTGCTTCTTTGACAGCCGCTTCCAGCGCGTCGGGATACAGCGCGTTGATCGCATCTTCATAGAAAACCTGCTCGCCATAGAATTTTTCAACAAATGCGCGCGGGGCTTTTCCCTTGCGGAAACCCGGGATGGTGATTTTCTTATTCTCTTTACGATAAGCCTGATTCAGCGCGTTTTCAAAAGATGCCGCATCAATTTCAACTTCCAGCTGATACCGGTTGGTTTCAACCTGATTGCTTGCTTTCAAAGTCATTTCTTATTTCCTCCTGCAAAAATGCAAATTATCTAAGTTATTATAGCATAACAGTTCAGGATATTCCAGTAGATGTAAAAATATTCAAAAAATGTTCACGCACGGCGATCCTCTGGCGTTTTTACGGCTCCTGAGGCCGTACCAGAAGCGGCATAAAGCCCAAATGGTCGCAGGAAATCAGGACCATTTTGACGCCGCAATACTCGCCGGTAATCGCACGCTTTGCCGCCTGACTGCCGTGGATATGTCCAAAGTAGCAGGTCTTGACTCCGCGCCGGACCAAAACGTCCAAAATCTCCTTGCATTCCGCACCGTCATAGACCGGCGGATAGTGCAAAAAAACAACCGGCTCACCGCCCTGCCGCATGCCGTCGTCGATGGACGCGTTGAGCCGTCCGACCTCGCGGTTAACGATCTTGACATCCTCGTCGCTCTCCGCGTTGTAGAGCCAGCCGCGTGTTCCGCACAGCGCCATGCCGTCCGCCACAACCGCGTCGTTGTGGATCACCCGAATGCTGTAAAAGTCCTTGGACGCAAGAAACTCGTCGATCTTTTTGCGCGTAGACCACCAGTAATCATGATTGCCCTTTAAAATCAGCTTCTTGCCGGGAAGAGAATGAATGAACGCGAAGTCCTTCTCCGCCTCCTCCATCCGCATGGCCCAGGAGATGTCTCCGGCGATCACAACAGTGTCATCCTCCGCTACAACCGCGCGCCAGTTCTTTTCCAGCTTTTCTACATATCCCTGCCAGCCGGCGAATACATCCATCGGCTTATCCGTCCCCAGAGAGAGATGCAGGTCGGCTATTGCAAATACCGCTATTGTAATCGCCCCTTCCGCTTTGTTGTATGGTTTATTCTTCTACGTCCAGCATTTCGAGGACCGACCGCTTCATATCGCCGGCAATACAAGTCTGCGCAAAGCGGACCGGCTTGCCCGCCAGCTCCGCGATCGGCTGTGGAATGGGCGCACCCGTGATTTCATGCAGCGTCCGCACATTTTCCAGGTCGGAATCGACCGCCTTCGCATGATCGACCGCCAGCAGGACGCTGGTTGCAAATTTGTAGGGGTTGGCTGTGGAAACCACTACCGCCGGCGTACCCTGGTCTTCCGTCTCCGCAAGGTACTGCTGGTACACCCGGAGCGCCACCGCCGTATGGGTATCGCTGACATAGTGCGATGATTGATAGACGCCGCCGATGGTTTCCGCTGTCTGGGTATCGTCGCAGAATCCGGCGTAGAACAGCCCGCGCAGTGCATGGAGCACCGCCGCGTCCACCTCGTAGCGGCCCGTTTCGGCAAGCTGCTGCATCCAGCCCGACACCTTTGCGCTGTCGCGGCCCGTCAAATCATAGAGCAGACGCTCCAGGTTGCTGGACACCAGAATATCCATGGAGGGCGAGATGGTTGCAAAGAACCGGCGGTTCCGGTCATATACGCCTGTGCGCAGGAATTCCGTCAGCACGTTGTTCGCGTTGGACGCACAGATCAGCTTATGCACCGGCAGGCCCATCTTCTTAGCATAGTATGCGGCTAAAATATTGCCAAAATTACCAGTCGGCACCACAATATTGATTTCCTGCCCGTTTTGCACCTTCCCCGCTTTCATCAAATCGCAGTAGGCGGAGAAATAATAGACAATCTGCGGCAGAAGGCGGCCCCAATTGATGGAATTCGCGCTGGAGAACATCATGCCGTTGCGCTCCAGTGCCGCCTTCGTCTCTGCGTCGGTAAAGATTTTTTTAACGCCGGTCTGCGCGTCGTCAAAATTGCCCTCGATTGCACAGACGGCGACATTGCCGCCCTCCTGCGTCGTCATCTGCAGCTTTTGCATTGCGCTGACGCCGTTCTGCGGGTAAAACACCATGATCCTCGTGCCGTCTACACCTTTAAAGCCCTCCAGCGCGGCCTTCCCCGTATCACCGGAAGTTGCCACCAGGATGACCGCCGTTTTGTCGGACTGAATCTTTCGCAGGGAGCGGGTCAGCAAATGCGGCAACAGCTGCAAAGCCATATCCTTAAACGCACAAGTGGGGCCGTGCCACAACTCCAGCAGGTTCACCTGTGCAAACCCAGTCTGTACAGAAGCCAGCGGCGCGGGATGCCCGCCGGAAAACTTGCCGTCTCCATACGCTTTTTCCGCGCAGTCCCGGATTTCCTCCGCCGTAAAATCGGTCAAAAAATCGCCCAGAATTCGTTCCGCGCGTTCAATATAAGAGGCGTTTTGCAGCGCGTCCAGCACAGATGCGTCGTATTTGGGAAATGTTTCCGGCACAAAAAGGCCGCCGTCACTGCTGATGCCCTGCGCAATCGCCTGCGCTGCGCTCACCTGTTCCGTTTCATTCCTTGTGCATTTATAATTCATGTCTTTTCCCCCATTTCTTTAGAGCCCATTCCTAAAGCATCCGCGCATTGGGCGTATCCTTTACGAATGGGCTCTCCACCCGTTTCCCCCTGCGGGGCTTGCCGTACTATTTTATAATAGAAACCGCGACTTGTCAAAGAGAAGTGAAAAAACGAAACGCGTTTTCAAACAGAATATCATGGACCAGGCTTTCCGCGTACCCCTGGCGCAGCATCCGCTCCGCGAGAATCTCCACGGATTCCACACCGGTCATATCGTGCGGCAGGTCTGCCCCATCAAAATCACTGCCAATGGCGACTGTCTGTTCCCCTCTGAGTGAAAGGAAATGCTCGATATGCCGCAGCACATCGTCTAACCCCGCAGATCCGCTCTTGCGCAGAAACTTTTCTACAAAAGTCACGCCGACCACACCGCCCTGGTCCCGCAACGCACAAAACTGTTCGTCCGTCAGGTTCCGGGGATGGTTACACAACGCCCGGGCGTTGGAGTGTGTCGCAAGCACCGGCCCCCGCGCGCATGTTAGCGCATCCCAGAACAGCGGCTCGCTCGCATGGGAAATGTCCACAGCAATCCGATGTTCCCCCAGCGACCGCACCACCTGTTTGCCAAATGCTGTCAACCCCTTGGGATGCGTAACTTCTGCTCCATCCCCAACCTCACAGGAATCGTTCCACGTGAGTGTAACGGCCTTTACCCCGCATTGCGCAAAGCGTTCCACGCGTTCCAGTTTTCCGCCGAGCGCGGCGCTGCCCTCCACAGTAAACACCGCACCGCATTTGCCGCCAAGCTTTGCCATTTCAAAATCCTGTGGAGAAACACAGATCCGCATTTGCTCCGGATGGCGCGCCGCCTGCCGAAGCAGCTCTGCATATACATCTTCAAAGTAGGTATACGCTGCCTCTCCACGCAGTTCATCCGGTATCCAAACCGCAAAGCACTGCAGCCACGGGCAATAGTTCCCGCCGCGCCGGAGCGACAGGTGCAGGTCGTTCTCCCAAAGGTCTTGTTTCTGTTTTCGGCACTCCGCGATTGTATCGCAGTGCAAATCAAAATAGTTCATCCATATCCGCCTCCGCTGAACGCATTTTCCAGATGTTCCAGCAGGGGTTCCGGTTCGCCCGCAAGGATACCAATCACGTCAAAGCGCGGCTGCAAATCCGTCGGACGTGCCTGCAAATACATTAACGCCGTGTAAATGATCTTTCGCTGCTTTGCCGGCGTAACTGCCTCCGCAGGACAAGCATAAGCTGACGGCGTGCGTCCCTTTACCTCTGCAAAGACAATATACCGACCGTCTTCCGCGATTATGTCAATTTCTCCAAACCGGCTGTGGTAATTTCGCTCCAAGATGCGGAACCCCTTCGCTTCTAAATACGCCGCCGCGCGGTCCTCCGCATCCCTGCCGGACAGGTGTCTCACCGCACATCCCCCAGGATCTTTTTCAAAAAGGTTCGTCTATGTATCGGGCACGGGCCGTACTGTTTCAACAACTCCACGTGCAATTTGGTCCCGTATCCTTTGTGCTTGGCAAACTGGTATTCCGGGTAGAGTTTGTCCAGCTCACAGAGCAGGCGGTCCCTGCTGACCTTCGCCAAAATGGAAGCAGCTGCGATGTTGGCGGAAAGCGCGTCGCCCTTGATGACCGTCTGTGCGGGAACGTCCAGCGGCGGCATGCGGTTCCCGTCCACCAGGGCAAAATCCGGCCGAACCGCGAGCCCATCGCAGGCGCGTTTCATCGCCAAAAAAGTAGCCTGTAAAATATTGATCTCGTCAATCTCCTGCTCGGTGGCGAACGCGACCGAATAGCTGACCGCCGTTTTTATGATCTCGTCAAACAAAAGCTCCCGCTTTTTCTCGCTCAGTTTTTTGGAATCATTCAGCCCCTCAATTCCGTGATGGTCGGGCAAAATAACAGCGGCAGCGAACACCGGGCCGGCCAGAGGGCCGCGTCCCGCTTCATCGATGCCGCATATCACTGCATAGCCATTCTGTTGCGCCGCCGTTTCATAGGCAAACCAATCCATTGCAACCGTCCTATCTCTTTTTGTATTCAGGACCTGCCCACACGCTCCAGCGTGATCTTCCCCAGCTTGGCGCTGCGGAATTCGTCCAGCACCGCGATGGAGGCGCGCTCCTTATCGATTTCGCCGCCGGAAATCAGCATGCCGCGCTTGCGGCCGACCTGTTCCAGCAATTCGTAGCCCTTTAACGCTTCAAGCCCCGCTTCGTCCAGCTTATAGCGCTGGCACAGGGCCTCCGGGTAAGCGTCCCGCAGGACCTCCAGCAGCCGGGACGCCAGGTGCTCGGTGTCCAGCACTGTATCTTTGACCGCGCCGGTAAACGCCAGATGTTCGCCGACTTCTTTGTCCTCAAATTTCGGCCACAGCACGCCGGGAGTATCCAAAAGCTCAACCCCCTTTGCGATGGTGAACCACTGGTTGCTGCGCGTTACACCGGGACGGTCTTCCACATTGGCCTTTCCGCCCTTGGACAGCTTGTTGATCAGGGAGCTTTTCCCTACATTGGGAACGCCGACCACCATGACACGGATCTGCCGGCAGACCATCCCCTTCGCTTCCCAGGCAGCAATACGGTTCTTCAGCACTTCGCGCACCAGAGGGATGAACCCATTCAGGCCCTTTCCGGTACGGCAGTCCACTGCAATCGCCGGGATGCCCTGCGCCTTGTACTGGGCAATCCAGCGGCTGGTCTGGTTTGTGTCCGCCATATCGCACTTGTTGAGTAAAATGACGCGCGGCTTATTCTGGATCAGCTTGTCCAGAACCGGATTGCGGCTGCTCACGGGAATCCGCGCGTCCACAATCTCTGCCACTGCGTCCACCAGTTTCAGGCTTTTTTCAATCTGTCGTTTGGTCCGGGTCATATGGCCCGGAAACCATTGGATGGACTGTGCTTCGCTCATATCTTCCTCCGCTTGTGCTTTTTACGTTATTGTTCCAAACCGGTTGAACGGAAATACAATGATCTCCGCTTTTCCCAAAACATACCGCTCATCGATCATACCGACCTCATCGCTCCGGCTGTCGTTGGAAACCGCGCGGTTATCGCCCAACACGAATATATACCCCTCCGGAACCGTAAGCGGATACGTATAGTCGGACGGCTGGGTGGTAATTCCATTGCGAATATAATCGCTTTCGTCCAACAGATTTCCATCCACATAGACCCGGCCGGCCTTAAAATCGATGTCCACTGTTTGTCCGCCTGTCGCAATAACCCGTTTAATGATTGGATCAGCCAGCTTCGCTGTGTGCATAATGACCACCACGTCACCCGGCTGCGGCTGGTAAAAATAGCTGGTCAGCAGAACATGGTCTCCGTTGTGCAGGTTGGGCAGCATGGAGGGTCCGCTCACATTGACCACGCGAAGCAGCACGGTGAACAACAGCATTACGGCAATCAGGGAGGAAATCAGCGCTTCCATCCACTCGTAACAATGCGTGACCATTCGGCCCCGCCGGCTTCTGCGGGCTCTTCTTTTCTCCTGGCTGTTCAACAGAAACAATCCCCATTTCCCTTTGTGCGTCCCTTATACCCTGCCGAATTCGGAGAACGGCTGGTAGACCAGCTGTACCTTTCCGATAATATATCTCTGATCGATCATGCCAACCATGGAATCGCGGCTGTCCATGGAGACCGGGCGGTTGTCGCCCAATACAAACACATGGCCGGCCGGTACCGTCTGGGGAAACTCCACGTCGTACTGGTTCCGGGTGATGCCGTTTTCAATGTAGGCGCTTTCATCCAACGGTTCGCCATCCACATACACGATTCCGTTCATAAAGTCAATATCAACCGTCTGGCCTTCCGTCGCAATTACACGCTTGACAATGACTTCGTTCAGCGCTGTTCCCGCGCCGTCCACCACAACCACATCCCCCTGATGGGGCGTGTAGCCGATGCAGGAAACCCACACCTTATACTGATCCTCCAGCGTGGGAATCATCGAAGGCCCGGAAACAGTGATGCTGCGGATCACGAAGGTAAAGAACACCATGATCAGAATCAGAGCGGGGATGATCGCTTCCATCCACTCGTAGCAGCTTTTTGTCCCTTTTCCCAGCCCTGAAGCGGATGAATCCAATGCCTGCACTTCTTCCGGCTCTTCTTCTGTAACAGACCACATTTGCATGAAATCACCTTTTTCTATGATGATAAAGAAAAAAGGGACAGATTCTGTCCCTTTTGCTTACGCGATATCTTATCTGAGCTGCTCCTTGACCTTTGCCGCCTTACCAACTCTGTCACGCAGATAGTAGAGCTTCGCTCTGCGCACACGGCCCTTGCGGATGATTTTTACGCCCTTGACGTTCGGGGAATGCAGCGGGAAAACTCTCTCCACGCCGACGCCGTAGGATACACGGCGGACGGTGAAGGTCTCAGAGATACCGCTGCCCTTGCGGGCAATGACGGTGCCTTCAAACACCTGGATTCTTTCGCGCTCGCCTTCACGAATGTTTACGTCGATGCGGATGGTATCGCCGACGTCGAACTGCGGCATTTCCGCTTTGACAGAATCCTGTGCAATTAATTTCAATGCGTCCATTTGTTATTTCCTCCTAATAATCAGAACATTCATGCCAGGTTTGAACCAGCAGAGGACTGTCCGCTTCAATGTCACGGAATTTTCCGGGCACTGAACCCCACCGAATAACGCGGCGGTTTCCAAATGCCTATATATCATACCACAATCCGCCAAAAGGCGCAAGATTTTTTTGCGTATTACGCGAAGTTTTTCAGGTTTTCATCATATAAATCGGTCCGGCGGATTTGCGCGTACAGATCAAGCCCCAATTCCGCCTTCACAGCGTCCAGCATAAGGGTCGGGTTGACATTCATCGTGCTGCCCGCGGGCAAAATCGCAGAGATCCGAACCTGGCCGTTATCGGTAAAAACTCTGACATGGTCCAGGTATGGGCGAATATCAAAATCCACAAAGCCGCTCTTGGTGTGCTTTGGCACCACCAGCGTCTCTGATTGGAGCAGCGCTGCAATCCGGCCAGCAGTTTCCTCCGCATCCCGCCCTTCCGGGTCGAGCGTCAGCTCATAGGAGGCGTAGGCGATTTTTCCGGGCTTCATCACAGGTTCCGTAACGGCAAACACCGGAATATCGTCCGGAAGCGCTTCATTCAGCCGCGCAATGATCTCCTCATCGGTCATAGTTCCCTCGTCGTCCAGCTTGATGTCCACGCTTTCCCTCTCCCCGGCAACACCGAGCGAGAGCGGCAGCGCGAACGTCAAAAACGCGCGTGGGTTAAATCCCTGCGTATACCACAGAGGGATTTTCGCCCGGTGGATCGCACGGGCCATGCAACGGTTTAAATCCAGATGGGAGATATACCGGGCCGTCCCCACCTTCCGGAACCAGATTCTAACGGGCCTCATGGCAGATTCCTCCTTTGAAGCAGGCCGCCCCGCAGGCGGAACAGGATTCCCGGCAGTTGGGCGTGGTCGTATCCGCGTAGGCTCTCTGGCACTCCTCAATCAAAAATTCTTTGCGGATTCCATAATCCAGATGGTCCCACGGCAGAACCTCGTCGAAGCTCCGGCGGCGGTTGGCGTAGAATTCCGGCTCTACGCCGCAGGCGGCGAACGCTTCCCGCCATTTGGACAGGGAAAAATAATCGTTCCATCCATCGAATTTACAGCCCAATGCGTGCGCCTTCTCTAAAACCGCACACAGGCGGCGGTCGCCGCGCGCAAATACCGCTTCCATAAAACTGGTGTCCGCGTCGTGGTAGTTGCATGTTACCTTGCGGCTTGTGACGGAACGAACCAGATGCTTCTGCTTTTGGCGCAGCGTCTCAATGGTGTCCTGCGGCTCCCACTGGAACGGCGTAAAAGGCTTTGGCACAAAGGAAGACGCGCTCACCGTCACGGACACGCCGCGGCCCTTGGGTTTGTCCGGGTTCGCGTAATACGCGTTCACCACCTTCTGTCCAAGCTCCGCAATGCCTGCCACATCCTCAAGCGTCTCTGTCGGCAGGCCAATCATAAAGTACAGTTTAATCGTACTCCACCCGCCGGAAAACGCCATGTTGACAGTCTTCATCAGCTCGTCTTCCTTGACGTTTTTGTTAATCACGTCGCGGAGACGCTGCGTCCCGGCCTCCGGCGCAAAGGTCAAACCGCTCTTCCGGACGGTCTTAATCTTGCTTGTCAGTTCGTCGGTAAAGCCATCCACCCGCAGAGACGGCAGGGAAACACTGGTCTTATCCTCCTTGGTCCATTCCATAAGGCGGTCCAGCAGGGGGTGCAACGCTGTGTAATCGCTGGTGCTGAGTGAGGAAAGCGAAATCTCGTTATAACCTGTGTTACTGCAAAGATCAAAGCACTGTTGATTGACAACCTCCACGGATTTTTCCCGCACCGGGCGGTAAATGAATCCCGCCTGACAGAAACGGCAACCGCGGATGCAGCCGCGGAACACCTCCGCCACCGTGCGGTCGTGGACGATCTCGATATACGGCACAACAAACTTATCTGGGAAATAGGACCGGTCCATATCCAGCATCAGGCGCTTTGTTACCTTTGCCGGAACGCCCTCCTCCGGCGTGACCGCCGCAATGGTTTGATCGTCGTTATACGTGACCGTATAGAGTGAAGGCACGTACACGCCGGGAATCTGCGCGGCCGCAAACAGGAATTCCCGCTTGGAACGTCCCTCCTTTTTGCAGGTCCGGTACAGGTCGACCACTTCCAGGTCGACCTCCTCACCCTCGCCTAAAAAGAACAAATCGACAAAATCCGCCAGCGGCTCCGGGTTGCAGGCACAGGGTCCGCCGGCAACCACCAGGTGCTCCAAACCGGGCCGGTCCGCACTGCGCAGGGGAATCCCCGCCAGCTCCAGCATATTCAAAATGTTGCTGTAGCTCAGCTCGTATTGCAGCGTAAAGCCCAGAATGTCAAACTGGCGGAGGCTGTCTCCGCTTTCCAGCGCAAATAACTCCACCCCATGGTCCCGCATCTGCTGTTCCATATCCACCCAGGGAGCGAACACGCGCTCGCACCAGATATACGCCTTTTCGTTCAGCAGGCTGTACAGAATTTTCATGCCCAGGTGGGACATCCCCACTTCGTAGGTATCCGGAAAGCAGAACGCGAAACGCACATCCACCTCCCGCGGGTCTTTCATAACGGCGTTTAACTCTCCGCCGACATATCTTCCCGGCTTCTGCACCTGCGCCAGAAGCCGTTCTATCTTTTGATTCACCAAACACTTATCCTCCGGGGAAATACTCCGGCCGCTTCCGCAAGCCGTGGATTTTATTATACTTCCCCGAAGGATGCTTTGCAACCTAAATCCGGGTTCTCTTGAGCAAAAGCAGGAGCATCAGGTAACAGCTGATCAGCAGCAAAGAAAAATTGTACCGGGAGCGCAGCAGCAGCCAAAACCCCGCGACCGCCAGCGGCAGCAGTGTCAGGAACGAAAGCACGGACGACACCTTTTCCGCCTTTTCTTCCGGAACCCGCATGCAGAGCAGCGCATAGAGCGCCTGCCCGCCGTCGAGCGGCCCTACCGGAAGTAAGTTCATTGCGCCGATGAGCAGGTTAGCCGCTGCAAATTTAGTACCGCCGTTTCCCGTCAAAAAGCAGCCCGCCAGCAAAAGCAGATTTACACAGGGCCCTGCAAGAGACAGAGCCAGTTCCCGCGGATAGCTGGTCTCCCCTCCCTGCTTGACAATATCCACACCGAACGGACTGAGACAGATGCGTTTTGGTGTGTGGCCGCCGGCACATAGAACTGCCATATGTCCGCACTCATGCAGGATCGTCGCCAACATTCCCGGCAACGCCATGCCGCCCGTATCCACCAACAGAAAAAATGCAACCGCCGCCACAAACAGGAATCCCACCTGCACCCGGCAGCCTCCTATTGTAAATGCCACTATTTGCTGGACGCTTCCGATCCGGACGCATCCGAACTGGATTCCTCCGGCGGCGCGGAAACCGGCGGGATCAGCTCCAAAACTTTGGTTTTGACCTGGTCAATCTGTTCCTCCGCAACAATGGAATTGGATGCGTTTTTCATGTACCAGCTCCGCACCGTATCGTACCACTCGCCGCCAAAGGCTTTTAACACCAGCGCTGCCACGATGAGCAGCGCGCAAACCGAAATCTGCACGATGGTCAACAGCCAGGAGCTGGTTTTTTTCGCCTTGCTCCGGAGCGCCCGCTGATGATCAGGATCTTCCCCCAAGTTCTCCCGATCTTGTTCCAGCAAGTCCCGTTTGTATTCTTCCTCATAAAATTCGTCCATTTTCGTTCCCCCTGTGTCTTTCTGCAATGGTTGTCTATTCATCATATGACACGCAGGGCCTGAAAATCACAAAACCGCTCCCAAAATCGGGAACGGTTGTAAATTTATATTCTGTTTATTTTGCTTCCTTTAAAAAGCCGCCGTCCATGACGCCCGCTTCCGCTTCCAGCAGCTTCTGAATTTCCTGCTCAATGCGGTCCTCATATGCCAGCAGACATTCCAGAATCCGGGGATTAAACATGCCGCATTCCCCATTCAGGATCATCTGAATCGCCTTGTCATGCGAATAGGCAGGCTTGTACACCCGCTTGCTGGTCAACGCATCGTAGACGTCCGCCAGAGAAACCACCTGCGCGCTCAGCGGAATCGCATCCCCCGCCAGGCCGTCCGGATAGCCCCGTCCATCCCAGCGCTCGTGATGGTGGCGGCAGATGTCAAAGCAATAGCGGATATAGGTCTGGTCGTGGATATGCTCGATATCCCCGAGGATGTCCCCGCCCTTGACCGTGTGCGCTTTCATGACCTCAAATTCTTCCGTTGTCAATTTGCCGGGCTTGTTCAGGATATTCTCCGGCACCGCAATTTTTCCTATGTCATGCAGCACCGCCGCGTTGGAGATTTCCTCAATGATGTCCTCCGTCAATCCGTATTCCGGATAGCGCCGGGCCAGTTCCTGCAACAGCAGCGCGGAAACGCAGCGGATCCGGCGCGTATGCAGCCCGGATTCCCCGTTGCGAAATTCCACAACCGTGCTCAGGGTATCAATCATAAACAGGTTGCTCTGCTTGAGCTTCTGCGTCTGCTTCTGCACCAGGTATTCCAAATGGTCGCGGTGGCGGTACAAATCAATGAGGTTGGCCACCCGGCGGCGGACGATGCTGGCACTGAACGGCCGGCCGATAAAGTCGGAAACGCCGAGCTCATAGCCCTTCAAAACCTGCTCGTCGGAATCGTCGGAGGAAATCATTACAATGGGCATCCGCTTGATCCAGCCCCGGCGGTTCATGGTTTCCAGCACTTGAAAACCGTCGACCTTCGGCATAATGTAATCCAAAAGAATTGCAGATATCTGCTCCAGATTGCTCTCGATCAATTGCAGCGCCTGTTCGCCGTCCTCCGCCTCCAGGACCGTATATTGACCGTCGAAGGCTTCTGAAAGAATTGCGCGGTTTAGTTCAATATCGTCTACAATCAAAATGACGGGAAGACTGTTCGCGTCCAATTCGTTTACCCCTTTCAGTCCAGCAGCGCAAGGCACCGGATGATCCGTTCGTACTCCTGCTGGATCGACGCAAAGCGCTCGTCGATATGTTCCAGCTGTCCGGCCCGCAAATCCTCTACCATTTGAGAACAGAAGCGGTAAAGCGCGTCCATCCCCAGGTTTCCGGAAATCCCTTTGAGCGTATGTGCCGCCCGAAGCATCCCGTCCGTATCTTCCGTACGTTTTGCCTCACACAGCTCCATATAAGTCTTATCCTGCGAAAATTTCCGAATAAAGCGCTCCATCAGCGCGCGATTGCCGGAAAAACGGTTCAGCAGCGTTTTCTCATCTACCTGCAGCTGAATCATAGCCTCCTGAAAATCCATGGGACAATCGCTCCTTCCCTCATTTTTAATCATACAATCTATGTAATCAACCAAATTTCGCTGGGTCAATTTAGGCTTTTCCATTATACATCGAAACCTGATAAAACACAAACAAATTCTTTCTATCTATTTCCTTTTTGGCATTTATTAACAAAACCCAAGAAAGAAAAAGCAGGCGGGGAATTTCCCGCCTGCAGCATATTACGCTTTTTCCTGTATATACCGGTGGATGGCCGTTGCAGCATCCTTGCCGCCGCCCATTGCCAGAATGACCGTGGCCGCGCCGCTGACGGCATCCCCCGCCGCATAGACCGCTTCCCGCGTGGTTTTCATGGTTTCCTCGTCCACCACCAAACAGCCCTTTTTATTGGTCTCCAACCCTTCTGTCGTGGAGCGAATCAAGGGGTTCGGGCTGTTACCGATCGCCATCACCACACAGTCAACCGGAAGCTCAAAGTTGGAGCCTTCCTTTGCGACAGGCTTCCGGCGTCCGGAGGCGTCCGGTTCCCCCAGTTCCATTTCAATGCACTCGATCGCCCGGACTTTGCCGTCCTCGCCGCCGTGAATTGCAACGGGATTACACAGAAGTTTAAAGGTAATTCCTTCTTCCTTTGCGTGGTGAATCTCCTCGTTCCGGGCGGGCATCTGCTCCTCCGCACGGCGGTAGACAATATAAACATTCTCCGCGCCCAGGCGCTTGGCGGTGCGCGCCGCATCCATCGCAACGTTGCCGCCGCCCACCACCGCCACATTCTTCGGGCGGATAATCGGCGTGTCGTATTCCGGCTTGTAGGCCTTCATCAAATTGACACGGGTCAGAAACTCGTTGGCAGAGTAAGTCCCTACCAGGCTTTCGCCGGGAATATTCATAAAGCTGGGCAGTCCCGCGCCGGTGCCGATAAAAATCGCCTCATAGCCCATCTCAAACAGCTCGTCCACGGAGAGCACCTTGCCGATCACCATATCGGTCTTAATCTCTACCCCGCGCTCCTCCAAACCGGAAATCTCCTTCTGCACAATCTCCTTGGGCAGACGGAACTGCGGGATACCGTACATCAGCACGCCTCCGGCGGTATGCAACGCTTCAAAGACCGTGACCTCGTAACCCAGCGCGTTCAAATCGCCCGCGCAGGTCAAGCCCGCGGGCCCCGCGCCGATAATCGCTACCTTGTGCCCGTTGGAAGCGATTTTTTCCGCCTTTTCCGCGCAGTGTTTCATATGCCAGTCCGCGACATAGCGCTCCAAGCGGCCAATGCCGACCGGTTCGCCTTTGATGCCGCGCACACAGTTGTGTTCGCACTGGTTTTCCTGCGGGCAGACGCGTCCGCAGATCGCCGGCAGGGAATTCATGGTTTTAATGGTCTGGTACGCCTCTTCCAGTTCCCCCTTGGCCACATGGCTGATAAACTCCGGGATTGGCACGCCGACCGGGCAGCCGGACACACAGGGCTTGTTCTTACAGTTCAGGCAGCGCTGCGCCTCTTCCAATGCCATTTCGTCGGTGTATCCCAGCGAAACTTCTTCAAAATTTTTATTGCGGACGTCGGGTGCCTGCTCTGGCATCGGCGTTTTCTTCAAAGTCATATTAGGCATTCTTCGCACCCTCCATCAGATGGCAGTTGAATTCGCGCGTCGCTTCCGCTTCCTGCTCCCCATAGGTCCGCAGGCGTTTCATCGCTTCGTCAAAGTCGACCTTATGGCCGTCGAAGTCCGGCCCGTCGATGCAGGCAAACTTGGTCTCCCCGCCCACTGTCAGGCGGCAGCCGCCGCACATACCGGTTCCGTCGATCATGATCGGGTTCATGCTGATCATGGTTTCTATGTTCTGCTCCTTTGTCAGGTTGCAGACCGCGCGCATCATCGGCAGCGGGCCGATGGCAATAACAAAATCATAATTTGCACCGTTGTCAATGTTTTCCTGCAAAGCGGCGGTTACAAAACCCTTGTGGCCGTTGGAGCCGTCGTCCGTCATCAGGTACAGGTTGTCGCAGACCGCGCGCATTTCCTCTTCCAAAATGATAATATCCTTGGAACGGAAACCCGCAATGATATCCACCTGAACCCCCATGTTATGTAACGCTTTGGCCTGCGGGTATGCAATGGCACAGCCCGCGCCGCCGCCGATCACCGCCACTTTTTTGTGGCCCTCCAGCTCGGAGGCCTTGCCCAGCGGGCCGATAAAGTCGAGAATCGCGTCGCCAACCTCCAGCGTATCCAGCAGCAGGGTCGTCTTGCCCACCTTCTGGTATATAATGGTAATCGTTCCCTTTTCGCGGTCATAATCCGCAATCGTCAGCGGAATTCTTTCCCCATACTCGTTTACACGCAGGATAATGAACTGGCCCGCCTGCGCTTTCCTGGCGATAAACGGCGCTTCCATCGACATCAGCGTCATGGAATCATTCAGCCTGCGCTTCTCCACGATCGAAAACATGCTAACACATCCCTATCTTCCTCAATATATGGTCCTGTAAAAGTACATGCCAAATATTATATACGATTTACCGGCACTTTTCAAGATTTTATTTGCTAAAGCGCGAAAATGTGATAGTTTCTATTATTTTCCAACAAAGTGCTTTCCCCATGAAGGATTTGCTTTGTTCACTTGCACGACGGCTATCACGCAAAAGAAAAAACGGTCCGGGCGCCGCGGCCCGGACCATCCTTCTGATACGGCGGCCTGTTACAGGATGATACAGATCAGCCCGTTGCATCCGTCGTTAATGATACGCTCGATCGTCTCGCGCACCTTGTCGCGTGCGTCCACCGGCATGCGGTACAGTTTGTTGTGCAGCCCCTCGTTGACCAGCTCATGCAGACTCTTGCCAAAGATATTGGATTCCCAGATCTTGCCGGGGTTCTCCTGGAACTCCTTGAGCAGGTACATCACCAGTTCCTGCGACTGCTGTTCCGACCCGACGATCGGCGTGACTTCCGTGGTAATCCGCGTCTTCATCATATGGATGGAGGGTGCGGCCGCCTTCAGGCGGATCCCGTACTTGCCGCCCTGCTTAATAATCTCCGGCTCCTCCAAAGAAAGCTCCTCGATCCCGGGCATGACGATGCCATAGCCGGTATTCTGAACCTCCTCGTAGGCGTCTTTGATCTTGTCATACTGCTTCTGCATCTCTGCAAACTTCATCATGCAGTCCAGCAGTGCGCCCTCGTCTTCGATTGCCAACCCCGTCTTCTCCCCCAGCACCTTGTAGAACAGATTCTGCTGCAGGGCGACGGTGATGCGCGCGTGCCCGGTCCCCAAAGCCACCGCGCTTGTTTTGGCAAACGACACATATTCGCACTTGCTCACCTCATCGATAATTCCTTCCACCTCGCGGATCCGGGAGATCTTCGCCGCCGCCTGCTGGATGGTGGAATACACGGATGAGCGCAGCCAATGGTTCTTCTCCAAAGAGGAAACCCAGTGCGGCATGTCGACCCGGATCTCTTTGACCGGGAACTCAAACAGAATTTTGGACAGGATCGTCCGGATCTCCGCTTCCTCCAGCTCCATGCAGTTGACAGGCAGCACCGGAACCTCATATTTCTTCTGCATGGCAGATGCCAGAGACAGCGATTCTTCCGAATTCGGATAGGTGCAGTTGAGCAGCACAATGAACGGCTTATTGATGTCCTTCAACTCCGAGATCACGCGTTCTTCCGCTTCTTCGTATTCTTCGCGCGGGATGTCGCTGATGCTGCCGTCCGTCGTCACCACCAGACCGATGGTGGAATGCTCCGTAATGACCTTCTTCGTGCCGATTTCCGCCGCCATATTGAACGGAATGGGCTCGTCGTACCAGGGCGTCATCACCATGCGCGGCATATCGCCTTCCACATAGCCGAGCGCGCTGGGGACAATATAGCCGACACAGTCGATCATCCGGACGGCAAAGCTGGCGCTTCCGTCCACCTGCACTTTGACCGCCTGCTCCGGAATAAACTTTGGTTCCGTGGTCATAATGGTCCGGCCCGCGGCAGATTGGGGCATTTCATCGATGGCGCGGTCCCGTTTATAGTTCCCGTCGATGTTGGGAATTACGATGGTATCCATGAACCGTTTGATAAAGGTAGACTTGCCGGTTCTGACCGGACCGACAACCCCTATGTAGATATCTCCGTTGGTTCGTTCCGAGATATCGCTGTAAATATTACGTTCTTCCATTGTACCTCCCCCTCAGGCAGAGAATTTTGTAAACGATGCTTTGCGTGAATCAGCGAGTCCTCACATTGGGATCAGCAGCATCCCCCTGTTCTCAACAAACTCGCCGGCAAGGTCGTTTTCCTGCTGGATGGCACTGACGGACGTACAGTACGTCCGGGCAATGTTCCAAAGGCTCTCGCCTGAGTCTGCAAAATAAATACTGAGCGCAGCGGAGGTATCCTTTGCACGCGGCCGGTCTTCGTCCGCCCGGACATCGGAAATGATTTTCAAGCTGCTCTGGCTGGTGACTTCGGTACTCAGCCGCAGCTCCGTCTTGACCTCTATCCCGCCGCCTGTGATACGGTAGCTGATGCCCGCCACACTGAGCTCCGGCGCGCAGCGGACGCCACTGGGCTTCTCTGCGCCCCACGGGTGCGTATATTCAAAGTCGAGCATGCGCTCGGTGTAAAACGGCCGGTTTTCCTGGTTGGCAGCCAGGATGCAAACATTGAACTTTCCTTTAAAGACGATCTGACCGTCCTGCTCCGCCGCGTTGACTGCGGACATTTCGTTCCAGATGTCAAACACCTTGGTAATACCGGTGTCCTCCAGGGCAATGCTGTTCTTCTGTAAGATGGAATCAGTCAGCAGCTCCACCACTTTTTCCACGGTTTTCTGCTTATAGCCGATCTCCAGTTCATATTCTTTGGAATAAGCGTCCGTCACAACGGTAACTTCCGCGCCCTGGTAGGCAACCGCCTCGGCATACAGGTTCACCTGCGACTCAAAGTAGGTCTTATCCCCGGAGTAATCATTTTTCACCTGAATGGATAATCCAGCGACGCTCAGCTTGACGTTGCAGAGACAGTCGTCCGTCAGATCGTTGCAATCCAGCATCTGGCTAAAGGGGATTGCGTATTCCATCAGCTCCAGCATGCTTTCGTCCAACACGGAGGAATACAGGATCTTCAGGTTGACCTCTCCCTTGACCATCAGCTTGTTTGCCACCAACTTGGAATCCTGCAAATTCACGTAGGCGGTGGAACGCAGGATGTTTTCCGCGCCCGGCTTGGAAGACGGCAGCTCCAGCGTCTCTTCCACACTGAATTGCTGACCGCAGAATCCGGCGATACGGCTGTATGGCATCGAACGCTTCTGCTGCTCCACCTCGTCGCTGTCAATGTGACAGACCACCTCGCTCTCTGTCCGCCCGATCACCTTGGCGCAAACGGAGAAGGCTCCGTGGATATCCAAGCGGCGCGGACTGGTCGCGCGGCAATTGATGTACTCCACACGGGTAAACGCGCAGACGTGCGCGTGGTCCACCGCCTGTTTCATAGTGATGGCGGCGAAGAATGAACTGCTGTTCTCACAGCACCGCAGGGTGTTCCCCCCCGCGTCCAGATAAAAGACCTTGACATTGTACGTTCCTTCCAGCTCCAGGCGGTCCCCCATGACATTCCTCCCCGTGATGCGGGGATAGACCTGGCACTTCAGGATGCGCTGTATGTCCGGGCAGTAATCCGGCAGGCTGATGTCAAGGTCTACCGGCTGCTCCTGACATCCGTCATAAATGATTTCGCCGGCGGCCAACGCCTCACGGTTAAGCATATAATCCATTCAGGCTCTCTCCTTTTCCTGTTTCTGTCTAATTGTTATTCGGCTCCTGTCCATTTTATGCTTTTCCGTAGAAACAAATTGGGCCCGCCGTGGAGAAAATCCCCATGGCAGGCCCAAAAAGCAAAAAGCCGGCTGTTTCCAGCCGGCCGGTTCGTCACTGCTCTTTTTTGATGTGGAACATTTTGCGAAGTACAAATCCCCAAAATTTAGAACCCTTGACGACGACTACTTTCATGACGAAAACCTCCCAATTATGTTCAGCTCCGAAGGAGCGCCACGCCCAGCACAACCATAATGATCGCCACAACGAACATGATCAGGCCGATCGGGCAGAAGCAAGAGCATACGAGGCCCAGTCCAAACGCTATGGCATACTGCCCCACTCTGCAGCAGGTATTGCCTTTAAAGCAGCAGTTTCCTTTGCAACGCATTTTCCATCGCCCCGTTTCTCTTATGTCTTATTAGCAGTATATACACGGGGTGGAAAATTGGTTCCAAATAAATTTACGCGTCCTTCTGAATAATCAGCAGTGCGTCGCCGCTGTGCACAACCACCTGCGCCGGGTCTCCGATGATCCGGTTGCTGCAGCCCAGCGGGAAGTCGGAGCGCAGAGGGTACTCGTCCAGCGGGTATTGCATCCCCTCATAACTTACCGTACAGACGGAACAGCCAAAGGGAAATGCGGAAAAGGTCGCGCCAGCCAGCCCATGCAGAACCATGCGTCCGCTTTTGAGCAGAAGCACACTGGTCTTCGTATCCGCCAGCACCGCACGGCAGCCCTGTTCCGCCAGGTATTGCAGCACGCAGAGGTTGGCAATGGAATGGTCAAACCGTTCCCCGCCCAGTGCGCCGAGGAGCACAAATTCCCGAAAACCGCGCCGCATCCCCTCCCGGACCGCCGCCATCATGTCGGTATCGTCTTTCTCCGGCTTCAGGCGGATCGTTTCGATCCCCGCCGGCAGATCGCCCCGCAGAGAATCAAAGTCGCCGATCAGCAGATCCGGCCTCAGGCCGTACGTCTTCGCTGTGTCCACACCGCCGTCCGCACAGATGAGATAGAAGGATTCCGGCGGATATTCCTTGAAGACCGTTCTGTCCGCCAGCGGCACCGAACCGATGATCATGCAGCGTTTTATTTCATTTCCCATTCCTTCAGGTCCTTTACTTCGTTGTACATCGCCACGTAGCTCTCGTGGCGGCTGGGATGGATTACCCCTTCCCGAACCGCCTCGAGCACCGCACAGCCCTTTTCGCAGGTATGCGAACAGGACGGAAATTTGCACGCGTTTATATAAGGCGCAAATTCCCGGAAGCTAAACTGCAGGTTCTCCTTGCGGATCAGGTCGCACTGCTCCAAATTGATGGAGGAAAAGCCCGGCGTATCCGCCACATAGCCGCCCCCCGCCAGCTTCAGCAGCTCCACCTGCCGGGTTGTATGGCGGCCTCGCCCTAGCTTCTGACTGATTTCGCCCGTCTGAAGCGCGTATGTCTCATCGATGCCGTTGAGCAGAGAGGACTTCCCCACACCGGAATTTCCCGTAAACGCGGTGATTTTCCCCTTGAGCAAAGCGCGGACTTCCGCGACGCCCTCTCCCGTTATGGAAGAAACCGCAAAAAAGCGGATGCCCGCCTTTTCATAGATTTCACGCAGCCACTCGCCGCCCTGCAGGTCTGTTTTGGAGACGACCACAACCGGCTCGATCTCCTTATCCTCCGCCGCTGCAATGGCTTTGTCGATCAGCAAAGGATTTGGAGAGGGGTCGCATACCGAAGTCACCACGATCACCTGATCGATATTGGCAACGGGCGGGCGCGTTAAAAAGTTTTTGCGCGGCAGAATGGACTCAATCAGGCCTGTCCCATCCGGGTCCACGCTGATCTCCACCCGGTCCCCCACAAACGGCGTCATTCCCTTTTTGCGGAACACACCCCTGGCTTTGCAGGTATAGATTTGATCGGCAGCCTCTACATAGTAGAAGCCGCCGATCCCTTTCATAATCAATCCGTTCAACTGTTCCATCACGCTCATTCCGTCGGTGTAATTGGCAGTTGGGTCGGGAAATCGTCATTCAGTCCAAAGTCCGTGTCTGTTCCATCGCCCTCCGGATTGGAAGAATCCACCGGCGGAACGTACGGATAGCTCTCCACCTGACTGGGTTTTCCGGTATCAAAGTCCATAATGAATACCGCATATTTACTGCCGTCCAGCTCCACAACCAGCGTCTTCTGGCCGCTGGTTCCCGTCACTTTAATCGTACAAAGGTTATTGTAAGACGGATTCACCGTCTTGATGCCGTCATCCATCACGGTTCCATCCAGATAGGCCTTGAGCTGGATGTCGTGCGTAACACTCTGCGGCAGATGAATATTTGCCTCCAGCGTCTTTTCCGACTGCTTGCCGGAACTGACCACGAGGTTGACTTTGGAGTCCTTGTCGACCGGAACGCCGGGCAGCGGATTCGTCTCAATAACGGTATTCTCCGGCTTATCGCTGTCGTCCTTCATGGTGACCTCTCCCACCTGCAAGCCAGCAGCAAGAATGTCCGCCTTCGCCGCCTCGATGTTCTTATCGATCACAGACGGCACCGGGATTTGCTCGTTCTCCGGGCCTTTGCTGACCAGGATTTTGACTGTGCTTCCCTCCGGAGCGGTCGCGCCGCCCTTCGGTTCCATATCGCAGACGTAGCCCTCTGCGGTCTGGTCGTTGAAAACCTCCACGACGCTGACAACAAACCCTTCGTCCTTCAGGCGTTTTTCCGCGTCTGCCTGCAAACGGTTCGTGACATCCGGGACCGGCACAGCCTTTGCGCCGCTGTTGATCACCAGAATGACCTCTCCGTCCTCCTTGACCATCATTCCCTCCGAAGGCTTCTGGCTCAGGACGATACCGGATTCCTGTGTGGAATCCTCCTTGGTCTCGATGGTGAATTTAAACTTGTAGGTTTCATCGTTTTGTATATCGCTGTATTTCATGCCGACAAACTTCGGCATTTCAATCGTGTCGGACTCCGTCGTGCTGCAGCTCCGGAAAATCGCCGCGACGCCGATGCTCAACGCCACGATCAGGAAGGCCGCCAGGACGCCCAGCATTGCCATCATGGGCTTCTTGCTGTTCTGCTGCTTTCTGCGCGGCGGCTCCTCTTCTTCGTACTCGTATTCGTAGTTATCATTATAGGCCGCCAGCTTGCCGTTGCGCACAGAACTGACCGCATTGACGTATTTGGTCGGTTTTTCATCGATGAAGTATTTATACTGAAAGCTGATGCTGGGGTTGCGCTGAAACGCCTCAATATCCTCCAGCATCTCCGAGGAAGACTGGTAGCGCTGTGAGGGGTTCTTCTGCATTGCCTTCATGGTGATCTCTTCCAGGCCCTCCGGGATGGCGGGATTGATATCCCGCGGCGGCCTCGGGTCCGCCTGCAGCTGCATGATCGCAACGGAAACCGCATTGTCCGCCTCAAACGGCAGAGTCCCGGTCAGCATCTCATACAGCATGACGCCGACCGAGTAAATGTCGGCCTTATCGTCGGTTACGTCGCCGCGCGCCTGCTCCGGCGCGATATAATGCACGGAACCGATCGCCTTGTCGGTCATTGTGCGCGTCTCGCTGCGGGAAAACCGCGCGATACCAAAGTCCGTTACCTTGATGGCGCCGTCTTGCAACAGCATGATATTCTGCGGCTTAATGTCGCGGTGCACAATGCCCTTGCTGTGGGCATGCTCCAACGCGCGCAGGATCTGCACGGTGAAGTGAATTGCTTCCTTCCACTTCAGCTCCCGCTGCTGGTCAAGATACTCCTTCAGTGTGATGCCGTCGATATATTCTTCGACGATATACTGAATGCGGTCTCCAAAGCTGACATCATACACCTTTACAATATTGGGGTGAGAAAGCACCGCAATGGCTTTGGATTCATTTTTAAACCGGCGGATAAAATCCTGATTCTCCAAATACTCATCCTTCAGGATTTTGATTGCGACCGTCCGGTCGTCAATGATGTCATATGCGCGGTAGACCCACGCCATTCCCCCCACGCCGATCAATTCATGAATTTCATAGCGCCCATCAAGCCTTTTTCCTGTATACTTATCCATGCAACATCAACTCCAATACAGTTAGTGTCGGATGACGGCCACGGTGACGTTGTCTCCGCCGCCGCCGGCTTTGGCCAGTTCCACCAGCCGCTCCGGAAGCAGCCGGGTATCCAGCTCCCGGATCAGCCGTTCCATCTGCTCTTCATCCACATAGTTGGTCAATCCATCCGTGCACAGCAGCAGGATGTCGTCTTTGGTAAATTTACATTCACAGTAATCAATCTCAATACCGGATTCCACGCCCAGCGCGCGGGTGATGATATTTTTTTGCGGGTGCCGCCGTGCCTGCTGGGTGGTAAGGTCTCCGCTGTTGATCAATTCCTGCACCATGGAATGATCGGTTGTGATCTGCCGGATCCCGTCCGGTTCAACCATATATGCCCGGCTGTCCCCCGCGTGCGCAATGTGCGCGATCCCGCGTGAGACAATCGCCGCAACAACCGTTGTACCCATTCCCTTGAGCTGCTCTTCTTCCTGCGCCCGGTCGTAGATTGCCACATTGGCGTTGAAGATCGCGGAAATCATCAGGTTTTTAATCGACTGGTCACTGATATGCTCGCTGCCTGAAGAAAGGATCTGCTCCGATATTTTATCCACCGCGATCGCGCTGGCGATATTGCCGCCGTTCGCCCCGCCCATTCCATCGCAGACAACCGCCCACGCCGTATTTCCGGAGAGCACGCCCGCCTTCACCGCATCCTGGTTGGAATGGCGGACCAGGCCGATATCAGTTTTCATGTAAATTTTCAATACCGGCCACCTCCTCCTGATATCTGCGTTTCAATTGCCCGCAGGAAGCGTTGATATCCGAGCCAAGCGTCCGCCGCACGGTCGCGGTGATCCCTTTTTCGGACAGGATTTTAATAAATTTTTGTATCTGCTCCTGGGAGCTCTTCCGGTACCCGTTCCCCTGCACCTCGTTGACCGGAATCAGATTGACATGGCAAAGCATCCCATGCAGACGGCGCGCCAGCTCCTTTGCGCAGTCCGCGCTGTCGTTGACGCTGCTGATCATCGCATATTCAAAAGAGATGCGCCGCCCGGTTGTGTCCGCGTAATAACGGCAGGCCTTCAACAGCTCCTCCACATTCCACCGGCGATTAACCGGCATGGTCCGGGAACGGATCGCGTCGTTCGGCGCGTGCAGAGACACGGAGAGGGTCAGTTGCAACCTGCGGTCCGCCAAATCATAAATCCGGTCCACAATGCCACAGGTGGAAAGGGAAATATGCCGCATACCGATGTTCATACCGTCGTCTGAAGAGACCAATTCCAAAAAGCGAAGTACATTTTCGTAATTGTCCAGCGGCTCCCCCATCCCCATCAAGACGATATTAGAGATGCGGACCTGCCGGTCCTCCTGCACCGCCTGCACCTGCGCCAACATCTCCGAGGGCGTCAGGTCGCGGGAAAAGCCGCTCTTTCCCGTTGCACAGAAGGAACAGTTCATTTTGCAGCCCACCTGGCTCGAAATGCAGATGGAATAACCATGGTGATACTCCATCAACACGCACTCCACGTGCTCTCCGTCGGGCAGACGGAGCAGATATTTTACCGTGCCGTCCAGTTTGGAAACCAGGCGCTGGGCAACCTCCGCCACCGCTATGTAATAGCGCTGCGCAAGCGTTTGGCGAAACGCCTTGGACTGGTCCGACATTTCCTCAAAAGATTTCACGCCGCGATGCAGCCATTTATACACCTGCAAAGCACGGAAGGACGGCAGGCCGTCCGCGGCGAACGCCTCCTTAATCTCCGCAAGCGTCATCGATTTGATGTCCTGTAAACTCAAGTTCATTCTCCTACCCTTTGAAAGGAAGAAATAAAAAAGCCGTCCGTCCCATGTACATGCGGCATCAAAGTGAGCTGGTACTCCGGCTCCGGAATCGCATGCGGCAAATTTTGCGGCAGGGACAGCGGTTTGGGGCGGAAATCCGGATGCTCCTTTAAAAACCGCTCCGCAACCTCTGCGTTCTCCTTGGGATGCAGGGTGCAGGTGGAGTAGAACAGGAATCCGCCTTTTTTTACCAATTCCGAGGTTTTACTCAGAATACCGTACTGCAAATCCGGCAAACTGTCAAGAGCGGATTCCAATTTATAGCGGATTTCCGGCTTTCTCCGAATGATTCCCAGCCCGGAACAGGGCGCATCGCACAGGACGCGGTCCGCCGGCTCCAAAGGCTCCTTCGGCTGCAGCGCGTCCCGTATACCGGTTTTTATACAATCCAGCCCCAGCCGCTGCGCGCCGTCACGGATCAAACGAACTTTTCCTTTATACTTGTCAAAGGCCAGGACGGTCCCCTGATTTTGCATGGTCTCCGCAATGGTAAACGCTTTGCCGCCGGGCGCAGAACAGACGTCAATCACCCGTTCTCCCAGCTGCGCGCCGACCAGACGCGCGCACAACTGGGACGAGAGATCCTGTACATGGAATAGTCCATCCTGAAAAGCCTGCACTCTCCCAATGGAGCCGGTGTTCCGTACGCTGGCAGCGCACGGAATCCCTGTAATGGGTTCTGCCTTTACATTTTCTTCCATCAGCTGCTGGAGTAAGTATGCCTCATCGCCTTTTGTATTATTCAACCGGATGTAGACCGGCGGATGGCCAGCCAGAGATTCCAACAGCTGCAAGGCGCAATCTGCCCCGTAGGAACGCTGCCACAGGGCAATCAACCACTGCGGACAGGAGTATTTGACACTGAGATACAGCAGAGGGTCCTTCTTTTCTGAAGGCATCGGCAGGTCTTCCAGATTCCGAAGCAAATTCCGCAACACCGCGTTGATAAAGCCCGCGGCCTTTACAGCTTTATTATGCTTCGCCAGCTCCACGGAGACATTCACCGCCGCACTGTGCGGGATTTTTTCAAGATATAAAATCTGGTACGCACCGATACGCAGGATTTCCCGTACCTGCGGCGTCATTTTTTGCACCGGCGTTTTTGAAAAACAGCCGATAAGATAATCCAACGTCAGGCGGTGTTCCAGCACGCCATAAAAAATAGCGGATGCCAGAGCCGCGTCGCGCGGCTCCAACGCAAACTGGATCAGGGTTTTATCCAGCACCAGGTTGGAATACCCCTCATTTTCATCCACATGCAGCAAAGCCGCCAGCGCGGCTGCTCTTGCATCCGCCATATCACTCGCGCCTCCGATTTCCAAAAATCAACAGAAGCCGCAACAGGGAAAGCAGCGCCGTAAAAGTCGCCGCAACATAGGTCATTGCCGCCGCCCGCAGCACCTTTTTCGCCCCCAGCAGTTCCTGTTGGTCCAGAATCCCTGTCTCGTCCAGTGCGCGCAGGGCACGGGCGCTTGCGTTGAATTCCACCGGCAGCGTCACCAGCTGGAACAAGACGCAGAGGCTGTATAAGGCGATTCCAAGGGTTACAAAAAAGTCGTACTGCACCGGCAAGATCAGGCCAATTAAAATCAGCGGCATGGACAGCCGTGAGCCGAACTGTGTTACGGGAACCAGCAACGCACGGATTTTATTGGGCAGGTACCCTTGTGCATGCTGAACGGCATGCCCCGCCTCGTGCGCCGCGACGCCGACCGCGGAGATGGACGAAGAGGCATACACCGGATCGGACAAGCTGATGATGCCGGTCGAAGGATTAAAGTTATCTGTCATGCTGCCGCCGATGTGCTGAATCTGCACGCCGAATGCGCCGCCGTACTGCATTACCCGCTGGGCCGCGTCCGCGCCGGTCATATGGCGCGCAGTCATAATGTGAGAATACTTGTTAAATGTGGAACTTACTTTAATCTGTGCGTACATCGAAATGATGATCGCCGGAATCATAATGATAAACGAGTGATAATCGAAATAATACAATCCCATATTTCTTTGTTTCTCCTATTGATTCAGAAGATGTCAGCCCAGCGTGCCGCCCTGGTCCAGGCGATGGCCGCAGAGAAAATCCTTTCCCTTCATCCGCTTGCCGCCCTCGTATTGGACTTCCTGCAGCTCCAGGGCTGATTGGCCGCCGCAGGCGACAATAAAGCAGTCCTTGCACGCCTGCACACTGCCGGCAGCGCCGCCGAATCCGGGCGCAACTCTCGACCGATGGATTTTCAATCGCTTGCCGTGGAATTGGGTAAACGCCACCGGCCACGGGGAAAGGCCGCGCACCAGATTGTGGATGTCCTCCGCCGGTTTGCTCCAGTCGACGTTTCCAAGCTCCTTGGTCAGCATGGAGGCATAGCTGGTGTCCGCGTCGCCCTGCGGCGTACGCTGCACCGTTCCGTTTTGGACGGCATCCATTGTTTCCACGATCAGCTTCGCACCCATCTGGGAAAGACGGTCGTGCAGCTCTCCGGCAGTTTCCTCCGGGCCAATCTCTGTCTCTGCTTTCAGCAGCATGTCGCCGGTATCCAGCCCTTCTGCCATATACATCGTGGTCACGCCGCTCACCGGTTCCCCGTTGATCACCGCCCACTGGATGGGGGCCGCGCCCCGGTACTTCGGCAGCAGGGACGCGTGCACGTTGATGCACCCATAGCGTGGAATCTCCAGAATTTCCTTGGGCAAAATTTTTCCATACGCAACCACGACAATGCATGCCGGGCACAGGTCCCGGATCTCTTGCGCAGCTTCAGGCGTGCGCAGCGTTTTGGGCTGCAGAACCCGCAGGCCGTTTTGCTCCGCCAGCACCTTGACCGGCGGCGGAGTCAGCGCGTACCCCCTGCCCTTCGGTTTATCCGGCTGGGTATAAACCGCGCAGATTTCATGCCCCGCGTCCAGCAGACTTTGCAGGCACGGGACCGCGAATTCGGGCGTACCCATAAATATCATCCGCATTTTCCATCATCCTATCCGGGACTTACCCGCTTTTTCCGTTTTTTATTGCAGTTTTTCCAGTTCCTCTTCCGTCAGCATCCGGGTCACATGCGCCTTGAATACCACGCCGTTCAGGTGATCGATCTCGTGGCAGCAGGCGGTCGCCAACAGATCCTCGCCCTCCAGGTCAAAGAACTTACCCTCCCGGTTCTGCGCACGCACCACCACACGCATGGGGCGCTTGGTGAAGCCGTACAATCCCGGGAAGGATAAGCACCCCTCCACGCATTCCTGTTCGCCGCTCTGCTCCACGATTTCCGGATTGATCATCTCGATTGGGCCGCTGCCCACATCGATCACCACGATCCGGCGGCGGATGCCCACCTGCGGCGCCGCGAGACCAACGCCATCGGCGGATTTCATGGTTTCAATCATGTCGTCCAACAGGACGCCCAGCTTTTCATCAAATTTCTCGACCGGGCGGCACACCTGTGTGAGGATCTCGTCCCCATCCTTGACAATATTACGAATGGCCATTGTATTTTCCTCCCATTTTCTGCATTCTTTGCCTTTATAATATCATATCCGGATTCATATCCGCAAACGCCGTAACGTCCGCAAATCGCTTTTCTTTTGCAAAGGCTGTCAGCAGCCGTGCAACCATTTGGCGAAAATTTCGGCTGTTGCGGCATTTCATAATCAATTTATACCTATATTTATTGCTGACCTTGCTGATTAATGCCGGTGACGGCGGCAAAACCCGCAGCGGCTCCCGTTTATACTCGGATTCCGCCAGGCGGCGCAGCATGTCCATGAACGACTGGCTCGCCTGCGCAACCTTGGATTCCAAGGTTCCCACGAAGCCGATCACACATAAATCCGCAAACGGCGGGTACAGCATCGCCTTGCGCAGTGCAATCTCCCCCTCGTAAAACGCGGGGTAATCCTGTTTGGCCGCCAAAGACAGGACCGGGTTTTCCGGTGTAAAGGTCTGAATCACCGCTTCCCCGGCAAACTGCCCGCGGCCCGCGCGGCCCACCACCTGTGTGAGCAGGTCAAAAGCGCGTTCATAACTGCGGAAATCGTCTCCATATAGAGCCTGATCCGCTGAAAGCACGCCGACCAGCGTGACGTTTTCAAAATCCAGCCCTTTGGCAACCATCTGCGTACCCACGATCACGTCGTATTCCCCTTCGGAGAAACGGCGCAGCTTGTCTTCATAGGCAAAACGGGACATTGCAGCGTCCGTATCCAGACGCAGGACGCGGGCGTCGGGTAAAAACTCCCGCAGCTGCTCTTCCGCGCGCTGTGTGCCAAACCCGGAATAATATACCTTGTCCTCGTGACAGACGGGGCACTCTTTTGTAAAAGGAACCGAGTACCCGCAGTAATGGCACATCAGTCTTTGGTTCGCCGCATGGTAGGTCAGTGAAATGCTGCAGTTGGGGCAGGTCATCACTTCTTTGCAGGCTTTACAGCTTACAAAGGTATTGTAACCCCTGCGGTTCAGCAAAATAATAGACTGTTTGTTAATTTTTAAATTTTCTTCCATGCCGAACAGCAATTCCCGGCTGAAAATGCTGTCGTTTCCTGCGTCCAACTCCTGGTTCATGTCCACAAAGCGGACTTCCGGCAGCTTTGCGCCCCCGTAGCGGGCTGTCAGGCGGTTCAACGAGTAGCGCCCGTTCTGCGCAAGATAGTAGCTTTCCATGGACGGGGTCGCGGAGGCCAGCACCAGCAACGCCTTGTGATAAGCACAGCGGAATTTTGCCACATCCCGCGCATGATACCGCGGCGACGACTCGGATTTATATGTATATTCCTGTTCCTCGTCCATGATGATCAGGCCGAGGTTTTCAAACGGCGCGAAGACTGCGGACCGAGTGCCCACCGCAATGGAAACCTCACCGCGCCGCACGCGCTTCCATTCATCCAGCCGCTCCGAAAGGGACAGGCCGCTGTGGAAAACTGCCACGCGCTTCCCGTATCTCCGGTGGAAGAGCGCCAGGCTCTGCGGCGTCAGAGAGATTTCCGGCACCATCACAATGACGTTGTTCCCGTCTGCCAGCACCTCATCGATCAGCCGCATAAATACGGAAGTCTTTCCGCTCCCCGTCACGCCAAAGAGAAGCGACGCACCGCCCGCCGCCCGCCGGTACTGACCGAGCAGATTCTTAAAGGCCGTCTGCTGCTCGCCGGACAGGACGATCTGCTCCGCCTGGCCCGGTTCTTCTATATCCTCGTACGGATTGCGGTAAACCTCCGCCTCGTAATAGCGGACCACACCCTTCGTCACCAACGCATTGACAACGGCAGGCGTAACCCCGGCAAAATAGCACAGCTCCTTCAGGGACACGCTTCCTGTATCCGCAAGAATTTTACATACACTTTTCTGCTTCGGCGTCAGTTTCCCAGGAAGGGCTCCTCCCTCAACTAAACGGACCATCTTCTGCGCCGCGTCTTTGATCTGCCGGACGGCAGAACCGCTCTTCTCCAAAAGTCCCTCTTTGAAGAGCTTTTCCGGCGCCGCGCTGTCGCGGGGAAGCCGCAGGGCTTTCAGCAGCTTTTCACGCTCTACCGGCTTCTTTTGGGCACACAGGTACTGTAAAATCTGCTGCTCCGGCGCCGGACGTGCGGAATCGTCCGCCTCCCGGCCTTCCCGGGAAACCGTGTATTCCGTCTTCAGCTTCAAATTGATTCCTGCGGGCAGCAACAGCTTCACCGCCTCGAACAAGGTACAGAACGTCCGCTCTTTAAGCCAGGGGACCAGCAAAATGCCCTCTCTCGAAAGAAGCGGCGCTTGATCCAGCACCGCTACCACTTCTTTGATTGGATTGTCTGTTTCATTTTCCTGGGAAATCTCCAGGATCATTCCCAGCCTCCAGCTGTTCGCCGCCCCAAAGGGCACCAGCACACGGCAGCCCGGATGAGCAGCCTGTGCCAGCTCCTGCGGAACCAGATAGTCAAAGGCCTTGTCAAAATGATAGGCGGTATTCTCAACTGCCACTCTGGCATACAGCGCCAACATTAGGCCTCCGTGTCGTCGTCATTCGGCTCAGGTGTTTCGATGATCTTAAACTTATGCTGCGCATAGTCGTCCAAAGCCAGGTCCACGGGCTTGACAATCAGGATGTCCCCCTTTGCCTCTGCTTCCGCCGAGATTTCCCGCGCTCTTTTCGCAATGCCCACTACAAAGGAATAGCGGCTCTGGTTCGGGCCCAACATAGAATCTTTGATCGGTTTAATCATAATTGCAGAACTCCTTCTATCGTATCGAGATTTCTGTCCTTCTTATATTTCTCAGCGGCAACAATGTGCTGGATCGCGGCTACGGCGTTGTCTACCGTGTCGTTGATGACAACATAATCGTATGCCTTTGCCTGTAAAATTTCCTGCCGGGCAGCCTGCAGACGCTTTTGAATGGCTTCCTCGGATTCCGTGCCGCGGTCGCGCAGGCGGCGCTCCAACTCCCCAACAGAGGGCGGGAGAATGAACACGCTGACGCAGTCCGGGCATTTTTGTTTGATCTGGCCGCCGCCCTGCACCTCAATCTCCAGGACAACATCGCTGCCAGCATCCATCCAATCCCGGATGGGTTTTGCCGGGGTCCCGTAATAGTTGCCGCAGTACTCCGCGCTTTCCAGGACTTCTCCGTTCTGCCGCATGGACAGAAACTGTTCTTTAGTGACAAAAAAGTAATCCCGGCCGTCCACCTCTCCCTCGCGCGGGTTCCGCGTGGTGGCAGACACCGACAGGCGCAAATCCTGACTCTTCTGCAAAAGCGTGTGGAGAATTGTGTCCTTGCCCGCGCCGGAAGGCCCGGACAATACAATTAAAAGTCCCTTAGTCATCCTCGTCAATTTCCTCCTCGTCGTCCAGCTCGTCGTGGTCATTGAGGCGGTTGGCAACCGTTTCCGGCTGCACGGCGGAAAGAATGACGTGGTCGCTGTCCGTCACGATCACCGCACGGGTGCGGCGGCCGTACGTTGCGTCTATCAGCGTGCCTTTTTCCTTCGCATCCTGAATGATGCGCTTAATCGGAGCGGACTCAGGGCTGACAATCGCAACCAGCCGGTTGGCGGATACCATATTGCCGAAGCCAATGTTAATCAGTTTCATTTTAAAAATGCCTCCTCAAGCCGGTCTTTATTCAATATTTTGGATTTGTTCCCTGATTTTCTCAATTTCCGCTTTCATATCCACCACAAGATGGGCAATCTGTGCATCCACAGCCTTGGATCCAATGGTATTTGCCTCCCGATTCATTTCCTGTACCAGAAAATCCAGCTTTCTTCCCACCGCCGCGTCTGCACGCAGCATATGGTCCAGCTGGTCAAAGTGACTGCGCAGGCGGACGGTTTCCTCCGCCACGGCCACCTTATCCGCAAAAATAGCAGCCTCTGTAAGAATCCGCTGCTCGTCCACCTTCGCGTCCGCCAGCATTTCGTCCAGCCGCGCCTGTAATTTCTGCTGGTATTCCGCCACGGTCTGCGGGGACCGCTCCTCAATCTGTGCTACCAAGTTCAGGATCGTCCGCGCGCGCAACTCGATGTCTTCCCGCATGCGTGTTCCCTCACGCTCCCGCATCCGCACAAAGGAACCAAACGCTTCGTCCGCGGCCTTTTGGACCGCCTCCCATATGGCGTCCTCGTCCTCGGGCGTCTTGTGAATGGTAAAGATATCGGAATACCGGGCCAACGTACCGACAGACAAATCATCCTGCAACTGGTACCGTTCCGCCAACTCACGCAGCGCATGAACATACCCCGCTGCAAGCGAGTGGTTCACCAGCACCTGCGCATCCGCATCCTCCAGCGTTTCAATGGACACATATACGTCCACCTTGCCGCGTGCGATTTTTCCCTGCAGGTAAGATTTTAACTTTTCTTCCAAAAAGCCATACCCACGGGAGATGCGCGAGGAAAACTCGAAATATCGGTGATTGACCGATTTCATCTCCAGGACAATGCCACGGCCGTCGATGACTCCTTCAAACCTGCCGTAGCCGGTCATGCTTTTGATCACATCATCATCTCAATTCAAAATGTAATTCATACCTTCACAGGGACAGCGCGTCCCAACTTTTTACATATGTTTTTATTGTAACAGCTTGAGGTATCGATTGTCAAGACGGGGACCGCCCTTCTTCTCTCTCCCGTTTTCTCCCTTTTACGCGCATTTTGACCGGCAGTTCCAGATTTTCCTCCGGAAAATGGAAAGGCCCGCGGAAGCGCTCCACGGGCCGGTGTCACGATATAAATTCCTGGACTCTCGGCACAATGCCCGGCAGGCCTGCCACCACCAGCACATCCCCTGCCTGGAACCGCACATGCGGTCCCGGGGACAAAAGAATTTCTTCTCCCCGGCGAATCGCCACGATCGTCCCCCCGGTGTTCTGCCAAAAGCCCGATTCTCCAACGCTTTTTCCCATCAGGGAAGACGTGGAGGGAACGGTAAAATCATAATTGCGAAGCAGGTCGCTCTCTGCAAAACGCCCGTTCAGGTCGGTAATACGGTCCATCAGCTCCAAAATCTGGTCATTCAGACGATTGCGCTCTTTGATCAGGCGGTGCATCTCCCGCTTTAAATACCGGGCATTATGGTTCAGCTGAAATTTTTCCGTATAGCTGACCGCACTTCCCTGGGACACCACGGTTGAACCGACATTGTCCTGCGTTTCCACAACGCCTGCGTCCGCAAGGCAGCGCACAGCGCGGCGGATCGTTTCAGAGGAAACGCCGTACTGCGCTGCCAGAAGAGAGCGGCCGCTCAGTCTCTCCCCTTCGGCTATCGCGCCTGCGGCGATCTTTTTTGCAATGTCAAACGCCACCTGCTCATAAATCGGCGGGTTGGGACTGCTTTTCATCTCTGTCGCCTGCCACTTCTTTTCCGTATTAAAGGTCCTTGAAAAGTCCTGTAAAGTCAAAGGTTGCAAAATAGTCTTCCGGTGTCTCCGCTCTGCGGATCAGTTCCGCGGAGCCGTCCTCTTTCAGCAGAAGTTCCGCGGAACGCAGCTTTCCATTGTAATTATAACCCATGGAAAACCCATGCGCACCCGTATCGTGGATGACGATGAGGTCGCCCTTGTCAATCTTCGGCAGCATCCGGTCGATCGCAAACTTGTCGTTGTTCTCACAGAGCCCACCCGTCACGTCATACTTGTGGTCGCAGGGCTGGTCCTCTTTCCCGGCCACCGTGATGTGATGGTAGGACCCGTACATCGCGGGGCGCATCAGGTTGGCCGCACAGGCATCCAGACCGATGTATTCCTTATAAATATGCTTCTCATGGATCGCCGTTGCCACCAAGCAGCCATTCGGCGCCAGCATATAACGGCCCAGCTCCGTGTAAATCGCTACATCGCCCATGCCCGCCGGGACCAGGACTTCTTCAAATGCTTTACGTACGCCCTCGCCGACCGCAAGGATGTCCACCGGCTCCTCGTCGGGCCGGTACGGAATTCCCACGCCGCCGGACAGATTGATAAACGCGATGTGTACGCCGGTTTTTTCCTTCAGCTCCACCGCTGTCTCAAACAGGATGCGGGCCAGCGTTGGATAATACTCGTTCGTGGTTGTGTTGCTCGCCAAAAACGCATGGATGCCAAAGTGTTTTGCGCCGAGCTCCTTGAGCTTTTGAAAGCCTTCCATCATCTGCTGCTTTGTTAAACCGTACTTTGCCTCGCCGGGGTTGTCCATAATGGTATTGCTGATCGCAAATTCGCCGCCCGGATTGTACCGGCAGCTGATCGTCTCCGGGATGCCCACCAGGTTGTTGAGAAAATCAATGTGGGTAAAATCGTCCAGATTGATGATCGCCTGCAATTCCGAGGCGTATTGAAAATCCTCCGCAGGCGTGACGTTTGACGAAAACATGATGTCATCGCCGGCAAACCCGCAGGCCTTTGCCATCATCAGCTCCGTCAGGGAGGAGCAGTCCACACCGCAGCCTTCCTCCTTGAGAATGTTTAAAATAAACGGATTGGGCGTCGCCTTCACCGCAAAATATTCCTTAAATCCCGGATTCCAGGAAAAGGCCTTTTGCAGGTTGCGCGCACATGTCCGGATTCCTTTTTCATCATATAAATGGAACGGCGTCGGGTACTGCTCTACAATCTGCTGCAGCTGCTCCTTTGTAACAAACGTTTTTTTCATTTTCAGGTTCCTACTTTCCTTATTTCATTCATTGCCGCCGCAAGTTAGCAATAATCAACTTTCAAAAATACGGTATAAGTATAAAAAATTTTCCGAATTTTGTCAAGATAAGAACGCATAAAGATTCATTTCCAGCTGCCTTCCTTGCCGGATGCGCAGTGATATGCTATAATCGAGAGCGTTTGGTCGAATCCAGGCGGCGACAATTCCCGATTTGCAGGTATGAAGCCGTTACCCGTTCAGAACGAACAAAATGAAATACACCTTTTATCCCATTGTAATGGAGGTATTCTATGCATAAAAACGAACCCTGGTGGAGGAGGTTTCTCTCTACTCTGCGGCAATCCGCCGCCGAACAAAAACGTTTGCAATCTTTGGTCATGACCGCACTTTTGATCGCTATGAATATTGCTCTGTCTTCTTTTCGTCTACAGCTAACACCGCAAACCCGCATTAGCTTTGGATTTCTGGTCAGTGCGCTGACAGGCATGCTTTTTGGCCCGGTGGTCGCCTTTAATGCGGGCGCCATCGGTGATATTTTGACGTTCTTTATCGCGCCCGGCGGCCCCTACTTTCCCGGATTTACATTGACTGCCGCTCTTGAAGGTTTTGTGTACGGCGCCTTTTTATACCGACGTCCTGTTTCGCTTGGCCGCATCGCCGCAGCGAGAATCTCCGTTTCTCTGCTGCTCAACGTCCTGTTAAACACTTTCTGGCTTGTGATGCTGTATGGTAAATCATACGAGCTTCTACTCCCGGCCCGGCTGACGAAAAGCCTGCTGCTCCTGCCGCTTGAAATTCTGCTGCTTGTGGCCGTAGGACGGGCAGCGCAGAAGATCGCGCGGCGCACTGCCGTAACATAATGATAAAGAATCGTTCCACAGGCCTTTCCATTCAGCCGGATTTACCGTATAATGGGGAGCAAACAACCATGTAAAACTCCCATATATTTAAGGAGGAAATTTCATGAAAGAATGTTTGATCTTTCCCGACCAGGCCTCTTTCCACGCATGGCTGGAGCAAAACGGTACAGACTGCGATGGCGTATGGCTTTTGTTTGGCAAAAAAGGCGGACCGGTTACGCTCACTGCAAACGAGGCTTTGGAAGAAGCCTTATGCTTTGGCTGGATCGACGGGCAAATGCAAAGCATCGACGATAAAACGTATCGAAAATACTTTTCCGTCCGCCGGGAAAACAGCAAATGGTCAGAGAAAAACAAGGCGCTGGCCGAGCGATTGATGCAGCAGGGCAGAATGACCGATTGGGGCAAAAACAAAATGGAAGAAGCAAAGAAAAACGGCCAGTGGGATGCGCCGAAGCCTCCGGCTATTACAGAGGAAGAAATTGCGTGCCTGTCCGCCCTTCTGCAGGGGCACGAACCCGCCTATACAAATTTTACGGCTATGCCGCTCTCCGTCAAAAAGACATACACCCGTGCTTATCTCGATGCAAAAACAGATGCGGGCCGGGAAAAGCGCTTTGCCTGGATGCTGGAACGGCTGCATCAAAACCTGAAACCCATGTAGTTTTAAAATCCTATTTTTAAACAATATTTGGCTGTTTTAAAGAGAACTAAACTTTACGAGGGATGATTCATATGATCCATGGCATTGCCATTGCCGGTGCCAATGGCAGCGGCAAAACTACCTTGGGTAAACATCTTGCCAAACTACTTGGATTTAAACACATGGATGTTGAAGATTATTATTTCAAGGACTCTGTCATCCCTTATGCAAATCCTCATACCAAAGAAGAAGTACAAAAGCTTTTATTGGCTGATATTAAACGCAATGGACGGTTTATTTTATCCGCAGTAAACTGCGATTTCGGCAAAGATATTAATACTCTGTACGATTGCGTTATATATATCAAAGCGCCCCTTGAAATAAGGCTTCACCGCATCAAACAAAGAAGTATAGACAAATTTGGATGTCGTGTTTATAAAGGTGGAGATCTATACGAACAAGAGCAGGCTTTTTATAATTTTGTGGCTTCCCGCTCAATGAAAAAAACTGATGCATGGATGCAAAGCGTAAAGTGTCCTGTTATCTATGTTGATGGAACAAAACCTGTCACAGATACCGCCAAAGCAATAAAAGAGAACATTCCAAAATTTATGAACATCTAGATTAAGAAACGGTTTAAGCTCACAGCAGCTGACGATTTGTAAATGATCAGATTGCTTAAAATGTGTACAGCGCCACACCGGACATATAAAATACTCTTTGCATTCAATGATAGCTATCCGCTGCAGCGGCTTTGAACGTTCAAAGCCGCTGTTTTTTTATTGTATTTTACATAGAAAATAAAGCGGCACAACATACTTTCGCACATTGCGCCGCTTTTGATCAAATAAATCTGGCTATCCGATTCCGTTCCGGATTACGCCATATTTTGCAGAGTATCTTCCCCGTACACCGCTTTCCAGTCCGCGGCAAAATCCCTGACTGCCTTCTCCACCGCCGCGCTTTTGAGCGCATCGCAGAGCAGCGCGGGCTGTACAGTCACGGTCTGTGCACCCGCCATCAGTGCGTCGTTTACCTGCGCCATGTTCTTAAAGCTGGCAGCCAATATTTTTGTATTCGCCCCGGTACGTCCGATCATCTCCGCAAAAGCGGCAATCACTTCCCGCGCGTCGACGTCCAAGTTCTCCATGCGGTTGAAATACGGCGCTATAAAATCCGCTCCGGCAGCAATTGCTAAAAATCCCTGTATTTTGGAGTAGATCGCAGTGGCGGTCACGCCGACGCCCTTCTCCTTCAGCGCCTTCATAGCCTTAAGGCCCTCTTCCGTCGTTGGCACCTTGATATAGACCCGTTCGTCCACCTGCTGCAAAATGGTTGCGGCATCCGCGAGGATTCCCTCACAGTCTTCCGCCAGCACCTGAATATGCAGTGTCCGCTCCAGCCCGATCAGCGCTCGAATTTTGCGGAAATGCGCAAAGAGATTCAACTTTCCCTCCGCCTTTAAAATACTCGGATTACTTGTAACACCGGTAATTGGAAATGCATCGCAGCAGCGGCGAATCCATTCCAGATTTGCGGTGTCCAATAAAAATTCCATCTCTTATCCTCCACTGTACGGTTACCCTATTTTTACAGTTATGCCCTCCGTATCCACGCTTTGAAGCAGCGTTTCCAGCTCCTCCCGGCGCATGGACTCCCGCGCCGGATAGGAATACGCTTTCCCCAATGCAGTATATTTGCCGATGCCAAACGCATGGTACGGCAACAGGCGGATCGTCTGCACGCCCATCTCGCGCGCCGTATGCAAGATGTCCTGCAACTGCGGAACCTGATCGTTAAAGCCAGGAATCACCGGCGTACGAACCTCCAGCGGTACCCTTCCGCATAGCTTCGCAAGCGTCTCCAAAGGCCGGCGGTTTGAAGCACCAATCACCCTTTGGTGAATCACATCGTCCGTGTGCTTTAAATCGATCATTACAAAATCCAGCAGCGGTAAAAGACCTTCATAAACATCCCACTCGTTGTTCCCATTTGTCTCAATGGCTGTGTGTATCCCCTGCTCTTTGCAGAGGCGCAGGATCTCTTTTAAAAACTCCGCCTGCAGAGTTGGCTCCCCGCCGCTGAACGTCACACCGCCGCCGGAGGCCTCGTAATACGCCTGATCCTTCAGGATCTCCTCCATCACCTGCTCCGGCGTCCTGTTTTTTCCCATCATCCGGCAGCTGTCCGCCGTACAGACCGCGGCACACTTGCCGCATCGTATGCACAGCTCTCCGTCCGTCACATAGTTTCCATCCACAAGGGAAATCGCTCCGGCAGGACACACCCGCGCACAGCTTCCGCAATGGGTACAGAGCGAATGCGCATGAAATATTTCCGGCCTGGAACTGAGGGATTCCGGATTATGACACCAGGGGCAAATCTGGTTGCAGCCTTTCAAAAACACCACCGTGCGGATGCCCTGCCCATCGTCCAACGAAAAGCGCTGGATATCAAACACACAGCCCAACAGATTTCTTTTCTCTTCCATATAAGCTCTCCGTTACGACGCGTACTCGGTCCGCGCGATGAGCTGGTCCTGCCACTTCTTTTCCAGCTCCACATAGAAGGCGCTGAAACCGGCTACTTTGACCACCAAACTGCGATATTGCTCCGGATGCCGCTGTGCATCCTCCAGCACTTCCCGGCTGATCACGTTAAACTGCACCTGGAAGCCGCCCTTCATAAAATAAACGCGGATTGCACTGGCGACCTTTGCCACCTTTTCCGCGTCGTTCAAGGACGTCGGATGGAACTTCACGTTCAGAATCGAGCCGTTGTCCATCAACGCGTGGTCGATCTTTGCAACAGAGTTGAATACAGCCGTCAGGCCGTTGTGGTCCGTACCGGGTGTGGGAGACAGGTTATCCGCGATTGCCTCCCCGCTAAGACGGCCATCCGGCGTCGCGCCGATCACCTCGCCGTCGATCACGTTCATGACGACGGTCTGCGCCGTGCAGCCGAACTGTCCGCCGCGCAGGGGCTTATATTGCTTCATCTTCTCCGGCATGATGCGGAAGATGCGGTTGCACATGGCGTCGACTTCGTCCTCATCGTTGCCCAGCTTGGGACAATCCAGAAGCGCCTTGCGGACCGCCTCGTTTTCTTCTCCCTCAAAGTTCGCGTCCATCGCTTCCAGTACGCGCGCCATGGAGTATTTCTTCTGCTGGAACACCACGCGGTCCAGTGCGGTCAGCGCATTTGCCACATTGGGGAAGCCGTGTGCATGCACAATGGTATCGTTGTAATTTGGCCCGCGCCCCCAGGAGATGTCCTTCGCCATGTCGATGCGGTAATTCATCACGGCAGAAAGGAACGGCGTCGGGGTTAAAGTAAAGTAGCTCTCCGCAATGGCGCTCTCAATCTTCGGGATAAACGGCAGGTAATAGTCGAGCTGCTCCTCGAACAGTGCGATGACCTCGTCGATGGACGTGCAGTCTTTTAAAGACCTGGATGAGGCGCACAGCACCTTTCCAGTCGCGGGATTGCATCCGCCGTGCAGCGCCAGCTCCAAAATCTTGAGCATGTTGACATACACCGGCGTAACGCCCGTGCCGTGCTTGCCCGGCACGCGCACCTCCGAGCAGCCCATGGAGGCCCAGTTGCGCGCGTCCCGCAGACTGACACCCGCGCGGATCATCATATCCACCGCGATGTCGTCGTTGAAGAAGGCCGGCATGCCGCCCTTGTGCGCGACCAGCGCCTCCAGGCTCGCCTCGATAAAGGCAGTCGGCGTAGTTTTGCCGATGCTGACCACCACGGTGGGAATGTTCATGTTCGTGTTGCCCAGCGCCCTCAGGAAGATATACGAAAGCGGGTTGACCGCCGTCTCGCCGTCCTCCGTCTGTCCGCCCAGCGTGATGGACTGAAACAGCTGGTTGCCGCCCAGAATTTCCGTCGTGCCCCAATCGCGCAATTTGTTCGCCTCAAAGCACTTGAGCAGGAAGCATTCGTATAACTGCTGCGCTTTTTTCGCATCCATAGTCCCATCCGCGCAGTCGCGGCGGTAGAACGGATACAGGAAGGAGTCCATGCGGCCCATGGAGATGCTGTGCCCGTTGGATTCTATTTGAATGAGCAGATGCACCGTCAGCACAAGCTGCAACGCTTCATAGAAGGTATCCGGCTTCTCTGTGGAAATTTTATGGCAGATACGGGAAAGCTCCGTCAGCTCCGCCTTGCGACCCGCGTCGGGCTCGCTCTTTGCTGTTTCAATCGCCAGATGCGCCAGCCGCTCCAGATACTCCTTTGTCCCCTCCATACAAAGAACAACGGACTCCAGGAACGCACGTTGGTCCAGATATTCCGGGTCATGTTCATCCAACAGGGACAGACGTGTTTGCGCGTGCCGTGTCACCGCTCCCAGTCCGGTTTGCAGCAAGCTGACATAATCCGGAATAATATGCCCGTCACCGTTCTGGTTGTGCTCAATGGACATGGTCTGGTTGATACTCGGATGCTGGTGGCCCTTCCCATCCGGGCCCGGCTCCATCAGATACTCGCCAATCGTATCTTTGAGCGTATAGTCCACGCGGTCAAAATGCGTGGCGCCGTCCCAAGCATCACACATCTTCCGAATTTCCGCCTTCTGCTCTTCCGAAATGGGAAACTGCTGGCTGGGACGCGCCGCAAAGGTATCCAGTTCGTCGCGGATCCAGTTGACCGCATATTCCGGGAACAGAGCTGCCGCGCGCGGCTTGCTCGCCGTGTTGCCCAGCAGCAGATCGTCCGGGCCGATGTACAGCGTCATTTCCCGCAGGTAGCGGCGGAATGCGCGCGCCCGGCGGATCACCACAGGCTGCGCTATATTTTTCAAGCATTCTTCCGTATAAATCCGGCCGCGTTCCAGACAGATTTCCGGCTTTGTCGAAAGGATATACTCTTTGATACGTTCGGTTCTGGTCATGGGGTACCTCCTTTTTCTGTACAGATCATATGTGGTTTTAAGTAAATATGCTCCGACGGATGCTCTCCGTTTTCAATCAAATCAATTAATTCCTCTACCGCACGCCTTCCCATTTCGTTCGGGTCCTGCTCCATAATCAGAAGATCGCGGAAGCAGCCGGCGACGCCCGCAAGCCCGGCCTGTGGGTAGCGCAGAGAAAACGAATCGAACGCGGCAATATCCACCGGGTCTCCCCCGCCGATGCCCTGCACCAGCTTGCCGAGACGTTCAAAGTCCCAGGTGGTCGCCAGCATGATAGCGGTAAACTTCTGGGCTTCGCCATACGCCCGGTAGATCGGCTGGTAAGACAGCTCCCGGTTTGAATAAATATATTCTTTTATGCTGTCCAGTCCATGCGCCGCCATCGCCTGCTGATAGCCGTCAAAGCGGTCCATCTGCGCCGTGGTAAAGATCGACCGCCCATGGAACACAAATAAAATGTTCTTGTGACCGCGCTGGATCAACTCTTCCGTCAGTTCAAACGCTCCGGCGCGGTTATCGGTGGTCACATAGCTGCAATCCAGGTCCGGCAGGAAACGGTCCACAAACACCATGGGCAGGCCCCTGCGTTTCAGTGCGCGGCAATTGTCCAAATTGGCCATATTATCCGATGCGCTGACGATGACGCCGTCCACAATGCCGCTGCTGCAAATATCCAGACAGCGCCGTTCCGTCTCCGCGTCCTCGTGGGAATTCAGGATCAGCACCTGATAGCCCAGCTCCCGTGCGGACAGGCTGATCGCGTTGGTCAGCTCCGTCAGGAACAAAAAGTCCAGGCTCGGCTGGATCAGGCCGATCACACGCTTTCGCTTGACCCGCGCCAAGGGACCGTCCTCCCCGGCGCCCGCGCCGCGCGGCTGGTATCCGTACTTACAGGCCAGCTTTAAAATGCGCGCCCGCTTATCCGCACAGACCCGCACCGGCTTGCCGTTGAGCACCTTGGACACCAGCGAACGGGAAACATGCGCCTTATCGGCAATGAATTGCAGCGTTACTTTCATCTGGTTTTCTCCTTGTTGGCCCTGTGTGTTATTCGCCCATCACCTCGATGGTGATTTTCCGCATCTGCGGACCGTCAAATTCCGCAAAATAAATCTCTTGCGCCGCGCCCAGCAGCATCTCTCCGTCCCGCACCGGGAACGCGCAGTGGTTGCCCGTCACCATGGCGCGCAGGTGCCCCGTCGCATTGGCGGAGGTGCGGCCATAGGTTGGTAGCCAGTGCGCATGCACGTAGGGGGCGTCGTCCGGCACCAGATTGCACAGGACGGTTTCCATATCGCTTTCCAGACATTCCAGCCCCTCGTTTACCGTAATGCCGGTGGTTGTATGGGCTGTAACCACAAACACCATGCCGTTCCGGATGCCGGATTCCCGCACCGCTTCGCGGACGGAATCGGTTAGCCGGACAAATTGAAAGTGCTTTTCGGTTAAAACCTCCGCGTCCTGAAAGTATACCATACTAATCCGCCTCCCCATAGATAAAACGTTCCGCGTTGCCGCCCAGCACCTTCTGCAGCGTTGCGGGACGGAGCGCCAAGTCTTCCACCGCTTCCTTCATCCGCAGCTGTTCAATACGCGGGTAACCGGAGCCGAACAGCACCTTACTGTGCAGGCTGCGGTCCAGCCAGAACGCGCCCAGCTGCTGTCCGAACACATGGTGCATGAACTCTTTTGGGGAGTCAAAATACAGCATGGACGTATCCGCATAGAAATTCGGATACTTGATCAGAAGCGCCGCGACGTCCTCCACCCACGGCCATGCAAAATGTGATACACAGACGCGCAGGTTCGGATGCGCCAGCAAAACGTCCTCCACCAAAAGCGGCTTGCCGTACTTGGCGGGCGCATCCGGCTGCAGGCTGACACCCATTTGGAAAATCACCGGTTTGTTATATTCTTCACAGAGGCTGTACAATGGCTCCAGCGCCTCATCGCCCGGATAGAAGCGCTGCGTGGACGGGTTCAGCACCAGGCCGCTCAACTGTAAACGGGTGAAGGCGTCCTTCAAAACTTCCGGAGCATCCTCCCTGTGCGGGTCCACGCTTGCAAAGCCGATCATGCGGTCCGGGGCCAAGTCCACTAAAGTCCGGATTTCCTCATTTGTCACAATACACCCGCCGCAGCGCGTTGTCAAATCCTCACCCAACAAAACCGCCTTATCGATTCCCGCCGCGTTCAATTGTGTGATGAACAGCTTCATCGGCCACACATGCTGTTTATACAGCCCAAAGGTTTTGCGCCGAAATGCGACGCGCTCCGGGTCCTCGCTGATTTCCTGAATAAACCCGGGATAGGTACAAAGATCAATGACCAAAGGAATTCCCTCCCTCTCCATTCCGCATCAGAGCCAATACCGCTTCCCGGTCCGGCGCGCCTTCCATGGGGCCTTTCTTCGTCACAGACAGCGCGCCCGCCGCGTTGGCAAAGCGACCACAGTCCTCCAGAGACATACCGTCCAGCAGCGCCACCAAAAACGCGCCGCAGAAGGTGTCACCCGCTCCGGTGGGATCGATCTCCTCCACCTGGTAACTCGGCACATCCACCACGGTATCCCCCTGATAAATCCGGCATCCCAGCTCCCCGCGCTTGAGCACGACGGTTTTCCCCTGCCGGACCCATTCTGCGCAGCCCGCTTCATCGTCGGGCGCGCCGGTCAGCATCGCCGCCTCACTGACGCTCGGGAAGACGATGTCCGCACGCTCGATCGCCGGGCGGCAGATTTCCCGGATTTCTTCCACGCTCAGTACCTCCGGGCGGATATTCGGGTCAAAGCTCAGCTTTGCATCCTCCGGCAGGCACTCGATCAGCTTATATACCGCCCGTGCGCTGCTCTCGCTGGAAGAAATCGTCACACCCGTGACATGGACCCATTTGACACCCTGCAATTTTTCCGGCTGGATATCCTGTTCATCCAGCATTCCAGCCGCTGCATGCCGCCAATGATAGATAAAGGAACGCTTGCCGCCGGAATAGTACCCTACAAACGCGGTGCCGGTTGTCGCACCGGGCTGCACGCGAATCATCTCTGTGGAAACGCCGCTTTCCTGCAAACGGTCCAGAACACATTTTCCAAAGTCGTCCGGGCCAACCACACCGATCATTGCGCAGTTCCCGCCGAGCTTCGCTGCGGCATTGATGACAATGGGGGTATCCCCGCTCGGATACGGCCCGATCAAATCCGCCGCCCGGTCGAATGGGCGATCCACTTCTTTTCGCATAATTTCCACCAGCAGCCCACCGATGGTCACAATATCATAAGCCATGGTTTTACTCCTTTCAATGCTCCGCACAGCAGACAAACAGCAGTTTTAACGGTTCCGTTCCCGGATTGCTTACCACATGCGGCAGGTCGCGGTCGTTGACAATCAACTCCCCCTGTTTCACCAAAACCTGTTTCCCTGTGGCCGGGTATTCCACACAGGCGGTTCCCTCCACCACATAAAAAAGCTCATCCGCGTTTTTATGTCCTCCATCATAGCCAGCGGTTTTCCCCGGCTCCAAACACAGCAGGCCGCTTTCAAACTGGTCTGTTTTCAGCGCGCGATAAATGACTGAATCACCAAACAACTCCGATGCCTGTGCCATCGGCTGAATGCTTTCTCCGTACTGCACAATCGTTCCTCCCTTTCTGCAACGCATTCTGTTTACTATGCTCATTATACGCTTGATACAATGTTTATCACAAACTTTGAAATAACATTATATTTTATGATATTTTGTTGACTATTATTGATTTTTTTATTTATCTATCTATTTCATTTAAAATCTTAAATTATTGCCTGTTATCTATATAAATCATCTGGTAAAGCAAAGAACTAAAATCATTTTTCCCGTTTGCGGGTTGTTTCGTCTCTTTTAAAGAAAAGGCTGGCAATATCCCCTTCCCAGCCCAACAAATTATTAAAATTTTTCTATTCCTATTGACGCGCTGTGATGAGATGTTACAATAAAGTATCAAATGTTGAAAATCGACATATTAGGAGGTTTTTCCCATGATTATCGGTATCCCAAAAGAAATAAAGCCGCAGGAGTGCCGCGTTGCCATCACCCCCGCCGGTGTGGACGCATTTGTTCATGCGGGCCACCGGGTGCTCATTGAAGAAAACGCCGGGCTGGAGAGCGGTTTCACCAACGAGGAATACAGCGCCGCGGGAGCGGAACTCTATACATCCGCCAAACAGGTCTTCGATGACGCAGAAATGATTATCAAGGTTAAGGAACCCCTGCCTCCGGAATACGATTGGCTGCACGAGGGACAGACGCTGTTTACCTACCTGCACCTCGCACCCGACCCGAAGCAGACACAGGCCCTGCTGGATCGCAAAATCATCGGCATTGCCTATGAGACTGTACAGCTCGCCAACGGCGCCCTTCCTCTTCTGGCTCCCATGAGCGAGGTCGCGGGCCGCATGTCCGTGCAGATCGGCGCCAATCTTCTGGAAAAGAGCAACGGCGGACGCGGCGTGCTGTTGGGCGGCATTCCCGGTGTGGAACCGGCGCACATTGCCATCATTGGCGGCGGCACCGTCGGCACCAACGCGGTCAAGATGGCGGTTGGCCTCGGCGCACAGGTAACGGTTCTCGACGTCTCCGCGCAGCGATTGAGCTACCTGGACGATCTCTTCCGCGGGCGCGTCGTCACTCTGATGTCCAATCCGTACAACATCGCCAAGGCGGTTCAGCGCGCGGATCTGGTGGTCGGCGCGGTACTGATTCCGGGCGCCAGAACGCCCCGCCTGGTCACAGCGGATATGGTTCAGTCCATGAACCCGGGTTCCGTCATCGTCGATGTGGCCATCGACCAGGGCGGTTCCGTGGAAACCATTGACCGGATCACCACGTTGGAAAATCCGACCTTTGAGAAATTCGGCGTTGTGCACTACTCCGTCGCCAACATGCCGGGCGCCGTGCCGCGCACCTCCACCTTTGCGCTGACCAACGCGACACTGCCTTACGCGCTGCGCATTGCGGAAAAAGGCGCAGTACAGGCGATGAAAGACGATCCCGCCCTGCTGAGGGGCCTGAACATCTACAAGGGCAATCTGACCTATCGTTCCGTAGCGGAAGCGCAGAACCGCGAATATACCCCCGTTGAAAGTCTGTTTTAAACACAACCGGATATAGCAAAGGGAACCAGCCGAATTAAACGGCCGGTTCCCTTTTTTTCGTTCTGAAATATTGCAGGCTGTACAACACCGTCAAAAGCAGTGTCATTCCTTCCGCACAGGGAATCGTCAGCCAGACGCCGGTCATGCCCAAACTCCAGGCCAGCAGGAAAATGACTGGTACAATGGCCGCTCCTCCACGCGAAATAGACAGCACAAACGACCGCACCGGCTGCTCCAGCGCGGCAAAAACCGCCGCCGCTATGATATTAATCCCCATGATCAAAAACGCAAGAAAGTACAGGCGGACACCTTCCTCTGCCATTCGTGCCAATTCCGCATTCTGTTCCCCATTGAAAACAGAGACAATCGGTGTGGTAAACAGCAGACCTGCCGCATAAAAGCATACGCCGAGGGCAATCGCCAAAAGCACCGCATAAGAAAACGTCTTTTTTATGTTCCGATGTTCCCCCATGCCGTAGTTTGTGCTGATCATTGGCTGAATTCCCTGCGCCACACCTGTAAAAATACCGACTGCCACCAACGCCATATTGGCGATGATTCCGTACGCCGCCACGCCGGTATTTCCTGCAAGATGCAAGATTACCATGTTAAAAATCAGAATTACAATGCCGGAGGAAAACTCCGTGATAAAGGAGGGAAGGCCGAACGTCAGGATGCGGAGCAACCGCCGCCCACTCACACCGCACCGGACCAGATGGAACTGGTTCTTCCGCTTCCGTTTATGCAGCAGCAAAATCAGCATGCTGACAAGCGGCGCAAGCCCTGTCGCAAAGGCCGCACCGAACATCCCCAGCCGCAGAGGAAAGATCAGGATATAATCCAAAAGGATATTGAGCAGGCTGCCCGCCAGCATCGCGGTCATGGCAAGCTTTGGATTTTGATCGTTGCGGACAAAGCAAACAAAAATATTGTTGAGGATAAAGGGACAGGAAAACGACAGCATTGTCTGCAAATAAACCGTTGCCAATGTATGAATATTTCCTTCCGCACCCAAAAGACGCGCCAGCTGTCCCGCGTTCACAACCCCCAATATTGTGAATAAAACGCCTGCAACGGCTCCCAGCAGCAGCACATGGGTAAACACACGGTTTGCCGAATCTGCCTCCTTTTCGCCGCGCAGGATGGCGTACCAGGTTGCTGCTCCCATCCCCAGCATCAGCCCAATTCCATTGATAAAGCTGTATACAGGCAGCACCAGATTCAGCGCAGTGATCCCGGCACTCCCCACGCCGTTCGCAATAAAATAGGTATCCGCCAGAATATAACAGGACAGGCCGATCATGCTTAAAATATTGAGCGAAACATAGCGTGTAAAGGTCCGGAGCAGGGGTTCGGTTTTATGCATCTAATCTCCTCCTCTTCTTTTGGCCGGAAAAATAAAAAAGCGCCAGACGCTCCATGCCCAATGGCCTAACGGCATGAAGATCCAACGCTGAATACCCGGCGGTACTGCACATTCAAATGTAACGCCGCTTATTATATCCGACCTGTGCGCACTTGTCAAGCTTGAAAACGACAGCCGCCCCCGGTTCTCCTACCGGGGGCAGCCTATCTGATCGCCTATTCAATACATCCTCCTATCGAGGATTTCCTTATAAACCTATTTTATACAGGGGCTGCCATGACCTGCCGCCAGCCGGGACACGCATGCGGCAATTCTCACAACTAAACGAAATGATCTTTAACCGATGGTTACTGTGCAGTGCTGCTGCGGCGCTTCATTTACCATTGTGGTATACACGCCTGTGCTTTCGCCCGGTGTGCCAACCGCCCATACACGGTAATAGTAGTCGTTACCGACCTTCGCAACAAACTGCGTCTTCAGAACACTGCTGTTGCCAACTGTAAAGCTCGGTGCCGCCGGGCTGCCGTTCAGAACTGTCATCTTGAAGCAATACGCCTGCCCTCTCTTCAGTGTAAACGGAAGCGTTGTGTCGGAGCGGACAGAAGCCGCCGCTTTTACATTCTGTGCCGCGTTTACAACAGTTGCCGGAACCGCAACCGCTGTACCGGAATCACCGGACGGCCGCTTCGAACCGGAGTTGGAGGAAGAACTTCCGCCGGAAGGCTTGTTATTCTTCTTGGTCTCCAAGGCCTTGTAAGCGCTGTTCAATTCCGTTTCCATACTGTCAATTTCTTCCTGTGTCGCATCCTCATTATTGAGCATACGGAGCGCGTTGGCCATCATAGTGCGGACGCGCGCCGCGCTTTCCGGTGTATAGGCACTCAGGTCGAGGGCCTCCACCTCTGCGACCAGATCACGCAGGGCATCCTTGTTCGGTGTCTTGCGCAATTTTCCAATTGCCTTGACCAGCGCCTCAGCCGCCGCATCCACCTGCTTCTGCGTTGCATTTTGATCTGCCAGGACGCTTTCCGCCTCTGCCAGCGCATCGCGGTATGATTTGAAATCGTCTTTATCGATATTAATGTATTCGCTGAGATCGATGTCTGCCGCCATGTCCACCAGATTCTGGAGGTTCTCCACACTTGCCGCATCCACCAGGGCCAGTGCCGCCGCACGCAGCGTATCATAGGCTTCCTTGACGTCCGGCTGGAGCGCATTTTCGTCGTCCAGTACTTCCTGTGCCGCCGCAAGGGCTGCTTCAAATGCCGCCACGCTGTTCGGCGTGAAGTTCTCCGTCTCAATGCTGTTCGCATAGTCGACCAGCTCGGTCAGCTCCGCCTTATCGCCTTTAACAAAGCTGAGCATGTGAACTGCGTCCAGCAAATCGGTCCATGCATCGTTGACCTGATCCTGTGTCACCGCGACGGTATCGCGTACGGTTACCGCGTCCGCCAATGCATTTTCAAACTTTTCTTTGACCACCGGCACCAGGGATTCCATGTCGTTGTTTGCGGCATAATCCTGCGCATAGGTGATCAGGTTGCGCAGAATACGCTTGTCAACCTGTGTAAACGCAAAGTTCAGCTCCTGCGCCTTGCCGTCCGTGGTAAACTCATAGATAAACGATTCTGTGTCCTTGACCGCCTGATCAACGCCGTTGACACTGATGAAGCTGAATTCTCTGCCTTCTACACGCGGCTTAAACGCCAGTGTATACGGGGTATCAGCTTCCACCTTTTTCACTTCATACTTGCCGAGCAGATCCGCGAGCTTCTGCGCTTCGCCGTTGACGGTGAGCGCCACGCTGTTACCATACTTGACGGAAAGCGTTCCCTCATCCGGAACAACCGGCTTATTGCTCTTGGCAAACGGGATGACCGTGCCGGTTTCGCTGTCCACCGGATAATACGTAAAATCGGTAAAGGTAACGGGCTTGTATTTATTGGAGTTGCCGGTGCTGGCGTATACGCCAATGCGCAGGTCTTCCGCTGCAACATCTTTCAGGTTGTTGTATTCCTGGCTGCGGATTTCCGTCCAGTTCTCACCGTCATAGCTGTAATAGCTGGTGAACATTGCGCCGTTTTTGACCAGCTTCAAATAGGCGTCCTGATCCTTCTGCGTGTCCACCTGATACGGTTTTTCCACGCCGCCGGCCACCATAGCAAAGCACTGGTCCTCAAAGAAGCTGTGATGTCTTCTCATGGCTGCCACAACGTTATTGGTATCGGTCATCACTGCAAGCGCCGCAGACTGGAAGTCGTCCGTAAGACCGCCGCTGACCTTGACACTGATGGCAAAGTTCTGATCCGCCGGGGCAGTGGTCAGAACATTTCTCAGCGTGCCGCCTATCTCTCCCTCCTGCATGGTGATGCTGACGGAATTCTCACTGTTGATGGCCAGATTGTCCGAAACCTTATTGATTACAGACCAATCATTACCCAACACATAGTCATCCTGGATCCAATAGGCATAAACGGTCATGTTGCCGGTTACTTCCGTATCGGTGGTAAACGCGGCGCCCTTGCCGTCCGGCTCTGTAAACCATCCGCCAAAGGTATAGCCTTCGCGCTCCGGATTCTTTGGCAGGCCGGTCACCGTCGTCGCCGGGAACACAACGTCCATCGTTGCCGGAGAGGCAGGCACATCCGCATCCTGGCTGTCAAACGCAACCGTGTAAGTGCTGATGTCATCGCGCAGTTTTGCAAACGGGATGACCGTTCCCTCCGTACTTTCGCCCGGATAGTAGGTGAAATCGGTAAAGGTGGCATCCTTATAGGCGGCAGAGTTGCCGGTGCTGGTATACACGCCAATCTTGATATCCTTTGCCTCTGCATTGGCGATGTCGCCCTTCGCATCCTGGCTGCGAATTTCTGTCCAGTTCACGCCGTCGTAACTGTAGTAGCTGGTGAAGGTTTTGCCCTTTTTGACCAGTTTCAGGTAAGCATCCGCATCCTTGTTGGTATCTGCCTGTGTCGGCGTCTCTGTCATACCCTGGCCCTTCTCGTTGCGGACCATGGCAAAGCAGTTGTTGCCAAAGGAGCTGTGGTATCTTCTCATCGCACTGACAACGTTTGATGTGTCGGTAAATGCTGTCAAAGCAATCGCCTGATAGTTCGCCGTCAGGCCGCCCGTTACCTTGACACTGATGGCAAAATCCTGATCGGCCGGCACGGTTGCAAAGATGTTGTCCAGCGTATTGGTACCTTCGCCAATTTCGCCCTGCTGGGACGTAATGGTAATGGAGTTCTCGTTATTATAGCGGACCTTGTCCAGGTCGTCGTTGACAACGGACCAGGTCTCATCGTTGATGATATACTTATCCTGAATGACCGTCAAAGCACATTCCGCCTTGATGGTGGGATCAACCGGGGAAACCGCTGTAATGACCGCAGTACCGGGCGCAACGGCGGTGATCTCGCCGGTTGCGGACACGGTTGCGACCGATTCGTCGCTGGAAGTCCAGTTGACGTTCTTAATGAGTGCGTTTTCCTCCAGTGTGACGTCCGCCTTCAGCGTAACCTTTTGGCGTGCTTCCATGCTGAGTACATTTTTGTTAAGCGTAACAGAAGCAATACCGGCGGGCTTCTCTTTGACAATTTTAATGGCGCAGCCGCCGCCCTTCTTCATGGGAACGGTCAGCTTGTCCGCCTTGGTGACCTCAATGCATTCCATTGCAATATCATTGCGGCTGGTACCGGCATCTTTGTAAACCAGCGCATAATATTTGCCGTCGCCCAGGAAATCAAGCGGGAATTCCGCGTCGCGCGCTTCCGTCGTGGTGGAGGCGCCGAACCAGTTCTCGCCGCTGCGGCGCACCATGGTGACAAAATCGCCCGGATAGGCGTCGATCAGCTTGGTGTCATCCCAAACAGCGGGCATATCCTTGTACAGCGAGTACGTCGGGCTGTTCAGATAATCATCCGGGCCACTCGCCATACAATGCAGGCCGCTCTGGATGAGAATGGAAGACGCAATCTGGAAGCCAATGGTGCTGGAACTGCCTCTGGGATACAAAGTCTCCGTTACATCCGCCGCGCCAACTGCACAGCGGGTAAACGGCAGGATTGTAAACTGTTCCGGTTTGAGATCCCCCTGCTCCTGGCCACGGATTGCTTCACGGGTCAGAACGTTCTGATAAGTGCGGGTCTCACCGGTCGGCTTATTGGCGCCGTGCGCGTTTACCACCATTTTTAATTCGGAGCACTGCTCATAAACATCGGTAAAGAGCTGGGTTCTATCCTGTGTTTCGCGGTCAAAGAAGTCGATCTTAATGCCCTTGATGCCCTTTTCTGCCCATTCGATCAGGCGGGCGTCACGTTTAGCCTGTGTGTTCAGATCATCACAGATGACCCACGCAATCAGGCCCACGCCTTTGCTGTCCGCATAATCGACGATCTCATCAAACCAATCGTAATACCCGGCATAGCGGCTGTCGCTCCCGCTCGGTGCGTGCGGCTGCCAGCCCTCATCCAGAATATAGTATTTCCAGCCCATTTCGGCTGTAAAATCAATATACCGTTTAATCATATCCGGATCATGCTGATTCGCAGAGGTCTGACCCGCTGCAATCCAGGACCAGGAGGTCAAACCCGGATGCGCCCAGGATTCATAATCATACTCGGTTTTTTCCGGCGCGCTCAGGTTTTCCACCATGGTATTCTCCACGATATCCGCCAGCGTTCCGGTGATTGCAACTCTCCACGGGGTCTGGAACGGCGCGGAGGTGACCACCTCTTTGGTGCCCTGCTGCGGCGTGTAGGAGACACGCAGAACACCGTTTCCTTCCGCCTTGACCATGGAACCAATGTATTCGCCGCTAAGCTCCGCTTCCGTCAGAAGGGCAAAGTCGCCCTCCGGCGTCTCATAGAGCAGCGGAATGGACTGGCCGCCGGTGACGTCTTCAATCTGCTTCTCATAGAAGCTGTCCTCATAGGACCATGCACCGCCGGTACCGTGCGCCATCGCCCAGGTTTTGGAACCCGCCGGCACCTGGAAGGCCGTCGTTTCATGGGAAATTGTCATATCCTGCTCGGAACCGTCCGCTGAGCGAATGGCATAGCGGAAAGCCACACCGTCGTCGTAGGCACGTACAATGACGTCAAATTCCATGTTATCCTTTTCAAAGGTGATGGTGCGTTCCATTGCATGGTTTACATAAGCATCCTTCTTGCTGGAAATAACAGAATATGTCTCGTTGATTTCCTTTGCATCCGTGACGCTTTTGAAGGTCAACCCGCTGGAGAAATCGCCCAGGCTGGTTACAATACCGGTATCCGCCAATCCGAGAACTGTCCTCGTTTCATTCAATACGGAATAGGAAAGCTTTCCATCCGCATTCAGTGCAAACACCGCGGTGCTGCTGCCATCCGGAGACTGAATGGACCAGGTGGTCCCCTGTGTTTCCGTGCCGACAATCAGTTCTACCGCACCGGTTTTGGTAACATCGCCCAGCGTCGCCGCGCAGGAGATTGTCACCACACCGTTGGAAACGCCGGTTACTACACCGTCACTATCCACGGTCGCAACATCCGTGTTGCTGCTTTCAAAGGAAAGACTGTCAAAACCTTCTGCCTTGGAATCGTCCACCAGGATACCGGATGCCGTGATCTTCGAGGTTTTCCCCACCTCCAGGATCGAATTTGACGCCTGCAGGGATACTCTCTTTAAGTTCTTTTGAACGGTTCCGTCCAGAACAATTTGCGCGTCGCCCCAGACGCTGTGGTCATTGTTTTTATTGTCTCCGCCGTCAGTTGAAATCAACGTCAGCAGTTTGGTATCGGCGGGAACTTCCACGTCAATGGTTTCCGCCGCCGCATTGCCACGGATTACGCCGGTCTGCTTCAACACCTTGTCGTCCGCTTTGACGATAAACGCACAGCTTGCCCCATCGCGGCCACTGTTAATACCAACTTCCGCGTGGAAGGATTTTACACCTCTGCCCTCGATATCATAGGAGATTTCGGAAGGTGCATGGGCAAAAACACCCTTGCTGTAGGTTTTGAGCGATCCGTCCGCCTGTACCAGCTTCAGTGGATTGCCGTCCATATCTTTGTCCTTGGTTGCATTGCTATACCCCACGGAAGCGGATTTCCAGTTCATATCACTCAGATAAATGGGAATATCCTGCCCTTCCTGCAAAACAATGGCGTTTTGGGTTCCTGCCTGTGCGGCTTCAGCGGCCGCAAAAGCCGGTGCGGAAGCTGCAAAAGCCATCTGTACTGCCAGCATCATTGCCAACGCTGACCGAACGGTCTTTTTCTTCATGTGTTTACCTCTCTTCTACTCATTTTACAGACTCCTTGATTTAGACCGGTCACCGGTCTTCTTTCCCCACAATTACAATCGCTGTCTTTTATTGCTTTCCTAAAGATTACAAACAGCAAAATTTTCCATCAATTGAATTTTTATGTACTTATGCATAAAAAAACCTGCTGTTATGAATCTTTTCCATAACGTTATCACAGATGATTTTGTAATTCAATATCCTATCTTCAAAATGATACAAGATTACATAATTACGCAACAATAATCCATATCCCATTGGTTGTTTGTTGTTAATTAATAAAAATAGATAATTATTTAAAAAGATTTAATTATTAATTTAAAAAATACTGCCAAATGACTGGAAAAAATCACCTTGCCTTTTTCTTTTTTATGGTTTAGAATCATCAATAAATCGTTCTGTAAAAACTGATACAAAATAACCTGTTATGGGAGGGAAACACCAATGACGTCGATCAGCAAAATCGTCGTACGATATGCGGAAACAGACCAAATGGGAATCGCGCACCATTCCAATTACCCGGTGTGGTACGAAGTGGCGCGCACCAATTTGATCAAAAGGATCGGTATGACCTACTCAGAGATGGAACAAATGGGCGTTATGACGCCCCTGGTAGAGCTGCAATGCCGGTACAACGGTGTTGCCCGGTATGAGGATGAACTGCTGGTGGAGGCCTGTGTGGAGCAGCTGACCCCCGCCCGCGTCAAATTCCGGTATCAGATTTTCCGCAGCGGCGAAGAAACGCCAATCAATACCGGTTATACCCTGCATGCCTGGGTAGATGCGCAAACCTTTCGGCCCATCAGCATGAAAAAACGCTTTCCGGAGCTATATCAAAAAATTCAAGCCTCCATTGAGACATAAAAAGTCCGGCTTTGCCATGAATCCATGATGCAAAGCCGAACTTTTACCGTCATTTATTTATATAAAAAATTTGCACATTGTATCGCAGGTCAACGTCATGCCGTTCTCCTCCACGTTAAACGTACCCGTCTTTTGAAACCCATGTGAAAGATAGAACCGGATCGCACGATCGTTTGCGGACAAAACCTCCAGCAGGCAGCGCCGCGCGCCCTGCGCGACCATACGCTGTTCAAGCTCTGTGTACAAAAGATGACCGATCCCCTTCCCAACCCAATGCGAAGACACATAGATTGCATGCAGTACAACGCTGTCCCGGCTCTCATCCGTCGTTCCGAAGACAGCAGTTGCTAAAACGCACCCGTCTTGTTCCGCGATTATGCAGGTATCTCCCCTGCACATGCTTTCCCTTAGGATGGGATTCCAGTGATCCTCGGGAAGAGAAGCCAAGTACGTTTCGTCCATCAGTCCCGCATAAGACGACTGGTAGGCGGCGGTTAGCTGTTTTCCAACCTTGGGGATCTCCCGTTCATCCGGTATTCGTAAAACAAGCTTTTTCATTGTCCCGCATAAGAAAAGTTCAGCTTTTTTCCCACACGCATCAGACGATAGATTTGCAGCATTTCCGCCAGCGCGCAGAGTTTATCCGCGCCGCTCACCACAAACGACTCCCGGTATCTGGGCATCTTCCGGAGCGTCAGCGGCCACATGTGCTTGGCAATGATGTCTTTTTCCACATCTGTCAGCTCACAGAGACGACTGGCGTTTTCCAGCGCCGCCGCCGGATGCGTAAAACCGTGCAACCCCTCATGGCTGCCCTTCTCGTGCCAATCGTACAAAAATAAATCGTGCAGCAGGCCGCCGCGCGCTGCCGCCTCAAAGTCCCATCCAAAACGGCGGCAAATTAAAAAGCTGAGATACGCCACAAAGATACAGTGGTCCAAGCAGTTGATGTCCACATGCTGCGTGACGCCCCGCATCGCCTGCACACTGGGTGTATCGATTAAATCCTGAATGCATTCCTGAAATAAAGCACGGTTCGTGCAACTCCACATAGAAAGAAGCTCCTTTTCTTGTTATGTAATACTGTAAACCAGTATACCTCATATCCATATCGAAAATCCACCTATTTTGCGACAATTAACAGAAAAAGTTTTTGATCATAGCGTATTGACTTTGCCCCAAGGGCAACGTTTATGATAGAGTCATCAACAAGAGCGCGACTGTTGAACAGGAAAAGAGGACTGCATTATGTACAGCATCGGAATGTTTTCTCAAATCGGACGTGTTACGACCAAAGCTCTGCGGCATTACGACGAGTTGGGCCTGCTGAAGCCCGCCAGCATCGACCGTTTCACCGGATACCGGTATTACACCAGTGAGCAGCTGACCCGACTGCACCAGATCCTGGCGTTAAAGCAAATGGGATTTACTTTGACAGAAGTATCGGTTCTGTTGAACACCGGCTGCCCAGAGGAAACCATTCTGCGCCTTTTGGAACAAAAGCGGCGGGAAATTTCCTCCGTCATTTGCAGAGAGCAGGATAAACTCAACCGAATCGAAAACTTTTTGAAGGCTGGGAAAGGATTTTTTATGAACAACTATACCGTATTTGTAAAAGAACTTCCGGCTGCCGCCGTGGCATCCCTGCGCCGCATTATTTCTGGCTTTGATATGCTGAATCATCTTTATCCGGAGGTAATAAAGCCGGAGCTGGAACGACTGGGCTGCAAATGCATAGAACCCAGCTATTGTTTTAACATCTATCATGACGGTGAATACCGCGAGCACGATATTGATGTAGAGGTCTGCCAGACCGTTACTGAAATAAAAGCGGATTCGGAACTGCTGGTTTTCAAAGAGGTTCCGGCGGTCCCGCAAGCGGCCTGTGTCCTGCACAAAGGGGTCTATATCCGTTTGGGCGATGCCTATGCGTCCGTTATCAAATGGATTGAGGACAATGGGTATGAGATTACCGGCTGTCCGCGAGAGGTCTATATAGACGGCAGTTGGAATCAGGACAACGTGGATAACTGGCTGACAGAAATCCAATTCCCGGTGAAAAAAGCGTAAATCACTTCCCCGCCGGCTGTACGCAGTCTGGCGGGGATTTTTTCTTTATAAAATATAAAACAAGACCGTCCACCCCAAGTCATTCAAGCAGTCACAGGTATTTGCCGATCTCTTTATACAAAGAATCCAGGTTAAATGGTTTTGGAAGATGGCTGTTCATCCCCGCTCTCCTGGCCGCTTCCACATCCTCTGCAAAAGCGTCGGCAGTCATCGCGATGATCGGCACAGAGGCCGCATCCCAGCGGGTCAGGGCTCGAATTTGCCGGGTTGCTTCATAGCCGTTCATGTTGGGCATCTGGACATCCATTAAAATCAAGTCAAAGTATCCTTTTTCGGACTGGCGGAACCGCTCCACCCCCACCGCGCCATCAACCGCTGTCTCCACCTCAGCACCCATCGTAGACAACAGCTCAATGGCAATCTCACTGTTGAGCTGGTTATCTTCCACAAGCAAAATGCGCTTGCCGTGCAGTGAACTTTCTCTGCTCTTTTGGGGAACAGATGGACAACCAGACAAATACCGCTGGATTCCGCTGCACAAAGTGGACTTAAACAAAGGCTTCTGTAAAAAGCCGTTGACGCCAACCTGTTTCGCCTCGTCCTCAATGTCGCTCCAATCGTAGGCAGAGGCGATCAAAATGGGAATTTCCGCATCGGCATGGGCGCGAATCGCACGGGCGGTTTGTACGCCGTCCATACCGGGCATCTGCCAATCCAACAGTACAATGTCAAAATTCCGGCCTGACGTGCGGGCCTGCACAACCTTTTCCACAGCGTCGGCACCGCTGGTGCACCAGCGCGTGTCCGCGCCCAGTTCTTGCAACGTTTTTGTCAGATATTCGCACGCGACAGCGTCGTTATCCACTACAAGAATTTTCATGTCGTTACAATCGATCACCTGTTCATATCTGGACGAGGTAATTTCGAGCGGCAGCTCCACACAAAACGTGGTACCCTCGCCCAAACGGCTTTGCACCTGGATGGTACCGCCAAAAAGTTCCGTCAGCTTTTTAGTGATGGCCATCCCAAGCCCGCTGCCCTCTGTTTTATCTACGCGGCTGTCCCGTTCCCGGGTGAAAGCATCAAACAGATAAGGAAGAAACTTTGGCTTAATACCGATTCCCGTATCGGAGAAGGTAAACCGAAGCCGGGCATGATCGGGCGTATCCAGGGCAAGCTCTTCTACCTCGAAAATGATCTGTCCGCCTTCAGGTGTAAATTTGGAGGCATTTGACAGGATATTAATAAAGATTTGGCGCAGCCGCAGCGCATCGCAGAGGAATTCCTCATGCTGGACATGCTGCAGGCGGACAGAAAAATGCTGTTTCTTTTCTTTGACCACAGGCTGCATGATGGCCACTATGTTCTCCAACACAGACGGCAGCGACACAGGTTCCAAATTGAGCGCAATGTTGCCGCTTTCGATCTTTGACATATCCAGTACGTCGTTGATCAGACCGAGAAGATGCTGGCTGGACAGGGAAATCTTTTTCAGGCAGTCCTTTATTTTGTAGGGCTCATCGATATGCATCATCGCGATTTCTGTCATTCCGACAATCGCATTCATAGGCGTACGAATGTCGTGGCTCATCTGCGAAAGAAAACTCGACTTTGCCCGGCTGGCCGTCTCCGCCATCTTCAACGCTTCTGAAAGCTGCTTTGACTGCTCTTCCAACTGCTGCTGCAATTCTTTAAGCTTGGTAATATCCGTATAAATCGTATAGACGACAGGAACGCCTTCAAACACCTCGTCGGTAAACCGACCGGTCACCCGTATCCAAGTGGTCCCCCCGTTTTTCACATGCATGGGACATTCAAACTCGTAGCCCGGTTGCTGCCGTTGATATGCATCCACAATGATCTGCGCCATAAGTGCGACGGATTCCGGATCGTTCTTAAAATATTCATCCACATGGCAGTGAAACAGCGTCTTATATTCTTCTTTTGTATACCCAATCAATTGATAAAAATAATCGTTGGCCCAAAGAACGGTAAAATGTTCGTCAAGCAAGTGTTTGCTGACACTGACATTCATCAGCGTCATAAACGCATTGTATTCATAGTCCATGACCTTGTTCGCATAGTCTTTAATCATTTGCCCCACTCCTTTTAAACAGAAACGTGTTTTCGCAGGCCGCCATGATCCTTTGCAAGCATCCGTCCAGTCAATCAAAACAAGGCGAAAAAAGAAATGGAGGCGTGTAATGGAACCGATTGGCCACGCAATAACCAACTGTGCTCATGTACGAAACTTTAAGTCCATTGTAGCGCAGAAAGAGCCGCATGGCAAGACTGCAAAAGTGTGTTTCCTTTTAAAAACAACTTACCTTCCAAAATCCGGCAAGTCCCTGAGGCAGACTGGGTGGATTTCTGCCTGCTTCCATAGTATAATACTAGCTGTGACAAACGTTTCTGAAGGGAGTGAATCCGCGATGGGGCCAGGAAGATACAACCTGATCTATGGATTCTTTAAAAACCAGATAGAATTCGGATATTATCGGGAAGGGGACTGCCTGCCTTCTGTGGAAACACTGTGCAGCGTCTATCAAGTCTCCCTGCAAACCGTTCGCAGCGCTTACTTACAGCTTCAAAAGGAACACTACATTCAGCTTGCCAGAGGACGGCATACCGTGGTGCTCTATAACGCTGCGGCGGATGTATACCTTCACAACCTGCAGGACTACTATCTGGCTCGAAAAGAATCCCTGCAGTATCTGGACCGAAATTTGAGAACCTTATTTTATCCTCTGTTTCTTGCGGGTGCGCGGCTCCTGCGGAAGGAAGATATGCTTGCCATCAAAGAGAACTCGCTCAAGATCGTCACAGAGCCATTTCAGATTTCGTTCTACTGCGGCCGTCAAGCCATTCTTGTACATAAAAACCGCCTGGCGTTCGATCTTTTTACCGAATCCATTCTCTTTTATCAGTTTCTCCCCTCCCTGGCAATGCATGTTTCATCATCGGAAACCAAACGGCAGTTGGAGCAGCTATCAGAGCAGATGGCGAATGACTGCGAACAGGGTGACCGCGAGAAGCTCGTTTGTACATATTTTCAGATACTGGAGCTTCTAAACCACAGCTTACATGATTTTATCAACCAAGCCGCACAATCCCGGCCTGTTCCGGCACAAATTCGATTCCATTGGCAGGTATACCGGGAACGCCCTCAAAAGTGCTATTCCATCGCAGCTCATCTGATCGGCCAAATCTATATCCGGGAGGCATATGGGCCGGGGGATTTTCTTCCCTCCTATGGAGCCATGTCAAAAAATTATTCGGTTTCATTCAGCACGGTTCGTCGTGCCGTGGAGCTGCTGGCCAGTCTGGGCATTGTAACCACACGTCAGGGCTTGGGTACCCAGGTGGCGGCTCAAACGGATACGGTCTCATCAAACAAGGTTTTACAGCGGATAATTTCCATGTTCCTGCAAGTGCTGCAAATCATTTCCATCTCACTGGACCGTATCATTGAACAGTTTTTTCCCGGCCCGAGATGGCGGACCGAAGAATGCTTATGCAACCTCAGAGCGCAGCAGGCGCAGGGTAACAGTTTCCGCATGTTTTTAATCGGCGTTGGCATTTTGCTGTGCAGCAACGACGACCGTCCCATAAAGGAGATATGGGATAAATTTTATGAGGCGCTGCTTTTAGGCCTTCCCCTGCTGGAGACCCGCGCCGCCGCTCAGCCGGAGACCGCATCTCAGCTTTTGTCCCATGCCGCGCTGATTATCCAGGGCCTTGATACAGAAGACCGTTTTGTTTTTCATGACAGCTTGGAAAACATGATGCGTCTGGTTATCTCCACCGCGGAACAGATTTTACACAATTTAAACGATCATGAGGAACGCAAAAACGTTTGAAAAACAGGAGGAACTTTGCAACATGAAAGCAGTCATTCAGCGCGTCCGCCGCTCCAGCGTGACAATTGACGGAACCGTCGTCGGGGAAATCGGACCCGGCCTGACACTGTTACTCGGCGTAACGGAAGCCGATACGGAAAAGCAGTGCGATTACCTGGCGGAGAAGGCCGTCAACCTGCGTATCTTCGAGGACGACGCGGGCAAGATGAACCGTTCTCTGTTGGATATCGGCGGAGAGATGCTGATTATTTCCCAATTTACTCTTTGCGCCGACTGCCGCAAGGGCCGCCGCCCATCCTTCATCGCGGCGGCACGGCCTGAACAGGCGATTCCACTGTACGAGCGCTTCATTGCGCAGGTGCAAGCGCAGGGCATTCAAACGGCTTCCGGGCAATTTGGTGCGGACATGCTTGTTTCCATTGAAAACGACGGGCCGGTTACGATTCTCCTGGATACTGAGGAAATCATGCCGGATGCCAGGTGTTGACTTTACTCCAAAAAGTTGGTAAGATAAGGATAACTTCCCAACCCAAGGAAATGATCCGCGGGCGAGGATGATTAAAAACACAGATACGTTCTGATTTACGAGGGGTTTTCCCGAGAAAGAAGGCGGTTGTTATGACTGAACAATCAGGGTAGCTCCGCGCTTTTTTGCGCGGAGCTTTTTTATTTCAAAGGAGGAAATCAGCTATGGAAAAGCGCGTGGCGCTGATTGGAATTGTGGTGGAGGACCTGGAAAACACGGAGGAACTCAACCACATCCTGCATGAATTCAGCGAATACATCATCGGCCGCATGGGAATCCCTTACCGGGACCGCGGCATTTCGATCATCAGCGTGGCGATCGACGCGCCGATGAATGTGATCAGTTCCCTCTCCGGCAAGCTGGGGATGCTCAAAGGGCTGAGTGTGAAAACCATTTACTCCAAGGCTGGGCAGCCGGCATGAAGTTCACACGGGAAGAGCTTGCCGCATGGCTGGCCCGGGACAATTTTGATGAGATCTACGCGCAGGCGGACGCGATCCGGAGAGAATCCGTCGGCGATGTCGTCCACATCCGCGCCCTGCTGGAATTCTCCAACCACTGCAAGCGCCTGTGCCGCTATTGCGGCCTGAATGCCGCCAATCAAAGCGCGACACGCTTCCGTATGGATCCGCGCGACATGGTGGAAACCGCGCGCGAAGCCTGGGAAGCCGGCTACAAAACCATCGTGCTGCAGTCCGGAGAAGACAGCTGGTATACGGCGGACCTTTTAGGCGAGGTCGTCAAGCAGATCAAGCGAACCGGCATGAAAATCACCCTGAGCTGCGGCGAGCTGCCGGAATCCGTCTATCGTTACTGGAAAGACTGCGGCGCAGACCGATACCTCCTCAAGCATGAGACGAGCGACCCTAAACTCTATGCTGAACTGCACCCGGATGGTACGTTAGAAGAACGCGTATCCTGCCTGAGGACGCTGAAACGTCTGGACTTTGAAACCGGCGGCGGCTTTATGATTGGCCTGCCCGGACAGACTCTGGACACGATCGCCGGGGACTTGCTGCTTTTGCAGGAGATCGGCTGCGATATGGCAGGTATCGGGCCGTTTATCCCCCACCCGGATACGCCCTTGCGGGATACCCCGGGCGGCAGTACGGAATTAACCAAACGCGCGGTCGCGCTGGCACGCCTGCTGCTGCCCAAGGCCAACCTGCCCGCTACCACTGCCCTTGGCGTACTGGACAGCGCGCAAAAGCAGGGCGTGTTCTCCTGCGGCGCCAATGTGATCATGCGCAAGGTCACGCCGAACCGATTAAAAAAGCTGTATCAAATTTACCCCGCCTCTTTTTCTGAAGCGGACATCCGCGCCGGACGGCTGGAAACCGAGGCGGAAATTCGGGCGCTCAATCGGACGCCTGTATAAATATGGAAACCGAAAGGAAGAAAATCATGTATAATCCAAATTCTCTGGTGGCAACCGAATTTATAGACGATCAGGAAATCCAGGATACGCTCCGGTATGCGGAAGAAAACAAGGACAATCTGGAGTTGATCAATCAAATCATCGATAAAACCGACGCGCTGAAGGGCCTGACGCACCGCGAGGCCGCTGTCCTGCTGGCATGTGAGGACAAAACTGCGCTGGAGCGCATCTTCGCGCAGGCAACCAAAATAAAACAGGAATTCTATGGCAACCGTATCGTGATGTTCGCACCGCTGTATCTCTCCAACTATTGCGTCAACGGCTGTACCTATTGCCCTTATCACAAGAAAAACACGCATATCCCGCGCAAAAAGCTCACACAGGAGGAAATCCGCCGCGAAGTCATTGCACTACAGGATATGGGACACAAACGCCTGGCGCTGGAAACCGGTGAGGACCCGGTCAACTGCCCCATCGAGTATGTTCTGGAAAGTATCCAGACGATCTACTCCATCCAGCATAAAAACGGCGCGATCCGCCGTGTGAATGTCAATATCGCCGCCACGACGGTGGAAAATTACCGCAAACTGAAGGAAGCCGGCATCGGCACCTACATCCTGTTCCAGGAAACTTACCACAAGGAACAATACGAGAAGCTCCATCCCACCGGCCCGAAGCATAACTATGCCTACCATACCGAAGCGATGGACCGCGCAATGGAAGGCGGCATCGACGACGTCGGCTGCGGCGTGCTGTTCGGCCTGAACCTCTACCGCTACGACTTTGTCGGCCTTCTGATGCACGCGGAACATCTGGAAGCCGTCCACGGCGTGGGCCCGCACACCATCAGCGTTCCCCGCATCCGCAACGCAGATGATATTGACGTCAACGACTTTTCCAATGCGATATCCGACGAGCTGTTTCAGAAGATCGTCGCGATCCTGCGCATCGCCGTGCCGTACACGGGTCTGATCATCTCCACCCGTGAATCCAAAAAGACGCGTGAGGCGGTCATTCAATACGGCGTGTCCCAGATCAGCGGCGGTTCCCGCACCAGCGTCGGCGGCTACGCGGAGGAGGACCAGGAGGAAGAGGATTCCTCCCAGTTTGAAGTGAGCGACAACCGCACGCTGGACCAGGTGGTCAACTGGCTGCTCAAGCTGGGCTACATTCCGAGCTTCTGCACCGCGTGTTACCGGGAAGGCCGCACCGGGGATCGTTTTATGACGCTGGTCAAAGCCGGGCAAATCAAAAACTGCTGCCTGCCCAACGCGCTAATGACCCTGAAGGAATATGCGGAAGACTACGCGGGGCCGGAAACCAAAAAGCTTGCATTGGAAATGATTGAAAAAGAGGTGCAGACGATCCCGAATGATAAGGTCCGTGAGATTGCTTTGAAAAATCTCCATGGGCTGGACGAGGGCCTGCGCGACTTCCGTTTCTAAGCACGGATAAAGAGGTGTTTGAAATGAACAGTTTGAACAGCACACCAAACGCCAACCGCCTGCACATCGGCATTTATGGAAAACGGAACAGCGGCAAGTCCTCCCTGATCAACGCCCTGACCAATCAGGATGTGGCGCTGGTTTCCGACGTAGCGGGCACCACAACCGACCCGGTTTATAAAGCGATGGAGGTTCGCGGGCTGGGTGCATGCGTCTTTATCGATACCGCCGGCTTTGACGACGAAGGCGAGTTGGGAGAACTGCGCATCCAAAAGACCCGCCAGACGCTCCCCAAGGCGGACATTGCTATTCTAATTTTTACGGACGGCGATTTCTCAATGGAAACCGAATGGCTGAAGGAGCTGAAACAGGGCGGAATTCCCGTTGTTGCGGTCGTCAGCAAGGCCGATCAAACCGAACCGGCTCCCCTGCTGAACAAAATAAGGGAAGAGCTTCACCTCTTCCCCATCGCGGTCAGCGCCGCAGACCGCACCGGTATTCCGCAGCTTTTGCAGGAATTGACGCGCGTCCTGCCGGAAAATTACGGCGCGGAGAGCATCACCGGCCGTCTGGTCAAGGAAGGTGACGTCGTCCTGCTGGTCATGCCGCAGGACAGGGAAGCACCGAAGGGCCGCCTGATCCTGCCGCAGGTGCAGACCATTCGCGACCTGTTGGACAACCGCTGCATCTCCATCAATGCCACGCCGGATACGATGGAAGCGGCGCTTGCCGCTTTAAAAACACCGCCGGACCTCATTATCACGGATTCGCAGGCGTTTAAAACCGTCTACGAAAAGGCGCCGAAGGAAAGCAGACTGACCTCTTTTTCCGTCCTGTTTGCCGCTCACAAGGGAGATTTGGAAGCTTTTGTGCGCGGGGCCAACGCCGTAGAGCAGCTGAACAATCAATCCCGCGTGTTAATTGCAGAGGCCTGTACGCATGCCCCGCTGAGCGAGGACATTGGCCGGGTTAAAATTCCCGCGCTGCTCCGGAAAAAATATGGGGCGGACATGGATATCCAGGTGGTCAGCGGCGCCAGCTTCCCTGAGGACCTCCGCTCATACGATCTAATTGTCCACTGCGGCGGCTGTATGTTCAATCGAAAATATTTGCTTTCCCGCATCGCCCGCGCGGAAGACGCAGGTGTACCGATTACCAACTACGGCGTTCTGCTTGCCAAGCTCAACGGCATACTCGACCACATTACCCTGTGATGCACATACGAAAAAATCCCGCTGCCCTTCGGACAGGCAGCGGGATTTTTGCAGCAAAATGGCTGTATCATAATAGTTGGAATTCATAGAAAAAACAGGCCTAATTCACAATCCCCTCCTGCGAAAGACGGGAGGGGATTGCTTTATTCTTCAAAATTCAGTACAAACGTACATTGTGATAAAGGCAGCTTATCTAATACTCTTACACTTTGGATTCAAAAAACGCCTTGATGCCCTTGTACGTCATATAAACGTCCGTCTTGGAAACAACCTCAAACGGCGCATGCATGGAAAGCACCGGCACGCCCACGTCGAGCACGTCAACATCCAGGTTGGCAACAAACATTGCCACCGTTCCGCCGCCGCCGCCGTCCACTTTGCCAAGCTCGCCGATCTGCCAGAGGACGTCGTTTTTCTCAAAGATACTGCGTACCTCCGCCACAAACTCCGCTGTCGCCTCAGAGGTCCCGCTCTTGCCGCGGGAGCCGGTATACTTGCTCATGGCAACGCCGTTGTTGACAAACGTGGAGTTTGTCTTCTCGTACGCACTGGCATAGGTCGGATCAAACGCCGCTGTCACATCTGCGGACAAACATTTGGACTTGCTGAGCACATGACGGACCTTCAGTCCCTCTTTCTCCGCCAGATCCTCAATAAAATAGCGCATAAATTCGGAGTTCAGGCCGGTGTTTCCGTCGCTTCCAATCTCCTCACGGTCCGCAAGTACAGTCAGGACCGTATGCTGCGGCGTCTTGCTGTTCAGCGCCGCCATCAGGGACGGATACGCGCAGACGCGGTCGTCGTGGCCGTAGCCGCCGATCAGGCTGCGGTCAAATCCAATATCCGATGCTTTGAACGCGGGGACAAATTCGATGTCGGCAGAGACAAAATCCTCCTCTGTCATTCCATATTTCTCATGGATCAGGCGCATCACATTCAGCTTAAAGAGGTTCTCTCCTTCCTCAGCGCGCACCGGGCGGCTGCCGGCCAGAATATTCAGATTCTCGCCCTCAATTGCTTTTGCCAGGGTCTTTTGCATCTGTTCGGTACCAAGATGAGGCAGCAGGTCGGTCACGCAGAACTGCGGTTCGCCCGGCTCCTCGCCCAAACGGATTTCCACGCGGGTGCCGTCCTTTAACACGGCCAGGCCGTGCATGGAAAGCGGGATCGCCGTCCACTGGTATTTCTTAATGCCGCCATAATAGTGAGACTTAAACAGAGCCAGTTCGCTCTCCTCATACAGCGGATGCGGCTTGAGGTCCAAACGCGGGGAATCGATATGCGCCGCCGCGATGCGGACGCCGTTCTTGCAGCCGTCCTTGCCGATCACCGCCAGAATCAGAGCCTTGCCGCGGTTATTGTAATATACGCGGTCTCCGGCTTCATATGTTTTCTTTGCGTCGTATGCCGAAAAGCCCGCTTTCTCCGCCAGAGCAACTGCGGAAAGGACAGCCTCCCGCTCGGTCTTGCTGCTGTCCAGGAACGCCTTGTAGCCCTCGCAGAAATCGTCCGCCTTTTTGACCTTTTCGTCCGGAATCTGGAAATAGCCGTTCTTCCGGCAGAGCAACAGCTCCTCTTTCAGCTTTTTTACATCCGGCGCTTCATTTTTCTTTGCCATATGTGTTCCTCCTGTCTATTCAAACTGATAGATTTCTTTATATTTTTGATAATTCCGCAGCACGGTGCTGACATACCGCTCCGTTTCCGGATAGGGAATCCGGCTCAGCGTGACACCATCCTGTGAAATTTCGGGATTACTAAGCCAGGTATTGACGGTTCCAATGCCCGCGTTATACGCGCTCAGTGCCGTCGCCCGCTCGCTGTATTTGTCCTGCAGGATCTGCAAAAACTTACAGCCGTAACGGATATTGACCTGCGGCGAATATAAATCTTCCTTTGTATAGGAAATATCCTCCCGCAGCTTTGTTTGCAGCCAGTCAAAGGTATCCGGTGTAATTTGCATCAGGCCCATCGCGCCCGCGTGGGACTTTGCCTCGGGGTCAAAATTACTTTCCGCCTTGATCACAGAATAGACCAGAGCAGGGTCCACCCCCTGCTCCGCCGCTTCTTTTGTGACCAGCTCCTTATACGCCAGCGGATACGCCGCCTTCATAAAGGAATCGTAGCCCCAGTTGAGCAGCAGGGAACCCACTACAAACAAAACAGCCAGCGTTAAAATTGTTTTGATCCATCGCTTCATCGCATTCTCCAAAGGGAACTCATTGGGCCGCGGTCATAATGGCGCACAGCAGTTTTTTCGTCTCCTCCGGAACCTGTTCCGCAGGAACACCGCCATCCATAGCATATGCCGCGCGCCCGGTATAATATTCGTTCGGCTGCTGGGCGCTGATTCTGGCCCGCGCCTGCCCTTCGAAGATACCGTCGCGCCGTATGATCCGGCGCAGACGCAACTGCAAATCGGCCACCACTGCAACCGTTGTGTCGCATTGCGCGTCCGCGCCGCTTTCAAACAACAGCGCGGCATCCACGACGACCACCTTCATGCCCTGTTCCCCATATTGATTAATTTTCCGCTGTACCTCTTCCAGAATCAGCGGATGGGTGATTTGGTTCAAACGCAGCGCGGATTCCCTGGTTGCAAATGCCCGTTCCGCCAAAAGGCCGCGGTCCAGCCTGCCCTTACGGACCAGGTCCGGCCCAAAGGCCTCCTGCAGGCGCTGCAGGCAAACCGGCCCGGAAGTCACCTCGCGCGCAACGAGATCGCAGTCGATCACCCCACAGCCCAAGGCGGCAAACGATTCCGCCACCGTGGATTTTCCGGCTCCCGTGGGCCCGGTCAGGCCGATGACAAATGGTTTAGCCAAGAGAAATCACCTCGAATCCCGCGGCACGGATCAACCGGTTGTACACCGCCAGCCCGACGCCCTTCGGCTCCGGGCAGCGCGCATAGACCGTTTCGGCGTGCAGCACATCGTCCAATTCCCGCAGCGCGTCGAACAGCTCGCGCGCCTGCTCGCCGCAGTCCCGCTCCCCGCCGTAGCAGATCGCCGGAACGGAAAGCGCATCGTTTTCGCCGTTGTAGCAGAGGGCCGCGACGCCGGGTTTCGCATGCGTATTGACATAATCGATATAGTGTTCCAAGGAACCATCCAAAATAACCACATTGGCCTTTGGAGAATAATGTTTGTATTTCATGCCGGGGGACGCCGCTTGCTGCCCTTCTGGAAGCGGGTTTAAAACCGCCTGGTCCATCTCCACGTCACCCAGCACCTCGCGGAGCTGTTCCAAGGTCACGCCGCCCGGACGGAGCAGACGCGGCGGTTCCGCTGCAAGCGTGACAACGGTGGATTCCACGCCGACCGCGCACGGGCCGCCGTCCAAAACCGCTTCGATCCTGCCGTCCATATCGTCCATCACATGGGCGGCAGTCGTCGGGCTGGGATGTCCGGAGAGGTTTGCAGAGGGCGCCGCCAACGGCACGCCGGCAGCGTCGATCACCGCCTGCGCGACCGGATGGGACGGGAATCGGATTGCAACCGTATCCAGCCCCGCACTCACCTCATCCGGGATACAATTTCCCTTTGGCAAAATGATGGTCAGCGGCCCGGGCCAGAAGCGTTCAGCAAGTTTTCTTGCCGCGTCCGGCACCTCGCGCACCAATCCGTCAATCTGATCAAACTGCGAAATATGTACAATTAAAGGATTGTCCATCGGACGGCTCTTCGCCGTAAAAATCCCGGCGACGGCGGCGCCGTTCAGCGCGTTCGCCGCAAGGCCGTACACTGTCTCTGTGGGAATCCCCACCAAGCCGCCGTTTTGCAAAATACGGGCGGCTTTTCGAATGGATTCCGGCTCCTTTGCATCTAAAAGCTGCGTTTGCATGCTTTTCTCTCCTTTGTATGTTCCTAATGCTCAGCGCTGGCTTTCAATGGACGCCTCCAGCTTGGCGGCGCGGTCCGCTGCGACCAATGCGTCAATCACCTCGTCGATGTCACCGTTCAAAATACTGTCCAGCCGATAGAGCGTCAAACCGATGCGGTGGTCCGTCAAGCGGCCCTGTGGGTAATTGTACGTGCGAATCCGCTCGGAGCGGTCGCCCGTGCCCACCTGAGAACGGCGGTCCGCCGCCACCTGTGCGTCCTGCTTGGCCTGCTCGATCTCGTACAGGCGGGAACGCAGTACCTTCATGGCCTTGTCCTTGTTTTTAAACTGGCTTCGCTCATCCTGGCATTCCACCACCATACCGGTCGGCAGGTGCGTGATCCGGATCGCGGACGACGTTTTATTGATGTGCTGGCCGCCCGCACCGCTGGAGCGGAAGGTATCGATCTGCAAATCCTTCGGATTGATCTCGATTTCCACGTCGTCTACCTCCGGCAGGACGGCAACCGTCGCAGTGGAGGTATGCACACGTCCCTGCGTCTCCGTTTCCGGCACGCGCTGCACGCGGTGCACGCCGCTCTCATATTTCAACTTAGAATACGCACCGTCGCCGGTAATCATAAAGCTGATTTCTTTGTAACCGCCGAGCTCCGTCTCGTTGGTATTCAGGATTTCCGTCTGCCAGCCTTTGCTCTCCGCATACATGCTGTACATGCGGAACAGTACGGCGGAAAACAGCGCCGCTTCCTCGCCGCCCGCACCGCCGCGAATTTCCACAATAACGTTTTTATCGTCGTTCGGATCGCGCGGAAGCAACAGGATTTTCAGTTCGTCGGACGTCTGCACCACCGTTTCCCGGGCATCCTCCAGCTCCTGTTCCACCATCTCACGGAAGTCCTTTTCCAGTCCACCCTCGTCCAGAAGCATTTTGGCCTCATCCTGCGCCTCTTCCGCTTTTCGGTACTCGCGGTACTTTTCCACGATCGGCGTAATATTCTTGTGTTCCTTCATCAGCTCCGCGTAAACGGCGGGGTCCGCAAGCACCGACGGGTCGCAGAGCTTCTGATTTAATTCCTCGTATCGCTTTTCAAAAACCTGTATATTCTCAAACATATTTAGTACCTGCTTTCTGAAATTTTCATTTTAAGACGCAGAAAGCGGTTAGAGCTCGTCGCTCGTGTTCTCGCGCAGAATCTTTTTGATATTCTTTTCGCATTTCAGGCGCGGAACCATGATCTCATGGCCGCAGGTCGTACACCGGATTTTAAAATCCATGCCCGCGCGCAGAACCAGAAACGTCTTTCCCCCACAAGGATGTGTCTTTTTCATCTGCAGTAAATCGCCGGGTCTTACATCCATTCTCCGCACCTCACTTTTTTTAAAATCGCTTATCTATCGGAATTTATATTATAACACCATTTCCAGCAAACAGACAGACCTTTTTTACGTTTCTCTCTTTCTTCCGAAGCGGCCCGTGTGCTTCCTTCCAATTTGTGCTATACTACAATAAGCGTAAACGTACTTTGTGTACATCGAAAAATTTCACAGAAAGTTGTGATAGAATGACCACCAAGGAAAACATCTTACAACGCCTGCAGGACACCGAAGATTACCTCTCCGGTGAACAGCTGAGTGAAGAACTGGGTGTCTCCCGCGCCGCTGTCTGGAAAGCCATCCAGTCCCTGCGGGATGCCGGATACCAGATCGACTCCGCCACCAACCGGGGATACCGGCTTCTCGCCCTGCCGGACCTGCTGACAGAAGCGGAGATCCGCGCGGGCCTGCATACCAAAACGCTGGGAAGCAAAATTGTCTGCCTGGCGGAGACGGATTCCACCAACGAGGAAGCCAAGCGCCAAGCGCTGCGGGGCGCGCCGGACGGAAGCGTTTTCACCGCAGAGCAGCAGACCGGCGGCAAGGGCCGCCTGGGACGCCGCTGGGAACAGCCGGAAGGAACGGGCGTCTGGTTCAGCGTGCTGCTGCGTCCGGGCCTGATCCCGTCGGAGGTAGGCAATATTACCCTGCTGGCGGGCATTGCTGTCTGCCGCGCCATTCGTTCCCTGACCGGCTGCGAAGCAAAAATCAAATGGCCCAACGACGTGGTGATCGGCAGCCGGAAAGTCTGCGGTATCCTGACCGAGATGGCGGCGGAGGTCGACCGGATCGAATACATGGTGCTCGGCATTGGCATCAACGCCAATATTCCCGTGTTCCCGGAAAGTCTTGCGGAAAAGGCAACTTCTCTACAGATTGAAACGGGCCGCACCGTCTCCCGCGCAAAGCTTTTACAGGCTGTTTTATGGGAACTGGAAGGGTTGCTGACGCCAGAAAACTACAGTTGTCTGACACCTGCTGTCCTGCATGAATACCAAATGCTCTGCGTCTCTATCGGCCGGCGCGTTGGATTCTACCAGGGAAAGATCCAGAAAACCGGCACAGCTGTTGGTGTCAGTTCCACCGGCGAGCTGCTCGTCAACACCGATGACGGGCGGCAGACTGCTGTCAACGCGGGCGAAGTCGTGGTGCAGGGAATTTACGGACAGACACTTCCCCAATAGCAAAAGCGCTTGAATGAACGCCTGAAAAATCAGCTGAATTGACGATTCCCCCCGCGCGGTGCGCGGGGGGAATCGTTGTTTATCAGGTCTTTTTTTATTTGCCCGCTTTCTTTTTAAAACCGTCCTTTAAAGAAACGGAGCGGTTAAACACCGGATGTTCCGGCGTGCTGTCCACACTATCCGCGCAGAAATATCCCTGGCGCATGAACTGGAAGGACTGCCCCGGCTTGGCCTCTGCCAGCGCGGGCTCTACCTTGCAACCTGTCAGCACCTTGAGGGAATCCGGATTCAGCACTTCCAGGAAATCGCCCGCATCCGGGTCTGGAACGGTAAACAGGCTGTCGTACAGCCGGACTTCCGCATCGACCGCAGTTTTGGCGTCCACCCAGTGGATGGTTCCCTTAATCTTGCGGCCGTCCGGCGTGTTGCCGCCGCGCGTGGCCGGATCGTACTCGGCGTACACCTCAATCACATTGCCGTCCTCGTCTTTTTTGCAGCCCGTGCAACGGACGATATACGTGGTCTTCAAACGCACCTCATTGCCTGGGAACAGACGGAAGTACCCCTTAAAGGGTTCCTCCAGAAAGTCCTCGCGCTCAATCCAAAGCTCGCGGGAAAACAGAACCGTGCGGGTCCCCTCTTCCGGCTTGCCGGGATTGTTTTCCACTTCAAATTCCTCTGTCAAATCTTCCGGATAATTGGTGATAATCAGTTTGACCGGGTCCAGCACCGCCATGACACGCTGTGCGTTCTCGTTCAAATCTTCACGCAGGCAGTGCTCCAGGAAGCCGTATTCCACCGTGCTGTTTACCTTGGAAACGCCGATGCGCTCACAGAAATTGCGGATGGATGCCGGGGTGTAGCCGCGGCGGCGCAGGCCGCACAGCGTCGGCATACGGGGATCATCCCAGCCGGAGACATAATTGCCCTCCACCAGCTGGCGCAGCTTGCGTTTGCTCATCACCGTATTGTTAATTCCCAGACGTGCAAATTCGATCTGGCGCGGCTTGTCCGGCAGATCGACATTGGCAATTACCCAGTCGTACAGCGGCCTGTGGTCCTCAAACTCCAGGGAACACAGGGAGTGCGTAATTCCCTCCAGCGCGTCTTCAATCGGATGCGCGTAATCATACATCGGATAAATGCACCAGGTATCCCCCGTGCGGTGATGATGCATGTGGTTGATGCGGTAAATCACCGGGTCGCGCATATTGAAGTTGCCGGAGGCCAAATCAATCTTTGCACGCAGCGTCATTTTGCCATCTGCAAACTCGCCCGCCTTCATGCGCGCAAAAAGGTCCAGGCTTTCTTCAACCGGACGGTCGCGATACGGACTGACCGCAGGCTGCGTCAGATCGCCGCGGTTTTCCCGCATCTGCTCCGGGGTCAACTCACATACATAAGCAAGCCCTTTTTTGATCAGGCCAACCGCCAGCTCATACATCTTCGGAAAATAGTCCGACGCAAAATAGAAACGGTCATCCCAGGAAAACCCCAGCCACTGGATATCCTCTTTGATCGCATCGACATACTCGGTATCCTCTTTGGTGGGGTTCGTATCATCCATGCGCAGGTTGCAGACGCCGCGGTATTTTTCCGCCGTGCCAAAGTCAATACAGATCGCCTTGGCATGGCCGATATGCAGATAGCCGTTGGGTTCCGGCGGAAAACGCGTGTGTACCGTCTTCCCGGCAAACCGGCCGCCCGGCTGGATATCCTCATCGATAAAATCGTGGATAAAATTGCTCCAGCCTTCCGTCTCTTCCCTGTTCTTGATCTCGTCGCTCATTTCGGGTGCTCCTTTATACCAAAATTTCGTTCTATCAATGATGCAGTTTTTCAAGTCCGATCTTCAGCCGGCGGACCGCCTCATCCTTGCCCAAGATGGCCAGAATTTCCATTGCCCCACCGGGCGTGACCAGCATGCCGGCCGCCGCAATGCGCACCGGCCAAAGCAAAGTGCCGTTTTTAACCTCGAGCTGCTGCGCCAGCGCGATCAGTCTTTCGTGGATCACATCAAGCTGCCAATCTTCCACCTGCTCCAGTTCCGCAATTGCCGCCTCCAGCATGGTCACGGAATTTTCCAAATTGGTCTTACTCTTTTTATTGATAAAAAATTCTTTGTCATAGTCCGGCAGGTCCTGGAAGAAACCGATAATTCCCGGAATCTCCGTCAGCTTTGTCACACGCGGCTGCAGGATGGTCGCAAGCACCTCCAGATTGACCTGCTTGTCCCCAAACACCTGCTGGAAATACGGCTGTGCCGCCGCGATGAATTCTGCCTGCGGCATGTTGCGGATGTACTCCGCATTAAACCAGGTCAGTTTATCGTAATCAAACACCGCGGGAGATTTGCTAATGCCGTCGATGGAGAAATGCTCCGCCAGCTCCGCCAAAGTAAACAGCTCACGGTTCTCCTTGGGGCACCAGCCCAACAGCGCGATATAATTGGTGATCGCCTCCGGGAGATAGCCCTCCTTGACCAAATCCTCAAAGCCGGTCGCACCGTGCCGTTTGGACAGTTTGGAGACGCTCCCGTCCTCGTTTTTGCCCATGATCAGCGGCAGGTGTACATAGGTGGGAAGCGCCCAGCCGAACGCTTCATACAGCAGGTTATACTTTGGTGTAGAGGTCAGGTACTCACAGCCGCGCACCACGTGTGTGATGTGCATCAGGTGGTCATCAACAACGTTCGCGAAATTGTATGTAGGATACCCGTCCGATTTCAGCAGAACCTGGTCCTCCAACTCGCGGTTTTCAATGGTGATGTCGCCGTACACAACATCGTGAAAGGTCGTGGAACCTTCCACCGGCATTTTCTGCCGGATGACATAGGGCGTACCCGCCGCCAGCAAACGCTCCACTTCTTCTTTGGGCAGGTCGCGGCAATGGCGGTCATATCCACCAAAGGATTCCTCGCCGTCCTTGCTCTCATGCAGCGCGTCCAGACGCTCTTTTGTGCAGAAGCAGTAGTACGCTTTGCCCTGCTCGACCAGCTGCTCCGCGTACGGCTTGTACAGGTCTTTGCGCAGGCTTTGCACATAGGGACCGTATTCACCGCCAATATCCGGGCCTTCATCATGCTGCAGGCCCACTTTTCTCAATGTATTGTAAATGATGTCAACCGCGCCCTCCACCAGCCGTTCCTGGTCGGTATCCTCAATGCGCAGCACAAATTGCCCGCCCATAGACTTGGCGATCAAATATTCGTACAGAGCTGTGCGAAGATTGCCGACATGCATAAAGCCGGTGGGGCTTGGTGCAAATCTGGTTCTTACCACTTGATTTTGCATAAAAATCCGCCTCTCGTTTTTTTCGCGCGCAAAAGCGGCCGCTTCCGCGCTTCCCTCACTGCCATTCGCCGGAAAAACCGGCTGAATACGGAAAAACGCCGCCGCAACGCGCGGACGGCGTCCCAATTCTTTTATTATACCAAATACACGCAGGATTTCAACGATTATCTTCCAAATAGTCTACATACTCTTCCAAACAGAAATGGCGCTCCCGGATCGCTTTTGCGTGCTCCACGCCGACAAACCGGTAATGCCACGGCTCGTACCGAATGCCTGTAATCTCCTGTTTATCCTTTGGATACCGCAGGATAAAACCGTATTCCGCCGCGTGCTCGTCCAGCCAGGCAAATTCCGGCGTTGTATCAAAGTTTTCCGCCACGCCGTTGAGGTCGATCGCCAGGCCGGTATTGTGTTCGCTCCACCCCGGCCGCGCTACGGAAACAGCCGCAACGGCCTCCGCCTCCTTCTGGTCCATGCCTTTGTCCAGGTTTTCATTGACTGCACGGGTGAACAGCTCTTCCTGCCGCGCCACACTGCGGTATCCGGAAGAAATCCACAGTGAAACACCGTCCGCGCGCGCGGCGCGCTGCATCTGCTTGAACGGTTCCTCCAGCCGCTCGTCTACATCCGTCCCATATAAATCGATGATATTTCGGTGAAAGCTGTCCGGCAGCGAGTGTTCAAAATTGACCAGCACCAGCGTATCGTCCAGCTCCGCTCTTTCGTACACCGGCTCAGCAGGTTTGGCGTCCACCAGCGTTGCTCCAGACAAGGGTTGTTTTCCGCTCGGCGCCGATTCCTGCTGGACCTCCTGCCGGGCTTCTGTCTGCTCTACAGAGACTTTTTCCATCGTATAAATAAAAATGGCGCTGACGCCGGCTGTCATTGCGGCTGTCAGCAGCATGACACCCAGCGACAGGAAGAAGCGCCTGATTTTAGAAGTTTTTCTCATTCAATCCCATCCTCTTGTTCGTTCTCACAGCTATTCTTGCACAGAGAAAACCTTTCATACCAGAAAAGGCCGTTTTTGCATCCATCCAGATTTTACATGTCCATGCGGTTCATGGATCAAACAGAAAACGGAAATACTGGTCGTATCCTTGTAATTTTAAGAGGAGGAATCCATATGGAAGAATTACCGCTCGGTTTCGGTATGGCGCTTGCTCAGCATCCGCAGGCAATGGAGCACTTCTGTGCAATGCCGGAAAACAGACAGAAACAGATTATTGCGCACACGCACAGCATCCAATCCAAACAGGAAATGCATGCTTTTGTACAGGAGCTGGCTGGCAATACGACATCTTTTTCCTGATATTTTGCACCAACCGGCTATCTTTGTCATATCCTGTATCAGGGTGAGCATGTAATGGATAATTGTTACGGAGAACGTTTGATTGCCGCGGGAACCGCAATTGCCTTCCAATTGGCACACGACAGAACCCCGGAACAACTCGCCTTGATGGGAGACCTGTTCGACGTCATTGGCGACGAATTGGCACTTTTGGCGGGAACAAAGGGAATGTGCAAACTGGAGCGCGATAACGCTTCTCTTCGCGACACACTGGAATCCAAATAAAAAATCCGCATGAAACATACATTGTCTCCATGCGGATTTTTCCTATTTATTTTGAAACTGTTGTATATACAGCGATGCCGAACGGGACATTTCCCGGGAAAATTCCGAGTTGTATTTACGCTTGCAAAATGCCTGCATAAAAGCCGGATAGTCAAACAACGACTTTCCCTCCCGTCCCGCCTGCTCCTGGAAAAACGCTTCATGCTCCTGTGGGCTGAATGTTTGGTAAGCATTTTCCTGCACAATATAGGACTGTTCAAACCGTTCCGGCTTCTTCCGCCTCTTTTGCTGCTCCGTCGGGTATCCATAGACAAGCATGACCGCGGGGAACACATAGTCCGGCAGGCACAACAGCTCCCGGTGCGCTTCGTATTGTTCCAGAACATCTCCGATGTAGCAGGAGCCGATTCCCAAGCTCTCCGCCGCAACAACGCTGTTCTGCGCCGCGATGCAGGCGTCCGCCATCGCCAGCAGTAGATCGCCCTCCGCAGGTTTGCGCGGTTCACAGCCGGCATACCGGAACGCGTCATACCATCTACGGAAATCCGCCAGGAAGATCAGCACCATCGGCGCTTTCGCGATGAATGGCTGATTGTCGCAGGTGACTGCAAGTTTTTTCTTCAACATCGGATCGGTGATATCCAAAATGGTATACAAAGCCTGATTGCCCGCCGACGGCGCCTGCATGGCTGCTTTGATGATCGCATCTTTTTCTGTTTGTGCAATCAGCTGATCTGTAAATACACGCACAGACTTTCTCCGGTACAAGCTTTCTAATATCTGATTCGTAATCCTGCACATCCTTTCCTGTTTCCTAAGAGAAACAGCAATAATCCTTTATGGCCTTCCCTTTTCCGTACGGATTGTTGTATGATAGGGATATCGTACCCCATTTTCGGTAAGGAGGCCATTTATGATCCATCGTGAAGCAATTTTTCAAAAACTGAACCCATTTCTAATCGGTATTTACAGCATCGTCAGCCTCGGTTTGGCTGTCTACAACATTCAATTGGGAAGGCCATATTATTACATTCTCGCTTTTGGCGGACTTCTGCTGCTGGCGGTTCCTTTTCTTCTTGAAAAACTGTTCCACCTGCAAACTGTCCACCAATTCCGCTTTGTCGTGTACCTGTTCAGCTTTTTGGCCTATGTCATCGGACTGGTAGTTCCCGCCTATTCTCTGGTGCCCTATTACGACAAAGCAATCCATACCTTATCAGGCGTCTTCTGCACTTTCGGTGCCCTTTTGTTATTCTATCTCCTTTCGCCGCAAAAGGAAATACGGGAAAAGGATTTTCCACTGGTTTCTGTCTTTTCGTTCTCTGTGTCCATGGCAGTCGCCGGATTATGGGAGCTTTCAGAATACGCCATCAGCGTTGTCTTTGGAACGGATCCACAAAACGTTCTGACGACCGGCGTACACGATACCATGCAGGATATGTTGGTCTGCCTGATCGGTTCCCTGCTTTTTTTGATTTCCATCTACTGCTACTACAAAAAGAGGAAAACCAGTCTCCTGATGGGAATTTTCCAAACCTTCCACGCGTCCAATTTCCAAGGAAAGCGCTGACCTGTTAATAAAGCCTCCGTCAATCATTCCGGACGGAGGCTTTTCGTTTGCCCTGCTGCAACATATCCAACGCCGGATACACATAAAAATGCAAATAGAAGAAATACGCGCAGTTGACCCTCAGAAAGGTGGAACGATCATGTATCCGGTTTATCCATATTTAAAGAAAGAAAGCAAATGCCGGGAGATTCCCGTCCTGTTCCCGCCGCAGCACCAATACGGTCAACCGGGAATGGAATATCTCATGGACCCCACCCCCATCTCGGAAAACCCAGACAGCAAAGGCAGTGGAAAACTACAGGACCGGGTCGCCATCATCACAGGCGGCGACAGCGGCATTGGCCGGGCGATCGCCTATGCATTTGCAAAAGAGGGCGCCGATGTAGCAATTTGCTACTTTAACGAGCATCAGGACGCCAGAGACACCAAATGCCGCGTAGAACAACTTGGCAGGAAATGCCTGCTGATCCCCGGCGACCTGAAACAGGAATCCATGTCGCAGGAGGCCGTTGAACAAGTATTGAATTGCTTTGGAAAAATTGATGTTCTGGTCAACAACCATGCGGTGCAATTTATCCAGAAAAGCATTCTGGATATCAGTGAGGAACAGCTCGATCTGACCTTCCGCACCAATATTTACGCCTTCTTCTTTATGATCAAGGCCGTACTTCCCCATTTAAAGGCCGGCGCTTCCATTATTAATACAACTTCCGTCACAGCCTACCGGGGCAGCGCAAACCTGCTGGATTACAGTTCCACCAAAGGTGCAGTCCTTGCTCTGACGCGCTCGCTGTCGCAGAACCTGGTCAAGCAGGGAATCCGCGTCAACGGCGTAGCGCCCGGCCCCATTTGGACACCCCTGATTCCCTCTTCCTATTCCGCAAAGGAAGTGACCACCTTTGGCAGTTATACCTCTGAGGTTCCCATGCAGCGCGCAGGACAGCCATTTGAAGTCGCTCCCTGCTATGTTTTTCTGGCTTCGGATGACTCCCGGTATATGACAGGACAGGTGCTGCACCCGGACGGCGGCACCATTGTCAACGGATAACGCAAAAAGGGCTTCATTCTTACGAATGAAGCCCTTTTTTGTTTTTTAATTACTCGTTGATCGCGATAACAACACCGGAACCAACCGTACGGCCACCCTCACGGATAGCGAAACGGAGGCCTTCCTCGATTGCGATCGGGGTGATCAGCTCAACGTCCATTTCAACGTTATCGCCAGGCATGCACATCTCTGTGCCTTCCGGCAGGTTGATGACGCCGGTAACGTCTGTGGTTCTGAAATAGAACTGCGGACGATAGTTGTTGAAGAACGGTGTATGACGGCCGCCTTCATCCTTGGTCAGGACGTAGACCTGGCCACGAAATTTGGTGTGCGGGTGGATGGAGCCCGGCTTCGCCAGAACCTGTCCACGCTCAATCTCTGTTCTCTGAACGCCACGGAGCAGCGCGCCAACGTTATCGCCAGCTTCTGCAAAGTCCAGAATCTTTCTGAACATTTCCAGACCGGTAACAACGGTCTTCTTGCGCTCTTCGGTCAGGCCAACGATTTCAATTTCTTCGCCAACCTTAATGACGCCACGCTCAACTCTGCCGGTAGCAACTGTGCCACGGCCAGTGATGGTGAAGACATCTTCAACCGGCATCAGGAACGGCAGGTCAGACTTGCGCTCCGGAGTCGGGATAAAGCTGTCAACAGCATCCATCAGCTCATGAATGCACTTGTATTCCGGTGCATCGGTGTCCTTGGAAGCGGACTCCAGAGCAACCAGAGCGGAACCACGGATGATCGGGGTGTCGTCGCCCGGGAACTCATACTCGTTGAGCAGGTCACGAATTTCCATCTCAACCAGATCGAGCAGTTCCGGATCGTCAACCTGATCCGCTTTGTTCATGAATACAACGATATACGGCACGCCAACCTGACGGGAAAGCAGGATGTGCTCTCTGGTCTGCGGCATCGGGCCGTCTGCAGCGGAAACAACCAGGATCGCACCGTCCATCTGCGCAGCACCGGTGATCATGTTCTTAACATAGTCAGCATGGCCAGGGCAGTCAACGTGAGCATAGTGACGGGTTTCCGTCTGATACTCAACGTGCGCGGTGTTGATGGTGATACCACGCTCTCTCTCTTCCGGAGCCTTATCGATGTTCGCATAATCAACGAAATCAGCGTCGCCCGCGAGATTGAGAACCTTGGTGATCGCAGCAGTCAGAGTGGTTTTACCATGGTCAACGTGACCAATGGTACCAATGTTTACATGGGGTTTGGATCTTTCAAATTTTGCCTTTGCCATTGGGATTCTCCTCCTTTTATAAATACAGAGTAAGATTTTTTAAGTCAGAACTATGCTTATCATTTTACCAAGGAAACCCGGAAAAATCAAGCATATTTTGTAACTTATTCAGTCTTTTTACCACGCTCGGAAATAATCGAGTCAGCAACAAACTTCGGAACCTCCGCATAGTGGTCGGGCTCCATTGTATACTGGCCTCTGCCCTGCGTTTTGGAACGCATGTCGGTCGCATAACCAAACATTTCAGACAGCGGAACCATGGAATTGATCTGCTGAGCGCCGGAAACCGCGTCCATGCCCTGGATCAGGCCACGACGGGAGTTCAGGTCGCCGATGACGTCGCCCATGTAGTCTTCCGGTACAATGACAACAACCTTCATGATCGGCTCCAGAATGACCGGATCGGCCTTCTTCATCGCCTCTTTGAACGCCATGGAACCGGCGATCTTAAAGGCCATTTCAGAGGAGTCGACTTCATGGTAAGAACCATCGTACAGGGTGACTTTTACGTCGACAACGTTATATCCAGCCAATACGCCGGAGAGCATCGCACCGCGGATACCCTGGTCAACCGCAGGAATGTATTCCTTCGGAATAGATCCGCCAACGGTGGCATTGATAAACTCGTAGCCCTTCTCCGGGTTCGGCTCAACCTTAATTTTAACATGGCCATACTGGCCCTTACCGCCGGACTGTCTCGCATACTTGGTATCCACATCCGCCAGCTTGCGGACGGTTTCCTTATATGCAACCTGCGGCTTACCGACATTCGCTTCCACCTTGAATTCACGCAGCAGTCTGTCTACAATGATTTCCAAGTGCAGCTCGCCCATGCCGGCGATGATGGTCTGTCCGGTCTCTTCGTCGGTATACGCCTTGAAGGTCGGATCTTCTTCCGCCAGCTTTGCCAGCGCAATGCCCATCTTCTCCTGACCGGCTTTTGTCTTCGGCTCGATCGCCACGCGGATAACCGGTTCCGGGAATTCCATGGATTCCAGAATAACCGGATGCTTCTCGTCGCAGAAGGTGTCGCCGGTGGTGGTGTTCTTTACGCCAATTGCGGCAGCAATATCACCCGCATAAACAATGTCGATATCCTGACGATGGTTTGCATGCATCTGCAGGATACGGCCGATGCGCTCTTTATTGTCTTTAACGGAGTTATAAACCGTGGCGCCAGCGCTCAGCGTACCGGAATATACACGGAAATAGCAGAGCTTACCAACAAACGGGTCTGTGGCAATCTTAAACGCAAGAGCGGAGAACGGCTCGTCGTCCGAAGCATGACGGACTTCTTCTTCGCCGGTTTCCGGATTCACGCCCTTGATCGCTTCGATATCCGTCGGAGCGGGCATATAGTCCACAATGGCATCAAGGAGCTTCTGTACGCCCTTGTTTTTATAGGAAGTACCGCAGCAAACCGGAACCATCTGATTGGCAATCGTGGCCTTACGGATGGTGGTGATGATCTCTTCACGAGTGAACTCCTCGCCAGAGAGATATTTCTCCATCAGCGCGTCGTCCTGCTCGGCAATGTGCTCGAGCATCGCGGTGCGGTATTCCTCGGCCTTTTCACGCATGTCTTCCGGAATGTCTTCCTGACGCATGTCTTTGCCCATATCGTCATAGTAGATATCGGCTTTCATCTCGACCAGATCGATGATCCCTCTAAAGGTATCCTCACTGCCGATCGGCAGCTGGATCGGGACGGCGGCGCACTTCAGGCGGTCCTTCATCATCTGAACGACGTTGTAGAAATCCGCGCCCATGATGTCCATCTTGTTTACATACGCCATACGCGGAACATGATATTCCTCCGCCTGACGCCAAACCGTCTCGGACTGGGGCTCAACGCCGCCCTTTGCACAGAATACGGTTACGGAACCATCCAGCACGCGCAGGGAACGCTCAACCTCAACGGTAAAGTCCACGTGGCCGGGGGTGTCGATGATGTTGATTCTATGGCCTTTCCAGAAGCAGGTGGTAGCAGCGGAGGTAATGGTAATGCCTCTCTCCTGCTCCTGCGCCATCCAGTCCATGGTAGCAGCGCCATCGTGTGTTTCACCAATTTTGTGGTTAACGCCCGTGTAGTACAGAATACGTTCTGTCGTTGTTGTTTTACCAGCATCGATGTGCGCCATGATGCCGATATTACGGGTTTGTTCGAGTGATACCTGCCTTGGCATAGTTTCCTCCTTAAAGTTCTGAAAATAGTTGAATGCCCGCGCAAATTACCATCTGTAATGTGCGAAAGCTCTGTTCGCTTCTGCCATCTTGTGCGTATCGTCACGCTTCTTAGCAGCACCGCCAGCACCATTTACAGCGTCAAGGATTTCGCCGGCAAGTCTCTCCCTCATGGTCTTTTCAGATCTGAGTCTGGAATACTTCGTCATCCAGCGCAAACCAAGGGTTTGTCTTCTTTCCGGACGAACTTCCATCGGGACCTGGTAGGTGGCACCGCCGACGCGGCGAGCCTTTACCTCGAGCTGCGGCATAACATTCTCCATTGCCTGCTCAAAAACCTCCAGGGGCTCCTTTCCGGTTTTCTCACGGATAATATCAAATGCACCATAGACGATTTTCTGGGAAACACCCTTCTTACCGTCAAACATAATATTATTGATGAGACGTGTTACAAGCTTTGAATTGTAAAGCGGATCGGGCAAAACATCACGTTTTGCGATATTACCTCTTCTTGGCACTTTACTTCCCTCCTTCACATAATGATATCATAGGTACTCGAAAGCGACAAACTCCCGTTGGCCAACACAGAGGCGTTTTCCAAGAATAGAAGCATCTATATCTAAAACGCCGCTGCATTTTTGCAGCCGTTCGGTCTCTGTCAAATTGAAACTACCTTATTTTTTTCCTGCCTTCGGACGTTTAGCGCCATACTTGGAACGGGCCTGCATACGTTTTGCAACGCCCTGCGCGTCCAGCGTACCACGGATAATATGGTAACGGACACCAGGAAGGTCCTTAACACGGCCGCCGCGGATCATAACAACGCTATGCTCCTGCAGGTTGTGACCGACGCCGGGGATGTAAGCGCTGACTTCGATTCCGTTGGAGAGCCTGACTCTTGCGATCTTTCTCAGAGCAGAGTTCGGCTTCTTCGGGGTGGCAGTCTTAACAGCGGTACAAACACCGCGCTTCTGCGGAGAATCCTGATCGATCGGAACACGCTTCTTGGAGTTCCAGCCTTTCAAAAGCGCAGGAGCCTTTGCTTTCTTTTCGCTTACCTCACGGCCAGTATGAACTAACTGGTTAAATGTTGGCATACGACACCTCCTCACTATAGAAGTAATATATGTCAAGCGGAATACCGCTAAACATCAAAAAAAGATTTGAACACAATTTTATCCTGTCCCGAAATTTCTCCTCGGGACAGGATAAACGCTTTTCAACTTTCGCAATTGTCCGGCAAAATCCGCCGAATCCCAAGGCGATGTTCCCCATATTTTATGCATTTTACATGCAATCTCAGACATTATGGAGAATATTGCCTGCTCAATCGCTACAATTGGTTATTATAACGCTAAATAGCCTCGTTTGTCAAGTCCTCATTCGTGGGTTCAATCTCCACGTCGCTGTAGCATTTCATACCCGTGCCGGCCGGAACCAGCTTGCCGATGATGACGTTTTCTTTCAGGCCAAGCAGCGGATCGACCTTGCCCTTAATGGCGGCGTCGGTCAGTACGCGGGTTGTTTCCTGGAAGGAAGCCGCGGACAGGAAGGAATCGGTCGCCAGGGAAGCCTTGGTGATACCCAGCAATGTCGGAGAGCAGGTGGCTTCCTGCAGTTCCGTTTCGCCAGCGGCGATTCGGTCGCGGATTTTCTGGTTCTCGTACTCAAACTCAGATTTTTCCACCAGGGAGCTGGGCAGCAGTGTGGTGTCGCCCGCCTCTTCCACCTTGACCTTCTTCATCATCTGGCGCACAATGACCTCGATGTGCTTGTCGTTGATGTCAACGCCCTGCATCCGGTAAACGCGCTGGACTTCCTGAATCAGGTAATCCTGTACCGCATGTGTGCCGCTGATGGCAAGCACATCGTGCGGGTTGACGGAGCCTTCCGTAATACGGGTACCTGCCGGGATAACATCGCCTTCATTGACGATCAGGCGGGAACCAAACGGAATCAGATAAGATTTGCTCTCCCCTGTCTCCGAATCGGTGACTACCGCATGTTTATTCTTTTTGATCTCCTCAAAGGAAACTTTTCCGCCAATCTCGCTCAGGATCGCCAGATGCTTCGGCTTACGTCCTTCAAAAAGTTCTTCAACACGCGGAAGACCCTGTGTGATATCCTCGGCACTCGCGACACCGCCGGTGTGGAACGTTCTCATTGTCAGCTGTGTACCCGGCTCACCGATGGACTGCGCCGCAATGATACCGACCGCCTCGCCGACAGTGACCGGCTGACCGTTCGCCAGGTTCGCACCGTAGCACTTCTTGCAGACGCCGTGGCGCGCACGGCAATTCAGGATGGAACGAATCTTGATGCGCTCCACGCCGTGGCCAACAATGATATCCGCGTCGTCGTCCGTCATCATTTTATCCTTGGAAACCAGAACCGCGCCCGTTTCCGGATCGACAAAGTCTTCTACCAAATAACGGCCAATCAGGCGTTCGTGCAGGGACTCGATGGCCTCTTTGCCCTCACGGATATCAAAGACCACCAGGCCGTCTGTGGCGCCGCAGTCGTCCTCGCGGATGATCACATCCTGCGAAACATCGACCAAGCGGCGGGTCAGGTAACCGGAGTCCGCCGTACGCAGCGCGGTATCGGCCAAGCCTTTACGGGCGCCGCGGGAAGAAATAAAGTATTCCAAAATGTTCAGGCCTTCACGATAGTTCGCACGGATCGGGATTTCAATCGTCTTACCAGAGGTGTTTGCAATCAGTCCACGCATACCGGCAAGCTGACGAATCTGGCTCATGGAACCACGCGCGCCGGAATCCGCCATCATAAAGATGGGATTGTAACGGTCAAGGCCCTTTTGCAGGGCGCTGGTAACGTCGTTCGTCGCCTTCTCCCAGGTCTTCAGCACGGCGTTGTAACGCTCGCCATTGGAAAGCAAACCGTTTTTATATTGCTCGGTGATCATATCAATCCGCTCTTCCGCGCCGGCAATGATCTCTTTCTTTTGCGGTGGAATGGTCGCGTCGCAAACCGCGACGGTGATGGCGCTCTTTGTGGAATATTTATAGCCCTGCGCCTTTATTGCATCCAACACCTCAGAGGTTTTCGGAACGCCATGGGTCTTGATGCACTTATCAATGATCTTTCCAAGCTGCTTCTTGCCAGCCAGGAAATCAATTTCAAAATCAAACGCCGTCTCCGGATTGGAGCGGTCCACAAAGCCGAGGTCCTGCGGGATCGGGCGGTTGAAGATCATGCGGCCAACCGTGGTATTAACCAGCTTGCTGACCATCTTCCCGTCGATTTCCATGGTGCGCCGCACCTTAATTTTCGCATGCAGGCTGACCGTCTTGGATTCATATGCCAGGATCGCCTCGTCAAAATCCTTGAAAACCTTGCCTTCGCCCATCTCGCCGTCTTTATCCAACGTCAGGTAATAGGAACCCAGAACCATGTCCTGCGTCGGAACGGTAACCGGGCGTCCATCGGACGGCTTGAGCAGATTGCCAGCAGCAAGCATCAGGAAGCGGGCTTCCGCCTGCGCCTCGGAGGAAAGCGGCACGTGAACCGCCATCTGGTCGCCGTCGAAGTCCGCATTGTAAGCGGTACAGGCCAGCGGATGCAGCTTCAAAGCGCGGCCCTCCACCAGCACCGGCTCAAAGGCCTGGATGCCCAGTCTGTGCAGGGTCGGCGCGCGGTTGAGCAGAACCGGATGGTTTTTGATCACAATTTCGAGCGCGTCCCAAACCTCTGGTTTCGCTCTCTCTACTGCTTTTCTGGCCGCTTTAATGTTGCCCGCCGCGCCGGTTTCCACCAGACGCTTCATGACAAAGGGCTTGAACAGCTCCAGCGCCATTTCCTTCGGCAGGCCGCACTGGTACATCTTGAGTTCCGGACCGACGACGATAACGGAACGACCGGAATAGTCGACGCGCTTGCCCAGCAGGTTCTGACGGAAACGGCCCTGCTTACCCTTAAGCATATCAGAAAGAGACTTCAACGGACGGTTGTTCGGTCCGGTAACCGGGCGGCCGCGGCGGCCATTGTCGATCAGCGCATCGACCGCTTCCTGCAGCATGCGCTTCTCGTTACGAACGATGATATCCGGCGCCCCCAACTCCAACAGCCTCTTCAGACGGTTGTTGCGGTTGATCACACGGCGGTACAAATCGTTCAAGTCGGAGGTGGCGAACCGACCGCCGTCCAACTGGACCATCGGACGGATGTCCGGCGGAATGACCGGGACAACATCCAGAATCATCCACTCCGGGCGGTTGCCGGAGAGACGGAATGCCTCCACAACCTCCAGACGCTTGAGGATGCGGACACGCTTCTGTCCGGAAGCATTGACCAGTTCATCCTTCAGCTCTTCGGATTCCTTTTCGAGGTCGATCTCCTCCAACAGCTTTTTTATCGCCTCAGCGCCCATGCTGGCTTCGAAGTCGTCCTCATATTTCTCGCGCAGATCACGGTATTCTTTTTCGCTCAGCATCTGCTTCTTCTGCAGCTCACGCACATCGCCGGGGTCCGTAACAATGTACATGGCAAAATACAGAATCTTTTCCAGCATGCGGGGGGAAATATCCAGAATCAAACCCATCCTGGAGGGAATTCCTTTAAAATACCAGATGTGGGAAACCGGCGCGGCGAGCTCAATATGGCCCATACGCTCGCGGCGGACCTTTGCCCTGGTGACTTCTACGCCGCAGCGGTCGCAGATTTTGCCCTTGTAACGGATTCTTTTATATTTTCCGCAGTGGCACTCCCAGTCCTTCTGCGGGCCAAAGATGCGCTCGCAGAAGAGGCCGTCGCGTTCCGGTTTCAGGGTACGGTAGTTGATCGTCTCCGGTTTCTTGACCTCGCCATGCGACCATTCCCGGATCTTATCCGGCGAAGCCAGTCCGATTTTTATAGATTCAAATACGTTAAATTCCATATTGTAACCCCCTTCAATTTATTCCAGCTCGTCGTCCCCATCAGAAGAAATATCTAAGGGTTCCTCCTTCACAAAAAGATCATCAATTTCCGCTCCGTCATCGGCTGTTTCTTCCGATTCGGTGCCAAACAGATCGTCTTCCTCCTGGCCTTCTTCCATACTGTAGCCTTCCAGATCGCCTTCCGCGACGCTCGGCTCGTCAAACAGATCGTCAGACGGTGTAAATCCGATGTCGTCGTCCTCATCAAAGTTCTGCTTGAGGTCGATCTCTTCATCGTTCTTATCCAGCACCTTGACATCGAGGCCCAAGGACTGCAATTCTTTAATCAAAACCTTAAAGGATTCCGGAACACCCGGCTTGGGGATATTCTGGCCCTTGACAATTGCTTCATACGTCTTCACACGTCCAACGACGTCGTCGGACTTGACGGTCAGAATTTCCTGAAGGGTATACGCGGCGCCGTACGCTTCCAGCGCCCAAACTTCCATTTCACCAAAACGCTGCCCGCCGAACTGCGCCTTACCACCCAACGGCTGCTGGGTGACCAGGGAATACGGTCCGGTGGAACGCGCGTGGATCTTATCGTCTACCAAGTGATGCAGCTTGAGGTAATACATATAGCCAACGGTGACCGGATTGTCAAAATACTCGCCGGTACGGCCGTCTTTCAGCATGATTTTGCCGTCCTCACGCATACCGGCCTGCTTAAAGCACGCGCGGATGTCGTCTTCATGCGCGCCGTCAAAAACCGGCGTCATAATCTTCCAGCCCAGCGCCTTCGCGGCCATGCCCAGATGGACTTCCAAAACCTGCCCGATGTTCATACGGGACGGAACGCCCAGCGGGTTCAGCACAATGTCCAGCGGTGTGCCGTCCGGCAGGAAAGGCATATCCTCTTCCGGCAGGATGCGGGACACGACGCCCTTGTTTCCATGGCGGCCCGCCATTTTATCACCGACGGAGATCTTTCTCTTCTGGGCGATGTAGCAACGTACCACCTTGTTGACGCCGGGGCTCAGCTCGTCGTGGCTGTTCTCCCGGGTAAACACCTTGACGTCCACCACAATACCGTATTCGCCGTGCGGCACGCGCAGGGAGGTATCGCGGACCTCACGGGCCTTTTCACCGAAGATCGCGCGCAGCAGGCGTTCTTCCGCGGTCAGCTCCGTCTCCCCCTTCGGGGTGACCTTGCCAACCAGAATATCGCCCGCGCGAACCTCCGCGCCCACGCGGATAATGCCGCTCTCGTCAAGATCGCGGAGCAGGTCCTCGTTGACGTTCGGGATATCACGGGTAATTTCTTCCGGACCAAGCTTTGTATCGCGCGCTTCGGTCTCGTATTCCTCGATGTGGATGGAGGTATAAACGTCGTCGCGGACGATCTTCTCATTGATCAAAACCGCGTCTTCGTAGTTGTAGCCTTCCCAGGTCATAAAGCCGATCAGGGCATTTTTGCCAAGGCTGATCTCGCCGTCCTTGGTGGCCGGGCCGTCCGCAATGACGGAACCCGCCTGGATACGGTCGCCGACATCGACCACCGGAACCTGATTGACACATGTTCCCTGGTTGGAACGCATAAATTTGATAATGTGGTAAACATCCACCTCGCCGTTGTCGGCGGTGACGCGCACCTCGTCCGCACTGACACTGCGGACCACACCTGCGCGTTTTGCAATGACACAGACGCCGGAATCGACGCCCGCCTTATATTCCATACCGGTACCGACAATCGGAGACTGTGTTTTGAGCAGCGGCACCGCCTGCCGCTGCATGTTGGAACCCATCAGCGCACGGTTCGCGTCGTCGTTTTCCAGGAAGGGGATCATCGCCGTCGCAACGGAAACAACCATTCGCGGAGAAACGTCCATGAAGTCCGCGTTCTCCCGCTCAACCTCCACGAACTCGTCGCGGTAACGGGCGTTGACCTTCGCATTGCGGAAACGGCCGTCTTCATCGAGCGGTTCATTCGCCTGCGCCACAATGTATTCGTCTTCCATATCCGCCGTCATATAGACGACTTCACCCGTCACGATGCCGGTTTCTTTATCCACACGGCGGAACGGCGCTTCAATAAAGCCGTATTGGTTGATCCGTGCAAAGGTTGCCAGATAGGAGATCAGACCGATGTTCGGACCTTCCGGCGTTTCAATTGGACACATGCGGCCATAGTGGCTGTAGTGAACGTCACGGACCTCAAATCCAGCGCGGTCTCTGGAAAGACCGCCCGGCCCCAAAGCGGAAAGACGGCGCTTGTGCGTCAGCTCCGCCAGCGGGTTTGTCTGGTCCATAAACTGGGACAGCGGCGAGGAACCAAAGAATTCCTTAATGGCGGCCACCACCGGACGAATATTGATCAGGGAGTGCGGCGTCAGGACCTCCAGGTCCTGTGCCTGCAGCGTCATTCTTTCACGAATAACGCGCTCCAAACGGGAAAAACCAATACGGAACTGGTTCTGCAGCAGCTCTCCGACGGAACGGATGCGGCGGTTGCCCAAATGGTCGATATCGTCAATGGTGCCGAGGCCCACGGCCAGGCAGTTCATATAGTTGATGGAAGAAAAAATATCGTCGATGATGATGTGCTTGGGGATCAGCTCGTCTTTTCTGGTGCGGATCGCTTCCTTGAGCTCCTCTTCGCCATCGCAGGTGTTGAGGATTTCCGCCAGCACGGAGAAGCGGACGCGCTCGTTGATGCCGCATTCCTCCTGCACGTCGAAGGATACAAACTGGTTCAAATCCACCATGCCGTTGGAAATGACCTTCACTTCGCGCTCGTTAACCATGACATAGGCGATGGTGACGCCCGCGTCGTCAATTTCCCGCGCGAGGTCGTGAGAAACAATTTGGCCCTCTTCCGCCATCAGCTCACCGGTCAGCGGGTTGATGATCGGGCGGGTCAGCTGCTGGCCGGTGATGCGGCCTGCAAGATTCAGCTTCTTATTGTATTTATAGCGGCCCACACGGGACAGATCATACCGGCGTGCGTCAAAGAACAGGCCGTTAATGTGTGTCTGCGCACTCTCGATGGTGGGCGGCTCACTCGGACGCAGCTTGCGATATACCTCAAACAGCGCCTCTTCAATGTTTTTACACGGGTCCTTCTCGATGGTCGCGTTGATGCGGTCGTCGTCCCCGAAATACTCACGGATCTCCTCGTCGGAACCCAGCCCCAGCGCACGGATGAAGACCGTGATGGGCAGCTTGCGGTTCTTATCGATGCGGACATAGAATACATCGTTCGCGTCGTTCTCATATTCCAGCCACGCACCGCGGTTCGGAATGACGGTGGCGCTGAACAGCTCCTTACCGGTCTTATCGTATTCCATTTTATAATAAACGCCGGGAGAACGAACCAACTGGGAAACAATGACGCGCTCCGCACCGTTGATTACAAAGGTGCCGCTGGCCGTCATTAGCGGGAAGTCGCCCATGAATACTTCGGATTCCTTGATTTCCCCGCTTTCCTTATTCAAAAGCCGGGCAGTCACCCGCAGTGCAGCCGCATAGGTGGCGTCGCGCTCTTTGCACTCTTCCACGCTATAGTTCGGCTTGTCGACGTCCAGCTTGTAATCAACAAAGTCCAAAACCAGATTGCCCGTGTAATCTGTAATACCGGAAACGTCCTTAAACACTTCCTTGAGGCCCTCGTTCAGAAACCATTGATAGGAATTCTTCTGAACCTCGATCAGATTTGGCATATCCAGAACTTCGTCAATGCGCGAAAAGCTCATACGGACATTTTTGCCGACCTGTACCGGTTTGACATTCACCATTGGCTCAATCACTCCATTCAAATATTTACCATCCTGTGGCATAAATGAAACATTATCACTTTGCCTAATCACCGATTTCCCGGCTTTCGTGAGAAACTCTTGCCTTTTTCGCGGAGTTGTGATATTATATACAAAAATAGACATGAGTATATGTTTCCATGATGATGCAGTTTATTATTTTATAACAATATATAGTGTTTGTCAAGGTAATTTTTGTTTTTACCTTGACTTTTTTATTTTTTTATGATGCATCCTATTTTCAACGATAAATTCTGTGTACAAATGCCAGATTCTGGCACAAAAAAGTTTCTTTTCTGCCGAAATAAGCCGGTCTCTGTCGTGCGAAGTTTTCCACGCGGAACCCTTTACTGTCCGTTTTTTCGTATACGGTTGTATGTTTATGATTCGGTTCATTTGAAATTTTTGCAAAAAAGCTCCCGGACGCCTGCGGTTGAACCGCGGCAAACGTCCGGGAGCTTTCTCATTATGTAAAGAACATTTATTGGGCGGGCTTATCCTTCCCCTCTTCGCAGGCAAAGGTGTAGGAATCCAGCTTATCCCGCACAACGGCGGAAACCTCATCGTAAATCTGGTGAAACCGGCAGCTTGTCGTATGCGAGCAGCAATACTCCTCGCACTGGCACCGGCTGATCCGGTACGGTCCCTCCACGGACTCGATGACCTGCCGCAGAGTGATCTCCCCCGCGGGATGCGCCAGCATATACCCGCCATGCGCGCCCTTATAGGAAACAATAATATCGTCGGCGACCAGCTTGCGCAGGATCTTTAACGCAAAACGCAGGGGCACATGCGTGTCTTCCGCAATGGTGCGCGCATCGACTTTTTCTTCGGAAACCGCCAGCCGCTCCACAATACGGACCGCATAGTCCGCCTCCAGCGTCATATGCATAGAATCCCTCCTAGTCCAAAAAATCTTTCAGCTTCTTGCTGCGGCTTGGATGGCGCAGTTTGCGCAGCGCCTTTGCCTCGATCTGGCGGATGCGCTCGCGGGTAACGTTGAACTCCTTGCCAACTTCCTCCAGCGTGCGTGACCGCCCGTCCTCCAGTCCAAACCGGAGGCTGAGCACCTTTTCTTCTCTGGGCGTCAGCGTATCCAGAACGTCCGCCAGCTGCTCTTTCAGGAGCGTGTGGGAAGCGGCGTCCTGCGGCGCGGGCGCATCATCGTCGGGAATGAAATCTCCCAAATGGCTGTCCTCTTCCTCACCGATCGGCGTTTCCAGCGAAACCGGCTCCTGCGCCACGCGCATGATCTCCCGCACCTTATCGACCGGCATATCCAGCTCTGCGGAAATGTCTTCCGCGCTGGGCTCGTGGCCGTTTGTGTGCAGCAGCTGGCTGGAAACCTTTTTTACTTTATTAATGGTTTCCACCATGTGCACCGGAATTCGGATCGTACGCGCCTGATCCGCGATGGCGCGGGTGATCGCCTGGCGAATCCACCAAGTTGCATAGGTGGAAAATTTAAATCCCTTTGTGTAGTCAAATTTTTCGACCGCTTTAATCAGGCCCAAGTTGCCCTCCTGGATCAGGTCCAAAAACTGCATGCCGCGGCCCAGATAACGCTTTGCAATGCTGACAACCAGACGCAGGTTGGCTTCTGACAGGCGCTTTTTTGCCCGCTCGTCCCCTTCGTTTATGCGGATTGCAAGATCGATCTCCTCTTCGGGAGAAAGCAGCGGCACACGGCCAATCTCCTTCAGATAGACCTTGACCGGGTCGTCGATTGCGATGCCCTCGGTGCTCAGAGCCGACTCCAGATTTTCGTCCTCCGTGGTCTCCGTGGTAAACTCAATCTCTTCCAGAGGAACGTCGGCAAAGTCTTCAATAATTTCAACGCCCTGTGCTTCCAGCGTATCATAGAATTTTTCGATCTGCTCCGGTTCAAAATCGAGCTCGCCGATGGCGTCCAGAATCTCCTTGGTGGAGAGTTGGCCTTTCGCTTTTCCCTGCTCAATCAAGTCTTTGATGACTGTTTTTTTATCCGGTGTTGCTGCTGCTCCCATGTGTACGTCCCCCTATTTCTTCTTCGACTTCAAGTCCGCGAGGTATTGTTCAATACTCTGCGTTGGAACCGAAGCGACATCTTCCATGTTTATTTTAGCGTGCTCCTGTTCGATCACTTCTATATATTCGTCCGCATCCTCCCTGGTGGCGGATACGTCGTTGTATTTTGCAAAAATCCGGGCAATCGCACCTATTTCATCCACGGAGAATTCTCCGGAAATCTCCGTCAGCCCGTAGTCCTTGCCATCCATCATTTTCTCCACGATTGCCTGATATACGCGGCGATTGAAAGAAGTGGTAAATTTTTCAGGCGGCAAACGGCGTACGACCTCTTTAGCATGATCCGGATATTTCGTAATATACGCAATCAGCGCCTCTTCCGCGCTTGCGGCGCGCAAATGCTTGACTTTTTCCGGATTGATGCTGTCTCCGACGCCGACCGTCTGCTGCTGAAACGTTTTAAACTGTTTCTGCTGGCGTTGTTTTTGCCGCTTCCGGCTGTTCTTGTCCACCTGCATCATAATAGAAGACCGGTCTACGCCGATTTCTTCCGCCAGCCTCCCGGCATAGATCTCCTGTTCCATCCGGCTGTCCAGCGTGGCAAGCAATTCCGCCGCGCCCGTCAGATAAGCGACGCGCCCGTCGGCACTCTCCAGATTGCAGGTGCTGCGGATTTTGGAGAGCCGGTACTCCACATCGTTTCCGCAGGAATCCAGAAGCTGCTTAAACCGGACCGGACCCTGTTCGCCGTACGAGCGTATGTATTCGTCCGGGTCCTTTCCTCCCACAATTTTCAGCACCTTGACCAGAATTCCCGCATCTCTTAGGATGGGGATCGCGCGCGCAGTCGCCTTTTGCCCCGCTTCGTCGGCGTCATAGCAGATGACAACTTCTTTCGCGTACCGCGCCATCAGCCGCGCCTGCTCAACGGTCAGTGCGGTACCCAGCGTGGCAACGGCATTGGCAAACCCCGCCTGGTGCAGGGAGATGACATCCATGTAGCCCTCCGCTAAAATGAGCTGTTCGCCGCCGTGATTCTTGGCAAAATTCAAGGCAAACAATGCGTCGCTTTTACGGAATACCAGCGTATCCGAGGTGTTCAGATATTTGGGCTTTGCGTCGCTGAGCACACGGCCGCCAAAGGCAATGACATTCCCGCGCAGGTCGATGATCGGATACATCACCCGGTCGTAAAATCGGTCGACCGTCCCGCCATTCCGGCCCTTGAACGCGACGTTCGCCGCAATAATTTCTTCCGATGCATATCCCTTTTTTTGAAGGTAATCGGTCAGCGCAAAACGGGCGGACGGCGAATAACCCAGACCAAAATGCTTGATCGTTTTCATGGACAGGCCCCGGCCTGTCAGATAGGAAAGCCCCGGTCCGCCCTGCTCCGACAACAGCATCGCATGATAGAAGCGTGCTGCCTCCCGGTTAATTTCATAGATTCGGGTGCGAAGCTTTGCCATTCCGTCGTCCACATGGTTCTCCGGTACCGGTATGCCCGCACGCTGGGCAAGCAGGCGGATCGCCTCCATATAATCCAGGTTTTCGATGCGGCGGATAAACGTGATGACGTCGCCCCCCGCTCCGCAGCCAAAGCAATAGAACGATCCGTTCTCCGGATAAACGTTGAATGACGGCGTTTTTTCATTGTGAAATGGGCAGAGCCCCACCATGTTCCTGCCGCTGCGCCGCAGGGAAACATAGGACGAAACGACATCGACGATGTCGCTCCGCATTTTCAACTCCTGCAAAAATAACTCCGGCAAAGGCATGGCAATTCCTCCGATTCGCGGCCGGTACTTATACTAAATTCTAATGAAGATCATAATATGATGGTGAGCCTTTTTCCACCAACCAGCGTCCTCTTCCTCGCCGGGCGTCAGCCCACACGCGTCGTCCTCCTTGTCTGGCGAAAAAATCCATCTCCATTCTATTCACGCTTTTCATCAGAGTTTCGTATTAAATGTTCCAGGCCTTGGGAATATAAATCTCTCTGAACAGCTGAATTGCGAAGTGGTCCGTCATCCCTGCGATATAGTCGCAGGCGGCCCGCTCTCGGCCCTCCTGCTCCGCAATCCAGCGCACATCGGGCGGCAGATGATCCGGATTCCTGAGATAGGTGAACAAAATCTCAATCAGCCCCGGAACCTTCTTTTCCTCCCCTTTGGCATACGGGTTAAAATAAACCCGCTCATACATAAAATCGTTCAGCTGGTCGAACGCCTGTTGATGCTCCGGATCCATTTGAATGACGCCACTTTGGCTGTTCTCCACAATGGCGCGCACCAAACTGTTGATCCGTACGGACTTCCTGTTTCCCAGCAAATCCGTAATTTCTTTGGGAAGGTCGCTTTCCTTCAGCACACCCGCCCGTTCCGCATCATCGATGTCGTGGTTAATGTAGGCGATGCGGTCCGCGTAACGAACAATGCGGCCTTCCAGCGTCTGCGCCTCTCTGCCTCTGGTGTGGCAAAGAATTCCGTCACGCACTTCCTTCGTCAGGTTCAAACCCTGCCCGCCTTTTTCCAGCTTTTCTACAATGCGTACGCTTTGCTCATAGTGCCGGAATCCCTCCGGCATAATCTCATTGAGCGCCCGTTCTCCCGCATGTCCAAAGGGCGTGTGTCCCAGGTCGTGCCCCAGAGAGATGGCCTCCGTCAAATCCTCGTTCAATAGCAGCGCCCGCGCAATGGTGCGCGCAATCTGCGCCACCTCCAACGTATGTGTCAGACGCGTACGGTAGTGATCCCCCTCCGGAGAGAGAAACACCTGCGTCTTCCGCTTCAATCTGCGAAAGGACTTACAATGAATAATCCGATCCCGGTCCCTCTGGTAGGGCGTCCGCAGGTCGCACTCCTCCTCCGGCACGTCCCTTCCCTGGGTATTGCGGGAGAACGCCGCATAGGGCGATAAAATCTGCTCTTCAATGGTTTGTGTCCGTTCTCTCACGGTCATGGTTACACACCCTCTTCCTATTAACGGTCGATCTAAAAGGCGCTTCCATGTATTATATACGCAACTTTATACGGTTTTCCTGCAAAATTTTTAAAAAACTCTAAAAAATTTTTTACCAATTTTTGTCACAGTGACAGTCCCGCAGGTTGCATCCGCCAAACGCGGCTGAAGACGTTCCAGTTCTTCCCCTGTTATGTGAAAGCAAATCTTCACCTGATCCGTAAACTGTGCATCGTCCACCACACCGCCGCATTCCGGCACCAGCGCCTGCAGCCGGCCATACTGGTTGTAATCGCAGGACAGTTCTGCCAGCAGGCATTCCCGCATGGTGACTATCTCCGCCTGCTCCAGTGCAAGGGACGCACCGTGCGAGTACGCGCGTACCAAGCCCCCGGCGCCGAGCAACACACCACCAAAATAACGCGTTACCACAACCACCGTATCGGTGACGCCGGATTTCAGCAAAACGTCCAAAGTGGGAATCCCCGCGGTCCCTTGCGGCTCCCCGTCGTCGGAATACCGTTTCACCTGCCCATTCCGCAAAGTATAGGCATATACATTGTGTGAGGCGTCCCAATACTTTGCCTTCAGCTCATTTATAAAGGCAACCGCTTCCTCTTCCGTCTTTACGGGCATGGCATGGCCGATAAAGCGGGATCTGCGCTCTGTAAATTCCCCGCTGGCGCGGTTGAGCACCGTTTTATATTCCGTCATAGCGCCCTCCGGTATCCCGGCGTCCGGCGCGCCGCCAGAACGCCTGTGTTATAAAACAGAAGGCGACGCAACATCCATTGCGCCGCCAAAGTTTGTTCAAATAAAAAACCTGATTATTTTTTGTCCTGAAGACCATAACGCTTCTTAAACATATCGACACGGCCGCTCGTATCAACCAGCTTCTGCTTACCGGTAAAGAACGGATGGCATTTGGAGCATATTTCAACGCGGATGTCTTCTCTTGTGGATCTGGTCTCGATCACATTGCCGCAAGCGCATTTAATGGTCGTCTCTTTATACTGGGGATGGATCTTTTCCTTCATCTGTTGTCACCTCTTTCAGCCAAACTGCAACCTAACGTTTGAATTTTAACACAGAACGACTAAAATTGCAAGAGCTATTGTATATTAATTTCCATTTCGCTGAAAAAGGACCATAACTGCCTGAAAACCGTCAAAATGCTAACTGGATTGTTTACGGATGTACTGTGCGTACTCCTCCAGGCACATGGAATATTCGCGCATTTTCATCGCGTTTTCCCGACCCACATACCGGAAGCAGGAGGGGTCGGATTCCATACCTGTAACGCCGGTCTTATTATCCGGATACCGCAGGATAAATCCGTATTCCACACCGTTTTTCACCAGCCAGCGGTATTCTGCGGAAGCGGAAAAGTTTGTTTCCCCTTCCGCGGAAAACCGCACCAGCATGCCGGTTTGGTATTCATTATAGCCTCCGCGGCCAATCGTATTCTGCGCCTTATCCTCCGCGCGGACTTTGCTGTATCCCTGATTTTGTGTCAATTCCTGCACCAGTTGGTCATACAGAGCATTCTGTTCCTCTGCGGAGATATACCCGCCTGCAATTTGCAACGCGCACCCGTCCGTCTGCGCCGCCTCCATCATGCGTTCGAGTGCGGGCAAGATGCGTTCTTCAAAGGAGAATCTCTCATACTCTTTCAGATTGACGGTAAAATCTGATTGTAACGGCTGGGCAGGATTGACGACCACCAGGCTGAACGCGTTATCATAAACCGGCAGTTCTTCCCTTGCGGAAGAAACCAGTCTGGAAGAGGCCGGCGGGGCGCTGCTCACCGGGTCAAAGGGATGCTTGATTTCCACCCATGCCAGAATAGCGCCCGCTGCAACAGAGATGCACAAAGCAACCGCTACAAATGTCATGACAACTTTAATCTTATGTACCTGATCCGCCTTCTTCCAGCTTGGACGCGTTTTCACAACTCTCTCTGTTTTATCCCTGCGCATTCCTTCAGCTCCTTTTTCTGATATCCTTATTATTATGGATATGCCGCGCCGGCGGACATATGTATTTGATGAAATAAAACTTGTTTCCTATTGTATCGCGAAACACGAAATTTTTCAACAAACAGACCCGTCCTTGTATGCAAAATGGAAAACGCTGGATGCAGGCTTTTTCCCTGATTTTCTTGTTTACTTCTTAACAAAGGATACGGTATACTATATACTGAAGAAATTTTTAATATTATCCAAAGATTCATAAACAATTTTAAGGATGGGGTCTTAATTATGAGAAAAACAAAAATCATTTGTACACTCGGTCCTGCGACAGACGACGAATCCGTTTTAAAAGAGCTGATGCTCGCCGGCATGGACGTTGCCCGCCTGAATTTTTCTCACCAGACCAACGCGGAACAGAAAGTACGCATCGACAAGGTGAAACGGCTGCGCGAAGAGCTGGGCCTTCCGATCGCGCTGCTGCTGGATACAAAGGGCCCGGAAATCCGCACCGGAACCTTCGCAACATCTAAAGTCACTCTGGAAGCCGGAAAAGCTTTTACTCTCACCACCAGAGAGGTAGAAGGCGATGAAACCATTACCAGCATTACCTTTCCCCGCCTCCCGCAAGAAGTCAGCATCGGTTCCCGCATCCTCATTGACGACGGCCTGATTGAACTCCGCGTGGAGTCCTGCACGGAAACCGACATCCTCTGCACCATCGTCAACGGCGGCGTCATTTCCTCCCACAAGGGCATCAATGTCCCCGGCGTGCAGCTGACCCTTCCGTTCATCAGTGAGAAGGACAAGGAGGACATCGCATTCGGCGTGGAAAACGATTTTGATTTTATCGCCGCGTCGTTTACCCGCACTGCTCAGGATATCCTTGACCTTCGTGCGGAACTGGAAAAACATAACTGCCATAAAATCCGCATTATCGCAAAAATTGAAAACTCCGACGGTGTGGAAAACATCGATGAAATCCTGCGTGTCTCCGACGGCATCATGGTCGCCCGCGGCGATCTCGGCGTGGAAATTCCGTTGGAAGAAATTCCGGTCCTACAGAAGAAGCTGATTAAAAAGGGCTACAATGCAGGCCTGCAGGTGATCACCGCCACACAGATGCTGGATTCCATGATGAAAAATCCCCGCCCAACCCGTGCGGAAACCACGGACGTTGCGAACGCCATTTACGACGGCACCAGTGCGATCATGCTTTCCGGCGAGACAGCAGCGGGTAAATATCCCATCCTCTCTTTAAAGACCATGGCAACCATCGCGGAACGTACGGAAAAAGACATCGATTACAAGGGCCGTTTTGCCAAGCGCGATGTCGCGGAACAGCCCAATGTCACCTCTGCGATCTCTCACGCGACCGTCACAACGGCGCACGATCTGGGAGCAGTCGCCATTATGACCGTTTCCAAATCCGGTAAAACCGCGCGCATGATCTCCAAATACCGCCCCAACTGCCCGATCATCAGCGGCACGACCGATCCGACTGTCCTGCGTCAGATGAATCTTTCCTGGGGCGTAATCCCGATCATGGTGGACGAGAAAGACAATACGGATGAACTGTTTAACCACGTGGTCGACGTCGCGCGCCAGCAGGGTCTGGTCAAAAATGGCGACCTGACCGTTATCACGGCAGGTGTCCCGCTCGGCATCTCCGGCACCACCAATTTGTTGAAGGTACAGCTTGTCGGTGATGTGCTGCTTTCCGGCATGGGCATTACCAAAAACATTGCCTGCGGCAACGTGTGCGTCTGCAAGAGTGAGGAAGAAGCACTGACCACCTATAAAACCGGCGATATTCTGGTCATTCCGCAGACGAGTAACGCCATTCTTTCTCTGATCAAATCCGCGACCGGCATCATTACTGAACAGGGTGGCTCCAATTCACACGCCGCAATTGTTGGCCTTGCGCTGGATAAACCGGTGATTACAGGCGCAAGCAATGCGACTGAGATTCTAAAGAGCGGTACAACCATTACACTGGACGCTTCGCGCGGTATCGTATACAGCGGCATTACACAGAACATGTAATACCATCAAATCAATGACAAAAGGGAGAATCTGAATGGATTCTCCCTTTTTATCATGTCTTTTCTTGCTATTATTTAAAGTCGGAACGCAACACAGTCCTCCATATAATATCTGCAACAATACAAAGTGAACCTCTATATGAAAACAGAAATTTGTCAACATGAGTGCCTGCATGATATGTGTTGCTCCCCCATTTTACGATTCATGTTTCCTTTTCATCCATGATCCATCAGATACATCTTATTGCAAAAAGCAAATCCGTGTGATTTCTTTCCCTATTCAAATTTTGTTTTACTTATTTATAGTGATCTTCTATCTTAACTTGTGTAAATATCATTTTTCAATGCTGCTAAATAAAAACCGGAGCGACAGAAAAATTCCTGTTGCTCCGGTTTTATGATTCACTCCATATTACACAGGATGAACCTGCTTTTCAACGCTGGAATGCTGGCTGTCAATGCCATACTGTGCATCTCTGCGCTTTTTGAAGAAGTCAAGCGCCACCTTCGGGAACTGTGCGTAGGAGAGCACATCCTCTTCCTGCTCAGACCACTCCGCAACCTCGCCGCGAAGCTTCTCCAGTTCCGGCTCCAGCAGGTCGGCCGGACGGCAGGTGATCGGCTTTTCGTCGCCAATAATCTTTTTAACAAATGCCGGATCAATCGGCATCGGCGTGGTGCCATACTTGCCGGCTACCAGGTCTTTAAACTCCTTGGTGCACATCTTATAGCGCTCACCGGTGATGACGTTGTAAACCGCCTGTGTACCGACGATCTGGGAGGTTGGGGTAACCAGCGGCGGATAACCGGAATCCTTGCGGACGCGCGGTACTTCCTTAAGCACATCTTCGAGCTTGTCCGCCTTGCCCGCCTGCTTCAACTGGGACAGCAGGTTCGAGAGCATACCGCCCGGCACCTGATAGACAAGCGCCTTGGTGTTGGTAGCCAGCATGGACGGATCGAGCAGGCCGCTCTTGATGTACTTCGCACGGATCGGCATGAAATACTCGCGGATTTCGTTGAGCAGAACCAGGTCCAGACCGGTGTCATACTTGGTGCCCTGCAACGCTGCAACCATGGACTCCGTCGGCGCATGGGAGGTACCCAGTGCCAGCGGGGACATCGCGGTATCGATCATATCGACGCCCGCCTCAATGCCCTTCATCATGCACATGGATGCCAAACCGGAAGTATAGTGGGTATGCAGCTGAATCGGAATCTTGACCGCTGCTTTCAGCGCTTTCACCAGATCGTATGTCTCATACGGGGTGAGCAGCGCCGCCATATCTTTAATGCAGATGGAGTCCGCGCCCGCATTCTCGATGCGCTTTGCGTACTTCACATAATAATCGTTGGTGAAGACCGGGCCGGTCGTGTAGGAAATCGCAACCTGCGCGTGGCCGCCTTCCTTCTTCGCCGCCTTGATCGCAACGCTCAGGTTTTTAATATCGTTCAGCGCGTCGAAGATACGAATGATGTCGATACCGTTTGCAATGGAACGCTGCACCAGGTATTCCACAACGTCATCCGCATAGTGGCGGTAGCCCAGCATGTTCTGGCCTCTGAACAGCATTTGCAGCTTGGTGTTCGGGCAGTGTTTGCGAATGGTGCGCAGTCTGTCCCACGGATCCTCATTCAGGAAGCGCAGGCAGGCGTCATATGTTGCACCGCCCCAGCACTCCAGAGAATGAAAGCCAACTTTATCCAGCTTTTCCAGAATCGGGAGCATGTCGCCGATCGGCATTCTGGTGGCAATCAGGGACTGGTGCGCGTCACGCAGTACAACTTCGGTAATTCCAATTTTTTTATTAGCCATTATTGAAAAATCCCTCCTATAAATTTCTTTGTACGTTCAAGCCGGTTTTGCTTACTGGAGGGAAACGAGGGCCGAACCAGACTCCACACTCTCGCCCTTGGAAACATGAACAGCGGCAACTGTCGCGTCATGAGGAGCCATGATCTCATTTTCCATCTTCATCGCTTCCAGCACAATCAGAACGTCGCCCTTTTTAACAGCCTGTCCAGCATTCACAGCAACGGAAACGATGGTACCGGGCATCGGGGAAGAAACGACTTCCGCACCGGCCTTCGGAGCCGGAGCAGCAGGAGCGGCAGCCTTCGGAGCGGGCGCAGCGGCCGGAGCCGGAGCAGCAGGTGCAGAAGCACCGCCGGCAACTTCTTCTACCTGAACATCATAGGGCGTGCCATTTACAGTAATCTTGAGCGTCTTCATTATGTTATCCTCCTGACAATATTGACAAATTTAAAACAAATGATCCAAAATACCGTCCAGCTTAGATCTGGATGTTGGAATGCTTCTTGGGCAGGCGGGAAACGCGTTTGCCGTCCAGCATCTCCAGATTGGCAATCAATCTTGCACGCGTCTCTTCCGGACGGATAATATCTTCAATATAGCCCTCGGCAGCCGCCGCGAACGGGGTTGCCTCCGTGGCTTTGTACTCTTCGATGAGCTTATTGCGGGCATCCTTGGTGTTTCCGCTCTTCTTCAGGCGGTCGCTCCACAGGAACATAGCGGCAGTCTGCGGCGCCAGCGGGCAAACAACCGCGTTGGCCCATGCCATGGTATAATCCGCGTTTGCGCCGCGGCCTGCGACGGCCACATAAACCGGTCCATACGCTTCGCCCGTGATCACGGTGATCTTCGCCGTCGTCGCCTCGGAATAAGAATTGCTAAGCTTTGCAGCCTCGCGCACGGAGGAAAATTCTTTTGCATCCACCAGCGTTACGACCGGAATGGAAAATGCGTCGCAGAAGCGCACAAAGCGGGCCGCTTTGGAGCAGGCATCCGCGTCCAGCACACCGTTGTATGCAACAACGCCGACCGTTGCGCCACCGATCAGGGAAAGACCGGCCACTGCGGCGGTGCCAAACTGACCGTTCAGCTCCACAAAGCTGTCTGTATCAGAAATCGCGGCGATCACTTTCTTAGCGTCAGCACCGTTCGGAATCGCAGCACTTGCATTGCCCGCGTCCTCAAACACGGGAGCACCGGAAAGGTTGTTGGAGGGAAGCACCGCGATCAGTTTGCGGACCTGCTCCATGGCCGCCTTGTCGTCCTTTGCGAGGATGGAACAAACGCCCATTTTCGCAGCATTCTCCGCCGCGCCATCTTTGCCGCTGGTCTCAATCGTAAGTTCCGCCTTTTCCGCCATGACTACAAAATCCGCACTTGCGGCAATCATCGCGGAAGTACCGATGCACGGGCCGAGCACAAGGGAAATCTGCGGTACAACACCGGAAAGATTGTTGTTTCCCAAAAGAATTTCGCCGTATGCGGCAAGCATGTCCGCGCCCTGATTCAAGCGGCCTCCGATGGAATCATAAATTCCCACCACCGGGGAACCGGTCTTGACTGCCAGGTCATAGATCTTTTTAATCTTTGCGGCCTGCGCTCTGGACATTGCGCCGCCGTCCACATCACTGTTCTGTACAAAGGCGTACACCGGGCTGCCATTGATCTCGCCGTAGCCCGCTACCACCTCTGCGGAACCGTCGCCGGATTTTGCGAAGCTGTCGACCTCGTTGAAGGTGCCTTCGTCAAACAAAGCGGTGATGCGCTGAAATCCTTTTGTCTTTGCCGCGGCTTCACGGGAAGTCTGCAGCAATTCCGCACTGTTTCCTGTGCTCATGATGATAATTCCTCCATTCTATCGGTTAGGTGCTCCATTCCGTCCGGGGGTTCGGCAGGCCGTTTTTCCGGGCGGTGAAAACATATAATGAAACGTTATCGCAATAAATAGATTATCACAATTGTTTTAATTATAATATATTCCAAAAGGCTTGACAAGAGTTAATTAAGCAATTCGATCTCATTCTTTACATATTTTCACAATCTTTGACAATTCGCAGACAAATGAATTTTCTTCTTCTACAAACCCGACGGGAGCAAGCAGCTTTCCCAAACCCGCCACATCCGTTGCAATGCGGTAAGCGCCTTTGTTCGCGCCATAAGAGGCCGCCGCGCGCATCAGGCTGTCCGAGCAGATCCGCGCGTTTAAATCCGGCTGCTCCAATTGGGAACCCCTGATTTCCATTTTGCGCATCCGCAGGACGGAATCCTTTACATCCACCACTACGTAGCCGAGCTCCTCGCTGGCGTCTCCCATCAGCAGCACTGCCGCGTTATCTCCTCTGTCCGGAACGTCCGCCAGGATGGCTTCCACTCTTTCTCTGTCTTCCATTGGCAGGATGGTGATCATTTTCCTTATCCCCTTTCTGATTTTCACTGGCACGCTTGTCCGCTTTTGCCGCGGTCTTCAGGCGCTTTATTTCATCCGCTGTCAGCTCACGCCATTTTCCCTGCTGCAGCATGCCGAGCCGCACCGGCCCGACTGCCGTTCGCTTCAGGCGCGCCACCTCCAGGCCAAGCGATTCGCACATTTTGCGGATCTCCCGATTGCGGCCCTCGTAAAGGACGATCTCCAGCACCACACGTCCCGACTCCTGCGAAATCACGCGCACGTCGGCGGGAGCCGTTTTCCTGCCGTCGATCTCAATGCCGACCGCAATCTGTGTCAGCTGGTCCTCCGTAACGGACGGGCGCACTGTGACACGGTACGTCTTTGGAACGTGCTTGGAGGGATGCGTCATGGCGTTGGCAAACGCGCCGTCATTCGTCATCAGCAAAAGCCCCTCCGAATCGCGGTCCAGCCGCCCCACAGGATAAATGCGCTCCGGGATTTCCTTGACCAGCTCCGCCACGCACCGGCGGTCCATCTCATCACTCATCGTGGTGATAAAGCCGCGCGGCTTGTGCAGCATAATATACACGTTGTTCTGTGCGTGCGTCTCCACAGGCTTTCCCTTCACAATGATCTTGTCCGTTTTCGGGTCCACCTTATCGCCGATCTTTGCCGTCACGCCGTTTACCTTGACCGCGCCCGCTGCAATCAGCTCCTCCGCCTTACGCCGGGAAGCAATCCCGCTGTCCGCCAATACCTTTTGCAATCTGAGATCTTTCGCCATACGTTCAACATCCTTTACATTTTACAGGGCCATGCCGGAACAGCATGGCCCGCTTTTCGTTTTCTATTTTCTATAAGAACAGATGCTTGATCACATCCGCAATCTTTTGAAACAGGGTCTTTTCCACCACCGGGCAATCGACGCCTTCTCCGGCGACCAAATCCGTCTGTGCGAGCGTCGTTCCATCCAGCCGGTAGGTAACGCGCCCCACAATCTGGCCCGCCGTCACGGGTGCATAGAGAAAGCGCGGCAGCTCCACAACACGCTCTACCTGCGCCGCTTTTCCGCGCGGCACCACGACGGGTTCCCCCGCTTCTCCCATAACAGAGAGCGTGGAAGCCGTTCCACCCACGACCGGCACGGATACACGGTATGCGCTGTCGTCCACCGCCATCGGCTCCAACTGCAAGAATCCGTAATTCAACATCGCCTGATGATCGTTCCAGTCATCCGGCGCATTGAGCGTCACGGCGATCAGCCGCACGCCGTCCCGCTCCGCCGCAGAAACCAGACAGCGCCCGGATTTTTTTGTAAACCCCGTTTTAACCCCGGTGCAGTCCTCGTACATGCTCAGCAATTTGTTGTGGTTGGTATACCGCCGGGTCTGGTCGGGGTGTATGTAATCGATATTCATCGCTTTTTGCCCTACGATATTGGCAAAATCCGGGTTTTTCATCGCCGCCATGGCGAGCTTCGCCATATCATGCGCCGTGGAATAATGCTGTTCGTCGTCCAATCCGGATGGCGTGACAAAATGGGTATGTTCCATTCCCAGTTCCTGCGCACGCTGATTCATCAGCACAGCGAAATCCTCCGCGGAACCGGCCACTGCGATCGCCGCCGAATTGGCCGCATCGTTTCCAGAGACAATCAGCATGCCCGCCGCCAGGCTTTTCAGCGTCAGTTTATCGCCGGGCATCAGCCCCATGGAGGAACCCTCCACGCGCACCATTTGGTCGGTAATCGTAACGACCTTGTCATCGGTAGAAGCTTTTTCCAATGCGATCAGGGCCGTCATAATCTTGGTTGTGCTGGCCATGGAATGCTGTTCTTCCTCGTTTTTGCCAAAGAGAACCTGGCCGTTGTCCGCGTTGATCAGCACCGCCGCGCGCGCGGAAACCTGCGGTTCTCCCGCGGCAGCCTCCCCTTCGGCATCTGCCTGGATAAAGCCGGGAAACGCGAGCATCCAGAAACATGTAACGCCCGCCAGTAACAAAGAAATTGTTTTTTTACACAAAGCAACCACCTGCCCATAAAGGTATATGCAGGCGGCTGCTTTATTTAGTCATCAAATTTACGGTTCTTCCTTTTTCTCATCCACGGCAATTTTTTCAGCCGCTTCCTTTTTAGCCTTTTTATCCTCGCTCTTTTTGCTGACAAATCCATTGATCTTGTCCACAACCTCCGGCACCATACCGATGATCCTGTCTGCGGAGCTGTTGTATGGGTCAATCTGCAGCAGACGTACGTTGCCGTTGGAAATGGTCAGGAACGCGATGGGATTGATGGTGATCCCGGCGCCGGTACCGCCGCCGAAAAACTCCTTATCGCTCTGGACCTTGGAGGGAAAGTCCGATCCGCCGGACGCAAAGCCGTAGGAAATCTTGGAAATCGGGATGATCACGGTTCCATCGGGGGAGGTGATCGGGTCTCCAACAATCGAATTGACGTCCACCATCTGTTTGATTTTTTCCAGGGTGGTATTCATCATGCCTTCAATGGGATGGTTGCTCATAGTCAGCACCGCCTTTTACAATATTGATATTCTATCAGCCTTATTTTGCCGGGACATTCTGTTTAACCGCCGTTTTCTCCTTTGCATTCTGCATCCGTATGCGAACCAAGCGTACCAGCGCATGCAGCCCGGATATTCCGAGGAACAGTGGCTTGATCTTTACCTTGCAGGAAAAAACCACGCTGCTCTCCTTTTGATCAAAGTCCGGGATGATATGGACGTGATACCGTTTGCATTTGCAGTTGTGCAAAAACACACTCATAGCGGCGGACACACCGCCACAGACATAGCCATATTGCACGGCAGCCTGTGCCGCATCTTCATCCGCCACTACAATTTCCAGACGAAATCGGGTAAATACCAGGTGGGACGCAACCTTTTTCGCCGTGCTTGCGGCGATGCCCGCCATTTCCTTCAGCATATGCAGAAAGCCGGAAAGGCCCTTCTGCTCTAGTATCTCCTGAAGCTTCGTCTTTTTATGCTCTGCAGGCTGTTTTTCTTCCTTTGGCGCCGCCTGCTTTTCCTTTTCCGGCTTGGAAGACGGCGCGCGGTAGGTAAAAAACAGATAGCGAATTTTCAGAGACAGCTCGTTTTGATACTCCGCTGTGACCGAAATCGGCCAGAGCAGCAACAGCAGAAGGACGCCAAAAATGCCCAGGACGATCCATAAAGCGGTCATTTTGCCTCCTCCTGCTCCGCCTCTTCCCGCTGTTTATGCGGCAAGGGCGGCAGCTCGCCCAAGGATGAAATATCCAGGCAGCGCAAAAAATCGGACGTCGTCCCGTACAACAGCGGCCGGCCGGGAAGCTCCAGCCGCCCGCGCTCTTCTACCAATCCCTTGGACATCAGGCTTCCCAATACGCCGGAGCAGTCCACGCCGCGGATTTGCTCGATAAACGCCTTGGTCACCGGCTGGTTATAGGCAACAATTGCAAGCACCTCCATGCCAGCCTGCGACAACGGCGTATTCCGCCGCAGGTCCAGCGCCTGCCGCACCTCGTCCGCATAGACAGGGTTGCTGCACATCTGATAGGCGTCGTCCAGTTTGACAATCCGCACGCCGCCGTCCTCTTTGTTAAAGTCGTCCATGACGTTCTGCATCAGCTTGGCGGCGGTCGCCTTATCCAGAGAGAGCACCTGCGCCACACGATCTTCCGAAACGGGATCGCCGCTGGCAAACAGGATCGCTTCTATGGCTCCTCGGATCTTTTTGATTTCCAATGTCTTTCACCGCCGTCCAACAAATTTACCATTGCCGTGTCGCCTTCGCCCTCTACGCGGATCCGTTTTCCCTTGACCAGCTCCAGAACCGCCAAAAACGTCGCGACGCGGTCAGACTTGTCCGTCTTTTCCGCAAACAGGCTGCTGTATTCCAGCGAATGCGTTTTCCACAGCCGCCGCAGCACATAGACGATCTGTGACGTCACGGAAACGATTCTGTGCGTGACAATGCCGGAAAACACCTGCGGAGACGGCGGAACAAAGCGTTTGCCTCTGCCCGCCGCGGCCAGATACGCCTCAAGAATCTCCTTCGGCTTATGATGCCGCTTATAACTCTTGTCCGGTTCGATCTCCATGGGCTTGCGGACAATGATATTGAAGCTGAAGCGCTCCGCAAGCAGCGCGGCAACCTGCTTGCATTCCTGGTATTCCAGCAGCTGCCCGGTCAACTCGCGTTTGAGTGCTTCGATTTCCTCATGCTTCGGCAGCAGGGAGACCGATTTCATATAGACCAGACGCGCCGCCATCTCCAAAAATTCACTGGCGATGTCCATGTCGGCCTCCTGCATCGCATTGATCTGCGCCATATACTGGTCCAGAAGATCCGCGATCTGAATTTCACAGATATCCAGCTTGTTCTTGGTAATCAGGTGCAGCAGCAGGTCGAGCGGTCCCTCAAAGGTTTCCAGCTTATAGGATAGCTTTTCCATTGTTTCGCAACTTATAACAGGCCAAACAGCTGAAACGGCAGCTGCGCCAGCCACATCACACCGTTATAGCATGCGTTTTGCAAAAAGCCGATCGGGGCATCCAGAATGCCGGTGAACAGCACCACAAACATCACCATGACAATGATGTTCTGATAACGGTAATAGGCCGCCAGCGCCCGGTCGGTCAGGAACGCGCCGACAATCCGGGAACCGTCGAGCGGCGGGACGGGGATCAGGTTAAATACCGCCAAGCCCACATTGATAATGATATAATATTGGAAAAACACCAGCAAAAACATCGGCAGGGAAAAATTTGTCGCAATCATCAACCCTACATAAAGCAGTGCGCCAACCAGAGAGGCCAGCAGATTGGAAACCGGTCCTGCAATTGCAGTGATCGCCATCCCTCGCTTCGGATTTTTAAAATTGTTGGGATTGACCGGCACAGGCTTTGCCCAGCCAAAGCCGAACAACAGCAAAAACAGGGAACCCATTGGGTCCACACTGGCCAGAGGATTCATCGTCAGCCTTCCGCTGTATTTGGCCGTACTGTCCCCCAATTTATAAGCCACCCACCCATGGGCAAACTCGTGCAGAGGCAAGATACAGAAGATGATGAACAATACCGCAGCAATCTGCATCAGAATGCTCATAAAGTCAACGGAACCGCCGCTGAACAGCGAGCGGATGACACTAAACAGCATAAAAACACTCTCCTTTTTTATCGTATCATTATAATCGATTTGGCAGGAAAAAACAAGGTATTCCCGCCACAGCATTCGGCAATTGTGGAAATGTTTGCCGGTTTCTCAAATATTCTTACGAAAAAGCTTGCAATTGCAAAATGAATCTGATAGAATACTACTGTTGCAATACGATTAAGCCCTTTTAAAGGAGGTGCAGACACATGGCAAAATGTGATGTTTGTGGCAAGGATATTGCTTTCGGTATAAAGGTTTCTCACTCTCACAGACGTGCGAACAGAACCTGGAAGCCCAACATCCGGCGCGTCAAAGCGGTTGTAAACGGCAGTCCCAAGCGTATTTACGCCTGCACCCGTTGCTTGCGTTCCGGCAAGGTTACCCGTGCCGTCTAATGCAAAAAACCATAAAGTGTGAAGGAGCCTTTTGAGGCTCCTTTTTGCTTGTCCGATTTTATACATAGAAAAGCAGCCAGAGGATTCGGCGGACTGCGCCGTCTTCTGGCTGCTTTTCTATGTAATTCAGTGCTTTTTCACGCTGAGTTTCTTCTCTGTACCGTTGCGGAGGCGTTCGATGTTGCCGCGGTGCTGCCACACCAGCAGGCCGCCCAGCAGTGCCGCCGCGATGACGCTGATCATGCAGTAGGTGACAGACACGCTTCCCTTCCACACACAGTCGACCAAATAGTTAAACAGAAACGTACTGATCGGAAATGCGATTCCCGCGCTGATAGAACCCGCCGAAACCATTCTGGTGAACAGCACCATTAAAATAAAGACAATGATGACAAACAGGAACGTACGCCAGTCGATCAGCAGGATGATTGACCAGCTGGTTAAAACGCCTTTTCCTCCCTTGAAACCGAAGAACGCCGGAAAATCGTGCCCCAGAACACATAGCGCGCCTGCAAGGTATGCGCCGTACTGGACGAACTCCCACGCCGGAACGCCGGCCAGCGGATAAGCCGCTGCAAAATACTGAAAGATCAGCTTGCCGATAAAGACCGCCAGTACGCCCTTCGCAAAGTCAAAGATAAATGTGCACGCAGCCGCTTTTGCGCCAACGGATCGCAGCACGTTGGTCGTACCCGCGTTGCCGCTTCCCATTTCCCGGATATCTTCATGGCTGAACAGTTTCGTGAAGATGATGGAAAAGCTGATACTGCCCAGCAGATATGCAATGACGATTGTGAGCACAGCGGGTAAAACAGCCCCCAGCAAAATCTCCATTGTGATACCTCCTCAAATATTCTATTTGTCAACTGACGCCGCGCAGCCGGATTTTACCCCGACGCACGGCAGCCAACCGATCGCCGTTACTTTCCTTCACGCTCCCGGATAATGAAGCGCACGGGCGTTCCCTCCAAGCCAAAGGTTTCCCGAATCCTGTTTTCTAGATATCGCTGATAGGAGAAATGGAACAGCTCCGCTGAATTGACAAAGCATACAAAGGTGGGCGGCTTGACGGAAGCCTGTGTCATGTAATAGATTTTGAGGCGTTTTCCCTTATCGGTGGGCGGCTGGACGCGCGCCGTCGCCTGCGCCAGCACATCGTTGAGCATACCGGTCGCAATGCGCATCGCGTTGGAATTCGCCACATGCTTAATCAACTCAAACAGGCGGTCGACCCGCTGCCCCGTCTGTGCGGAAATAAAGATAAACGGCGCGTAGGACATAAACGAGAAATCATTTTCAAGCTGCTTGCGGTAGGCCGACATGGTATTGCCGTCCTTTTCAATTGCATCCCACTTGTTGACCGCGATGATGCAGCCCTTACCTGCCTCATGGGCGAGGCCCGCAACCTTGGAATCCTGGTCGGTGAAACCAACCGTCGCGTCAATCATGATGACGCAGACGTCCGCGCGTTCAATTGCCATCTGTGCGCGGATGATACTGTATTTCTCGATGCTGTCGTCCACCTTGCTGCGGCGGCGCAAGCCTGCGGTATCGATCAGGATAAATCGCCCATACGCATTTTCGATCGCCGTGTCGATTGCGTCGCGCGTCGTACCCGCAATATCGGACACAATGCAGCGATTCTCACCGGAAATGCGATTGATCAGAGAGCTTTTGCCGACATTCGGCTTGCCAATAATCGCCACTTTGATGAGCTCGCCGTCTTCTTCCTCGTCTGTTTCCGGCGGCAGGAATTCCACCACGCGGTCGAGCAGATCGCCCGTTCCGTGACCGTGCACCGAGGAAACCTGCACTGGATCACCCAGGCCCAGGTTGTAAAACTCGTAAAACTCCGCGGGCGGATCTCCGACCGTATCGCACTTGTTGACGCACAGGATCACCGGCCGGCTGCTCTTCAGCAGCATGGCGGCAATGTCCGCATCCGTCGCCACAACACCGGAACGGAGATCCGTCACCAGTACAATGACGTCCGCCGCGTCGATCGCCAGCTGCGCCTGCGTGCGCATCTGCGATAAAATCACATCGTTGGCACTCGGCTCGATGCCGCCGGTATCGACAACGGAGAATTTCCGCCCTTTCCATTCGCACTCGCCGTAAATCCGGTCCCGGGTCACGCCGGGGGTATCGTCCACAATGGAAAGACGCTGACCAATCAGCTTATTAAACAAGGTCGACTTGCCGACGTTTGGGCGGCCGACAATCGCCACTACGGGTTTAGCCATTTGTATCACTCCCTGTTACCGCGTCCAGCAACGCATAGCCGTCGTTTGGCACGGTCACAATTTTCACTTGTAACGCCTCTGACAGCTCCTCCAGAGACAGATCATCCAAAAAGATATCGCCTTCCCGCCGCAGCATGACATCCGGCAGAAGCAGCGCATCGCCAAGCGGTTTGTCCTTGAGCTGTTTTAAAAGATCGCCGCCGGTCACCAGACCTGCAACGGTGATAGTATCTCCAAAAAAGTGGTTAACAATAGGTACCACGCTGCATGTTAAATTATTACATTTTCTTCGCAGTTCGTCAAGCAGCGTATCCAGAAAAGGCGCTGCCGCTACACCGGTTGCAAGCGTAACATGGCGCTGTCTCTCCGGCGGTGCAAAGTCCTCCAGCGCGTCGCTGAATTCCTGCTTCAAGCTGGCGAGAAGGCCCACGCCGTTTTCCAGCTGGTCAAAATCGCCGTAAAACGCCGCAGGCGGAATCGGCAGCTCCGCTTTTAAATAAAACTCGTCCGCCGCATAGCAGATGCGCTGCCCGTACTGTTCCAGGAATCGGTCTCCATACGCCTCGATCTGCCGCACCGTATCACAGGCACTTTGCGCGTCGTATCCTGCCAGTGGATACAATCCCTCCCGGTGCCTGGTCAACCCGATCGGCACCACCGCGATGCTCTGCACCGACGGCCATAAAGCGCCCAGATCCTGAATCGTGCGGTCCAGCTCCGGGCCGTCATTGACGCCCCGGCAGGAGACGATCTGGCAATTCAGCTTGATGCCCGCTTCTGCAAAGCGATACAGAATCTGCAATCGTTCCCCCGCAAAGCGGTTGCCCATCATTTTGACACGCAGCTCCGGGTTTGTCGTGTGAACCGAAATGTTGATTGGGCTGATATGCATTTTAATGATGCGCTCCACCTCGCGCTCCTGCAGGTTCGTCAGCGTTACATAGTTGCCGAACAAAAAAGAAAGCCGGGAATCGTCGTCCTTAAAATACAGGCTGCCGCGCATCCCTTTGGGAAGCTGGTCAATAAAACAAAAGATGCATTTGTTCGTACAGGAATGCTGCTTGTCCATCAGATACGTTTCAAATTCCAGGCCGATGGACTCGTACTGTCCCTTGCGGATCTGCACTGTACGCTCTTTCCCCTGTACATCCCGCAGGACAATGGCAAGCTGCCGGTCCGTCTCATAAAAGCGGTAATCCAAGACATCGCATATTTCATTTCCATTGATGGAAACCAGCGTTTCCCCCGGCAAAATGTTTGCGCGCTGTGCTGCGCTGCCGCCATCCACCGATCGAATTGTTACAGACATACTCACCCTCCGTTTGAACAGAGCAAAAAAATAGAGAAGGATTACTCCTTCTCTATCCTTCGGAAATCAAAATTAGGCTTCCTTCTTGATTACTTCTCTGCCGTTGTAGTAACCGCAGCTGCCGCACACTCTGTGAGGGGTCTTATACTCCCCGCACTTCGGGCATTTCATCAGAGCAGGAGCATGAAGCTTCCACACATTGGAACGTCTCTTATTCTGTCTTGCACTGGATACTTTTCTCTTTGGTACCGCCATCGTCAGCACCTCCTTACAAAACTATCTAATCTATCAGTTTTTTAAGAACCTTCAGGCGAGGGTCAATCTGATGCGTTTGGCAATCGCATGCGCCGTCGTTCAGGTTTTTGCCGCATTGAGGACACAAGCCCTTGCAGTCTTCCCTGCATAAGTACTTGGTCGGCAATTCCAGCAGAACATCGGAGCGAATCAGCTCGTCCAAGTCCAAGCGGTAATCAGGCACCTGAATGTATTCGTCACTGTCTTCATTTTCCAGAGACAGAACCAAAACATGCGAAAAAGAATATTTTTCATGCTTATCGATCTGTGTAATACAGCGGTCACAGGGAATAGAAAAATCAAACTCCGCAGTTGCGGCAAGCTGCACAACACCCGCATGATTTTCCACCGTACCCTTCACCTCGACCGGCGAGACAAACGGATAAACACCATTTACGTCAATGGATTGCAAATCCAAAGGATACTGGAAACGCTGCGATGCACCCTCTTCCAGAAACACATTCTTTAAATCAAGAAGCATTTTACACCTCGACGCTACATTAGCCTATTATATAGGTTAATATACGCTTTGTCAATACAATTTGTAGGGAAAATTTGCGAATTACGGCAAAATATTCGCACAAAGATGCTGCCGGGGCACGTGCGCAACCCGGCAGCATCGAAGTTTTGTAACAATTTAAATCTGTGTGGCGAGTTCGCCGACGCCTTCCGGCAGATCGCCCTTTTCCGCAGAAACCAGCAGGGTGATGTTCGTGTCCGCACTCTCAGAGAGCTTGCTCATTCTGCCAACAAACGTCTTCAGGTTTTCCATATCCTGGCCGATGATCTTCAATGTGGAATCTACAAAAATATCGGTCACATCGTAGTTGCCGGCACAGATACCGCTGATAAATCCCGCCAGAGCATCCATCCCCTGAATGCTGTAGCTGTCACTGTCCACCAGACGTGCCTGATGGGAGATGTCATACGTCAATTTAAGGCCTTTTTCGATCACGACCACGTTGCCGTTGGATGTTTTAACCGCTTCATTTGCGCGTTCGATCAGTTTTTTTGTTTTTCCGGAACCTTTTTTTCCTACGATCAGAGTAACCATTGAAACTCCCCCTGTATGATTTTATTTCCGCCTCAGCGGATAGAACGCCAGCCTTTATTTTTTCAGTCTCGCTTCCAGCGCTTCCTTCTCCGCCTCATAGCCGGGCTTGCCGAGAAGAGCAAACATGTTCTTCTTGTAGCTTTCCACGCCAGGCTGGTCAAACGGGTTCACGCCGAGCAGATAACCGGAAATCGCGCATGCCTTTTCAAAGAAATAAATGAGAAAGCCCAGGGACTCTTCGGAGAAATCCGGCGCGTGCAGCACAACGTTCGGCACGCCGCCGTCGGTATGCGCCAGCACAGTTCCCTCAAAGGCTTTTTCATTTATGTACGCCATGCTCTTGCCTTCCAGGAAATTAAGGCCGTCCACATTTTCCGGATCGTTGCCGATGTAAATTTCCTGCTTGGCTTTATCGAACAGGACAACCGTTTCAAACAGGGAACGGCGGCCCTCCTGAATATACTGGCCCATGGAATGCAGATCGGTGGAGAATACGACGGATGCCGGGAAAAGGCCTTTGTTGTTTTTGCCCTCGCTTTCGCCGTAAAGCTGTTTCCACCACTCGCACATCATGGTGTAGCAGGGCTCATAGCTGACCAGGATTTCAATTTCCTTGCCCTTGCGGTACATCATATTGCGAAGCGCCGCATATTCGTAGCACGGATTGGTATACACATCCGGATTGTTGTACTCCTGCTGGGCTTTCGCCGCGCCGGCCATTAACGCATCGATGTCCGCACCGCAGACCGCGATGGGCAGAAGGCCAACCGCCGTGAGAACGGAATAACGGCCGCCGACGTCGTCCGGAACCACGAAGCTCTCATAGCCTTCCTTGGTTGCCAGCTGCTTGAGGGTGCCGCGCGCCTTGTCGGTTGTGCAGTAGATGCGTTTTTTCGCTTCTTCTCTGCCATATCTTTTTTCCAGATACTCACGGAAGACGCGGAACGCAATGGCAGGCTCCGTTGTCGTACCGGACTTGGAAATCATATTGATGGACACATCCTTGCCTTCACACAGCGCGAGCAACTCGCTCAGCGCGGAAGAACTGATGCTGTTGCCTGTAAAGTAAATTTCAGGCGTGTCCTTTTTCATCGCATTATAATTCGGGGACTTCAGGAATTCAATCGCCGCGCGCGCGCCGAGGTAAGAACCGCCGATGCCAATGACAATGAACACCTGGGTATCGGACTTGATCTTCTCCGCCGCCGCTTTGATGCGGGCAAACTCTTCTTTATCATAGTTGGTGGGCAAATCCACCCAGCCGATAAAATCATTGCCGAGGCCCGTGCCGGAATGAAGCATCTCGTGAGCCAGCTTCACCTGCGGCGCAAGCGCCTTATATTCATTCTCATTGATAAACCCGGATAGATGTTGTGTATCAATCCTAATTGACATATGAAATCCTCCTAAATGTTGCAAATATGGGTCTGTTGTTATTTTACAATAGATTGCCCCTATTTGCAAGGGAAGTCACAACTTTTATAATTAAAATTATTTGGAACGTTGCGCTCTTGTGCAAATTGTGTATTTCTTTTTAAGAGTAGTCGAAAAAGAGCCGCGCGCCTGTCAAAACGGACGCGCGGACCTGATCGGACATTCTCTCTACATAGACACAAAATTGCGGAACAGGAGCTGAAATACCGCTGAGAAGGTGATTTCCGGAACAGACGTTTTGGCAAGAATGTTGTACTCCTTCAGCGTCTCATCCCCCAATGTGCAGGTGATTTTTCCCAATACCTGCCCTTCTTCCACCGGGGCGGTCAGATTTTCTCCCATGGAGACCTGATACTGGATTTCCTTTTCCCTGCCCTTTGGAACCAGCAGAACGCCGTCTGCCGTGACGGTGGCTTCCACCTCGTCCACCATACCGTTCAGGACTGGAACCGGTGCAAGGGCATCCTGCGGCACCTCTGGAGCGGCAACTGCCCAGTTTGCAAAGCCGTAATCCAGGAGGGTTGCCGCGGAGGCGAAGCGATCCTTTGTATTCGCCGCACCTAAAACAACGGCGATCAGCTGCACGCCGTCCCGTTCTGCGGTGGCGCTGATACAGCTCCCCGCCTTCCCGGTCGTGCCGGTCTTCAGGCCGGTAATCCCCTTGTAGGTTTTGATCAGCTTATTGGTGTTAACCAGCTGCGTCTGTCCGCCGCGCACGTAATCGATCCAGATCATCGTATAATCAAAAATTTTCTTATGCTTCATCAGCTCACGCGACATGATGGCGACATCGTTTGCAGAGGTCAGGTGGCCGTCTTCATCGAGCCCGTTGCAGTTCAGGAAGGTGGTATCCGCCATGCCAAGCTGCTGTGCCTTCTCGTTCATTTGCCGCAAGAACTCATCCTCGCTGCCGGCCACAAATTCTGCCAGTGCGACGGCTGCGTCGTTGGCGCTGGCCACTACCGTGGCCTTCAGCATGTCGTCCACTGTCATGGTCTCGCCTTCCTTGAGCCAAATGTCCGACCCACCCATGGAAGACGCGTGCGCACTGGCGGAAACCGTATCCGTCAGGGAGATTTTCCCTGAGTCCAGCGCCTCCATTACCAGCAGCAGCGTCATAACCTTTGTAATGGACGCGCACGGCCGCTTTTCGTGCGAATTCTTTTCATATAGAACCTTTCCCGTCTGCGCTTCCATCAAAATCGCGGCGGGTGCTTTGACTTCCTCTTCCGACAGCGCAGCCGCCGTTCGCGTAGGCACAGTCAGCCCCACCAGCAAAGCGGCCAGCAGCCCCGCTGTGATCCTTTTGAACTTCATATCCGACACCTCCTAGTTCTGGTTCCAGCCCAGGGCCAACCGCCCGAACGCGGCAGGCGTTTTGGCCCTGCTCTGGCATTCCACTAATTCTTATGCCGGATCGTCCCTCATTATGGCAAATCCACAAAACATTCTTGTCTCAGCCGTGACTAAAGAAAAGAGGGCCATAGCACAATCAGCTAAATGGAGTGACTCCCCCCGCCGATGGCGGGGGGAGTCACTCCTTATCTGACCAAACATGATAAGTTTCTATTTATGATATTTTCCATGGTTTAAAATCTGAAAAGCCCGGTAGGTCTGCTCACAGAGCATCACGCGCGCCAACTGATGCGGGAAGGTCATCGGCGACATCGAGAGGCGCAGGGCCGCCGCCCGCTTGACCGCATCACTCAGCCCATAAGAACTGCCGATGGCAAAGCAGAGCGTGCTCGCACCGTTGACCGCGAGCGCGCCGATCTTTTCCGCCAGCTGTTCAGAAGACACCGGCTTCCCCTCAATGCAAAGAGCAAACAGCGGCGATCCGTTTGCAGCAGCAAGAATTTTTTCTCCTTCAGCCCGCAGCGCCGTTTCAATCTGCGATGCGGAGGGATTGTCCGGCAATCGGCTCTCCTGCAGTTCCACAATAGTAAAACGACAAAAAGCGGAAAGCCGCTTCGCATACTCCGCACACGCTTCCCGCCAATAGGATTCCTTTAACTTCCCTACACAAATCAGGTTGACTGTAAACATAATTGCTCCTAAAATAAAACGGACTGCCCTGTGCAGTTCTCACGCGGCGCCACACAAAGTTTATAATCCATTTTTTCTTTCATACCCGCCAAAGACAGAGAGCACACCGACGTCTGATAGGCCAGCTCCGGCGTGTTGTTTTCCGCGCTTAAATGTGCCAATACAAAACGCGTGGTCCCCATTTCCACCATGCGACATAACTCATCGGCACATGCAACATTGCTGAGATGCCCAATCCGCGACAAAATACGCTTTTTCAGCGGGTAGGGATACGGGCCGTTCTGCAACATACGGACGTCGTGGTTTGACTCTATCGCGACCAGATCCGCCCCACAGAGCGCGCCGCGCACCGTGTCCGTCATATATCCCAAGTCCGTCGATACCGCCGCGCTGCGCCCGTCCGCGGTAAACACACGGTATCCCACACTTTCCGCACAGTCGTGCGGAGTGCGGAACGACTGAATAAACATTCCGGCGCATTCCACACCGTCCAGCGTGATCTCCTGAACCGGAAAATCTCCCTCCAGGCACCCCATCTGCAACAGCGCCTGCAATGTTCCTTGGGACGCGTACACCGGGATATGATACCGGTTCGCCAGCACACGGAGGCCTTTCACATGGTCCGAATGCTCGTGCGTAACAAAAATCGCCTTGACTGCCTCCGGCTCCGTCCCGCATGTTCGCAGCATATTTACAAGCTGTTTGGCGGAACGCCCTGCATCAATTAAAACGCCTTCCGAAGAAGACCCTATGTAATATGCGTTACCGCTGCTGCCGCTGAAAAGCGGCGTAAATCTCGCCAAAAGACCCGTTCCTTTCTCCTCTGCAGGCAGCCCGGTTCGGACTGCCTAAAAAACAAGAGAATGGATGGATACCCATTCTCTATTGTCCAATAGTTTTCTTAAATCGCCCGCGCAATCACAGGTTCCGGCACGTGGATGCGCTGAATATCCGCGCCCAGGCTGCTGAGCTTTTCCTCCACATTTTCGTAACCGCGTTCAATGTGCTGGATATCCTCCACCTGCGAGGTCCCCTCCGCACAAAGAGCGGCAATCAGCATCGCGGCGCCCGCGCGCAGGTCCGTCGCCTTGACCGGAGCAGCGGACAGATGGTCCACCCCTTCGATAACCGCCAGACGGCCGTCCACAGAAATCTGCGCGCCCATCCGCTTCAGCTCCTCCACATAGCGGAACCGGTTGTCCCAAACGCTTTCGTTGATGATGCTGGTCCCATTCGCAATGGCGAGCAGCACCGCAATCTGAGGCTGCATGTCCGTCGGGAATCCAGGGTGCGGCATTGTTTTGATATTGCATTTATTCAGGCGCGCATCTCTGCGCACCCGGATGGAGTCGTCATATTCCTCCACCTCCACGCCCATCTCCTCCAGCTTGGCAGTAATGGACTCCAGATGCTTTGGTATGACGTTTTTAACCAGTACATCTCCGCCCGTCGCAGCAGCGGCAACCATATAGGTACCCGCTTCGATCTGGTCAGGAATAATAGAATAGGTTGTACCATTCAGATGGTCCACCCCATAAATTTTGATAACGTCTGTGCCGGCGCCGCGAATATCGGCGCCCATAGAGTTCAGGAAGTTTGCAAGATCTACAATATGCGGCTCTTTTGCCGCGTTTTCAATCACCGTCAAGCCCTGTGCACGAACTGCCGCCAAAACAATATTGACCGTCGCACCCACGGAAACGACGTCCAGATAGATATGGCTGCCTTTTAACTGCTCCGCGCTGACGTCGACCATGCCGCCGTCCAGCTTGTAATTGGCGCCGAGCGCACCAAAGCCCTTCAGGTGCTGGTCGATCGGCCGCACGCCGAAATCACATCCGCCCGGCATCGTAACCACGGCATGGGAAAAGCGGCCCAGAAGAGCGCCCAGGAGATAATAGGAGCCGCGGATATGCTTTGCCAGTTCATAGGAAGCGACGCAGGTATGAATTTTGCGCGGGTCAATTTCAATAGTCGATTTATCAATGGTGCGCACCTGCGCACCCATATCATACAAAATACGGGTAATGGAAGTCACATCGGTGATATTCGGTATATTTTCAATGCGGCATACGCCGTCCGATAAAATCGCTGCAGGAATAATTGCAATTGCGGCATTCTTTGCACCGCTGATCGTTACCTCGCCGGTAAGCCGGTTGCCACCATTAATCACAAATTTGTCCAATGCGGCACGCTCCAATCTCAAAATTCACATAATCCTACCCAGGTGTCAGGGAAATAGACCCAAATAAAAAGCCTGCGCCTCTTTCCGTTTTAAAAATGAAAGTAACACTATCTTTTGCAGAAACCGCAAAATTAGTGATGTCGCAGACTGTTAATATTTACAAAATGATTCAGTTATATTCTTCAAAAATCACGAAACATTTGCCTAATATGAGCATCATTTACTCCTAACGATAATAATACACCTGCCGCTAAAAGTCAAGCAAAGCCAGCCAATCTGGAAAACTTTGTGAATGTAAATAAAAATAATTGCGTTGCCAAACGCCCCTTGTATGTAAATCTGCGCACAGCGATGAACTTTACATAATTTGCCTTTTCTTTGCGGCATAATACGCCAAACAGAAGGAAAAGAGCGCCCTGCCGTTATAAACGTGCAGAGCGCTCTCCATTCTTTTATCTTACATAATTCAGCGGATTTTGACGGCTTCCGTACCGGTACACTTCAAAATGGCAATGTGGTCCGGTGGAATTGCCCGTGCTTCCAACCAGTGCAATGGCCTGCCCTTTGGCAACCTTTTGCCCTGGCTTTACCAAAAGCTTGCTGCAGTGCCCGTACAGCGTCTGCAACCCGTTGCCGTGGTCGATCTGCACCCGCAATCCGTAACTGCCGGAACGCCCGGCCGCCGTGACGGTTCCACCGTCGGCTGCCACGATGGTTTTGCCGTACGCACCGCTGCCGGAAATATCGATGCCGCTGTGAAAACTGCCCCAGCGATACTCATAATACGTGGTGATCGTATGCAGGGATGGGACAGGCCACATCATGGTTCCTGTACTGTAGCCTGGTTCGGCAGACTTGGGCCGCTTCTTCGTTCCGGTCACAACCACCTTATCCACCGGCTCCTGCAGCGTCTGTTTGCTGACATTCTCCCGGCGCACTTCGCTGCCGTTCCGATACGTCACTTTATCCACACACTGCTGCTGCCCGTTGACGCCTTCTGTCAACACCTTGGAATAATCTGTATACTGCGAATCGTCCTTTTGGGTAATCGTCTTGTAGGGAAGCGCCACTTCATACGTCTCTGTCTTGGTCAGCTCCACACTGAGCCTGGGAACTGCGACCTCAATGTTGATCAGGTCACCCTCATGCATCACATCGCCGATCTGCCCATTGTTGACACTGTTCAGCTGTGCGATGGTCAGGTTGTGCGCCTGCGCAATCGAGGTTGCGGTATCCCCCGCCTTGACGGTATAAATGACCGCATCCTTCTCGGTTCCTGTCAGCAGTTCCCGCATCTGATCACTGGTCATTACACTGTTGGTCGGGAACAGGCCGCTGACCGTCTCCACGTTCTGTGCAAAGGAGGCATCCGCCGCGGTATCTCCACCGCGCGCATCGTTCAAAATATTCTGCAAAATATAGCGCAGGTCCGCGCTGCTCTTTACTGCGCCGATCAACTCGCCATCCACATACAGGCCGCTGGCTTCTTCAATAATGCCGTCGGACTGCTTAATGATCATATCGCAGACCGCGCTTGCGGCAGCATAACGGCTCTCATCCACAACAGAAAGCTTGAAGGCCGGCGTGATCTCCACCGTAGCCTCTTCCCCTTTTACGTCATGAATCATACGCTGATTGACCATCTCGGTCGCCTGCTCAAACACAGATTCGCTTTGAATCGTCGCGATTTCCTGTCCGTCGTAAGTCAAAACCAGGCCGTAATTTAAATTGTTCCAGTATTGTACGGTAAAAACCAACAGCGCCAGCGCCCCCAAAGGCGCCAACACGTTTAGCATGCCGCACAGGAAGCCTTTATGCCGCACAAAGCTTTTTCCTGTAATCTTCAGGGACTCCATTATGGCCTGGCCCATTCCCTGCCGCTTCGCCTGCTTTAAACGACGTCCGGCAATCAAAAATCCCTCTTTAATCGAACGGAATTCATTTTTCAAACGATGGACCTGCCTGCCGATCGTCCGTGCATAAATTCGCTTTAAAAGCGTAATAAGCGGCAGGAAAAAGCGGTGGAGCCTTCTATGGACCCTTTTTATAATACGAACCGTCTGTATTCCAACAATATACAAAAAACGGCAAAAGCGCGCGAAGAGGCAGTGCAATTGCGCGCGGTCTGTCCACAGGTTTTTTGTTTCTGTCTGGATGGAAGGTTCAACAGACGACGCCTGTTTTCCCTTTTTTAGGAGCTGCATCACTCTATTCCCTTTCCTTTGTTCATAAATTAGTTACAACTTTGTAATGTTGATATCTTATAATACAACAAAAGTTACAAACTTGCAACCCTTTTCGGAAATTCGCAGAGAATTACAAAATTTTTCAAATTTTTTTAGAATACCGCTTGACAATCCGTTTTCGTATATGCTATACTAGCCAAGCAGTCGGGCGAGAGCCCAAAAGCAAGAGCAAAAACCAAATATGCAGGTATGGCGGAATTGGCAGACGCGCATGGTTCAGGTCCATGTGAAAGCAATTTCATGGAGGTTCAAGTCCTCTTACCTGCACCACAAAATCCGGACCAAATTGGTTCGGATTTTTTTTGTCCGGACAAATACGAAATAATAAAATATGGACATTCCCCCACGGATCGCCTTGTCAAACCTGACTTTTATAACGCTTTCTTTTTACCTGTCTGTAAAAAGCAGATTAGGAAAGCACCGCTGGAAAATTCCATCTTTGCCGCTTCTTTTTGGCAATAAAACCGTTTGAACATATCCTCTGCAAAATTGGGTATTTTATGATAGAATTCCATAATCTTGAGGAGGATGACTATGTGCGGACGGTATACACTCTTGGAGGACGATCGAAACCAAAACATTCGGGAAATTCTGGAACAGATTGAGCGGAAGCACGGCAGGGACTGCATTAAAACCGGAGAAATCTTCCCCACTGCCGCCACACCGATTTTGGTGGACGGTGAAAACGGGATCCAACCGGAACTGGCAAAATGGGGATTCCCACACTTCGCGAGCGGCAGCGTTGTGGCCAACGCGCCTGTGGAAACAGCTGAAAAAAAGTGGATGTTCCACAACAGCCTTTATACGAGGCGCTGTCTGATCCCCTGCACCGGCTTTCGCAAATGGGGGCCTGAAACCGTCAAACAGCGCTATACCAACCCTGACCATACACCCGTTTATATCGCCGGTATGTACAACGATTACGATCAGGAACGGCACTGTGTCGTCCTGACCGCGCCAACTGGAGACAATACCGGCAAACGGGAAGAACGCCTTCCTGTCGTAATCCCCGCAGAACGGGCCGACGAGTGGCTCTCCGACACCGTCTCCGCATTTTCCATGCTTCACTGCGAACCATCCGCTTTGGAAAAAACAGATGAAACATAAAAACAGGAATCAAGCGAAACAGTTTCGTTTGATTCCTGTTTTTATGTACACGTTCACGGCTGCAAAACCGTCACTTTGTCCTTAATTTGTTCAAACAGCTTCTCCCCTATACCATTTACCTCTTTCAATTCCTCAACACTGTAAAAGCCACCGTATTCCTCACGATAATCCACGATTCGCTGGGCGAGAACCGGACCGATTCCATCCAATGTGTCCAACGCAGCTGCTGTTGCCGAATTTAAATCGATTTTTTCAGCAGGCTCCTGAGGGACATACGATTCCGTGCCAGTGCCGCCGGACATTTGATCGGTCCACACCTCATTCTGTAAAGGGATATCCGGCACATAGAAAGCATTGTAACCGACGATCAGCGCGCAGAGAAATGCCGCGATTCCAATCAGGATTCGCACCTGCTTCTTTTCCTCTTCCAACCGCTCCCACCGCCCTATCTTCTTACGAATGCCTGTATTCAATCTCTTCGATCAAATCCGCCACCGCCCCCTGGAAACAATGTCCCACTACGAGGTCGGCCCGCCGCTTTATATCTTCCGGTGCATTCTCGGGAACCGCCGATACACCCGCGGCCTCCAGCAGCTCCGTATCGTTATAGTAATCTCCAATCGCATAAACCTGTTTTAAGTCATAGCCAGCCATCTGTACAGCCTTTCGCAGGGCGTTTCCTTTGCTGGCCTGCGCGGGGAGCATCTCCAGATAATTCTCAGAAGATGAGACAAACCGCACATCCTCATGCGAGAAGGTTCTGGCAAAGGCTTCCATTTCATTCATTCTTTCCGGATCGTCTGCAAACAGCGCCTTATACCAGGGCTCGTCCGCGTCAACCGGCGGGCCTTCACTCCATGACACGCTCTCATGATTTAAATGCTCCGTCACATATGCGTTGTTGCGTAGAATATGGATGGTTTCGACGCAAAAATATTCAATCCCCGCCGTTGGAAACCGATCATAAAGCTTTTGGATATAAGCAGCCGCTGTATGCTGGTTTAAGTGGCAGTCCCATATAAGTTTTTGCCTTTGATAGTCATACAGGATCGTCCCATTCAAACAAATGCATGGTCCTTTGGGATGGGTCAGTTCCGCGTATCTGCCGCCGGATAAAATCGACCGTCCGGTCGCAATGGCAAAACTGCCTCCCACATTTTGAAAGCGCTCGATCGCCCGGAGATTGCGTTCCGGCACAACAAAATTTTCACCGATCAGCGTACCGTCCAGGTCGCTGACTAACAGAACTCCACTTAAATCCAATTTACATTCCTCCTGCGGACAATTTATTCAAAAGCGCGGTAAAATAATCCGGCAGCTCACTGGTGATTTCCAGATACGCCCCCGTGCGCGGATGGATAAAGCCGATGGTACGCGCATGCAAACACTGCCCGTCCAGATTGGGAACCGGTTTTTTGGGGCCGTAGACGGGATCTCCCGCCACCGGATGACCAATATACGCCATATGCACGCGAATCTGATGCGTACGCCCGGTTTCCAGCTTCAGCCTCACATGGGTAAAGCCCGAATACCTAGCCTGCACTTCATAACGCGTTACGGCGTTGCGCGCGTGCTGGTCCGTCACCGCCATACGCTTCCGATCCGTCGGATGCCTGCCGATCGGTGCATCCACCGTCCCGCTGTCCACCTTTAAATTACCGTGGACCACTGCCTCATACATGCGCGTAAAGCTATGAACTTTGATCTGCTCCGCCAGATTTTGATGGGACAAGTCATTCTTTGCAACAATCAGCAAGCCGCTGGTGTCTTTATCAATCCGGTGGACAATCCCGGGCCGAATGACGCCGTTGATGCCTGACAGAGAATCGCCGCAGTGTGCCAGCAGCGCGTTAACCAGCGTATGGCTGTAATGGCCCGCAGCCGGATGCACCACCATCCCCTTCGGCTTGTTGACCACCAACAGATCGCCGTCTTCATAGCGAATATCCAGCGGAATCTCTTCCGGCTGCACGTCCAGCGCGACGGGTTCCGGCAGCGTTACAAAAAAGACATCTCCAGCATGCAGCCTGTAGTTCTTTGCGACCGGTTTTTTACCGCAATGGATCATTTCCTGCTCCGCCAGCTTTTCCACCGCAGAGCGGGTGCAGTTTTCCAACCTTTCCGCCAGAAATTTATCCAAACGCATCCCCACATCGTCGGGCGCTGCCGCAATTTCCACTACTTCCGCCAAATCAAAGCCCTCCGGAGGACGGATCCTTCGCAGTCAGCCTTTTCCCCTCTTTTTTGTCGGAGAAAAACAGGATGTACAGCATCAAAAGAACCGTTCCCACTGTCACACAGCAATCGGCAAAATTGAAAATGGGCGGAAAGAAAGAAACATGAATATAATCGATCACATAGCCGTAGAGCAGCCGGTCGATCAGGTTTCCAATACCGCCGCCGATGATCAGGACAGAGGCTGTCAACGAAAGCCAGTTGTGCTTTTTATAGACAAATAGTCCCGCGATCAACAAGAGGGTAATCAACCCGGTCACAACAATAAAAAACCAACGCTGATCCGGAAGCATGCCGAATGCCGCGCCCCGGTTTTCCAGGTAGGTAAAATCTAAAAAGCCTGGGATGACCGTAACTGAGCCCACTGGCTGCAACTGTGTTGCCACCAGCCATTTGATCCACTGATCTGCCGCGACAGCCACAGCGGCCAAAAGCAAAGATATCACTGCTGTCATAAAATCCTCCTTCGCACGTTTCCGCATATTGCTTCTTCGTATGGAAAAAGAGCGAACTTACGCCCGCCCTTTCTTTCGTGTCATTTCTAAATTTTTGCTGAACGCTGCGCCGCTCAGTCTAAAACGTCCTCTCCGTGGGCAAATGGGTCCAAATTCGCAGAGGTTTGCTCTTCGTCAAAATTCGCGATCGTCACGTGGAAATCATCCGGAAAACCGGGTTCCTCCGCCTGCGGTACCACCGTCTGCGGCTCTTTGGTCAGCTTGATTTCCTGCGGCCGCTCATTCGGAATGGCATCGATCAGGGTCAAATGCTGCTTGTAGGTTTCCAACAGCTGCGCACGGAACGCGGCGGTCTCTCTTTTGAGGAGGTCCAGCTCCTGCTTCTGCGCAAGGATATTTTCATCCGCGCCGGCAATGATGCGTTCCGCCTTCAGGGTGGCGTCCTTTATAATGATCTCCGCCTTATGGCGCGCCTCACGAACCGAAGCGTCTCCCAGCTTTTGCGCGCTGACAAGGGCATTTTTAATCTCGTTTTCTTCCTGACGGTAGTCTTCTATTTTGCCCGCCAAAACCTCCAGCTTTTTCTGAAGCTGGTCATATTCTTCCTTCTGCTTCTCCATCTCTTCCTTTTGCTCGATGTTCTTACGAATCATTTCGTCGTAGGATTCCTTCACCTTATCGACAAAAACGTCCACATCGTCGGGATGGTAACCAGAAAACTTTGTTCTCCTAAAAGTGACATTGATAATGTCATTCAGCGTAAGCATAAAAGAAGCCTCCCATTATATATATTTCCTGCCTGCAACGCTCAGCCGCCCCTTCTTTGTCATAGGGCCGAGACGGTCCAGAACGTACCGCCCTTTGCCGCGAACCGAAAGTTTATCCCCCTCCGCCACCTGTGCTGAGGCAGAGGACTGTACCTCATGGTTCAGCATGACCAGACCGGCGCGGACCAAGTCCGCCGCCTTCTCCCGGCTGAGCCCCAAGGCCAGCGCCGCGATACAATCCAGCCGTGCGGATGCCACCACACCGGAAAACGGAGAAAAGGTATGGGGCTCCGGATATGGCAACGACGCACCGGGTGAAATTCTCACACCGACGCGTCCGATTTTGTCAACCTGCTGTGTTAAAAAAGGGGCGATTTCCTCCCGCACAAACAGTACGGAGCGCCCCGGCTCCACCAGAATGTCCCCGACCGTTTCCCGCACAATTCCTTTCGACAGCAGCGCACCCAGAAATTCGCGGTGCGTCAGCGCATCGCAGGACCGGTAGGAAAATGTCAGCGTCTCCATCGGAAACAATTCCGCGGCTGGCTCCATGTAATCGGGAAACGCGCCAAACAGAACGCGTTCCGCCTCGTCGGTTCCGCCCCAAAGCATATAGTTTGTAAAACCGAACCGGCGCATTTGCCGCTCCGCCAACGCCGCCTGCCGTTCATCCAGAAAACCGATAAAATGCGGCCTGCCATTCGAGGCAAACCGGCAGGCGTCTTCCAGCTTTGCCTCCAGCACCGCATCTTCTGTTCCGGTGCGTTTTTCCATTAGAAATACACGCCGTTGCTTTCCAGCTCATCGAGTACGTCGTCTCCCGTCAGGTCTACATTGTACGGTGTGATGATAAAGGTGCTGGTTGCGACGCGTTTGATCTTGCCGCCGTTGGCATACGCCACGCCGCTGAGGAAATCGATGATCCTGCGGGATACGTTCTTCTCTGTGTTCTCCAGATTCAAAACCACCGTGTGCATTTTCAAAAGCTCGTCCGCCACCGCGCGGGTTTCCTCACCGAAACGCTCCGGCTTGAACAAAACCACCTGCAGCTGCGCGGTCGCATGGATGTTGACTACCTTATTGTTGGAAGAACTGGACGGCGCACGTTTGATGGTATCGCGCACCTCGCGTTCCCGCGGCTCTTCCCGTTCCGGCGGCGCGCTGTCCTGCGCAGACTCCTCGTAATCGTAGTCGTAATCATACTCATCATCCGGCGGATTCCACATATTCTTGAATTTCTGTACCAGTCCTGCCATAAAGTTTGCCTCCTATAAATTCTCCCGGTCTCCATACGGCGGCCGATTTTTTAGTGAATGGATTCAATACTGCCTCGCCCCAAACAGGGCGGACCCGACGCGCACCATATTCGCGCCTTGCAAAATTGCCTGCGCATAATCAGCAGACATCCCCATGGACAAATAGTCCATAGTAACATTATCTATTTTTTTGGCTTTCATGTCAATAAAATAATCGGACATCTTTGAAAAATAGCGGTCCATTTCCGTGGAATCGGCATTTGCAGGCGGAATTGCCATCAATCCACGCACCTGAATACCAGGAAATACGGAAATCTCTTCCACTAATTCCGGCATTTTCTCCGGAAGAATACCGGACTTATTGGCCTCTTTTCCAATATTTACCTCAATCAAAACCTGCATATCCGATCCATTTTGTGTGCAAAGGCGGGAAATCTCTTTTGCCAGCTTTACGCTGTCCACAGACTGGATCATGCTGACCTTGCCAATCAAATACTTTACTTTATTGGTCTGCAAATGCCCGATAAACTGCACATCCGTCTGCTCTTTATGCAGGTAATCATATTTATCACACAACTCCTGCACGCGGTTCTCTCCAATGTGGTCCAAGCCGATTTCGATCCCGTGATTGATCACCTCTACCGGTACGGTTTTGGTCGCGGCCAGCAGGGTAATTTCCTCCGGCGTTCTGCCGGACCGGACCGCGGCCTCCGCGATTTTCTCCCGGATCCTTTTCAGGTTTTCCTCCAGATCCAGAAAACGACATTCCAGATCATTTGACGACTTTTCCATCATATAAATCCGTCCCTTCCACGACGATCTCGTCGTAAAGATGCACCGTTTGGTCGGTGAACAGACCCTCCATCGGGTCTGGGGGATCTTCCTGCCCCTCATACTGTACAAACGGCTTTCTGGCCATATCCTTCTCCTCATCCTCTGTCAGCGACTTGCAGATGACATAACTGTTTGTGCTGTACAGCGGAATGATCTGCCGGAATTCCAGTTCGCTGCCGTGCATGACATACACGCCCTTGACTTCCCTGGTGACAACGCCGTTGTCGTTGCCATCCTTGTCCTTGGTCTTTTTGGTGATTGTTTCAAAGTGAATGGCCTTCTGGCTGACGCGCAGGCCGCTGTATTCCTCGATCTGAATCTGCACGGTCTCGTTGCGCAGCTGCGCCAGAGACGCGTCCATGTTGTTGCAGCGCATAATTACCGCCGCGTCAGATTCCTTGTCCTTCTGGTTTACCTTGACTACCTCCGCGGGAACCGGCGCGGCCGCTGCAAATGGGAAGGACAGCGTCACCAGCTTGCTTTCATAGCGGGTCTGGTTGGCTTTCTCCTGGAATTTCAGCGCGGTATCCGCATCGACCACGCACACAAAATACCAGTTGAACTCCCCGCAGATTTTCCCCACCGCGTTGGAGGGAGCAGGTTGCAGCGCAGCCTTTTCCCGCACCTCCTCCGGTGTGATCTGCTTAATGTTATGATAGTCAAAAACGCCTTCAAAGCCGTCCAGACGGCTGATAAAATATCCGGATGCAGGCGAGGCAATTGTGCCTGTCTGTGCGCCGTGCGAAGCCGCCAATGTATTCCGCTGCGCTTGCAGGGAACTGATGCGGGCATTAAAATCCGTAACCTTTTCTGTGACGATTTGCTTTTCATTAAGCAAATACAAAAACTGTTCCCGGTTATCCGAAAGCTCACTGAAGCCGTTCTTGCGCGAACCGATCAGCAAGTCTGTAAACTGCTGATTGATCTGCTTGTTCAGGGAGTCCGGATTGGCTGCATATGTATCGCCGGGCGAATTCAACTTTTGCAGCTTGGCAATCTCATTGTCCAGATCCTCCAGCTGCCGTTGTGCCGCGGCGTCGGCGTCGTTGGCGTAGGTAACAGCGACCGTTCCGCCTTTAAACACCCGGCCTCCGTCCTCGACCACGTAGGTGATCACACCGTTGACCGGCTGCTCGATCAGGCTTTCGTCACGCACCGCGATGCCGCTGGTCTGGATCGTGTCCGATTCCATCTTGCTGTATACGGTTTCCGTCCGCACAGAACTGTAATTGGCATTATAGATTTGGTAGCCTATATAGAGAAACAACAAAAAAGCGACAAACAGGGAAAGCAGCCGCTTCAGCATAGGATTGTTCACAGGATGCCTCCTTTCATCAGCTGTTCAACGGATGTTTTCCAGCCACGCGCGCAAAATCCGCGCGGCCTCGTCGGCGACGGACGAAAAATCCGGCTGCTCGTCCGCCAGAATCCAATGAATTTCTTCGTCGCGCCGGAACCAGGTGCGCTGCCGTTTGGCATAGCGGCGGGTTTCCTGCTTAATGGAATTCACCGTCTCCTCCAACGTGCCATTCCCGGCAAAATACGGAAGGAATTCCTTGTATCCAATCGCCTGCGCCGCGGTTTTAGGGCTCTGCGCCAGCACCTCGCGCGCCTCCCGCTCCAAGCCCAATGCAAGCATCTCGTCCACCCGGGCATTGATGCGGTTGTAGAGAACCTGCCGGTCCACAAAGTCCAGTCCAATAATACAGGTATTGTATGGGGAAGCAAAGCGGCGGGATGCTTCCAACTGCTGCGTCATGGTCTTTCCCGTTGTATGATAGATTTCCAGCGAGCGAATCACGCGCCCGACGTTATTGGGATGGATACGCGATGCGGAATCCGCATCAATCCGGTACAGCTCGTCCCAAAGGGCTTGTACGCCCTCACACTCTGCCTTGGCTGCCATCTGCGCGCGAAACGCGTCGTCGCGCTCCTCCTCGGTAAACTGAATATTCTGTAGAAATGAACGCACATAAAGGCCTGTCCCGCCTGCCAGAATCGGCAATTTTCCCCGGCTGTAAATATCCCGAACGCATTTTGCGGCCAGCTCCACATATTCCGCCACACTGAAGGGTTCCTCCGGGTCGGCAAAATCGATCAGATGGTGCGGCACACTGCGCATCTCTTCCTCTGTCGGCTTTGCGGTTCCAATCGCCATCCCCTTATAAATCTGCATGGAATCCGCGGAGATGATCTCCCCGTTAAACCGCAGCGCGAGTTCCACCGCCAACCGGCTTTTGCCGGAAGCCGTGGGACCGACCACCGCCGCAACGGGAATATTCTGCTGTTTCGGGTACGTCTGAATCGACATCATTTCTATTATAACCTCAATTGCTGCATATTCTGTCAAATGCGGCCGAACTGTTTTTCCAAATCGCGCTTTTTCAGCACGATCGACACCGGACGCCCGTGCGGGCAATAGCGTATATTCGGATTCTGCTCCAATCGTTCTGCCAACGCCAGAAGTTCCTCCGGGCGGCTCTCATCCCCGGCTTTCACCGCTGCGCGACACGCTACGTTGTGGTACAGCCAGTCAAGCTTTTCTGTGGTCAGGTCGTTTTTGGACGACTGCAGATAGCCGGCAATTTCCATCACCGCGTCGGCTACATCTTCGCCGCCCAAAATCAGCGGCGCACTGCGCACCAAAACGGTCCCCTCTCCAAAGTCTTCCAGCTCAAAGCCGGCTTTTTCATAGAGGTCCATCGCATTCAGCACCGCCGCGTATTCATTCTTTTCCAGCGTCACAGGGATGGGCTGTAACAGCAGCTGCGGCAACGCCTGTTCGCCGTTCGCCTTCAACTCTTCATAAAGCATACGCTCATGCGCCGCATGCTTGTCGATCACAACCAGCTCGTCCCCCCGTTCCAGCAGGATATAGGTGCCGAACGCCTCGCCCGCCAATTTGGCAGGCGGTTTTTCCGGTACAAGCGGTAATTCAGCCTGCACGGCCTCCATTCTCTCCTCCGAAACCGTGGGCGATGGCGGCTCTTTCGCAGCGTCTATTCCTGAACGCATATACTGCACCGGCGGTTCTTCCTCCTCCGGCCCGGTTATATCCGCCTTTCGAATGTCGGCGCCAAAGCTGTGGGTCAGGCCGGACGGCGCGCCGCTGTCCCGCACCGTCCAATCCGTTTGGACAGGCGCCGCCCGGAATCGCTCCGCCTCCACCATTGGAATTTTTTGTTCCGGCTGCATGGGTTCCACCTGCCTGATGGAAACCGTCTCCTGTTTCTGCGGGGTCAAGACGGTTTGCGCCTCTGATTTGGTCTGCGGAAACGGCGCAGCCGGAGATGCCGGATGCAATTTCATCACGCTGGGAGCATCCCACTGGTTCAACGCCGTTTTAACGCCGTGATAGACCGCGTCAAAAATGGGACGCTCGTTGATAAACCGCACCTCTATCTTCGCCGGATGGACATTGACGTCCACCGTCTGGTAGGGAATTTCCAGATGCAGCACGCAGGCGGGCATTTTACCAACCATCAGGGAACCTTTGAACGCCTCTTCCAGCGCCGCCATCGCGGTGCGGCTTTTGACATACCGTCCATTGATAAAGAAATGCTGCATACTGCGGTTGGGCCGCGCTGCCGCCGGTTTGCTGACAAATCCGGAGACCGACACGCCGTTGTACGCGTACTCGACCGGCATCAGCCCATTTGTAAACTCCTTGCCAAATACCGCATAGACGGCAGACTTCAGTTTCCCGTCTCCCGGCGTGTGCAGCGTCTCTTTCCCGTCCCGGATCATGCGGACGGACACCTCCGGATGAGACAACGCCAGGCGATCCATCACGCTTGCAATGGCGTTTGCCTCCGTCACGTCCTTTTTTAAAAACTTCATACGGGCGGGCGTATTAAAAAAGATGTCCCGTACCACAAATGTGGTTCCCTGCGCGCAGCCGGCGTCCTCGCAGAACTCTTCTTCTCCGCCTGCGATCCCATACCGCGTTCCGGCCAGTTCGTCTGCCGTTCGGGTCAGAAGCTCCACACGGGAAACCGCCGCGATGGACGCCAGCGCCTCACCGCGGAAGCCAAGCGTCGCAATGCTTTCCAGATCGTCCTGGTGATGCACCTTACTGGTCGCGTGGCGCAGAAACGCTGTGGGGACATCCTCCCGTGCAATGCCGCAGCCGTTGTCTGTCACGCGCATAAACGTGGTGCCGCCGTTCTTAATTTCAACCGTCAAAACCGTCGCGCCCGCGTCCACGGAATTTTCCACCAGCTCCTTGATGACGGATGAGGGGCGTTCCACCACCTCCCCGGCGGCGATCAGCTCCGCGACATGTTTGTCCAAAACATTGATCTTTGCCATGCGGCACCTCCTTGTTGTTATAAATTATATTTTAATGGGCCAGACGGCTCAGTTCAAACAGGGTATTCATACATTCGATCGGCGTCAGCGTGTTGACGTCCAGCGCGCGCAGCCGTTCCATCACTTCCGTTTCGTTCGGCGGAATCAGCGCCAGCTGCACATCTTCCTGCTCTGAAGCGGGTTTTCTTCCACGCCGTTTTGGCATGGAAACCTCCTGCCCGCCCTCCAGCTCCGCCAGAATCTGTTTGGCGCGCGTGACCACCTTGTTGGGAACACCGGCCAGCTTGGCCACCTCAATGCCAAAGCTGTCGTCCGCGCCGCCGCGCACGATGCGCCGCAGGAAGGTGATGTCGTCCCCGCGCTTTTTGACGGCAATGTTGTAGTTTTTCACGCCCGAGAGCTGTTCCTCCAAGGCTGTCAGCTCATGATAATGTGTGGCAAACAGCGCTTTGGCCCCCAACGTCTTTTTATCCGCCACAAATTCCAGCACCGCGCGGGCGATACTCATACCATCATAAGTGGAGGTGCCGCGCCCGATCTCGTCGAGAATCAACAGGCTTTTGTCCGTGGCATTCCGAATGATCTCCGCTACCTCCGTCATTTCCACCATGAAGGTTGACTGCCCGGAGGCCAGGTCGTCCGACGCGCCAACGCGCGTAAAGATGCTGTCCACAATGCCAAGCTCCGCATGGGCGGCAGGCACAAAACAGCCGATCTGCGCCATCACAGCGATTAAGGCGATCTGGCGCATATAGGTGGACTTACCCGCCATATTGGGGCCGGTAATGATCGCCACACGGTTTTCATCCTTGTCCAGCTGCACGTCGTTTGGAACAAACGGCGCGTCCAGCAGCGCTTCTATCACTGGGTGTCGGCTTTCTTTCAAAACAATTTTGCCATCCAGATTGACCACCGGGCGCGTGTAATCATTTTTGACGGAAACCTGTGCGAAGGAAAGCAGCACATCCAGCTTTGCCACCGCCTGCGCCGTCTGCTGCACGCGGTTCAGCTGTGCGGCGACCGTTTTGCGCACCTCGTCAAAGAGCTGGTGCTCCAGCTGCACGGACCGGTCGTGTGCGCCGAGAATGCGGCCCTCCAGCTCTTTGAGTTCCGGTGTAATGAAACGCTCGCAATTGGTCAGCGTCTGTTTGCGTATGTACTCCGCCGGGGCCTGTTCTTTATAGGAATTGCTGATTTCAATATAGTAGCCAAACACACGGTTGTAGCCGACCTTCAGCTTGGGAATACCCGTACGCTCACGCTCTTTGGCCTCGATCTGTGCGATGATTCCCTTGCCGTCGCTCATGTCGCCCTTCAGCAAATCCAGTTCCTCGCTGTACCCCGGGCGAATCATGCCGCCGTCGCGGATGGAGAACGGCGGGTCGTCCACAATGGCGCGGTCGATCAAATCCTGTATGTCCTCCAAAGGATCAATATCCTGATGAATCCCCGACAGCAGCGCCGACTTCGATTCCCGCAGCAGCGCTTTCAGTCCCGGCAGCTTTGCCGCCGCCGATGAAAGGGAGCGCAGCTCCCGCCCATTGGCCGAGCCGTACACGATGCGGGACAGTAACCGTTCCAGGTCGTGGATGCCGGTGAGCTGCTCCGCCAGACTGTCCCGCAGAATGGCGTCCTCCGTCAGCTCCTCCACCGCATTCTGTCTCCGGCTGATCTGTGCCGGACTGAGCAGCGGCTGCTCAATCCAGACACGGATCAACCGTTTTCCCATCGCGGTACGCGTTTTGTCCAATACCCACAGGAGTGAGCCGCGCTTTTCTTTATTGCGCATGGTTTCGAGCAATTCCAAATTCCGGCGTGCGTTCAGGTCCAGCCGCATAAACTGCGCCCCACTGTACAGCTCTATCTGCGTCATACGTTCCAATCCGGTGCGCTGTGTCTGCTTTAAATAACGCAGCAGCGCGCCGATTGCACACACCACCAGCGGGCTTTCCCGCAGGTCCAGCTCTTCCAGATCATTTTTTTGAAACTGCTCCAAAACAAGCGTCGTACAGACGTCTTTTTCAAAAGCATCGTCCTCCAGCAGTTCCAGGCTGGCAGACAAGCGTTCCTTGATAAACGGCGGCAGCGCTTTGTATGCGAGCGCCGCAGGATTGATCAGAATTTCCCGGGGAGAATAGCGTGAAAGTTCATTTTTCAGTTGTTCTTCAAGCTCTGTGCCTTCTAGCGTCGTCGCATGCAGTTCCCCGGTGGAAATATCGGCAAAGCAGATCCCCGCCCGGTTTTCCTCCGCGCAGAGGGAACAGATGAAATTGTTCTTTGTCTCATCCAGCATGCTGCTTTCCAGCACGGTTCCCGGGGTGATCACACGCACGATGTCCCGCTTGACCAACCCCTTTGCAAGCGCCGGATCCTCCATCTGCTCGCAGATGGCCACTTTGTATCCCTTGGCAACCAGGCGTGCGATATAGGTTTCCGCACTGTGGAACGGCACGCCGCACATGGGCGCACGTTCCTCCTGCCCGCAGTCCCGTCCGGTCAGGGTGAGCTCCAGCTCCCGGGATGCTGTCTTTGCATCATCAAAGAACATTTCATAAAAGTCGCCCAAACGGAAAAACAGCAGCGTATTCGGGTACTGCTCCTTGATCTGAAAATACTGCTGCATCATCGGGGATAAATTCGCCATGCGCCGCTCTTCCTCCTTCAAAAAGAAACAATCCGCGCCGGAAAAATCCGGCGGGATTTCGTTTGTTCTCATTCTATCCGCTCATCCGCACAGGATAAGCTTTTTGTACCAGAAATTAGTGACAGCCGCCGCAGGAAGAACAGTTTCCACCGCAGGACTCCACATAGTCTGCCGTTTCCGGGTCCTCGCCGTCCGCACTCTGACTGATGATGGCGCTGACGCGGTTCAGGAGCTTGTCCATCTCCTCTTTGGCACGGTTATACGCAGTCATATTCTCGTTCTGCATGATGCGTGCATAGACATGGCGGAGCTCACCATTGAGCTTTTCCAGCTTTTCCTCGTCGCGGGACTCGTTCTGCATTTCGTTGTTGATCGCGATGCGCTTGAGGTTGAACTCGCCGATCAGGTTTTGCAGCTCCTCGTCCTTGTCGCAGGTGGCACTCACCGCACGCATCTGCAAATATCTTTCATCCTGCTGCAGGGCTTTTCCCAGTTCCCTGGTCAATTCAATAATATCCATCTTGTTTCTCCATTCTATATTTCGTATATTTGATTCCGCTTTGTGGACCGTCAGGCAAGTACACCTTTTAAAATCCAGTTGCGGGCTTCTGTAATGTTGACATCTGCGAATGTCCCGATCAGGGCCGGGGCCCCCGGAAAGTCCACCACGATGTTGCCGTCCGTTCGGCCGGCCAGCAATCCCGTTTTGGCGTTCTGTTCTTCTACCAGCACCCGTTGCACCGTGCCGATCATGGAAGCGCAGCGGCGCGCGGCAATCTTCTCCTGCTCCGCACAGAGCTCCTGGAACCACTTGGATTTTTCCTCCGCCGGAACCGGATCTTCCATCTTCGCGGCACGCGTACCGACGCGCGGCGAATAGATGAAGGTATATAGCGAGGTGAATTCCACCTGGCGGATTAAATCGACCGTATCCAAAAACTCTTCGTATGTCTCCCCCGGAAAGCCGACGATGATATCGGAAGTCAGGGAAAGATCAGGAATCTGTTCTTTTGCGTAACGGATCAGGTCAAGATATTTTTCCCGGGTATAGCCGCGGTTCATTTCCTTCAATACACGGTTGTTGCCCGATTGGAACGGAAGGTGCAGATGATGGCTGATGTGCTTTCCCGCCGCGATGGTGTCAATCAGCTCGCGGGTGGCATCCTTCGGATGAGATGTCATGAAGCGGATGCGGTAATTTCCTTCCACCTCATCCAGCATGCGGAGCAGTTTGGCAAAATTGACGTCCTCCTGCAAGTGCTTTCCGTAGGAATTGACATTCTGCCCCAGCAGTGTAATATCCTTATAGCCTGCCCGCACCAGCCCGGTAAACTCCTCTAAAATCGCCTGAGAGGAGCGGCTGCGTTCCCGGCCGCGCACGTAGGGAACCACACAGTAGGAACAAAAATTGTCACAGCCGTACATAACCGTACACCAGGCGCGGAATGTGCCGTCTCGATGAATTGGCAAGCCCTCCACAATCTGTTTATCCTCGCTGTCGTCCCCGCGTTCAAAGACCCGCCTGCTGTCCGTCAGCGTCCGGAACAAAAGCTCCGGCAACTTGTGGATCACATGCGTGCCAAATACCAGGTTGACATACGGAAAACTTTTTTTAATGCGCTCCGCCACGTGCTCCTGCTCCATCATGCAGCCACAGAGCGCCACCAGTAAAGACGGGTGGCGGCGTTTTACATTTTTCAACGCGCCGACGTTGCCGAACACCCGGTCTTCCGCATGCTCACGCACCGCGCAGGTGTTGAACAGAATAAAGTCCGCTTCTTCTTCCTCTTCGGTAAAGCCGAACCCCATCTGCTCCAACTGGCCTTTTATTTTTTCCCCATCCGCCACATTCTGCTGGCATCCATAGGTGCGCACCAGGGCCATGGGTCGGGAACCGCGCGCCCGAATTGCCATAATCTGCGCAACGTCCTCCATATATTGAGTCTGGGTCATCTCTGCCAAAAAGTTAGCCTCCCCCATCTTGTACCATTTTCGAGTCATTATACCATTAAAGAGGCAAAGCCTCCATCACAATCAGACAATATTCGCCATCCCTCGAAAGCTCTGCTTCCGGTCATGGCGTGCGGTTATTCAATCATTCGCAGGATAAGGCAGGCCCTTTCCAAGGCTGGAATGCCTTTATCTGCCCACCGGGATGATTCAATGTTCGCTCAGCCGTCGGAAGCTCTGCTTCCGGTCACGGCGTGCGGTTATTCAATCATCCGCAGGATAAAGCAGGCCCTTTCCAAGGCTGGAATGCCTTTATCCGCCCACCGGGATGATTCAATGTTCGCTCAGCCGTCGGAAGCTCTGCTTCCGGTCACGGCGTGCGGTTATTCAATCATTCGCAGGATAAGGCAGGCCCTTTCCAAGGCTGGAATGCCTTTATCCGCCCACCGGGATGATTCAATGTTCGCCCAGCCGTCGGAAGCTCTGCTTCCGGTCACGGCGTGCGGTTATTCAATCATCCGCAGGATAAGGCAGGCCCTTTCCAAGGCTGGAATGCCTTTATCCGCCCACCGGGATGATTCAATGTTCGCCCAGCCGTCGGAAGCTCTGCTTCCGGTCACGGCGTGCGGTTATTATACCATATTGTGCGGTAACCTTCAAGGCAAAAACTTCCCGCCGGCAGCACCAGCGGGAAGCACGTACTATTCTTCAAATGTCACATCGATTGCGCCAATTCGGGTTTCTACCAGCAGTTTTTTGGAACCGTCGCTCTTATTTTCCAAATTGTTGGAGCCGAGAGTCTTGCTGGTCTGTATCTGGTAATCCGACTTTTTCCCCTGTATGCTGCCGCCAATCGCACCGTTATTGGTCTTCAGGCTGATGTTCGGAGAACGAAGGCCGCTCAATACAATCATTCCGTTGTCGGTTTTTACTTCCGTCTTCATGGGTGCTTCAACAGATTGCAGAGAAATCTGCCCATTGTTGGTTTCAATCTCCACTGTATCCGCCGTGCAGGACTGCAGCTCAATCTCCCCGTTTTTCGTTTCCACGTCCAGCTTTGTCCCCGCCTGTACCGTCTCCATGGTGACGCGTCCGTTACTTGTTTCGACAGAAACTTCCAAGGCGGAGATTTTTTCCAGTTTGATTTCCGCGTTCACCGCTTCGCAATCTAACTCCTCCAGATTTTGCAGATCTTTTGCCGTCATATATCCATTGCCGGTTTCCGCCTTAAGCTTTCCGGCATATTCTTTTGGAACCTGAACGGTAATCCGATACATCTCACGATTTTCGTCATACGGTATATTCCTGCTGAGGTCCTGATTTTTCACCTCATACTCCCCGGGCTTTTCCTGGAGCAGTGTATAAACCTGTGTTTCATCCGTTTCGTATTGAATGCGGAATTCCGTTCCCTCTATCGCCTCCAACTGAACTTGTTTGTTTTGCACATCAAGTTTCAGCTCCCGGACGTCCGATAATGGAAGCACAAATTCTTTTGTCTCTTTGACACCGGAGGCGGTCGGATCTACCATCATTGCAGACTGGCTGGGCGCCTGCTCCGATTCGGAGGAATCGGGCAACGTCCTCTCTGAGGAAACCTCCAGGCTTGAAGAGAAATGATCTTCTTCCCAGCTTCCCGGCAAAAGAAAGCTCGCGTAGAATATACCGGTCAGCAGAAGAAGGACCAATACGGTCACTCCCAGCGCCACAAGAAAGGGTTTTGCACCGCCGGGCCGCCGGTTTGGATTCTCCAAAAGAATCTTCTGCGCCAGCTGCTGTACGTCGCCCAGATCCGCCAGCGCCTGCTCCTCCGGAATTCCGCTTTCTATTTTATCTTCTACAATTTCCTGATAGAATGCTAAAATTTTCTCCCGGTCGTCGTCCGGCAGCTTCTTCAAACGTTTCCGTAGCGTCTGAAAATAAGTTTCCTTTGTCATCGCTTTTCTTCCTCCTTAAATGCATGTTCCGCCGCTTTCCGGCCGGCCTGTTCGATAAAGCTGTGTATTTTCTCCAACTCTCTCCACTCCTCGCAGAAATCGTACAGCCTGCGCTTTCCCAATTCCGTCGTTCGGTAGTATTTGCGAAGCCGCCCGTTGTGCGCAAGTGAATAGGTTTCCAGGCAATTGCCCGCCTCCAGCCGGCGGAGAATCGGATACAGCGTCGATTCGGAAATTTCCACGCACTCCGAAATGTCCTTAATGATCTGGTAGCCGTAGGAGTCTGCTTGATCTACAGCCGCCAACACGCAGACTTCCAAAAGGCCTTTCTTTAATTGAATGTCCAAGGTGTATACCTCCTATTGGCTTATATTATACAATGCATAGTATACGCTGTCAAGAAAAGGCTGCTATTTCAGCAGCCTTTTTATGGTTTGCACTTGTACATCCATGGGATCAGGTTCCAGGTACGGAGCTGACGCTTGAGTTCCTTGTCCGTCCTGCGGCCGGGAAGCAACAGCTTGTCATACTCCAGCAGCCGCAGCTGCCCACGGATCGCGTTGTAGCCATTCCCCTCCCGCAGCAGCACGTCCACGCAGTTCATCACGGTTTTGGGAATCACCTGGTCGGTGAAAAGCGCTAGCAGTTCCGGGTCCTGTTTATAGCTGGTCCGCAAAATCAGACCCACGCGAAGCATCGCTTCCACTTTTTCAAAAATATCCTTGCCGATCGGTTTCGTCTTTCCCCGTTTCAGCTCAAACACAGCGTTGCGCGTCAGGATCGTAGGAGACTGCACAATGGTCTGCGCCTGCAAAAGGCAGCGGTATACAAACTCCTCCACATAGCCGTATCGGCATTCTTCATGAAAATAGAGCTCCTTCTCCCGCAGAAAGCTTTTCCGCAGTAGCACCGCGGAAATGTCGATCCTCACAGCGCCGTTGATAACAGCCTTCATATATTCCAGCCCGCCCTGTTTCTGCACTGCTTTGCTGAGCGCCCGGCGTTCCGCCGTGCGGACATCGTCTTCACTAAAGCTGCCAAAAACAAAGTCCGCGTCCGTGCGTGCGGCTGTGTCGAGATAGCCTTTCAGAAAATCCATGTACAAACGGCGCGCAAAGATAAAGGTGACGTAATCTCCAGACGCCTTTTGAATCCCCGTATTTAAAGCGGCGGAAACACTGCCGTCCCCGTTTTGCACCACAAAGCCGCGAAGCCTTTCGTCTTTGATAAACTGGACGCATTCCAGAACCGTACCATCTCTGGAACCCATATCAACAATTAAAAATTCCGTTTCTATTCCATTTACCTGGCTGATAACCGACCGCAGAATTCCGCCGATCTCCTGTTCCACGTTTTTCACAGGAAGTATAATGGATAAGCTTAGCGTTTGCATCCGCCCACCTCCGCCAGCAAATTGGTTTTGTAAAATCAAGTATAGCACATTTATGAAAAGATGGTAGCGTGAAAAGGGCCAAAGATTTTACGCGGACTCGCTTTCTTCTTGTTCCGGAAGCTTCAAAGTCAGCTGCGTGGCATGGTGTGAAGTCGCCTTTGTCACTGCGATTTGCAGACCTTCAAACGTAAAGGTATCTCCCACCGCCGGTATTTTCCCAAGAAGCTCCATCGCCCAGCCTCCCACAGAGGAAGACTCAAAATCATCGGAATCACCCAGATCGAATTCTTCAAACAAATCATGCAGGTCTGCGCTGCAATTGATTAAGTACGTTCTGTCGTCAACCTGTTTAAAATAATCGATGACCACATCGTGTTCATCCCAGATATCACCGACCAGCTCCTCAATGATATCTTCCATCGTGACCAGACCCTCTGTGCCGCCGAATTCATCAACGACGATCGCCATATGGGATTTGGATTTCTGGAGCGTGCGCAGCAGGTCAGAAATTTTGATCCCACCACTGATATAAAGAACCTTCTTTAAAACCTGCTGAATATCAGTGACACCATGGTGCAATGCACTAAAATAGTCCTTTTCATGGATCATGCCGATAATATTATCAATGGAGTCCGAATAAACCGGAAGGCGCGAATAGGTATTCTGGACAAAGAGTTCCGCAATATCGACAAACGGACATTCCTCATCCACGCCGACAATATCGACACGGGGCGTCAAAATGTCATCCGCGGTCAAATCGTCAAATTCAATCGCCGAGCGGATCAGCTCTCCCTTTTCCTCGTCGATGCCGCCTTCATTCTGTGCCTCATCCACAATGGTTTTCAGTTCCTCCTGCGTCATCCGGTTGTCTGTGTTCTTTTTGAACAGCCGGCCCAGCAGTTTTTTCCACTGTGAAAACAGGAAATTGATAGGCGTTAAAATGGTCATCAGAAATCTTAGGAAAGGGGCGCTAAACCGGGCAAACGACTCCGGATTTTCTTTCGCAAGGCTTTTGGGGGAAATCTCTCCAAAAATCAGCACCACAATGGTCATGACCGCCGTGGAAACAGAGACGCCCGGGTCCCCCATCCATCTGGTGAAGATAATGGTCGCCAAGGAAGCACCCGCAATATTGACGATGTTATTGCCGATCAGAATCGTCGATAGCATCTTATCGTAATTATCGGCAAGCGAAAGGGTTAGCGCTGCCCGGCTGTCTCCATCCTCCGCGGCATTTTTCAGCCGGATGCGGTTCAGCGTTGTAAAAGCTGTTTCCGAAGCAGAAAAATAGCCTGAAAACACCACGCAAACCAAAATACCAATCAATATTCCTATGTCAGAACCTTCCATTTTTCGTCTCCTCATTTACTAGATTTTAAGTTTGTAAAAATATATTTTAGCAGAGTCCAAAGAGATTTTCAATCATTCCTTGTTAAGAAACACCGGATCGACCGTTTTTGTGCGTTACCTGAATCGTACGGTATTTTTCTTTGATAAAATAGCGGTATTTTTTTTAAAAACCTCTTGCGTTCTATCAAAATATGTGCTAATATTATGAAGCTGTTTCGCAGCAGACTATTCGGGGCATTAGCTCAGCTGGGAGAGCGCTACACTGGCAGTGTAGAGGTCAGCGGTTCGATCCCGCTATGCTCCACCAAAAGCCGAACTTCTTTAACGAGAAGTTCGGCTTTTTTATTTGCTGGTTGAGCACTGTAAGCGATCATAATGAATCTGGATACCGTTTGTTAACAGGCGGCACAAAACATCTGTCCCGTATCACACAAATTCAGACTGGATGCAACGTGCGTTTTCATCTCTTAGTGGGAATGACAGGACATTGCATCACGCGGTGTTTTTCTTTTCTCTGCAACCCGCAGGATTCAGACGGCCTGACATTCCTTTGTCCGGCAGAACTTTTACTTCTCTATGTCTCTCCAGCACACCGTTTTTCTTTTGGGTAGCTTTTGCCCGCAGTTCCAAAAAACCAGGTAGAACAAAAAATCCAGCAACCAAACGGTTACTGGATTTTTTTTGGAGCTGCTAACGCGATTCGAACGCGTGACCTCGTCCTTACCAAGGACGTGCTCTGCCAACTGAGCCATAGCAGCGGAATTGGCGACTCGGAACGGGATCGAACCGTCGACCTCTAGCGTGACAGGCTAGCGTTCTAACCAGCTGAACTACCGAGCCGTATTGGCAGGGGCAGAAGGACTTGAACCCTCGGCACGCGGTTTTGGAGACCGCTGCTCTACCAACTGAGCTATACCCCTATTTTTTCGCGGTACTCTCAAGCGCGAGTATTATATTACCATCACTTGCGCAATCTGTCAATACATTTTTTAAATTTTTTTACGTTTTCTTGTAGATTCATGTTGGAAGAGCTTTTTTAGTATTCGCAAGCCTTCATCGAATTATCACCACAGGAATAAAAAACCTCTGGAAAAGAGCAACACCCTTTTTCCAGAGGCCTTTTCCGGTTCAAAATCAGATGGAAATCTTCAGCGCAATATCATAAAGCTCTTTATTAAACGGGCGCGTCATCGCCAACGCCTCCGTAATATCCAGGTCTGTAACCTTGCCGTCACGCACAACTACCACACGGTTGCTTCTGCCCTCGCTGAGCAGCTGCACCGCTTTATAGCCCATTTCGCTTGCAACAACACGGTCGCGCAGGGTCGGGGAACCACCGCGCTGCACGTGGCCCAGAACAGTCGCTCTGGTTTCAATTCCGGTGCTCGCCTCAATTTTCTTTGCAAGCTCCGTCACGCCGCCGACGCCTTCTGCCACCACAATAATAAAATGCTTCTTGCCTGTCTTCTGCGTAAACTGCATGCGGTCAATGATGTCCTTCTGGAAATCATAGGGAACTTCCGGAACCAGAATAACGGTTGCGCCGACCGCAATACCGACCTGCAACGCCAAATCGCCGCAGCGTCTGCCCATCACCTCAACTACACTGCAGCGGTCGTGGGATTCTGTGGTATCGCGCAGGCGGTCCACCATCTCCACAGCGGTGTTCATCGCGGTATCAAAGCCAACGGTGTATTCGCTGCTGGAAACGTCATTATCGATTGTTCCGGGAATACAGTTGCACGGAATGCCAGCGCCGGTCAGGTCGCGCGCACCGCGGAAAGAACCGTCGCCGCCGATGACAACCACGCCCTCAATGCCCAGTTTGCGGCACATATCGGCTGCTTTCTGAACGCCTTCCGGGGTATTATATTCCTTACTTCTGGCGGTATACAACATTGTGCCGCCGTGATGGATGATATCAGAAACACTGCGAAGGTCCATTTCAAACACATCGCCGTTCAAAAGGCCATGATAACCTCTGTGAATACCCAAAACGCGCATCCCGGACGTTAAACCGGTTCTCGCAACCGCGCGTACAGCCGCATTCATTCCTGGGGCGTCACCGCCGCTCGTTAAAACAGCAATTGTTTTCATACTCATAACCGCATCCTCCTAGACAATAATTCCAAAATATTGATGAAAGCAGCGCAAAAAGCGCTAAGACTGGATTCTTTCTCCAATTATCCCTATTATAGCGTAACTTGCAAGAATTAATCAAGATGATTTTATGGATAATTCGACCCGCTATATGGATTTTTTAATCATCATTCTACTAAGACAACATTCGCCTCCCCCAGAAGTTTTTTCAGCTCCCGCGTCAGGACCGCATTCACGCTGACCCGCATGGAGGCCGGCGCCAAAACCAGCTTCTTTGTATCATTAAAATAAATATACAGCGGTGTAGGGCCTTCAAAAACCGCCAGATATTTTTTTGCCTTGTCATAAAGAGGGCTTTCCTGATTCGGTACTTTAATATAGTACCCAGGCCGTTTCGATTTTTTCTGCACCGCTGCGCCGCCCGGCTCCGATTGTCCCGGCGGCGGGAGCACCTGTTCGCAGACCAGCTTCGCATCTTCGTCCTCTCGAATGCTGAGCCGCCCTTTTACCTGCACAATCGTCCCTTCCGCAATCAATCCCGCATATTGGGTCAATGTGCTGGGAAACACCAAAATTTCAATGGAACCAAACATATCCTCCAATGTAACAAACGCCATCGTGCTGTTGCTTTTGGTCACCTTCATGCGTACCTTGGTCAGAATCCCCAACAGCGTCACCCTGTCGCCGTCTCTGTACCGGCCATTGTCTTCCTGCGCGTCATCCAGCAGCTCGCCTGTTTTGGCCGCATGAAGTTTCTCGTATTCTCCGAGATACGCCGCCATCGGATGACCGGAAAGGTACATGCCGGCCGCTTCCTTTTCCATCGCCAGCTTGTCCGCAATGCTCAGGTCCTCCATGGGCCGAATGCTGAACTCCTCTTCCGCCGTCTGCGGCAGCAGGCTGTCAAAGAAGCCGAGCTGCCCGTCCACATTGCGCCGTTTGTCAGCATCCAGAGAATCCAGAACAGAAGACACGCTTTCCAGCATCTGCTTACGGTTATAGCCCAGATTGTCCAGGGCGCCGCATTTAACCAGGCTTTCCAGCGCACGTCGATTCAGGTCCTTGCCGTACATACGCTTACAGAAATTATAAAAGGATGTATAGGGGCCACCCTGTTCCCGCTCCTGCAACAGGCCGCTGATGAAGCCCCTGCCCAAATTGCGCACCGCCAGGAGGCCAAAGCGGATATCCTCTCCTGAAACGATAAAGCCGTTGCCGCTCTGGTTCACGTGCGGCGGCAGGACTTTAATCCCCAGCCGCATACATTCCGCAATATAGGCGGACAGCTTATTGGTATTGTCCAACACGCTGGTCAACAGCGCCGCAAGATACTCGCGCGGATAGTAGTATTTTAGCCAAGCGGTCTGATAGGCAACCGTTGCGTACGCTGCCGCATGGGATTTATTAAACGCATAGGATGCAAAGCTTTCCATCTCGTTAAAGATTGCAATTGCCGTGGATTCGTCGACGCCGCGCCGGATACAGCCATCCACTTCGACAGTCCCGTCCTCATTGGTCAGGCCATAAATAAAAATCTGCCGCTCCTTTTCCATGATGGAGGCCTTTTTCTTACTCATTGCGCGGCGTACGATGTCCGCGCGCCCCAGAGAGTACCCCGCCAAACTGCGGAATATCTGCATGACCTGCTCCTGATAGACGATACAACCGTATGTCACGTCCAGAATGTCCTTCAGAAGCGGGTGGCGAAACCGCACTTTTTCCGGATGGTGGCGGCATTCCACATATTTGGGAATCGATTCCATCGGCCCGGGGCGGTACAGAGAAATAACCGCGATCAAATCTTCCAAGTGCTCCGGACGCAGCTGCATGATAACGCTGCGCATACCGGCCGATTCAAACTGGAACACACCATCCGTCGCGCCGGTGGAAAGCATATCATATACCTTGCGGTCATCATAGGAAATCTTATTGATGTGGAAATCCGGGCTCTTTCTCTGAATCATCTCCTGCGCGTCGTTGATCACAGACAGGTTGCGCAGGCCGAGAAAATCCATTTTGAGCAGGCCCAGTTCTTCCAGTGTGGTCATGGTATACTGTGTCACAATGGAATCGTTATTCTTCGCCAAAGGCACATACTCATAGACAGGCCGGTCCGTGATGACGACGCCCGCCGCGTGGGTGGACGCATTGCGGGGCATGCCCTCCAGCTGGCGCGCCATATCCAAAAGGTCATGCACCTGCTGGTCGGTATCATATTTCTGGCGCAACTCCTGAGAAACCTTCAACGCCTTTTCCAACGTGACGTTTGTACCCGGCTCAATAGGCACCAGTTTTGCAATCGCATCCACCGCAGCGTATGGGATCGCCATCGCGCGCCCCACGTCCCGGATGGAACCGCGCGCCGCCATGGTGCCGAAGGTAACGATCTGCGCCACATGGTCGCTTCCGTACTTGCGCACGACATATTCGATCATCTCCTGCCGGCGTTCGTCACTGAAATCGATGTCAAAGTCCGGCATGCTGATGCGCTCCGGATTCAGGAACCGCTCAAACAGAAGGTTGTATTTTAACGGATCGATGCCGGTGATGCCGATGCAATATGCCGCCAAGCTTCCCGCACCGGAGCCTCTGCCCGGGCCAACCGGGATTCCGACACTTTTCGCATAGCGGACAAAATCGTACACAATCAGATAGTAATTGACGTACCCCATCTTTTCGATGGTGGAAAGCTCGTATTCAAGCCGGTCGACAATGGACGGATCCGGGTTTTCCCCATAGTAGCGGTGCAGGCCTTCATAGCATTTCTCGCGGAAATAACTGACGTTGTCCTGTCCGTTCGGGGTTTCAAAACGCGGCAGCTTGGTTTTGCCAAACTCAAATTCCACCTCGCACCGCTCCGCGATTTTCCAGGTGTTATCCGCCGCCTCCGGGTGATCCGGGAACAGCGCCCGCATCTCCTCTTCCGACTTAAAATAAAACTCGTCGGAGGCGAATTCCATCCCATCTTTGTCCTCTACGGTATGGTTCGTCTGGATGCACAGCAGGATGTGATGCATCTTGCTGTCTTCCTTCCGGATATAGTGGCAGTCGTTTGTCACGACCAGCGGGATACCCGTTTCTTGAGACAGCTGAATGATGCGGGGATTGATCATCTTCTGCTCCCGGATCCCGTGGTCCTGCAATTCCAGATAAAAATTTCCGTCACCGAAAATGGACTGATAGCGCAGGGATGCTTCCTTCGCCCGGTCATAGTCGTTCGACGTCAGTGCGCGCGCCACCTCGCCCGCCAGGCAGGCGGACAATGCAATCAAGCCCTCGTGATGTTTCTCCAACAGCTCAAAATCGACGCGCGGCTTGCTGTAAAAGCCCTCGGTCCAGCTCTGGGACACAATCTTAGCCAGATTTTGATACCCCGTGTTATTTTCGCAGAGGAGAACCAGATGCCGGTGCTCGGAATCCAGCTCTCTGGTTTTGTCAAACCGGGTCCGCTGCGCCACATAAACTTCACAGCCGATGATTGGTTTGATTCCCCGCGCCTTTGCGGCTTTATAAAAATCCACCGCGCCATACATGACGCCGTGGTCCGTGATGGCAACCGCCTTGTCGCCGCGTTCCGCCGCGGCATCCAGCAGCCGGTTGATCCGGCACGCGCCGTCCAACAGGCTGTATTCTGTATGTAAATGCAGGTGTGCAAACATTGTATTCCTCCCTTCTTCCCTCAGGACCGATCCGGCAGCTGCTCGGCAAAATCCACAATGCGCTGCAGACGATGGTTCACACCGGAGCGGCTGAGGGGCGGTTCCAGAATCTGCCCCAGCTCCCGCAGGGACATATCCGGATTTTGCCGGCGAAGTTCCGCCAGTTCCTGCAATTCTTCCGGTAACTCGCCCAGCCCAGTTGTTTCCACAATCCTTTGAATCGCCAACAGCTGCTTTGCCGCGGCAGACGCGGTCTTGTCAAGATTTGCCGTCTCAAAGTTGGTCTTGCGGTTGACACTGTTGCGAACTTCCTTCAGCATTTTGATCTGCATCAGCTCCATTGCCGCCGCCTGTGCCCCCAAAAACGCCAACAGGTCTGTGACGCGCTCCGACCCCTTGATATACACCACAAAGGAGCCTTTTCGGTTCGTCAGTCCGGGCTGTAAATCCAGCCCGCAGACTTCCAACAGCGTGACAAGGTCTTTTGCCAGATTGTGATACGGCGCCACAAATTCCAAATGATAGTCCTTGTTGGGATCCGTCACGGACCCACAGCACAAAAATGCGCCGCGCAGAAAAGCGCTGACACAACATTCGTTCGGCAGATTGCTCCGGCGGATACGCAGGTTCAGCTCGTCAAAGGTATGGCCAAACTGCTCCTGGATCATCTGCCGCTGGTTGTCCCCTTCAATTGTGATTGTAAAGGTATTTTTATTTTCTTTCCGATGGGACAGCACACTGCGCACGTCCGCAATTACGCCGATACTCTGCGCGGCCAGCAGCGCCAGACAGCGCGCGGCAGCGGCGTTCTCCGTCACCATGCAGACGGAGGATTTTGAGAAACTTCTTCCAAATAAAAGCAAACCGTAGCACTCCGCCTTTTGACAGCAGGAGTTCTGCGGCATGACCTTACACATTTCATTTTTGGCATCCGATGCAAAAGACATCGCCTCACCACCTGTCGCCGTTCGTTATTTTCGAATGTCCCTGTGGTTGACGCTGGTGCGCCTGCCATCCTCCAGCAAATGGTCGTATAAAAGCTGCGCCAGGGCGACGGAGCGGTGCTTTCCGCCCGTGCAGCCGATGGCTACGACCAGCTGGCTTTTTCCTTCGTTGCAATACAGCGGAATCATATAGTCGATCAGGCTGATAAACCGCTTGACAAAGCCCTTGGTCTGCTCCCACTTCATGACATAAGAATACACGGGTTCGTCCAACCCGGTCAGATATTTCAGCTCTTCAATGTAAAATGGGTTGGGCAGGCAGCGCACGTCGAAAACCAGGTCCGCCTCCGTTGGAATTCCGTATTTGAAACCAAAGGACACGCAGTGGATCATCAGCGCGTCGGAGGAATCCCCCAGGAACAGGTTGGAAATGCGTTCCTTGAGCTGCGCGGGCGAAAGAAAAGAAGTATCGATGATATAGTCCGCCTTTTCCCGCACGGAACGCAGAATCTCCCGCTCCAGCTTTACCGCCTGCTCCAAGGAACCCAAATTGTTCTCCGCCAGCGGATGTTTTCTTCTTGTCTCCTTAAACCGGTTGATCAACACAAAATCATTGGCGTCCAGAAAAAGGATCTTATATGCTTTCTCTTCGTTTTTTAGTTCGTCAAGCGTTTCAAAGAGGCTGCTGAACATATCCCCGCCGCGGATATCGGTCACGACCGCCACCCGGGTAAACGTGTTTTCCGCCTTTTCGCACAGATCATAGAAGGTGGAAATCAGCTTTGGCGGAATATTGTCCACGCAGTAAAAGCCGATATCCTCCAGCGCGTCTACCGCCCTGGATTTTCCCGCTCCTGAAAGCCCTGTTACAATTAAAAATTCCATTGCATTCACTATCCTTTCTCGCAGCAATTCCTGCCGTATCCGTTACGAAATCGCCCGAACCTCGCACTCCAATGTGACGCCGGTCTTTTTCAGGACCGTCTCCTGAATCACTTCGATCAGCTTCAATACGTCGCGGCACGTTGCACCGCCCAAATTGACAATAAAACCCGCGTGCTTCTCGCTGACCGCCGCGCCGCCGACCTTTCGGCCCTTCAGCCCGCATTGCTCGATCAGCGTACCTGCAAAATACCCCTCCGGGCGCTTGAAGACACTGCCGGCGCTGGGCTTGTTCAGCGGCTGCTTGGACTTGCGCCGGTCGTAATAGTCCTCCATCCGCAGCGCGATTTGCTGCGCATTTCCCTTTTGCAGCTCCAGTTCCACGGACGTGATGACACAGCCGTTTCCCATATAGGCGCTGTGCCGGTAACCGTATTGCAGCGCTTCTCCACGCAGGCAGCCTGCCGTTCCGTCCGGCGCAATATGGTGGACACAGGTCACAACCTGCTTCATCTCCCCGCCGTACGCGCCCGCGTTCATAAACGCGGCGCCTCCGGTGGAACCGGGGATCCCCCATGCAAATTCCAGCCCGGTCAGGCTCCGGTCTTTGGCAAAATTGCAGAGTCCCATCAGAGAGAGCCCAGCGCCGCAAACGACGCCAGTCTCCTCCTTCTGCTCAACCTTGCAGAAATCGCCATCCAGAAAAACCACTGCGCCGCGAATGCCTTCATCGCTCACCAGAAGATTGGAGCCATTGCCCAACAGCATTGTGGGCACTTTTTGTTTCTGCGCTTCTTTCAAAAACGCAGACAGCATTTCTTCCGTGTGAACGGTTACAAACAGGTCAGCCGGGCCGCCGATTTTGAAAGTCGTGTGACGGTACATCGGCTCCTGAAGGGAAACCGCACACCCCAGCGCACGGGCCTTATTCTCAAGCTCTTTCATTAATTCCATCGGTATTCCTTTCTGAAATAAATGATATGGATTGTCCTGCCCATTTGGGAAACGGGCAGGACGAAAGTCAGATCAGTTTCAGCTCCAGCAGGGGGTCTTCAAACACATGTGTGTATGTCCGCAGATATTGATTGAACCGCTCCACGTTGGAATTGACCACCAGCTCCTCCGGAAACTCCAGCTCCTGCAGCAAGCGCAGCGCATTTTCAAAACAACCCACACGGGATGAAAAATGCGAGTCGGTATTGACCACAATCGGCACGCCATACTGTTTGCAGAGCTTCATAATCTGCACGCAGTTTTTTACAGAACTTCTGCGGTTGCTGAAGGTGGATTCATTCAGCTCCACCAACTTTCCGTGCCGGCCAAACTCCGGAATCACACGCTCGTAATCGTATTTGTACCGCTCCGTGCCGCTGTGCCCGATGACGTTGACATGCGGATTTTGCGCGACGCCCAGCCATGCATTCGTAATCGCCTCCACCGTCGGCGTCTCCTCCGGCATACAGGGTTCATGCATGGAAGCGACAATCCAGTCCAGGCTCTCAACGTCCGCATCCAGCAGGTCCGTACCGCCTTCGTAGTTCACAACATTGCATTCCTCTCCCCGGAGGACGAGAACATCTTCCAGCTTATGCGGTACAACCACCAGGTTTTGGAAATACCAGCGTCCGGGCGCGCCCGGCATTTTTCTGCCGTGGTCCGTAATGGCAAGGGCATACAGGCCCTTGCAGGCCGCCGCATGCACCATTTCTGTCAGAGTGGAGTAGGCGTGCGTGGAAGCCAGCGTATGGCAATGTGTATCTGCAATGATATTCATATTAACTCCTGTTCATTCACTAAATCTACGGGAATATAAAACCGCATAGAACCATTTTACAGGTCGAGATCCAGTTTTTTCTCGTCTTCCTGCAAGGAGGAGATATCCATACCGAGGCTGGCGAGCAGTTCCGTCGCGGCATTATAGCCCATCTTCTTCTGACGGTTATTCATCGCGGCAACCTCGATGATGATCGCAAGATTTCGGCCGGGCTTGACAGGAATCGTGAGAACCGGCACCTTGATGCCGAGAATCTCCGTATATTCGCTGTCGATGCCCATACGGTCATAGACCTTCTTATTGTCCCAGATTTCCAGGTTGATGACCATATCGATTTTTTCCGTCACCTTGACAGCGCCCATACCAAAAATCCGTCGCGCATTGATAATACCGATGCCGCGCAGTTCGATAAAGTGGCGGATATTCTTTGGTGCGGAGCCGACAAGCGATTTGGCAGATACCCGGCGGATTTCCACCGCGTCGTCCGCGATCAGACGATGGCCACGTTTGATCAGTTCAATCGCCGTCTCGCTTTTACCGACGCCGCTGTCTCCCACCAGCAGGATTCCTTCGCCGTATACCTCCACCAAGACGCCGTGGCGCGTGATGCGGGGCGCCAGCTCGACGTTCATGAACTGCACCAGCGCCGCCACCAGACTGGAAGTTGTCTCCTGCGTGCCAAGCAGCGGCACATCGTTATTCTTGGTCGCGTCCAACAGTTCCGGAGGGGGCTCCAACCCGCGCGCGATGATGACCGCCGGGGGCTTTTTTGAGAACATTTCATCCAGAACGTCCCTGCGCTGCTTTGCGGGAATCGAATTCAAAAAGGCGGTTTCCGCGTTGCCCAATATGACAATTCGGTTGGTATCATAATAATCAAAGAAATGGTTGAGCTCCAGGCCCGGACGGTTCACATCCATGGAGGAAATCATAATTTTATCGGGATCCCCGCACATGTTGATCACGTCCAAAGAAAGCTCTTCTATCACTTTGGACAAAGACACACTGAAATTACTTGTTGGCATTGATACACCTGCTTTCTCTTTTTAACAAAATCCGCATCGGGAAAGGACTGTACTATTGTTATTATATATCAATATGGGGCAAGTTTAAAGAGATTTATTAAAATTATGCCACGGATTTTCTGTTGAAGAAGGGAGGTTCTATGCTATAATAACCTCACGCCGTTTGCGAAAACAGAGCTTCCGACGCCTGAGAGAACATTGTTCCGTTGTGATGGAGGCTCCGCCTCTCCATGGAATAATAACCTCACGCCGTTTGCGGAAGCAGAGCTTCCGACGGCTGAGAGAACATTGAGCCATATTTTTACATCAGTTTGACTGATGAACCGTCCTGAAAGACGTTTGGACTGTTGCACAGTCTTTCAATATGGTATAATAAAATAGGTATTCATGATTTATTGACGGAAATAAACCAAATTTGTTTTCTCCGCTGTCCGGTCAAACAACATTGACCGCTTCAGCACGATCGATACAGGACAGGTGAAAGAATGAAAATTGCCATCTTTTTGGAATCCTATCTGACCCCAACCGACGCATCCGCCGCACACGTCTCTATCCTGCGTGCGGGCCTGATTAAGCGCGGTCACGAAGTTCTGATTGTCACTTCCGACCTGGAGACGGATGAGTGCTACGAACAGGACAATATTGTCTACTGCCCCGCCAGGCCGAGTCCCAATGTCTGTGGACAGAGCGCGCGGGTAGGAAAAACGTCCGCTCTTTTCCCTTACATCGACGAATTCGCGCCGGATCTTGTCCACATTCATACTATTACGGAAACCGGAGCTGCCGGATTGAAATACGCGCAGAAAAACCGTTTGCCCGTAGTCTGTACACTGCACAATTTACACGATGTACTTTACGGGTACGAAACCAATAAAGCCATGGATTTGCTCAGCAAGAAGCAATGTCAGCTCTTGTTTAAAAAAATTGTTTCCGCATCGGACCTGATTACAACTGCCTCCCAAAAAAACAAGGATATTGTAAAAGATTTTACAGACAACGCAGTGCAAATGATCCCCTACTGCGTCGACACCGAGTTGTTTCAGCCCATCCTGGCAGGCAGCCAGACGGCAAAAGAGGATATGCGCGCCCGCCTGCATCTCACCGGCGGCAAAGCCGGTTTTGTATATACCGGGCAGCTTTCCGAGGCCAACCGCCTTTCCAATCTGCTGGAGCTCTGGAGCCGGTCTTTTTCAGTCAAAGACAATTTGCAGCTTGTCCTCGTAGGAAGCGGAAAAGACGCTTCCCCTTTGATGGAACGGGCGAAAGTCCTCGGAATAACCGACCGCGTCACCTTTGCCGGTGGGCTGACACGCGATGATCTGAACCTCTGTTATTCTGTCTGCAAGGCTTTTGTCAGCGCTTCCACGTCGCCTACCATGGAATCCTTTCCGCTGGAAGCAATCGCCGGCGGACTGCCCGTCCTGCTGAAAGCAGATTGTGCCAACGCAGATCTGGTCATCAGCGGCGTCAATGGATTTACATACCATACAGATCAGGAATTTGCAGAGCTTGTTAAAAAACTTGCACAGCTTGACGCCGACGGCGAAATCCTGATGCGCAAGCTGGTTCGCAAAACAGCCGCCAGCTTGACAGATATGAACCAGGCCATTGCACTGGAAGAATGCTATCAGGCCGCGATCGCCCTTTCTTTACAAAAGCCGGGCCAAAACGGCTAATCTCCGTTATTTGAATAAGTCCCATTTTTTGGTCCATACTGGAAGCATACTATTTGATGGACAAGGAGATGTTTCCTATGGCACGCAATCGCAGAGGAATGGACTTTGACGCAGAGATTATGAAAGTGGAAATGCAGATTACACGCTGGAAAAAGACCATCGTCGAGCTGGAAGAGAAAAAGCGGGATTTGCTCAATGCAAAGCGCGAGGCGGAAATTTGCGCCCTGTACGACGCGGTGCAGCGATCCGGAAAATCCGTGGAAGAAGTACTCTCCATGCTTTCTCCCGTTTCTGAAATGGAAAACGCAGGTTAAAATGCAAAAAGTTACCTCCCATGTTTTCTCTTTTTCCGCAGAAAATAAGACCGTATGCACACACATCAGACAAGCTGCATACAATCTTAGCTGTGGAGGTGCTTGCATGGATAACCGATACGGCGGTTACAACAAGGGTATGAATGGAGACATTGCAGCAGCAAACTATTTTGACAAGCTTCCTTTGGAAATGAAGGAAGAAATCAACCGGCGCGCTGCCGACATTCACTCATTTCAGGACCTGCGCGAAATTGCAGAATACCACGAACCGGACGAAGAGTCCTAAAATAGAACCGGCCCGGATACCATTTGTGTATCCGGGCCGGTTCTATTTTTAAATGCGGATTAATTCATATGCTTTATTGCCAAGTCCCATTTCTTCGGCATAGTCCACTGTGATACGCCAGTTGGTCGTAGGATGGGTCGTATCAAAGTGGTCGCCGTCCGGGCAGCCGTCAATCATACTGCCGCGTGTAACCGGCTGCTGATTGCAGAGATCTGCACAGGCCATATCTAACGCCACCGGGTCGTAGGACGCCAGCATGCCGACGTCCGGTATGATCGGAAGATCATTTTCCGCGTGGCAGTCACAGTAAGGCGATACGTCGCAGATCAGGCTAATGTGGAAACTGGGCTTTTCGCGCAAAATCGCAGCGGAATATTCCACAATTTTCATGTTCAAAATATCATTTGCCTCATCATCGGGCGATTTTACAGCATCAACCGGACAGGCGCCGATGCAGCGGCCGCAGCCCACACAGCGATTGTGGTCGATACTGGCTTTGCGGTCTGTGATCGTGACGGCAGAATGCGCACAGTTCTTCTGGCAGGAACCACAGCCCACACATAAGGACTGTTCAACAAAGGGCTTGCCGCTGCTGTGCATCTCCATTTTTCCCGCGCGGGAACCACATCCCATGCCAATGTTTTTAAATGTGCCGCCAAATCCCGTACATTCATGGCCTTTAAAGTGCGTCAAAGTGATCAGATTGTCCGCGTCCATCACAGCGCGGCCGATTTTGGCTTCCTTGACATACTTGCCATCTTCCACCGGAACCAGCGCCTCGTCCGTCCCTTTGAGACCGTCTGCGATAATCACATGGCAGCCTGTTGTAAACGGATTATAACCGTTCTCATAAGCAGAATCCAAATGATCCAGCGCGTTTTTGCGCCGACCGACATACAGCGTATTGCAGTCCGTTAAGAACGGCTTGCCTCCGTTCTCCTTGACAATATCGACGATGACCTTTGCGTAGTTGGGGCGCAGATAAGCCAAATTGCCCGGTTCGCCAAAATGGATTTTAATGGCGGTAAATTTATTCTGAAAATCCATCTGCTCGATTCCAGCTTTCTTTACCAGCTTCTCCAGCTTTTGCAGCAGGTTCTGGTTCATGCTGGCCCGGAAATCTGTAAAATACACCTTGGACTTCTCCATATGTTTTTCCTCCTGATTGATTCATTTTCTTCCTTCTTGTATTATAACAAATCGAATTTTGTATGACAATCGGATTTAGACATTTTTCCGGTTTCCTCCCGGCTGCATCCTGCGTCCCATCGCGGTGATCACACCCATCTGTGTATGGGCTGTCGCACGGAAGACGTCGCCCTGTACGTTTCCCTTGACGTTTAGATGAATCTTTCCAAACGTCGTCCTCACCTCGCTGGAAAAGACGCACTCTTCCCCCTGCACCGACCCACCGGAAAATTCGTGCCGGCCCCCCATCGCCTCCAAAACGCCGCTGAGCTTTTCCCCGTTCGTTACCAGCGTAATCATACCGCGCACCGGGCCTATCGGCGTTTGCATGGTGATGCTGTATTTACCGTCAACCATCATTTGATCCCCTTTCCCAAATACACAATGCCGTACCGAAAGCATCCGGTACGGCAATCTAATATACGGTCTTCTCTTTTAAAATATGCGGCATCATGCCTCTAAGTGCGCAATAAACGATGTTTAAACTCATTTTTTATTCTGTATTTGAACGGAGCGCCTCACACTTTCTCTGCCAATACCGTCCCATAGAATAATAGAGATCTTCTGTCACTTCATTGGAAAGAAACGCGGGCGGTACAAACGCCTTTGCCTCTTCCATCGACGCAAATTCCACCTCTGCAAACAGAAATTCTGTTGGCGTACCACAGTCCACCAAGCTGCACTCCAACCGGTAACCATCGAGCGCATAAACCTTGTAATCCTTTCGGATCATCGGCGCTTCCAAAAGCTCATGTAATTCATCAAATATATCCTGAGTAAGGTCCAGTTCGATTTCCTTCCTGCAAAGAGTTCCTTTCCCTTTAAAACACAGGACGTAATCTGTTCCGTTTACAGACTCTTTTTTCCGTATACGGACTACCGGTTGCGTACTGAGGTATCCCTGCCAAACAACTGCTTCTTCCAAAAGCGGCAATTCCGGAAAACCGGAGATCAGGAATTTTCTTTCAATTTCCTGCATGGAAATCCTCCTTTGATGTTTCTGCATTTATAATTCCATAAAGAAACTAATCCTCCGTAACAACTGAAAAACATTCTCTCAGCCGTCGGAAGCTCTGCTTCCGCTAACGGCGTGAGGTTATTATTCCATTAAGAGGCGCAGCCTCCATCATAACGGAACAATGTTCTCTCAGCCGTCGGAAGCTCTGCTTCCGCTAACGGCGTGAGGTTATTATTCCATTAAGAGGCGCAGCCTCCATCATAACGGAACAATGTTCTCTCAGCCGTCGAAAGCTCTGCTTCCGCTAACGGCGTGAGGTTATTATTCCATTAAGAGGCGCAGCCTCCATCATAACGGAACAATGTTCTCTCAGCCGTCGGAAGCTCTGCTTCCGCTAACGGCGTGAGGTTATTATAACATATTTCCCCTCTTAAACACAGACAAATCACGCCGGACAGGAAATCGCATGTTCCTTCGGTAGTAAGTCAAGATGCTGATCCACCTTCATCCATCGGTACACCCGGAAAATCTCCGCAAGCGCACACAGCTTATCCGCACTGCTGACAATAAAGCTCTCTTTATAGCGCGGCAGATACAGCGTCAGCGGCCACATGTGCTTAACGATAATATCTTTTTCCGTATCGTTCAGAGACGTCAGGCGCATGGCGTTGCAAAGCGCTGTAACAGGATGCATGGTCATATGGTTCCCTTCATGACTTTCTCTTTTCCGCCAATCGTAGAGGTAAAGGTCGTGCAGGAGGCCGCCTCGCGCCGCTGAAACAGCATCCAGTCCCATCTTCTTACAGATAATAAAGCTGAGATAAGCAACAAAAATACTGTGCTGAAAACAGTTAGCATCCTTAACATGCTGGGCTATTTGCTCCATTCTGCTCACTTGCGGCATATTTAAAAGGTCCTTTATGCAGGACTGAAATTCGGACAGGTTTGTTTGATTCCACATCATCATAACTCCTTATCGTTTATCTTCATGCTAGCAGTATATCATATGAAAATAAAAATCATCCGAATTTAAAAGTATTTTAAACGAAATGTAAGAAACGTGTAAGATTCTTTGCCTCTGGAAAAACTTTAAGAAACGCCGTTTTTTGCCAAACTTCAATGCTATAATGGTTTCCGTCTCCATCATCTGACTGTGTACAAGCCTTCCGACTGCCAAAGGATTGCGTTTTAAAATTGTTTACAAATTCGCATATTTCCAGCTGTACCGGGCAAACTTTCAGCAAAAGTCCGTCTACGTCAAAAACGCTTTTAAACCTGTTCATAACTTGTCCATACCCCTATGATAAGATTTGAGAAATTTTTGTAAGGAGAGATTTTGAATGTTGAAAAAAATGACCGCTGTATTTTTGATTACAGCCCTATCCTGTTTGTCTTTGATCGCCTGCAGTCCCAAAGAGGACACCGGCTCTTCTTCTCTGCCGGAATCGTCTGCCAATATATCGTCATCGTCCAGTGAGGTTTCTTCCGAAACATCATCCGAAAGTACAGATTCCTCCGCCACTTCTTCCAGCGGAGAAAGCTCCGGCGCCGCCGCGTCTTCAGAGGCCGCTCCTTCCAGCACGCCTCCCTCCGGCGCAAATGCATCCGGTACTACGGGTAAAAAATACACGGAAACCGATGAAAACTTCACTTTTAAAGATGGCGTATATAAAAGAATTTATGGCAACCGCGCCATGTTCATTGTAACAAAGGACGGCAGTTCCATGGAAACAAAGGAGCTGAACAAGCTTGCGGAAGAAACCGCAGGAACCTACTATAAAGACAAGTATTACTGTACCGTGGTCTTCGTAAAACCCGATAAGGACGATGGCACCTTCGACATCACCAACAAAAAGTCGGATGAGCGCATTGCCACCGTCATTTCGCTCCACAAGCCCGATTCCTCTAAAATGACGATCAATCTGAAAGAACGTCCCCTGCAGGAATACATTGACAAACAGATTGCAAAGGCAAAGGTAAGCAAAAAAGCATAAACAAAACCGGCCGCATGGATAAATGTTCCATGCGGCCATTTTGTATCCGAAAAACGTTCCTCCGCATAAACTGTATTTGGAGTATTCCAAATCTTCGATCGGAGGTTTTAAAAGGTGAAAATCTATTCAAATGAAAGTTTTAATCAAAATTGCTGTCCGCAACCCTCCTGCTGCTGTCCTGTTCCCTGCCCCATTCCCGGACCTACAGGGCCTACTGGACCGACGGGACCTGCCGGTGGCCCCACAGGACCAACCGGAGCAACAGGAGCAACCGGTGCGACAGGTGCAACGGGCGCAACAGGCCCGCAGGGATTTCCCGGCGTACCAGGACCGACCGGACCAACCGGTGTAACAGGACCTACGGGTGCTACCGGTACAACAGGCCCGCAGGGATTTCCTGGCGTACCAGGACCGACCGGGCCAACTGGTGTAACTGGACCCACGGGTGCTACCGGCGACCGCGGTTTAACCGGACCAACCGGCCCACAGGGCATCCAAGGGATCCAAGGTCCGGAAGGACCTGCCGGACTGGTCGGACCAACCGGCGCAACGGGTGCAACAGGCGTATCCGGCCCCACTGGTGCAACAGGGCCGGAAGGGCCGCGCGGACCAAGCGGTGCGACTGGTCCACAGGGCGTTCAAGGGATTCAAGGACCTGAAGGGCCGACCGGTGCAACAGGAGCCAATGGTGTTTCTGTAACCGGAGCGACTGGTGCAACAGGCGCTACCGGTGAAACTGGCCCAACTGGAGCCACTGGCGCTACAGGCGTAACCGGCCCTACCGGAGCCACCGGTGCAGCTGGCGTCAGCATCACTGGAGCGACCGGTCCAACGGGAGCCACAGGTGCCACCGGGGTTGGGGTAACCGGACCTACAGGTGCTACCGGAGTTACCGGACCCACTGGAGCAACCGGCGCAGATGGCGTCAGTATTACCGGCGCCACAGGTCCGACTGGCGTTACGGGCCCAACTGGCCCAACCGGGCCAACGGGAGCTACAGGTGCTACTGGAATTGGTGTAACCGGACCTACGGGTGCCACTGGACCAACTGGTGCGACTGGAATTGCCGGCGCTTCTATAACAGGCGCAACGGGAGCCACAGGTGCAACTGGTGCGACGGGACCCACGGGAGCCACAGGGCCAACTGGACCAACCGGTGCTACCGGTGCGACTGGAATTGCCGGCGCTTCTATAACAGGCGCGACGGGAGCCACAGGTGCAACTGGTGCGACGGGCGCTACAGGGGCAGCTACAACCGCCAACAGCATGAGCGCGCTGAATACCAATGGCGCAACCATTGCCGTTGTCTTGGGGGGAACACCTGTTCCGCTGCCAAATGACCAGGTACTGGATAGCTTTACAGTTAATGCTGCAAATGATACTTTCACAGTCCCTGTTACCGGCACGTATTTGATCACGTACGATGTCAAAACCACAGCCAGCCTGTTGCTTTCTTCCCGCGTCCTATTAAATGGAACGCCGCTCGCGGGAACCATTTTTGCACCCGCTGTCTCCGTGAGTAATTTGTCTGCAACCCGTATTGCGCCTCTCGCCGCAGGAGATACGCTGCAGCTGCAGCTGTTTGGACTGCTGGGAGCCGCTGTTTTACAGGGTGGCAATGGAGCCAACCTGACCGTAGTTCGCCTCGCATAACAATTTCAATTGATAACCGCAAGGAGGCTGGATCTCATATCTTGAAATCCAGCCTCCTTATATTATTGGCAGAACTGCAACGCACCCTCCGCAGTCTTTACCAAATAATGCATTGCCTCTACCGGAAAATCGCCTGCTGCAGTTTCTCCCGTCAGCATGAGGGACGAAGCGCCGTCCAGTACCGCATTAAAAATATCGGATACTTCAGCCCTGGTTGGTACTGCACTTTTTTGCATGGAATGAAGCAGCTGCGTCACCACCATAAAAGGCATTCCGGCATTCCTACAGGTCTTGGCAATCTGTTTTTGCACGCTGGGCAGCTCCCACAGTGGCATACTGTTGCCCAAATCTCCCCGGGCGATGACAATGTGATCCGCATAGGGTAATAAATCCGGCAAAGCGTCTACGCCTTTGAGATTTTCAATTTTTGCAAAAATCTGTATATGCTCGCTATCTGCCCGCTGCAGCGTCTCCCTAAGCGTCAGCAAGTCCTGCGCGTTGCGCACAAAAGGAAGCATAACGCCTGTTACGCCGTATTCTTTTGCGTGCGACAGCTGGTATCGATCTTGATCGGTCAAAGTCGGCTGGTGCAATTCTACTCCTGGAACCGCAATGCTTTTTCTGGAACGCAGGACGCCGCCGCGCTCTACCGCGCAGATAATCGTATCCGCCACGCAGGATGTGACACGCAGCAAAAGCGACCCATCATCCAGCAGTATTTCCTGTCCAGGAACCACTGAGGAAACAACAGACTGTGGTACCGGAATTTCTGTTTGGCCCAAAAGAACAGACGCACCATCCACCAAAAGAGCAGGCTCAGGCAATGTGCCAATGCGCAGCTCCGGTCCCTGCAGATCGATCAGCAACTGCGGCGCAACGCCAGCTCTTTCCGCTGCTTTTTGTAATTCCTCCAGCCACGGCTGAGATTGTTCCAGACCGGAATGAGAAAGATTGAGCCGTACGCCCGTCATTCCCTGCCGAAACAACGCATAAAGCGTTTCTTCCGTTTGGCAGGAAGGCCCCAATGTGCCATAATATGTAATATTTGTTGTTAATCGTTTCAAACTTTTCGTTCCTCTCCACTCGTTTGTTTCATTGTAATCAGAAAACAGGCGGATTGCAAGATCATTCCAGATATTCACAATATGGTTTCCGTTTTTTAACGCTGACGTTGCAGTTCATTCAAACTGTATACACATTCAAATTCTATACTAATGACATCGAAAAAAACTGTTACAGTCTGAAAGGTGGTCGGAATACCGGCTTGTCAGACTCGACAGACCAAATAAAATCCCTTTGTCCGTTTCCTGCACCGGAGACAAGCAGGGGTTTACATATAAAAATTCGTTTCATGCCCTCCTTTCTTTTTAGCGCAGCGATTTCGCTGCGCTTTTTCTATGCCATATAAAAAACAGCCGCATAAAAGCGGCCGTTTTTCAGGTATTTTGATCATTGATCCTGCGCCGTATCAACAAGCGTGACAAGGCTTTTCCATCAAATGGCAGCAGTGGATAGAGATACCCCCTGCCCGTTATAGTCTTACTACACAAGAGAACCAGCAGGACAATGGCAAGTCCCGCCAAATATCCCCACAGATGAAACAACGCAGTGAAAATCAAAATCATAACCCGGAATAATTTGAATGCATATCCCAGTTCAAAACTTGGCTGCGTAAAATTGGAAATTGCCACAAACGCCATAAAGAGGACTACCTCCGGTACAAACCATTTGGCCTGTACCGCAAAATCTCCCAGGACCAGCGCACCTACCACACTAAAGGAATTGCTCAGGACACTCGGCGTATTTAAAGAAGCCAGCTTTAAACCGTCTATGATAAATTCGATCAACAGCAGCTGTACAATTACCGGCACGCTGTTCGGCTCTTCTATTTGAATAAATTCTAACCAGGTTGGAATCCACTGCGGATTGCTGACCAGCAAAAACCAGGTCGGCGTTAAAATGAGGGTCAGCAAAAACACCACCATTCGTACAATGCGTAGGTAGGTTCCGATCAGCGGAGGAAAATAGTAATCGTTCGTATCCTGTACAAAATCAATAATGGAAGTGGGCAGCACCATCGCAGATGGCGAGTTATCCACCAGAATAACAATACTTCCTTCGATCACGCTGGCTGCCGCCGCGTCGGGACGCTCCGAATAACGCACCTTGGGAAACGGGTTGTACCATTTTGGCTTAACCAGGCATTCGGCTAAACTTTCCTGACTCATCGTCAAAGTATTGATCGTAACGTTCCGCAGCTTTTCCTTGACGTTTTTCAGGATTTTGGGATCCACCGTATCCGCCATGTAGCAGATCACCACATCCGTTTTCGATTTTCTTCCAATCTGCATGATATCCATCGTCAGACTTGGGTCGCGGATTCTGCGGCGGATCAGCGAGGTATTATGCACCAGGGTTTCCACAAAGCCGTCGCGGGAGCCGCGCAGCACCCGATCGTCGTCCGGCTCGCTCACGCTCCTGGTCGGATAGGTCCTGGCGTCGATCATCATCGCCTGGTCGTACCCTTCCAGCAGCAAGCAGATCGTTCCGGATAAAACACCGGTCACCACTTTTTCCGGGTCTGTCTCACAGTCTGTCTCCACATAGGTAATGAACGCATCGGCAAATTGCTGCGTCGATGCAACGCCTTCCAGATCCTTTGGCGAAAGCGACATCAGGTATTCCATAATTTTTTCCATGATATCGTCTTTGACAAAGCCGTCGATAAAATACAGCACCGCGCTGCGTCCCGCAACTTTTATATTGCGGCCAATCAAATCAAAGCTTGCATCCAACCGGAGCAGCTGTTCCATTTGTTTTTTATTTTGCTGAAAATCCTTGCACAAGGAAACCTTTTCCATTCCAACGCCTCCTGCTGTTTCTACCGTTATTATGGCAAAACCGCAGGAATTTATGTGAAAACAGGATTGCTCGTTTTTCATTCACATTCTTCACAAAATTGTTACCCAAATCGTTATTAAATTAACTTTTATTGACATTTTCCTCCCACCACCGTATACTTAAAATACAAAATAAAAATAAAGGGGTGCTTATTATGACGACTAACCCATTGTTGTTGCTGGATAACAACTCTATGATTTCTGTGATGAATCGCGGAACCTTTAAATGCACAGACCTCACTTTTGACGAGGCCAAAGCCATCATCGATATGCACCCGGAAGAAGACATCTTAAAATGTTTTACCAATCTGGATATTGAAGACATCATTTTCGGATATCTGGAAATTCAGAAACGCAACTTCCAGCATAAACGCTTTCGGGATATGCATGTTGGTCAGGACGGTTTGGTTTTCAAGCTCTATACAACACCTTCAGAGACACAACCCGTTATTCAAACCGATAAGGGCAATGAAGCCAAAAAGATTCAGAATATATATGTATATTGCCAGTTGGTTTCCCGAGTGGAATAACAATCAGAATATTTACCCTGCATCCTGTGACTGGATGCAGGGTTTTTTATAGCATTTCTCAGCAAAGTAAAAAACCGTCCTGTTTGCACAGAACGGTTTTTTGAGGAAGAATTTATGAAAAAGAAACTTGTAACCAATTGTTTTCTCTTGCGATGGTTACAGTATACAAAGCGAATGTGAACGTTTGTTGATGGAAATCAAAACTTTTTGCGAATCCTATTCCGCTTGTACCTGGATCTGCATACTGTTTGCAATCTCTACCAATTCGGACTTGGTCAATTCTCCATCAATCGCAATGATGTAGAACTGATACAAACTGTCCGTCCATAAGAGGATCTGCCGTTCTTTTTTCTCCGCATACAAAGCCTCTTCGCCCCATACCCAAGCAGTTTCTTTCCGTGCCCCTTCCGTATCCACTTTAAGACGGCCTCCACTGTATTGCCGAATCAGTATTTCGCCGGAGCCGTCTTCCTCCTCATATTTAAGGATCGACATTTTATGCTTTTCATTGACTGTATAGGATGTTTGTATGTATCCCTCTGGTATTACCTCCGGAAGATATCCTAAAAAGGGCTGATCCTTTGCCGATTTCGTCTGGTTTATCGCAATTTCGGTATGTGTGTTAAACATCCCTGTAAATATCCCAATCAACCATTCGCGTGCAGCTTGTACCGACATGACAGCTGTGAACGCTGTAACCAACAGTGCCAGGAAAAACATGGCGGCACGTTTTGAATAGCGGATTAGTTTACTGGTAAAGGGAGAACGCTCCTCTTCCCGGATCAATCCCATGATTCTGCGATCAAAGCGTCTGCTCACCGGATACCGTTCTGCCAACTCTTCCTGTGACGGAAGCTCTTCCAGTTCGGAAAGCATAACCTGGTGCAGAGCAGCATGCAAAAGTTCGTCGGTCAGCTCCATATAAAACCTCCTATTCCTTTAACGTGTTGCTCAATTTCTTCCTGCCTCTTTGCAGAATTTTCTTTATATTCGGCAAATTTAAGCCGGTAATCTCGGTAATTTGTGTAAGGGATAGCTCGTTTAAATATCGAAGCATAAACACATCACGATAGTTTTGTGGAAGAGCGTTAATTGCATGCAACAATCTTTCGTAGCTTTCCTGATTCTCAATTTCTACATAAGGTTTTAAACGGCTGGACGTCGGCGTATCCGCCGATATATCTTCAAAATATACATCCACCTCTTCTTTATCTTTCCGCAGTAAATCAATGCAGGTGGACCGCATCACCAGAATGATAAAGTTTTTTGTTTGCGCACAATCGATTTCTCCGATTTTGGAAAAGTTTTTAATGATCCGAACAAAGGCTTCCTGTACAGCGTCTTCCCGTTCTGTCTGTGTATGAAAATAGTCGTTGGACACATGAAACATTAAATGCTTATAAGTCTGATATACCGCTTCAAACTTCCTTTGATCGTCTTCGTCGTCAATCAAGGCCAACAAGGTTGCGAGCAACTTTTCCACATCCCCTACTGTTTTTCGCCAATAAACATATTATACAATTTTCTGCAAATATTTCAATTACTACGCCTTATCTTTTTTCCAGATTGCAACCAAAAATCAGGCTGGGAAAGCGCCTTTTTTGCATAAAAACGTTGTATTTTCTGAAAGGTCAAGCCCACTTCTCTGCTGACGAAACACCCTTTTACTCAAAAATGCACCCGGGCTTTTATATAAATCCCGGGTGCATTTCCTCTATTTTCTAGTTTAAAACTTTTTTAAGATATTTTCCCGTATAGGAGGCTTCCACTTTTGCCACCGCTTCCGGCGTTCCTGTAGCTACAACGGTTCCGCCGCCGTCGCCGCCCTCCGGACCAAGATCGATAATATAATCCGCCGTTTTAATTAAATCCAGATTATGTTCAATTACAATGACGGAATTTCCTGCGTCCACCAGCTTTTGCAGCACTTCAATCAACTTGTGTACATCCGCAATGTGCAATCCCGTGGTCGGCTCATCTAAAATATAGATCGTGCGCCCTGTGGACCGCTTACTCAGCTCGGTTGCAAGCTTGACGCGCTGCGCCTCGCCGCCGGACAACGTAGTTGCCGGCTGACCAATCTTGATATAGCCCAATCCGACATCCTGCAAAGTCTGCAACTTGCGGGCAATCCGCGGCAGATTGGAGAAAAACTCCAGCCCCTCCTCCACGGTCATCTCCAGCACATCATAGATGCTTTTTCCTTTATAATTGATCTCCAGTGTCTCCCGATTGTAGCGTTTTCCCTTACAAACGTCGCAGGGCACATAGACATCCGGAAGAAAATGCATCTCAATTTTAATAATGCCGTCGCCCTGACAGGCCTCACACCGTCCGCCCTTCACATTAAAAGAAAACCGGCCGGAATTAAAGCCGCGCAGTTTAGCGTCCTGTGTGGAAGCATACAGTTCCCGGATATCGGTAAACAAGCCCGTATAGGTCGCCGGATTGGAGCGGGGCGTACGGCCAATCGGCGCCTGGTTGATTTCAATCACTTTATCAAGTTCTTCCACACCCTTAATCTGCTTGTGTGCACCGGGGCGGCATTTGGCGCCGTTGAGCGTTGACGCCAGATATTTATACAGGATCTCATTGATCAGCGAGGATTTTCCGGAGCCAGACACGCCCGTCACGCAGACCAGTTCTCCCAAAGGGAAATCCACTGTAATATTCTTCAGGTTGTTCTGCGTCGCGCCGACTACCCGCAGCTTCTTTCCATTCCCTTTGCGGCGCTTTTCCGGCACCTCAACCTTGCGTACACCGCTCAAATATTGCCCAGTGATCGAGGCTTCACAGTGAAGGATATCCTCCGGCTTTCCATTAAAGATGACATTTCCGCCGTGAATCCCCGCACCCGGGCCAATATCCACAATGTGGTCCGCCGCACGCATGGTATCTTCGTCGTGCTCTACGACGATCACGGTATTCCCAATGTCCCGCAGGTGCTGCAGCGTGGCAAGCAGCTTGTCGTTATCCCGCTGATGCAATCCAATGCTGGGCTCGTCCAGGATATACAGGACGCCCATCAGAGAGGATCCGATTTGTGTCGCCAAACGGATGCGCTGGCTCTCTCCGCCGGAAAGCGTCCCGGATGCACGGGAAAGCGTCAGATATTCCAGCCCGACACTCTGTAAAAAGCCCAGCCGGCTTTTAATTTCTTTCAGGATGGCATGGGCAATCATCGTGTCGCGTTTGTTCAGCTCCAAATGATTGACAAAATCCAGCGCCTGCGAAACGGATTTATCGCAGAAGTCTGCTATATTGATGCCTCCAACCGTGACTGCCAAGCTGATTGGAGAAAGCCGCTTTCCATGGCAATCGTCACAGGGAATGGCACTCATATAGGTTTCAATTTCCTCTTTGATCCAGTTGCTCTGTGTCTCCCGGAAACGGCGTTCCAAGTTGTTAATAATCCCTTCAAACTCCGTCTGGTAAACGCCGCTGCCATATTCATTTTTTCGCTCCACACGGATCTTTTCCCCTTTGGTTCCATAGAGCAAAACGTCAATGGTTTCCTTCGGCAGTTCGCCAAGCGGCGTATCCAGCGAAAAATGATAGTGCTTTGCCAGCGCCTGCATATACATTACAGCGATGGTGCTGCCTTCCATTGCCCATCCGCTGGCCTTTAATCCGCCCTGGTTGATGGACAGTTTTTTGTCCGGTATGATCAAATCCGGGTCAATCTTCATAAACACACCCAGACCGGTACATTTCTGGCAGGCGCCGAACGGGTTATTAAAGGAAAACATCCGCGGCGTCAGTTCCTCCACACTTGCGCCGTGCTCCGGGCAGGCATAGTTCTGACTGAATGTCAGGTCCTTTCCTTCCTGTGTGCTGACAACAAGAATACCGCCGGAAAGAGAGGATGCCGTTTCAATGGAGTCAGCCAGGCGCGAACGGATATCCGGGCGAATCACCAGACGGTCCACCACGATCTCGATGGTGTGTTTACTGTTCTTTTGCAGCTTAATCTGTTCCGACAGGTCGTAGATGATTCCATCCACACGAACACGCACAAATCCGCTTTTTCTGGCCGCTTCAAATTCCTTGACATGTTCTCCCTTTCGTGCGCGCACCACAGGAGCCAGCACCTGGATTTTTGTTCCCTCTTCCAGCTTCAGCACCTGATCCACAATCTGATCCACCGTCTGCTGTTTGATCTCCCTGCCACAGACCGGGCAGTGTGGGATGCCGATGCGGGCATACAAAAGACGCAAATAATCGTAAATTTCCGTCACGGTTCCCACTGTGGAACGCGGGTTCTTGGAGGTTGTCTTTTGGTCAATGGAAATAGCGGGAGAAAGTCCCTCGATATAGTCCACGTCCGGTTTTTCCATCTGTCCCAGAAATTGACGCGCATAGGAAGAAAGCGACTCCACATAGCGCCGCTGCCCCTCCGCGTAAATTGTATCAAAGGCAAGGGAGGACTTTCCGGAACCGGAAAGCCCTGTAAATACGATCAGCTGGTCGCGCGGAATTTCAATATCCACATTTTTCAGATTGTGTTCGCGCGCGCCTTTAATAAAAATGTTCTTTGTTGTCATACCTGGTTCCTTTCCCCATTCTCAGCGCTGTAAAACAGCTTTCACTGATCTTATTTTCCCGACTGCAACGCCTTAATCTTATCGCGCAGGTATGCGGCATGCTCAAATTCCAGCAATTTTGCCGCAGCTTTCATCTCTTTTGTTAATTGTTCAATTTGCTGTTTGCGCTCCAACGCCGTCAGGCGCTTGCCTTTCTTCGATTTCTTCTCGTCCTTGTGCGTGGATATTTCCAGCACCTCGCCGACCTTTTTTACAATCGTTTTGGGCACAATCCCATGCACTTCATTGTATTTCATCTGAATCGTGCGGCGGCGCTCCGTCTCCCGAATTGCGGACTCCATGGAAGGTGTGACGGTATCCGCGTACATGATGACCTGTCCCTTCGCATTTCGAGCGGCACGGCCGATCGTCTGGATCAGGGAGCGCTCCGAGCGGAGGAACCCCTCCTTGTCCGCATCCAAAATGACCACCAGCGAAACCTCCGGAATATCCAGGCCTTCGCGCAGCAGGTTAATACCGATCAGAACGTCGAATTCTCCCAGCCGCAGGTCGCGCAAAATTTCCATGCGTTCCACCGTATCTATATCATGGTGCATGTAGCGCACGCGAATTCCCATGTTTTCCAAGTAGGAAGTCAAGTCCTCCGCCATCTTTTTAGTGAGCGTCGTCACCAGAATCCGTTCCTGGTTGGCCGTGCGAAGATTAATTTCTGAAATCAGGTCGTCGATCTGCCCATCCGTCGGCTTTACAATAATTTCCGGATCGATGAGGCCGGTCGGACGGATTACCTGTTCGACGATTTGTGCCGAATGCTCCTTTTCAAAATCGCCCGGCGTCGCACTGACAAAGATCGCCTGATTGACATGTGCATAAAACTCGTCAAAATTCAGCGGACGGTTGTCATAGGCAGACGGCAGACGGAATCCAAAGTCGATCAGCGTTTGCTTTCGCGCATGATCGCCCGCATACATGGAGCGCACCTGCGGCAGCGTTACATGGGACTCGTCCACAAACAGAAGGAAATCGTCAGGAAAGTAGTCCAGCAGCGTACAGGGCTGGCTGCCTGGCTCGCGGCCGGAAAGGACACGGGAATAGTTTTCAATTCCTTTACAGAATCCGATTTCGCCTAACATTTCCATATCGTATTGGGTGCGCTCCCGGATGCGCTGCGCCTCGATCAACTTGCCATTTTCTTCAAAGAAACGGACGCGCTCCTCCATTTCCTGCTCCAAATCGCGGATCGCATGCTGCATTTTTTCCCGCGGCACAATGTAATGAGACGCCGGATAAATCGCCACATGGCGCAGTTCTGCTTTAAACTCGCCGGTCAAAGAGTTGATCTCACTGATCCGATCGATTTCATCGCCGAAAAATTCTACCCGTATGACGGTATCGTTCGACTGCGCAGGAAAAATCTCCACAACATCGCCGCGCACACGGAACTTGTTTCGTATAAAATTGATGTCGTTGCGCTCGTACTGAATTTCCACTAACTTGCGCAGCAATTCGTCGCGGCTCTTCTGCATACCGGGCCGCAGGGATATGACCATGGTCCGGTAATCAATCGGATCGCCCAAGCTGTAGATACAGGATACGCTCGCTACAATGATAACATCGCGGCGCTCAGACAGCGCGGAAGTTGCCGAATGCCGCAACTTATCGATCTCGTCGTTGATAGCGGAGTCTTTTTCAATATACGTATCCGTCGTCGCAATGTACGCTTCCGGCTGATAGTAATCGTAATAGGAGACAAAGTATTCCACGGCGGAATCCGGAAAGAACTCGCGGAACTCATTGCAAAGCTGCGCCGCGAGCGTCTTATTGTGCGCCAGGACCAGCGTTGGACGCTGTGTCTGCGCAATGATATTGGCCATGGTAAACGTCTTACCGGAGCCTGTTACACCCAAAAGCGTCTGTTCCCGGCACCCTTGATGAACGCCGTCCACCAGCTTTGCAATGGCCTGCGGCTGATCCCCGGTGGGCTGATATGGCGACGCCAGTCTAAATAATCCTTGCTCACTCATATAGTATTTTCCCCATTTTTTATTCCAGACACAAATGGTATCGTTGTCCATATATGCCTTTTGCAATCAAGAACAAATGTTTTTCTTCAACTATTTTACTTCTTTATAAATTGTTTGTCAATGCTTCTGTTCTATATCCGGACATTTCTACAAAACCGTGAAACGTTCGCCCACACAACAGAGTATTTTGCTAGATTCGATCGATTTCCTGAAGCAACCGGAACCGATTTCGATCGAACTGCAAAACGCCTTCGTCACGCAGTTTGCCCAATTCATTGGACATTGCACTGCGGTCCACTGATAGATAATCGGCAAGCTGCTGCCGGTTATAGGGAATTTCAAACGAGGCGCTGCCCCTGCGCAGAGACTCCGCAGACAAATAGGATAATAGCTTGTCCCGCGTGGTCCGTTTTGACATATGCATCATTTTTTCGTTCATCGCCAGATTCTTGGCCGCGAGGACAGACAATAAATTACGCACCAGCCGCGCATGAAATTCACATGTTGATGCGCAAACATGCAGCACGCGATGTACATCCAAATATAAAACGGTCGCCGGCTCTGCCGCAAAAACACGCACATTGGAGACCGCACCTGGAACACAGGCATATGTCTCCGCAAAGAGTTCCCCAGGCAGAACCTTCATCAATATGTTGCGGTTGCCCCAGAAATCTTCCTGTACCACGTGTACGCTCCCCGTAAGAACCATTCCCACCGCATCCACCGCTTCGCCTAAACGGAGAAGCGGCTGGTTCCGTTCATATTCTTCCGTGCGCGCAGCCAGGCATTGCAGCATTCGTTCCGCTTCGCTTTGCACAACGCCGCTGAACAGCTGCGAATGCAATATAATGGGTAAATACGTTTTCATTATTGAACCCCCGTTGTAAAAGCAACATATTTGTTTGATTTATTGTAATACAAATTTTTCATTCGGTCAATAGACTACAGACCATTCCTTTGATCCCTCTAGAAATATTCGACGAACGACCGCCATCTTTTGTTGAGAGGAAAGCCACGGTACATGAAAAACAAACGAAATCGATCTGTTCTCTCACTATAAATATCTGCAAATCAGCACTTATATCATCAGTTAAAATACTGTATATTATAAATTCTTAGTAACTCAGTATTTTTTGTTCACTTAAAACAGCGGCCGGATTAAATTAAACCTGCTTATGCAACTATTCTTTACTTTTAATAGGAAAACCGTAAAAGAAACAGGCTCCGGTACATCCACACGGAATTACCGAAGCCTGTTTTTTGTTTTAAATCTTAATCATCAAAGTCGTCTGCTGCCCGCATTTCCCGCATCGGCAAACTGGAATCGGAAAATACTTCCGGCAGCAATTCACTCTCCCGAATCGATGTAAAATCGTCCCCTGCCACAATGATATGATCGATCAGCAAAATATCCACGGTGCGGAGCGCTTCAAAAACGCGGGATGTTACGCTTAAATCCTGCCGGCTGGGAAGGGCAACACCGCTCGGATGGTTGTGGGAAAGCACCGCATAGACCGCTTTATTTCTCGTTGCGAGGGAAACCACCTTTTGCACATAGATGTTGGAGGTCGTCGCGTTTCCCTCATTGATGACATCACAAAAAAGAATCCGGTTGGCACTGTCCAGCAGAAGCAAAACCACCACCTCATGGGATAAACCAATGAACTGTTTCGACAGATACTCTCCCATCTCTTGGTAATCGCACAGCCGTTTACGGCCGGACTGCCGATCTTTTTCGTAGCAACGCGCTATCTCCGGAATCATTTTGATATAAGCTGCCGTGACTTTCCCAATGCCTTTTACTTTTACCAGTTCTTCATATGGTGCATCCAGCACACCGGAAAAGGACCCAAACCGCTGGATTAGTTCATGCGCCAACGGGTTTGTATTGTGGCGCGCCTGGACTGCATAGAGTAAGTACTCTACTTTTTCATGCGGTTCAAATGCATCAAGACCATATTTTAGACACTTTTTACGCATGCGTTCTCGATGCATCTTGTGGAGTTCATCGGCTTCCTTCTTCCGCCGCTTTGCTTCATATAGATCTTTTGGCATTTCATTCGATTTACCGGCGGACTTTTTCACCACTGCCCCGCCTCCTTTTGCCAGCAGCTGCCGTCCCGGTTTAGACCTTGCGGCTGCCCGGCTTTACCGGCTCACCCATGCCGGCTTTACAAAGCGGGCACTCGTCTGCTTCCCAGGATTCCACATCCACGGAGATGACGGATTTAAACGGCACGCCAAAATCGATTTTACCGCCGGTGCGGTCTACGATCGATCCAACGCCGACAACGTCGCCGCCAGCAGCCTTTACCAGATCAATGACTTCACGAACAGAACCGCCGGTTGTCACAACGTCCTCTACAATCAGCACCTTCATGCCGGGTGTCACCACAAAGCCGCGGCGCAGGGTCATCTTACCCTCTTCATCCCGCTCGGCAAAGAAATTTTCACATTTGAGAGGACGGCTTACCTCATACGCCATCTGAACCGCGCCCATCGCCGGACCGATGACAACCTGCACACCATCGTTCTGATACTGTTCCGCCAACGCGGCGCAAAGCTCTTCACTGTACTTCGTATTGCGGAAAATTTTTGCACACTGCAGATACTTATTGCTGTGCCGGCCGGAAGTCAGGCGAAAATGCCCCTCCAGCAAAACGCCCGCTTCCTTGAGGATTTCCATAACTCTTTCCTGTGTGATCATATTGCATTCTCCTTCTCATCTTCGATAGAAATATTGCTAAAATTATAACCCAAAACCATCCGTTTGGAAAGTATTTTATCGATTCCTGTCTGAAAAGATTCTTCTTCTAACATTTTCCTATTGACAAATGTAAATAAATATTATATTGTATATACATTACATATACAATATAACAGATTGAGGGGGAGGAATGCAGTTGGAATTATTCATTAGTAATACCGACGGAATCCCAATCTATGAACAGATCGTCACACAAATCAAAAACATGATTTTAAATGGAACACTACAGGATGGAGAGGCTCTCCCCTCCATGCGGTTTTTGGCCAAGGAATTGCGCATCAGCGTCATTACCACCAAACGCGCTTATGAGGAATTAGAGCACGAAGGGTTTATCACTTCCATCGTTGGCAAGGGAAGCTTTGTTGCCGCTAAAAACGCGGAACTATTCAAAGAACAACAGCTGCGCGCTGTGGAAGAATCGCTGTCCAAGGCGGTGGAAACCGCCAAAGTCTATGGAATCCCCTTGGAAGAATTACAGGAAACACTTTCAATACTATATGGAGATGATTGATATGCCTAACGAAACATACTGCATTGATACAAAAAATCTGACAAAGCGGTACAGCAGCGGCTTTACGCTGGACCACCTGAACCTGCAGGTCCCCACTGGAAGCGTAATGGGACTGATCGGTGAAAACGGCGCGGGTAAAACCACGACGCTGAAACTGCTCCTGAATCTCATAAAAAAGGAGGAAGGCAGTATGCGGCTTCTGGGACTTGATCCAGAGAAAAACGCCGATTTAATCAAAGAACAAATCGGCGTTGTATTCGACGAAAACCATTTTCACGATAGCTTTTCCGCTATGGATATAACCAAAATCATGCGGGGAATTTACAGCAATTGGGATGACGCCGCATTTCAGCGCTACTTGCACGCCTTCCAGCTCCCCAAGGACAAAAAATGCAAAGATTTTTCCCGCGGTATGAAGATGAAGCTTTCCATCGCCGTAGCCCTTTCCCATCATCCCAAACTGTTGATCCTGGATGAGGCTACCAGTGGTCTGGACCCGGTCGTCCGCGATGAAATCCTTTCCATCTTTTTTGACTTCATCCAGGACGAAAGCCACACCATCCTGATGTCCTCCCATATTACCAGCGACCTGGAAAAGATCGCCGACTACATCACATTTCTGCACGAGGGCAAGGTTGTATTCAGCGGCGTCAAGGACGATATTATGGGGCAGTATGGTATTTTAAAATGCGGCAGCCAGGAGCTGGATACAATCGATCCGGCATTGATTGTCAAAATCCGTAAAGGCAGTTTTGGATGCGAAGCGCTGGTCAAAGATAAAAAGGCAGCGCGCCGCCGTTATCCGAATTATGTGATCAACAACCCCAGCTTGGAGGACATTATGGTATTTTATGTGAAGGGAGAAAACAAATGAAAGGCTTCATTTTAAAGGAATTCCTTCTCTTAAAGAAGGGCATGGGTCCTTATTTCGCATTTCTGATGGTTGCGGCACTATTTTTCAGCATCACCGCCGGTGTTTCCGCCACTGCTTCCATGATTCCGTTCTTTTTTTCGATTTTAATTATCAGCACTTTTTCTTACGATGATATGGCGCGCTGGGATCCCTTTGCTGTTTCCACACCCGTTTCCAGAAAGCGAATCGTAAACGCCAAATATATCACCGCATTCCTCTTTTCGCTGTTGGGCGCTCTTACCTCCTGCTTGATCAGCTTGGTGGTTCTGCTGATTCAAAAACAGCCTTGGACATTTGAAATCACCCTGTGCATCCTTGTTGCAATGGGGTCCTCCCTGTTGCTAAACGCAGTCATGATTCCTTTGATTTACCGGTTTGGAGCGGAAAAAGCAAGGCTATTTTTGATTCTGCTTGTTTTTATCCCAATCGGCCTGGGGATTCTTGCACAAAACATGGGTTTCCAAATTTCCGTCGGACAGGAAACTGTCGTCAGCTTAATGGCATTTTCCCCGGTTCTGGCATCCCTGCTGCTGATCCCGTCGTGCATGATCTCCCAGCGCATCTATATAAACAAAGAGTTTTGACCGCCACTTTTATGGATAAGGAGAAGCAACATGCATGTGCAAACGCTTGTGGAAAACACTTCCCATCTTGCAGGTTTACAGGGGGAGCACGGCCTGAGCCTCTATATTGAAACAGGCCGTCACAAAATTCTGTTTGACACCGGTGCAAGCGCCCTGTTTGCGAAAAACGCCGCTGCAATGGGAATTGACCTTTCCTCAATCGATCTGGCCGTCCTCTCCCATGGACACTACGACCATGGAGGCGGGCTGGCCACATTTCTGGAACTGAACCACACCGCGCCAGTCTATCTTCAGGAAGAAGCTTTAGGTGCACATTATTCCAAAACACCTGCCGGCTATTCGTTTATTGGTCTGGATTCTTCTCTGAAAGGCCGCCTTCGTTTGATTCCCGTACACGAGCATCTGCGGATTGATGAAAACCTGAAACTGTTTTCTCACGTTCACGGGCCGCATTCCCGGCCAGACAGTAACCAAAACCTGTATATACGGAACGAAAACACGTACCATCCAGACCCCTTTATCCACGAACAGAATCTGGCCCTGACGGAGGGAAATTGCCGCGTCCTTTTGGCTGGCTGCGCACATTGCGGAATTCTTAATATCCTGAGAGAATACAAACGCCTGTTTGGCGGCTGTCCGGATTATGTGATCGGCGGATTTCACTTGACAAGTCCCCGCACGGGAAGGTGTGCTAAGCTTTCCATGATCAAAGAACTCGCCAAAACATTAAAGGAAACGCCCACCGTTTACTATACCTGCCATTGCACGGGACTGGAAGTCTACCAGATTTTAAAAGAACAAATGGGTGAACAAATACAGTATCTCTCTACCGGAATGTTCCTGCAATTACCGCATACATAAAAGGCAAAGTGGTTCAGTGTCAATGAAGCTTTTGCGCAGCTTCTGATGACATTTTGTGATATGAGACATTTGACAATACTGCGGGCAGTTTGTATTCTCCGTACAGAAAAGGATAAATGCAAACGTGTCAACACAAGGTTTAAAAAAATAAAGCCGGAGGACAAATAGCATGATAGAAACACATATAGCCGAAGAACCGTTTCATTTTATTCAGGAGAAAGATAAAATCTTTATCATAGAATTCACCAAAGCGCTTGAAGAAATGGGCTATACCTATGGCGGTGAGATTGGAAGCGGATACTGTTGGGGAAAATATATGCTTATTTTTAGAAAGGCAAATGTGAAATCCAAAAATGTTGTAGCACGCATTTATATAAAAGACGATTCCATTGTCCTCAGATTGTTTTTTAACCATGTTACAAAGCATGCCGCCTATATAAGCGCTTCACCTGCACATATTCAAAACGCCTTTACCGGCGATTACGGGACATGCAAACATTGCAAAGGAGATTCATGTAAATTTCGGAAGGACTATGAAATAGACGGTGTGAAATACGAAAAATGCAACGGCACGACATTTGAATTCCACGATCCGAAAATCGAAAATCTCGCATATTATCTCGCTTTGTTCAAAGAATTCTATCCGCTTTCCAAAAAACGATCAATACCTGACAGAGAATAGTCATTTTATCGCAGAGGGCGCACAAAGACGCATTCTTCGCAGGATTGCTTGTGAAATTTTCCGCCACCTTTTGCTCCCTGAAATTTCATCTTATAAAAAAACAGAGCCGTCTAAAAAGGCGGCTCTGTTTTTGTGTAATTTTAAATTTCACTGCGCCCCTCGATCGCACGGGAAAGCGTCACTTCGTCTGCATACTCCAGGTCGCCGCCCACAGGAATCCCATAGGCAAGCCGTGTCACTTTTACGCCCAGCGGCTTCAGCAAACGAGAAATATACATTGCCGTCGCTTCGCCCTCCACAGTGGGATTGGTCGCCATAATGACCTCCTGTACCTCGCTGTTTCCGATGCGCGCCAGAAGCTCTTTGATGCAAAGCTGCTCCGGCCCAACACCATTCAGCGGGGAGATTGCGCCGTGCAGCACGTGATAGGTCGCATTGAACTCATGCGTCCGTTCCAGTGCAATGACATCACGCGGGTCCTCCACCACACAAATAATGGAAGGATCACGGTCCTTATCCCGGCAGACCGGACAAAGCTCCTGATCCGTCAGATTGCAGCACACTTTACAGTAATGAATCTTTTCATGCGCTTCCAGGATCGCGTTGGCAAAATTAGCTGCGCCCTCCTTGGAAAGGCCCAGCACATAATAAGCCAGCCTCTGCGCGCTCTTATGACCGATTCCGGGCAGCCGCTCGAATTGTTCGATCAGACGCGACAACGGGGCTACATTATAAGAAGGCATTTTACAGGATTCCCGGCATATTAAAGCCGCCGGAGATTTTCTCCATCTTATCGGCCTTTTCCTCAGAAGCAGCACGCAGTGCTTCGTTTACCGCGCCACGGACCAAATCCGCAAGCATCTCTACATCTTCCGGATCCACAACTTCCGGTTTGATCTCAATGGACTGTACTTCCAGGCTGCCGCTGACGGTCGCTTTTACTGCGTCGCCGCCGGCTGTCGCCGTATATAACTTTTTATCCAGCTCCGCGCTGGCCGCGTCCATCTCCTCCTGGATTTTCTGTGCCTGACGGGCAAGCTGTTGGATATTTGCAGAATTTCCCCCGCCGTAACCCTGTGGTAATCTTGCTTTCATGATAAAAACCCCTTTTCAAAATTTTAGGCGCCCTTTCGGGCGATTTTATTCAACCATACTATATTGTTGGTATTTTACACTTTTGTCACCGGAATCCCCGCATCCTCTGCGGCACCGGCCAATTGTAGAAGTGGGTCCGCCTGCTGCTCTTCCGCTTTTTTTGAGCGGTACGGGCCAAGCTTGTACACCCTTCCGGTCACCTGCTGAATCGCTTCCCGCATCTTATCCCGCTGCGCCGATTTCCGAAGCAGTTCAAAAGCCATCTCCTTCGGCGCGTCAATTAAAACATAATCCCCGCTGACATAAGCGGAAGACCCGGTAAACGCGGCGGAAATTGCTGCGGAATACTCTTTGAGTATATGCAAAATCTCCGGCCACTCTGCAAGGCGTTTTGCCTCCTGCTTGAGCTGCTGCGACTTTTCTTCCACCTTTGGTGCGGGCAGCGTGTCCGCCGCGGCAGAAACTTCTTCCCGAACCGGCTCCTCCGGCAATTCCATTGCAACCGGCGTTTCCTGTACTTCTGGTTTTTGCTTCGCCGCCGGAACCCTGGTTACCCCGCGCTCCAGCGCCTCAATCCGGCGCACAAGCGCATCAGCGGTGTCGTCCAGCTCAGGGGAACAAAGCTTAATCAACGCCATCTCCATTTCAATCCGCCGGTCCCCGCCGCGGTACATCTTTTCCAAAGCGGCCTGCATTCCATCTAAGCAGTGCAGTATTACCGGCAAAGGTGTGGATAGCGCCTGTTTTGTCATCTTTTCAAACTCATCATCCGGCACAGCAAGAATTCCGCGCGCATTTTTCATGGTTTTAATCAGCATCAACCCTCGAAAATGGGCAGACAGCTCTTCACAAAGCCGCGCCATATCCTTGGAAGACCGATGCATCTGATCGACCATTTCCAATGCGGCAGCTGAATCGTGTTCCTGTACAGCGGAGGACAACGCAAACAAATGGTCGCGCCCCACAAGACCGACCGTTTCCTGCACAACGTCCAGTGAAACCGTTTTGCTGCGTCCCAGACATTGATCCAGCAGGGAAAGTGCGTCGCGCAATGCACCATCCGCCAGACGGGCCAGCAGTAAGCCTGCCTGCTCGTCCAACACAGCCCCCTCCTGTTCCGCAACATAGGAAAGACGCGCTGCAATTTCCTGCGGAGGAATCCGCCGGAAATCAAACCGCTGGCACCGTGACAGAATCGTTGCGGGCAGTTTGTGGACCTCCGTGGTGGCAAGGATAAAAACCACATGCTCCGGCGGCTCTTCCAACGTCTTCAACAGCGCATTAAAAGCGCCTGTGGAAAGCATGTGGACCTCATCAATAATGTAGACCCGGTATTTGGCGGCGGCAGGCGTGAAGTTCGCCTCTTCCCGCAGAGAACGGATATTGTCGACGCCATTGTTGCTGGCGGCATCAATCTCTACGATATCCATTACGGAACCGTTTTCGATTCCGCGGCATATCTCACATTCTCCGCACGGATCACCATCCTTCAGGTTCAGACAGTTGACCGCTTTTGCCAGGATTTTGGCACATGTTGTTTTACCCGTCCCTCTGGAACCGGTAAACAGGTACGCGTGCGCAATCCGGCCCGCCGTAAGCTCGTTTTTGAGCGTGGTGGTTACCTGCGGCTGCCCCACTACATCGGCAAAAACCTGCGGGCGCCACTTCCGGTACAATACTTTATACATACCGTGCACCTCCTCAAACAAACGGAAAGCAAGGACAGCCGCCTTGCGACGGTATCGTGTAACAGGATATGCAGACGAACAGACCACCTGCATCGCACCGGGCAACTCCGCTTAATGCTGCTCGGTTCCCCGCCTGACATGGTTCACGGCGCCCCGTCGTACAGAGCCCGCCCGCCTGCATATCCTGTTACACGCATTGCTGCCTTGCTTTCTCAGCGAGCTATGCTGTAAGGCATAAATCACCTGACTTTTGCTATTATAGCTTATTTTATGTAAAAAGGCAAGAGTCAACTGCAATCGTTTTATAAAAGTTCATTCACTTGAATTTCCACAGTTTCCTTCTGCTTTTCCGTGCTTTTTTCTTGACATTCCATAAAATTCATCCTATGATGGTGCTGAATATGGAAAGGGGTTGGACTTTATGACCATTGCACCCTCTGTCATTGTCGCATTTGGTATCGGCGTTTTTTTCACACTGGTCTGCCCGTTGTTGTTGCTGGTCTTTCTCGGCGTCCGTAAAAAGATTTCCCTTGTCCCCGTGGTGGTCGGCGCGCTCGCATTTTTTATTTCCCAAATCGTTCTCCGCATTCCAATGATCAATGCGCTTTCCGCTCAACAGTGGTTCCAGACGTTTGCCGCCTCGCAGCTCATCGTCTACCTTCTGGTTCTGTCCTTTACCGCGGGTCTGTTTGAGGAATCCGCCCGGCTGGTTGGCGTCCGCTTCTTCTGCAGAAAACACCGTGCTTACACAGATGCAATCTCCTTCGGCCTGGGACACGGCTTCTGCGAGGCTATCCTGCTGGTGGGCTTTACACATCTCAATTCCCTGATTTATGCGGTGATGATCAATACCGGCACCTTCTCCATTTTGACAGAAACTTCCCCGCAGGCGGCTGAACAAATTACCACCGCACTTATGTCGGCGCAGGCTTCTACCATATATCTGGCTGTTTTGGAACGCGTATTTGCCGTGCTGTTCCACATGTTTGCCACTATGCTGATTTTTCAAGGCGTCAACCGCCGCCGTTCTTTTCTATATTATGTATTAGCTGTTTTGGCGCATACCCTGTTTAATTTCGTCAGCGTATTGCTGACACAATACGTCAGTATATGGGCCGGTGAACTGTTTCTGTGTTTGGGCGGTGTTTTTTCATTGCTTTATCTGTTGCATGCCCGCCGCAGTTTTTCGTCAATCGACCGTCCCCTGACATAACATGAACAGCCGGACTGAAATTCCGGCTGTTCTCTTTTTCATACGATTTCTTTTCTTCATGATTTTATCAAAAGGAGCATACCTATGGAACAATCCAAAAAGGATGCAGAGCTCGGCCGGTTTCTCAGTCTTGTCCTGCGTCACAACCCACAGGCCGCTTATGTACAGATAGATGCACACGGATGGGTAGAAGTCGACGCTTTATTGAAAGGCTGCTGTCGCGCGGGAAAGTCTCTCGACCGTGAAACTCTTGAGCGCATCGTACAGGAAAACAATAAGCAACGCTACAGCTTTAATGAGGACCACCGTAAAATACGTGCCAACCAAGGTCATTCTCTGCCTGTTGATGTAGAGCTTCGCTCCGCTAAACCGCCCGCTATACTTTATCATGGGACGGCGGACCGCTTTTTAGACAGTATCCGGTCACAGGGCATCACGCGTCAATCCCGTCAGTTTGTGCATCTGTCCTCCGACCCGGAAACCGCAAGGCAGGTTGGCTCCCGTCACGGAAGTCCCGTCGTGCTACATATCGACGCGGCTGCGATGGAACACAATGGAATCCCTTTTTATTTATCCCAAAACGGCGTGTGGCTTTGCAAACAAATCTCTACCGCCTATATCATAAATTTATAATATAGGCGGTAGCGTGTTCATTTGCTTTAACCCATTTGTATAGTCGCACAGTAAAGCTTTAACTTAATAATCCCATCAAAACACTTTGCTTTTCAGTTGAATTCACAAAAAACAATGCCCATAAATAACCAATGTTTGTAATCCATGGATTTTAATTTTTATAACAACTTATGCATTCCAACAGATTGACCAAATCATAGCACTTAAAAAGAAAATATAAAACAAAAACATCGAATTATACAAAGCTTCGTTTTATTACCTTGATTTTTGTCGTAAAAATGTTAGAATTTATAAAAAGGATTATTGTATTTGTTTTTAGGGAAGGTATTGGTGCAATGGTTCGAAGTAAAATTTTGTCTAAATTGAGGGGATCTGCCGTATGAACATCAAAACGTACAAAAACTTCTTCATTGATATGATGGTCATGTGCTTTGACTTATTCCTTGTATTCAGTTCGCTTTTTATCCCGTTTCAGTTTCGCTGGGAAATCTTTCAGGGCATCCATTTGATCTTTCCTGTCACATTCACTGTTACACTGCTTACATTGTTCCATATTTTCGAAATTTACAGCCGTATCATACGAAGAACCTATGAATTGGGAATCTCCATTATCATTTGTCTGACTTTAGCCTCCTTTGCCGCTGTTTTAGTGACTATGGTTTTCGACATCACTCTTCTTGCAGCGAATTGGTGGCGTTTTTTATTGTCTTTTGCACTTGCGTTCGTCTTAATTCTGTCCGAAAAAATGCTTTCGGTCTATATCATCAATAAATTTGTTGTTCCCCCCAAGCTTCTGGTTGTGGAGTCCAAGGATGTGGACAGCAAGCTGGCCCGCAAAATCAAGTACGCCTATGTATCCATCAGCAACGACGCGTGGTACGAGCTGATCGATACAAACGACGAGGCTTTTTTGGATGACCTGCTGCAAAACAGATTGCAGGCGTTTGACAGTGTTTTTGTTTCCAACGACATTGAAGCCAAGGCGCGCAACCAAATCATTTCCAAAGCCATTGAGCTGAACAAGGAAATTTATATTTTACCAACGCTTTATAACATTATGAACCAATACGACATCGTCAATTTTGAAGACACGCCTCTTCTGCATTTAAGAGGCTTTCAGCCGTCCCGATTTACCATTTTCACCAAACGTGCGGTTGATATATTCTTTTCCTTTATTGGTTTGGTGATAGCTTCCCCCATCATGTTGCTCTGCGCAATCGCCATTCATTTTGATTCCAAAGGTCCCATCCTCTATACGCAGGAGCGTGTGACGCTGCACGAAAAGGTTTTTAAAATCTATAAGTTCCGCACCATGATCAACGACGCGGAAAAGCTGTCCGGCGTCATGCTCTCTACAGAAAACGATCCCCGTATTACAAGAGTCGGAAAAATTCTGCGCAGCACGCGCCTTGACGAGCTGCCGCAGCTGGTAAACATCCTTATGGGGGACATGTCCATTGTTGGCCCCCGCCCGGAACGGCCGGAATTTGTAACGGAATATAAGGAAACCATTGAGAACTACGAAAAACGGTTCCTGGTTAAGGCCGGTTTGACCGGCATGGCGCAGGTTTATGGACGTTATGATACCAAAACAGAGGATAAAACGCTGTATGATCTGCTGTACATCAAAAATTATTCCATTGCGCAGGACATCAAGTTGATACTCATGACCGTTAAAGTCATGTTTCTGAAAGAAAGCTCACAGGGTGTTCGTCAGGAGCCGAATTACGCCTCAGCAGAGGCTTCAAAATCCCCTCCAACAAAATAACATTGGGAGCAGAGTACAAAGAATGGGAAAATTAAGACGGTACGCCGTATATGCAGGATGCATGCTATGCTACTTTTTCGCATGGTTTGTCGGTTTATTTGCACGTTTTACCCCCGCATATAAAGATTTGTGGATTCTCGCGGAACGCGGCGTCGATGCCCGCGACAACGCCTACCATCTTTTCCGCCATCTCACACAGCAGCATCCGGAAATTAACGCCGCCTACGTCATCGACCGGCATTCTCCCGACTACCAGCGGGTATGCCGTTTGGGACGCACCATCCAGCATGGGAGTTTCAGGCATTATCTGGCACTCGCCTGCGCAAAAGCGAAAATCAGCACCCATGTTATGGGATACGCTCCCAATATTTATCTTTTTACCCAGTTGGATCGATATGGCCTGATCCAAGGCAAGAAAATCTTTTTGCAGCACGGCATTATTTTGAATGATATACCGGCGCTCTATTATCCAAAGGTGCATCTCGACTTATTCGTCTGCGGTGCAAAGCCGGAATATGAGGATATTTCCAGCCGCTACGGCTATCCGCAGGGCGTTGTGCAACTGCTCGGTTTGTGCCGCTACGACCGGCTGTTAAAAGAACATACAGAAAAACGGCAGATTCTCTTAATGCCTACCTGGCGCGCCTATCTAAACCATTGCAGTGACATGGAAGTGTTTCGTGAAAGTGAGTATTACCGGGCGCTCAGCGGACTTTTGGACCATCCCCGCTTTCATGCCTTGTTGGAACAATACGACTATGAAGCGGTCCTGTACCTGCACCAGGAATTTCAGCGCTTCACTCCTCTTTTTTCCGGGAACCATCCCCGGGTAAAAATTGCGGACCTTGCAAAGAACGACGTGCAGGAGCTGCTCATGGAGTCCAAGCTGCTGATCACCGACTATTCCAGCGTCTTTTTCGATTTTGCATACATGGAAAAGCCTCTGGTTTTTTATCAATTTGATGAAGAAAAGTTTTTTGCAACCCAATACCGGCGCGGATATTTCCAGTACCGCGAAGACGCCTTTGGCCCGGTTTGTACCCATAAAAACGAAGTGCTCAATTTCATTCAGGACCGCCTGGAAAATGGAATGCAGGTTTCCTCCCCTTATCGGGAGCGAATCCAGGCGTTTTTTGCTGATCGCAGCACAGATAACTGCGCGCGTACTGTTGCCGCAATTCGCGCGCTTCTTTAAAAAGCCCCTCCGCAGGGAAACCGGAAATCACCGGCTCTCCGCGGCCGGGCTTTTGCTCGTAAAAGTTCGTAAAGGAGAATTTTCATGCAGCCAATCATCAGTATCGGCGTTGCCATTTATAATGTAAAAACTTACCTGCCCGCCTGCCTGGACAGCATCCTGGCGCAGCAATCTGAGGAAATAGAAATCCTGCTCGTGGACGATTGTTCCAGCGACGGCTCCGCCGCTCTGTGCGACGCATATGCGGAAAAAGACGGGCGCGGCCGTGTGATTCACTTCCCTGAAAACCAGGGGATCTGTGAAGTCCGCAACACAATCATACGTGAATCAAGAGGGCAATGGATTTACTTCGTCGATGGCGACGACCTGCTGCCGGAATGGTTTGCCGACACGGCGTTGGCCCTTCGAGATGATCCGCATGACGTGGTATTCTTTGATTACGCCGGCTACTGGAAGGACCGTCCACAACAGGTGCCGCCGTCCAGTGAGGAAATCATTGAACTCACGTCCGAAACCATCGATTCCTACTGTATTTCCTGTGTTTCTGGCGCTCCCTGTCAGCCGGAGGACGAACGAATCCGTCGGGTGCTGTGCACTTCTGTTTGGGCTAAAACCTACCGGCGTGCGTTTTTGGCGGAGCACAACCTGCTCTTCCCTGACCGACAGAAAAAATCCCAGGATGTGATTTTTAACACGCTGGTTTTCCATTACTGCCGCTCAGCATGTTACCGGCCAAAGGTCATGTACTATTACCGCACCAACGAGGGTTCCGTCTGCAACCGGTACAACCCCGACTACATCCCGGTAATGAATTCCCTTATGCAGCACAATCTGACGCATATCAAGGCGTTTTATCCGGGACGTGAAGACATTATGGATGCCTTCTACCGCTATCGTGTCGTCGGCATTGTACTGGACTACATGCGTCTCGATCTGTTCCACAAAGATAATCCCAAAAACAGGAAGCAGCGCAAACAGGAATTCCTGGATTTTCTGGATTCCCATCCCTATTCAGACGCCATGTCCCATCTGGACCTGAACCTTTATTGGTTAGAACGGCAGTTACTGTTAAAATGCGCCCAAAAGCGTAGATTTTCTTTCCTGTCATTCATCCATAAAAAACCATGGACATTGAAATTGTACGGGGGTATAATGAATCGAATCAACCGTTGTAAAAAAGCGTTCCATCGGGAGGGCGGCAGATGAAAAAAGTCAGCATTGTCGTACCTGTCTACAATATGGAACAATTTATCGAAAGCGGTGTTCAATGCTTACGGGAACAAACGTATCCGGAGATTGAAATTCTGCTGATTGACGACGGTTCTACCGATCACAGCGCCTCCCTGTGCGACCGCATGGCGGAATCCGATCCCCGGATCCGCGTTGCGCATACCAAAAATCAGGGTCCCGGGCCGGCGCGCAATTTGGGAATCGAATTGGCAACCGGAGAATACCTGCATTTTTTTGACGTCGACGATTACCTGTATCCGCAGGCCGTCGCTCTGCTGGTCGAGGCGATGGAAACCACCAACGCCGATCTGGTGGTCGGCGGCTTTGAGGTAGACGATCAGAATAAAAACAAGCGTGCCATTCCCAAGGCCGACCACCTGCTTTTGACAGGGGAACAGGTCCGGCGGAATTTTTATCCCCACATGTTTATGTTTGGCGAGCAGGGAATTCTGCAATCCGCGTGTTTTAAGCTGTTTCAGACGCGTACCATACGGGAAAATAATGTTCAGTTTCCCTCCCTGCGCCGGAATGAAGACGAGGTCTTTCTCGTCGAGTTTGTAAACGTTGTGAAATCGGTCTACTTTATCCCGAATATCCTATATCGCTATTATGCCAATGACCATGCACGGCTTTGGAAAAAGGTTACTTACGATTATTTCGATATCATCCGTGTCTCCTCCAACCGGATCATCCCTCTGGTTTTGGGATGGAACCCGGAAAACGTGGAAGTACGCAACAAATTGCTGGGAGATTTTTACTACAAGACCTTTCAAAGCATCTGGTTTCTGTTTAATCCGAATGTAAAACGCACGCACCGCCAGCGGTATGATAGAATGAAAGAGATCACGGAAACGTTTTTAAGCGATTTGCCCTGCCGCGATTTTGGAGAGAATCCCGCCGTCTACCGGTATATGTGTAAAAAACAGTATGGATTGCTCTACCTGCGGATGGCCTATTTTACATGGAAGCACCGGAACGACTGACGAACGGAGGAAGTGATTTGAGAGCAAAAGCCACCATTAAAAATTCCCTTTGGGGCTTTATCCAGCAGGTGGTCATCTGTATCCTCAGCCTGGTTTCCCGCCGCGTCATGCTCGACTCCATTGGGATCGACGGTGTTGGCCTCAACGGCCTGCTGGTCAATGTGCTGGCGCTGCTTTCCCTGGCGGAAATGGGCGTCGGTTCTGTAATCATCTATCACATGTACGCGCCGCTCGCCCAGGGAGATCAAAAGGAAATTTGCCGTCTGATGCATTTCTATAAAGGGATCTACCGCTTTATCGCCGCTGTGATCACCGCGATCGGTCTGTTGATGATTCCCTTCCTTCCCTACATTGTAAAAGGGGTCCACTACAGCCAGGGCTACATTACGGCTGTATTCCTGCTGTTCCTTGCACAGACGGTTTCGTCCTATTTCTTTTCATACAAACGTTCCCTTCTCTCCGCCGATCAAAAGCAGTATGTCATCACCATCATCGACCTGCTTTTCCGCGTCCTGACCGTCATTGGCGGCATTGTCGTCCTGATTCTCACCCGGGAATTGATCTACTATCTGGTCTTTTTGATTGTCGTCGGCATCCTGAACAATCTTGCGGTCTCGTTCCGCGTCAACCAGCTGTATCCCTACATCAGGAACACGACCGATGCTCTGTCTCCGGAACGCCGCAAGAGCATTTTTCGCAATGTGCGCGATCTGTTTATTGGCAAACTGTCCTGGACGATCACCAGTTCCACGGATAATATTCTGATTTCCGCCCTGGTGGGAACCATTCAAGTCGGCATGTATTCCAACTATACGATTATCATTAACACGTTGACCAATGTGATGAACCAGCTCTCCGCCGCAATGAGCGGAAGCATCGGGAACCTGCTGGCCACGGAGTCCAAGGAATACATCGATACGGTACTGCATCGGCTGCTGTTCGCGATGTTCTTTATATCCGCCTTTTGCAGCGCCTGTCTGATCTGCCTGATCAACCCGTTTGTGGCGCTGATGTTTGGAGAAAATCTGGTTCTTGGCCTGGACATTGTCTCAGTCTGTGTGCTCAACTTTTTCCTGATGACCATGCGTATTCCGGTCTGGAATATGCTTTCGGCATCCGGCCTGTTTCAGAAGGACAAATATATTTCCATTATTGGCTCCACTATTAATCTGGTGGTATCCTTTGTTTTGGGAATGCGAATAGGCATGCTCGGCATTTTGATCGGCACAACCAGCACCTATCTCATCCAATACATTTTAAAAATCATCTTGTTTTATAAGTCTTTTCTTGTAAAAAGCTGCAAAAGGGTTTTCCTCTGGCTGGGCGCCTATCTGGTTCTGGCATTTGTGGAATCCGCCGCCGCTTTCTGGCTCTGCGGCTTCATTTCTACCGGACAGGTATACGTGGACTTTATCCTGAAAGGCGTTGTAGCCGCCATTCTGCCGCTTTGCCTGAACGTAGCTCTATTCTGCCGGACCGAACCGTTTCGTTATCTGCTCAATCTTGGAAAAAAGATGATTGGAAAATATAAGGGAACGCCCGCGTCATAAAACCAACGCAGAGAAAGAGGGTGGTGACTGGTTGGAAAATCGCCTGACACGGTTCCGCGACCGTATGCGGAATAAATCAGCGACGGAGGAACGCATTGGCGTAGACGCCTGGCTGATCTGTTTTTATTATTTTTGTATGCCGCTCACTTTTATCACGCTGATTCCCGGCATGTCCGTCCTGAAAGCCGCAACGCTCCCCGTCGCGGGTATTTTGTTTCTCCGTTTGTTTGTTGCTAAAAATAACGAAATGCGCTTCAACAGTGTGCATTTATTTTATACGTTGCATCTGCTCTTCCTGGCCAGCACGCTGCTCTTTTTCCGTGGCTCGGAGAGCATGACCGTTGTGAAGGACATTGCGCTGGCGCTGGTGGTCACCATCATGGCGACGTGCCGGATCTATAACCAGAAGGAACGCCAGCTGGTCGCCTATACCTGGCTGCTGGTCGGCATCGTCTGTATGGCGCTCTGCTTTTCCAGCAACCAGACCATCTACGGCGACCGCACCACGATCATCGTAATGGGTTCAGAGGAAGACCCCAACTTTTTCTGTATCTATTTTATCTTCCCCGTCCTGTTTGCAATGGAGCAGCTCGTCCAAAAAACAAAGCTGCGGTTCATCGCCCCAGTTTATTTGGCGCTGACGTTTTATGCCATCCTGCGGACCGGTTCCCGCGGCGGATTGGCGGCAATCGTAATTTCCATGCTTGCCTATATCATGCTGGTGGTAAAAAACCCGAAGACCAAGCTGAAAATCCTGATCGCACTCCTGATTGTCGCTTTTGTAATCGTGTTTGTCGTGCTGCCGTTGCTGCCCGACATGCTCAAGGAACGATACAGCCTGGAACAGATCCAGGAGGATAAAGGCAGCGGCCGATTTGACATCTGGGGCTTCCTCATCAACTATGTCTTCTCCGACGCACAGGCGCTGGTGCATGGGTTTGGCGTGTGCGCCACCATTGAAATTATGACCGAGAACGGATTTCTCAATACCTATGCGCACAATCAGTGGATTCAGGCGCTGTTCGATCAGGGACTGATCGGCCTGCTGCTGTATACCTCCCTGATGGCTTCCAGCTTCTTTCGCAACATTAAGAACAATCCGTTGTTTTCCTGTGCGATCGTCGCCATATTTGCATTTTCCCTGTCCCTCAGTTTCTACACCCACAAACAATATTTGAATGTATTTATGATGTGCGCCATGAACTTCCGGCCCCTGACGGCGCAGGGCCCAAAAACGACTTCCGCCCCGGTTGATTCCACAGAAAGGAGCGAACTGCCGATTGATTGCAAAGCTGTTTAACAAAAGGAATTTCATCATCGTACTCTGCTTTTCCATCATCATTCCTTTGCTGGGAGGTTCCTACACCTTTTTGGCCAGCTACAACCGGCAGGGTATGACCCTCGCTTTGAGCTATACAGGATCGGAAAAGGGATATAACCCCGACGGCAGCAAATTCAATGTCTACGAGATGAAGTCAGATAAAATCATAGATGAAATGCTGAGCCGTATGGACGTGGAGGACCTGACCACCGAGTTTGTAAAAACCCGTATCACCATTGAGGCAAAATCCGCCAAACAAAGCTACAGCCGCGTTTATTCCGCCGTCACGAACTCCCGTTCCTCCGTCTATATTCCGATGGAGTTCACCATTTGGTATTCGCAGAAAGATAAATTTGCTGAGAACCACACGGTCCAGCTGCTCTCTACTCTGGCGGAAGTCTACACCGAATACTTCAACGATCGATACACGGAAAAAAATACGGTTTTAGACGTAAGCGACCTCGATCTGTCCAAATACGATTATTCGGAGATTGTTTCCATCTATGGGGACCGCATCTCCTCCATGCTGGCCCTGCTGAGCACTTACAAAGGGGAAAACAGTACCTTCCGTTCTGCAGAAACCAAACAGACCTTTGTCAGTCTGATGGATATGCTCAACAACTTGCGCAACGTGGAGCTTCCCAAGCTGGAAGCATACATCACCACTTCCGGCGTAAGCAAGGATAAATTCACCTATCTGAATAAAATCGATTATCTGCACAACTCGCAGGAACTGCTGTTCAACAAGGCGAGTTCCTCCAAAAATATCATTCTTGGCGCAATCGACCAGTACGATGCGGAGCTTACCGGTTCCCTGTTCATCCCGACAATCGATAAGAACCAAAATCTTTACATGAACAAAACAAAGACCGGCATCGATTACCTGGCGCAGCGCGCACAGACCAAGGGCGTTGAAACGGAATCGATTCGCGCCAGCATGGAGCATTACAATTTCCTGACTTCCGTCTATTCACAGTCCACCGTGACCTCCTCTTCTCCGGAAATGCGCACCGCACAGGAGATGACGGAAAGCATTAACAAGCAACTGACGGAAATCGCCGCGCTCGCAAAAACCACCTGCGACGAATACCTTTCCGACAAAACGCATGATTACCTTTCCTTTTCTATTCCGGAAGACCCGCTGTCCTCCGCGCTTTCCGTGCGTAATCTGATCCGCTATGGGATGATGGGTTTTATTCTAGGCTGTATGGCGGCAGTTTTCTCTGCCATTGCCCTGCCGCACCTGATCAAGGGATATGAGTGGATCAAGCACGAACCGCTCTTTTCTCATCCTTCTGAAACGTCTCCCAAAAAAGCCAGGCGGCAGAAAAGACGGAGATACGCACATGTAACGAAGGGGGAGGAAAAATCATGATTGTATCGATGAAAGAAATCTTTCACTATATTTTTAAGTGGAAATTTTTTATCCTCTTTTCCATTATCGGCTGTGTGCTCCTCTCCTATCTCTATGTACAGCAAAAGCAGAGCTATTCGGCCAACATCATCATCCAGTTTGAAGACGCCTCTATCTCTGAAGGGTTAAATCCGGACGGATCCACCTTCGACATCAACGAAATCACCTCCCCTACCCTGATTTTACAGACGTTGGAAGACCTTTCTCTGAACGAAAGCGTGGATAAAATCCGTTCCAGCCTAGCCATCAAATCTATCACCCCCAATTATATCGAAGAGCTGCAGGCCGCAAAAACCAAGGACGGCGAAGAATATACCTACTATCCCAACCAGTTCATCATCACCTACAACGACCGGCGCGGCGCTCCGCAGGGGGAACTCTACGATATTCTGGACGCACTGATCAACAACTACATCCTTTACTATAACAAGACCTATATCAATCAGGCATATATCACGGAAAACAACTACTCGATTGAAAATGAAAACTACGATTACATTGAAATCGCAGACCTGTTGGACAACAATATCCACGATGTGATGAATAACCTGAACCGCTTGTCCGACAACAGCCAGAATTACCGTTCCCCATCCACCGGATACAATTTTTCCGACCTGCACAAAAAATATAACGAGCTGGCAACGTTTGACATGCCCCTGATCTATTCTGAGATTTATGAGGGGCAGATTACCAAGAACCGGGAGGTTCTTTTGAAGAAGTACCAGCACAATAAAAACAACTACACGATGCAATCCAATACCAACGCCACACAGGCGGAAAGCACCTTGCAGGTAATTCAAAAATTTGCAGACGCCAACCGGGACCTGCCGAACGCCTACAACCAGGCCGACGACAGCCGCAACGACGATGACCTGCCGGTGAGCAAAGACCAGTTGGAGTACGGCGATACGATTAACGACACCACCTATGACGACCTGATGGACACGTATGTAGAATATGCCATCGGCGCCAGCAACAATAAAATTGACGCTGCACACTGCGAAGAAGTCATCCGTATCTTCAGCGCGGAGCCGTCTGGCGTCGACACCGGAAAACTGTTGAAAAGCGTGACGGAACGCATTGCGTATGTACAGAACAAACTGCAGGAGCTGAACGAAATCGCGGATAAAACCATGTCGGATTATAACACCTATTTGGCCAGCCGCCATGTAACGCAGCTGACCGGCGTACAGGTGGTTGCCAATGTCGGATTCCTGCTTTATGCCGTACTCAGCTTCATGTTGGGGCTTGGCGGCAGCACCGTATTTGCCCTCTCGTATGAAATCTTCCGTAAGCTCAGAAGAGAGGAACAGGAAAAGGCGTTGCGAGCCGCCGAATCGGGCGAGGAAGCTTCCCTTGCAGAGACAGAACCGCAGGAACCGGATCCCGCCGCCCCTGCAATCCCCTTGGAAGGAGCAGAAGACAGATAAGATGGGAAACGTCATTAAAAAAATCGCAAAGACCTTGTTACTCTTCCTTGTAATCCTTGTACTGCTGCTTTCCGCGTTGACCGGCTATGTGTTCTGGGATAACAGCCGCGTTGTCACCAACCGGCAGGTTCTGACCTTCCGCGGGCTTCCGCAAGCGTTTGACGACACCATAATCGCATTAATAACCGATTTTCACAACAGCGGAAATTACCAAAAGGTCATTGAAAACGTGAAAGCGGCCAATCCCTCTTACATTTTTATTGCGGGCGATCTGGTCAGTATGGATACGACCGATTTCCACAACACGGAGGCCTTACTGAAGGGCCTTGTGGAAATCGCGCCCGTCTATTACGCCTACGGCAACCATGAAATCTGGAGCCAGAACGAGGACGACGGAACCATCGCTGTCGGAGATCTGGCCAGAAGTTTGGGCGTCAACGTGCTGAACGACGAAATCGTTCCCTTGGAAAAGGACGGGGAAATGATCAATATCGTTGGAATTCGAGATCTTCCCTATCCGGACGGCGATGATCACTACACCGACCATATGATGGAAAAGGTCAACCAGCTGGCTTTAAAACTTGACCCGAACACATTTACCATCGGGCTGTTCCACCGTGCCAATCAGGCCGATCTTCTGGAAGAACTGCCGTGCAACCTGATCCTGTCCGGACATACGCACGGCGGGCATGTAAACCTGCCCGGTATTCAGGATAAGATTTTGGAAACCCATATGGGCGGCGAAGTCAAATACGTCAAAGGCCTTTATAAGTTGTCCGACCGGCAAATCATGGTCAGCAGCGGCGTCGGCGTGGAAGACAATCTTCCCCGTGTCTTTAACACCCCAGAAGTGGTGGTGATCCGCCTGAATTTGGCTTGGAAAGACGGGAGGCCGTGATGGACATGAAGAAAGTTTCAATCATTGTCCCCGCTTATAACTGTGCAGCATATATCACCAAATGCATGGACAGCCTCGTCGGACAGACGTATCCCGCTTTGGAAATACTCGTGGTGAATGATGGGTCGACCGACCAGACTCTCTCCATTTTGGAGCAATACGGGGACCGCATCACCGTTGTCACCAAGAAAAACGGCGGCGTCGCGGAGGCGCGGAATACCGGTCTGCGCCGTGCGACGGGAGACTTCATTTTGTTCGTAGACAGCGACGACTACCTGGACCTCGACTGTGTGGAAACGGTGGTCCGCAGGCAGGAGGAAAGCCAGGCCGACATTGTCCGCTTTTCCTACCGCCTGGTCTATGCTGACGGACGTGTAGAACCTCCCATCGACTACTTTAAGGAAGACGCATTGGTGGCAAAGCCGGATTTTCAAAAGCATATTTATCCCTATTTTCTCTCTGCAATCCGCTTTAATTCCGTGTGGGCCACCCTTTACAAACGAGAAATGATCGCAGACCTGTCCTTTGTCAACAATATGAAAACGGCGGAAGACGCCGTTTTTTCACTGGAAGCCTATACCCGGGCACAAACGGCCCTGCTGGTCACCGACGTCTTTTACTACTATGTACAAACCTCCTCCGGCCTGACCAGCCGCAGTCTGAGCCTGCTGGACAAATACAAATGCAATTTTCGGCTTTCGGGTTACATATTGAAAAAACTGGACGCCTGGGGAATGAATACCCTCCCCAACCGCTGCAAAACGTGTATCCGGCCGGTCGCACTGACCTTTCACAAACTGCGCCGGGGAATCAAATAAAATGGGGGATTAACTATGCGGCTGCAAGTCCTGATTGCAACCATGCAGCAAACCGATCACAGTCTGTTGGAGCGCATGAATATCCAGTCGGACGCCATCGTCGGAAACCAGTGCGGCCGAAACGAAGTGGAACGCTTCGACTACAACGGCCATTCCATCTGCTATTGCTCCTTCCAGGAGCGCGGCGTCGGCTTGAACCGCAATAACGCCTGGATGCGCGCCAATGCGGAAATCTGCCTCTTCGCGGACGACGACGTGCGTTACCGCGACCACTACGCGGAACTGATTTTAGAAGAATTCGCCCGCCATCCGGAAGCTGACCTTATCGTTTTCAATCTGGACTGCAAAAACGAGGGAAGAAAGGATTATATCATTCCGAAATTCTCCAAGGTACAGTGGCACAATTCTCTTCGCTATGGCACCTACCGCATTGCGGTACGGACGACACGCGCCCGCCGGGCCAACGTCTGTTTCAGCTTGTTATTCGGTGGAGGTGCACGGTATGGGTCCGGTGAGGATGTCATTTTTCTCAACGAATGCCGCAAAAAGGGGCTGCGCGTCTATGCAAGCCCCCTTTTCATCGGCGAGGTCACACATGAGGAATCCACCTGGTTTGACGGTTATTCGGAAAAATTCTTCCGGGATAAGGGCGCTCTGTTCGCACACCTCTCTCCCATACTTGCCAAACCGCTGTGTTTACAGCTTCTGCTGCGTCATCCGGACTTCCTCAGCGAGGAAATCCCGCTGAAAAAAGCATATCAATTTATGAAGCAGGGGATACGGGAATACCTTGGAAAAAATCCGGGAGGCGAATCGCTGTGAAGAAAAAACTGCTCTTTGTTAACAACAACCTGCACAGCGGCGGCATCCAGCGCAGCCTGCTGAATCTGCTGCACAACATCGAGAACGAATATGATATTACGCTTCTTCTTATGTACCCGGAAGGGGAGTACAAGGAGCAGCTTCCCAAAAACATCGCCGTGCTGCACAGCCCTCCCCTGCTGCGCGTCCTTGGCATGAGTCAAAAAGAAGTCCTGCACGAAAACAAGCTGCTGTTCTTTTGGCGCTCTTTCTTCGCTGTTCTGTGCCGCTGGTTTGGAAACTCTGTTCCCCTGCGCATTTTGGCGCATTTTCAGCCGAAGCTCAGCGGATACGACGCCGCTATTTCTTACATGCAAAGTGAAGCGCCCAAGCTTCTTTATGGCGGCACAAATGAAATCGTCCTGAAACGGGTCGACGCAAAGGAAAAAATCACCGTCGTCCATTCCGACTTTTTGAACTGCGGCAGCAACACACCCGCCATCCGCAAGCTCTATCAAAAGTTCGATAAGGTTCTTTCCTGTTCCAGCGGATGCCGGGAACGCTTTATTCAGGCGAACCCCGGTCTCAAAGACCGAACCTATGTGGTCAACAACTTTAACGAGTATGATAAGATTGTCCAGATGGGCAGCCAGGACCCTATTCCCTATCCAAAGGATCGGATCAACCTTGTGACTGTGGCACGCCTGAGCGAAGAAAAGGGGATTGAACGCGCACTGTTGGCTGTACAGAATTGTCTGAAAAGCGGCATTCCGATTCTTTATCACATTATTGGGGACGGGATGCAGCGCATTCCCCTGCAGGAAATGTGCAGGCAGCTGGAAATCTCAGAGCAGGTATTCTTTTATGGTACAAAGAAAAATCCTTATCGTTACATAAAAAACGCGGACCTGTTTTTTCTCACCTCCTACCACGAAGCCGCTCCCATTGTATTCAGCGAATCCAAATGCCTGGGCGTGCCGATTCTGGCGACGCAGACCACATCGGTCAAGGAAATGATTCTGGATGATGAAGCGGGATGGGTCTGCGAAAACAATGCGGAGGACATCTGCCGCATGCTCAAAGAGGTTTGCTCCAACCCGGAAGCGCTGAGGCAAAAGAAACAGCTTCTTGCCGGCAGGACCTATACCAACGCATGTTCACAGGCACAGTGGCATCATGCCCTGGGAGAAGATTGAAAATCAGAGGTGGAACTTTATGAAAATTGCAGTGGCCGGAACCGGTTATGTCGGCCTTGTAACCGGTGTTTGCCTGGCGGAGCATGGTCATGTCGTCACTTGTGTGGACGTGGATGAAGAAAAAATTCGTCTGATGCAGAGCGGCGTGTCCCCCATTTATGAAGACGGCCTGTCCGAACTGATGCAGAAAAACAGCAACCGTCTGACTTATACCACGGATTATGCATCCGCCTATGCGGACTGCGACGTGATCATGATCGGTGTGGGTACACCGGAAAAGAAGGACGGAAGTGCCAACCTGACATACGTCTTCGGCGTTGCCCAGCAAATTGCAGAGAGTGCCGCAAGAGATTGCGTCGTGGTGGTCAAATCGACCGTTCCCATTGGAACCAACGACAAGGTGGAAGCGCTGCTGAACGCCAATTGCCGTGCGGGCGTCCACATGACGGTCGCATCCAACCCGGAATTTCTCGCGCAGGGAACCGCCGTGCGGGACACGCTGCATGCATCCCGTATTGTCATCGGCGTTGAGGATGAAAAAACCGGGGAAATCATGCGGGAAGTATACAGGGATTTTGACGCACCCATCCTGGTCACCAACCGCAAAAGCGCGGAGATGATCAAGTATGCCTCCAATGATTTTCTCGCATTAAAAATCTCTTACATCAACGAGATCGCCCTGCTCTGTGAGTTGATCGGCGCCGACATTGATGATGTTGCCAAAGGAATGGGCTACGACAGCCGCATCGGAAACAAATTTCTGAACGCGGGCATCGGCTACGGCGGCAGCTGCTTCCCAAAGGACACCAAGGCCTTGCACTGGCTTGCCAATTTTCATGATTATGAAATCAAGACCATCAAGGCCGCGATTGAAGTCAACGAAAATCAAAAATTGAAACCGATTAAAATTGCGCGTAAATATTTTGACAGCTTGGAGGGCTTGACCATCGCGGTTCTGGGCTTGACCTTCAAACCGGGCACGGATGATCTGCGCGAGGCCCCGTCGCTTGTCAATATTCCCATCATGCTGGAGGACGGCGCAACCGTGAAAGCCTGGGACCCCGTAGGCGTTGAAAACTTCCAAAAACAGGAGCCCGGCAACATTCTGTATTGCGACACCATTGAGCAGACGCTGGATGGAGCCGATTTGTGTTTCATCTTCACCGAGTGGCCGCAGGTAAAAAGTCTGGATGTTTCCAGCTTTGCCAAATACATGAAGCGCCCCATCATCATCGACGGACGCAACTGCTATGCGCTGGAGCAAATGGAAAAGGAGCCGGTCATTTATCGCAGCATCGGAAGGCGGCCCATCCTGAACTGGCAGCTGTAACGGAGGAACCTGCGTGAAAAAGATTTTAAAATGGATACAGAAGGCCATCTGCTGGTTTTTATACCAATATTTTGCCCGCTATCTGCCGAATTCCTTTGCACCGATTAAGCTGGGCGGCAAACACATCCGCGGTTTTCTGGTAAAGCGCTTTGTTGCCAAATGCGGGAAAGGCGTCAATGTAGAGCGCAAGGCCAATATCTCCACCCGCCTGGAAATCGGTGATCATTCCGGTGTCGGCGTGGAAGCCAATATCTACGGCAAAACCATCATCGGCAATGACGTGATGATGGGTCCATGGTGCGTCATTTACACGGAAAATCACAATTTTTCCGATACGGAGCATCCCATGCGCCTGCAGGGAATGAGTGAGGAAAAACCTGTTACAATTGGGGACGATGTCTGGATTGGCGGCAGAGTCACCATCCTGCCGGGCGTCACCATTGGGCAGGGCGCCGTCGTGGGTGCCTGTTCGGTCGTGACCAAAGACGTGCCGCCCTATGCCGTGGTAGCCGGCAATCCAGCACGGGTTGTTAAATACAGAAAAAGCACCGATTAAAATACGCGCAAACTGCGGCAAAGCGGCCGGGGGGATCATGGATCCCACCCGGCCGCCTTTTCTTTTGCCATGCGCATGGATGCGGACACCCAATGCACCCACCACACCTTTTACGGAATAAAAACGGCGCTGCCAAACATCCCACCGCCAACAGTCCAATGAAAAGATCCGTCATTGCCTTTCCCCCTTATATGCATTTCTGCAGCAGGGACGCCACCTGGTAAAACAGCGCAGAAGCATACCATGCAACCCCCAGCTGCCAAATTACAGTAATCGCGGTCCATTTCAGGCTTGCCATTTCACGCCGGATGGCGGAAAGCGCTGCCACACAGGGCGTGTAAAACAGGACGAACAGCAAAAAGGAACAGGCGGACAGGGGAGTAAACGCCCCTTGCAGCGCTGTTGTAAGGCTTTCTGCCCCGCCGTACAGCACTCCCATGGAGCTGACAACACTCTCTTTTGCGATCAGACCGGTCAAAAGAGAAACCGCTGGCTTCCATTCGCCAAAGCCGCACAGTGTAAACATCGGTGCGATCCAGCCGCCAATTTGGGCCAATATACTTTGCGAACTGTCCGTCACATATTGAAAGCCGGGCGAAAAAGACCGAAGCAGCCAGATCAAAACCGTCGCTCCCAGCAAAACAGTCCCCGCGCGCTGCAAAAAATCTTTGATTCTTTCCCACACATGCAGACGCAGGCTTTTAAACGTCGGCAGGCGGTACGGCGGCAGCTCCATTACAAAGGGTGCCGAATCGCCTTTTAAAACAGTGTTCTTAAAAAACAGGGCGGACAATATCCCCAATACAATGCCCAGCAAATAAAAGCAGAAGATCGCCAGTGGGCGTTTATCCGGAAAAAACGCCGCGATGAACAATGAGTACACTGGCATTTTTGCGCTGCAGGACATGAAGGGCAGAATCAAAATGGTCAGACGTTTGTCCTTTTCATTCTCCAGAATGCGCGTTCCCATTACGGCGGGAACTGTGCATCCAAATCCCATCAGCAGCGGAACAAACGCCCGCCCAGACAGGCCCAGCTTCCGCATGGGTGCGTCCATGATAAACGCCGCACGCGCCATGTAGCCGCTGTCCTCCAGCAGGGAAAGCAGGAAAAACAGCAGGACAATCTGCGGCAAAAATGATACCACGGAACCGACGCCGGCAAGCATTCCGTCTACCACCAAACTTCTGGCCCAAACAGACGCACCGGCGGCAAGCAGCACCTGTTCCGCCCAAAGAGAACAGGTGGTAAAAAAGGCGGCAACCCCGTCGGCTAAAAATGAACCGATGCTTCCAAACGTAATGACGAAAATGAAGAATACCATGGCAAAAAAAAGCGGGATCGCAAAAAAGCGATTGGTCACGACCGCATCAATCCGGTCGCTCAAACTTTTCTCCGGCTGTGGCATACGCACCATACAGCGTGCTACAATGGCTTCTACGGCGTTGTAACGTCTTTCCGCCCATACCGCCTCCCTGTCCGGCATGTCCGGTTCTGGAGCCTTGTAGGGCAAACGGCGGACTGCCGGCCTCTGCCCAGTTCCAATCTGCACAACAGCCCGCAGTAAATCCGGTATCCCGTTCCCTTTTGCAGCGGAAATAGGGATAACCGGCACACCCAGTTCCTCGTGAAACCGCTTGCAGTCCACCCGGTCGCCCCGCTTTTCCAAAACGTCCAGCATATTCAGCGCCACCACAGCCGGCATACCACGTTCCAGCAGCTGCATGGTCAGATACAGGTTGCGTTCCGGGTTTGTCGTATCCACCACGTCGATCACAACGTCCGGCTTTTCTTCCCGTAAAAAGCGGTCGGCGATTGCCTCTTCCGGGGAATACGGCGATAGAGAATATACGCCGGGCAGGTCGGTTATCTCGATTTCCCAGTCCTCATAAATGGCACGGCCCCCTTTTTTCTCCACCGTAACGCCGGGCCAATTGCCCACATACTGGCTGCTCCCAGTCAGACGGTTGAACAGCGTGGTCTTTCCACAGTTCGGATTCCCCGCCAAGGCAACCCGCAGCACCTTTCTTTTCTCTTCTTGCATCCTCTTTCCTCTCCCAATTCTTTTTAACCGCCAAAGAAATACCGTACCGACAATGCCGCGATGACAAAAGCCGCAAAATCGGCCGTCAACGCCGCCGGAATGGTATGGCGCGTCTTTTTGATTCCCACCGCTCCGTAATAGACCGCGATACAGTAGAAGGTCGTTTCCGTAGATCCCGCCATGACGGACGCCACACGGCCCGCAAAGCTGTCCGGCCCGCTGCTTTCAAAGATCTGCGTCAATAAGGCCGTCGCGCCGCTTCCGGAGATGGGTTTGATTAAAGCAAGCGGCATAACGTTCGCTGGCAGCCCCAGCAGCTGCGCCACAGGAGCCAAAAAGGAAGCGATCATGTCCAGCGCGCCGGAGGCCTTCAGCATGGTAACTGCCATGATCAGACCGACCAGTGTAGGAAGAATGGAAAAACTGGAAGCCAGCCCCTCCTTTGCCCCCTCCACAAACGCATCGAACACCGGCACACGTCGGATCATACCGAACAGAAGGATGAGCAAAATCATGATGGGTACGGCGTAAATGCCCAGCTTATCCAACTTTTCGGCCCTCCAGCAGCTTCGCCGCCAACAGTCCAACCGCCAAAGAGAGTATGGATGTGATCCAAACGGCAGGCAGAATATCAAACGGCGCCGCCGCGCCGTAGTTGGCCCGGAGCGTCCCCATAAAGGTCGGGATCAGCTGCAGGGAAGCGGTATTCAGTACGACAAACATCACCATGGAGTTGTTCGCAGTTTTCACATCGGTATTATTTTTCTGCATCTCCTTCATTGCCGCAATTCCCATCGGTGTGGCGGCGTTGCCGAGCCCCAGTAAATTCGCCGTGATATTCATGCAGACCGCCTTTGCCGCGGGGCTTTCCGGCGGGTATGCGGGGAACAGCCTGCGCAATACCGGGGCCAATACCCGTGCCAACAGGGAGGTCAAACCGCCCGCATCGGCGATTTTCATTAACCCTGTCCACGCGCACATCATGCCGAGCATGCCCAAAACCAGCTCCGCTGCGTTTCCCGCACCTGCTAAAACCGCGTCGGACAACTGTGGCATGCGCCCGGTTGCCAGGGCGCAGAAAATGCTGATCAGGATCATTCCCGCCCACACTTTATTGAGCAAATTCTCCACCTCGTTCGTCAACTTCATTATCCTATTAGTATTCATTAGCAATAACATTTAGTATATTTTTCACCTTCATTATATTGACATAAATGGTAAAAAATGCTATGATGACAACAGAAAGTGACAAAAGCGACAACATTCATAAGAAAGGTGATGTTTTACTTGAAATCAACCGGCATTGTAAGAAAAGTTGACGAATTAGGCCGCATTGTGTTACCAAAAGAGCTGCGCAGCACTTTAAATATTCAGGAAAAAGACCCGCTGGAAATCTTTGTGGAGGATTCCGTGATCATCCTCAAAAAGTACCAGCCTGCCTGCATTTTTTGCAACAGCATGAATGAGATTACCACTTACAAGGGCTTAAACATTTGCAGCAATTGCCTGAAAAAACTGGCAACGCTTGCGCAGGATTGACCCTTCTTCCTGAATCGCCGCTATTCTCAGTGTATGAGACAAAAGTACATAAAAAGAACGCGTGCTTTTCTGTAAAGCACGCGTTCTTTTTATGTTAAATCAGGTTCTATTACAGCAGCCTTGTGTCGTTAATAATCAGCTCAAACAGCAAGCCCAGATATTGTGCCGCCTTCCGGCAAAGCACCATACGGGTCAAAAAGATTTCAAAGTATTCCATCACAGGACAAATTTCCGTATCAATTTTGATGTTCAACGCCGCAGTCCGGTTGGCCGTATCGATATCGATGGAGGAATGCACGACCGCATAATTGACGCGGTCGTGTATATCCGCATCCACGGTTCCTTTATCCCTCACACGGGAACGCCGCACGTCGCTTTTGTCGGACAAAATCAATGCCGCCGCAATCGGGTTAACCGCGGCCGCTGTCCCCTCGTCATGGTTGCCGATGGCAGCCACGACCAGCGCGAGCTCCGCCGGGTCCATCTTCATCCGGTTCAAAATTTGAAACGCCATCAGCGCGCCGCTCTGCGCATGATCCACACGGTTGACCACGTTGCCAATGTCGTGCATGTACCCGGCGATCGCCGCCAGCTCACAGGTGCGTTCATCATAGCCCAAACATTGTAAAATGTCCCGCGCCGTGTCCGCGCTGCGCTTCGCATGGGCAAAGCCGTGCTCCGTAAAGCCGATGACGCCCAGATTCTCATTGCCGTTTTTAATATATGCGTTGACCTCTTCACTCTTCCAGACTTCCTGGAAAGAAACCATTCGACAAGGCTCCATACATACCTCCTGTAAAAAACTCAATCCACCGCCATATGGTACATGGCCTCCAAGCATATCTGCGCATGAAGCATGAACTGGTCGATGTCAATATGCTCCCCTGTATTGTGCAGCCTGCGGTCCGGTTCATCCTGGAAAAACGGCCCGAACGCTACACCACGGCCTTTCAGCTCACGCGCATAGGTTCCGCCACCGGTCGCGTACAGATTGGCGGGCTCGCCCATAAATTCCTCATAGGCGTTTTGCAGCAGTGTGATAAACGGGCTGTTCGCCGGCAGGAACAACGGCTTCATATGTCCGCCCTCTTCTGAGAACACATCCTCTTCCCGCGCCTTGCTCTGAATCGCGGCGATGATCTTTTCCCCATCCGCCGTCACAGGATAACGAATATCGATCGACGCCGTACACAGGGAAGCGCCCACATGCACCAGTCCCAAATTCAGCGTAAGCGGGCCGGACTCGTCGTCCTGCTGCTTCAGCCCCAGAGACGCACCGTCCAGTTCCGTACCGATATGGCGCCGCAGGAAGCACATCAGCGTCCCCATCTGGTCCTCTGAGAACACCTCAAACAAAAGAACAATCAGGTGGGACGCCGCGTTGAAGCCTTCTTCCGGCTGCATCGCATGGGAAGCGGTTCCCGCAGAGGAAAGATGCGCCCCTTCTTCCGTTTCCTCAATCGTAAAGCGCCCTTCCACAGCCGCCATCGCCTGACGGAGTTTCTCCACCTCTTCTTTGGTACAGGCAAGGTCCGCAAACGCGCCCGCCGGAACGGCGTTGACCACAGTGCCCGCCGTAAATTCCCGCAGAACAGTAGAATCATTCGGCGCGGAAAAATTCATGCGCAAAATCCCTTTTTCCCGGTTGCATACGCCGTACTCGGAATCCGGTGTAAAGCCCATGACAGGCATCGGTTCTTTCTCAAAATAACGCTCCAGATCTTCGCTGCCGGTTTCCTCCCCGGCGCCAAAAATGGTGCGAATGCGCCGCTTGGCCTGCACGTTCTCCTCCTGCAAGACCTTGAGGCAATAAAGAGAAACCACCGCCGCGCCCTTGTCGTCCGCTACACCGCGCCCATAGAGCGCGTTTCCCTGCTTCACCATTGTAAAGGGGTCTGTCTCCCAGCCGTCGCCGGCGGGCACCACATCCACATGCGTCAGCACGGCGGCAACCTCTTCCCCGGAACCGTATTCCGCGTGGCCCGCATAATTGCCGACATTCTTTGTGGGAAGCCCCAGCTTTTCCGCCATTTTCAGGATGCAATCAAGCGCTTCCGCAGGGTATTTTCCAAAGGGCTTTCCATCCTCCGCCTCACCGCGGACGGACGGAATTGCAATAAGCCGGGCCATATCCTGAAAAATCTGCTCCTGATATTTTAATATTTTATCACCAAAACGCAAGTTGATTCGCTTCCTTTCCGATCGTTTCTGTTACATGATACCATGAAGAGGCTGAACCTTCATCACAACGGTACAATGTTTTACCAGCCGTTAGAAGCTCCGCTTCCGGTCACAGCATGAGGTTATTATACCATTAAGAGGCGCAGCCTCCGCCACAACGGTACAATGTTTTTCCAGCCGTTGAAGCTCCGCTTCCGGTCACGGCGTGAGGTTATTATATCATATTTTATTGTCAAAAACAGGATTAACTTGATTTTAAACTCACATCCTATGAAAAAGTCTCTTTGCAATATTGCTGAACGTGCAAATATTTGGTATAATTAACTATAAAACAACGTGAAAACGCTTTTATGGTTCAACAAACTACAACAGGAACGGACGGTGTACAAATGAACAAGAAGAAAGGCGGGAAAATTGCTGCCGTCATCGACATCGGCTCCAATCTGCTGAAAATGCGGATTTGCCAGCTCCGCAAAGGAGAAATCGTCAGCTTGGACCGTCTGCAATATCCCTTGTGCCTGGGGCATGAGGTCTTTACCGAGGGAAAAATTCGTTTTGAAAGCCTGCGCGAGCTTTCCGGCATTTTACAGGGCTACAGTGAGATTATGGCGGAGTACGGTACCGACCAGTACAAGGTCGTAGCCACCACTGCTCTGCGTGAGGCAAAAAATCGCGCCTACGTTGTAGACCAGCTAAAAATTCAGAACGATATGACGGTGGAGGTGTTGGAGGACGACCAGGAAAAAACGCTGATCTATTCTGAAATCCTCTCCTCCCTGCAAACCATGGAGCAAAAGAAGATCGGCAATGCGCTCATCTCCTATATTGGCGCGGGCACCATCGGGCTGTCTGTCTTCGACGGAAAAAATATGATCTTCTCCCAGAATGTGCCGATGGGCGCCTTAAAGCTGCACGACATGCTTGGAAATATACAGGAGGAAACAGAAGACTTTTACGTGGTCGTGGAAGAATATCTGGAATCCATCATGGGCCGCATCCCGCTGCCACAGGTGGAGGGCGGCCTGCAAAGCCTGGTTCTGACCGGCAACGAGATTGAACTGATCGCAAAAATCTGCGGTGTGGAACCGGAAAACGACCGCTATATCATTGAGGCCAAACAGATCAAAAATCTGTTTAAAGAAGTCCGCTCGCTCTCGCGGGAAAAGATCAGTGACCGCTTCGGCATTGAGGAAGAAAGCGCAGAGCTGCTCTATTCCGCTTTGGCCATTTACGTGCGCCTGATCCAGTGCGTCAAGTCCAATACGGTCATCGCGCCGAAGGTGGACCTCTGGTTTGCCCTGATGAAGCAGATGCTGATTCCCAAAAGCAGCGGCGAATATTTTGAACATGTGCGTGTCAACGCGATCTCCTGCGCACAGGCCATGTCCCGGACTTACAATGCGAACGAAAAACATACGGAAAACATCCGTAAATTTGCCTGTAAGCTCTTTGACAAGATGAAAGGCACCCACGGCCTTGACAAACGCAAACGGCTCCTGCTGGAGCTGGCTGCGATCATGCACGACTGCGGGCATTACGTCAACGCCAAGGACCATCTTTCCAGCTCGTTTGACCTGTTAAAGAACATCGACCTTTACGGCATGACGGACGAGGAAATGCATATCATCGCTTATGTCGCCCGGTACAACGAATATGACGTTCCCAATTTTGATGATATTGCTTTTGTCGGGTTGAGCGAAGCCAACCGCCTGGTTGTTTCCAAGTTGGTGGCGATCTTCCGGCTGGCAAACGCGCTGGATAAGTCCCAGATGCAAAAGCTGGACGATATCAAAGTCCGTCTGGAACGGGAACGCCTGATCATCACCGGGGAAAGCGACCAAAACCTCTATCTGGAAAAGTGGGCGTTTGAACAAACTGCGCCCTTCTTCAAAGAAGTATTCGGCATCAACCCCGAATTAACTATTAAATCCAAGATGCTGTAACCGACGGCGCCAAATGAAGAAAGGACTGCGTGGTTCCTATGAACGAAAAAAACGAACGAACCGAGAAACAGCGGTTCCCCTACATCAACCGCGAACTGAGCTGGGTGGACTTCAACGCCCGTGTGCTGGAAGAAGCCTTCGAAAAAGAAAACCCCGTGATGGAGCGCATCCGCTTTTTGTCAATCACCGCCTCCAACCTGGATGAGTTCTTTATGGTCCGTGTCGCCGGCGTCCGGGAGCAGGTGGAATCCGGTTACGGCCAGGCGGACGATTCCGGCCTGACGCCCGCCAAGCTTCTTCCCCTGTTGAATGAAAAAATCTACGGGTTTGTGGAGCGGCAATACTCCTGCCTGCACCGCTCTATTGTCCCCGCTTTAAAGAAGAACAATATTCACTTTGTCACGCCGGACGACATGAATGACGAGCAGATCGCCTTTATCTCCGGCTATTTTGACAAGGTTCTGTTTCCCGTCCTGACGCCGCTGGCGGTGGACCGCAGCCGCCCGTTTCCGCTTCTGGCAAACAAAAGCCTGAACATCGCGGTTCGTTTAAAGAGCGATAAAAAGGAAGAATCCTATTTCGCCGTAGTACAGGTTCCCGGCATTCTCTCCCGTTTTCTGGAAGTTCCCAGTAAGGAGGGCCGCACCTTCGTCCTGTTGGAGGACGTCATTACTTACAAACTGGAGGCGCTGTTTGAGCTCAACGACATTCAGGCGACCTGCCCATTCCGCATGACGCGCAATTCCGACCTGGAGATCGACGAAGAGGCTGAAGATCTCATGAGCGAGATCGTCAAGTCCATTAAGCGGCGCAAAAGGGGCAAACCGGTCCGCTTGGAACTGTTGCAGCGGAGCGATCGGGAGACAAAGGAATTCCTGATTGAGATGCTCGATATCGATAAGAGCTGTATTTACGAGGTGACGGGTCCGCTGGATCTCACATTCCTCTCTAAATTTGCAAACCTTTCCGGTTGCGAGGCGCTTTGCTTTCAACCGATCAAGCCGGTTTACCCGCCCGCCGCCTTCTGGGGCAGCGACGATATTTTCCAGTCCATCCGGGAAAAGGATCGGATGGTCCACCACCCCTATGAAAGCTTTGAATGCGTGGTCGACTTTGTGCGCCGGGCCGCGGAGGATGAAAACGTACTGGCAATTAAGCAGACCCTGTACCGTGTCAGCGGGCATTCTCCCATCATCGCGGCGCTGATCCGCGCGGCGGAAAACGGCAAACAGGTGACCGTACTGGTCGAGCTGAAAGCCCGCTTTGATGAGGAAAACAATATCCTGTGGGCCAAAAAGCTGGAAGAAGCCGGCTGCCATGTCATCTACGGCCTTGCGGGATTAAAAACACACTGCAAAATTCTGCTGGTGGTGCGGCGCGATTCAGACGGCATCCGGCGTTACCTGCACATGGGCACCGGCAATTACAACGACTCCACCGCAAAAATTTATACGGACGTCGGCGTATTTACCTGCAAGGAACCCTATGGACGGGACGCATCCTCCCTGTTCAATGTGCTGACCGGATACTCTCTCCCGCCGGATTACAACAAATTTGCAGTTGCGCCGCACGGGCTGCGCAGCTTTTTTGTCCGCATGATCGAAAAGGAGATCAGCAATTCCCTGGCCGGTCTTCCCTGCGGGATCGTCGCCAAGGTCAACTCCCTTGTGGATGCGGAGATCATCCAACTGTTGTACCGGGCCTCACAGGCCAACGTGCCTATTCAACTGATTGTACGCGGCATTTGCTGCCTGGTACCCGGGCTGCCGGGCATCAGCGAAAACATCACGGTCATCAGCATCGTGGGTCAGCTGTTGGAACACAGCCGCATCTTCCAATTTGAAAACGCGGGCAACCCGAAAATCTATATGGGCAGCGCGGACTGGATGCCCCGCAATCTGGACCGCCGCGTGGAACTGGTCTTCCCCATCGAGGACGAGGACCTCAAGGAGCGTGCATTCGGCATTCTCGACACCATGCTGAGCGACAACATGAACGCGCGCGTACTGCAGCCGGACACCTCCTACGAGCACATTGACCGCCGTGGAAAGGTTTCCCACAACTCCCATGTAGAATTCTCCTTAATGGCACAGAAAGCAGTAAAGGACATGGAAATTCCCGTACAAGACGCCTCCAAGCCCTATAAACCCATCCGCAGCAGTGCAGAATAACAACAATGGATTCTTTACCGGAGCCCTAGCCGGACGAATGCGCGACAAAGAAGCTTCGGAGAAAATAAAAGAAGAAAAGAGTGTGGATTATGAAACGAATCGGAATCTTAACGAGCGGCGGCGACTGTCAGGGCCTGAACGCTGCAATCCGCGGCGTAGCCAAGGCATTGTATGTGGAATTTGACAACGACGTTGAAATTTATGGAATCAACGACGGGTACCGCGGCTTGATCGAGGGCAACTATAAGCGCATGAAATCTGAGGACTTTTCCGGTATCCTCACCCTTGGCGGCACGATTCTCGGCACCTCCCGCCAACCGTTCAAGTTGATGCGTGTGATTGACGAAAACAGCGTCGACAAGGTCAAAAACATGAAGGAAAACTATAAGAAGATGAAGCTGGACTGTTTGGTGGTGCTGGGCGGCAACGGGACACACAAAACCGCCAATCTGCTCAGTGAGGAAGGCCTGAATGTCGTCTCCCTGCCTAAGACCATCGACAACGATGTCTGGGGGACCGATATGACGTTTGGATTCCACAGCGCCATGTCAATCGCCGCCAACGTCCTGGACTGCATCCACACCACCGCAACCTCCCACGGACGCGTTTTCATTGTGGAAATCATGGGGCACAAGGTCGGCTGGCTTACCCTGTACGCGGGCATTGCCGGCGGTGCGGACGTCATTCTCCTGCCGGAAATCCCCTACGACATTGAAAGCGTCGTGAAAACCATCAAGCAGCGCAATGAGGCCGGCAAGCGCTTTTCCATCTTGGCGGTAGCGGAAGGCGTCATCTCCCAGGAAGAGGCCAAAATGACCAAGAAAGAGCTGAAAACAGCCCGCGCCAATATGAAGTTTCCGTCTATTTCCTACCGGCTGGCGCAGGAAATCGGCGAGAAAACCGGGCAGGAAATCCGCGTGACGGTTCCCGGGCATTTCCAGCGCGGCGGCAGTCCCTGCCCATATGACCGCGTGCTCTCCACCCGGTTCGGCGCGGCGGCGGCAAAGCTGATTGCCAACAAGCAGTATGGTAACATGGTGGGCCTGCAAAACGGCGCCATTGTGCCGGTACCGCTCGCGGAGGTCGCCGGCAAGCTGAAGGTCGTCCCCAAGGACTGCGATGTAATCCAGACCGGGCGCGACATCGGGATATCTTTCGGCGACTGATCCATATGTAAGAAAGCGAGAGGTAACAACCATGTTTGACTTTGACAAAGGAAGATGCCTGAAAAAATGGCTGGGAATTGCCGGAGCCGTTACCGTTGTGCTGGCGGCGGTAATCACAGCCGTCAGCGGCTGGGTAATCTGGAAATGGCTGCGCTGTATGAACACGGTACAGAAGTCCCTTCCCACCATCAAGAAGGCTTCCGCCTTATACATTGAAAAATATGAACACGATTTGGAAGACGTATACAGTGTTGATGAGAGCGACTGTATCCCCTTCTGAGTATGAAAGAAGCGCCGCATGGACGATCCTGCGGCGCTTCTCTTCTATAAAATCAAACTTCTATCAAAAAGTATTATAAAGCATGGAACAAGGGCCTTCCCACTGCGTCTGCGGCGGGAAGGCCCTTGTTTTTTATTTCTGTAATGCTTCTTTTGTAACCTTTGCAATATTGGAAGCACAAAGGCCAAACTCCTCCAACAAGTCCACTGCCGGGCCGGAATGACCGTAGCAGTCGTTGACACCGATCTTGGTGACAGGAGTCGGACAATGCTGGCTGAGCACACTGCACACTGCATCTCCCAGGCCGCCGATGACACTGTGTTCCTCTGCGGTGACAATTCTGCCGGTCTCCTTTGCCGCTTTGATCAACAATTCCTCATCAATCGGCTTAATGGTATGGATATTGATTACACGCGCGTCAATGCCCTCTGCCGCCAGCAGCTCCGCCGCTTTCAATGATTCGCCTACCATCAGGCCGGTCGCCACAATGGTAATATCCTTGCCGTCGCGCAGCGTAACGCCTTTGCCAAGCTCAAATTTATAATCGTCGTTGTTGTTAACCGTTTCAATGGCCAAACGCCCCAAACGGATATACATCGGCCCCTGATATGTAACCGCCGCTTTTACAGCCGCTTTCATCTCATAGTAATCGGCAGGATTCAAAACCACCATGCCGGGAATGGTGCGCATCAGCGCGATGTCCTCACAGCATTGGTGCGTCGCGCCGTCTTCGCCGACGGAGATGCCGGCGTGGGAACCGCCGATCTTGACGTTCAAATGCGGATAACCGATGGAATTGCGCACCTGCTCATAGGCACGGCCGGTTGCAAACATCGCAAAGGAGCTCGCAAACGGAATCTTTCCGCAGGCGGCCAAGCCGGCTGCGACACCCATCATATTGCTTTCCGCAATACCGCAGTTGATAAAACGTTCCGGATGCGCCTTTTTAAAGACGCCGGACTTTGTTGCGGCAGCGAGGTCCGCGTCCAGCACTACCAGATTCGGATACTCTTCCGCCAGCTCCACCAGCGCTTCACCGTAGCCTTCTCTTGTTGCCTTCTTGATCTTCTCTGCCATTTATTTCGCCTCCAATTCAGCAAGCACCTTCTGCAGGTCCTGCATCGCAGTCTCATACTGTTCCTGATTGGGGGCAACGCCGTGCCAGCCCACCTGGTTTTCCATAAAGGAAACATCTTTCCCCTTAATGGTCTTTGCGATAATCACACTGGGTTTGCCGGTCACGCTCTTCGCGTGATCAAACGCCGCTTCTATCGCGTCAAAATCGTGGCCATCGATTACGGTCACGTCAAAACCAAACGCACGGAACTTCTCATCGATCGGATATGGGCTGCAAACCTCTTCCAGCTTGCCGTCGATCTGCAGATCATTGTTATCGACAATCAGGCAGAGGTTGTCCAGCTTATTATGAGAAGCAAACATTGCCGCTTCCCAAACCTGACCCTCTTCAATCTCGCCGTCGCCCAGCACGGAATAGACCCGGTAGTTCTTATCGTCCAGCTTGGCAGCCATCGCCATGCCGCATGCGGTAGAAACGCCTTGGCCAAGAGAACCCGTGCTCATATCAATACCGGGAGTATCCAGCATATTCGGATGTCCCTGCAGCATTGCGCCGATATGGCGCAGTTTCTTCAGCTCATCCATCGGGAAATACCCCTTCAGTGCAAGCGCGGCATACAGCCCCGGGCAGCAATGGCCCTTGGAGAGTACAAAGCGGTCGCGGTTTTCGTCCGTAGGATTCGCAGGGTCTACATGCAGCTCTTTAAAGTACAGGTACGCAAACAGGTCCGCCGCGGAAAGGGAACCGCCCGGATGACCGGATTTTGCATGATAAACCCCTTCAATAGCGCCCATTCTGATTTTGCAGGCCGCAATTTGCAGGTCTTTTTGTTCCGTTTTATTCATAATGTCCTCCCTTGAAAAGATATGAGAAACAACCGGAGATATTATAACGCATAACCGCAAAAAATGCAATTTTCCACAATATTTTCTTTATATTACCTGAAACCTCAGCTTGCTGCGAACTGGCTGTTGTAAAGATTTGCATAAAATTCGCCTTTTTGCAACAGCTCTTCGTGCGTTCCCTGCTCGATGATACTGCCCTGGTTCATCACCAGGATCAGATCCGCCTCTTTGATCGTGGACAGACGGTGCGCCACAATAAAGCTCGTGCGGCCTTTCATCATCTCCGTAAATGCCTGCTGGATTTTCACTTCCGTGCGGGTATCGATGCTGCTGGTCGCCTCATCCAGAATCAACATCGGCGGGTCCACCAGCATCACGCGTGCGATACAAAGAAGCTGCCTCTGGCCCTGCGATAGATTGCCGCCATCCTCCGAGAGGACCGTCTCGTATCCGTTCGGCAGCCGCATGATGAAGGAATGCGCGTGCGCTTTCTTTGCCGCTGCAATCACCTCTTCCATGGAGGCATCCTCCCTGCCATACGCGATATTATCGCGCACCGTTCCGGAAAACAGCCAGCTTTCCTGCAAAACCATTCCATACAGCCCCCGCAGGCTGCCGCGGGTGATGTCCCGGACATTGTGCCCGTCAACCAGAATGCTTCCCTGATTGGCGTCGTAAAACCGCATCAACAGGTTGATAATGGTAGTCTTTCCGCAGCCGGTCGGACCGACAATGGCAATGCGGTCGCCTCTGCGTGCCTGGATATTCATATTTTCGATCAGCTTTCGGCTGGGATCATAGGAAAAGGACAGATGTTGTACGTCGACATTGCCCTCACAGTGCTCCATAACCAGCGCATCCGGGGCATCCGGAATTTCAGATTCCTCATCCAGAACAGCAAACAGACGCTCCGCGGAAGCAAATGCCGTTTGAATCTGCGTCAAAACGCCGGTCACCTCGTTAAACGGCTTGGTGTACTGGTTTGCATACGTTAAAAAGCTGGAAATCTGACCGATTGTGATGGGACTCGGCCAACCTGTGATTGCACAAACGGAGCCAATGGTCGCCACTGCCGCCGTGACAACGCCATTCACAAACCGCGTACTTGGATTGCTCAAAGAGGAATAGAACTGCGCCTTGACGCCGCAGCGGTACAGCCGTTGGTTAATCTCTTTAAAATTCCGCTCCGCCCGCTCTTCATAGTGAAAGGTTTTCACGACCTTCTGCCCGCCAATCAACTCCTCCACATAGCCGGAAAGCTCGCCCTGCGTCGCCTGCTGCTCCACAAACTGTTTGTGGGTCAGCTTGGCAATAAACGCCGCCACAAAGAGGGAAAGCGGCGTAATCAGCACCACCACCGCTGTAATCACCGGATTGATGGTCAGCATGAAGATTAAGGTACCCAAAATGGTGACGACGCCGGTGAACAGCTGTGTAATGCCCTGCAGCAAGCCATCTGAAACCTGGTCCACATCATTGACAATGCGGCTGATCAAATCGCCGTGCGGATGCCCGTCAATGTACTTTAACGGCAGAGTATTGATTTTTTCGTAGGTCTGGACGCGCAGATCACGCACCGTTTTATAGCTGACACGGTTGGTACAGTAGGCCAGCAGCCACTGAAACGCAGCGCTGATGACAATCGTCGCCGCCAAAGTGATCAAAATCGGAATCATCGCGCGGTGATCCACATCCCCGGGACCGACGATATTGTCAATTGCACGCCCCACCAGGATCGGCCCATACAGGGTAAGGGAAACACTGATGATCGCACTGACCAAAGCCAGCATTAAAAAGGCCGCATGCGGCTTCGCATATTTTAAAAGACGCTTTAAAACCGACAGTTTCATGCGCGCTCCGCCTCCTCTTTACTCAACTGGGACAGGCAGATTTCCCTGTATACCTCACATTGTTCCATCAGCTGCTGATGCGTGCCAATGCCCGCAAGCCTGCCGTCGTCCATGACAATGATCTGATCCGCGGCTTTTACGGTACTGGCGCGCTGAGATACCATTAAAACGGTCATTCCCTTTGTCTCGGTCTTCAAAGCACGCCGCAACGCCGCGTCCGTTGCAAAATCCAGTGCGCTGGCACTGTCGTCCAATATCAGAATTTCCGGATTTCCCGTCAGGGCGCGTGCAATGGTTAAACGCTGTTTCTGCCCGCCGGAGAAGTTTTTTCCGCCCTGGCTGACCTTGCTTTGCAGCCTCTCCGGCAAACGGTCGACAAATTCCTTCGCCTGTGCAATCCGCAGTGCACGGTCCAGGTCCTCCGGCGCCGCCTTTTCATTTCCCCACCGGAGATTGCTCTCGATCGTACCGGAAAACAGCTCTGCATGCTGCGGAACCATACCGATTTTGCCGCGCAGCTGTGCAAAGGTATATTCCTTTACATTTATGCCATCTACCCGGACTTGTCCCTGCGTTGCATCATAAAAACGAGGAATCAAGCCGATTAATGTCGATTTTCCGGAACCGGTGCCGCCAATAATACCAATGGTTTGTCCCTCTTCTATTGTAAAGGTTAAATCCTTTACTGCGCATTTCTCCTGATTTTCTCCCGCATGTCCGGTGTAAGAGAAACTCACCTGTTCAAATGCGATTTTCGGAGACCGCTTTACCGGATCCGACGCGCCGCAGCCTTCCACCACAGAAGGCTGCGTATCCAATACTTCGTTGACGCGGGCTGCAGAGGCCGCCGCCTTTGTAAACGTGACCACCAGATTTGCCACCACAATCAAAGCCAGCAAAATCTGCGACATATAATTGACAAATGCAATCACCTCGCCCTGCGTCATACCGCCTGCGCTGACACGGCTGCCACCAAACCATACGATGGCAATAACTGCAAAATTCATGATCAGGTAGGTAAGCGGATTGAGCAGCGCGGAAAGCTTCGCCACACGGATCGCCGTATCCGTCTGCTCGTTTGCCGCCAGCTGAAAACGTTCTTCCTCGCTCTCCTGTTTGGAAAATGCCCGGATCACGCGGGCGCCGCTCAACCCTTCCCGGGAGATCAGGGATATTTTATCCAGCTTCTTTTGCATGACTTTGAAATACGGAACCGAACGGCTCATAATCACATAGAGCACCAACGCGATCAATGGAGTCGCCACCAGGAACACCAAACTGAGCTGCAAGTCAATGGTCATCGCCATGATGACCGCGCCCAGCGCCAGAAAAGGCGCGCGGATTACCAGACGAATCAGCATGGCGACCGCGTATTGCAACTGGTTGACATCGTTGGTGATGCGGGTAATCAGGGACGGCGTTCCAAACCGATCAATTTCCGTATGGGAAAACGTGTTGATGTGGTGATACAGCTCGTCGCGCAGCACTGTTCCAAACCCCTGCGACGCAATGGACGCCATTTTCTGGCAGACCAGCGCGCAGCCCAGTCCCACAACGCCGAGCAGAAGCATTACGCCGCCCATACGCCAGACATACTGCACATCGCCGGTGCGGACGCCGTTATCAATGATATGTGCAGTGACGAGGGGGACAATCAGTTCAAATATGGCTTCCGTCAATTTAAAAATGGGTCCCAGTATTACCTGTAATCGGTACTTTTTCAGAAAGCGCGCCAATTTCAGCATGCAACCAAATCCTTTTCTATTTCTATAACATACTGTAACATTTTACCTCTACCGGGCGAAAATATCAAATATTTTACGTAAAAAGAGGTCCAGGCCGCTCCTGTCAGCAGTCTGGACCTCTCCTATAAAATTTAAAGCATTATTTATTGGGCTCTTCCACAAACGCTTTTCCCGCCTCCGCGGCGGTTATTTCAAGTTCGTCGTCCTGATCGTTTGTCAGATGGAACTTGTCAAAAATATAGAACAGCAACCCCATCACCATACCGACCACACAGGCCAGCACCATGCCCTTGAGCTCTACGCCGCCGAGGTTCAGCGCGATGCCGGACAGGCCAACTACGAACACAACCGCGGTCAGCGCCTGGTTGCGCGCCTTGCCGTAATCCACCTTTGCATCCACCAGGATACGCAGGCCGGACGCGCCGATCATACCGTACAGCAGGAAGGAAATACCGCCGATCACCGGGCCCGGAATACTGCTGATCAATGCGGAAAGTTTACCGATAAACGCACAGACAATGGAAAATGCCGCCGCGCCGCCGATCACCCAAACGCTGTACACCTTGGTCATCGCCATGACGCCGATGTTTTCGCCATAAGTCGTGGTCGGCACAGAACCAATCAGACCGGAAATTGCGGTAGAGAAGTTATCCGCAAACAGCGAACGATGCAGGCCGGGGTCCTTCAAAAGATCGCGGTCGATCACCTTGCTGGTGACAATCTGGTGGCCGATATGTTCTGAGGTAATTACCAACAAAACCGGCAGCATGGTAAGAATTGCGTTGATGTCGAACTTTGCCATCTGAAAATGCGGAAGGGAGAAGAACGAAGCCTCCGCCACCGGCGTGAAATCCACGATGCCCACGATGCACGCGGTGACATAGCCCGCAATGATCGCAATCAAAATCGGGATCACCGAGAAAAACTTGCGGAACAGCACGGAGCCGAAAACCGCCACGCAGAGGGTTACCAGGAATACGATCACATTCTTCATGTCGACCGTCTCCGCCAGCAGCCCCGCGTTGTTTGCCGCCGTGGAAGCCAGTTCCAGGCCGATCAACGCGACCACCGGTCCCATTGCCGCCGCAGGCAGCACACAGTCGATCCATTTGGTTCCAAATTTATAGACGATCAGCGCCAGAATACATCCGCAGATACCGACCGCCACAAAGCCGCCCTGCGCATACTCAAATCCGTACTTGGAAATAACCACGCCGCCCGCCGCAAGGAAGGCAAAACTGGAACCCAGATACGCCGGCGCTCTGCCCTTTGTAATCAGGATAAACAACAGCGTACCGACGCCGTTCATGAACAGTACAATCGCGGGATCAATGCCGAAGACAGACGGGACCAGCACCGATGCGCCGAACATGGCAAACATATGCTGGATACTAAGCGGGATCGCCTGCCGCAGGGGAGGCCTTTCGTTGACTTGGATAATTTTGCTTGACATGATACCTACTCTCCTCATTCCGTTATGTTTTATAGATACAGCCCGTCACAGGCCGTCGCTACCCAAAAAAAAAGCCCGCCCGAAGCGGCCGGGCCGCTTCGGAGTGAGCTTTTCTATTCCATTACTGCCGTTTAAAAGCGCTTTTGGGAGCGCCGCAAATGGGACAAACCCAATCATCCGGCAATTCTTCAAAGGATAGATCGGGATCGTCGTATACATATTTGCAAATTGTGCAGATAAAACTTTCGCCATCGTTCTTGTCGTTTGCCGCTTCCGTCGCCCGATAGGTCGGCGCATTCTTCGGAGCCGTCCCTTTGATTACCTTGTGGTAATAGTCGTACGTCATCGGCTTTCCTTTAGAGGTATCGCTCCCCGCGACCACTTCCGCCAAGAAAATGGTGTGCGTCGGCGTTTCCACACTGTTGATCACCTTGCACAGAAGCCAGCAGCAGATATTCTCTTTGACCACCGGAAGTCCCTCCACCAAAATTTTATGGTGGACATTCTTCAGCTTGTCCGTATCGCGGCCGGAGTTAAAGCCCAGAGCGCCGATCACCGCCCCGGAGGTGTCTTCCGAGAGCACGGAAACCGTGAAGATTCCCTCTTTCACAATACATTCATGGCTGTAATTGTCGTGATTCATGCTGAGCGCGATCACATTCGGTGTATTGGTCACTTGGAATACCGTGTTGACAATACACGCAGAGACCTTTTGGCCGTTCTTTACGCCGATTGCATACATTCCGTACGATAAATTGAAAAGGGTTTCATCTTTCATAGCTCCACGCACCTCCAAGCAGGTTTGGAATTTCTTCGACATTCCTCGCCTAATTACTTTTAATGTTACCACGCCGGGCAAGCACTTACAAGGAGAATTTTTTCGTTTTCTCGTAAATTATTTTAGCAGATTCTTATACAACCTGCCTTTTCTTTCCATATTTCTGTCAAGAATTCCCACTTCCCTTGACTGCATCCCAGTAGGCTTTATAGGCTTGCTCCGTTTTGTTTTCCCCGTAGACATAATACTGCGCATCCTTGAGGGTATCCGGCAAATACTGCTGCCTGACCCATCGGCCCGGAAACTCGTGCGGATACTGATAAAACTGTCCTTTGTTTGGGTTGTCTGCTCCGTCGTAGTGCTTGTTCTGGAGCTGACGCGGAATCGGCCCGGCCCGGCCAGCGCGCACGTCCGCGATCGCCGCGTCGATCGCGGCATAAGCGGTATTGGACTTCGGCGCGTTGCAAACCAGTATTACGGCGTCCGCCAACGGAATCCGCGCCTCCGGCAGACCCACCTGCAGGGCGGCGTCCACCGCGGCTTTGACGATGGGGATAATCATCGGGTAGGCCAATCCCACGTCCTCGCAGGCACATACCATCAGCCGGCGGCAGGCAGAGGGCAAATCCCCTGCCTCCAGCAAGCGGGCCAGATAATGCAGCGCCGCGTTTGGATCGGACCCGCGCATGGACTTCTGATACGCGGAGACGATGTCGTAATGCTCGTCGCCTTCTTTATCGTACTTCATCGCGCTGCGCTGGGTCAGCTCCTGCGCGCTTTCCAGGGAAATACGGCGCACCGGCCCCTCCACCTGTGCGGAAAGCATGCACAGCTCCGCCGCGTTCATCGCCTTACGCACATCGCCGCCGCAGGCCGAGGCGATATGCGCCACCACACCCTCCTCTGCCTCAACGGTGCAGTGCTGCTCTTCCTCCAGCAGGTGGAAGGCGCGCTCCACCGCGCGGCGCACCTCTTCCTGCCCCACCGGTTTGAATTCAAAAACAGTGGAACGGCTCAAAATTGCGTTATATACATAAAAATACGGGTTCTCCGTTGTGGAGGCAATCAGCGTAATCTGACCGTTCTCAATGAATTCCAGCAGCGTCTGCTGCTGTTTCTTATTAAAATATTGGATCTCATCCAGATAAAGCAGCACACCGTTGAGCGCGTCCAGCGTCCCCAACCCGGCGACCACATCGCGGATATCCGCTGTGGAGGCGGTCGTCCCGTTCAGCTTGCACAGCTTTTTATTGGTCTGCCTGGCAATAATGGACGCCAATGTGGTCTTTCCAATGCCGGAAGGCCCGTAAAAGACCATATTCGGGATTTCTCCCGACTCAATAATCCGCCGCAGAGGCTTTCCCTCTTCCAGCAGATGGCGCTGGCCCACGATGTCTTCCAAAGCCTGCGGGCGTATCCGGTCCGCCAAAGGACGCATAACTTCTCCTCCTTACAGAAAGCCGCACTGAACATTTTCATGCGCAGTGCGGCTTGATTCCATCAATGATTCCGTTTTATATACATTACGCGTAGAGCGGATAGCGCTCACAGATGCCGTTGACCATCGCGCGGATTTTTTCCTTGCTGGCGTCGAAGTCGTTGATCGTCAGATTGATGCACTCCGCAATGGTGTCCATATCGGCGGCGTTCAGGCCGCGGGTGGTAATCGCCGCAGTGCCAAGACGCAGGCCGCTGGTTGTGAACGGGCTGCGCTGCTCGTTCGGAACCGTGTTCTTGTTCGCGGTGATGTACACGTCATCCAGGCGATGCTCCAGCTCTTTGCCGGTCAACTCCTGTCCGCTCAGGTCCACCAGCATCAGGTGGTTATCCGTACCGCCGCTGACAAGCTTTACGCCGCGCTTCAGCAGGCCGTCAGCCAGAGCCGCCGCGTTCGCTACAATATTGTGGGAATATTCTTTAAATTCCGGCTTCAGCGCCTCACCGAAGCAAACCGCTTTGCCGGCGATGATATGCATCAGCGGGCCGCCCTGTGTGCCCGGGAAAATTGCCTTATCGATCGCCTTGGCATACTCCTCCTTGCAGAGGATCATGCCGCCGCGCGGGCCGCGCAGCGTCTTATGCGTGGTGGTGGTCACAACATCCGCATAGGGCACCGGGTTCGGATGGTCTCCGCCCGCCACGAGGCCGGCAATGTGCGCCATATCCACCATGAAGAGGGCTCCGCAGGCGTCGCAGATTTCACGGAACTTCGTAAAATCGATGACTCTCGGGTACGCGCTCGCACCCGCAACAATCAGCTTCGGCTTGACCTGCATGGCCTGCTCGTAGAGCTTGTCATAGTCGATGCGGCCGGTCTCCGGGCTGACGCCGTAGGAAACAAAATTATAGTAGCTGCCGGAAAGATTGACCGGGGAACCGTGGGTCAGATGGCCGCCTTCTGCCAGATTCATGCCCATGACGGTGTCGCCGGGCTTAATCAACGCAAAGTAAACCGCCAGGTTGGCCTGTGCGCCCGCATGCGGCTGCACATTCGCATGATCTGCGCCGAACAGTTTGCAGGCGCGCTCCCGTGCAATGTTCTCCACAACGTCCACATATTCGCAGCCGCCATAGTAACGCTTTGCCGGATAGCCTTCCGCATACTTATTGGTGAGCACACTGCCCATCGCCGCCAGAACCGCCGGGGAAACCATGTTTTCAGATGCAATCATTTCCAGATTGCGCTGCTGGCGCTTGAGTTCGTCCTGCATCGCCGCGCCGACTTCGGGATCCGCCTGAGATACAAAGCCAATTGTATCCATCATCTCATTATACATTTGCTCGTTCCTCTCCTTGGTTTAAATTGGCCGCCAGCCGTCAACCTGCGCCATACGGACATTCCGGTGCCTCCGTGCGCCTCCGCGGCTCCGCCTGTATTGGTTTTATTATATCCTTTCTCCTGCTAAAAGGCAACACCTTCCATCCGGCATCTCCGTTTTGCACGGGAAACGGACAAGTTCTCCGCAAATTTTTAGCACGAAGCGGCCTTTGGTCAGGCGGCTGCCCGCAAGAAAAATAGCAAGAGCAGATGTACCGGATAGAAGCCATAAAAGATCCATTTATTGACCGCTCTCCCCTTTTTCCCGTTGTAAAGCAGCATCGGAATGGCGGCGGCGGGCGCCGCGAGCTGCAAGCCCATCCCATTCAGCAGAGAAAACCCCGTGTTTAATGCTGTAAAGGCCAGCGCGCCGCCCACCCGGTTTGCCCTGCAGAGATAGAACACCACAACCAACGCCACACCGAATCCGCCGTAATCGAAGAAAAGCAGCTCCGCCGCAAGGGTCAGGGCGCCGACCAGCAACAGAGCCAACGCCGGTTTTTCCCGGAACCGCTGTACAGCGGCGCACGCCAAAAGGCCGAAGAACAACACATAAAAGACGTTCTGTCCCCATGGGTCAAACAGCATTTTCGAACAGGCCAAATCATAGGGAATTTCCGAGAGAACGGCAAACATCAGCAGGCGGCCCAGATACCGTTTTATGTCGTGCGTATATATGGCGCCCTCTGCCAGCAAAAAACAGTACAACGGGAACGCCAGTCTTCCCACCACGCGCATCCACGTCAGTTCTGGGAATAAAATCATCCCGGCATGGTCGATCAGCATCGTAAGCATTGCCAGAAGCTTCAGTTGAAATCCTGTCATCCGTCACCGCCTCCTTTTTCTTTTAACTTGGTTCCAATCATATGGAAAATTGCCAGCTTTGTCAACTTGTGCTTTTCTTCATTTTCGTATAAAATAGAATTACGGTCGAATCCTGATGAAAATGGATAAACAGGCCGGGACAAGGAGATGGCTCAACGTTTATGACTAAAAAACAGCGCGCCGTTTTGGCGGTGGAGGCTTTAAAAAAAGAATATGCGGACGCTTTGTGTTCTCTGACGTATACCAATCCATTGCAGCTTTTGATTGCTACGCGCCTTTCCGCGCAGTGTACCGATGCCCGCGTCAATCTGGTGACGCCCGCTCTGTTTGAGCGCTTTCCCACGCTGGACGCCTTCTGCGAAGGTCCGGTGGAAGATATAGAAAATATCATCCGTTCCTGCGGGTTATACAAAACCAAGGCGCGCGACATCTTTGCCATGACCCAAAAACTGCGGGATGAATACAACGGCGTCGTGCCGGACACAGTAGAAGAATTGACCAAGCTTCCCGGCGTGGGGCGCAAAACCGCCAACCTGGTGGTGGGCGACATTTACCACAAACCCGCCGTGGTAACGGACACCCACTGCATCCGCATCTGCGGGCGTTTGGGATTGAGCGAAGGAAAAGACCCGTTTAAAGTAGAAAAGCAGCTGCGGGAAGTCCTGCCGATGGACGAAGCTAACAATTTCTGCCACCGGCTGGTCTTGCATGGCCGCGCCGTGTGCGAGGCGCGCAACGCCAAGTGTGAACAGTGCTGCATGGCAGATTTCTGTAAATACGCCAAGGAAACTTTCAAAAACAAAGCAGGATAAGGAGTGAAACAGCGAAATGAAAAAGCTTTTGATCGTTGTAGACTACCAGAATGATTTTGTGACCGGCGCGCTGGGCTTTCCGGAAGCCGCCGCCCTGGAAGACGCGATTCATGACAAGGTTCAGCAGTATCTGGACGGCGGAGACGACGTGGTTTATACCATGGACACACACGGTGAGGATTACAGCGAAACCCAGGAGGGGAAAAAGCTTCCCGTCCCCCACTGCCTGTGCGGTTCAGAGGGCTGGCAGCTGCACGGCCGTCTGCGGTATCAGCTCGCGTACTGCCCTTATTTTGAAAAAAACACCTTCGGAAGCACAGACCTGCTGCATTTCCTGGAATCCAAGACATACGATTCCATTGAGCTGGTCGGTGTGGTCAGCAACATCTGCGTCATTTCCAACGCTGTGCTTGCCAAGGCCGCGCAGCCGGAAGCAGATATCGTTGTGGACGCGGGCTGTGTCGCCAGCAACGACAAAGCCATGCAGGAGAAGGCGTTCGACGTGATGGAGAACCTGCACATCCGTGTGATCAAACGCTGATTTGCTGCTTCACTCCGGTAAACAGATAAATTTTTTATCAAAACCTATTGACATTTTTTGCAGAGCAGGCGTATAATAGCGACAAATTTAAAACACAGAAATCCGAAGAGCAAAAGTAAGTAACTTGTAACCCGGTGGCACAGAGAGCCGGCAGCTGGTGGAAAGCCGGACCAACCGATACAGGCGAATGGGTTTGTGAGGAGCGTGGAGAAAGGGACTTCCAAGTAACCATCGCCGTACCCCCACGTTACGGGGAAGGGTATTGATGCAGAATTGCTGCGTACCTGTGCAATTTTGCCCTGTACCTGTATTAAGCGGAACCTGTTTGGTTCCGGAATTTGGGTGGCACCACGAGTCTATCGTCCCATACGGACGGTAGGCTCTTTTTGTTTGCAATTATAAAATGGATTATACAGAAAAGGAGAATGACTATGCTGTATCCCGCTTTGACAGAGGTTCAGGAGCTCCTGGAAGAATACGACGTCGTTCCGGTATTCTACGAAGTGCTTTCTGACTCAATTACCCCCATTCAAATTTTTAACGCTCTGAAAGACCGGAGCGAAAACTGCTTTATTCTGGAAAGTGTGGATAACACGCAGTGGGGACGCTACTCCTTCATCGGCATTCAGCCGAAAGCAGAAATCAAGATTAAGAACGGCTCCGCCTCTCTGTCAGAAGGGGGCGTGGAAACGCTTACAAGAATTGAAAACCCCATTGATTACCTGACGGAGATCATGAACCACCACCGCTCCCCCAGCTTTCCCAACCGTCCCAAGCTGACGGGCGGCCTGGTCGGCTATTTCGGTTACGATACCGTCCGCTATATGGAAAAGAAGCTGGTGCATCCGCCCAAGGATGACCTGAACCTGCCGGACTGCCACCTCTTTTTGTTCGACCGGCTGGTGGCGTTCGATCACCTGTACAATAAAACCGTCATCATCCAGAATATCTCCCGCGAGGGCGACGCCGCGCAGCAGTACGCTGCCCGTGAGGAAGAGGCGATTGCACTGGGCCAATATCTGAAGGCCTTCACCCCGCCTCCCCGCGATCCGCAAAAGCACGCCGCACCGGTTGTGGAAACCAACATCACCAAAGAACAGCACATGGATAACATCCGCAGGGCACAGGAATACATCAAGGACGGCGATATCTTCCAGGTGGTGCTCTCCCGCCGGCTGGAGGTGCAAAATCCGCCGGACCCGTTTGACGTCTACCGCTGCCTGCGTTCCGCCAACCCCTCTCCCTACCTCTATTACTTCAAATTAAAGGATTACGCCATTGTGGGCGCTTCCCCGGAGATGCTGGTCAACGTGACCAAAGGCATCGTCACCACCAAACCGATCGCCGGCACTGCCAAGCGCGGCCTGACAGAGGCGCAGGACAAAGAGCTGGAACGCGATTTGCTCAAAGACCCCAAGGAGCGCGCCGAACACACCATGCTGGTCGATCTGGGCCGCAACGACGTGGGAAAGGTCTCCAAATTCGGCACTGTCGAGGTCACCAGCTTCATGAAAGTGGAGCGGTACTCCCAGGTTATGCACATTGTCAGCGACGTCAAAGGCATGCTGCGGGACGACAAAACCGCACTGGACGCGCTGCTCTCCGTCCTTCCCGCCGGAACGCTTTCCGGCGCGCCGAAAGTCCGCGCAATGGAAATCATCGATGAACTGGAACCCAACAAGCGCGGCCTGTACGGCGGAACCGTCGGTTATCTCGGCTTTGACGGCAACATTGATACCTGTATTGCCATCCGGACCGTTCTGTTTAAAGACGGCAAAGCCTATGTACAGGCGGGCGGCGGCATTGTAGCCGATTCCGATCCGGAGCGCGAGTTTGAAGAAAGCGAAAACAAAGCCCGCGCGGTCATCAACGCGATTGAGCAGGCCAGCAATTTATAACGGAAGGGCAGGGACAGCACCATGATTTTACTGATCGATAACTACGATTCTTTCACCTATAATCTATATCAATATATTGGCAGATTCTATCAGGATATTCTGGTCCGCCGCAACGATGAAATCACACTGGAGGAAATTGAATCGCTCGCGCCGCAGGCCATCGTGATCTCTCCCGGACCCGGATATCCGGACAAGGCGGGGATTTCCGTCCCGGTCATTCAGGCCTTCAGCGGCAAAATTCCGATCCTGGGTGTATGCCTGGGCCACCAGGCCATCGCACAATCGTTTGGCGGAAAAATCGTTCACGCCAAGACATTGATGCACGGAAAGGACAGCGAGATTACGCTCGCTGTGAAAAACCCGCTGTTTTCCGGCCTGCCGGAAAAGGCCGTTGTGGGCCGCTACCACTCCCTGACCGCGGAACGCGAAAGCCTGCCGGACTGCCTGGAGGTGATTGCGGAGGATGCAGAGGGCCAGGTTATGGCGGTGGCACACCGGGAACATCCCACGTATGGCGTACAGTTCCATCCGGAATCCATTCTGACCGAATGCGGTTCCAAAATTTTGGAAAACTTCTGCGACCGCATCGCGGGACTGCCCATCACCGGACGCACAGCGGCTTCGATTCCTCCGGCGCAGCGCAATCTCCTCAAGCCCTATATCTTTAAGGCCATTGAGGGCATTGACCTGACCGAGGAAGAAGCCATCGAAGCAATGGACTGCATCATGTCCGGCGGCGCAACCGACGCACAAATCGCCTCCTTTGTTACCGCTCTGCGCATGAAGGGGGAAACCATTCCGGAGATTACCGGCTTTGCGCGCGTGATGCGCCAAAAGGCCGAAGCGATGCCGGGCTGCTCCGCTTCCATCGACATTGTCGGCACAGGCGGAGACATGGCCAGTACGTTTAATATCTCCACCACCTCCGCCTTTGTGGCAGCCGGCGCCGGCGCGCACGTCGCCAAGCACGGAAACCGCAGTGTATCCAGCAAAAGCGGCGCGGCGGATGTACTGGAAGCCCTCGGTGTGAAGATCGCCATGAGCCCGCAGCAAGCGGCAACCAGCCTGCAAACCTGTGGCCTCTCCTTCCTGTTCGCGCAATCGTTCCATGGTTCCATGCGGTTTGCCGCCGCGCCCCGCCGTGAAATCGGTGTGCGTTCCGTCTTCAATATTTTGGGCCCGCTCTCCAATCCTGCATTGGCGGAATACATTCTGCTCGGCGTCTATGATGAAGAGCTGATGGAGCCCATGGCCAAGGTGCTGATGAACCTTGGCATCAAGGGCGCCATGGTAGTCCACGGCAGCGACGGGCTGGACGAGATCACGATTTCCGACACCACACAGGTCTGTGAAATCAAAGATGGCAAGCTGATCAAATACGCATTGGACCCACGCGATTACGGCTTTGCATTGGCGGACAAATCCGCCGTTGTGGGCGGCACCGCGCAGCAGAACGCGGACATCACCCGTTCCATCCTGAGCGGCGAGCCCGGCCCGCACCGCGACATTGTGCTGCTCAACGCCGGATGCGCGCTGTATACCGCACAGGTCGCGGAGAGCATCGAACAAGGCATTACATTGGCCGCGCAGTCCATCGATTCCGGCGCGGCGCTCGCCAAGTTAAACGCCCTCAAAGAATTCACCAACAACATGCAAGCAGAGGAACACATATGATTTTAGATGAAATTGTAGCAAACCGCCGGTTACAGCTCGAGCGGGAAAAGGCGGCACTTTCGTTGGAACACATAAAAGCACAGGCGTTGGGACGCACGGAACCCATCCGTGATTTCCCTGCCGCTCTGCGTGGTGAGCGGCTCTCCGTCATTGCAGAAGTAAAAAAGGCTTCTCCATCCAAAGGGTTGATCTGCGCAGACTTCCATCCGGTGGAAATCGCCAAAGCCTATGAGGCAAACGGCGCAAACGCTCTGTCCGTTTTGACGGAGGAACACTACTTCCAGGGCAGCAGCGATTACCTGCGCGCCATTCGCACGGAAGTAAACCTGCCCATTCTGCGCAAGGATTTTATCATTGACCCCTACCAAATTTATGAAGCGCGCGCAATGGGCGCGGATGCTATCCTGCTGATCGCCGCTCTGCTCGATACAAAAACGCTTCGGGAATTCGCCGGCATTGCCCATGGTTTGGGATTACACTGCCTGACGGAGGTCCACAACGAAGAGGAGCTTACTTCAGCCTTGACCGCGCAAAGCGACCTCATCGGGATCAACAATCGCAATTTAAAAACCTTTACCGTCGACCTTGCCGTCACGCAGTGCCTGGCGCAGATGGTACCGGAGGAACTGACGCTCGTTTCTGAAAGCGGCATTCGGAGCAACGCCGATATGAAAGCAGTCCGGCGGTATGGCGCAAACGCCGTACTGATTGGAGAAACGCTCATGCGGAGCGGTGACATCGCCGCTTCTCTTACAGAGTTGAGGGCGGACGTATGAAGCTCAAACTTTGCGGCATCCGCCGCCCGGAGGACATCTCCTATGTCAATGCGTTCCCTCCGGACTACATCGGGTTTGTATTTGCCAAAAGCAAACGGCAGGTCACAGCAGAGCAGGCCGCCGCGCTTGCGCGGGAATTGCGGCGCGGCATTCAAACCGTTGGAGTATTCGTGAACGAGCCGCTGGAAAACCTGCTGCACATCGCGCGAACCGTCCGGCTGGACGTGCTCCAATTGCACGGAGACGAGGATGAAGCTTATATTACAGACCTGCGGCAGCATACAGACCTGCCGGTCTGGAAAGCGGTCCGGGTCACGGACGCGGAAAGCCTTCAAAGCGCGGATAACCTTTCCGCTGACCGGCTCCTGCTGGACAGCTTTTCCCCCGCCGCCTACGGCGGCACGGGAAAAACGGCAAACTGGACAATGATCCAAACCACACGCCCTCAAACGCCATTTTTTCTTGCAGGCGGATTGACAATCGATAACTTAACAGAAGCGATCGAGACGGTCCACCCCGAAGGCGTGGACCTCTCCGGCGGCATTGAAACCAATGGTTATAAGGATAAAGAAAAAATCAAAGCGGTCGTCGAGCAAGTTCGGCAGATCGATTACCAATACAGAAAGGGACTGAACCAATGAACACAACAGGGAGATACGGCGAATACGGCGGGCAGTATGTGCCGGAAACCGTCATGAACGCCGTTCATGAGCTTGAAGCAGCTTACGCCAGATATAAGGACGATCCGGTATTTCAAGCGGAGTTGGCCGCCTATTACAGGGATTACGCGGGACGTCCGTCCATGCTATATTTTGCTGAAAAGATGACCAATGATCTGGGCGGCGCAAAAATCTATATTAAGCGGGAGGATTTAAACCACACCGGTTCCCACAAGATCAACAACGTGCTGGGACAGATCCTGCTGGCAAAGCGCATGGGCAAACAGCGCATTATTGCCGAGACCGGTGCGGGCCAGCACGGCGTGGCAACGGCGACGGCCGCCGCGCTCTTTGGCATGGAATGCGAAGTCTATATGGGCGCGGAGGACGTGGAGCGCCAGTCCCTGAACGTATACCGCATGCAGCTTCTGGGCGCCAAGGTGACCCCCGTGCACAGCGGCACGGCGACTTTAAAGGATGCGATCAACGAAGCCATGCGCGACTGGGCAACAAATATTGAAAATACGTATTACTTAATCGGTTCCGTTATGGGGCCGCACCCCTACCCGCAGATGGTTCGTGACTTCCAGAAAATCATCGGTGAGGAGGCCAAACGCCAGTTGATGGAACGCGAGGGCAAACTGCCAGACGCCGTTTGTGCCTGTGTGGGCGGTGGTTCCAACGCCATGGGTATGTTCTACGATTTCATTCCGGATGCTTCCGTCCGCCTGCTGGGTGCGGAGGCCGCTGGAGAAGGGGCAGAAACAGCACGTACCGCCGCAACCCTCACAAAAGGCCGCGCCGGTATTTTCCACGGCATGAAGTCCATCTTTTTGCAGGATGAAGAAGGACAGATCGCACCGGTCTACTCCCTTTCCGCCGGGCTGGACTATCCCGGCATCGGGCCGGAGCACGCGCGGCTCGCTCAAACAGGCCGCGGCGAATATTACGCGGTAACGGACGAAGAGGCTGTCTGTGCCTTTGAATACCTTTCCCGGATGGAAGGCATCATCCCCGCCATCGAGTCCGCCCACGCGGTCGCGCTGGCCCGGAAGATCGCGCCAACCATGCGCAAAGATCAAACGATGATCATCTGCCTTTCCGGCCGCGGCGATAAGGATGTTTATCAGGTAGCAAGATACAGGGGGGTACTTCTCAATGAACAGGATTGATGCAAAATTTGCAACGCTCCGGGAACAGGGCCGCAAAGCACTGATTCCCTTTATCACAGCGGGAGACGCGGGACTCGATACAACGGAAAAGCTGGTGGAACAATTGGAGGCATCCGGTGCGGATTTAATCGAATTGGGGATCCCCTTTTCCGATCCCATCGCGGAAGGACCTGTCATTCAGGAGGCCAGTGTGCGTGCACTGCAAAACGGCACAAAGCTGGTGGAGGTCTTCGCACTGGTCAAACGGTTGCGGGAGAAGACGCAGGTTCCCCTGCTGATGATGCTGTATCTGAACAGCATCTTTGGATTCGGCACGGAGCTCTTTTTCGAGCTGTGCGCGGAATCCGGTGTGGACGGCGTGATCGTTCCCGATATGCCATATGAGGAAAAGGGTGAAATCCAAGGTGTAGCGGACCAATACGGCATTCACTCCATCAGTCTGGTCGCTCCCACCTCTCACGACCGTATTGCCATGATCGCCGGAGATGCAGCGGGCTTTTTGTACTGCGTCTCCTCCACTGGCGTCACCGGCACACGCAGCAGCTTCCAGACGGATTTCAGTGCCTTCTTCGGTTCGATCAAGCAGCACACAAAGGTTCCCTGCGCGGTCGGGTTCGGCATCTCCGGGCCGGAACAAGCCAAACAGATGGCCGCTTACTGTAATGGCGTCATCGTCGGCAGCGCCGTCGTTAAACTGGTCGCACAATACGGCAGAGAATGTATAGAGCCGGTCGGTGCTTTTATCTCTTCCCTGCGCGTCGCGCTGGACGAAGCCAACTGACCCTTGCAATTTGTTTCCCGCCATGATACCATGATACCCTGCAACATAAAAGGGAGGATGGAATTCATGGCGGGAATTTTATATTGTATCGGTGTTGGCCCCGGAGATCCGGAACTGTTAACCAGGAAGGCAGTGCGCCTGATTCAAAGCTGCCCGGTTGCCGCCGCGCCCGGCGGAACAGAAAGCGTCGCATATCAAATCGTTTTACAGGCGGTGCCGGAGTTTTCTCAAAAAAACTGCCTCGATCTGCATCTCCCGATGACGAAGGATCCGGTCCTTTTGCGGGAGAGCCACGACCGGGCTGCGGAACAACTCCTCGCGGTTCTGGAACGAAAGCAGGACGTCGCCCTGCTCACCTTGGGGGACCCCTCCATTTATTCTACCTGCATGTACTTACAGGAACGCGTGCAAAACGCCGGCGGTTCTGTTCAGGTCGTTCCCGGCGTCCCCTCCTTCTGCGCCGCCGCGGCGGTGCTCGGTGTCAGCCTGACGGAAGCGGACCAGCCCCTGCGCATTCTTCCGGCTTCTTACCCATGCACAGAATCGGAATTGGAATGCTCCGGCACCAAAATTTTGATGAAAAGCGGAAAGCAATTCGCACAGGTCAAACAGGTACTGCGGGATAAAGGGCTTTGGGACAGAACCATGATGGTACAGAACTGCGGCATGAAGGACGAGCAGGTCTTCACTTCTTTAGAAGACGCAGGCGAACAGGCTGGCTATTTTACCCTGCTGATTGTAAAATGAAAACACCGTGCGGCAATGGATATTCCATTCCGCACGGCGTTTTTGATCTCCGGTGATTTAATCACAGAACAAATTCCAAATTCTCCATATACTGATAACAAATCAAACAATAAAGGAGATCATACTCATGTCTGTGATGCATATTACAAAAGAAAACTTTACACAAGAGGTTCTGCACGCTTCCACACCTGTCCTGCTTGACTTCTGGGCTCCCTGGTGCGGCCCGTGCCGGATGCTTGCCCCGCTGATCGATCAACTGGCGGAAGAGCTTGAGGATTCCGCCAAAGTGGCAAAAATCGATGTAGACGCACAGCCGGAACTGGCCTCCCTGTTTGGCGTTGTCAGTATTCCCACACTGATCGTCATGCAGGACGGTAAGGTAGTGGATCAATCCGTCGGCTTGAAAGCCAAACACCAGATCAAGCAGATGCTTCCCCTTTAATCCGCCGCAGAACGCGCCGTCAATTCTTTTCGGTTTAATAGGGTAATGCCTTTTCGGGAAACGGAAACCAACCCTTCCCCTTGAAAATACTTCAGCATGCGGGTAACCACCTCCCTGGCACTTCCCATATGCCGCGCGATCTGCTCATGTGTCAGCGTAATGGTATCGGAAGCCTCCAGCGCGGATTGCTCCAGCAGGAATATGGCGAGCCTGCGGTCAAATTTCATAAAGACCACCTGCTCCATCACCCACATGACATCGGAAAAACGGGAGGAGATCGTCTCCTGTAAAAAGGTTTCCACCGCCAGATTCTTTTTGCTCATTTGTTCAAAAACCGCTGCGTTGGTCAAAAATAAAACGGCGTCCGTTTCTGCTTCCACGTATACGGTAAAGGAGATATTCCGTAAAATGCAGGAGGCAGACAGGAAACATACGTCGCCGTCTAACAGGCGGTACAGCGTGATTTCCTTGCCTTCTTCGGACATTCGATAGGCGCGGAGCTGGCCCTCTTTGACCGCCAGCACACCGGTACATTTTTCCTGGCCGCCATGCACCTGTTTCCCCTTTGCATAGACCGCCTTTTGCGTATTGGCCGCCAGAAATTTTCTCTCCGTTTCGGAAAGCTTCTTCCAGAATGGAAAAGCCTGTGATAAAAACTGCAAATCCAACGCGTCCATCGGATCCCCCTCCTCTTCTTAATTATTAGTATAACACAATCGTATAAAAAAGACTAAATCAGGAAAAGAAACAGGGCCCGGAAAATGCTTCCGGGCCCTGTTTTGGGATATAAGGAGTTTGATTGAGAATATGAAATACACTTGTTATGGGAAAAAGATGCTGTTTCTTAATTAAGGTCTCAGCTGATTGTTACAACGCATTGCAGCTGCGGCGCCTGGCCCGGCAGAGTGGTATACACACCGGTCTGCTGTCCGGGCGCTCCAACAGCCCATACACGGAAATAGAAATCGTTTCCGATTCTGGTAACAAACTGCGTCTTTAATACGGCGCCGTTGCCAACGGTAAAGCTCAGGACGGCGGTGCCGCCATCCTTCACCGTCATTTTAAAGCAATAGGCACTGCCGCGCTTGATTGCGAACGGTAAGGTCGTATCCGATACAACGGACGGCGCTTTCATCTCAGGAGCCACAGGCGCTGTGACCGCAGCAACCGCATCCGCGGATGGTCTGGATTTTTTGCCGGAGCCGCCGCCGGAACTGTTGTGCGTCTTGTTTTCCTTTTCCAAACCGTCGATCGCTTCCTGCAATTCCTCTGTGCGAGCGTCCACAAACGGCTGATCCTCTTCACCAAGGGTATTGTCGCCTTCCGCGGCTTTTGCATTCCCCAGCGCTTCCTGAAGCCTTGCAACACTCTTTGCCGTGTATCCGCTCAGGTCGATTGACTCCGCTGTACGGATGGTGCCTTTCAACGCGTCTTTATTTGCCGCCTTGCGCAAATTTAACAGTGCTTCCGCAAGAGCGTCCACAGCGTCGTTTACATCGCTTTGAACAGCGTCCCGGTCGTCCGCCAGCTGCTCCGCCGCCGCGAGCACTTCCGCCAGCTCTGCTTTTCCGTCGTCCAGATAGGCGTCCAGATCCAGTCCCTTCGCCGTGGAGATCATAAATTCCAGATAGGAAATGTCCGCACGGTGGACCAGGGCCAGCATTGCCTGTTCCAACCTGTCGGCCGCCTCGGTAATCTCATCATCCATGGCGTTTTCATCCGCCGCCACTTTTTTAGCGTCTATCAAGGCAATGCGGAATTCCTCTACATACAGAGTTGTATAGTCGTTCAGGTCCATCTGCTCCGCAACATCAATCCGATAGTTCAACTGGCTCTTGTCGCCCTTTACAAAGTCGATACAGTGCAGCGCCTTCAGGAGCGTACTCCATGCTTCGTCGATCTCTTCCTGGGTAGACGTCAGGCTTTCTTCTACTGCAGCCGCGTTTACAAGCGCTTTTTCCATCGCTTCCTTTACCGCCGGCAGGATCGTCTCTTCGTCTACCTTCCGCATCGCCTCTTCCGCGGCCTTAATCATCACACGCAAAACCTGTTTGTTCACAACCGTAAAGGCGAACATCGTGTGCCGGTCTTCATTCGGAGACACCGGATACGTAAAGACGTCCGGATCTTTCACCTCCATAGCAGTTCCGTTGACGGAAACAGCGGCAAGCTCCCTGCCCTCAACCGCCGGAGCAAAAGCCAGCTTCACTTCTTCATCCGTTACGTCCGCGGTAAAGCGGCCGATCAGGTCGGCAAGTCTCTGCGCTTCTCCATCGACCGTGAGCTCCACATTTTTGCTATAGGTCACGCTGTACTGGGAGGGCTTTACATCGCCGGAAAGCACTACGGTGCTATACGGTGCGATGGTCAGGCTGCCGTTCTCCAGTTTTGAACGGGTATCCACCTGCAATTGCTTGACAAGCTTACTGAACGAACCGTAGGTATCGTCCGCTTTCATCGTTACCGTAACGGCTTCATCCGTCAGATTTGTCGCCACCAGAACGCTGCTGTTGTTCGTCATGCGAATATAGGATGCAACGCTTTCATTGCCAAAGTCGTACGCCGCCACGTCACCGTCGCCCAGCGCCGGAATTTCTTTCCGCCAACGAAGCAGCTCTTTGTAGTGGGAAAGGATGGAGGCCGGATCGTCTTCCTGCGCCTCCACGGAGGTTTCACCTCCCAGGCTGTATTTATTCTTTCCTTCCAGCCAGTCCGTCAGGCCGGGGCCTTTGTTGCTCTCATACCACGGCATGGGTTCGCGGATATTCTGGTCCGGCTTCATGCCTTCCAGTCCGACTTCTTCCCCGTAATAGATAAAGGGGTTGCCCGGCAGCGTCAGATACAAAGACGCCGCCACTTTCGCGTGGTCCTTGTTCCCTTCCATGACGCTCATCGTGCGGTTCTGGTCATGGTTCGTCAGGAACGTACAGTCGATGAATTTGCCGTTGGAGGCAAAGCCAAATTTATCAAAGGTTTCACAGAGCTCGGAGACAAAGCCGCCGTTGGTCTCATTTTTTGCGGTTTCCAGCAGCTCGCTCGCCAGGCTGAAATCAAAGGTGCTCTCCAGTGCGCCGTCCTGCACAAACGGCACCATGCGATCCGTATTCTGCTCCCAAACCTCGCCGACCAGGAACACCTCCGGATTGACTTCTTCCATGCCCGTGCGGAAGTCCTTCCACCAGGCGGCGTTCTTGTCTGCAATCTCCGGAGTGTACATCGTATCCAGATAGTCGCCGTAGATGTGGCGCGCCGCGTCCAGTCGGAAGCCATCCACACCCTTCTCCAGCCAGAACTGGCCGGCGCGAATCATCTCATCGTGTACCGCGGGATTGTCGTAGTTCAGGTCCGGCATGCCGCCACCAAACAATCCCAGATAGCGGTAACCCGGCGCAAGATTGGATTTTTGCCATAAGCGCTTATTGCCGGAATGCGCGTCGTCCGTTGCGTTGTTGTCCTTGTCCTCGTCATAATCCGTACTTTTTTCAATCTTATAATAATCGCGGTACGGGCTGGTTTCCGGATTGGTAATCGCATCCACAAACCAGGGATTGTTCCGGCTGGAATGGTTGACCACCAGGTCCATAATGACCCGAATTCCATGCTCATGCGCCGCATCCAGCATGTTTTCAAAGTCTTCCATCGTACCGTAGTCCTGCTCCACATCATAATAATCTACCGTATCGTATCCGTGGTAGCTGCCGGATTCCGTGACCGGCATCAGCCAGATACCGGTGATTCCAAGGTCTTGCAAATAGTCCATTTTGCTGGCAAGGCCATTGAAGTCCCCGATCCCGTCGCCGTCGGAATCGCAAAAGGCGCGTACAAAGATTTCATAATACGTGTCGGATGGCTGCTCGTCAATGATTCCCGTTGGGATTTCCGCCCAGTACGCATAGACCGTCATGTCCTGCTCAACCGGCGTGTCAATGTAGAACAGCGCGCCTTCTCCGTCCGGCTCTGTATACCATCCCTTAAAGGCATAGCCGGGCTTTGAGGGATTTTCCGGAAGCAATATGGTACTGCCCCGCGTTGTCTCAATCGGAGAAAACGCCATTCCTCCCTGTGCGTCAAATGTAACGGTTACCGCCTCCTGGGAAGCGCTGATTCCTACGTCTGCTCCGTTCTGCACCCGGGCCGCCATTCCGGCCGTTCCGGCAGAGGTCACCATTATGGCTGCCAATAACAAAGCAATCCATTTTTTACCTGCTTTTGACATTTAAAAACTCCTCCTTATTCTTGATACGCTCTACGGATGTGCTATGGGTTCACCTCTCTTCCATTTTTATTCCAGCTTGACAGCAAAAGAAGACGTTAAATCAACTGGGTTCTTTTGTTATCTGACAATTTCATTATAAGCGTTAAATTTTAGAGGGTAAATATCAAAAAATAGCGATTCATATTGATTTTTCCGGTTGTTATCCATATAAAAAACAGGCCTGTGGATTACCACAGGCCTGTTAGGGGTACCAATTGCTTTATAAAGTTTTCAAAGTGTTCCGGTACAATCTTGTAAACAGAAAGATACTCGCCAGCAGGGAGGCGATTTCTGCAATCGGAAACGCATACCAGATGGGCCGCAATCCAATCTGAGACAGCAGAAACGCCGCCGGAAGCAACACCACGAGTTGGCGCAGGACCGAAATAATCAGGCTGCTGACGCCGCGTCCCACCGCCTGGAAGACGGTGGAGAACAGGATGCCCATTGCCGCCGGCATAAAGCATAGACTGATCGTCCGCAGCGCCGGCACACCGATTTCCAGCATGTTCTGCGACGCATTAAAGATCATCAGGAGCTGTCCCGGAACAGCCCAGAAGAGCAGCATACCGCATCCCATAATGACCAGTGCAATAATGGACCCGATGCGTATCGTGGACATCAGGCGGCTCTTTTTGCGCGCGCCGTAGTTGAATCCGATGATCGGCATGATGCCCTGCGTCAAACCAAACACCGGCATGAATACAAAGGACTGCAATTTAAAGTATACACCGAAAAACGCGACCGCCGTCTCTGTAAAAGCGATCAGAATCGCATTCATTCCCATGACCATCACAGAACCGATCGACTGCATGATAATGGCCGGAAATCCAACCGAATAAATATTTTTAACGGTGCTCCAATCCATATGGAACCCGCGGAAATGAATCGTTACCTCATGCTCCTTGATAAAAATGACCACAATGGAAACGACCATTGCCAGAATCTGCCCGGCCACGGTTGCAATCGCCGCACCGGCCACCCCCATCTTCGGCATGCCGAACATGCCAAAAATAAAGATCGGGTCCAGAATGATATTGGTTACCGCACCGATCAGCTGAAAAACCATCGGCCAGATCATATTACCTGTCGCCTGCAGCGTCTTCTCGATATTGACTTCCACAAAAATACCGAAAGAAAAAATGCAGACAATGCTCATGTACTGCTGACCCATCTCAATGACTTCCTGTGTACCGGTAAACGCGGTAAAAAACAGACGGGAGCAGAACAGGCCAAAAATCGCAAACAAAACCCAGTTAAAAACCCCCAGCACAATGCCGTGCGTGGCTGCGCTGTCCGCGTCCGCACGCCGGTTTTCTCCCAGGCGCCGTGAAATCAGGGAGTTAATTCCCACCGCTGTACCCACGCCGACCGCAATCAGCAGGTTCTGAATGGGAAATGCAAGCGAAACCGCCGTCAAAGCGTTTTCGCTGATCTTGGCGACGAAATAGCTGTCCACAACATTGTATAATGCCTGCACCAGCATAGAGAACATCGCAGGCAGGGACATGGACAGGATCAAAGGGAAAACCGGCGCGGTTCCCATTTTGTTTTGCCGCAGCTTTGTTGTTTCTTCCATGGATCTCCTCTTCTCTTAAAGTCGTGTCAATCTCGCAAAATTTGCCATCAGTTTCTTTGTGCCAACTTTGTCAAAGGCTATTTCCAGCAGGGTATCGTTCCCCATCGGCGTTGCCGACAATATGGAACCTTCTCCAAACGTCTTGTGGGAAACCTGATCCCCTACGCGGAGCGGTTCTACGGGTGCATGGCCCTGTTCCAGGCTGGACGGGCCGAAGTGACGGGCCGCATTGGCAGAAATGGTCCGGGCCTCAAATGAGGAGGTCGGCAGAACAACGCCGGGCTTCGGCTTCTTCCATTCTCTGGAACGGCTGTAGTCAATCAGTTCACTGGGGATTTCCTCTATAAAGCGGGACGATTTGTTGCGGGATGTGCTGCCGAAGATCATACGGCTTTCCGCATTGAGTACGTTCAGCTCTTCCCGCGCGCGGGTAATCGCAACATACGCCAGGCGGCGCTCTTCTTCAATCTCGTTCGGATTGTAAATGGCCTGCAGGCCCGGGAAGATCCCCTCTTCAAAGCCCGGCAGGAAAACGACCGGGAATTCCAGCCCCTTCGCGGAATGCATGGTCATCATCACAACGGAATCCGCCGTCGCGTCAAAGTTGTCAATATCCGTCATCAACGCGACTTCCTCCAGGAAGCCGGAAAGGCTCGCTTCCTCCCCGTTGTCCTCCGCGTATTTGATGATATTGGAGGCCAATTCGTTGATATTGTCAATGCGGTCCTGCGCGTCGTCGTTTTCCGCCGCCTGCAGCGCCTCAATGTAATTCGTCTTCGTCAGGATCATATGATACAGTTCATTCAGGCTCACTGTCTCATCGTTCGCAGCCTCGATCAAGGACTGCATGATCTCCGCAAACTGGAGCAGTTTGGGCGACGTCCGCTTGAGCGGCTCATATTCGTCCGCATGGCAGATGACACTGAACAGGTCTTCCCCCACTGTGTTGGCAATTTCCGTCGCCTGTGCAATTGTCTTATCGCCAATGGAACGCTTGGGCTGGTTGATGATCCGACGCAGGCGGATTTCATCCGACGGATTGTTAATCACGCTCAAATAGGCGATCATATCCCGGATTTCTTTGCGCTCATAGAATCGCAGGCCGCCAATGATGCGGTACGGAATACCGGACTTTACAAAAACCTTTTCCAAAATATTGGACTGAGAGTTCATGCGGTAAAGAATCGCATAATCGGCATATTTGCGGCCGCCGGCGACGCCCTCCAGAATCTTTTTTCCGATATAGTCGGCCTCGTCCTGTTCGCTGAAGGACGTATGTACGCCGATCTTTTTTCCCTCCGGATTGTCGGTCCACAACGTCTTGCCTTTTCTCTCCGTGTTGTTGGCGATCACCGCATTTGCCGCGTTCAGAATGTTCTGTGTGGAACGGTAGTTTTGTTCCAGCCGAATCACCTTTGCGCGGGGGAACGTCTGCTCAAAACTCATGATATTTTCAATGGTTGCGCCGCGGAATTTATAAATGCTCTGGTCATCATCGCCGACCACACAAATATTCTGCCGCTTTTCTGCCAGCAATTTGACAAACAAATACTGTGCATGGTTGGTATCCTGGTACTCGTCCACCATGATATAGCGGAACTTTTCCTGGTAATATTCCAAAACCTCGGGACATTCCTGGAACAGGCGCACCGTGTTGCAAATCAGGTCGTCAAAGTCCATCGCATCGGCCTCTTTCAGGCGTTTCTGATAGAGCTGGTATGCCTGTGCGATCATCACCAGACGATTATCGTTTCCTGCCTGTCTGGCATATTCTTCCGGTAAAATCAGGCTGTCTTTTGCATGCGAGATCGAGGACAGGATTGTCTTATGAGAAAGAATCTTGTCGTCGATGCTCAATGCCTTCTGACACTCCTTCATCAGCCGGCGTGAATCGTCCGTGTCATAGATGGTAAAGTGGCTGGTGTACCCGATCCGCTCTCCATCCTTGCGCAGCATTCTTGCGCAAGTTGAATGGAATGTGGACGCCCAGATATCGCCGCCATCCTCTCCCAGCATGGCAATCAGGCGATTTTTCAGCTCGCCCGCCGCCTTATTCGTAAAGGTAATCGCCAAAACCTGCCACGGGCGGCAGGGATAGGATGCCAATCTGCGGCGTATTTCCCCGGAAAGGGGCGCGCCTGATTCCGCGGAAGCATGCAGCGCGGCGAATTCCTCCTCCGAGAAATCTTCCGGTACCGCTGTGCTGTGATATGCGCCGCCCCAGCGGATCAAATTAGCAATCCGGTTGACCAGCACAGTTGTCTTTCCGCTTCCCGCGCCCGCCAGGATCAGCAACGGGCCATCCGTATGGAACACCGCCTCCTTTTGGCGGTCGTTCATGCGGGAGAACTCTTTCTCCATCACTTTTTTTCTCAGTTTGAGGATCTCGTTTGCTCTCATTTCATTCATCGTTTTCGCTCCTCACCACATCGTCAAAACAATTCCATCAATTAAATACCCGCACGCTAGATAGTGTGCGGGTATTGTCTCTTCTACTATTCAGTTGCTGCAACCAAAAGATTATTAACCGAGAATACTGATCAGGACACCGGCCGCAACAGCGGAGCCGATCACGCCCGCCACGTTCGGGCCCATCGCATGCATCAACAGGAAGTTGCTCGGGTTCTCCTCCTGACCGACCTTCTGGCTGACACGTGCCGCCATCGGTACGGCGGAAACACCTGCGGAACCGATCAGCGGGTTAACCTTGCCATGGGTAATAAAGCACATCAGCTTGCCAAACAGAACGCCGCCTGCTGTACCGAAGCAGAATGCCAGCAAGCCAAGAATGATGATACCGATGGTCTGCGGGCTGAGGAACACGGTTCCCGTTGCGGTTGCACCGACCGTAACGCCCAAGAAGATCGTAATAATATTCATCAGTTCATTCTGCGCCGTGTTGGCGATACGTCCTACCACGCCGCTCTCACGCATCAGGTTGCCCAGCATCAGCATGCCGACCAGCGGGGCCGCGTCCGGGAGCAGCAGGGAAATAATAATCGTAACAATGATCGGGAACAGAAGCTTTTCCAGCTTGGAAACCGGGCGCAACTGCTCCATCACAATCATACGCTCTTTCTTAGTGGTAAGCGCCTTCATAATCGGCGGCTGAATAATCGGCACCAACGCCATATACGAATACGCCGCAACCGCAATCGGTCCCAACAACTCCGGCGCCAGCTTGGAGGTCACATAAATTGCCGTCGGGCCGTCCGCACCGCCGATGATGGCAATGGAACCCGCCTGCTGCGCTGTAAAGGCAAGGTTGGGAATATTGAGGTTTCCAATAAAAATAGCGCCAATAAACGTAATAAAGATACCGACCTGGGCCGCAGCACCAAGCAGGAAGCTTTTGGGGTTTGCAATCAGCGGGCCAAAGTCCGTCATTGCACCGATCCCCAGGAAGATCAGAGGCGGATAAATACCCAGTTTAACGCCCTGATACAGGTAATAGAACAAGCCGCCGTTTGCCGTATCGGTCGGTGCGGCCATGATCGCCGGATAAAGGTTTACCATCAGCATACCAAACGCGATCGGCAAAAGGAGAAGCGGTTCAAACTCCTTTTTAATCGCCAGATAGAACAGTACGCATGCAATCGCAATCATTATGTAATTGCGCCAGTCGTTGCTCGCAAATCCAGAGGTCTGGAAAATGTCTACAACGGAATTCAAAAACTCATTGATGATCTGCACTGAAAATGTCAGCCCTTTCTTTTTCATATTGCCATGGAGAAGCACAGCCTGTCCACAGCGGAGTCGCGCATATGCGGATAATCGGTTCCCGGTTTAGAAGGGGCGTGTATTTTCCAGCCTTCCAGCTTCTCCCCAGATGGAGCGCGGATTGGAGGCGGCACGCTTGACGGAACGGATCGCCGGAGCGGCGGAACCGTATGTCATATAGACGGCGGCGGCAATGGCTGCCACCACTTCGCCGGAAATACCTTCCTCCACTGCAATCGCCGGCTTTGGTGCGGGCGCCGCGGCAGGGGCCGGTTTTTCTTCGGCCTGCGTCTTGTTACTGGCCTTTTTCTTCATCATGCTGTGAATCGCGCCGCCATACGCCTTGATGATGATGGTCAGGAAAACCAGCATGGCAAAGACAACGACCAGACCTGTGAGTAAGACTGTGAGCGAGAGTAAAACTTCGTTTTGTGGATCCATTTGATATACCCCATTCTTCCTAAAGATTCTAGAGTGCTGCGATCTATGGGCCTGCCAAGTAGTTAAATAAACAACAATTCATATTATAACCGATAACAAGATCAATTTCAATGAATTTTTCGTATAAAATACGTTTTCTTTTTCATTAATTACCGCAGGGGAATTGCATAACCGGCCGGGACGAATTATAATAGAGTTGCTTGGTATCTGCACTTTTGGGAGGAGTTAAATATGACGAATGAAGAGTTCCGGCGCTCCTTTAAAGTCCCTTACCATAATAATCTGGGGCTTGCTGTTTACAGCTGCGGCGTGCAGCGGTGCGCCGCCGGACACAGTTGGGGACCTGCCATTCGCGACCATTACCTCATCCATTATATCGTCTCCGGAAAGGGTGTTTTTTCTTCAAAGGGAAACGTTCACCAACTTTCTGTAGGGGACGGCTTTCTGGTGTTGCCCTCCTGCGTTGCCTCCTACTCCGCCGATGAACAGGAGCCCTGGGAATATTGCTGGGTCGGCTTTAACGGCAGCGACGCAAAGCGGTTAATTGAACAAACCGGGCTGAGTGAGGACGCGCCTGTATTCCATTGCGAACACGACGGGAAATTGGAAGGCCTTCTGACCGATATCTGCAATGTTTCCGGCTCTTCCCCCGCCAACGAAGCGCGCATGCTGGGCGGTCTGTTCTATTTCCTTGGGGAACTGATCGACCGTTTGGGAAGCATCTCCGCGCAGCATACAACCGGCTATGAATATGTGCAGAAAGCCATTAAATTTATTGACTACAATTATTCCCGCGATATTGACATTGAGGACGTTGCGGCAAGCGCGGGTATCAGCCGCAGTCATCTGTACCGCATTTTTATGCAGCATCTCTCCATGCCGCCGAACGAATACCTGATGCGTTACCGCATTAACAAGGCGGCGGCGCTGCTCAAAGCGGGCAATCTTTCCGTGGGAGAAGTCGCGTATTCCACCGGTTTTTCAGACCAGCTGTACTTCTCGCGGGTCTTTAAACGGCATATGGGCGTGCCGCCCAGCCGCTATCTCAATCAAAAAAATCACGCGCGTCTCTGACCGCGTCTTATATTGAAAGGAGCTTTTATGAGCGAGGCAGTTGATAAAATACGCGCATGGACCAGGGAGACGGAGCAATACACGCCGGTGGAATGGAACCGCCTGCCGGAAATCTATCTCTATATGGACCAGGTGCTGACTTATATGAACAAACAGCTTGCACCGTTTGAGCGGTCTGACGCTTCCAGCCTGATTACTTCCAGTATGATCAACAACTACGTCAAGGATGGCGTTTTGCCGCGCCCGGAGCAAAAAAAGTATTCCAGGGAACACCTTGCCATGCTGACGGTCATTTGCCTGCTGAAACAGGTTCTTTCCATTCCGGATATCGACATGCTGATGAAAGATTTGCTTTCCACAGAGAGCAACGCAAACATGTACGACCGCTTTTGCGCCGCACAGACAGCCGCGCTGCAAAATGTATGTAAACGGGTGGACGAGGCCATCCCCGAGGGAGAAGCCGCTCTTTCCCGTCTGGCAATTGAATTGTCCATCGAAGCAAATGCGCGCAGGACCGCTTCTGAACGAATCCTCAGCGAATTGTCGGCCACCCGCAAAGAGAATAAAAAGTAGGTGTGTTTTATTAGTTTCTGCGCACTCTTTGGTTCACCTGTAACAGCAAAACGACAGACAAACATGCAAGCGCCGGGATTGATAAAAACAATCCCGGCGCTTTTTATTTTAGAAACAGGAGCACACAATGTCCGCCAATTACAGCCCAATTTGCAGCTCCACCGGACAGTGATCGCTTCCCATCACCTCCGGGTGGATTTCACTGGCTTGCAGTTTGTCCCGCAGACGGTCGGAAATCAGAAAATAGTCGATGCGCCACCCCGCATTTTTCTCCCGCGCATGGAACATATAGCTCCACCAGGTATAGGCTCCAACTGCATCCGGATGCAGGAAACGGAAGGTATCCGTAAAACCGCTTTCCAACAGCTCCGTCATCTTTTCCCGCTCCTGGTCGGAGAACCCCGCGTTTCCCCGGTTGGTTTTGGGATTTTTCAGGTCAATTTCCTGATGCGCAACGTTCATATCTCCACAGACAATCACCGGCTTCTTTGCATCCAGCTCCTTCAGATACGCGCGGAACGCGTCCTCCCAGCTCATGCGGTAGTCGATTCGGGCCAGCTCCCGCTGTGCGTTTGGGGTGTAGACCGTAACCAGGTACCAGTCCGGGAACTCCAGTGTGATCACACGGCCCTCCCCCTCATGTTCTTCCACGCCAATCCCATATTGAACCTGCAGCGGCTCCACGCGGGAAAAAACAGCGGTGCCGGAGTACCCCTTCTTAATGGCGGAGTGCCAGTATTGCCGGTATCCGGGCAAATCGAGCTCCACCTGCCCGGGCTGCATCTTCGTCTCCTGCAAACAGACGACATCCGCGTCAATCTGATTAAAAAAATCCATAAAGCCTTTATTCAAGCAGGCGCGAAGCCCATTGACATTCCAGGAAATCAGTTTCAATGTATCTTACCTCTCTCTCATTTGGAACTCCTTGCACCGCAAGTGCAAGTTTCACGAAGCTATTGTACCACAAAAAAGCGCGCTGCAACCAAAAATCGTTGCAGCGCGCCCGTTCATTTTTAAATCGTTTATTCCGCGTCCGGCTCCAGAAGACCGTAGTCGCCGTTCTTGCGCTTATAAACCACATTGATTTCCCCGTTCGTCTCGTTGCGGAACATGAAGAACTGATGGCCCAGCATGTTCATCTGCAGGATCGCTTCTTCCACACTGAGCGGCTTTACAAAGAAATGCTTCACACGTACAATGTGGTATTCCTCGTCAGCATCCACAGCCGGCTCCGCCACGGGTTCCTCTTCCACAATATCGCCGAGATACTGGTCGATCGCACCGGAGTGGATTTTCTTTTCCAACTTGGTCTTATTCTTGCGGATCTGCCTGCCCAAGGCGCTCATCACCTGATCCAGCGCGTCGTTCATTTCCATCGCCGTGGACTCCGCGCGATAAATCATGCCGCGCTGTTTAATTGTTATTTCAACCGTCTGACGGTTTTTCTCAAGAGTTACCACCACATTTGCATCTGCATCTTCGTCAAAGATTCGTTCAAAACGGGAAAGCTTTTTTGTTGCAAGCTCCTTGAAATTGTCCCTTAAAGTAACCTTTCTTCCGGTAATGGTAATCTTCATAATAACATCTCCTTCTTCCGTTTGCGCACCCGTCACAGCAAAACCACCCTGGCGTCCCCGTCGTGTTCGGACGCACAACGTTGTAATATCTGGCAGCTTGTCTTTCACAGACTGGCGAAAAAGGAATCTTCCGGACGCCTGTCCGTGATGAGATCTCCCATTACCTATAATATAACATAGTTGCTAAATAAAAGAAAGCTTTTTGCGACTAAATTGTAATATTTTTATGACGTGTAACATGACATCCCACATTGACCGCGACCGGAAGCCCCGCAATATGGGTTGGGAACTGTGCAATATGTACGCTGAGCGCCGTCGTTTTCCCGCCGAATCCCTGCGGCCCGATTTGCAGCGCATTGACTGCTTCCAGCATTTTTTCCTCCAGCTCCGCGTAAAACGGATCCCCATTCGGCTCGGACACCGGGCGGCAGAGCGCCTCTTTGGCCAGCTGTGCACACTTCTCGAAATCGCCGCCAATTCCAACCCCCAGCACCATTGGCGGGCAGGGATTGCTTCCCGCCACCTGCGCGGTCTCCACGACAAAGCCGATGATGTCGTCAATTGTTGCGGACGGCGTAAACATTTTGATCCGGCTCATATTTTCGCTGCCAAAGCCCTTTGGCGCAACGGTCAGGGACAGCTTGTCCCCCGCGACCAGACGCGTATGCAAAATGGCGGGCGTGTTGTCCCCCGTATTTCCGCGGCGGACCGGGTCCGCCACGACGGAGCAGCGCAGCAGGCCGTCGAGATAGCCCCGGCGCACGCCCTCGTTGACGGCTTCTTCAAAATTGCCGTCGATGTGGACTTCCTGCCCCACCTCCGCAAAGACGACCGCCATGCCGGTATCCTGGCAGACCGGAATTTGCAGTTCTCTTGCCGCGTCCATATTGCTGCACAGATCGCAGAGGATGGACTTCCCCAAGGGAGATATTTCCTGTTCCGCCGCCCGATGAATGCAGGACTCCAGGTCCTGCGGCAGCACACGGTTTGCGTCAATACAAAGCTGTTTTACCGCGTTGACAATCTGTTCTGCCTGTATCTCTCTCATGGCCGTTCCATCCTTTCCATCTGTACCCGTTCCCCGCGGGCGAATACCATTTTGGGCTTAGCCGCAACTGTCAGCGGATCCGCGTCAAACAAAACCATATCTGCATCCTTGCCAACCTCCAGCGTACCGACGCGGCCGTCAATCCCGCAAATTTTAGCTGGATTAACCGTGATGGCGCGCAGGGCATCTTCATGCTGCATGCCTTCCCGAACAGCGAGTCCCGCACAAAGGGGCAGGTATTGAATCGGAATCACTGGATGGTCCGTGATGATCGCGGTCGGCACATCATTTCCCGCCAGCACACCGGGCGTTTCCGGCGTCAGGTTGCGCAGCTCCGGCTTGCTGCGGTCGCAGAGGAACGGACCGGACAGCACACGCGCGCCTTCCTCCCGCAGCGCGCCCGCCACCAGATGCCCTTCGGTGCCGTGAATGACTACGTAATCCAACTGGAACTCTTTCGCGATCCGCACCGCCGTAAAGATATCGTCGGCGCGGTGCGCATGGAAATGCACCTCTGTCTCCCGCCGCAGGGCCGGTAAAAGCGCCTCACATTTCATGTCGTATTCCGGCAGGTCAAACTCTTCATCCTGCTCTGCGCGTTCCTTCTCTTCCATATAGCGCTTCGCTTTATAGAGCTGTTCGCGAATCAGCGCTGCCGTACACATGCGGGTACAGGGAGCCTGGTTTTTACCGTGGTAAACGGTCTTTGGATTTTCTCCCAGCGCCATTTTGATCGCGACCGGCGCTTTGATAATCATCTGGTCAATACAGCAGCCATATGTTTTGATTGCCGCCATTTGTCCGCCAATCGCATTCGCACTGCCCGGGCCTGTGACCACAGTGGTGATACCCGCAGCCAGCGCTTCGCGGAAACAACGGTCCACCGGATTGATGGCGTCGATCGCCCGCATCTGCGGCGTAACCGGATCTGTCTCCTCATTGCCGTCGTCCCCTTCAAAGGTAAGCCCGTCCTCCCACATGCCGAGGTGGGTATGCGCATCGATAAATCCGGGATACAGCCCCGCTCCCTGCGCATCATATACGGTCTCCTCTTCACCGGGCTTCACCGGCATTGGTCCCATCTCCCGGATCACGCCGTCTTCGGCACGCAGATATCCATTTTCAATATTTTGGCCTGTCATAGTATGCAAAAATGCATTGATAATCAGCATACGCTTCCTCCTGTCAATTTAACTTAACACAAGTATAGAATCTGCAAAAAAGCGGAGTGCATGCACTCCGCTCATTTTTTTCATTATTTTTGCTGTCCGGACCCGCCGCCGTGACGGGAATACCCGCCGCGTTTGGAATCCATACAGCGCTTTAAATCAGACATTTTTTCGTCGCTGGTCTGTTTAAACCTGGACATCATATCTTCAAAACTGGCCGGTTCACTTTTCCGACCCTGCCATTCGTAATTTCCCGGCCGCGCAGGACGCTGTACAGGAGCAGAACTTCTGGGAGGCGGCGGTGCAACAGCCTTTTTGATTGAAAGACTGACTTTGCCTTCCTCACTGATGCTCATCACTTTTACTTTAACCACCTGGTTCTCCGTGACATAATCGCGGATCTCCTTGACAAAAGTCGGCGCAATCTCCGAAATGTGGACCATGCCGGTCTTGCCTCCCGGCAATTCTACAAACGCGCCAAAATTGGTAATCCCTGTAACCTTTCCTTCCAGAACGGCCCCTACCTCAAGCTGCATATGTAAGTGTTTTCCTCCTTAAGCAAAGCTGTTTCCTGCTCCGCGGGTTTAATCCCCTGCGATATTGACAAACACGCGCTCTCCCGGCCGTGCATAATTGAGGTCTTCGCGAGCCACGCGTTCAATGTACTCGCTGTTTTCCTCATCGCCGGCTTCCAGCGAATGTTTGATATCGTCGTTTTTGATCTCCTGAATTCGAATCTGCTCCTGGAGTTCCGCCAGCTCCTGGCTTCTCTCGCTGATCTGCACCTGCTGATTCACCAGAGCAAATACGATATAGACGGCAAAGGACAAGATTGCAATGCGCAAAAGAAAGCTTCCCCGCTGCTTTTTCGTTTTAATGACCTTCATGCTTTGGATCCGCCCTCCTCTTTGACCGCTTTTTTTGTTCCTTCTGAAGCTTTTGTTTCTTCTGCTTCTTTTTGGATTTCTTGGAACCATTATACACTATATCCTTACGTTGTTTCAAGCGGTTTTTGCGCTTTGCCCGGCTTTTTTTTACTTTGTCCGCTGCCTTGGCAACTTTCTTTCCAATCCAGCGCCCAATTGCACCGCCGATCTTTTTCAGCGGATGGAACAGGCAAATATCCAGCACCTTACGGATAAAGCGAAAAATACGGATGCTGATCAGGCCAACGGTGAGAAAATAGACGCAAAATCCGATCCCTTCTCCCGCAAGGATATAAAACCGCACTTCCCCCATGCAGGCGGCAAGGGACAACAGAAACGTGACGATCGCCGCCACGGTCATAAAAACGATATCGCCCCAAAACACATGGGAAGGCGTACTGCGCAGCATCGTCCGGGTAATTTTTAAAACATCGTACAGGATCGCCAGGGCAAAGCCCGCCCCAATGGCGAGCAGAAACCCCTGCATTTGAACCGCAAGCGACAATTCCACGAGGCTTCACTCCCTATCATTTGAACAGCTTGGAAAAGAGTCCGCCTCCGGTGCTCTGCGGCTCGGCATAGGAAAGGCTTGCAATCTCGCCATCCAGGGTGAGTTCTCCCGTTTCGATATTCAACTTGTTGATATGCAGATTTCTGCCCTTGACAATCAGTTCGCCCAAATCCGTATACGCCACAATGGTCTGTTCATCAAAGCTGTCCACATTGGAAACGCCGGTCGCGGTAAAATTCTTTCGATTTTCCAATATGACACTGTGGGGCACTTTGCCCACGGTCTTTTTTTCCTCTGTCATGCTGAACTCCTCCCACTGCTTTTTGGTAATCAATGCTGCCCGGCAACGCTGGAACAGCTCTTGTCTCATACCTATGCGGGGATCGGTTCGCTTATGCGGCGCTGTTACGCTTTGGCGGCTTCGTCGGACAGAATACGGTACATTTCTCCCGCATTCTCTTTTCTGACGTATTCCACCACGGTCAACACCTCCGCCTTGACGCTGCGCGGGCCGAGCTGCAGTTCCAGAATATCTCCTTCCTTGACATCATAGGAAGCGCGCGCCGGCTTGCCATTGACCAGCACGCGTCCGGCGTCGCAGGCCTCGTTGGCAACGGTGCGGCGTTTGATAATGCGGGAAACCTTCAGGTATTTATCCAGTCTCATAGCGATTCTCCTTTTCTTCTCTCACAAAACAAAAAGGGCGCAACAGCCCGGAATGGCTCCGGATCATTGCAGCCCCAATAGCACTTGGCAAACCTTATTTCACCATGGCGTCCTTGAAAGCCTTGCCGGCCTTAAAAGCCGGAACCTTGGAAGCCGGAATGGTGATCGGGGAATTGGTACGCGGGTCACGGCCCTGGCGCTCGCTGCGCGCGCGCACCTCAAAGGTACCAAAGCCGACAATCTGTACTTTTTCCTCATTGGCAACCGCTTCAATGATCGTATCAATAACTGCATTTACCGCGCTGTCCGCATCCTTTTTAGACATACCGGTTTTTTCCGCAACAGCGGTAATCAATTCTGTTTTGTTCATGAAGAATTAACCTCCGTTTTTTTATTATTCATCAGCTTTCTCATAGTATGATGAAAAAAGCCGAGAATTATTTCATTATTTTTGCTTCATTCCAAAGCTTGTCCAATGCGTCAATCCCAGCGGACGCCATATCCATACCGCGTTCTTTTGCCAGTTGTTCCACTTTGGCAAAACGGGCGATGAATTTTTCGCAGGCCTCGCTCAGGGATTGCTCCGGATTGACGCCGATAAAGCGGGACACATTGACGACGGAAAACAGCAGGTCGCCCAGCTCTTCAGTACAGCTTTCCTGTGCGCCGTCCTGGATTGCCTCCCGCAATTCCGTGGTTTCCTCCGCCACTTTGTCCAACGCACCAGAGACGTCCGGCCAGTCAAAACCGACCTTCGCCGCCTTTTGCTGAACCTTCTGGCTGCGCATCAGAGCAGGCAGCGCCTTGCTGATGCTCTGCAGCACCTCTGTCTGCGTCTTCTGGTCCTTTGTTTTCTTTTTGATCGCGTCCCAGTTGGTCAGCACGTCTTCCGTGCCGTTGACAACGACCGTGCCGAACACATGCGGATGGCGCTGCACCATCTTCTTCGCAATGCCGTCCACCACATCTGCAAAGGCAAACCGGCCCGCTTCCTCCTCCAGCTCCGCGTGGAATACCACTTGCAGGAGAACGTCGCCGAGCTCTTCCTGCAAAAGCACCGGGTCGTCGCCGTCAATAGCCTCCACCGCTTCGTAAGTCTCCTCGATTAAGCAATTGCGGATACTTTTATGCGTCTGCTCCCTGTCCCACGGACAGCCCCCGGGGGCGCGGAGCAGCTTCATGATCTGCAGAAGATCGTCGATATCATAGGTTTCTTTTCTTTGAAAATCCAAGATTTTGCACCTCTGTTTCCAGCGCCAAAATACACGGCGCACCTTCAGCTTCCTGAAATTTCTAATTCCCGCAAAAAATGGAACAGCTTTTATATTACCTTATCCACCCATGATTTTCAAGTATTTTCGCAATTTTTTGTCCCTTGGGCAACATCAGTATATCGCTTTTATCCAGCGCTTTCAACCACAGCATGCAAATGGCATAAATTACCACTGCGGACACGAGGGCAAGCAGCGTCGCAATTTTGTCCTGACCGATCAGCTGCGCCGCAAATTTTTGTACAAAATAAGCCGCCGCCACACAGACGCCGCCGGATAAAGATGGCTTGACGAAAAGCGCAAACAGGTTCAGTTTGACCTTGGTTTCCCGGCACAGGAAGAACAGCGCAAAGATGGTGAGGAACAGATAGCAGGCAAGCGTACCAATCCCCGCGCCCATCACGTTGATCTCCGGAATACCCACCAGGTAATAGTTTAACGCCACCTTGATGACCAGTCCGACGGACAGAAGCTTGATGGGGATATCCACGCGCCCGACCGCCTGCAGCATGCTGTTGATCGGTGTGTTGGTCGCCGCAAAGATTGCGCCCAATCCCAAAAGCACCAGGATGCTTCCTGTAATGGAGTTATAGCCCAGCAGACGCGTGATCGGCCCGGAGAGCACGGAAAGGCCCAGTCCCGCCGGGATGGTGATCAGCGCCACCACGCGCAGCACGGATTCGATGCTGTATTTGATCTTTTTCGGGTCCCCCGTCGTCCAGGCCGTGGTGACGCTGGGCAGCGCGGAAACACCGAACGCCTGCGTAATCGCGGGAATCAGCATGAACAGGGTGGTTGCATTGCCATAGCAGCCGAACAGGAACGTCGGCACACGGTCTGTCTGAATCACCACGTCACTGAGCAGTCCATTGTACAGGTTCAGCAGCACGTCGGGATTAAGCGACATGATATCCCGCAGGCGCCGCTGTACGAATGTGGTGTCCACCAGGCTGGAAAGGTTGACCGCCAGCGCGCCCAGTGCCACCGGAATTGCCGTGCGGATCATCCGGCTGATCGTCTGTTTCATCGGGTGGGGCCGCGGGGAACCAAGCAGCATCTCCTGCGTGATGCCGTCCCCGTTGCGCTTGTGATAGATCCAGAGGAAGAAAAAGCTGAACAGCGCGCCCACCGTGACGCCCAAAATCGCACCCGCTGCCGCATAGGGCAGCGTTGCGGCCTTCGCATACTCTTCAGACGGCATCGCAGCGCCGTATACGGTACCGGAGGCAGCAAATTCCTCCAGCCCCTTGCAGATCACATAATAAGCGGCGGAAAGGCCCAATAGTAGCTTAAAAACAGCCTCTACCACTTCGGAGAGAGCCGTTGGGTACATGTTGCGCAGCCCTTCATAATAACCGCGGTAGATCGCCACCATACTGCTGAAAATGATCGCGGGCGCCAGCACATAGATGGCGGGAAGCGCGTTCATATCCCCGCTGTCCGTGGCGTAAGCCACGTAGGGCTTTGCGCCGAAGAACATCAGGCAAAACGCCAGCGCACCCAGGGTGAGAAAAATGGGGATTGACACTTTGTGGATCTGCCGGATGTCACGAAACCGGCCCCGTGCGTAGCTCTCGGAAACCAGCCGCGCGATGGCGATGGGAAAACCGGCGGTCGCCAGGCTGAAAATAGGATTATACAGATTATACGCCGTGGTGAAATACCCCATGCCAACCGGCGTGATGATCAGATTCAACGGAATTTTGAACAGTGCGCCAATCACCTTTACAATCGCGATGGCGACCAAAAGAATCAAAGCGCCGTGCAAAAAGCTCTGTTTCGTCGTATGTCCAGCCCTTTTTCCCATTGCAACACTTCCGTTCTGTCATTTTCCTATGTAATATCCATTTCCAAACCGTTCGTCCTTTTGTATTATACGGCAATCTGCAAAAAAATAGACCAGCATGCGCGGACCGGGCTTAAAACACGCACAGAAAAAGGAGGGGCACAGACCGTCCCCTCCTTTGCCGTTTTTCTTATTCCTGGTCCAGCTTATTTCCGCACTTGCTGCAATAGCAGGCCTCAGCCGAATTTTCTTCTCCGCATTGTTTGCAGACCACCCTGCAGCGGAGCGAGGAAATCTGCTCGTTTACCGCGTCCAGCTGCTCATACAGCTCGTCGATCGCCGCCACACACTCGTTGACCAGCTCCGCCGAATCGTTTTCTGTCTTTTTGGCATCGTAAATTACCCTGCCCAGTGCCTCGAACCGTTTGGAAATTTCATTATTCAAATCAGCCGCGTTGATCCTGAGCTTGGAAATATCGACCATCTGTCCCGCTTTTTTGCCAACGACATTCACTGCTGTTTTCGCGTTCACTACAACATCTTCAAAAAGTCCCATCCACACACACTCCTTTTTGTTTTATTTGTTAAATTATAACACCAATATTTGACGGATTCAAGCATTACAGAACGGAAACTCATTTGTTCAAAAAGTATTTTCAATATGTTCACGATTCACCGTACAGGCCGCCGCCGATGAACTCCCGCAGCAGGGAACTCTCCGGAACCAGTTCCTGCGGGATCGGCACAAAGCGCTCCAACCGGTCCGCCAGCTCCCACGCCAGAGCGCCGCACACGCTCTCCTGGCTGACTGTGTGAAGCAGCGGAATCGCTTCCTCCCGCATGACACACGGTTCATAGCAATGCAGGGAATTAATTGTGACATCCGCTTCTCCACGATAGGGTTTGATATATTTATATTCGCCTGCCATGACGGTTTCCCACATGTCCAGCGTGCGCTCCAGAGGATTGTTGCGAAAATGATAGTCCCGCACCAAACGGCGGATCAGGCGCAGCTGGTTCGCCGTGAGCAGCGGTTCCCCCTGTTCGTCCACGCCCTGCTTGACGCTGATATATGCTTTGAGGACGCCCTCCTCCGGCAAATGCTGGCTGATCGCCGGATTGAGCGCATGAATGCCTTCAACCACGACCATCTCCCGGGGGCTCAACTGAACCCGCCGGGTAAACGGGGAGGGCATGCGTTTTTCAAAGTCAAATACCGGCATGTCGCATGCGTCCGTCTCCATCAGATCCAGCAGGCACTGTTCCAGCAGCGGCACGTTCAGCGCCTCCACCGACTCATAGTCGTGCTGGCCGTTTTCCAGAAGGGGCGCCTGCCGCTCCCCTTTATAAAAATTATCGAGAGAAATCACCTGGGAACGAATGCCGCACTCCCGCAGCGCATCCAGCAGGATATGCGCCGTGGTGGTTTTTCCGCTGCTGGAAGGCCCGGCCAGCATCATAACCTTACAGGGCTGCTCCATACCGGCGATTCTCTGCGCGATCGACTGAATGTGCCTGTGAAAAGCCATTTCCGTCTGGGCGATAAACTCCGGCGCGCAGTGCGCGGCGCGGTAGTTTATCTGCTCCAATTCATTTTCCACCTGAAAATAATGATGTCCTAAATTGAGAATATTCCTCATAGATGGCCTTCACCTGCTCTTTTCTAGTAAGCATTTCCTCATATCTGCTATTATATTCATATGGGTATTTAAAGTTAAAAATCCGTTTCAGGCGGTCTGAATACGGGTCGCGGACCTTGGTGACAGCGCCTGCCCCGCATGCCAGTATCGTATGCGTTTCATCCATGATATAGACGTTGTACAGGCTTTCTTTACCGGGCTTTGCCCACCCGGTATTCTCCAGATTGCCCACCATACGGCTCTGCCGGTAAAGATAATACGGCGCATACCCCGCGCGCAGCAGCTTTGCGTCCCCGTCCTCCAGCATGCGGGCCGCCAGCTCCGCATCCCGGGTAAACAGCGCGTTTTCTTCCTGATTCAACCGCGCCGAACGCTTCAAGGCTAGGGTATGTATGGTCACACTCTCCGGATCCAGCTCCATAATTTGATCCAGCGTATTCTGAAAACTTTCGAGCGTATCCTCCGGCAGGCCGACGATCAGGTCCATGTTGATATCGTCGTAGCCGAAACGCCGCGCCAGGTCAAACGCTTCTAGCGTCTGGGCCGCCGTATGGCGCCGCCCAATGGTTTCCAGCACGTGGTCATTCAGCGTCTGCGGATTGATGCTGATGCGCGTCACGCCGCGCGGCCGCATCGCCTGCAGCTTTTCCGCCGTGATGGTGTCGGGCCGGCCGGCTTCCACTGTAAACTCCCGGCAGGTGCTCATATCAAACTGTTCTGTAATCGTATCGATTAATACCGCCAGCTGTTCTGCGGAAAGCGTGGTGGGCGTTCCGCCGCCGATATAGACCGATTCCAAGCGCAGGTTCAGGTCCTTTGCGATCTGCGCGGTAACCGCCAGCTCCCGGCACAGCAGCGGCAGATAGTCCGGCATCAGCTTGACCGCACGCTCCACCGTGGTGGACACAAACGAGCAATACGAACAGCGTGTGGGACAAAACGGGATGGATACATACAGGCTGAATGATTCCGGACGGGACAGCGACAGAATTTTCTGTTCGTTGCGCATTGTGATCAGGCTCAGCTCTGTTTTTTCCGGGCTAACCAGCAGGTCCTCCCGAAAATAGCGCTCCGCTTCCACCTCCCCGGATTCCTCGCACAGGCGGCGCATCAGCTTGATGGGCCGCACACCCGTAAGGATTCCCCACTTTGGTGTAAACCCGCAGACCCCGGTAAGCAACCCATAAAGTACGACCGCCATGCGGCGTTCCAGCTCTTTTTCCGAGGCATCACCCGGAACAAACTCCTCCGCTATGGAAGTATCGCCGTCCATTGAAAACCGCACCCAGATCTGAACCCCATCTGCCAGCCGCCGCAATTTTGTATCCACACACAGTCCAGCCGGCTCTGACGGTTCCTCCCCGGTAAACACTTCCATTTTATGATAGGGAAAGAAAAGGCGGCACAGGTTTTCCATCTCATAGTGAAAGGGATGCCCCTCTATGCGCAATTGCAGCACCTGTGTGCCGAACGTCTCTTGCGTTTTCTCTTCCATACCGTTACGCTCCTACAAACGGATTGTTCCTGCGCTCATACGCAAGGGTCGTTTCCCCTTCATGCCCCGGGTAGACATGATAATCCCCTTCCAGGCCGCACAGCCTTTTCAGCGAGGACAAAATTTGCGGATAGCTTCCCGTGGGGAAATCCGTCCTGCCGGCGCTGAGTTTGAACAGGGTATCTCCCGTGAAAATGGCATCCTCTACCTGATAGCAGCAGCTTCCAATGGTATGCCCCGGCGTATGCAGAACGTGAATGGTCAGCTCGCCCAGCTGGATGCTGTCCCCCTCGGACACGGTCCGGTCCGCGTGCAGCGGCGCAAGGGGACGGCCGGTCAACTCAACTGAAAGATTCAGCGAACTGTCCGTCAGGAACAGTTCGTCCTCCGCATCAATCACCAGCTTGGCGCCCGTCAGCTTTTGCAACTCCTCAACGCCGGCAATATGATCCCAGTGACCATGCGTGAGCAGGATCATCTGCACGTCGGTCTTCTGTACCGCACTGCGCAGCTCCTCGCTCATATACCCCGGATCGATAACCGCGGAGGCTCCGGTGCGGTCGTCCGTCAGCAGATAACAGTTGGTGGGCAATGGCCCAACGACAAATTTTGTTACAGTCATAGAAACTCTCCATTTCTTCTCAGAGTCTGTTCCGGCTTTTAGGCGCGTCTTACCGAGACAATGCCTTGAATCGCATTCAAACGGGTAATAATACTTTGCAGATGGTCCCGTCCGTTGATGCTGATGGTGACGGAAATCACCGCGCTGCCGTCCTTTGTTTCTCTGGAATTGAGGGAATGGATAAACAGATGCATATTGAACATCTGCTGTGTCACATCCGCCAGCAGGCCGGGACGATCCGTCGCAACAATCTCCAATGTGGATTTAAATTCTTCTTTGACAATTCCCGTCCAGTGTGCCTGAATCCAGCGTTCCGGCTCCGGCGATTCGCTGATGACCTTCGGCACATTGGTGCAGCTCCGTTTGTGAATGGATACGCCAAAGCCACGCGTGATAAAACCAATAATTTCATCGCCCGGCAGTGGGTTGCAGCAGCGTGAAAACTTGACCAGGCAGTTGTCCATGCCGTCCACCGTTACACCGCCCGCCGGCTTTTTCGACGCCGGCTTGGGCGTCTGGTTCTCCACCGTGAGCACCGGCGCCGGCTTTTTCAGCTTATTATATTCTTCCTTGACCTTCGGCAGGATCTTCCAGAGCTGAATCCCGCCATAGCCGATCGCCGCGTAGACATCGTCCGGCGTGGTACAGTTCTGCCGCTTGCCGATGGTCTCCAGAAGGGTTTTCATCTCCTCATCGGAGAAAAACATATTGTTGCGGCGCAGTTCGCGTTCCAGCTCCGCCCTGCCTTCCACGATATTTTCTTCGCGCTTTTCTTTTTTAAACCACTGGCGGATTTTGTTGCGCGCCTCACTCGTTTTGACAATTTTCAGCCAGTCTCTGCTGGGGCCGTGGCTGCCTTCCTTCGTCGTGAGGATCTCAATGATTTCACCCGTTTTGACTTTATAATCAATCGGAACGATGCGTTTATCCACTTTTGCGCCCACCATCCGGTTGCCGACCGCGCTGTGGATGGCATACGCGTAGTCGATGACTGTGGAACCGAACGGCAGGTTGATTACATCGCCCTTCGGCGTAAAGACAAAAACCTCTTCCGGCGCAAGATCGGTCTTGATGGTGCGGACCAGGTCCGTGGCGTCCTCGTTGTCCTTCTGGTTCTCCAGCATCTGCCGGATCCAGGCCAGGCGCTCATCCAGTGTATCGCCCCGGTTGTTGATGCCCAACTTATACTTCCAGTGCGCGGCAATGCCGTATTCCGCCGTGTGGTGCATCTCCCAGGTACGGATCTGCACTTCAAACGGAATGCCGTCCTTGCTCAGCACCGTCGTGTGCAAAGACTGGTACAGGTTTGGCTTCGGTGTGGAAATATAATCCTTAAAACGGTTTGGAATCGGGCGGAACATATCATGCACGATTCCCAGCACATTGTAGCAGTCGTTCACAGTATCCACAATGATGCGCACCGCATAAATATCATAAATTTCATCCATGTTTTTCCCCTGGATGAACATTTTGCGGTAAATGCCGTTGATGCTTTTGACGCGCCCTTCCAGATACACATTCGGAATCAGCGGAGAAACGCGCTCGTGAATTCTTTTTTTGGTCTGGTCAATAAACGCCTTGCGCTCGCTGCTGCGCATGGCCAGGCCGCTCTCAATTTCCTGATAGGCAATGGGGTCCAGATAGCGCAGGGAAATGTCCTCCAGCTCCTCCTTGACGGCCCGGATACCGAGACGGTGCGCAATCGGTGCATAGACCTCCATATTTTCCAGCGCCTTGTCACGCTGCTTCTGCGGCGCCATAAACTCGATGGTCCGCATGTTGTGCAGGCGGTCCGCCAGCTTGATGATGATGACCCGAATATCCTCTGCCATTGCGATGAGCATCTTGCGCAGGTTTTCCGCCTGCTGCTCTTCCCGAGAGGAAAACGGAATGCGCCCCAGCTTGGTGACGCCGTTTGTCAGAATCGCAATCTCCTCACCGAACATCTTTTTAATCTGGTCAAGGTCTACGGGTGTATCCTCCACCACATCATGCAGCAGGCCCGCCGCGACGGATTCCGAATCCATTCCCAGCTCCACCAGAATGCAGGCGACTGCGATTGGATGGGAGACATACGGCGCACCGGACAGACGCTTTTGCTCTTTGTGCATGGAATCCGCGAGCTGATAGGCTTTTTCGATCAAAGCCATGTCATAATCCCGTTCACTCACCTGAATCAGTTTTAACAGATCGTCATAGGTTTTGAGATGCTCTGACATACGCCTCACCCTCCTCCTGTAGTCTTTGAAGTCCCGCCAAAATCTCGGAATCAAACAGGTCAACCTTTGCCTGGACCGGTTCGACGGAAATTTTACACGCCCCGCCAAACCGCCGCTGCCGGATTAAACCGTGTTCCTCCAGCACATCGAGTATCATGAACAGTTTGCCCAATTCCAGCGCCGGGTTATGCAGTCGGCAGAGTAAAACCTCTTCCTGGCCTTCAAAGCCTTTTCCCGCACGCAAAAACCGGTATACCGCCGCAAAGGCATCCCGGTCCGGTATCAAAGACGCCGCTTCCGCTTGAGACAAATGCTCCCCGCGTTGGCTTTTTTCGTAAATCTGCCGTTCCCGCAGGATCTTTCCGCCATCCAGGCCCGCTGGCTTGCAATCTCTTACCACAATGGACAGCGTGCTCTTCCCATTAAACGGCCTATCTTCCACTGTCACCGCAAGATCCAACAAATCGCCGGGCACATAGGGAAATTGCTCCAGCGTTGTGCCAAAGCGCATACAGCGGATCGCATACTGCCCCTTCATCAATGTCAAACGAAGATGCTTGCCGCCGCCAACCGGCGTCACATCCGTCAGCTTTGCCTGATAAAGCCCAAATAAGGGCGCCGGATTCCCCGTGCCGAACGGTTCAAGCAGTTTGACACACCGGGGCAGCTCCAAATTGAGTTCCTCCGGTTCCAGCAGACAGTCGATGCGCAGTTTTGGCAGCGGCATCAACGGATAGCGCTCCGCCGCAAACCGGTTGATTTTTACTCGGAACGCTTCGATTTGTTCCGGCGGCAGGCTGAGTCCCGCCGCCATGGGATGACCGCCAAACTTGGTAAGCAGATCCGCGCAGGAGCAGACCGCATCAAACAGGGAAAAACCTTCGACGCTCCGCCCGGAGCCCTTCGCCTCCCCGTTATTCACGGCGATCAAAATGCTGGGTTTTCCAAAGCGTTCCACAATACGGGAGGCCACAATGCCGATGACGCCGGCATGCCAGTCCTCTCCGGCAATGACCAGCACCCGGTCCTGCAACAACCCCGGGCGTTCCTGCAAGACAGATACCGCCCGGTCAAAAATTTCACTCTCGATTTCGCGACGATAGGTATTGTTGTCGCAGATGTCAAGGGCAAGCTGCGCTGCTTCATCTGGATCCTCTGAAAGCAGCAGACGCACCGCCCGCTCCGGTGCTCCCATGCGCCCCGTCGCGTTGATACGGGGAACAACGCCGAAGGTGACGTTCCCTGCGTTGAGTGTTCGGTTGTCCAGTCCCGCATTTTCCAAAAGCGCCTGGATTCCCAAACGGTCTGTGCGCGAAAGAAGCGGAAGTCCGGCTTTAACAAGCATACGGTTTTCCCCTGTCAGCGGGACAATATCACCGATGGTACCGATCGCAGCAAGGTCTGCGTAATTTTCCAAAAGCCCCGTTACATCACAACCGGGCCCTTCCATTGCCATAATTAATTTAAACGCCACACCAACGCCGGAAAATTCTTTGAATACGCTGGGGCAATCCTGGCGGTGCGGGTCAACGACGGCAACGGCGGCGGGAAGGCTTTCCCTTGGCTGATGATGGTCGGTAACCACCACATCCATTCCAAGGCTGTTGGCGTAGTCCACCTCTTCTATGGAAGAAACCCCGTTGTCCACCGTCACAATCAATTGGACGCCCTGTTCCCGCAAGGCGGCGATCGCCTCCAGGTTCAATCCATACCCCTCGTTTTCCCGGTCCGGAATATAATACAGCACATCCGCTCCGCAGGATTCCAGGTAGGAATACAGCATGGCGGTGGAGGTCACGCCGTCCGCGTCATAATCGCCGTATACCGCAATTTTCTCAAACGCATCCACCGCGCGCCAAAGGCGGTCCACCGCTTTTCCCATATCGGCCAATTCCATCGGGTCGGCAAAAACAGCCTCCGCGCTGAATGTCTTTTCAATTTGTTCCGGGTCTGTCAGGCCTCTTGCCTGCATCAGAACCCCCATAACCGCAGGCACCTGGTATTGACGGGCAAGCGTTTCCGCACTTGACCGGTCACAGGGTAAAACATTCCACTTTTTCATCTTCCAAATCCGCTCCGTTATTCGTTTGGAAACGCTCCGGCAACGCCGTGTGTTCCAATATCTTTTTCAAAAGGGAGGAAATCCTCCAATATCTTGCCATTATTAAGTTTTAATTGTACCATTTTAGCCGTTGTGATTCAACAATACACCTATAAAAATTCACCCTTGTTTCTCCGCAAACAAAAAACAGCACGGCAGACGCCGTGCTGTTTGCTTGTGTTATTCGGTTTTTCCCCGGATTCCAACATTCGCCATGTAGTTGCCGTAAGCCCAACAATTGGGACCGCCGGTAATACTGATGGTAACCGCCATTTCCGTCTGGCCGGTAAACTCCTCTTTCCCCGTCATATCGATCTGCGCAAACAGATTGTTTTCCGTGAGCGTTTCCAGCTCGCCCGGCGGGCCGACAACTGTTACACTGAGATTTTTGGTATAGACCTCCGCTTCACTGCCGGCACTCAGATTCTTAAACGTGATCGAATCCGGATTGAGCGCCATCGTGCGGGTCGTATACGAGCCCAAATCCACTGTAACCTTCGCTGTATAGATATTACTGACATTCTTAAAACCAGTCGGCAGGCTGACATCCACATCAAACTCATTGTTCGTCGGGCTGATGGTGGAAAAGTCGATGGTCGGAAGATTGATTTCAGAAATATTTGCAAATGCATCCTCCGGACCCGCCACCTCGATCTCCTCCGGCTCAATGGAAACGCGGCTCAACAGATTCATCATCCCATACGGCTTATTGGTAAAGTCGACTTTCAAAGGGAGAACCCTTCTGGACAGCACGTTGCAGGTGACGTCCACGCTTTCCATGCTGAGAGAAAGGCGGTCATTTTTAATCTCATTGCCATCCGCATCCAGCATGACCAACCGGGACGTAAAATGCTTTGTTTCCGTCAACGGCGTTTTATCCTGCTCATAGGGCACCATGACTTTGGCCACTTTATCCACCACCTGCTTGGGACCGGAAACCGTCACGCTGTCGCTGGACAACGTGGGGGAATTCAGGTAATAGCGCGGATCCACCGGCGGCGTGATCTTGCTGGTGTCGATATTAAACACCTTTTCACTGTAATAGTCCACCGTTACCAGCACAGAGGAAGGTTCAATCGAAACCACTTCGTAGTTGGTCAGATTGGAGAGCTTTTTTTCCGTCAGCTCCAGCTTATAATCGCTGACTGGCCCAGTCAGCGACGAGGCCTGCTTTGCTTCCACCTGCAAATCGGTATTTTTGACCTGATTGACAGTCAAGCTATTGCCCTTGATGGAAACTTTCACCTTTGCGTCGGTCGGGCTGAACACCTTTAGCCCCGACTGCTGCGCGGAATCCGACAATCGTATCACCACGGGTACATCCGTGACGGTTCGCGGAATATCCTCCGTATTGCGCAATGCCAAAACCGCCCACAGTCCCAAAGCAATCAGAACGGAAAAAATCATGACAAACTTATTGTTATAAAAGAGTGCGCCTAAACTAAATTTCTTATGATCCATTATTTTTTCGCCCTCCTAATCGAAGGGATTCGACTCTGTTTCTTTTCACCTGCGTTATCCGGCAGAATCAACGCCTCCAATGCGCTTTTCAAGGTTTCCCGCGTGTAGTTTCGCGTCAACACACCATTGACTGCAATCGAAATCTGGCCTGTTTCTTCAGAAACAACCACAATCACAGCGTCGGAGTTTTCGCTCATGCCGATTGCAGCACGGTGACGGGTTCCCAGCTCGATACTGACGTTATCGCTTTTTGTCAGCGGAAGAATGCATCCCGCCGCATAAATTACGCCATCCCGGATGACCATCGCACCGTCGTGCAGGGGCGCTTTATTAAAAAAGATATTCCCAATCATGGGAACGGTCGGTTCCGCGTTTACAATCGTACCTGTATCAATGATATCGCCCAGCTTCGTCTGCATTTCAAAGACGATCAATGCGCCGGTTTTGGTCTTTTGAAAATTTGCGGCAGCGTCCACTACCGCGTTCAGGCATTTGCGTTTCTGCTGCTGCAATTTTTCAACCTCTTCGGAAGAGAACTGGAACCAGTTCTGGCTGCCAATCTTGCTTCGGCCAATCTGTTCCAGCGCGCGCCGGACCTCCGGCTGAAAGATGACCAGAAGAGCGATGATGGTAAAATTGAAGAAATAGTCCAGCAGCGTTTTCATCATATTCAATTGCAGAACGACCGAAGCCGCATAAACCAGCATCAAAATGATGATACCCTTGACAAGCTGTTCCGCGCGCGTTTCACGGATCAGTTTAATTCCGTTATAAATAATAAATGAGACCAGCAATACATCCAGTGCATCCGCCAACCGAAAGGTGTTGGCCAACGCCAGGAATGTATCCCACAGTCCTGAAACAAAACCCATATCCATAAGCACCCACTATCTCCATATTTTTACATCTTCGTCTTATCCACGCCTTGTGCTTTATTGAATAGCCTTCCCAGACTAAAAATATCCAACATAATTTTATCACATCTTATGAAATATGCAAATGCTTTTCCCTTATTTTCTATTTATTTTCATAATTGCATTTGAAAATGCCCGCACTTCGTTTGGAGTGCTGAAAGCAGATGGGCAAACACGCACCGCGCCCTGCTCCAAAGTTCCCATGAATTCATGCGCTTTGGGCGCGCAATGCAGTCCCGCACGAACTGCAATTCCCATATCTCCCAATTTTTTGGCTACAATTTCACTGTCCTGCCCCTCCAGATTGAAGGAGAGCACTGGCGCAAAGCAGGGTTCCACCGGCTCCGGCGTATAGAGCCGGACGCCCTTCATGCGCGATAAATCCTGATGCAGCATCTGCACCAGAGCCATCTCATGGGCATAAATTCGCTCCGGCGTCTTGCTTTTTACAAATTCCACACCGGCGCGCAGTCCAGCGATTCCCGGCACGTTGACCGTCCCGCTTTCCATCCGGTCCGGCATCGTATCCGGCTGGTCCAAAGAAATTGACGAGGTTCCGGTACCACCCTCCATCAGGGTATCCAACCCGGAACCGTTGGGCGTAATCAAAATTCCCATCCCCATGGGCGCATACAGACCTTTGTGCGCTGCTACACACAAATAGTCAAAGCGGTTATCCTGCATGTTGACCGGCAGAACACCTGCACTCTGTGCACAGTCAACAGCAATCGGAACACCGTACTCATGGCCCAGCGCGGCCAATCGTTCAATTGGCAAACGGATTCCCCACACATTGGAAACATGCGTGCAGACAATCAGTTTGGTATCTGCGCGCAATGCTTTGCGGAAGGCGTCGACCGTCGCGTCGTTATCCCCCGGAACCACCTGCGCCATGGTATACGTAATCCCTTTTTTCTGTAACGCCTGCAGCGGCCGCATCACCGCGTTATGCTCCAGGCAGGACGTCACTACGTGATCGCCCGGCTTTAATAGTCCCTTTAACACAATATTCATCGCATGCGTACAATTTAATGTAAACGCAACACATTCCGGACCCGGCGCCTGGAAAAAGTCCGCAACGGCGGTACGGCAGCGGTAAATCTCCTCCGCTGCCGCCATGGACATTGCGTGGCCCGCTCTGCCGGGATTCGCCCCATAATATTTTAACGAATAATTGACCGCCTGCAGTACCTGCGGCGGTTTTGGATAAGTGGTCGCGGCATTGTCGAGATAGATCATATCGCGCCCTCTCTTTCCACTCTGCCGTTCACATGAATGCCCGACTGGATTAAAATCTGCTCTGCTTCGTCTGTACGGTTGGGAACATATATGCTGTAACCGCATCCAACACTTCCCGTATTGTGCGGCATTCTCTCCACATACGATTTGATTCCGTGCTGGAAAAGAATATCCCGGCCCTTCATCGCATACGTGATCGAGCTTACCAAAATCATAGGCTTGCCCACAAGTATCACCTCTCTGTTTTTTATAACAGAGTATGCCGAAAACAAGCCCTTTGACTATTTCCCGGGAAAGAACGATCGTCCTTTCAGCTTTCCTGCACCAGACAAACCGCGTGCGCGGCGATTCCCTTTTTTTCTCCCGTAAAGCCGAGCCCCTCCTCGGTGGTCGCTTTCACACTGACACGCTCTGGCGCCAGCCCGCAGGCTGCGGCAATCTTACAGCACATGTCGGAAATATACGGCTTTAGCTTGGGTTCCTGCGCCAAAACTGTTGCATCGATGTTGCAGATGGAAAAACCACGCTCCGTCAAAAGCGCGCAGACCTGTTTCATCAAAGCCAGGCTGTCAGCACCCTGATACGCCGGATCCGTATCCGGAAACCATTTGCCTATGTCGCCCAGCGCCGCCGCGCCAAGCAGGGCGTCCATAATTGCATGCGCCAAAACATCCGCATCGGAATGCCCCAAAAGGCCCTTTTGATACGGCACTTCAACGCCGCCAAGAATCAATTTACGGTCTTCTGCAAAACGGTGCACATCATATCCATGGCCAATCCGCATACAGTTTCCACCTCTCTTTTGTAATATGGATTCTGCCGCTGCAATATCTTCCTGCGTTGTCAGTTTCAAATTGGTATATCCGCCCGTCAGAAGATGTACCTTTACACCCATATGTTCCACAAGCTGGCAGTCGTCCGTATAGTCCGCACCTTCTTTTTCTGCCCGTTCCATCGCCTGCCGATAAAGCTCCACACGAAAAACCTGCGGCGTCTGCACGGCCCGCAGCAACTCTCTGGGAGGGGTTTCCTGGACAAAGCCCGTGGTATCCTGGCGCTTGATGGTATCTTTCACCGGTGCGCAAAGCGCGCTGGCTCCATGTATATAAGCATCCCGCACCGTGGCGTCTATTTCCTCCGGCAAAATTAACGGGCGCGCGCCGTCGTGGACGGCAATATATGCGGCTTCAACAGGCACTTGTGCCAGCCCGGCAGCCACCGATTGCTGTCGGGTTGCGCCTCCCGGAATCATTGCCCTCCGTTTTTTAATTCCATACTGCTCTGCAATCCGTTCCATTTCGCCAATATCTTCTTTGCGGCAGACGATCACCAGATCGGAAACCGTCTCCGCCTGCTCAAATGCCTGCAACGTATAGGAAATTGCAGGCCTGCCGCACAACGGCAGAAACTGCTTGGAACAAGCGCTCCCCATTCGGCTGGAGCTTCCTGCGGCTACTAGGATCACACAGCACTTTGGCGTATTCTGCATTTTGCCGCCTCCCTCTTAAATAGCATAGAAATTATTATAAACACAATTTTTGACGGAAGCAATTACAATCCTGTTACCTCTTCCGATCGTTCTGTAATGCTTTTTTACCGTTCCATCAGTTTTCACAAGGTATCTTTACAGAAAGGCGCATTTTAAGCTATAATAAATCCAAACTAAGGTTAAATGTTTATATATTTAAACTTTTTATGAAGGATCTGATGATACATGCACACACAAGTCGCCGCTAAACGCGTGGCTGATTCCGAGGTAGAACAATTTCAGACCATTATGCCAAACCATTTAAACGGCGCCGGACGTGTATTTGGCGGACAATTAGCCGCTTGGATCGACGTCGTGGGTGGAATTGTCGCTACCAGACATGCAAATCACAATGTGACCACCGCCGCAATTGATAACCTGCAGTTTAAAGAAGCTGTTTATGAAAATAGTATTGTCGTTCTCCACGGCAAAATGACTTATGTGGGCAAGACCTCTATGGAGGTGCGGGTCGACAGCTTCGTTGAGGATTTATCCGGAGAACGTAAGCTGGTCAACACTGCCTATCTGGTAGAAGTGGCTTTGGATGACGATGGTAAACCGGTTCAGGTGCCCGGATTAATCTGTGAAACTTTCCAGGAACGTGCCGAATGGGAGGCTGGAGAACGCCGCAGGGAACTTCGCAAACAGCGTCGCAGAGAAGCATTCTAAACACACACCGCACGGAATATAAAGCAAAAGGGTCTCGGGTATATCCCGAGACCCTTTTGCTTTATTTGCCAGCTCGTATTTCAGCCAACCGTTACCACACAGTGCTGCTGGACCTTCTCGCCCGCCATCGTGGTATACACGCCGGTGCTCTGGCCCGGAGTGCCGACCGCCCAGACTCTGTAATAGTAGTCGTTGCCGACCTTCGCCACAAACTGGGTCTTCAGCACATTGCCGTTGCCCACGGTGAAATTCGGGGCCGCGCTGCTGCCGTTGACAACCGTCATCTTGAAGCAGTAGGCGCTGCCTCTCTTCAGGGTGAAGTTCGCTGTGGTATCGGAACGGACGGACTTCTGGCCCATCACGTTCTGTACCGCGTTGATTAACGGGTTGGGCACAGCAACTGCCGTTCCTGTACCGGAGGTATTGCCAACCGGCTTCTTGCCGCCGCTGTTGGACGGCTTATAGCTCGGCTTGTTGTCGGGTTTCGCAGGCTCTTCCGGTTTGTCCGCCAGAACCAGACCCGCGCGGGCCTTCTCTACCGTCGCGCAGACCGCCGTGATTTCCTCCGGGGTGGCGTTCTCGTCTTCGTAGACGCCCTGCGCGTTGTTTAATGCCGCACGCAGGATTGCGTAACTCGCCTCGGTGTAATCGTCCGGGTTGAGCGCTTCAGACTCGTCGATCAGGTCCTTCAGCACTTTCTTGTCCGGGATCATGCGCAGGTTCATCATCGCTTTGTACAGGGCGTCCGCTATTTCATCTACCTGCTTCTGGGTCGCATTCGCGTCCTCCAGAAGGGCTTCCGCCTGCGGGAACAGCTCGTTGAACTTGTCTTTTTCCGGGCCGTCCAGGTACTTGTCAATTTCAATCTCCTGTGCCTGCTGTACAAAGGCTCCCAGCACTTCCGTGTTTGCCTTGAACTCCAAGCGCAGGATCGCTTCTTGCAGATTCTTTGCCGCCTTTTCAACTTCCGCCTTCAGCGTCTCGCCCTCGTCGTTGTAGATTTCTTCCGCATAGGCGAGTGCTTCCGCGTAGCCTTCCAGGCTCTTCGGGGTGAAGTTGTCCAAGTCGAGCATGGCGGCATAGTCGAGCCAGTATTCCAGCTCGTCCTTGGTGCCCTCCTCAAAGGAGAGGTAATGCATCGCGTCGAGCAGTTCCTTCCAAGCTTCGTTTACTTCTTCCTGGGTGGCACCGTCGTCTTCATAGACGGCCTTTGCATTGTTGCGCGCCGCGATGAAGCGTTTGCTTACGGACTCAACCAGACCGGCAAGCTGCTCGTCGGTCACTTCGTTTGCCTTCTCCAGCAGGGTTTCCAGAATCCCCTTGCTTACGCTGGTGAACACAAAGCGCAGGGACGCCTTATCGTTCGGCATGGTAAAGGTGTAGGTGCAGCCGTCCGCCTCAAACGGGATGTCTTCGCCGTTGAGTTGCGCGCTTGCAAACGGGCCGTCTGCCGGGGTGAAGGTCAGGGTCAGCTTTGTGCCCGGCACCACCTTTGCGCCGAAGATGCCGTTGCCGTCGATCAGCACATCTGCCTCACCAGCAATTTCCACATCTGCCTGATTCGGGTTCCACTGTACATTCAGCAGCTGCGGATCCGCTTTAATTTCCTCATATGTAAGGAACTTTGCGTCTGCCCAGTTCGCGTGGTCTGCTGCATTGGAATCCACCCGGTCGATCTCCAGGCGCAGCTTTTTAACGCCGCGGATGTCCAGATCGATAAACTTGGCCGGTGTGCGATACTGCATCACGCCGCTGTCAAAGCGTGCGGTCGGCTCGTTATCCGCAAAGACGCGGAAGCGTACGGTAGAACGAGAATCGTTTTTATGATAGCTGATACCAACCCAGCTCTGGAAACGGTCGTAGCCTTTTCCTTCCAAATTGTAGACAATATAGCCTGTTTCATTTGCCGGAGCATGGGTGCCGAGACCTTTTTCAAAGCGCATTTCACTTTCGCCGTCAGCAGCAGTGACCGCCATCGGGTTGTTTTCATAAGAAATATCCTTGTAGACTTTGCCGCTATGCACCACCGCAGACTCATAGGCAAGATCACTTACATAATCCGCCAAAGCCATATTGCAGAAATTTACTTTATATACCAATGTTTCGGTGGACGTCTGGACGTGAATTTCCGTTGTGCCAGGCACCTTCTGTGCCGGTAAGACTTCAAAGGTAATTGGCATGCCATCCAGCACTTCTGCCGTGACTTCCGGAACCTCTGTTTGTCCCTCGGCAAGCGGCACAAAATATTCATACCGGGAAGATCTGAACTCCGGCAATTCCGTTCCATCCACAGAGATGGCCGCCAATCCCGGAACGCCCAGTTGTACAAACTTTGCATCCGCCCAGTTGGAGTGGTCGCCTGAATTGGCGCCGTTGGTATCCGCCTGCAGATGCAGCTCTTTGACACCCGCAACCGGGACGCTGATTGGCATAGACGTTACCGCTGCTCCATAGCCGACCGCCGGCGTCTCGTACAGCAGTCTTCCGTCACCGTATACACGGAAGATGACGTTGCCCATCTTCTCATCCAATTTTGCCGCGCTGACACCGACGGTGGCTTCAAAGACCTCAAAGCCCATGCCTTCGATATTGTAATAGATTTCCGACTGTGCGTGGGTTCCGACGCCATGCGCAAACGGAACATCCTCTCCGTTGATACGCAGAACGATCGAACCGCTGTAGGCCTTATTTTTTGCAATAAAATTGTTGTGAGCAGACGATTTTGACAGCCAGTCGAGGTTGTCCAGATAGGTGGAAGACATGACCTCCAGTCCATTCCGCTTGACCAGCCCCTGGATGGCCTTTTTGATCTGCTCCGCCGTCTGATCGATTTCTTCCTGGGATACCTGCTGTTCCTCCAGCAGACGCTCACCTTCATGCAGCGCATCCTTTAATACTTTCCAGCTCTCGCTGGTATAGTGCGCCTCTGTCAGAACGCTGGCGCTGCTGATCGCGTCGACCAACGCCTGTTTGGAGCGAAGACCCTCCTTTGCCCGCTGCAAAGCGGCTGTCGCCTGTTGATACTGCTCTGCCGACACATCCTCTGGAGCATTTAACAGCGCTTCCGCCTGCTGAATTGCCTGCGCCAGGACTGCCCAGGTATCAGAAGTGTAGTCGCCCTCATGTAACCCCTGCAACTGCCGGAGTACAGACTCCATGCGTTCACGGTCAACATTGTAAGCGGGCAGCGTTTTCAGATCCTCTTCCGTTGCCGGGGTCAGTTTCACCGCGTAGCCAAAGCCGTACTTCAGATCGCGCTCCAAAATAGACCTGCTGGTAACGAGATACTTGTTGTTCTCCAGCGTTTGCTTTCTCTTGGCATCGCTGTTCCAGCCGGCATATGCATCCGCATCTGCACCGTCCGCATAAATGTCCGCCACATAGGAGACGCCCTCGTCCAGGAAGGTCAACGGCACCTGCAGCGTCCGTTCAATCGCAGAGAGGCTGCCGACATACCAGTCTTTATTTTTGCTCTGTCTCGCATAGGTTGCATACTCGTACATCTTGCCTTCCAGATACAGGCTCTTATTCCAAGTTGTGGGCATGTTCTTCCAGAAGTCCATCTTGTCCTTATCCTGCTCCGGCACACTGTTCGGATTGGTATACCAGTACAGGACGTTCATACCGGTGCGGAACATCAGCGGGGACGCCAGCGCGTACGCCTTTGTCGCCTTGCCGGGCCAGCAATAGGTATGATCGGTCGGCCCCTGAATCGTGCGGGTAAACAGTGTTGCAATATCCTGCGGCACCTGCGGGTCCGTCTTGCCAATGCCCTCGTCACCCAGAATGCCTTCCGTACAGAACAGGTTCGGGAACGTGCGCTGCAAACCGGTCGGAACATATTCATCGTGAACGGTCATGATCAGCTTATGCCGCGCGGCGGCCGCTACGACTTCCTGCATATAGCTTTCGAATTCCTGTGCACGCACATGGACAAAACCGGGCTTTACACCCTTAACGCCCCATTTTTCAAAGTAGGTAAAGATTTCTTCCGCACCGTAACGGTTTCTGCCGCTGGAGTCGGGCAGATAGACGCCATTGACATACAGGATAATGCCGACGTCGTTATCGTTTGCGTAATCACAGATTGCCGGGATGTCCACGTCTGTCTGGAAGGTACCGGGGGTCCCCAGATCCTTATAAACATCGAAGCCCTTGCCGCGCGTATTGAACACGCCTTCCCCGGTATTGTTGTAACCGCCGGTCGTGCTGAAATACTGTTCCATCAGAATCTTGTCGCTCGGGTACTTATCCGGCTCCAAAGCAGCCGGGTCCAGACGCGGGTCGCAGTTGACGTCGAACTCCGGTCCGTACCAGCCGGTATCCAGCAGGACATATTTGATCCCGCGGTCCGCCGCCTGATCGACAATACTTTTAATTGCCGTGGTATTCATACCGCTCGCGGCGCGCAGGCAGGTGCCCGGGTCTACCCATTCGGAAAAACCGTAGGTTGTTTCATCGGGCGCTTCGTTCAGGTTTTCCACAATTGTGCTGTTCTGCGGCAGCTCGACCTCGCTGGCGCCGATGACAAAGGTGCGCCACGGCGTCGCCGTGGGGCTGTCCGCCTTCACCGTAATATCGGGGCCTCTTGTCGGCGCACTGGATGGGCGGCTGGGCTTATATGAGGTATAGCCTGCCTTGAGTGCTCTCGGCGTGGAGGCATCCTTGCGTAGAACCATCACTCCATAGTTGTCCAGGTTTGCCTCACAGATGGTCAGCGCAGCGCCGTCCGGATATTGCAGCGTCATGGGACGCTGGTATGTATGACTCGCGTTGAAACTGTTGACGGACATGCGGTTGGGAACCGTCTGATTCCCGCTGATGTGTGCATTTGCCATCGTCTCCGCCGGGAAAACAAATTGCGTATGCTCATCCGTGATCTGATAGGATTCCATGCCCTGCGGAACCTCCGGCAGCACATACCGGAACGCAACGCCGGTATCGTAAGCGCGCATTTCCAGTGTCAGGACGATTCCCTCATCATTGGTCAGTTCAAAAGACTTCTGATGATAATAATCGCGAATTTGTCCCTGTTCGCCTACAACGGGCTGCCAGATTTCATCCCCGGAGCTCTCCTCTGTATTGGTCAACGTAAAACCGCTGTTTAAATCCCCGATTGAGGTATTCAAACCCATCGCGGATTTTTCAACCAACTCTTTTCCCTGAAATTCTACGTTGTAAAACGGCTGCCCATTCTCCAGCCAGAAATGTGCCTCCAGATCTTTTTCCGGCGCCTGCACCTCGTGTGCATCGGCGGGCGCAAAGCGCTCCTCCGCCGCGGCTGCCGCCGGGTATATGCCGACCCCCGTCGCTACCAAAGACAGGGAAAGCAGCATTGCCAATACTCTCCTTTTCATGACGTCCTCCTAAATATCGTATTTAAACGGTAAGCGCTCCTTTTCACCTCCTGATTTTAAAGATCCTGATCAACCCGATTTTATCATAATAAACAAAAAATTTTATCATATATCAGAAATTATAAAAGTTACACCCATTTCTTTCATCCTGTTTTCAACATTATTCATCGACATCTTCGCATAACAAAACCTCCGCCCTGTCGAAACTTCAACAAGGCGGAGGTTTTTCCCGTAAAGCGATGCAGTTGAATTTCATTCAGCTGGCGGATTTCATGTGCAGGCGAAGACGGTCGCTGATCATGGCAATAAACTCGGAATTTGTGGGCTTGCCGCGGGTATTGTGGATCGTATACCCAAAATAGCTGTTCAGAATATCGACGTCGCCGCGGTCCCAAGCTACTTCTATCGCATGGCGGATGGCGCGTTCCACACGTGAACTGGTGGTCTCATACCGCTTTGCAACGCTGGGATACAGCTGCTTGGTTACCGCGTTAATGATATCCGGCGTCTCAATTGCCATAATAATGGAATCACGCAGGTAGTGGTATCCTTTGATGTGTGCCGGAACACCGATCTGGTGTAAAATTTCCGTGACCTGAATTTCCAAAGAAGGCTCGTTCGCGCTGCTCCTGGCATTTGTGGAAAGCTGGCTTTCCTCTTCCATGCCTGCGAGCTGCACAATGCGCTCCGCCAGTTCCAGTGCCTGGAACGGCTGCACCGTAAAATACGCTGCCCCAGAAGACATCACTTCCCTTTCAAGGGTAGGACTGGTAAAATTGGAAATAATAATGAACATCGGCTTCTGGGATCCCAGCTTTTCCGCCGCATGCATCACACCGATCCCGTCCAACTGCGGCATGAACAAATCGGCAAGAACTACATTGGGATGCAGCTCTTCGATCTTTTCCATCAGTTTCATACCATCTTTGGGAACGTACGTCACATTCATACCGCATTCTTCCAAAACTCGACCGTATTCCTTTTGAAATTCCACACTGTCGTTTGATACTACTACATTTAATCGCTTTTCCATACTAAGTCCCCCTAATTGTAGATTCATTATGTCGCTATCATACCATATATTGGAAAATATGGCAATAGCTTTTGAAAAAATAATTTTTCTAATTAAGGGGAAAAATATTTCAGAACATCAAAATTACGCACTTTGTCTTTGCAACGTCTCTTCCACCGTTTGGCAAACCCCCAGCATATTCTCTGCAAAAATGCCGTATCCGCGCGTCGGGTCGTTGACAAATACGTGCGTGACCGCACCGATTAACTTGCCGTTTTGAATGATCGGGCTGCCGCTCATGCCCTGCACAATACCGCCTGTTTCGTTCAGCAATTCCGGGTCGGTGATCTTCAGAATCATATTCTTGCTGCTTTCCGTATCGTGATAATTGATGTTTTCAATGGAAGCATTGTAATATTTTGCCTCTCCACCGTCTATGGTCGCTAAAATCTGAACAGGGCCGGTTTTCACCTCCTGCTTCATCGCGACGCAAACTGTATCGCCAACCAATCCCTGTTCCTGGGCGCTGCCGTCCTTCAGCTGGCCGTAAACGCCCTGGTCACTGTTGGCATACAGTGTTCCCATTGGTACATCCGTATTAAAATAGCCTCTTAATTCTCCGGGTGCGCCTTTTTTCCCTTTGACCACGCCATTGATTGTAACCGGTACAATTTCTCCGTTGCGCAGAGGCATCAATTCCGTGGTGTCCGTATCGCAGATTCCATGTCCCAACCCCGCAAAGGAATTGGTGGCAGGATCATAAAACGTCAATGTTCCGATTCCGGCGGTGCTGTCACGCACCCAAAGCCCGGCTTTGTAGGAGCCGTCCAATTTGGAGCGTACCGGAACAAGCGTTGCCGTCTGGGACTCATGTTCCCGCTGAAAAGAAATCTGCAGCGGCTGCCCCGCGCTTTCTTCCACTGCTTTGGCGACCTCTTCATTCCGGTTAACCGCATGTCCGTTCACTTCCGTAATGATATCACCCGTTTTCAGCCCGGCAACCGCCGCCGGATTGACTGTTGCCGTCTCTCCTTGGATATCCGCCACGCCAACAACCATTACGCCGTTTGTAAACATTTTAATACCAAACGGCCTGCCGCAAAGTACCACATTTGTTTCTTCCATCACCTTTACCTGCACTGTCTTGATTGGGATGGAATGAAACAGCATCAGTTCCGCCCGATAATTTTCAGGAGCTGTGGACGTACCCGCACAAACTTCCCCTCCGTCCTGCAAACCGCGCAGAGAAACCATCCCGGAATTCCATTCCAGAGAATTTCCCCGTGTTACGCTGTATTGGTCCGGCGTAAAATACCGTGCGACGCCGGCAGAAGTGGTTACAACCGCGGCGGCCGTAATCACAGCGGCTACCGCAGCCTTTGTGCGGGTTTTCCATCTTTTCTTTTCCGTATCCAATCACTCACCTCCTTTTGCCTTTTTCCGGTGCCATAAACAGGAAGACACATTTGCGATACAACGCTGTTTATGAACCGGCATTTGTTACTTTGCCACGATGGCAGGAGGTTTATGATGTCAAAATTCCGTTATACTGCCGCTAACTGGGAGTGCAACGGCGGCGGAGCGCTTTCTTGGGACAAAACTGGCGCACATTGGATGCGGCATTAAAAAAAGGAAAACCGCTTTTTCTGTAAACACTGCACAGGTTCTGGAAACTCTTTTTCCGTACAGTGAATGCATTCCAAAGCGGTTTTTAAATGTAAATTTTAAAGAAGCTTTACCGTAAAAACAAACGATTTGTCTGCGCCGGGCTGCAACAGATTGAGATGGCGCTTGTGCGTAAAGACGTTATCTTCATTCGCTGCAGTGGCACAGCCTGCCCAAGGCTCCAGCGCCACAAACGGCGCGTCTCCCTGCGCCGACCAAATGCCCAGCATTGGATAGCCGGAAAAATCCATCTCCACGCCGCGCCCGGAAATACGGCTGCATACGCGGACCTTTTTAGAAACCAGCGCATCGAAAACCAGCGCATCGTTTACGAAAAGGTCATGACGCAACGGAATTTCCATCTGGTTGTCCAGAATCTTTTTGCGTTTGTTAAAATCAATCAGCCCTGTCTGCAAATCGATTGTTGGGCAGAAAGCTGTCTCTTTTGCTTCAAATATTATACTGTATTCTTCAAACGTTTCTCCCTGCATCACCGGGCAAAAATAGGCAGGATGCCCGCCGATCCCGAAGGGCAGCTCTTCCGCGCCGATGTTGCTTACATAAAATTCCGTCGCAAGCCCGGATTCTGCCAAACGGTAGGTCACACGCAGCTCAAACGAAAAGGGGTATTGCTTCTTCGTCTCTTCCGAATCCCGCAGGGAAAACGTGACAAAATCCTTTCCCGAATCCAGAACCGCGTGCTCCAGATTGCGCGCAAAACCGTGCCGTTTCATGGAGAAGGGCTTTCCCTTCATGATGGTTTCCCCATTGCGTACCGCGCCGACCGTCGGAAATAACACGGGCGCACGCCCGCTCCAGAAAGCCGGATCACCCTGCCAGAGGTATTCGACGCCCTCCGCATTTTTATGGCTCATCAGCTGCGCGCCAAGCGATTCCACCTCCGCGCTTCCCCATTCATTTTGAATCCTGATCCGCATAATAAACCTCCCTCTTCTGTATTTGATTGCTTCCATTGTATCATCTTCCGGACCGCTGCGCAACGGAAAAAGGACCTCCGGTCAGGACGCTCACTTGAGGCCAAAGCCTCGCGTGACGCTCTAAACGATTCAGAAAAGTGGAAAAACGCGTTTTGCTCTACGCCACAATCAAAACAGGGATTGTTTTACAAAGCCCCCATCATTCCTCATCTTGCCGATATAATACGCAAAACGCGCATTGTCATACCGCCAGTTTTATCATTGCAATTCTCTTTTTGCCTTCCGCTTTTTATAAATTACAATCGCGAGGTACAACAGAAGAAAACCCGCCAAAACTGCCACCAGGGTCGCCGTTTCCCCGGGGCCTCCCATCTTAACCTCCGCCCAGAGCTTGTCCAGCAGAATACTTGTCTCTTCCGGCAGACTGACAAACACCTCAGAATTGTCCAGAATTTCCTTTGGCGGATAGAAAATGGGATTCTCCACCGTTTCTTCCGGGAGCAGTTCTTTCGCCGCTGTTTCCGGCGTCGAATAGCCGATGTAGTCCACATTGGCCGCCGCAATTTCCGGGTCGCAAAGGAAATTAATGTACTCCTCCGCCTCTTTTTTGTGCTTCGCCCCCTTGGGAATGCAGAGCGCATCTACAAAAAAGTTGGTTCCCTCTTTGGTGGGAATTGCAAATCCGATGTCCGGATTATCGTCCACCAGAGTGGCAGCGTCGCCCGCGTAGTAGGGCGCCAGCCATGCGTCCCCGCTTGCCATCTTGTCAAAAATCTGGTCCATGACATATGCCTGTATCAGCGGTTTTTGTTCCTTCAAAAGCGCCGCAGCGTCTTCCCACTCCTTTTCATTGGTCGAGTTAAAGGAATAGTCCAGACGCTTCTGCGCAATACCGAAGGAATCGCGGGGATTGTCAAACATCAGAATTTTTCCGGCGTAGTCCGGGTCCCAGAGGATGCTCCAGCTGTCCACCGTCTCTTTGACGTAATTCTTATTGTAAAAAATACCGACAACGCCCCAGGTGTACGGCACGGAATAGGCGTTGGTCGGGTCGTAATTCGGATTGCGGTATTGCTCGTCGATATACTGGAAATTGGGAATGTTATCAAAATCCAGCTCTTCCAGATAGCCCTCCTGCAACAACTTGGAGACCATGTAGTCCGAAGGAACAATGACGTCGTAATTGGCCCCGCCGCCGGCCAGCTTGGAATAGAGGGATTCATTGGTATCAAAGGTCGTATAATTGACGTCAATTCCCGTACGCCGGGTAAACTCCGCGTTAACGTCCAGCGTATCGTCAACGCCGTTGGAAATATACTCGCCCCAGTTATAGACGTTAATAGTCACGCCGCGTTTGGGGGCCGCTTCTTCCGGTGTTTCTTCCGACGCCATGGCGGATACCGGCATTCCCAAAATCAGAACAGCCGCAGCCAGCAGAGCTGCTGCCCGTTTTTTCAGCGTCACGACTCCACCGCCTTTCCTTCTTCCAGGCGCTTCTCCCTCGACTGCCGCAGATTGATAATCAGGAGCAGCAGAAGCACCGCGGCAAAGAGCAGAGTGGAAAGCGCGTTAATCTCCGGACTGATGCGCTTCCTCGTCATGGAGTAGATGTAGATCGGCAGCGTCTGCGTCGTGCCGCTGGTAAAATAGCTGATGATAAAGTCATCGATGGACAGCGTGAACGCCATAATCATGCCGGTGATGATTCCCGGGGAAATCTCCGGCAGCACGACTTTAAAGAACGCGCGCAGCGGATTACAGCCCAGGTCCTGTGCCGCCTCGTACAAATGGGAATCCATTTGTCGCAGCTTTGGCAGCACCGACAGAATGACATAGGGTAAACAGAACGTGATATGCGCCAGGACCAGGGATACCATCCCCAAGGATAAACCGCCCATTTTCTGCGCGACAAAGACAAACAGCAGCATCAGAGAAACACCGGTTACGATCTCCGGATTGACCATCGGCAGGTTTGTCAGATTCATCATCATGCGCCTGGCCAGCTTGTTGTTAATGCCGTTGATACCGATTGCCGCGATCGTCCCCAAAATGGTGGCGACAACCGCCGCTACAACGGCGATAATCAGGGTGTTTTTCAGCGCTTCCATGATCATCCGGTCTTCAAACAGGCGGGTATACCATTTCAGTGAAAAGCCCGACCAGACCGAACGGCTCATGGTATTGGAATCGTTAAAGGAAAAAATGATCAATACAAAAATTGGCGCGTACAGGAACAGGAAGACCAGAGCCGTGTACACCTTGGAAATCGTTTTCATATCATCAGTCCTCCCCCGCGCTCTTCGCCGTCGTCAAACTGGTTCATAATGCCCATGCAAATTAAAATCAAGACCATCAGCACCAGAGAGATGGCGGAGCCCAAATTGGGATTGTAGGCGCTCCCCAGAAACTGCATATCGATGAGGTCGCCGATCAGCAGATTTGCACCGCCGCCCAGCATTTTGGATATGATAAACGTGCTGACGGCAGGAACGAACACCATGGTGATGCCGGAAATCACGCCCGGCATACTGAGCGGAAGAATCACCTTTCGAAACACGCGGCCCTGGTTGGCGCCCAGGTCCTGTGCCGCCTCGATCACGGAATGGTCCATCTTGGCCAAAACGGAATAAAGCGGCAGGATCATGTAGGGAATGTAGTTATAAACCATTCCCAACACCACCGCGCCCGCGGTATTGATCATATGAAATTTGGGGAATCCCAGAGAGGCAATCACCGTATTGATAATGCCGTTGTCCTCAAGTAGGGTCATCCATGCATAGGTACGCAGCAAGAAGTTCATCCACATCGGCAGCATGACCAGCATGATCAAAACGCTTTGCGCACGCATACCGGAACGCGAGATGATATATGCCAGCGGATAACCGACTAAAAGGCTGATCGCCGTGGCAATCGCTCCCAGCCAGATGGAACGCAAAAACACATTGGAATACTGTCCGACCGCGGCGATGTTGGAAAGCGTAAAATTGCCGCTTTTATCGGTAAACGCAAAAATAACAACCAGAATCATCGGAACCACGATGAAAATAGAAACCCAGATGCCATAGGGCACCGAAGCAGTTTTAGACTTCATCCTCTTCTTCGGCCTCCCTTTGCTCCGAGGCCTGAATGTCCTCGTCCATTTCGTCGCTGAACGTGCTGTAATCGCCGAACATACCGGAATATTCCGACTTCTTCATGATATGGATATCGTCCGGCTGCAGCACCAGGCCGATCTTTTTCCCCTCTTCCTGATAGTCCGTGGACTGGATCATCCATTTAAAGCCCTTGACATCCACAATAATTTCGTAATGCACGCCCTTGAAGGTAACACTGGTGACCATTCCGGACAGCAAACTCTGTTCCGGCTCCACCACATCGATGTCTTCCGGACGGATGACGACGTCCACCGGTTCCTTGGGAGAAAATCCTTTATCCACACATTTGAATTTCTGCCCAGCAAACTCCACCAGGTAATCCTCGTGCATAACACCGTCCAGGATGTTGCTTTCGCCGATAAAATCCGCGACAAAGGCGTTTTTGGGCTCGTTGTAGATATCCTGCGGTGTCCCAATCTGCTGGATTTCGCCCTTATCCATGACGACGACCGTATCCGACATGGAAAGCGCTTCCTCCTGATCGTGTGTGACGAAAATGAAGGTGATGCCAGTCTGCTGCTGAATCTTTTTCAGCTCCACCTGCATATCCTTGCGCAGCTTCAGGTCCAGCGCGCCCAGTGGCTCGTCCAACAGCAGGACCTTCGGGTGGTTCGCCAGCGCGCGGGCAATTGCCACACGCTGCTGCTGGCCGCCGGAAAGCAGATTGACATTGCGGCGCGCAAAGCCGTTCAGGTTCACCATGTTGAGCAAATCATGAACGGTTTGCTTGATCTCCTTTTCGGATTTGCCATGCACCCGCATGCCAAACGCCACATTCTCGTAAACATTCAGATGCGGAAACAACGCATACTTCTGGAAGATTGTGTTGACTTCCCTCTTGTGCGGCGGCAGATCGTTGATTTTTTTGCCATTGAAAAAAACATCGCCACTGTCCGGTTTGACAAAGCCGCCCACAATCCGCAGGGTTGTGGTCTTTCCACAGCCGGAAGGCCCAAGCAGCGTGACAAACTCCCCGCCCCTGATACTGAGGTTAAAGTCCTTCAGCACAGACTCTCCGTCAAACGAAACCGCGATGTTTTTCAGTTCAATGATTGGTTTTTCTCCCATTTTAATGTGCATCCCCTTTGCGGTTAAAATAGTTACGTTATAGCCAGGCAGATTCTGCCTGTGGTTAAAACGCAATCCCAGCCATGCCGTTGCCATTGCCCTCCGCAAAGGATTTTTCACAATCAAAGCTGACTGCGGCAATGAAGCAAAGCCGAATATATAGTTAGATGCAAACGCAACGAATCTAATATAGTAGGTAAATCGTGATTTGTCAATATTTTATTCCATTTTTCTGCAAAAAACCCGTATTTTTTCAATCTACCCTTCCAATACATCAAATTTTCTCTGATTTTCTTTTGTATTCTCTTTGATTTACCGTTTCAATTCTAAACGTATTGTGAACATTGTAACAAATCGATTTCCGCACTTTCCTCTTATAAAACCCGCACACCACAGAAAATCCACAGGGCAAAATGGCCCTGTGGATTCTATTCTTTCAACCTGTAAATCTGTATATACAAACTTTTCAATTATCATTGTTTGCCCTTGACTCCAGCGATAAATTCCTCCACCGTGCGGGGCAGTGACGCAAGCCCCAAGGCTTTACCCACCTGGTACAAAATAGGTTGTTCCAAATTGCACTTTTGTAAAAGCGCTTGATCTGCAAATACGTTTTTCGTGGATGCGTCCGCCACCAGACGGCCTGCATGGAATACCAACACGCGCTCCGCCCAACGCCAGGCAAAATCCACATGATGCGTCGCCACCACCAATGCCAGTCCCTTTGCGTTGAGCATGTTCAGCGTCTGCTCCAGACGCTTTGTGTTGGCCGGATCAAGACTGGAGGTCGGCTCGTCCAGCAGCAGCATCTCCGGCTCCATAGCCAGCACGTCGGCAATGGAAACGCGCTTCTTTTCTCCGCCGGAGAGATACTGCGGCGCACGGTCCCGCAGTGATTCCAGCCGCAGCATGTCAATCGACTGATCGACACGACGCCGTACATCGGCTTCTTCCAACAAAAGGTTCATCGGGCCAAAGCTGATTTCCTCTTCTACGGTACCTGCCAGAAGCTGCTCGTCGGGGTCCTGGAAAACCAATCCCACGCCGCGGCGCAAACGGTTTAATTCCTTTTCCTTCTTTCCTACAGCAGAACCAGAAAAAAGAATGCGCCCCTTTTGAGGACATAAAACGCCGTTGGCAAGCAGAAAAAAAGTGGATTTTCCGGCTCCGTTGTTGCCAAGAACCGCTATTTTTTCTCCCTCATGAATGGACACAGACACATCAGAAAGAGCGTCCTGCCCCTTTTCGTAGGCATACGAAACATGGTCAAAACAAATGATTTCACGCATAACTTCACCCCTTCAATCGATTAAAGCAACCAACACAGCTGTTCCCACAAGAAGCACGCCAAACAAAACAGCGCCAAAGATTGTGACCGGCTTTTTCTTCGATAAGAACCGAATTTCGCCCGTATAACAGCGGCTCTCCATTGCATCAAAACAGGCGCCGGCTTTTTTAAAACTGCTGGCCAGCAAATTTCCATACAGGCAGCCCATCGTCCGCATACTTTGCCGCAGGCTGCCAAACCCCAACCGGCTGGCTGCCGCATCCCTGCGATTTCGGTAAGTGGACAAAAGGATAAATATGTATCGGTATATAAGGATCGCCAATTCGATCACCACAGATGGTACATGCGCTTTGCGCAAGACCGCAAGGATTTCCGGCATGGGCGTGGAAAGACTGAGAAAATAAAGGCAGCTCACAGCGCCGAGCGACCGCGCCAGTACAAGCCGCGCGGAAGCTTGCGCTGCCGCCGTCATCGTGAGATATCCGCCAAAACAGGGAATATTCCATATTCCGATCGGCATATGGGAAAAATCCCACAGGAGAGCAAGTCCACTGAGCAGTAAAAAAACGGCCAGTAAACGGAACAATGAAACATACGCATGCAAAGATGTTCCGCCCACTCCCGTGCTCAGCGCCGCCAATATCACAAACAACACCACAGGCGGCCACAGGCTTTGAGAACAGACACATAAAACCAACAGCAAAAGGGTTCCCCAAACCTTCAAAGCGGCATTTTCCGCAGCAAATCGGGAACGCCGGGCCAGCATATCAATGGTCAAAACATCATTGTGATCGTGGCGCCCAAACACAAGAAAAATGATTCCGGTTGCAAGGCTGACCGCAATCTGCGCGGCAAAAGGGACCGCCCCCTGCATAAGGCACCACATAACAAATGTGGACAGAATTGCAGTGATCACAACTTTCATCTCCTCTAAAACATAAATCATATGACACGGGTTCTGGCTTTACTTTTCAATTTTTGTATCGCCAAATCACATGGAAATGGATCTTTTCACTTTTCAATATTCAAAGAAAGCATCTTAGCTGATGCAAATTTTCATAATAAAAAAATAAAAGCTCTGATCCCCAGCATTGATGCGGGTTTCAGAGCTTTCAGTTGGTGCGCGAGACGAGACTTGAAAAGTGATTCCGTCCACTCACGCTCCCAACCGGACTGCTAAAACCCGCTATTTCATGCGGTTTTTTCGTGCCTTACATTCTATCACTACTCTCGTTTTTGTGCAATATTTGCTTGCAATAATGACCAAACAATGACCAAAACCGCGCACTATCAGTTTACATAATTTACCGGTTAAAATAGCCCCCGCAATATGATATGATTTTAACAAACTATCATATTGCGGGGGCGTTTTGCTTATGTGGCTATTGATCACCGGTCCATCCGATGATAATAATCCATATAGAGATAATATAAGAAATGCATATTTTAAATATCGAAAAGTAGCTCTTCACGCTGCGTTTGAGGTGCTTCATAACCAAGACGATGCCGAAGAGGTTATGCAGGAGACTTTCACCCGCATCATTCAATGCTCAGAAAAGCCATTTCACGACGGCTGGACTGAGGACAGCCTCAGAGGATTCATCTACCGAGTAGCGCAGCATTTGGCACTGGACCGGGCGAAGCATAAATCAGTTGCACGTGAGACCTTTCTTGACGATTCTAGCACAATTGAATCAAAGGACGGGGAATTAGCGCGCGTAGAGCTTAGCGAGGCCGGCGAAATAGGCGTCAAAGCTTTGCAGTTGCTGTCACATGAGGCACAAACCATTGTTGGCTTGTACATATATCGTGAACTTACCGTTTCTGAAATAGCCACTGTCCTGAACAAAAGTGTTTGGGCTGTTGACAAGGCGCTATCCCGAGCGCTGAAGCGAATGAAAAAATATATGGACTCACATCATATTGACCTTGACGACTATGTGGGGAGGTAAAAGTGGCTACGACAAATAAACAGATAAATGACTTTTACCGGTCGTTTGAGGATGAGCTGACACGGGCCTATGTTGCCGGCATACCGTCCGTTTCGGAGTTGGATGCCCTATACCCCACCACTCCTGAGCTGGATGCAAAAATGTGGAATACGATCTACAACGATTCGATCGCATCCGCGTATAAGCGAAAGCGCTTGAGCAAGCGTATCGCCATTGCCTTTATTGCTGCTCTGCTCGCTGCTTTAATCGCTGCTATGACCGTTACAGCGGTCCGTGAGGCTATCATCAAATATTATGACGGTCTGTATTTCAGCATCTCAGACTTGCAGGAGCCGATAGATTCCAGCATTGATAAAAATGAAATATTTAATAAAAATATGACTGTAAAGGACATTTACGTCCCGTACGAACTCCCTCACGGATACATGCCTACCCTGTACGGTCCATTAAATCGGGAGCCTGGGGAAGCGTTTGAGATAGAATACCGATCTCAGACAAAGCGCATGATTTTCAAACAGCGGGCCGGGGTCGTCGATGAGGCAACACTCAGCACACCGATCATTGTCGACGGGCAAACATATTATTATGCCGATGATGTACCGGATCCGAAATACCCTTGTGAGTTGATGTGGCAGGCTGATGGCATTATATTCAGTATTGGCGGCGACTTAGAAGCGTCCGAGATGATCGAAATGGCGAAGAGCGTCGCACTGAAATAATTATAAAAAAGTGGCTCATCAAATCATGAGAACATTTTTGTTCTCGCGGCTTGACTAAATATTATCTAAGCCTGCGGTCGAATTGCAGTTTCTTTCCTGGGCGTTGATTCGGGGATATACTCAATTTCTGCGGGTCTAACATGAAAAGAAGAACTACTGTATTTCTCATTTCCTTCATCATAAGAGTATATATATTTTACATTTCCACATAACAAAGTGCGCACTCGAGGATAACCTTCCGGAGCTTGTTCAAAGATATATAATTGATCACAAATTTCTTCTTGCAAACCAGGGCTAAAAAGATTAATTAAAGAATATAAGTAATCTCCGTTTATTTTTGCATCTTCCTCTCCTTCACTAAATAGGCTGAGCTCTAGACTTTCTATACAACCTGTACCATCCTGTCCTTCCAAATCATACTTATGATCATCTGGGCTTCTCCTTTTAATATAAATACACCAAGTTTCTCCATTATCCGTCAATGAAGCACTTGTATCTGAAGAACTTAGAATTTCTAATCCCTCATAACCTTTTTTCTCAATAGAATCATTGAACGCATCCTTAAAATCATCCACTTGCAAAACAAAATATTCATTATATTCGCCTCTTGCTGTTTCGTATCCATTTATTATTTCCAGCGGCGGCTGACTTTCCGTTACAGGTTGGCTCTCCTCTGTGGACTGACTTTCTGTTACAGCGCTACTTGTCTTCGATTGTTGGTTTTCTGTTATAGGCTGACTTTCCGTTATAGATTGATTACAACCACAAAGTGAAAATAATAAAAGGCTAAGAACCATTGATACAAATCGCTTTTTCATAAATTTTCCCCTTTAATATTTTTTAATTATTATAAATCATTGTAAAAAATATGTTTTATTTTGGTGAAAATTTTTCTCATTTTTGTATTAAAATATTAGAATTAAGAAAGTGCAGCTATCCATTACGGACGGCTGCACTTTCATTTTATGATCACTTTAAAACTCGCTCAGGAGCTTCCCCGCAATCTTCTCACCCAGCAACGCACGGCCCAGATCATTGGGATGCGTGCCGTCGCCAACGGGGAAATAATATGCCCGGTTGATCTTGTTAATGCCCAGTGTGTGGTACAGGTCTACCGCCGGCGTCTTGTAATACGCCGCCACTTGCAGAAGCCCATCGCCAAACTCATAAAGGTGCTTGCCGCCGGTAAATGTCTTTTCGTCGCTGTCTGTTTGCGTGTCATCCCAGTAGCGGTAGATCGGCGTCAGCAGCATTATTTTAAGATTGGGGTAGGCCGTCCAGAGTTTTTCTAGGGCGTACCGCGCGGCTCCCAGATATGTGGTGGTATCCTTAGGATCCTCTACGTTATCCAGCGCAACGCCGCCCTGAACGTCGTTGGTGCCGTACATAATTGTGACATAGTCCACTTTTGTCCAGTCGATGGATTTCAATAATGCCACACGCTCCGCCGCATAGCTGCCGGTGTGTCCAACCGCGGCCTCCTGCGGCGTGTAGTCTCCGGAAGTGATGGCCTCCGCAAGCTGATACATGCAAAACGCGTCATAATATCGATCCGGATGATATGACATCCGGCAGCCTTCCATTCCCAAGTTGTGGACCGTCATGCCGGTAAGCCGGGCAATAATGGACGGATAATCTGCGGGCGGCTTGAACATCCCTGTGATACTGTCGCCCATGCAGACCAGCGTCTTCCCCTGCAGACGGCTGACCGGAAGACTGACGTTTCCCTCATCGTCCGGCTCCTGGCCGTTGATTGTGAAGACCTTGGATTTCGCTTCGGTATAATATACGGAGCAGGCTGGGTCCGCCGTATAATTCAAGCCGTCTGTGTATTCCAGAAAGACTTTCTCGCCCGTAAATGTACCGGCGTCGCTGTATATCGCAGCATGTCCACTCTCCGCGTCCGCGTAGTTGATATACAAATCCTTGAAACGCACGCTGTATCCATTTACCAGCTGCGAGATTTCTTTTCCTGCGTAATATTCCAGGATCACATCCGGCGTTGTCGCAGTAAACTCCCAGGAATTCAATCTGGCATGATCAACCTCCGTGGTATTGATAATTGTTTCGCCCTTTGAGCCACCCACCGCACTGGCCAGAAGGAAACGGCCAAAATACATGCCTGTCGTGGTCGAATCCGGCGTAAGGCCTGTTGTATCGATGTACAGTTTATAGGCTTTGCTCACCTCCAGCCCAACAAACATCATGGACCAGAAGACTTGATACCACCCGCTGGGCTTATTATTTACAATGCTGACAGTAAACTCATAAACACCATTCACATAGTTCTCCGACAGCCAATGCATTGTCCGGCCCGCGCTGTCCATATCCTTCACGGTATCGGAGTACAGCCGGTAACTGCACTCTGTGGAGGATACCATTTTCACCCCGCTGATGGACGGACCTGATACCCGGCAGGGCGTCGTTCCAAAGAAGTTCCATTCGGCATTGCCACTGGCCGGAATCCCGGTGTCACTCAGTTCCCCCGTTGTACTGTTCCATGTGTACCAGTTGCCGTTCTCGCCGATCTGCGGCGAACAGAGCGCAGCCTTAGCGGCGCGGTCCGCGTCCGCCTCCACCGCTTCCTTGACGTCCAGAATCCGCAGCTCATATTCCGCAAATTCCGATGGTAACGGAGACGGAACCACATCCGGAGCGTTGATACTTGGACTGACGGACAACGTGAGCTGCGCGGACTTTTTCACACGACCGTCTTCATGCGTAGCCCGCAGCTGGATCGTGATGCTCCCGGCGGCAGCAATGTACTCACGTTTGATCAGAACTGACAGGACCATATTACCGGCTTCTTCTGTTTTCTCCACGGCCCATATGTTCTTCTTACCTGGCTGGGATACATCCAACACGATATCCCAGTCCATAAACTCCGTGCCAAGCTTTTGGATTTGCAGGGTGCAGACCTCGTTTTCTCCTACATATCCAAGCGAGGTGCTTCCCCCGCTCTTTGATGTAAACGTCCAGTCTTCGTTTAAAACAATCATGGCATCACCCTCACGCTGTTTTCAGATAGAGCAGCCGGAATGTTTCTCTACCTTTCGGTGTGACAAGCGTCTGTGTACCGCTCCACTGCGTTTTTTCATTCGTACACTCCTTGACCTCAAACAGACCGGAATCCACATGAGGCTGATAAGGAAGCAGCTTTCCTTTCTTGTCCCGATAGACGTATTTTTTTCCCAGTAGGAAGGCCACAAAAACCTTGGGACCGACTCCAAGTTCCTTGGCGGTCTCACGGAAATTGGTGAGAAGGTTTCTATCAACCAGTTCATCAAAGTATTCTGCTTTGGGCTTCATAATCGTATTGTCCACGGTGAGTGCAGAAATCCGGGCTTCTCGCTCTGCCAGGGTCTTTTGCGCCACCATGAGAGCCTTTGCCATCAATTCCTCGGGGGAAAGTTCATTTTGCCCTGTGATATATCCACCGGTACGGCGGATGCTGGGAATCACTTCATCAAAAATCCAACGCTCAAAATCATCCGCGCTGGGAAGTTCACTTTTCGCCGCAAGGCGGTAGATGTCACCTTCGGGAATAAATTTTGCATCCTGTTCTCCGCCGTTGGTAGGGAGGCGGCGAATTACCGCCCCCTTGCAGTGAGCCGCAATAGCGTCTTTTGGCACTTTGTAACCGAGAGCCTTTGCGACGTCGTTTCCACAAAATAAGATTTTCCCATCGTCTTCGATGGTACGTACTTGCCCAAAAACGGGATTATTAAAAATCTGTAATTCATTCATTATTAATCACCTCATAAATTTGATGATGTAATAGGTATTAAGCCGCCCATACTCGCTGCTGTCTTGTCCATTACTGCTCAACGGATTTCAGCTTCCGGTGCTTGCTTTCAGGAGCACGCCCATCTAAATTCTGTTTTCATAGTCCGCAGCGTCCGGCGGTCAATTCCCGTTCCTTTTGCTGTGACTATATTATAAAGCATACGATTGATAATGTCAAGCGTTTGTTTTAATTATTTGCTTAATTTTTTTAATTTTCTGCTTGTTATAGTCAACTATATAGTTTATAATAATATTAGGAGGTGAGAGGGTGACAGTTGAGCAACAAATAAATATGGCCTTATCCTATAAAAGGATTAGTCAATCGGAACTTGCGCGAAAAATTGGGACTACACCACAAAATCTTAATCAGAAAATAAAAAGAAACACTTTAACCAAAGAGGAGTTAGAGCAAATCGCATCTGTTCTAGGCGCAGCTTATGTTGCGAATTTTGTTTTTCCAGATGGAACAAAAATTTAGAGATAAGGCGGAGGAGTGATCCCCCGCCTTTTTCTTTTATTCCACTTTGCCCTCGTCTTCTCCGCCGGCAAGCTTATCCCCCGCTGCGTCCACACTGCCCTTACAGGCCGCAATGATCCTGGCCAGGAATGCCGGGACGGGCGCGCCCAGCTTGCCGGCATTCTCCACGATCGACCCCAGTTCTGTGAGGATGTACCATGCCAGGACCACGGGGCACAGCAGCACGGAGTAGTCCCACGGCAGGACAACCGCCGGAATGTTGTTGACAACCAAACCGATCATCCAGTCGGCCAGCGCTGCGGCAACCACCGCGACCATGGCTCCTGTCTTATGCCAAATACCATCCCGTGCAACCGCGCTGCTCCACTCCCCCGCTCGGCAGGCCGCTGCAGAGCCTGTTATGTAATCCATTACCATACAGGCGGCCCAAGCGACGACAAGCCACCCAAACCAGCCCAGCCAGGCGGATAAGGCGGCGCAAGCCGCTGTGATGGTTGCTTTGATTCCAATCACAATATGTTCGTTCATAATTATGTACCCTTTCTCATTCTACAATTTTAAACTCAAACCGGAGCACGCCGTCCGCCTCACCCTGATCCGGAAGGCGCGTGTAAATCCCAGTGCTCTCTCCGGGTCTGCCGATCGCGACGATGTTCGCCCGCCAACCACCGGCGTGAGGAAAGGGCGGACAGACCGTCACAACACCGGCGGTACCGGGATAGATCACAGGCTTGTCCTTGCACTGCATGGCTACAGTGTAGCAGTCTCCGTGCCTTCGTACGACATCTATGGTGGTATCAATCCCGAGGCCCATTAAGCCCCGCACACGCTGCCGCATGGCTTCATATGCCTCCGGATGATCAACATAGTATTTCGGGCAGCACTTCCCCGTCACATCGTAATGCCTGATGATGTCGCGCAGCGGATCAAGCTTGTACCTCTTGCAGAGATCCGCGCATAGGACGACCATTGACCGTTCCGCCGCCGCTGTGAACTTGCCGTCTGCTGCCGGGTGGCAGCACTCGATGCTAATGCTGTACGGATTGGCCTGGTTGGTCGCGTAGCTGATCTCTGTCTCCGGGATGCACTGGATTACCTCACCGTCAAGACCGATTATGTAGTGCGAGCTGGCATAGATGAGTTGACCGGCTTTGTTGCGCTTGCCTGTTTTAAGGCTCTCGAAATAATCCCTGTTGGCCTGCATTGTGGTCCCCGGATTGCCGACGTAATGCACAGCTATCTTGGTCACCTTACCGAGCTTCGTTCCCGGTCGGCTGTAGGGATTGATCGTGAGCAGGTCTTTTACAATATTCATTCTGTGGGCACCTCCGTCCACTGTGTCGGCGGCTCCCACACGTTGGCATCCACGTCGCTGGTCCAGTGCTTACCGTTGTGACTGACTTTGGCACCTTTGGCGTAGGCGTCCGTGCTGCCGGTCGGCTGCCTCCACTCCGGCCACTCAATCGCCGGATCGTCGATGCGCACCCAGAGCGACGGGGCCGCGTCCGGAGACCAGCTGACCTGCGACGTGTGGGCCGTCAGACAGCGATAGAGCAGGCCGCCGTACTGTACACGGTCTCCGATGGTGTAATCGTGGCTGTCGCTGATCCACACAGGGAATAAGGTCGGATGCTGGATTGCCAGCGCGTCCGGTGCGAAGGCACTCATAGCCTCAATGCCGGCACGGATAGCCGGGGCTTCCTCTGCCGGGTTGTCAGGGTTTACCCCAAACACTGTTACAATTGCTTCGGCCTGTTCTGCAACCTTCGCGCGGAGCTGTGCTTCGGTTGCGGGTATGTCCTGCGCCATAACGATGCTGATTTGACCGGCCTCATAAACTGATCGGACAAATACTATGTATCCTTCAATCGGTGTTCCGTTATCTATTTGCATGGTTTGGGTTTTCTCTCGATCGGTAAATACTTCACGCAGTTTTGTGTCTTGGTGCTTCGTAGCATCAAAAGCAAGGCAGATAGCTGCACGACGCTGGTTATTGATATACTCGGTTGCTTCCCGCGCTCCTTCTAACGTCAAACTTGTATTATCTGTAAGTCGTAAATTCATTTATTCTATCTCCTATTCAAGCCAAATATTTTTTACAGTTATTTCAACCCATTTGCCAGAAATGCCACAATATACACCAACTCCTATTGGCATTCCGCCTACTGTAGATTTTAATTCTTCAATCACAATTCCCTTTATATCAACGTGTAAAACTCCTGAAAAACTATAGAGTCCCATTGACTTTTGATATGTTCTAAACTTGGAAGATTTGTCCTCAAACTGAGTCGGATTAAGGCCAACCCATCCATATGCAGAATCCGAATTTACCTTATCATAATAATAAATGAACACATCAAAGCATATTCTTTTTTTGTTTTTTAATAAGTTAAAAAGATACTCTTTTTGTATGTCTCCGCTGTTTGAACCATTTTTAAGCGTGATGTATGTATATCCTGGGTAGCTGCCGCTTGCATTTCCACGTTGCGCATGTATTTTAATTCCTTCGTCAGTTTTTATAACACTTGATTGGTATCCACCTTCTGTAGACATATAACCAGATACTATGTCAGCGTTCCATTCTCCGTTTTGCATCAGATACACTTCATTTTGATACACCAATCGGTTCACCCCATCGGCCCCAGTATGCCAAGCCTCAGCTACTTCGCGGGTGACATTGTCAGACGTAGTAACAGTGATTGGACTCATTTCGCGAATCACTTTTGAGCTATCCGGTATATAGATCGGCACCTTTACACCCCCTCATATACAAACGTGATGCGCCCGGTAGGGGCGCTGGTTGGCGCGGTATCTGATACCGCGAAGGTAAAGCCGTTGACACTATTCGCATTTCCTCCGTTCACGGAAATATTTTTGGTTCCATCAAAAGCAACACCGTTAATTGTCCGCGCCGTTGCCAGCTTTGTCGCAGATACTGCCGTAGCCGTTTTGTCCAGCTTGTTATTCCATGCTGTTTTGTTTGCCGCTGTCACATGGATGTTGGCATCATTCACATGCTCTGTGAAGGGACCTGTAAACTGGGACAGATCCTCGAAGTCAGTCATATCCAGCGTGTACAATCCCTGGCAAATACCGCACAGCGCCGCGTCGTAGCGTTCGTCTGTCACCGTCTCCACCCGGAGGGCATTAGCGGGAATGTACAGCCTCGCCAAGGAAATATCGTATACGTTGTTGTTCCGCAGCAGTTCCGGCGGCTGTGGTGCAGCAGTCGCCTGCCCCTGCAGAATCCTGACCGTAATGCTCCGAGCCTCCACACTCAGATCCAGCCTAAGGATTACCCGGTCAATGCGTGCGAATGACGTGCTGGCCGCAGGGACTGCAAGCTCCTTGGCCGCTTCCGTCAACCAGTAGGGACGCCCCTCCACTACCGCTTTTCCAGGCAGTACCGAGACCGCAAGTTTATCCTCGCTTTTCAGCACCTTCAGGCTGTCTCCGCCGTTGACCACGCCCGTCGAATAAAATACCTTCATGAATTGCGCAAAGTCAGCGGACGAATACAGCCGCTCGTCGTTTTCCGTGGAATCAAAGAACATCGATTTCTCAGGCATAAAACCCCTCCTATCTTACCGTATTTTTGAGGCTGCGAATCACGCGCCCCAGATGTTTTGGCGCCTCTCCGAAGGTAACATCCACACCATAGCTCCCGGCCTCGTACCGCTCCGTGACCTGCGCAACACGCATGTCCATGGCAACGCCAAGGGCACGGTCCAGTACAGTCACAAGGTCACCCAGGTCCCAATGCTGGCGATATAAAAAAGAGCCTCCCTGCGTCAATGTCGCAGTTAAGCTCTCCGTCAACGGATAATCCAGCAGTTTGTGTTTGCCCTCTTCCTCCAGGCTCATGGCAGTATCGCTCCCGACAATCTCCAGCGTGCCGCAGTCGATGAAGGTTTCAAAGCGGGCCAGGCCTTCCGGTTCTACGGCGTCGTTCGTCACCTTGAGCACCGTGCGGCTCGCCCCCTCTCCCGCGCCGCCGGCATATGCCAAATTGCGGTGGCCGGATACATCCCGCAGGTAGGATAGCGATTCCGCGCTCTCGAACTCCAGCGAGAAGATCACCGCGCTGTTTGTAGACTGCTGGTCGGTACGATCCACGCCGGGGAGGGTATCGAACACCAGCTGCCCCGCGTCCAGATCAGCGCGGATTTCCCAGCCCATGTCCGTGTATTCCCCCACGGCCTGTAGCACCTCATTGAGCGGTTCAAAACGGCTCATCCAGACAGTCTTCATGCCGCGGCCCAGATCAGGCGCAAGAACAAGACCTGGAATCTTGCGCTTTGCGTCCAGAGGACTTGTCAAATGCCGGGCGGCATAGGTCTTGAGGATAGTTTCTGCGGCAACCGGATCCGGCGTCTGTCCTACGACGGCCAGAGCGGGAACCACGTCGTAGCCTCCGTTTGTCTCCCCCTCCAGCGGGAGAGTCGTGCGCTGTGCTGCAAGCCCGTTCAACGTTTGGCCTTTTACCGTGACCGTCGTGCCGCCTTCGCCGTCGTCCTGCTGTACTGACCGGATGATACCTGCGCGCTGGCCATCGGCTTCCAGTAGGATCAGGTTTCCTTCCGTCAAAACAGAACGATCGAGATTTCCAAAAAGGTGGAACTCGAATTCTCCCACACCCTGCCAGACGCGCGTATATTGCAGCGAGGTGTAGGCGTCGAATTCCGCCAGCAGCTCCAGCGAGGGCGACAAGACGCGAATACTTGGTATCTTCATTCTTACACCCCCGCATACAGCTCGCGGAACCGTACTGTCACGCGGGTCTGCTCCGCCTCGTTCTCACTTTCATACCGCAGCTCGTTGACACCTGGACGCAGCTGCAAGAACGTCGAGTGCAGGTCCACATACTGGAACGCGTCCTCCGGATCCTGCCCCGGCTTTGTGAGTTTCACGCTCTTTGCACCGCGCTTGGTGTTGATCTCCAATATCTCACCCTCTGCGAGCGACCGCCGGACCTGCAGCCGCTCCCCGGTGGTTTGGTTGACAACGGTCGGATTGGTGGCCGGACCCTGAATGACGATCTCCACCGGCGCGGGTACGGACCCGGCATTGTTCAGGACGGTCTGTTTTTGCAGCGCAGCGAATGAGATGGCGGGCCGGAACCGGAACGGAAACTTGAACCCGCCGTTGATATATGCCATGAATCCGCTCTGCGTGACAGTATCTTCCCAGTACGGCGACGGGCACAAAAAGATGAGCTCCGCCCGGTTGTAGTTCTGGATGCGGTCCGTGTACCGCGGGGAAGATTTCGGGAACGCCTCGATACGCTTGACCGTGTAATCGTTCGTGTAGTAGAGCATCCCCGGAGTCTGCCCGGGTGTCAGCATCTTGTTCAACTCAAAGCGCTTCCGGTACATGTCCCTGCGATCGTCGCCGTCAACGTGGATGTAACAGGTGACCTCCCGGCTCTCCGCGCGGATACCGTGGACAAACATGCCGTCCACCCCTGGCACGTTGGACGAGATCACCGTCGTTTCCGGGCCGCCGGTCCCCGTCACGCTGCCGATGATGTACGGCGGTGTCAACGAAAACTCCACGCAGGTGTCCGGCAGCTCGATATTTCCACCCGGCGGCACGTAAACAATCCTTTGCATTCAATCCCTCCTTTACCCAATTTGCCGCGCGATCTCATTCATCACGGATTCGATGGCACGGCGCGTTTCCACAGGACTTTCCACCGGCTGGTTGAAATTGACCGTCACCTGGACCGGCTGCGCCTCCCGGGCTGAAGCGAGCGACGCCGGCGGCTGCGGCAATTGTGCCTGGTTCTGCTGTGTCTGGTAGAACTTGTCCGCAGCGGCGTTGGCCTGGTCGATCAGGGTTTGCTGGTAATCGCTGATTTGCTTGGTGACGTTCTGAACATAGTTCAAAACATCCCTGAATTTGTTTTTAAACCCGTCCGCGAGCTTTTCGCCAATGGTCTGCCCCGCAAGATTGTACTCTGGGGCGAAGGCTTTGATGAGTTCCACGATCTCCTTCTGCGTGTTCTCCATAATGGCTTTCTCGGCCTCGGCGCGCAGCTGGAAGTCGCTGGTCATCTTGTCGTATTCCTCATTGACCTTGTCCAGCTGATCCCGCAGATCATCCTGCTGCTTCTGGGATTCCTCCTGGACTTTTTTCATTTCCTCTTCCAGGCGTTTCCGCTCAGCTTCCCGGGCTTCCTCGTCCAGGCGCTTGCGCTCCTCTTCCTCCAACCGGGCCAGCTCCTGCTGGTACTGCTTGCGCTGGTAGTCGTCCTTCTCGTAGGCAATCTGGAGGGTAAGGGCCTGCTTCTTGCGCTCGTACTCCCGGCGTTTTTCCTCGCTCTCCTGCTGCTTGTTCAACTCGTCCAGCGCGTCGATCTGGCCTTGAATGGCGTCCACGGTTTCATCTTCCCACTTCTGCCAGTTCTCAATACTCTCATTGATTCGGTCCTGCTCCGCTTTGCGCTGCTCCTCATAGCGGTTCCGCAGGGCTTCCATGATGGCCTCGGCCAGATTGTCCACCGCCTGGACTTCCTGCTGGTGCAGCTCCCGCTTAAGGTTATAGAGCTTGATTTCCAGTTCCATCTGGATTTCCTTGTTCTTGCGGTATTTCCGTTTCAGTTTTTCGAGCTGCTTGATTTCGTCTTCGGTGGAATACTGGCCCAGGCTGACTTTATTTTGAATCCGCTTCAGCTCGGAGTCGTACCGGGATTTTTCGGCTTGCTCTGCTTCCTTTGCGAGGCGGATGCGGGCAGCATATACCTTCTCGTCCAGGTCCATCTTCTGCTCGGAGGTCAGGCGGTATACGCGCTCACTTTCTGTGAGCAGGTCATACTCTTTGAGCGACACTTCCGTCACCTTGCGCTGGATTTCCTCCAGCCGGGCAAGCTCCGCCGCTGTGACGTCTTCGCCCATGGCTTTGCGATGGGCAAATTCTTTGGTTACGGCATCCAGCATGTCCTGGGACGCCTGCTTCCGCGCTTCCGCAACGGATTTCTCGGCCTGATAGATACGGTAGCTGAGATCGAGCTGCTGCTCCTGCGTCAGCTTGAGGTCCCGGGCATCGGACATGTATTGGCGCTGGATGTCCCTCAGCCGTTCAAGCTCCTGATCTGGTTTCAGCTGATCCATGCGCTTGTCCTGCTCGATGCTGCTGTACTCGGCGCTGAGCTGATCGGCAAGGGACTGCTCTGCTTTGTCCTGCATCTGCTTTTGCAACGAAAAAATGCGGTACTCCAGGTCCATGCGCTCGTCGGCGTTTTTGCGGTAGGTGGCTTGCAATACCTCCAAGCGAGCGAGCTTTTGCTCGTCGTTGATGCGCTCTGTCTTACTAAGGTGGTCCAGCTGTTTGAGCTCCTCGGCCAGGGCCTCATTGCGCTCGCTCTTGGATCCAGATGATTTTTTCCCGCCGCTTCCGGTGAAGGTGTCGATGTTGGCCGCTTGGCTTTTGATCGTCTCAATTCGGGCATTGGCCGCATCGATGTCCTTTTGCAGCTGCTCGGCGCGTTCCAACTGATCTGCCAATTCTTTTGTTGCGGCCTGCTGATCGGCTATCGCTTTGGAGTATCGCTGTTCGTTGCGGCCTTCGTCCAGGGCGTTACCGCTGTCCGCCTTCAAAGAGCCCCCCCGAACCCTCGCAAGTTCGCCATATGCCGCTATCTGTTGCTGAATTAGATCAATCGTATCAAGAACTTTTTCCCTAGTCGAAGTTAATTCGTCACGGTCTGCCTCCAGTTGTTGAATGTGGACTTGTTTCCGGATTTCAAAAAGGTCCTTGAGGACCTCACCATTTCGAAGAGTATAGTCCCCTGTCTCCTGCAGATACGCGGCAACCTCAGGATACGCCGCGGCGAGAGCATAAAGCTGCTCCACGCTCAACTGCTGACCGTCTGAGAGCTTACCGTAGGCCGTGGCAATATCGTTGAGGCTGTCGATCTGATTGCCGTAGTCGATCTGGCCCATCACGTCGGTCAGTATCTTGCCGTTTTTGAGCGTCCTATCGTGCGTTTGATCGAGATACTCATAGATTGTTGGGAAGGTCTGGGCCAGTTTTTGCAGTTCATCCCGGGACAGCGCTGCGCCGGAAGTCAGTTTTTGATAGGCATTTGAGAGGTCCCCCACGCCTGCCTCCTGCTGGCCGTACTGCTCAGTGAGGATGTAATTCAGGTCGGCTAATTGCTGGGCCTCTGCAAAAAACGCCTCCACGTTCGCCGAATTGTTCATTTTTTCACTGATTTCTTCCGCAATTTCTAAATAGGTTTTGCCTTGGGTTATCATTTTATCTGTAGTCTCTTTTGAACGGATCAAATGTGTTGCATACGCCTGCTGAGCATCGGATGCAGCATATAATGAAGCTGTCATTTCCCCGTTTGCATCTGCTACTCGCACTGCGTTGTAAATTGCTGCTTCAGCCCACTGACCAATTTCGTTTGTGCCAAACTCTACCATCCAATCTTCAACCTCCTGCAACCCCTTTTTCGCGTCCGCAAGAAGGTTGTTGACGTCTCTGGTTGTTTCCGAATAGCTACCACCTGCATAAGATTTTCTGGTGACTGTAGTCTGGCCTTGCGCTAAATATTCTTCATATTCTTTGATTTGTCTCGTCAAATTGGCGTACTTATCGGCTTGAGCTTTGATGTTGGCTGAATAGTCAGCACTTTTCAGCAACTTTTCGCGATTGAGGCGTTCTTCTTCCCGCATCAGCGCGAGACGTTCCTCCAAACGCTGGTTGTTGTCTATTATTGCTTTACCCTCATTATCATACCCAATGACGAGGTCGGGAAACGTACTCGCCAACGCATCGTTGGCCGCACGCAATTCATCAACGGAGGAGGCATTATCCTGTAAAATACGTATATTGGCCTCCAGTTCTGCTATACTTTGCGCGTATTCTCTTGCCTTTTCTATGCCTTCCTCAAACGCCCGCCGCTGCTCCTCGCGCATGTCTTGGTACCACTCCACGAGCGCCATGATCACCGTGATTGCGATGCCTATACCGGCAGTTATGGCCGTGGCGTAGGAAGTAGCAGACGGGGCCCCGTCTGCCATGGCGCGCCTGATGGCATTGATCTGCGTGATGACAGCATCCAAATTTCCACCCAGATCAGGGGCAATTTCATTCACCACCCGCAAACCAGTAACCAGAAGATCAGCTCCTTCTTTGGCCTCCTCGGCGGCCTCTTTCATTTCCGCCCCACTTGCTATATCTTTCTGCTTATCAATAAATCCCTGCTGCGCTGACTGAATGGAATTAAACTGTTTCTCTAACTCTTTCAGCTTAGCCTTTTCGGCGTCAAGCGCCTCAACCGCTTCCATGCTTTTCTGTATTTGTTCCTGCGTGGTGCTGCTGTAGACTGGCGGTGATTCTTCGGTAATTTTTTGCAAATCGGCGATAGCCTGCCGCTGCTTTTCCATCTCAGAGTGCAGAGATTCCATCTCTTCCTGATACCGAACAATGCGAGACAAATTTTTTTCAGGTACTAAATCGACCCTGTACGGCTCCAGATTTTTCGCCTCTTGCACCACATCGGCCAGTTGAGATTTAACCGCGTCCAGCTTTTGCTGTACCTCCACCACATAGCTTGCTACCGTTTTTGCCGATTGTGCCTGATCGTCACTTTGGATCGGCTTCTTCTCCAGATCGTGTAAGCGCGTGACGGTATCAAGGTGGCTAATATAGATTTGGTTTAATTCGACAATCTGTTGCTTCAGAGCCGCCGCCTTCTGGACAGCAGCGTCACTTATCTCAGACGCTTTGCTACCCTTCTGGGCGGATTCCCCCATCTTTTTCCACGCGTTTTCTGTTTCTTCTACTTTGTCGTACAAATTAGTTAAGTCAATGTCAAATTTAGTGTATACGGTTCCTAAATTCACATCCGGCATTTTTGTTCCCCCTTAAAAATGAGCATCAAAAAACCGCGCCCCCGAAGGAGTGCGGTTTCTATAGCTATTAAAATCATCAATCGATTTGATCGGTCGGAGAAATCATGATATTAATTTTCCCGTCATCACTCATTGTAAAATAAGAGATGCCGTTTGCTTCAAACAGTGCCTTTGATTTACCTCCTATTGCAACGCTAAATACTGATTTAATCAAGTTTTCTCCATCTTTATCATTGTTATTAAAATCTTCATCAAGTATTGCGGCTGTAACACCAGAGGTGGTACCAAGATCTATCATCTGATACTTTGTCGCACTTTCTCTTATAGTTAACAGTACAGCGGAAACTTTTGACTTTCGCTCGTCAGCAAATATTGATATTTCAGTCCCTGCGCTTGTTTTTATCAGGGCATATCGATCGACTTCATCAACAGACAATATGTTGTCCTTTATTTCGGATAACAGTATTTTTTTCATAAACTCGTCGGAAGGCAAGTTAAAAATACTACGCCCGTCGCTTCCCGTAACAAACTTAGCATTTGGATCGTCTATATTTTTTACAACCCAAATTCCTCCTATGATGAACACCAATAGTAACAGCGGAATCGCAACCAGCAGCCATTTCTTGCTTTTTTTCTTGGTTACCGCTATGTCTCTGCTTTGGGCCGCGCCCGATTCTGCCGCCGCTTGACCGTCTTCCGCGCGCTCTGGCTCAGCGCAACCCGCCATTTTCTCCTTGCACTGATCGCAGCATAATGCACCATCCTCTATTTCTCTACCGCAAACCATACATTTCATAATTCTTCCCCCTTGCAATAAACATTACCACAAAAAGGGAGAAGTTGCAATCATCGGGCGCAAGAAAACCGCGCCCCATACAGGGTGCGGTTCTTGTCGATCCACAGGCTCGCACGGAGCCTGACCTCCGTTTGCGTCCGCCAACCTTATAGCATCTTATTTCAATCCACAGGCCCCTCGCGGAGCCTGACCCATGCGATAAAAGGCGTCCACATAAGCCGCCGTATTTCAACCCACAGGCCCCTCGCGGAGCCTGACCGGATTTGCTCAACCAGCGTGTTGCGGACGTGGTGATTTCAACCCACAGGCCCCTCGCGGAGCCTGACACGCCATCAAAGATCAGATAGAGCTGTACCGGCAATTTCAATCCACAGGCCCCTCGCGGAGCCTGACGCTACAAAGGCTGCCAAAGTAAGTGAAAAAATGATTTCAACCCACAGGCCCCTGCGGGCACTGACCGGGGACCACTCTGTTTTTTCCCGCTTTCGTTTTGATTTCAACCCACAGGCCCCTGCGGGCACTGACCAGCAAAAGTCACCAAACAGCATACTTGTGTCTGATACAACTTTCACAGAAAATTAGCAAATAAGCAAATTTCCATTTTTATCATACCCTAACTTTGCTATAGATGCAACCCATAGAAGAAATATAATATCTCTTTTTCAGGTGCGAATCCTCCGGGATTTTCATGTTTGCTTGGGGCTCGCCCTAAATCCGAATACTCAGCGCCATGTTGCCAGCGGTCAGGCTGATCTCACCATACGGCATGTCCAATTGGTATGTTTGCTTGGGGTTCGCATTCAACGCCGGAGCTTTCGTCGGCTCCATCAGTGCCATGACCTCATCGCGGAGCGCCGGGCTTGCCTCATACAGCCGCAGGGCGATTTGTACCCCACTGCGATGCAGGTACATCAGCGTGTTGCCCTCGTAGTGCCGCCCGTATTCCTGTTCCAGTTGCGCTTTTATATCCCAGCCCGCGCCGTTGTAATCCCAGCCCGGGCGGAAATAGGGGCGTTTGTACAGCCACCTCTTTTTCTGATTTTCGAGCGGGATCATTCTGAGGAAATCCTCCTCCGGCAGAATGGGGTGACCTTTATAGTACATCACCTGAGCGGGCGGCGGTGTTCTCAACGCCTCCTCAAGTTCATGGAACCTGTTAATGTACGCCGCTGTGAATAACACTCCCTTTTTGCCAGTCAGCTTGTGGGCAATCAATTCGCAGCCTTTTTTGGTTACGAGATAGCAACGACGCTGTTCGCCTTTACCGTCAATATAGGCGGAATCTTGGAAAAAATCAACCGACGCAAAATTGCGTTGGTTGGTATCTGACATATAGCTGACATATGTTCCAATGTCTCGAAGTAGGTCTGCGTGTCGTTTTCCAACCATCTGCGCAACTTCGCGGCTGTCGATCGTCGGCGCGGGTTCTGACAGTTTTAACATGGTATACCTCCTAATCTCTTGCAGGAGGTCGCCGCATCTGGTATAATAGATTTATCAGATGGGTAACCTCTGGTGCATAGAACATTCGCTTTTCTTTCGAGGGAGCAGCGGATGTTCTATTTTTTTACTTTGGCGTATACCTCACGAATTCCCTGCCGGATTATATCCGATTTAGTCATTCCCGTGGCTTTGCAGCAATACTCAAGCAGCGTCAAATCTTCGTCTGACATTCTTATACGGGTTTCGTGCCGCTTAGGATCATCCGTGGGTCTGCCTATTCTTGATGACACTCACTCACCTCCTTTATGTGTCACCATAATACCATATGGTGACACATAAAGCAAGTGGTTTGGAAAATTTTTCTTTTCTCTTGCGGAAATTGTCAAACCGGGCTATAATATGAACAAGTAATGAACAAAGGAGGATAAAATTATGGTAAATTTAAAATTTTACTATGCCGCATTGCGCAAATTTGGCTTTGCGAACGAACGCAATTTAACAGGGGACGAAATCCAAGAAGTCAAAGATGCTATGTCGCGTGGTATTAATTACCCGCCTGACGTCGATTTAAATGGAAACAAGTATGTACGTATAATGGACGATTTAGACGATAAAACATTTCGCAGGATGTTTGCGATCAAAGTCCTTGAATTGTTGAGCACTATTAAAAGTTGTGTGGTGTTTTTTACTGTACTTACAGTTATGGGTATTTTGGTTTATCTCTTCCTCGTTTTTGGACGCATATAATTACTCCTCCAATTCATCCGCAAACACTTCCTCGTCCCTGCCCCCCGGCGTGTGCATATCATTGTACTCGTCCATGACAGCCAGGAACTCATCCATATAATATCCCTCCATCAGCTCCGTGCGAGTAATCCCGATGCTCTGCGCGATGGCTACCCAGCGCTGGAACCAGTATTCGCTTGCTTGTCCGTCGGCTTTACCAGCCGGCGGACGATTCCGAAAAAATCCGTCATGTCATTGGCCTGCCAGGCCGCTTCGATGATTTCCGCCAGCTCCATGAGCCCCAGTGCGTCCGGCGCGTCCGGGTCCAACAGGCGGGCAGCCGGGATGTCCAGCAGATCGGCAACCGCGCGGCAGAACTGCTCTGGGACCACCGTCAGCAGGCGCAGGGTCAGCTCCGCGACGCCGTCCTTGTCGAGCCGCTCCAGGGCAAGCAGCCCCTCCAGAGGCGATCCCGCGCCGGGAGCAATTGCACTGAACAGCGTTGCGGGCAGGTCATCAATGGCGCGCAGCACTTGCAGGTACTTCCCTACTGGCAGCTTGCGGATTTTGACGCCGTACAGCTCCCGTGTCGGCGGTGCGCTCATGCGCAGGCTCTTGTCCGATGTATGTAATAGATGTTTTAACATCGATTGTTTTCCTCCTAAGAGGGCGGCTTTGAGGCCGCCCTTTTTTGTTGCGTAATTACGCTGTCGGGAAGGCCGGGATGGTGTCCAGCCAGGTCAGGGCCGCGCCCTTGTCCACGTCTTTTGTGCCACGGATTTTACCGTCGGCGTTGCGCGGACTGCATTTAAAGGTCAGCTCGTAGGTCTGTGCGTCGTTGTTGTCGCTGCGGGTATTGTGCGTGATCTTGTACCCGGAGCACTTCGCCACATAGTAGCGGTAGAGGCGATAACCACCGTCTGCGCGCAGGGCGGAGAACGTCAGCGCATACTCCGGAGGCACGTCGAAGGTGCTCTCCTCCAGCTCGTCTGCAACGTCTGCCATGTCGACGCCGCCCAGCGCAGCCAGCAAAGCAAGGTCCATCTCATTGACCGTGACCACCAGCGTGGTATCGGACCATTCCGCACCGCTGTCATAAACACCGTCGTCGCCCGGAATGGTGAACTCGCTCCGGTTATCGGTCGGCGCGCAGGACCGGGCGCCCAGCAGGACCTTCTTCTCACCTGTCGCCGTGTAGGACCCGGCGGTGTTCACCGTGACCGGAATAATGCCAAGATTGGCAAATCCTTTTAAATATTTCTTGCCCAAGTTTTGTTCCTCCTTAATTTTGGCCCCAAAGGGCCACCTCAAAATAGAATGTTGTGTATCCGGGACTGGATTCCAGCTTGACCGGCCCCCGGCGCGGGCGCGCGATACAGAAGACGTCCTCTGTCAGCTCGATCAGGGTCTCCTCCGGGCCGCTGTCCAGCAGTATGAAAAGGTCCCTGCAAAGATCATGTGCCTCGGCGTAGGTCCCGCGCCGCACCTGAATCTGGATGTAATGGACACCTGTCCCGTCGTTAATGGGTCCCACGGTATGTTCCCATTCCATCAGTGCGATCACGTCCCGCTGCTTCTCGGGCGCGGGGACCGTATCTACACAGACGGTGGTGTACCCCAGGGATTTCAGATGGCTTTTCAGTGCGTCAATCACTGCCGTCCCCTCCCATTACGCGCAACAGCCGCTCGATCAATATCCTTTGCAGCTCGCCCTGATCGTCGACGATGACCGATTCAAGGTATTTCGACCTGCCCTCACGGTGGCTGTAGCCAGTTTGCTCGTGTTGGTCCGCAGCATACTTTTCGCTAAATCCGACTTCTGCCAGCGTCGCAATCTCCGGAACTGGCCCGGTGATCACAGTGCCCGGCTCCGGCCCCACGCCTTTTGCGTAAGGCGCGCCGTCCAGCGTCACATACCCGCTGCCGCGCAGATCGCCGTTGTCCACAGGCGCACGTTGTACCGCCTCGCCCAATATGTACAGAGCAATATCCGCAAGCCCCTGCGCGCCGCCGCTCTCCATGTTATCCACAAACTCCTGCAAGCCCTGCGTCGCTTCCTCCAGTCCGGCCAGATACTCTCCGGACGGTATGTTCATTCGGTATCCCATTACAACACCACCTCATAATGGTCCAGATCGCCGAACAACCCCTCGATCGGCGCTACGCTCTTGACCGTGTAAATCTGGCCGTCGAGCTGCACCTGGTCAAACGGATGCAGCTTTGTATCTGTCAGCAGGGTTGCCTCGCTCAGCACCCGGTTACCGTCCCTGTCCAGGACTTCTTTGTGCGTGTAATCAGCGCGTGCCAGGAAGGGCTCTGGGGCCTCCGTAAGCACTGGGGCATACTCGGTATCTCCATACTCATTAAGGCCCTCACAGCGCCATACACCGCAGGATTTTGTATACAAGGCAGACCAGATACTCATACGATCGCCGCGCTTCCCAAGAGGTAGGGCCGCAGGAGCCCGGCGGCATCCATGCTGCACACCGGGGACCTGCGGCCGCTGTCCATGTCTTTGTAGCTTTCGGAGGCTTTGCCCAGACTGATGGACTGGACGCCTTGCTCCTGCAGCGAGCGGCGAGATTGTGCCTGTGCATCGGTCAAGGCCAGAGCTTCCAGCGCCTGCGCCCGTTTGACCGCCGCCGGAACGTCGCGGTTCATGTCCCGCGGGAAGGACATCTCCTGGAAGATACTGTGCTTGCGGCCGGCGTATCGCAAGAGCTCAATGTGCAGCGCCGCAGCTTTCAGGTACCCTTCTTTCTCCGGTTCGGTAAGGGTAGTCCATCGCCCATATCCTTGGTCTCCGTAGAGGAGATCGTCGGCTTCAGCGGTGGTGATGTAGGTGTCTGTTCCAACTGTGAGCATATCCTCACTTCCTTACTTTTTGAACTTTGCCAGTACCACCTTGGCTTCGTTGGAAAGGGTGGCGACATAGTGCTTGTCGGCAGACACGTCCGTGGTGCGGGAAAGAGTGTGCCGCTCAGTTTCTACGTTGGTATCTCGCTTGAGATAGATGGTGATTGCGGGCACTTCGTCTTCGGTCTCCGCGTCCTGCTCCAGCTTGACGATGGGACAGGCATAGCAATCCACCTGAGATCCGGAAGCGCCGACCTTAACCGCGGGTACCTTTTTGGAAGCCACCACACGGCAATTGCAGATTTTTCCAATCTCGCCGGACATCACCACACCGGCGGTATATTTGTCCGCGGAAAGGAAGTTTGCATCCTTGCGCAAATCGGTCACCTGCTTCGGATGGACAAACAACACCTTTTCGGTGTTGACCTCTTCGTCCAGCAGGTCAATTGCGTCCACGATCCCTGTGTAATCAATCTTCTTGGCGGACCCGTCAAAGACGATCGTCGCGGTCTGGAGTGCATCCATGCAGTCGTTATCCACCTTAGAGGCAATGGCCTTGGCGAGCTGCCCGTTGGCCTCGCCAACAGGGTTCCCATAGCCGGAAAGGACGGCCTCATCGGTGAGGGACACCGCCTTCATGGCCTTCTTCACGGTCGCCGTCTTCGTAGTGGTGGACATCTTGGCCGGTGTGACCTCCACGCCCTCAGCCACATCCTCGGCATCTCCAATATCATAATTATTCGACGGTGTTCGCTAGGCACCGCCCGTTCTCTTATGAACTGCTCATGGTCGCCCATGAGATTAGACTATATCACCAACTGAAAATCAGTTGCCTCCCATTTCCACGCGCTTGCGTGTACTTCCTTTCGGAATAGTCGTTGAACCTTACTAGCCAATACCGTTCTTATATTTGCATACATTATCTCAATATGGTACAATTAATTAGGAGGCGATTTACATGTCCCATAAAAAGACCCCAGAACAATTTCAGGAGGAAATCACAAACATCTATTCAGGCGAAGTGGTCCTTCTAACTCCTTATACCAAACTGAGAGAAAAGATTCTTGTACGTTATTGTTCATGCGGGCACGAACAAATGAAAGCCCCAAGCAAGCTACTTGCCGGCCAAGGGTGTGGGCTATGCAAATTTAAGAAACTATCAGAGACCAAAACTCGTTCTCAGCAAGAATACATCGATGCACTCAAACAGCGTGGTATTGCGGTCGACGTGTTGTCTGAATACACAGGACGCGTGAATAAAATCACTGTACGGAACCAAGCTTGTGGGCATGTCTATAGTGCAAACGCTGGGAATATATTGCGGGGTAGTGGCTGCCCTATATGTCATGGCATGAAGGACACAAAAATGTTTATTGATGCTATTGAACAAAAATATCCTGGTGAATACACCATCATAGGCGAATATAAAAACAACAGGACTCCCATTAAAGTAACCCATAAATGTGGTTATACATGGGAGGTCATTCCTAAAGATCTATTGCGTAGCATTCGTTGTCCAAACTGCATCAAATCCAAGGGCGAATTGTTTGTCAAAAACTTTTTAGACAGCGCGGGATTATCCTACAAATGCCAGCACATATTCCCTGAATGCCGTGATTCAAAGCCGCTCCCTTTTGATTTTGTCGTTGAAAAGGATAACCATCTTTTTGCGATAGAATTTGATGGTTCACAGCATTTTGGCAATTCAAATTATTGGGGAGACCATTTGCAGCGTTCTAAGATTTCTTTACACGACAGACTAAAAAATGAATATTGCACCCAGCATAACATTCCCTTACTTCGTATTCCGTATTGGTGGTTGCGATCCGATAGAGCTAAAAACGAATTAAAATCCTTTTTGATGTGTTGATTTGGCTAGTCTTGGCTGCTGATTGTCTCAATGAGAGTTTCCAGCAATTAGAGAGGTTTTCTATGGGCATCGTTGCCCATAGGCGCATATTGTTTACGCGTACGACGGGACCGTGACGGTGTCTCCGGGAACCCCCTGCAAAGTCGTGTCAACCTTTGCGAAGGGGGCCACAACCAACTTCTTCGGCACCTTGGCGGAGATCATGTCCGCCATCACTTCGGGGTCAATGAGTTGCGCAAGTTTTGTCAGATTTTCAGCCATAGTTCTATTACTCCTTTAATTTTTCATAGATTTCGGGATGCTCCTGTTTGAGCTTGAGCCGCTCCAGGTATCCCATTTTTGTAAACGCTTCTTTGGTTACCTCGCCCTGTCCTCCCTGCGCGCCTGCGGCAGGATTCTGCGGCACATATTGGGGCCGCTGTGCCACCTTGACTGCCGGGAACTCCTTTGCAGCAGCCTCCACGGCCTCCTTGAGACCCGCAACCTCGCCTTTGTCGTCCACGCTTACCTTGGACAGATCAATTACTTTGGACAACAGCTTGTGATCGTATCCTTCCATTGCCTTCAGTTCGGCGCTGATCAACCGCTGGTTTGCCGCGGTCAGGGCATCGTTGAGCTGCTTTTGCTGTGCCTGCTGATAGGTGGTCAGGCGGCCGTCAAGATCACCCAGTTCTTCGCCATCCTTCAGCCCCAGCGCTTTGCGTAAAACAGATTCGTACGTTTTGGCTTTCGTGCGGTAATTGGCGCTTTCCCCACGCAGCGCAGAGACATATTCCTCGGAAAAGGTTTTTCCCGCTGGCGCGGAAGGCTGGTTAACCGGTTCTGCCGGCGCCGGATCTCCCGGTTCAGCAAACAATTGGATGTTCGGTTTCAAATAGTTCGGCATCTGGCCGTCCTCCTTCTGCGGGTTCTGCCCGCGCAAAATAAAAGCGCTGCCGCCTGGGCAACGCTCCTGTGTATTGTTTTGGCGCTTGACCCCGCGCCGGGAGATGAAGCACCACCTCCTTAAAAAAGGCATAAAAACACCGCCTGGCTTTATCAGCTGGGCGGCTATTCACTGGATTCTCTATTAAATATTTCCATTATCTCCTGAACTTCTTTTTCGCTGGGTTCCCAGACATCTGGCACGTCAGGATTGGGGTCATCGTTGGTCCAATCATTCATCCTTGCGAGAAACTTATCATGATCTGAAAGTTCCTTATATCGATTATTCTGTTCTGACCTGGGGAGGTGCCGAAACTCTTTGAAGGTCAATTGGTTATTCTTCATTTCTCTTCCTCCAGATCTGAGTAAAACATCCGTATATTTGTTAACCTTAAATCTTACGCCTCCGAAGTGCAGTCATTCATTTGGTTCCCACAACACCTGGTCGACTTCATCAATGGTAACCGATGGCCAATCGCCGAATTCTCCTCCGGTGTCCACCATGTAAGCGATTGGTTTTCCGTATTTATTTAAATGGATATGCATGACTGTCCCTTTACTGCCGTCTTTAAGTAGAACGATACTGTGCTCTTTTATTGTCGTCAACATACGCTGTCACCATCCTTGGAGTATCCTTTCCAGTATCAAATATCCAACCGGTAATCACCGGCTGTTTGTTTCCGTTGGGACCTCGAATCAGCATGCGAACTTCAAACTGCTCGCCGTACCCTTTATTCCCTTTATGAATAGCCCGAAAGTTCACCAGGCCTTCTTTTATAGCTGCTTCCAACACGTCAGCATTGGCTTCAGTATATCTCAACGCCCGATCAAAAACAAGCGCTTTGTTTTTTCCAGATTCATTATATTTATTCAGAGAATAACCGATGAGCTTTTTATCGATTCCCGTCGCCCACTCATAATTGGGTAGCGGCGGATGATCCGCATCGACCCCGTACTCCTGAAGAAAAGCCGCGTCCCATTTCAACTGTTGGTAACGAACAGAGTTTGCCCGCTTCATTGAGCGGAACCCAGCGAAGGTTTTCGGTGCATCTTCCGGCAGTAGGGATTTATACCGCTTCCATTCCCTCAAGTCATCGTTGCGCGCCCGCTTCACCGCCTGCTCTTGAGCGTAGGCTTTGCACTCTGCGTCGCTGCGCGTGTCCTCGAACGGCCGCATGCTCATGCGGGACATCTCCGCCAGTTCAGCGCGGGAATACGCTCTCGCCGGCAGAATAGTAAACCTGTGGCGGCAGTTGGGGTGAATGGTTTCATACCCATGGACTAGCGCCGTCTCATACAGCAGCGGAAACCGCAGCGGTTCGCCGTTTGGGCTCTGGTATTTGCCATTGGCGGCTTCCCGGGTCAATGCATACACCCGGCCCTGATACTGCGCGCAAATCTCACAGGTCGGCGCGTGCGTCGTACAGCGCACCAAATCATATCCCCATTCAGCAGCCTGCACGATCTTCGCTTTGTTTTGGGCCTCGGCGGGAGTGGTACGGGACACCATCGCGGCGTATTTGTCCAAGGGGACAATTTTCCCGTTTTTGTACCTTACACCCATCCGCCCGCTCTGCTGCCGGAGATTCAACCCCAGGAGACGCTGTTCCAGGTCCTTCTGCATTTCGCGGACGGTGCCTCCTGTCGCGGTCTTCATCGCTGTTGCCCGGAGACCGGCTTCCCGAATTTCATCTTGCATCCGGCGGCCCACGATGTTGACCGCTTTTGTAAGGCTGTCCACCGTATTCCGCACGATCAGATTGATCTGCTCAGCATGGATACGGGAAAAGAGATTGTATACCGGCGGCGCCGGAATCTTGACCTTTAGGATATCCTCTACCGCGCTTTCCAGCCCCGTTTTGTAGCCCTCAAGGACCATCTGCCGGACAACCTCCGGCGTGGCTTTTTTAAGCTTCTTGAGCAGTTCTGTGATCTGCTTGAGGACATTGCGCTCGTAGACTGCGGGAGAGCCGCCCAGCGCCTTTCTCTGGATGATCTCGACCAGTTTCTTTTGGGCAGCCTCATAGAGATTCAGCAACTCCTCAGCGGCAGTCATTTGACGTCACCGACTTTGAATATACGACAGGTTCATTTTCAATTGTGACCGCCCATTCTTTTGTGGTCGTCGCTTCACACATTTGATAAAGTTCCGATGAATTATGTTTACCATGTTTGCAATGTGTCTTTTTACAGCTTACAGCTTTTTGGGGATCGCACAGATACAAAGTTTTGTTACTCACAGCTTTTGTTCCTCCTTTCGCAAAGATTGATTCTCCAGCGTCTCCCGCGGCATAGCGCTTCCCATGTCCTGTTCCGCGTCGTCCGCGCGGATTTCTTCCAGCTCAGCGGCAGCATCGGTTTCTCCAAGCCCATCCAGCCGGCGGATTGCAGTATGCTGGCTGATGGTGGGCCGGTTGCCCGTCCGCACCGCCATGATCTGCGCATTCTCAGCTTCGTCGTCTGGCAGGCCATCATTCCACTTGATACTGATGCTTTCCACCGGCAGCGCTTCTCCGTAGATTGCCGCACACGCCGATATCAGGCCTTTCAGCGCCGGGTCAAAGCTGTTGGCAATCCTTCGGGCCTTAGCAAGTGGAGACATCATCAACCTACGCAAAGCGGATCCGCTCGGCACGGTCCCGGTCTTGCTGGCAAGGTCGCCGAAGATCGCGGAACCCATCTCGCTGATCGTGTAGAGCTGGTTGATGAGGAGTTCAATCTGCTGGAAGTTGGCCGCCATAGAAGCGTCCCAAGTGATATACTGCGGCGCGGGGTCATCTCTGGTATTCTGCGGATAGTAGTTCCCGACCTTCAGCCGCCACTCCCCGGTGACCTGGTCCTTTTCCAGCGCACTGGCAGGGCCGCTCATACTCGGAGCCGCATGCTTATCTAAAACTTTGCTCACCTGTGAGATACGGACCATCAGTTCCGATATGATGCTGTCAATGCTCTGGTAATCATCGATTCCGTATACCCGGTCACTGGTCAGCACATTGGACACCCGGAACACCGGGCAAACCTGCAGCTGCGTCTCAAGCAGCACTTCGTCCTCACTGGTAATCTCCCGGCCAATCTGCCAGTTGTTTTCGCTACCAGACAGGCTATACCGGTGCTGCTCACAGTCCTCTGGCTTCTCCGGGTTATGCACCTGCACCTTGAGTTCCCAGCGCGTGCGTTTTGTGTCCAACGGATGTGCCCAGCCGAACGCATGGTACAGTGTGTGCTTGATATTGTCCCGATCCACTACCGGATACCAGTTGCGGGGGCTGGTGGCGTCAATAACCGGCGTTCCGCCGCGGTTGCCCAGAAGCAACAGGCCGTCGCCGTACCGGCTCACATCGATGGCGCACATGTACGCCGCATTGAGCAGATTGGTTCCGGACAGGATACGGTCAATCACCGCCTGCTGTCCGCTCTTAGCCGCCGTGATCTTAGGCGGTTCACCGAAGACCAGGTCTGCAATCTTCAGGCTTATGAGCTTCTGGTAGCTGAGAACGGTTCCATAGGACACGACACTGGAAAAGTTTCCAATTACACGTTCAATGCGCCGCATTTGCTCCCGGTATACTTCGGCATGCTCGTCTTCAAACAGCTTCCGGTTGTCGTCGTAGCGTCTCAATCGCTGCTCTTCGCCTTCCGGCGGCCAGCGGGCACCGGTGCATAAAAAATCCAAGCTGGTAAGCACTATGTATCATCCTCCAATCGTTATGGGTCCGGGATTCGGACGGCCAAATACTTCCATGCTGAAATACCGAAGGGCGTCCATCGCGTGGTCGTTGATCTTGAGTGGCTTATCCTCGCCGCGCTGCGCTGCCTTATCATCCCAGACGTAGCCCGGCAGTTCTTCCAGCGCATTCGCGCAGCACTCACAGATCTTGATCTTGCCGCTCGAGAGAGCTGTCGCCGTGACGCGAATACCGTCCAGCACGGCGTTGTCCGCCGGACGGACCATGAACTGCCCGTGCTGCCGGATGGTAGCAATCATCGAAGCTGCGGACGGATCCACGATCACCGCGCGAATTGGCGGGTCACCAGCCAGCTTGACCAGCTCGGCGTAATACTGTTCGTCGGTCTTCTGGGCTTTCTGATCGCGCCCAGAGTAGTAATACTCCCGGAGCATGTACCACACACCGCCACATTTGCCCCAGAGCAGCATCGCCGTGGGGTTCTGCGTGCCGTAGTCCATGCTGATGTAATACTGCGTGCAGGGGCCGGGCGGCGCGGCAACGACGTGCTTGGTTTTGTCAAACATGTCGTAGATGCGGCCTTCCGCCAGCACCCAAAGGCCGAGAATGTACCGGTCGTAAAAAACGCCGCTGAACTCTTTCTTCGCCTCTTCAATTCCTTCCGGCGTCATAGCGGGGTTGTCGTCCATCAGGAAGTGTAGGTGCCTTGCGCCTCTCTCTTTGGCCTTCAACACCCACTCCTGATTAAACCAATGCTGTGGGCCTTCCGGGTTACAGTTAAACCATAGCTTCCTATTTGAGTAAGTCAGTGTTCGGGCTATGGCTTGATCCACAAAGCTCCGCGGCATCAGGGCAACTTCGTCGAACAGTACGCCCGCCAGCGTAAGGCCCTGAATTAACATGTAGCTGCTTTCATCCTTGCCGCCAAAAAGATAGAAGTAGTTTTCAATTTTGCCACAGCGGACCGTGAGAATGCTTTTAGAGACTTTATACTCAAGGCAATACGGAAGTCCCTCAATAGATTGAAGCGGCATCAAAATGTTCCGTTCCGCGCTTCGCACGGTCTTACCACAGATAGCAAAGTTGGTCCGGTCAAAATGTGACATTGCCCATATCATATAAGCCAGAATCATAGACACCGTCTTTCCGGATCGGACAGCTCCGTCACAGATGAGGGTAATTTCCGGCTGCTCGATGAATCTAAGGATTTGCCCTTGCTTTTTAGAAAACGTTTTAATCCGCATTCTTCACAGCCTCCTTAATCGCTTCTGCCAAATCATCCTGCACTTCTTCCTTGCTTTCATTGATCTGTATCTTCCTCTCTTCGCTTCTCTGCCGCAATTCAAAATACAGCTTTATCGCCTGTACGTCCCCGGCTTGTATCTTCCGGGATAATGCCTTCCAGACCATTCCCAGTTCAGCGTCTGCATACTTTTCCACCAGCTCATTCACAATTTTTATAAAATCCGGGTTACGCATCCATCGGTGAAGGGTTGATCGTGCTACACCGGCCGCGGTTGCAATATCCTGTTTTGTGCCTTGGAAGTCAGGATTGGCGAGGCATTCCGCTGCGACGACCATTCGCGCATCCAAAATGGAATCTGTATTGTTTTGTAGCACATCGCCACCCCTCATTTTGCGTCGTTACCACAACTGGTCTCATCCGGCGGCCGGCCTCTGCTTGCCGCGATTCTTGCTGCGTGCAGCTGCAGACACAGGTCCCCGCGAATGCAGGAGAGCTGATTATACCGGGCGTTCTCCATCCAGTTGTTGCTGGTCCTGAGCTGAGCGAGCTTTGCATCAATGGCTGCGATTTCAGCTTCGTACTCTGTGATGAGTTTTTCGTAGTTTTCCATTCACATTACCTCCAAAAATGGGCAGCAAAAAGCGCCCCCTTGGCAAAGAGGCGCTTTTCAAAAGAAAGGAAGAAAATATGATAAGGCATCTTGTAATCTGTCTCATCCGGTCCTCCGGAACTCCGTGATTATATAGTACCACAATGGAAACTCCAGTGAACTCCATTTTACTCCACTTTACTCCGAAACACTCCAGAAAACTCCGGGTTTTTGACGGCCATCCCGGGAAGAACGGTCTGCGCGGACAAATCTGCCAGCAGTTGCTTCGCCGCACGGGCCCGGTCGTAAGTCGCACTCTCGCTGTAACCAACCTCCGCCGCGATTGCTTTCCACGGCGGGTGCCGGCTCCAGGCCGCGCGTTTGCGTGGCTCCCGCGGCCCCATGTAGGCCAGCTCGAGAATGCGCCTGTCCGTGCGGTCCAGGGTGTCCAGACTCACATACAGCCAGTTCTTTCGTTCCCGCAGCTCCACGATCCGCTCGCGGCATTCCTGGATAGCCTTGTCATATCCCAACAGGTCACTTGTAAGCGCTGTGGTGGCCGTCGGATCTCCGTGCTGTCCCTTTCCCCCAGGAAGCCCTGAAAGGCGCATAGAGGGTGTGCAGACGCTCTCCTGTTCCGCCTTCAGCTCCCTGATCTCATTCAGTATCCCCTGTATCTTTTGAGGGATGTCGTAGTACTCTTCCAACAGGCTTTGCACCTGCCGCGGCGTCATCTGCTGCAATGATGCATCCCTCCCTGCTTTTAACCACGTCGATTTCGATACCTTTAAATCTCATTGATTGATACGATCACTTCACCTGCCCCGTCCGTGTATTGCTTCCGAATACTGGCAGCCACCACTTGCGCGTCATCCTTGTATGCCAGACCATTGAGCGCATCGCATATGATCTTACCGATGTTGTCCCAGTCCGGCTTCTTCGTCGGCAGAATTTCACAGCGCTTCATAGCTGCCGTGCGCTTTTTGCTGGTGCTCTTCGGAATAGGGAACAGTGCCACAATCGCCATACAAACAGGAACTTCACAAGGTTTCTCCAATCCTGCTTTCTTGGCCGCTTCATGGAAGCGCAGCCGCACCAATTCTTCATAGGCTACCGTTTTATCCGGATTGTAACTGACGCTGTCCCCGGATTTTATTCGCACCACCCGCGGGCGGGCTTTGCCCTGCGGCGGGCCGGGTATCGTAAAGCTGATTCTCATGTATTCTCTCCTCCCACCCTCTTTCACAATCCCAGCGCCACGGCAATCTTCCGCGCGGCGTTCTGGTACTCTTCCGGCGGCAGGTCCATCTGCCTCAGTCGGTCCTTCAAGCACTCGTAATGCGCCCAGCGCCGCAGGGGGCCGTCCCGGTTCCGCGCCCGAGCGTCGGCAAGCAGAAGCTCCGCCCTATGGTCCATATCGTGTCTCCACCTCCGTGAATGTGTGATATTGCGGCTGCCAGTGGAACAGAAAGTCTCCGGTGCCGCCATGCCGATTTTTTGCCAAGGTCAGGGTCATATCGCACCACGCGTCCCCCGTAAGCCGTCCCTTCTCTTCATCCCCGTCCTTCCAGAGGAACATCACGTAATCGGCATCCTGTTCCAGGTCCCCGGTTTCCCGCAGGTCTGAGAGTAGCGGGCGTTTTGTTTTTCTTTCTTCAGATTTTCGGTTCGACTGGGCAAGCTCTATGATGGGAATTTTCGTGTCGAGCGCGATTTGCTTAACACGGTTGCTCACCCATCCCAGCGCCCGGTAGGCGTCTTTCTTTTCCGGACGTTCCATCAAGCCAATGTGATCGATGAACACGACGTCCGGCCGGTACAGCTCGATAAAGCGCTTTATCTCATTCACCGAGATTTGAGGTTCCACTCGAAACTCGATCCTGGCGTCCTTTTCAAGAAGCTCAAAAACCCTGTTGACGTCCTGCTCCTCCTCTTCCGTCAATTCCTGGTCCCTGATCCTGCTTCCGTCGATATGCGTCATGTTGGACGCCGCCCGCTGCATGAGTTCCACGTCTGTCATCTCCATGGAGCAGTACAGCACCTTCTTCCCTCTCCGTGCCAGGTGCAGCACAAGGTTGATCGCAAAATCTGTCTTTCCGCCTCCGGACCGCGCCGACAACACCGTTACGGACCCCGGGAGGAAGCCCCCTGTCGCACGGTCGATAGAGCGATATCCCGTTTTTGCCGTCTCCGCCTTCGGAGCGCGAAACCACTCCCAAAAATGGTCAATTGCCTGCGAAAGGGATATCCCGCCTGCGTCTCTCTGGGCCCGTGTGATCCCATCCTGCTCCGCTACGAACTCGCGCAGACGCTCAATTATTTCTTCCGACGTGCGTTCCGAAGTCTCAATCGCAATCCCTGAAAGCGCTTCCTGAATGGTTCGCCGGCGCCACTCATCCCGCACGATTTGCAAATATTCCGGGCCATGGCGGGCCGTGGGAACGTAATCCGCCAGCTTCAGCAGCGTTTTCCGATCGTCCGGAAGACGTTCGATCAACGTCACGCCATCCAGGGGAAGCCCTGCCCAATACTGGTCCGTCGCTGCCTCAAAAATACGCCGCGTGGTGTTGTGTGTGAACATCTCCGGCGTCAGCGCATCAACCGCAAGCCTGGAAAAATCCTCGTCCAGCATCATACAGCCAAGGACGGACATCTCTGCCTCCACACTCATTCAGGCACCAACTCCTCCCAGCTGCATTCCCCTGATCGGAACCGCCGCATAGCCTCCTCGTGGCGCTCTTTCTCCTTCGCCAGGTCAGGAGGCAGCTCTTTCGGCGGACCGATTTCCGGATCTTCCGGAGCTTCTACATCCCCCGGCAGCTCGTCCTCCCAGCGCGTCTGGTTGAGCCAGGTAGAGGGGTTCGGTATGTACTGCCCCTTGTCCCGCTGCCATTGCTCGCTGCGCTTGGCCTTTTCAATCGCAGACAGCATGGCTGCCAGCAGGGTATCATCCGGGTTGAGCTTCGTAAAGATTTTCTCTGCATACCCTTTCCCCACTCTCTTGGGATACGCGGACCAGAAGCGAAGAAATCTTTCCTGGGCAGGGGTCGTGGAGGGCTGTTCACGGGTTTCGTTTCCCGCTGCCATTCCGGCCGTTTTTAAAACCGTTAGGCTCTCGCCTTGCCTATTGAGATTTTTTTCTTCGTCGCCGTCGTCATCCCCCGCAGGGGGGATTATAGGGGGTTCTTTACTATACTCTACTCTACTATACTCTACTTTACTTTGTCGCTTTTTCTCCACAGGCTGTCCCGAAAAAGCGTCTGTGCTCTCATTTTCGGGACAGAAATCCACTTCATCCCCCGGTTTTCGGTTCAGAAATGAGGGTTTCTGTGGAACGTCACGTTTACGCTTCTCATACACCGACTTCAAGTTGTTAACCAGTGTCTGGCACCAGATGATCCGGTTTTCCGTCCATAATTCGCGGTCAATCTTCCCGAGGTTTGCAAGCAGATCCAGAATCTGCTCTGCAATCTCTGCACTCACTCTGGTATACCCGATCAGATACTCCATATTGAGCGCATCCCTGCAGTCATATGCGTGGCCGTCTGTCTTGCAGAGCAGTTCCAGCAGTTTAAACCAGAAGGCGTATCCATCATTGCCGTACCGGCCTTCTAAGATGCTCTTTGTTCTGCTGTCAGCAACGAAATGAGGATAGTATTCCGCGACATCTTTCATTGTTCTTGCCATGGCGCACCGCCTTCTTGATCATTTATTACTCACTCGTTTCCGGCACAGGGCGGCCACTCATGCAACACATAGGTCTCCCCATACTGCTCCAGACATCCCACGTCGATCAGGGCCTTGATGAGCCCGGCCGCCTTCTTCATCGGCCAGTCCAGCGCCAGCGCGATGTCCTCCTGGGTCATGCCTGTAAGGTGGCCCTCCCGGTCTGCGTTGTCCAGGCCCCATGTCCACAGGTCGATCATCAACCCTATGGCATAGCGCCTGTCCACACGCAGGAGACGTGCAAGGGCCAGCGTTTTCTTGTACCTGGGCATCTCCTGATTCAATTCAAGCCATGTTGTCATTGCGCGTCCCTAACCTTTCGATCAAGTGTCTGTTCCGGTTCCTTCGCTCTGTTCCTTCACTTCTCCGGTTTCCTCGTCGACCTCATACCCTTCGACATCAATCAGCTTGTTCGGAACGCTGAACATGTCTTCGGACAGCTCTGTTTTAATCGTTTCGTCCGCGGAAACAGCGCGTACAAATTCTGCTTTCAGAGGCGCATACTTGAGCGCCTGCTTCAGCACGGTCTTCTTTGCCATCTCCTCAAAATTTGTTTGCCAGGGACCGTTGGAGTAAGCTTTGGAATACTTTTTAGCATGAGCGCGGACGTCCTCCACGCTCATGACCTCAAAGCCGAAGCCTCCGTCCCTGGTTTTATAAACCGCGTAGAACCAGGTCGGGTTTCCCCGTCCGCTCTTGCAAGGAATATGCTTCAATTTGGCGTCCAAACCGAATTCATATTCAAACGCATCGTTTTCGTAGACTGTGTGGGCCTGAATCGTGCTGATCTCGCCAGAACGATAGGCAAGATCGATGAGGCCCCTGTATCCAATCTGGAACTGGCATTCCAGTACCCCTTTGTTTCTATACGGAATCAGGTACGCATGTCCGAGTGGCGTATTCGGTTCCAGGCCGAGCTGCGCCGCCGTCATCATCGCGCCCAGAAAGGACGCCGGCGACGTCTCGCCCAGTTTGGGATTTGCAGAGATGGCGGACAGCGTAATCCTAGTAAAGCGATCCGGCGTCAACACGGAAGGCAGCGCCTTTTTAATCTCATTCGACATCTGCCGTATGTAGGACTGCATGGTCGGCGCAAGCTGCGCCTCCTGTTGGCTCTTCACAGCCTGCTGAATGGCTCCTGACATATCATTCATTCTCCTTTATTTTAAATTTTCTGAAATGGGATACATTGAAATATGAGCTGAGGTCAACGTCCGGACGGTCTTCGGAAAAGCGGTGGACGTCAAATGTGCTGCGCGACTGATTCTTCCATGTTACCAAGTAGTTCCCACAGGTTCCGGAATCGTTCTGCTGCAGGTCCTGCTCCAGTATCTGCCGGTATCGCTCTGCCTCTTTGCTGTAAGAATCGCTCAATTCCTTAGCGGTCAGGTAATTACGGACGACCTCCTCACGGCCAAACAGGTCAACCATCGGAAGCCCCGGCTCCGCGGCAGGAAAGATGGATTCCAATACATTTGATGTGGGTGGCCTCCCGTCCATGGGCGGCGGCACATCTGGAACCACATGCTTGTTCCAGAACTCCCGCTCCGCCTCCATCAGCGCGGTAATCTCGTCCTCATCTCGTTTAATGGTGTACCAGTAGAATCCCTGGTTAAGAACCAGCACCGCCAGATACCAGCGGTCCCAGCCGGTGACGGCCAGATAGTGGACGCACTGGACATAGTAGTGCTCCGGGAAGTCGCCGTTCTTGAATTTTTTCAGATTCATAATACTGGTGGTCTTGCACTCCAGGCCAGCCCTCTCCCCGGCTACAGCCCGATCGATATTCGCGTGTGCGAAGGGGTAAGCGTGATTATGCATCATATCCGTGCGCCGCCGCACCCGCTTGCCGGTGGCCTCCATGAACCGCTCCGCGACGTACTGCTCCAGGTCCCGGCCCTGCCGCATGGCCTCGTTGTCCTCTTTGGGCGGCAAGCGGCCGGTCTTGTCTGCCCAGACAGTGTACGGTGTAACATAGCTGTTGAGCCCTACAATGGCCGCCGCATCGGATCCGCCGATGGATTTCTGGCGCTCCGCCAGCCATTCTTCACGGTTCAGCTTCATGACGCCTGCGCCTCCTCGACGGCGATCCAATTCCCGGAGTAAAACCAATCCACCAGTGTCTCGCGGAACTCCGGCCATGTGTCACCTGGAAGAGAAGCTTTTGCAATCTGGCAGCGCTCCATGGCGTAGGCAAGAGCCTTGTCCGCGGAAACGTACCGGCCGGCCTCCGGTCCCGTGCCTTTATATCCAAGGATTCTGTCGTTCATGGTGCGCCGCCTCCCTTTGCTCTTGACAATTTCGCTGTTGGGCGATAAACTGTTGACGGTATGTAAATTCCTTTTTGCCGCTCTGGGTGCTTCCAACGCCCGGAGCGGCTTCTTTTTTGCTCTTCTGCATCTCTACTTCCCCTTTATGTAGTCGTCTCTTCCAAGGAGCCAATCCACTTTTACATCCAAAATATCAGCCAGCGCCGCAAGTTCAAAATCCATGACATACCGGTGCTGCCCTTCCAATTTGGACAAACCGGACGTGTTCAGTTCTATGCCTTTGACCTGCATTTTTGCAAGTAAGACTCTTTGAGGCATGTTCACACGGCGGCGTGCTTCCGTAACACGGGCACCTACAATATTGCGGTTCCCCAATGGATATTCTCGCAATCTCAAGTCTTCGTCATCCTTTCTTTCTGCTGGCAGTTTTCCCTGCTTGCAAGTCCAGATCTGTTTGTAATGATCCCTGTGTCCAATGTACCCCTATGTAGTCCAGCACCCTACCCCACCCATATACTTCATTTGTAACTGGATCTTTCACACATCGGTGCATCCAAAAATTCCATTCTTTCGGGTTGTCTTCGTAGAGCCGGTCAAATCGATGCGGTCTCTTTTCGAGCTGGATTCCAAACCCGCACATGGAGCAGCCTGTCCTCTGTGCTCTTGTTGTGTAAAGCGTGCCATCTGCTTGGCATTCTATGGTGCCGTATACCTCTGGAACAGGTACATCCAGGTCAAGGGCAAGCTGCAACAGATCTTGGCGGTCAAATATCGCAAATGGCGCTGACCGTATCGCTGTCTTTCCAAAGTAGTTGCATCCATTCATCATGAGCGACTTTTGGCGGCGACCTCCTTCGGACGCCATGAGACCCAGATACGGTACACTGTTGTGTTCTTTCGCCCAGTCATCACATGGCTTCTCTTTGAGGTAATAGCAACACTTGGCGGATACTTTAAACGGCGCACATTGATATTGCACATCCTCCCGTTCATTTTCACCTCCTGCAAACAGTTCCAGCCATTTCTGAGCCATCTTCATCCGGGTGCCTGTCCGGTTTCCTCCGTATGCTCCGGTTTCTCCTGTGATGATTGCATGCCGGACTGTGGCATTCTTTGGAGATGGATTCTGTAGCAGCTCGATCTTCGACGCCGTTTCTTTAGACAGTACCGGGAACCCACATTCCTGCAGAACTTGTGTTTTGCTCTTTAAAGGTTTCAGTGAAATGATTCCCAATGTTTTATGTATGGCCTGAATGCTCTTGTCCTCCAGGGTCGATACCGAAACCGCTGGAACATCTATCCCAATGGACCGCAAAAACAACAGCAAAGTAATGCTGTCCAGACCACCTACGGATACATGACAGTTCAGTCCTCGCTTGCCACACTCGTTGTAGAACTCCCATGCGCGTGTGTATGCATAGTTTATTTTTGCTTCATACGGTAGTTTCTGTTTTACCCGAAACGAAGCGATTTTCTCGTCTGTGTGATTCTCCTTCATTCTCTCCATACAGCTTTTCATTTTTGTTTTTCTCGACCTCCATTCTGTGAATCTTTATCACACAGCAACCCGCCAATCCCCATGGCCAGACTCTCTGCCGTCGCTAGGATCAGCACTTGCCAGATGGTCAGCATGCCGCTGTCCGACGCCATGGCCGTCACGAGGGCCCCGATCAGCCCGGTAACAAACAGGATCACGCCCAGCCGGCTGTGTTTTATGTATGGGCTGTCTTTGTTCATGGCTGTCCTCCTCCGTTGAGTGATTTATACTCACACAATCTTCCTGATTTTGCCTCTCTCCACCGGCTCGCCTTCCGCCTGCTGTCCGCTCGAGAGCAATTTGATCAGGTGATCATAGTTGATCAGCTTTTTGTTGCCGACCTCCACAACGGTCAAATGCCCTTTTCTGATTGCATCCTGGATGCTTGTTAACGTCACGCAGGTATTCGGGTCCTCTTCCCTGATCTGCTTCATTGCTTCGGGCACCGTCCGCATCCGCGGAATCTTGGGGTAGGTGCACTGCGGCAGCTCCTCCATGATCTGTTCTTTGGCAGCCAGAACCAGCTGGTTGAATACCGCATCGGGTATGGTTATTTGCATTTCGCTCACCTCTTTCTGTTTAAGGAATATCCACGATCGCCTGAGCCAACTGGGCCATGGCAATTGAGATTATCGCCAATTCCTTGGGTGTGGTACTTACTGAACGTTTTTTCAACAACTCCATTTGTTGGATGAGTATTTTTTCCAGATCTCTATAGCTTTCCATACCTCTCTCACCCCCTCGCCGCCTTCGGGCGGCTTTTTTACTTTGCAAGATTTCATCATTGCATCGACCTCTTTTGAGTGGTAAAATTTTGATGAGAGGAGATAAAAAACATGAACTTATTTTTAAATATTTTAACAATCGCAGCATTTGCTTTGTCAGTTTATAATTTTGTATACAGTGTAATTTCGAACAGAAAAAAGGTAGATATATTCCTTGACAAAATTTACCCCTTAAATCTCAATGATAAAAACTCAGCATATGCGTTACGTTTTACAATATCCAATAAGTCACAGTTACCAATTTCTATTACAAAGTTAGCTATATCAGATGGGTCGGTTACACACAATGTTGAATACGATTCCAAAATTATAATGGAAATTAATAATCATAAAGGTACCGAACTTCTGAATCAAAGAATCATTCGATCGACTTCCTTTCCTCTTTCGCTCCAAGGGTTAGAAGCAAGTGGTAATCTTTTTAAATTGAGTACAACATCTGAATCCTTTTTACTTCCATATCAAAAGATAATTATTTTCATATATACCAATAGAGGAAACCTTCAGAAGGAAATAGAAGTTCCTATATTCTCCGACGTAAAGCAATTGTTGCAACAGAAAGAATAATAGCTGTGACAGCCAAAACTAATCTGGCAATTTCAAACTCGTATATTTTCACCATCTCCCTGCCGCCTTCGGGCGGCTTTTTCTTATGCCGGTTTCTTTTCGGGCGGGCTGGGTGTTGACGGCGGCTCATCGATCTCACAGCGCGCTTTCAAGAGATCCATTCCAAACTTCGCGAGTTTCAGGCTTTGCGGATCACATCTCGCAAGGATTTTTGCGGTGTTCACTATCTCGCGGATTTCCTGTTTTTCTTTTACGGTTACTTCGTTCATTTTTTCACCTCGCCTCATTTTTAACTTGGTTAAATCTTATCACATCTCAGTTTATTTGTCAACATGTTTTTGCAACTCAGTTTAAACTTTCTCTTGACTTTACAACAGATGCGCCGTATAATGTGGTCAACAGGAGGTGATATATTGGATAATATCAATTCCCGATTTAGGGCATTATTCTCTGATATTGGAATATCACAAAGCGATTTCGCACGCCGATTATCTATAACCCCTGCGTATATATGGAAACTCTTGAATAAATCTGATGCTGTACCCAGCGACCGCACAATTGCTGACATCTGCCGCGAGTTCGACGTTAACGAAGACTGGCTCCGCACCGGCGATGGCGACATGTATATAAAAAAACTGCCGACCGATGAGGTGGCAGAATATGTGGCTGAATTATTGGACAACGACGACAGCAATCCGTTTTACACAATGATCATAGATATGATGCGCACGTATCATAAGCTCGATGATAAATCTAAGGCTGTGGTTAAAGATTTCTTCAAAAAGCTGCGAGAAGGGGCACAAAAAAAAGAGGGGGATTAACCCCCTCCATGCTTGTCCATATAATGCCTCAGTATGGTATAAACCTGTTTTAGTATATGTAGGTCCTGAATTTTCTCACACAATCGCATTATTTCTTTTACGTATCCAATTCGCTTGGTGTCTCTATCCATTTTTGTAACCCTCCCATATCCCGCACGTTAAGTATTCCGTGCTATTATAATAGTACATCCGTTCGATTCTTGCAAGTCTAATAGGTGCATTTTAGGCTGGAATATTACGGGACTGCAGCTATCCGCATAATCGCTCATCTCCTTCGTCAGTGTTACAGGGTGTTCTGAATTAAAATCAAGTGGAATTTTTTATTCCTCCATAAATGTAACGATTGGGCGAGGTAAAAGGCGACATGTTAATTTTTGGTAATTCTGACCGCATATATTGCTCATCCCCTTCGTTAAAGTTTCAGGGCATTGTGGATTAAACAAATACCCTTCTACCCCTACAACGATTGAGATGCAATTTTACGGACATGTAATATTTACCAATTATGCGGATTTTGTACTAATATATGGAAAATGTCAAAAAGTTTCACCAACAAAACAAAAAAGCCGCTCCACCCTGCGCCAACAGGATGAAGCGGCGACCAGCAAACCCGATCGGGCTGTCGGTACGATAATACTTCGCAGTCATATTGTACCACGCGCAGCCCATTGAAATCAAGGGGCTGCTTTTTTGCACCCTTTTTTAAAAAGGAGGAGGTACAACCATGGCATCTATAACCAAACGCGGCCAAACCTATCGCATTCGCGTATCTGATGGATACGACGTTTACGGAAAACAAATCATTCGCTCCATGACCTGGACACCCGAACCGGGGATGACACAGCGGCAGATCGAAAAAGAGCTGAACCGGCAGGTGGTCTTGTTCGAGGAAAACGGAACCATCATATCAAATATCAAATTCCAAACCTTCGCGGAGCAGTGGTTTAAAGAATGCGCAGAAAAAACACTTCGGGCAAAAACGATTGAGCGCTACCACCAGTATGAGAAGCGCGTGTATACTGCCATCGGCCATCTGCGAATTGACAAGATAACAGCGAGGAAGCTGCAAAGCTTCATCAACAACCTGGGTGAAGAGGGTATCAACGAGACAACAGGCGGCACCCTTGCCCCCAAGACCATAAAACAGTATTTATCCTTCATATCGTCCATTATGGAATACGCTGTGAAGACAGAGGTGATAAAAGAGAACCCCTGCCACCGCGTTACTCTTCCCGCTATGAAACATAAAGAACGCGATATTTACAGCCTCGATGAAGCGCAGCAATTTATTGACCTGTTGCAGTCAGAACCGCTGGAATACCAGGTGTTTTTTATCCTGGCGATCTACGGAGGCTTCCGCCGCGGTGAACTCTTGGGCTTGGAGTGGAAAGATATTGACTTCGAGAACTGCGTCATCACCATCCGCCGGACATCACTGTACGTAAAAGGCAAAGGAACCATTACCGATACAACTAAGACCGAAGGATCCCACCGCTTTTTAAAGCTGCCGGCAGAGGTATTTGATTACCTGCGCCGATACCGCCTTCAGCAGCGCTCTGACCGTCTCAAAATAGGTGACCAATGGAAAGACCATGACCGGCTCTTCACTGCCTGGAACGGCATGCCAATGAACCCCAACACGCCATATTCCTGGTATGACCGATTTTGCAAGCGAACAGGACTGCGTCGGGTAAGCATCCACAGCTTCCGCCACCTGAACGCTTCGCTGCTCATCGACGGCGGCGCAGATATAAAAACCGTATCCGCATCCCTTGGTCATTCCCAAACGACCACCACTTTAAACATCTATGCCCACACGCTCGCACAGGCGCAGGCAAGAGCCGCGGAAGCCGTGGCCAGCATATTGCCGCTGAAAGTATCGCATAAAGCGTAAAGACCAAACAATGACCAAACACAAATGCAGATAAAATAAAAAAATCCCGGAAGCCACAATCCATGCGGTTTCCGGGATTTTTGTGTTGGTGCGCGAGACGAGACTTGAACTCGTACGTCATAGACACACGCCCCTCAAACGTGCCTGTCTGCCAGTTCCAGCACTCGCGCGACTCAGCGTGAATTATTATAGCACTTTTAATCGTAGCTTGTCAATATGTCATTGGTATTTTTTATAAATTCTTTTCCTCACGATTTGGTGAAGCCTTATAGTTTTTCAACAATTTTACAGAACCGCTCATAATCCATCAGGCTGTTCAGCACCTTGACCAGGGAGTTCGGCGCAAGATGTTCTGGAAGATCGAGCATCTGCAACAGTTTTTTTCTTTTCTGTGCGCTGTTTTCTCCGCCGGACAAACCCGCTTCAAACAGGTCGGTTTTTGTAATCAAACGCTTTTCCTCTTCTGAATCAAATTTGTCGCAAAGAACGCCCGCTCGTTGCAGCGCTTCCAGCAAAACATCCTTCGGAATGCCTTCCACCCCCAGCTTACCTTCCTTGGAAGGCTGGTCCTTTCGCCGTTCCTTTCCAAAAATGTCCGGTACATATGCGTGCCGGATCTGTTCTTTTGGGATCGCGCCAGTGAGGTAATTCCGGATGACAAAGCCCGCCGCGTCGCTGTCTGTCAACACCAGAATCCCCCGCGTTTCAGCAAGCCGCCGGATCATCGCCATCTGCTTTTTGTCTTTGAAAATCTGGAAACCATTCGTTTCAATGATGGTTCCGTCGATCAGCGACGACAGCTTGATCTTGTCGTATTTGCCTTCTACGATAATCGCTTCTTTTATCTTCAGCCGCACAGCTGTCCCCCCTATATCGCCTGTTTCTCCTGTTCCGCAATCAACAGGAGCTTCGCAATCAGCTTTTCCATCACCGTCCGCCGGTTTCCCCTGGCACTTTTCAATGCGACATCCGCTTCCAGCAGCGCATCCAGGCTCTGCCGCAGCATCTCCATGGAAAACCGCCCGCCGTCGCGTTCTGCATTTCGCAGACGAAAATCTTTCCCCTTGTAATCAAAGTATTTCGCCGGAGCCAATGCGCTTTGTCCGCTCTGGACCGCGGCGCGCACACGGTACAGATCCAAATACGCACTGGAAAGCACCGCCAATACAGAAACCGGTTCTTCATTTTGATAAAAGAGGAGGTCTAAAATGGAATACGCCTTGTCGTACTCCCCTGCTACAATGGCGCGGGAGAGTAAAAAGACAGTCGTCTCCAGATTTTTTGTCACCAGCTCTTCGATCATTTTGGGCGTGATTTCCCCTTCACCGGCAAATGCGCAGAGCTTCTCCAACTCGTTAAAGAGTGTTTGCAGGTCGGTCCCGCAGTAGCTGACCATTTTGGCGGCATCCGCCCGAGAAAGCGTACAACGGCGCTTGGAAGCCGCCGCACAGAGCAGCTTTTGCAGATCGGGTCCGCTCTTTCGCTGAAATTGTACTGTACAGCCCACTTTATTGACAGCGGCCAACAGCTTCTTCCACTTGGTAGATTTTTTATAATCAATCAGGACGGACGGCAGATAAAAAATCAGGACTGTACTGGATGGCACGTTGTCCAGCAGTTCATACAGCTTGGCAAGATCCTGCGCGCTGCGCGATTCCGCGTCAAAGTCCGTTACCGCAACACATTTTTGTTCTGCGAAAAGAGGCAGCGCTTCCACCGCGCTGGCCAGCGCGTCAATGGAAACCGATTCGCCATCCAGCTTCTGCATGTTAAAATCCTGGAAGGCATCCCCGCTGGCTTTGCGCATCAGCCGGTCGGCATTACGCTTTAACAGGTATTTTTCTTCTCCATGAAGCAAATAGAGATTGGCAAAGCTGTTTTGCTCAATCTGTTTTTTCAGCTCCGCTTCGGTCAACTCCGGCATTAAATATCCCTCCTGATTTTAACCGTCTTTTCTCCGGTGATCTCCAATACAATTGGCCCCTCGCCCATGTTATGGGCATAGCCTTCGCCGCCGGCCTTTAAAACCGCCGCACCGCTGGTCAGATATACAGTAAAGTCAGCGGTTTTCCAATTCTCTGGAGCGTCGGCAATTTTCTGTTTTTCCGGCAGCAGCAAAACGCTTACGCCGTTTGCCTCCAATAAGGCAGCACCATCCTGTGTCTCAATCGAAACGCTGCCCCACAGCTCCGCCTGCACAGCATTTTTATAAAAAGCAAATTTTCTCACACGACCCTGCTGTTTTTGCAGCAGATCATCTACATAGGCGCCGGAGGGCAGCACAAGCTGTTCCGCTGGAAAGGTCTGTAAAACCGCAGCGGCATTGCCCGCCTCCTGTCCGAAATTGGAAAAGAGCTCCACATAATCCAGGCTGATCGTTCCCTGCCCTTTCAAATAGCTTTTTACGGGGATTGCAGAATAGCCGCCGCAGCCAATCAACGCGGATCGTCCGTCCTTCGTTACCGCAACGGAAAGGCCTTCCCCCACGTCCAGAACTGCAATGCGCGTCACACCGCGCATGGACAGCTGATACGAGTACACGCCGGCCAACAGCAAAATAATACAAAGCCATACGGCGGTATGTGCCAGCCGCTTTGGTTTTCCCAGCCAAAGCGCAGCACCTGTCAATGCCAGTACAGCGGCAATCCACAAAAGAACAAACCCAACGGAAGCCGGCAGACTGGCATAGGGAATATCGGACAAAGCGCGTACACAGGCACATAAATACTTGGCGATCCATCCCGCCGCAAAGGCGAACGGCATTGCCGCCAGTGTATGCGGCAGTATTAAGTATAGAACTGCCGCGCCCAACGCAAATTGCAGCATAAACGTGGCAGGCCAAAGCGCCAGCAAATTGGCAAGAAACGCAATGATGGAAACATTGTGAAAGGTCAGCGCCATCACCGGAAGCGTAAACAAAATCGCACTGACGCTGGTTCCCAAGCCTGAATTGACAGCACGGAAAAACCGTCTCCAGATTCCCTGCTTCGGCGCAAAGCGGTTCAGCCAGCGAGCCGCTGGCCGCGCAAGCAAAATCAACCCCAAGGTGGCTGAAAAAGAAAGCAACAGGCCAATATCGGCCGCCGCATAGGGATTGAGCAGACAGAGAATCCAGACTGCCAGCCCCAGTGAATTTAAAGAATCTGCCCGATGGGAAATAACCTGCCCGGCAAGGAACAGTAAACACATCACACCGCTGCGGGATGCCGAAGGCACAAAGCAGGTCACCGCCATAAATCCCAGCACCGCAAAGGACGTCAAAAACGCAGCAAGCTTTCTTGGAATGCGCAGCGCCAGAAACAGCGTGAAAAACAACTGCATGATGATCGCCATATGCAGTCCGGAAACTGCCATCAGATGCGACAATCCGACTGTTTGAAAGTCTTCCGTCAGCTCCGGCGAAATTCCGGTTTTATCCCCCAGCAGCACACCGCGCAACAAACCCGCTTCTTCCTCCGGAAGCATGGTATTAAGCGCATCGCCCATTGCGGACCGCAGCTGCAAAATATAGTAGTTGAGCGGCTTTTCCGCCGGCGGCAAAACGGTATACGGTTCATACTCGTACAAGAACGCCAACAGCGAAATATCCTGAGATGCATAATATGCGCGGGAGGAAAAGCCTGTCCCGCCTGAGGGGATATAAAAATGCACCTTGCCCTCAAACCGTGCATAGGGCTCCGCCGCAAAACCGTTTTGCATGGACAGCCTTATTTGAAAATCCGCCGGTTCCCCATCTACAGACGTTACCTGCACCACGCAATAACTTCGGTCATACCGTCGGTAAGGCTGTTCCTGCAGCACGCCGGTGATGACAGCGTCCGTCTCTCCCAACGTCTGTTCCAACTGCACCGGCTGCATGGCAAAAACCGAAAAGCTACCAAACGCCATCGCCGCCGTACACAATGCGACTGGAAACACACCGATTCGCAGACGGGGAAGCAAAAGGCTTGCCGCGCCGAAAAGCAAGAAAACGCATGCAAGAACTATCGACCATTGTGCGCCAAGGAAAACGGCGGCCACCAGCGCCAGCAGATATGTAAATCCAACCAGCGCAAATGGCCGCCGCATGACAGTTCCTCCTTATAGGCCCAAATCGTCTAAGCTCCCAGCTGTTCGCTTAATCCCTTTCAATATTTCATTTAAAAAAGAGAGGCAGCGGCTCCAGGAATATAACGTCCGTACGTTCGGCAGCGTCGCCTTCTGCAAGCACGCAGGCACGGCCCACGATCTCGCCTCCAAATTGCTTGACCAAATCCTCCATCGCCGCGAGGGACTCTCCCGTACTGATGACGTCGTCCACGATCAGCACGCGCTTACCATTCAGACCTTTATAATCGTCTTCCGCCAAGTACAGCTTCTGCACATGGTCCGTGGTGATGGACTTTACCTCCACATGGATCGGGTTGCGCATGTATGCCTTCACGCTCTTACGGGCCACAATGTACTTGCGGCAGCCCTGGCGCGCCATCTCATAGCAAAGTGGGATGCCCTTTGTTTCCGCGGTAACGACAACGTCGTGCGCCGGGCACTTTTCCAGCAATGCCGCCGCCGTTTTCTCCGTAATCTCCACGTCGCCCAGCATGACGAACCCGGCAATGTCCAAGTGCTCGTCGATGGGACAAATAGGCAGGTCGCGTTCACAGCCCGCGATCGTCATATGATAATACTGTTTTTCCTGTTCACTCAAAATGATCAGCCTTTCTACGTATCAATAAGGTCGCCCGTTCTGCATCAGCCCGGAGGCCACGCCATGGAGCGGCCGCCCAGCAGGTGAAAATGCATATGCAGCACCGATTGTCCGCCGTCTTTTCCCACGTTGGTCACTACGCGCCAGCCCTGGTCCAGCTTTAATTCCGCTGCCAGCTTGGCCGCCACTTCAAAAATATGCGCGACGATCCTACTGTTCTCTGCTGTGATTTCCGCCGCAGAACCAATATGACCCTTCGGGATGATCAAAATATGCACCGGCGCCTGCGGGTCCAAATCGTAAAAAGCCAACACCTGATCATCTTCATACGCTTTATTGCTGGGAATCTCGCCCACTGCGATTTTACAGAAAATACAATCCACGATCCATTCCCTCCTTCTGTATTCCGTACTTTTATTTTATTGTAGCACATCGCCAAAGCAAGCGCAAGAAAGCTTATTTTGCGACCATTTCCGCAACGATTCCTTCCGCCGCCGCGAGCGCCTCGTCCAGCTTGGTCAGATCCTTTGCGCCGGCCATTGCAAAGTCCGGCTTTCCGCCGCCGTTACCGCCCGCGACCTTCGCCACCTCGCGCACAATTTTGCCCGCGTTAAGACCCTTTTCCAGCGCATTTTTACCGACAGTCACCGCGATGTTGGCCTTGCCGTCATGCGTCGCGGCCAGTACGGCGACCATGTTCGGCGCATTTTCACGCACCTTGTCGCACATGGTGCGCAGAGCATTCGGCTCCGTCGCGGAGAACAGCGCCGTGATCACACGCACGCCGTTTACCATCTTGGCGCCTTCAAACAGGCCGTTGATCTGCATATCCGCCAGTTTGGCATTCAGAGATTCGATCACGCGGTCCTTCTCCTTAAGCTCTACGGTCATCTGCTCCGCGCGCTGTACCAGACCTGCGGCGGAACCCGCCTTCATCGCCGATGCAACCGCATTGAGCTCCTCCAGCTTGCCGTTCATATAGCGCAGCGCGTTCATGCCGGTGACGGCTTCAATACGGCGTACGCCCGCCGCAACCGAACTTTCGGACACAATTTTGAACAGGCCGATTTTACCGGTGTTATCCACATGCGTACCGCCGCAAAACTCTCTGGAGAAATCGCCCACGGATACCACACGGACAACGTTTCCATATTTTTCACCGAACAATGCCATTGCGCCCAGCTTCTTTGCCTCTTCAATCGGCATCTCGCGGCAGTCCACTGCCGTTCCGTTCAGGATCACATTGTTGACAATGGTTTCCACGCGACGCAGCTCCTCCACCGTCAGCGCGGAGAAATGCGTAAAGTCAAAGCGCACCACCGTTTCATCCACCAGCTGGCCCGCCTGTTCAACATGATCACCCAGCACCGTGCGCAGCGCCGCCTGCAACAAGTGCGCCGCGGTGTGGTTGCGCATGATGGCGCGGTGGTTCTCCGGATCGCCCTCTGTCTCCACATGGTCCCCGACCGCAATGACGCCGGCCTGCACCGTGCCGTGATGAATGTAGTTCTTCGCATGATTTTTGGTCGTCTGATCCACAGCGACCAACGCGTTTTCAGCGGAAATCGGTCCCACGTCGCCGACCTGGCCGCCGCTCTCCGCATAAAAGGTCGTCTGGTCCAGGATCAGCGCAATCTCGTCGCCCGCTGTGGCGGAATCGACGCGCTCTCCGTCCTTGAGAATCGCCAGAACCGTCGCCGGCGTGCTGGCCAGCTCGTAGCCCAGGAACTTTGTCTCCGGAACATCAGCCAGAATATCGTTCTCACCGGCCCAGGCATCCGCGCCAGCATTTTTACGGGCATTTCTCGCACGCTCGCGCTGCTCCTGCATCAGCTCGTGGAAGCGTTTTTCGTCCACGCTCATGCCGCGTTCTGCGACAATCTCCTTTGTCAGGTCGAGCGGGAAACCATAGGTGTCGTTCAGACGGAACGCATCCTCGCCGGAAAGGACCTCGCCGCTGTGGTTTTCAATCAGGTTGTTGAGAATCTGCAGTCCCTGGTCGATGGTCTTCGCGAAGCTCTCCTCTTCCACATTAATGAGCTTCAGAATCATTGCGCGCTTCTCCTCCAGCTCCGGATACGCGCCCTTGTTCTCCGCAATGACTGTCTCTGCCACTTCCGCGAGGAAGCTGCGGTCGATGCCGAGCAAGCGGCCATGGCGCGCGGCGCGGCGCAGCAAACGGCGCAGGACGTAGCCGCGTCCCTCGTTGGACGGCATGACGCCATCGCCGATCATAAAGGTGGTGCTGCGGATATGGTCCGTAATTACGCGCAGGGAAATGTCCTTCTTATCGTCATCGCCGTACTTCACATCGGCGATGCGGCAGATATGCTGCATGATCTTCTGCATGGTATCGACCAGAAACAGGTTGTCGACGCCCTGCATAATGCAGGCCAGGCGTTCCAGGCCCATGCCGGTATCAATATTCGGGTGCTCGATCGGCGGATAATTGCCCTTTCCGTCGCTGTCGAACTGCGTAAAGACGACGTTCCAGAACTCCACATAGCGGTCGCAGTCGCAGCCGACGCCGCAGGTGGGGCTGCCGCAGCCGTACTTTTCGCCGCGGTCAAAATAAATTTCGGAACAGGGGCCGCAGGGGCCGGAGCCATGCTCCCAGAAATTGTCCTCCTTACCCAGGCGGACAATGCGGTCGGGCGAAACACCGACCTCCTTGGTCCAGATGTCAAACGCCTGGTCGTCGTCCTGATAGATGGTCACCCAGAGCTTATCTACCGGCATCTCCATCACCTTGGTACAGAATTCCCACGCCCAGGCGGTTGCCTCCGATTTAAAATAATCGCCGAAGGAGAAATTGCCCAGCATCTCAAAGAAGGTGCCGTGACGCGCTGTGATGCCCACGCGCTCGATATCCGGTGTGCGGATGCACTTCTGGCAGGTTGTCACACGCTTGCGGGGCGGCGTAACCTCTCCGGTAAAATACTTTTTCATCGGCGCCATGCCGGAGTTGATGAGCAGGAGGCTGTTGTCGTCCTTCGGAACCAGCGAAAAACTGGGAAGACGCAGATGTCCCTTGCTTTCAAAATAGGCCAGAAATTTCTCGCGCAACTCGTTTAAACCAATCCACTGCATGTTAAAAACTCCCATCTCTGCAAAAAAATAAGGCTCTCCCGTCCGCATGGGACGGAATAGCCCGTGGTACCACCCAAATTGCGTCTTTCGACGCCACTTTCACCCCTTAACGCGGGAAACGCCGCGGCTCATCGCCGCAGAGCTCCGGGCTGGCCGCTGACCGCCGCCCTGTGCAGATCCCTTTCAGCCGGGGAGATCCTCTCTTTTGCACGACAAACGCAGCTTGGCCCTTCATCGCCTGTTCCTATCTCAGATAGATTTATTATAAGCGCGGCAACCCGGAATGTCAACTCCTTTTAACCGTTCACTGGCAGTGCATCCGCAATATCCTTAAACACCGGGCCGCAGGTTGCGCCGCCGCCCGTTCCGCCCTCTCCCATGATGGTGATCACATACCTGGGATTGTCCTGCGGATAGTAACCCACCACCCAGGAAATCACTTCTTCCACACCATCCACAAACTTTCCCGTCTGTGCCGTCGCCGTCTTCGCGCCCGCGCCGCCTTTGAGCGGCTTGAACTTTTTGCTGGTCCCTTCCTCAATGGACTGCTCCATAAAGCTGCGCAGGAGCGATGCGGTGTGCTCCGTAATCACACGCTTGCTCTTTGGCGTGGAAACCTTTTGGATATACTCCTGGTTCTCATTGACGAAGCCCTCATACAGGCTGGGCGCCGTATACTCTCCGCCGCTGCAGATAGCGTTGACCATCCCCGCAATCTGTAGAGGCGTGGCGGTGAGGTCCCCCTGCCCAAAGGAGAAGTTTGCCAGCGCTTTCGGTATTTTCAGACTGTCCAGCGTTGGCAGGTTTCCCTCCGCCGTATGGAAGCCTGGCGCAATCTCAATATCGCTGCCAAAGCCAAAATTGCGTGTGATGGAAAGGAACTGCGACGGCGGCAGCATTTGCATCAGGTTGACAAAATACGTGTTGCAGGACTGCGCGATCGCGCGGCACATGTCCTCCTCCCCGTGAACCTTGGAATTGACGCAGTGAAACACGCCGTCGGAAACTTGAATGCCTCCCGTACAGGTGTACTGTGTGTCCGGGGAAATCCCGTATTCCAACGCGGCGGCGGCAGAATCCAGCTTAAACACGGAACCGACGCTGTACGCCGCCGTAGTACGGTTTAGAAGCGGCGCGTCCGCGTCGTCCAACACAGCGGCGACGTCATATGGGTCAAAACCCGGGAGGCTGACCATTGCGCGGATTTTACAGCTGGGAACCTCTGTCACAACGACCGCGCCCTTTTGCAGGTGCTTCTCTGCCGCGTGCTCGGCAATCTGCTGGATCTCCCGATCCAATGTGAGAACCACGCCGCGCCGCTTCAGGAAGGTCGTGTCGTTGATTTTTTTGTCCTCGCCCGCCAGTGCGCGGTTCATCGCGTCCACCCGATAGGAAACCGTGATACCTCCCTGTTCTTCTGTAAGCTGCTGGTCAAAGAGCTTTTCAATGCCGGAGACCCCCTCCCCCGCGCCGTTTAAATAGCCAATGGTGTGCACGGCAAGCGGTTTTTCCGCATACCGTTTGTCTATCCGGAAGAGGTCCGCGCCGTCCGCCGTGAAGGGCTCATCCACCTTTAAAACAAAGGGCTTTCCCGCCGTCAGGGATGGATAGACCTCCGCCATTTCCCCTTGTGTCAAAACCTTGCTCAGCGCCGCCGCGTCCTCGATCGTCGGCACGATCGCCGCGGCGTATTCCGACTCTTCCCCCGTAAAGCTGCGCAATTTGCAATCGTAAATTGCACCGCGTGTTTTAGCGACCTGCAGCCGGTAGCTGCTCTGCCGCTCCGCCGTCTGCGCCAGCTTGGTACCGCTCGCCACTGTGAAAACGCTCAACACGGTGATCAATAATCCCGCCATTAACACCAGAAAAAAAGCTGTTGTTCGTTTGAAAATCCGTTCCATAGGCGCCTCCCGTCCTCGCTGCCATATAAAAACATCCTCTTTCTAGTATAAACCGGAAAGAGGATGTTTAAACGGCTGAACGCCGGGTATATCACCGGAAGCGAAACGTGCCAGACAGGATTTTGCTGTGCCGGCGAATCCAGGGTACAACCGTAACGCTGGACAGCCAGAGCAGGAAAAACGCGTAGACAAACGCGGCGAACTGCGATGGCACCTGCAATTTTAAACCCGCCAGCGACAATAGCGCCGCCAGCGATTCTTTTAACAAATTTTCCGTACCGCATAAGATCAGCGTACTGCGTCCGATATCCGTAAACAACGGCACACGAGCCAGAAACCGCGCGGCGATGAAGTTCAGGAACAGGAATGCGCACGCCAGCCCAGCCGAATAAAACACCTTGATAAACCCGGGCAGGGTAAACGGAAGCGCCTCGATGGGAAAGGACGGGCCTTTAAAATAGATCACACAGGCCACCGCCGCACAGAACAGTGCCGCGACCGCATACAGGCCCTTTGCCCAAGGGGCAAGGCTTCTGAAGCGGAATTCCCGCAGGCAGGGAAACAGCAGAGCGCCCAGTGAAAAATAAACGATATAACACATGGCGCTGTCAATTCCAAAAAACATCTGCGGATCGCCCACCGGGCGATAGGGGATGCCGATTTCAGAAAGCACATAAAGCCCCGTGCAGACGATCAGTACCAGCCACTCCTTTCGCAGCAGCTTTTTCAGCAGATAATGCGCCATCTGTATGACAAACAGGCAAGGTAAAAACCAGAGCGCCGCCGCTACGGTCTGTGTGCGCACGCCCATGAACATAGCGGAAATCAGCTCCCGGAATTCTGTGAACGTACTGCCCCAGGCCAAAACATCCACCGCCAGATTGATCAGGCTGAACGCAAAATACGGCAGAAGGATCGAGCAGATTTTCTTTTTAAAAAACGGCCAAAACGCCATTCCTTCCTCGCGCGGCGCAAAAAAGCCGGAGGCCCAGAAAAACAGCGCGACATGGTACTGGAACACAAAGGGATACAGGCTCCCGGCGGCAACGCCGAGATGTCCCAGATAAATCGCAAAGATACCCAAAAATTTCAGCGCGTCCACCCATTCATAGCGCACTTTTTGAAGCGAAACGGCTGGCGCCGTCGTTTCTCCTCCCATGGACGTCCCTCCTATGCTTCGGTTCTCTTTTTCCGCAAAATTGCGCCTTTTTTCAAAGGCCGCTCTGTTTTCAGCAGTACCGTCATTGTGGCGTGCGGTGCGGCTTCGATCGGCTCTCCCTCCGCGTCAAAAAGCTCATCCAGACGCAGCAGGAACGGCTCTTCACCCGCCTCCAGCACATCCGCCGTATCGCCGCGGAAAAACCGGTTGCGCTGCGATAGAACTGCTACGCCGTCTTTATACTCCTCACAGATCGCAATCACCTCGTAGGACCGCACATAACCGCCGGATCTTGTTTCCTGTCCCGGCTCACCGCCCAGATAAAAGCCCGTGCTGTATTCCCGGTGGCTGATTTTCTCCAGCTCCTGCGGAATCCAATCCGGCAGCGGCCGCCCCGGATGCGCAAGGACCTCGTCCAATGCCCTGCGGTATGCATTGGTCACAACGGACACATAGTAGGCGGATTTGGCGCGCCCTTCAATTTTCAAACTGGTGACGCCCGCCTGAAGCAGCTCCGGAATATGATTGACCATACACATATCCCGCGAATTTAAAATATAGGAGCCCTCCTGATCCTCAAAGATGGGCATGTACTGGCCCGGGCGTTTCTCCTCGACCAGCGCATATTTCCAACGGCAGGGCTGCGCGCAGTCTCCCCGGTTGGCGTCACGCCCCGCCATATAGTTGGAGAGCAGGCAGCGGCCCGAGAAGGACATGCACATCGCGCCGTGCACAAACGCCTCGATCTCCAGGTCCTTCGGCGTCTTGGCGCGCAGCTCTGCAATTTCGTCCAATCGCATTTCCCGCGCCAGCACCACGCGCTTCGCCCCCAATTGATAAAACGCATTGGCAGCCGCATGGTTGACGACGCCTGCCTGGGTAGAAACATGCAGCTCTACTTTTGGCGCGTGCTTCTTGGCAAGCTCCATCACCCCCAGGTCCGTCGCAATCAGTGCGTCGATCCCTGCCGCCTGGATGAATTCCAAATAGTCCGGCAGGCGGTCAATCTCCTCATTGCGGGGCACGGTGTTGCAGGTGAGATAGACCCGCACGCCGCGGCTGTGCGCCAGCGCAACGGCGCATTCCAGCTCCCCGCGGCTGAAGTTGGCAGGCGCGGTGCGCATGCCGAATTCTTCCCCCGCCAGATACACCGCATCCGCGCCAAAATCCAGCGCTGCCTGCAAACGCTCTTTGTCTCCCGCAGGCGCCAACAGTTCCGGACGGTCCGCAGCCCAACTCATCGCAGTCCCGCCTTCCTCAGATTCGCCTGATGCTCGTCCAGCGTACGCGCGTAGTAGGCGTTGCGCTCCGCATCGTGGCAGAAATAGTAATACTTGGTATCCTTCGGATTCAGGGCGGCGTCAATCGCCTTGGAGCCTGGATTACAGATCGGTCCGGCAGGCAAGCCCTGAATTTCATAGGTGTTGTATTTGCTGGAATAGGTGTCGCGAATATCCTCCGGAACCGCCGCCTTTGTCCGGTACGGATAGTACATGGTCGGGTCGGACTGCAAACGCAGCAACCCGTCTGTTCCGTCGCTGTTTAAACGATTGTGGAATACAGAGGAAATCACATACATGTCCTCTTCGTCGGCCGCCTCCGCCTGGATCATGGAGGCCAGCGTCATCACCTCGTCCGTCGTCATACCGCTGGCGGCGATCTGGTCGCGCACCTCCTTGGTCAGCTTCTTGTTGCAGTTGCTTACCAGCTTGGAAATCGCGTTTTCCGGCGCCTCATCCTTAAAGAAGTCGTACGTATCCGGGAACAAATAGCCCTCCATGCGGTAATATCGCTCACCGGTCAATCCTTTCAGGAAGTCGTATTTTTCGTCCAGTTGATTGGAATTGATATAGGCCAGCGCCTCATCCTTGGAGCACACGCCGTTGTCCTGCAGCAATTGGGCAACTTCCGGCGCGTTGGTCCCCTCCGGGAACGTAATTTTTACAATGTCGACGCGGTTTGCATTCGATTGCAGATTGTTGATGATCGCTTCGTAGTCCATACTGGTGTCGATCTTATAAGTACCATTGTTGTAGTGCCCGTCCGCTTTGGTCAGCTTGGAATACAGCTTGAAGAAATCCGGGCGCTGGATCACTCCCGCGGTGTGTAACGCATCTGCAATCTGCTCCGTACTGGCGTTCTTGGGAATTTCCACTGTAACGCCGACCTTTTCTCTGCCGATTGCCAGCATGTCGTTGATGCCCGTAACGGCATACTGCGCCAGGGCAAAGCCGACAAAGAGCACCATAACCAGCCAGACCAGGCGAAAAAACAGCTTGTTCTTGCCACGTTTTTCCCGATTCCGCCGCTTATGCGCCCGCTCCGCTTTCCGCATGGCCTGCCGCTCCGCCTGATTGGTCGCGCGGCGCGCCGCCTCGGGATCGCTGTGGCTGTTCAGGACAGGGGGCTCTTTTTCCGGTACAAACTCTTCGTCCGGAATCTGTACTTTAAAATTTTCGACCCGCCTTCTTCGCAGGTCGTCAAGGTTCTTGTCGTCATTCATGGCATATCCTCCTGCTTTGCGATTCGTCTGACATATTTTTCCGTAATCAGGATATCCACCGGCCTGTCATAGTAACCGTGCGGCAGGTTCCACTGGATGCACCCCAAGTAGCAGATACCGACCGTCACCCCCCGGAACTGCGCGAGGTAGCGGTCATAGTAACCCTTCCCATACCCCAAACGATACCCCTGTGCATCAAAACTGAGCCCGGGAACGATACACAGCGCTTTCCCATAGTGGGTCACCTTCTCACATTGATCCGGCACCGGCTCCAATACGCCGAAGGCGCCTTTTTCCAGATCGCTGAGCGAGGTGATGTAATAAAACTCCATGTCAAAGGTATCCGGCACACAGCGCGGCACCGCTACACGCTTGTGGTTGGCAAACGCCGCGTTAATGATCGCAAAGGTATCTACCTCAATGGATTTGCTTACGTACGTAAAAATCGTTTCCGCCTTGGCGTACTCATCCAGCGCCAGCAAACGGCATTGGATGTTGGCGTCCAAGCGGATTTTATGTTCTGCATTCATCTTCTCCCGGAAGCGGCGGTACCGAGCGCGCAGGTTTTTTTTCAGCTCTTTGATATTTTTGATATACATAATGCCATCATCCTTTTTCCGGCCCAGTACACGCAGGACAACCGGCTGTTATTTTACATGTGGGAAAACTACATTCAGTTCTGGCACTGCAGCGCCTTCTTAATTGCAACGGATTGCTGCGAACCACACAATTCCGCGACAATGCGCAAGGCAAAATCCACCGCCACGCCCGCGCCCTTGCCGGTGATGATCCGCCCGCTGACACAGACCGGCTGGGAGGACAGGCTCGCACCGTTCAGTTCCTTTTCAAAACCCGGGAAACAGGTAGCCGTACACCCCTTCAGCGCATTCATATGTCCCAAAATGGACGGCGCCGCGCAGATAGCCGCCACATGCAGGCCGTTATCCAGGCAGTAGCGAATCGAGGCCGTAACAATCGGGGATTTTTCCAGATTAAGCGTACCCGGCATCCCACCCGGCAGCACAACCAGTTCCATTCCGTCCGTTGTAACGTCCTTTTCTTCCAAATCCGCCACAACGGCAATCCCGTGGGAACCAACGACGGTTCTGCCGCCGACGCCCACGGTTTTTACGTCCAGCTCCGCGCGGCGGAGGATATCCACCGTCGTCAACGCTTCTATCTCTTCAAAACCGTTTGCCAGAAATACATAGATCATAGCTGCACACCCCTTATCAATACAATTCAGTCTTTTCCCAGGCCCAGATATGGCGCGTTTTGCCCCACATTGAGCTGTTCCAAAGAAACGCCGCCCAGCGGTTTTATCATGCCGCACGCAGTGGAGGACGGCAAAGGAAGCGGTTCTCTTGCAAACCGTTTCAGCAGGCCGCTGTTTTTGGGAAGGCGCAGGCGGTAAAGCGGCGCGGGCATCTCCTTCAGGATTCCCGCCAACACATCGGGCAGGCTGTTCCCAGAGCTTATCAACTCCGTCACCTCACAGGTATCCCGTTCCGCGGTCCGGCAAAGCGCGTATCCAACCCCCTGCGCTCCCTCCGCACAGACCAGTTTTCCACCGTAGGACAACTGGTTTTGTACGGCAAACCAAAACGAGACGTCGTCCCACAGGACGGAGCCGTTTTGATTTTGGAGCGCCTTGTCTCTTATGCCGTTGAGCTGTCCCGGCGGGAGGACGGCCCGGCTCCACAACCGTTCCGATGCGAACGCGCGCATTTGCAGGTCGGACAACTCGTATTCATCCCGCTCAAAAAAAGTTTGGTAATCCGATTTTGCATAGTATTTATACAGGCTCCGGTTCGCGGGCAGGATGACGGAATATTGCTCCTCCCTCTGTGTGCCCACCAAAGCCGCATATGCCAGCAACGCATTCATGTACCCATGAGAACGATGCTCCGGCTGCGTGGCGCATGCAAATACATAATGCGCACGGACCGGCTTCCCGTTCTGTACGACCCACGCGGGCAACAGGTGCAGCATTGCCGCCACCTTGTTCCCGGACCGGTATACCAGACAGTTCTCCGGTAAAAAACGGTTGTTAAAAAAGAAATTGGCATACCGACGCTCTTCGTCAAAGCTTATCTGCCAAAGCGCCGCCAAAGCCGGGCGGTCTTCCCAGTTTGCAAAGCCGATCATTGCGGCGCCTCCTTTTATTCCTCCGGAATTTCCGGCGTTTCCTCCAGCAGGGTGACAACGTATTTTTCCAGGATAATCGCCGGATAATAAGAGAGCTTCGCCTTGCGCAGCCCCTCAATTCCCAAATCCTCTTCCCGGTTGACATAACGGTACGATTCCAGATGCTGGGCGGCGAACGCTTGGTTGATCGCGGGATAAAGCCCCTCATAGCCGCTTAACGCTTTTTCAAAATGCAGCAGGTAAGTCTCCGGATTAATCTCCTCGCCGACCGTAAAGGCAACCGGCTTGCCCTCTATGCGGAGCAGTCCTCCGGAAAGATGCAGTGCATCGTAATACTTGAAAGCCTTATGGATGGCGCAGTTCTCACTGTCCGTTCCATCTTCCTCTCCGCAGCCGCCGTTCTGCTCACACCAGGCGCGCGCAACCGCGATGCAGTCCTTAAAATTATCCGGAGAAATATCTTCATAGGACCAGTCATAGGTTCGCTGAAAACGGGACAGATGGTTGCGTTTACTGTGGTACTTTCTTCCGGACAGCTGGATCAGGCTCTGTGTGTCATAAATATAGTCGGAAGAGGCGCGGTCCAGCTGGTACCGGAATTTTCCCGGCATCTCCTGTTCCAATGCTTCGGTCTGTTCCTTGGTCAAACCCCATATGCGGAATTTACAGCCGCGCTCTTTTGCGTCCGCCAGTAACCGTTCCACCTGATCCCGCATCGAGCCATTGCCCAGAGGCAGCTGATACGTCATCCGCATCGGGCCGCCGGAACAGCGCAAAATCAAATCGTCTGTTTTACAGACCTTCGTTGCATACGCATCGCTCCACAGGTACAGCGTGCCAAACGCAAATTCGCTGCCCATCCCGCCGGACGCGGTCAGCGCCGGCTGCATCCATTCGCGATCGGAAACCTCCGGTATCCTGAAATCAAACATGTAAAAATGTCTCCTCTGCCAATCGTTTCATCAGTTCCTCATGAATTTGCTCCACTGCTTTAGCATTGTCGCCCTCTGCACAATTTATTACAAGCCAGCCGAGCTTTTTTGCCGCGTAGGCCGCGCTTTCCCGGCAGACAGAAAGATACGCCGTGTCGCGTTCGTGAATATCCTTTTTCTGTTCGTCGCCGTGGTAGCGCACGCTGAGCAGCTTTTGGCTTACTTCCGGCGGCATATCCAGATAAATGGTGCAGTTTGGTTCCGGCAGTCCCAGCTTGTCATATTCATAGTCGCAAATCCATTCAATAAAAGCGTCCCATTTTTCATGAGGCAGCTTCGACATTTGATAGACAATATTGGAGGTGGAGTAGCGGTCCGCCACAATGGTTTTGCCAGCCTCATAATCCGGCTTCCAAAACTGTGCAAAGCTTGCAAAGCGGTCCACCGCATAAAATGAGGAGGCCGCATAAGCATTGACCGCCTGCGGATCCGTGCTGAAGGCACCGCCCAGGTACATTTTTACCAGTGCGGAGGAGGGCTGTTCATAATCGGGAAAGGAAATGCGGCGCAGGGAAACGCCCTGCTTTTTCAACGCCTGGCACAGCAGCGCGGTCTGCGTTGCCTTGCCACTGCCATCCAGTCCCTCCACCGCGATCAAAGCGCCACTCATTCCGTGTCCTCCGTGCGGAAGAACGCGCGCACTTCCTGCACCCTGCCGCAGGACATTTTTCCTTCCGTACAGGCGCCCCGCATGCAAGCCGGACCGGCGCTCGCAAACAGATGCGGCGCCACTTTGCGCACCAAAAACAGCATCTGCGTGGCGACATCCCGGATCTCCCACTGCGCGCGGTTGCAGCAGCGCAGCGTAAAGAAATTCAGCAGGGAACGCGCATTAAATGTACAGATCATTTTGGTATCGCAGGCGTTAGGCAGGACAAAACGCGCGTCTTCAATCGCCTGTTTTTCCGCCGCGCGCTCCGCCGCCTTTTCTTCCCTGCCCTGTTCAATGAGAGTTCTTTTATGTTTTTCTTTTAAAATCGCCGTCAGGCGCTCATAATGCTGTTGATCCTCCTCCATTGCGGCCAAAAATTCCGCTTTTGCCTCCGGTATCTTTTCGATTTCCGGCGGAACCACATAGGAAAAACAGTTCTCCGCCACATACCGCTGACTTTGCACACTGAAGGATGCGATACGGTGCCGTGTAATCTGCGCCAGAAGGGAACGGGAAACCCCTTCAATTCCAAAGGTGAAAGACGCGTGCTCAATCGGGCTTTCGTGGCCGATCTCCGACAGCATCTCCACAAAAGAAGCCGTTTTTTCCGCTGTAAGCCCCTGCCCAATGGAAGCAATAGACGAAGGGGAATAACAAAGTTTTGCTGCCATTGCGACCGTTTTTTCCGGTTGCGGCGTATACGTTAAAAGGGTAACCTTTGCCATATGAACTCCATTCCCCGCCGAACTCCTTTATTTTGTACCAGACGCAGTCGGCGGCCCCTGCATCTTGACGCTGATCGGATCGAGTACCGATTCCCTTTTTCCGACAATAATTAAAGTTATTATAACAAATTCTTCCTTCTACTTCAAGTATGTGCCCCTTCCTGCATCAATCGCCCCTTCCGATTCCAAAGGATTCAAAACAGCCTTACACTGTAACCAAATGCAACGTTTTCAATGGCTGCGGGAACGGCAAGATCATTCTGTTTTAAATATTTTCGTTTCGGAAAGAGACTGTTTTAGACCAGGTATGCTATAATAAGGCAAACAGAACCTTTTTAGGAGGCTTTACGATGAAAAAGGATTCGATCAAAGATTATGCTCTGATCACGCTCAGCACCCTGCTCATCGCGGTCGGCGTTTATTTTTTCAAATTTCCCAACAATTTTACCTTTGGCGGCGTGACAGGTCTCGCGGTCGCAGTCGGCAAGATTCTTCCTTTTTCGCCCAGCGCAGTCAACTTTGTGGTCAATATGGTTTTACTGCTGCTCGGCTTCCTTTTCCTTGGAAAGGGATTTGGAGTACGTACGGTCTATTCCAGTATGCTGCTCTCCATCAGTTTATCCGCCATGCAGTACCTGTTCCCGCTGGACAAGCCGCTGACGGACGATCCCATGCTGGAACTGGTTTTCGCCATTGTTCTGCCCGCACTGGGTTCCGCAATCTTATTTAATATAGGCGCTTCAAGCGGTGGTACGGATATTGTTGCCATGATTTTAAAGAAATACTCCAGCATTAACATCGGCAACGCACTGCTGGCGAGCGATCTGCTGATTACTCTTTCCGCCTTCTTTATCTTTGATATCAAGACGTTTCTGTTTTCTATGCTGGGCCTGTTTACCAAATCTCTGGTGATTGACAACGTCATCGAAAGTATCAATATGTGCAAATATTTTAACGTGGTATGCAGCAACCCGGAACCCATCTGCGATTTTATCGTGCATAAACTCGGGCGCAGCGCAACGGTATGCAATGCAGAAGGCGCTTTTTCCCATGAGGAAAAGCAGATTATTTTTACCGTTATGAGCCGGTATCAGGCGGTCATGTTGCGGCAATACATCAAGCAGGTGGAACCGGGTGCGTTCATTCTGATTTCCAACACCAGCGAAATCATCGGCAAAGGATTTCACAACGTATGACGCAAAAAATCCTCCAATTGTAGGTATCTCCTATCTACAATTGGAGGATTTTTGCATCTGCCGATCGGTCAGCGCTTTTTCCGCTTCATATCCCATAGCAGCCAGATTAAAAAGAACAGTGCAGCAATAAAACCAAACAAAGCGATCAATGGGATCCCCCAGCCCTTAGGCTGTATATCTGCCGAACACAGCAAACTGGAACCGATCCAAAAAGCCGCAGTCAAAATGCATTTAACAATTTTATTCACCATGCCGTCGATCTTCGCAAGCGGCTGCACGGAACCAATCCATTCCAGATTGAGTTTGGTTTGCCCCTTTACTCCCATACGCAGCAAGTCGGAGATCTGAGCTGGAATATCGACCGCCTTATGCGCCGACTCATACAACCTGCGCCCGCTGCCGGTTATCTCTTTTTTCCAGTCAAAATCCCGCAGAAAATCTGCTGACATCCGGTTGGCCATAATTTGGAGCAGGTTGATTTCCGGACTGAGTGTGGCGAGCACGCCTTCCAGCGTCAGAATCCCGCGGCTGAGCATTGACATTCCCTTGGGCAAGGAGATATGATGTTCCCTTGCCAAGTTCATCAATTCCTCCACGATCTGTCCCAGATTCATGCCGCCTAAGTCCATTTTTCCGTATCGGGCAAGGAAATCATCAATGTCGGAATATAGTTTTATGTGGTCAATTGGCGCTGTACAAACGCCGATTGTCAGCACAATATTTTTCAGTTCGTCCACATCGCCCCGCGCCATCGCCTTTACGCCGTCGCGGAATAGCGCCTGATCGCGGGCGGACAAACGTCCCATCATTCCCAAATCGATCCACACAATTTTCCCGTTCCGGATACGGATATTTCCCGGATGCGGGTCCGCATGGAAAAAGCCGTCATCAACCACCTGTTTGACATAGTGATCTGCCAACTTCAAACCAATCTCATTGCAATCGTATTCTTCTATTTGAAGCGCTTTCAGACCATCGATCGGGATGCCATCGATATATTCCATGACCAGCACCTTGCCTGTGGTATAACGGTGTTCTATTTCGGGACAATCGACAAACGCGACCGATTGGTTCCGTTCGCGGAATTCCTGCGCATTCTTCGCTTCCAGCAGAAAATCCATTTCTTGCTGAGCCGCCGTCCACATCTCGTCCAACACCATATGCAGATCAATGACCGTGCCCACCTCCGTGAGCTTTAACAGATCGGCCGCCCGGTGCAAAAGCATAATATCCTGTGACATTGTTTCATGGATCCCCGGACGCTGTACCTTTACCACCACGTGCCTGCCGCTTTTGAGCACCGCCTCATGAACCTGCGCAATGGAAGCAGAGCCCAAAGGCTCTTCACAAAAAGAAAGAAATATCTCCTGCAACGGCTGTTTGTATTCCGATTCGACTACCTGTTTGACTTCAAGGAAAGAAAGTGGACGTACATCCGCACGCAGAAGAGCCAATTCCTCACAATATGCGGCGGGAATCATATCCCGCCGCATAGATAATATCTGTCCCAGCTTGACAAACGTTGGACCAAGCTCTTCCAGAACAATACGTACTTTCTCTGGTGTAACGCCTCTCACAAGATCATGCTTTGCAAGAATGGACACAATTTCACGCAGACGTCCACCGCTGCCAGCCGGCTCAGAAGATGTCGTCTTTTCCATCGCCTTCTTTTGCTTCCAGCTCTTCCAGCTTCTTCTTCAAAGCTTCACGTTCCTCACGGCTCATGGCGTCTACATCCACCTCCGGCGCTTTTTTAGGCGGAGCGGCCAGCGGCTCTGTCGGCTGCGCCTTTTTGGCGGCCTCCTGCGCCCGGTGTTTCAATTCTTCATTAAGCGCTTTGCCTTGTTCTACGGTGATCTCACCTTTTTTCACAAGTTCTTTAATGATTTCATCAGCTTTCTCCGCAGTTACCGCCACGGCGCCGATTCCCGCTAATAAAACCTTTTTCAACGTGGCTTCCAATTCGGTAAGCATTGCAATTCCTCCTTTTTCATAACCATATTTTATTAAATGGATGGTAATAAGATTCCAGAGTTATCATAGCATACTTTTTCCAGAAGCAATTGAACAATTTGTGTCCAAATAGAAAACAAGCCGTGCACCGATTATGAACATCTAAGCACGGCTTTATTGTATTAAATTTCGTAGTCGACACAGGCGCGTCCACAAGTGGAAGCACGCACGGTTTCCGCAACCGCCAGGTGCGCGGGATTTTTCTGATAGGCATTCTGCGCTTCCTGTGTGGTAAACGCACAGTACAAAGCAATGTCATACTCTCCGCCGTTATAGTTTTGTCCAAATTCAATATCCGTCAACCCGTCGATGACCCCCAACAGCGCTTTAAACCGACTTTGTAACGAGACCACCAACTCATTCAACTGTTCGTTCTTTACTTCGTCCTTCAATTTCCACATGACAATATGCTTAACCATTTTTCAGCTCTCCTTTAAATATCCAAAACATTCAATCCGGTTTCCGGATCCAACTTTCGGCCGATGCGGCCATCCAACCGGCGAATAAAAAGCTCACAGGTAGCACTGACCACCGCCTCGTTTAGATGCCCACCGATCACTGTCCCATTTAAATCACCAAAAGTGGCATGCACATGCAGATAAGGCTCCCCATTCATCTCCGTAATATTGCCTGTTAAAGAGGTCATTTCCATTGTGCCATCAAACTCACGAGAAATATACTGCTGCTTTTCAACCTCATAAGCACCGATCACCACATGATTAACCGCCCCCAGTGCAGAGATCGTTCCCAACGCTATCTGTTCCTGTGCACACAACATTTAAATGGAAGATAAAACCTCTTCTCCCCTCTGCAAACGCACAACATACGTATCGCCAACAAGATATTGAGTCATTGCATTCACTTCCTGATTCCTATTTGTTTCATTGTAGCAGGCAGTGAAAAGGATTTCAAGTGGGTACGGACGGGATAACAAGTGCACGAATATGCGAACTTATTCAAGAGACCGCTCCAAATTCAAGTGGGTGACGAATATTTCATACCGGGCAAGGCATTTCTCTACCTGTCCACAATTTGAGCGCTCTTTGGCAATCGCATTGCTGCCTGTAAAACCGGAGAGGCGCCACTTGCGCGCCCGCCTCTCCCCATAATCTATCGCCCTACCCGGGGCGTTTTGCACTGTCTGTATCACCCAGGGCTGTTCACAGGCTGATGCTGCGCATGGTTGTTTTGAATTACGTCTTACGTTCTATTCTTTTTCCGCTTTACTATACTTCTTACGCGCTACCAAATAGCCAAACCCATATGCGATTACACCAACGCCGATCCCCGTCTGCACACAGAATAAAAGGCTCTCAATTTCCCCTGGAAGCTCTCCGCCAATCACCTGTTCCAGCACCGGTGTAAACCACGGTTCATAAGCTTCCCCGCGAATCTGTTCCACCATTTGGCTTCCCGCGTCATCGCTCCCGCCAAACGCCGCCCCCTTCAAAACAAACAGCGGTACAACGGCAAGGAGCAGCACCAAAACAAGGGAGAGCACCACGATTTTTGTCTTATTACGCATATCAAATTTCCTCCAGAAAGCCAATCTCACGCAGTTCCGGCTCTGCATAGCTTTCCAGTCCAAGGATAATGAGCATGGTCAAAATTCCTTCAATTACCGCAAGCGGGAGCTGTGTGGGCGCAAATACCCCCAGGAATTTCACGGCGCTTGCGGCATTTCCACCTTCCACGCTCGGGTTTGCCAGAGCCAGTTGCAGACTGGTCACACAATAGGTAAACAGGTCTCCCAACGTCGCCGCGATAAAAATATTGGCCAGACGGGGAATCCTGCATTTTTTGCCCAGTTTATACAGGCCCCAGCTGAGCAGAGGGCCGGCGATCGCCATGCTGAACGTATTTGCTCCCAGGGAAGTCAAGCCGCCGTGCGCCAAAAGAACGGCCTGAAAAACCAGCACAATGATTCCCAAAACGCTTGCGGCAACCGGACCAAAAAGGATGGCTGCCAATCCGGTGCCGGTCATGTGGCTGCAGCTGCCCGTAACAGATGGAATTTTCAGCGAAGAAATCACAAAGATGAACGCACCGGCCATCGCAAGCAACAGCAGCGCTTTTCTCCGCCGCTGAATCGTATGCCGGATGGAGATCACACCCCCTGCCAGGAACGGAATACAAACGGCGCCCCAAAAAACGCAATGCAGTGGGGGCAAGTATCCTTCCATAATGTGCATGGCAAATGCATTCTGGGGTACACAGAGCACAGCGCCAAACACAACGGAAAGGACAAATACTTTCTTTTCATTTCGAGTCATGTTTTTCCTCCTTACAAATTATGCCGCAAAAAATGCCTTTCTCTGAATCGAGAAAGGCATAGGATAACAAACAGTTACCAATACGGCAAGCTGAATGCTGTCTGCGCAAACGTTTTGTCCGTCCGCCGCGCAGTTCCCGCCTTTCGAGGTCTCCCTCCGGCAGAATATCAACTACAAGGCAGGTCTTCCGGCTCAGGCGTTTGCGCTCCGGCTCTGCCTTCCCATGTGTACCCACAGTGGCATAAAAAAGCCGGAACTTGCCTTTTACGGCGGCGGTCCCGCACGGGATTTGCACCCGTTTCCCTATTCTCCCGACCAGCTGAACACCTCGGGCACCTTGTAATATCTGTAAAAACAATATACCATAGAATACCTGATCTGTACAGGAATTTTTAATTGCCTTTGCCTGACTGTGCGCTCAAATAGATGGTATAGCCGTCTTTTCCACGTTTCTTGGTCTGGTAAAGAGCGGTGTCCGCACGTTTATACAATGACTCAAACGTTGTTCCATCCTCCGGCGACATCGCCACACCGATGCTGGCGGATATGTTCCAGCGCATCTGCCCAACCACATGCTGCATATGCAGTGCGTCAGAAAGTTTCTTTCCCATTTCATCCGCCTGCTGCCTGCCGGAAACCACAGTAAAGGCAACAAATTCATCGCCGCCGATTCTGCCAATGACCGACTCCTCATGAAAATGCCTCTTAATCGTATTCACAAAGGTAACAATCACAGAGTCACCAAAGGCATGCCCATGGGAATCGTTCGCCTGTTTAAAATTATCGATATCAAAGATGAAAAAGGCGTACCGACCGGTTGAGTTCTGCTCCAGCAAGCGATTGATCTGACGGGCCGTGGCCATTTTGGTATAAAGTCCGGTCATTTCATCCTTCTGGGCCAGCTCAGACATCTGAAGCGCCTGCTTCTTCTCTTTATCAATATTTTTGCGGTATGTAAACATGTGGACACAGCCATCCTCCGGCCAAAAATACGTATGGGCGTCAATCCGCAGCCAGAAATAGTCTTCGCCATCCAGACGGATCATGAAGTCATACCGCAGATGCGTATTTCCCTTTTCATATTCGCGCAATACGTTTTCCGGTGCAAAGGTGGAAATATAGCCCTCTCGAAACTCTTCCTTAATTTGCTTTTTCGCAATTCCCCGCAGCGCCTGATCGTAGGGGATGTCTCCCGGCATTCCCAAGCTTTCAAAATACCGCTTGGTACTTTTGCCTGCCGCCCGGTTCTGCGTTATATTCAACTCATAGATGTTATCATACATCTGCTCCGTCGTCTGCCGGAAAACTTCCTGTTGCTTTTCATTCATCTCTATGATCTTTTGATTAAAGCCCCGGATCACATATGTGATTACCACAAGGATAATCCCGATGATCGCAAGAATAATCAGGACAGTCTGAAAAAGCTGCCGGTAAAGCTCTTCCATCAGGGGACCGATATTTCTTTCCACCACCAGATGCCAGGACAATTCCGGCAGATAGCGCGCAACCACATAACTGGACAAACCGGCCGTATCAGCTTCAGAGGTCCAAAAGCTGCACGCAGCTTCCTCCTTTGTCCAATTCAGAACTTTGCGCTTTACGTCGCTGCTGAATGCATTCAGCTCAAATAGATTTTCCCGTTCAAACCCCGTATACTGCGTGGAAATTTCAATTTCTCCCGCATCGTCTATCAAGTAAGTCTGGACGCCAAACTTTTTTTCATAATCGAGCAACAGGCTTTGCAAATAGTCAATGCGCAGCCCTACACCGACAATTCCCAGCGTCGTCCCCGCATCCGATTTAATTTTACAGTTCACAAAGACTGTAATTTCATTATTTGCCGCTTCGTCATTGTCCACATTCATCGCATAATCCGCATCGCTGTCCAACAGCTCATAATACCAGACATTTTCCGGAGTCTCGCGCGTTAAAACCCGGTCCAGCCCACGGAAATTGTAGTATCTGCCGGTTGCCGTGGAAACCAGAAAAACCGAATCATAGCTGTATTTCTCCTGATAGTTCCCCAAATATTCCCGGAGCCTTCCGATATAGTCTTCGTCATCCAAATGCGTTGCTTCGCTGCCGAGCAGATCCCGCAGCAGGCTGTCGTTTGCCATTGTAAGAGAAATATTTACCGGCTTTGTAAAGGTGGTCGTCAACTGATAATAAATCCCCTCGGAAGTCAGGGAGGACACCTGTTCAATACTTTGTAAAGACGCGTCAAAATTCGCCTGATAGCTGAGAACAGCCGTCAGGCAAAAACCGATTATAATAACAATACAAACCATTAGATTGGTCCGCAATAAGATATTCTTTTTCATGCCCTATCCCTCTTTATATGTAAGAACCGCCAGATGCGCTTCTGGTGTGCTTCGCGTTCAAGCGTTTGCACATTAATTTAGATATTATAGCATTTAATGCGTCCTGCATAGTTTCAATCCACAAATTTACGTCACAGTTATTTCATTAATATGTATATATTATAAAACGCCTTTCAATTTAACAAATACGTATTCTCTTTTGATATCTATTTTTCAAAAGCAAAAGACGAAACTGCTCTTCGCTGATGTCAAAAGCAGTTTCGTCTTTTAAAAAATAATTTTATTCTATTCAGGCACCAAACCCATTACAGGCTGTCTCTCAAAATGGATATGATTTCCTCACGCGGCAAATCCCTGTATCCGCCGTCCATGTGGATCGTACCGTCTGCAATGCCGTCCAGCATCGCCTCGTCGACTCCCAAGCTTCGCAGATTCATGACAAGCCCCAGTTCGCGCATGTAATCCTCCATCCGGTCAAGCCCCTCACCGACGATTTCTTCTCCACTCTTGCCCTGTGGATCGACGTTCCACACATTGACCGCATACCGTTTGAACTTTTCCAGACCATAGGGCAGGATATGCCGGTAGTACGCCATGGAAATAGCGGAAAGCGTCATGCCGTGGGTTGCGTCTGTGTACGCGCCAACTGACTGCCCAATCATATGCACCATCCAGTCGGTGCTCTTCCCCTTGGCAATCAGCGTATTTAAAGCCCAGGTCGCAATCCACATAATGTTGCTGCGGGCCTCGTAATCTTCCGGTTCCTTCATTGCAATGCGGGAACTGTGGATCAGGGATTTCAGCAGCCCCTCTGCAATGTAATCACTGGTGTTGTCGTCAGTGCCCGAAAAATACTGTTCCAGGATATGCGACATAATATCAAAGAATCCGGCAGTCATCTGATACTTGGGCAAGGTATATGTAAAAACCGGATTGAGGATGGAAAACCGCGGGAACACATTGTCTCCAAATACATGGCCAATCTTTTGTTTTGTCCGATGGTTTGTAATGACCGCACCGCCGTTCATCTCCGACCCGGTTCCAACCATGGTCAGTACACAGCCGACCGGGATGATCCGGTTGTCCACATCCTCCATGCGCAGATAATATTTCTCCCACGGATCTTCCTCACAGTAAGCAGAAACGGAAACCGCCTTCGCATAGTCACAGACGGAGCCGCCGCCAACCGCCAGAATCAGATCGACGTTGTTTTCTCGCGCTCTTTTGCAGCCCTCGTAGAGCTTATCGACTGTGGGATTCGGCATAACGCCCGCATCCTCAAAAACGGTTTTTCCGCTCTCACGCAGAATTGCGGTCACCTGTTCGTAAACGCCGTTTCGCTTAATGGAACCGCCGCCGTATACCAATAAGATATTTTTCCCATAGCGGGACAGTTCCTCCTGTAAAAAATCCAAAGCGTTTTCTCCAAAGTAAAGCCTTGTAGGGTTGGCATAGCAAAAATTTCCCAACATTTTTCTTTCCTCCTGTTTTTTACGTGTTGAAATATACCGCGATCTCCCGCATGCGGGCTTCCTGCTTCACATGAAAGGGACAGCGGGACTCGCAGTGTCCGCATTGGGCGCATGCGTCCGCTTTGACAGACAGCTTTTCATAATGTCCTTTGGCCAGGACGTCGCCTGCCAGAGAAAGGTCGTAATATTTATTGATCAGCCCCACATTGAGTCCCATGGGGCAAGGCTGGCAGTGGTTGCAGTAGACGCAGATTCCGTCTGCATTTTGGGGCGTAAACGCGCTGATCGCAGCATAATCCCGCTCCTCAGGACTGGCTTCCAAATACGTGAGAACCTCTTCCAAGTCGCTGCGGCTGCGAACGCCGGGAAGAACGGTAAGCACTGCCGGCCGGTCGAGCGCATATTGCAGGCACTGCGTTTTTGTGAGCGCCTGCTTAAAAGGAGATGTCGCCGCATGCAGCAGTTGCCCCCCGCCAAAGGGTTTCATCACTGAAATGCCGACACCTTCCTTTTCACATTCCCGATACAGTTCCCTTCTGTCCGCCATGCTGCCGATTCCATAGGTTCCGGTGGAGTAGTCATAGGCCGGATTGATGCTGAACATTACCATATCGATGCAGCCCGTCTCCAGAAATCGCCGGACCATTTCCGGGTCGTGGGAGGAAAGTCCCAGATGGCGGATGACGCCGCTTTCCTTCAGACCCTTCATGTAGTCCCAGATTCCATCTGACAGGATTTCCCGATAGTCATCCAGTTCATCGACACAATGGACGAACCCTATATCCGCATAGTCGGTTCCCAGCGTCTTGAGCTGCCCCTGAAAGGTTCGCCTGATTTTAGAGAGGTCCCGCGTCCAGCCATACCGGCCGCCATCGTAGACCGCACCGAAATGCATCTGTAAATACACATGCTCCCTGCGTCCCGCCAAGGCATGGGCATAACATTCGTACGGCTTCCCCTCCGAAGCCACCATATCAAAATAATTGACGCCCCTCTCAATCGCCAGATTGACTGTCTTTTCAATTTCGGCCTCGCTGCTCTCATGAATGGAACCCATTCCCAAACCGATAATACTGATGTTTTCGCCGCCGTGCGGCAGCTTTCTGTATTGCATATTCGTCATTTTTCCTCCTTACGAAACGAGTCAGGTACTGCGGCCTTTCACCGCCTTTATCACAACGATACACCCTGGAGTTCACTTCAAGTCAAGAAAAAAATCGACGATGCCGCAATTTATTTTTCAGGCCGCTTATATCACAAAAAACCTGTAGGCCCGATTTACACATCGGATCTACAGGTTTTTTCCACAACTATTCTTTGTATGACAGGACTTTACAGCTCGCACAAGCCCTATCATTATTTTTATCCCACGCTTTCCCGGAAACTAAACACGGCCGCGGCTGCTTTTGTTCCGTCACCGACTGTAAGACGGTAAAGATGCGATAAATTTTTCCACGTAAGCCGTGTGATATCCCCGCTTGGCTCAACGCCTGCACGCGACTGCAGCCACTGAATCGCCGCAACAGAGGCCGCATCGTGGACATTGTTACAGGAAACAAGCGGAAGAGAATCATAATGGGAGTGGAGGGCGATCAGCATGCCGTGAATCATATACAGGTGCTCGTTGACCTCATTGGCACGAATAACCTGGCCTCTCTGAAAAATTGGATTTACCGATGCCGCTGGGCTGATCTCCACTAAAGCGCGCCGGTACTCGTCAGCCACGGCGTACCAGGTATCCATATCGGTTATGCCGGTGATGGGCAGCCCATGCCGCCTTTGGAACGAGGAAACCGAGGCGATGGTATCGTTGGCATAAATCCCGTCTGGCACAACGGGAAGAACTTCATTGTCATATTGCGCAATGGCCCGCAGCATCGTTTGCAGGCTCCGGACCGGCTGGCCAATCGGTTCGTTTGTAACCGCCATTTTATCACCTCCTAATTTGAATCAGCCATGCCATAGCGCAAGCTGTAGCCTGGAAACTGTGCGAAACGGGGCGATCTGGCAAAACGCAGTTCCCCAATATCGTCAGCCAGGGCTTTCATGGTGGCGGAATCAATTTGTCCATTTGCCGGAAGCTTGCAAAGTTTCTGAAATTGCAGGATCGCCCGCTGGGTCATCGCATCGGGCTGCCCGGTAATCGGCGGGCGGGGCATGCCGGGCGTAGCGTTGGCCACTGCGTTGAGCTGCGTCTGCAAAGCCTGGACCGTGGTGGCTGGGGCCGGGTTTCCCTGATAGGGAAAGAGTTCCCCCCGGCTGAGGACCGTCTCAGCGACACCCGCATATGCGTCGTAAATGGCGTCCCATGTGGGTGCGCCAACCTCCCCTGTCTCCGGCATGCCGGCGCGCCTCTGAAACGCCAGCACCGCGCTCTTTGTTTCTGCGTCAAAGACGCCCGTAACCTGCACTGGTGGGATCTGCGGGGTAAATTCGGAGAGAACTGCCAGCATATACTGCAAATGGGACACCTTCTGGCCGCTGTCTCCCTCGATAATGGCATCCGGATACGCCCACGATATCCCCGAAAAGGTCTGCCCCTGTGAATTCAGCTCTGCCAAACGCTTCACGCCCACATACAGCTTGACAAGCTGGTACCAGGTGCCTTTTCCCACAACGCCGTCAACGGCAAGCCCAAAAATGCTTTGAAATTTGCGCACAGCCGCCGTCGTCATCGGGCCGAACACACCGTCCACCGGATAAATCTTTGGAATCGCCGGATAGTTCTGTGAAATACGGTTCAGGGATGTTTGGATAACGGTCACATTTGGGCCCGTGTCCCCTTCACGCAGTGCTGTTCCCGGATAAGAATTGGTTATGTTTTGAATGGGGGCGTCTATTACAAGCTCGATATCGTCGCCATAATAATTTTGGAGAATCCGCATAGAATCGTACCCCTGCTGCGCCAGTTCCTCGGACCCCCATTGGCTCAGGCCCTCACAGGTTGAGGTTGTGCCGTTGCAGAAGGAGGCAAACAAAGGCTCTACAAAGCCCTGGCGGCGTATGTAATCGTTAAACAACTCATCGACAAGGCGGCTGATATCCTCAAAGATATTGCGGCCTTTGACAAACGCTTGATCATAAGCGGTTGTGTTGGTAATATCAAAATTGTAACCCCGGCTGCGATAGAATTCCGTGTATACACGGTTTAACGCGTAGGAAACCTGAGCCAGAATGTTCGCGCGCATGGCGCTTTCACTCCATGTGGGATAAATTTCACTGGAGGCAACATTCTTGATATAGTCTGAAAAGGACACCGTTACATTGGAGGCGCCACTGGACGGCGACCCCAAATGCACGGTAATGTTTTCCGGTATGTATGGAATAACGGTTGGCAAAACGTACCTCCTTACAAGTTCTGCGGCGTAACATTGAAGGTCTCTGTCTGGTTCCAGACCTCCGGCGCCTCGTCCAGGGGAATGAACTGTAAATTTTGTTCCGACACGGTATCGGGAAAGATTTGCACATCCTCCACGATAATTCGCTCATATTGCGGGTGCTCCGCTGTCACATCCACCAGGGAAAACGGGCATTCTTTAGACGGTGCCTGGCTTGCCGCCAGATCAGGGGTCGGAATGCTGATCGATCTGGTTGCGCCGCTTTCATCGGTCAGCCAGACAGCTAAAAGTTCCGTCAGTCCATCCGGCGTCTTTTGCGTAACCGTAACCGTAGCATCCTCTACGGGAATCATCGCGTCTGAAGTGAAAACACGGGCCAAAAGGTATCCCTGCGAGGGCATACTGATCCCTCCTTTCTCTGTTCTTACAACCTAAATATATGTGCCGGAAGGAAAATTCAGACGAAAATTCATCCTCTTTTACAACCAACAAAACATAGCAAAGGACCTGTCTTCTGTAAAAAACAGAAAACAGGTCCCTATTCATCCGTGTGGAACGTCACCGATACGCATGCATTTGCTCAGCAAAGCAGTCTTATCGCGCGGAATCGGTTAGCCAATAAACAACTGCGTCCAATAATTTACGCCGGATGCATTGCGGTAATAGCCCACCCCGATCGACGTAAACTTGGCATTCATAATATTCTTTCTGTGACCCTCGCTGTTCATCCAGCCCTGCATCACCTGCTCGGGGGTTTTCTGTCCCCACGCAATATTTTCACCGGAGCTTCTGTAATTCACCTTTTGTTCGGTCAGTGCGGTAGAGAAGCTCCTTCCATCTGGCCGGGTGTGCGAAAAGGACTGTGTAATCTCTTTGGCCCGTACCTGTGCGGCCGAAGCAACCGGCTGGCTGAGCGTAAGCGGAGCCAGTCCCGCCTTGGTTCTCTCCTGATTGACAAGTTTCACCACCTGTTCGGCATAAGACAAGGTATCCGGATCTGTGTCAGGTGTTTCTGGCTTCGAAGAGGGCGGCTCGGGGGATTCAGGCTCCGAAGGCGTATCAGGCTGCGAAGGTGTATCCGGCAGCGAGGGGATCTCGGGACGTGAAGGCTTCTCGGGGCACCAAGGCAGTATGGGACGCGAAGGCAGCTCAGGGCACCATGGAATATTGGGGCGCGACGGCTTCTCGGGCCGCGAGGGCGTTTCGGGCTGAGAAGATGTTCCCGGATCTGAAGACGTTTCCGAATCCTCAGACGTATCCGGGTTCAACGGTTCTTCGGGCTGCGAAGTTTCTGTCTGGGACTCGTCTTCAGGCAGCTCCGGACGCGAATCTGTATCCGGGGAAGAAATTACATCGGATACCGTGGAATTGTCGTTCTCTATGTTGGGCGCTTCCAGATCCGGCTCTATAATCTCAGGCTCTTCCGGTTTCTCGGACACTGTACTGTCCTCATTCACCTCTGAATCCACGCTGTCCCCCGCCGGTTGATACACACCGTTTGGGTATGAATTTCCTGGATCAATTGGAAGCTGAACGGATGCCGTCAGCAGTGCCAGAACGATCATCAGCAATTTTAATTGCTTCATAACTTTTACCTCCTACCATTTTATCGTATTGGTTACAAGTTTGTAACAATTTAATCTTAATATAAATTCATTGAAAATGATAGCGGTAAATTCTAGCAGACGTTTTTAAGCCTACGGATTCTTTCCCCATTTTTTCAAAACGGTTCCATCGCTTGCATTGTTTGAAGCACACAATTATAATGTAGCTGGCGGAAGTGCAAAAAGCCGCTGCCCGGCAAAACACAGAAAGCAGGTGTCGTTTATGGACCATAAAATTCTGTTGGTAGATGATGAACGAGATATCGTGGAGTTGTTGGAGGAAGTTTTGCGCCAGGAGGGATTTCAAAATATTCAAAAAGCATACACCGGAACGGAGGCAATCAACGCCTGCCGGGAATTACACCCCGACGTTGTAGTGCTGGATATCATGCTTCCCGATATTGACGGGCTGGAGGTTTGTAAACAAATACGCACATTTTCCTTCTGCTCAATCCTGTTTCTATCCTCGAAGAACGATGACATCGACAAAATCCTTGGACTTTCCTGCGGTGGAGATGACTACATTACCAAGCCGTTCAGTCCGCGTGAAGTTGTGTTCCGTGTGAAGGCGCAGCTTCGCCGCCAGCAGTATCAAACGACTGCATGCCAAAATAAGAATCCGCTCCTGACCGTCGGCCTGCTTTCGATTGACAAAGAAAGCTGCCGCGTCTATAAATCAGGAAAAGAAATCTGCCTCACGGGGCGCGAATTTCTCTTACTCACCTATCTGATGGAAAACGCGGAAAAAATCATTAGCAAAGAACGGCTTTATGAACAGGTTTGGGGCGAGTACAGCAGCATCTGCGATAACACGATTATGGTGCATATCCGGCATTTACGGGAAAAGATAGAGGATTGCCCGTCCCATCCGCAGCAGTTGATTACAGTGAAAGGCCTGGGCTATAAGCTTAAGAAAAGGACTGACTAAATGAGAAAATCCGGTTATCGTACAGTCTTTCATATTTATCTGATTTTCTTCTTGTCACTGCTCGGTACAATTTTGGCAGTGGTCTGTCTCAGCTCCCTGTTGATTACCGTTCAGCAGCCGGACGGCTCCACAAAAAGAAGCGACTGGCCTAAGACATTTACAGAGGAGTTCCGGGAACAAATCCTTTTTATTGACAATGCACCACAGGTTAAGCAGGCAGGAATTGCGCTGCTGCGTGATTATCAAATAGGCCTGCAAATACTGAATTCGTCCGGTACAGATATATACCATTACCAGGAGCCGCCGCAGGCAAGGGACGCCTATTCCAGCACGGACCTGCTGCGCCTTTATCAAACGGGACAGGCAAAAGACGGACAGGTTACCGCATTCGTCGGAACGGTATCCAATGAAGGAAAGGACTACGCGTATATTCTGTACTTCCCTATAAAAATTTCCAAAGTTACCATGTACTTGAATGGAGAACGATTTGCAGGTGGAAAGACCATTGTCCTTTTTGTTTTAGGCGTCCTTTTTTTGGTCGCCGCCGTTTCCGGCGTTCTCTATGGACTTTGGACGGCAAAGGCCATAAAGCGGCTCACAACATCCATCCAGGATATTTCTTCCAGAAGCTATCTCCCTGTTCAAGACCACGGCGCATTCCACGACCTGTATGACAGTTTGAATATGCTGGACGCGGAGATCAAGGCCAGCGACCAGCTGCAAACGCAGACGGAAAAGATACGGGAGGAATGGATTGCCAATATTACCCACGACCTAAAAACACCGCTCTCCCCGATCAAGGGCTATGCGGAAATGCTGCTGGAAGACGGCAATACCAGCGAGCAGCAATGCAAGCGCTATGCCGGTATCCTGCTGAAAAACGCGGCATACATGGAGACGTTGATTGACGATTTGAAACTGACCTATCAATTGGAAAATGGGATGTTCCCCTTAAAACGCAACGAACAAAATATGGTCCGCTTTTTAAGAGAACTGGTCATTGACCTTCTGAACACCCCGGATTATGAAAATCGGACCGTTCATTTTGAGAGCAGCTCGGAATACATTGACTTTACGTTTGACCAGACACTTTTCACGCGGGCTTTCCGCAACCTGGTCATCAACTCTTTTGTACATGGCCGGGCAGATACAGAGGTTACCCTGCGGGTTTCAGGCTCCGGTGAAACGGTTCGAGTGGACATTTCTGACAATGGGAACGGCATGACGGCGGAAGAAATGGCACATCTCTTTGACCGATATTATCGCGGTACCAGCACCGAAAAAAAGCCGGAAGGTTCCGGTCTGGGGCTGGCGATCGCAAAAAGTATTATTGAACTCCACAGCGGGACCATTTCGGTTTCCACTATTCCCGGCGCTGGTACCACCTTCCAAATTTTGTTTCCTGTCGTTAAGGTTAATTAAGGTTCTCTGAAGATCGCATTAAGGTTGGTAAACTATCCTGATTACAGGGATGGTTTACCAACCTTTTTCTTTGCATAGGGGGGGGACAGTGAAAGGAAAATGGGTAAAAATGCGATTGTATCTGCTTACCGCAGCAGTCGCTTTGTGCGCCGGGTTCGCCATAACGGCGCTCCTGCTGCGTCCGCAACGGTTGGAAATTGGCACAATCGATCTCCACACGATTCAGGACGGGGATTATATCGGCGTCTGTCAAAACAAGATACTGTTTGCCGTTGTTAAGGTGCAAGTGCAAGATCATAAAATAACCGATGTTGAAATTGTGGAGCACAAAGCCTCTTACAGGGTACCGGCGGAACGAATCGCGGGGGCTGTGTGCTCTGCGCAATCATTGGAGATTGACGCCATAACCGGGGCAACGCTCACCAGCGATACCGTTTTAAAGGCAATTGAAAACGCATTGGTTCACGCTGAAACGCCGTCCGATAGAAAGTAGGTAACACGATGAAAATCATTTTAAAGTACATTTTAACAAATGTAAAAGAGCGAAAAACGCGCACAGCCGTCATGCTGCTGTCCATTTTGCTGTCCACCACACTTCTGTTTGTATCGTTTTCCATCAGTGCATCTTACGAAAGCGCCCAGCGAAAAATGGCCCGCGGTATGGCCGGAAGTGCAACGATTTCCGTGACGGCAGCAAAGGGCAGCATCAAATTGGATGTACTTCCCAATCTGCCTTCTATCCAAACAAGGGTCGGCATTTTGGAGGGGACTGCGCTTTACCACGAAAATGGTTACTGTGAGAGCATTGACCTGATTGCGGCAGACTTAGCACAGCTCAAACAGATTAATCCTCCCAGACTGATTGACGGTGGAACACTGGACAATTTCTCCGGCAATCAAATCATTTTACCGGACCGTTTCACCTCAAAGTATCATATAAATGCGGGTGACACCATCGCCCTGCAGCTCGGCGGAACTCCTATCCGCCTGCAGGTAGCGGCAACTGCCGCCTATGATACGGTCTTCCTACGGCATACAAGAGGCGCAAACGCCCTTCTCCCCCCTTCCACACTGGCCGGGATTTTAGGGCAGACGGACGGATACAGTAAAATCCTGATTGAGCCTGCCGCGGGAACGTCCACGAATGCGTTAAAAAAAGCATTGGAAGAGGCATTGCCGGATGGGGATTACAAGGTATCTGAAGTGGTCAATGAGGCGCAGATTGCGGCGGATGCAAGGCAAAAATCCATGCCCTTTTTCCTGATCAGTTTCTTCGCGTTGACCATGAGTATCTTCATCATTTATAGCAGCTACAAAGTCATCACCTTAGACCGTCTTCCGGTCATCGGTACATTTCGCAGCATTGGCGCGACGCAAAAGGCTGTCACCCGCATCCTTCTGCTCGAAAGCTTTTTCTACGGCGGCATGGGCGGGCTGATTGGAATCCCTGTAGGCATATTGGCTTTAAAACTGATCTTGCAGGGAATGGGACAATCCCTATCACAGGGGATTGAAATTCCTGTTGTAATTTCCCCATTCAGCATTCTTTTTTCTTTTGTCATAGCGGTTACTGTATCGCTGTTTTCCGCATGGTTCCCAGTGCGTCGGGCAAGCGGTCTGCCGATCAAAGATGTTATATTCGGAACTGTGGAAGAAAAGCGCCATTCCTGGGGCTTCATCATGCTCCTTGGCATCGTGTTGTTTGCTGCTTCCGTTGTCCTTCCCAAATTAGCTGTTGGAAATATGTTGTATTTGGCAGGAGGGTTCTCCCTGCTGGGATTGATCGCCGCAACCATTTTGATAATTCCCCTGTTGACCAATTTGCTTTCCATGGGACTGGAACGCCTTTACGGGAGATTCTTTGGGAATGAAGGGCGGCTTGCCGCCCGGAATATGCGGGACAACAAAAACGTGCAGCAGAATATTACGCTGCTTTTTATCAGTATCTCGGCTGTCATCGCAATCACCGTTGTGGGCAGCTTTGTCACCACCTACGTAAGCGACGTATTCAAAGGCGCAGAACTGGAAGGCTTTGCTGACGGAAAGATGGAACCGACATTTGTGGAGCAGGTAAAGAATATGGAGGGCATTGAAAAGGTGCTGCCTCTCCACGTTTACAAAAATCAGATACAGGCAAATGGTATAACATTGAGCCGTTTGGAGGGAACCGATCATCTGGACTGGTACCGTTCCATGTTCGCGCTGCACGAGACTGAAAAAGGAATGATCGAACAGGCGGCGCCTGCCTTTTATAAGGAGAGAAGTATTCTGTTGAGTGAAGATTGCATGGCGCGGACCGGCTTTTCCGTTGGAGATAGCCTGTCCCTTTCCAACGGGACAACGCAACACGACTATCTGGTGGTTGGCAGCTTCAAATCACGCGCCACAGACGTAGAGGCAGTTATTTCTTCCTCTTTCACTGTGTCTGACTTTGGCGCTTCGGCTTATGCGTTCCTTGCTTATACCGCAGCGGACCCGGACGCCATCATTGTGCAAATCCGCGATCTTTTTGGTGAAACACCAAATTGGAGCCGGACTGTAGAGGAGTTTAACAACGATGCGCTTGCTACCGTGGGCGCCTTTTTGCAGCCGATGCACAGCCTGACCTATCTCATCCTTCTATTGGCAGCCGTGGGCGTAATCAATAACCTCCTTATTAACTACATACAAAAAAGGCGCAACACCGCTATGTATAAATCTGTGGGACTCAGCAACCGTCAAAACACTAAAATGACGCTGATCGAGGGCTTTTCTTCCGGACTCATGGGCGCCATTGCGGCAATCTTTGTTTCCTACATGGAGATTCAGACGATTTTCCTTGTAGCAGGCCCCAAGATTTCAATGGTACCGGATCTAGACGCCGCTGCTTTCCTGACCGCTGGCTGCATGGGGATTGCAGTAACCCTGCTTGGTTCCATTGTCCCAATCATCAAAGGCCGGAAAATGAAGCTGGTAGAAGAGATTAAATTTGAGTGAACAACAGGATTGGAGATTTCAAATGAAACAAAACGTTGGCAAGATTGCCGTTGAGGGCAAGCATATTGTAAAGGATTTCCAGATTGGCAGCACAACGACAAAGGTATTAAAAGACCTGTCGCTGCAAGTGGCACGGGGCGAGTTCGTTTCCATTATGGGACCGTCCGGCTCCGGGAAAAGCACGCTGCTTTACATCCTCGGCGGATTGGATGTTCCGACCAGCGGGCAAGTCCTGCTGAACGGCACCGATATTTCCCGTTTTGGGGATGAAAAAATGAGCCGGCTCAGGAGGCAGAAAATCGGGTTTGTGTTTCAGTTTTACAACCTGATTCCCAACCTGAATGTGGAAGAAAATGTGATGCTTCCGCTGCTTCTGGACGGTAAGAAGATGGGAAGCTACAAAAAACAGCTGCACCATATTCTGGAGATGGTAGGCCTGTCCGACCGGCGAAAGCATACGCCCCGCGAATTGTCGGGTGGGCAGCAGCAACGCGTGGCTATCGCCCGCGCTTTAATCGGCAACCCTGAAATTTTATTTGCAGACGAACCGACCGGAAACCTGGACAGCAAAACCGGGGCGGAAATTATGAGCCTGTTACAGGAGATCAACCAGAGCAGCGGACAGACCATTATCATGGTGACACACTCCCCAGAGGCAGCGGAATGCAGCAGCCGCATCATCACGGTGCAAGACGGCTGCATCATTTGAGAGGCAACGCTTTCTCACATTTTTTCAGCGCCGTTGACCTTTTCCAAGCGATAACAGACCGTTCATTCATAAAAAGAGGCGGCGAGGCGAGACCTTTTAGGTCATAACCTCACCGCCTCAAACTTGTACATAATCGGTGTTTTCTATTATTGCAGACATTGTGGAAGGACTTATCTGCTAAGACTTTCTATGGAACCAGTCTCTTTGTTCCTTCCCTGTATTTCTCAGACCGATGCTTTTGCCTCATTTAATAACAGGGCTTTTATAAAAGGCTTGTTCTCTTCGCTGAGTAAAAACATAAATGCGCCGTTACGGCATTTTTGCATACGCTCGCCCTTCAAAATAAAATCATAGCCCATCGAACATCTCTGGTTGCAGGTGGACGGATCCACCAGCCGCTTGCAAACAGGCGCTTCCTGAATGGTTCGCACCATCCCATCGGGCAGCGTATCTAAAATCTCCATATATTGAACAATGTGATTTGCGTATATGCGGGCGATCAGCCCCTTTTTGCGAAACACATAGTTGGCGATGGTCTTTTTATTCAGGCTGTAGGATACGACATAGCCGCTCTTTGCAAGCTTCACCTCTATTTTGCAGCCGAGCCCTGTCAATTCATTATGCAGATCACTTACAAACTTTTGATTTTCAGCATCGACGGCATTTAAAAAATCATGGAACGTATATTTTTCACTCATTGGTACTCCTCCTGGTCGTTTCAATTGATCGTTTATCTTATGGGCCGTAATAACGGTATCGCTGTACACATTGATTGTTATCATGCATCCATCCACATTTACATACCAGTTTTTACCTTTTCTCGTCACAACAGCATCATCGGAACCAATTTTCACTTTGCACCATGCGATCACATCTTCCGTATTCAAAGAGAGATTCCGTTTGATTCGTCCGACGCCTAATTTCGTCGTGTGTAATTGGTCAATATGTTTCAGCAATTCGCTATGTTCACTCATCCTGCATGAACCCCCTGCTGTCTGCACAGTACCTTTCAAAACCGATTGGAACTACAACGCTTCATTTATTTTAAATGTTATCGATTGAAAGTTTTCATAATAGCGCCCGCTGTGTGCGACAAACTTTAACACACAATAATCCGGGTCGGTCACTCCCTCCGGGTAGTACATGGTGTCGCCTTCTTGCCAGATCATTTCTTTGCTGGATGGATCCTCCAATACCTCCATATGTCCAACCAGCATAACACCCCTGAAGAAACGTTTATCGCAAAAGTAAATACTTGCATTGGGATTATTCCGATATTGCGCTACCCGCATGGATGATGTATTGGTTGTAAAATAAAATGTTTTTATCCCAATCCGTTTACGGGGTGGAAGCATTGCTTTCATATTGGGGAATCCATCCTCTGAAATGGAAGCAATAAAGGAAACACTTTGTTTGTCAATCAGATCGCCTATGGTTTTATCAGCATCACGCATCATTTACCTGTTCCCCCTTCAAATTTTGATCTGTCCGTTAAATCGTTCCGCCTAATATGTTTTTACAGTATGTAAATTTCTTCCGCTATACTGAAAAACTCAGGCATTCCAGTTGGTTGCATCCTCTGGCATCGCGGCTTCATAACAGCCAAGTTTATGGAATTGATACCATTCCGTAATTTTATTTTCCGGCGCCGCCTGCAAAGCCAGCAGCACTTCTTTGGCAAATTCCAGCGAAGCCGTACCATTTGCCGTGATAATATTATGATCGCTTACGGCCTGTTTCATCACATAGTTCTTTTCACCCGTATATGCTGCGCCCGCCCATTGTTTTAAGTCGTTCAAATCGTTACTCGTATGATGCACATCGTTCAGAACACCTATTGTACCCAGGAATGCTGCGGCATCGCAAATGCCGCCTAAAACTTTTCCAGCCGCCAGGCATTGCTCTACAACCGGTTTGACTTTCCGGGCCGCCTCATTTCTCCACGACATCCCGCCAATCAAAATCAACGCTTCATAATCGGCGGGAACCGAATCAATTGCAAGATCAGGCAACACATGAAAACCACCGATCGAACGAACCGGCTTCTGCGTTAAAGACACGGTTTTGACCTCATATTTTCCCTGTCCTAACATATAGAGGGCAGAGGACAAATAAGCCGCCTCCCAATCTGCATATTGGTCTAACACCATAAATAAAATGCTTTTTTTCATATAAACTCCTCCCCATATGATTTCGTCTGCCAGAACAGTGAGATTTCCTTTCTCTTACCGCTTCCTGTCAATTTGTTCACTGCTCTGCCTCATGTCTGCAGGAGACCCGCAAACTTTTCGCAGTCAGTGTATCTGCGCCGCGCACCATCTCCATCGGTGTTCCGACAAATACCACTTCGCCACCATTTTTCCCTCCATCGGGGCCAATATCGATGATCCAGTCCGCCTGTTTCATCACGTCCAGATTGTGCTCAATCACCACCAAAGTGTTCCCGCGGGATACAATCATGTCAAACAAATTGAGCAGATTTTGAATATCGGACATGTGCAAGCCTGTGGTCGGCTCGTCCATCACAATAATGCTACCCTTTTTTCCCAGATTCTTTGCCAACTTAATTCTCTGGCGCTCACCACCGGATAACGTACTGAGCGGCTGGCCCAAGGTCAGGTAGGACAATCCCACCTGCTGCATCACCTTCAGATGCTTCCTGATTTTGGCATCCTCAAACACTTCCATCGCCTGCGACGCAGTCAGGCCCAGCAGCTCGACAATGTTCTTCCCTTTGTAGGTACAGGCAAGCGCCTCCTGATTGTACCGCACGCCGCCGCAGGCTTCACACTCTGTAACAATTGGATCCATAAATGCAAGCTCCGTCACAATCACGCCCTTTCCGCCACACACCGGACAGGCGCCTGTAGAGTTAAAGCTGAATAGACCGTCCGGCTTGCCGCTTTCTTGCGCCAGCAGCTTACGTATCTCATCAAAAAAGCCGAGATAGGATGCCGGGGTGGAGCGATTCGTTGCCGTGATCGGCCCCTGATCGATCATCACAATATCACTCTCATACTGCTTGGCAAACACCTTGGAAATCAAGGTGCTCTTTCCCGAACCGGCTACACCGGTTACAACCGTCATGATGCCTAACGGAATATCTACGTCCACGTGCTTCAAGTTGTGAAGACAGGCATCCCGAACCGGCAAGCTTCCCACCGGCCGGCGGGGCGTTTGTTTCACCGGCAAGGACTGGAGCATTGCCTTTCCCGTCAAGGTGTCGGCTTGGAGCAGCTCCGGGTAGCTGCCTGCAAAAACAATCTTTCCGCCATTTTGTCCCGCCTGCGGACCCACATCAATGACATGGTCCGCAATGGATATGACATCCTTGTCATGCTCTACCACAAGTACCGTATTCCCCTTGTCACGAAGCTGCCTGAGCAGGTTATTCATACGGTAAACGTCGCGGGGGTGCATCCCGGCGCTGGGTTCATCAAAGATATAGGTCAGCCCGGTCAGGCTGCTGCCCATGTACCGAACCAGCTTCAGCCGCTGCGCCTCTCCGCCGGACAGAGACGGCGTATCCCGATTGAAATGCAGGTATGGCAGACCGATCTCGATCATTCTGTCCAATCCCTCTATCAGAGTATATAGTAAAACCTCCACTGTTGGATTGTATATTTGCGACAAGACTTCACGAAGCTGTGTCAGCTCCATCCCGCACATATCTGCGATGGAATAGCCGCCTATTTTGCAGCTCAAAGCCGCCTCATTCAGCCGCTTTCCATGGCAGTCTGCACATTCCATCTCCGTAATCAGATTTTGAGATTTCTCTTGTGTGTGTTTACTTTTTTTGCTGACATCCCGGTTCAAAAGTGTTTTTGTGTATTTATGAAACAAGCCGGTTACTTTTGGATTTTCCGGCGCCCCTTTGCCGTCCCGGGACCCGTATAGAAGCAGATTGTATTCTTCACTGGTATACTCTTTGACTGGCTTGTCCAAATCGAACAGACCGGACTGCGCGTACTGCTTCCAATACCAGGCGCCAGGGCGGTATAAAGAATCCTTCACGCAGCCCTCGTTCCAGGATTTATTGAGATCCAATATGGCCTCCACATCAACCTTTGTGACTTTTCCAAGGCCGGAACAGGTTTTACACATCCCGTTGGGGTCGTTAAAAGAGAAATAGGACGCTGTGCCTGCATAAGGCTGTCCGATTCTTGAAAACAGCAGCCGCAGACTCGAATACAAGCCGCTGATGGTTCCCACTGTAGAGCGGGCATTCCCGCCCAGCGGAGATTGATCCACCACAACAGACGCAGTCAAATTGTCGATTCGTTCCACGGCCGGTTTGGGATACTTAGGCAGCCTCGACCGCACAAACGCCGGGTAGGTAGCGTTCATCTGCCGCTGTGATTCTGCCGCAATTGTATCAAACACAATACTGGATTTTCCGGAACCGGATACTCCGGTAAACACAGTGATTTTTTCTTTTGGAATTTGGAACGTGACGTGTTTTAAATTGTTCTGGGTCAACCCCTGTACAAGAATATCAGCCATTTGTCCATACCTCTTTTCGCTTTCTTTTTCTATCATGCCATAAGTAATGCCGTTATAATCACCGGAGCATGATCGTTCCCTATGAAACGGATCTATCTGTTTCTTACTTATGGCAGTACGTCTTTTGCCTTTTAAACAAGGTTTTCTTCATCTGCTATTTGCGGCAATACGTCTCATTTTACAGGATTCTATCATTATATTCATGACATTTTTTGCTGACTTCCGTACATGCTTGCGTCTTGGCCACCAAATAGATAGAGGAACCGGACCACCGGAGACCTTTAATGAAAACAGGCGCAAGGTGCTATTGATTTAAAATATATTTTACTATCAAACAAAAAGCACAATGCCGGCAGCGTTACCGCCTGCCTGCATTGTGCTTTTGTTTACTGTATTTTCAATATCCAAATAAGCACCTGGACAAAACAGAAATGCGATAGTTTCCGAGCATAAAGTTCTACAGCCAATTTTAAAAGAGTTTAAAAACAAGTTTGTTAGACATTTGTTAGATATGGATCAAAATAAAATAAATGATGAAATATAAATCCATAAACAAAAAACCCGAAAACCAGCATACAAGCCAGTTTTCAGGGTTTTCATCTGGTCGAGGTGAGAGGATTCGAACCTCCGGCCTCTACGTCCCGAACGTAGCGCTCTACCAAGCTGAGCCACACCTCGATGGCTGCGGAAGAAGGATTTGAACCCTCACAAACAGAGTCAGAGTCTGCCGTGCTACCATTACACAATTCCGCAACATTCAATTAAATCAGCGCTTTGTTGGAACTTTTTCAAGCCCTCATCGGAGCGCCTTAGTTATTATATGATAAGTCTTCACAAATTGCAAGCCTTTTTTTAAAAAAGTTGGGATTTTTATGAAGTTTCTTTTATATTACTTTGGAGTAAAGATAAAGGATGCAAAGGCTTTCGACAGATCCCGTTCAAACGAAAGATAACATTCCTTTGCATCCTTTAAAGATTACGTTTCGCTTATAAAGCGCTTAATTTCCTTTGCAACTGCATCACAAGTTGATTTCCCATCCCAGTGAATATTATGGGAAGCGCCGTCAATTTGGCAAAACTCCACTTTTGCATTGCTCAAAGACTGCTTTAGAAGTTCTTCATCCTCCTGCATAAAGAAGACATCCTCCGTGCCCCAAATGATATCTACAGGGCAGGTAACCGCCGCCAGCCGCTGTGTGTTGTCCAAGCCGTTGCAGCCATTAAAAATATTATACCAATCCATATAAGGCAACGATTTTGCGTGCGCATACAATGCACTCTTAAAATTGGCATCTTCATTGGTGGTTTCAGTCCAGGATTTAATAAAATCATCCGGAATTTCCTGCGCTTCGTCATATCCGCGTACCCCCAGGAAGTCCGTTCCGTCCCCCTGTAAAATCCAATCCAATGTGGGATTGTTCACGATTTTGGCACTGGAAGAAATTAAAACGCCTTTCGGGAATTTTTCTGGCTCCGTCAATAAAAGCTCTTGGGTAATAAGTGACCCCAAGGAATGTCCGACCGGCACCACTTCATCCAACCCGATTTTATCGAGCAGACTCAGAATGTCGCCGCAATGCTGATCCACTGTGTACCCTTTTTCGCCCGCCTCTGGCTTGTCCGTTTTGCCATGGCCTCTCAGCTCCGGAATATAGCAGCGATATCCGTCCTTTGCCAGCTCCGGAGCAACCTGAGACCAGGAAATACGGCTGTCGGTCGCGCCATGGATCAAAAGGACCGGAACGCCGTCCTCCGGTCCGCACACCAGATATGTCATATTGATGCCGGTATCCAATTTTACGCTGTTTTCTTTCCAATCGACCTGCATGATTGTGGACCAATCTCCACTCTGCGGCGTTTTGTGATCCACTACTTCAGAATTAGAGGGGGAAGACACGCCGGGCTGTACATTTGTGCCGCAGGCCGCCAGGGAAGCACAAAGTATGGCACAAGCCACAATCCACGCCATACGCTTTAATTTCATAAACCCATCTCCTTATCATGTAAACATGTTGTAATTTACACTACCATTTATAGAGAAAATTGTCAAGGAACTTTCCTTTTTCTGTCTCCTCCAACAAATTCCCTGTTGTTGCTCTGTATCATGCAGATGTACAGATTGATAATTGCCGGCCGAGACTTATTTTAAATGTTGTTTTTTAAGCGACAGGCAATTTGTTTCCCGGTCGGTGTTGCAGCAAGTCCGCCCAGTCCGGTTTCCTTTAATGAAAGAGGCATACTGTCTCCCACCGCACGCATAGCATCCACCACTTCGTCCGGCGGGATGCGGCTTTCTACGCCTGCCAGAGCCATATCGGCACTTGCCAGGGCATTTACCGCACCGATCACATTGCGCTTGACGCAGGGAACCTCCACCAATCCGGCAACCGGATCACAGACCAGTCCCAAAAGATTCTTTAACGCCATGGAAAATGCGTGCGCTGCCATCTCCGGCGTTCCCTTTCGGAGAACCACCAGTGCCGCACCCGCCATTGCAGAAGCGGAACCAACCTCCGCCTGGCATCCTCCCTGCGCGCCCGCAATGCTGGCACGGGAGGCAATTACCTGTCCAAACCCCGCGGAGACATACAACGCATAGATCATCTCTTCCTCCGATGCACCAAAGTGCTCTTGATAGGTGATCAGCACCGCTGGAATCACACCGCAGGACCCGGCCGTTGGCGCGGCTACAATCCGTTTCATACAGGCATTGCATTCCCCCATTTTCAGTGCGCGGGCGATTACGCTGCCCATAAAGGCGCCGCAGACCGTCTGGTTCTTCTGCACCGCAGTTTGCATCTTTCCGCCGTCACCACCTACTAATCCGCTGGAAGAGCGCTCTGAAGCGCAGTAGCCTTCGTCTGCCTTGCACATGGCACGCCACATTTTCTGCATTTGCCGCAGGGAATCTTTTTCCTCCATGTTTCCCTCCCGCAAATCCTCTTCCAGTACAACTCTCCAAAGCGGTTTGTTTTGCTCTTCCGCAAAATTCAGCAACTCCATTACGGACTTAAACGCCATTATAACGCCTCCTCTGTTCCAATGTTAATGCAGGTCACTTTTAAAATGCCATCTAACTTGCGCAAAGCCGTTAAAAGCGGTTGGGGGATCGGTTGGTCCGTCTCCAACACCATCACCGCATACCCTACGCGGACATCGCGGGACAGGTGCATGGAAGAGATATTCACGCCTTCAGCCGCCAGCAGTCCGGTCACCTCTGCGACATGTCCCGGCTGGTCCAGGTTGTGCACCACCAACGTCGGACGCTCTCCGCTAAAATTGGTCTCCAGGCCGTCAATTCGGCAAACCTGGATCCGCCCTCCCCCCAGGGAAGACGCAATTACCTCCAACCCCTTTCCTGTCAAACCCGCCACACGCAGCAAAACGGTATTGGGGTGTACATCCCTTAATTGGACCGTTCCCTGTTTAACAAGAATTCCTTTCTCCTTTGCCAGCTGTAGACTCTCCGGAATTCGCATATCATCCGGCTGCATTCCCAACAGCCCCGCAACCAACGCGCGATCTGTACCATGCCCCTGCCCGGTTTCCGCAAAGGAACCATGAAGCAGCATTTCTATTCTGGTTGGCTCTTCGCCCAGCAATTCCCGCGTGATATAACCGATGCGGACCGCACCTGCCGTATGCGAACTGGACGGCCCAACCATAACGGGGCCTAAAATGTCAAAAATACGCAATGCCTTCACCAACCTTTTCCCGATAACCCGATTTATTGATAGTATTATTCTATTCTTTTTTCACTATAATCACAAGCCATCCTTTTATCATATAAAAAAGCCGTGTACAGCGCTTCTCCGCACTGCACACGGCCACATTGCTATGATGCACGATGTTCTTTGTTTTCCTGATGTCTTTTCCGGGTAATTTGAAATTTTTCAATCCAGCCTTTTTTATACTTTAATGAAATATAGCCGATCATACTCGCCGCCATCGCCCCCACCGCATCGACCACCAGGTCCTTCATGGTATCCATCAATGCAGCACGGCCCGCAAGTTGGGTTCCATCCTCCAATGCAAACTTTTGCATATTTAATCCCAAAAGTCCATCGAACGTAAACTCATAGAACTCCCAGAACACGCCCAGCGTCACTGCAAAGCAGAAGGCAAACGCCGCCACAAAGAACGGGCTTAAATTGACAGGAATTTTCTCCGCATTGTTAAACAGCGCCACAAACGAAAAGCCAAGGGCACCGATCATCGCGCCGCTGAACCAGTGCAGAACCGTATCCCAGGAGCGGATGTTATAGTAAAAACTTTTGACTTCTCCCAAATAAATTGCGCAGTACAAAAAGATTACAAATAAAATCATCATACCGGACGGTATTTCAATTTTCAGCTTTTTAGAAATGACGCCCGGGAGAACCATCACAACCATGCCAAGAATACACTGTGCAAACATCAGGATATAGTCGCTTTTCAGGCGTCCAAAACTGCCTTCCTCCGGATGTGCCGGCGCAACCACCAAGCGAATTGCGACAAAAACAGCAGAAACCAGCAGTGTTAAAAACACAAAAACGGTAATCAACCGGCTCCAGTTCCATTTCTTTGGGTTCATAAAACTCCTCCTATCCATTTTTACCATTTTAAACAAGCTTAACCGGAAATATTCCCATTTTATCACATTTGTCCGCGTCTTACCTGCATTATGAGAAGCATTACATAAAAGCAAAAGGCCCATAGATGGATTTCCCATCTATGGGCCTGTATCCGCCAAAAATTATTTCTTCGCTTTGGGCGTTCTTTTTCTCGGCGCTCTTTTTGCAGCCGGTTTCTCCGCCGGCGTTTCATCGGCCGTTACCGCCGTTGTTTCCACTTTCTTCTCCGCGGCCGCTTTTGTCCTGGCTGCTCTGGTCGTCTTTTTCGGCTCCGCCTTAACGACTTCCTTGGGCGCTTCCACAACGATGGCCGTTTCTTCCGGCTCAGCCGCCACAGGCGTTTCTGCTGCAATCTCAATCAGCTTCCACTGCTGGTTGTCGCCGTTGAGGTCTTCCCAAATCTGCACATTTGCACCGTTCTCCTGGGACATGCCTACAACGTCTACGCATTTGCCGGAAACCTTGGATTTAATTTTATAACAACCCTCCGCGGCTGCTTCCACAAACCACAGCTGGCTGTCGGATCCCACCACATCCCACTGGTGCAGCCATGTGCCATTTTCAGAGCCGCCCAGCATAATGTCCAGTGCTTTGCCGGAGCCTTTGTTCATCAGCTTATAATACTGATCGCCCCCGTCAATAAACTGCCACTGCTGGTTCTCCGCACCGGTCTGCTGATTCATCTGTACCTTACGGCTTTCACCGTCAAGTTCCGCTTCCAACACTTTCCCGCTCTGCTTCGAAACAATGGTATAAATTTTATTGGAGAAAGCTTCCTTTTTTTGTCCGCTCATGTTCAACGCTCCCTTGCCACAGAAATTTATTTTTCTATGTTATTTATTATAACACGTACCAAACGAAAGTCAACGATGCCAAATTCCATCAATTCAATCTTTGGAAAAGAAGACAAAAGTCAATTGTTACCAAAATGAAAACCAGACACATTCACTACGAAATTTAACGAAAAATCCGCATTTTTCCTGGACTCGACGCCCCTGCTGTTTCTGCAAAGCAGTGCTGATTCCGTCGGGCAAACCCGTATATTGCGTCTTTTTTCCTCCATAATAAAACGAGAAAGGAGGCGTGCAAATGAACGTCTATGATTTCCACGTGCGTCAGATGAACGGGAAAGAGCTTGCTCTTTCTGACTATAAGGGTAAAATTCTGCTCATTGTCAATACTGCAAGCAAATGCGGTTTTACGCCGCAGTTTGAAGACCTGGAAAAATTGTTCCAAAAGTATCGGGATCACGGCTTGGTCATTATGGGATTTCCCTGCAACCAATTCCATGAGCAGGACCCGGAAAGCAATGAAAAGATATTGGAATATTGCCGGTCCAACTACGGTGTAACGTTCCCCATGCTTGCAAAGACAAACGTCAAAGGACCGCAAACCGAACCGCTTTTCCGGTATTTGACCAATGAAAAGGCCTTCCAGGGCTTCCATCCGGAGCATTCGCTCACTAAAGTATTGGAGGAGCTCCTGAGTAAGGAAGATCCTAACTATGCACAGAATCCGGATATCAAATGGAATTTCACAAAATTCCTTGTGGACCGCAACGGAAATGTAGTTGCCAGATTTGAGCCGACCGCCGGCCTCAAGGAAGTGGAAGACTGCATTCGCAAGCTGTTATAAACGATTAAAGCTGCTCCGCCGGTGATTTTCATCGGCGGAGCAGCTTTTTATTATACTTTAAACGGGAAAGCATCTCTTCCTGCGTAACAGGCAGCCTCTCCCAATTCTTCCTCAATACGGAGCAGGCGGTTATACTTTGCCACGCGGTCCGTACGGCATGGGGCGCCTGTTTTAATCTGCCCTGCGTTTGTCGCGACCGCCAAGTCTGCAATGGTGGTATCCTCCGTCTCTCCCGAACGGTGCGATACCACGGCGGTATAACCCGCGGCACGGGCTGTTTCCATGGCGTCCAGCGTTTCCGTCAGCGTACCAATCTGGTTGACCTTGACCAAAATTGAGTTTCCAGCCTTTTTTACAATGCCTTCGCGCAAACGTTCCGCATTGGTTACAAACAGGTCGTCCCCCACCAGCTGAATCGGCAGGGACTTTGTCAGCATGGTCCAGCCTTCCCAGTCCTGCTCCCCCAGGCCGTCTTCAATGGAGATAATGGGATACCGATCAATCAACGCGTTCCAATATGCCGCCAGTTCCTCTTTGGTCAATGTCTTTCCCCGTTTGGGCAAGGTGTAAACGCCGTCCTGATACCATTCGCTGCTTGCGGCATCAAGCGCAATCTTAATATCCTCGGTGGTATAGCCCGCTTCCTGCACCGCCCGGATGATCCATTCAATCGCTTCTTCATCTGAGGAAAGATTCGGCGCAAAGCCGCCCTCGTCTCCCACCGCAGTTGCAAGGCCATGCTCCTTGAGAAGACGACCCAGCATATGATAAATCTCGCTGCCCCATTGCAACGCTTCCCGGAAGCTTTTTGCGCCGACGGGCATAATCATAAATTCCTGTATATCGATATTATTGGTCGCATGCGCTCCGCCGTTTAAAATATTCATCATTGGAACGGGCAGCTTATGTGCCTTCATGCCGCCGATATAGCTGTAAAGCGGCAGGCACGCCGCTTCTGCCGCCGCATGTGCCGCTGCCAGCGAAACGGCTAAAATGGCGTTTGCCCCTAATTTTGACTTGTTCTTTGTACCGTCCAATTCCAACAGTTTACGATCCAACAGCGTTTGATGCAGCGCATCCATTCTTGCCAATGCCGGCGCAATGATTTCATTGATGTTGCGCACGGCTTTCAAAACGCCTTTGCCGCCATAGCGTTTCTTTTCACCGTCACGCAGTTCATGCGCCTCATAGATCCCCGTTGAAGCACCGGAGGGAACACTTGCTCTGCCGCATGCACCGCAAACCAACACAACCTCCGCTTCCACCGTCGGATTCCCACGGGAATCCAAAATTTCTCGGCCTCTGACTTTTGCAATCCTACAATCCAACATGATTCCACCTCCAAATAGAATTCATGTTTTATTGTTACACGTATGCTGCCATTTTAAACCCGTTGACCAATCATTTGGCCATAAAGCTCCAGGAGTTCATCCGTCCCACAGAAATCTGAGATAATATCCATCAAATGCAAATAGGATACCTGATAGGCATTTAACACAGCAACCGCTTTCTCCACTTTTTCTTTGCAAATAGAAACGTCGCTCAATTTTATCATCTGATCTGGAAATTCTCCCAAGATTCCATAAGAGTCATAACAGCCTAATTCAGGATGCTCAAAATGCTCTAATATCGTCTTGTAGCCACTCACTCAAATACCTCCCTGAACTGATATGATATATCGTCATGATAAACAATAAAGCTTGCACAGTCAACCATCATTTGCCATTTTTTCAATTTTTTGTTTCACTTCACAAACCAGACTGAAAATATGACTCTATTTAAAGGAATATGTACAGCGTATTCTATCAAATAAAAGAAAGAAGTTCCTGTGAATTTCTACAAATTGCACAAGGAACTTCTTTATTTTTCTACAACGATTTTATTCTTTCTATCTTATCGGCAGTCACACGTGCGTAAATCAGCGGCTTTTGCGGCGGTAATTCTTCTTTTATTGATATAGATTCCTGGAATAATTCTTCCGCGGCATGGATTTTTTCCAGTTCCGAGGTATAAAAATCTGCAATTGGCTCCCCCTTCCGGACGGGCTCTCCAATCTGTTTCCGCAACACAATTCCCGCGCTGAAATCGATCGCATCTTCTTTCTTTTCCCTGCCCGCGCCAAGCTCTACCGCGGCAATCCCACACCGTTCCGTATCGATCGCATACAGATAACCGTTCTTCTGTGCAGCAATAGTCTGGCAAACAGCCGCTTTGGGGAATTTTTCAAAATCCTCTAACACGGTGACATCTCCGCCCTGCGCCGCGACCATTTCCTTCAGCTTGGTAAACGCCGCGCCGTTCTCTATTTGACGCTGTGCCAGAGCCCGGCAGGTGTCCAAATCACCTTTTCCAGCCAACGAAAGCATATTGGAGGCAAGCGCCAGGCAAACCTCCGTCAGGTCCGCCGGCCCCCGGCCCCGCAGGGTTTCACAAACCTCCTGAATTTCCAGCGCATTGCCAATGGCACAACCGAGCGGACGGTCCATGTCCGTAATCAGGGCAACGGTGGTTTTGCCCACCTGCTTCCCGATAGAGACCATTTCCTGTGCCAGTGCTATGGAGTCCTCCACAGTCTTCATAAACGCCCCGCTGCCCGTTTTAACGTCCAGCAGGATACGGTCTGAACCCGCCGCGATTTTTTTGCTCATAATGCTGGACGCAATCAGCGGCAGGCTGTTGACAGTCGCCGTCACATCCCGCAGTGCATACAATTTTTTATCTGCGGGAACCAGGTTGCCGGTCTGTCCGACGACGCTCACACCAACCTTGCGCACAATATCAAAAAAAGCCCGCTCATCCAGTGCGGTCCGCAGCCCCGGAATCGATTCCATTTTATCGATTGTGCCGCCCGTATGCCCCAGCCCGCGCCCGCTCATCTTCGCCACACGTACACCCAATGAAGCAACGATCGGCGCAATCACCAAAGTGGTTTTATCCCCCACGCCGCCGGTGCTGTGTTTATCGACCTTGATCCCGTCGATCGTGGAAAGGTCCACCATATCCCCAGAGCGCGCCATACACAGAGTGAGGGCCGCGGTCTCCCGCGGCGTCATGCCTTGAAAATAAATGGCCATCAGCAGGGCACTCGCCTGATAATCCGGAATGTCGCCTGCTACATAGCCATCCACAAAGAATTGGATTTCCGCATCTGAAAGTGCAGCGCCATCCCGCTTTTTCGCAATGACGTCATACATTCTCATGAGATGTTCCCTCCTTTCGCTCTAATACATTCGCAGGCCCGAATCCCAAGGGAAGCAGCTCCCGAAGGGTATGTACCTGCCAGTGATCCGGGCTGTCCGCCAATAGTATTTGGAATGTGTCCGGATCACAGAATTCCATCATAACCTGGCGGCACACGCCGCAGGGCGGACACAGCGATTCAATGGGCTTTCCCTCCGGTCCTCCCACGATCGCAATGGCCGTGAAGGACCGCTCTCCCTCGCTGACCGCCCGAAAAAATGCAGTGCGCTCCGCACAGTTTGTGGGAGAATACGACGCGCATTCCACATTGCAGCCCGGATAAATCTTCCCTGATTTTCCCAGGAGCGCTGCTCCAACCTGAAACCTCGCATATGGCGTGTACGCGTTTTCACGCGCTTCAAGCGCCGCCGTCACCAGTTTTTTGTGTTCCATTCCATTACTCCTTACCAAAGAAAGAAACGCATCTTGCTAAGTCAATAGCCGTGCGCTTCTTCCTTCTTGATCAGTTTGACGATCCGGCTTGTTCCCAGCCGCGACGCACCCAATGCAGCAAAACGCTCCGCATCTTCCAGGGAAGAGATGCCGCCCGCCGCCTTGATCTTTACAGGAGGGCCAACATGCTTCTGAAACAACGCCACATCGTCAAAGGTCGCACCTGCCGTGGAAAAGCCTGTGGATGTCTTGATATAATCCGCGCCGGATTCCGTCACCACCTGGCACATACATATTTTTTCCTGTTCCGTCAGCAAACACGTCTCGATGATCACCTTGAGAATCCGGTTTCCACAGGCCGCTTTGAGCTCCCGGATTTCTTCCAGCTGCTGCTCATACAGGCCGTCCCTGATCCATCCAAGGTTTACCACCATATCGATCTCATCCGCACCGTTTGCAATCGCATCCTTTGTTTCAAAAACCTTTGCCGCCGTTGTTGTGTAACCATTTGGAAAACCGATAACGGTGCAAACCGCCATGCGGTCTCCCACGTACTCCTTCACGCGCTTGACATAGCTTGCGGGAATACAGACGGACGCCGTGTGATACAAAATCGCATCGTCACAGATTTGCTGAATTTCCGCCCAGGTGGCGGTCTGCGTCAAAAGCGTGTGGTCTACCATTTTAAGCAATTGTTCCTGTTCCATTTTCATCTTCCTTTTCGATCTCATTTTTACATTTAATTAACGCACGCCCTTTTCATACGGTTCCCCGTCCGCCTTTGGCGCTGCGGACCGCCCTACAAATAAGACCAGTACCAAAATGGTCAGCAGATACGGCAGCATGGCAAGAATTTCAGACGGAACAGGCGCTTTGCCGCCGCCTAAAAATACCGTCAGCGCTTGTGCAAAACCAAACAAAAGGCAAGCCCCGTACGCGCCGTGCGGTGTCCACTTGCCAAAAATGACGGCTGCAAGCGCAATGAATCCCTGCCCGCTGATCGCCACCGGCGTAAACTGCGGGATCACCGCCAGCGTCATGGAAGCGCCGCCAAACCCAGCCAGAATACCGGAGAGGATCACGCAGATATATCTCGTTCCGCGCACATGAATTCCCATCGTATCCGCTGCCGCCGGATGCTCTCCGACTGCCCAGATGCGCAGGCCCCATTTGGTCTTGTAAAGAACAAACCACAAAATCAGCATAGCAACTAAAGCCAAGGGAACCGTCACATCTACATTGATATTCTGTGTTACACTATTAAACTGATTATCTCCTAATATTTTAGGTAACTTATGTGCAACCGGCTGCGTCATTGTTGCACCGTCAAAATACAATCGGCAAATAAACAGTGCCAGGCCGGGACCGATTAAATTCAATGCGATGCCGGAAATGGTCTGGTCTGCATGGAATGTGACAGAAGCCACCGCATGCAAAAGCGCCATACCGCCGCCCGCCGCGCCAGCAGCCAAGAGGCCAAGCCAGGGGTTTTGAGAATAGAAACCCACCGCCGCGCCGGCAAACGCGCCGATGGTCATCATTCCCTCAATTCCCAGGTTGATCACCCCGGCGCGCTCAGATATCACGCCGCCCAGGGCGCCAAAAATCAGTGGAGCAGAATACATCAGCGTAATGCCGATCAACAGAGAAAGATCATTCAGCATGACGAATCCCCCTCCTTTCCAGCCTGTCCGCCAACGCCGGTACAATTCTGGTCAGCGCCACAAAAAAGACAATGGTACCGATCATGATATTGATAACCTCCGTCGGCGCACCAACCTCCGCCTGAATTGACTGCCCACCGTAGAGCAGGCCGCCAAACAGAAGGCCGGCGAAGATACAGCCAATGGGGGAACTTCCCGCAATAAATGCGACCGATAACCCGTTGAAGCCGTTGTTTTCAAATGCGGCCAACGTGGATATGCGGTGCGGATTGGTCCCAGTGATCACCATGGCAGCCGCTAATCCGGAAAGCGCGCCCGCGATCAGCATGGCCTGAACCATGTTGCGTTTCACCGGGATACCGGAAAGCTCCGCCGCTGCATGGTTGGAACCGACCGCACGGAACTCAAAGCCCTTTACGGAACGATACAGCAAAAACCAGATCAGCAACGCTGCAACAACCGCCGCCAGGAATCCAAAATTGACGTCCGTTTTCAGTAAAATTTCTGAAAGCCATTTGTGCTGCCGCAAAAACGCAAGCCCTTCATCCGATAACTTCCAGTTGGGCAGCAGCATCGTATAGCTGCTCTGCTGAACCGGATAAGTCGCAGTGCTGTTCGGCTGGTGAAACGTTTTACTTTGCACCACAAAATTGGAAAGATACAGGGCAACCCAATTCAGCATAATGCTGGTCAGCACTTCATGGATGCCAAACCGGGCTTTGAGCAGCCCGATCAGACCGCCATAAAGCGCCCCCGCCGCCATACCGGACAGGATCACCAGCGGGACCTGCAAAATGGCGGGCAGATGCAGCAGGTACCCCACCAGCGTGGAGGCGATTGCCCCCACAATATACTGCCCCTCAGCCCCAATGTTAAAGAGGCCCGCCCGATAGGCAAACGCGACACTGACCGCCGTGAGTGTGATCGGCGCAGCTTTGATCATCACATTTGAAAGATACTTTGGCTTTGAAAAGACACCGTTGAACAGCGCGCCAAAAGCTTCCGCCGGATTGTATCCGGCAGCCAGCAGAACTACTGAAGCTACAAGAAAACCAAATAGAATGGCAATGACGGTAGAGGTGATGGGCTTTCTCAATAGTTTAACCGTTTTCTGCATACCGCTTCCCTCCCGCCATCAACAGACCAATCGTCTTTTCGTCGGCTTCCTCCTGCTGAAATTCTCCGACGATTTGTCCGTTATAAAGCACGGCGATTCGGTCGGAGACGTGCAGCACCTCATCCAGTTCCAAAGAGATCAAAAGGATTGCCCTGCCCCTGTCACGTTCCCGCACCAGGGCGCGGTGCACATATTCGATCGCTCCCACATCCAGGCCGCGCGTCGGCTGTACGGCAATCAATACATCCGGTTCATTGGCAACCTCCCGCGCGATGATCACCTTTTGCTGGTTACCCCCGGAAAGCCCCCGCACAGGCTGCTGCGCGCAATCCTCCGGGCGGACATCATATTCCTGTATTAATTCGTTTGCAAAAGAGAGAATCCTACCGCGGTCCAGCACGCCGTGTTTTTGGAATGGTTTTTCCCGGTATTTCTCCAATACTGCATTTTCCGCCACCGTAAAATTCAACACCAGGCCGCGCCGCTGGCGGTCTTCATGAATGGTGGAAATTTTGTGGTCAACCACGTTCCGCGGCGTCGTATTCTGCACCTCTGCACCGTTTATCCGGATCATCCCGCTTTTGCATCTGGCCAGGCAGGTAATTGCCTCCACCAGCTCCTTTTGTCCGTTTCCGTCCACGCCGGCGATACCGACAATTTCTCCCTTGCGGACCTGCAAAGAAAGTTCCGTTACCGCATCCACGCCGCGGCTCCCGGCAACGGTGACGCGGTCCAGTTCAAGCGCGGTATGCCCCGGCTGGGCCGGCGTTTTTTCCACCGCAAGCCGGACAGAGCGCCCCACCATTTTACTCGCAAGCTCCTCTTCACTTACATCCTGCACAGAAACGGTGCCGATCCCCTTGCCCCTGCGAATCACCGTACAGAAATCTGAGCTCGCCTTGATCTCCTTCAACTTATGCGTAATGATAATAATCGTTTTTCCATCCGCAACCAGGTTATGCATGATCCGAATCAGCTCATCGATTTCCTGCGGCGTCAGAACGGCGGTTGGCTCATCCAGGATCAGCAGGTCCGCGCCGCGGTACAAGGCCTTTAAAATCTCCACACGCTGCTGCATCCCGACGGAAATATCTTCTATCTTAGCGTCCGGATCAACCTGCAAACCATACTTTTCCACAATTCGCCGGACATGCTCGCGGGCCTTTTTCATATCCAGAATTCCGCCCGCACGAACAGGCTCTTTTCCCAGAATAATATTCTGCGTCACTGTAAAATTGTCCACCAGCATAAAATGCTGATGCACCATGCCGATCCCATGCGATATCGCAATATTGGGGTTTTTGATTGCAGCCAATTCCCCATTTAAGTATATTTCGCCCTCGTCGGCTTGATACAAACCGTACAGGATATTCATCAGCGTGCTTTTCCCCGCGCCGTTTTCACCCAGGAGGGAATGAATGGTTCCCTTTTCAACGTCCAGATTCACTCCGTCCAGCGCATAAAAGCTGCCGAACCGCTTGGTGATCCCGTGCATCTGCACCGCATATTCTTTTTTAATCTCCATCTTCCGCCCTCCCACGCAATGCACTGTTGCAGAAAACGGTCCTAAATCACAATGGACGTTTTACGCAAAATATTGACAGGATAAGAGTTGTTTCCCTCCCCTGCCAAAGGCGTGGGAGGGAAACAATCAAAGACAGCCGAATTTTGCGTATTCTGTCCATTGTGAAACAGCTTTCGCCCGCCGCCACAACGCTTTATCCGGTTCGCAGGCCCGGCTTATCCGATGAACTGCGTATATTCCTCCGCATTGGCAGGTGGAATGACATCGCCGCTTTTAATCAATTCTTCTACTTTAAGCGCGTCCTGGTACGTCTTTTCTCCCATCAGCGTGTAGTCCTCCGGGATCCCGACCGCACCCTCTGTGAGCCCGTACGTGTAGGTTTTGCCGCTGGTTTTCTCGCCGCTGATTATCTCTTTGGAAACCGACTCTACCGCGACGTTCACCAGTTTAACAGCGGACGTCAGAACATTCTTGGGCGCAAGATATGCCTGGTCACGGTCTACGCCGATTGCCAACTTGTTGGCATCCTTTGCCGCTTCAATTACGCCGACTCCAACGCCGCCCGCCGCATGGAACACAATATCGCAGCCGTCGGAGAACATTTTGGACGCAATGGCTTTGCCTTTGGACGCATCGGTAAAGCTTTCTGCATACTGCACATCGACGGTGACGGTCTTATTCAACTCCATTGCCGCATAGGCGACGCCCGCCTGATAACCATATTGGAACTGGTCGACAATGTCGCTGGTCACGCCGCCTACAAAACCGACCCGATTGGTCTTTGTGGTCTTTGCCGCAATATAGCCGACAATAAAAGAAGGTTCCTGTGCGCGGAACATAACGCCTGTGATATTCTCGGGCATTGTTGCCTCGTCGTAGGCATTATCCACAATGGCATAGTGAATGTCCGGGTTCGCTATCGCCGCGACGGTGACGGCATCCGCCATGGCAAAGCCCACACCCCAGATCAGGTCCGCATTGTCGTCGGCCGCCTTATCCAGGTTGGTCGCGTAGTCCGCTTCCTGCTTGGATTCAATATAGCTTACCTTTGCACCCTGCTCCTGTTCCAGCTTTTGCAGGCCTTCCCACGCAGACTGATTAAAGGATTGGTCGTTTACGCCGCCGGCATCGGTCACCATACAAATTCTAAAACCGTTTGCCGGGCGGCTTTCCGGTTTGGATTCTCCCACTGAGCCGGAGGAAGTTTGGGAAGCACCTTCGCTGGAGGATTCCCCGGAGCCACAGGCTGTCATGGCGAATGCCATTGTCCCTGCAAGTAAAAAAGCAACGATCTTTTTCATGGAAACGATCTCCTAAACTTTATGATTTTTGCCCATCCCCTGCAAACCAGCAGAAAAAGGCGGTATATCACATTCGTTCCCATGACGCGGCCCGATTATTCAGAGATAGACAGTGCGATTTCCATCATATCGCGGAAACTGGTCTGCCGTTCTTCGGCGGAAAGCGATTCTCCCGTAAATGGGCAGTCAGAAATTGTCAACAGGCAGAGCGCCTTTTTACCCGCGCGCGCCGCGTTCATGTAGAGCGCGGCGGATTCCATCTCCACCGCCAGTACGCCCATCTTTTTCCAAGCCGCCAAGGCGTTGACATCGTCGTCATAAAATGTGTCTGAGGACAGCACATTGCCGACAACTGTGTGAATTCCGTGCTCTCTGGCATACTGTACAGCCTTTTGCGCAAGATCGAAGTCAGCAATCGGCGCAAATGGGCCCGGCAAATGATACTGCGCGGCATAATTGGAATTGGTGCAGGCGCCAATTCCAACTACGATGTCGCGGACTTTTACGCCGTCCGCTATCCCTCCCGCGGAGCCGATGCGGATAATATTTTCCACATTGTAAAAATGATACAGCTCATAGGAATAGATGCCAATGGAAGGCATGCCCATACCGCTCCCCATGACGGAAACACGTTTCCCCTGATACTCGCCCGTATAACCGAGCATGTTACGCACCGTATTGAAGCATACCGGATGTTCCAAATAGGTTTCCGCAATAAATTTTGCACGGAGCGGGTCGCCGGGCATCAGAACGGTTTTCGCAAGGTCGCCTGGTTTCGCCGCATTGTGCGGCGTTGGTGTTGTAGCCATATGCAAGCTCCTGTTCTTTCCACAGTTTGGCACTGCTTTATTTTTTGAGAATATCTTTCAGCCGGGAAATCCCGGTAATCTCCTGCTTCACATTAAAATAGTCCAGAATCGTTGCGCCGATGTCCGCAAATGACGGCAGCGTACCCAGATTCGCCCCTTTTCTGACGCCAGGACCTGCAATCAGCCAGGGGGTATATTCGCGGGAATGGTCTGTGGAAAGCGTGCTGGGATCGCAGCCATGGTCTGCTGTAAACATCAGCAGATCCTCTTCCCGCAGGTTTTCCAGCAAACCGGGAACCGCCTGGTCTACCTCTGTCAAACCTTTCGCATAGCCCTCCACATCGTTGCGGTGTCCGTACAGCATGTCAAAGTCCACCAGATTGACAAAACAAAGACCATGAAAATCCTTTTTTGTCCATTCCAGCGTTTGAGCAAGCCCTTCGCTGTTGCCGCTGGTCCGTGTAAATTGGGTGATTCCCCGCCCTGCAAAGATATCGTTGATTTTCCCTACAGCGATCACGTCCAGCCCGGCATTGGAAAGCTGGTCCAGCATGGTCACGCCGGGCGGCAGTAAAGAAAAATCGTGCCGGTTAGAAGTGCGGGTAAAATCCGGATAGGTTCCTGTAAAGGGCCGCGCAATCACCCTGCCAACGCTATGCTCCCCGGTAAGCAGCTCCCGCGCGATCTCGCAGTATTGGTACAGTTCCTCCACGGGAACAACGCTTTCATGCGCGGCAATTTGGAACACACTGTCAGCCGAGGTGTAAACAATCAGAGCGCCTGTTTCCACATGTTCTTTTCCATACTCCTTGATGACCTCCGTGCCGGAATACGGTTTGTTGCAGATCACACGCCTGCCCGTACGGCTGCTGAATTTCTCCAGCAAAGAGGCCGGGAAACCCTCCGGGTAGGTGGGCAGAGGTTTGGGTGAATCAATGCCCGCAATTTCCCAGTGCCCGATTGTAGTATCCTTTCCCTTGGAGCGCTCAGTCATGCGGGCAAACGCCCCTTTGGGATGCTCCGCCCCGGGGCGGCAGGTCACGCCGTCTATGTTAAACAGGCCCAGTGCCTGCATATTCGGCATGGAAAAATATTCGCTTGATGCCGCGGCAGCCAGCGTATTGCTGCCTTGGTCGCCATACTGTGCGGCGTCCGGCATTTCTCCGATTCCAACGCTGTCCAACACAATTAAAAAAACGCGTTTCAACGGATCCCTCCTGTCTGAACGGACTTGATACATTTTATAACCGTTCCTGTTTTTATTATAGTATATCCACTGTGCTTTTTCCATCACATGAAACGGGTAAACAGCATAAGAATTTCAGCTCTCGCCTATTTAGCACTCGCTTTGACCAAGTGCTAAAATTAATATTTTATTCTTATTTTTATAACGTTTTTGTCACACTCCTTCTATATACTAAAAATTACAAAAGGCAAGAAAGACAACATAAGAAAGAAGGTGGTTGCGCTTGAAAAGCCTTTCTTGCAATATACCACAAGCTTATTCAATTATACGAACAAGCAATTGAAATGGAGGTAGCTATGATGTTTGACCTGATTCCTTTTGAACACAGAAACAACAACCTGTTTAATTATTTTGACCAGATGTCCCGCAATTTCTTTGGCGAAGCAGAAAAAGAATTCGCCCCCTGCAATACCGATATTATTGACCAGGGCAATCAGTACTTGCTGAAAGCAGATTTGCCGGGCTTCAGCAAAGAGGATGTTCATATTGATATTGACGGAGACCGCCTTACCATTTCCGCGGAGCATACGGAAGAAACCAAAAATGAGGATAAAAACTTTATCCGCCGAGAGCGCCGGTACGGCTCCATGAGCCGCAGTTTTGACATTTCCTCCATTGACGCAGGCAGCATTCAGGCGGAATATAAAAACGGCGTTTTGGAGCTTATTCTGCCCAAGAAGCAGGAGGCTGTTCCGGCAAGCCGCCGCATTGAAATCAAATAATTGATCCTGCTCCTATATTTTTCAGTCGAGCCGGGCCCAATTCTTTGGGTCCGGCTTTTTTACATTGCGACATCTTTTTCTTTCCTGTAGAAATCTATAGTAAAATAGTATATAATAAGATCGATTACAATACAACGGAGGTTCGCTATGCTGAACATTGGGTGCCATCTTTCCTCTGCCAAGGGATACTTGAACATGGGAAAAACCGCCCTTTCTATTGGGGCCAACACCTTTCAATATTTTACGAGAAACCCACGCGGCAGCCGCGCCAAAGCGGTAAACCCCGCAGATATCGCGGCGCTTGTCTCTTTTGCCCAAGAACATCAATTTGCCACGTTGTTGGCACATGCGCCGTATACGCTTAACGCGTGCGCAGCCGACGAGGGCTTGCGGGAATTTGCCAGAAACGCCATGCAGGAAGACCTCGCCACCATGGACTTGCTTCCCGGCAATTTATATAATTTTCATCCCGGCAACCACGTAAAGCAAGGATCTGAAAAAGGCATTGAACGAATTGCAGAGACGTTAAACCAAATTTTGCGGCCGGATCAGAAAACGACGGTCCTGTTGGAAACGATGTCCGGCAAGGGCACCGAGGTGGGACGCTCCTTCGAAGAGCTGCGCGCCATACTGGACCGCGTGACACTTTCTGATCTGATGGGGGTCTGCATCGATACCTGTCATATCTTTGATGCCGGTTACGATATTGTCAACGATCTGGACGGTGTGCTGAAACAATTTGATCAGGTGATTGGCCTGGACCGGCTAAAGGTGATTCACTTGAACGACAGTCAAAATCCCATCGGCAGCCATAAGGATCGCCATGCGCGCATTGGCGAGGGATATATTGGACTGGATGCTCTTGTGCGCATAATCAATCATCCCCTGCTCTGCCACCTGCCGTTTATTTTGGAAACGCCAAACGAGACGGAAGGCCATGCAAAAGAAATTGAGCTGCTTCGCGGTTTGTACCTGGGGTAAATCGATACAAACGCGTCTTTGGAGCACTCATTTTTGACGAAGCGACAGAGCCTGCTGGATACAGGATTTCACGGAAAGGGGAAATTTGTTATTATGTTCGACTTTGCCTGTGCGGCTTTTCCATGGGTAGCGCTTGGCACTGGAGTCGCCTGCGTCTTAGCTTACTTTACCCACCGAAAAAGAAATTAAGATGCTGGATTTTTTATTCAATGGCCAGCCGGAGAACATGCTCTTTATGATCCTTAAACAATGTGAAAAAGATACCACAACCAAAAACAGGTTGGTATTTCTCCCAAAAAATACGCCACAGCCAACAAAAACGGTTCAACAGAGGCGTTCCTCTGCTGAACCGTTTTTTATTCGCCAATGATTTTAATTAACGCGTGTTTGTCGCGCTTGCCGTCGAACTCAAAATAAAAAATCTGTTCCCAGGTTCCAAAATCCAGCCTGCCTTCGGTAACTGCCACCACCACCTCACGGCCCATGACCGTACGCTTCAGATGCGCGTCCGCATTATCCTCAAAGCCATTGTGGCGGTATTGGCTGTAGGGCTTTTCCGGCGCCAGTTTTTCCAGCCATACCTCATAGTCGTGATGCAGTCCGGACTCGTCGTCGTTGATAAAAACGCTCGCCGTGATGTTCATGGCATTGACCAGAATCAGTCCCTCTTTGATCCCGCTTTCCCGCAGGGCTTCTTCCACCTGCGGTGTGATGTTGACCAACCCTCTGCGGGAAGGAACATGGAACCACAGCTCTTTTCGGTAAGATTTCATTTGCAGCGTTCCTTTCCTGAACCGTTTTTTTCATCTTACCACGGCTGAAGCACTTATGCAAGCTCCATAATTATGCGTTCTTCCAACGACTCAGTGTGGGAAAATACAGCATCATTTCTTTTTTTGCCGCTTCTCTGTCTGCATACATGCCGGATTCCATGCCAATATTCAAGCAAAAATCGACCATCTGCTCCATGGTGCAGTCCGCAGTAAACGCACCATCTTTGTAGCAATAGCAGCAGTACTCCCCATTTTTGCTGCCGTCCGCGTTGGTGCCATAGTGCTCCGCTTCTGTCATCGGCATGCCGCAGCTCTGGCATAAATCCGCCAGCGCCACATAGATCGCAATTTCCGCGTTGTGGCAGTCCGCGCAGGGCAGGTACTCTTCAAAGTCACAGGTAAAGCTGCGTGCGAGCGGTGTATTCCAGACTTCCATCCAAAAGGCCCCTGTATCCTTTTCCGCATCGCCGTGGAAGGTAAACTTCGCATATTTTCCCGCCGGAACCACCACACTTTTATACGCGCCGGAAACCTCCTGTACGCCATCCGTTTCACAGCAGACGACCGCATCGTAGACATTCGTATTGTCCTTTTGGTAGTTGGTATACAAACCGTAAACCGCCTCTCCCTTTCGGTTGGGGATTTTCTCTAAATCGCCCCCAAAAAAGCGCTGCCAAAGGCCGCCGATCTTCTCCATCATTTCCGGCTCTTCATTATCAGTGCGCACCCAAATGCCCGTCAATGTTTTCTCCTGCAGTGTTACGACTTCATAATTCATTATAATTTCCTCTCTTTTCCCGGGAAACCTACTGGCGTTCCCGCTTTCTGTCTGTAGTATAGTCCACATAACTGGACAACAGGATGTCATATAGAAAAAGAGTTAAAACTTTTGTTCTGTTTGATATTGGCCGATGATGCGCCTGGCTTGCTCCTGCAAAAGTTTTTGCAGGTAGGACGGTGAAAGTACCTTCACATGCGCTCCAAAGGACAACAGATAACTGCAAATCCAGTCGTTCTCCGGATATTGAACCGTCACATAAAAGCTCCCATCCTCCCTTTTCTGTATCTGGTCCGGCGCAAATTCGTCAAACAGGCGAAACGCCACCTTGGGAGAAAACACCAGCTCCACTTGGACCAAACTGCCGCACGCCGTTTCCTGCATTTCCAAATCCGGAACGGGCATGCCCCTTGGTTCAATGGGTTGCTCCAGCACCCGCACATCCTGCATGCGGCTGATTTTAAACGTGCGGAACGCCTGCTTGGACAGGCAAAATGCCTGCAAATACCAGCTATCGTTTTTAAACCGCAGCTTGACCGGCTCCGCTTTCCGTTTGCTTTTCTCTCCGGCCCCGTTATAATAGACAAACTCGATTGCACGGCTTTCCAAAATCGCGGTTTTCAAAGAGACGAATTTCTGCCTCTCCCATTCGCCGCCGCCCCAACGGGAAAAGTCCACATCGATCCAGTCCACGCTGCTTCGACGGAACAGGCCGCTGAGGCGGGTAAGCGTCTGCTGGCTCTGTACGGCATTTGTGGCCTGCAGGCTTTGCAGCGCAAACAGGATTTCATTTTGCTCCGATTCAGACAGCAGCGATTTATTCAGCACAAAATTCGGCAGAAGCTGAATGCCGCCGCCGCGTCCCTTGCTTGCATAGATCGGGATGCCCGCGCCGGACAACGTATCGATATCCCGATAGATCGTCCGTGTGGAAACCTCAAAATGTTCCGCGAGCTTTGCCGCCGTGATAGAGCCGCGCTCCATCAGCAAATAGACGATTTCAAACAGGCGATGTATCTGCATAAAAATATTTCCCTTCTCTTTTTCTCCTGCTATAAGTATAACAGAAAAAACAGACAACTTCTGTCATATTAAAAAAATGCTTGACTCTGACGTTACGTCATCGATTATGCTGAGTGCAGCAAAGGAGTGGATCAGATGAAACAAACCGTCAAGGAAATTTCCCGGCTCTGCGGCGTCAGTGTGCGCACACTGCATTATTACGATGAAATAGGGCTCCTGCATCCGGCGGAGACCACCGAAGCCGGCTACCGTCTATATGGACCGGAAGAAATTGCCCGCCTGCAACAGATCCTGTTTTTCCGGGAACTGGACTTTCCCTTGCAGGAAATCCAATCTATTTTGGACTGTCCCTCCTTTGACGCAAACCAGGCGCTGGCCCGTCACCGTTCCCTGCTCCACATGAAAAAGGAACGTTTAGAAGGACTGATTGGCCTGATCGACAGTATTTTGAAAGGAGAAAAAGATATGAGCTTAAAAGAATTTGACAACAACGCGATCGAAGCGGCACAAAAGGAATACGCGCAGGAGGCAAAGGAACGCTGGGGAAATACGGAAGCCTATCAGGAAAGCCAGCGCAAAACCGCAGCTTATACCAAGAAGGATTGGGATCGGGTACAACAGGAAATGGAATCGCTTTTCCGGGCATTTGCCGCCAATATGGACCAGTCTCCCGACAGCCCCGCCGTACAGGAAACCGTTGCGGCTTACCAGTCGTACCTTTCCCGCAATTTTTATGCGTGCGACAACGAAACGCTGATGGGGCTGGGTGAAATGTATCTCGCGGACACCCGGTTCCAGCAGAACATTGACCGATACGGCGATAGCCTGACTCAATTTATTGCAGAAGCCATCCGTGTTTACTGCTCCCGTTGAAAAGAGTTCCATACAGTAAAATGAGGTTCGGTTACAACGCAATTCTGCATAAATATTTGGCAGTATAAGAGCGATCCCCCCGCCTTCGGCGGGGGGATCGCTCTTTTAGCTGATTTCTCATGCATTCTATCAATTATGACAGGCCTACTTTCTGTCAATTCAAGCCTTTTTGCTTTTATCCCCTGATCTGCAGGAGTTTCTGTTTCAGCTCGCCTTCCAGACGTCCGATTTCCACTTCCGCCTCGCGGCGCTTCTGGCGGCCTTCCTCCTGGATGCGAACCACCTCGTCCAATGTGGAAATCAGGCTTTCATTGGTAGCGCGCAGAGTCTCAATATCGACAATACCGCGCTCCGATTCCTTCGCCGTCTCTACCGTCGCCATTTTCAGCGTGGAGGCATTCTTGCGCAACAGCTCGTTCGTCATATCGGTGACCTGACGCTGCGCCTGCGCCGCCTGCTGAGAATGCGCGATCCCCAAAGCCAACGCCATCTGGCTCTTCCAGAGCGGAATGGTGTTGACCAGCGTGGATTGAATTTTATCCGACATCTGCGTGTCGTTGTTCTGCACCAAGCGGATTTCCGGCGCCATCTGGATGGAGATCATCCGCGTCAGTTCCAGGTCGTGCAGCTTTTTGTCAAACCGGTTGCAGAGGGAAGCAAGATCGTTCGCCGCCTGCGCATCCTCCGGAAGCCCGGACTGCTGCGCCTTTGCCACCAGCGCGGGAAGCTCTTCTCCCTGTACCTGCGCCAGCTTTTTTTTGCCCGCCAGAATGTACATGGACAATTCTTTAAAATAGACCTTGTTCATTTCGTACATCTTATCCAGCATGGCGACATCCTTGAGCAACTGGACCTGGTGCCCCTCCAAAACATGGCAGATTTTTTCCACGTTGACTTCGGCGCGGTCATACTTGGCTTTCATTGCATTGATCTTATTGGCACTGCGTTTAAAGAAGCCAAAGACGCCCTTTTCTTCCTCTTCCACGTCAAAGCTTTTGAGCTCGGAGACAACGCTGGAAAGCATTTCGCCCACCTCGCCCAAATCCTTGGTGCGCACCTTGTTCAACGCGGTTTCGGAGAAGTCGGCCATCTTTTTCTGTGCACCCGCGCCAAACTGTAAAATCATACTGGTGTTGTGCAGGTCGATCTGCGATGCAAAGCTATCCACCATCTGGCGCTCTTCCGGGGTCAGCATACTGTCGTCAAACACGGGCGCAGGCTCCTTTTCCGGGGCCTTCTGCAGCACAGACGGGGTTTCCTCCTTGAAGGGCTCAAAAGTCAATGTAGGGGTTTCCTGCAGCATATCATCCATGGTGTTATCCTCCGATCATTTTGGTTCATTTATGAAACTGATCTTCCGTCAGCCCCTCCTGCGCCAGCATTGTTTTCAGCGCGGAAATATCCGTTGAAATATCCAGAGCTTCGTTCTGGAATAAACTGTCCAGCAGGTTTTCAAACGCCCGATTAATGGTGTGCAGTGCGCGGCAGATTTCCAGCTTGGTGTTGGAGATATTTTCCCCCTGAACCGGCTGCTCGTTGAACTCGCGGTATGCTTTTACCAGCTTCAAAGTCGTAGGCAGGTAATATTGCATAAACCTGCGGATTTCCGGCAGCTTTTCCGGATGACTTTCCACATGGCTGAAAATCTTGGAGGATATCTCCCCCAGACGGTCCAACTCTTCAGAAATTTCAGGCTCTGGAATGGCCCGGTTCGCTTCCCTGATCTGCCAGATATAATCGCGCCCCTCGGCGATCGCGGCTTCCAGATCGCCGTCCTGCGCCGCAGACTCCTGTTTTTGCTCCTCACCCTGCAAACGGCGTTTGGCGCTTTCCTGCGCCTGTAAATACTGCTGGTAAGTCTCGTTTGTCACCATCAGGCAAGTCTGCTGCTCGTCGATATGCCCTTCGGGAAACATTCCCCTTTGGATCATCTTGCGCAGATCCTTTACGACAAAGTCCTTGGACTCCCCGACGGAAGCGGCCAGCTGTTGAATGGAACAATACGGATCGCTGCCCAACTGCGCCTGATACCGCATAAACCGCTGCGCGCGGCGGCGCCTGCTTTTACCGCAGGCGGTCAGTACAATACTCCCCAGGCACACCGGCGCCGTACAGGACGCAGCAATGGCATAGGAAACAGCCCCCATGGGAACGGCAAAAAACAATGCCGTAAAAACAAGTAGCGCAATGCTTGTGGGAATTGCACCCAACAAGCCAAATACCTGCATTAAAACGCCGGAAACATTTCCCGCCGGTTTGCGCATCACACGCATCACAGGCTGCGGCTCCATCGGAACCGGCGTATTTTTCACATAGGGCTTTCTTCTTTTGCTCTCCCGTACCGATCTCTTTACGGACCGGCCGACCTCTTTTCCAACAGAGCGGACAGAGCCTTTGAGCTCTTCAAACCCTTCGGAGTGCAGTGCGTCTTTTACGGTTTGATTGATCTGGTCCCCCAGGTCGGAAAGCTGTCTCTCTAAATCCTCAAAAGGTTGCTTATCTTTCATGACATTCCTCCGTGATGCTTTTCACAGCAATCGAATGTAAGTCCTATTATATCGCATTCCCGTGGAATGTACAAGCAATTCCCTTTTGGCGTTAGATGAAAAATGCCCCCGCCTTGCGCACCCGGCGCAGGACGAGGGCAAAAATATGGCTGTTATCGGTCGGATGGGCAAACCGTCAGCTGCTTTCCATCATAATCAACGGTCAGCACCGTGCGGGGTTTCAACTCGGCTTGAATGATCAATTTTGCAATCAGCGTCTCCACTCTGCTCTGAATATAGCGTTTCAACGGGCGGGCGCCGTAAACCGGGTCATAGCCCTGGTCCACAATATAATCCTTTGCCGCGGCGGTCAGCTCGACGCCAAGCTGCTTATCCTCCAACCTGCGGCGCAAGTCTGCAATCTGCAGGTCCACAATGTGGTAAATTTCCGACCGGGTCAGCGGTTTGTAGAACACAATTTCATCCAAACGGTTGAGGAATTCCGGTCGGAATTGTGTTTTCAATAAGTTGCTGACCTGTTCCTTGGCCGTCTCACTGATCTGTCCATCCTCCCCGATTCCTTCCAGAATATAACTGGAACCAAGGTTGGAAGTCAGGATAATGATGGTGTTTTTAAAGTCCACTGTGCGGCCCTGAGAATCCGTAATGCGTCCGTCGTCCAGCACCTGCAACAGGATATTAAACACATCGGGGTGCGCCTTTTCCACCTCGTCAAAAAGCACAACGGAATACGGCTTGCGGCGCACCGCCTCGGTCAGCTGTCCGCCTTCCTCATAGCCAACGTATCCCGGAGGCGCTCCGATCAGGCGGGATACAGAGAACTTCTCCATATACTCGGTCATATCGATGCGCACAATATTGTGTTCATCGTCAAACAGCGACTGTGCCAACGCCTTCGCCAGCTCCGTTTTGCCGACGCCCGTTGGACCCAGGAACAGGAACGAGCCGATCGGGCGGTTCGGGTCCTGAATGCCCGCACGGGAACGCAGGATCGCTTCGCTGACCTTCTGCACGGCCTCATCCTGTCCAATCACACGCTGGTGCAGGATATCGTCGAGATGCAGCAGCTTTTCGCGCTCGCTCTCCATCAGCTTTGCAACCGGAATACCGGTCCAGCGCGCAATGATCTTTGCAATTTCCTCGTCGGTTACCTTGTCGCGCAGAAGGCTTGCATCGGAAGACTGGCTTTCCTCCGCGATACGCTCTTCCTCAGCAAGCTGCTTCTGCAAGTCAGGAAGCTTACCATACTTGTACTCCGCGGCCTTATTCAGATCGTATTCGCGCTCCGCCTTCTCAATCTCTGCGTTGACCTGTTCAATCTCCTCACGCAGCTTTTGCACCTTGCTGATCGCCTGTTTTTCGTTTTCCCATTTGGCCTTCATTTCTTTAAACTGCTCTTGCAGATCTGCCAGTTCTTTTTGAATCTCTTTCAAATGCTCCTGCGTTAGCGGATCAGTATCCTTTTTCAAAGCCGCTTCTTCAATTTCATGCTGCATGATTTTACGCGATATCTCATCCAGCTCCGTCGGCATGGAATCGATCTCCGTGCGCACCATCGCGCAGGCTTCATCCACCAGATCAATCGCTTTGTCCGGCAGGAACCGGTCGGAAATATAGCGGTTGGAGAGAACCGCGGCGGCAATCAGCGCTTGATCCTGAATTTTGACACCGTGGAACACCTCGTAGCGCTCCTTCAAGCCGCGCAGGATGGAAACCGTGTCTTCCACCGTCGGCTCATCCACCATGACGGGCTGAAAACGGCGTTCCAGTGCCGGGTCCTTTTCAATATACTGGTGGTACTCATTTAGTGTTGTGGCGCCGATACAGTGCAGCTCACCGCGTGCCAGCATCGGTTTGAGCAGGTTGCCGGCATCCATGGAGCCTTCTGTCTTGCCTGCACCTACAATCGTGTGCAGCTCATCGATAAACAGAATGATACGGCCTTCGCTCTTTTTGACCTCGTTCAAGACCGCCTTCAATCGTTCTTCAAATTCACCACGGAACTTTGCGCCGGCAATCAGTGCGCCCATATCAAGGGAAAACAGCTTGCGGTCCTTCAGGTTATTCGGCACGTCGCCGCGCACAATACGCAGCGCCAAGCCTTCCGCAATCGCCGTTTTACCGACGCCGGGCTCGCCGATCAACACCGGATTATTCTTCGTTTTCCGGGAAAGAATGCGAATCACGTTGCGAATTTCCGAATCACGGCCGATCACGGGGTCCAGCTTGTGGTTTTTTGCCAGCTCTACCAGATCCTGCCCATACTTGGAAAGCGCATCATATGTCTCCTCCGGGCTGTCGCTTGTCACACGGGTATTTCCGCGTACAGAGGACAATACCGTCAGGAAGGCATCCTTTTTAATATGGAACCGTTGAAACACATCCTGCATCGCCTGATTGGGTCTGTTCAGAACGGCAAGTATGATATGCTCCACCGAAACATATTCGTCCTTCATGCGGTCGGCTTCTTTTTCCGCCGCAATCAGCACCGCATCCACATCGCCGGAAACATAGATTTTCCCCGCTTCACGGCCCGGCCCTGTGACGCCCGGAATCCGGGAAATTTTTTCTTCCACCGCCTGCTGCACCGATAAGCTGTCAATTCCCATCTTCTTCAGCAGCTGCGGGATCAGTCCGTTCTGCTGCTGCAACAGCGCGCAAACCAGGTGTTCCTCTTCAATCTGCATATTGTTGTTGGATATGGCAAGGTTTTGTGCCTCTTGGATCGCCTCCAGGGATTTTTGAGTAAACTTCTGAGCATTCATATTCTGCCCCTCCTATCTGTAAAACGTTCAACGCCCATGCGGGCCAAAGCTTCGTTTTTAGCACTCTTTCATTGAGACTGCTAAAATTATAAACAGTAATTATGAATACAATATGAACAATCGTAGTCTTTTATGTAAACCGATAAAAGTTTCACCCAAAGAGATTTCCGTTATACGCCGCTGCACCCCTGCCACGCTATTTCTTTTCTAAAATTCCTGTAACAAAAAGAACACACTTCCATAAAATGTTAAAGAGAAACAAGGTCTTATCGCACAACAAACACCTTATTTCAGATGTTAGGAGGATTTACCATGGATGAAAATAATTGCGGATGCACCCCGCAGGAACCAGGTGCAGATTTTAAAGAAGCCGTGTGTATCGACGCCATGCGGATTTACGACAGTTGCAGTGAATAAGATTGTTCATCCTATAGTAAATTCCATAATTGTGTAATCGTGACATATATTACCTGTGATAATTGTACACCATTTACATGATAGAACCTCCCAATATGATATCGTTACTCAGACTGATATCACATTGGGAGGTTCTTATTTTGTGGATTTTGCTGACTGGCCCCTCGGATTCGGCCAACCAGTATGCAGATAAAATAAAATCAGCATTTTTACGGTACTTTAACCTCGCTGTACATACAGCAAATTCCATCTTAAACGATTCCAAAAAGTCAGAGGAAGTTGCCGCAGCCGTATTTGAAAAAATGATGAGCTCACCTGATAAGTTTTTCGACCATTGTAAATCTGAAGATCATCTTAAAAACTTTATAGCTACAGTTGCCAGGAACTTAGCTAAAGATGTTTTAAAACACGAAAGAATAATTCCCATTGACTCTGATGGAGACAATTTCTTTGATATTTTGGAAAATGAATCAGAAGACGATATGGATTTTAAGATGCTCTTTCGAGACTTTCTGCTGTCACTGCCGCGTGAAACGAGGGACATTTTCACGCTAAAAATCGCCTACGGATATAAGCTCAGTGAAATTGCTCACCTGTTGAACAAAAATGCAAAGGCTATTCAGCGAAAATGGGAACGCGGCCTGAAAAAGATGTGTGTTTATTTTGACGACTGCGGTATAGACCTTAAAAGCCGCATGAAGGGAGGCAGATTATGAATAAAAAGTCCGATGCTATCCACGTGCTTGAAAAGTACCAGCACATGCTGCTCCTCGACAGCCTGGCCGCCATACCTCCCGGTGCTTGCGATGATTTTGAGCCATCCCCGGAAACGATGGCCAGAATTGATTACATAGCTGAACAATACATATTGCAAAGACCTGTCAAAACAGCAAGGAAGGTAGGCAAACGCATAGCGATTGCCATTATCGCCGCTCTGCTTGCTGCTTTAATCGCTGCTATGACAGTCACCGCTGTCCGTGAGGCGATCATCAAATATTATGACGGCCTGTATTTCAGCATCTCGGACGTACAAGAACCGATCTTTTCTGATATAGATAAAAACGAGATGTTCATACGATCTATGACCGTTGGGGACATTTACGTCCCGTACGAACTCCCTCATGGATATATGCCTACCCTGTATGGTCCATTAAATCGAGAGCCTGGGGAGGCGTTTGAGATAGAATACCGATCTCAGACAAAGCGCATGATTTTCAAACAGCGCAGCGGATCTGTTGATGAATCCACGCTCGAATCACCGATCATTGTCGACGGGCAAACATATTACTACGCCGATGATGTACCGGATCCGAAATACCCATGCGAACTGATGTGGCAGGCTGACGGTATCATATTCAGTATTGGAGGAGATCTGAGTGCTGAAACAATGATCGACATGGCGCAAAGTGTCGCACCGAGATAAAAAATATAACCGATAGGCTATAGCGGCCTATCGGTTATATTTTTTGTCTATGTATTCGATTGAAATATTACCTCTGCGTGCTCTACGTAGGTCAATTCGCACGATCATAGGGTAAAAATCATCGGCCACTACCCGAACCTCTGCGTGCTTTACGTAGGTCAATTCTCAGTTTTGCAGGTGTTCACGCTTGCGCTTATACCAAACCTCTGCGTGCTTTACGTAGGTCAATTCAATATGGACCTATCACAAGCTCTAAAACGGATACCCGAACCTCTGCGTGCTTTACGTAGGTCAATTCCCTGCCGTGCAACATATTCATTGTTCAGATAATGACCGAACCTCTGCGTGCTTTACGTAGGTCAATTCATCGAGATGGACCTACTAAGCAGGTACATAATCCCGAACCTCTGCGTGCTTTACGTAGGTCAATTCCCGTGGCCTGAATAATTGGGATAAAGCCAAAGACCCCGAACCTCTGCGTGCTTTACGTAGGTCAATTCTCTTCACGTCACCACTTCAACCTTCTAAATTTGGCCGAACCTCTGCGTGCTTTACGTAGGTCAATTCCAAAGAACAATAAATACATCCACATTATAGGGGACCGAACCTCTGCGTGCTTTACGTAGGTCAATTCGGCAAAAACACACAAAACTAACCAGCAAGAACTATGCAGTGTTTACGTACAACAGCTTCTCTGTGTCTCAACAGGACACAGCACTGACTGTTTTCCCCAAACAATTTACTGCCGCAGACACCTTTGCACCTGTTATCGACAGCGTGGGCCGGTTCAAAGCCCATATATTAGGTGCGAATCCTCCTACATTTTCATGTTCACTGGACATTCGCACCGTTGGTTATTTGATTGATTCCCATGCTGGAAAGAGTATGAATATTTGATTTTGCCAACATTTCTATATAGTTGTCATGCATTACTTTAAAATTAGTATAAGTACGTTCACACCTTTCGGAATCTGGTGACTTCAAATCTTCCGATGCATTCATAATAAGAAACGCTGAGTATAAATCTCTCTGGAGTACATCTCCATTCTCTAAACAATGAATTCTTTTACTTAAACTCTTTTTATTATATGTTTTGCTCAAATGATCATATTGACTGGCCTTAAATTCCCATTTATCAACTTTATTGTGGGCATGGCCTGTTATCGCTTTCAGCCTATTATCCAACATAGTAAGCAGCATGGAAGGCGCTTTATTTGCAAGAGATTTGCCAAATCGTTTTTTACGTTTAAATCGTCCTTTTGTATTTTTCTCAGTCTTTTTTGCACGTCTTTGCAATGCAGCAAAGTCCATATCCTCAACATATACTTCTGTTCCCAAACTTACAATCTCATTTACAAGTAAATAGTGTTGATATTTCCTGATTGCTGCTTGTTTACGCTGTAACTCTCGCAATTCATCTACTGCTTTTTTATAGTGTTGTGATGGATTCCATTCCAATTTGATTCCCCGCCTAATTTGTCCATCCTCTGCGAAGTTTTCCGGATTGCAGGATCTTCGACTTCTGTCTATTTTTCTCTGTAGCCGCCTCTTTTCAGCCTCAATGTTCCCCACCCGGTCCGCAAGCTCAATTAATGCGACCTTTTTATCGGAACAGATTGCCAGTGTTTGCGTGCCGATGTCTAAACCCACTCGTCCGTTTCCTTTCATATGAGAAAAAGACCCATCTGACTTTTTTCTTTTCACCGCAGCAGTTCCTTCTAAAACAAGCTGAATATAATATTTATTTTTTCCACGAATTCTTTGACGCAATACTCTGCAATATTTTACTCGCTTTTGCAGCATTTCTGATTCATAAATATTTTTACTATCCAATTTTACTTTTAATTGTAGTCCGTTAAATTGTACAACCCCATCGGCATATCTAATATTGGTTTCGTTATTCTTTCCTTCTAATGAATTCAATTCACCTTTTCGTTTAAAATGAACTTTTCTGCCCTTTCCTTCTAGCAACTCTTTAAAAGCTTCACACACCGATGCGGCTATCCTATGACCTACATGTGACTGAATACAGGTAAAGTGTCTTCGCATGGGATCGATTTCTGATTCAAAACTGGGTAATCCAGCTTTTGCTCTTAATACAAATCCCCATTCCTTCAGGAGTCCATCCCGCCTTTTCCATAACTCTTTATTATTTTTACTATTATCCTTTATTCCTTGCATGATTTCTTGATACTCAGGAGTGTGCTGAAGTTTACGGTAGCGCTTTAGCATCACTCCCACCAAAGCGTTATACATCTGCCGACCGGCTTCCAGACGCCGGTCGATTTTGTCTGCCTGCCATTTTTCAATAATTAGAGGAAGCGTCAGAACGCACGTTGAATCATCTGACTTTTTTGCCATAATTTGTCTCCTCCTCTCTTTATCGACAGTATACTACAACTGCTTAGTATTTTCAAATAGAAATTTTGTATTTTGGCTATTAATAACAAAAGCAGCGCAGCTATCCATTAAGGACGGCTGCGCTTTCGTCTTTCTATCCCCATTATAACTCGCTTAGGAGCTTCCCAGCGATCTTCTCACCCAGCAGCTTGCGGCCCAAGTCGTTGGGGTGCGTGCCGTCGATGGTCGGGAAGTAGTAGAGCCGATTAAACCAGTTGATCCCCGCTGTACGGTACAAGTCCAAAACCGGTACCTTATACGCCTTTGCCACGTCCAGCAGCCCATCCACAAAATCATAAAAATGGTGACTGCCGAACATCTTGCTGTCACTGTCAGTTTGCTCGTCCGGCCACCAACGATACATGGGCGTGATCAGCATGATCTTGAGATTTGGGTATGCATTCCACAAGGTCCTGAGCGCATACCTGCAGGCGCTCAGGTAGGCTCCAGTGAAACCATCCGGATCATCTGCATTGTCCAGTGCGACGCCGCCCTGGATATCATTGGTACCAAAAAAGATGGTCACATAGTCCACTTTACTCCAGTCGATGGCTTTGAGAGCAGCGACACGCTCCGCGGCATAACTGCCAACATGACCGACTGCGGCCTCCTGATACGCATAATCCCCGGACGCAATTGCCTCCGCAAGCTGATACATGCAAAACGCGTCATAATATCGATCCGGATGATATGACATCCGGCAGCCTTCCATGCCCAAGTTATGCACCGTCATACCGGTCAGCCGGGCAATAACGGATGGATAATCTGCGGGCGGTGCAAACATACCTGTGATACTATCGCCCATGCAGACCAGCGTTCTGCCCTGCAGGCGGCTGATCGGCAGACTGACGTTTCCCTCATCGTCCGGCTCCGTACCGTTTACGGTAAACACCTTGGACTTTGCCTCAGTGTAATAGACGGAGCAGGCTGGGTCCGCCGTATAATTCAAGCCGTCTGTGTATTCCAGGAAGACTTTCTCGCCCGTAAATGTGCCGGCGTCGCTGTATATCGCAGCATGTCCACTCTCCGCGTCCGCGTAGTTGATATACAAATCCTTGAAACGCACGCTGTATCCATTTACCAGCTGCGAGATTTCCTTTCCCGCGTAATATTCCAGGATCACATCCGGCGTTGTCGCGGTAAACTCCCAGGAATTCAATCTGGCGTGGTCAACTTCTGTGGTATTGATAATTGTTTCGCCCTTTGAGCCACCCACCGCACTGGCCAGAAGGAAACGGCCAAAATACATGCCTGTCGTGGTCGAATCCGGCGTAAGGCCTGTTGTATCGATGTACAGTTTATAGGCTTTGCCTACCTCCAGCCCGGTGAACTTCATGGACCAGAAGACCTGATACCACCCGCTGGGCTTATTATTTACAATGGTGACGGTAAACACATAAACACCATTTGAATGGTTTTCCGATAGCCAGTTCATCGTCCGGCCCGCGCTGTCCATATCCTTCACGGTATCGGAGTACAGCCGGTAACTGCACTCCGTGGAGGATACCATTTTCACCCCGCTGATGGACGGACCTGATACCCGACAGGGCGTCGTTCCAAAGAAGTTCCATTCGGCATTGCCACTGGCCGGAATCCCGGTGTCGCTCAGTTCCCCCGTTGTACTGTTCCATGTATACCAGTTGCCGTTCTCGCCGATCTGCGGCGAACAGAGCGCAGCCTTAGCGGCGCGGTCCGCGTCCGCCTCCACCGCTTCCTTGACGTCCAGAATCCGCAGCTCATATTCCGCAAATTCCGATGGTAACGGAGACGGAACCACATCCGGAGCGTTGATACTTGGACTGACGGACAACGTGAGCTGCGCGGACTTTTTCACACGACCGTCTTCATGCGTAGCCCGCAGCTGGATCGTGATGCTCCCGGCGGCAGCAATGTACTCACGTTTGATCAGAACTGACAGGACCATATTACCGGCTTCTTCTGTTTTCTCCACGGCCCATATGTTCTTCTTACCTGGCTGGGATACATCCAACACGATATCCCAGTCCATAAACTCCGTGCCAAGCTTTTGGATTTGCAGGGTGCAGACCTCGTTTTCTCCTACATATCCGAGTGAGGTGCTGCCTCCTTTTGAGGTAAACGTCCAGTCTTCGTTTAAAACAATCATGGTATCCCTCCATATAGAAAATCGCCCTGCCTCATGAGAAGCAGGGCTTTGTTTTTACTGGTCCTCTTTGTTATCGCTGTCTCCACCCGCAAGCTTGTCCCCCGCTGCGTCCACACTGCCCTTACAGGCCGCAATGATCCTGGCCAGGAATGCCGGGACGGGCGCGCCCAGCTTGCCGGCGTTTTCCACAATCGATCCCAGTTCGGTCAAAATGTACCACGCCAAGACCACAGGACACAGCAGCACCGTGTAGTCCCACGGCAGGATGACTGCCGGTATATTATTTACAACCAGGCCGATCATCCAGTCCGTCAGTACTGCGGCGACCACCGCGACGATTGCACCCGTCTTGTGCCAGATACCGTCGCGGGCAACCGCGCTGCTCCACTCCCCCGCCCGGCATGCGGCCGCGCTGCCTGTGATGTAATCCACCACCATGCAGGCGGCCCAGGCAATGACGAGCCACCCAAACCAGCCCAGCCAAGCGGACAAGGCGGCGCAGGCCGCTGTGATGGTTGCTTTGATTCCAATCACAATATGTTCGTTCATAATTATGTACCCTTTCTCATTCTACAATTTTAAACTCAAACCTGAGCGCGCCTGCTGAATCATCTTGATCCGGAAGGCGCGTGTAAATCCCCGTACTCTCTCCGGCCTTGCCGATCGCGACGATGTTCGCTCGCCAACCGCCGTCGTAGGGATAGGGTGGGCAGACCGTCACAACACCGGCGGTGCCGGGATAGATCACCGGCTTGTCCGCGCATTGCATGGCCACCGTGTAGCAGTCTCCGTGCCGCCGGACAACGTCCATGGTGGTATCTATTCCGATAGCCATCAAGCCCCGCACACGCTGCCGGAAGGCCTCATAGGCCTCCGGATGATCAACATAGTATTTGGGGCAGACCTTTTTTGTCACATCGTAATGCCTGATGATGTCGCGTAGCGGATCAAGCTTGTACCTCTGGCAGAGATCCGCGCAGAGGACAACCAGCGCCCGTTCCGCCGCCGTTGTAAATTTGCCATCGGCGGAAGGGTGGCAGCACTCGATGCTGATGCTGTACGGATTGGCCTGGTTGGTCGCGTAACTGATTTCCGTTTCGGGGATGCACTGGATGACCGCACCATAGAGACCAACTATGTAATGAGACGACGCGTAAATGAGTTGACCGGCTTTGTTGCGTTTTCCTACTTTGAGACTCTCAAAATAATCCCTATTGGCCTGCATTGCGGTCCCCGGATTCCCGACGTAATGCACGGCAATCTTGGTCACTTTGCCTAGCTTGGTCCCCGGGCGGCTATAGGGGTTGATCGTGAGCAGATCTTTTACAACGTTCATTCAGTTACCTCCGTCCACTGTGTCGGCGGCTCCCACACGTTGGCGTCCACGTCACTGGTCCAGTGCTTACCGTTGTGACTGACTTTGGCACCTTTGGCGTAGGCGTCCGTGCTGCCGGTCGGCTGCCTCCACTCCGGCCACTCAATCGCCGGATCGTCGATACGCACCCAGAGGGACGGGGCCGCATCCGGCGACCAGCTGGCCTGCGACGTGTGAGCAGTCAGGCAGCGATAAAGCAGCCCGCCGTACTGTACGCGGTCGCCGATGGTGTAGTCGTGGCTGTCGCTGATCCACGCGGGGAATAAGGTCGGATGCTGGATTGCCAGCGCGTCCGGTGCGAAGGCACTCATGGCCTCGATACCGGCGCGGACGCGGCGGGCCTCCACAAGCAATTGATCTTTGTCAACTTTATCCATTGTTCGTTCCTCCTGTAATAATTTTCAGGGCTTCTTCCTGCGCGGCTATCGTCTGCGCCATGGTCAATTCCTGCCTTTGCTGCCTTTCGTCCTCGGCCAGAATTGCATCAATGTGATTCTGCGCACTTTCCTCGATGGTCGTGCCCGGGTACGGAGCGCTTCGCATGCTCTGAACCACGCGGTCGACTCCATCCGAATCCACCAAAATGTAAACCTGGTCATCCTTATCGATGCCAAATGACTGCAACACTTTATCAGCCGGAAATCCGTTGACCGTTGATTCCTTGTCCCAAATGCGGTATGTATATCTCATTTTCTCTCTCCTTAATTCTTTACTTTCCTCCAGATTTTTCCGTTCCCAACATAGGTCGGATAGTCCTGATAGTCGCCGTTTTCGTAAAGCCATACCTCCCCAAATAGACCACGGAGATACAATTCCCCGTTTTCCGATTCATAGAAGATTGCATCATATATGGGATTGTCCTCTATTGCAACCGTGTTGTTTTCCAGAACATCCTTTGTAATGTCGAATGAAGTCACCTGCATGTCCGCCGAATCCCTATAGCTCTTATCTTGATCTTCTTTGTATCTGCCCGGGAAGATAAGAACCCTGTCATCATTTTGGCACATAAAGCATTCTGCCGCATAAGAATGACTGTCGCTATGAGGAATTTGGGTTAACAATTTTGTATTTATGTCAAACAGCAGAGTTCTCTTTGAAGACAGAGACATATCCGTAACGAAAATCTGTGATCCAACAGTTATTATGCTGGGAACATTGGAATACCCATTTGCAAAGCTATAGGTTGTTTCTTCTTTTGTTACTGTATCGTATTCTATCAAAGCGCTTTTTGTTGCAAAATAGAAATTACTATCATAGGTCGTAATCCCTCTTTGCGTTGTTGGAAGTGAAGAAATCCTATCTGTATAGGTGAACAATGGAATAAATCCATTCAGTGCTACCTTATATAACCAAGCATTATTTATAACGCCTCCGCAAGTCGTGCTATTCTGAAAACTATCATAATCAATTGCATATACCTCTTCTCTGACACTGCCTATGACGAAATAATCATGAGGAAAGCTATGAAGGGAATTCGTGGATGAATCAACAATACCCGCTTTGTCATATTTTCTTGCAACATAGGAACTGGAGGAGGGGTTCCCGTCCCTGAAAGACTGATAATACGAATAGATATAAAAATATCCGTTTACTTCAAACGCGTTTGTGCCGGCTTCCACGCCATACAAACTATTTGTTCCAGTATAACCACCACTCAGTATTGATGTTCTGGTAAATGACTGGCTGCTTTTTGAGAAGGTATTCAATTGAGAGCTTTCCGTCCATGTATAATTGTCATCTCTTCCGATCTTCACTTCCGCCCCCACGAAATAGATGGACGTATTTCCTACAAAGGGCCTCCACAAGAACCGGTCCTCAAACCAATAGGTATCCGTTATATTGTCGGAATTGAAAACAACTGAGCGATATTTCGTTTCTTTGTCGCCGAGAAAATTACCGAACTGAGCAAAATACTTTTTGACAATGTATTTTAGAGGTATCACGCTGTTTGGACACTGAATCCAGATGCCATCTTTTTTGGACGGCTCATCCGGCTGGCAGAAGATATTCATGTGGACTTCTTCGCCTCCGCTTCCACCGCCGCCCATGTGTATGATATTTGCCATATGATTACGTATCCCTCCTCAATATGACGCGCACCGGGATATCCGAAACCGGCTTGTACCCCCACGCCTTCAGCGTGATGACGCCTGCCGATTGACCGCCGTCCTGGATGTTCGCCGCCTGTGCCGCCGCAAGCTGGCTGGCGGTGATACTGGACGAAAACACAATGTCCTGATTGCTGGTTGCGGTCACCCCTGTAATGCTCAAACGATAGGTATATGGGGGGCTGCTCCCCTGCCACTGAGCATGGTTCAGAGTCGCGGTGATGGTTCTACTTCTGTCGGTTTTCTGTTCATACACCGCGCGGAAGGCGTCGTCTGGCACCGCGTTACCACCAAGCCCATACAGCGCCGCTGTGCTGTCTTGCAGCAGCGTCGCCTTGTTGACCGGCGTGCCTGTCTCCGTCGGGGCGTCCGCCCTCGTCATATCATAGGTATCGTTTTTCCCGGTCACCGGCGTGAGTTTCACCCGGCCCGGATAGGTTGGCACCCTGTCTTTGATAAGTCATACCTCCCCTGCATAAAAATCGCCGCTGTAATACCATGCAGCGGCGATTTTTGTAATGATCTCGTCCAGATCAACCAGTATTTTTTCAATGTCATTTGCTTCTTGATATGTTAATTTTTCCATATCCGCCGGCGCGCCCGGCGTGGAAGCGTAAACAGCTACCGCCTGCCGCAGCGCCGCAATGTCGTGCGCATACCGGTCCAATTGGTCTTTACTCGGTATGTCGGTCACCACCCAGTCTGTTTTCGGGGCGACTTCCACGGCATAACCGTACCCGTGCAGACGACCCGCGATATACTGCATGGCCTGCCCAACCCGGTTCAAGTCCACAGCGTTGTATGCGCCTTTCATGCCGGCTATCCATTCCGTGCGTTCCGCTGCCGTCATGGCAGAGAAGCTTTTCCCGTGCAGCAGCCGCCAGCGTTCGATGTCCCCTTCTGTGCGGTCTGTTACCAGCTCGTCAATGATTGCCATATCTACACCCCTATCGTGTCACAGCTTGCCGCAACGGTATTGGACAGGGCAATCTCCATTCTGGCGATCTCCCCGGTGTTTGTCCCGCCCCAAGCGTTCGGGACGGTTATGCAATCTCCCAGCCGCTCGCCACGCCAAATCAATTTTGCCTTGTTTGTGCTCCGGCGGGTGTAGTCATCATATACCCGCTGAGCTACCGCCTGCCCTATGGCCGGCGAAACCAGCGTTGCGTCGGTGATCTCCACGACGTTTTGCTTGTCGCTCGCCGTCACATTGGGATTCGTCACCGTAAATACCGACTGGTTATCCTGATACTTCACACCGCCAAACTCTACATTACCGTCGCTGCTCGCCACATATTCGTGCGCGGTCACCCGCACCTCTGTTACGATTGCTGCTGTCTCAACGGTTACACCGGTATAGACATGATCCTGCCCGATCTCCACGGCGGTACCGCCGGGCACAAACACGCGGATGCTTTCGCGCCCATCCGTGGACGCGCAGGCACCCCACGCAAACAAGACCTGCTGCATGGCTTCGCGCCGTGTGCATGGCTGGATGATACCGGACAGATTCGTGTCCGCTGTTTCAAACACCAGTTCAAAATCCGCGCCCACGATGTCCCGCAACAACTGTCTCGCCGAATACCCGGAGTAGACGCCGCCGGTAAAGGGGCTCTCACCCAGTACGCCGAACGCATCATAGCAGTCGATGTCGTAAACCGATTTCGCTGTGCGCCGGTAACCGTCCACATAATACACGCCGATCAGGTGATCGTCGTTCCAAACCTCCGTTGGCTGCTTCAATTGGAACATGTAATCCACGTCCTCCCGGCTGTCCAGCGTCCATTTCATCGTCGAGACCGGCAGCTCCGCCGCGATCAGGTTCATTTCATTGACAATGGAAGCCCGCCGGAGTTCAGTCATGCCGAAGTACCGGTAGACCCCGAAAAGGATCTGTTCCAGCTTCGCGTACCGGTACGGCAGGTTGGTTCCCAACAGGGTAATGATGATCCTGTCGTAGCTGGTCACGGTCTGCTCGCAGAAATAGGACGGTGCATCCGGTGCAAACAGCTTGTCTACCTTAAGCGTATCCCCTTGATACCACTTGACGTTGACGGACGTGCAGTAGTCCCCGGCGGCGCGGTCGAAGACCAACGTGACGCCTACCGAAGAATAGAGCTGGCTGAACCGGATGGTGATTACCGGCGGGCTGGAGAATTGGCAATTGCTGTTGCTCTGACCGGTCGACCAGAACGCCAGTTTCTGGCTCTGGCTGTCCAAAGAAACGAACTCACCGGTCAGCCCCCAATGATTCAGCTCCCCGCTGATGATAGGTTCCGGAGTTACGCCCTCCGGTAAGCGCGCGGGAACGGAAAACGTGGAGGCCGCGGACGTGGAAACCGCCGCATCCTCCGCTGCCCCCGGCGCTATGTCTTTGTATAGGACTGTTGTCTTACTCATGGCTTCACCTGCGCATCCATTGGTACAAAGTTGATTTCAATTTCATCCCAAATGTTCACCCCGTCCGCGGCGCTCTTCAGTGTTCTGGTTCCGGACGTGTAGTACGCCTCATATGAGATACTTTTCTGGCCGTCCGCGGCTTCCAGCTGCACGGAATCGTCTACTGAATGGGCTACCAGGTAATCCCAGAGCGCGTCGAAGTCCTTCTGGCTCTTGCTACTGAAAAACGTGACCTTGTGGCCGATGTACGTCCCAATGATGTCACGCACCATGCGGCCGGTCATGACACGCCCGGCATTTTCCCCGTCCAGGACGTTGAAGGTCTCCTCGATGTCCGATATGGCAACGGTGACGTCAAACGCCTGTCCATTTATCCTGCAATAATTCAAGGCTACACCTCCACCAGACGGACACCGACGCGGCGGTTTTCACGGTTGTACGCTTTGTAGGTGACTTTCCCGAACTGCTGGCCGTCCAATTCCAGTATCACGGTGGTATCGCCGGAGTCGCCCGTGACACCCATCCTGCGCAGGACGTTTTCCACGCCCTGCTCAATCGTGGACATGGGAGCTTCTATGTTTGTACCGCTCTTTTGGTCGCCCAGGATGGCCATGAACTCGCGGTTCGGAGGGATAACGGCGCCAGCAGCCAAACGGGGGATATGAACCCGGTCTATTGTTGGTATGGACCAATCAAGCCCTAAAAAGTCACCTGCCGCAGATACCACAGAATTAAGTCCTTTTATAATGCTATTGACACTATCGATAGCAAAATTAACAAACCTCTCAAATAAAGAGATCATGCTGTTGACAATTCCTTTGAATATTTCTTGCACACCCTGCCAAGCTCTATCCCAATCGCCTGAGAATACACCAGATATAAACTCTACTATTCCAACAAAAATTTGCTTCAGGTTATTGATCATATCTCCAATAACTGATTTGATCGCCTCTGCCGAGTTTGACACCATACTTTTTATTGTTTCGATGATACCATGGAATTTTCCTCCGGTCTTTTCGTCAAACCAGTCCAAAAAGCTAATAAACATATTTTTGACCGCATCTATAACAACAAAAAATATAGTCTTTAGTCCTTCAAATATCTTTCCAACTCCTCCGATGGCTTTTTCTATATCCCCAGTAAAAATACCGACAAAAAAATCTTTGAATCCATCAAGAATCATTTTAGCTCCATCTATCAATTTTTCGCCATCGCCAAAAGTCGTCACAATAGCCAGCAGCAGAGCGGCAATAGCTGCAATTAACAACGGTATCCATGAGCCAACCACAAGTGCAATCCCCAGTCCCGTCGCCAAAATGCCAGCAATTGCAAGCAATGTATTTTGCATATTCCATCCGTTTTTATCAGCATCGGCGAAGGCTGTCGCGAGCATCAGGATACCCGTAATAATCAAGCTAATACCTGCTGCCACAGGCCCTAATGCGATCCCTAAACCAATTGCAAGCCCTGTAGCCCCTAAAAGCATATCTCTTAGGTTGTCCCAAGTCACACCATTTGTCCAAGCGTCAAACATTGCCTTAATAAATGTCACCGCTGAGTAAATTGCCAAAAGTATACCCAAAAAACCTTTTAGTCCAAGCCCGAGCGATGAACTGATTTGCCATGCCAGTAATGCTGCACCAATCGCCTCGATGATACCAAGCAGATTATCTGCACCTGTTGTATCAAACTCAAAGTCTGGCGCAATCTCAGAATTTGCTCCGTTATCGCCAGTTCCTCCAGAATTACTAGAATTGGACAACTGGTTGATTTCGTCAAATGACGCTAAACTTTTTTCAGCCTTTTCTGCTGCTGAACCGACCCCTTCAAGAGCGGCCTTTTTATCGTACAAATCTTTCGCTCCCTGTTTTGAGTCATCTAATGTCATGCCGAACAGAGACGCCACCACTTTGGCAATCGCTGATACAACATCCGTTAACAGATTGACAAAAGCAATAAAGGCCGGAATAACCACGTTTACCAGTGGCTGAACCAGTGTGAGCAGAGCTGCCTTCAGTCGGGCGACTGCGGCTGTCGCGTCTTCGTTGGTCTTTATCGTCTCCCACATCCATGTTCTTAAAGACCGCAGAGCAGTGGTTATCAAAGTAAAAATAAACACACGACGGGCAAGAGCTTTCACGCGATTGAGAAACTGGTTCATGTATTTGCTTGCCCTATTCATAGCATTGCCCATCACATCCGACTGTCTTCCGCTCTCCGCAAGTTGTTGTGAAAGGCTCCCTGCTCGTTCTCTCTGTCGATTTAGCTCCCGGGTTGCGTTTTGGATGTTTGTGTCATACCTTTCCACTCGGCCTTGTACGCGGTCCCATTCTGCTTGCAATTGCCTGACTACACTTTCCTGTTCACGGATAGAACTTCTTGAGAAATACTCTGGCCCGTTTTTCATCCGATCGAGACGTGCTTTTTCCTCGTCCAAATTGGCAGCCATCTGTGCGGATTGCTCCGCTAATGGTGTTCTTTCCGCTTGCATACGACTGATTCGCTCTTTGATGGTTTCAATTTTTCGCGTCAGGCTGTTCAATTCCCTTTCGAGTTCCTGATTATCAAGATGCGTTGAGATTGTAATAGACCCATCCGAAGATCCGTTCGGCATAAATACCACCTCCTTAAAAATGGGTATAAGAAAACCGCGCCCCCGAAGGAGTGCGGTTTTCTTGAGACTTGCATGGAGCCTGACCCAGTTTGTCGTTCACCCAGTCGATAAACTGATTGTTTCAATCCACAGGCTCACGCGGAGCCTGACAGCAAAAGTCACCAAACAACGCATTCGCGTCTGGTGCAATTTTCACAGAATATTGGCTTATTCGCTAATTTTCATTTTTATCATACCTTAACTTTGCTATGGATGCAACCCATAGGAGAAATATAACAAGCCTTCTTTAGGTGTGAATCTCACGGGGATTTTATGTACGCTCCCGGTTCGCCATATCTCTCTCTTGCCCTCCTTGCCTCTCGTATTATCTCCTGTGTCATTTTTATAGATCTCTCCAAGCCATCATTATGTAGGTATTTTTTGAGTGGGATTATGATTCCTTTTCCCTCCAGGGTCAACCGGGATGTCGTCGAGACGCGGTCTGCCATTATATCTTGCCTCCTTCATTTTGTCTTGCAGGAGGTCGGCCCATCTGATATAATGGATTTATCAGATGGGAAACCTCTGGTGTGATAGCAATAACGTTTGTGCTTGGTCGTGCGGCGTTATTGCTATTTTTTTGCGTCTACATCTGCTTTTACTTTTTGGATTCCCAAGCGGACAACATCGCTCTTTGTTGTGTGCAATGCTTTGCAGCAAGCCTCTAAATCTTCGATGGTCTTTTTATCCGCTCTGATTTTCAATTGTATGTCTTTCGGATTCTCTACGGGAGGGCGCCCTGTACGTGGGGCCATCTTATCACCTCTCTTTCTGTGTACACGTTTATTATAATACCGTGTACACAACAAGTCAAGAGATTCCGGAAAAATTTTTTCCTTGCAGAAATTGTCTAAACCGGATATAATGTGAACAAATAATGAATTTTAGGAGGGATGAATTTATGTATTGTCCGAAATGCGGTAAAAATATTAGCAGTTCAAAATTTTGCCCTTATTGTGGAGCGGCGGCAGATCAGGCAATCTCAAGCCAAAATGAAACTCCATCTCCCGATCAGCAGCCAACATACCAACCTCCACAGCCTCATACTCCCTCGCCTTCAGTTCCGCCTGCCCCTACGCCGTATGTACCTTATCAGACCACACCGCCTAAGAAAAAAGGCGGTTGCTTAAAAGTCGGGCTTATTGTTTTGGGTGTTATCGTTGTGCTTGGTGTAATTGGCTCAATCTTTGGCGGAGGAGGGAATATTGATCCCGATAAAAATGTTTCTTCGACCAACGAAAGTTCTCAAATTTCTTCCAGCACACCTTCTTCAGAAGCACCTTCGTCTTCCGAGGAAAAAAAGGAATCTTTTGGCGTTGGAGAAACCGCTGAATCCGGCGGTGTAAAAATGACTCTGATGAGCATTACCGAAAGTGCAGGAAGTAAGTACATAAAACCTAACGATGGATATGTATTTTTGCAATGCAACTTTGAAATTGATAACAGTTCCGACAAAGATCTTTCCATTAGTTCAATTCTCTGTTTTGAAACCTACGTGGATGGTTATAGCACATCACAGAGTATAACCGGATTGTTGAATAGCGACGGTGGGAAAATAGATCAGCTTGACGGTTCTGTCGCGGCCGGCAAAAAAATGAAGGGTACAATTGCCTATGAAGTTCCAAAGGACTGGAAGGAAATCGAGATTCGAGTAAACCCTGACGTACTGTCATTCTTTAGTAGCGAGGTCACATTTAAAGCTATACACGAATAAACTTTAGCCTTGCAACCGTCCTCCCCACGGAGGGCGGTTTTCTTTTTACCCACCAACCCACTGCCTCAACAAATCATCTTCTTGCGCGGTATACGTTGTCCGCATGTCAACCAGATGCCGGTTCTTTTGATACCATTCCCGGTCAGATTTGTCCAGAGGCTTCCCGCGCGCCCTTAGGCTGCGGATTCGGATGATCTGCGCAAAGGTGCAATCCCCGATCTCGTAATATGCAGCGATAAAGCTCCACCAGTGCAAATACTCCACGGCGCGTATCTCCCGGCCCATCACGCGGTTTATCGGGGCCACGATGTATGTGAAATCCTGTTCCCAGTCCACCAGCTTCGGTGCCTTGCGATCCGCTGGCTGCTCCCCACAACCAAGAAACCAAAAACACTGCCGAATTGCTTCTTGGTAGTGTTCCGGCGGCATACCTGTGAAGTCTGGATAGAAAATATCCAGAACGACAAGCCCTCTGTCCTGATCGTCCAGCTCAGCGTCATTGAGAGCGGCGCAAATATCGAGCGCCGCCCTGTAATCCGACCGGATCGCATACTCTGTACCGCAAACTTCCACGCTCACAGGCAAATCGTACATCATCTGTGATATTTTTTGGTATATTTGGCAATACGGGGATTCGTCGCCTTCTGTTCCCGTGCAAATGTGGTGTCTACGACATCCATGACCGCAAGCATAAAGTTGCACCAGACGGGCAAGCCATCCGCCATTGCATAAACATTCATAGTGTCAAACAATGCAGCACACACCGGCTGGCCAAACACACCATCGACAATCTCGCGCATTTCTTTGTCGCGGCGGCGCGCGATTTCAAAAACTTCCCGCTTATCGACCATCCGCTCAATTTCTGCCTTGTAGGATTCCTGCTTCTTGTCCAGCGTATCGAATGCGTTGAAAAGACGCTCGACAAAGGCGCTGTCTGTCGGATTGAAAGTTATGTCACATTTCCCGTTCACGGTAAACGTGACCACGCCGGTGTCAAAATTTAATTCTGCCATCTCACCGCCCCCTTACGCCGCTGTGGTCGCTGTGAACGTAACCGTCCCGTTGGAAACAGCCGCTGTTCCGGTCTCTCGTTCTCCGCCAAAGGTCACGTCGATCGGCATTCCAATGTTCGCGCTGCCTCCCAAGCCTGAAGGCTTCACCATGCAGGACTTGTAGCGCTCAGCAAACACAGAGGATTCTGACGCGCCGGCATAGCAATGCACTACCAGCAAGTCCTGGTTGGCCAGCGCCGCGGCATCCTGGTCCTTGACCGCCAGATTCCAGATTTTCTGCTGCGCCAGATCGCCCGCATCCAGCTCACACGGGTCGAAGGTCTGTGTAATCGTCGGTTTCTTCATGGTCGTGTAGTTGATCCCGAAAATATCCGTCTTGGATTCCTCGCCCCAGTCGTATTCCATAGAGCTGTCCTCTACGCGCTTACCGATCGCGCTCCAAACCGGTTCCGCCTCCGTTCCGGTATTCAGGTACAGGATCAGCAGTTTGCGTTCCGCCACGGTTCCCGCAGCAGTATTAAAAGTCATGTCACCCATTTGTTTATCACCTCATATTTTTTAGTAAATTGGGCGGAAAGCTGGACCATGTATGTGGCCGTGCCTTCCTCGTCCGCCTCGTACAGGACGCCGTTCTGCGCCATGATTCTTTCATTCTGGGGCACATCCCCGAAAACCGGAGCGCGTCCCATCACGGACTCCTCTTGCACCCACATTTGGAAGTCCATGATCCAGTCGGCGTTGATCGCGGCGCCAGTATCGTCCCCCGGGGCCTTCTCGAATACATAGTACAGGCCGAAATTGTATTGGTTGGTCACAGTGACATTGCCCATGATGTCTTTCCGCCGGTCCACTTCCACCAATCCGGAAGGGTACATGCCGCCGTTGCCCGGAATCTGGTCCGTGTAGTCCACCTGAAAATCATGCAGGATGTCATATCCGGGGTATGCTGAAATCCACTTTCGGATTGTCTCTAACGCGGTCATCATCTTCCCGCCTTTCTGTTTACGTACCTTTGCAGTTCTGTTTGCAATACTTTCCCTTCGGCGGCCTTCAGGCGGCGGTCCCAGAAAGGGCCTGCCAGAGGATTCTTGCCTTTGGTGTATTTTATGTTTCTGTTACTCAGCACTTTGGGTACACCTTTTCGGCTCTTCCACTGCCCGTCCTGATCCAAAAAGCCCGCTGCCTTAGTCACCGGGTCAACCATCACCTTGCCATAATAGAGATACCGGGCCGCTGGACCCGGCACCACAATGTACGGCTTAGATATGGGGCTTGATGCTACCGTCTGTTTGATGAGCATGCCTTCTCTATATGGCATGTACTTCACGATGCGTCGCAGGACGTTCGCCGTGTGGAACCGCTGTACGTCCCCGCCCGCCGTCAGCCCTTTGGCCTGCAAAATCTGGTTCACAGGCCGCATATTTACCGATATTCTGCCAACTAAATTCACCCGCCCGCCTCCACATGGACCATTTGGCCCTGCCAATATTTCGAGTCCACGTACTGGACCACCACCAGGCCCGGCACCTTCGCGGGGATAAAAGCCGCCCAGTCTTCACGTGTGGCGACTTCCGGGCCAACCCCTAAAATCACCTTATCCCCCACAAAAACCGGCTGAGAATCGCAGGGGATGACCAGCAGGAAGGTGTTTGCTTCCCTGCTCCCGGTCTTGTCTACATTCCGCGTCTTGCGAAAATCCAATAACGCACGGTCATGCACGGTTCGGGTATAGGTCTCTTTCCCGTCCCAGTGGTAGACCGTCACCATCTGGTTGCACTTGGAGTAATCCACCGGTGGCCCGTCCTTTTTTCGCACGCTCAGCATCAGCCACACCCCCTGCTAATGTCCAGATAGAGACACGCGCACCGGTACAACTCCCGAGCCTGCGCTTTGGGGCTGATGTCTATCTGCGGCGCCTGCCGGCTGCTGGACACAGACCCGATGGAGGAACTGGTAACCAGCTCCCCACTTTGAGCCGTCTCGTAATAGTAGAGGGCGTCCGCCATGGCGCAAACCGCCATGTTCTCGCTGTCAGCATCCGGGGCCGTCACGGTGTAGATGCGCTTATACCGGTCCAGCTGAGCTTGTGCTCGCGCGGTCAGCCGGGAGAATTCCTCAAAGGGAATCGCATTGTCTCCGCAGTATCGGTCTATGTAGAATGGATAGTCTACCATAGCGGCGCCCCTTTCCTTATTTTTTCGGTCTCTGTTCCCCTTCAGGCGCTTTGTCCACGGGACGGGGCGCCTCTTTTTTCGGCGGAATGTAACCGATTACTTTTGCCATCAGATACCCCTCCCTTACGCGCTTGCAGGCTTATGGCTGACGTAAACGCCGGCCAGTTTGTTTGTATACAGGTCCGCGATGCCGACGTTGCGATAGCCAAACTTGTACCCGTCGGCGTCCTGGTTCACTTCCGGAGTGATGATCTTCGGCGCAACATGCTTTTCAAACTGGATCACGGCGGGCTTATGCGCAATCATGAAATTGATATCCGCCGCGCCTTCCGCTTTCGTGTAGCCGCCGGCCGACTCTGCGTCTTTGCCGCTGCGCTGTTTGATCGCAGTATAGAAGCGCGTTTGCGGAACCTTCACGGTTCCCGCAAAGTTCTGCAAAACCTCGCGGCTCTTTGTGGTGTCCAAGTCCTGAACCATACCGAGCAGCGTCGGTGTGATGAACAGATAGCGCTCCGTCTGGGGCACTTCGTCCTCGTCCATTGCGTTCACCGCGGCACGAATTGCGGCTAGCAGAGCGGCGCCGTCCGCCATGGTCTCTTCCTTCTTGGATACACCGCTTTTTCCGCAGTAAGCAGCAAAGCGGAAGGCGTCCAGTTCAGGCACCACCTGGGTACGGATGAATTCCGCGGCCAGACGGCCGAAGGCAAGACCAGCAGTCTCCAGGTTATCCATCGTATCCACGTTGAACATACGGCCGCGGTCGAAGTTGCATTTCACCGTCTCATTGGTCAGCGTGACGTCGCCTTTAATGTAGCCGTCGTTGCGGCTGTAGTCGCCCAATCCCTGCATGCTCAGCATGGGGATGACCAATTCATTTGCATTTGCACCTTGCTGTGCCAGATCAGACGCACCGTCCAGCACGCCTGTCAGGCTAGAAAGTTTGTATACTTCGTCCAGCATTGTTACAAATCTTTTTGCCAGTTCAATTGCGTTTGGCATATAATTACCTCTTTCTCAATTTATTATTTTGTCTCGGGTTCCGGCAGGCCCATAGCCGCGCGCAGCGCAGCGTCTGGCCCTGCGATCAGCTTCTGTGTTCCGGTCCCTCCGGCGTAGGGCGGCGGGATCTGATCGGATTCAAACAGGTATCCGCTGTCCTTCTTCAGGGCCTCCAGCGCGGTCTTGATGTCCGCTTCCTGGTTTTTGCTGGCCTTGAGCGTGTCGACGTCCAGCAGGGCGGTGACGGCCTTTGCGTTCTTGCCTTTGGCAGCGGTGATAGCCTGAGTCAGCAATCCCTGAAACTCCATATTGGCAATCTTGGCAGCAGCGTCCTTTTCAGCTTGCTCCGCCTTCTGTTTCCAGTCTTCGGCCTCTTTGCGCACGGTCTCAATGTCCATGTCCTTAAAGCCGTTGATGGTCTCGTTGGCCTTGGCCAGCTGGTTCTTGACATCCTCATAGTCTGCGAGGGGCTTTTTGGTTGCCTCAATATCCTTGCCGTTTTCTTCCATAATGGCGTCGATAATTTCCTTGGTCAGGGTCTGGTCACCCACCTTGAAATTCTGTAGAAACTCCCGTTTCATTGTGTTCCTTTCTCTGTTACGCTTTGGTGACGGGGGTCGCGTCCCCTACAGCCCCGTAGTTTTACGACGTCGGGCCGGTCAATTTTGGGTATAAAAAAGGACACCCTTTCGGATGTCCTGAATCAAAATGAATATGAAAAAACTACCGTCCCGAAGGTTGGTGGTTTAATAAAAGATATTTCCTGTCTCTTGAGCCTTCTTATAATGCTTTTTCCAGTACTCATAGGACTCTATTGCCTCAGAAGGCGCTTTCTCCGTCAGATGAGGGAATTCATTTTCGTCGTACCAAACCCATTCCGGATTTGACTTGAAAAATGTCATCTTCACAATGTGATCAGATAAACTCATATAATCCCCATCTCCTTTAAAAATTCTTGGCAAAACCGTCTTGGTTTATTACTAGTATACCATTCCGAAAAAGCCTCTGCAATTACTTCTTGATATGCGGGTCGTGTGTCAGTTGTGGCATATGCGGAAAGTTCCCGTCTCAACGCTAATTCTCGTTGCCCAACATTTACATGCCCATAACCAAGTCGTAGCAATACTTTGTCTACCGGTTTGCGCAGGCTCCCCATTTCCTTCGTATCCCACACGGCATGACCATATTCATGATAGAAGAATGCACGGGCATCTGTCCCCGTAGGAAAATGTCCAGCTTCCATCAACTCTGCATATTCTTCCTGAAGTTCACCCCAGTTTTTCAGCAAAGAATGGTTGTAATGAATAGATTGTGTCTTCCTGTCATACCATCCAATTGTGGTGTTGTCCGTACTGTGACTTAGAACAACGGTAAGACCTTCTGCCACCTCTGGGTATTGTCCAGATAGCCTTGAGAATGCTGTCTGCATTTCTTCCAGAATTCTTGCGTCACCAGCGTAGGAATCAAATCCTTTTATAGATATACCGGCCTCCTGCATTTTCCTTTTGAAAGAACTCACAATACTTTCCTGCCGCCGATAGACCGCCGTGGCTCTCGCTGCCTCTCCGCGGCCAAACCCAGCCACCTGCGCCCGCTCAGGCTCCGTGCGCAGACCGGCGGCTGCGGAGAACCGCTTGTATTCCGCATTCAGCTGTTGCAGTCTGATCCGGTCAGGTTGAAGTTTTTCGGCATCTCCTGTGGTCTCATCAACCAGGATGCGGTTCTTCTGCGCGCGGATAGACCGCTCGATTTTCCGCTGCATCTGCGTGGCCTCATAGCCCGTGTAATGCTTGCCTTGATAGGTAATCCCTTTCTCGTTGTCTTCCCGAAACTGCCGGAGTTGCTCCGCGGTATACTGCGGGCTGTTTATCCCCAGAATGATCGGGAACGCTACATGACCACAGTTTAACGTGCCGATCCGGCGAACAAGACTGTTGTTCAGTGCCGTGTACTCCGCATCGCTGTATTGCTTACCCTGGATCGGTTCGTGGTCCGGCGCGCTGTTGGCGTGCGCTGAAATCTCCCAGCCGTCGCAGCCAAGGTCGTCGTGGTTCTGCTGCTCGATCTGTTCATTCATGAGACCCAGACCACCCATGATATTGCGTCGGACTGCAGCTTCCAGGGAGGTATGGACGCCGCTCTCATAGTTGATCGTCCGCACGCCATATTTCGCGATATTGGCGCAGGCTGTGCGGATGGCCGTATTGTAATCCGCGGCGCCGGTTAACACCTGCTTGAACGCGAAGTCAGTGCAGGAGCGATACACATCTTGCAAAGGCAGCGCCCTGCCAAATGGATCCACCATTCCGAGGGTCCTTGTCATATTGTCGAGGTCCTTCCCCGCCAGCGCAACCGCAGCCGCAACGATCTGCTGCAAGCTCTCGTTGGCGTGGAATGGCACGGCCTGCACGAACGGCAGACGCTTGATGTCAAAATCATAACCCACTTCCGCCGTCTGGGTAAGAAGTTTCCGAAGTTCCCGGTGAGAGACTTTCAGACGCTTGCGCAGCTCCTTCTTCAGCTGCCGCTGGCTGACACCCAATTGCTGCGCCTGCCATACCTGATATGCCGCTGTGCTGGTGAGCTGCCCGGCCTCTGAGATACGGCGCGCGATGTCCTCAATGAGGAAGTCGTTGATTGGGTCCGTAATATGACTGGCGACATCTTGGAGGGCCGCGATTTGCTCCGGCGTCAGCACTTATTCCGCCCCCTCGATAATCCGCCTAGCCTCTTCCTTGCTGACGCCGATCGCCACCGAAACGATGTTAACAGCTTGTCCTTCAGTAAGCTGACCGGCCTGCAGCTGTGCAATAACGGATATGAGAGACTGCGTCTGAGCTCCGTTGAGCGTTTTTCCGGCCACGTCTTCGGCGGTGTCTACTACGTCCTCATTGCTTTCTTGCTGTGATCCATCCAGCGGCAGGTCCTCTCCAAGCAGCGCTTGTATCTCTGGCATGTAGTCCCGATGGATCTTTGCTAATTGTGTAGAAGTCTTGCAGGGAAGGTTGAAGTACCATGCCAGAGCCAGTTCGGGTTTGAGCATCCCTGCCGCTACCATCTCCTTTCGTTCCATCCATGCTTTGTCACGATCATAGAGAACACCATTGCCCCAATCGATGGAGACTTCCCTTTCCGGATCCAAAGCCGGGCCGTTGTATACTTGGTACATTCGCCCCAGAATCTCACACACCCGGACTGCTTCCCGGACTGCATTCTCCCACATCTGCTGGAAGTCAATAATTGTGAGGTTGTAGTCACCCTCGCTGGAAGTAACCTCCGTCGCGGTCCGCTCTGCCGCCTCGACCTCGGACAAAAGGCCGCGCTTGAGACCAATGAGGGATTCCACATTGCGGAGATATTCTGTTTTCCGTGCAAGGAACGACTGCTCTCTGAATGCCGGGGAAAAGATGGTGATTCCGATGTCATCCGGGTCTTCGTCGACAGCAGTAAATACATGGTCCCTCAGCCGGCGGCGCTTCCCGTCTTCTCCCATCTCCATCATGTCGCCGCCAACAATGATGCGGGATTCCCCTCGCTCGAACTCGCCATTAATCTGCGCCTCGTTGTGGTTGATGTTGTGGATAAGGCCCGCCGCCGGCGCGTAAATGCTCACCGGGTCCGGGCTGCCGTCCACACAGTTTTCCAGGGGTGTTCGCAAGGGGATTAGTCCCAGGGAGTGAACAGGTTGCGGCAAGACATTGACCGGCCGGAGGGCTGCATATTTGTCTAGTGCTACCAACGGCACCGGTGTACCCAGAACATTCTCGGTATCGGACTGATACAGTTTGCTCTCAATGGTAAGATATCCGGCAGCATCCACCTGGCGGCGTTCCAGCAGCGTATAGTAGGTTTTGCCTTGAACGGTTCGTTCTGCTGTACCGATATCTGTCAGCTCATCCCGTTCGTTTCGGCCCAGCGCCATGTAGTTTCCTCTGGATACGACGCTGAAACACAGGCCGCCTGCTGTGAAGATAGGCTTCAGGTAGCACTGGCCTCCAATAAGCGCCTGCTGCATGGCCTTCTTCCGGCACACCTCCAACGCTTGGAGGATCTTCGTCACATATTCATTGTCGCTGGCCGCTTCGTATTCTGAGAAGGCCGTCTTGGTCAGCTTGGATACAATGGCCACCGGCAACCGCTGGCAGGGGTCTTCCTTGTCTGTACTTTCCGTCTGATAGTACAGCAGCGCCCAATCCTGTATAGCTGTCCGCATCTCCTGAGTGGTTATATCCTTCACACCGAATGCCTGTTCAAAATTATACACTTTGCTACTATTAAAGAGCGCAGAAAACACACTCACGTCTTATGCACCTCCCCGCAGTTTATGGTTATGCGAGGTTGGCGGCGAACCGCAGCGTGAATTCCGTCTATGTAGGCGTTCAAGCGTTCGTTCTCCTGCTTCAAATCGGAAATAACATCCACAAGATGCCTGTTCGTCTCCAGCAGATCGTCCCGGCACCATGCGGGCAGGAACTTGCCGAAAAGCCAGTTTTTAATCTTTGTCATTTTCCCCTCCGTTTCCAGGTCTGGAACATCCCGTAGGAAACTGCGTCAATGTGATGGTTATTTAAATCAGGGTAACCCTCAAGCACTTCTCCGGTCTTCTTGTCTCGCTCATATTCATACTCACTGAATTCCTTCGCCGTGTCCGGACACCGCACTGGATCAATGACAATAGCCGGCAGAGATTGAAGCCACTTCATCCTGTAATTTACGCTTCCTGGCCCCTTCTCGACACCTCTGCAACGTATCCCGGCGCTTCGGTAGTCCCCAATGCTTTTAGGCTCCGCGCTGTCCGCAATGACAATCTCATTCTCAGGAATGCGCTCTCGCAACAGCTCCGCTGTCTCTTGGTTGCCGGTCCGGTGTCGAGTCAGCTCATCGAACAGGTACAGGGTCCGGCGGCCCGCATCGTAGTGCATCCGGTTCCAGGCCCAGGGATCCGGATACCAACCCCAGTCCACACCGGAAGCAATTCGATCAAACTGCCGAATTTGCTCATCTGTGATAGGCTCCAGACGCAGATTTTCAAACACCTGCGTACCGCTGCCTACAACCTCACCCAGGTACTCATGTCGGTAGGCCGTCTCATTGGTTGCTTTCAGATGTTCGGCATCGTCCAGGAACCGCGGTCCCAGCCATTCGGGCGGGGTGGTCAGATAGGTGCTATGGTAGACCCGCTTCCCGGCTTTTGCTTCCAGCGCATACCGGTTCGCCCAGTTCCGGGCCATGGCCGGCGGGTTGAAGGTCTTGAAGCAAATGGAGTGTGGTCCGCCACGGAACAGAGACTGCTCCACGTTGCGGACCTCCTCCGGCCCGGCAAACTGGTCCAGTTCCTCGAACCAGGCAATACCTACATACCCAAATGGAACTTTGATGGATTTCAGCTTTCCTGGGTCGTCCAACCCGAAAAAAAGCACCTTCTGACCGGTGGTCAGATAGGTGCATTCCATGGGACTAACTGTACAGCGAAATTTTCTTGTTAGGCCCAACTCCGCAATGGCCCAGCAGATTTGCGCATACACGGAAGACCGGAGGGTGTTCCCTATCTTTCGCAGCACCACCGCGTGACAATCCGGGTACCGCAGGAGCTGGAGAACGGTCTCTACCCCCGCCCAGGAGGACTTGCAAGAGCCACGCCCGCCGGTGGCGACCATTTCCCTGATTCCCGTCTTTACCGCTCTGTGCGGCTCATAGAAGGCCGGGGACAGAATTTCCGATAGCCTACACGTCGTCAATGATCTGCACCCCCTCGTCTTCCTGCTGTCCTTCTGGTTTGTCCCTCCAGCCTTTAAAATTGTTTATAAGGCTAAATTTCGCACCCATTGCGCCATCACGGTCATATAGTCTTTCTTCTGCATATGCCTCACATCGAGATTTTGCGCGCATAACCGTGTCAACAAATGCTTTTCGTCCTTGATAATTTAATAAAGCCTGTCTCGATGTAAATCCTAACGCGAGTGCCAACCCAGTAACCGTAGGCGGCTTTTGTCCAACCATAACAGGGGCTCCCCATTTGTTTAAAACCGGATTCCCGTCATCGTCCCTCAACAGCTCCCCTTCACATGCTAAGAAGTAAGCGTCAATTGCTTTTTGCAGCTCTTCCGCTGTCTTGTATTTCAATGGCCGTGCCATCAATCATCCCCCCTATCCGGAGGCCGGCCTCTGCTTGCAGCAGCTCTCGCTTCATGGAGTTGCTGGCACAAATCTCCCCGCATACAAATGAGCTGCATGATGTAAGCGTTCACATCTTGGCGGCCGGTCTTCAGTTTCGATAATTTATCATCCATCAGTGCTATTTCAGCTTCATATTCTGCTATCACATTCCTGTAATCCACCG
>NZ_LN868536.1 GCF_001261775.1 Anaeromassilibacillus senegalensis | reverse complement strand
ACCCGAAACGAAGCGATTTTCTCGTCTGTGTGATTCTCCTTCATTCTCTCCATACAGCTTTTCATTTTTGTTTTTCTCGACCTCCATTCTGTGAATCTTTATCACGCAGCAACCCGCCAATCCCCATGGCCAGACTCTCTGCCGTCGCTAGGATCAGCACTTGCCAGATGGTCAACATACCGCTGTCTGACGCCATTGCCGTCATGAAGGCCCCGATCAGGCCGGCAACAAATAGGATCACGCCCAGCCGGCTGTGTTTTATGTACGGGATCTCTTTGTTCATGGCTTGTCCTCCTTTTGGAGCTTGTCCATTTTTACTGCGTGGTGAAGGTCAAGTATCTTGACCATACCACTCAGGCTTCTCCCCATAATCAACCGTAATGGTGATGGGAATGCCGAAATGTGCTTTGCCCATATTTGACGACGCCCGTTCGAGGTTCCGGCGTGTCCTTTCTACGAGCTCCGGCGTCGCCGGTATATATCGCTTATGTAAAATCGGTTCTCCAATATCCCGCCCACGGGCGTCTAACATGTAAATCACCTCGATTCATTTCTATTATTTTTGCGGCATGTCCTATGACTTCTTTCCCGGAGCAAAAGCCGCGTTTAAGGCATACTTGCGATCGCCTGAGCCAATTGGACCATGGCAATCGAGATCATTACCAACTCCTTGGGCTTGGCTTTTACAGAACGTTTTTTTAGCAACTCAATTTGCTGGAAGAGTATTTTCTCTAGATCTCTATAGCTCTCCATACCTCTCTCACCTCCTCGCCGCTCCTTCGGGGGCGGCTTTTGTTTTGCGGCTTTTTCTTTGTAGAAATTTGTCGTTGTACCTTCCTATAAAGAATGTTATAATCTGGAAAAAGGGGGTTCTTTTATGGGATTGTTTGGTTTTTTTAAAAAGCGTCGAGCTGAGAAAACAATGACATATGGCGGTACTACTTTTCAGGCCCCAGAGCCTATCAGCAATGAGGAATACCAGCACAAACGCCAAAAGGAGATTGATTTTTTAGAACGCAAATATGATTTATCTACTGTCGAAGGAATAATGGCGATCCCTGTTCCAAAGCGAAAGGAACAACCAACCAGAGGAATTCCCAGCGTAACCGGAAAAATTGAATACTACCTTATGATAAAAGGGGGACAGTACGAGAAAGACGGACAAGTCGAACTCGCTCTTGCGTGCTACAGAAAAGCAAATCAGCTCATGCCAATGTCTTCAACGATTTATTCATATGAATCTTATGTACGTTTACCTCGGTATCTTAGAAAATTACGCCGGTTTGAAGAAGCCCGTATAGAGGAAGCTGAAATAGACGCTTTATTTGGTGAAAAAAAACATCAAGTAATAGAAGAACAAGGATGGCTTGAGCGTCGAAACAGAAAGCTGTTTTTCGACATGCGCGAACTCGGAACTGATCTTGTAGAGGCAACCTACATCCGCTGCTGTTGCGCTGAGTGCGCCCAATATAGAGAGCGCGTTTATAGTTTATCTGGACAAGATAGGCGTTTCCCGAAATTGCCTGATGCCCTACTTTACGGTAACCATGATTGTGGTATATTACTCTTTCCTTTCATTGACGGGGTTAGCAGTATGCAAACTAGAGATGGAAAAGACCTACATGGCCAGCGCATCATCAAGTACAGTAACCGACCCTTCATTGACGATCGAACACCAGATGAACTTCGCGATATGGAAGAGATTAGACAAAAGCAAACCGACGACGCAATACGCGAAAGGTCGCGTACAGATTACAATTGGCTGTGGGAATTCATGCCAGAACTATGCCCAAAATCCTTTTCTGCGTATAGGCGAATGCAAAAAGCTCAAACTGAAAATTTTAAAAAAATTGTTATCGAAGCAAAAAAGCATGGTCGAAATATTGAATAACATTTCATTGTCAGCCGCCCGTATAAACGGGCGGCTTTTTATGCGGGTTTTGACGGCTGTACAACAGCCCAGGCTAACAGATCATTGGGAGTAATTCCTAATGCTTCGCAAATTTTAAACATTTCGTTTGCATCAAGCCTTCTGCGCTTATTTGCTATATCGCATAATTGTTGTGGAGTTAAATTTGCCCTTTGTGCAACAACGTTTCTCCTAAGCCCGCTTTCATTAATTGCTAAATTTATTCCATCTCTGACGTCAAACACCCCGACCACCTCCTTACTGAATTATTCGGTACACCCACATATTAGCACCGAAATATTCAGTTGTCAATAGTCTATTACTGATTTTTTCGGTTTTTATATTGACTTTTAGCTATGATTGATATACTCTAATGTCACGAGGTGAGAACATGACAAAAACAGAAATAGCAAATATTATAAAATCCATGCGTGTGAATTACGGCCTGACACAAAAAGAAATGGCCGAACAACTGGGAAAAAAACAGCAAACTATTGCGTCTTGGGAAACTGGGCAATCTCAGCCTGATGCAAACACATTATTTACTATGTGTGCCCTTTGTGGAACTACTGTTGATGTTGCTTTTGGGTTTGCCCAAAAAAACTCCCCCGCCCCGGAAGAATCCGAAGCGGAGGAAGATGATCCAAGGGTTGATAAATTAGGTACTCCTAAAAGCGCATATGATTTATTTTATAGTTTTTTGATTGAGCGGGGATACCTGAAAGAGGGGGATAATTTCACCCCCAGCCAGGCAAGATTTTTTGCCAGTATTTTGGAGGTTGTCAACTCGGTCTACCCGGCTCCCGCGATACAGGTCGATGCTGAAAATGTTGGGTGATTCCTCCGGCCTCGCGCCGCGCAGGAGTTGTCTCACCATATCAACCGACTCTTGAGGGCATAAATATTGCTTACTCATCCTTCCCACTCCCCTATCATATTTTCATTTGTCAGGCCTACATAGGCCTGTGGATTGAAACCCCTTATTTTTCGGGGAGGAATTCCCCCCCTATAAATGTCACGATTGGGGAATGCAAAAGGCGACATGTTAAAATTTGGTATTTTTATTTTTCTTAACGTTACATTCAGCTAAATAAAAAAGCCGTCCAGAGCAGCGAACTCTGAACGGCAATTTAAAAGAATATTTAAAACAAATCGCTATGTGAACCTGTGCGGGTTAAAGTCAGGATTAAAATATCCTCTTCAATTTTATAAATCAAAAGCCAGTCAGGAGCAACATGGCACTCCCTGTAATTTGCCCAATTCCCTGAAAGAGCATGATCTTTGCATTTTTCTGGCAAGGACTCCCCCATACACAAAAGATCAATAATTTTTTGTAACAATTCCATGTTATACCCGCGTTTTAAAATGGTTTTTAAGTCTTTTTTAAAACGCCCAGTTGATTCAATTTCATACTTCATTCTGTACCTCCGCTAAAAGTTCAGAAAAGTCCTTGTATTTTTTTGTTGCAGGATCGCGGCTGATCCGATTTGCCTCTTCCATTGCGGCAATTGTCTCTGCGTTAGGCACAGACTGGACAACATCAAACGGCAGGCCTTGCTTTTTGATGGCCTGCTTTAAAAAAATCCGGATAGCAGTAGGAGTATCAAGTCCTAAATCAGCAAACAAAGAGTCTGCGTCTTTTTTTAAGGTATCCTCTACCCTTACCTGAATTAATGTATTTCTAGCCATAAACAGCAACCTCCAAGCATTATTTTGTAATACTATTATATTACAATTAAATACATTTGTCAATTCCGAAAAGAAACCGAGGTAATCCTATGACCTACGCTCTTTACCTGCGCAAAAGCCGCGCAGACGATCCCGGCGAGCCGCTGGAAGAGACTTTAAAAAAGCATAAAGAGATACTAATAAAGTATGCCGTAGAGCATAGCCTCGTAATCACCCCTGAGGATGTCTACGAGGAGGTTGTATCGGGAGACAGTCTCTACGCCCGTCCTCAAATGCTGCGGCTCCTAGAGGCTGTGGAGGCCCAAAGATACGCAGGTGTGCTTTGCATGGACATTCAGCGTCTGGGCAGAGGCTCCATGACCGATCAGGGCGTTATCCTGGATGCCTTCAAATACTCCGGTACGCAGATCATTACTCCCAACAAAACCTACAACCTAGAGGATGACTCCGACGAGACCTACACGGAATTTGAAGCCTTCATGGGTCGTCAGGAGTTGAAGATGATCAAGAAGCGCCTGCGCCGCGGCATCCAGAAGACCATTGACGACGGTGGTTACATCGCCAACGCACCCTTTGGCTACACCAAAACCAAGATCGGTAAACGGCCGACGTTGCAGATCTGCGAGGAAGAAGCAAAGTTTGTCCGAATGATGTTTGATATGTACGCCAACAAAGGGATGGGCTGCCAGCAGATCGCGGACGCCGTGAACAGCATGGGAGCAAAACCGCACCGCACAGAGCAGTTCGGCCGCACCACCATCCGGCAGATTTTGAAGAGTCCAACGTACACCGGCAAAATCGTCTGGAACCAGAAGACGCACATCCGGCCGGGCAGCCGGGGGAATAAGAAGACCGTCACGATTTACAATCCACCCGAAAAGTGGTCCGTCACCGACGGGATGCATCCGGCCATCATCGACGAGGAGCTCTTCCAGCGCGTCCAGCAAATCTTTGCAGGCCGTTATCATTCCCCCAGTTTTAAGGGTGTGGTGGAAAACCCTCTCGCCGGTTTGGTCATCTGCGGCAACTGCGGCGCGCACATGCAGCGGCAGGCCTGCGCCGGTGGTCCCATCCTCCTGTGTCAAAAGCGCGGCTGCATTGTGTCCAGCCGTCTGGAGCTCGTTGAGCAGGCACTTGTCCGGATGCTGCGGGACGAAATGAACGCGCTGTCGGCACAAGGGAAAGCGGAGGAACGCAAGGCCTCCGACAATCACGACGAACTGCGAAAATCAATTGATCAGGAAATCAAAACCGCCAGGCAGCAGGACAGCCGTCTGCACGATCTGCTGGAACAGGGTGTATATGACACGGAAACCTTCATGGAGCGACACAGATTGCTGCTGGGCAGGATCGCCAAGCTGGAGGACCAGAAAGCACGCATTGCAGACCCGGAACCCCGGCTCAACATTCCTGCCATGCAGGCACGGATTCAATCGCTCCTGGATATGTATCAAGATTCGCCTCCGCAGGCGCGCAACGACTTTTTAAAGTCCATCATTGATAAGATCATCTACCGGAAAACAAAGGGCGCACGGCCCGCAGAATTTGAACTGGAACTCTATCTTTTACCCATATATTTATAGAGTGATCAGTCTTCTGATAAAGACTGCCTGGAGGACCTCCGCGTTTACTTCACACCCGATAAGCACGATTTGATTGAGCAGGCCACGAACGTCCGAATCCGGAACGTGGAAGTGATCACGGTATACCTAGACCTGGAGCCCGTTCCCTTTAATAAGGGATTCTACTCCGTTGATATGACCTTTTTCTTTGACGTCTGCCTGGATGTATACTCCCTCCCGGCTGGCGGCCCCGTGATCGTAAGCGGTATCGCTGTCTTTAACAAGAAAGTGATCCTGTTCGGCAGTGAAGGCAATGTCAAAATGTTCAGTTCCGACCTTGCCTGCGACGACGTTGACCCGCAAATTACCTCTGGCAGAGTGCTCCCCAAAGCAACCGTGCAGGTAGCCGAGCCGATCGGCCTGTCCGCGCGCATCTGCGACCGTCCGATGACGTGCTGCGATCCCTGCTGCCGGATTCCGGACTGCATCTGCCAGCGCTTTGGCGGTAATTTTGAGACGAATACCTGCCGCAATATCTATGTAACCATCGGCCTGTTTACCATTGTGCAGATCGTGCGCAATGTGCAGATGCTGATTCCGGCTTATGATTTCTGTATTCCGGAAAAGGAATGCGTAACAACCAGTGATAATCCCTGCGACATGTTCCGCCGTATTGAGTTCCCCACAAATGAATTCTTCCCTCCGAAGGTAGGAGAATGCGGCTGTGACGAGCATTGCCATAAACCAAGGTGCTGCGATTAAGGCTAGTTTCTCCGCAAAGCGCTCTATCCTGCTTTGCGCCCGATCTGCGGTATCAAAATTGAATGCGTAGAAACGGAGTTCCAACCCTCCCTTACACTGTCGTATAGGCCGGAAGGCGAAAGTTGGCCTCCGGTCTATACAACGCCCCATAGCCGGTTACACGGGTATGGGGCGTTTCCTTTACAAGCAAAAGAAAAAGGCAGCCTGTTAAGGCTGCCTCTACAGGTTTCCTTATATCACGGACGCATTCTGAGGCGCTGGCCCGGAAATATCCGGTCGGGATCCGGAATGTCATTCAGCCAAACGAGCATTTCTACGCTGGTGCCGAAGCGATTGGCAAGAGCGCTCAGCGTATCCCCCGGACGGACGACATACCAGGCCGGCAGGGTGGTATCCCCAATGATCTCATCGTCCACCACAGGCGGCACTGGGACAACCGGACGATCTGCAACGGCAATCCGCAGCGTTTGTCCCGGATAAATACGGTCTACATCAATGATTCCGTTGTAACGAGCCAGGTCATTCACCGAGGTATTATATCTCTGCGCAATGTTCCAAAGCGTATCCCCCGGAACAATGGTATAGATAATGGTTTCCATAAACATGTCACTCCTTGTCTGCTTGATCAAGTATTATTCCCAATATATGTTTCCAAGCGGGGGGAAGTGCATCTGTTTGGCAATAAAGTCTCGTTTTTGTACGCATTCTTAAAGCGTTCCGCATAAGCTGTGAAAAGTATGCCAAAAATAGGTATAGAAGAAATTTTTTCGCACTCTTATCTAATTTCAAAACCAAATTTTTACAAGATTTTAAATATTGCACAAATCAAAACACTTGTAATTGTGCAATATATATGATATAATCTTTTATGTAAACTACAAGGAGGTATATATGAAACTGTATAACATCAGTGTGGGTGAATTTGTAAACCTGCTTGAACATGCAAGAGGCAATGTGTTTCTCACGACTGGCGAGGGAATCTCTTTCTGCCTGAACAGTAAGTTGGCACAGCTTTACTGCATCAAAACGCTGGTAGAAAAATCCGGAAGCAACCGGATCTCTCCAGAAATCGAATTTGAGAATGAAGAGGATGAAAAAATGTTTGCGGCTTATTGGATGAGCCGATGTGCAAAGGCCAGTGGTTGGTGTGAATAAAAGTTGTTAAAAATTGTTTTTCTTTCATCCCTTGTTCCTAATGGATAATTGTGTTAATGTAGTTTACATGGTATAATTAAGTATCAGTTGAAAGAATGATAGGAGGAGACGAACCAATGAAACTGTACGACATTGATATTCAAAAATTACTGGATCTTCTGGACAAGGCAAAGGGTAACGTTTATCTGGTGACAGAGGATGGAAACACCTTGAACCTGAAGAGCAAACTGTGCCAGCTCTATGGTGTGCGCTCCCTGTTGGACAGCGCAAAAAGTTCTACTGTTTCCGCTGAGCTGAAGGTAGAGGATCCCGAGGATGAGTCCATGTTCCTGGATTACATGATCGGCAACTGACAAATTTCCCACCAAAACAAACCCACCGTTGATAAGATCAGCGGTGGGTTTTCTCTATTTTGCTTTAAAATAGAACGAAGCCGCCTGAGGGTAAGCAGGCGGCTTTTAAAGGGAGTGGGTTGTATATGAGATCTTATAATCAAAAGTAAAAAGGAGAATTTGCTGGAAAGCTGCAGTTTTTAGCAGCTTTCTGTGCCACTGGTATCGCTCCCAACTTCTTTACCGGAGGAAGTATAGAAGGTCGCTGTGGCGGACACACGATATGTACCGGAAGACACCGGATAACTTTTTTCCAGTTCAGCAATATTTCCACTGAACGTCTGGCTCCAGCTCTTTACCGTGGACCACTTACCGCTGGAAGACTCCTTCTGCAAAGTCGCCTGGATAGTAATCTTTGTTACGTTGCTGCTGCCCACTGCATAAACGTAAACATCAGCACTATTGCCGTTGATCGTCAGTTCCGCATATAAATCCATAATGTCGGTATAACGCGGCTGAATCTGATCCGCAACGGTCGAATCAATATCCAACTCCACAGATGTAGTGGCCATTGCCTGCGTCCCCATTGCGAACAGTAAACAAAAAGTACAAACAAGCGCGAGTGTTTTTTTCAGCATTAAAAATGCCCTCCTTAAAATGTTTTACATTAACTAGAACGTAAAAAAATGGAAAAAGGGGACAACTTTTTGAAAAAAACTTTAAAAAAACTTAAAAATTTTTTTATTAATCCTTTTTAGATTAAAATATAGCTTTTTTAACTCTCATGTAGCATTATTTTACAAATCATTCATTTAGAGCACTTTAAAATACAGACATAAAAAAGACCTCTTCCAAGCATTCCCGCCTGGAAGAGGTCTACTATATTTCATTATGCTACTGCCTGAACCTGCTCTGTAATCCGGCCGTCTTCGCCGAACGTATATGTAATCCCGTCAATCACTCTTTTTGTATTGACGACGTACTGTCCATCTTCATAATAATACTGCTCCCCATCATAGGTCGCCCAACCGGTTGTCGGGTATGTAACCTGAGGCAATTTAAACCATTTGGTCCACTTAATATTCTTCCGTCCAAAGACCTGCTCATATTTCATATCTTCGCCTGTACTGCGGTTGTCCACCGCCATATTGTTACCAACATAAACCCCCACATGACCGGGTTGATAAAGAATTAAACCGTGTATTCTCGGTAACGAAGACTTATCATTGTAATCGATATTTCCGGAAACTTCCGCGCTTTTTAACATTGCAGAAGAGCTGCCCGCCACAGAAGCGGAACCCGGTTTTGGATTTTTTCCCTCTCCCTGCCACCAGATATAGGACTTGATCAGACCGGAACAGTCGCTGGCACGCTTGTCCCCAACAAATTGTCCGTAGCAGCCGCTTCTGTACTTCCAGCCGTTTTTATACGCCAGCAGCACATGATTCGCCAATCCAACACCCGTCTTTTCCTCCGCCGCTTTCGCCGCAACGCTTTGTCCAAAATTTGTGGTCAGCATCAGCGCTGCGAAAACCAGCGTAAATAAAAGAAGAAATTTCCGTTTCATTGTAACCTCCCGAAATATAGCGTCGGCAAGCCCGGTACGGCTTGTCCTTTTATGCATTTCTGTAACATTCATTACAATCAAATTACAACTTGTAACAAATTGGTTACAGTATAACATACCAGTGGAGAGGTTGACAAGCCTTTAAGAGAAAATAATTACAATTTGTAACAGTTTTTCAAGGCAAATCAAAACAATTCACACTAAAATACAGAAAGGGCGCGGAATATCTGCCTCTGAAAGGCTTTCTTCCGCACCCTTTTTCCATTTTACAAAGATTACAAATTTGCCAGCACGCGCTTGACGATTTCGTCCGTATGCATACCGCGCGAACCCTTCACAAGCACCACGTCTCCGCGCTGTAAATATCCCTTTAACGCCGCCACCGCTTCGTCGTTGGTGGCGCAGACAAAGCAGGGCAGTTTCGGTGTGATCTCCCCTGCGCCCTCTGCTATCCGCTTTGCCCGCTCTCCGGCGGTTACCAGCGCATCAATTCCCGTGCGCGCAGCATAAGCGCCAACCTCGTAATGCGCGCGGTCCTCCAGTGCGCCCAGCTCCAACATGTCGGCGAGTACCGCGATACAGCGTCCGTCCTGCTCGCGAAGCGTCTGCAGGACGTCCAGGCTGCTTTTAATGGCGTCCGGGCTGGCGTTATAGGAATCGTCTATAATGGTTATCCCACTCCGCCGGTGAATCTGTTGCCGCATGGCAAGCGGACGGTACTCCTTTAACGCCTCTGCCGCTGCCTGTAAATCCACCCCCAGCACCTGAGAGACCGCCAGGCTGGCAAGCGCATTGGTAACGTTATGCAACCCTAAAACAGGCAATTCCACCTGTTGGCGGACTTCATCCGCACAAAAAACAAAGCGGACGCCATTGGGATGAAACTCAATCTGCTCCGCCCGGTAATCGCACCATGGCTGCATACCAAAATACCGCATACGCACCTGCATCCGGCCCCTCAATCCCGCAAGCATGGGATCGTCGCCATTTAAAAATAAGATTGATTCCGACGTAAAACGGTCGATGATATGCAGCTTTTCCTCCATAATATTCTGCTGCGTTTTGAGCTGCTGGATATGTGAAATTCCTATGTTCGTGACAACTGCAACATTCGGCGCGGCGATCTGCGCCAGACGGCTCATTTCCCCAAAATCGCTCATGCCCATTTCCACCACAGCGGCCTCGTTCTGCGGTTCCAATCGAAACAGCGTCAGCGGCAGGCCGATCTGGCTGTTGAAATTTCCTTCCGTTTTCATAATGTTCTTACCCGCGGAAAGGGCCAAAGCAATCATTTCCTTTGTCGTCGTCTTACCGACACTGCCGGTTACACCGACAACCGGAATCGCAAATTGCGTCCGGTAGGCCGTCGCAATCAGCTGCAGGGCTGTCTGTGTGCTGGGTACACGAATCCAGGCATGGGTATCCTCCATCCGTGCATGTTCTTCCGTCAGGGAGGCAACGGCGCCCGCTGCAAAGGTTGCATCAATGTATGTGTGCGCATCCGTGCGCTCCCCCTTGATCGGTACAAACAGCGCGCCCGGCTCGATCTGGCGGCTGTCCGTGCTGACGGAGGTCACCACCGTCTCTACGTCCCCGCAGAGCAGCTCTCCCCCGCACGCTTTCAGAATTTCTCCCACTGTCATTCTCATTTTCCTGCCTCCTTTTCCATTTGATAATCGGCCGGAAGTCCCTCCCGCCGTTTGTTCCACATCCCCATCAGACAGAGAGCCCTTCCTCTTTTAAGATATCAGCGATGACCTCTCGTTCGTCCAGATGGTACTTGACGCCTTTGATTTCCTGATAATCCTCGTGCCCCTTTCCGGCCAACACGATGATATCCCCGTCCTGTGCGGTATCCATGCAGTATTTGATTGCTTCTTTGCGGTCCGGGATCACAATATATTTCCCGCTCGTTTTATGCAGCCCTACCTCGATGTCTGCAATGATATCCATTACGTCCTCAAAACGGGAATTATCCGCGGTAATGACGGAGAGGTCCGCCATCCGGCCGCTCACTTCCCCCATCTCGTAGCGGCGGGACCGTGCGCGGTTTCCACCCGCGCCAAACATACAAACCAGGCGGTTGGGACGGTATTCCCGGAGGGTTTCCAAGATATTCTCCATACTGACCGCGTTGTGTGCATAGTCGATCAACAGCGTATAATTGCCGGGCACCTTGACCGGTTCCACACGCCCTTTTACGTGTACCCGGTTCAGGCCGTCCCGAATACTTTGCTCGCTCACGCCGAAATGACGGCACACGGCAATTGCCGCCAGCGCATTGTAGACACTGAAATGGCCGGGAATATCCACATCTACACCGAACGCACAGGGACCTTCCAGCTCAAAATGTACCCCCAGATAGCCGGGCCGGGAAACCAGCCGCTCCTCTTTTGCGCGCAATTCGGCTTCCTCATGAAAGCCGTAGGTCTCCAAACGGCAGGTATGGCCCTCTACAATGCCTTGCCAGCTTTCGTCGTCAATGTTGATGATTCCGGTTTCGCACTGGCGGAACAACATCGCCTTGCACTGACGGTATTCCTCCAGCGACTGATGCTCATTTCCCCCAATGTGATCCGGCGAGAAATTGGTAAACAAGCCAATTGCAAAGATAAAGCCGGAAACCCGGTGGTCCCGGAGTCCGATGGAAGACGCCTCGATCACCGCCGCCTTGCATCCCTCGTCCGCCATCCGGCGCAGGTAGCTCTGCACCTCATAAGATTCCGGCGTGGTATTTTCCGTCTTAATGACCTGATCGCCGATCACCGTGCCGATGGTACCGATCAAGCCGGTTTTGATGCCTGCGCTTTCCAAAATGGAGCGGATCATATAGGAGGTCGTCGTTTTTCCCTTTGTTCCCGTCAGGCCGATCACCTTTAACTCTTTCGCCGGGTGCCCAAAAAACGCCGCGGACAGTACGGCAAGCGCATACCGGGTATTCTTTACCCGTACAACCGGCACACCCTCCACCGGCACTTCCCGCTGCACCACCAACGCTGCGGCGCCTGCTTCCACTGCTTTTTCCGCATAAATATGACCATCCACCTGCGAACCGCTGAGGCAGACAAACACCGCCCCCGGCTGCACCTTGCGGGAATCATAAACCAGGCTTGTGATCTCCTGTTCCACATCTCCGGAACAGGTATAGTCCAGGCCTTCCAGCAACTCTTTTAAAACCATAGCAAACCTCCCGTATTCCCGCGCAGACTCTTTTTTTTTGGGGAACACTTTTATTCTTCATTTTTATTCCGCTTCCAAGAGAGAATATAACTTGTTGATCTCGTTTTCATTGGTATAATCACATGCAGAGAGCGCGGCACGGTAACCGCTGCACAGCAAATCATCCCGCAGCAGCTTTTCCAGCCCGTCCTCGATCCCGTCGGAGGTCATGGGAACAATTAATCCGTTGACGCCTGATGTAATCTGATCTTTTGCCGTGGAAAAGTCCGTCAGCAGAATGGGACAGCACAGGACCATTGCCTCATCTACCGCAATGGATTTTCCTTCAAACCGGGATGGCTGCAGATAAAGATCGCATTCCTTCAGAAACGGATACGGGTTCGGCTGTTCTCCCAGAAAACGGACGTCTTCCTCGATCCCAAGTGCACGCACCTGTTCGCGCAGGGCGGCTTCCTCCGGGCCGACTCCTATGATATACCATCGAAAAGGAAGGCCTTTCTTCCGAAGCGCTGCCACAGCGGGTATTGCCAAATCCAGCCCTTTCTGATGAGACAGCCGTGCGATGGAAAGCACGCGTTTTCCATGGAATGTATCTCCAAAATCCGCCGGTTCCTCCGCCATTCTGCGCATAAACGTCGCAGAAATAATATTGTAGATGACATGGAATTTCTCTTTACAGTCCGGAAAATTCTGTTCCAATGCCACCCGGCACCCCTCGGAAACCGTGCAGAGCGCGTCCAACTGTTCCACATACGGCCGGTCGAACGCACTGTTTAAGCCCATGGCCGTATAATCGCCGTGGATGAAGCCGATTTTCCGTTTTGCCTGCACCTTAGTCACGGCATAATAGATCGGCTGTCCCTCCATAAACGCGACAACCGCGTCATACGTGCCGCGCGCAGGCCGAACAAACTGTTTTTCAACCTGCCACATGCGTGCCAGACGGTCCCCCATCCCGCCGGGCGTCTTTCCTGCAAACGACACCAACAGGCGGCACAAAGACGTCAGCAGGTGCCCCTTTTTGAGAAGCGCGGGCAGCGCCTGGCGGATATTGTATTTATATTCTGCTGGAAACAGCGGAGGAAGCAGGTTGACCTCCCTTGGTACGCGTTCCAGAAACAATCCCTCGTTTGCAAACAACTGAAGGTCAACCTCATATTTTGTAAAGTCAAACAGCGAAAGCAGCGTGACCAGGCTCTTTTCAATTCCGCCGCTGTGCAGGCTGTAATTGATAAACAGCACCCGCTTCTTCTGGGGCATTTTTAATTCCTCCCGGCAGATTATTTTTTCCGCACGTTGCGGAACAGCATGCGGGAATAAAAACGGTAAAATAGATAAACCACCGCCGGATTTCCCGTCCGAATGATGCGCAGCACCAAGCGGTCCGCCCGGGAACCATTCGCCAAATAGCCGGATGCGGCAGCTTCCTTTAATAATGGATTTTCCAGAATGCCACGCACTTCCGCCCTGCGCTGTTTGGCCGCAGCTGGATTGTGCGGGCTGAAACAGTTGACCAGCGCGGAATGCGCCGCACTGCGCAGCAGCCACGCCAGATGGCGCTCGCCATACACATCATACAATCCCTGCTGTTTCAGGAATGTATCCACAACATGAAAACATTCCGTCATCATCTCCATTTTACGGGGACGGTAACGCGTGCTGAGGGAAACTGGATTGTAGCGGTAATGATAATACGCCCCTTCCAAAAACAGTACGCGCTGCGCCAACGCATGCGCCTGGATGGACACCGGAAGATCCTCCAGCATGATTTCCTGTTCGTTGTAGTACGACAATCGATTCTGCAAATACCACTCACGGCGGTATAGCCTGCGCCAGGCGCAGCCCAGCATTTCCACACCGCGCCATACGCCGCCCGCCGCGTCCGGACCGATCAACTCCGCCAGCAGCAGCCTGTTCGCCTCGTCATTGGAAATTCCATCCTCTAATGGAAGCGTACAGACACGGCTTTCCCCATCGATCAAATTTTCCCGCACATAATTGAACACAACCAAATCAGCCCTCTGCGCAGAGGCTGCTTCATATAACGCTTCCAGCGCGCCGGCGTCGATCCAGTCGTCGGAATCCACAAAGGACAGATACTCTCCAGTCGCATGTTCCACACCATAATTGCGGGTGTATCCCAAACCGCTGTGTGGCTTGTCCAGCACTTTTACACGCGGATCTGTCTCATACGCGCGCGCCAGCTCCAAGGAACGATCGGTCGAAGCGTCATTTATGAGCAACAGTTCAATATCCTGCAGGGTTTGGGTCAAAATACTATTAACGCACTGATCCAGATACGCTTCTACGTTATAGACCGGTACGATCACACTTACCTTAGGCAAAGCCAAGCCCCTTTCTTTCGGCCAAATTACGCGCCGATAAAAACCAAAATGCGATGCATCATCGCTTTCCAGTCGTAGTGCTCCTCCGCGAACAGGCGCTCCTGCGCGCAGCATTGCGGGTCTCCGCGGCACTGGTCCACAAATGCAACCAGCTCTTCCATATCGACCGGGCTGTCGTCGTTGGGAACGCGCAGCGCAAACGGCTCCCTGCCATCCAGGCTGTCGTCGTCATACGCATAGAGGAACGGCAGTCCCGCTGCAGCGTATTCCCGGGCCTTTAATGAGGAGCAGCGTGTCAGCCCACGCCGGTAGCAGCCCAGCGTGGATACACCCACATCTGCCGCCTGATAGGTCTGATTGAGCTCTTTTCCCGTCTGAAATCCGGGACAAAGCACTTCATCCTTTAAGCCCAACTTTTCCACCTGTGCCAGAAAATCCGGCATTTCCGTCCGGTCGCCGCCCACCAGGACAAAACGAAGAGACCGTTTGCCTCCGTTTTTCCGATAATTGCGCATTCCCTGCAGCACCCGGTCGTATCCCTGCCACCAGAGTGTCCCGGCAACGCCCAAAAGCGTAATGGGACTGCCCTTCGGCTTGGGCGGCACCACCGGAATCATATCTGTATCAATGCCATTGTCGGCATTCATCGCCTTTACGCCGTAGAACTGTTCCGCATGGTTTCCGTACAGGACGACGCCATCCACAAGCCCTTTCAGCGAACGGCCGGAAAGGCGGTCGTCCGCCACGTTGACCGCGATCTTTGCCGCCGTCACCAGCTGTGCCTTGAGCCCTTTGGCATATTGAATATTGCGGGCATAATCCCGGAGATAGGGAAAATTCGGGATTTCAATCCCAATGTGTCGCGTCCCATTCCGCCGGGCAGCTTTGCAGAGGCGAACGGAATCTGAACTGATCCGATCCAGCCGGATATAGAGGATATCGACATTGTGAGAAGAAACATATTCCTCCGCAATTTGAAAAAACTGCTTCATTTTAGGCCCTGGGCCAATTTGTTTCGTCTGGGGATAGGCCCCGAAAAACTGCATAGCCGTTTCACGCCAAAGTGTATAGGTCACGGTATGGCCCAGCTTTTGAAAGGCTGCCGCCTGGCCGCGTATCTTCCGGGTGACGCCGAGATACAGCGGCGCATCCTCCTGAAATGTCAAATAGAGCAAATTCATATCGGTAAAAGCCCTCTTTCCCCAAGGCTTTCTATTGCCTTGTGATTCCCACTTTACACAAATTTTTCTATACAAATTATACCATTGCACCACACACAGGGCAAGTGAAAACTGCCCTGCCGGTTCTTTCTTGAAAAGTATGGGCCGCTATGGTATCCTTAATACCAAAACACTAGGATTCCCACACACTGGGAACGAAAACGGAGGCGCCTCCATGAAAAACTGTCTGGTTCTTTTAACAAAGACATACCCTTTTGACAAGGGAGAGGAATTCATAGAAGACGAGGTCCCTGTTCTTGCAAACGCTTTTTCGCACATCTATCTGATTGCAACCAGTACGGCCTCCACGCCGGTGCAAACCCGGAAAACACCGGAAAACGTGACGGTGCTGCACATCCGCGCCGCCGCGGTCAAGCGCCGCCTGTTCAGCGCCGCCCTGCCGTATGTCCCCTTTACTAATTTTCGCGGGTACGCGGAGCAAAACGAGCAGAAAGCCATTCACGGCGCCCTGAAAAAGCGGGCGTATCTTGCCTATTTCACTGCTAAGGCGGAAGCCGTGTATCGGGAAGCCAGAACGCTTTTAACCGGTTGTGATCTGAGCGCATATGACGGCGTTACTTTTTACAGCTACTGGTTTTATGATACGGCCCTTGCGGCAATCCGGCTCCGGGACGAGTGCACGAATAAGAGTAAAAAAGCAGTCAGCCGCGCGCATCGGTACGACTTATATGCCGACCGCAATGCGTTAAATTATCTGCCGCTCCGTCCATATCTTTTACAGCAGATTGACAAAGTTTATCCCTGTTCCGAGGACGGACGCCGGTACCTGCGAAACCTCTACCCTGAATACCAGTTCAAAATCGAAACCGCTTATCTCGGCACCCGGGATTTTGGCGCCGCACCCGCTCCAACAGGTCAGCCGCTCCGCATTGTCAGCTGCTGCCATATCTCACCCGTTAAACGCGTGGAGCTGCTGGCACAGTCCCTGGCACTTTTGAAGGACAGCGGCCTTGCGCTGCAGTGGACGCATTTTGGCGGCGGAGACGGTCTGGAATCGCTGAAAGCTTATGCTGCCGAGCATCTTTCCTTTATGGACGCTGCGTTCGCAGGCGCTGTAAAAAACACAGAGCTGATGACGTATTATCAAACACATCCCGTGGACCTTTTTATCAACACCAGCAGTTCGGAGGGGCTCCCGGTCAGCATTATGGAAGCGTGTTCCTTTGGCATTCCCAGTATCGCAACAGATGTCGGCGGCACATCGGAACTCATCCGCCAGGGCGAAACCGGCTATCTGCTGGACTGCGATTTTTCCCCGCAGGAACTGGCTGATCGAATTCTTTCGTTTTCCCAGATGTCTAAAGCCGAACAGGATACCCTGCGCCAAAACTGCCGCCGTACTTGGCAGGAACATTTTTGCGGAGAAACCAATTTCACGCATTTCGCCGCCAAAATTCAGCCATCCGCATAAAAAAGCCCCGGAGAGCGCAACTCTCCGGGGCTTTTATCATCCAAAAACAATTGAAAAATAGTCTTTATAAATATAACCGTCCTGCCCGTTGTAAGAAATTTTTACCCACTCTTCGCTGCTGCCCGCTTTGTCCACATAGTACTTGTCCGACTGCTGGGCGCGCCCGATCACTTCATTATCCTGTCCTGGGCCACTTCTCACATTGGCATAGCTTCCCTCCACAATGTTGACCACCTGTCCAATACAGATTGGCACGGCAGGAAGCGGCGGCGGCGTTTGATTCAAATTGACTTCTATCGGCCCGGACGATTCCGGTTCCGAGGATTCCGGCTGTTCCGACACCTGGGAGGACTCCGATCCGGAAGAAGCACTGCTGTCATCCTCCGGTTTGCCAAAGCATCCGGAAAGCAACAACAGGCTGAACGCCATTATTACACAAAGGAATCTCTTCATGAAATCCCTCCCCATTTTAATTTTTATTGTCATTCCATAAAGAGGCGCAGCCTCCATTACAACGGAACAATGCTCTTTCAGGCGTCGGAAGCTCTGCTTCCGCTAACGCCGTGAGGTTATTATTCCATTAAAGAGGCACAGCCTCCGTCACAACGGAACAATGTTCTCTCAGGCGTCGGAAGCTCTGCTTCCGCTAACGCCGTGAGGTTATTATACCACTTATTTCCGTCCAAGTGCAACAGGATTTGTGGATAAATTCTGCTCTTCTGCCATCTTTATTGATATTTTGCACAGATATGCGGACAATATAAAGAAAAACACCATGACAGAAAGGAAGATCGCTATGGATTTAAACCCGGCAGATCTTAATAATATTTGTGAGGCGTTGGAACAGATGGAATTCCGATGCGCAAGAAACCTTCATCTGATTGAAGACATGATCCAAACTACCGGCGACCAGAACGCGCGCCTGGAGCAGGAGCTGCTGCAAAAAAGTCTGGATCGCTACCGTACCACCTTATTTAAAGTAAAGGCTCTGCAAAAAGATTTCTCATAACTGAAAATTCTATTGTCACATCAAATGTCCCATGCATAAAATAGAAATAAGAGCAGCCCCGTCAGTCCTCTTCTGCACATGTGTCCGCCAACGGTTCCAGCTCCGCCGTCTTGTTTTGAGAATCTCTGCGGGTATCCTGCAACAGGTCCGCGTCATCCGGAAAATTCCCCCAAACCGAATATCTGCCGTCGTCCTGTACGACCACTTCCAGTTCCGTGTATTTTTCATATGCTTGCGGATGGAAGTCCTCTTCTTCTCCAAAGAGGATACGGGCGGCAGCAACCCGCTTTTCGTCCCGGAAAAATAAACGCTTCATGTAACTGCTCCTTTCCAAATTAAGGCTCGAACATACTGAATTTTGATAACGCCAGGAGGTGTGGACATGGTCGTCAAAATGAACATCTATCACTGCATGAATCCGGAGGAAAATCCCAACCCGCAATGGATGCGCCGGCCAAAAATTGCGATGCCACAACAGGACGATCTGGTAAAACAGTTCAAGGAATCCCCCGATTCTTTCTTTCCCAGTATGATTCCCCCCGCACGGCCGGAATAAGCACGCACCCTATACCGCCCTATTTTAGGGCGGTACTTTTTTGTAAAAAAATAGAGAGCGATAAGCTCTCTTTTATAAAACAGAGCTTACTGCTCCTTGGAAGAGTAAAAGAATGTCGTACCGTCAACCACCTTACACCATGCGGAGCGCTCCAGCACATCCAGCACATCGTTGCGTTTGACCTTGCCGCCGATAGCCTTGGTGACCTCCGCCATACGGATCAACCGGTCTGGATTATGCTCAAAGAAATCCCTCAACTGCGCTTCCAGATTCGCTGCCGGCGCGCTGTTTTTTTGTGCCTGTGCCTGATTGACCTTCCGGCTGATTAAAAACGCGTCCGTATGCTGCTTGACATACATCAGAAACATCGTCTTAATCCGGCTGACCAATCGGGGCGGCAGCCCTTCCGCGGCAGCCAGCTGATCGAATTTGCACCGCGCCAAATCCGCCATGACCTTGTAATGATGCCGCTCACAGTAGATCAAAAACGGCCGGTATACCTCTCCAGAATAGACACTCTCAATCTCGTCCACAATAACAACCCTTTCCTGTTATGAGTTTAACAAGTCAACATTATACAGGATTTTGGTAAAATCTTCAAGTCCTCTTTCTTCATCCGGCACGAACTTTTTCCTCAAAAAAGCCCGGTTTAATAAGCTTTTTTCCGGACAATCCATCCGAAACCGGAAACTGTCCCCTTCGCCGGACACCTCCGAAAAAGGTCTGCACATCATCTGCTGCCATCTCTGTCAAAATTATCATGTGAAATATTTTGTCTAAATATTGCTGCAATCCAAAATAGTGGTATAATTTTCTAAAAGATATAAATCTTCTCAACAAATACATACAACTCTTAACAAACTCTACACAGAAAACGCCCTATATTCAGCTACAATAGAATTGTAATTTCAGTCTTTTCTACGGTCCATGTTGGGAAAACCTGATGCACTTGTCTGGGAAAGGAGCAAATCATGGATAAGGAAATGGAACTCGTCGCAGTGAAAACGTATGGGAAACCCGAATATCCCTTCAAAGAAGAAGCAATGTGCTCACCTGATCTGCTAAAGGCATTGCCAAAGCGTTGGCATGCAAAGCCCATTCTCTGTATCCTGCTCGCTTTTACCGCTGCCAGCGGGCTTTGCGCCTGCTCAGAGATTCAGCGTCCCTATGCAGCGGCTCCCATTTTTGAGCATGGCAGCGGACGCGGTTCCTTTGGATGCGTAAGCGTCGCCGCGCCGGTGTTTCTTTCGGAAGAGGAAGCAGCGCAGGTCATTCGTGAAGAAGCACTGCTGCAAGGAGTGGATTTTTCCGGAAGCAAATCCATTTGTGGGGAATTTCCCGCAACCAGCCTATACAGCTTCCTGGAAGAGGAGCCAGACCCCGGCACCTGGAGGGGCACGCTGGAATTGGACGGATACGATGAGGCACTGGGAATCGGCTTTGAATATGTTTCCAAACAGGACGTGATCGACTGGCAGAAGGACGACACGGCCAAAGCCAGCGTGGAGGGCTACGATATAAAGGGTACAGCGGAACGGTTAGCCGACGCCGTCGATAACGTCGCTGTATTTTACGATCCCACCGCTGCAGAAGATTTCGACAGCAGTATGAGCCGGGATGAGCTAAAAGAACAAATGAAGGAACAGCTGCGCGAGCAGGTCCGCGACTTCCTCACTTGGCTTGCGGGAGAAGGGATTATTTAAGAAAAAAGCCGGATGAAAATCCTCGGAAAGGAGAATGTTATGGATCAGGAAATAAAAATAACAGCCGTAAAATCATATCGCATCCCTGGATATCCTGTTCAGGAAGAAGCGGTGCGTTCTCCCAACTTGCTGAAAGCGCTGCCAAAGCATTGGCGTGCAAAACCCGTCATGTGTATGGCGCTGGCCTTTACGATCACGAGCGGGCTATGCGCCTGCATGGATCGCAGTGAAGGTCCCGGGCTGCAAATCCCGGTCTTCGAGCACGGCGACGGACGCAGTTCCTTTGGATGTGATAGCGTCTCTCCGCCCGTGTTCCTTTCTGAAGAGGAAGCCGCCCAGGTTATCCGTGAGGAAGCAATTTTACAGGGCGTGGATTTTTCAGGAAGTAAAACCATCCACGGAGAGTTCCCCGCAACCAGCTTCTACAGCTTTAGGGAAAATCGCCCCGCCCCCGGTACTTGGAATGGTACTCTGGACTTGGACGGATACGACTCACAGATTGGAATCGGTTTTGAATATGTCTCCGAACAGGACTTCAGCGCCTGGTCGGAAGACAAGCACCCCGTAGCTACAATTGGAAGTTATGATCTGAAGGGCACCGCAGAGCGAATGTCCGGTATGGTTTCTGATGTCGCCGTGTTCTATGATCCCACTGATGAGTTCAAAGACTTTGATTGGAGCCAGGTAGGAATGGATACTGAACAGTATCAGGAATACCTCGCACAATTTGAAGCGGAGCAAAAAGAACAAATGAAAGATCAGCTACGCGAGCAGGTCCGCGACTTCCTCACCTGGCTTGCGGGAGAAGGAGTGATCTGATGCATTTTACCCTTCATCTCACCGATGCATGCAATCTTGCCTGCCGTTACTGCTATGTCAAACAGGACACACACTACATGAGCGAAGAGGTCGCGCGCGCGGCCGTCAATCTGGCGGCCGGAACCGGCAGTCACTGCGGCATCATCTTTTTCGGCGGCGAACCGCTTTTGTGCCGGGAGCGAATCGTTGAGACGGTCCGTTATGCGGAAGGTCTGCAGAAGGACGGAAAAGGCCCTTTTCATTACAAAATCACTACAAACGGTACGCTCCTTGATGAGAGCTTCCTACGCTACTCGGCGGAGCACGAGATATTTATTGCATTGTCCCACGATGGGATACAGCCCGCTCATGATTTAAACCGTGTTCATTCGGATGGGACAGGCACGTTTGCCGATTTGGAGGCAAGGGCAAAACTATTGCTCCAATACCGCCCATATGCACCGGTCATGATGACAGTGCCGCCAAACGCTGTATCCCATTATCTGGAAGGCGTGGAATACCTTTACAACCTTGGATTTCGCTATTTAATCTGTACCATCGACTATGCGGGCGCGTGGACCAAAGACACATTGGAGGAATTGGAACGTCAATATCAATTGCTTGCCAAATGGTATCGAGAAAAAACACTTGCAGAAGAAAAATTCTATCTTTCTCCATTTGAAGTAAAAATCTCTTCGTGGATTCACCGGACGCACTACCGCGCTGAGCGGTGCGAGCTTGGTAAAAAGCAAATTTCCGTCGCGCCGGACGGAACACTCTATCCCTGCGTTCAGTTTGTGGGGGAAGAAGCGTACTGCATCGGCAACGTTTTCAGTGGAATTGACGAAGCACGCAGACAAAATCTCTATCTGCTCAACGAAGAGGAGCGCGAACCCTGTTCCGGCTGCGCAATCCGGGACCGCTGCAACCATCATTGCGCCTGTCTGAACAAACAGGCCACCGGCAGCTTTCAAACCGTTTCTCCGGTACTCTGCGCCCATGAGCGCATTTTAACGCCGATTGCGGACCGGCTTGCAGAAAAGCTGTATAAAAAACGGGCCGCTATGTTTATTCAAAAGCAATACAATGATATGTTTCCATTGTTGTCCCTTGCCGAAGACAAGCTGTTTTATCAAAAATAGATTTGCGCTCTCAGTTTCTAAGTGCCTTTCAGCCAATATAGCAAAAAAAACTCTTATTACATTCAGAGACGAAAAATCCAGCGATCTTCTCGATGCAACAGAATGCTAACACGGATACAAGCGCATACAAATGAAAAAAAGCACAGGTTTTACGCCGTGCTGCCAATCCCATTTAAAAAGCCCGGCTTAAAGGCCGGGCTTTTCCAGTTTATTTTGAAAGCGTATGCTTGTCACAGTTCTTACAGGCGCCCTTTTTTGCGCAGCCTTCACAGCCGGAACAGCCGCCGCAGGAACCCCTGTGACGCCACGAATACCGTGCCGCAAAGAAAGCCGCCGTGAATAAAACCGCCAGAATCCCATAATCCAAAGCCTGCATAAACAAATCCTTTCTTACACAAACAGGGAACCGATCTGATAAACCAAAAACGCTGCAACCCATGCAACCGCCGATTGGAAAAAGGCGACTGCCAGCGCCGCTTTTCCGCTGTTCATCTCCCGACGCACTGCACTGACCGCCGCCACACAGGGCGTGTAAAGCAGCGTGAAAACAAGAAACGACAACGCCGCCAGCGGAGAAAAGATTCCCGCCAGTGCAACGGGTAAATTCGCCGTGTTGGTGCCTGTGAGGACTGCAAAGGTGCTCACGACCGCTTCCTTAGCGGTAAAGCCTGTCAGCAGCGCTGTGGAAGCCCGCCAATCACCAAAGCCAAGCGGCGCGAAAACTGGTGCGATAAACCGGCCGATGCCAGCCAACATACCGGCGTCTCCATTTGTCACCGGATTGAGCCGGGTGTCGAAGCTCTGCAGAAACCAGATGATGATGGTCGCCACAAAGATCACCGTAAATGCACGGGTCAAAAAGTCCTTCGCCTTATCCCACAGCAGCATACAGACACTTTTGGGGCTGGGCAGCCGGTAATTGGGCAGTTCCATTACAAACGGGACCGGTTTTCCATGAAACAGCGTTCCTTTGAGAATCAGGCCGCTGACAATCCCCATCAACATGCCAAAGACATACAGGCCGATCATCACCAGCGCGCGGTATTTTGGAAAAAACGCCATGGTGAACATGCCGTAGATCGGCAGTTTAGCGGAACAGCTCATAAACGGCGTCAGCAAAATAGTCATTTTGCGGTCGCGCTCACTGGAAAGAGTTCGGGTTGCCATGATGGCGGGCACCGAACAGCCAAAGCCAATCAGCATCGGCACAAAGCTGCGTCCGGAAAGCCCGATTTTGCGCAGCAGCTTGTCCATTACAAAGGCGACGCGCGCCATGTAACCACTGTCCTCCAGGATGGAGAGAAAGAAAAACAGAACGACAATTGTCGGCAAAAAAGAGAGCACACTGCCGACGCCTGCAAACACGCCGTCGATCAGCAGAGAATGCACCACCGGATTGATCCCATAGGCGGTCAGCGCCGCGCTGGTCGCATCGGTCACAAGGGCAATCCCCTCTGAAAGCAGATCGCTGAGAAACGCACCGATCACACCGAAGGTCAGCCAGAAAATCAACATCATAATCGCCAGGAATATAGGAATCGCCAGATATTTATGCGTCAGGAGATTGTCGATCCGGACGCTGCGGGCATGCTCCTTGCTCTCCCCGCTTTTGACCACGGAGTCCGCGCACAGGCGATCGATGAACGTATACCGCATATCGGCTAATGCCGCCTCGCGGTCTGTGCCCAGTTCCTGTTCCATCTCCGTGACGCTGTGCTCCACCATGTCCTTTTCGTTTTCAGAAAGCTGCAGCTTTTCCAGCATCGGCAAATCGCCTTCCACCAGCTTCGTCGCCGCGAAGCGCGGTGGTACATGGATGCGGTCTGCGTGATCCTCCACCAGATGCGCGATGGAGTGGATCGCTCTATGTACCGCACCGGAGCAGAAATCCTGCCTTCGGGGCCGTTGCCTGTGGCGCGCCGTTTTGACGGCGATTTCAATCAGCTCGTCGATGCCTTCGTTTTTGCTGGCAGAGATCGGCACCACCGGCACACCCAATTCATTTTGGAGATCGGCAATTTTAATGGTGCCGCCGTTGGCGCGTACCTCGTCCATCATATTCAGCGCGATTACCATGGGGATATTGAGTTCGATCAGCTGCATGCTCAGATAGAGGTTGCGCTCGATGTTGGTCGCATCAACGATGTTGATAATGCCGTCCGGATTCTGGTTTAACAGAAAGTCCCGCGTGACGATCTCCTCATTCGTATACGGAGAAAGGGAGTAAATGCCCGGAAGGTCCACGACCGTGTCGTCTTTATAACCACGAATCACGCCCTCCTTGCTCTCCACCGTAACGCCCGGAAAGTTCCCCACGTGCTGGTTGGAACCGGTCAGCTGATTGAACAGCGTCGTCTTTCCGCAATTTTGGTTGCCCGCCAGCGCAAACATCATAGCGATTCTTCCTCCACTTCTATGTTCCTCGCATCGTCGGCGCGAAGCGTCAATTCATAACCGCGCAGATGCAGCTCGATCGGGTCTCCCATCGGCGCCACCTTGCGCACCATAACCTCCGTGTGAGGCGTCAGCCCCATATCCAACAGACGGCGGCGCAGTGCGCCCTGTCCGTTAACCGCTATAATCTTTGTTCTGTGACCGATTTTTACTTCGTCAAGCGTCATTTCCCAAAATCCCCTTCCTCAAAGCCGCCAAAAGTTAGCCTATGCTATCTATCGGTATTATAGACCCGCCCCCATATTTTGTCAAGAACAAGTTAGCCTTTGCAAACAAAAACACCCTCTCAGAAAGATACTGAGAGGGTGTTTCAAATATGACTGCATTACTATCTTACAGCTCAATTCCATCCAGAACCTTGCGCAATGCTTCTGCCGAAGCCATCAGCTTGCGCTGCTCCAATCCGCTGAGCGGAATGTCCAACACCGTTTCCGCGCCGTTGCGCCCCACCACGGTGGGCACGCCCATACAGACGTCTCCCAGCCCATAGTGGCCACAGATCAGGCTGGAAACCGGCAGAATGGAGTGCTCGTCGCGCACAATACTTTCGCAGATGCGCCGCACTGCCATAGCAATGCCATAATAAGTGGCGCCTTTCTTTTCGATGATCTCATAAGCACTGTCGCGTACGTCGGTATAGATACGCTCCATCGCCTCCATGTGGTTGTAGTGGCCGCGCAGCTCACAGAAGTGGTTCAGGTCCACGCCGGAGACGTTCGCGCTGCTCCATACGGCCAGCTCGCTGTCTCCGTGCTCGCCGATGATGAACGCGTGGATGCTGCGGCTGTCCACATGCAGATGCTCGCCCAGCAGGTATTTCAGGCGCGCTGTATCCAGCACCGTGCCGGAGCCAATGACCCGGTTCGCCGGGAACCCGGAAAGCTTCAGTGTCACATAGGTGAGAATATCTACAGGATTGGAAACCACCAGCAGAATTCCCTCTGTGTTGCGCTTGACAATCTCCGGGATAATGCTTTTAAAAATCGCCACATTTTTATTAACCAGATCGATGCGGGTTTCATCCGGCTTTTGCGCCGCGCCCGCTGTGATGATAATTAAAAAACAATCCGCCAGATCGTCGTAGGTACCGGCGTAAACCTTCATCGGCCGTGCAAAAGGAAGTCCGTGGTTGAGGTCCATCGCCTCCCCTTCCGCCTTTTCCTGATTGGCGTCGATTAAAACCAGTTCGGAAAACAGCCCGCTCTGCACCAGGCTGAAGGCCGACGTCGCACCGACCGCGCCACAACCGATCATTGCCGCTTTTTGAATATTGACCATCATCGTTTCACTCCTTCTTCTTTGCTTCTTTTTATCATTCCGGAAGCGCAAAGTTCCCGTTCCGGAACACCGGTATTTCTCCGCCGTCGGGCAAAATTCCGGCAATCTGCATATCTTCACTGCCAAACATAAAGTCGCAGTGCTCTTTGGAAGCATTCGCGCCAGCCGATTCCAGCTCTTTCCGATCCATTGATGCGCTGCCCTCGATGTTTTCCGGATAGGACGCCCCCAATGCCAGGTGGCAAGATGCGTTTTCATCGAAGAGCGTTGTCAGGAACAGGATGCCGGAACGGGAAATCGGGGAATCATAGGGCACCAGCGCAACCTCACCCAGGTACGCGCTGCCCTCGTCAAACTCCACCAGGTTTTTGAGCGCATCCACGCCTTTTTCCGCACCATAGTCCACCACCTTGCCATTTTCAAAGGCAAACCAGAAGTTTTCAACCATTTTGCCCTGATAGTTCAGCGGTTTCGTGGCATATACTTTTCCGTCCACATGGTATTTGTCGGGCGCGGTAAACACCTCTTCCGTAGGCATATTCGGCGCAAAGACCGCGCCGTTGTCCGCTTTGGAACAGCCCCCTTGCCAGACATGCTTTGGCGCAAGTCCGACGGTCAGATCGGTTCCCTTTCCATTGGTAAAATGCAGCGCACGGAAGTGAAACTGATTCAGCCTGCGGCTGTGATCCATCAGGCTGTCCTCATGGGCGCGCCACTCGGCAACCGGGTCGTTGTCCTCGGATATGCGAACCCCCGCCAGTATCGCCTTCCAAAGTGCGTCGACGGCGTCCGCCTCTTTCAACTCCGGAAAAACCTTTTGCGCCCATGCGGCTGTGGGGACCGCAACAATACTCCATTGTCCATGGTTTGCCATGGTATAGGCTTCAAACTTTTCAAAGGCGTGCTCCTGCGCGATGCGCACCGCCTGCAGTTTTTCGCCGGGGATATGTCCCAGCAGGCCGGGTGTACTGGATTTTATGTGCAGAAAACAGCATTTTCTATCAATATTATTCTGTTTTTGTTCCACCCGCCAGGGAGCGATTTCCGTCAGCGTATCCTGCTCTTCATATTCATAACGGAGCCGGTCGGTCTGCTCATCCATCCAGTTGACCTGTACTTCCCCCGCACCGGCACGGTATGCTTCTTCCACGCACAAACGCGCAAATTCCGCGCAGTCTACAGGGGTATTCAAAACCATCAGCTGGCCCTTTTGCACATTGACGCCGACGCGTACCGCCAGCTCCGCATATTTTCTCAACAACTTTTGTGAAATCATTGCAATCTACCTCTTTTCCGCCGCAGAGTCATCTGCTTCATTCCTGCTTATCATATCCGATTTCTGGTAAAAATACAACCGACGTGCAGAAAACTTTGTATATCTCCCGTCTTTTCCGGTCATAATCAGTCATTGGCAAATCACTTTCCGTCATACTAACCAAAATGCAGATAACAAAGCAAGGGATCTGCTGTTTTACACAAAGCTCATGACCGATTTTCGTCACTTTTCTGATTGAATTTGATTGACTATGACTGTTTTTGGCTGTATTATAAAGTCAAAGGAAGTGATACCATGCTGACAGAAGAACGGCATGCGGCCATTTTAAAAATGCTGGAGGAAAAAAAGGCGGTCTCCGTGATAGAACTGACAGAGCTGCTGCACACCTCAGAATCCACCATCCGGCGCGATCTGACCATGCTGCACCGGATGGGCCGGCTGAACAAAGTACACGGCGGGGCAACCGCCATCAGCGGTATTCTGAAAGTGACGGAGGACGAAACCGCTGTCAAACACAGCCTTCACGTTGAGGATAAGCACAGCATCGCGCAGTATGCCGCGTCCCTGGTCAATAAAAACGATTTTGTCTTCCTGGACGCCGGAACAACCACAGAATTGATGATCGACTACCTGACAGAACAAAATGCGGTTTATGTGACAAACGGCATTGTCCATGCGCGCAAGCTGGCACAAAAGGGCATGAAAACACATGTGATCGCCGGAACCATCAAAGCGGTGACCGAAGCAATCATCGGCACGGAGGCGGTCCACAGCCTGCAGCGCTTCCGCTTCTCGGTCGGATTCTTTGGGACAAACGGCGTCAGCTTGCAGGCAGGCTATACCACGCCGGACATCGACGAAGCCCGCGTTAAAACCGAAGCCATGCTGCACAGCAACCGCTGCTTTGTTTTGGCAGATGCGTCCAAATTCAACCAACTGTTTTCCGTGACCTTTGCGGAGCTGTCCAGCGCGGAGATCATCACCACTACCCTCTCCGAAAAGCAATTCGGCACGCGCACCAAGGTCATTGAAACCATCCCCGGAAAGGAGACTATCTCCACATGATTTACACCGTGACATTCAATCCATCCCTCGATTATATCGTGCACCTCCCCTCTTTGGCGCTCGGCAGCGTCAATCGTACGGAAAAAGAGGAGCTCTATCCCGGCGGTAAGGGAATTAACGTATCCATTATGCTGCGAAACCTCGGCGTTGAAAGTACCGCGCTGGGTTTTATCTCGGGCTTTACCGGGACGGAAATCAGCCGCCTGCTGGACCAAAACGGATGCCACACCGATTTCATCCGCGTTGCGGACGGCTTTTCCCGCATCAATGTGAAAATCAAAGCGGAGCAGGAAAGCGAGATCAACGGGCAGGGGCCGCATCTTTCTGCCGCCGATCTGTCGGCGCTGTATCAAAAGCTGAACCAACTCAACGAAAACGACATCCTGGTGCTGGCGGGTAGTATTCCCAACACGCTGCCGCCGGACGTTTACGAGAAGATTCTGGAGCGTCTCCAAAACAGAAACATCCTTGTGGTGGTGGATGCGACTGGGGACCTCTTAAAAAATGTTCTGAAGTACCGGCCCTTCCTGATCAAGCCAAACAACCATGAACTGGGCGAGCTCTTTGGTAAAGTACTGGAAACGGACGAAGAAATCATCCTGCATGCCAAAAAGCTGCAGGAACAGGGCGCGCGCAACGTCCTAATCTCCATGGCGGGCAACGGCGCAATCCTGGTGGACGAAAACGGGTCCATCTGCAAAAGCCTGCCGCCGTGCGGCAAGGTTGTCAATTCCGTCGGCGCAGGCGACTCCATGGTGGCGGGTTTTCTCGCCGGATATTTGCAGTCCGGCGACTACCGGACCGCTTTTAAAACGGGGCTCGCAGCCGGCAGTGCCTCCGCCTTCCAGGAATGGCTGGCGTCCGGAGACGACGTTCGCGCCCTTTTACAAACGCTTTGAGGACATTTGTCAGATATGAGGAGGAATACAATATGCGCATCACCGAGCTGTTAAACAAAGACGCGATGGACCTGCATGCCGCCCCCAAAAACAAGGAAGACGCCATCCACCACCTGGTCGACCTGATGATGAAATCCGGCAATATTCTCGACCGGAAAACCTATGAAGATTGCGTTTTCAAGCGCGAGACCACCGGTTCCACCGGCATCGGAGAGGGCGTCGCCATCCCGCACGCTAAAACCAGAGCGGTCAAAAAGGCCGGCCTGAGCGTGATGGTCGCACCGGACGGCGTGGATTTTGACACGCTGGACGGAGAGCCCGCGCGCCTGTTCTTCCTGATCGCCGCGCCGGATACGGAAGAAAATATTCATCTGGACGTATTGGGCCGGCTGAGCGTCCTCCTGATGGACGACGCGTTCCGCCAAAGCCTGATGGACGCAAAAGACAAAGACGCCTTTTTCCGCCTGATCAACGAGGCGGAAAATAAAAAGCTGGCGGAAACCAGACAAAAGGAAGCAGCGGCAAAACAGGCCGCGCCAGGCGCATACCGCATCCTGGCCGTCACCGCCTGCCCCACCGGCATCGCACACACCTACATGGCAGCGGAGAGTCTGGAAGAGAAGGCCAAAGAGATGGGCGTCACTATAAAAGTGGAAACCAACGGTTCCGGCGGCAAAAAGAATGTGCTGACCCGCGCGGAAATTGCCGCGGCGGACGGCGTCATCATCGCAGCGGATACCAAGGTGGATATGCCCCGCTTTGATGGCAAGCCGGTGATTCAGACCAGGGTTTCGGATGGCATCTCCCGCCCCAAGGAATTGATCGAAACAATTTTAAATGGCAATGCGCCCATTTACCACACGGAAGGCGGCAAGCAGGCCGTTGTTGAAGAAAGCAAGGAGGGCATCGGCCATCAAATCTACAAGCACCTGATGAACGGCGTCTCCAACATGCTGCCCTTCGTCATTGGCGGCGGCATCCTGATCGCGATCGCCTTCCTGCTCGATACCATTCTGGCTCCCGGCGCGGATCCCGCAAACTTCGGTATGAACTCCCCCGCCGCCGCATTCTTTAAGACGGTCGGCAACGCGGCATTTGGCTTTATGCTCCCGATCCTCGCAGGCTTTATCGCCAGCAGCATTGCGGACCGCCCGGGACTGGCGGTCGGCTTTGTAGGCGGCGCGCTTGCCAATGCAGGCGGTTCCGGCTTCCTGGGCGCGCTGATCGCGGGTTTCATCGCGGGATACCTGATGCTGGGCCTGGAAAAGCTCTGCGGCCGTCTGCCCAAATCGCTGGAGGGCACCAAACCGGTACTGATCTACCCCGTTGTCGGCATTCTGGCCATCGGCGCAATCATCACCTTTATTGTGAATCCGCCGGTTTCCATGCTGAATCTTTGGATCAGCAATTCTCTGGCGAGTATGAACGAAGCCAGCGGCGTTCTGCTCGGCGCGCTGGTCGGCGGCATGATGAGCGTCGACATGGGCGGCCCGGTCAACAAGGCGGCCTATGTATTCGGCACCGCTTCCCTGATCAGCGCCGCGGGTGATCCGGTTTCTTCCGGCGTCATGGCGGCCGTCATGATCGGCGGCATGGTGCCCCCGCTCGCCATCGCACTGTGTACGACCTTCTTTAAAAATCGTTTTACGGTCAAGGAGCGCCAGACCACGCTGACCAACTATATCATGGGCTTCTCCTTCATCACGGAAGGCGTGATTCCGTTCGCCGCCGCCGACCCGCTGCGCGTCATTCCCTCCTGCGTCGTCGGCTCCGCTGTAGCCGGCGCACTCTCTATGTTGTTTGGCTGCACACTGCCTGCGCCCCACGGCGGTATCTTCGTCTTTGCGGTGGTGCAAAACTGGCCCATGTATTTGCTCTCTCTCTTAATTGGTTCCGTGATCGCCATGATTCTGCTGGCAATTCTGAAAAAGCCGGTCAAGGAAACGGCCTGATCTATTGACCCGCCAGAATTTTCCTCCTATAATAAGGATAAGCGCATTTCCCTGTGGGGAATTTATAACCGCCCCGGTTCTGCCGGGACGCCATCAAAATGCAAGGAGATAGGAACAATGAAGGAATTTAAGTATGTAATTACCGACAATGAAGGAATCCACGCCAGACCGGCCGGCCTGTTGGTCAAAAAAGCAAAGGAATTTGCAAGCGCCATCACTCTCAAAAAGGGAGAGCAGTCCGGCGACGCCAAAAAGATCTTCTCTGTGATGGGCCTTGCAGCCAAAAAGGGCGAGGAAATCGTCGTCACCGTCGACGGTGCGGACGAAGACACTGCGGCTCCCGCATTGGAAGCGTTTTTCAAGGAAAATTTATAAGCTGAATTTTCATAGAAGCAATGGGGCGGATATGCGATGTGCATACCCGCCCCATTTTTACATTATAATCCTTTTTGGTACAGCTCAAACCGGTCCAGCCCGTAATTCGAATATCCCAGATCCACTGTATCTACATATTGAAACCCGCACTTTTTATACAGGCCAATCGCGGGGGTGTTGTGCTCGTAAACATCCAGCCGTATCGCTTTGGCTTTCTGTTCCACACTGTACCGGACGGCAAACTCCAGCAGCGCTTTCCCAACACCCTTGCCCAGGTACTGCGGATGGACGGCAAAAGTATAAACCACAAAAACTTCTGCCTCCTCCAGCTGGATATGCCAGTCGGCCTGGGAATACCCTGCTTCCGGCTCATGGCGCAGGATGACCGTCCCGGCAATTCGACCGCCGCTTCTGGCTACAAACAGAGTTCCTTCTTCTATTCCATCCTCCGCCGTTTTTCGGACGGGATAAACACCTTTGATCCAGCCGGGAAAATTCGTATGGCAGGCCAGGTAGTCATTTAAGGCATCATAGAGCTTTTCCAGTTCGTCAATATCCGCCTTTGTCCCTTTTTCAAATAACAGTTTCATCTTGTCCCTTTTCCTGTTTCTGCATCACGGCAATCACATCACTGCCGTATCACAGTACTTCTCCATCGGATACAGCCCGTCGGCATCCGCGTCCTGCGCCAGATCGCGATACCCCAGTTTTAGATAAAAGCCATGTGCGGTCTGTGAGGCGCAAAGGCGCAGGATCACCGCGCCCACTTCGCGGGCATATGCTTCCCCCGCTTCTACAAGCATACTGCCAATTCCTTTTCCATGAAGCTCCGGTGAAACAAAAACCGTCCGCAGCCAGTATTCCCGCTCCTTCTCCCAGGAGGGAAGCACACAGAGCACGCCCACCAGAACATTCTCGAGCAGCGCGACAAACATCCGTCCCTGCCCAGCCATCGCGCAGACAACTTCCGGCGTATGTTCCCGTACAAGCCGCTCCACTTCTTCCGCCGGATAGTCCCGGCTGTTGACCTCCCGCAGGTTGCGGCGGATCAGACGCACGATCTCCTCCGCGTCACCTGCTTGAAATACCCGTATTTGAATGGACATCTGCTTCCCCCGTTCCTCTGAATATGTTTATTATAGGCGGTATTCTTACAAAAGCCAAGTGAAAGCTGTTCACGATATATAAAATCTTCTGGGTTTCGCTGGCTTTTTGTCGAACAAAGCAGTATACTGCAATTTATAAGGTCTATACATTTCAATATAAAGGAGGGCATTTATATGCCGGTCAGCGCAATTGGCACCAGAGAAAACATTAAAATCATCGACACAGCCGAATATGGCAATATGCGGGTGGAGGTCATGGAATACCAGCACCTGCTGGGCTCCACCAATACATACGCCGCCATGGACATGTATTTCATGGAAAAGCAAAATATCCGTGCCCGTCAGGTCGCGGTTTATCTGAATAACGACATGGTCACCATCGAACCGGGCGCCATGAGCTATTTCCGTGGGAATCTGGAGATGGTCTCCGGCGTCACAGTAGGCAACGCTCTGGGCCGCATGTTTTCCAGCATGGTCACGGGAGAAGGCGTTGCACAGCCGGAGTACCGGGGCAACGGCATGCTGGTGCTGGAACCCTCCTTTAATCATTTCCTGATTTTGCAGCTCGACAAAGAGGAAATCATTGTAGACAAGGGCATGTTTTACTGTGCGCAGGGCAGCGTAACGGTAAAACCCATCATGCAGCGCAATGTTTCCTCCGCCATGGCGGGCGGAGAGGGTCTGTTCCAGATTTCCCTGTCCGGTTCCGGCCTGGTGGTGTTGGAATGCCTGGTCCCATCCTGCGAAATCGATATTGTCGAACTTGAAAACGATATCCTCAAGGTAGACGGCAATTTTGCCGTGCTCCGCACCGGAAATCTGCAGTTTACCGTGGAGCGCTCCGCCAAAACCCTGATCGGTTCCGCCGTCAGCGGGGAAGGCCTCGTCAACGTGTACCGTGGGACCGGCTCTGTCTGGCTGGCGCCCACCATTAAAATCTACAATACGATTTCTCAGGCCCGCGCCATGGGAACCGGCAGCACCAAGGCGATGAATATGAACACCAGCCACAGCTGACAAAAATGTATAATTTGTTAACTTTTCTTACTTTTTAGTGACAAACATGCGATCTTGTTGAGATTTTCGTCTTTTTGTAGTATAATTTTTAACAAAATACCCTTTGCAAAAACCTGAGCAGCCCCTTCCCGGGTGCTGCATACTGGAGAGTATCACAAAATGACTGGACCCGATCCACTTCAAATCTTTTTTCTCGATCTGGATAAACGCACCCCTCCCCGCCCGCTGTTTTATCGCATCATTGGAAGGGATAAAGAGGGCGCAATTGATCGCTTCATCGACCGCTACCGTACGGAAGCCACACGGGAGGGTCTGTATTTTCATACCCCTCTGTCCAATCCGCCGGAAGCGCAGATCCAGAAATTTTACGACACCATCGGAACGAACTTTTCTCCAACGCCGCAGCTTGCGGTCCGGCACTTGACCGTCTGGATGGGACAGCTCCGCCCGGCACAGCGTGAAAAAGTCGCGCATGCGATGGAGGCAACGCTGGAAGCTCTGCGCAAGCAGAACCACGCTAACGATACGATTATCCGCAACACCTATATCAAACTGATGTGTTGGATGCGTGAAACCTGCAGCCGCGTTCTGATGCATTTTTCCGAACATCTGGCCCCAAAGGTTCTCTACGAGGGAACCATTTCCAAATACGAGGTGTATTTGCTGCACCTGCTGCACCTTGCGGGCTGCGACGTCGTGTTTTTAAACTGGACGTCTGACGAAACCTATTTAAAAGCGGACCCGCATTCTGCGTTTTCCACTCCTGTTTACAATGAAATCCGTACGGAACCGGCGAAAGCGGTTCCTTCACCCGCAGCCAGACCAATTCCGGCCCCGGTTTCAAACGCAGTACCGGTGCGGCCCCGGATATCTCTGACGCGGCCCGGTACTGTTCCGTCAACCGGGGCTGGAAATCTGCGCCACAGCCTGCAGGGAATGGGCCAAACGGTCAACATCAACGGCTGGGCCAAGGACGCGGACCCATTTGAAGCGGTACTTCTGCCAAACAGCCGGCGTTCCACCACACAGCCGCCCGCGATTTGCAATCTGTTTGTCTTTACACTGGGCGCGCAATCGCGCGAGGAATACCGGAACCGGCTGTTCTCTCTGAAAAACCGTCTGGCGTCCAGCGGCAAAACCTGGGGACTGGTGGAAAACCGCATTCCCCCGCCCACCAATGAGGAAATTGCCCTGTTCCGTGACTGCAACCGCAGCTTGCCTGCCGACGCATTGGCGGAACAGCTGGCTTCCCGGCTGTTGCTGCCGTGCGGAAAACTGCCGACCATGCTGGCGCAGCGGGCGTTCCTGTCCGCCATGGACCGTTTGAATGAAACAGATTCTGGAAAATTATACAATCAGGGCGTTCGCCTTGCCTGCTGGATGCGGCGATACGGGGAAAAACTGTTTGCCGGCTATCGGGCTGATCTGCAGCCTGTTTTCCTGTACTATGGAACCATCAATACCCACGAACTCTCGCTTCTATGGGCCATGGCTTCCATGGGAACCGACGTGCTTTACTTCTGCCCCGACCTGTCCGTTCAGGCGACGCTGGGGACCAATCCGCTGATTCAGGACGCCAGGACCATTGTACTGCCCAATACCCTTCCGGTGGAGCCCTTTCCGCAGCACGAGGAACGGGTGCGGGCCGCGACCGTCGCTTATAAGGCCTCCCAGGAGCTGGACCAGATTCTTTATACGGACACCGGGATGTTCCGCAACCGGCAGTTTACCCGTTCCGTGCCGGTCACACTGAAAACGACCATCGACGAAGTCGGCATCCTGTGGAAGGAGCAGGCGCAGTTCCGCCCCTGTTTTGAAACGGAAAGCGGGGCCGTAAAGGTGCCGAATATCTTTGCCAAAATCTGCGGCGTCGACGGCGGCGATATGGAATCGTACTGGGACCGCATTCAGGATATGATCACGGACAAAACCTTCCTTGTGGACCGCGTTCCCTTTTTCAGCCAGCTTTGCGGCACAAAAGCGGCCAGTCCGGACCGGTTGCGGCAGTTTGTGCACAACGGCAAAATTGACCCCACACAGCTCAAGCGCGCCAGTATTTATCAATACGCGTATTTACCTGAGGATACCCAGGATTATATATTGGAAAAAATCCAGATGATGATCGACTGCGAAATTTTAAAAAGTCCCGGAAAGGACCTCCCCATCGCCGCTCTGGCGGTGCTGCTGAATCTGAACCAGGCACTGCTGCAGACGATCCAGGCCTTTGATTTTACGCAGCACATTCCCAAGCTGATGATCATCGACACCACGGAAAATGTATTCTCTCTGGAGGACTGCATTCTGACCGCGTTTTTGAATCTGGTCGGCTTTGACATTGCCGTCTTTACTCCGACCGGATACCGGAATCTGGAAACCTATATCAACGAAGACAGCTTTGAAATTTACCAGGCGGGCGATTTTGTCTTCCATCAGACAGCGCCCGATTTGAGAAACAGAAAGCGGGCCGGCGGTTCCTCCGCATGGCTCAGCAAATTATTTGGGAAAGGCAGGAATTAATGTATGGGACTGCAATATCAGCCGACGCGCGCCGCACAGCCGGCCGCAGCCGCACCGGAGGCCGCTGAGCCAAAGGAAATCGAGGTGTACGACGTTTCCGTACAGCGCAAAGAGATGACGGAAAAGCTGGTCAACTCCAAAGAGGTGGACGATCTGGTTTCCACCATCTGCATCAACGAGCCGCAAACCATTGTCACTTTTGGCGCCAAGGCCGCGGAGGAAATCGCCAAGTGTTCCGACACCATCCTGAACAGCGTCAACATGGCGCAGATCAACGATGCGGGCACTATGCTGACCACGCTCGGCAATATTATGGATAAATTTGATATCCAGGAGATCGCCGCCGATGAAAAGCGCGGCCTGTTCTCTAAGTTTTTCAACAACATTCAAAAACAGATCGAGCAGATTCTTGCCAAATACCACACCATGGGCGAAGAGGTGGACAAAATCTATATCCAGCTCAAGCAGTATGAAGTGGAAATCATGGAATCCAACAAGAAACTGCAAGCCATGTTTGAGGCCAACGTCGGCTACTACCAGGAGCTTGTCAAATATATTCTGGCCGGTGAGCAGGGCTTGAAGGAAATCGACCAGTATCTCGGCCAGCTGCGCGCCGATTATGAAAAGACGCAGGACAGCATGCTGCAGCTTGACTTGAACGCCATGGAACAGGCCAAAATCATCCTGGAACAGCGCGTGCAGGATCTGCGCATTGCAGAAAATGTGGCGATGCAGTCCATCCCCATGATCCAGTCCATGCAGTTCGGCAACCTGAACCTGATCCGCAAAATCAACTCCGCCTTCATCATCACCCTGCCGGTATTCAAGCAGGCGCTGACACAGGCGGTTCTTCTGAAGCGGCAGAAAATTCAGGCGGACGCCATGCAGGCGCTGGACGAGCGCACCAATGAGATGCTGCTGAAAAATGCGCAGAATACCGCGGACCAGTCCAAACTGACCGCGCAGCTCGCTTCTTCCAGCTCCATCAAGGTGGAAACGCTGGAAAAGACCTGGCAGACCATCGTCAATGGCATCGAAGAAACCCGCCGGATTCAGGAACAGGCCAGCGCAAAGCGTCAGGAAGACGCCAAGAAGCTGGAGGCAATGAAAGAGGATTTCCGCAGCAAAATCCATATGTAACGACATAAGCAACAGCAGATGCTGTTTGCATAGAAAAAACAATGAAAAGAGGACAAACATATGCCTATCAATCTTTCCAAGGGTCAAAAAGTCGATCTTACTAAAGGCAACGCCGGTCTGGACAAAATCCTGGCGGGATTGGGCTGGGACACCAATAAATATGACGGCGGCAGCGAATTCGATCTGGATGTTTCCGTCTTCATGACGGACGCACAGGGCCGCGTGGCAAAGGATACCGATTTTATTTTCTACAACAATACACAGGATGCGGCCGGCAGCGTGATTTACGGCGGCGACAACCGCACCGGCGAGGGCGAAGGCGACGACGAAACCGTCAACATCATCCTGAGCAAGGTCCCGGCGGACATTCAGAAGATTTCCTTTACCGTCACCATCCACGAGGCGGACGAGCGCGGCCAGAACTTCGGCCAGGTGCAGAACGCCTATATCCGCGTGGTGGATACGGCCAAGAATGAGGAGCTGCTCCGGTACGATCTGGGTGAGGATTATTCCATTGAGACCGCGATTGTCGTCGCGGAAATTTACCGCCACGGCGGCGAGTGGAAATTTGCAGCGGTCGGCTCCGGCTTCCAGGGCGGTCTTGCGGCGCTGTGCCGTAACTTCGGATTGGACGTTTAAATTTTTAAAGAAAGAATGTGACAATATGGCAATTTCTCTTCAAAAGGGCCAAAAGATTGATCTGACCAAAAAAGACGGCAGCCAGCTCACCAACCTGATGGTTGGACTCGGCTGGAAGGAAATGCAGCAGGGCGGCGGCTTCATGGGGCTGTTTAAGGCGAAGCAGGATGTGGATATCGACGCCTCCGTGCTGATGCTCGGCGCCGACGGTAAGCTCCACGCAAATGAAAATATCATCTACTTTGGCAACAAAGACCATTCCACCGGCTGCGTCCATCACTGCGGCGACAACTTGGTGGGCGGCAAAATGGGCGGCATGGACGATTCCGAGCAGATTTTGATCGATCTGGCGCGCGTTCCCGCGCAGATTGAACGCATCGTGTTCGTGGTCAACATCTATGACTGCGTTCGCCGCAAACAGCATTTCGGCATGGTGGAAAACGCCTATATCCGCATTGTGGACAAAGGCTCCAACGAGACCATTGCCAGCTACAACCTGACGGAGGATTACTCCGGCAAAACCGCCATGACGGTGGGAGAAATCTACCGCCACAACGGTCAGTGGAAATTTAATGCGATCGGCCAGGCTTCCTACGAGGGCGGGCTGGGCGAACTCGTGAAAAAGTACTCATAAGCGCATTCAAAACGCATCATTTTATATAAGGGAGGACATGTAACATGCCTATCAATCTTTCCAAAGGACAAAAAATCAGCCTGAGCAAAGAAGCGCCGAACCTGAAAGTAGCTCTGATCGGCCTGGGATGGGATACCAAGCAGTATGACGGCGGCGCAGATTTCGATCTGGACGCATCCGTGTTTCTGCTGGATGCAAGCGGCAAATGCGCACACGATACGGACTTTGTTTTCTACAACAACCTTTCCAGCAACGGCGTGACCCACTCCGGCGATAACCGCACCGGAGAAGGGGAAGGCGACGACGAAGCCATTACCATCGAGTTCGACAAGGTTCCGCAGTCCGTGGACCGCATCGCCGTCACCGTGACCATCTACGACGCGCCGGCGCGCGGCCAAAACTTTGGACAGGTGCAGAACGCCTACGTCCGCCTGTTGGATGTAGACAGCGGCACCGAGCTGCTCCGCTATGACCTGGGCGAGGACTATTCCACAGAGACAGCCATTGTCTTTGCGGAAATCTACCGCTACAACGGCGAGTGGAAATTCTCCGCCGTGGGTTCCGGCTTTAACGGCGGTTTGGAAGCACTTTGTAAAAAATACGGCCTGGACGTCTAATCGGGCCCATCTTTCATCTGGTCAGGCCCGTATGCCATATGGTGTGCGGGCCGCCATTTGTAACCGGAGGAATCAAAATCAGCCCATGCAGTATTTTCAATTTTTAACGGAGGAAGAAAAGGCTTCCCTTTTCTTCCGCAACCCAAAAGCATTCAGCCGCGCTTCTTCCCGCGAGGAGCTGCGCCGCGCGTTAGGACCACTTTTGTATATGCCGTCCACAGGCACCCGCATTGCAGAAACCATCCTGTCCGGTAAAATCAAAGGGCTGGTTTCCGCGGCGATCTGTCTGGAGGACTCCGTGGGCGACGTGGACCGCGCTTTCTGCATCCATAATGTGATGGAGCAGGTGGACCAGATCGCGGCAGCCCTGAAGGACGGAACGATTTCACAGAATGACCTTCCCCTCCTGTTTATTCGCATCCGGGATTATGCCATGCTGGAAGAAATGCAGGACTTCTTGATCCGCCGGTCCGACGTGGTGACCGGTGTGATTCTGCCCAAGGTGACGGTCGCCAACCTGCGTGAATACCTGCCCCGGATTGAGGAAATCAACTGGCGCAGCGAACATACCGTCTATGCGCTGCCCATTCTGGAGTCAGAAGAAATCATTACCTCCACCCATCGCATGCGCCTGTTAAATACCCTGCGCGAGCGCATCGACCCATATTATTCCTACATTTTAAATATCCGGATCGGCGCAACCGATTTCAGCGGGCTGTTCGGGATCCGCCGGCAGCCGGAAACGCCCATTTACTCCATCGCCGCCGTCAGCGGCTGCATCGGAGACATTGTACGCACCTTCGGCCTGCGGGACCGCTACACCATCAGCGCGCCGGTCTGGGAATACTTTGGCGATCCGGGACAAACGCCGCTTCCCAAGGAAATTCAGGGCTTGCTGCAGGAGTGCTCGCTGGATTTACAGAACGGCCTGATGGGAAAAGCAGCTATTCACCCCACGCAGCTTCTTCCTATACAGGCGCTGCACGCCGTCCCGTACGAAGCATTTCAGGACGCTTCCGGAATCCTCGCGGAAAACAGCGCGAACAAGGGCGTCCTTTCCAGCGAGGCGGGAAACAAAATGAACGAGTTGAAACCGCATGAGCGCTGGGCGGTTAAAACATTGGCGCGCGCGCATATTTACGGCGTATACCGCAAAGATAAAACGTACGCCGATCTGATACAACTCGCTTATCACGGAGAAATGAACGTATGACCAAAACGTATTCCATTGCAAATGCCCTTCGACTCACTTTATCTTTTGACACCATCCGATTCGGGCTCGACCCGGACGCCTTATTTTTCCCGGCAGTTCGCCGGAACCAGAAACGCGGTTTTCTGTTCGTCAGCAAGGTGTTGGGAAAGCATCTGGCAATCAGGCCCGCTGTTCTGAGCGCGGCGGCAAAACTGCTGGCCTGTGCCGATACCGGCACCACGCCAGACACTCTGTACACAGACACAGTCAATCAAACCGCGGAACCCTCTTTTCCCTCTCTTTACCGTTCCGTCGTCTCCAGCCGGACAATTGTTCCGGAAAGCACGCTGTTGATCGGCTTTGCTGAAACGGCCACCGGACTGGCGCAGGCGGTCGCAGACTGCTTCGACGGAGATTTCTGCTATGCCTCCACCACCCGCATGGAGATCCCTGGAATGCGCTCCCTGCAATTCCAAGAGGTGCATTCCCACGCGTCAGAGCATTTTCTCTATCTGGACCGGATCGCCGATTTCATGAAGCGCTGCCGGCGCGTCGTTTTGATTGACGACGAGTTGACCACCGGGAATACCTCTTTGAATCTGATCCGGGAACTGCACCGGGTATATGGCATCCAAAAATATGCCATTTATACGCTCCTGGACTGGAGTACGCCGGAGCAGCGCCGGGAATTGGAGCGGGAACTGCACATTTCCATTGAGGTTATCTCTCTGGTCAAAGGACATATTTTAGAAGTAGAAAGTGCACAGCCGGATTTTGAACCGGAAGAATACAGCGATCATGCTGGGGCGGATTACCAGACCGTCCGTGCGGGCGCGCTGCTTTCCTGTCCTTCCGGCGCTTTTTCCCCCGGCCGTACTGCCTTTACCGGAATAGAACTGCACCGGCAAGCAACGTACAGCCAACTGCTTGCAACTGCCCTGCACCTCTCTCCGGAACGGACGCTGTTCCTCGGCACCGGAGAATGCATCTATGCGCCCATGCTGCTTGCGGGGTTCTGCGGCGGGCAGTCCTTCCATTCCACCACGCAAAGCCCCGTGATTCCGTTGGAAGGCTCCGCCATTGTAAGCGGCGCGCATTTTCACGCACCCGATTGCTACAGCGCAACCGGTTATGTATACAACATTCCAGCGGGCGCATTTCAACAGGCGGTCATCTTCTCAGAACAGGAGACGCAGCAGGCAGCCGGACTCCGGCAGCTTACCGCGTTTTTAAACAGCCGCGGCATCCGGAAAGTGACGGTGGTCAGCCTATGAACATTGGGTTACAGCCTCCCGGCAGCTTTCGTCCGGACGACGTGGTCCTTCTGTTAAAAGATGTGACCGGTCTGGTGGAAGAGCGGGACGTCGCGGTCCGGGAAAAGGAAATCCAGGCGGGCCGGCACTATTCCGAGAACCTGCCGATCGAGCAGGTCCCCAGCGAAGCATATCTCAAAGTTTTTCATGATCTGATGGAAACTGGCTGCCGCCGGGTCGCTCTGTATACCGGCGCGCTGACGCGTCTGGTTCTCTCCCAGTATCCCAATCCGGTTTTTATTTCACTGGTACGGGCCGGCGTTCCCTGCGGCGTATTGATGCGCCGTTATGCGCGCCGGGAGCTGGGACGCGATATTCCCCACTATGGGATCAGCATCATCCGCGGCAAGGGATTCGACCAAAATGCCCTGCGCGAGATTCTTAAACGGCATCCCAATTCCCAACTCATCTTTGTGGACGGCTGGACCGGCAAGGGCATGATCGCCACCCAGCTGCAAGAGTCCTGTGAAGCCTTTAACCGGGAAAACCACACGGATGTAAAGCCCATTCTCGCGGTGCTGGCAGACCCGGCGCACTGCACCGAGCTGTACGCCACGCGCGAAGATTTTATCAATCCCTCCTGCTGCCTGAACAGTACAATCTGCGGGCTCATCAGCCGTACCGTACACAATCCCTGCATCATCGGTGCAGACGAGTTTCACGGTGTTCGCGTGTACCGCGAGTTTACCGGGATCGACCTGACGCAATTTTATCTGGATTCCATCACGGCGCAATTTGTCCCTTTGCAGCAGGAAATACTTTCTCTGTACGAGCGGCGTTCTTCTGAAGACCGAACGCCGGATTGGTCCGGCATGCGGGCGGTCCGTCAAATCGGGGAAACCTTTGGTATTCACGACATCAACCGGATCAAGCCCAGCATCGGGGAAACGACGCGTGTTTTACTGCGGCGTGTTCCGGACCGTGTCCTGGTACAAAGTCTGAACCATCCCGACCTGGTCCATATTTGCCTGCTGGCACAGGAAAAGGGCGTTCCGGTTGTGGAATACCGTGACATGCCTTACCTGTGCTGCGGACTGATTTCCAACCAGAAAGGGGCGGACATATGATTTTCTGTGCCGATCTGGACGGAACCCTGCTGTTCTCTCAGCGCCGGATCCTGCCGGAACCGCCTGTTACCGCAGTCGAGTTCCGCTATGGGGAACCCTTCGGTTTTATGACCGCATGCGCCTACCAGAACCTGCGGGAAATTCAAAAGCGGTCCGTTTTTTTCATCAATACCCTGCGGGGCGAGGAACAGGCCAAGCGGGTGCAGTTTGTCGGAGACGGCGGCTGCGCCTATCTCAGCACACAGAACGGCCTGTACCTCTACCGGGATGGCGTTCTGGACCCGGTCTGGGCACAAAAGGTGGAACAGACGGTCCGCAGCCTCCCGCAGGACTTGTCCAGCGGGATTCAAACGGTCCTGCGCGAGCAGGGCGGCATTACATGCCTGTCTAAGCAATACGAGTATCTGGCGGTCTTTTTTGTGGACGCGGACGCGTTTGACGAAACTGTATACAAACAGCTGCAACATCATTTCGCCGCGCGCGGCTGGGAGTTTTACCGCCAGCGCAAAAAACTTTACCTCTCCCCCCTTGCGATTGACAAGGGGTCTGTTTTACAATATGCGCGCGCCTGCTGCGGGCAGGACCGGGCGGTTGGATTCGGTGATTCCTGGTTTGACCTGCCCATGCTGTCCCGCTGTGATGCGCGCTACTCTCTGTGCGGCTGCGAGCTGGACGGAATCGACTGGGGCTTTCCCATCACCTTTTCCCGCTCTCCCGCACAGGCGGGTACGGAAGAAATATTATCTGAAATTGTACAGGAGTTAAAAAATGTTAAAGCATGAATTGAAAGCATTGACCGAGCAAGAGGCCGAGGAAAGCCGGAAAAAGTACGGCAGCAATATGCTGACCCCACCGGAGCAAACCTCCTTCTGGGCCGCGCTGTGGGATAATTTCCGCGGCGACGCACTCATTCGCATCCTTACTGTAGCGCTCATCATCACATTGATTTTCGCTTTTCTGGGACTTGGCGACTGGCTGGAAGCCGTCGGCATCGCCATCGCCGTTGTCCTCGCCACCACGGTATCTACATACAGCGAGTATTCCAACAACCAGCTCTTTCAAAAGCTTCAGGACGAGTATTCCAGAATTGTATGCAAGGTTTTCCGCAAGCGGGAAGGCTCCGTGCAGGTATGCGACATCCAGACGGACAATATTGTCACCGGCGACTATGTCCTTTTGCAGGCGGGCGATAAAATTCCGGCGGATGGTGTGATCGTGGACGGGTTTATCAAAGTCAACCAGGCCAGCCTGAATGGCGAAAGCGAAGAGGCCTCCAAGCGTCCGGCGGACGAAGACTTTGTGTTCAACCCGGAGGAAATCGACTTCTTAAACGAGCACAAGCTCTACAGAGGCTCCGTTGTCACCAGCGGAGAGGCAATCATGCTGGTCAAATGTGTGGGTGACCAGTCGCAGTTCGGCCGTTTGGCGCAGGAACTGAAGGAAGAGGACGACCGCGAATCCCCGTTGAAGCTGAAGCTGGGCAAGGTCGCGGACGCGATCTCCAAATTCGGCTACATCGGCGGCACACTGATCGCCGTTGCGTTCATGATCAACTGCATCTTCTTTAACCCGACCCTGCTTCCCGGCGCGGAAACCTACCTTTCCGCCGCCAATCTGATGCAGATTTTCCGCGATCTGGTCTCCTCGATCACATTGGCCATCGTCATCATCGTGGTCGCTGTACCGGAGGGCCTGCCCATGATGATCGCACTGGTATCCGGCCTCAACATGAAAAAGCTCCTGAAGGATAATATTCTGATCCGTAAAATTGACGGTGCAGAGACGGCGGGCAGCCTGAATATCCTGTTCTCCGACAAAACCGGCACCATCACCAAGGGCGCCTTACAGGTCGTCAACTATTTCTCCGCGGAAGACAAGGAGTACAACAGCTTTAACGCCATTCCGGAGAAAATGCAGAAGATGCTGCTGGTCAACATCTGCGGAAACACCAATGCGGTTTGTTTGGTCAACAATGGCAAATTACAGGTCACCGGCGGCAATATTACGGAGCGCGCACTGCATGAGTTTGTCGGCGTACAGGGCACGCTGGATTACGAGGCGGCAAAGCTGGAAACCGGCGAATCCCTGATGTTCAACAGCGCCAACAAGTATTCCGCCAACGAGATCAAGGGGCCTTTCAACCGCGCTGTGATCAAGGGTGCGCCGGAAAAGCTCCTGAAGAACTGCAAGTATTATTACGATGAGAATATGGAGGTTCAGCCGCTGACCGACGCCATCCGCACCCGGCTGGACGAGCGTATGGCGGTACTCGCCAACAAGGCGATGCGCGTCCTCGCGTTTGCCACCTCCGCCAACCCGATCGGCGAGTACCTTCTGGAAGACCTGACGTTTGTCGGTATTGTCGGTATCCGCGACGAGCTTCGCCCGGAGGCGGTGGAAGCCATCCGCACGGCTAAAAAGGCCGGTATCCAGGTGGTCATGGTCACCGGCGACAAGAAGGAAACCGCCGCCGCCATTGCTCGCGACGCCAAGCTGATCGAAACCGGCGATGATATCGCATTGACCAGCGACGATTTGAACGCCATGAGCGATGACGAGTTGAAAAAGATCCTGCCCCGCCTGCGCGTGGTCGCCCGCGCGCTGCCGACGGACAAGAGCCGTCTGGTGCGCGTTTCTCAGGAACTCAATCTGGTGGTCGGCATGACCGGCGATGGCGTCAACGACGCACCCGCGCTCAAAAAAGCGGACGTCGGCTTTGCAATGGGCTCCGGCACGGAGGTCTCCAAGGAGGCCGCGGATATCACCATTCTGGACGACAACTTCAATTCCCTTGTCAAGACGGTTCTTTATGGCCGTACGATTTATAACAACATCCGCAAGTTCATCGTATTCCAGCTCACCATCAATGTCAGCGCCGTATTGATCGCCTTCATTGGCCCGTTCATCGGCCTTGGCACCCCCCTGTCCGTCACACAGATGCTCTGGGTCAATATCGTTATGGACACGCTGGCCGCTCTGGCACTCGGAGGAGAGCCGCCGCTCGCCCGGTATATGGACGAACGGCCCAAGCGCAGGGATGAATCCATTATCAGCAAGAACATGTGGTCTTCCGTTTTGACGGTTGGCGCATACCTGACCGCCGCAAGTCTGCTGTTTCTGCTGCATCCGTTCTTCCGCTCCCTGTTCCGCCTGGACGGGCCGGAAATCTACCCCGGCATGGATATGTACTTCATGACCGGATTCTTCTGCTTCTATGTGCTGAGCGCCATGTTTAACGGCTTCAACGCGCGCACGGATAAAGTCAACATCTTTGAACATATCGGCGAAAATCGCAACTTTATTTACGTCATGCTCCTGATCGCCGTGGTGCAGGTTTTGATGACCTTCATCGGCGGCCCTATCCTGCGCACCGCGCCGCTGACCATCTCCGAATGGGGCTGGGTCGTCCTTTTCTCCCTTGTGATTTTGCCGATCGGCACCCTTCGCAAACTGATCTTTCCCATGAGGGAAAAACACCAGTAAAGAAAGAGAGGCTTTGCAGGCATGCTTGAAATGAAACGGGGCCAAAAGGATTCCATCTCTAAGCTGTGCGGCGGTCTTTCTCTGACGGTAGAACTCTTTCACAAGTCCCCTATGGAAATCGACTGCTCCTGCTTTGGCCTGGATGCCGCCGGAAAACTGGCAGACGACCAATATTTTATCTTCTACAACCACAAGGAATCCCCGGAGCAGGCAGTCTGTCTGCTCCCTCCAGCGTTGGACGGCGCCGTACGGTTTGCCGTTCAGCTGGATAAGCTCCCGGCCAAAATCGACCGCCTGTCCTTTACTTGCGCCATTGACGGCGTCAACTGCATGCGGGAGCTGACGCAGGGCTTTGTGCGGCTGAAAGCCGGAGAAACCGAATGCGCGCGGTACCGTTACAGCGGCGCGGAATTCGCCGGCGAGCGTGCGCTGGTCATCTGTGAGCTCTACCGGAAAAACGGCGATTGGCGCATAAACGCGGTGGGACGCGGTTTTAACGGCGGGCTTAAGGCGCTGATCGAAAGCTACGGCGGCATTGTGACGCGGGAGGCCCGTTCCCCGGCTCCAGCCGCTCCGGTTGCCGCTCCTTCGGGCGACGTTACCGTCACCAGCCTGATTCCGCCGGACGTCGTCAAGCGGATGAACGAACTGACGGAGCGCGCGAAACGAGAAAATGACTACCTGCTGCCACTGTACCGCAGCCTCTATGCGGGTATCAACCTGCTGCCGCAGTCCGTCAGCCAGCCCGTCCGTGTGGTGATGGCGGCGGACAACTCCGGTTCTATGTTTGACATGTACCGCAACGGGCGCGTGCAGCGCATCATCGATAAATTCTTCGCCTTCGCGTCTGTCCTGCATCCCTCCTGCAGCATGGATTTCTGGGCGTTTGCGGCAAAAAGCCGCCAGTTTGAGCCTGTCACCATGGACAACGTCCGCACCTACTCCTTTGATACCGGCGGCGGATTTGAACGCTGGATGAGCATGCTGAACTACCAGTACAACAACGAACCGGAAGCGATGCGGGATATCATGATGATTTACGGCGGCAGAAACGCGCCGACCGTCGTTCTGTTTCTCACCGACGGCCGTCTCAGCTCCGATTGGGAGATTGAGGAAATTCTGATCAAGACTTCCCGCTATCCGATCTTCTGGCAGTTTGTCGGCGTCCACGGTGAGGAATACGGCATTCTGGAGCATCTGGAGGAAATTGACGGCCGCCACTGCAACAACGCCAGCTTCTTCCGTGTCAACGACATCGACGATATTACGGACAGCGCTTTATACAGCCGTCTGCTGGTCGCCATGTGCAACTGGATGGAGGAGGCCTCACGCAAGCGGCTGTGGGAGCAACAAACCTCATAAAAACGGGGCGCATTTACAAAAAACAGCATACAAAAGCGTTCCTGACGGCCAGACTGCCGGTCAGGAACGCTTTTTTCGTTTTGCACGATATTTCCGTCTTTTACACGAGTCCAAACAGCCGGGCAGCGCTTGCCACCAGGAAGCAGACGATAATTCCGATCCCTGTGGGAACCGCGAAGGAGATCAGTGTCCATTTCAGGCTTTGCGTCTCCTTTTTGATGGTCATACAGGTCGTCGAACAAGGCCAGTGCATCAGGGAAAACAGCATCGTGCAAACGGCGGTCAGCCAGGTCCAGCCGTTGTTGACCAGCAGCGTATGCAGCTGCGTCAGGTCGCTCATGTCGGTCAGACTTCCCGTTGCCATGTAAGCCATGATGATGATGGGAACGACGATTTCATTTGCCGGGAAGCCCAGTATAAAGGCCAGCAGGATCACGCCGTCCAAACCAATCAGCTGCGCAAAGGGGTCCAGAAACGCGGCGCAATGCGCAAGCAGGCTGGCATCCCCCACAAATACATTTGCCATCACCCAGATGATCAGTCCGGCGGGCGCGGCCACTGCCGCCGCTCTTCCCAAAACAAACAGCGTCCGGTCAAAGATGGAACGGACGATCACCTTTCCAATTTGCGGACGGCGGTAGGGCGGCAGCTCCAGGGTAAAGGAAGAGGGGACGCCCTTCAGGATGGTTGCCGACAGCAGCCGGGACACCAGGAACGTCATTACAATGCCTAGTACGATCACGCCCGTCAGGATCAGGGTGGAGAGGAAGGAAGCGCCCATTCCTGCCGTACCGATAAAAAACATGGTGATGATGGCAATCAATGTGGGGTACCTGCCGTTGCAGGGAACAAAGTTGTTGGTGATCATGGCGATAAGCCGTTCCCGCGGGGAATCTATAATTCGGCACCCGACGATCCCTGCTGCATTGCAGCCGAAGCCCATACACATAGTCAGCGCCTGTTTTCCGCAGGCACGCGCCTTTTTAAAATACTTATCCAAATTAAACGCCACACGCGGCAGGTAGCCCAGGTCTTCCAGCAGGGTAAAGAGCGGGAAGAAAATCGCCATTGGCGGCAGCATAACAGACACCACCCACGCCAGCACACGGTAGACGCCCTCCACCAGCATACTGCGCAGCCAGACCGGCGCGCCCATCATAACAAACAGATCCATCAAACGGTCCTGAATCCAGAACAGGCCGTCGGAGAGCAGCTGCGAGGGATAGTTGGCCCCCGTGATGGTCAACCAGAATATGATTCCCAGCAACAGCAGCATAATGGGAAACCCGGTCCATTTGCTGGTCAGGATGCGGTCAATCTTCCGATCCCGAATCTCCCGCTTGGTGCGTTCATGATGTACCACGTCGTTGCAGATATCCTCCGCGGTGAGGACGATGCACGAAACAATCTTGTCTCGCAATTCCTCCAGGGAGATGCCTCGGCTTTGCATGATTTGCTTTGCTTCCTCCAGCTTTTCCTGGACCAACGCGTCTCCGGTGACATCAAAGCCAAGCGATTCGTTCAACGCATGAATCAGCGACGCATCGTAGTCCAACAGCTTGAGTGCCAGCCAGCGTGCGTTGACGGTTTCTCCGCAGACGGTTTCCACCGCGGGCTGCAGGGTGGCAATCGCATCTTCAATGGGTCGGATGTACCGGATTTGGATGGTCTCTCCTTTTTCCTCTTCGTCCAACCGGTCACAGACCGCCTGCATCAGTTCATCCAGTCCTTTTCCGCTTCTCGCCGCCGCGGGAATCACCGGCACTCCCAGCCGTTGCGCCACCTGATCCAGATCGAGCCGAATGCCTTTGCGTTCCGCCTCATCCATCAGGTTGACGCACACCACGACGTTGGGCGTAATCTCAACCGTTTGCAGCACAAGATTCATGTTGCGTTCCAGGCAGGTGGCGTCGCACACCACAACTACCGCGTCGGGATTTCCAAAGCAGACAAAGTCGCGTGCAACCTCCTCCTCCGCGGAATGCGCCATCAGGGAATAGCAGCCGGGGATATCCACCATGACAAAATGCCTGTCATTGTATGTACAATATCCCTGCGCGTTGGTGACGGTCTTTCCGGGCCAGTTTCCTGTATGTTGATTCATTCCTGTCAATGCATTAAACACCGTGCTCTTTCCCACGTTTGGGTTCCCGGCAAGGGCAATCACTTTATCGTCCTCGGTCTGTTTTTTGACGACCAATCCCATATCCACCGCTTTAATTCCTGTTGAACCGCTGGTCAATCCCAAATGAATCACCTCTATCTAAAAATATGGGAAGCGAAACGCATTGCGCCCCGCCTCCCGGCTGTAAAAACAAATATCAACGACGGTTTAGCGGCAGGCGACAAGAACGTTGGCAGAATCTTCGGAGCGCAGAGCAATCAGTGCGCCGCGGATCATGTAAGCCACCGGATCTCCCGCCGGGCTCTTCTGTACGCATTCCACTTCGGTTCCTTCGATCAGGCCGATATCCTGCAACCTTCTGCGCATGCTTCCGTTGGACAGCAAGGTGGATACGCGTGCGCGCTCCCCTTCTTTCAGGCTGGTAAGAGAATATATCTGATTCATAAAAATGATCTCCTCAAAATAAGTATTTAGGACGGGGAAACTTTCTTTCCTGCTGCTAATATATGCGATATGGGACGATGTGTTCCCCATGGGAGGGCTGAGAATGAGCAGTTTTTCGGATTTTCACACGCAAAAGGGCTACGAGCTGGCAGCACAGAACCAGCTGACCGCCGCCATGGAGGATTACCTGGAAATGATCTGCCGCCTGTGCGAGGACGAGGGGTACACCCGCGTCCATTTATTGGCGCAGCATTTAAATGTAAAGCCCTCCTCTGCCTCCAAAATGTCGGACCATTTAAAAGAGCTCGGTCTTGTAGACGCGGAAAAATACGGCTGCATCAGCCCCACAGAAACGGGTCTGGCGCTCGGCAAATATCTGCTGTACCGCCACAGCCTGCTCAACCGCTTTTTATGCCTGCTGAACCATACAGAAAGCGAACTGGAACAGGTGGAGCGCATCGAGCATTTTATTGACGAACGCACCATACGGAACATCGCTGTTCTGGTGGAGCAGTTGGAAGCCGGTAAATAGAGATTTTCCCTTTCTTTTTCCGAAGAGGAACGGTATAATGGAGACAATCCGCAATGTGAAAGGAGAATCTTCATGATACGCAATATCGTTTTTGATATGGGAAATGTTTTGATTGACTACCAGCCGCTGTCCTACGCAAAACAGTTTTTTTCAGACGAATCGGAGGTACAGCTGGTTTACAGGGAACTTTTTTCAGGCCCTGAATGGTTAAAGCTGGACGAAGGAATCATGGAACCGGAAGATGCCATCGCAAGCGTGTGCACACGGCTGCCGAAGGCCATGCATTCCGCCGCAAAAGAGCTGTTCCTGCACTGGTTTGACTTTATAGAACCGATTCAGGGGATGAATGAGCTGGCCCGCAGGCTGAAGCATGCCGGGTATGCCATCTACATCCTCTCCAATGCAGCTTACAGCTTTCACCTGTATGAAAAGCGGATTCCCATTTTTTCGCTGTTGGACGGCTGTATCGTTTCGGCGGACGAAAAGATCGTCAAGCCCTCGCCTGCCATTTACCAGCTACTGTGCAGCCGCTATCATCTACGGCCTGAGGAATGTTATTTTATAGACGACAGGCTGGAGAACGTTCAGGCGGCGCAGCAATGCGGGATGTCTGGTTACTGTTATCAAATGGACACGGAACGCCTGACCGCCGCGCTTTTGGAAGCAGGCGTTGCCTTTAAATAAAACAAAATGGAACGAAGCTGCAAGAGCGTGCGGCATCGTTCCATTTTTATTTGATAAATGTGTGTTCGCAGTGTTCTAATTGGTCAAAAGTATGATAGAATAACAAACGGACTCCATTGCATCCTGGTTTCGGAAAATATTTGTATTTTTCACTCGGAGCGTCCGTCTTTTTGCAAGTTTCAGGCGTCTATTCTTGTGTTATCCATAGATTCCATTTCATAATAAGTTGAGGTTTGCGTACATGGTCTTTTCCAATTTGTTCTTTCTGTTTGTGTTCCTGCCGCTCAATCTGCTTTGCTACACGCTGGTAAAATCCACCCGGGCTAAAAACATTGTCATGCTGATTTTTTCCCTGTTCTTCTACGCCTGGGGAGAACCGGTTTATGTACTGCTGCTCGTCGGCATGGCGTTTGCCGACTGGCTGTTTTCTCTGGCCATTCAGCGAAACCGCGGCCGGCCCGCGGCAAAACTGGCGCTGATCGGCGCGCTGGTGGTCAGTCTTGGTCTGCTGGGCACTTTTAAGTATACGGGATTTTTTGCGGATATGCTGCACCAGCTCACTGGATTTCCCCCGACGATTCCACAGATTGCCCTGCCCATCGGCATTTCCTTCTACACCTTCCAGTTGATTTCCTATGTGGTGGACGTTTACCGCGGCGAGGTGGACGCACAGGACAAATTCTGGCTCCTGCTGATGTACGTCAGTCTGTTCCACCAATGTATCGCGGGCCCAATCGTACGGTATCAGGACGTCAACCGGGAGATATTGAACCGCTCCGCAAGCCGGGAGGAAATCAACCGGGGCGTCAGCCGCTTCTGTACCGGCCTCGCCAAGAAGGCGCTGCTGGCCAATACCTGCGGCTTCCTGGCCGACACCCTGCTGCTCTCTGACGCGGCAGCTTCCAGTGCGGCTTCTCTGGCACAGAACGCCGCTGTCTTGCAGGCGCGTCCCGTCCTTTCTCTGTGGCTGGGCGTACTCGCCTTCATGCTGCAAATTTATCTGGATTTTTCCGCTTATTCCGATATGGCGATCGGTATGGGACTGATGATCGGCTTTCACTACAAAGAAAACTTTGACTACCCCTACTTATCCCGTTCCGTGTCCGAATTCTGGCGGCGCTGGCACATTTCCCTCGGCTCTTTTTTCCGGGACTACGTGTATATTCCGTTGGGCGGCAACCGGCAGGGCGTTCCCCGTACGATTGCCAACCTGTTCATTGTCTGGTTCCTGACCGGGCTTTGGCATGGGGCAAGTTGGAACTTTGTGCTGTGGGGACTGTATTTCTTCGTCTTCATCGCCATTGAGAGGCTTTTTCTGCAAAAATTCCTGGACCGCATCCCGGCGGTTTTTTCCCATATTTATCTGTTGGTCGTTGTGTTTTTCGGCTGGGCGATTTTCCGCTTTAAACAGCCGGTTCTGTTCTTTACCGTTCTCGGCGGAATGTTTGGAATGAACGGAAATCCTCTGTCCAACTTTGAATCCGGTACCATTTTCCTGAACTATCTGTTCTTCCTGGTCGCCGCGCTCATCGCTTCCACCCCTGCGGTGAAATATCTGGGGGAACATTTATCCAGCCGTCTTCCCACTGCCAGGACATATAACTTTGTGCAGATTTTTGTACCGCCGGTTCTGCTGTTGCTTTCCACCGCCGCACTGGTGGGCAACAGCTACAATCCGTTCCTGTATTTTCAGTTTTAAAAGAGAGGCTATCCATGAAACATCAACCAAAAATCATGCGCCGGAAACGGCAAAAAAACTTTCAGGCGGAACGCATCATCGCTTTTCTGCTGACGCTGGCCGTGTTCTTTGTCACTTCCTTTATTTTGCCGCTCCGCCCCTCCTATTCCGACTTTGAAAAACGCGATCTGACGCAGTTCCCGGCATTCAGCGTTCAATCCCTGTTTGACGGCAGTTATTTCAGCAACATCGACCTGTGGTTTTCCGATACATTCCCCTTCCGGGATACCTTTATTACCGCGAACAGTTATATCAAGCAGCTTTATGGCATCCAGCCTGTGCAGGTCAGCGGCAACGTCGAAGAGGGAGACGTTATTCCGTCCGCACCTGCCAATCCGCCCTCTGCGCCGGAAAGCTCCGTTTCTGAGACGCCTTCCAGCGAACCGCCCGCCGAATCAGAACCGTCTTCCTCCGGTTCCTCTGAAACGCCGCCTCCTGCACCGGAGATTGACGTGACCGGCGAGGTGACGCAGAGCCTGGGCGCGGTATTGATTGTGGGAGACAGCGGCTATGAATATTACAATTTCAACCGTGAAACCGCCGATCAATACATCGGCCTGCTCAACCGGGCCGCACAGAAACTGGACGGTACAGCCAAAGTTTATGACATGGTCGTTCCCACCAGCATGGACATTATATTGCCTGAAAGCTTCCGCCAGGGGCTCAACACCTCTTCCCAAAAGGACGCCATTCAGTATATGTATGGCTCTCTTTCTCCGCAGGTACACAGCGTCAACGTGTATGATATTTTAAAGGCGCACGCGGATGAGTATATCTATTACCGGACCGACCACCATTGGACCGCCCTGGGCGCCTACTATGCATACAGCGAATTTGCCAAGCAGACCGGTTTTACGCCGCTGGAGCTTTCCCAATACGAAGCGAAGGATTTCCCCGGTTTCTTAGGCGCTTTTTACTCGGATACCAAAAAGAATCCGGCACTCACCAAAAATCCGGATACCGTAACAGCCTACGTCCCTCCGGGGGATATTTCCATGACCTTTACGGATAAAAAGGGAACCGAGTACGATTGGCCGTTGATTTCCGATGTTTCCAGCTGGGCCGCCTCTTCCAAATACAGCACCTTTATCGGCGGAGACAATCCCTATACGATTATTAAAAATGCGGATCTCACAGACGGGTCCTCCTGCCTGATCATCAAGGAATCCTACGGAAACGCATTCGTTCCGTTCCTTGCGTCGCAGTATCAGACGGTTCATGTCATCGATTACCGCTATTGGAAAGGAAGTATTCCGGACTTTGTGAAAGCGCAGGGCATTCAAAACGTCCTGTTCCTGAATAACGTTTCCGCCACCAGAAACGCTTCTCTGGTCGGCAAAATGGACAGCTTAATTGGATAAGCTGAGTAGCAGGGACTGGATCGTAATTGGCGGTATATACAAAAAAGGCTTAACAGACAATTCCCCTCCCTCGCCTTTGGCGAGGGAGGGGAATTGCGCGTATACTGCCAAAATTTTCCGCAAAACGTCCAGGATAATATAGGCCTCTGCAATAAAAATTCTTTTGAAAAATCCACTTTACGTCAGGTCATATCGTCCCGAAGCGCGTCAATAATATTTTCCTTTTTGATTTTATGAATGGCATACAACATGGTAATAAATACGATAAAAAGCACACTGAATACACTGATTGCCATACTGCCCCACGGGAATAGATAGGTAAAGTCGTCAAGTTGTTCAACACTTACAATTACTTTGTAAATCAACCATGAAAAGATTCCCGCGATAGGAAGTCCAAATAGCAGCGTCCTCATCCCATAGAAGGCGCACTCAAAATTCATCATTTTATTGAACGAGCGGTCGGACATTCCCACAGAGCGAAGCATGGCAAATTCCCGCCTGCGCAGCTTGATATTCGTAGAAATTGTGTTAAACACATTGGCAACCGCAATCAATGAAATCATAATGACAAAGATATAGGTAAACACATCGATCACAAAGGTTATGCTGCGGTTTTGCTCCAACGTTGCATGTACATTGTAGATGGTATATGCGGACGTACTCCCCTCATCCTGAATGATCGCTTCCATTTCCGTCTCCGATTGCGAAGGGGTTTTCGACCGGAAGGACAGGCCGATTGTCGTATGGACGTCTGGCGTTTGAAAACGATCTATCAGTGAATAGGGCGCCACCACCATAAAAATGAGTGGATCCTTCTCAGATTTGAGTGTTTCCTTCGGGGGCGGATCGATCGGATACGTGTCCACAAAGGTAAAACTGACGCTTTGCCCCTGTTCCGTCATTGCTCCGCCACCTGTTTGGGGAGCGATATGGAAGGTCCCGGAACGCTGCGCGAACAGGTCGAACACTTCGCTCGGCCCGTCCATCCCGGTTATCCGCTTTTTGGCAACGGCAGGCAGCTTCGCATTTTGTCCGGTATATTCCTCCGCAGGCAAGTTTAACTCCTTGAGAAAGCGCAGATATGCGCTGTCTTCAATAAACTGAAGATCGATGGACAGCGGAACGGTTTCACCCGGCACATCATATCCCGCATATTCCCGGTAGCGATCTGAAAGATCGTCCGCACTCACCGTGCAGGAATATGCTAAAACCGCCTGGTACGTGCTCTCATAAATCCCTCCTGCGGTTTTTAGCCTGTCGTAGAGCGGCAGCGCTTCGCTGACGTCCATATCTTCTGCATAAAAAAGAAGGTCGTAGTCGATATCCATAATCATTCTCTCTGAAAGCCGTTCTAACGTTGTTCCAAAGGCGCTTCCTGAAACAAACAGCACAACACTTAGTGTAAGGGACAATACGATGCTGCGGTAGCGTTTTTTATTTCTTTTAAAATTCTTTAGCGCAAGAACCCCTTCTAGGCCATAGATGCGCTGCGCAAGCTTGGACGTCTTTACCGCTTTTGGCTCAACTTTGATTTCATTGGTCTGGCGAATACACTCCATTACAGGCGTTTTTGCGGCTTTTCTGGCTGGAATATAGGCTGAAATCAAGATGGTCACTAAGCTGACCACCGCAGCTGCAACAATCGCCGGAGGAAATACCGATAAAGTTAAAGGCACGGCGGTGGGAACAATGTTGCCAAAATTTCCGGCAACAAGCGGGATGACAAGCCCGGTACTGCCTATTCCAACCAGCACGCCAATGGGAATGCCCACCGCACCGATGCAAAGCCCCTCAAAAAGCACCGAATTCCGCAGTTGTTTTGCTGTGGCGCCCACCGATGAGAGGATGCCAAACTGACGCATACGTTCATTCATTGAAATGTTAAACGAATTATAAATCAGAAAGACCGAACCGATCATGATGATGGCGACCAGGATGCCGCCAACCACATACAAAAACGTGTTAAACAGCTGATCGTCCGAAATCCCCATGAAGCGCAGCACATTGTTATTCAGGATATACGTCCCCGCTTCGGCAATCCCATTTGCGTAAGTCTTTACCTGACGCGGGTTATGCAGTGTGACAAACAGGCTGAAGCTGTCCGTCTGTTTTCCTGCATCTGCTCTGGTAATTAAGGTATATCCCGGCGCGGAGTGCTCCTCGAAACCAGGCCTTTCACAGATCCCTACAACCGTATAGGTTTTCTCCTCTTCCGGCACAAGCGATTCTTCCCCGGAGCGGTAAGGGTCATGTTGATTGAGCGTCTTATTTTCGTCCATGCGGTTTCCCACTGCAAGAGAAAGTGGATCCCCTACTTTGAATCGAACGCCGCTTTTGATTGCCAAATGGGAAGGGACCAGAACTTCTTCACTGTTGGCTGGCAATCTGCCGGAGATCAGGGTTACGGGCAACGTATCAAACGTTTTGTCGTTGAACCCGGCGAGAAAAAGATAGGGCTTTTCGGGACTTTTTCCGCCGTCAAGCATAGCGTAGCCGATATTCTCAAACGACGCGGCGCCCGCAACCGCATCGTCTTGTATTTGTTCCTGAACGACAGAGGCATCCACATCCAAAAAGGCCACATGCCAGCCGCCATATTTTGCAATGGAACCGTTCACCAGAAAGTTCAGCAAAGAAGTACCAAAGGTAGCGACAGCTGTGATCATCGCTGCGGATAAAACCACTCCGATGATTGTAACAATGGTCCGGGTCCGGTTTCTCTTCATGCTTTGCAGGGTCACTTTATGAAAAATGTTCATGGCCGCACCTCCGCGCTCCGCACAGCGCTGCCATCCGAAAGAAAAGCCGCAGGGGCATCATATGTGACAATCAGAAAGTTAACAACCGCCGCAATGATAGAGACCGAGAGAAGGATTCCAGCCACCGTTACGACCGTTTGTGTGCGGCTGTTTCTTATGTTTTGCAGAATCATATGCCGGAAGCTGCTCATGGCTGTGCCACCTGCCTCTCATCCCGTACCACTTTTCCATCCGCGATTGTGATAATACGGTCTGCCTGCAGGGCAATGTTTTCGTCATGGGTGACAAGGAGCAGGGTCTGCCCATACTTTTGATTGCTTTCTTTCAATAATCGGATGATTTCCTGTCCGTTGTGGCTGTCTAAACTGCCGGTGGGTTCATCTGCCAGCATAACCGCCGGTGCGTTCATCAACGCGCGCCCAATCGCGACGCGCTGCTGCTGTCCACCTGAAAGCTGATTGGGTAAATGTGTTCTGCGCTCTTTCAGACCCAGCAAATCCAACAGGTCATTCAGCCGTTCCTCATTGACCTTCCGCTTGTCCATCAAAATCGGCAGGGTGATATTCTCTACCACATTCAACGTCGGAATGAGGTTGTGGAACTGGTAAATCAGTCCGACCTGCCGTCTGCGAAAAACAGCCAGTTTTTCATTGTTTTGGGCATACACATCCTGCCCATCCAAATACACCTTACCGCCCGTCGGTACATCCACGCCGCCGACCATATGAAGCAAAGTGGACTTGCCGGAACCGGAAGAACCGATGATTGCGGTAAATTCCCCCTTTTCGATGGTCAGCGAAACACGGTCAAGCGCGGTCACTCTGTTTTCGCCCTTACCATAGATCTTACATAAATTTTCAATTCGTAAAAGCTCCATTATATGAGCTCCTTTCTTGATGGATTACCTATATAATAGAGCATCCCGCTTACAACCCGGTGACATTCAGGTGAGAGATTTGTCACTTTGGAAAACGGATGGCGAACAGCGCGCCGCCTTTGGGGTGATTTTTTGCGGTGATTGTCCCTCCCTGCCGGACAATAATTTTCTTGCAGAGGGCCAGTCCAATCCCGTATCCCGTCGCATTTGCGCTTTTCCCCCGGTAGAATCTGTTAAACAGGTTGGGGTAATCTTCTTTGTCAAACCCTGCGCCATTGTCATGGATCGCAATTTCGGTAAACAATGGGTTATCCGTACAGACCATCTCAATCCGCCCGTTATCGCCCGTACTTTCCATACAGTTTTTCAGGATATTCTGAATTGCCTCCGAAAGCCAGCTGAAATCGCCGAAAATCTCTATTCCTACCGGCACCTCTATCTGTACGTCAACGTTGTGTAATTCCATGGGAATCAAAAGCGGACGCAGGGCAGCGCGCAACAGGTTATTTACATTGACCCGTTCTCTTTGGAACACCACGATGCCCGCATCCAGGCGCGAGAGCTTCAGCAAAGAGGTCAGCAGCCAATCCATCCGCACTAGCAATGCCTCTGTTTCCCGCAAAAAAGCTTTCCGCTCGTTTTCGTCAGGCGTATTCTCCAGCAAGGACAGGATCAGATTCGCGGACGTGAGGGGCGTGCGGAGCTGATGGGCAATATCGGCCAGCGAGTCGGCAAGGTGTTCTTTTTCTTTTTTCAGCGCGTCGTTCTGCTCCCGGATTCGCAGCGTCATCTTGGTAATTTCACTGTTCAGAATGGAAAGTTCGCCCTCATCTGATTCGCCGATATACAGACGGTCGGCATAATGAAGCACCAGATCGATTTGATTGGAAATGCGTGCAATGCTTTGATACCGGGCTCTGGTAAACACAAAAAATGCTGTGCCGAAGGCGGCGGCAGAAGCAAGGGCAAGCATTCCCGCCGCTGCATGAATGACAAAACCCAATGTGATTGAGACAGCCGCTATCAGGATGAACCAAACGGCAAATTGCCGAACTTCCTTATTTCGAAGCATACCCGTCCCCCAATCGATATCCCGTACCGCGAACCGTCCGTATGATTTGCGGGTTTGCCGGGTTGTCCTCAATCTTTTCCCGAAGCCGTTTGATGTACACGGTCAACGTATTGTCATTGACAAATTCGCCCGCTGCGTCCCACAATTCGTCAAGCAGCCTGCTCCTGGTGATAATGCTTTTGGGATTGTTGACAAACACCAAAAGCAGGCGGTATTCCAACGGTGAAAGAAACACCTCATCGCCATTTTTTTTCACAACGCCGCTTGCAGTATCGACCTGAAGCCCAAAAATTTCAAAAGCCGATCCGGAATGCCCGCTTTTCCGCAGCGCGCTTCCGATTCTCGCAATCAATTCGCGCGGACGAAAAGGCTTGGTGATGTAGTCGTCCGCCCCCATGTTCAGCCCGGTCACAACGCTGGATTCATCGCCGGAAGCGGTCAAAAAGATCACGGGAATATTCCTGGCTGCTTTGATCTCCGTGCAGACCGTAAAGCCATTTCCATCCGGCAGGGAAATATCCACCAATGCCAGATCAAATGGATTGTCAGCAAGCGCGGCAAGCGCTTCACCGCGCGTGTGGGCATGGATGACGGTAAATCCTTCCGAGCGGAGCAGCAGGATTAGATTCTTGGCAATCGCCTGATCGTCTTCAACCAAGAAAATTCGTTTCATGTATCCTCACGATCCTTTTCTGTTTTTATTTTCCACCATGTGCCCCCCTGCAGCGCCCGGCTGTTCACTTCCTGTATCTGCCCGGCAAACCAACGAAACAGGGGGCTTCTCTAGGATTGCTGTATCCTTCACATATAACATCTTCATAGCTCTATTATATTTTTTATTATTAAAATGTACAAGCGGAGGCTCAAAATAAATGATATAGACTGTTTGAACCGCCGTTTGTTGATTCATTTTACATTTTTTATGTATGTTTTCCCTAAGAAAACATAGAATAATGTTAACAAGATAATAATTTTCTTCTGTATATATTGACATTATCGCAATCATAATATATAGTATTAAAAACTAGATAAATTACGGAGGTGTCAAGTATGGCAGATACAGCCTGCATTTATGGGGATTCCGTGGCAAAAGGTGTCATCCTCGACAACATCAAAAATAAATACACGCTCTTGAAGGACAGCTTTGTCAACCGGCTGCAAAGCGGGTTTGAAATCGCGGTAACCAACTATTCCAAATTCGGCTGCACCGTTTCCAAGGGGTTGGAGCTTTTAAAAAAACATCTAAGCAGCGTTTCCAAATACGACTACATTGTGCTGGAGTTTGGCGGCAATGACTGCGATTTTGACTGGGCGGAGGTCGCAAAGGATCCTGCCGTGCCGCACCTCTGCAAAACGCCGCTTGAAGAATTCGAACGCTCTTACACGGAAATGATCCGCACCATCCGCACAAACGGCGGGCATCCGGTACTCCTTTCCCTTCCTCCCATCGACGCACAGCGGTACTTCGACTGGATTTCCCAGGGACTGGACGCTGGCCGTATTTTACAGTTTCTGGGAGACAAGGAACACATCTACCGCTGGCACGAGATGTACAATATGGCGGTTTGCCGCATCGCGCAGACGGAAAATGTACCGCTGATTGACATTACCACCCGTTTTTTGGAAATGGTAAACTATCAATCCTGCATCTGCGACGACGGAATTCATCCCAACGAAAAAGGGCATGCGATCATCGCAAAGGCCATTGAGGACTTTATTGCGGAGCAAGAAGAAAACAATGTCGTACACATCCACGCCGCATCCAAAACATTGGCATGTGGATAACCCTCAAATACGAGAGACTCCCTCTTTCTTGCATAAAGGGCAGGCACCCAAGAAGTGCCTGCCCTTTGTTTATGATTTTTGAAATATCTCGTTTTCAATTCGTGCGGAAACGTCTCTGAGCGCCTCCTCGCTGATACGCGACAAATGCGTCTGCTGGAACCGGTCGTATAATTCTTTTGCCAGCCGGAGCTTCTCCGTGGCCTTTGCCACCTCCGCCTTATAGCCTTTTGCAAAATCCACCAGAGCCGCCGCATTTGCTTCATCTGTGCCGGGCGTTACCGCCGCCTCATAGATATCGATTACTTCGTCCGTGGGAAGAGACGGGAAATATTCATGCGGGGATGTGCTGTCAAACAGGCAGAAATCCAGTTCTCTCAACACGATCATATCCAGGCTCTGCGGATCGAACGCACAGTGGTAGATTTCTACGCGGAAGCCCGCTTCCACCGCTTTTTGCGCGATCTTTTTCAGGAAAGTTGACTTGCCGGTACCTGGGCGGCCCTTGATGAAATACCGTTTGCCCAAACATTGGGTGATGTTGGCAATGTGGTCAAAGGCGCCGTTGATCGTTGCCGCACCGAAAAAGCGATGGACCTCTGTGCCCTGCTTTTCCAATCGCTGATCCCCAATCAGGCGGTCAATGGTTTTCTCGGTCAACTGGTTGGCTGCTGCAAAGTCCATCTGATCAATATACACCTTTTCCCACGCGTCATGTACCTTCAATGCCGCGCGGAAAAATTGGTGGGATTGTTCCAGTGCCTCCAAAACCTGCTTGATATTGTGATCCTCCAACAGGTTCAGGGCATTGTATTCCCGGTAAGACGGAATGTTGATGACGCCGGCAGAAAGTTCCGGCACAACAATGCCCTCCAAAGAGTTGTCCAAGCAGTTGTGGATGCACTCTACATCCAGCTTTTCTTCCTCCGCCCGGCTGCAGATCCCGCTCAACAGATTTGCCAGCAGTGCCGGAGGATACGCATGCAGCTGTACCGTATGCTGCAGCGGCTGAAAATTGGAGTCGTAAAAGTTCACCGCTCCGCGTGAACTGTTTGTATCCACAAAATAATGCAACACTTGATTTCGCATAAAAATCCCCTTTCCCTATCAACAGGCAGCGTTTCCACTTCCTATTATATTGCGGGAAAGGGGATTTCATGCTTCTTATTTGTTCATTTTCGCGGCGATATCCCGTGCCACTACAACGCCGGTCACAGAAGCCTGCATCAGGCCGCGCGTGATGCCCGCGCCGTCCCCAATGGCGTACAACTGGTCAATCTCCGTCTCAAAATTATTTTTAACCGCAACTTTGGAGGAGTAGAACTTTACCTCCACGCCATAGAGCAGCGTATTTTTAGAATACAGCCCGGGCGCAAGCTTGTCGAACGCCCGCAGGGACTCGACAATACTGGTCAGATGGCGGTGCGGCAGCACAAAGGAGAGATCGCCCGGCACCGCGTTTTTCAGTGTCGGCACCGTGGTGGATTTTTTCAGGCGGCCCAGATCGGTACGGCGGCCCAAAAGCAGGTCGCCCAGGCGCTGCACCATGATACCGCCGCCCGTCAGCATGTTGCCAAGCTGCGCGATATAGCGGCCGTATTCGATCGGCTGGTTGAACGGCTCCGTAAAGGTTGTGGATACCAGCATAGCAAAGTTGGTGTTCTCCGTGCGCTTGTCCTCATCCGCGTAGGAGTGTCCGTTAACCACCGCAATGCCGCCCTCCGGCGTGTCGTAGTGTTCCTCGCTGACGATACCGCCCGGATTCATACAGAAGGTGCGCACCTTGTTCTCAAAGGTATCAGAGTAATAGACCAGCTTCGCCTCATAGAGATTTTTTGTCAGATGATCCATCACCGCATTGGGAACCTCCACGCGGACGCCGATATCCACCGCGTTGTTCGTGGTGGACAGTCCATTCTGCTGCGCGATTCCATGCAGCCACTCCGCGCCGCCGCGGCCCGGCGCCGCAATCACATACGGGGCGCGCACCAGCGTGCGTTCCCCCTTTCGATTGACCAGCCATGCTCCCTGTGCCTTACCATCCTCCACCAGGATGGTATCCGCCGTGGTATGCTCCATAAAGGTGAAGTTGGGGCAGGCAGAAAGATAATCGTACATGGCGCGCAGAACCTCAAACGAATACTCCGTCCCCATATGGCGGACCGGACAGGGAATCAGTTTGATATTTTCTTTATGCGCCTGATAGGAAACCTGCTCGGCAAATTTATTGCTTTTTCCATAGATTTTTTTTGGCGCTCCGAATTGCAGATAAATTTCATCCGCGTACTGGATCAATGCGCGCACTTCGTCTACCGGCAGGTAATCCGTTACGTTCCCGCCAACCTCCTCACAGAGGGAAAGCTTGCCGTCCGAGAATGCGCCGGCGCCGGCCCAACCGTTCATAATGCTGCACGTTTTACAGTGGGCGCACTGCCCGCTTGTGCGCGCCGGACAGGCGCGGTGATCGATGCTGCTGCCGGAATCCACCACCAGGACTTTCTTTTCCGGCGCCAGTTTATTCATTTCCAACGCGGTAAAGATACCGGCCGGACCCGCTCCAATGACAATCAGGTCATAATCATACATAACTGATAATCCTCATTTCTTATCGTCGTAGGTTTCAGGCAAAACAATCGTATTATACCATGCTTTTTGGTCCTGTCAAGCTTTTTAAGCGCAATTTTACAAAAAATCAATGAAAGTTAAATATTTTATTACACAATTTACCATTTCCGTAAAAGAGCTGTGCTGTCTCCAAACTGGCAAAACACGCAACAAATTGAATAGGGCGCGTTGCAAAATGAATTTGCGATGGCAACTTGCACAAAGGAACCGATGGTAACAAAAGAAACCGCCGTTGAAAATGGCCTTTTACGACCAGATTCAACGGCGGTTTGATACAGCTTTTTTCCAATGGGCCGTTCTGCAACAGGCCCAATTTTACCCTTTCAATCTTTATTAAAATAAGCGTTGTAACACAAGCCACAGCTAGGGTTCCATTTGGTTCTGCAGTGTTTGCAGCGGCTGGTTTTTAGCCAGAATCCTTCGGAATTCACACAGGAACACCACGCCCGTTGCAGATGCCGCCAGAAAATCAGCGATCGGCTCCGCGATAAAAACGCCCAGAACCGGATTGGCAAAGAATTGCGGCAGAATCAGGATCAGTGGAATCAGCAAAATGACCTTGCGCAGCAGCGCGAGAAACAGCGATGTCTTCGCCTGCCCAATGGATACAAACGTCTGCTGGCAGGAAGATTGAATCCCCAGCATAAATCCTGCCGCCATGTAAATACGCAGTGCCCAGGACGTAAATTCCGCCAGCTCCGATTCCGGCGTGAACAGCCGCACAAACACATGCGGAAACAGCATCAATGCGATCCAGAAGGCGGTGGAAAAAAACAGACAGCAATTAAAAAGCAAATGGAATACCTTTTTTACGCGGTCGTTTTTCTTTGCGCCAAAATTAAAACTGGCGATCGGCTGCGCACCCTGCGCAAGCCCCATCAGCGGCATGAAAGCCACCTGCATGACGCTGCTGCAAATGGTCATAGCGCCCACCGCTAAGTCTCCGCCATAGCGCTGCAAGGAAGAATTTAACACGATGTTGACCGCACTCTCTGTTCCCTGCATGATAAACGGAGACAGTCCCAACGCCAATACCGGCAAAATAACCTTTGCTTCCAGCTTCAAATACTTTTTGCGAATGCGCAAGATCGTTCGCTTGCCGAACAGAAAGCGCAGCACCCAAATGGAAGAAACCGCCTGCGAGAGAATTGTCGCAAACGCCGCGCCCTGCACGCCCATCCCAAACACAAAAATGAAGATTGGGTCAAGGACAATATTTAATACCGCGCCGATTACGACCGTCATCATACTGGTTTTGGCAAAGCCCTGCGTAGTAATAAAGCTATTCAGCCCCAAGGCCATCTGTACAAAAATGGTCCCGCTGACATAGATCGTCATATAATCCATCGCATAGGGCAGCGTGTCGCCGCTTGCGCCGAACATCAGCAGAAGCGGCCTTTGAAACAGCAGAAAGACAGCTGTCAGAACAATGGAAATACCGATCAGGCTGACAAAGCAGTTGCTCATGATTTTTTCCGCTCCGTCGTTGTCCCCCTCTCCCATTTTAATGGAGGCGCGCGGCCCGCCGCCCATGCCGATCAGAGAGCTGAATGCCGCGATCAGCATGATGATCGGGAATGTGACGCCCACGCCCGTCAGGGCCTTTGCACCAATCTCCGGGATATGCCCAATATAGATGCGGTCTACAATATTGTACAGCGCATTGATGATCTGCGCCGTGATGGCAGGAAGCGCCAGTTTAAATAGTAAGCTGCCAATCCGGTCCTCACCCAGGTTGTTTGCTGTTTTTTGTGCCAAGAAAAGCATCTCCTTTATTTCTTCAATTGCATCAAACGATCTTTAAATGTTCCACTCTTGAGCGTAACAAAAATCCTTTTTGGAGAAATGCAACTATCTATCATCCAAAAGCTGCACCAGCGCTGCCTCAAACGCCTCGTCATCCTGCCTGGTTCGCTTTTTCGCACCGGTGGTTCTTCCACCCGCACGGCGGACTTTCTGCCCCAAATGGCGTTCAAAAAGCAATTGGTCCATATTTCCGCTGTCATAATGCATTCCATTTTGATTCATCGCCCGCGCGCCTTTGCCCAGTGCCATTGCGGCAACGCCGTAGTCCTGTGTTACCACAAGGTCTCCCGGCTGCAACAGGTTTGCCAGGCGGATATCCGCGCTGTCCCGCCCTTTATCCACTGTGATCACCGTGCTGTACCCGTCGTTCCATACATGGCTGGTATCCAGCAGCATCACAACCGGCAGGCTTCTCTTTTTTGCCTGCCGCACAATGATCTCCTTCACCGGACAGGCATCTGCATCCACTAAAATCTGCATCTGTCTTTCTCACCGCCTAAACTATTTTCATATCTTAACTATTATATAGCAAACCATTGCAAATGGAAAGACGCCGGACGCCTTCTTTTCTCCGACAAAATGTGCTATACTGGTTTTAATAAATCTTTTGGAAAAGGACGGGAATCGGATTGAAGTACAGCTTTAAAAATGACTACAGCGAGGGCGCGCATCCAAAGCTTCTGGAAGCCTTACAGCTGGCAGGCTCCAAACAAAACGAGGGATATGGAAACGATGTCCACTGCAAAAATGCCGCTGACCGCATCCGGCGGGAAACAGGCAGGATGGATATTGACGTACACTTTCTGGAGGGCGGCACACAGGCGAATCTTACCGCCATGACCGCTTTTCTGCGTCCGCATGAGGCGGCAATTGCGGCAGAGACCGGACACATCGCCGGGCATGAGAGCGGCTCCATTGAGGCGACGGGCCATAAGGTGTGCACCGCTCTGGGAAAAGAGGGAAAACTGACACCGGAAGCCATTACAGGCGTATTGGCCGCACATCCGGACGAGCATATGGTCAAGCCCAAACTGGTGTATCTCTCCGATTCGACGGAACTTGGCACGGTCTATTCCAAAGCAGAGCTGCAGGCGTTAAGCGTCTGCTGTAAAGAACATGACCTGTATCTCTTTTTGGATGGTGCACGTCTGGGCTGCGCGCTTTGCGCCAGCGACTTAACACTGACGGACATCGCCACGCTGACGGATGCCTTTTACATCGGCGGAACCAAAAACGGTGCGCTGTTTGGAGAAGCACTGGTCATTTGCAATGATGCATTGAAACCGGATTTCCGTTACATTTTAAAACAGCGCGGCGGCATGCTGGCAAAAGGGCTCGCGCTCGGCGCGCAGTTTGAAGCGCTGTTTACGGACGGCCTCTATTATACGCTTGCGGAGCATGCCAACCAAACGGCGGAACTCCTCAAGGATGGATTCCGGGCAGAGGGCCTGCCGTTCCTGGCGGATTCCCCCACCAATCAGCTCTTCCCCATTCTCCCGAATGCGTTGATTGAGTCCCTTGCACGGGACTACGCCTTTGAGGTTCGGGAAGCCGTCGACGCGGACCATACCGCGATCCGCCTGGTCACCTCCTGGGCCACGCCGGAGGAAGCCGCACGGGAATTTGTGCGCGACCTGCACCTTCATGTACAGGCTTTATGAAAATTGGCAACAAGTCTGTAACAATAATTCACAAAATGTTTCTTTCTTTTTTGGACGAAAAGCGTTAAAATAGATGCGACTTAAGCGATCGTCCTAATAAGGAGGAATACAATATGATGAAAAAAGCGATGGCATTATTCATGGCAGCTGTGTTGGCTGTTGCAGCCTGTGCCTGCACCAATACGTCTGAGGAATCTTCCTCTTCTTCCAGCGAAACACCGTCTTCTACAGTCAGCAGCGTGCCACAGACGCTTACGTTTGACGGGATAGACTTTTCTTTCACCATTCCTGCCCGCTGGAGCAAGGAAAATTATACGGTCAAAGTAACCAAGGACGCCGTCATGGACGGGCAGGAAGTGGAATACGACAAGGTTGATTTCCTCTTTAAAGGAAACGCCGACCTTCCGCTACTCTCGTTATGGGCGGCTCCCAAAGCCTGGTGGGACGACCAGATTTCCGTTGGTGCGGCTTTGCCCACCCTGCTGCAGGAACAGGGCGATATTGTTTACCTGGCCGTACTGCCGGAAAATCCAACGGTTCCGGACGAGGAACTGGAGCTGTATCAGTCCATGGCCATTTCTGCGGACGAGGTAACAAACGGCTTTACCGTGACGGCTTCCCCCTCTTCTTCCAAAACGGAGAGTTCCTATATGGAGGGCATTTTGGAGGACGGAACCATCAATACCATCACCATTAAAACAGACGACGGAAAAGAATTGCTCTTTGACAAAGAAGGGGCAGAAGTCAACGCCCCGGACGGTTTGATCATCGGCGACCGGCTGCGCGTTTATTACAGCGGCTCCATCGAGGGGACGGATACGTCCGGCGTTGTTGTTTCTAAAGTTGAAAAAGTTTCTCAATAAATTTGCATTGCAAGTAAAAGGAGCGGCTCGCTGGCCGCTCCTTTTTATTTTCCGTATGATTGCATCCACTGTTCAAGAGCCTCCCGGTCTCCCTGCAAAGATCCCTGCACCAGCTCCGGCGTACCGCCGCCCCTTCCGGAAAATGTTTGGTTTAACGCCTTGCCCATCGGCCGCACATCCTCTTTACCGGCAATGGCATACTTCCACCCCTGCCGCTCATCTCCGGAAAAAACGGCAGCCAGTGGCACACGCGCACAAAGCATCAAACAAAATGTGCGCAGGTCGGCCGGCGAAAGCCCTTCTTCAAAAACACAGGCTTTTTCCTGCCCCTCCGGCAGGGAAGCCGCCTTTTGCGCAAAAATTTGCGCGCGCATTTGTCCCACCTGTTGTTTTAAAGCGTCGCGGTCCATGAGCAACCGCTCCACCGCCAAAACCACCTCTTCCGGTTTTGCAGAAAGCAAATTGGAAAGGGCCGCCACCTGCTTTGTCTTTTCGTCGTAGTCCTCCAATGCACGGCTCCCCAATTGAAGCGTAATACGCATACCGCCCTTGTAGCGCTGGGAGGCAACCACCTTGATAACGCCGACTTCCCCCGTCCTGGCGGTATGCAGCCCGCAGCATGCGCAGCTGTCGTAGCCCGGAACCGTTACAATCCGCACCTCACCGTCCAGCTCTTTCTTGCTGCGATAGGAAATATTTTTTAATTCTTCCCTCGTCGGGCACGCCGCTAAAACTGGAAGATCGGCGTAAACCGCCTCGTTTGCCAGCTTTTCAATGTTCTGCAATTGCTCTGTGGAAAGCTCGCCGTTAAAATCGACTGTGACCGCCTTTGCCCCCATATGGAATCCTACATTGTCCAGTTGGTAAAGACGGTTGGTGATGCCGGAGAGGATATGCTCACCGGTGTGCTGCTGCATCAGCAAAAAGCGGTGCGCCCAATTAATTTTCCCTTGCACCTCCACGCCAATCTCCAAAGGTCCGTCCGCCATATGTAGAATGTTCCCGTTTATTTCCTGCACATCCAACACCTTAACACAGCCCAGCACACCGGTGTCGGCAGGCTGCCCGCCGCCCTCTGGATAAAAAATGGTGCGGTCCAGCGTGACGGCATACCCCTGTTTGCACGGAGTACATCCCGTTACCTTTGCTGTAAACTCCTTTTGATACGGATCGGCGTAATACAGCCGCTCCGTCGTCGTCTGCTCCATGGACATTTCCTCCGCTTTTTTCATTCTGTTTCCTGAGTCAGGCTGCGCATGGCTAAAATGGTCTTTTCCATCAGGTCTTCCAACGTCCAGCCAAGCATGTCCGCGCCTGCCTGGATCACATCGCGAGAACAGCCCGCCGCAAAGCTCGGCGTTTTAAATTTCTTTTTTACTGACTTCACTTCCAGATCGGATACACTTTTAGAAGGCCGCATCAGCGCGACCGCGCCGATCAAGCCGGTCAGCTCATCCGTCGCATACAAAACCTTTTCCATGATGTGCTCCGGCTTACTATCTACCATGGGATAGGAGTGGCTTGCCGTAGCGCGGATAATCCGTTCATCTATCTCCTTCTCCCGCATGATCTCCTGACTTTTTATGCAGGCTGTTCCGGGAACTGCTCATAATCCAGATCGTGCAGCAGTCCAACGACTTTCCAGAAGTCCACCTGCTCCGGGTCCAGCTCCTGCGCAAACCAGCCCATGACGCCGGAGACAATTTGGGCGTGCTTTAAATGAAATTCCTCCTGATTATATTGTTCCAGTAACGCTTGCGCTTCCCCCAAGGTTGGTATTTTACCCAAGGTATTTCATCCTTTCTCTTAAATATGATGAACAGGCGGCGTAACCGCCCATTTGATACATCCGTCCAATTTGTTTGCAAAAACCCGGTATCCCTCCAATATTTCTTCCAGAGGCGCGCGGTGGGTAATCAGAAAATCGGTGTTCAGCCTTCCACAGGCAATCAGCTCCATCAGCCGGTCGCAATGAACAGCATCCACACCGCCGGTCTTGAAAATCAGATTTTTCCCGTACATCTGGTGCAGCGGAAGCGATTGCGCTTCCTCATACATGGCAACCAAAGCGACCACCGCGTTGGGCCTTGCAATCTGCCACGCCAGCTGGAACGTGCCGTCACCGCCCGCCGCTTCAATGACCGCGTCCGCGCCGCGCCCATTGGTCAAGGCCCAAATGCATGCCGACGCATCTTCCTTGGCGGGATTGACAATCTGCGTTGCAAGCCCCTGTTGCTTTCCGAGCTGCAGACGGGTTTCGTCAACGTCCAAAAGAACGATTTTGCCCGCGCCGAACAGCTTTGCACACATGGCAGCGCAAAGCCCCACCGGACCCGCTCCGATCACCGCCACCGTATCTCCCGGCCTGATTTCCGCCAGCTCCGCGCCAAAATAGCCGCTGGAAAGGATGTCGCCCAAAAAGAGCGCATTCTCATCGGTTACCGTGTCGGGAATGCGCGTCAGGCCCATATCCGCATAGGGAACGCGCACATACTCCGCCTGGCATCCATCGATCCGGCATCCTAACTCCCACCCGCCATGCGCACAGTTGTTAATAAATCCCTGCCGGCAGAACCAGCAGTCCCCACAGAATGTGATGCAATTGGCGGCGACGCGCTCGCCCGTTTTCCGGTGTTTCACACCGGACCCAACTGAAACGATTTCTCCCACAAACTCATGCCCCAACACGGTATGCGGCACCGCCCGCGGAACCGCGCCGTGCAGAATATGCAGGTCGCTTGTACAGATGGTGGAAAGCGTCACCTTGACAATTGCATCCTCCGGCTGTTGAATTTGGGGAATTGGACGTTCCTCCAGAGAAATTTGTCCGCTTCCATGGCATACCGCAGCCAACATAGTACGTTTCATTTCATCCCTCTATTCTCCAATATAGGTAAAACGTTTGCCCGTATATCCATCGCGTTCCACGATCTCCTCCCACATGGCGGCGGGGCGCACCCAGATTCCGTGTTCTCCATATAAGGCCTGATAGACCACCATCCATTCCTGTGTTTCTGAATGCCGCGCCAAATACAGCACACGGTATTCGCCGCCCTTAAAATGCCGGTACCGCCCCGGGCGTATTGGTAATTCCTGCATCAACTTCTCCTCTTCCTTCAAAAAAATCTCTTTTAGTGTGTTTTTCACCCCTGTATCCATTGGCCCTTGGAGGAGTTTTTTGCTTTTCTTTTCCAGTCTGCTTGACTTTTTCCCCGAACCCTCGTACACTTTTAAACGGATGTCTCGTGAAAGCGGGCCCCCTGACAGGTTTCCCGGCGAGCAAGCTCCCTGTCAATCCCGCCGAGTACCGCGATTTTATCAATGCTCCAAAGCGGTGCGAGAAGCATGGCACGTTCCCCATCGCCGGTTATCCGCTCCACGACGGTTTGCGGCGGAAACAGTTCCAGTTGGGAACAAACCGTCTGTATGTATGCATCGCGCGTCATAGGTTCTATTTTTCCGGCGACCAAGTCCGCCGCGAGCGGTGTTCCTTTTAAGATGTGAAGCAAATGAATTTTTACAGCGCCGGGCCGCAGCAGACCGACAACACGCGCTGTTTCCAGCATCATACCGGTATCCTCTCCCGGCAATCCATCGATCAGATGGACGCAGGTGCGTATGCCATGCTTTTGCAGCGCATCATAGGCATTGAGAAATTCGGGATAGGTATGTCCTCGATTGATGCGCTCCGCGGTGCGGTCGTGAACCGTTTGCAGCCCGAGCTCCACTGTCAGATAGGTGCGACGGGACAACTCCTGTAAATACGAAACGGTCTCCGGCTCCAAAGCATCTGCTCTGGTCGCAATACTCAAACCGCAAACCCCCGGAACCGCCAGCGCCTCTTCAAACAGGCAGCGTAAAACCGGGAGCGGCGCATAGGTGTTGGTATGTGCCTGAAAATAGGCGATTACCGGCGCGTCCTTCCACTTTCTATGGATACGCTCCTGTTCCTTTTGTATTTGTTCCGGTACGCTAAGCAGCGGGCCATGCGTAAATGCGCCGCTGCCGCCCTGGCAATACGTACAGCCCCCCGTCCCTTTGGTCCCGTCCAAATTGGGACAGGTCATTCCAGCATCGATAACCGCCTTGAAAACACGCCGCCCAAACACCTCTTTCAGGTGATAGGCAAGCGTGTGATATCGTTTATTATCATCCGCATAGGGAAACGGATTCTTCATAACTGCCCTTCTTTTTCTGCGGCGTATTTCTATTTTGGCAAAGAAGATCATTGTAAGATTTCTTTAAGAAATAGATGCGCAGACTTGTAAGATTTTACTTGTAGAATAACACGCAGAACAAAAAAGTGCAAGGGGCGTTATGATATGACAAAAGAAGGACAACTTTGTTTCAGCAAGACCACCCATCGTTCTGCGAAAACGGCCGGTGAACCGGTCAACGATCCGGCATACCTGCGCCGGAAAAGATTGGTCAGCCTGTTTTCTCTCATCGTTTTTCTGGTGCTTTCCGTTGTTTTTGCTGCAACCGCGGGGCAGAAAATGATCGAGTTTATTTCCGATGGAAAAGCATTTCAACAGTGGGTGGAACAGCAGGGGATTCTTGGCCCATTGGCTTTGATCGGCATTATGACTTTACAGGTAGTCGTCGCCATCATCCCCGGCGAGGTTGTGGAAATTGGCGCGGGCTACGCCTTTGGCGCAGTGGAAGGAATGTTCCTCTGCCTGATCGGCGCGGCTATTGGTTCCGCTATTATCTACGGGTTTACCAAATGGTTTGGTATTCGTGTGGTGGAGGCCTTTGTCTCCCGGGAAAAAATCCAGTCCCTTCAATTTTTACAGGATGCCAGCCGGCTGAATCTATTAATTTTTATTCTCTTTTTTATTCCGGGTTCCCCCAAGGACATTTTAACTTATCTGGTTGGCCTGACGCCGATGAAACTCAAGACCTTCCTGATCCTCTCCAGCATTGCCAGGATTCCGTCCGTTATCACCTCCACCATTGGAGGAGCGGCGCTTGGCGAGCAAAATTATCCGTTTGCTGTACTTGTCTTTGTTGTGACGGGAGTGATCAGTGCGGCAGGCCTGTTGCTCTACCGAAGAATCACCTTACAGAAACAGAAAGAAGGAAAATAAATGAATTGGCAGCTCCTGATCAGCAACCGAATCATTAATGTTGGGTTCATCTCCTGGATGCTTTCCCAGCTGATTAAAACAGGGATTTACCTTCTGCAAAACCGGAAATTCAACATTAAACGGCTGTCTGAATCGGGTGGAATGCCAAGCGCACATTCCGCACTGGGCTGTTCCGTCGCCATTGCGACCGTACAGGAAATGGGCTTTGTCTCCCCCATGTCCGCCATTGTTTTGACATTTGCGGCGGTCATCATGTATGACGCAATGGGGGTACGGCGTGCCGCCGGAGAACAGGCGAAGGCCATTAACCAGATCACGGACTATCTGGAAGAAAACGATTCCTCCGGAAAAGCAGCCTCTTTGAGAGAATCCATCGGTACATTGGAAATCTCTTTGGGGCATACGCCCTTCGAGGTCCTCTGCGGGGCGCTGCTCGGCATCTGTGTGGCGCTGCTTTCGGCTTAGAAAATGCAAAAATAAAGGCGGCCTGTTTCCGTTGACCGGAAACAGGCCGCCTTTTATGTATATCATCAGATCATCCCGTGCACAGGTCGTTCAGCGTGCCGAAGGTATACCCTTCCGCTTCCCATTTGCCTAAAAGCTCATCCAGTATCTCTGCATTGGTCTTGGAGGTGCTGTGCAGCAGCACAATGGCGCCCGGATGGATGCGCGGCAGCAGCTTGCTGTAAGCTTCTTCTTTGGTCGGCTGTTTATCCACATACCAATCAACATATGCAAGGCTCCAGAATATCGTTTTATACCCCAGCTCCTGTGCCTGTTTCAAATTGCTTTCGCTGTATTTTCCCTGTGGAGGCCGGTAAAACTTTTGCATTTCCTGGCCGGTCGTCTCCTTATAAAGCTGCTCCAGATCGTTGATTTCCTTTTTAAAGGACTCCATATCGGAGATTTTAGACATATCTGGATGATGGTAGGTGTGGTTGCCGACAATATGGCCTTCCGCTACCATGCGTTTAATCAGATCCGGGCTGGTTTCTATGTAGTTGCCCACTACGAAAAAAGTCGCTTTTACATTGTGCTTTTTCAACGCGTCCAGGATCGCTGGTGTATAGCCGTTTTCATATCCCGCATCGAAGGTCAGATAGAGCACTTTTTTAGACGGATCCCCCGCATAATATGCATCGTACTGCTTCAGGAAATCTGCAGAGGCATTTCCAACCGGCGTTTTTCCCTCTTCCTGAAAACTCAATCCCCAGTTGGTGTTGGCAGATGCGGACGCCGCTACACTTGCGGGTGAAAGCTTACGAAACGCCAATGGTACTGCCAGCAGGAGCAGCAGGCACAGGATCGCTGCGATAATCTGTTTCTTTTTAATTACAATAATCATAAATTCTCACCGTCACTTTTCTCAGTCGTCAACATAAAATATGCACCGCTGCTTCCGTATATGCTATTCTGCTCAACAAAAAGGACCGCACCCTCAGCTGTTGCCAAGGGTGCGGTCCTGTTGTTCAGGTTGTCAATCGATTCGTCTGGAAACTCAGCCGATGGTTACCACACAATGCTTCTGCGGATTCTGGCCCGGCAGAGTCGTGTACACGCCCGTGCTCTCGCCCGGCTTGCCGGTCGCCCACACTCTGTAGTAGTAATCGTTGCCGATCTTCGCTACAAACTGCGTCTTCAATACGCCACCATTGCCTACGGTGAAGCTCGGTACCGTATTTGCATTGCCGTTGACCACCGTCATCTTGAAGCAGTACGCGCTGCCTCTCTTCAGTACAAACGGAAGCGTTGTGTCGGAACGGACGCTCGCCTGTGCGGTTACGCCCTGCGCCGCCGCTACCAGTGGGGAGGTCTGTGCCGACGCTGTGCCCGCGCCGCCGTAGCTGTTGCCGGAAGAGCCGGAATTACCGCCGGACGGCTTGCTGCTGTTGTGGTTGTCATGCAGCTTGTCCCACGCATCCTGCAATCCTTCACACGCGCTGTCCACGTCTGCCTGCGTCGCCTGCGGATTGTTCATAGCATTCTCCGCGATGGCGCGTCTGGCCTCGTAATATGCCACTTTCTCCGCCGGATAGCCGCTCAGGTCCACATTCGCCGTGCGATCCAGGATCGCCTTCAGCGCATCCTTGTTCGGAATCTTCTGCAGGTTGGCAATCGCTACGGTCAGCGTCTTCGCCGCCGCGTCGATCTGTGCCTGTGTTGCGTCCGCCGGCAGTTCTTTTGCCGCCTTCAGCGCTTCCTTGAAGGCATCCTGTCCAATCGGCAGATACTCGCTGTCAAGTACGCTTTCGATTCTCTCCGCCTCTTCCAGAAGCTTCTGGAGCCCGCTCCAGTTCGTCGTTACAAGCTTCAACTCCATGATCGCGTCATACAGGGCTTCTGTCGCTGTCTTGACGTCGTTCTCCAGCGCGTTCTTGTCCTGCTCCACAGCCTTGGCTTCGCTCAGCTTTGCCTGCATGGCCGCCCAGCTTGCCGCGGTGTAGTTCGCCTCCTGGAGGCCTTCCGCAACCGCGATCATGTCGCGCAGGTCTTCCTTGTCGCCCGCACGGAATTCCAGGTAATGGATCATGTGCAGCAGGTCGCTCCACGCCTTGTTGATCTCCGCCTGTGTCGCGGTCGCGTCCTCATTCACAGCCTTTGCTGTGTTGTACGCCGCCATGAACTGCGTCTTCACATCCGGCACCAGAACTTCCACGTCGCCCGCGTCGATGCGCTCCTTCGCGTAATCGACAATCAGGCCCAGGACGCTCTTGTCCGTCACTTCAAATGTGAAGTTTAGTGCGGTCTCTTCTTTGCCCATGGTGAAATCATAGTTGTAGGTGCTGCCGCTGATCATTGCCGACTCCGCATCGCCCACTGTGACGGAGCGGAACATCCGGCCGCTGAGACGCGGCTCAAAGGTGAACCGGTACGCTGTTCCCTCTTCCGCCTTCTGCACCTGGTATCTGCCGATCTTATCCGCAATCGGCTGTGCTTCTCCATTGACCTTCAGCGTCACATTGGAGCCGTAGGTCACCGTCAGAGCTTGCGGCTCTTCCGGTCCGGCCGCTTTCACGGTCACATTACAGGTTGCGCTGTGATCGCCGTCCACTGTGCGAACGGTGACCACCGTGGTTCCGGATTTCTTCGCTGTGACAACGCCGTCCTCCACGGTTGCAACCGTCGGGTCTTCGGACGTCCATGTGACGTTCTTGTTCGTCGCATTCTCCGGCAGGACCGTCGCGGTCAATGTATCCGTTGTGCCCTCTTCCAGAGTCAGGTTCGTCTTGTCCAGCGTGACGCCCGTCACAGCCACAGTCTTTACGACCACGGCGAACTGGCCCATCCACTCGGCGCTCGTGCCGAGCTTTGCCACGCCGTCTGCGCCCAGCAGGACCGCGTAGTTCATCATCTGCACCGGTGTGCAGTCTTCCACTTCATAACCGCTGTTCATCGTCACCTTGATGTTGCGCTGTGTCAGGTCCTTCACCTGGAACCGGCTGGAATCCGTGTAGGAATCCACCGTGAAGGTGAAGGAGCCGATTTCCTGCCTCTCCAGGTTTTGCGCTACGATCGGAATCGTAATCACATTCTCCGTGAAGTCGCGCAGCGGCAGAACCAATGTCTGATCTCTTCCAATCATGTCCGCTGTCGGGACAATTGCCGGGATATCCACCGGCGGCAGTTTGGAGGTGATACAGCCGATATTCGTGCCGACCTTGACCTCTTCGCCATTGTAGATGAATTTGCACTTGCCGTAGTTGTCGCAGCTGACCTTCTTGCCGTTGACCGTCAGCCAATAGCCGTAGTCGCTGGTCGAGCCGCTTCCCCACTTCTTGCCGTACTCGTAGCCGAACTGCAGGCTGTCTCCTACCTTCACATCCACTTCAAAGCTTGTTTGCAGCAGGCCGCCCACGTTGCTCAGCATGACAACATAATGGACATATTGATCAACCGGCTGGTCTGTGACTTCGTCCACGCCTTCGCCGACGCCGACTTCGCACAGAACCGGATGCCCATTGTTAATTGTGGAGTCAAAGCCCCACTTTGCCCAATTGGAATGGCTGGAAGCGTTGGTATTCAGTTCCAATGCAAACGCATGGCTCTTCAGCTCTTCCGTCGTTTTCCCAACGGACGTGTCGGTCAGGCTGGAAGAAACAGATCCACAGCCAAGAGCGGTCGCATTGTTGTAATAACCGTTGACGATCGCCGTTCCGCCGCCTTCGAGGGTACCGGTCAAACCGCCAACCCATTCAGAGCCTTCGCCCGCGTTGACCACGCCGGAAGCAAAGCTGTTGCTGAGCCAGCCCTTTTCGCCGCCGGAGGAACCGTTGATCGTACCGGTCAAACCGCCGATGCGTTTGCCAGTGGCTGTAACCGTACCGGTTGCAAAGCTGTTGCTGATCTTTGCCTTCTGTGCGTTGCCAACCAAACCGCCGGTGTGAATATGACTTTCAACGTTTGTATTCGTAGAGGTCACATCGCCGGTCGCATAGCAGTTGGTGATCTCGGTCTTGCTGTTGCCGCTGTAGCTGCCGACCAGGCCGCCCAGCTTTGCAATGCCCTGCACCGGGATTTCCGCATAGCAGTTCTTCAGCGTGGTGGAAAGCGCGACGCCCGCCAAACCGCCGATTTCGCTGCCGGTGCCCACGACCTTGCTGTCCGCGTTGGCCGCTTTGACACCACAGCCAATGAGGGTCGTTTCGTTGGCATAACCGATCAGGCCACCAACGTAGGTTTTTCCCTTCACACTAACGACTTCCACCGTCAGGTTCCGGATGGTCGTGCCCCTGGTGTATCCAAAGAGTCCAGCGTACATTGCATCGCCGGTATCCACCTTCAGGCCACGGATGGTCTTGTTGTTGCCGTCAATAATACCGCCAAACGGTCTGTTGCGGTCCACGCCGATCGGCGTCCAAGTCTCCGCATAGTCGGAAAGGTCAATATCGTTGACAATCTTAAAGTACTTCGGAGAATAGGTGCTGGACAAGTTCCGGATTGCGTTCAGTTCTTTTGCTGTGGTGATCATGTACGGGTCTTCCTCCGTACCGGAGCCCTTCGGCATACCGGCCGGCGTCATTGTAATATGTGCATCTCCGTACTTGGTCGGATCATCCACAGAGGTCGCACGCACGGTAAAGATATCGTACGGTTCGTTCTCATCAACTGTCAGCAAGCCATTTTCGTCGATAGACGTTTTGCTGTCCGGATGCGCGCCGACAATGCTCCAGGTGACGTTCTGCGTCACATTGGTTCCCTCTACGGTCGCCAGGAACTGTTCTGTCGTACCCTTCTCGATCTTTTCGCTCGGATGGGTCACCTTGACGGCGGTTACTTCCGGCTGAATTTCACCGATGGTAATTTCCAGCGCCTTTGGGGTACCGAACGGATACAGTGCCGCGTCTCCGGAAACCGGGGCCAGATCCAGCGCGATCGGTGTAATCGTCTGATCAAGCGGAACGCTGCGGACAATATCCGGCAGGTTGTAAGCGCCTGTTACATCAAAGCCCGCTCTTTTAAGTTCGCCTTCATCAAACTTAAAGCCATTGTACTTGGTACCATCCAACTCCGTCAAATAGGTCGGATAAAAGCTTTTTCCGCTGGGAATACGGATTTCCAGCCGGAAATATGGATCCGGTGTGGGTTGTCCGTCAATGTACGGCGGCTGATACTTTTTCCACTGTACCGTTGCTGTTTTGCCTTCTTCCAAACCGAGGGTAAACGCCTTTTCGCCGTTGACAACAAAGTCATAATAGGCCTTGGGAGGCGGCACTCTCTTCAAAGTGAAGGTGATGACCGGCGCACCGGTTACGGTCTTACCGTTAATTTTAACATTGCCAGCCATCGTATATTCCGCCGTGGCAGTCTGAACCGCCGGGTTAAGCAGATACGCATCGGACGGACTGACCGCCGTGATCGTCTTCGCCGGGTCGCCCAGATACAGGGTCTCCGTCGCAGTGCTCACCACTTCGTTGTTCAGGGTGTACTGAATCGTAACTTCTTTGGTCTGCTCCGGAATCGTTACTGTAAAGCTGACAGTGGACGGAATGGCAACATCGTTTCCATCCGCATCCCTGGTCACATTGATTGTTGTATAGGTCTTTCCGCTCAGTTTTGCGCCCTTATCCTTGTACTCGGGAATATCATTGAGCGTTGCGCTGACAGTGAACTCATCGTCATAAAGACCCGCTACCTTCTGAATGGTTCCAAGAATTTCACCGTTTTGGTCCACATATTGGACGGTAAAGGGAACATCCGGTGACTTACTGTTTGTCTGAATATCCGTCTCCGCCGGAGTTTCTGCCGTTGGGGAAAGGGTATATTCCGCCGGATCCGGAATGGCACGGACCTTCTGCAGTCCGCCGACCACTTGCCTGTCGCCACTGACCGGCATCGCAATTACCGGCGCAATCGCCGCCGCGTCAAACGTCAGGTCGTCCCGCAGCATGGAGCCGTTGATTGTCGGCACATATCCGTTCTGCTCCTGAACCCACACCCACTTGACAACGGCATTTTCTCCCACCGGGACAACAAGCTGCATGCAGTTTTTCAAAGCGTACGGATGGAAGATATACGTCCGGGTCTCGCCTGACGGTGTTGTCAAACCGATGACCGCATCCTCCAGCGCTTTCTTGGCATCGTCAACCTGCTGCTGGGTCGCATTGTCGTTTGCCAGCACCAGTCCGGCGGCTTCAAGCGCCGTGACAAAAGCCTGCCAGGAGGACTGCGTATACTCGCCCTGTTCTTTATCCTTATGAATGTTATAGAGCTCCTGCAGCGCATCCTTATTTACGGAAGGCGGCGTCGGCTCATCTGTCGCATATACGTTGATCTCCTGCGCACTGCCGAAGCTGTTGGCCGGGTCACCGTAGGTTGTCAGGCTTCTCAAACGAATCTTGTTTGCCTGCACCGGCGTCTCGAGCACAATCGTCTTGAGTGCTGCGTCGTTTGCCCAAGTACCGCTCGCCACCTGCGTCCACGCGCTGTCGGGCGTATCTGCAACCGAGGTAGCATCGTTGTTTACTTCCAGGACATACTGGCCAAACCGTCCGTTGGGGCTGCCGCCGGAAGTTCTGGGCTGGTACTCCACTTTTGCCACATAGTAAGATTCGGACAAATTATTGCTCAGACCCCACGCAATCCAGTGATTCGGCTGAACATTCTGTGTCCAGTGGGAATGCCACCAGGTATCCTGTCTGCCATCAAAAGCCCATCTTGCCGGACCGTCTCCGGAGGAACCGCTGGTGGTGTGCTCGCTGTCCGCCACAACTGTCGCGGCCATCGGCGCCTGGTCCAGCTTGGTATACGGGATGGCAACCAGTGCGTCGATCGCAGCCTGCAGTGCATCATACGCTGCCAGATACTCCGCCGCCGTTGCAAAACTGTTCTCCTGAACGGTACGGGCCGCAGCCAGCTCGTCCCGCAGCGCCGCGAGGGACTCAGCCGTGTAATCGCCGCTCAGCAGTGCTTCTGCCTGGTCGCAGAGCTGTCCCAAAATGGCCTGCTCGTACGTTGCATCGTCGTCCGCCAGATAAAAAATAACCGGGCGCACAGTTTTCACGTCGTTGTCCACATTGCCAAACTGTGCGATGCGAATGTAATCCCCTGCCGCGACTTCCGCAACCGTCAGATCGGTGGTTGCCGTGGTGGTCGGGGCACCGCTCTTAACCGTATAGGTGCGCAGGACTTCCTCCACCGCACTTTGGGTTCCCTTGGAAATCTGCACCAGCGCTTCATTGGGTTTGGTCGCCGTGATTTCAGTCTCAAAGGAAATACGGATGCGACCGGCCTGCGGCGCTTTCCATGCATACGCCACGCCGTCATAGCTGGAGTTGGCGCCAAACAGGGATACCATGATATCCTGTCCGATTTTGCCCCAATCCGTGTTGCTACCGAAGGTCGTTTCCGCCCAAGCCGATTCAGACGTATTCCAGTTGGTAAAGTCCGCCCAGCTCTGGTCTGCTTTGACCCGCTTCTGGTAGAACCAGACCGGGCCGTCGTTGTTGCCGTCCGTCTTCCACTCGCTGTAATGCGAATAGGAATCCAGTGTCGGTTCAGGATCTGTAGAAGAATCAAAGCCTTCTCCCACGCCAAACAGCGTCGGGAATCCGCTCTCATTGTAAGTCCAATCGATCCAACTTGCGTCCGTGGTGCTGTTCATGTCATCCACAAACGCCTCGCTCTGCATTTCTTCCATGGATTTCGGAGTCAGATCCGTGGGTTCATCGCACTTGCTTGCCAGATTGAATCCATTTTCAATGGCATCGCTGTAATAGTTGACGCCCGCGCCGGTGCCCTCTCCGGAGAGATACGCAATCGCGCCCGCGCCGCCTTCCTGCACAGTGCCCGCAAAATAACAATTTTCCACTGTTCCGGCATGCTTGTAGCCTGTAGCTCCGACGTTGTCGCTCTTCATGGAACCGACCAAGCCGCCGATAAATTGGGAACTGCTGCCTCTTGTGCTGATGTTGCCCGTGGCAAAGCTGTTATACAGGCTGGCGCCGTTCAGCGCGCCGACCAGACCGCCTGCGCTACTGCTTCCGCTGCGCACGTCGCCCGTGGTGAAGCAATTCTTAATTGCGTCCTCCGTGTCGTATTCCGTGTTGGTTTTCTCGCCTTGATAGATTCCCACCAAGCCGCCAACCGGGCTGCAGCTGACATTGCCCAGCACGTCGATGGATGTGAAGCAGCCATCGATGACCGTGCGGTTTGCTTCGCCCACCAGACCGCCGAGATCGGTATTCGTGCCGGAAATGTAGCTGTCCGCGTCCATTCCCACCACGCCGGAATTCAGAATTGCACCGCCAACCACATAACCGGCGATGCCACCCACCTCGTTTTTACCGCTGATGAAGTTGACCTCCACAAGCAGATTGCTGACAGACGCATCCCTCATGTACCCAAACAGGCCCAGTTTGCTCCCAAGCCGGTCGTCCTGCGTCAGCCCGCTGATGGTATGGCTGGCGCCGTCAAAGGTGCCTTTGAATTCGGCGTCTATTTTGCCGATGGGTTCCCAATTGCCCTCCGGCAGCGTCAGGCTTTTGCCCAGGCGGTAAGACGCCTCCAGATCATTGCGGACCGCATTCAGCTGCGCGACCGTTGTGATCTCATACGGGTCTTCCACCGTTCCGGCTCCGCCCGCAAAGGCGGATGCTCCCGTGTCTTTTGCCGCAAACGCCATGGTACCCGTAAAGGTACTCAAGAGCAGTGTCAGCGACAGAAACAACGACAGAAGCTTTGTTGAACGTTTTTGTCTCATTTCTTTCCTTTACCTCCTTCTTCACGTTTCCAAGATATCCTTCCGGCGGACAACCACGTCCGCCATTTCTCCTTTCCCGCGCCATCCCTCCTTCTCATTGACTGCATCATGCTCTACCATTTATTCAAAATGAATGCTTATTTACAAACCTGCGGTCCAGTATTTGTCAATTTACAATGGTTTTCCATTCAATTTACAGATAAGTTTTGTAGTATTTATATCCTTTGTATTATAACATTATATGGAAAATTTTATCAAGCATTGTCCATGGGGTGTGGACGAAAATGACAATTAATTCCTCAATTATGCACCATGGTTCCGCTACTGAATGAAAACATTTACCAGCCTTATTCTTACACGGCGTAATATTTAAAACATGCCAAAATAGTTTCCAGTTTACTGGAAAAAGCCAAAATGTACAAATATGGATAAAACGATCATTTCAACTTGACAGCTTTTGGCGTCATCCTGCTTTTTAGAAGAGATCAATGATTGTGGAGCGGCGCAATCCATGTTATGATGAAACCTGCTGCAAAACATTAACAGAATTGAGGATGTGCACAGTTTATGTATAAAATTATGATTGTGGAAGACGATCTCACCATTGCCGGCGTTTTATCCCGCCATCTGGAAAAGTGGAGTTATCAGGTACAGACGGTCACGGACTTTGGGACGGTTTTAAAGCAATTTCAGGATAGCCAGCCGCACCTGGTCCTGCTGGACATCTCTCTGCCCTTCTTCAACGGATACCATTGGTGTACGGAAATACGCAAAGTCAGCCAGGCGCCCATCATTTTTATTTCTTCTGCAAAGGACAACATGAGCCTTGTGATGGCAATCAACCTGGGAGCGGACGATTTCATCGCCAAGCCGTTTGATCTGGACATTGTGACCGCAAAGATTCAGGCCGTCCTGCGGCGCACTTATTCCTTCGGGGCGGATTTCAACATTGTGGAACACAACGGTATGGTATTTAATCTGGGGGACGCGACGATTTCTTATCAGGGGCAGCAGGTGGAACTCACCAAAAACGAATTTAAAATCATGCAGGTCTTACTGGAAAACCGGGGCAACACCGTACCGCGCGAACACCTGATGCAAAAGCTCTGGGAAACGGAAAGCTTCATCGATGACAACACCCTGACGGTCAACATGACGCGCCTGCGCAAAAAGCTGGAGGGCATTGGGCTGGATCATTTGATCCACACCAAAAAAGGCATGGGCTATCTGGTGGAGGCATAAAAAATGGGAAAACAATTTCTAACCGATACTTTGGGATATATCCAGAGGCATTGGAGAACGCTTTTCCTGTTTCTTCTGTTTCTCACGGTCCTTTTCACCGTGTACGGCCTGTACGGACTGCCCTGGGGACCGGCCTTCTACACGGCGCTTTTGTTCACTGTCGCCCTGATCCTGTTCAGCTTTTGGGATTTCAGGCATTACCGGCAGCGGCAGCAGCACCTGTATTTTTTGCGCAAGCAGGCGCCTACGCACCTGGGTGCGCTTCCCATTGCGGCAGACAAACAGGAGCGCGCCTATCAGGAGCTTTTACACCTGCTGGAAAAGCGCTGCCAGGACGCGGAAGAACATGCGCGCCAGTCGACTGAAAACGCTAAAGAATACTACACGCTCTGGTCCCATCAGATTAAAACGCCTCTTGCCGCCATGCGGCTGCTTTTGCGTGAGGAAACGCCGGATTGCAGCGCGCTGGAACAGGAGCTTTTTAAAACCGAACAATACGTGGAAATGGTTCTGCAATATCAGCGTCTGGGAAAAGGCCCGATGGATCTGCTGTTTCAGGAATACTCACTGGACTTTTTAATTCGGCAGGCCATAAAAAAGACGGCCACACTCTTTATCCATAAAAAGATTTCTCTAAATTTCACATCCGTTTCCTGCCGGGTGATTACCGACGAAAAGTGGCTGGTCTTTATATTGGAGCAGCTGTTGACCAATGCCGTCAAATACACGCCGAAGGGGGCTGTCTCCATCTATTTGCAGCCGGATACGCCCGCAACGCTTGTGATTGAAGACACCGGCATTGGCATCCGTCCGGAGGACCTGCCCCGGGTATTCGAATGGGGATATACCGGCTATAACGGACGATTGGACAAGCGCTCCACTGGTGTTGGGCTGAGTCTCTGCCGTCAGGCGCTGACCATGCTGGGGCACTCCATTCGGATCACTTCCGAGGTGGGAAAAGGGACCCGGGTACTCCTGGATCTCTCCCGCCAAACACTGGAGGTCGAGTAACCTTACAGCAATGTAAGAAACCGGCCGAAAACGTAAGCCAATCCGATGGAAGAACGGTCCGATCTTTTTTATACTATGAGAGAAGTGAATAATAACTATGGATCGTTCCAAAAGGAGGAGCTTATTATGACCCTTTTGCAGGTCAACCATTTAAAGAAAATTTATGCCAGCCGCCTGGGCGGCAGCCTGGTGCAGGCTTTGTCGGATGTCAATTTTTCCGTGGAGGAAGGCGAATTCGTTGCCATTATGGGCGAATCCGGCTCCGGGAAAACCACGCTGCTGAATATCCTCGCGGCGCTCGACAAGCCGACCGGCGGTGAAGTGCTGCTCAACGGCAAAAATATCGCGGCGATCCCGGAAGGGCAGATGGCGGCGTTCCGGCGCAGCCACATGGGCTTTGTATTTCAGGATTTCAATCTTCTCGATACCTTTTCCTTAAAAGACAACATTTTCCTTCCGCTGGTTCTGGCCCGCAAGGAATACCGGGAGATGGAACAACGCATTGCTCCCATCGCACAGAGGCTCGGCATCGGCGACCTGTTGAACAAATATCCCTATGAGGTCTCCGGCGGACAGAAACAGCGCGCAGCGGTCGCCCGCGCTTTAATCACACAGCCGAATATTGTCTTTGCCGACGAACCCACGGGCGCGCTGGACTCCAAAGCGACGGAAAGCCTTTTGCGGGTCTTTGAGGAGATCAACCGGGAGGGGCAGACCATCCTGATGGTTACCCACAGCACACGCGCCGCAAGCCACGCGGGACGCGTGCTGTTCATCAAAGACGGTCTGGTCTACCACCAGATCTACCGCGGCAACCAAAGCAACGGCGAGCTGTACCAGAAAATTTCTGACACGCTGACGGTGCTTGCAACAGGGGGCGAACTCCATGAGTAAGTTATTCTATTCGCGCCTTGCTTTTACAAACATCAAGAAAAACAAAAGCATTTATCTGCCCTATTTGATGGCCAGCACCCTGATCGTCGGCTTATGCTATATCCTGCGTTCCGTTACCATCATGGTCGAACGGAGCGGCGCAAAGGGCGCAGATTATATGTCCTTTATCCTGGGGCTCAGCTTCTGGATTTTTGCCACAATCGCCATTATGATCCTGTTGTACATCAACAGCTTCGTGATGAAGCGGAGGAAAAAGGAATTCGGCCTGTATAGCATCCTGGGAATGGAAAAACGGCATATCTCCATTGTGATCTTTTTTGAGGTGCTGTTCACCGGTCTGCTGAGCCTTGTCGTCGGTATTCTGGGCGGCGCGCTGTTAAGCCAGCTGATGTTCCTGCTGCTGCTCTATATCGTCGGTATTCCCTCCCCGCTTACCTTCAGCATCCCGCTGGATGCTGTCTCCATGACCGTTGTGCTCTTTTTATACATCTTTGCATTCATCCTGCTGTACGACATCGTCAGCATCTGCCGCACTAATCCGATCGATCTGCTGCACAGCAGCAAGGAGGGCGAGCGGGAACCAAAGGCCCGCTGGCTGCTCGCATTGGGCGGCGTCCTGACCCTGGGCGGCGGATACGTTTTGGCGTGCATCGTGGGAAATCCGGCGGACGCGCTGCTCATGTTTTTCCCCTGTGTCATGCTGGTCATCATCGGCACGTACCTGCTGTTTATTGCCGGCAGTGTCGCCGCGTTGAAGCTGATGCGCAAAAACCGCAAATTCTATTATAAGCCGCAGAACTTCATCTCCGTCTCCGGCATGATTTACCGGATGAAACAAAATGCGGCCGGCCTGGCGACCATCTGTATTTTATCCACCTGTGTGCTGACGACGCTGTCCTTTACTGTCAGCCTGTTTATCGGGGAGGAGGATACGCTCCGCTCGCAGTTCCCCCGGCAAATCCATGTGACCTGCACGGACGCGGACGAAGCCAGCGGCGCTCTGATGGATCAGACCGCACAGGATTATGCAAAATCCTACGGCTTTACCGTTGAAAACCCGTTTGGATACGCTGCACTGGAGTTCGCCACCGTAAAAAACGGCAGCCGGTTCCAAACCTCCGACGACGGTTTTTCAGGACCATATTACAGCATCTCCTGCATTCCGCTGGGCGATTACAATGCTATCACCGGCTCCAACGAATCGCTTGCTTCCGGCGAGGTCTTGTATTACGATTCTGACAGCACAGAGAAAATGGACAGCATCCAGATTGGGGATCTGACCTACCGGGTTAAAAAGAGCATCCCCTCCCCCGACCTTTTTAACAATACCATCGGCATGTCACGCGCTTACGTGATTATGCCGGCACTGGAAGACATGAATCATCTTCTGGCAGAGATCAATTCCAACACTTCCTACCAGCGCATCATCCGATACCATTACTATTTTGATGTGCAGGGCGATCAAAATCAGCTTCCCGCGTTTTATGAAAACCTTCGGGACGGTTTCAACAAGACTGTGCCGCATCTCTCCTATATCCAAAATATAGACGACACGCGTGATGAATTTTACCAGCTTTACGGCAGTTTCCTGTTTGTGGGCATCTTCTTTGTCGCATTGTTTCTGATCGCCACCGTGCTGATCATTTACTATAAGCAGATTACGGAGGGGTTCGACGACCACGACCGCTTCCAGATCATGCAGAAAGTCGGTATGAGCGACCGGGAAGTTCGCCGCACCATTCAAAAGCAGGTGCTGATGGTATTCTTCCTGCCTTTGGGTATGGCGGTGCTGCACATGATCGTCGCCTACCCCGTTCTGTGTAAGATCATGACGGCATTCAGCATGACAGACACCTCACTGTTTTTCATCTGCACCATCGTCACCATTCTTTTGTTTGCAATCCTGTACTTCATTGTGTATCATCGGACAGCCCGCACCTATTACCGTATTGTGCAGAACATGAATTAAAAAATGTTTCAAACCCTCTTGACCTTACCATTGTGTGAAGGTGTATCCTTATGATAGAACCGGTTCAGAAAATCAAAAGGAGGTCTGTCATGCTCACCATCGGCGAATTTTCCGTTCTTGGGCACATTTCAACGCGCATGCTGCGGCATTACGACGCAATTGGGCTGCTTCGTCCCGCTCATATCGGCGCGGAAAACGGCTACCGCTATTACGACCCGGCCCAGCTTTCCAGTCTCAAACAGATTGAAACGCTGAAAAACTATGGTTTTACGCTCGCGGAAATTGCCGGACTGCTGCCTCTTCCTCAACAGGAGCTGGCACAGCGGATTTACGCGCGCAGGGTCCACGCTTATAAAGAGCTGAACGACATGCGCCGGTCGATTCGTCTGATGGAAGATGACATCATCCGTATGGAGGGAATCGGTATGGCAATGGAAAAATACGCGGTTATTGTAATGGAAGTGCCGGAGCAAAAGGTCTTTGGCATTCGCAGAACCATCTCAATCAGCGAGGTGCACGAACTGTTCGCCCAGCTGCATCGTGAGATGGAGGCACGCGGTTTAAGGCGCACCGGCGCAACACAGCTGATCTGTCACAGCGAGACGTTTTCTTATGAAAGCATGGATGTGGAGGCACAGGCGGTTGTCAACGCGGACGGGCCGGAGATTCAGACGATTCCGGCAATGACCTGCGTTGCAACCACGCACATCGGTCCGTATGAAACGACCACATGCGCGTATGAGGCGCTTCGCTCCTGGTTTGCACAGCATCCGGAATATCAGGTGTGCGGCCCGGCAATCGAACGCTATCTGAAAGACGAGGGAATGGTAAACAGCCCGGAAGAATTGGAAACCGGCATTCTGTTTCCTGTAAAACGGGTTTAACCATCCCCAAAGAACAAAAAAGACGGCGCCCACTCGACACATGTATGGGTCGAGTGGGCGCCGTTTACATATTTACGCTTTTTCACCAATCTCATCTATTTCTTTTTGGACAATATCATCTTGACAGAACCGCGCGAACTGACTATACTTTTGTCAAAATGTATCATTTAGAAGGATAGGTGGAAAGATTGCTGATTACAAGGGAAATGGATTACGCCCTGCGGATTCTCCGCACACTGTCCAATGGAGAGTCGGCAGAGGCAGAAAAAATTTGCGAAAGAGAAATGATTCCTGCTCTGCTTGGGGAATCTGTTCTTAAAAGGCTGGAAAAAGGCGGATTGATCCAAATTTCACGCGGCACATCGGAGCACTGCCGGTTAAACGTCGACTTGAAGACGGTAACTCTGTACGATCTGATGACGGCAGTGGGAGCGGAAACACAGATCAACGCCTGCATGAAACCAGGGCATCTATGTGAATGGCGCATCACACATCGTACAGAATGCGCCGTCCACAACCGCCTAGTCCATATCCAAAAGGCCCTGGATGACGAGCTGCGCGCGCATACTCTGTATCAGATGCTTCTGGGGGACAATTGAGCGCCATCCCCTAGATCCGCCAATCCACAATTTCCGTCAGCTGCTTCCTCGGCCTTGGCGGCGGCGTTTCATCCGCTGCGCCCAATGCCATGGCAGCAAGCAGCTCTCCCTCCATGTGCAGCCAGCTGCAAAGCTCCGGATAGGCAAAATAGGTATCACAAATCCACAGACTTCCCAGTCCCAGCTCTGTTGCCTCCAGGGTCATGTTCTCCATGGCGGCTCCAACGGACTGCGCATTGCAAATTTCATAGATACGCTCTTCCGCCGTAAGCGGGCGAAAGAGATCCTGTCCCAGAGGGCTGACGACAAATACCACCACAGGGGCCTGCTGCATGATTTGCAGCGTGTACTCGGCTCCTCCTAAATGCTGCTTGCTGCCCGGCAGAATCGCCTCCCTTTTTTCCCGCAGCAAGCCTTCCCGCATGGCAAAAAGCGCTTCTTCCTTTGCTTTTCCGCCCGCTACGACAAACTTCCACGGTTGCCTGTTTTTGGAGGACGGCGCCAGCATCCCCGCGCGCAGAATTTGTTCAACGGTGTCTTTGGGTATTGCGTCTCCCCTGTACTTTCTAATGCTTCTTCGCCGTAAAATAGCAGAAATCATAGCATACTCCTTCTCACATTTTGAACCATTGGACATTGCAAGACAAAAAAGAACGTCGCCCTGTGCGGTTTCTTTCTCAAAGAAAGAACAGCACAGGTTTTTTATTGCTCTCCACGCCATAAAAGCCGAGAATGGTCCAACCTATTTTATCCCCAGGAACCCCGCCTGCATGCCGGAAAGCCACAGCAGTTCCGCCTCCTGAAAGCCGCAGTTTTTTATGGCAGCAAGCTGTTCCGACAGAGTAATCGGGAAATACGCTTTGCCATATCTTGCGATATGCCGTTCACACTCTTCCATGTCTTTTCCTTGCCGTAATTGATATGTTTTCCATCGTTCCAGATAGAGCTGCTGCAAAATACGGCTGTTTGGCGCAAAGTTCTCAAAACTTATGAAAACGCCGCCTGTCTTCAAGGCTTTCCAGCAATTTTGAAGCGACTTCCTTCGTTCTTCCTTCTGCAAATAATGATTGACCTGTATGGCGGTCACAACGTCAAACTCGTTGTCATAGTCCCATTCCCGCACATCTGCAACTTGGAACTCCGCGCATGGTGAAGCAAAACGGGCACGCGCCAGTTGTATCATTTCAGAGGAGGAATCCAAACATACGAATCTTTTTAGCTTGACCGTTTCAAATGCCAGCTCCGCCATTTTCCCCGTGCCGCAGCCCACGTCCAGCCATACCAGCGCTCCCGTTTGACAGGCCTGCACCACATCGATGGCTTGTCTGTAAAACTCCTCATAGTACGGGAGCGCACGCCGGATTTCTTCGTCGTATTCCTCCGCACAAAACGCGGAAACATTTCCTGCCACGCTTCATCCCCCTTTCTGCTTTTATTGATCCGCTATGATTATAGCAAATGATAAAATATCCGGCAATTGAAACGGATGAAAAAGCCGTATTTAACCCCTTGTCTCGATGAATTCATTCGCTTTTCTCCCATCCTTCCGTTTTCCACAGGGCAACGGCTTGACACCCTCCGGAATTCCTGTAAAATAAGAAGCGCAAAGATAAAAACACATTCCGGTTGGTAGTCCGGAAGCAACAATTTGTTGTCAGTAACCTGCCTCCTTTGGTTGTCCGTTCTTTGCGGCGCAGAACACATTAAAGGAGGAAGCATTTATGGGCAAAATTGCGTCTAAACTCACCGTTCTGTTTGAGGACCCTTTTTGGATTGGCCTTTACGAGCGGGAAGATTCCGGCAAGTACGAAGTCAGCAAAATCACATTTGGAGCAGAACCAAAAGAGTATCAGGTTTACGATTTCATGCTGAAGAATTGGAAAAGGCTTCGGTTCAGTCCGTCCATGGAAGCTGCCGCGCTCGTTGAAAAACGGATGAATCCCAAACGCATGCAGCGCCTCGCAAAACAGCAGACGGAACACACCGGCATTGGAACCAAAGCGCAGCAGGCGTTAAAACTCCAGCAGGTGCAGGGAAAAACAGCGCGTAAGGTTCGATCCCGGGAACAGCGGGAAGCTGAGAAAGAGCGGCAATTTACCCTGCGGCAGGAAAAGCGCAAAGAAAAGCACAGGGGACACTAACGCAAAATTTATCTAGAATCAGGCTGTCGCAGATTGTGTTCAAAAGGACAAATCTGCGACAGCCTCTTTTTTTTGCGGGGATATTTTCTATTACGGATCAAGATTTATAAAAAGCGCAATTTCACGCATAACAGTACCGTTTTTTCCTCATAATACCTTTGAGGTGATGATAATGACTTCAAAAGAACTTTTGTATGTCGAAGACGCGCTGGGACATGAAAAATATTTTCAGACCAAGTGCAAAGAAGTGGCTGGCCAATTACAGGACGCCGATTTAAAAGCGTATGTAGAGCAGATGGAAAAAAAGCACCAGCAGCTTTTCCAGAGCTTCTACGGTTTGCTGTGAGGAGGGAAAGAACATGGATGACAAAAATATGATGGAAAATATCCTCCTGCTGGAAAAGGGCGTCTGCGACCTGTTTATGCACGGAGCAATCGAGTCCGGCACCGATAACGTGCACCAGGCCTTCTGTACCGCACTGAACGATTCTTTGTGCATGCAGGACACCATTTACGACAAAATGATGGAAAAAGGCTGGTATCCCACCGAGCAAGTGGAGCAGAACAAGATCAATACTGTTAAGCAAAAATTCCTTGCTCAGTAAATAGGCCATGTAAAAAACGCAGAACTGCTGAAAGCAGTCTGCGTTTTTTATTGGTCCAAGTGTTTTATCACATCGCTACATGCGTATTGATAGGATGCAATTTATTTGCCACGCTGTCAAGAGGATTCAACGGGACAGCATTTTCTTCAGGTCTTCCTCCGCAGAAGTGATCGGCGTCAGCGCATAATTTTCCACAAGAATTTTGAGAACGCCTGGAGAGATAAACGCCGGCAGCGTCGGCCCGATATGAATATTTTTTACACCCAAATACAGGAGTGAAAGCAAGATGCAGACCGCCTTTTGCTCATACCAGGAAAGTACCAGCGAGAGCGGCAGCTCGTTAACACCACATCCAAACGCTTCCGAAAGGGCCAATGCGACTTTGATCGCCCCGAATGCGTCATTGCATTGTCCTACATCCATCAGCCGCGGAAGTCCGCCGATCTCTCCCAGATCAAGGTCGTTAAAGCGGTATTTACCACAGGCCAGCGTTAAAATCACGGTATCGGCCGGGGCCTGTTTTACCAGTTCCGTATAGTAATTGCGGCCGGCCCGGGCTCCGTCACAGCCGCCAACCAGGAAAAAGTGTCGTATTGCGCCAGCCTTTACCGCATCTACAACCTGGTCCGCCACCGATAAAATTGTTCCGTGGCCATAACCGGTCGTTACGTGCGTGCCGCCATTTATCCCCGTCATCGAATGTTCTTCCCGATATCCGCTCAATTCAAGCGCTTTTTCAATCACAGGTGTGAAATCCTGATCCTCCCCAATGTGGACCATTCCAGGATAAGCCACCACTTCCGTGGTAAAAACGCGGTCAGCATAGGAGGCTTTTGGCGGCATTAAGCAGTTGGTCGTAAAGAGAACCGGCGCGGGAATGTGATCAAATTCCTTTTGCTGGTTTTGCCAGGCAGTTCCAAAATTACCCTTCAGGTGCTTGTACGCCCGCAGTTTTGGATACCCGTGAGCGGGAAGCATTTCCCCATGGGTATAAACCTGAATCCCCTTGTTTTCCGTCTGCTCCAGCAGGAGTTGCAAGCACCGCAGATCATGGCCGGAAACAACGATGAACGGCCCTTTTTCAACTGCCAAAGGAACTGTGGCAGGAGTCGGCGTCCCATACATTTCTGTATTCGCCTGATCCAGCAATTCCATACAGCGCAGGTTGATCCGCCCGCACTCCAACACGCGCGAAAGAAGATCGTCTGTGCCGAACGCTTCTCCTACTGCAAAAAGGCCACGGTAAAAGAACTCATTCACTTCCTCATCCATATAACCCAGCACCATCGCATGATATGCATACGCAGCCATTCCGCGCAGTCCAAACAACAGCAGGGACTTCAGCGACTTGATATCCGCATTTGGCTCCTCCCAAAGCTGGGACATGGCATAGTCATCGTTGCGCGAACAGGGACTCGCACAGACGCCGCATCTTGGGATCAACTTGCTCTTTTCTTCATGAACCGTTTGAATCTGCCTTTGCAGCGCCGTGTCATCAAAACTGACGTTGGTGAGTGTGGCAAATAGTCCTTCCATCATCGCCCGGTGGGTCGACTCCGTCGCATGGTTGCCATCTGACGCGCGGGCCAATCCAATCAGCGCACCGGTCAGCTCATCGTGTAAAGCGGATACGGCCGCGCTTTTGCCGCAGACACCTGCTTTCCCTGTGCATCCCGTACAGCCTGCCGTCTGCTCGCATTGATAACAATACATTGTCTCTTTCATCGGTAAATCCTCCATTCTGTTTATTCCGAAAGAATCCGTCCGTCGGTCGAAACCACCACGACATGCCACGGCAGGAACTTCCCACTTGCTTGAAGCGCCTTTTTAACCGCATTTTCAATTCCTCCACAGCAGGGAACTTCCATTCGCACAACCGTGACGCTGCGTATAGGATTTTGCATGATGATATCCGTCAACTTTTCCGCATAGTCTCCCTCATCCAGCTTAGGGCAGCCAATCAGCGTTACCCGGCCCCGAATAAACTTTTGATGGAATCCCGCGTAGGCGTAAGCGGTACAGTCAGCTGCGATTAACAAGTCCGCCCCGTAAAAATAAGGCGCATTGACCGGAACCAGTTTTATTTGTACCGGCCATTGAGAAAGCATGCTGCCGGATTCCATCGGCCCCGGAACAGATTCGGTCTGTCGGGCTATTCGTTTGCTCCGGGTGCCGGGGCAGCCACAGGGCAATGGCTTGGAAACACTTTTTTCCTTGGCCGCCTGTACTGCCGCGTGATCATACGCAGGCGCTTCGCGTTCTTCAAACGTGATTGCACCTGTGGGACAAACGGGCAGGCAATCGCCCAAACCATCACAGTAATCCTCCCGCAACAGCTCCGCTTTGCCGTCTACCATACCGATCGCGCCTTCGTGGCATGCTGCCGCGCAAAGACCACAGCCATTGCATTTTTCTTTGTTAATATTAATCATTCTGCGTTTCATTCTTCTGTCCTCCCGAATTTCAGTTCTCTTCTGGGGCTTTTCTCCTTACCTACCGCCCCGCCCTGTTCTTCTGAATGAATTGTACTCTATGGGAATCCGTTTGTATGTTGTTTTTACAACAAGAATGCAAGAATTAAAGAAAAAGTATAGAACGCTTTTATCGCAAAACACGGACTGATTTGCCGTTTTGAAAGGGCCTACCAGAGGTTGTGGGAGGACAAGCTCGGGGTACGTCTATTTCGCAGTGAATCACACAATAAAAAGCCAAGATCAAACAAGCGTAGTGACGCGTCTGTTTGATCTTGGCTTTTACAGGACAAATCCCGATTGAATACGGGCATAAAACAAAGCGCATCCCACAAAATGGGATGCGCTTCTTGTCTGCGGCGATTTGCCGCTGGTGCCGGTGGCCGGACTCGAACCGGCACGGTATCGCTACCGGTGGATTTTGAGTCCACTACGTCTGCCAATTCCATCACACCGGCGAAGGAACTGCAGATTATTATACAATAAACTCCACCAAAAAGCAACTGGTTTCTTAAAAAAACATGCACAAACTCCGCTATTGATACCGGGGCCATACAAAAAGGCTGTCAAACTTCCATCATGGTAATGCAATGGCGCGGGCATGCTTCCGCACATTTGCCGCAGCCAATGCACTTTTCCGGGTCCACTGTCGCATTAAAGTGATCCACCTTGATCGCTCCCACCTCGCAGGTCTTCTGGCATTTCATGCAGCCGATGCAGCCAACCTTACAAATTTTGTTGGTCATCGCGCCACGGTCACAGTTACCACAGAGCACCACCGCCTGCTTCTTTGCAGGGACCAGCGTAATCAAGCCCTTTGGGCATGCCTTTACACACATGGAACAGCCCTTGCAGCGGGACGGCTCAATATGCGCCATGCCGTTGCAAATATCGATTGCGCCGTACTGGCAGGCGCGCAAGCAATCGCCCAGCCCCATGCAGCCATAGCGGCAGCTGGAGATACCGCCCGCCAGCTGCGCCGCAGCTGAACAACTCTGTATGCCTTCGTATTCCATTTTATCGGTCGTGTTGTCATAACTTCCCAGGCAGTTAACCACCGCAACCTTCGCTTCTACGCCAGCATCCGCAAGGCCGAGATATCCGGATACCGCTTTGGATACCGCTGCGCCGCCCGGCGCGCACAGGCCCACCGGCGCTTCTCCATGCGCCAGCGCCTTCGCATAACCGGAACAGCCCGAATAACCGCAGGCACCGCAGTTGGCGCCCGGCAGCATCTCCGCGATTGCTTCCGCTTTTTCGTCCTTTGGTACCGCCATCACAATCGAGGCAATGGCCAGGCCAAGGCCCGCAATCAGACCGATCCCCGCCACAATCAGCACGGGAAATAAAATTTCATTCATGTTCTTTCCCTCCCATTAACCCAGAAGGCCGTCGACAAGGCCCTGGAACCCAAGGAAGGACACCGCCACAAGGGAGGCCGCAATCAGGGTAATCGGCAGGCCTTTGAGGAATTCCGGAATATCGTTTGTTTCCAGGCGCTCGCGCACGCCGGCAAACAACACCATCGCCACCAGGAAGCCGATACCGGAACCAAACGCATTGACCAGCGACTGTAAATAGCCGAAGGTCGGATCCGCCGCGCCTTTTTCAATCACCAGCATGGTCACGCCCAAAACAGCGCAGTTTGTGGTAATCAGCGGCAGGTAAATCCCCAACGCATTGTAAAGCGGCGGCATAAATTTGCGCAGGGCGATCTCGATCAGCTGTACCAGTGCCGCGATGATCAGGATAAACACGATGGTTTGCAGATATTCCAGACTATTTGGAATCAGAACGTAGGTATAGATCGGCCAGGTGACCGCCGTCGCGATGACCATGACAAAGGTAACCGCCACGCTCATACCGGTCGCCGTGTTCAGCTTTTTGGAAACGCCAAGGAACGGGCAGATGCCAAGGAACTTATTTAATACATAGTTTTCCGTCAGAATGGCCGCCAAAAAGATGGCAACAAGGCTTTTGATCATTTTTCAGCAGCCTCCTTTTCCTTGATTTTCGAGCAGCTTGCCGCAAGCGGACAGCCCTGGCAGCCCAGCTCGGCTTTCCGTCCGCCCTCGCCCGCCATTTTATTCGCAACGGCAATCAGAATTCCAAAGACAAAGAAGCCGCCGGGAGGCAGAATAAATACGATAATCGGATCGATGATACCCGCTGTGATGGGGAATCCAAACAGCGTGCCCGCGCCGAAGAACTCGCGGATCATGCCCATGACCAGCAGCGTCGCCGTAAAGCCAACACCCATGCCAAGCCCATCCACGATGGAGGGCAGGATTTTATTCTTGCTTGCAAACATCTCTGCGCGGCCGAGAATAATACAGTTTACCACAATCAGCGGCAGGAAGATGCCCAGCGCCGTATCAAGTTCGGGAGAATACGCTTTGATCAGCATCTGTACCACGGAGACAAAGCCCGCGATCACCGTGATGAAGGCCGGGATCCGGACCTTATCCGGGATGACCTTGCGGAGCAGGGAAATCACCGCGTTGGAGCAAACCAACACAAAGGTGGTGGCAAGGCCCATGCCGATGGCGTTGCTCGCAGAAGTACTGACCGCCAGCGTTGCACAGCAGCCAAGCACAAGGCGAAGCACCGGGTTTTCTTTAATGATACCCTTGGTAAATTCTTTTAAAAGCGATCTTTTTTCCATCCTCATGCACCGCCTTTCACTGTCTGATACAGCGCTATGGCGCTGTTTACCGCATCCGTCACGCCCTGGCTGGTAATCGTTGCGCCGGTCATCGCCATGATTTCGCCGTCCTGCTGATCGCCGGATTTAATCACGGAGAACTGGCCGGATTCCGGGATTGCCTGATGGTACTGCGCACGAAAGTCCTCTTTCTGCGCGTTCATACCGAGGCCGGGCGTGTCGTTGATGCTCAGGAGCTCCACGCCGGTGACCGCACCGTCCGCCTGGATACCGGTCATGACCTGGATCTGCCCGCCGTAGGAGCTGGCGGTCGTCGTAAAGACATAGCCGGCGATTTCTCCGCCGTTTTTCCCGATGTAGTAGCTGACTTCTTCGCCCTCCGCACCGGTTGTTTTCGCCTCTTCAAATTCCGTCACACCGGGCAGCACCAGCTCGCGGGAGGTTCTGGCCGCCTCCTGTTTCTGCCGCTCAATCTGATCCTTGGTCAGCAGGTTGGTTCCCGCCAGAAGCGCGGTTACCACCAGACAGATCACAGTCAGCATTACAGCAGGGCGGATAATTTCTTTTGGATTCAGTTTCATCCCTGCGCGCCCTCCTTCTTTTCTTTTTTCACACCGAAGGGCCGCGGGCGCGTCACCCGCTCAATCAGCGGTACCAGAATGTTCATAATAATAATGGAGAAAGACACGCCTTCCGGCAGTGAACCAAACATACGGATCAGCATGGTCAGAATGCCGCAGCCAACAGCAAACACGATCCGTCCCTTAAAATGAATGGGAGAGGTCGTGTAATCGGTCGCCATAAAAATCGCGCCGAGCAGCAGGCCGCCGGACAGCAGGTCCAGAATGACATCGCGTCCCGCAAGCAGAGAGAACACGGAAACCGTGCCGAGGTAACACAGCGGGATGACCGGGCTGATCACCTTGCGCGCCACCAGATAGATGCCGCCCAAAATCAGGGCAACCGCACAGGTTTCACCCAGGCAGCCCGCACGGGCACCCAGCAGCATATCGAGATGGCTGGGAATCTGATCCGCCGCGCCCTGCTTGAGTAAACCGAGCGGAGAAGCCGTCGTGACCGCGTCCGGATGGGCGCTGCGGTACCAGAAGGGCACCACCCAATTGCTCATCTTTGCCGGGAAGGATGCCATCAGCACGATGCGCGCTGTCAGCGCCGGATTGACAAAGTTTTGGCCAATGCCGCCGAACATCTGCTTGACCACCACAATCGCAACCACGCTGCCGAATACGGCGATCACCGGGCTGATCGTCACCGGCAGATTGAATGCCAGCAGCAGGCCCGTTACGACGGCGCTCAGGTCGAGAATGGTATTGTCGCGCTTCATTACTTTACGGGAAAGAAACTCGCACAGCACACAGGATACCACACAGGTTAAAATAAGCAGCAGCGCCTGCAATCCAAAGATGAAGCAGGAGGCGATCGCCGCCGGAACCAGGGCAATGATCACATCCAGCATGATTTTCTGTGTGGTCGCCCCACTTTTCAAATGCGGAGACGATGATACAATCAACTTCGTATCCATTACTTCTTCCCTCCTGCGTTTCGGATCAATGCCTTGCCGAGACGGATGGCCTGTACCAGCGGACGGCCCGCCGGGCAGTTATACGCGCAGGTGCCGCACTCCATGCAGTCCATGATGCTGTATTCCTGCAGCTCCTCCACCATCTTCTTTTCCGCGTACTTTTCCAGCATGGTCGGCACCAGCCTCATCGGGCATCCACTGACACAGCGTCCGCACCGAATACAGGCGGTTGGCTCAAGGCTGCGCGCCTCTTTTTCATCCAGACAGATGATGCCGTTGTTTTGCTTAATAATGGGCAGGCTGTCGTCCGTGATGGCGATGCCCATCATCGGACCGCCCATCAGGATCTTCTTGGGGGGGACTTTATAGCCGCCGCAGAAGCGAATCACTTCTTCGATCGGCGTGCCGATCGGCACAATGACATTCTTGGGATACTGCACCGCGGAACCGTCGATTGTCACGCGCTTTTTGACCAGCGGCATGCCGGTCTTCAGGTAATCCGCCAAAAACGCGACAGACGTAATGTTCATGACCACACAGCCGACGTCCGCCGGCAGCTTGCCCATGGGCACTTCGCGGTCCGTACAGGACTTGATCAGCACCTTTTCCGCGCCCTGCGGGTAGCTGGCCTGCAGGGGAAGAACCCGCACATGGTTTTCCGGATCCCGCTTGTCATCGTAGGCAATCTTGTTCAGCGTTTCGATGACGTCGGGTTTGTTGTTCTCCACCGCAATGATCATGCGGTCGATGCCCAGCATCTCCTTCACCGCATAGACGCCGGAAAGCACCGCCCAGGAATTTTCAATGGCTTCCCGATGATCAGCCGTTATGTAAGGTTCGCACTCTGCGGCATTGATGATCAGCGTGTCAATATTCTTATCCTCTGGCACGTTCAGCTTGACGTGCGCCGGAAAGCCCGCGCCGCCCAGACCAACCAGACCGGATTCCCGGACCGCCTGGATAAAGTCTTCTTTCGTATTGACCTCCGGCGGCTTAACTTCTGGTGAAACCGTCATCTCCCCGTCGGAATCGATCACCAGCGCATCCACGTACTGCCCGCCCGAAAGCATGACCTGCTTCACGGCGCTCACCTTGCCGGAAACACTGGCATGAATGGGCGCACTGACAAACGCGGTGCTGTCCGCGATCTTCTGTCCCACCTGCACAAGGTCGCCCACCTTGACGGTCGGTACACATGGCGCGCCCAAATGCTGCTGCATTGGGATCATCACCTGTGCGGGAGGCGGCATGACGGCGGATTCCATCTGCGCCGTGTTCTTTCTGTGCGGCACATGCGCGCCGCCGTGCGAATGAAATGGCTTTTCCGGAAACGTTAACTCCATTATTTTCCCTCCATTTTTTCAGAGTTCCTTTATCAAACGGCAAGCGCCCGTTAAAAACCGGCGCCCTCACTGCCGGGACCCAATCTGTCCAAAAACGGCATAACCGCACGGAGCACCAGACCCGTGAGAATGCCGGAGACAACACCAAAAACGATCAGCCAGGGAATATACCACGCAACAGCGGGCGTTGTCAGCAGCGCCGCTATACAGAGCTGCGCCGCGTTGTGGGAAAGCGCCCCCGCGACGCCCAGCCCCACCATGCCAAAGGGCTTTCCTTTTTTATGTAACAGGAGCCACATCACCAGCGTGCTGAGCACGCCGCCGGAAAGGCTCATCAGCATGGCAGTCACTCCGCGGGTCATCCCCGCAAACAGGCCTTTGAGCACCGCGATGCACAGCGCGGGTCCCAGCCCCACCGCGCCGGCCGCGTACATGGTCGCCAAATTGGAAATCCCAAGCTTTGCCCCGGGAGGCAGCATGGGAATCGGCGGCAGCATGCCTTCCAGCGCGGAGAGCGCCAGCGCCAGCGCCGCCAGCAGCCCGTTAAACGCCACAAAACGGGTGCTGTGGGAAAGATTCAGCCTGTCCTTTTTCATGGTCCCTTCCCCCATTGCACCGCGCCGGTATACGCGTCAAAGGCCTGTTCCCCATCTGCCGCTTCCAGGCGGACAGAAATCCGCGCAGGCAGGCAAACCGCCGCCTGGCCCGCGCGGGTCAGCTTCCCGACACGCACACAGGTCTGATCCGGACAGCCGGAATGTTGAAACGCGACAGCCCCCGGCTCCACCGCGAGCGTCACATGGTATGGACCGCCCAGATCGAGGATTTCCGTTTGCGCCTGTTGGTCCAAATCAATCCGGTACAGTACATTCCCTTCCTGCTCCACAACCGCAACCAGTCCCCGCGACGGCTGCAGCTGGAACCACGAAAATGCCGCCGCGGCCAGCAGAACGGCAAAGACGATTAAAAGCAAATCCTGCTTCTGGAAGGTACGCACTGTTTCCCTGCGTCCGCTCATTCCGCCAACGCATATGCGTCCGACACAATCTGGAACGCATCCTTCAGATTTTCTGTAACGGTCACGCGGTGATCCCGGTCGATGAACACGCCGCCCGCCCCGTATTCCTCCAACAGCGCCCTGCCCTGCTCCAGCCCCAGGACAAACGCCGCTGTGGAGAGCGCGTCGCTCATCGCGCCATTTTGATACACCACAGTTACGGAAACCAGGCCGTTATCCGCCGGATACCCGGTTTTCGGATCCAGCAAATGATGATAGGTGCGCCCATCCTCTTCAAAGGTTTTTTCATACGACCCGGAGGTAGAAATAAAACCTTCTTTCAAATCCAGCGTACCCATTTCAACCGCCTTATCGTTCCCGCTGTCCGGGTCCCGTATGGCAAGCCGCCAGGCGCCGCCGCCGGGCTTTGTCCCGTACAGGCCGATGCTGCCGCCCACCGCCGCCACGCCGGCTTTTGCACTTGCTTCCTGATAGGCCCGCACCATCTGGTCGCAGGCGGCGCCCTTGCCAATGGCGCCGAGGTCAACCGCCGCACCGCGTATTTTGATCGACGCTTTCGATTGTTCCGCATCCACGCGGACATTGCGGTAATCCACAAACGGCAGGAACCGCTGCAGCTCCGCGTCGCCGGGGAAATGCTGGTTTTCTCCGCCAAAATCCCAGAGGGAGCTGATCGGCAGGATGGTGGGGTCAAACGCGCCGTTGGAGCGTTCCGCCACATCCAGGGCATCCTGCAAAATTGACGCCGTTTCCGGCGCAATGTCGATCCAGTCCGTGCCGGCGGCAGCGTTTAAGCGGGCGACGTCGGCGCTTTCCACACGCCAGGAAATCTTGTTCTCCAGCTCCTGTACCGCACGGTCGCCCTCTTGTGCGGCCTGCTCGCCGTTTTCTCCGTACACCGTCTGCTGCACGTAGGTTCCCATTGCAAACGACGTACTGGTAAACGGTTCCTCCTGCAGCGCACCCGTTTGTTTCCATAAAAACACCAGCGTTGCAATGATCAAAAGCAGAACAACCATCAGGCCGGACGCGATTTTTTTACTTTTATCCATGTATGCCTCCATTGTGATAAAACCGGCTGCCTCAATTGCTTTCCTAGTATAGCACAACTTGTTACCCCATCGCAAATTAAACGCGCATTTTTTTGTCCGAATTTTTAACCCTCCGGTCGTATTTTGTCGGCTGGTCTATTTCACAAAATCTCAACCAGAAAGCGCAAATTGGGAAAAAACTTTTTGTCGCAATACACAAAATATTCTGCAAGTATTTTTCATTCTCCTTTCGTATGGTATACTTAAATTTAATTTCAGTCATATTCAGTAAAACACCGGCTTTTTCAGCCGGTTTGGGAGGAAGAAACATGTCGATTGAAGCAGTTAAGGAATACCTGCGGCCGTTCGGCGTTGCGGACCGTGTACAGGAATTCGATGTTTCCAGCGCCACCGTGGAACTGGCGGCACAGGCCGTGGGTGTGGAGCCCGCCCGCATCGCCAAAACCATTTCTTTGAAGGCGGACGAAGGCTGCGTTCTGGTCGTTGCCGCCGGTGATGCGAAAATAGATAACAGCAAATTCAAAGCGGAATTTCATATGAAAGCAAAAATGCTGTCCGCGGACGAGGTACTTCCGTTGACCGGCTACCCGGTGGGCGGCGTGTGCCCGTTCGGCAACCCGGACATGGCAAAGGTCTACTGCGACGAATCCCTGCACCGTTTTGCCACGGTATTTCCCGCCTGCGGCACCGCAAATTCCGCCATTGAACTGTCCTGTGAAGAACTGGAACGCTGCTCCCACAGTCTGAAATGGGTGGACGTCTGCAAAAACTGGGAAGCGGGAGGAACACAGCATGCGGATGCGCAATAAACCCTGGGCCACACCGGAACTGAACGCATGCCCGTTTTTTGTGCGCCGCGCCGAACCGGTCGCGGGCAAATGGCAGGACTGGTTCGCTCACAAACAGCCCATCCATTTGGAGCTGGGATGCGGCAAGGGGTGGTACATCGCGGGGCTTGCCCCGCAAAACCCGGCAATCAATTACATCGGCGTCGATCTCAAGGACGTCGTGCTCGCCCCCGCCAAGCGAATCATTGAAGCCGCTTACGAGGAAGTCGGACGCCCTGTTGATAACGCCGCACTGACCGCCTACAATGTCGAGCAAATCTGCAACATCATCAAACCGGAGGACAATGTACAGCGCGTCTGCATCAATTTCTGCAACCCATGGCCGCGCGCCAAACACCACAAGCGCCGCCTGACGCACCCGCGCCAGCTGAACAGCTACCGGCAGTTTTTGCAGCCGGACGGGGAGCTTTGGTTTAAAACGGACGACGACGCGTTATTTGCAGACACGCTGGAGTATCTGGAGGCGGGCGGTTTTGCCCTGGTCCGCCGGACAGACGACCTGCACGCCGCACCGGGCTTCTTCGCACAGGATGCCCCCACGGAGCACGAGCGGATGTTTACAGAAAAAGGGATCCCGATCAAGGCGCTTGTGGCGCGCATGCGGGAAAAGAACGCTTAAAAAAGAATTCTTGACAAGCCCGCAAAAGAAAGCTATAATTCCCAGTAAATTAATTAGATTTATTTTGCGGCAGGAACGTCCATTCTATCGACTATATATGTAAGGAAAGAGGAGGGCGCAGACGTGGTTGGAAAACCTATGATCCAAATACGGTCTCTCAGCAAAACCTTTCAAACCAAAAATGCGGAAGTGCACGCTCTGCGGAATATTGATCTCCAGATCGAAAAGGGAGATATTTTCGGCATCATCGGCATGAGCGGCGCCGGCAAGAGCACGCTGGTGCGCTGTATGAACATGCTGGAAAAGCCCACAGAAGGTTCCGTCCTCCTGGACGGTTTGGACCTTGCCAATCTGAGCGATGCTCAGCTACGGCAAGCGCGCCACTCCATCGGCATGATTTTCCAGCAGTTTAATCTGCTGATGCAGCGGACCGCAGAGGGAAATATTCGCTTCCCCCTGGAAATCTCCGGCGTGGACAAAGACACAGCAAAAAAGCGCGCAAAAGAACTGCTGGACCTGGTTGGCCTGACCGATAAAGCAAATGCCTACCCGTCCCAGCTGTCCGGCGGACAGAAGCAGCGCATCGCCATTGCGCGGGCGCTCGCCACTAATCCGAAGGTGCTGCTCTGCGACGAGGCAACCTCCGCACTGGACCCAAACACCACCTCTTCGATTCTGGCGCTGCTGAAAGATATTAACAAACGTCTGGGCATCACCATTGTCATTATTACGCATGAAATGAGCGTAATAGAAGAGATCTGCAACCGTGTGGCAATCATCAGCGACAGCCGGATTGCCGAATCCGGTAGCGTGGCAGAGATTTTTTCTCATCCGAAGACAGAGGCGGCACAGCGCCTGGTCTTCCCGGAAGGGAAGCATACGACGGATCATTTTACCGGCAGGCGTTCGGTGCGCATCGTGTTCGACGGTACCTCCTCATTCGAGCCGGTCATTGCCAACATGGTACTGGCATTCCAGTCGCCTGTGAACATTATGTTTGCAGACACCAAAAATATAGAAGGCAAGGCGTTTGGGCAAATGGTGCTCCAACTGCCGGAAAACCAGATGCTTGCGGATAAAATGATGTCCTATCTGGACAGCCGCGGCTTAACGGTGGAGGAGGTGAGCGGAAATGTGGGATGAAGCCATGCTTTGGATGCTGCTGCAGGGCATTGGTGAAACCCTGTATATGACCCTGGTGTCCACACTGTTCGCCTACGTGATCGGACTGCCGCTCGGCATCGCTCTGGTCGCATTTGCAAAGGGCGGGATCCGCCCGCATCCGGTGCTATACAAGGTATTGGACGTCATTGTAAACCTTACACGTTCCATTCCCTTTATCATCTTACTGATGGCAATTATCCCATTCACCCGCTGGGTCGTCGGCACCACGCTCGGCTCCACTGCGGCAATCGTGCCGCTGACACTCTCCGCCGCACCGTTCGTGGCCCGCCTGGTGGAAAGCTCCATTCAGGAAGTGGACGTCGGTGTCATTGAAGCCTCCCAGTCGATGGGCGCGTCCACTCTTCAGATCATCTGGAAGGTCATGCTGCCGGAGGCCCGGCCTTCCCTGATCGTCAACTGCGCGATCGCCTCTGTCACCATTCTCGGCTATACGGCTATGGCGGGCATCGTCGGCGCGGGCGGACTGGGTGACATCGCCATTCGCTTTGGCTACTACCGCTACGAGGACGAAGTGATGTTCGTCACTGTCGTGCTCATTATTGTAGTCGTGCAAATTCTGCAGGGCATTATTATGAACATCGCCAAGCATTCCGACCGGCGCAAATAAGTTTCGTTTTCATAAATGGTCTGTTTTGGACCAACGAAAGGATGATCTTCATGAAAAAAATTATCGCATTTTTATTGACAGCCATTCTCTCTGTTTCCTTATTGGCAGGATGCCAGCAGGAGGGCAATACCGCTTCCGGCGGCGCTGCCGCGGGCGGAGAAACCAAAGTGATTACCGTTGGCGCCTCCCCTGCGCCGCACGCGGAAATTTTAAAAATTGCCGGTGAAGTTCTGAAGGACCAGGGCTATGAACTGAAAATTATGGAATTCTCCGATTATGTACAGCCCAATCTGGCGCTGCAGGACGGTAATCTGGACGCCAACTACTTCCAACATAAGCCCTACCTGGACGACTTTAACGTAGAGAATCAGACCGATCTGGTTTCCATCGGGGCCATCCATTATGAGCCGTTCGGCGTATACGCAGGCAAAACCGCTTCCCTGGCGGATCTCGCAGACGGCGCGACCATCGCCGTCCCGAACGACACGACCAACGAGGCCCGTGCGCTGTTGCTCCTGCAGGACCAGGGGCTGATCAAGGTTAAGGACGACGCCGGCCTGGCCGCGACACCGAAGGATATTGCAGAGAATCCGAAGAACCTCAAATTTAAGGAAATTGAAGCGGCACAGCTGGTCCGTGCGCTTCCCGACGTCGACGTCGCCGTTATCAACGGCAACTACGCGATCGACGGCGGCTTGAAGGTCAGCGACGCGCTGGCTGTGGAAGCCAGCGATTCCGTCGCTGCAGCCACCTATGCAAACGTCGTTGCCATCCGCAAAGGGGATGAAAACCGCGAGGACCTCAAAGCACTGCTCGCAGCCCTGAAGAGCGATAAGGTGCGCCAGTATATCAACGACACCTACGAAGGCGCGGTCCTTCCGGCCGAATAAAACCTGCGCTGTGTAAAAAAGCCTGTATCACAATTGACAGAATGCATAAAAATCGGTTGAATTGATGATCCCCCCGCCTGTGGCGGGGGGATAACCCTTTTTCTTCCCAAAATTTTTTTAAAAATTTTTTTTTGGTAAAAACTCTTTTTTTTTTTTGCTGTTTTTAGGGTCCATACTTGAGGACCCCAAAGCACTGCTCGCAGCCCGGAAGAGCGATAAGGTGCGCCAGTATATCAACGACACCTACGAGGGCGCGGTCCTCCCGGCCGAATAAACCCTGCGCTGTGAAAAAAAGCCTGTATCACAATTGACAGAATGCATAAAAATCGGTTGAATTGATGTTCCCCCCGCCTGTGGCGGGGGGATCACTCTTATCCTGCCAAAATTTTATGTAAAACTTATGTTGTGATACAAGCTCTTTTTATTTTACGCTGATTTCAGGTTCCATACTTTTGTATCCAGCAGTCCGGATACACCGGATGCGGGTTATACGCCGCACGGTCCAACGCCACCGTCGGCTCCTCCCCATCGCGTACACGCCGCGCCATTACCACGGTGCGGAATTCCTCAAACTCATAGGAACAGGTGGAAAGCGTCAATATCTGGTCGTCCGTATTCACATCCACCGGAAGGCTTAACAGAGAGCGGCTTTTTGCCTGTTCCAGAAACTCCGCATACGCGCCTTCCTCTTCAAACGCCGGCTGTGTATAAAGGAAAAGCGTCCCCTGCTCTGGCAATGTATTAATCCTGAAAACAGAAAAAACTTTCCACTTCCCCGCTTTGCCCTCTATATCGAAATCTATTACCGGAGCGCTCTTGTAAAAATCCAGGTCGGTATACTTTAGAATCGATGCAAACATCTGCCCGTCCGTCATATTGTGCCCATATAAAGTAAGGTTGGACGTTTCTTCCGGCGGCGTACAGCGCGCATCCAGAAAAATGCAGCCGTATTTGGAATACTTTTGATCATATCCGCGCCGCAGATAATACTCCGGGCTTTGCAGGCTGGACTGCATCACCGGATAGTCCACCACGGTGTTGGGGATTTTGATCCACCCAATCACATCGTTGTTCTTCTCTTTCAGCGCGGCGTATCCATTTTCCTTCTGCTCCTCCGCAACCGGCAGGATGGCTTTGTCTGGCACACCAGAAGACGTTTCCGCGTGATAGTACATCTCTTGCACCGATTCAATGGCACCGCGGTTCTGGTTGGGAAGAATCAGCAGCTCATACGCTAAAAAACCTGTGGAAAGCAAAAAAACACAGAGTGCAGCGGCAAACATTATCTTACGCATCTTTCTCATCTACACGCCTCCACTCTGTATCTTATGACGGATCAGTCCTGACGCAAACTGACCACCTGTTCCGTCAGGTGAATTTCTTTCCTGCGGTACCTGCTTTCAAAAACGGAATGAATACGCTCCGAAATGACCTGTGCGTTATCTTTGCTGGTAACCGCCAATCCCAGAATAAATTGGGATGGACTGAATCTTGCGACAATGTCGTTTCTGCGCAAGGTATCCAGAATACAATCTTTTAGAATTTCCATCACATTCTTTAACTTTTCCAGCGGCGGGCACTCCTCGTTTTTGTCAACCACAGTGAGCAAAACCAGAATTTCTTCCTGACCGCTGCGTTCCTGCATGCGCATTTGGACACGGCAAATCTCCCGGAATACAGGGAATTCACAAAAGAACGCCCGATTCCCGTCGCCATCCGATTTTAACAGCTCTCGTTTGATTTCAAACAAATCCGTTTCCACACTATGGATTCCTTTTAAAATCTCCTCGTACACCATACGGATGGAATTGGAGAGCCCAACGCCCAGTTCCCGGTTAAACGATTCCGCCATACTCTCGTAATGCACCAACGCTTTTGCGTTTTGATCCGTGCTGACATAGGCTTTCAGCAAAACGCGGTGAATATCCTCCTGAAACGGGCAATGTTGAATCGCCTGCTCACAGACCGGAATAATCAGATTGTACTGCTCCGTCTCGTTATACAGACGGCACAACCGCAGAACACAATTGACATAAAGACTTTCATAATAGCCGCGCTTTGAAAAGATCCACTCTTCCTCCGCCAGATTGGGAAGAAATTCTCCACGGTAGAGGGAAATAGCCTGCGCATAGCGCGCGATGCGGCTTTCTAATGTTTCGGAATCATCACGACTGTTATTCGACAGAAGCACCATCGTGTCCGTATCCAGCTCGCAGGGGATATCTGTATTCCAAGCATACGCACCTTGCGCATACCGGATATACTCCGTGTCCTCATCGCCGTTCAAATCCTCCAGCAGCATTCTCGCGCGGTACACCAGATTCTTTAATGAATTTGCCGGGTCAATGCACTCGTCGCCATTGCGCCACAAAAGCTCAATCAATTGATTCTGCGAAAGATATTTACCGCGCTCCGTCAGTAAAATACCGATCAACAGCCATATTTTCTTAGAACGGTTTCCCTTTTTGACAATCTCGCTGTCTCCCCGGTGAATCGAGAATTCTCCCAACATGCGGATATATAGTTTTTCATGATCCTGTCGTTCCATAGCCCTCACCTTTCTTTGTCCCATATCCCTCAGCTGGAATCTCCGCCTGCTCTTTTTAGCAGACACACGGGTATATTTGCCTTATTTTATCACAGACGACTTAAAACATCAATTCAAACCGCAGAATTATCAGTTTTATCTCAAATTTTCTATAAATTTCAGGGATTCTGTTATTTTCTTTCCGGACTTCACTGGCGTTAGAAAACAAACTGAATCAGAACCATATAAAGAACCGTGCCGGCGCCAATGCTCAACAGCGTATTTTTCTTCCAGACATGCAATGCCACTACTGCGGCCACTGCAATCAGCTCCGGCAATCCGAACGGCCACGCCTGCACCGACACACCTTTGAGGCAGTATACAACCAGCATTGCGACAATTGCATATGGCAAAACCCGTCCCAGGTACAGAACCCATGCGGGCTTCTCCGATTTTCCGGGGAAAAGTGCAAACGGCAGCAACCTTGTTAAAAAAGTGACGACCGCAATTACAACAATCACCAGGAAAGTTTCCTGTGCGCTCAGCAAATCGGTTCCTCCTCTTCTTTGCAGTCCAACTTCTTACGAAAGCCAATTAAAAACACCGTCATTCCAATCATCGACGGCAATATAAAATTAGATGGCCCAAAGAAGAGCAGGCACACAACAGAACACGCCAATCCCGCGAGCGCGGGAATATGGCTTTTTGCCTCACGCCATTGATTGACAAAAATGACAACGAACAGAGCGGTCATCGCAAAGTCGATCCCCTGCGTGTTAAAGGAAAACGTCGCGCCCAGCAATCCGCCGGCAACGGAACCGATCACCCAGTACGCCTGATTGAATAAAGAGATAAAAAACAGAAACCAGTTTCGGTCCACGCCTTCCGGCGGTTGTGCGGAACACAGCAGAGAAAACGTCTCGTCCGTCAGGGAAAAAATCATGTACGGCTTTTTGCGCCCCATATCCTGAAATTTTTCCAGCATGGAAATCCCGTAAAAGATATGGCGTATGTTGACCATCAGCGTCATAAAAGCGACCTGTATCAGTTGGACGCCGGGAACCAGCAGGCTGACCGCCACGAACTGCATGGACCCGGCGTAGACCAGAAAACTCATCAGAGCAGCCCAGCCGAACCCATACCCTTTGCTTTCCAGCAAGATGCCGAATGCCGCCCCCAAAAACAGGTATCCTACCATCACGGGGACGGTACAGGGAAGCGCCGCGCGGCATGCTGTTTTCAGTACGCCTTTTTGTTTTATTTCTCCCGCTCGCAATGCGGCCCCTCCTTACGCATGTTTCTTCTTACGATGGGAAAAGAAGATAATCAGAGCCGCGCCAACCAGCAGCACAGCCGGAACCGCGGTCTGGATGACCCGATCCTTTTTCGCTTCCCGCGCCGCGTTGGCCGGATCTTTGTCGGGATCGTTTTCTTCCGTCAGGATTTCGCGATATGCATCCTGGCCCGTTTTGTATTCTGCCGCCGCAGTGGGAAACAAATAAAGCGGGGCTGTCACGCGCAGGGCAATCGGATGGTGCTCCGGGACCTCTTCAATCCGCATGCTCACCAGTTCTCCACTCTCAATGATGATCTCTGCATTTTCCTGGTCGTGCGTCCAGGCCTTGACCTCCTTGCGCTCCGCACCGTACGGCAGGATCACGTAACCGGTAAAAAGCTTCGCGTCATAGGGAATGTCGTCGCCAATCATTTCCCAATTGAACTCCATAATGTCGTTGTGGAACTGCACAGCGCCTTTTACCGTGTAAAGAACCTTAATCGTTGTAGTAGCATTCCAGTTTTCAAAATAAACGGACAGATCATAACCAGAATCTGACTCCTCCATCATATACTCGCGTTCTTTGCGCACCACATCGTCGATGTCGTATTTACGTTCCAATGTCTGGCTGCCCATCTTGACGCTGATATTGGAAACCTCATAGTCGTCCGACTTTTTAATTGTTCGGTCAAACTGCGTCATCTTCTGATAATTCTTACAGGAAAACGTCCAGTACTCCGTGATGTTCACCGTGCCGTCCGGCAGAAGCTCCGCCTCCACCTTTTCCGACTGGCAGGTAAAGCCCTCAATGGCCCATTCCATCGCCATCTTTTGGTTGTTCAATATCTTTTCTCCCAGCGCCTTGAGCTCGTCCGACACCTCTTCGTCCTCGGCAAATGCAACCGCCGTACAGGACAGCGCCACAAGCAGCGCCAACAGCAGGGAAAGGATTTTTTTCATCTTTTCTATCTCCTTCAGCATTGGTTATTTTTTGAAGATCTGTGCAACCGTGCGGATTTCCTCTCCATTGGGAATCAGCAGCCGGTAAAACGGCGTCCTGGTAAATACACAGAAGATGATCATGGAGGTCAGCCCCTGCACCGTCAGGGAGGCCGAAGTAGCCAGCGCAATGCCGTTGACGCCCATCAGGGGAATCAAATAGAGCACCAGCGCCAGGTTGACAATGATGCCGACAATCGTCGGCAGGATATTCAGTTCCGGTTTTCCATATGCAGCGATGGAGTTTGCCAACACCTTTGCATAGCAGATAAAAATAGAACCGATGATTAAATACCGCAGCGGCGCGATGGCGTCCACGTATTTTGGGAACACAATTGGCACAAAAATCTGCGCGACAACGACCAACAGCACCGCGCACACAATGGTAATATAGGTGACCACTTTACAGGACATCAGCGTCAGGCGGACCTTGTCCTCTTTTTCACGCATTGCCGCAATGCGGCTCATGATGACCTGACTGACCGCATCCGGCAGCAGCCATACCTGCTGCATCATGGTGACGGCGGCGTTGTAGATACCAAACGTGGAAAGCGAATACACCGCGTTGACAATATAGGAACCCAAATAGGAATTGATATACGTCATCACATTGGACACATGGGATTTTAAGCTGTATCGGAACATCGCACTGGTCTGCACCGGCAGGTCGTCCTCCGGCGCGGGGGCTAGCTCTTTGCCGTTCCAACGGATAATGCTGTAGATAGCGAATGCGATCATCAGAATCTGAATACCAATCATCGATGTGACGAGCAGCCACGCACTGGGGAATACCAACATGGAAAACATAAACGCCGTCAACAAAACCTTTTGCAGCAGATTGATCGTATTAAACGATTTAAACTTATTTTCCCCGCGCAGAATTGCCAGGCAGACGTTCAGCAGGAAAGAAAACAATCCGTAAATGACTGCCGCCCAGCAATAAAACGCCGTACTGCCGGGAAAAAAGATTTCCTTCATAAACACGACAGCCGCTGTGCCTGCCACCAAAATCAGTACGGACATCGCAATGGTCAGCTTGCGTATGGCTGAAACCGTATTTTTAATCTTAAAACGGGAAACAAAATAAATCATGGCGGCATTGATGCTGAAGCCAAACAGCGTAAATAATCCGTTGCCAACCAACTGCACCTGATTATATTGCCCCTTTACGCCGGGGTCCAGAACGCCCAAAACAAAAAAGGCCGAGATGATAGAGAGCAGGGAGCCAATCGCGTTTGTGCCAAACGTGTTGATGCTGTCCCTTACAATATCACTACGAACCTTTTTCGGCTTTTTTTCCGTGTCCTTCATCTTATAAATGCTCCTATCCCGGGGCAATGCCCGCATAAGCTTTCTAAAACCATAAAATTTATTATACCATAAAAAGGCGAAATCTCCAGTACAACGGTACAATGTTTGCGCAGGCGTCAAAATCTCTGATTTTGCTAACGCCGTGCGGTTATTATCACACAAAGAGGCGCAGCCTCTACCAAAACGATACTATGTCTCTCAGCCGTCGGAAGCTCTGCTTCCGCTAACGGCGTGAGGTCATTATAGCATCCCGGCGCAATGTTTCACAAGGGATTTTCTGGATTTCTTCTTCTTTTACGCAAAAACGCGCCCCACGGCGAACCGTGGAGCGCGTTTTCCTCTTTCTTTTTAGCTGTGGCGCAATCTGCCGCCAACGGGAAGGTGTGCGCGGTCCAGCGCCTTCCGAATCGCGAAGAAGAACGGCACCGCAATCACATCGGCTATAATTGCATTGGTCAGCGTCGCACCGAGCTTTGTCGTCATAGCGATCAACGCCGCCTCCGGTGCGGAACCCAGTAAAATCAGCTTAAGCGCAGAGTAACCGAGGTACAATACACAATATACCAGCGAACCGCTGACGGCGCCGGTGATCACGCGGGAAACCTTCTGCGCGGTTTTATCCCCACCCCAGGCAATCAGGCCGCACACAAATGCCATCATAAATTTAAACAACAGCGTGGTGGGCGCACTATCCGCCCAGCCGCCGATCAGGTCAAAAATACAGGAGCCGATTCCCGCCGCCAAGCCGCCGTAAACCGGGCCGAGCAGCAAACCCGCCAGGATGCAGAACACATTGGCAAAGCCGATCATGGTTTTATCCGGTCCGACCGGAATCTGCACCTTGAAAAACATCGTTGCCACCAGCACCAGCGCCGCCATCAGACCGGTCAGCGCCAAGTTGACCGTGGTTCCGCGTTTGTTTCCATTAAAATTCATAAAGCAAATCCCCCTCTGGAATGTTTTGGCAACCGCTGCCGCCGCTTGCGTTTGCCCTTCATTGTGTACTATAATACCTCTGAACTGTTCATTTAGAAATGCACAGTTTATAAAAATATGATCAAGACAGTTTAAAGGAGGATGCTCCATGACATACGATTATCTGACGTTGAACCCCAACTCCGGAACACCGCTCTACCAGCAGCTGTATGCTTCCATCCGACAGTCGATTGAAAACGGGCACTTTCCCAAGGGCGAAAAGCTGCCGTCCATCCGCAAGCTCTCCGAAGATTTGCACCTGAGCCGTACCACCGTGGAGGCGGCATATCAGCAGCTCTGTGTGGAGGGCTACGTTAAAACCCGCCCGCAGAGCGGCTTTTTTGTTGCCACTGGAACGGTTTCCCTCCCTCGCACCGCAAGTTCCGCATTTTCGATTTCCGCTCCCAGTGCCGTCCCGCAGTACCAGTATCAATTCGGCACGGATTCCGTGGACAGCAGCTGCACAGACATCAAAATCTGGCGGCGGCATATCCGCGACGTCCTGAACCGGCAGGAGGTTATTGCCTCCTACGGCGACCCGCAGGGAGAACCGGCTCTGCGCGCCGCGCTCTCCGCCTACAGCTTCGGCGTGCGCGGCGTAACAGCCAAACCGGAACAGATTGTCGTGGGCGCGGGGACGCAGCCGCTCTTATATTTGCTGTGCGGCCTGTTAAAAGAAAAGCGCGTCGCGATTGACGAGCGCGGATTCCCGCAGGCGGAGCGCGTCTTTGCGGACTGCGGGTTTCAAGTCCTGCGCCTGCCGGCGGACGGAGACGGTATTCGCACGGATACACTGGAGCAAAGCGGTGTGAAGGCCGTACTGGTGCGCCCCTCCCACAGCGTCCAAAACGGCACCGCCATGCCGATGAGCCGCCGGTATGCCCTGCTGGAATGGGCCAAGGCAAATAACGCCGTCATCCTTGAAGATGATTATAACGGTGAACTTCGCTATAATGCCCGTCCAATCCCTGCCATGCAGGGCATCGGAGACGGCGGAAACGTCATCTACCTCGGCTCCTTTTCCAAACTGCTGCTGCCCTCTGTCCGTATCGGCTATACAGCCCTCCCGCCCGCTTTTCTTGCGGATTACCGGGAACGTGCCAAAGATTACAACCAGACGGCGTCCAAAATCGAACAGCTGGCTTTGAGCGGCTACGTACAAAGCGGCCAGCTGGAACGGCACCTCCGCCGCCTGCGCAAGCTCTATGCCGCCAAAAGCGAAACTTTGATCCGCGCCGTTAAACAGGCCTTTGGGAAAAAATGTACGATCTTTCTGCGGGAAACTGCACTCTGCCTGGTTGTTTCTCTGCCTTGCCGCGCCTCTTCTGAAGCACTCTGCCAAGCGGCGCAGGAACAGGGCGTCCGCGTCCTGCCCGCCAAAGAAGCGGGCAGTGTCACGCTCGGCTTTGCAGGCATTCCGCTGGAGGAAATTCAACCGGCTGTGGAGCTTTTAAAAACCGCCTGGGCCCCTCTGCTTTCATAAATCCTCCATTGTACTTTGCCTCAATTTGTCGTATGATGGAAGAAAGAATCTCTTTGATAGGAAAGGAAGTTGACACCATGAGAGCTTACGAACGGCTGTTGAAATACGTTGCGTACCACACCACCTCCGACGATAACGCGCCGGAGGACAAATGCCCCACCACGGACCGGCAGAGACTGCTGGGCCAGGCGCTGGCAGAAGAACTGCGCGCCTTGGGGCTGACCAACGCGCATATGGACGATTACGGCTATGTCTACGGCACACTCCCGGCCAACTGTGAAACGAATCGCCCTGTTCTGGGTCTGATTGCCCATATGGATACCTCTCCCGCCGCAAGCGGAGAAAATGTCCGGCCACGCATTGTGGAACAATATGACGGCGGCGATATTGTTTTGAACGCGGAAAAGAACGTCGTTATGCGGCCCAAAGAATTTCCCAGCCTGCTCGACTACAAGGGCCAGGACCTGATTGTCACAGACGGTACTACGCTGCTGGGCGGCGACGACAAAGCGGGCATTGCAGAAATATTCACCGCTCTGGAACGTCTGATCCAGGAGAACATCCCGCACGGAACCATCAAGGTCGGCATTACGCCGGACGAGGAAACCGGGCGGGGCGCGGACCATTTTGACGTCAAGAGATTCGGCGCGGATTACGCCTATACAGTAGACGGAGGCAAACTGGGTGAAATCGAGTATGAAAATTTCAACGCCGCGGACGCAAAGGTCACGGTCAACGGCGTCAGCGTGCATCCCGGCGATTCCAAAATGAAGATGAAAAACGCCATCCTGATGGCGATGGAATTTCACTCCATGCTTCCGGTCTTTGAAAATCCGGCGTTCACAGAGGGCTATGAGGGCTTCAGCCATTTGGAAGGCATTCAGGGGCACGAAGAGCAGACCAGCCTGCATTACATCATCCGCGACCATGACCGTGAAAAATTTGAGCAGAAAAAAGCCCGGTTCCAAAAGATTGCCGATTACCTGAACGACAAATACGGCGCCGATACAATCGTCCTGAAAATGGTGGACTCGTATTACAATATGAAGGAACAGATTGAGCCGCATATTTTCCTGATTCGGGATGCGGAGCAGGCAATGCGCGAGGCGGGCGTGGACCCGCTGGTCGTTCCCATCCGCGGCGGCACAGACGGCGCACGCCTCTCTTACATGGGCCTTCCCTGCCCCAATCTCTCCACGGGCGGACACAACTTCCACGGCCGGTTTGAGTATATCCCCGTACAGAGCATGGACTCCATGGTGGAAGTACTCCTCAATCTTGTGCGGATGAAATAAGCGCCTTTGAGCCTATAAAAATAAAACACGCACAACCCGCTCTGGTCTCATTTTGTTTTTATTAAATGCATTCCTCTCACGATACATTGGTTTCCAGACCGCGGCGCGGATGGGAGGGCATTGCTGAACTGCGGCGCACGCGAAAAAAGGCTCTGTCACATTTTTCCAACTACAACAAAGCAGGCTTATTCCCCTCGCCTTTCGCGGGGAGAATAAGCCTGCATTTTTGTGTGATCACGTATTTTGACCCAGACGCCTGATTGTTTATCGAAGCAACAGGCGCACAAGTTTCTTTTTATATGGTTCAGCCGGGAAATACCGCACCGGAACCTCCAGACGGCTCGGACGCTTTAAAACGCTTTTATAGTGGCTGAACGCGTCAAAACTGTATTTGCCGTGATAAGCGCCCATGCCGCTGTTCCCCACGCCGCCGAAGCTCAGGTGCGGAGAGGCCAGATGCACTACCGTATCGTTGACGCAGCCCCCGCCAAAGGAAACCTCCCGCATAACCCGGCGCTCGACGGAGCGGTCCGTTGTAAACAGGTACAGCGCCAGCGGCTTTTCCCGCCCCTGTACAAACCGAATCGCTTCCTCCAGGTTGGTATAGGTCAGAACAGGCAGAATCGGCCCGAAGATTTCCTCTTGCATCACAGGAGATTCCGGGGAAACCGCTCCTAAGAGCGTGGGCGCGATGCGATCCACCCCATTGTCTTCCCCGCCCGCCAGGATCGTCTGCTTCTCCAAAAGCCCCTTCAAACGAAGAAAGTGCTTCTCATTGATGATTTTAGGGTAATCCGGGTTTTCCAGCGGTACAGATCCGTAAAACAGGCGGATAAACTGCTTCATATAGGCCACCAGCTGGTTCTTCACATCGCGGTGCACCAGCAGGTAATCCGGCGCGACGCAGGTCTGTCCGGCATTGAGAAATTTACCAAATACAATGCGCTTTGCCGCCGTTTTCACATTGGCCGTCCGGTCCACGATGCAGGGGCTTTTTCCTCCCAGCTCCAGTGTGACCGGCGTCAGATGCTTTGCCGCGCGTTCCATCACCAAGCGGCCGACCGTTACGCCGCCGGTAAAGAAGATTTTGTCAAACCGTTGATCCAACAGCGCCTCGTTCTCTTCCCGTCCGCCCTGTACGACCGCCACATAGCTCTGTGGGAAACAGGCCCGAAGCAGTATTTCCAGCACCTTCGCCGTATGCGGCGCATAGGCGGAGGGTTTGAGTACCACGGTATTTCCCGCCGCAAGTGCGCCAATCAGCGGCTCCATGCTGAGCAGGAATGGATAGTTCCATGGCGCCATTACCAGCGCCACGCCGTATGGCTCCGCAAAGCGAAAGCTCTTTGCAGGCATCTGCGCCAGCGGCGTGGGAACCGGCTGGACTTTGGCCCATTTTTCCAAATGTGCCATTGCATAACGAAGTTCGCTGAGAACCAGCCCCACTTCCGTCATATAGCTTTCAAAATCGGATTTATTCAGATCCGCACGCAGTGCGCGGCAAATCTGCCGTTCCCGCACAGCGATTTCATTGTATAGTTTATTGAGTGCCACCAGGCGGAACGCAACCTGCCTGGTTCTTCCTTCCTCAAAAAAAGCGCGCTGGCGGCTGACCAGTTCCCATACCTCCATTTTCATACCTCCCTGCCCGTCCGTTTTTCTCCTATTATAGAAGCTGGATTTTGGGAGCGCAAGCAAATTTTGTAGGATGCAAAAATATTCTGTACCATTTTATGAAAACCGCTTGACATCCGTGTTCTATCGCAGTAGAATGCATATAGATTCTATTGCAATAGAACAGAAAGGACGGAATAAATATGGAAGTAAAATTATTTGACTCGGAACGCCGCGTCATGGAATGCCTGTGGGACGCGGGCGATCTCTCCGCAAAAGAGCTGGCCGCCCGTTTGGGGGCACAGGTCGGATGGAGCAAAACGACTACGTATACCGTCATCAAAAAATGTATCGATAAAAACGCCGTGCAGCGGATCGATCCCGGGTTCCTCTGCCATGCGTTGGTCAGCCGGGAGGATGTCCGCGAGCAGGAGACCAACGAGCTGATCCAGCGCAACTACGGCGGTTCCGCCGACCTGCTGGTCGCCTCCCTGCTGGGGCGCAAAAAACTCTCCTCCAATGAAATTTCCAACTTAAAAAAATTGATTGAGGAATGGGAGTGATGGAACATGCTGTCCCTTCTGGAAATGAGCGTTTATGGCGGCATTCTTATCGTGGCAATCGTCATTCTTCGGGCACTGGCCATCCATCATCTGCCCAAAAATGCCTTTCTGGTGTTGTGGGCCGCCGCACTCTGCCGCCTGCTGCTTCCGTTTGACGTCCCCTCTCCCGCCAGCATTTACCGCACGGCGGAGCCCATCGGCAGCATCGTTCGCCGCCCCGGCGTGTTGCAGGGCAACAATGTTGTGTCCGTCGCAGAAGCCTCCGCCGGGATTGCGCCTCTGTCAATCCTCTGGTTCGTTCTGTTTGTGTTGTTCGCGGGTTTCTTTATCTTCTCCCACTTGCGTTCCCGCCGCGATTACAGAGCGTCCCTGCCGCTGGAGCATCCCTATGTCAAAAGCTGGCTGGAAGCGCATCGCCTGCGCCGGCCGGTGCAGGTGCGGTATTCTGATCAGATTGAAACACCCCTCACATATGGGATTCTCTGGCCTGTTATCCTTCTGCCTAAATCGTTGGACTGGTCCGACGAGGTCCAGCTCTCGTACATATTGGCACACGAAATGGCACACATCCGTCGCTTTGACGCACTGAGCAAATGGCTGCTGGCGGCCACTCTGTGTATTCACTGGTTTAATCCGCTGGTTTGGGTGATGTATGTGCTGGCCAATCGGGACCTGGAGCTTTCCTGTGACGCGTCTGTCGTCCGTCAGTACGGTATGCAGTCCCGCGCGCCATATGCCCTTACCTTAGTTGATCTGGAAGAGCACCGTTCACATTTTGCTCCCCTTTCCAGCAGCTTCAGCAAAAACGCAATGAAGGAACGGATCACCGCCATCATGAAGTCCCGGAAAACGTCCGTCATCAGCATTACGGCGGCCTCTGTGCTGATCGTCGTCGTGATCGGCGTCTTCGCCACCTCCGCGCCTTCCCTGAAGCGTAAACCGCCTGTCGTTCCCTATCTTCCGACCGCGAGTACAGCGGATACCCTGGAACAGGCGCAGAACCGGATCGATTCCGCAGACTGGGAAGAAAATTCTTCCTACACACAGGAACAGTACAACCTGCTGCTTCACAACTTAAAACTTGACGGCTACGAAAACATGTCCATTTCCGAGTTTAACCGAAAAATCAACGCCGCGTTCATGCAGGATGAGGATTGGGGCAGAAACGGCATTCACTATGCATACGAAATGGTTTTGCAAAATCTGCCCGACACAGACCCAAACGCATCGTTTTTTCGCAACACTGTCCAAGCCTCTTATCGGGAATACAATACCCGTTTAAACGAGGTCCGTTCCGGGATGCCGGAAGACCCCAGCTTCTCCGGTTCCGCCAGATACGTCAGCAACGAAGATGTTTTTGGAGACACCATTCCCGTTCACTATGTGGATGCGGAATACGAATTTACCTATCGTATCCTGGACCAGGACAAGCTGACGGTCGCGGCGCGCGACCAGTTCCTGCAAAATGTGATGCAGGGCGCGCAGCAAGTGATCACCGACCGGGCACAAGAATTTTTCAACAGCGCCAATGCGGAAGAACTTTTCAACACAGCATTGCGGGAAATCGGAAAGACTGCTTCCACAGATCATATTTCATTTACCGGATGCAAAATTAATTATCTGGAATCAGACTAAAAGGGGATTTTATTATGATACATAAAACCTGGTTAACCGCCTCTGTTTCCATTCTGTCGCTCTGTATTGCCATTGTCTGTTCCGCCTGTGCCACCAATGTACCGGAGCCTGCTCCCACCCATGTGGACAGGCCCGGCACATACAGCCGGTTCCACTTTTCCAACAGCGATTCCCAATATACCAAAGCCGATTACGACCTGGCACTGTCCTTTCAATCGGACAATTACAAAGAATTGACGGTAGACGCGTTTAACCGCAGCGTTCTGGATTGGGAAAATGAGGACGCGTTTCACAAAACAGAGAAATCCCTGCAACGCCTCCTCTGGACGCTGCCGGAAGAGGACCCCAACGCTGATTTTATTTTCACTACGCTGACCTACACCTGGAACGAATGCCGCACAAAGCATTATAACCTCTGTGAGCAGGAGCGCAATCCCTCTTACAGCGGCTCCGCCAAGCGCGAAACGTTTGGAGATATTTTCGGCGATCAGGTGGTGTTAACGGGCGGATATGCAGATTACTGGTTTGATTATGCCATTCCTGACGGCACGGCGCTGACCGTTGCTCAGCGGGACACCTCCCTGCAAAGCGTAGACAAAGAGATGCAAAAATTTTTGGACAGCCAGACAGAAAACGCTTTAAAGGATGAAAAGTCCATGGAAAAAGCTCTGCTTGCCGAGCTGAAACAGATTTTGGGGAAACTGAACAATGGTCTGGTATATGCGGCCAAGTGTGATGTAGGCTATGATTGGGATTCAAACATGGAAAAAGGAAACAATAAGTCGAATTCTGAAAGTGCCTCTTCTGATCCATCCACCGACACCTATACCAAAGAGCAATACGATCTCGCACTTCGCTCTTTGCAATTTTCCAATTATGAAAACATGCCGATTGCGGAATTTGACCGGAAAATCAATGCTGCTTTTATGAATGACGAGGAAGAAGACTATGCAAAAAGTCTGAATTTTGCCTATGAAATGGTCACCTGCCATCTTCCGGATGACGATCCGAATGAGACGTTTTTCCGTTTAACCGTTCCTTGCTCGTTAGAGGAATATCGTGCAAAAACCCGGGAGATTTTCTCCGGCAAACCGGCGGACCCGGAGTTTTCCGGGCGCAGCTACAGCTACAAGGAAGAGGATGTCTTTGGCGACCTGGTTCAGACCGATTGTGCGGAGGCCGATTATTCCTTCACTTACCGGATCCTGGAACCAAATCAGCTCACTGTGCGGGAACGGAATCAATTCCTGACCGCTGTTGAAAAGGGCGCACAGGACTATTTAAAAAACAAACTGAATCGCGGCAGCATCACGGAAGCAGACTTTAAAGCCGGGCTGGAAGCGGCAGGCAAATCCGCAAGCAACGAACGGATCAAGTTTACCGGCTGTGAGATTTATAGTTTTGATTCCTACCGCTGATAAAAGTAGTTGTGTTCTCTTGGTTTCTGAGCGCTTTCCGATTGGATTGGCAGAAAAGGATTTTCGGTTACGTTTAGAAGCGGAAAATCTAAGAATTTTCTGAATGTAATAAAAAAGCAGCTGCGTTTTACTGGTTTTAAAGTGCTTTTCAGTGGGGCTGGCAACAAAGGGTTTTTCTTCTATTCCAAGGTAGAAAATTTTGTGATCCTCCCGATGTCATAAAAAACACAAAAAATTCAGCAGCAATTTCCTCCGGTATTTTCGCGGGATTTGTCAAAACTAATTCCGGAGGTGATTACTATGCCGAATAACCAAACGCACAATGCACCGCTGCAGGATAATGAAAAGATGCAGAAGTTCTTTTCCTGCCAGCCGTATTTTGTACAGGAAAGCATCATGCAGACCGGCGTCGGCGCAAGCTCTGAAACCGAACTGCACCAGTGCGCAGAAAACCTGACGAAGAAAAATTACAATCAGGAATAAAAAGCAGTTGCATTCCTCCAGTTTCTGAGCGTTTTTCAAGTAACGTGTTAGAAAAAGGATTTTTATTTTGCTCATAGGTGAACCGTCTGGAAATTTTCTTGATGTAATAAAAAAATACCGCGGAATGGGCTTTCCCATTCCGCGGTATTTTGCGTCATTGGATACATTCGTCTAAAAATTTGCGAAAGATTTGTACATGCACCTGTTCATCCAGGACGATGCGGCGCAAAATCGCTGAGATATTTGGGTCCTGAATCATGGACGCCTGACGCAGATACTTGGCAATCGTGTCCTGCTCCGCAAGCAAATTGCGCTGCATCAGGTGAAAAAAGTTTTTATGGTTGGAAACATAGCTGCCGTTCCAAACCTGCTTCCTCTGCCGGAACTGTACCGCATACGTCGGGTCTCCACCCAATTCCCGCACCAGATTTCCAAAGATATCCAGATGGTGCATTTCTACCTTGGCGATCGCATGCATTGTTTTTGCCGCGTCCGGGCGCTGCGGTTCCAGAATCCAGCCGTCGTACAGGTATTGGCAGACTGCCGTCATTTCACTTGCCGACGCAACCAGATTCCCATGCATCAAGCCTGCGTACAGCTTGTTTTTTCCCTCCACTTGAATCGGCGGATACGGCTCCGGCGACTGAAAGGTTGGGCCAATATCTATGTTAGCGTTGGGTTCTTTTTTATTCATAGAACGATCCACAGTAAATCCCCCATTTGCGAATTACTTCATCAATACATATGCGCCCGGCGGCAGCGTTATACCCTGTAAATTTTGTTCAGCCCGCCAAGGCACTTCTGATCGGATGACAGCCAACCGCTGTATGTATGTTTTTACCGTGTCCGTTAACACTAATCCGGGGTGATTATAATGGATGAAACGCCGCTTGGCTTCGGCATGGCCATGATCCAATGTCCGGAAGCCATGCAATACTTTGAACAGGACCGCAATATTGACCGGGAATGGGAGAGCCAGCCGAATCCTGAACTGCGGGAGTACCGCCATACTTTGAAAAACGAAATGGAGCAAGAGCTTGTCTTCCCATTCGGGGAAGAACCGCAGCGGTATGTATAGTGAGATGCAAAAACGGAACCTCATCCCAACGGGATCGGTTCCGTTTCTCTCTTTATAAATAGGCGCTGTCTGTGGATCGGTGTTTCAAGTCGATGCGTTCTACCATGTCTGCCAGCGTCGTGCTGCACAACGCTTCTTCGACCGCCGCGTCGATGGCGTTCCAGACATGTTCTCGCAAAAAGCGCCGCAGGTCGGTTTCCTCTCCTTCCTGTTCCTCCCCTACGGAAAGCGATCCTTCCAGGGTCTCCAAAATCTGCTGCAGTGTAATCTGTTCCGGCGGCACCGCCAAAAGATACCCGCCCTGCGCACCCGCCATGCCAGAAACGATTCCAGCGCGTTTTAAAACGGCAAAAATGCTTTCCAGATAGTTTAGCGATAAATCCTGCCGCTCAGAAATCCCCCCCAGGGATACGCGGCCTTCTCCCATATGCATCGCCAGATCGATTATGGCACGCAGCCCATAGCGCCCTCTGGTGGATATCTTCATCGGCTGCTCCCTCCTTTCTGTTCCTCATACCATTCCTTTTGGAGCTGCTCCAAGGTAATGCGGTCCGCCGTCCGCGCAATGGCATTGGACAGCTCCACCCATACCTGCCGGCTGACGCAGGAATAGCGCACCTTGCTTTTACAGGCGGAAAGGGACTCTACACATTTTACCGGCACCAGACTGCCCTCCACCGCACGGATCACCTGCCCCACAGAAATGTCCGCCAGCGGCCGGTCAAACACAAACCCGCCCTTCGCGCCGCGCCTTGTGCGTACAATCCCCGCCTGTTTGAGCTTGAAAAAAATCTGCTCCAAATAGGCGGCGGACAAATTGGTTTCCTTTGCTATTTCCTTTATATTCACCGCATCTTCGCGGCCTGCAACTGCCATATAGAACAGGCCCTCCAGTGCATAGCGGCTTTTTGTAGAAAGTTTCATTTCGTCCTCCGATCTAAATCAAGTGGCTTTATCATAATGATACTATGAGTTTTTTTCAGATGCAATACAAAAGTTAAGTTTTCCTATTGACTTTGTATGGAATAGGGCCTATAATAGAGGCACGAACTAAACATTACTATTTTACTAGGAATTAGATTTCCGATACATTTTGAGAAACGGAGCGATGCAACGATGAAAATGGCAAAGAAATTGACGGACCTGATTGGCAACACCCCTCTGCTGGAGTTATCCAACTATGAAGCACAGAATGGCCTGGAGGCAACCGTGGCGGCAAAGCTGGAATATTTTAATCCGCTTTCTTCCGTCAAGGACCGCGTGGGATTCGCACTGATTCAGGACGCAGAAGAACGTGGGCTGATCAACCAGGGTACCACCATCATTGAACCGACCAGCGGCAATACCGGCGTCGGCCTTGCCTTTGTCGCTGCATCGCGCGGCTACCGTCTGATTTTGACCATGCCGGAAACTATGAGCCTGGAACGCCGCCGCCTCGTTTCCGCCCTGGGCGCAGAGCTGATCCTGACGGAGGGCGCCAAAGGGATGAAGGGTGCAATTGCCAAGGCGGAAGAGCTTGCAAAAGAAATTCCGAATTCCTTTATTCCCGGCCAGTTTGTCAACCCGGCCAACCCGGCCATGCATCGTAAAACCACTGCACAGGAAATCTGGAACGATACCGACGGCAAGGTGGATATTTTCGTTGCAGGGATCGGCACCGGCGGTACGATCACCGGCGTTGGCGAAGGGCTTAAGGCACACAACCCAAATGTAAAGGTTGTTGCTGTAGAACCCACGGATTCCCCCGTTATTTCTCAGGGAAAAGCCGGGCCGCATAAAATTCAGGGCATCGGCGCAGGCTTTGTACCGGATATTCTGAATACCGATATTCTGGACGAGATTGTGACTGTCAGCAATGAAGCCGCCTTTACCACAACGAAAACCCTTGCCAAAACCGAGGGTCTGCTGGTGGGCATCTCCGCGGGTGCGGCAGTTTACGCAGCGACCCAGCTGGCAAAGCGGCCGGAAAATAAAGGGAAACTGATTGTGGTTCTGTTGCCCGACACTGGCGAGCGCTATCTTTCCACCGGCGTCTTTGACGCGGAATAACAAACGCTTACATGCACATTTGATATATCTCTTTTAAAAATTCCCCGGTCAATGGCCGGGGAATTTTTTATTACATCAGGAAAGCCGACAGATTTTCCATCTACAAACGTAACCAAAATCTGTTTCTGCCGGTCAACCGAAAAACGCCTAAAAAGCCGGTAAAACACAGCTGTTTTTACAGGAACAGGTTTGACAAACCGGATCTTGGGATGTAAAATCATATGGAATCTATTTTTCAATTTTTTGTTGATTTTAAGAGGTTTTTTCTGTACGTTGCGGAAAGGACCTCATCTTCTATGACAAAGTGAGGAGTGTAAGCATGAGCCACACAATTATTACCATTGCCCGCCAGTACGGAAGCGGTGGCAGAGAAATCGGCGAGAAGGTCGCTAAAAAGATGGGTATCCCTTTTTATGACAAGGACCTGATTGCCATGGCGGCAAAGCAGAGCGGCATGAGCGAAGAGGTTTTTGAACGGGCTGACGAAAAAGCGGCCAACAGTCTGCTGTACTCCCTGATGATGGGCAACTATTCCCTTGGCGGCCATATTTCCACCGTCAATGAAATGCCAATCAACGACAAACTTTTCCTGATTCAGACCAATATCATTCGTGAAGTGGCGGAAAAAGGGCCGTGTGTAATCGTGGGCCGCTGTGCGGATTATATCCTTCGTGAGCACAAAGCTTGTATGCATGTCTTTGTCTATGCGGATAAATTTTCCCGCATGGAACGCATTATCAACAAATATGACGTGGACCCGGCCAAAGCGGCGGATACCCTCGTCAAACAGGATAAACAAAGGGCAAATTATTATAATTTTTATTCCAACCAGAAGTGGGGCAGCAAGGACAACTATCACCTGATGGTGGATTCTTCCGCTTTCGGCATTGAGAATTCTGTCGATTTAATTCGCAGCGCCGTCGAAATGAAAGAAAACGTCCGATAAGCACTGTCTAACCGTATCTTCTGCCGGCCCTTTCAAACGTGCCCCGGTATCATTCCCTGTGAGGAATGGCGGCGGCGTGCGCTTTTGGAAAGGGCCTATTTTTTGGATAAAGGAGCATTTTTGTGAAACAGAAAACTGCCGGCATCACGGACATGACATCCGGCAATCCTTACCGGCTTATTTTACTTTTCACCGCGCCGCTGCTGCTTGGCAACGTGTTTCAACAGCTCTACAACATGGTGGACAGCATGGTGGTGGGCAATTTCATCGGAGAGCAGGCGCTGGCCGCCGTTGGAACCGGGTTCCCCATCATCTTTATGCTCAGCTCTCTCTTTATGGGCCTGAGCGTCGGCGCCACGATCATGATTTCCCAGTACTACGGCGCAAAAGATATGGAAAACGTACGCGGTACCGTTAACACGATCTACACCGCCACCATGGTGGGCATCATTCCTCTGACCGTCATCGGCATTCTGAGCAGCGAACCGCTCCTGCGGCTGATGAACGTCCCGGACGACGGCACGCTTGAAATGGCCAAAATCTACATGCTGGTGATTTTCATCGGCATGATCGGCAATCTGGGCTTTAATATCAACGCCGGTATTTTACAGGGCTTTGGAGACAGCCGCACTTCTCTGTTGTTTCTTGCCGTGGCCGCAATCATCAACATTGTACTGGACCTGGTCTTCACCTTCTGCGGCATGGGCGTGTTCGGCGTGGCGCTTGCGACGATCATTGCACAGGTTTCCTCGTGGCTGTTCGGCGTATATTTCATCAACAAGCACTATACCTTTCTGCATATCAGCCTGTTTAAATTTCAGTTTAACCGTTCGCTGTTCAACAAAGCCATCCGGCTGGGTGTGCCGTCCGGCATTCAGCAGGCGCTGTTTTCCGTCGGAATCATGGCGATGCAGGCGCTGGTCAACAGTTATGGGTCCTCTTTCATTGCAGGCTTTAACGGCTCCAACAAAATTGATACCTTTGTATTCCTGCCCATCCAGAGCATTTCCAGCGCCGTCACCACGTATGTGGGACAGAACGTCGGCGCCGCCCGGTTGGACCGCGTCAGGCGAGGCACCAAGGCCGGACTGGTGCTCGGCGTCTGCGGCAGCCTGTTGATCAGCGGATTGGTCTATCCGCTCAGCGCGCTGCTGATGCGGATGTTCAGTCAAAGCCCGGACGTGATTTCCGCGGGCGTGAGCTACCTGCATTCCCTGCTGCCGTTCTATTTTTTGTGTGCGGTCCTGTTTATCCTCAGCGCCGTACTGCGCGGAGCGGGATCCATGGTGGTTCCGATGGCCGCCAGTTTGATTTCCCTGTGGATTGCCCGTATTCCCATCGCCTACTGGATCGCCGGCCAATTTGGAAAAGATTTTATTTACTACTCCTATCCGGTCAGCTGGGCGCTCGGCGTTGTGATCGTATTGATCTACTACCTGCAGGGCGGATGGAAAAAGAAAAGCATTATTACTCCCAAAACAGCATCATAAACCGGCTGTACGCATAAAAAACCGTTGAAAATTGACGGCTCCCCCTGCGAAGGCAGGGGGAGCCGCTTTTTATTCCATCAACATTATTTCTCTGTGTTCTTTTGGTTTTTTTGATAGAGGATCCACAGCCCTTTTAGCATCAGGCTGTCGTCACAGATAATCTTTTTCCGGCAATTCGGCACAATGACACGCGCCAGCCCGCCCGTTGCAATCACCGTGGGTTCCTCGCCCAGCTGTTCCGCTACGCGATCCACAATGCCGTCCAGCATGGCGGCGTTTCCATACAGGGTGCCGCTTTTCATGCAGTCGATGGTATTGGTGCCCACCAGCTTTTTCGGCGGTTCCAATCCGATATGCGGAAGCTGAGAGGTCCGGCTGGCCAACGCTTCCATTCCCAAAATAACGCCGGGCATAATCATACCGCCCATATAACCGCCGTTCCGATCCACAACGGAAAGGGTCGTCGCCGTGCCGAGGTCAAAAATCATGATCGGTTTTGGATACTCCGCAATGGCCGCCACCGCATCCACAACAAGGTCGCTGCCCAACTGCGCCGGATTGTCAATCAGAATATTCAATCCCGTCTTCAATCCGCTTCCCACCACCATGCAGCGTTTGCCGGTGATCTTTTCCACCGCACTGCGCAGAGGCATCGCCAGCGCGGGCACCACGGTTGAGATAATCCCCCCCTCCATGTCGGAGGGCTTTTGCCCGTTCAGCTCCAGCAGGTTCTTCATCAGTACGGCGTATTCGTCGCCTGTTTTAAAGCGGTCAGTGGAAAGCCGCGCGGTAAAGTGAATGGTTTCTTCATCAATGCCGCCCAGCACAATATTGGTATTTCCAACGTCAATGGCAAGAATCATACCGGTGTATTCTCCCCTTTATATAGTCTTGGGATCAGGCGAGTGATTTTCTCTGCAGCGCCAAGAGCGCCTTGCCGATCGAAACCGTCAGCACAACGGCGGCAATCGCCTCCGGCACGCCGTTAGTCCCCACAACCGCAAGGACCGCGCCCAGCACGGCGTCCACCGGGATCCCCTTCGCCGCCGCGTAGGCGTCCTTAAACAGCAGGAACATGGTGCCCATGACAAAAACCGTGTTGGTAAAGGAACCGAGCAAAGCGGCAACCGCCAAGGAAATGATTTCCGATGTCAACGCGACGAACTTCGATGACGTATTCTTTTCCATCAAAAGGGTCTTGGCCTCACGGCCCTCTAAAGTGGCAGCTGTCCGAGCCACAAGCCTCGCCGCAGTGTTCTTCTTCATTAGTTTCTGCAATAAAACAAAGACATAGTACGGCACAATGCCCACCAAAATACGCGGAATGAACGTGATCACCAAGCTCAGCCAGTTTCCGCTCGTTGTACCCGGCGCCGGGATCGCCGGAGAAAAGGCAAACGACAGCAGCGTCGGCGTCATGGTATTGCTGATCAGGCTGGTCAGGCCGAACAGCCCTCCCAGAATCGCGCCCTTTTTGGGGCCAAGCAAAATGGAACCGATAATGACCGGCACATGCACGATTGTGGCTTTGATCAGCGGCAGCTGGATAAAGCCAATCGGTGTGAATGCCAGCAGCAAGATGATTGCTGCAAACAGGGCCAACAGGACGAAGTCGCGGTACTTTGCGGATTGTTTATTCATTTTTCATACCCTCCTGCTGCTGCTCCTTTATACTTAGAAAGGATACAGCGCAAATTTTCCTCTACATTATAAGCGCACATCGTTAAAAAATCAACAATGCAATGCAGGATTTTTCAGAAAAATAGCATTTTGGTTTTATTTTTCCGCCGAAAGCGCGAAAAATGTGGTATGCTAAAGAAAAGCTTCTTTTGCGGAAGGGTGTGTTTTGTATGAAGGAATGTGTCTGCGGACTGGATTGCAGCGCCTGTTCTCAATTTGGCGCGGCGTGTCCCGGCTGTGCGGCGCTGAAGGGCCGCGTGTGCTGGACCCCAGCCCTCGACATCGACTGCTGCTCCATCTATCGATGCGCGAAAAGCAAAGGATTGGCACACTGCGGGTTTTGTACAGAGCTCCCCTGCGACATCTGGCGGACGCTGCGCGATCCCGCGCAAAACGAGGAAGCATTTCAGGAATCCCTTCAGGCGCGCATCAAAGCACTGTACCAACGCACCTTGAAAGAAAGCGATTTGCTCCAAATACCGGGCGTTGGAAAAACCATCGCTGAAAACTTGATAAACATCGGCTGTCCAACCGTCGCCTCTCTGCGCGGAAAAGACCCGGAGGAGCTGTATGCAAAGGACTGCGCATATAAAGGCTTCCAGGAGGACCGATGCCTGCTGTATGTCTTCCGACTGGCGGTTTACTTCGCGGAAAATGAAACACACGATCCAGATCAATTAAAATGGTGGAACTGGAAGGATCGTACATAACCGGTATTTACGGGTACTCGGAACTCTGGTATACTGTGTGCACAATGTAAAAAACCTGTGGAAAAGAGGGACCGCATGTGTTAAAAGGAAAAACCATTTTATTGGGCGTCACAGGCGGCATTGCCGCCTATAAAGCGGCGTACCTGGCAAGCGCGCTGCATAAGCAGGGCTGCGAGGTCCATGTGCTGATGACCGCAAACGCCACTCATTTTATCAATCCCATCACATTTGAAAGCCTGACCGGACACAAATGCCTGGTGGATACCTTTGACCGCAATTTTGAATTCAACGTGGAGCATGTCGCGCTGGCAAAAGCGGCGGACCTCTGCCTGATCGCTCCAGCCACCGCCAATGTGATTGCCAAGATGGCGCACGGATTGGCCGACGATATGCTGACCACCACCGTACTGGCCTGTAAATGCAAAAAACTGGTTTCCCCCGCCATGAATACCCGCATGTATGAAAATCCCATTACCCAGGACAATCTGGACCGATTGCGCCACTACGGTTTTACCGTCATTGAGCCAGAGATGGGCTATCTGGCCTGCGGTGACACCGGGGCGGGCAAATTTCCAGACCCGGAGGTCATTCTGGAATATGTTTATCAGGAACTCTGCTGGGAAAAGGACATGCAGGGCCTGCGCGTCCTGGTAACCGCTGGCCCCACACAGGAGGCGATCGACCCGGTCCGCTATATCACCAATCATTCCACAGGTAAAATGGGCTATGCGCTCGCACAGAACGCTGCCCGGCGCGGCGCGTCTGTCACACTGGTGACAGGCCCTACCGCCCTTCAGCCGCCGGCCTTTGTGGATGTGGTCCCCGTTTGCAGTGCACAGGATATGTTTGAGGCTGTCACAATGCGCAGCGAACAGCAGGATATCATTGTCAAGGCCGCCGCAGTCGCGGATTACCGTCCGGTGGAAGTCAGCGGCGATAAAATCAAAAAGCAGGACGGCGACAGCTCTGTTCCGTTGGTTCGGACGGCAGATATTTTGCAGTATCTGGGAGAGCATAAACCGGCGCATCAATTTTTGTGCGGCTTCTCCATGGAAACGCGCGATATGCTGGAAAACTCGCGTAAAAAACTTTTAAAAAAGCAGGCGGACATGATCGTCGCCAACAATTTGAAAGTCTCCGGCGCGGGATTTGGTACGGATACAAACGTTGTCACGCTGATCACCAAAGACCAGGAAATCGCGCTGCCGCAGCTTTCCAAAGAGGAAACCGCCGCGCGTATTTTTGACCAGATTCTGGCATTGCGCACCCAACCGCAAGTATAAAAAGGAACAGATCGGTACAAAATAGAGATGCATTCTGCTCTGTCGTGCCGATTGTTCCAAATCAGCACGACAGTCGGGAATGCTATTCTCATTAAGAAAGAAGTGCTGATTATGACAAGCTTGAAATGTACAGTCACCAACTGCGTGAACAATGCCAAGGAGTGCTGCTGCCGCCCTGACATCAAGGTAGCAGGCGCATGTGCCTGCGACTGCGAGCAGACCTGCTGCGCCGACTTTGCGGACAAGACCGGTTCCGCTTCCAATTCCTCCTGCGACACAGATATTCCGAACGAAGCACTGCATGTCCGCTGCGAGGCGCACAACTGCGTTTACAATGCAAACGGCGACTGCGACGCGAGCAATATTCATGTTGCCTGCGGTTCCTGCGGCAAACCGGACTGCAAGAGCCAGACCGAGTGTGCAACTTTTAAAATGAAATAAGCTGCCACAACAAAAGAGTGTTTCCAATTTACTTTGGAAACACTCTTTTTCTATTTTTATTGTTACTTCAAGAACATAAAAAATACAGATTCCTGCTCAAGCTAAATACGCACAGATATCGAGGATGACATTGCCTTTTTCATCCGGCTTGGTAAAACGGGAACAATGATACCGCTCAAAGAACCAGCCGTCCTGAGAAAAACCCCATCCCTTCTGAGCCATGGCCTCCACACAAAGGTCGGATGCCCCCGCGCTGTACAGCTCTCCATTTTGTGCATTGCCGCGGAGCCAGCACACGCCCACTTCCCCGGCCGGGATCTCCACCGACATAAAGCCGTCCGGCACGTCCGCATCCGGCGCCAAAAAAACGCCGATCCAATATGCAAACGTGCTGCCAGAATCCGTGACGCGCATCACACCCAGATCATCTTCACTTACACCGGGGATGCTTTTGCATTGTCTGAGTTTTTCAAACCACCCTTCCCGGTATGCCTGCTGCCAATGATATGCAAATGTTCCCATTTCATCCCGGTCCGCATTGGTGTAGCGTTTTCCCACCAACTTAACAGCAGGAAAACTTTCCTTGTAAACCTTGACGATTTCCATGTACCTTTTCTCCGATCCATTTATTTTTTAGAAACAATTGGATGTTTCATCCCACTTTAATTTGTCCCAAAACAGCTCCGATACTACCCTGGATGCATAAATCCGCACTGCCGTCCATCGGAGTCGCGGATTTGTTGATCAATACCAATCGATCCCCATTGTAATAATGCACCAGCCCGGAGGCCGGATAGACAGCAAGCGAAGTTCCGCCGATTATCAGCATGTCGGCGTTTTCAATCGCAGTCAGCGCCCCGGTCAGCGTCCGCTGGTCCAGGCTCTCCTCATACAACACCACATCCGGCTTAATCGTCCCACCGCAATCGCATACAGGAATACCGGTACTGTGCAAGATATACGCCGCGTCATAGGCTTTGCGGCACCGTTGGCAATAGTTGCGATGGACCGAGCCGTGCAGCTCATAGACCGCTTGGCTGCCCGCCTTCTGATGCAGGCCATCGATATTTTGCGTCACAATAGCGGTCAGCTTTCCCGCCGCCTCCAGCTCCGCCAGTTTCTTATGGGCGGCGTTCGGCTCTGCATCCAGACACAGCATCTTTGCCCGGTAAAATTTGTAAAACTCGTCCGTATGCGCCATATAAAAGCTATGGCTCAGAATGGTCTCCGGCGGATATTTGTAATGCTGATGGTACAGCCCATCCACACTGCGGAAATCCGGAATCCCGCTCTCCGTTGAAACCCCCGCGCCGCCAAAAAAGACGATGCGGCGGCTTTCGTCTACCATCCGCTGCAATTCCTCTATTTGATTAACATCCATCATTAACGCCTCCCGGCTTTTGATTCATTTGATATTTCTCTATGTTTTAACATCTGCTTCAGCTTTCCCCGCACCACCTCTAAATTGTCGTCACAAAGAACCGGCAGAAAATTTGTCAGCTTTTCCGGTGTAAAGTCCCACCACCGGAGCGCCAGCAGCAACGAAATCAATTCTTCGTCAAAACGCTTTTTTATCGGTCTGGCCGGATTGCCGCCCACAACGGTATACGGGTCCACATCCTTTGCCACCACGGAATATGCGGCGATGATCGCTCCATTCCCAATCTTCACACCGGGCATGATGACGCTTTCCCGCCCAATCCACACATCGTTGCCAACAACTGTATCCCCTTTAAAAGGGAGCTGGGACAGATGCGGCGGGGTGTTCTCCGCCCAAGCGCCGCCAAAGACATGAAACGGGTAGGTGCTGATACTGCTGATCCGGTGATTGGCGCTTCCCATGATAAATCGGACACCGCTGGCGATTGCACAGAACTTGCCAATACGCAGGCAATCTCCAAACTCCGGCCAGTTAAATAATACATTGTTGCGCTCAAACGCGGTTGGATCAACCGGATCGTCGTAATAGGTGTAATCCCCCACAAAAATATTGGGCGCTGTAATTACATTTTTCAAGAAGCAGGATGTTCGATATTCGTTTGGAAAAACCTCGTTGGGATTTGGAATGCTATTCATAAAAATCTCCTATTCTATCTTAATTTTCACCACCTCCAAACATATTTTTTAACTCCGTGGCTACCGCCCTTTTCTGACGTATCTTTTTCATGATCCGCTCTCCCCCATTTTCTATGGCTGATTCATCGTTTGTCCGCGATTCGGAACACACAGCGGTTGTTTCTTTATAATTCTAGTATCAACCAGTGTAAATGTCAAACCATCCGGTTGGGAAAAGGTTCATTTACAGCACACGGAAGCCTTCCATAAATTTGAATGTTTTATAAACGATTGCCCGCATCGGTTGCAATACAGTCTGGCTTTTTTTATAATAAAATAGATTATTGATCCAGATACAGAGAAATACTTTTTCCAGAAGAACGACACACCGAATGATAAAGGGAGAACATACATGCAACACGCTTTAGAAATTATACACGAAGTCAAAAAGGCCGTGGTTGGCAAAGATGCGGTCATTACCAAAACACTGATGGCCATTTTAGCGCAGGGACACATTTTGCTGGAAGATATCCCCGGCGTGGGCAAAACGACGATGGCGCTCGCCTTTTCCAAGGCGATGGCACTGGATTACCGCCGGACACAGTTCACGCCGGATGTCATGCCAACGGACGTGACCGGTTTCTCCGTCTACAACAAAGCCACCGGCAAGCTGGACTACAAGCCCGGCGCCGCGCTCTGCAACCTGTACCTCGCGGATGAGATCAACCGCACCTCCAGCAAAACGCAGGCGGCGCTGCTGGAGGTCATGGAAGAAGGGCGCATCACGGTGGACGGCATTACGCGTGAGACCCCAAAGCCGTTTACCGTAATTGCCACGCAGAATCCCGTCGGGTCCGCCGGTACGCAGCTGCTGCCGGAATCCCAAATGGACCGCTTTATGGTCTGCCTGACGATGGGTTATCCCAAATTAAAGGACGAAGTGGAAATTCTGCGGCGCAAACAGGGCGGTGATCCGCTGGAAAATGTCCAGCAGGTGGCAAACAGCCAAAATATTCTGACCATGCAGCAGGAGGTCAACCAGGTCTTTCTGGCGGACAGCCTCTATGAATACATTGCCCGGCTGACCGCCGCCACGCGTAAGGACCCGATGATCCGGCTGGGGGCCAGCCCGCGCGGTTCCATCGCCGTCACGCGGATGGCACAGGCCTCCGCCTATTTGAGCGGGCGCGACTATGTCATTCCGCGCGACATCCAGCTGATCTTTGCGGACGTCATCGCACACCGTATCGTTCTCAGCCCGCAGGCCAAGATGGGCAATTTATCTGTGGATGCACTGCTGGAGAAGATCATGAATCAGGTTCCCGCGCCTGCCGTCAAATGAGGTGAGCCATGCTGAAATGCCGTTTGACCTACTTGTTTGCGCTGGTGGGCGCCGTGCTCTTTTACATCTTTTTTAATGGGTATCTTTCCTATTACATCCTTTTGTTCGCGTTGCTGCTCCCGATTTTATCGCTCGCTCTGAGCCTGCCGGGCATGTGCTGTGTGCGCGCCGTTTTGCAGGCCCCTGCCGCCGCATCCCGCGGCAAGCCGTTTCCTGTATACCTGCAAATACAGAACCGGTCGCATCTGCCGGCCGCGCGCGTCCGTCTGCGCATGCGCTATCAAAACCTGTTCAGTGGAGAAAAATACGCGGAAACGCTTTTTCTTCCCGGCCCGCACGGTGTTCAGAGGGTGGAACGCCGCGCCGTCGCCCTGCACTGCGGTAAACTCAGCATGCAATTGGACGAAATCCGCTGCTATGATTTCATGGGACTGTTTTCCTGCCGCCACAAGCGTCCGGAGGGAATCAGCCTGTTTATCCTTCCGGATGCAGAAGCGTTGGAGCTTCCTCTGCAGGCCGCACCCGCGCCCGATCCGGAAAGCGAGCTTTTTTCTTCCAACCGGCCGGGCAGTGACCCATCGGAAATCTTTGATATCCGCCCTTACCGGGAAGGCGACCTTATGCGGAGCGTCCACTGGAAACTCTCCTCCCGCATGGATGAGCTGATGGTGAAAGAATTTAGCCTGCCCATCAGCAACGCCGTGCTGGTTCTTTTCGACCTGTTTGGAACAACGGAGGACCTGGACCGCACGTTGGACCATCTCAGTTCCCTCTGCTATTATCTGCTGGACAACCAGATGCCGCACGAGATCATGTGGTACGACGCGGATGAAATTGCGCTGCGGAGCTGGCCCATCGCATCTCCGGATGATTTCCTGTCTCTCATGAATATCGTGCTGGATAAACCCGCCCCCACTGCCGGCATTCCCGCACCGGAATGCCGGCAGCGGTTGGGGGAGGCAAAGGACGTTCCCTATTTGTTTTATGTAACGCCGCAGCGCATCGAGGACCTCTCTGACAGCACGGTTTGGGAGGGAGCGATATGACAAATTTGCAGCAGGGGCTCCAAATAGACAAGCCTGTTTGGAAACCTGCCTCCCGCAATACACTTTCAGTCCTTCTTGCCGACGTCCTTTTGCTGCTGCTGGGCTTATTTGGCGTGGCGCAGTGCTTTGTGACCGCGTTTTCCCTGCCCGCCGACCGCCTGATTCTGACTGCCAGTATCGTGTTGTTTGCAGGCATGTTCATCGGCATATTCTCCATGAAGCGCTTCATCCTGCCCGTTTTACTCTTGCTGGCGGCGGTCTACTGTGGTACAGCCTACTGGCTCCGCACATACTTTTTGCAGGGATTTATCATCACGACCAACCGCATCATGTCGGAGCTCGGTTCACATTCCCGGTTTATATTTCCGCTGTACCGGGTCGACCTACCGCGGGGCGACTATGAGGAAGCCTGCACCATCTTTTTGATCTTCCTACTGTTTTTTCTTTCTTGTTTCCTGAGCTGGGCGATTCGGCGCAGGCACAGCTTCTGGCTTTCCCTTGCGGGGACGGCCCCATTCCTGCTGGTTCCGCTCGGCTTTACCATCATGCCCGCCTGGCCGTCCGTCCTCATGCTGCTGGCCTTCTGGGCCACACTGCTGCTGAGCCGGTTGTCCGCCAACAGTTCCTTTGGGCGCACCGCCGCAGCCGGAAAAGTGTCTCTATTGGCCCTGCCCGCCGTCATCCTCAGTCTTCTGCTTCTGAACGTTTTTGTCCCGCAGGAGGACTATGTACGTCCGCCTTCGATTGAATCGCTGCGCACGGAATTGGAAGCCGGCATTTATCAATCTCCGCTGTTAAACCCCGGTTCGGCAGATTCGGAACTGGGACGTACAAGCCTGAGCCGGTCCGGCAACCTGCAATACACCGGGAAAACTGTTTTACGGGTCAGGAACCCACAAAAAACACCGATCTATCTGCATGCGTTTTCCAGCAGCGTCTATACCGGAACCAGTTGGGAACCTCTCCCCGACTCCGCTTATGAAGAGTTAGAGCAGGCGCTCTATTTCAACCCGCAGAACATGGCGGGACAGTTTTTCTCCCTCTATGCACAGCCGGAGGAGCGGGAAGCGCTCTTTATGGAAGTGGAGATCGAAAACATAGGCGCAAACAAAAAATGTATCTTCGCCCCCTATGGACTTGCGACCCGGCCAGAGGAACTCTCCGGCGGCGCATTTGTAAACGATTCTTATATTCAATCCAGTTCCCTGTTCGGTTCCAGGAACTACAGCCTGCAGGCCTGGAATGTGCCGGGCTATTCCCGTTCCGTCTCACTGGAATCGGACGCTCCGTTCACGGTCTCCGAGCAGGCGTACCGGTCATTTGCCAACACCCATTACACACAGCTGCCGCAGGAAATCAAAATGAAGCTGCGTTGGCTGTGCGAGCAGGTCGGCATTCCCAATGCACAAAGCGCCACCCAATCGGAGGTGGTAAACGCCGTTGTGGAGTATGTCCGCTCCAGCGGCACATACACGCTTTCCCCCGGCACGACCCCGGTGGGACGCGACTTTGTCGACTATTTTCTATTTGAAAACCACAAGGGGTATTGCGTCCATTTTGCCAGCTCCGCCGTCGCCATGCTGCGCGCACAGGGGATTCCGGCCCGCTATGCTGAGGGATACGCCGTCACGGCAGCCGACTACGGCGTGGACGGCTGGGCCGATATTCCGGACCGGCGCTCCCACGCATGGGCAGAGGTCTATACGCCCGGTCTCGGCTGGCAGCCGGTGGAAGCCACTCCCGGCGTTCACCTTTCCGCCGGACAGATGAACGAGCCGGACAACACGCTGGAAAGCACGCCCAGCAGCGAGCCGGAAAGCGAAGCGGAGAGCGAACCGGAAGCCAGCAGCGAACCGGAACATGAGACGGAAAATTCCAGCTCACTAGAAAGCGAACCATATTCTTCTTTGCCGGAGGTTACAGAGGGCAGCTCCTTTCATACGGCAGCGCCTGTGCTCCTGCCCATCGTTATCGCCGGCGGATGCATTCTTCTGCTGCTTCTGCGGCGTGCCTTCCTCCTGTGGCGTCGAAAAAAGGGCTTTACGGCGCCCGATGTCAACCGGCGCGCGCTGTATCTGTACCAGTATCTGACACAATTGACCGATTTTGGCGAGCCAATGGACAAGCGCGCGGAGGAATTGGCGCTCAAAGCAAAATTCAGCCCGCACAGGCTTTCTGATGATGAAATCGGTTATCTGCAAAACGTTTCCGATACCGCTGGGCGGCGTGCTTACGAAGGGCTAAACGCCTTGCAAAAGCTGCTTTTTAAATTCTGGAAATGTCTGATCTGAGCATAGGGCGTATTTCCAAACAGCCTTTTAAAAAAAAGCGTTCCTGACAGCTGTCTCAGCCGGTCAGGAACGCTTTTTTCGTTTTACGATGGTTCTGTTTGCGTATGGCGTTTCACAACAAACTCCATTACACCATCAAATTGCAAACACGGTTGGAGAACGCCACCGGATCCTCGATGGAAACGCCTTCGATCAACAGCGCCTGGTCATACAGCAGGGCAGCGTATTCCTTCAGCTTGTCCGGATCATTCGCATACAGGTCTTGCAGTTTTGTAAAGATCGGGTGATTGGCATTGATCTCCAAAACGCGCTGTGCCTGCACTTTTTCGCCGCTCGGCATGGAGTTGAGGACCTTTTCCATCTCAATGGAAATCGCACCTTCGGAGGACATGCACACCGGATGGGTCTTCAGCTTCTGGGAGAGGATCACCTGCTTGACCTTGCCGTCAAGCGCCTCTTTCATGGCGCCCAGCAGGTCCTTGTTTTCCTCTACCTTCTTGGCGGCTTCCTGCTTCTCCTCTTCCGTCTCCAGGTCCAGATCATCCGCAGAAACGGATTTAAACGCCTTATCGTCATACTGCATCATCATGCGCAGGGCAAATTCATCCACATCGTCGGTCAGATAAAGGATTTCAAAGCCTTTTTCCTTGAGTGCCTCCGTCTGCGGCAGCAGTTCGATCTTATCTACAGTCTGGCCGCAGGCATAATAGATATACTTCTGGTCCTCCTTCATGCGTTCCACGTATTCCTTGAGCGTCACCAGCTTCTTTTCACTGGAGGAATAGAACAGCAGCAGATCCTTCAAAACATCCTTATGCGCACCGTAATCGGCATTTGCGCCATACTTCAACTGCAAGCCGAAGTTCTTAAAGAACTCTTCGTATTTTTCACGTTCGTTGAGCAGCATACTTTCCAGCTCGGATTTAATCTTCTTTTCCAAACGGGAAGCAATGATCTTCAGCTGACGGTCATGCTGCAGCATTTCGCGGGAGATATTCAAAGAGAGATCCTGCGAATCCACCAGGCCCTTGACAAAGCTGAAATAGTCAGGCAGCAAATCCGGGCACTTTTCCATAATCAGCACGCCGTTGGAATACAGCTGCAAGCCCTTTTCATAGTCGCGGGTATAGTAGTCGTAAGGCGCCCTGCCGGGGATAAAGAGCAGCGCATTATAGGTCGCGGTGCCCTCTGTGCTGCTGTGGATGATCTTTGCGGGCTTTTCAAAGTCAAAGAACTTTTCCTGATAGAAGCGGTCGTATTCCTCTTCTGTAATCTCATTTTTATTCTTGCGCCACAGCGGCACCATGCTGTTCAACGTTTCATTCTCTGTGTAGGATTCGTATTCCGGCTTTTCCTCCGTGCCTTCCTTCATGCGGCTCTTTTCCACGTCCATACGGATGGGATAGCGGATATAGTCGGAATATTTTTTCACCAGGTTCTTGATGGTGTAAGTCTCCAGGAATTCGTCGTAGTTGTTTTCATCGGTGTTGGGTTTGATATCCAGCACAATTTTAGAACCATGGCCTTCCATTTCACACGGTTCCATCGTATAGCCTTCTGCACCCTTACTGGACCATTTCCAGGCCTCGTCGCTTCCGTATGCACGGCTGTAAACGGTCACCTGTTCGCTGACCATAAACGCGGAATAGAAACCGACGCCAAACTGGCCGATAATCTCGATATCCTCTTTCTGCTCGTTGTCTTTCTTAAAATTCAAAGAGCCGCTCTTCGCGATGGTGCCCAGATTATTTTCCAGCTCTTCCTTCGTCATGCCGCAGCCATTGTCGGCAATTGTGAGCGTGCGCGCGTCCTTGTCCAGTGCAATGTCAATCGCAAAGTCGTCGCGGGAAAGGCCGGTGTCGCCGTCGGTCAGCGCACGATAGTACAGCTTGTCGATGGCGTCGCTTGCATTGGAGATCAGCTCACGGAGAAAGATCTCCCGATGGGTGTAAATGGAATTGATCATCAGGTCCAAAAGACGTTTGGATTCTGCCTTAAACTGTTTCATTGCCACTGCAATCAACCTCTTATATCTTTAGTTTTAGCACTCAATTAGATCAAGTGCTAAAACTATTGTAGTACATTCTTTTCAAAAATGCAATGAACAAATTATGAACACGTCAAGGTGCTTACAGGCGAGCTGCTGGCGCGTATTTCCTGTTTCCCGGGAAATACGAAAAAAATCCCACGCAGACGACAATTTCCATGCCTGCGCGGGAGTTCGGAATTCTATTTTTCCACAAAATGCGGAACATAATCGTGATCTACGGTAACAACCGTAAAATAGTGCGAATCCAGCTCTTTTATTGTTTCCTCCACGCGCTGCAAAAGCTCGCTGTCGCTCCACTGGAAGCCGAACGGCACGCACACGTCGAAAATCAGATTGGTATGGGTATTCCCCCACACCACGCGGAAATCGTGCATATCGATCTCTGTGGAAAGCGTCCGCAGCTTCTGCACCACCTGCTGCTTCAGCGTATTGGTGCGTTCGTCGTCCGTGACGACCGGGTCCATATGGATCACCAGATGGATGTTCATATCCTGCAAAAAGTCGCGCTCAATGTTGTCTATAATATCGTGGCTGACCATGACGTCCTGTTCCGCCGGCACTTCGCAATGCACAGAGGCAAAACACCGGCCCGGCCCGTAGTTGTGTACACTCAGGTCATGCAGTCCCAGAACGCCTTTGTAGCTCAGTATCTTCTGATAAACGCCGTCCACCAGCTCCTTGGACGGTGCAATGCCCAGCAGTGGATCGCTGGTTTCCATAATCAGCTTGACTCCGCCGACGATGACGAGGATCGCCACCACCAGACCCATCCAGCCGTCCAGATTATACCCTGTCAGCCTGGTAATCCCCATGCCAATCAGGATTGCTCCCGTGCTGATTACATCGTTGCGGCTGTCGGCAGCCGTCGCTTCCAGCGTAGTGGAGGCAATCCGCCTGCCAAGCTTCCGGTAAAAGAAAAACTGCCAGAGCTTGATCAGCATGGAAACCACCAAAACAGCGACCGCCAACAGGCTGATTTCCGTTTCCTCCGGCTGCAAAATCTTTCCTATCGAGGACTGCACCAGCTGGAAGCCCAGCAGCAGGATGACCAGGGACACGATCAGCCCGCTGATGTATTCAATGCGCGCATGCCCGTACGGATGCTCTTTGTCGGCCGGCTTGGCGGACAGTTTAAATCCCACCAGCGTCACAATGGACGAAGCGGAATCGGACAGGTTGTTCACCGCGTCCGCAAGAATGGCCACGCTGTGGAACAAAAAGCCCGCAAGCGCCTTGATCACGGACAGCAGCAGGTTGGTCACGATCCCAACAACCCCCGCAAACTTCCCGTACTGCTCCCGCACCCGGCTGTCCTTTACATTCTGATAGTCCTTGATAAAAAGACGCACCAACAGGTTCGTCATATGATCCCTCCCATTCCATTGCTATCCCGGCTTATTTTGCAAAGAGGCTGCCTCCCGTGGCATCAATCGCCACAAACAGGGGAAAGTCCTCAATTTGCAGCTCCTTGACCGATTCACAGCCGAGGTCTTCAAATGCGATGACCCTGAGGGAGCGCACACATTTCGCAGCCAGCGCGCCCGCTCCGCCGATGGCGCACAGGTACACCGCCCCATTGCGCTGAATGGCTTCTGCAACCGCTGGGGCGCGGTTCCCTTTGCCGATCATACACTTCAATCCCAGGTCTAGCAGACGCGGCGCAAAGACATCCATCCGCGAAGAGGTCGTCGGCCCGCAGGAGCCGATGGGAAGCCCCTCCGGCGCGGGTGTCGGCCCCGCGTAATAGACCGAAGCGCCTTCCAGTGGAAACGGCGGTTCCTTTCCCTCATCCAGCAGGGCGCAAATCCGCTTATGCGCCGCGTCGCGCGCGGTGTAAATGGTGCCGCTCAATAAAATCTGATCTCCGGCACGCAGGTCTTTCGCCTTTACAGGCAGTTCGCTCGTGTGAATCCGAATGCGTTCCATACTCTTTTTCCCTCCATAAAGAAAGGGAGCTGCCGTCGCAGTTCCCCTTTTACCTGTTTAAAACATATCCTTCTTCCGCAGGATAAAATACGCGACGCCCATACTGACGACCGCCAATACCAGCGGGAACCAAAAATACGGCAAAGGCAGCCCGTCCACATTCATTCCATAAAAACTCGAAATGACCGTCGGAATGGAAATCAGCAGCGTGATAGAAGCCAAAACCTTCATCACAATATTCAGGTTGTTGCTGATCACGGACGCAAACGCATCCATTGTGCCGGAGAGGATGTTCAGATAAATACTGGACATCTCAATGGCCTGGCGCACCTCGATCAGCACATCTTCCAGCAGGTCCTGGTCCTCCTCGTAGAGCTTGACCACACGCCCGCGCATAATCTTTTCAATGGTGATCTCACTGCCCTTCAGGGAAGAGGAAAAATACACCAATGATTTCTCAATATCCAACAGCTGAATCAGCTCGGAGTTCTTCATGGACTTCCGCAGCTCGCGTTCCACATGGCTGCTGATTTTATCAATCTGCTTCAGGTACTGCAAGTAGCGCGTGGCGATCCGCAGCATTAAATGCAGGATAAAACGCGTCTTCAGGTTGGTCTGCACCCCGCGGACCACGTTGTCGGTGAACTCGTCCAGCACGGGGTTATTCTTGGTGGCAACAGTGATCACGTTTTTCTCCGTAATGATGATGCCCAGCGGCGTTGTGGTGTATGTGATGTTACCGCCCGTCTTTTCCGCAACCGGCATGTCAATGATGATTAACGTGCTGTCGTCCTCGCTGTCAATATGGGAGGATTCCTCCTCGTCCATCGCGGCGCGGAAGAAATCCGGCTCCACCTTGAAGTCCGCGATCATTCCGTTGATCTCCGCGTCCGTGGGCGCTATACAATTGATCCAGCACCCAGGCTCACAGGCTTCCAGATGGGTCATTTGGCCGTCTATGGTTTTGTAATAAGACAGCATTGCTTTCATCTCCCTTATGATTGTTTCGTTTGTCCCCACTGCATAAAGGGTCCGGTTTCACAATGCCACCTCCTCTGTCCGCTTCACATGGCGGACTGTCAAATAAATGGCCTGTGCCAGACAACTGCGCACAGGCTGATTTTGTATTACACTGGTTATTATAGCACAGAAACGGGAGATTACAAGAGTGCGGCTTATATTTTCGTGTTATATTCCAGTCAATTTGCTCCGCAGTGCCCTACACGGGCTAAATTCGCCTTACATCGCCTTTTTGCACCCGTATCAAATGAAAAAAACATGCAGAAAAGGCCCGGCAGAACCGGGCCCTTTCCAGGTTGTGTTGTATGTTATTTTCTGTTAAAAATCGACATAATATCGGTAAATGTATCGTCGTCGTCCAAAGAGGGAGAACTTTGTGCACGGGAAGCGCTTTCTCTGGATTCACGCGCCGGCGCGCTGCTGTGAGAATAAGCGCTCTGTGCGGAACTGCTCCTGCGCTCCTCCCTGGCCGGCTGATCACTGCCGTCGTGCGTGGCAAAACCGGTGGCAATCACCGTGACGCTCATTTCGTCATCCATATTTTCATCAAACGCGGCGCCCCAGATGATGTTCGCATCCTCATGTGCCTGAGAAGCGATCATCGCGGAGGCCGTCTCGATTTCGTCAAGTCCGATATCCGGAGAAGAGGTGATATTTACGATAACACCCTTTGCACCGTTAATCGCCGTTTCGAGCAGCGGGCTGGAAATCGCCATATTGGCGGCCTGCTCCGCTTTGTCCTTGCCGGAGGCTCTGCCAACGCCCATGTGCGCATAACCCGCGTCCTTCATGATCGCGGTCACATCGGCAAAGTCCAGGTTGACCAGTCCAGGCAGCTTAATCAAGTCGGAGATACTCTGTACGCCCTGGCGCAGCACGTCGTCCGCAATGGAGAACGCGTTGACCAGCGTAATGCGCTGCTCGCTGACCAGCTTCAGACGCTCGTTGGGGATCACAACCAGGGAATCCACATGCTCACGCAGGGCGGAAATGCCGTTTTCGGCCTGCTCCATACGCCGCCTGCCTTCAAACGCAAAGGGTTTTGTCACAATGCCTACTGTCAGGACGCCCATGTCACGGGCTACCTCCGCCACGATCGGCGCTGCGCCCGTACCGGTGCCGCCGCCCATGCCCGCGGTGATAAAGACCATATCGCTGCCGCGGATTGCCGTCGCAATCGCTTCACGGCTCTCTTCGCCCGCCTTCTGGCCCATTTCCGGCTTCGATCCCGCGCCTTTTCCGTGCGTGACCTTCTCGCCGATCTGGATTTTCTGCGTCGCCTTGGAGCGGTAAAGCGCCTGCTTATCCGTATTGACGGAAATAAACTCTACGCCCTGTACACCCATGGTTACCATGCGGTCGACCGCGTTTCCGCCGCCGCCGCCAACACCGATCACTTTTATCTGAACAATATTGTCAAAGTCATTATCAATCTCAAAAGGCATGTGCTGCGTCCCCCTTAAACGTCCTTTTATTTATACCGGCAACCGTTGCCTATGCATAGTACTAATTTAACACTTTTACGAAATAATTTCAACAAGTATTTGCTTGCGGCTCCAACTTTTGGCGGATTGGACTGTTTTTAACCGGAAGGAGCCTCGCTCTCCGTTGTTCCACCGGTATAGTCCGGCGCAAACGGCACTTTATTATTCACGGCGTCGGCCAGGTTCAGCACGCCGCGCTCATTTTCCTGAATGCCGCCCTCATCCAGGATGCCCTTTGCGTAATGGATTTTATAGTCCAGGTCCGTGGGAAGTCCCAGCACCATGGTAATCCGGTTATCATACAGAATTTTTAAATTATACGGATCAGTCAGGTCGATTTCTGAAATTTTATCCAACCCATTATCCGTTATCGCCTGCATCAGGGTTTCATAGGTCTCCTGGTTGCGCTGCTGCACCGGTTCTTCGCTTGCAGCCTCTTCTGACTTCTCTTCCGCACCCGCGGCTTGCAGCGCGGACGAAGAAGCTTCCTCCGACGCTTCGCTTTCCGTGTCGTTTTCCTGAAAGGCAATCGGCTCACCCAGTTCTACTTTAGAGAGCATCAGGCCCTTAATTACCGGAACCCCTTCCGGAATGACTTCCGGAAAATCCAGCACCTTGCCGTTTTCCCCCAGCACCGCATACCGGTCCTCATATACAATGACGCCGGAAACAGTGTCTTCTACAACGTCGATCACGATTTTCGCCGGAAACCGCCGGGACACCTTTGCCGTTTTTATGTAAGGCAGCTTTTTCTCAATCGCGGTTCCGGCTTCCTTCGTCTTCGCCAAAAAAAGGTTTTCACCCTTTGGAATGCCCGCCGTGTTGACAATTTCCTGCGCGGTATAGCGGGAAGTGCCAGTCACCTGTATGGTATCTATTTTAAACAGTACCGTCAGGGAAAGTGTAACAGCACCGATGACAACCACCAGAAACATCACGATGTAAAACAGGATCAGCCGCCTGCGCTTTCGCCGTCGTCGCTGCTCCGCACGCTGTGCGGTCCCCTCTGCCACCCGTTTCCGGCGCTTCTGCGGCTCCGGTTCCGGCCGGCGCGGAGGCTGTTGCGGCGGCCTCCGGTTCGGCGGTCCTGCGCGCCCGCGGTTCTGCGTTGTCCCCATGCTGTTTCACTTCCTTCCTCAGTTGCGGCGCGGAGGCTGTTGCGGCGGCCTCCGGTTCGGCGGTCCTGCGCGCCCGCGGTTCTGCGTTGTCCCCATGCTGTTTCACTTCCTTCCTCAGTTGTTATCCTTCCTGATATACCGCGGCCCGGCAGATCGGTACTTTTCCGGCAGGCTCCTCCGGGATGCGGATGACGCGTGCCCCCAGGCTGCGCAGGCTCTTTTCGATACTCTCATAACCGCGGTCAATATGTTTGACGCCGCTCACAAGGGTTTCCCCCTGCGCTGCGAGTCCCGCCACCACAAGCGCCGCGCCGCCGCGTAGGTCCGCCGCCTCTACCGGCGCACCGGAAAAGCGCTGAACGCCCTCCACGACCGCCACACGGCCTTCTACTTTGATGTTGGCTCCCAGGCGAAGCAGCTCGCCCACGTGCTTGTAACGGCTCTCAAAGATGTTCTCCACAAAAATGCTGGTGCCCTCCGCAACGGCCGCCATCGTCATCACCGGCGCCTGTGCGTCCGTTGGAAAACCCGGATACGGCATCGTGCGCACGTTTTTCATGCGGCTCAGCCGTTTTGGCGCCACAATGCGCATGGTTTCTCCATCCACGTCAATTTGGCAGCCGGTTTCCTCAAACACCGGCAGTACCGGCGCCATATGTGCGGGCAGTACATGCGTCAGCGTCAGCGTGCTTCCGGTAACCGCCGCCGCCGCCAGATACGTTGCCGCGGCGATGCGGTCCGGAATGACCCTGTGCTCACACCCGTCCAGTTTCTTGACGCCTTCCACAACAATGGTACTGTCGCCCGCGCCGCAAATTTTACCGCCGCAGGCATTCAGGAAGTCAGCCAGATCACAAATCTCCGGCTCTCTTGCCGCATTTGTAATAACCGTGGTCCCCTTCGCACAGCAGGCGGCAAGCAACACGTTTTCCGTTGCACCCACGCTGGGAAATGAAAACGCGATATTTGTTCCCTTCAATCCCTGCTCAGCACTGCACCGCAGGCATCCGTGGTCCTCCTGAATGGAAACGCCCAGCTTCCGCAATGCGGAAAGATGCAGGTCGATCGGGCGGGGACCCAATTCACATCCGCCGGGAAAAGACAACGTTGCTTTTCCCATTTTAGAAACGATTGCGCCCAAAAACACGATGGAAGAGCGCATCTCCCGCATCAGCGTCTCCGGAATGTCCCAATGCGCCGCGCCGCGCGGGTCCACCAGTACATCTGAACCGGAGCGTTCCGTCCTGCAGCCCAAGTGGCGCAGAATCCGCACCGAGGTATCTACATCCGACAGATCCGGACAGTTATGTAGGATACATTCACTGCCGCAAAGCAGAGCCGCCGCCATCAGCGGCAGTGTGCTGTTTTTCGCCCCGTGGACGCGCAACTCTCCTTCCAATCGGCCTGGTCCCTGAATCAATAGCTTCGACATAGCCGCACCCCTTTTACCTTAGGGAACACTGAGCAGACTGCGGTTGACCGGTTGCCGTATTCTTCTGCGGCAAAATGGAAAAAACGCACCGCCGCCCGCCGATTTGAGCCGGCAGGCCGTGCGCTGCAATGAAATCAGTGTTTCCTTGATTTTGCACCATACTATGCGGATGGGGCAAACCCTGTGCATGCGGCTGCAGGTGGTATCAGGCCAATACTTCTTTTATAATATGATAAATGCGTTCATTGGCGTTTAAAATTGCCATCTTCCTGGCATTCTCCGCCAGATGCGGGATCGTGGACGGGCTTGCAAAAAGCTCCTCCACCTTCCTGCACAGGGTTTCACCGCTCAAATCCTTTTCCTCCAAAATGGCGGCGGCTTTGCGGTTGACAAGTGCCATGGCGTTGTGGTATTGGTGGTTTTCCGCCACATTGGGAGATGGGATCAGGATCGATGCGCGCCCCTGCGCCTGCAATTCGCTCAGCGTGATGGCGCCCGCCCGGCAGATCACCAAATCCGCCGCTGCCAGGCAGTCCGGCATATCGTTGATATATTCCCGAATATCCATCTGCGGATGTTTGCCCAGGTCCAGTCCTTTTTCTTTTAACAGGTCCGGGAACCAGGTCCCCCACTGTCCGTAGGCGTGTATATGCTGGAACCTGTCCTTCTGCGCGCTCCAAACCAACAGGTCCGCGACGGCTTCATTGATCTTACGCGCCCCCAGGCTTCCGCCAAAGGAAAGAATCATCGGGCGTTCATCCAGCCCCAGCTTCCGGCGAGCCTCCTCCCTGCGCGTACGGATGATCTCCTGCCGCACAGGGTTGCCGGTCAGTACACAGTGCGCCGACGGATCCAGATGCTTTTGCGCGTCCGCCACCGCCAGCATGGTTCGGCTGGCGTGCTTGCTCAGGGTTTTATTGGTCACGCCCGGATAGGCGTTCTGCTCATGTATCAGCGAGGGAATGCCCATTTTGATCGCGTCGCGGATGACCGGACCGCTGACATAACCGCCGGTACCGATGCAGATATCCGGCTGGAATTCCCGGATAATCCCGCGCGCCTCCCTGCTGGAGGTAAACATGCGCACGACAGTTTGAGCATTTTTTTTGACGTTTGCCCAACTCAGCTTGCGCTGAAATCCGGAAATCGTAATACTTTTAAAGGAAAAACCCGCCGCTGGGACGAGGCGTTCTTCCATCCCGCCCTTTGCGCCTACATAAAGAATTTCCGTATCCGGTTCACGCTCCCGCAGATATCCGGCAATCGCCAGCGCGGGATTGATATGGCCGGCGGTGCCGCCGCCGGCAAACAAGACTTTCATACCGCTGTCTCCTTTAATCGCTTACTTCGCTCTGCCGGGCGCGCTACGTCTTCTCAATCATCGACGTTCGTGAGATCGACAGGACAACGCCCATTTCCGCCAATAAAATCATCAGCGACGTACCTCCGGCGCTGAAGAACGGCAAGCTGATTCCGGTATTCGGAATCGTATTCGTCACAACAGCGATGTTCAGGATCACCTGCAGGCCCACCTGTACGGTCAGGCCGATGCCGAGCAGCATACCGAACTTATCCTTCGCCTTCAGGGATACCGTGATGCCGCGCCAGACCAGCATGGCAAACAGGATGATCACCAGCAGCGCGCCGATAAAGCCCAGTTCCTCACACACAATCGCAAAGATAAAATCGTTTTGTGGTTCCGGCAGATACAGGTACTTTTGACGCGACTGGCCGAGGCCCAGTCCCAGGAGACCGCCCGAGCCGATGGACATCAATGACTGCCTGGTCTGCCAGGTATCTACCGTGGTGCCAAACGGATCCAGCCAGCCGGCGATGCGGTCGTTCGCATAGCCAAATTTCGCGCTGAAGAGGACGATATACGCCACCGCAGCGCCCAAGGCGCTGAACGCAATACCAAACCATCGCAACTGTATGCCCCCGATAAAGAGCATGACGCCCGCCAGCATAACCAAAATCAGCGTGGCGGAAACGTGCTTTTCCAAAATAACGAGAACCGCGATGGAACCCAGAATCAGCAGATAAGGCAGAACACCGTATCGGAAAGTCCCCATCCGTTTAAAGTTGATGGAGATCAGATGCGCAAAGATCAAAATAAGGGCAAACTTTGCAATCTCTGAAGGCTGGAAATTGACGGGGCCAAAGACGATCCACCGTTTAACACCGTTTCTCTCCGGCAGGAACAACACCAGAACCAGCAGCAGATACGTGACCATAAGGATAGGAACAGCCAATTTATGCAGGTGATGATAGTCAAAATAGGAGATCGCCACCATCGCCGCAACGCCAGCCAGCGCAAATCCCGCCTGACGGGCGATGAAATAGTAGCTGTTCCCATAATAATAGTAGGCGTAGGCATAGCTGGCGGAAAACAGCATGACCAGGCCGATAACCAACAGCGTCAATACCAGGAAAAAGAACGGCAGATCCATGCCGGCGCGTACAGAAAACAGACGAAATTTTTTGCGCATCCGCTTGACCAGAGACGAACTCTGGGTTAGCTCCTGTGTATCTTCTTTCCTCGCGGATGGAGGGCGTCTCACTGGGGCGCCCTTTTTGGTATCCGCCCTTGTCGCCATCAAACCGCCTCCTTTCTGCCGCATATCTTGCGGGGTCCCATTCATTTAACCACAATTTACCCGCCAAAAATGTCACTTTATCAGGCCGGTTATAGCCCAAACCATACGGCTGCCGCGCCAAGCGCGCCAAACAACAGCGTCACCATGCTGAACACGGTGCAAATTTTCACTTCGCTCCATCCGCACATTTCAAAATGGTGGTGGATGGGGCTCATTTTAAACAGTCGTTTGCCGTGTGTCGCTTTGAAATAGGTCACCTGCAACACAACGGAGGCGATTTCACAAATATATATGATACCAGCCGGCAGAAGCAGGACCGGCATATTCAGCCCAAAGGCGAGCGCACACACCATGCCTCCCAAAAACAGGGAACCCGTGTCGCCCATGAAAACCTTGGCCGGGTTGAAATTCCAGATCAAGAAGCCGAGGCAGCCGCCTGCACAGGCAGCCGACAAGATGCTCATGCCGTTGATTCCGACAATTCCGGCAATCACCATGAACGCCAGCGAAACAAAAAATGTTACGGAAGCGTTGAGGCCGTCGATACCGTCCGTAAAATTCACCGCGTTGACCATTGCGACAATTCCCAAAAGTGCGAGAACCCAATAGGCAATTCCCAAATCCACACCGCCGAAGAACGGGATCAGCGTGACACTGGACGCGCCGGACAGGTACAGCGACGCGAGATATCCGCCGGCCACAAGGAATTGCAGAATCAGCTTCTGGCGCTCGTTAAGCCCCAGGTTGCGTTTTTTCACAACCTTGATGTAATCGTCGAGGAAACCGACGCCGCCAAATCCCAGCGCCATCAGCATGCCGCCGATCAGTTTGACATGCAAATTCATATCGGTGGGGTTCTGGCCGCTGTTTTTATAAAACAGGTACAGGCAGAGCGCCGCTGATACAAAGATGCCAACAATGAACATGAACCCGCCCATAGTCGGCGTTCCACTCTTCTTCTGATGCCATTTGGGGCCTTCCTCTCGAATGGTCTGCCCAAAATTGATCTTATGCAGAAACGGAACCATCCATTTTCCCAAAAGTCCCGTCACTGCAAATGCAATCGCAGCCGCCGCGAGTGTCCACATTCCGTCCGCCATATGCAAAATCCCCTCTTCTGATATTCATGCCCCACCGCGTGGAAACCTGCTGTTTTTGTTAAATCTATAATTTTAGGAATACTATGCGGTTACTCCATCATGCCCTTCACACAACGCCGCCCGCATCGTGCCACAGGCTAACGAACTTTTCCATCCGGCATGATTCAATGTTCTCCCAGCCGCCAGAAGCTCTGCTTCCGGACACGGCGTGAGGTTATTATACCATATTCTTCTAATTCAGATGAACGGTAAATTTTACCATTCCCTAATTAGAACCGGTTCTATTCTTGTTTCATTTTCCAAATTCACATCTTATTCTACCGAGTCGAGTTCGACAAAGTCTACCGTGACAATGGTGCCCGGCGGCACATCGCTTCCCTCCGGAATACTTTGCAGGTTGGATACCGCATTCTTCCCAGTAAGCGCCGCACCGGAAATGCTGATATTGATGCCGGCGTTTGTTGCTGCCGCATTGGCCTGTGACAAGGTCAGCCCGGTCAGCTTTGGCACCTTGACCGTCTTCGATGCGCTCTCCTCGTCAGTAAACAGCACCATCTGCCCGTTCTTCGGGATGCTCTTGCCCGGTTCCGGCACCTGGGAAACTACTGTGGCGCCGTTGCCGTAAACCTTTGCTTCCAGTTCCGCGGTCTGAATGGTATTCTGCGCCTCCTGTACGCTCTTGCCGCGCACATCCGGCGTGGTTGTATCCAGCTTGGCAAGCTCCTCTTCCGTGTATTTCGCCTCAATGCCCAGATACGGAAGGATTTCGCTCATGGTCTTTGCAAACGGCGGTCCCGCGATCGCACTGCCGAACACCTGCCCGTTTTGGCGGAGCGGTTCGTCAAAGAACACCAGCATGGCAACCTGCGGATCGTCCGCCGGCGCATAGCCGCAATAAGAGGCGATATATTTCTTTTCTCCCTGTTTGCCCTGCGCGATCCACTCCGCAATTTTTTCCGACGTACCGGTTTTTCCCGCCACACGGTATCCGGCAATGTAACCGTTTTTCGCCGTGCCGGTGGTAGCGGTCTGCTGCAGAATGGCGCTGACGCGCTGGGAGGTATCATTGGAAATTACCTGGCGTTTGACGGTGGTATCCGTCGTGCGGATGATATTGCCGTCGTCGTCGATAACCTGTGCCACCACATGCGGCTGTACCAGATAGCCGCCGTTGGCAACCGCAGCCGCGCCGGTGATCATCTGGATCGGCGTAATACTGAAGTTCTGTCCAAAGGACTCTGTCGCCAATTCAACCGGGCCCATGTTTTCATCGTAGTAAATGCTGCGGGATTCGCCGGGCAGATCAATGCCCGTCTTCTGTGTAAACCCAAAGGCCTCAAAATATTTAAAGAAGGTTTTCGGTCCCAGCCGTTCGCCAACCTGGATAAAAACCGGGTTGCAGGAATTGCACAGTCCCTGTGAAAAGGTTTCGCCGCCGTGTCCCGCTGTTTTCCAGCAGCTGATGCGGCGGTCCGCCACTATATAATAGCCAGGGCAGGAAAACGGCGAATTTTCATTAATAACGCCTTCCTCAAAGCCCATGGACGAAGTAACCATCTTAAAAACAGAACCGGGATAATAGGTATCGCTGACGCATTTATTTCTCCATTGCTTCTGACGCGCTTCGTTCAGCGCCTTTTTCCGCTCCTCTCCCTGCAAGGCGTCTACCGCCGCCTTTTCAGTGGGATCGGCAAGTGTAAATGGGTCGTTCGGGTCAAAGTCCCCCTTGACCGCCATGCCGAGGATCGCACCGGTTTTGACATTCATGACGATGCCGCAGGCGCGGTTGCGCGCGCCGCTGTTCACAACGCCTTCCTCCAGGTATTTTTCCAGGAAGTGCTGCACCACCTCATCCAGCGTCAACACCAGGCTGTAGCCGTTCTGCGGCTCCACCCGCTGCTCATAATCAAAGGACATATCCGTGCCCAGCGCGTTTTTCGCCGTCACCAGCCGGCCGGAAACACCCGTCAGGGTGGCATCATACTGCGCTTCTATACCAGCCAATCCCTGGCTGTCGGAACCGGTAAATCCCAGCACAGAGGACGCAAACTTTCCATACGGGTAGTAGCGCTTGTAGTCTTCAATCAACCGGATGCCGTTGCCGATTTGATTGTCCTTTTTAAATTTGACAATTTCATCCTTGATTTCTGTTTCTACTTTGCCCTTTACCACATCGTAATATGTTTTTTTCTGACTGCGCTCCAGCAGCTCGTTCTTGTCCAAATCCAGTATCTCTGCAAGGCCGGTACAGATCAGGTCCCGGTTCTTATCCGTAATATAAGCCGGTTCTAATACGACTTTCCAGACATTGGCGCTCTCCGCAAGTACCTTCATATTGCAGTCATAGATCGTTCCGCGCTTTGCATTGATTGACGTATCCTTCAAATACTGGTCTACCGCGCGCGTTTGCAGCTCTTCCCCCTGCACGATCTGCAGCCGGAACAGACTGACGGCAACCGCGCCAAAACCGATGACAATCATGACGATCAGCATAAAGATCGTCCGATGCCACATCCTGATTGTTGTCCCCTTTGCCATCTGCAACCTCCAAATTATAAAACGGAGAGTCAAGAATTCTCTTAACTCTCCCGTTCTGGTATTGATCCGCACCTTTTCCTCAATAGACCGGCCACAGAGCAATTGTAGCAAATGTTTTCAACCATTTGGCGGTCCGGAAAAATTGCAGCTTTGTCGCCACATTCTTCCCGTCCTCGTCTCCTTTTTGAATTGATTCACTGCAACTGTTCTGATACTGTTCATTCCATATCTATTGAAACAAGGTTCTTTTTATGACAACAGCTGCTGGATAAAATCCCATATGGAAGTCAGCAGATTTTGAGACTGCTCCTCTTCCACCACCTGGCTCTTGTCTCCCTTCGACAGGCTGATATATTCCACCTGGCTCTGTTCGATCTTTCGCATCCCAAGGTTGTTCTCCGCATAATCTTCAACGGTCTGCAGGGAAAGTTTGGCGTCCGACTTCATTTTTAACTGTACATAGACACTCTGCTGCTCTTCCAAAACGGTCGAATAGGTGTTGATGTCCTCAGTCAATTCTGTCAGACGGACCTGCCCATACACCAGTGAACCGGCAATGGTCATCATGGCCAGTAAAAACAGGCTCATAGAAATAACCTTCAGCCCCCTGTGCTTTGGACGGCGGTTCTTTTCCAGTTGTTCCTGCGGAAGACGTATGATATTATTTTTTTGCTGCTGCTCCTGTTCCAGTTGTCTCTTCGGCTCAAAAAGTTCAAAATCATACGCTTCGCCTTTGCGGTGTGTCGCCATCCACAGACCCTTCTTTCCGTTTCTTTTTTAACGTTTTATGCAAACCCGCAGCCGCGCACTGCGGCTCCGGGGGTTATACTCCAATTCTGCTTCACTGGGGGCCAGTCCCTTTTTGTATAACAATTCTGCCTTTGGCTGCTTACCGCACACGCATACCGGAAAATCCGGCGGACAGGTGCAGCCCTGGCACCAGGACGCCATACGCTGCTTGACCATGCGGTCCTCCAGCGAATGGAAGGTGATAACCGCCAAGCGTCCGCCCGGCTTTAACAGGGAAAACGCGGCGTCCAGCCCTTTGGAAAGGCAATCCAGCTCCCCGTTAACCTCAATTCGCAGCGCCTGAAAGGTTTTCCGGGCGGGATGCCCCTGCTCCCTGCGCACCGCGGCTGGCACGGAAGCCTTGATAATCTCCGCGAGCTGCACGGTTGTTTCAATTGGCGCGCTTTCCCGCGCCTTGACAATTCCCTTTGCAATGCTCTTCGCATTGCGGTCCTCGCCGTATTGGCTGATGATGCGCGCCAACTCCTGCCAGGTCAGCGTGTTGACCAAATCCCTGGCACTCGGCCCCTGCTGGCTCATGCGCATGTCGAGCGGCGCGTCGGTGTGGTAAGAAAAGCCCCGCTCCGGGGTGTCCAGCTGGTGGGAGGATACGCCGATATCCAGCAACACACCGTCCACCGGGGGCAAATCCAAGTCCCTCGCCACGCGGTCCATCTCTGAAAAATTGGCGCGTGCCAAAACCGAACAGGAATACGAGCGCAGCCGTTCCCGCACCACCTCGATGGCGTCGGGGTCCTGATCAATTGAGAGCAGCTTTCCTGTGGTCAGCCGTTCTGCGATTGCTCTGGAATGGCCGCCGCCTCCGGCAGTCCCGTCTATGTAAACTCCATCCGGGTGGATCGCAAGCGATTCAATCGCTTCATCGAACAACACCGGCTTGTGGTGAAACTCCATGCTATCTCCTCCGGCCGCACTCGGCAAACACCGCGCCGAAGGCCATTTTAAAAGTCCACATCCTCCATAATCTGGGTGACGTTGTCGCTGTTCAAACCGGCATTAAAATCTGTCCACTTCTGCGCGTCCCAAATTTCTCCCCGGTTCATAGCGCCAATAAATGTGACATCTTTGGTCAGGCCCGCATACTCCCGCAGTGGCTGCGGCAGCAGGATGCGTCCCTGCTTGTCCGGCTCCGCCTCCATCGCACCGGCAAAGAAAAACAGCTGAATCTTTCTCGCCTTGCTCATGGGCATTGCCAGAACCTTTTCCTGAAGTTTTTGCCATTCAGCGGGAGGGAGAACGAACAGACAACCATCCATTCCCTTCGTGACATAAAAACGCTCGCCCAAATCCTCCCGGAACCGAGCGGGTACAATCACGCGGCCTTTCTGGTCGATATTATGTTGGTATTCGCCAATCAACATAATCGTGCCTTTTTCAGGGCAAATGCTGGCTATGTCAACCACAGCGCACTACTTTGCCCCACCTTCCCCCACTTAATGATCTGATTATACTCTATAGATAACAAAATTGCAACCATTTCATTGCATTTATGTCAACCAAAATAGTATTTTTCAGGAATTATAAGTGCCAATTTTCCGTATATAGATATAAAAAAGGAGACCCACCACAAGATCTTGTGTTGGGTCTCCTAATTTTTTCCAATTTCCTTAGATTGTTCCCAAAAACTTCAGGAAATGCATGTACAAAACGCACAAAAATCAATGGTTTAGTTTTGTCCGGAACGCTGGGTTGCTTTAATGTTCTGGCGGGTTTTACGCAGCTCCGCAAGATTTGCCGCCAACGCGTCGTCCGTGCGCTTCATCAGGTCTTCCACATAGTCGTTGGACGCTTTGCGCATCTCCCGCGCTTTTAATTGGGCCTGCGTCACCAGATCGTTTGCCTTCTGCTGTGCGGCGCGGACAATCTCATCCTGGTTGACCATCGCTTTGGAACGCTCTTCCGCCACGCGGACAATGGTCTCCGCTTCCCGCTTGGCATCGCTGATAATCTGCGCGCGGTCTGCCACAATCGCCTTCGCCTGGCGCAGCTCTTTGGGAAGGTTCTCCCGGATCTCGTCCAGAATCTGCCGTACCTCATCCCCATCGAGGACCGCGCGTCCGCGGCTCAGCGGAAGGTTCCACGCCTTCTCCACCATTTCGTACAGTTCGTCAATCAATTCTTCAACATTCATTGTATTTGACCATTCCTTTCAGAGAGCCGCGGGAACAATCCGCGCACCTTACCCTTTTGAGGCGTAAATTCTTTCTTTAATGTCCTCCAGAATACAGGCCGGGACAAAGTTGGATATATCGCCGCCAAAACCGGCGATCTGTTTGACAATACTGGAGCTGAGAAACATATTTTCCGACCGTGTGATCAGAAACATCGTCTCCAGCTGGGGGTTCAGCTTCTTATTGGTCAGCGCCTGCTGGAACTCATATTCAAAGTCGGACAGCGCGCGCAGGCCTTTTACAATTGCGTCGGCGCTGCGTATGCGGGCATAGTCCGCCAGCAGGCCGTCAAAACAGACAACTTCCACATCGTCCATATTTCCAATACATTTTTGAATCAGAGTCACCCGCTCTTCCGCGGTAAACAGCGTGTTCTTTTTGGGATTGACCATAACCGCCACAATGACGTGGTCAAAAATTTTGCGGGCACGCCCGATGATATCGAGATGGCCGATCGTAACGGGATCAAAACTGCCCGGACAGATTGCTGTTTTCATAACGTTGATTCCTTTCCAAGACCCTTCTGCAAAGGCGTCCTCCGCAGCGGTTTCCAGGTCTATTTCACGTTTTTACAGTTCTTTATGACGATACAGCGTCAGCAGGATTTTACCGTACCGGTAATCCTTTCCTTTGACAAAGTCTCCCGCCGTCTCCGGCAGCTTTTCGTCAGAGGGATGCTCACATATGATCGTCCCGCCCGGATTCATCACCGCAGCCACCATGGGCAGTGCGCGCTCCAGTAAGCCGGTCCGGTAGGGCGGATCGAGAAACGCAATATCAAACGGCTCGTTCCGGCGCAGCAAAAACGCGGAAAAATCCATATGCATCACCTGCGCACGGTCTGCCAAGCCGGTACTCTCCAAATTTTTTGTAACAACGGAAACGGGTTCTTTTCCCGCATCCACAAACACGGCTTCCTTTGCACCGCGGCTGAGCGCTTCTATGCCAAGCTGGCCGGAACCTGCAAACAGGTCGAGCACCCGGCGGCCTTCCATCTGAAACTGGAGGATGCTGAACAGTGCCTCCTTGACCCGTTCCGGCGTGGGGCGCACACTTGCACCTTCCAGCGTAATCAAACGCCTGCCGCGGGCCGAACCTGTGATAATCCGCATATTGTAACTCCTTATTTTCTCGCATCCATCGCTTTAGATGCCTTCTATTATCCCATCATCCCGCCCATCTGTCAAGAACCTGCCGCCCGCAGAGGTACGGCTTCTTCGGTGGAAGCCCTGGATGATCCCTGTTTTCTTTTTCTACTCGCCCGGTTCGATTGGTTGGTTATTCTGTTCTTCGTTTCCTGGCGAACCGGTTTCGTTTAACGCGTGAAAATGCCGGTACACGGCAAGCGCGGACGGTTTTGTCATCCCGGGCGCGTTCTCCAGTTCTTCCAGATCGGCTTCCCGGATCGCGGTAATGGTGCGGAAATGTTTGAGCAGTGCCCGCGCACGGGATTGGCCGATTCCCTCAATCGAAGTCAGGGACGTGCTGAGTGTATTTTTCTTCCGGGTCTGCCGGTGGTAGCCGATTGCAAAACGGTGTACTTCTTCCTGAATCGCGCCTACCAGTGTAAACGCTTTGCGGTTCGGCTGAATGGCGATTTCCCCACCATTCGCCGCGATGGCGCGCGTACGGTGTTTGTCGTCCTTTACCATGCCGAATAGAGGGATGTTTAACTGGAACGAATCCAAAATGGGCTGCACCGCCGCCACATGGCCCTTGCCGCCGTCCAACAGGATCAGGTCCGGCAAGCGTCCGAAGCCCTCCCCGCTATCCTGGTTTTCCTGATATTCCCGCAGGCGGCGTCCAATGACCTCCCGCATGGAACCGTAATCGTCCTGCCCGTCCACCGTTTTGATCTGGAACTTCCGGTAGGCGCTCTTGAGCGGCCGTCCATTCTCAAACACCACCATGCCCGCCACATTGTCGCCGCCAGCCAGGTTGCTGATGTCGTATGCCTCGATATAAGCAGGCGGATGCGCCAGGCCCAAGAGCCGTCCCAGTTCGTCCAGCGCAGAGGCCTCCCGCCCGGTGCGCCCCATGGACTGCGCAAGCTGCTCAGCGGCATTGCTGCGGCACATTTCCACCAGATGGGCCTGTTCGCCCTTCTGTGGAATGGACACAGTCACCTTTCGGCCCGCCTTCCGGCTCAGCCACTCGGAAAGCAGAGCGGTATCCGTCGCCGGCCCGTCCAGCGTCACACGGGGCGGGATCCGGTCGCGCATCGAGTAGTACCGCTCGATAAATTCGCTGCGCGCCGCGCCTGCCTCACCGATTTCGCCCATCAAGTAGGTTTCCCGGTCGCACAGGCGGCCATTCATAAAGCGGAACACCTCGAAGCAGTTCTTTTCCGCCCCCTGCGCCAATGCGATAATATCCTGTTCTGGAACCTTCAGCGCCACCACCTTTTGGCGGTCGCTCATGCGCTTGATTGCCGCCAGGCGGTCCCGGATGTGCGCCGCGCGCTCAAACTCCAGGTTTTCTGCCGCATCTTCCATCTTTCTTGTTAATTCCTTCACACATGCCGCGCTGCCACCCCGCAAGAATTCAAGTGCATCCTTTACAGCCTCGTTGTACTCTTTTTCCGACAGCCTGCCCCGGCAGGGCGCGCTGCACTGTTTAATAAAATAGTTCAGGCAGGGCCGCCCCTTGCCGATATCCTGTGGGAATTTGCGGGAGCACGACGGCAGGCGGAAAATCTTCAACGCCTCGTCAACGGACTCCTTGGTCGCCCAGGAGCTGACGTACGGTCCCAGGTATTCCGCGCCGTCGTTCAGCATCTGCTTGGCCTGCGAAATCCGCGGCCACGGGCCTTTGGTCACCTTAATATAATGGTAGCCCTTATCGTCCTTCAACAGGATGTTATACTTGGGCGTGTGCTGCTTGATGAGGCTGCATTCCAGCACCAGCGCCTCAAATTCACTGTCCGTCAGAATATATTCAAAGTCCTCCACATTGCTGACCATGCGGCGAACCTTATCATCGTGGTTTTTTTCGCTGCCAAAATACTGACTGACGCGGTTTTTCAATGCTTTCGCTTTGCCAATATAGATAATCTTCCCGGTCTTGTCGCGCATGATATACACACCGGGATGCAGCGGCAGGCGCATCGCTTTTTTGCGCAGCTCTTTGATATGTTCTTTTTGTTCCTCCATGGACGCGCCCTCCTTTTTCTTTTATGTTCCCTGCAAACAAAAACAGCACCGCCTGTGAAAGCGGTGCTGTCTGGTGAGCGACTTATTCTGCAAAACCGGACTTGACCAAATCGACCAAGCTGTTTACAGCTTCTTCCTCATCAGCGCCGTCAGCAATGATGCGGATGGATGTACCGCCAACGATACCGAGGGACAGTACGCCCAACAGACTTTTCGCATTGACGCGTCTTTCTTCCTTTTCCACCCAAATTGAGGATTTATACTCATTTGCTTTCTGGATAAAGAACGTTGCCGGACGCGCATGCAGTCCCACCTGATTCTGAACCAATACCTCTTTTACGCACATTTTAATCCACTCCTAAAAAAATCATAATCAAAAATCAAAGCAAAACAACACAACCTACTAAACTCTATCTTGCTAGTTATTATATCACAATTCGGAATGCCGTCAACAAATTTGAAAAACTTTGGATTGATAACCGAATCGTACCTTTTATGTCCCCCGCTCCTTTGTGCAACTTAACGTAATTGTTGAAAACTTTTGTACCGTATACCATATCTTCTTGATGGACCGCCTGACAAAATCAGGCAAAATGTACAGGGATTTATTATTTTTCCACATGAGTTTCCAACGAAGAAAGAAACTTTTTGTCCGCTTTTGTAAGCTCTGCCCGCGCCAGCAGATCAGGTCTTTTGTGCAAAGTGCGCAAAAGTGACTGTTGTCTTCTCCATTGGGAAATATTGGCATGGTGTCCTGTCAGCAGGACCGGAGGGACTTCTCTTCCACGCCAGACAGCCGGCCTTGTATACTGTGGATATTCCAGCAGGCCATTGTAGTGGCTCTCCTCCTCAAAGCATTCGTCGCCGGAGAGCACACCGTCCTTCATACGGCATACGGCGTCCGCTACCACCATGGCTGGCAGCTCGCCGCCTGTGAGCACATAGTCCCCAATGGAAATTTCTTCGTCGACGTACGCGTCCAGCACGCGCTCGTCCACACCTTCATAATGCCCACATAGAATGGCAATATTCTCAAATCCTGCCAATTCTTTTACTTTTTCCTGCGTCAGCACGCTTCCCTGTGGGGACATATAGAGTACATGCGGTTTTTCCCCGAGCTGCTCAATCACGTTGTCCATACACAGCGCGATCGGCTCCGCCATCAGCAGCATTCCCATCCCGCCGCCGAAGAGCGTATCGTCTACCCGGTTATGTTTATCATACGCAAAATTACGGATTTGGTGACAGCACACCTGGACCGCGCCGCGCCGACGCGCGCGGCCAATGATGCTCTCCGCCATCACAGTTTCGCACATCTCCGGAAAGAGCGTGAGGATGTCAATCCGCATCTTCAAAAATCCCCCTCAGCGGCCGGATTTTCAACACGCCGCCGTCAATATCCACCTCCCGGACCACATCCGGAATGGCGGGGACCAGGTAGTTTACCTTGTCCTCCCCGGTCACCTGGTATACATCGTTGGCGCCGGTCCGCATCACCTCGGTCAGCAGGCCGTAACGCTTCCCTGTATCCGCGTCCAGGACGGTCAGGCCGATCATATCCTGCATAAAATACTGGCCCTTTGGCAGCTTCACGTCCGCGCGGTCCAGGTAGAGAATTTTACCGCGCAGCGCATCCGCCTGTTCCACGGTATCCACGCCCTCCAGCTGAAGCAGCAGCAAACTCTTGTGCACGCGGGAGGAAACCACTTTCAGTTTTTCCGCTCCGCGCTCCCCGTATAGATTGCGCAGCTTCGCCAGAAACGCGGCGGAGTCGCACCACGGCTCCACGCGCAGCTCCCCGCGGACGCCATGTGTCCCCACAATCCGGCCTGCTTCCAAATATTGATTCCGCATTTTATCCCTCCTGGTTTGCTTATATAAAAAATAGCTGATTCCGAAAAAACTTCCGCGCGAAACGATAGGAAAGCCACAGCAGTCCATTTTTTGTTATACTTAAAAGTGGAAAATCCAAGGATTTTCTTGATGTAATAAAAAAGAGAGGGCGGACAAACGTCAGCCCCCCTTTATGCTCAGTCGATTTCGACAGAAATCTTCCCGTTGGTACGGGTCGCAGCAGCACGCATTACGACGCGGATCGCCTTTGCGATGCGTCCCTGCTTGCCGATTACCCGACCCATGTCGTTTTCCGCAACATGCAGATGATAAACAACGGAACCGTCCTGTCCGGGCTCGTCGACATCGACGGAAACGGCGGACGGATCTTCTACAAGGCCCTGAGCGATTGCAGTCAGCAATTCCTTCATGTTAACCTCCGTGTGCAACACATAGCCAATTAAAGAACGCCGTTCTTCTTGAACAGAGCCTTCACGGTATCGGTGGGCTGTGCGCCGTTGGAAATCCACTTCTTCGCCTTCTCAGCGTCGACTTTCACAACGGACGGCTCCTGCATCGGATCGTATGTGCCGATTTCTTCAATGAAGCGGCCATCGCGCGGATAACGGGAATCTGCAACAACAATGCGGTAGAACGGAGCTCTCTTGGCACCCATTCTGCGCAGTCTGATCTTAACTGCCATAATTTTCACCTCCATAACAAATTGTTTGTATGATCTTAAACAAGGGAATTCCCTCGGTGTAAGATATCCGGATTTTAGAAGCCGAAACGCCTCTTGCCCTTGCCGCGCAGCTGCTTCATCATCTTCTGCATCTGCTCAAACTGGCGCAGCAGGCGGTTGACATCCTCCACCCGCATGCCGCTGCCCGCCGCGATGCGGCGCTTGCGGGACGGGTTGATAACCGACGGCTTTTCGCGCTCCTCCTTCGTCATGGAAAGAATGATCGCCGCCATGCGGTCCATGTCGCGGTCGTCGATGTCCACATCCTTGAGCTGTTTCTCCATGCCCGGCATCTTGCTGAGAACGGATTTCAGCGGACCCATGCGCTTGATCTGCGTAAACTGGTCAAGCAGGTCATTGAGGTCCATTTTATTTTCCAGCATCCGGCGGGAAACCTTTTCCGCCGCTTTCTGGTCCATTTTGCTTTGCGCGTCCTCGATCAGCGTGAGCACATCGCCCATGCCGAGGATTCGCGAGGCCATGCGGTCCGGGTGGAAAACCTCCAGATCCTCCAGCTTTTCGCCTGTGCCTGCAAACTTGATCGGCTTGCCTGTCACCGCGCGCACGGAGAGCGCCGCGCCGCCGCGGGTGTCGCCGTCCAGCTTGGTGAGAATTACGCCGGTGATGGACAGCTTCTCATCAAATGTCTTGGCCACGTTGACGGCTTCCTGACCGGTCATGGCATCGACCACCAGCAGAATGTCCGAGGGATTGACGGCCTCCTGAATGTTCTTCAGCTCGTCCATCAGCACTTCATCAATCTGCAACCGGCCCGCTGTATCGATAATGACATAGTCGTTGCCGTAATCCTTCGCCCGCTTGATCGCCTCTTTACAGATTTTCACCGGCTTTTCGGTGCCCATTTCAAAAACGGGCACGCCCGCCTTTGAACCAACCACCTGCAGCTGCTTGATCGCCGCCGGGCGGTAGATATCTCCCGCAACCAGCAGGGGGCGATGCCCCTGGCTTTTCAGCATCTTTGCCAGCTTGCCGGCGTGCGTCGTTTTACCAGCGCCCTGCAGGCCGCACATCATGATGATGGCAGGCGGGCTGGCCGGGGATACCAAACGCGTTTCGCCGCCGCCCATCAGGGCCGTCAGCTCTTCATCTACAATTTTGACCACCATCTGCGCGGGCGTCAGGCTTTCCATCACCTCTGCGCCGATGGCACGGTCCGTAATCTTCTTTGTGAATTCTTTTGCAACCTTATAGTTGACGTCGGCCTCCAGAAGCGCCAGGCGCACTTCTCGCATCGCCTCTTTTACATCGGCTTCGCTCAGCTTGCCCTTCGACTTCAGCCGTTTAAAGGCCGCGGAAAGTTTATCTGCCAATCCTTCGAATGCCAAAGCAAATCTCCTCTCGCCTGCAAGGTTATTCGCACAACTGCTGTGCAAGCTCCAATATCATCCGTGTATTCTCCTCGATGTCGCGGGAATACACATGCTGTTTGTTATAGTCCTGAATGCGGCGGGCCGAATCGCTGATGCGCTCCAAGCCGTCCCGCACCTCGCGGAACCGCTTCGCCAATCCGAGGCGCGCTTCCATCTCCAGAAGCTGGTATTCCGCCCGCTTGATCGAGTCGCGCACGCCCTGGCGCGTAATGCCTTCGTTGTCCGCGATCTCAGAAAGAGACAGGTCGTCGTTGTAATAGAACTCGATTACCTCGCGCTGTTTTTCCGTCAGCATTTCGCCGTAGAAGTCCAGCAACAGGGAGATCTCCAGATTCTTCGCCACGTCCTGCCCTCCTTGTCTGTAAAGTTATTTGCTTTACAGTTGGCAATTATACAACACTTCCAGAAAATTGTCAATAGCTGCCGCGCAGAAAATCGCTCAGCTTTTGACGAATTCCCTCCTCCAGGCGGTCGAGGTTTCCGGTCACATCGACTAAAAAGCCTGTATCCGTGACAGAAAGCGACTGCACCGTCAGCCCAACACTGCCGCCAAGGATGTTTTCATCAAAAAAGGACGATGGCATGGAAATCTTTTCTTCCAGAATGGAGACCTCCGGCGGAGCAACGCTTTTTACCGCTGCAAGCATCCACTGCGTTGGAACCGGCAGACGACCGAGGTGGACGGATTGCACCTTTGCCCAGAGTTCTTCTCCGTCACACCCAAGTTCCAGCTGCGCGCTGAGCGGCAGGCGCAGGCCGCGGAAGGAAATCGGCGCATAAAATTCCGCACTGCCCTCTTTTGTAGTGACACATTGCAAATCCAGCAGTTGTATGTCTCCTGCCGGCAGCTCGGCCAACTTTTCCGCTATCAGACCATTGACCTCCTCTCGGGTGAACGTCACCGGATCGCCTGTCAAAACGGCATCCATCAGCTTGCGCACCGTCGTATCCGGCTGCACGCCGGCGCTGACAGCATCCGTATATGGATCGTTCAGCGCCAGACCGGCGACGGCGGCGATCCCACCGACCAATATCGCCAAAACAATCAACACAGCGGCCAGTCCTTTTCGGCTCTTCTTTTTCTCTTCCATTTTTCGTTCCCCTTCTTTCCATAACCTGGAATTCTATTTGCTTGTAAAGAAAGGCTCAGGCAGTACATTGCCGCCTGAGCCTCCCGCTCATGTTATTTTTATGAAACGCCCGTCCGCTTTATACGGCCTACAGGATCATGACAAAGGTTCCCGCCGTAATCAAAAGTCCGCCAATGACGGTTTTTAAATCCATTTTTTCATGCAGAAACAGGAACGCCAGCACCATCGTAATGACCACACTGAATTTGTCGATGGGCACCACCTTGGATACCGGCCCAATTTGAATGGCATGGTAGTAACACATCCAGGAAAGCCCCGTCGCCAACCCGGACAGGATCAAAAACAGAAAGCTGCGCCCGGAAATATTGGCAATTCCCGCCTGAGAGCCCGTTGCAAATACAATTCCCCAGGCCAGCAGCAATACCACCACCGTGCGGATTGCTGTGGCGAGGTTGGAATTGATCCCTTCGATGCCGATCTTTGCCAAAATAGAGGTCAGCGCCGCAAATACCGCCGAACCGATCGCAAACAGTACCCACATCTGTTTCTTCCCCTTCTCACGTGTCACAATAACACCCCGTTTTTATCTCCATTTTACTTTTTATTTTAATTCCACAATGGTGACGCCCGCTTCCCCCTCGCCAAAGGTGCCGAGCCGGAAGTTCTTGACGCTGGGATGGCGCCGCAAATGCGTTTGTACCGCCGCGCGCAGAGCGCCCGTGCCCTTGCCGTGAATTATGGTGAGCTGGCTGATTCCCGCCAGAAGCGCGGAATCGATAAACTGGTCCACATTGATGATCGCTTCGTCCGACATCTGACCGCGCAGATCGAGCTCCATCGCGGCCCGCACATTGGAGCGGTTGATGCTGCGCGTCACCGTCCCCTGCTGTTTCTTCGCCTGTTTTTCACTGATCAGACGCAGGTTGGACACCGGCACGCGCGTCTGTATGATCCCGGCCTGTACCAGCGCCGTTTTGCCGTCCTTTTCCGGCGGCTGCAGCACCGTTCCCTTTTTGTCAATGTCGTAGATCAAAACTGTATCGCCCTTTTTCAGCGGGCGGGGCAGCACATAGTCCTCGCCTTCCTTCCGGTTGACCGGGTCCGCCTCATCCTCCAGCTTGCGCAGGCCGGACTTCAGCTTCGCCTTTTGTTCCGCTGTCAGAATTTTATTCTGCTTCTTGCGCAGCTCCTCCATCTCGTTGAGCATGGCGTCGATCTGGCCACGGGTGCGGGCAATCAGCTCCGCTGCCCGCTGGCGCGCGCGCTCCATCTCTTTATCCGCTTCCGCGTCAATGGATTCCCGGCGCTCTTTCGCCGCACGGCTGGCCTCCTCGGCCGCCATGCGCTGGCGTTCCGCCTCTTTGCGCTCCGCTTCCAGCTTCTGGCGGCTGGTTTCCAAGCTCTGTACCACATCTTCAAAGCGGGTGTTCTCGCTGGATACCAGCGCCTTCGCGTGTTCCACAATCTCCGGGGCCATCCCCAGCCGCAGGGAAATTGCAAACGCGTTGGAACGGCCTGGGACGCCGATCAGCAGACGGTAGGTGGGCCGCAGGGTGGTCACGTCGAACTCGCAGCAGGCGTTTTCCACGCCGGGCGTTTGCAGCGCATAGGCTTTCAGTTCCGCATAATGCGTCGTCGCCGCGATGCGCGCGCCCTTGTTGCGAATGGCTTCCAGAATGGACATTGCCAGTGCCGCACCCTCGACCGGGTCCGTACCCGCCCCCAGCTCGTCCAGCAGGACCAAACTGCAAGCGTCCGCCTGATCAAAAATTTTGATGATATTCGTCATGTGCGCGGAAAAGGTGGAGAGCGACTGCTCAATACTCTGCTCGTCCCCGATGTCCGCCAGCACGTTTTGAAAGACGGAAATCTGGCTGTTGTCCGCAACCGGCAGCAGCAGGCCGCACATTGCCATCAGCGTCAGCAGGCCGACCGTTTTTAAGGAGACTGTTTTACCGCCCGTATTCGGGCCCGTGATGACCAGCGTGTCGAAGTGTATGCCCAGCTCGATATCCGTCGGCACCACCTTATTTTTATCGATCAGCGGGTGACGGGCTTTTTTCAGCTCAATCCGTCCCTCGTCGTTGACCAGCGGCATGCTGGCCTTCATCTTATAGCCCAAATTGGCCTTGGCAAAAATCAGGTTTAACTCCACCGCGGCCCGGTAGCCGGAGATAATCCCGCTTGCAAAATTGCCCGCTTCCGCGGAAAGCTCCGCCAGGATGCGCTCGATCTCCACCTGTTCCCGGGAGAGCAGTACGCGCACCTCGTTGTTCGCTTCGACCACCGCCATCGGCTCCACGAAGACCGTCGCGCCGGAAGACGAGGTATCATGTACCAGGCCGGGCACATCGCCGCGGCACTCCGCTTTGACCGGCACCACAAAACGCCCGTCGCGCATGGTGATGATGGGGTCCTGCAAATATTTCTGCGTCGTCTGGGAACGCACCATCTTTTCCAGCTGTTCCCTGGCGCGGGAGGACGCCGAACGGATTTTCCGGCGAATCGCCGCCAGCTCCGGGGACGCATTATCTGCCATTTCTTCCTCCGACAGAATCGCGTTGTTGATGCGGTCTTCCAGATACTTATTCGGCATGATCTGCTCAAAGCGCCAATCCAGCATGCTTTTCACGCCCTCGCTCTTGCTGCGCCAATCCATGATGCCGCGCAGCGTGCGCAAAACCATAGCGACCCGCAGCAGCTCCACCATGTTCAGTGTGCCGCCGGCCTCCGCGCGGCGCAGGGAGTTTGATACGTCCTTCAGCCCGCCAAAGGACGGCACACCAAACCGCGCCATCATGGTGTGAGCTTCATCCGTCTCCGCCAGCAGCCGCTGTACCTCCGCCAGCGACGAGACCGGGCGCAGTGCCAGGGCAAGCTCCGCCGCCGCGTCACAGGAGGTTTCCTCCGCCAGCAGATGTAAAATTTTATCCAGTTCCAAGGCACGATAGTGCCTCTGCATTGTTTCACTCATCATTGTTTCCTCATTTAGTCTGTCTCATCATCCGCACGTTTACACATTGCGACATGCGGACAAAACTCATCCTGATAAACATTCCCATGGGCCGTATAGCCCAGATTTTCATAAAAGCCCTTCGCGCGAAGCTGGGCGGACAGCGTCCATTCCCTTGCGCCGCAATGCAGCGCAACCTGTTCCAGCTGATGTACAATCAGCGCGCCGATTCCTTTTCCCCGGTACGGCGGCAAAACCGCCACACGGCCAATGATCCAGGTTTCTTTTGCGCCATCCTTGGGAAATACGCGCCCGGTTGCTATCGGTCTGCCGTCCTCCCATGCCACCACATGGCGGGCAACCGGATCAATCTCGTCAAACTCATTTTGAAAGCCCTGTTCCTCCACAAAAACCGTCTGCCGGATCTTCTTTGCCTCCGGGTTTTCGTCCAATCCCAGGGTTTGTTTGTATGTAATCATTCTTTATAGCCAATCTCCTTTAAACTTGTCCGCCTCCACCACTCATCTGCCGGTAAAACTCCAGCGTGGCGAAGCTGCGTTCCAGCGTCTGCAATACATATTGCTCGCTGGCGCGCGCCAGCTCCTTCTGCCCGGATTCCGGCAAACGAAAGGCGAACAGCTTTTCAAATTCGGCGTAAATCGTGTGACGCAGCGCCGTAACCGTTCCGGGGGAAAGCCGCACCGCAGCCTCGGGGCTCTGCCGGTTGCAGTTCCCGCAGAGCAGCTTGCCGCTGCGCGGCAGGAAATACATCTCTTCCGCCTCATAGCAGGCGCATTCCGCGCAGCAGATCAAATTGGGCATATATCCCGCCAGAGAAAGCATCCGCATCTCCACAATGGCCTTTAACAACAGCTGCGGACGGGAATCCGCCGCCAGAAAATGCATCGCATTGAGCAACAGACGCAAAAAATCCCCCGCCGCGGCCTCCTGCGGAGCGAGCACGCCGGCCAGCTCACAGAAATACTGGGCAAGGGAAAGGCGCCCGATATCCCGCCGCAAGTCGAAGAAGACCTCAATCGGCTGTGCGTCGTCGATCATATATTTTTCCCGCCCCTTATAAATAGAGAAGCGGGAATAGCAGAACAGCTGCGTGGCGGAAAGCTTGCTGCTTTTCAGCAGCTTTGCTTTCCGTGCAAAGGCGCGCAGCACGCCTTCTTCCCGGGTAAGGACGGTGACAAGCCGGTCGCTCTCACCCACCTGCCGCTCCGTAATCACCAGGCCGTCCGTATTGATTACCATCGGGTTCCTCCTGCAGCACAGTGTTCTGCTGTTTACACTGGCTGTAAATTAAATAATCCTGCACGCGCCCTGTCTGTGCAAAACAGGACCACGCCGCCTGTTCGTCATGTTCATTCATACCAATTCGCCCCTTTTCCGACCCGTAAAGGTCCACCCGATTCCTCTGTTCCATCATACAAACAATTTCGGAATCTGTTCCCTTTTACTATTCGCAAAAGAGTGCGAGGGTATGAACGGTAATATCTGTATATGCCTCCATGATTTTCATTCACATCCTGATTTTCAACAGGACATGAAAAGGACACCATAACAACGCTTCCTGATCCGGCCGCCCGGATTCTCCCGTCTACTGCCAGCGGGAGATGGGAGAATGCCCACTTTTTCAAGATGAATGAACGGTTTACGCGTCAAAGCTGTTGCTGTCATACCCCAGACTGCGCAAAACGGCCTCGCTGTCGCGCCAGCCCTCTTTCACCTTGACCCAAAGCTGCAAATTGATTTTGCAGCCGAAAAACGCTTCCATATCCTGCCGGGCATACGTTCCCACTTTTTTCAGCATAGAGCCGTTCTTTCCAATGATAATGCCCTTGTGCGAATCCCGCTCGCAGAAAATCGTAGCGTGTATTTCCGTCGTCCCGTTGTCCTGCTCGCGCATGCGCTCTACCGCAACAGCCACGCCGTGCGGAATTTCCTTATCCAGCAGGCGCAGCAGCTTCTCGCGGACGATCTCCCCCGCCAGCACGCGCTCCGGCTGATCGGTCAGGGTATCGTCGTCAAAAAAGTGCCCGCCCGGCATGGCGAGCTTCTCCAGCTCGTCTACCAGATCGCGCATACCGTCGCCCGTCTGTGCGGAAACCGGCACCACCGCCGCAAAATTATATTGTGCGGAAAGCGCCGCGATCTGTGCCATCAGGACGGTTTTATCCTGCAGCAGGTCGATTTTATTGATTGCCAGCACGGCGGGCATGTCCATCGACCGGAATTTTTTGATCAGCTCTTCGTCTGCCGGGGAAATCCGCTGTCCGGCTTCCACCACCAGCAGGCAGGCGTCCACGCCGGAAACAGACTCTGAGACAGAACGCACCATAAAATCGCCCAGCCGGTTGCGCGGCTTCATCAAACCGGGCGTGTCAATAAAGACCAGCTGCACGGCTTCCTCCGTCAAAACGCCCATGATGCGCGTGCGCGTCGTCTGCGGCTTGCTGGAAACAATCGCCACCTTCTGCCCCAGCATGCGGTTCAGCAGGGAGCTTTTGCCCACATTGGGCCGGCCTACAATCGCGACAAACGCGGTTTTGTCATCCGTACGGATCTCAATATTTTTTAACTCGCTCAAAATTGTATCCCTCTCACTTGATCACATGTTTTTTCTTGAAGAAATCGCGGATTCCCATCGGCCCGGCGATTATGTACACCAGCGCCAGCGCCGTTGCCAGCACCAGCAGGACGAGCATGACAGGGTTGTCCGCAAAAAAGCGCCAGATTTGAAGGAAAACGGCGGGCTGCCAAAAAAGGCAAATGCCGACGCCTACGGAAAAACCGGCGCAGATCAAAACACTGCCGGCCGCCATATCCTTGACGATGCGCACCACGGGATGAAAACTCGGCGCCATCAAGTCGGAAATTTCCTCGGCGACCGTGTTGAACACCTCCGCCATCATCACCAGCGCAAAGGTAATGAACAACAGGGCATACCGCTCCCGTGACAATTCAAAAAAGAGCGAAAAGACGAACACATACAGCGCTGCCACCGTATGTATCCGCATGTTCCGCTCGTTATTGATACAGTAGACGATTCCTCTAAAAGCGTATTTCAGGCTTTTAATAAAACGCAATCTTACTCCTCATCCTCATCCAGAACATAACTGCTGGAGGCAGGCAGTCCCAACTGGGTCATGACCTGCTCTTCCTTTTCGCGCATATGGACACGCTCGATGCCGCCGTTCTCATGGTCGTAACCGAGCAGATGCAGCATGGAATGCGCCGTCAGATAGCCGACCTCACGGTCCAGCCCATGGCCGTAACACGACGCCTGCTCCACTGCCTTTTCCATTGAAATGACGATATCGCCCAGGATCTTTGCGCCCGTGGCATGGTTCTCATCATACACGCCGTTATCACCCATCGGGAAAGAAAGCACATCCGTGGGCATATCTTTGCCGCGGTATTGTTTATTCAGCTCCTGAATCTGTTTGTTGTCCACAAACGTCACGCTGATTTCCGCAGGCTCCTTGAATTCTTCCATCCGCAGCACCGCATTGCAGCAGCGGCGCACAAGCATGCGCAGGCCTGTTGGGATCTTTACTTCTTTTTGTCTGTTGTCAATGACGACTCTTACCTTTTCCATGTTCTTCAATTAACGCCTGCCTTCCTGAAATTTCTCATATGCTTTGATGATGTCCTGCACCAGCCTGTGGCGCACCACATCTTTTTCGTTAAAGGTAACCTGCTCAATATCTTCAATATTACGCAAAACCCGAACGGCCTCCTTCAGACCGGAATGGCGTCCGTCCGGCAGGTCGATCTGCGTAATGTCTCCCGTGATCACCATTTTGGAGCCAAAGCCAAGACGGGTTAAAAACATCTTCATCTGCTCCGGCGTGGTGTTCTGCGCCTCGTCCAGGATGATAAAGCTGTCATCCAACGTTCTGCCGCGCATGTATGCCAGCGGCGCAACCTCAATATTGCCGCGCTCCACATACTTCTGGTAGGTCTCTGCACCGAGCATGTCAAACAGCGCATCATACAGGGGGCGCAGGTACGGGTCTACTTTCTGCTGCAGGTCGCCAGGCAGGAAGCCCAGCTTTTCGCCGGCTTCTACCGCAGGCCGCGTCAGAATGATCCGGTTTACCTGCTGTGCCCGGAACGCCGTGACCGCCAGCGCAACAGCCAGATACGTCTTTCCGGTTCCCGCCGGGCCGACGCCGATGGTGATGGTATTCTTTTTGATGGCGTTGCAGTACTTTTTCTGTCCCAACGTCTTGGGCTTTACCGGTTTGCCCTTGGAGGTCACACAGATGCAGTCCCCCGCCAGCGTCTCAATCTTTTCCTCCGTGCCCTCGTTGACCAGTGAAATGCAGTAACGCACATTCTGTTCGCTCAGGGCCTCTCCGCGGTTGATCAGGGACAGCAGGCTTTCAATCACCCGGACGGCCTTCGCCACATTCTCCGGCTCCCCGTTCACCTTGATTTCCGAACCGCGCCCGATGACGCCGACCGCGTACTCGTGCTCGATCAGTTTGATATTTTCATCGAAGCTGCCGAATAGTGCCACGGCCTGCTCCATACGGTCTATATTGATTCTTTGTTCAAACATCCTTTTCGCTCCATGAGCGCAGCAAGAAATTGCCCTGCCGGGGCATCTGCGCCGTCTATCTGATTAAAATGATTATAGCATACAAAAAAACGTTCGTCATTAATTTGACCGCAAAATTCATAAAAAAATCATGATTCCAAAAAAAGTTCTGTCTCGACGCCAATCTCCTCCTCGCAGTCCACCTCCACGGTATAAAGCAGTTTGCCGTCCTGTACGCGGAATTGTTCCCGCTCCGCCGTAATCTTTGCTTCTCCCATCTGCTCTTTCTGCTGGCGCGCAACATCCTGCCTGGCGTTGGAGAGGGCTTCCTCCTGCGTCACCGGCACAGTGCGCCGATTTTCCTCCGTCCAAGTCTCCGTATAAAGGGAAACCGGCAGAAGTGCGTTCATCAGCCGGATTTTTACCTGCTCCGTATCCAGCCGGTAAACGCCGTCCGGTTTGCCAGTAAAGCTCAACGGCAGACGGATACCAAACAACGTGGCGCTGCGGCGGACAACCACATGCCCCGTCGGCTCCGCGACCTCTTTGGTCATCGGTGTTTCCGCTGCAAAGGAACGGGTCGTCGCGGCAACGATTTTTCCCGCCGCGTGTTTGAGCGTACTGCCGCCGTTGGTATCCTCCACCACGGCGTTGATAAGCAGCTGTCCCTCGACGACCGCGTCGCCCTCCTTGACCTCCGGCGTTCCGGAATAGACGTCCATATAGATGATCTGGCCCGTGGTTTTCGCCGTTACATTGCAGACTTGATTGCGTGCGTCGATGTCCGGCTTTGCCACGCGCTCCTGCAACTGCACGGTAACGGTACATCCCGCTGTATTGACAGAAAGCCAGCTGATCTGTGGAAACGCCGCCATGATCTGCTGCTGCAACAGCTGCGGGTCCACGTCTTTTTTCCATACGCCGGGTTTCAGGCCCATCTCATAGATACTGGCTTCGATCTGCTCCGTCGGGATGGCCGCGTTGCCCACAACGTCGATGCTCCAGAAATGCAGGGAAAAAAACTGCATCAAAACAAGCGCCAGTACGGCTCCTGCCACAAGCCCCCTGCGTTTGCGCAGGAAAGCGGCGCGGAACGGCAGGCCGTGCCGCTCTTGGACGCGCAGGACCGTCTTCGATTTAAACGCACAGCTCAGAAGGTCGCGGTATCCGCCCGCGGCAATGCAGGCGCTGAAGCCGTCTGCTTTCCGGATGTCCCACAGGCTGACGCCGCTCCGGGCACACTGGTTCAAAAACCGCTCAGGCGAACCGCTGATGGAAAAACGCACATAGCCCATAATCCAACGCAGGACCCGTAAAATATACATTTTTGCAGACCTCCCCGTTTTTTCTCCGTCCCAGCTCTATGGCAGGAATTCGATTCCTGTAATAAACCCCTCCACCACCAGGGAATCCACCGTCAGGCATTTGATGACCAGGCTGCGCCCGGTGAAGCGAACCGTCATGCGGTTGGTGCGGATGCGCACCACATCGGTGTCATATTCCAGCACGCCGCGGCACCCTTCCATAATCACCTCACGGTTTCCGTTGATCTCCATATGGGTGGGCATCTGCATGCTGTTGAGCCTGCGAGTTAACCGTCTCTCCGAATTTTTTTCCGCCAATCCGACTCACCTCAAGTTCCTCATTGATTACTTAACAAGGGTATGCAGACAGGAAAACAAATAATACCTGCCCACCGATAATATATATGCGGTAGTACGAAAGAAAAACAGTCCGACTGTTTCTCATTTCCCTTGAAAGGATGGATTTCCATGAAGAAACGCTTGCTGCGCTTTTTCCTGCCTCTGGGCGTCCTGTGCGTTGCCGCCCTGCTGCTGTTTTATCCTGCCCAGGCCGCCGCTGGCGCTAAAAAAGGCATCAGTACCTGCATCGATATTCTGATTCCCTCCCTGTTTCCCTTTATGGCGCTCTCTGTCTTTGTGGTAAAATCCGGCCTTGCAGCCTCGATTGGACGATTGACGGCTAAGCCCTGCCAGCTTTTGTTCGGGCTGCCGGGCTGCACGGCAGCAGCCATTGTGATGAGCATGGTGGGTGGTTATCCCGTCGGCGCGCGCGCCATCGCCGCCCTCTGCCAGGAAGGGGAAATCACACCGGAACAGGCGGCGCGTATGCTCTGCTTCTGTGTCAACGCAGGGCCGGCGTTTGTCCTGAGCGTCGTCGGCGCAAGCCTGCTGCACAGTACGGAAGCCGGGATCATCCTGCTTGTTTCCCAGCTGCTGGCCTCCCTTCTCCTGGGCGTTTTGTGCAGCATCGGCGTCAAGCGGGATTTCTCAACAAAAAAGAGCCGCGGAAACCGCATGGGCGCGGCGGAAGCACTGATTTGCTCCGCGTCGGACGCGGCGCGCTCCATGCTCTCCATGTGCTGCTTTGTCGTCCTGTTTGCCGTCCTACTCGCCTTACTGCGTATTTTTGTCACCGACCCCTGCGCCTCCGGTTTCCTTTCCGCCCTGCTGGAAGTAACCGGCGGATGCAGCGACGCCGCCAGCCTGCAATTCCCCCTGTGGATCTTTTCCTTTGCCATCGGCTGGGGCGGAATCTGCGTGCATTTCCAAATCCTTTCTTCCATCTCCGGCATCCCAATTGGCCTGCCCCGCTTCATGCTGTTCCGCCTGTTCCACGGTCTTCTTGCGGGAAGCATTACCTTTGGGCTTTGCCAGCTGTTCCCGGCGAGCGTTTCGGTTTTCAGCAATACCAGCGCGCCGTTGCATGCGTCTCTGGCTGGCTCTGTGCCTGCTGCCATTGCCATTCTGGCGCTTTGCATCCTGCTGCTGTTTCAAACAAAGAAAGACTCCATCCCGGCACGCGGAAACGTTTAATCGATTGCAATTCATGAATAAGGACCGCCGAGGAACTATGGACGGGGAGGCTGCGGCAGGAACCAGCGATGCCACACCCTTCCCGGACCGCTGAACTGTCGATCTTATTTGCTGAAATTGCTCCAGGGTATGGCGTTTTGAAAACGCCTCTGCTATAATCACATAAGAAAGATTTCATCAAAGAAAGGACAGAAGCAGACTTGAAGGGAATGATCAAAAAGTTTTTCCGCAAGGATATAGAAGTGCGGTGCGAATACTGCGCGCACAGCTCCGATTTTGACGGCGCCTGTGTCTGCCAGCTGGGCAAATATCTGACCCCGGAGGGCGAATGCCGCAGCTTCTCCTACGACCCGTTGAAACGCACGCCGCAAAACCTGCCTCCCCTGCGCGCGTATGACCCGGATGACTTCAAACTGTAAACACAAAAGGCTGCTGCAGAAGAACAATTTCTGCAGTCGGCCTTACTTTTTGTCAGGAAAGGAAGCGTTCCATATGGACAAACAGCAATCAAACGACTCCGCTCTGGTCCTGCGCTGTGCGGAAGAATCGGATATTCCCGTCATCCTCTGGTTTATCAAAGGCCTGGCGGAATACGAAAAGATGAGCGACCAGGTGGTTGCAACGGAAGCACTCCTGAAGGAATGGCTGTTCGAAAAACACAAGGCGGAAGTGCTCATCGCGGAATACGCCGGGGAACCTGCCGGATTCTCCCTGTTCTTCCACAATTTCTCCACCTTTTTAGGGCGTGCCGGCCTCCATTTGGAAGATCTCTTTGTGCTGCCGGACAAGCGTGGGCTTGGCATCGGCAAGGCTCTGCTGCAAAAGCTGGCTGCTATCGCCGTGGAGCGCGGCTGCGGGCGGCTGGAGTGGTGCTGCCTGGATTGGAACCAACCCAGCATTGACTTTTACCGTTCAATGGGCGCCGTTCCCATGAGCGACTGGACCATTTACCGCCTGGCCGGAGAAACACTGCAAGCCGCTGCGGAAGGTTCTACACACTAAAAGAGGATTTACCTTTCGCACAGACTTTCCATCTGTTTCATTTGGCTTACTATTAAATATACCAAATTTGTATATTTTAAATGATGGCGCGTTGCTTTTATGGCAGATCATGGTATAATAAGCCGGAAGCAAATCTTCCGGCGGCTGAAGGTACAATTAGGCCATATTTAACCGTCTGCGTACAAAGATCAAGGCATACAAAGCCGTAATTTTACAGGCTTTGAGGAGGTTACCATGCTAGAACTTAAAAATATTTCTTTGAATGTAGAGAACAGCAAAGACATTCTGAATGACGTCTCCCTGACCGTTGGCGACGGCAAATTTGTCGTCATCACCGGACCGAACGGCGGCGGTAAATCCACCCTGGCCAAGGTGGCGGCAGGAATCCTTTCCCCCACATCCGGCCAGATTTATTTTAACGGACAGAACATCACACAGAGCAGCATCACCGACCGCGCCCGCCTCGGAATCAGCTATGCATTCCAGCAGCCGGTCCGTTTTAAGGGCATCAAGGTGCGCGACCTGATCACACTCGCGGCGGGCCGGGAACTGACCACCGCCGGGGTATGCGAATATTTATCCGAGGTCGGCCTCTGCGCACGCGATTATGTCGACCGCGAGGTCAACGCGAGCCTGTCCGGCGGCGAGATCAAGCGCATCGAAATCGCCATGGTTATGGCGCGCGGCACCCAGCTTTCCATTTTTGATGAGCCAGAGGCAGGAATTGACCTCTGGAGTTTCCAGAACCTGATCGAGGTATTCCGTAAACTGCATAACGGCATTCAGGGTTCGTCCATTATTATCATTTCGCATCAGGAACGCATCATGGAAATTGCCGACGAAATTGTTGTGCTTTCCGATGGAAAAGTCCTGACGCAGGGCCCGCGCGAAGAGGTTCTGCCAAAGCTGCTCGGCGGCACAGACACCTGCCGTTTTTGTCCGAAGGAGGTAGGCTGATAATGGATCACATTGCAAAAAAACTTTTGGAGCTGGTTGCCGACTGGAGGGGCGATCCGCAGGGTGCGTTTAATATCCGTGAAAACAGCGGATGTGCCGGACGCCAATCCACGGAAAATGTCCGGATTGAATCCAAAACCGATAAACCCGGCATTGATATTATCGTAAAGAAGAATACAAAAAATGAAAAAATCTACATTCCAGCGCTGGTCACACACAGCGATGTGACAGACCTGGTTTATAACGATTTCTACATCGGAGAAAATGCAGATGTGACCATCATCGCGGGCTGCGGCGTCCATTCTGACGGCTGTGGTACTGCTGAACACGACGGCATCCATCGTTTCTTTCTGGAAAAGGGTGCCCGCGTGCTCTATGTGGAAAAGCACATCGGCATCGGCGAAGGCGACGGACAGCGCATTATCAACCCACAGACCTACATTGAGGCTGATGAAAACAGCTATATGGAGATGGAAACCACCCAGATCAAGGGGGTAGATTCTACCAAGCGCTTTTCCAAAGCGGTATTGCAGGACGGCGCCAAGCTGGTCATTAAGGAAAAAATCATGACGCACGGCAATCAGTATGCGGAAACCAGCTTTGAGGTGGATTTAAACGGTAAAGATTCCAGCGCGCACCTGATTTCGCGTTCTGTTGCCAAGGACTCCTCCAAGCAGCTTTTTCTTTCCAAGGTCAACGGCAACGCAAAATGCGCGGGCCACTCCGAATGTGACGCCATCATTATGGGAGATGGTTCGGTCAGTGCCATTCCGGAGATCAGCGCAAATTGCGTGGATGCGGCTTTGATCCATGAAGCCGCCATCGGCAAAATCGCCGGTGAACAGCTCATCAAGCTGATGACACTCGGCTTAACGGAAAAAGAAGCGGAAAATCGCATTGTTGAAGGATTCCTGGAATAATAATGAAGCGTACAAAGGACCCTTATCCCGGCAAACGCGGGATAAGGGTCCTTTGTACGCACTCTCATTTCGTTCTTTTATGCCTTCCGGTCAGCTTGACCGGCGTAATTTTACAAACACCGGTTTTATCCAGAGAACGCGCCAGAACGGTTTCAAACAAATCCAGGCGGTCCGGAGCATAGCGCTCCGATATCGCACGAAGCGCGGCTGTCTTTTCTTCTCTGTCCTCGATCATTTCCGCCGTCCCGCGCAGAACAAAAGAGTCAAAGTCCATGGTATATTTATCCTGTACCTGGCACACATGTGTGGCCCCCGTCAGACAGACCTGCGGGCAGTTTTGGATATGATCCAGCTTTTGCCCCTTTAATCCACAGTGAAAATAGACTGCACCGTTCAGGCAGGCCGGAGAAACCGGAATACAATACGGGTTCCCCTCCGGATCTACAGTGGCCAAAACGGCATATTCGCATTGCTCCAGTACGGAAAGCGCCAAATGATACCGCTCATTTTCTCTTTCTTCAGGCGTCATATTAAAATTCCTCTTTTCTTATTTTCCTGTAATATTTTCTATCATAATACAAAATGTTGGAAAATGGAATCGTTTTTCCGTCCGTCTGTCTTTATCAGTCATCCAATGAATGCATTAACTTGCACGATATCCCACAATGTCCTGTTATTTTCTATAATAAGCCCTTGATTTCATTTTATTTTTAGTCTAAAATATAAATACATTTATACAACTGTGCACCTAATCCCATTTTTATTTCAAATCTTGAACAGTAGGGAACCGGTGATTGCCATGGAGTATCTTAACGCGCAGATTACGCGGGAACTTGTAATTGATGAGTTTGTATCCATTCATTATTTTGAATACACACGCGATTTCTTTTTCGCGGGAGAAGTGCACGATTTTTGGGAGCTGCTTTATGTGGACAAAGGGGAAGTTGAGGTAACCGCGGGCCCCTCCACTTACCTTCTCAAAAAAGGGGACATTATCTTTCACAAGCCGATGGAATTCCATAGTTTGTGGGCAAATGGAACCAGTGCGCCCAATCTCATTGTCATCGATTTTGCCTGCCATTCCCCTGCCATGCGTTTTTTTGAGCAAAAAATTCTGCGCGTCAGCGATACGGAGAGCATGCTGCTGGCCAGTGTGATTCGGGAAGCGCGGAATACCTACGCGAGCCCTCTGAACGATCCCTACATCAACCGTTTAGAACGCCGGGAAAACGTCCCCTTTGGAGCGGAACAGCTGATTAAAATTAGCCTGGAACAGATGCTGATCGCTTTGATCCGCAAGGGCAATATTATCAACGCCAATGTAAAAATCACCTCTTCCATCCGGGAAAAGGCCAATCAGGACATATTGACCAAGATCATTACTTACCTGGAAAACAACGTCAACCGAAGCCTCACGCTGGACGACGTCTGTCAGGATAATTTGATTGGGCGTTCCAACCTGCAAAAAATGTTCCGTGCCAAGACCGGCGGCGGCGTAATGGAATACTTTTGCGGGCTGAAAATCGAAGCTGCCAAACAGCAGATTCGGGAAGGAAGGCACAACTTTACAGAAATTGCGCACAATCTGGGCTTCTCCACCATCCATTATTTCTCGCGGCGTTTTAAAGCGGTTACCGGGATGACGCCTACCGAATATGCCTCCTCCGTCAAAATACGCGCGGAAGACCTTTCGCCATCGGAGGAATTGGAACCAGAACCGCATATTTCTGCATCATAAACGTATAAAATCCCTCTCGGTTTTTAAACTGAAAGGGATTTTTATTATGTCGAAGAGAATCGCCAGACGTTCCGCCTCTGGACGTAACAAATAATCCGCTTCCGTCAAGTCAATCGGAACGCACACAGAGGCCGGGAAAACCGGACCATCAATGAATTCAAACAGTTGTGAAGGGCGCGTTGCAATACAGCCTTTGTTCTGATTGTGACGTAGGGCAAAATGCGTTTTTCCGCTTTTTTGAAAAGCGGCGGTTTCCAAAGGCAGAGCCTTTGGCCGTTCTCCGCAGAGAACGGGACTCTCTTCCTGAGAAGAGCGAGTGGGAACGAGTGATATGGTTCTTTACGGATATTTTGTACTACCGAGTGCTTTCTGGGACCGTTGCAGAATACAAGCAGCAAAGCGCCCTTTATTTATTGTATTGCCATAAGTCCGCGCATGAAATGGACTTATTTTTAGCTTTTAAAAGAGCGATCAATGCTCCTGTATGGAGTATTCATAGAGGGTTCCGGAACTTGCCCCCAATCAGAAAGCGCAGCGTGTGTATCGCTGTGCCCTGTCTGCTGCTGTCAAAAACAACAAATGAGTCGTGCGCCCTTTCCTGAATAAGGCGTATTTCATTCCCTCGGTAAGCTGAAATTGAACGGACTTTAAGTCCTTACATCCAAGGCATGATGGGAGGCAGTATACAGAACGGATGCCCCGCGGGGTCGAGCATGACCCGCCAACGATCGTCGAATTGGATTTCAGACATGGTTGCGCCACATAACAGCGCGTGCTTTACCCCATCTTCCACATTTTCAACATGGAAATCTAAATGCGCCATCTGTTGTTGCTCATCCAGTGCCGCAGGCCAAACAGGCGGCACATAATCATCCACCTGTTGAAAGGTAATCCAGGTTGGCAATCCCTTTTGCTCTAAATTTGTCAAGACTGTATATTCTTCACCTTTGAACCGCGTCCAGCCAAGCAATCTTTCGTAAAATGCAGACAGCTCGTCCGCATGATCGGAATCCAAGACAACATTCCATCCCACAAGATTAAGTGCCATCATTTAATACCTCCACTCTTATTCACAACAAATTTCTATCTAGCAAATTCATCTTAACACCAAAGATGAGCCTCTTGTTCTATACTCTAAATGAAAAACGATGAATCTGTCAAGGAATTCCATATGTTTTACGTTGCGCTCTTGGGCCTTGTAACACCCGAGCGTGATTGGGAAAGCTTCTAACCGGTAAGCACTACAAAATATTTAGCTGGAAAAGTTTCAGGAGCGCCCGACGCATTGGCTTTTCTACCGCCATTCCATGCGCCTATAGCAGATCGTCAAAACGAAATCTACCGCTGTTTTTTTTACATCAAGAAAATCCTCAGACTATCCACTTCTAAACGTAACAAAAAAAATTTCTGCCAAACCAATGGGAAAACACTCAGGAACTAAGAAAACACAACTATTTTTTATTTTGTTTATTCATTTTTTTACTTGTCCATAGTATAATAGAGGCCGAGTGTCCTCACAAAACACAACTGTTTACACTGTCTCATTGTAAGGAGGCGTTTATTTGGCGACATTGACGGGAAATTTTTACTCGCACATATTGGGAATGGACACGTCCGTCACCATTATTTCCCCACGAAAAAAGCTTCTGACCGACCGGCCCTACCGCACCATCTATATGCTGCACGGCCTGACGGACAACAACAGCAGCTGGGCATACAATGCACAGCTTTCCCTTCTTGCAGAACAGTACCAGACGGTCTTCATTCTTCCCGATGGTGGGCGCAGCTTTTACATCAATATGAAATATGGTCAACAGTACTTTACGTTTCTTTCTGAAGAACTTCCCGGACTCGCCCGCAATCTTCTTCGGCTCTCCCCATCCAGGGAAGAGACCGGCGTGTTCGGACTCTCCATGGGCGGTTACGGCGCTTTGGAATGCGGCTTACTGCGGCCGGACGTTTTCGGCTTTTGCGGTTCCTTCTCCGGATGCTGCGATATATACAAGCTGGTGGAGGTAGCCGGGCAAAACAACGCGGAGCTGCAAGGCTTATTTGGCGTAAACTACGAAGACATTGCCCAGCATGATCTATTTCAAATTATCGGCACGGCGGCCCGGCAGTCTCCACAGGCAAAATTTTATGCGGCCTGCGGCACACAGGATTTTTTACTGGATATGAACCGTCGTTTCTCAAAAGCAATGCAAACCCAGGGCTTTGCTTACCAGTATGAAGAGTTCGAGGGCAATCACGAATGGTATTTCTGGAATCAGGCGGTTCATCGCGCCATGCAATTCTTTTTCCCATCGCCGTAACTCCCGTTTGCGAAAAGGCCGCATGTTGTGTGAAATCACCGCATATTTTTCTATAGTTTCGTAACGCGCCATAAACAGCGGTTTTGCTGTTGTACATCACAATTCAGGAGGAAACAAAATGGATTTATTGGAAATTCTAAAAGCCGCTTTCCTGGGTATCATCGAAGGAATTACCGAATGGCTGCCCATCAGCAGCACCGGACACATGATTCTGGCAGAAGAATTTATTAAAATGAACGTCTCCCCCGCTTTTATGGAGATGTTCCGGGTGGTCATCCAACTGGGCGCGATCTTAGCGGTCGTTGTCCTGTACTTTCACAAGCTGAATCCTTTGTCTCCCAAAAAGACCAAGCTGCAAAAGAGTGAAACCTGGTCTCTCTGGGCAAAAGTAATCGTCGCCTGCCTGCCCGCAGCTGTCATCGGCATATTGTTTGACGATAAAATTGACGAACTGTTTTACAATTACGTCACAGTAGCCGTAACGCTGATTCTGTATGGCATTCTGTTCATCGTTGTCGAAAACCGGAACCGCAACAAAAAGCCGCGCATTCAAAGCCTTCCGGATCTGACCTATCAGACCGCCCTGATGATCGGCCTGTTTCAGGTTTTATCGCTGATTCCCGGGACATCCCGCTCCGGAGCAACCATTCTGGGCGCGATTCTAATCGGCACCTCCCGCACCGTCGCGGCGGAATTCACGTTCTTCCTGGCAATTCCTGTGATGTTCGGTGCAAGCCTCTTGAAAATCGTAAAATTCGGATTCGTCTACACCGGCATGGAGATTGCCGTTCTGATTACCGGTATGGCCGTCGCTTTCATTGTCTCCATCCTTGCGATCAAGTTCCTGATGGGATATATCAAGAAGCACGATTTCAAAGCGTTTGGCTACTATCGGATTGGCCTGGGCGCCCTGGTACTCTTATACTTCCTGGTTTTCGCCCGGTAACGGATCCGTTAAAAGTCAGAGAGTGCATTTTGCACCCTCTGATTTTTTATTTTACAATCTATTTTTATGATACCTGACCTCATGCCGTCAACGCAAGCACATTCTCCGGCGGTTGAGACAGCAGGAGAGCATACCAGAATGCAGAATATCGTTAGCGTTTCATTCCATACAACCGGCCATCTTTCATTTTACCTCTCCAAGCTCCTGGCACAGAACCCGGCCCAAAATTTGAATGCCCTGCTGAATGCGCTCTTCCGGCATATTGGAAAAATTGATACGGAATGTATTCTCCCGTCCGGTATTGGGATAGAACGAATCGCCGGGTACAAACGCGACCTTTTGTGCAAGACATTTTGTCAGCAGTTCGCGGGCACTGGTTCCCTCCGGGAGTACAATCCAGCAAAACAAACCGCCCTGCGGACGTGTAAACTGTACATTCGACGGGAAACATTCTTCCATTAATTGAATGGTCAAATCCCGGCGGCGTTTATAAACTGTTTGAATCTTGGCAATATGAGCATCGATATCATACTGTTGCAGATAAGTGTAAATCTCCATCTGTGCCAGCGTATTGCACTGTAAATCCGTCCCCTGTTTCACCAACACAAATTTCCGAATCATTTCTTGGTCTCCGGCAATCCAACCGATTCGATATCCGGGACAAAATATTTTGGAGAAGGTCCCGCAGCATAGAATAGACCCCGCCTGGTCAAACGCTTTAATCGACGGATAGAATGCGCCTTCATACCGCAGTTCTCCATATGGATTGTCTTCGAGAACCGGAACCTGATATTTTTCCGAAAGGGCGGCAAGCGCTTTTCTCCGCTCCAGGCTCCAGGTTCTTCCTGTAGGATTCTGGAAATCCGGAATTGCGTAAATCAGTTTTGCGCGGGGCGTTGTGGACAGAATCTGTTCCAGCGCCTCCGGCAACATGCCCTCATCGTCGGTCGGCACCTCGATAAACGTACAGCCATAAGCTCGAAACGCGCTGATCGCCGCCAAATAGGTCGGACACTCACACAGAACGACGTCCCCTTCGTCCAGAAAAACCTTTCCGGACAAGTCCAGGGACTGCTGCGAACCATGGGTGATCAAAATATGATCAGGTCCAAAACAGGTCTGCAACCGCTGATTCATGCGCTCGGCAATCCACTTGCGCAGCGGCAGGAAGCCTTCCGTGGTGGTATACTGCAACGCCTGTGCGCCATACTGTTCCAGCGTGAGCTGCGCGATTTGGCCGATCTCCTTAACCGGAAAGAGTTCTGGCGCGGGCAGTCCACCCGCAAACGATATAATCTCCGGGTTTTCTGTTACCTTTAAAATTTCCCGGATTTCAGAGGCCTTTAAATGATCCATTCTTTTTGCAAGCTTCCAGTTCATCTTACCATCTCCTTTATTGTCTGCCTTATTCTAAGGCGGGTTTACAAATAAAATACCGTTGCGTTTCTCCGTTTATGAGCGCTTATCGGTTAAGTGTGTCAGAAACGAATTTTCATAACATTTATAGGCCGAAGCTTCCGCGATTTCCTTGATATAATAAAAAACGCCCTAAGCTGATGATCAGCTTAGGGCGGACAAGTATGATCCGTGGTACCACCTAAATTCAGAAATTCTCTGCACTCTCCGGTACAGGAAAACTCCGATACCGTATCCCTATAACGGGGGAACCCGTTGAAGCCTACTAAGAAAACCCGTTCGGTCCAAAGCTCGGAGGCTACTTCCAAAAGACAATCCGTCCTGCGGCAGTTTCGCCGCGTCCCCCTCAGGAAGATTTTCACCAACCATCTTCTCTCTGTGCTTTGGTAGGACCTGTACTACTCCTCGTCTGTGCTTTTATGCTATGTAGTTTTCATTAATATAACAGAGAATACAAATTATGTCAATGAAAAATTTACGGAGGGACCGATATGCGTCTGTTTATTGCACTTTTATTGAATTCTTCCATGTTGGACACACTTTGTGCCACTGTCCAATCTCTCAAGGAAGTTTCCTGCTCCGGCAATTTTACACGCAGAGAAAATCTGCATCTCACGCTGGCCTTTCTTGGAGAAACAGACCGTACTGCGGATGTCATCCAGGCAATGGAAACTGTGCAGGCGCCATCGTTTTCCATAACGCTTCAAGGTGCAGGAAAATTTCAGCAGGAGGACGACGTCTTGTACTGGGCAGGCATACAGGAAAGTGCCGCTCTCTCTTCCCTGCACAGACAACTGCTTTGCGCGCTCCGCGCAAACGGTTTCAATTTTGAAGACCGACCTTTCAAACCACATCTGACGCTGGGACGAAAGGTCATTGTCAATGAGTCGTTTGACTTTCAAAACTTTTCTGACTCCATCCCATCCACACAGGCAATCATTCAGACCATCCACCTGATGAAGTCGGAACAAAAAGATGGCCGGCCAGTCTATACGGAAATTTACGTTAAATCTTTGCAAATATGACGCCAAGATGTCCAGCTTTCATGATAAGATATTGACAAATCAAAATGTCAGGAGAAACCGTATGGAATACGTTCCCGCTAAAACCATTGTTACCCGGACCAAAGATCCAAATTGGTTCGGCCTGGATTATAACATGAATATTTACCGAGGCTGCTGCCATGGATGCATCTATTGTGACAGCCGAAGCGAATGCTATCGGATCGATCAGTTTGACCGGGTACGCGCCAAAGAAAATGCCTTACAAACGATTCGGAATGATCTTCGCCGGAAAGTGCGCAGCGGCATAGTGGGAACGGGTGCCATGAGCGATCCATACAATCCGTTTGAAGAGGAACTGCAACTGACGCGCCACGCTTTGGAGTTGCTCAGCGCCTATGGCTTTGGCAGTGCCATCGCCACAAAAAGCAACTTAATTCTGCGCGATCTCGACATTTTAAAAGAAATACAGGAGCAGTCTCCAGTTCTGATTAAAATGACCATTACCACTTCAGACGACAAGCTCTGCAAACAGATTGAGCCCGGCGTCTGTCCTTCCTCTCAGCGGTTTGCCGCACTGCAAACCATTGCACAAAACGGAATCTTCTGCGGGATCCTTTTGATGCCGGTCTTGCCTTTTCTTGAGGACAACGAAGAAAACGTGCTTTCCATTGTGCGGCTGGCTCAAGAGAGCGGCGTTCGCTTTATCTATCCTGCTTTTGGCATGACGCTGCGGCAGAATCAGCGGGATTGGTATTATCAGAAGTTGGACGAACAGTTTCCCGGGCAAAACCTGAAAGAGCGCTATATGAAACAATATGGGGATCGTTACCGCTGCACCAGTCCGCGGGCTGCCGCGCTGTATCACAAATTTGCGGATGCGTGCGACCGAGCGGGAATTCTCTACCGCATGCGGGACATTATTTCCGCCTATAAACAAGGCTACGCCAACAGTCAGCTGACATTTTTTTAACTTAGAGAGGGATCTGACCGTGAACTTTGTCTATATCCTGCAATGCGCGGACGGCTCATTCTACACCGGTTGGACCACCAACCTGCAAAACCGGCTGCGGATACATTGCATTGGAAAGGGTGCAAAATATACGCGCGCTCGCCTGCCGGTAAAACTGATCTATTGGGAAACAGCAGAAAATCGATCCGAGGCGCTGCGCCGGGAAGCCCAAATAAAGCGACTGACCCATGCCCAAAAGGAACAACTGGTAAAAAGCAAAAAGCGAATTACACCGCCCCTTGAATCTGTTGGAAAAAATATGGTATACTGACAAAAACAAGAAACTGGAGGGTGTTTTATGCCTTGCATTCAAACAAAAGTCAATGTGCCACTTTCGGCGGAGCAAAAAGAAGTCTTAAAAACGGAACTTGGAAAAGCAATCAGCCTCATTCCCGGGAAAAGCAAAAATTGGCTGATGCTCACCTTTGAAGACAATTGCAGTATTTATTTTCAGGGAAACGGCGAAATTCCTGCCGCTTTTGTGGAAGTTAAAATCTACGGTAAAACAAACAGCGAAGTCTATCAAAAAATGACTGCCGCTATAACCGATATTTTTAACCAGCATCTGCAAATCGAACCGTCCCGCATCTACATAAAATACGAGGAAACCGCTTATTGGGGATGGAATGGAAACAATTTTTAAACAAACGAATATTACTCATCGCAAAATCTTCCGTTTGTTCTTTTCCCATCAATATTACAAAGACACAATAAAGCCGTCTGTCCCAATTAGAAGGACAGACGGCTTATCATTTTTAAGTGTCAAATACCATTTATTCTGCTGCTTCTGAAGATGCAGCCGCTTCCGTCTCCGCATTTGCTGCCGATGACACGGGCTCTTCTTCCAATGGCACATTGGATTGCTGCTCCCAATAGAGGACGGTCGTTCCCTGGTCGATGATTTCGACCTTCTCCCTTGGCAATCCGCGAATGACCATAAAGCCACCAACCTTTTCAGATAGATCCAGCTTTATTTTGACATCCTTTTGTTTTGATGAAGAAAGTTCGTCATATCCAAGCACGTCCAAATGGACCGGCCTTTTGACTGAAACAGCGCTGGTGATCGTCTCCGCATTTACAGAAATCGCCGCTGTTTCTGGATTCTTAACCGCTTCCTTAAACTCGTCTAAATTTGCCGGTTCCACATAAGCTGCTACTTCTGAATTCTTAGCCGCTTCCTTTGACTCATCCAAATCTATAGGTTCCACGCAATCGGCCCAAACGTCGGTGCTATCTTCATAGACCGGTATCTGCAGTTCCTGATGGTCCCCATAGGGTTCCGGTTCTGTCTCCGTTGCATACGTGATACCCGCAGCAAGCGAAAGCAGAATACCCGCGCTCAGCACAACGGCAGCCGACAACTTAATTGTTTTCCTTCTCATGGTGACCACACTCCTCATATACCTGATTTTGGGTTACCCAAATCTATCGCACCTTTAAGTAAAAATTAAAGGTTATTTTCTTCTTTTGGTTGTTCGTCTTCAACGAACACATTATGCGGTTCCGCCGAGTTCCCCGTATCTGGTGCAAGCGGTTCCGGTGATAAGGCCTCAGAGGATTCCGTCTCTGCCTCCATAGATTTCACTGGCAGCTCCGGCAGCTCCTCTGTTTCCGCTTGGTTCTCTTCTTCGCCTTCGTCCGCTTTTGACGCAGAGGTATCTTTCTTCTCTTCCGGCGCTTCTCCGTTTTGTTCCTTTAAAGCTTTCCGTTCATCCATATACGCCCAGAAGTTTTTCATCAAACCGATCGTTTCAATCAACAGGATAATCATACACGGTAAAAGCAGAATACAGAAAAACCCCTGTTTGGTTTTCATAAAGTTTAAAAGATAACCCAAATAGGGCACATGGAATATTACGCGGCCAATGACATTCTCTGGAATGGCAGCCGCGTCGTCCCGCGATTCATTCGCGTCGCCCTTCGTAATATACATGGTAAGATTATCGTTCTCAACCACCTGGATAATTCGATGGCTGACCACCTTACCGTTTAAAGCCGTGTCGTTGGAAAGGAAGGTGATAATATCCCCTTCCTGCAATTCGGAGGTGTCCACTTTTTCTACCAGGATGACGCCGCCGACATTCAGCGTCGGTTCCATACTTCCGCTCATGACCGTAAAAATTTTAAAACTCTGCAAAAACGGCAATCCGGAGCTTCGCGAACCAACTGCCAAATAAATCAAAACCACCAGAAGGACCACCAGCAAAACCAGGAAAAAAGCGTTTAATATTTTAAGAACTACAGAACCAATTTTTTTCAAGTTTGCCATCATGGAAAAGCCTCTTCATTCTGATGATTTTGCAGAAATTACTCTTCCGAGTTCTTTATGCTGTATAAGTCCTTTACAGTGGGAGCCGAAACGTCAGTAAACTGCACATCCGCTGTAATAAAAAGCTGTATGGTATCCATGCTCCATTCGGTTAAATCCGCACCGTCTTTCGCCGTTACAACCAGTGTATACGCCAAGGGATCTGCATCCCTTTCCGCCTTTTCAATCTCTGCTACAAAGAAGCTGCCATCCTCTGTCTCTTCCAGTGCTTCACCGTTCGCTTCAATGGAAAAATCCAGCTGATCCAAAAGATCCGCCTGGTCGCTGTTAACCGTAAAATACACTTTTGCCGGAACGTCCGAATTATTCTCCATAAAAAACGGGATTTGCACGATCTGGCCTTCCTGCAAAGCAGTCAGGTTTAACAGGCCTGGGTCGGGTTCTTCATTGGCAAAATCCAGTTTTACATTTAAGGTTGCCGCTTCCGCTGTGAGGTTTGTCTGCTCAATATCTTCTCTCCACGCAAAAGTCGCCGCACACACCGTCGCCAGAATGACGAAAACCAGTGTGAGGCTTAGCCAGGATTCCTTCAGTAATTTAGTCAATTTGCCCCTCCCCCTTCATAAACACGATAAGCCGGTATGCCGGGGCGGTTTGCCCCGGCACGCCGGTAATCATTTCATTTACAGTATCATTGTACACTGTAAACTAAGAAAATTCAATTATTCTGCAAAAGTTGCGCCTTCATCTGTCTGAGAAGCCATGACGCTCATGGTGACATGATACTCTTTGCCCTGATACATGTTGCCAGTATCGCTGTCAAGATATGCACCCAGAGCATAGGTGTTCTTCACGGTTTCGCCAGCCGGCAGAACCAGCACTTTACCATCTTCGCCCAGCAACTGATGGCCCTTTTTCAAATCCTCAATGGACAACTCCTGAACCTCTACCCAATCATTTCCATCATCGCTCTTTTGAAGCAGAACAAAGTTAAAGTGCTCGTTATTTGCATCAGCAAAACCATTTTCATCCGTGTAAGCTTTTCCAAGCTCATTGTTACAGGCGACATCCTCACCCATACGCATTACGCCGCCGACTCCATTATCAACAATCCAGGGAATCATATCGTCAGCATCGGGATTTCTGTCATCAATCTTAAGCATCAGATTAACTGGAAGAGTACCCTTATTGGAGATTGCAAACTCCTGCACATAAACCGGAGCCGGATCATAGCCCTTACCCTCATAATAATCCGGATCATCCAGAACTGCATTGACCTCATCCAAATAGGCCTTTTTATCCGCCATCGGGCGAAGGTTTTCAAAATCGAGAGGCGTTCCATTTTCATCACCTGCGGTGATATCCAGCACACCTGCGCTGAAGTTTGCGTCCACCTTCTCTGTGTCAGTGAACCATGCCATTGTGGCGCCCGCCACGAGGGTCAGGACTGTGATGATCGCTACACCGGACATCGCTAGTTTTCTTTTCGCTGTCATGATTTTTTTCCTCCTAAATCTTTTTAATATGTATGGGGTTTATGAACTTGCTTTTGGTGTAAAAAGCAAGCCCGCGCGGCCAGGAAAATGTTTGCCGGTACAACAGAGGCGTCTGAAAAATCCACTCTACTGAAAGCCGGTTAATCAGGCAGGGACGGCGAAGATGCTTGTTCTGCATCCACCTGCCAGGCAACTGCAACCAGTTTTGCATGATAATGCCCGCCGTTGTACATTTTGTAACCATTATCTCCCTCCGGCAACTCCACATAATTGGGAGTATCCTCCGGAAGATAGCCGCCTAAATAATAGATCTTGCTTTCACCCGCTGGAATCAGAATCCGCTCTGCTGCTTCTTTTCCAAACGGCGCCTGCATCAAGTCCACATCTGCAATCTGCTCGCCCTCTTCGGTATACAACAGAACCTGCAACCGATCTTTCAGATCATTGTGGCAAAGAAGCGCCGGATGCTCTTCATCGGGCTTCTGAACGCCCCCATGTTCGTTGGGGCAAACGGAGAGCAGCTCCCCCTCAGGAGGCGTCTGCTCTTCCAACTGGAACGCGAGATAAACGGGAAGGGACCCTGCGTTGGTAACTTGAATCTTCTGAAACTGCCTGGAATCACTCTCTGCAGCCTGGTCCTTCACCAGCGCGTTAAAAGCTTCCAACTGCATGGGACGGAGGTTTTTAAAGGACAGTTCTTCCACCGCCACTTCCGTACCCGCCGGATCCTGCTCCAAGCCGCTGAGTTCCACGTCCAGAATTCCCGCCTCAAAATCGGCTGAGACTTTCTTTGTATCGGTGAACCATGCAGCTGTCGCACCGGCTAAAAGCGAGGCCACCGTCAATACGGCAACCATAGATAAAATCAAATTGTTCTTACGACGTCTCATCGGCTTTCCCCTCCTCTCCTCACTTTTGGGCATACTTGCCTTTGTTCTGCTTTTTATCCCTGCAAAGCAGACAAAGGATGCCAGACCCAACCGCAAGGGAAGCGGAAACACAAAGCATGGGAATCGTATAGTCCCCCGTCTTAGGCGTTCTACCGGACTGGTCTGCACCGCTGTCTCCGGTCTGTGCCCCCTGCTCGTTTTCTCCTACCGGAACTGCCACGTCTGTAGATACCGTTGGATCAACGGTCCCGCCGGTTTGTCCGGAGGTCCCACCTGGCGGAACAACACCGGGCTCGGAGGAAGAACTGGAACTCTCCGGGGTAGAACTTGAACGCCCCGAATCATGTCCACCACCTCCGCCGCTGTTATGGCTTCCACCGCCGGAGGAAGAGGAACTGGAGGAAGAACCGCCGTCTTCCACTTTAAAAGAAAGAGTTACATTAAAATCAACACAATGCGGCAGCCAGTTAAAGGCGTTAGGCGCCTGGTAACTGAACGCCATGTGGTCAAATGCTAAAGTACCGGACGGAGCAAGCTCCTTGCCGGAAAGGATGGTTTTTGCGCTCTTTGTCGCCGCGGAGTCCGGATCTTTTTCCATGAAATCCGCAATGCTCATTCCTTTGGCACTGACAGCGATTCCATCGATTGGCGCCGTTTCATCGTCAAAGGTAAAGCGCATACAATTGCCGTAAAGATACTGGTACCCCATTTGCAGAAGTTCCGGGTCTGTCTCCAGTATCTGATAATGGTTGCCGGGCTTTATAATTCCAAACAATTTGAATTGGTCAAACTTCTCATCCGCTGTATCCGGCTGGAAAGCCTCTGTCTGGTCGGCAGAAAAGCTCTTAAACTCCATCTCCCCGCCGAGCACATCCTCCTTCTGCGAATCCGTTAAAGCTTCCAGAGAATCTACCTGATAGTAAAGTTTTATGTAGTCTGCATATGTTCTGTCCGCATCCGCCGGGATATTGCGCTGCTGTCCCTTTGCATCAAGAAATGTAAATGCGCCCTGAATCTTTTCCTCCGCCTGAACAGCCTCCGTCAGTGTGACATCGTAGGGGTCTTCTTTGTCAAACAAGCGCGCCATCGGCATATTGCTTGTCCGAACCGGCGCCAGGTTAAATCGAATATAGGTATCATCAAAACCCTTTACATGAAAAGAGTTTGGATTGGATTGATAAGCTGTACCATACTGCAGCTGGACCTTTCGCTTTTCCCCGTACTCCACAGTTTTAAAACCTGTGTACTGGTCGATTGTAACGGGAATCGGCCCACCCACCTGATAGGCGTTTACCGTTGTAAATGTATAATCGGACGGCTGCAAGATCAGTTTCTTATCGGTCCCATTGACCAATTTCACTTTTACTTCTGTATTTGTCCCCGGATGAAAACGATTTTCAATTAGAACCTCCGGAGACGCAATCGGATCAAAACGAACCTGCGCAAGACCATCCTTGATATCGCCTTCTTTAATGGTATAGACATAATATCCGTCCTGCTGCTCCAGGTTTCCATCTTTATCCGTCAGCCACGCGCCTGCACTCAAAAATTGTTCCGCCGCCGCCTGCGTCAGATAGGCAGATATTGCACTGAACAGAATCGTAAGCGAAAGAAAAACGAAGAACGCTCGTTTTTTCAATGCGTACCCCTCCCTGCATCATTTTCGCAATGAAACACAGGTCTTCTGGCAGATAAAAATCATTGCCAGACGCATAGCCGCCATCGGGACACAATGCCTAAAAGCACAGCATACACTACCTGATGGTAAATATTATACCATTATATGGTATTTGTAAACTGCATTTAAGCAAATATACAATATTTTTCATCTCTAATTCGCATTAAAAAACGAATAGGTTTGTGACTTTCTTCTTTTTTCGTGACTTCTTTTAGGAATTAATGTAAGTATAATTCTAAAAATCCCGAATTTCAAGGTGTGACAGGTAAAGTGACAGGTAAATTATACCAAACATAGTATCTTGTTTAACCAAATTTACTGCCGCTCGAAAAATTCACCCTGAAAAACGGCGCAAAAAGACCATGCACCCTTTTTCAGAATGCATGGTTTTTCATTACGTTCTGCCAAACTCCGACAGCTGTAAGCCTTCATTGTGTTCCAACGCCCAGTTAATACTCCAACTGTTGGCGAAGATCAATAAATACCTTCCCTTCAGGTCCTGAATCCGCTTTGTGTCAGATGTCAGATTCAAGGTTTTGGGATCAATCTCCTCGTTTTCGATCCACCGGATATGCTCATATGGCAGCGTATCCAAGCGGATGTCGACATTATATTCATTTTTCAGGCGATATTCCAGCACCTCAAATTGCAGCGTACCGACCACGCCGACGATAACTTCTTCCATACCGCCGCCCAGCTCCTGAAAGATCTGAATGGCGCCCTCCTGCGCAATCTGTGAAATTCCTTTTACAAACTGCTTGCGCTTCATGGTATCCATCTGCCGGACCAAAGCGAAGTGTTCCGGCGCAAAAGTGGGAATGCCCTCAAACTGGAACTTTTTCGAGGGCATACTGATGGTGTCGCCGATGGAAAAAATACCCGGATCAAAGACGCCGATGATGTCCCCTGCGTAGGCCTCTTCCACAATTTCACGATCCTGGGCCATCAGCTGCTGCGGCTGGGACAGCTTGAGCCGCTTGCCGCCCTGCACATGCAGGACTTCCGTACCCTTTTCAAATTTGCCGGAACAAATTCGCATAAAGGCAATTCTGTCGCGGTGCGCCTTGTTCATATTGGCCTGGATCTTGAAGACAAACGCAGAGAAATCATCGTCAAACGGATCGATCTCGCCGGCGTCGGACTTTCTGGGCAATGGAGGGGTGGTCATGCGAAGGAACTCTTCCAGGAACGGCTCCACACCAAAATTCGTCAGAGCGGAACCAAAAAAGACCGGTGAAAGCTTTCCATGCCGGACCGCTTCCAAGTCAAACTCGCCGCCGGCGCCATCCAACAACTCCACATCGTCCACCAGCGTCTGGCGGTGGTCCTCTCCGATCAGCTCCGCCAGGTTGGGATCGCTCAGGTCTGCCTCAATCGCCGTCACCTGACGCTGTCCGTTTGCCAGTTCATCGTTGGCCCGGAATGCAATGATCTCCTTTTTGTTGCGGTCGTAAACACCCTTGAACTCCTTGCCGCAGCCGATGGGCCAGTTCATCGGATAGGTTTTAATACCCAGCTCATATTCGATTTCATCCAGCAGGTCATACGGGTTGCGCGCCTCGCGGTCCATCTTGTTAATAAACGTAAAAATGGGGATATCCCGCAGCAGGCAAACCTTGAACAGCTTGCGCGTCTGCGGCTCCACACCCTTTGCCGCGTCGATGACCATCACGGCGGAATCAGCCGCCATTAAGGTACGATACGTGTCCTCGGAGAAATCCTGGTGACCGGGCGTATCCAGAATATTGATACAGTAGCCGTCGTAATTGAACTGCATGACGGAAGAAGTGACGGAAATTCCTCTCTGCTTCTCGATTTCCATCCAGTCAGAAACCGCGTGCCGCGCCGCCTTCTTCCCTTTTACCGCGCCGGCCAATGTGATCGCCCCGCCGTAGAGCAGAAACTTTTCCGTCAACGTCGTTTTACCGGCATCCGGGTGGGAAATGATCGCAAACGTCCTTCTTTTTTCAATTTCTTTTACGTAACTTGCCAAAGCCGTTCCTCCACAAATTCAGATATATGTCATCCCTCAAGGGAATCAAAGCGGTTTCAGTTCCAAGGGAAGCCCGTCCGGGTCCATAAAAAACGTATACTCCTGCCCGGTATACTCATCGATACGCACCGGCTCCACCTCGATGCCCCGGCGTTCCAGCTCCGCCGCTGCCGCACGCACATCTTCCACACGGAAAGCCAAATGGCGCAGGCCGCAGGCCTCCGGACGGGTCGGGCGCGCGGGACTGTCCGGAAAGGAAAAGAGCTCCAACTCGCAGTCCCCGATTTTCAGATCCAGCTTATAAGAATCCCGGTCGGCTCGATAATTTTCACGGATCAGTTCCAGTCCCAGCTTTTCCAGATAGAATTCCTTCGATTTTTGATAATCCGAGACAATGACTGCCACATGATGCACCGCCCGCAACAGAGGTTTTTCTTCGGAGAGCTTTTGCACCAGCGCCCGGTCCGCCGGACAGAATGTGTATTCCCGCAGTTCCTCCGGTTTTACCCAGCGCACATCCTGATGCACATTTTTCTTCAAACTGCCGGCGCGGATCGCCGCGTTATAAAAAGCAAAAGCAAAGGGTTCGTCCCCATATTGATACGATTCCTTTGCATACAGACCCTGCAAGGCGATTTCCAGCCCCAGCTCTTCCCGGCACTCCCGCACCACGCATTGCTCCATTGTCTCTCCCGCTTCGCGCTTTCCTCCCGGGAATTCCCACAGCAGGGAGCAATTGCCGCCCTCGCCGCGTTGACAGATCAATATTTTTCCGTTTTGACGCAGGATCGCCGCCGATACTTCCGTCATAGCACCGCCCCACTCAGCCGCTCTTCCCATTCCGCGGGGCGGAATCCTACCAAAACAACATCTTCACCGATTAAAAGCGGGCGCTTCACCAGCATACCATTGGTCGCCAGCAGCGCAAACTGCTCCTCAGACGTCATCGCGGGAAGCTTTTCCTTCAGGTTCATCGATTTATACACCAGCCCGCTGGTATTAAAAAAGCGTTTCAATTCCAGTCCGCTGCGCGCCTGCCAGTCTGCCAGTTCCTCTGCGGTAGGATTCTGCTCTACAATGTGTCGGTCTTCAAAATCCACATGATGTTCCTCCAACCATTTTTTAGCTTTCTGACAGGTACTGCACTTGGGGTACTCAATAAATAGATAGCGCATTTGCTTCACTCCCATGTTTTCCAGATTTCCGGACAATATCCCACTGTTGCCTGCCGTCCGTTGCGAATGATCGGGGTACGGAAGCAAGCCGGGTTTTCCAACAGCTTTTCTTCTTTCGCACTGTCGTATGCCAGATAGCGGATCAGCGCGGCGTCCTTCGCCTTTGGGTCAATCAGCGCTTCCAGCCCGCCCACAGCCGTTTTCACACTGGAAAGCTCTCCCTTGCTCATACCGAACCGCGGCAAATCGATCAGCTGGTATTTGATTTTGCGTTCTTTAAAATAGCGTTCCGCTTTTTTCGTATCAAAGCATTTTGCTTTTCCAAAAATTTGTATGTTCATGTTTCCTCCTGTGACCGGCGGTCTTCCATACAGAACCGTATTTTTTCCGCCGTTTGCGACAAACTAATGGGGCCGGAAGGCCTTTCAAAAATTGTCCTTTTGAAATTCGTTCCGACAACGCAAATGCACATTTACCCGCGGAAAGGAGCGAGAACAATGGAACCGAGAAACAAACAGCTGCCTCCCCTGTCGAAGGAAGAGTTTCTCTTCAGCACCGACAACGTCGCTTCCAATATGGACTGCACCGGCCTGATCCCCTTCGCACCGGAAGACGATTTTGAGGCGGAAGCGTACACCGACATCTACGCTATTCCGCAGCCGGAAAACAATCAGCCGGACGGCTTGCAGCACACGTAATTCCTCTGTACTTTTTCTCATCCGGACCGGGTATGCGCCAGCATGCCCGGTTTTTTACCGCCGCAGCAGCTTTTTAATGTTGATTAAGATTTCATTTGCGTTCGCTGCAATCATCAGCGCCGTCAGGAAAATTTCGATGGCGATCCAGAAGGGCGCCTCCCAGATCATCACGATACTTTGCAGGAGCAATAGTACCGTGTTCACCGTCAATCGCAGGCCGCTGTACCGCAGCTTGACAAAGCGCCGCGTATCCCATGCACGGATTAAAAATACCAGCAAGTAACTGATAAAGGTGGCAACTGCCGCGCCATTGACGCCAAATTGCGGGATCAGCAGAAAATTGAGCACCACATTGCTCGCCGCGCCCACTGTCGTCGTCGCCAGCGACAGCATGCTCTTCTTCTCCACCATATAGATGCTGCCGAGGAAATTTACAATACAGGTAAACACCGTTGCCAACACCAGAAACGGAATGTACTTCCACGAAGAATAGAACGCGTCGGAAACCAGCAGTTTTGTAATCACTTTGCAGAATAAAATAATGCCGGAACCCACTATAAAGAGCAGGGAACAATAGCAGCGGAATACTTTGGTAAAGAACCGTTCCCGCCCCTTTGTTTCTGTGACAGCGGACATCTGCCATGCATCCATAAAGATACCGGACACCAGTACCACAATGGAAGGCACCTTGTAGGCGACCGCATAAAGACCGTTCGCATCGTTGCCCAGCATATAGGATACGATATAGCGGTCCGATACGTTGGTGATCCACCAAAGCATGGTATTGGGAATCAAGGGGACGGAATATTTCAGCATCGCCAGGGACGTGGGCCACCGGATGCTGCGGATGTGGACATATTTCCACAGGGTCGCGTTTACGGAAAGGAACAGCACGGAGAGCGCGTCGGAACAGACGATAGCCAGTACATAGCCGAATACGCCCCATTGCAACCCCAGCAGAAACAGCAGATTAAACAGGATGGTCGTCACAGTGCTGAGAATCCCGTCCACCGCAAACAGCCGCACCTGTCCCCGTGCGCGGACAAACTGTGAGCAGAGGGAACGCAGGGTGGACATCAGCACAAACATATAAATCAGCCCTGTGTGCCCGGAGATAAATTCCAGCCGGTCCAGCAGCGGCCAGAACAGCAGCAGGATGACGAACCCGCCCATGATGGTCAGCAGGCCGGTGGTAAACACGTCGTTCTTGCGCGAAGTCCTTTCCAGGCCGAACCGAAGCACTGCGTTGACAATGCCCAAAGAAACCAATGGAAGCAGCAGGTTCCCGGTCTGTATGATCAGGTCGGTGACGCCGTATTCCGCGTTGGTCAGAACACGGGTATACAAGGGCATCAACAGGAAAACCAGCACCTTGGAACTGAAGGTGCCGATTGCAAAAATTACGGTATTGGATATGAGCTTCTTATACTTATCCACGTTTCCTCCTGTATTTTCGTTCCCAAACAGGATACGGATTGAAGCCGGGACGCCCCGGATCGATTACAGCTTTTCCAATTCCTTTGCAAATTTCGTATGGTTGACTTTATCATAAAATGAGGCATGCCACATCTGGCGCGCATTGGAACGCAGTTCCGTCTTCTTGGACGCGGGCGCGTCCGCATATGCGGAGATGGCGTCTGCGATCTCCTGAGCGGTGGGATTCTCGCCCAACAGGTACCCCGTTCCCGCGTTGATCATCTCCGGAATACCGCCCACGCTGGTTCCCACCGCGGGCACGCCGAAGGAAAAGGCCTCCATAATGGAAACCGGAGAACCGCCCTCCGTCTGGGAAGCCGTCAAAAACAGGTCCACATGGTGCTCCTGATAGTATCGGATGATCTCCTGGTTCTGCACCGCACCCAGAAAAGCGTAGGAAATATTCGGGTTGCCACCCAGCCGCTGTTTGGCCAGCGTTTTCATTTCCTCTTCCTGCGTACCGCCGCCCGCGTGTACCCAGCGGATTTTCCGGCCCGGCAGCAGCGCCAGCGCCTCAATCAAAAGAAAAATACGCTTGAGCGGAATCACGTTGGAACAGGAAAAAAGGCTGACCGGTTCCCCCTCTTCTGGCGGGTTGAGGCCGTTGTCCGGTACGCCGAGATACGCCAGCTTGTAGTGTTCTTTGCTCTGTGTGGCAAAATGCTCCAGATAGTAGTCGCGCGCTTTACGGGCGACAAAAAACACCGCGTCCATCTGGCCGTCCATAAACGTCTTGTACGGCTGGACACCTCCCGGAGAACGCTCCCGGTACAGGTCGTATCCATGTGTACGTGTGATCAGTTTCATACCAGGACGCTTTTTCTTTTCCAATGCAAGCGCCAGCGCGCCATAGTTGTACCAGTAGGAATAATATATGGTATGTTCGACATCCGTAAAAAAGCCCTCTTCCTCCAGATACCGCTGGAAAAGGCGCGCCGACAGGCGAAAGGTGCGCACTTCGGCTTCTCTCGCGCGGAAGCTTCCCTCCGCATGGTTATTTCCAAACACGCTGCGGTAATACTCCCGATCGAACAGGCAGCCCAACAGGTTTTTTATTTTATCCGCTGCCGTTGCATCCCGATGGTAACGCCGGACGTGAATGCGCTCCGGCAATGTAAATTCCTGCTTTTCCACCGGGCTTTTGCAGACCAGCGTAATGTCAAACCGCTGCGCTGTCACCGCCAGTTCCGGCAGGACAAAAGGCATTTCCCCGCGCGTAAAGGGAAAATGATCCGTGATCAGAACCAGTTTTTTCATCATTCGCTCCTGTAGCAATCAGCCTTCCAGTTTCTCAATCTTTTTTTCAAACAGCGGCACCATAACCAGCCAATAAGCCAGCGCGACCCCGTAAGCGAACGGCGGATAGGACGAGGCCAGCAGCGACGTCACCAAAAAGCCCGGCATCATCAGCACCGGGAACATGGCATACGGGTCGCCTTTTCTACGCCGCAGAAAATACAGCAGCGCGCGGAACCCTGCCGCCACATTGATGGCAAAATAGAACAGCGCTGTAAAGATGCCGCTGTCGTACAAAATCTGGATAATACAGTTGTGCGTTGTCGCCGCAATCCCATAGTCATGCACATAGATTTTTCCGCGCTCATGACCAAACGGCTCGATGCGATTCAAAAACGCGTTCCAGATTGTCGTGCGGTGGGTGCTCACCTGGTCCGCGTCTTTTCCCTCCATATCCAGACGATCGTTAAAGTCATTAATTGTATCATCCAGCTTGGTTCGATTCAAAAAAGGATTTAAATACTGGTATTCGTCCGGCAGCAGATGATTCGTCGCGGCGTACGCATAGACCGCAAACGTTCCGCACTTAACCAGACCAAACGTCACCGGCACACAGATCACCACAACCAGAACAATGGGCAGAACCCGGCGCAGGATCATTTTGCTAACGGCCTTCAGCCCTTCCCTGCCGTGTTCCACCAGAAAATGGAGAACAAACCACAGGGCAAAAGACACGATAAAGGCAATAAATGCCGTACGGGAACGGCTGAACAGCACAAAAGCCGCTGCCGTGCCGAGGCCGATCAGCGACCAGACGCGCTCGCTGCGCTCATGCAGATAGAGCGCCACAAAATTCAGCGTCATGATCGGGTGCTTGATGTGCAGACCTTCTGGCGCCGGGGTAAAGGTCCGCTGTTCGTCCTTCTTCCAAGCCAGCGTGTACTGAATCAGAAACAGCGGCATGGTGAAGGACAGGTACTGCCCCAGCGAATTGGAATTGGTGAACATGGCGCGGTACTGGCTGCCTGTGATCGGGCTCAGCAGAATACTGGCCACAAAAAAGATCATATTGAAAACCACCACGCCGCGCGTAAACAGAGAAAACAGCGTGCCGTAATCCCCCCGGTTATTCCAAATAAAGAAGACGCAGGGGAATACAAACGCAAAGATAATGCTGATCGCCGCCCAATCCAAGGAAGTGTAAATCGCGGAAACCAAAAAGAACACACACATGCCCGTCCAAAGCAGCGTCATCATCGCATTGCAGCGCTTTTTCTGCAAGGGGCCCCGGATGGACGCCACTGCAATGACCGCCATCAGCACACAGCAGACCAGGTCAAAAAAGACGTATTTAATAATGGACGGCAGCGGCAGCGCCCCCAAAATCAAATTGGTGATGTTGGTATGTTCCAGATATATGATAACCATCATGATAAAAAAAGAAGCGCTGATTAAAAAACCCTTTACTTTGTCGCTCATCCTGCGCGCAAGCGGTACAAAGGGTTTTAATAGAAATAAAAAAATGCTCTGCATCAGGTCGGCAACCACATCGGCGGCCTTCTCCAGTATGTTGCCGGTTCTTTCACTCTGATTGCTCATAAGTATCCTCCAAGTTCCTATGCGTTCTCCTGTAAACCGCCGCGCTGCTATGCGCCAGAACGGCCCACAGCGTCGCCGCTTTTTTTGCCGCAAATATGAATGCAATTATAGCATCTACCCGCAAATCCTGTCAAATAGAGGAAAATCCGCGTCAACGGCGTTTGGCTTCTTCCTGTTTCAAATGCTCCACAAAGTCGCGGTCCGGCGTCACATAGATGGTATTGTAATCGACATAGATCACCATGCCGGGCTTCGCGCCGGAGGGCTTGCTGACATGGCGCACCTGTGTGTAATCCACCGGCACCTGGGAGGACTCCCTGCCCCGGCTGTGCGCGGCTGCTAACAGCGCCGCTTCCCGGATTGCGGTTTCGCTCGGCTCGCGCCCCTCCGTCACCAGAATCGTATGGGAGCCTGGAATATTTTTGGTGTGCAGCCACAGATCGTTGTTATTGGCTTCCTTCATGGTCAGCCGGTCGTTTTGACGATTGTTGCGGCCTACTAAAATACGGAACCCGTCACTGGAGGTAAACTCCAGGGGAGCGGCGGCGGCAGGCGGCTTTTGCCTGCTCTTTTGTGCACGGATATACCCCTGTTCCACCAGCTCCAGGCGAATTTCGGAAAGATCGCGTTCCACCGACGCGCGGCTCAACTCCTCAAATACGGTATCCAGATATTCCAGCTCCTGCTGCGCCTGCTGTATCTGCTCCGTCAGTTTTTCCTCCGCCGTGCGCGCCTTGCGGTACGCCTTGTAGTACTTCTGCGCGTTCTGAGCGGGCGTCAGTGCCGGGTCCAGCTTGATTTTCAGTATCGGAGCCGCTTCATCGTAAAAGTTTTGCAGCTCCACGCTGGTCTGTCCTTTTTCAATCTGGTACATGCTGGCGCTGATCAGGTCGCCGCAGACACGCAGATGATCGCGTTCCGCGCAGCGCTCCAGCTCCGCGCGCTGCAGGTTGATCTTCCGGCTCAGACGGTCCGACGCATTGGACAGCACACGCAGCAAATCCTGCGAACGCGCCCGCATGCGCTCCAACCGGTCCCTGCCCGCGTAGAAGGCGTCCAGCAATTCCGAAAAATGTTCCTGCCTGGTAACCACCGCCGCGGTGCCGTACTGCGTGATATTCATAAAGGAAAAATCCATCGGCTTATGCTCCAGGCTGGTCACCATATACGGCGCGCCGCCGCTGTTTTGGACGGTCTCCGCCATGCGGTTTAAAAAGAACCGCAGCCGGTCCCATTGCTCCTCCGTCATATCCTGTGTGCACAAATCCAAGCCGCGCCCTGTCACATGCTCGATCTCCCGGCAGACCACGGGAGACACGCCCTGCATCGCGGAAAGCAGCGCCTTGGAAAGCGCCGTATTGGCAGGCAGTGCATGCAGCCGGTCCAAAACCGCCTGCGGTTCCACCTCTAACAGACAGAGCTTATTTTGCGGCGGAGGCAGCAGATAAGTCAACCCCGGCAGCACCAGCCGCTCGGAAGACATTTCCGCGTCGACGCGTTTGAGGGCATCGACAATTTTTCCGTTCTCATCCACCAGGATGATATTGCTGTAGCGGCCCATGATCTCAACTGCCAGTGTGAGACGCACCTCGTCCCCCAACTCATTGACCGCGTCAAAATCCAGCAGCAGCAGACGCTCCAATGCGGGCTGGCGCACCGCCGCCAGCTTCGCGCCGGATAGGCGCTTGCGCAGCAGCATGCAGAGCATGGGAGGCACCTTGGGGTTCTCCGGCACAAAGCGGGTAAAATGAATGCGGGCGCTGTTGGCGCGCGCGGAAAGCAGCAGCTTGTAAGAATCGGTGCGGGTACGCAATGCAAAGACCATCTCTTCCCGGTTGGGCTGATAGATTTTATCCACACGCGCACCAATTGCCGCCTCTTCAATTTCTTTTTTAATATGTCTCAAAAATGCTCCATCCAGAGCCATTTGATCAGTCCTTTCATATGGGACGGGCTGTTACAGGAATTTTGCCGGGCTGTGCATCCGCACGGATTTATTCATTTCAACGCCCGGGAAAGCCGCCTGCATCCGCTCCAGCAGCGGCTGGATCACCACGTCCTCCGTATAAAAATGTCCCGCGTCCACAAGCGTCATCCCCATGTCCTCCGCCTCCAGAAGCTGGTTGTGCTTGGTATCCGCGGTAACCATCGCCTGTGCGCCCTTTACCGCCGCCTCTGGGAACAGGTAAGCGCCGGAACCGCCGCAGAGGCCCACTGTGGTGATTTCCCGGCCTCCGTCCGTATATTTCAACCCATCACACCCCAGCGCCTGTTTGACAAAGGCCGCGAATTCCTCCGGCGAATAGGGACGGTCGGTCTCCCCAACCAAGCCCTCTGGAAGACCGCTGTGCTCGTATTCCTTCAGCATACGCACGTTTTTCAACTGTAACCGTTCCGCCAGGCAGGTATTGACGCCGCCCTGCGCCATGTCGAGGTTGGTATGCGCACAGATCGCCGCAATTCCATTCTGCGCCAGCAGATACGGAGCGGAACCAAAAGCCAGGCTTTTCAGCGGTTCAAAAATGACCGGGTGATGGCTGACGATCAGCTGCGCATCCATTGCAACAGCTTCATGCACCACCTCCGGCGTAATATCCAGAGCAAACAAAACTTTGCGCACGGAAGCGCCGCGGCCCCCCACCAGCAGGCCGGGATTGTCAAACCCCATTGCCGTGTGGAACGGGGCAAACCCATCTATAAAATCATAAAAATCGCCGACAGTAATCATTGTGACCCTCCTTTTGATTGGTCGAGCAGGGCATTCAGCCCGTGCAAAACTTCCCGCAATTGCGCCGCCGTCTGTACCTGGCCGGAAATCGCCATACCGTCCGCCTTCTTGGACAGCCGTGCGGCACATTTGGCTATGTAGGTCCGCGCCGCTTCCGTATCCGCCTGCAATTTTCCAATATAAGGATAGAGCGGACCGCCGCCGGCCTGCGCCGGATCATACATGGCCTGCATCACCGAGTACACATGGCCGTCCTCTTCGACCGCCTTTTCCTGTAAAACAGCATACCCTTCCCGCTCGAGAGACCGGCGCAAATCCTCCGCAGAGGTCATTGGCTGCAAAATCAACCGCTTTTCTTCATTTTTCAGCCATGGAGCCGTTTCAATCAGACGTATCATCAGCTCTCCGCCCATGCCGGCCATTACGATGTCGTCCGCCTCATGGGGAAAGATCACGCTCAGTCCGTCGGACAGCCGTGCGGAAACCGTGTCCTCCACATGGTATTTGCGGATATTGCGTTCGGCGGAACGAAGCGGGTCCAGCCGCACATCCGCCGCGATCGCGCGGGAAATCATTCCCTGCCTCGCCAGCCAGATGGGTAAATACGCATGATCTGTTCCGATATCCGCGAGCTTGACCCCGGGACGCACCATGGACGCACAAAGCGCCAGACGGGCTCCCAATGAAAACAGTGGGTGCGGCATCGCCGTACCTCCTTCAGAAAATGAAATTGCCGCCCGCCAAATAGGTTGACGGGCGGCGCACACAGGGTTTATTTATTTGCCGGCCAGATGCGCGTTCAACTTTTGGACCATTTCGTCCACGTTAACACCATGCACCATGCAGGCCTGCTCCAAGGATTCCCCACGGGAAGCCGGACAACCCAGGCAATGCATGCCCATTTCCAAAAAGAAAGGAGCTGTGGTCTTGTCCATATCCAGAATATCCCCAATAATTGTCTCTTTTGTAATTGCAGCCATGAAACGTTCCTCCGTCCGCATAAATTGATGTTTTTATTATAATACCCAGCCAGATAGAATGCAATACGAAGAACGGACATAAATTTACAAATGAAGCGCCTCTGCGCCGCATAGATATAAAGAAAGGTGCCCCGGATCACTCCGGAGCACCTGCGTCTCATACGTAAAGAATTATATTATTCTTCCCTCATCTTTGCAAAGCACTCGCTGCAATATACAGGACGGTCTTCACGGGGCTTAAAGGGAACCTTTGCCTCACAGCCGCAGCTGGCGCAAGTAGCAGTGTACATTTCGCGCTCAGGTTTTGCAGCATTTTTACGGGCATCACGGCAGGATTTGCATCTCTGGGGCTCGTTAACGAATCCCTTGGAAGCATAGAATTCCTGTTCGCCAGCGGTGAAAACGAATTCAGCGCCACATTCTTTGCAGATGAGAGTCTTGTCTTCGTACATTTGATATACCTCGCTTCAGATTATAGATATTTTGCCCTTGCCGGATTTGCACCGCGCCTTTGTAATGAACAACGCTCCTCTTGAGCTGGGCATATGGACTAACTAAAACGGTTCTTTCAATTTGCGGCGCACACGTTGCAGGGCGTTATCTGCAGCTTTTGAGGTAATGTGAAGAGATTCGGCAATCTCATGATAACTGTAACCGCCCAAATAAAGCATAAGCACCTGGTGTTCCATTTTAGATAAGTTGCGGCCAATGTACTGCTTGAGCAGTTGAAACCGCTCGTGATTCATCAGCTTTTCTTCCGGATTATCCGCCGCCTGTAAAGAAATTTCCTCTACTCCACCTTTCTCACTGAGAGAGACAAAGTTATTCAAAGGAAGGTTCTTTCTCCCGGCAGCCCACCGGTATGCCATAATAATCCGGTTGCCAATGCAAACTCCCGCATAGGTGCGGAAACTTGCCCCACCGTTTTCCTGATAGCTCTGCGCTGCATCCAGCAGGCCCATCAGGCCTTCCTGACACAGATCGTCAGCCTCCAGCATCGTGCTGTGAAACGGCGCCGCTTTTGTCCTGATTAAAGACATATAGCGGGTTGTCAACTCCAGAAACGCATCGGAATTTCCATTCTTCATGAGAGAAATCAGCTGACCGTCCGTATACTCTTCCAACGACTGCATATGGACTTCTTCCGTCAAACCAAACACCTCATGAAACCTACGTTTTTTATGACTCCTATATCATACCGCATTCTCTCTGTGAAGTCAACAAATATTTTACATATGAAAAAAATATATTTGTTTTATTTCGTCAATGCGACCTGTTCTTTTATTTTTCGCCTCCCTCTCAGCCAGTTTTTGGGCTGTTTATGATTCGCTGCATTTAATTCTTCGCATGCTTTGCAACTGCATTGTTTTTATGCTATGATGAATTTCATATTGGATTTTGGAAAATTGACGCAGAAAGAGGTGCTTCATGAAACGGTTTGGAACGAAAGAAGAAAAAGTACACGGCCGTGCACAAATGGAAGGCCGTAAAGATTCTTTTGCACATGGACTCAATTTCTATAAACTCGCGTTTATTTTTATCATCGGCTGTATCGTCGGCTATTGTGTGGAAATGCTGTGGTGTTACCTGCGGCTGGGTTATTTTGAAAGCCGCCAGGGCCTGATTTACGGTCCGTTCAGCCCGGTTTACGGAATGGGAGCCATTATCTTTACCGTATTGCTCTACCGATTCCGCCATTCCAGCAGTTTTGTTATCTTTATTGCAAGCGGTGTAATCGGCGGCACATTTGAATACGTCTGCTCGCTGCTGCAACAGGTGCTCTTTGGTACCGTCTCCTGGGAGTACAGTGACTCCCCGCTGAATATACACGGGCGGACCAATGTTTTTTATTCCGTATGCTGGGGCATTTTAGGGCTGATATTCTTGACGCATACCCTTCCCTTCCTGACCAACCTGATTGAAAAAATTCCAAACCGGCCGGGAAAAGCAATCGCGTGGGTGCTGATCGCCTTTATGATTTTCGACATTGTGATTTCCGCCGCGGCTGTGCGCCGGCAAACCAACCGCCATTTGGGGATACCCGCCAGCAATCCGGTCTCCGCTTTTCTGGATGAACACTATACGGACGACTATTTAAAAAAGGTCTATCCCAATATGCAGCTGGCCGGATAGATGATAGGACCCCCGCTCTGTTGTGTAAGAACATATGGAGCGGGGGTTCTCTATGTTGTGGCGTCAATGAGTATACTGGCCTGACACCATGGGGTAAACTACGTCAGGCCGATTTCGATCCATAGCGTCGCACGGACGCTGACCTCTGCACCTAACATTTTAACGATTCAAACGCTCCATTTCAACCCACAGCGTCGCACGGACGCTGACAAAAATCCACCGTGCTTCCTCCTTTGCCAACTCATTTCAACCCACAGCGTCGCACGGACGCTGACCCACCATCCCGGACGGCAAGCGCATCTACACGATAATTTCAACCCACAGCGTCGCATGGACGCTGACAGCAAAATACACCAAATACAAACTGCAAAAACTTGTACAACTCTTGCAAAAATGTATTTTTATATATTTTATCTTATCTTAATCCATGTGAAAATGCAACTTTAATGATAGCGGAAAACGCTGTTTCCAAGTGCGAATCTCCTGGGAATTTTGTGTACGCTTTCGATTCGCACTGTCTCTTCGTATCCAAGTTTGATTCAGGAAACACAAAGAAAAGTCTGTTGTAGTATCCGATATATAATAGACTACTTAAAGCAAACCATTTAAAATGGGAAAGCAACGCTCTTAGACAAGCATTTCTTCCGGTCATAAACGCTGTTTTCGTACATTCTTTTTAAACAGACATTCTGCAATCTTCTGGGACGCCGCGCAATCTCACTTGGTCTATGCACCAACAACGTCCGCATTTTCAAGGTGCCGCTCCCGCAAATCCGAACAGGCCCTGTGTTATCCCTGTCGTATCAATGAGCATGCCCGCATGGTGTGAAAACCGCGATCAAACATGCCTCGAAATTTTTCTCCTCGCTACGATCGGCGTATGGTTGTTTTCACTGGTGAGCACAATATTCGTTGTCACGCCGAAAGTATTTTCCACTCGTGTCCTATTACAGCTATTGATTTTGCACGCCAGTTCCTTTAAGCCGGAGACGCTGGTGATCTGGAAAAGATCCCCTTCTGATCCATCCCCTGCAAAGGCTACCGTATCCAGCTCATAAAACAGTTTCGCATCAGGTATCGGATAACCGCCGTTTTTATTGCGGCCCGGTTCCTAAATTAATTCAGATATATAATTTATATTTCCACCTGCATTTTATTTCTACATCATTAAACAAACATTTCTTGATAAAGGAGCTCTCAATGAACGAACAAGAATGCGCTTTTCAGAAAGCCGTACAATATTACCAATCCGCGCTCACGCCCGGCGACCAGCAAACCCTGATCGCCTTCCTGCGGGAAACACAGGAAATCTATGGATATATTCCAAAGGAAAAACAGGAGGAGATCGCGGCCCTTGCCGGGACGCCGCTGTCCCTGATCGCGGCGTTGGTCAAGCGGATTCCGGGATTAAAGGAATCCGCTGCCCGGCATGAAATCGTCGTATGCACCGGTCCACGCTGTTCCGCCAAAAATGGCGCGCGTGTTTTACAGTCTTTTGAAGATGCGCTTCATATTCATCCCGGTGAGACAACTGAAGACGGAAGATTCCGTCTGCGTACGCAAAACTGCCTGAAAAAGTGTGGCACCGCACCCAACGCCACGATCGACGGTGTTTTGTATCCGAGCTTAAAACCCGTGGACATTCCGCAGATTTTAAAAAAATATTCCTGAGTCTCTCCAATCAGGTGAATTTTCTCCGCCTTTTTGCGTGATCATGCCGTGCCTGTAGTATAATCAAAACGCAAGAAATGGAGAAAGTTGGTAAGTCAAGATATGGTTTCAAAAGTATACAGCATGGGCCTGTACGGGATGGATGCCTTTGTGGTGGAGGCGGAAGCAGATCTTTCCTCCGGCCTGCCCGCGTTTGAGATTGTCGGCCTGCCGGATGCCGCCGTGCGGGAAGCCCGCGACCGGGTACGTGCCGCATTGAAAAACATGGGGTTCCGGTTTCCCGTCAGCCGCATTACCGTCAATCTGGCTCCTGCGGACAAACGGAAGGAAGGGACGCTCTACGACCTGCCGCTGATGATCGCACTGCTGCGTGCCTCCGGCCAATTGGATGCCAATGTAGAAGACAGCGCATTCATTGGCGAGCTTTCTCTCTCCGGCGAAGTACGCCCCGTAAAGGGCATCCTTCCCATGGCGATCCACGCGCGGGAAGCCGGATTCCGCCGATTCTATGTCCCGGAAAAGAACGCCGCGGAGGGTGCGGTGGTCCAGGGATTGGAGGTCTACCCTGTCCGCGATCTTTCTTCCTTACTTTCTCATTTAACCGGACAAATCCAGCTGATTCCCGCGCGCCCACAGCAGCCTTCGGCAGAAGGCACCTTTGTCCGCCCGGATTTTGCAGACGTCCGCGGACAGGAAGACGCCAAGCGCGCGCTGGAAATCGCGGCAGCCGGTATGCATAACGCGATTCTAATTGGGCCGCCCGGCTCCGGCAAAAGCATGCTTGCCAAACGCCTTCCCTCCATCCTGCCGGACATGACCTTTGACGAGTGCATTGAAACGACCAAAATCCACTCCATCGCCGGCGCTCTGCCCGGCGGCTCCTCCATGGTACAGACCCGTCCATTCCGTTCGCCACACCACACCGTCTCACCTGCCGGGCTCTCCGGCGGTGGACGCATCCCCCGCCCCGGCGAGCTTTCATTGGCACATAACGGCGTTCTGTTTTTGGACGAACTGCCGGAATTTTCCCGGAGCGCTATGGAGGTCCTGCGGCAGCCCATAGAAGACGGCCGGGTTTCCATTTCCCGCGCTACAGGCTCCGTATCCTACCCGTGCAGCGTGATGCTGGTCGCCGCAATGAACCCCTGCCCCTGCGGATATTTTGGCCACCCCTCCAAGCCGTGCATCTGCAGTTCCAGTGCCGTTTCCCGCTATCTCTCGCGGGTCAGCGGACCTCTGCTGGACCGGCTGGATTTACATATTGAGGTTCCCGCCGTGGAATTTGACGCATTAGATTCCGATGAAAGAGCAGAATCCTCTGCTGCGATTCAGGCCCGCGTCAATGCGGCGCGCCAAATTCAAAACGAGCGCTTTCAGGGAACCGGCATCCCCTGCAATGCCCGAATCACCCCGGACCTCCTGCACACTTTCTGCCCATTGAGCGACGCCGCCCGGCGGCTCCTGAAAAAGGCGTTCGATACCATGGGGCTTTCCGCCCGCGCCTACGACCGTGTGCTCAAAGTGGCACGTACCATCGCGGATCTGGACCGCAGCGAAGTAATCGACGTCATTCACGCGGCAGAAGCCGTTCAGTACCGCAGTTTAGACCGGAAGTATTGGATGCGGGAGCTGTAAAACTGGCACAACATCCCACCGCTATTTGACAAGGGAAAGGATCCACGGTAAACTGGATGCAAATCCTTTATCGTGAGCGATACAAACTTTCTACAGGAGTGTGCCATATGAAAAACGAACACAGGGAAGGCGGACCCTTTGTAAGCTTTATTCTGTTAAACAGCGTCGCTTTTGACATGGAAAAGCTGCTTTCCGACTTAAAAAACGACTGGGGAATCGATGTCGCGGACGACGACCTCACATGGGAAAACGACACGGTCGTCTGCACGATCGACGGCATGACGGCCACCGTGAGCCTCATGCCCGCGCCTGTTCCCAATGAGGAAGCTGTCGAGAATGCCAGGACCAATTTTCGCTGGCCGGAAGCGGTATCCGTGGCAGAGGCGCACAGGGCTCACCTGCTGGTGGCCGTACTGCCGCAAGGGCAATCTCTGGCCCAAGCGGGCATTGTTATGGTAAAACTGGGTTCCTCCTGTCTCAAACAAAAAAACGCCACGGCCATCAACACCCTGGGAAGCGTGTTGGCGCCTGATTTTTACATTGATTTTGCAGAAGGATACCTGAACAACAGCCTGTTCCCCATCATGAATTTGGTGTTCTTCGGTTTATACAGCCGGGACAAAGGAAAGACTGTTTGTGCATACACCTATGGAATGCATTGCTTTTGCAAGGACGAAATCGAAATTCTCGACAGCCCGCACCCCGCACAGGAAGTGATGGAACTGCTGACGGGTATCGCCAGTTATGTAATTGAGGAAGATGTGCTGTTGCAGGACGGCGAAACCATTGGGTTCTCGGAAGAGCAGAAATTGCCGATTCAAAAATCTGAAGGACAGGCCCTGGATGGCAAAACATTAAAAATCGGTTTTTGAACACAAATACTAAATGAGCTTCAGACATAGAATTCCCATCTGGTGGTAATCGAGCCGCTTCCCTTTGGCAGTGGCGCAAACAAGCTCAAAAAAAACAGGCTTATTCTCCCGTATTTATCGGAAGAATAAGCCTGAAATTTTTTTAATTAGGATTGTACATCCAGATACGCAAGCGCCGACGGATATGTATACCCATGTGAATTGACGCGGGAAGCGCTGTAATCGTTGTAGTTGTAAACGTTCGCTTCACCCAGGCGCCGATACAGCAGGCCTGCATAACTCTTGCCGCCCGCCTGGTTCCAACGCAGCATATCCGTGCCAAACGCGTAGGCGTTGGTATAGTTCAGATCGTGCACCAGGTTTGGACTGTTCAATGTCACATAGGCAGAATTGATCCAGCCGGTTGTCCCATCCGTCAGATTTACCATATACCAGCCGTCCTTTGGATTGGCAAAATTTGCGGAGAGCGCGGTCAGCACCGTACCCTTTGCGACCTCACACGTTTGGGCGGCGGAATTGTTCGGCTCGCTGCGCACTGCCGTCGCCTTGCTGACGGTCCCGGAGATGCCGGAACCAAAGTCCGGCGGTACCACCGCGTTCAAAATGATGCGGCGCAGGTCGATCTCCGAACTGCTGTTATTCCAGTAAGCAGCGCCCACATTATAACCAAAGCTGACCAGACTGTCAAATTGATTTTGATTCATCCGCAGATTGTTGTTTTTAATGAACTTGTTTACTTCCGTCGTGTAAGAGGCATTATTCACCGTATTGACCAGCAGGGACCACGCTTCCGTCTTGGTCAGGTTGTTATAGAAGGTATCCCCCTCCTTAAAGGTAAAGCCGTAACCGACGGTCGGCACACTGGTGGAACTGAGCTTGTCCGCATAAACAGTGGAGGCATAGCCCTCCCAGTTGGCAATCAAATTCAGCATCTGATCGCTGACGCGCCGCTCCTCATTTGTTGTCACCGTAAAATCCTGCGAGGAAACCACATAGGCGCTGGTGGTAAACCCGGTTGTGCTATACACGCCTCCCTGCGCGGCGTTTGCCGTGATCTTATAGGTTCCCGGATCGGAAAGGTTCATTGTCGCCTTCCATACCTTGGTGTAGGTCTGCTCCACCGACTCCGAGGCGCTGCTGCTGGCATAAACCGTCTGTGCCGCGCCGTTCGGCCCCTGTACAGTAAACCGTACGGCGTCGCGGCTGGTATCCGTGACCGCAACGAAGGTGACGGTGGAACCAACCCCCGCCAGATTGGGGGTTGTATACGCTGTTTTGACCGCTTCCGCCGCCGTCACCGTGACAGTGCAGGTCTTGGACTGGGAACCGGAAGAAGCAGTGATGACCGCCGTGCCCGGGGAAACCGCGTAAATATATCCGTTGCTGACTGTGGCAACTGCCGTATTGCTGCTGCTCCAGGTTACAGTTGCCGTGCTGGGATTCGGAGTCGCCTTGATGTAGAGTGTTTTTCCTGCGGAGACAGTCCCTGTCGTACGGGAAATCGTCAGTCCGTTGGCGGGAATGTTGGTATTGGTATTGCCGTTGCATTGGAACTGTATGTACTCCGTGCTGACATATCCACTCTGGCTGCCGGCCTGCACCTTTGTCCATTCCGCGTTGGAGGTATCCAGAACCGTCAAGGAAGTCCCCTTCATCAGCGTGGTAACAATCTCATAGGTGGTGCCGGGGCCGCTGCGCATCCGTAACGCATCCGCTGTGACCGTCGCGCCTGTAATTGTCTGCGGATCTCCGCCGCTGGGAGGCGTCTCGTTTGCACCTTCCTCCCGAATCTCCAAAAATTCCTTCATACAGCAGCCCTCTGTTCCATCGGCGGTTTTGACCTTCGCCCAGGTGGCATGCGTATTATCCGTAATGGTGAGCTGCTCTTCCGGCATTAACACGCGGATTACATCATAACTGGTGCCCGCCCCCTTGCGCAGCGCCAGGCTTTCCTTCACAATACCGATATAGGTCTTGCCGTCTCCCGGCGTACTGGCTGCCGGAGGCGTTGTCTGTGTGGGCGGCGCAGTGGGCGTCTGGATATTCAGAAATTCCTTGACGCAGCAGCCGACGGTGCCGTCCGCCAGGCGGACTTTGGCCCAGGTGGCATGCGAATTGTCTATGACCGTAAGAACCGTCCCCTTCGGCATGGTCCGCATGATGGCATAGCTTGGGCCCGCGCCTTCACGCAGATTCAGGTTATCCGTTACGGTTGCCGTGATTTCAGAGCCGGTTCCAGCTGGCGGAGCTGTGGTTCCGGAAGAGGTTCCTCCCGAAGATGCTCCGCCGGACGACGCACCGGCAGAAATCTCCAGGTACTCCCGGCTGCAATAGCCCTCTACGCCGGAGCTGGTGCGGATTTTCACCCACTCCGCATTGGAATGATCCGTTATGGTCACGGTCACACCGGCCGCCAGCGTCATCAGGCGGTCGTAAGTGGTACCCGGCCCCTTGCGCACATTCAGGTAATCTTTGGTTACCGCCGTATTCCCCGTCTGCGCCGTGCCGGAATTTGCCGTGCCGCCGTCACTGAATTGTAAATACTCTTTTAAACAATAGCCCTCCTGCCCGGAGGCGGTGCGGACCTTCGCCCAAGTGGCATGGGAGTTGTCCAGAATGGTCACAGTCGCGCCCTGTGCTAAGGTGGTTACAATTCCGTAGCTGGTGCCGATGCCTGTACGCACATTCAGATTCCCGGTGGTAACCGCTGTATTGCCGGCAGCCGCATGGGTATTGGTGGTAAGGCCGCGATCCGCCAGATACGTTTTGCTGCAGTAGCCCACCTGTCCGGAAGCGGTTTTCACCTGCGCCCACTCCTCCTGGGAATCATCCAGGATGGTGAGTTCCGTCCCCGTCGGCATTGTCAAAATCACCGGATATGTCGCGCCCGCGCCGGTGCGCAGATTCAGATAGTCCGTGGTTTTCGCCGTACGCACTGCGTACGCCGTCCCCGGCAGCATCGTCACCGCCAGAGAGGCAGAGCAAAGCAGGGCAACCGCCGCGGACCAGATTCGCCGATGCTGATCTTTCAAAATGATTCACTCCAATTTCAATCTCCGGCCAACCCGCCGGATGTTAAAAAGCGCCCCAAAAGCAGCCAAATTTTTTAAAATATGGTTCGATTATACCCTAAAAGCAGAGATTCTGCAAGGTAATGCGGTAATTATGTTGACATAATCTTTGCATTTTATTTCTGCTTCTTCAAATTGAAAAATGGCATAAAAAAAGCCCATGCATTGCATGAGTCCATTTGGTCTGTCCCGTCTATCGAGCTGGTATTCCATCCACTCGATAGACTTCAACAGCAGTAAATATTTAAAACTTTATTATTCTTGGTGATATTCTCACGTTTTCTACGATCATCTCCTTTGTTTTCGATGGTCTTAGTATACCGGCGGAATGTGACGGTTTGCTGACGCAGCTTTGAAAGGTTTGGAAACATTTTTTGAAAAAGCCGCAAAAGTTCCGCCATTCAATCCCTTCATTTTTATGCAAAAAAGCGCCACGCATGCCAGTCCCGGCAAAATATTGCCACGCTGCGCACGGGACGTCTTGTCTTTCACACGATAACGGGATAAAATAAAAAGAAAAAGGAGCTGAGCTTTATGGATAAAAAAATTGGGTTTATCGGCTGCGGCAATATGGGACAGGCCATGATCGGCGGGATCATCCGGTCCGGACTGGTTCGTCCGGAACAGGTTTATGTTTCCGACCCTTCCGCAAAGAATCTTGAAATCGTACACAATACATACGGGATCCACATCACACAGGACAACTGCATCCCCGCCAAAATGAGCGACATTCTCGTACTTTCTGTCAAACCGTACCTGTACGCCGACGTGATCGAAGAGATAAAAGATACGGTAAAGCCGGGCGTCGTCATTGTAATGATCGCCGCGGGCCAGACCATTACCGCAAACGAAGCACGGTTCGGCCGCGAAATCAAACTCGTCCGGGCGATGCCGAACACCCCCGCGCTCGTCGGGGAGGGCATGGCGGCGCTGTGCTGTAATAGTCTGGTCGGAGAAGAGGAAAAGGAAGAAATCCGCGAAATCTTTGAGAGCTTCGGCAAAGCGGAATTTGTCAGCGAAGCGATGATGGACGTGGTTGCGGGCGTAAGCGGTTCTTCCCCCGCCTATGTCTATATGTTCATTGAAGCGCTGGCCGACGGCGCCGTATTACACGGGATGCCGCGCCAGCAGGCATATACGTTTGCGGCGCAGGCGGTGCTCGGTTCCGCCCGTATGGTACTGGAAACCGGCAAGCACCCCGGTGAATTAAAAGATATGGTCTGCTCCCCCGGCGGAACCACCATCGAGTCGGTCGCCAGCCTGGAGCGGGACGGCATGCGCGCGGCGGTTATCCGGGCCGTCGACGTATGTACCAAAAAATCCAACGCGATGAGTAAATGACAAAACCAGGGCCGTCTCACCGTTGACTGAAGATACAAAACAGCGCTTCCCCCTCTGCCGAAAGCAGAGGGGGAAGCGCTGTTTTTTGCCAATATCTTTGTAAAACCTGCTTTGCAATACAGGCACGCTTCTTCAGCGAACCATACAGAACTGTTTTAAGGTAAAATGCTTTTGCATGGTGCTGAACAGACGGAAGCCGTAGTGTTCATACATGCGCACGTTTTTCACATTGTGCGTTTCCAGCGAGGCCATCAGGTCGTGGTCGTCGGCGTAATGCAATACCGCTTTCATCAGCTTGCTTGCAACGCCTCTGCCCCGCATCGACGGGCGCACGGCAAAATAGACGATGTGGATCCGTTTTTCCTGGTGGAGATCCTCCACCCATTCTTCATTCAGGTATTCCCTGCCTTTGATGAAATTGCTCAGGGTCTGCAGGGACCAGTCTTCCTTAACAAGGTACAGCAGCGTTTTTAACGTGTAAAAGCACTGGGAAACCGCATAGCGCAGCGGATTGTAGGGCTCCGTTTCATCTGAAACCACGATAATGCCGTTGACCGCTTCGCTGTCCGCGTATACCTCGCAATTTTCAAACATTTCATCCAAGTCACAGCTGAAAATTTCCGGCAATAATTTGTTTCGTTTGTCTTTCTGCGGAATCAGTTCACAGTACAGCGGGTCCTGTTGAAAGCATTCCGTCAGCAGAAGAGAAAGTTTTTCCGAGTCATTTTTATCAAGCCTGTACAGGCTTCTGGTATTCACGATTTCACTCACCTTTTATCAGTTTTCAAAAAGAATGTAAGACAGTTGATTCAGGCAAGTATTGTTATGGCATAATCCCACCCCTATTGTGTCCGGCCGGGATCTGCTGTGTTTTGGATGCTTCTATTATACGCGGGACAGCGTATTTCAGGCAAACCGCAGCTTCTCACATAAAGCGCCGCAAAAGAATCCATTTTTGTTTTCCCTCGGGCAGGCGCGATATAATCTTTTATTATCTCCTGTTTTCTCCGTTTATCTCTTGCAATCACAAATATGATAAAAACGGTATAATCGTTTTTCCCATGTAAACACTAAACACATCTGCGGAACGCACGCAATTCATTTTGCGTTCCAATGGAATTTCAAACAGCGTAAAAGGATGTGTTACCATGGCAAAGGATATGAAAAAGCAGATTATCGCAGAGCTGGATCGCCGCATGGATTTGCTGCGCGAACATCAGAACGACCAGATCGTCATTACCGGCAACCAGTATTCGGAGCTGAACCAGGCGCTCTCCAAGGTGATCGGTGCGCCGCTGCTGGAAGAATTGGGAGACGTTAAGGACTTTGTACAAAGTCTGTAAAGGTCCCATATAAAAACAGCAAAGGAGCCTTCCACCCGCATGGGTGGAAGGCTCCTTTTTACAATCTGATCAGCCGATCGAAACCGTACAATGCTTAACAGCTTTCTTGCCGTTCAGAGAGGTATACACGCCCGCGCTTGTGCCCGGCGCGCCAATCGCCCACACTCTGAAGTAGTAATCGTTGCCGATCTGCGCCACAAACTGCGTCTTCAGCACGCTGCCGTCGCCAACCGTGAAGTTCGGCGCCAGGCCATTGCCGTTGAACACCGTCATCTTGAAGCAGTACGCCTGCCCTCTCTTCAGCGCAAAGTTCATTGTTGTATCCGAGCGTACATAGGCCGCCGTGTTCTGCGCGCCGGCAACCGCCGTACCCGCGGAACCGTAGCTGTTGTCCGCAACTCTGGTGCTGCTGCCGGAGCTCGTCTTGCCATTTTCCTGTCTCTTCGTCAGCTTCTCCTGTGCGTCCACCAGCTCGTCAAACGCTTTTGTGATCTCTTCCTGCGTCTCCGCATTTTCGTACGCATCCTTCGCCGCGGCAATCTTCTCGTCCAGAATCATCAGGCTGGAATCTGTGTACAGGCTGCGGTCGATGCTCTCTGCCGCGTCGATCTGTTCTTTCAGCGCTTCTCTGGTCGGGATCAGGCGCAGGCCCGACATGGCTTCTACTAGCCGCAGCGCCGCAGCGTTGACCGCCGCCTGGTCTGCATCCGCCGGCAGCTCTCTCGCCGCTTTCAATGCCGCCTTGAACGCTTCCTGTCCAACCGGCAGGTAATCGGTATCCAGAATGCCTTCGATCCTCGTGCCTTCCGCAATGAACGCATCCAGCTCTGTGCGGTCTACTTTGTCCACCAGGGCCATAATCGCGTCATACAGGGTATCCCGCGCCTTTGTAATATCGCCCTGCAGCGCATTTTCGTCCGCCATCACGCCCTTGGCTTCTGCCAATGCGTTTGCGACGACTGCCCAGCTCGCCTCTGTGAACAGGTCCGCGTTCATGCTCTCTGCCACGGTAATCCAATGGTCGAGATCCTTCTTGTCGCCCGGTTTGAACTCCAGATAGTGGAGCATATTCATCAGGTCTTTCCACGCGGTGTTGATCTCGCCCTGTGTCGCCGCCGCATCCTTCTGCACCGCGACCGCCGCGTCGTACGCCGCCATGAACTTCTCCTGCACCACCGGGATCAAACCTTTTATTTCACCCGCATCGATGCGCGCTTTTGCATAGGCGACCACCTGGTCCAGCGTGGTCTTGTTGACCGTCTCAAAGACAAATTGCAGGTTTGCCGCATCCATACCCATTGTGAAATCATACCGGTATTCTCTGCCGCTGATGATCGTCGGTTCCACGCCGTTCACGGAGACGGAGCGGAACAGCTCGTTCTCAAGCCGCGGCGCGAACGCCAGCTGCAGCTTCGTGCCGCTGTCCACATCCTTCTGGGTATACCTGCCGATCAGGTCCGCCAGTTTCTGCTCTTCGCCGTTTACCTTCAGCGTTACATTCTTGCCGTAGTTGACAGTCAAATCCTTGGGGACAGCATCCTTTGCCGCGTAAACATTGATCTCAGAAGCGGAAGCAAACTGGTTGTTGTCGCTTTCTCTGTTTCCAACGGAACTGAGCGCCACCAGCTTGAGATAACGGGCGGAAACGGGCCTGAAGGGCGCGCGCTTTTCGTCCTTGGTGCTCTCCCACTGTGCGGAAAGGAGTTTGGTGAAATCGGCGTCTGTCAGCTCATTGATCGCTTTATCAGACGCACTCGCATACAGCTCAAAGCCGAGGATGGTACCGTTCCAATCCTTGTCCTGCCGCGGCAGATAGCGCAGCTCGCAAAGGTTATTCTGTACAGAACCGAGGTCCAGGATAATTCCCTGCGGCAGGGGCTGCCAGCCGGTCCCCCAGCGGGTATGCCAGTGGGTATTTGTATCGCCGTCAATCGCCTTGGAAGCCTCGTTTCCGGACTGCGCGCTGCCTGCGGCCGCCTGCACAATTGTGACCTTTTCTGTCTCTGCCGCCTCCACAGGAACCAGTTTTGCAATCGCGTCGCGAATCGCCGCCTCTACCGCATCGATGGTTTCCTTGGCTGCGTCATCCGGCAGCGCGTCCGCCTGTGCGAGCGCCGCCGCCAAAGCAGACCAGCTTTCCGGGGTGTACTCCGCCTCGAACAGCTTTGCTGCCTCAGAGAGCGCCGCGTTCAGGCTGCCCCGCAGCCGCAGGCGGTCAATGACCTTTTGAAGCGGTTCCGCAATCGCCGCAACTTCTTCTGCCGATGCGCTGTACGGGAGCACATACGCCCGCTGGAGCAGGCTCTGCATGGTTTCCCACGCGTCCTTGTCCGCGCCGTATTCCGCCTGCGTCATGTCCGCCGCCTGCTTGACCGCCCGGTTGAACGCGTCGCGGCTGCCCGCTTCGAGTTGATCCCAATCGTCCAGCGTCCACTCATCCGTCCATGCAATGGTCAGTTCGTTCGCCTCGTCGTCGATTTGGACGGGCAGCCACAGATAGCGGGAGTCACGCAGGTCGTTCGCGTTCCACTTGTCCGCCATAAAGATGAACATGCCATCCTTGCCCTGCACAGGGAACACGCAGGTGCTCTGTCCCTGGAAGGTCTGCGCCGCGCCGCTGCCGGTACACGGATTTTTCAGGTCGTCGTTGGTAAACGGCCCGGCAAGAGCGTTTGCGTCATACGGGTCGGCCATGGTTGTCATCAGATCCAGCTCCGTGGAGGAATACCCCGCCACATTGGCGCGCCAACCGGTGCAGCCGGAAGAGACGATATAATATCGCCCGTCGTGCTTGAACATGGCGGGCGCCTCACGGCCGTCCACCTCTACATTGGTATGCTTGGTGTAATTGCGGGTGTATTCGCCGGTGACTTTCGTATACGTTTCATCCAGCTTCTGGATATACAGGGTCCAGTTGCTCTCGGAGGAGTGGACCAGGTACGCCGTGCCATCGTCATCCTTAAAGAGAGTCATGTCGCGGCTCATCGCGCCGTTCGGACGGCTGCTGCCCAGGAATTTGAAGGGGCCGGTCGGTGAATCGCTGACCGCTACGCCCGCCTGTGCATCGCTGTAGGCGTTGTCCGTCGCGTTCGGACCGTCGCGGTGGAACCACATCACATATTTTCCGGTCTTTTCGTTGTAGATTACCTTCGGCCGCTCCAGAACTTTGTTCCAGTTCAGCATGTTGTAAAGCGCTTTTTTCTCCGCTGCCGTCTCATCCTCATAGAGTGCGTTCAGCTTTTCAATATAGGTTGCCTTGTTGTATTTCTCCAGCGTCCGGTGTGGGGAAGCCGTGCCGCCCGCCGCGACCGCATCCTGATAGGATTGCGAGGACTCCGCCAGATAAAGCGGCGTGTCGCCGGTAATCTGCGCGTCCGCGTCTGTAAACGCCGGGTTGTTGAAGACTGGAAGGGCCACGCCCTCGTTCTTCCAGTTGTAGAGGTCCGTAGAGGAATAAACCGATACGCCGATTGCGGAAACACGTCCACTCGCAATATTCTGCTCGCCTTTGTGCTCGCCGTACCAGTAATACTTCTGGGTATTCTCATCCCAGATCACGCCGCCGCCGTGTGCCTGAATCGGCACGCCGTCGGTGTCATTCCACACCTGTCCCGGCGTGAAACTGGTAAAATCCCCCTCCGGCTCCTGGCCTTCCAGGCGGTCCAGTTCTTTTTCAATCGCCGCCCGCGCGGCATTCACGTCCTCCTGCGTCACCAAAGGCGCATCCAGGAGCGCAGCGCTGTCCGCAATCAGTTTTTTCAGCGTGTCAAGGTCCTCCGCATTCGGATGCTTTTCGATATACGACTGTGCATCGGCAATTGCCGCGGCAAGATAAGCCGTATTCACACGGAACGCCGCGTTGCGCACCACGTTGATCTCCGCCGCGGAGGCAAACTGCTTGCTCTCGCTGCCGGTATTGCTCTTGGAGGTGAGCGCGGTTAAGCGGACATATCTCGCCTGGGCCGGTGTAAAGGAAACGGATTTTTCATCCTTGGTGGCCGCCCAAACGCCCTTCGCGATATCGGTAAAGTGCTCGCCGTCCACACTGACCGAGATTTCATAGGACAGGATTGTGCCGTTCCAGTCCGGTTCGCCGTTGACTTTATTGTCCTGGCGGGGCAGATAGCGCAGACGGTACACGTCGTCGTAGGTCTCGCCAAGGTCGATCGTGATGGACTGCGGGAGCGGCTTGTATGTGCCGTCCCACGCGGTGTGCCATTTGGTCGCCGGATTGCCGTCTATGGCGTTGGAGGCCGGGTCGCTGCCGCTCTGGCTGGTGGACGCGGCGGACATCTGCGCCTGCGGAATCACGATATCCTTTACCGCACCGCCCTGGATGTTCTCCAGCACATCGCGCAAAGCGATTGCCGCGTCGTAAACCTTTGTATACGTCAGTTCTTCCTGCGGCAGGTTCTTCACGGCGTTTGCCGCGTCGATTGCCTGCTGCAGCTCCGCTTTTTGGGCCTCGTCGGTCAGAGTGGCAAGGCAGGTTTCCGCCTTCTCAACCATGTGCGTGATCGGTGTGGTAAAGATTTCACCAATGATGAATTTCGCCTCGCACCAGTTGACGTGGTCGTTGGAGATGCCGTCGCCGCCGTCGTTGGCCACCAGCTTGACCGTTTTGGCCCCGCTGACATCAATGTCAATGCTCTGATAGGGCGTTTTCTGCATGATGACGCCGGAATCAAAGGCAAGGGTATTGTCCACATAGACCTGGCATTTGACTTTATTGTTATCCTTGCCGTTGTCCGCGCTCACGCCGCAGAACGCCTGGAAGCGCGTGATGCCCATGCCCTCGATGGAATAGGTAATGTTCGTATTGGCGTGGGTGCCAATGCCCTTTGGGAACGTTTTCTTTTGCCCGCCGCCATCGTACAGGGTGAGGGCTCCGCCGCCGCGGTTGGTATTGATCTTATATTCTTTTCTTCCATCCAGCGCCGGTGTGGGCATGTCGCCTGCGTAAACGGAAAGTTCCTCATCCGGGATGGCAAAATTTACGGTATACGTTTTTTCCGCAAAGCGGTTGGCCGCCGTAATCGTTGCGGAACCAGGCAGGGTTTTCACCTGGGAAACCGCCGTGACCTCGCTGCCATCCTCCGCGACGCCGCCGATTTCCGGGACGTCCGCGCCGCCCTGCAGCACCACGTTGTAGCTGAATGTATCCGGGTCAAAATCCGCAAACGACTCGCCGTTGACGGTAAGAGCGCGCAGCGGATGGTTGTACAGGGTATCCAGATAGGATTCCTTTTCCACAAACGACTGGTAATTTGTCACATACAGTTTCTGCGCGGTATTGAGCGCATCGTATGCGACGCGGATCTCCTGAAGCAGCGGCTGTTTTTCCTCTGCATTCTCCACCGTAACGTCTCCGACACCGGCAATTTTTTCAATCACAGCCTCTGCATCGTCAAAAGAGGCAGAATAGACCGGCAGGGTCTCCTCTTCCTCCGCAGTGGCCGGGGTCATCATCACCGAATAGCCGGCGTTGTAGGGCGTGCGGTTTTTCAGGAAGGTATCCGCGTCCACCAGATAGGTGAACAGCGCCACATTGCGGTCGTTTTGGGGATCATTCGTAAAGAACTCCGCCTTGTACGTCGTATCCGGGTCGAGAAAATCCAGCGGAAGCTCCAGTGTTTTCCCATCATCCGCGGAAAGGCTGGCAAGGAACCACTGCTCTCCGGAACGCCGGGCGATGGTCGCATACTTTTCAATGGACGCTTCCAAAACCTTTGTATCATCCCATACGGTGGGCAGGTTGTCCCACAGGCCGAGCGGCTTGGTGTCAATGCGGTCAATCGCGCCGTCATCGTACCAGTACGGGAAAACCAGCGGTGAGAAGAATGCGATGGAGCCCGCAAATTTGAACGCCTTGGTGGTGTTCTTGGTCTGGTTGTAGCACCAGGTATGGTCTGCCTGACCCGCGATGGAGCGGGTAAACAGATAGCCGAGATCCTCCTCCGCATACGGGTTTTCCTCGTCGCCGTGGATGGCCTCCATGCTCAAAAGGTTCGGATAGGTACGCTCGTAGCCGGTGGGCAGCATCTCGTCGTGGATGTCCACGATCAGGTGGTTTTCCGCCGCGATTTTGACCCACTCATAAACCATTTTGGTGGAAGCCTGCGAGCCAACCGGCACAAAGCCGAACTTGATGCCCGAAATGCCGAAATCGTCCACATAATGCTGGAACAGCGCATCCAGTTGGCCCCGATTGTACTGATCTTCCAAATGGCGGTAATTGACATACACCATCAATTTGACGCCGTGCTCCTCCGCGTAGTCGCGGACGGTGGAAAAGTCAAATTTGATGCATTCCCACGGGTCGCTGTTCATATTGCCTTCCGGGCCGTACCAGCCTGCGTCAAAATGTACATACGGGACGTTGTGACCGGCGGCAAAGTCAATTGCCGCCTTTGCCCGCTCCTCGGACAGGCCGGAGCGCAGCACCGTTCCCGGCTCAATCCAGCTGGTATCGTCCAGCGCGCATTCTGGATTGAGATTTTTTACCAGATAGCTGTGTTCCAGCAGCTGGCCCTCGTGGTCGCCTAAAACGAAGGTGCGCCAAGAGGTCGCAAACTTATCTGTCGACACATCCACTGTCACAGGGTCCACCTTATGTTCCGGCACCAGGTCGGAGTTATCCGACGTGCCATTGAACATTGTGCGCAGCGTGCCGTCCTCGCCGTCCTGCGTAAAGTGTACCCGGGTGTAGTCCACCTGGTTTGCCTCGGTGACGGTCATGGCATAGCCGCTGCCAATCACAGTCAGCGGGCGGAAATACCCGTTTTTCACCGCTGCCAGCTCATCGACGGGGATTTTCTGTACCTCGGTCTGATTGCGGTTGACATGTACATACGCGGTCGCGCTGTTGTCCAGATTGAAATAGGTCCGCTCCTGATCAATCTGGAATTCCGGCGCCGCATCGCTCTGCGGGAACTCATAGCGAAACGCCGCGCCCTCGTCGGATACACGGCACACGACGTCAATCTCTACCCCGTTTTCCGCCTCGTATTGCAGCGTCAGTTCATCGTAAACGTTGGGGACTTCCTTTCGATCTCCAAAATGGTTGATCCAGGATTCGTCCACATCCTCGCGCAGTTCGGTTCCCAACAGGGTAAAACCGGTATCGTACGTACCGGAAAGCGACGCATCCAGGAAGGTCAGCTCCATTCCCATGGCGGACGGCTCCACCACCAGCTTATCCTTGTACTGGACGGCATACATGGGTTTCCCGTTCTCATCCAGCCAGAATCCGGCCTCAACGGAACCGTCCTGCGACTGCACCCTCTCGGCATCCTCCGGGATGGACGGCGCCGCCTTTTGCCGCGCAGCAAATGCGCCCGGACCGGGGAAAACCGCCGTCAACAGCATCGCGGCACTCAGCGCCAGCGACAGAACTCTTTTTCTTTTCTCCACTACTTTTTCTCCTCCATTCCACGATCCCTTTGTCCGCAGGCCAATGGCGGACGTTCGGCCAAGTCGTGCCGACGGCGCCCGCCATTGAAAACACCTGCTAAAAACAAAGCATTCTTTTATCTCTTGAAGTGCTTTTCCATGACACGAATCAAGCAATTGAAACCGTGCAGTGTTTGACAGCTTCCTTACCGTTCAGGGAAGTATACACGCCCGCACTTGTGCCCGGCGCGCCAATCGCCCACACTCTGAAGTAGTAATCGTTGCCGATCTGCGCCACAAACTGCGTCTTCAGCACGCTGCCGTCGCCAACCGTGAAGTTCGGCGCCAGGCCATTGCCGTTGACCACCGTCATCTTGAAGCAGTACGCCTGCCCTCTCTTCAGCGCAAAGTTCATCGTCGTATCCGAGCGTACATAGGCCGCCGTGTTCTGCGCGCCGGCAACCGCCGTGCCCGCGGAACCGTAGCTGTTGTCCGCAACTCTGGTGCTGCTGCCGGAGCTTGTTTTGCCATTTTCCTGTCTCTTCGTCAGCTTCTCCTGTGCGTCCACCAGCTCGTCAAACGCTTTTGTGATCTCTTCCGGTAACGCTTCTCTTCCATATACATCCTTCGCCGCCGCAATCTTCTCATCCAGAGTCATCAGGCTGGAAGCTGTGTACAGGCTGCGGTCGATGCTCTCTGCGTCGTCGATCTGTTCTTTCAGCGCTTCTTTGGTCGGGATCAGGCGCAGGCCCGACATGGCTTCTACCAGCCGCAGCGCCGCTGCGTTGACCGCCGCCTGGTCTGCATCCGCCGGCAGCTCTCTCGCCGCTTTCAATGCCGCCTTGAACGCTTCCTGTCCAACCGGCAGGTAATCGGTATCCAGAATGCCTTCGATTCTCGTGCCTTCCGCAATGAACGCATCCAGCTCTGTGCGGTCTACCTTGTCCACCAGAGCCATAATCGCGTCATACAGGGTATCCCGCGCCTTTGTAATATCGCCCTGCAGCGCATTTTCGTCTGCCATCACGCCCTTGGCTTCTGCCAATGCGTTTGCGACGACTGCCCAGCTCGCCTCTGTGAACAGGTCCGCGTTCATGCTCTCTGCCACGGTAATCCAATGGTCGAGATCCTTCTTGTCGCCCGGTTTGAACTCCAGATAGTGGAGCATATTCATCAGGTCTTTCCACGCGGTGTTGATCTCGCCCTGTGTCGCCGCCGCATCCTTCTGCACCGCGACCGCCGCGTCGTACGCCGCCATGAACTTCTCCTGCACCACCGGGATCAAACCTTTTATTTCACCCGCATCGATGCGCGCTTTTGCATAGGCGACCACCTGGTCCAGCGTGGTCTTGTTGACCGTCTCAAAGACAAATTGCAGGTTTGCCGCATCCATGCCCATTGTGAAATCATACCGGTATTCTCTGCCGCTGATGACCGTCGGTTCCGCGCCGTTCACGGAGACAGAGCGGAACAGCTCGTTTTCAAGCCGCGGCGCGAACGCCAGTTGCAGCTTCGTGCCGCTGTCCACATCCTTCTGGGTATACCTGCCGATCAGGTCCGCCAGTTTCTGCTCTTCGCCGTTTACCTTCAGCGTTACATTCTTGCCGTAGTTGACGCTGAGCTCACTTGGCTGCGCCGCCGGATTGACAACGCCAAACGGAAGGACAGTTCCTTCTGTGCTGTCGCCCGGATAATAGGTGAAGTCCTCAAAGGTGACATCCGTGCTGATCTCACGGCCGCCGTTGAACGCCATTACGCCCAGCTTGATATTCTCTTTGCCCGCATTTCCAACCGATGTACAGACCTGCTCGCCCAAGCTGACCCAGGTCTGGTTATCGTAGCTGTAAGAGGAGGTAAAGGTCGTCCCTTTCTTTGTCAGCTTCAGCCAGGCCGGTTTCCCGTTCTGGGTATCGGGCGCCGTCAACTCTTTATAACCATTCTCGTACTTCATAAAGTCAAAGCAATTGCCGCCAAATTTTTCATGGAAACGGCGCATGGTGGCAATCAGGTGGGTTTCATCCGTCATGGCAGCCAGCGCACCGGTTTGGAACGACGCGTTAAAATCGCCGGTTACCTTGACCGTTGCGGTAAAGTCTTCATCTGCAGGCACCGTCAGCATCATATTCTTTATGGTGCGGTCCCCGGTGGTCTGCGACACATCGCCGTATTGGGAAGTAACTGTGATGGAATTTTCGGAATTGTACTGCAGGGCCCCCGGATTCTCACGCCTGACGCCCCATACCGCATCGTTAACCAGATACGGCTTTGCCTTAACGGTGACCACGCATTCCGCCTTGACATCCGGGCTCAATGCAGACGCCACCGTAATGATCGCAGTGCCGGGCTGCAGCGCCGTGACCTTCCCCGCGGAAACGGAAGCAACCGTCTCATCGCTGGAAGACCACACCAAATCGCGGAGCAGCGCGTCTTCCGGCTGGAAGGTCGCCGTAATGGTCGCCGACTGGCCCTGCTGCAGCGTCATCTCCGTCTGATCCAATACGACGGACGTAATGCTGGAGGGTTTCTCTTTCAAAATCTTAACCGCGCAGCCGCCGCCCGCTTTGACCGGGATCGAAAGCGTATCCGCACTGGTCACTTCCTTTGCCTCAAACGCCATGCTGCGCTTGTCGCCGGAGCCGTCGCGGTAAATCAATGCATAATAGGAACCGTCGCCCAGGAAGTCCAGCGGGAACTCCGCGTTGCGGGCGTCAACGGAAACACAGGCGCCGTACCAGTCCTCGCCGCTGCGGCGCACCATGGTGGTAAAGTCGCCCACCTCGCCGTCGAGCAGCTTCGTGTCGTCCCATACCACCGGCATATTCTGGTAGAGGGAGTAAGCCGGGCTGCTGCGGTAATCCGCAATACTGCTGGCCAGACAGTGCATGCCGCTCTGCACCAGCACGGAGAGCGCCGCCTGGAAACCGGTGGTAGTCGGGTTGCTGCCGCGCGGATAGATTTGCTCCGTCACATCCGCCGGCCCAACCGCGGCGCGTGTGAACGGAATGACGGAATACTGGAACGGCGTAAGGGAATGCTCCTCGCCGCGGACCGCCTCACGCGTCAACACGTTCGGGTAGGTGCGCACTTCGCCGGTCGGCTTATTCGCGCCATGCGCGTTGACAACCAGGCCGTACTTTGCACAGTCTTTGTAGATATCGTCGTACAACTGCATCCGGCTCTGGGCCTCGCTGTCAAAGAAATCGACCTTGATCCCCTTGATACCCTTCGCCGCCCAATCCGGCAGGCGCGCGGCGCGCTTCTCCGGCGTGTTGAGATCGTCACAGATGACCCACGCGATCAGGCCGACGCCCTTTTCGTCCGCATATGCCTGGATTTCGTCGTACCAGTCAAAATAGCCTTCGTATGCATAGCGCTGATGATCCGGGTTCGGCGCCTCCGGCTGCCAGCCGCGGTCCATAATGAAATACTCCCAACCCATTTCAGCTGCAAAGTCGATGTATTCCTTGATGGCAGTGGTATCGCTCTGCATATTGAAGCCGCCCACCAGCCAGGTCCAGGAGGAAACGCCGGGCTTAACCCAGGAATAGTCGTCCTGTACCTCCGGGTCCGGATCGGGGCTGAGGTTTTCCACCATCGTATTTTCCACGATATCGCTCAGCGTGCCGATGATCGCCGTGCGCCACGGCGACAGGAACGGTGCGCCTGTCTCGATCGGCCTGGAGCCCTGCTCGACGGAAGGCGTGATCTGTAACAGGCCGGTGCCGTCCGTTTTGACCATGGAACCGGAATATGCTCCGCTGAGGTCCGCCTCAGTGAGCAGCGCGTACACATCGTCCGGCGTCTTGATCAAAAGCGGGATCGATTGATTGCCGTTCAGCTTCTCAATGGCTACCTCTGAGAAGGAGGCCTCATAGGAGAAGCCGCTGCCGGTATACGGCATGGCCCATGCGGTGGAACCCGCCGGTACCTGAAACGCGGTATTTTCTCCGGTGATGGAAAGCGCGTCCGCATCGCCTGAAATCCCGTAACGGACCGCGATGCCGTCGTCATACGCGCGGACGATTACGTCAAACCGCGCGCCGTCCTTGGTAAAGGAGACCGTGCGCTCCTCTGCGCGGTTGACATACGCCGCCTTTTTGTGGGATGGCACCGTATAGGTTTCATCGATCTTTACCACATCGGAAACACCGGCATATTCCAGCCCTTCCGAGAAATTGGCAAGGTTTGTTTCCATTCCCAATGCCGCCCAGTCGAGGACAGTCTTGTCCTCCCGCAGCACCGTGTAGGAAAGCGCGCCGGACTCACTGAGGCGGAGAATGGTCTGCACCGACTGGTCGGGCGATTGCAGGGACCAGACGCGGCCCTCTACTTCCTGTCCTACAACAATTTCCACGGACGCAGTCTTCGTTACTCCGCCAAGGGTCGCCTCACAGGTGATCTCCGCAATACCATTGGCCAACGCGGTCACAACGCCAGCATCTGAAACTGAAGCAACCGCCGAATCGCTGCTGCTGAACACAAGGTCGCCTTCCTCAAAGGCCGCGGCCGTCCCATCCACCAACGTACCGGCTACGGTTAACGGAACATTCTCGCCGACATCCAGCATATTTTTTTCCGCGCGGACTGAAACAGACTTCAGGCTCTTCAAAACCGCTTCATTCAGCAGCAGCTTTGCGTCGGCCCACGTGCTGTGGTCCCCCTGCTTGTCCCCGTCGCCGCCGTCCGTCGTAATCAGCGACAACGTCTTGGCCCCCTCTGGAATGGCTACGCTGATTTGCAGCGGGCCGCTGTCCATCCTGCGCACATCGCTTCGGTAAACCTCTTCCCCGTCGATCTCGACGACAAACTCGCAGGAACTTTTCTCTTTCTTATCGTTATTTTCTCCGTCGTGGATACCGACCCAGGAAGTAAATTCCTCCGCGCCCATCCCCTCAATATCATAGACCAGCTTGGATGGAGCATGGATACAGATTCCCTTTTCGTAGAAGATATGGCCGCCCGCTCCGTCGCGGAATCGCAGCGGCTTATTGTCCAACCCCTGGTCCTTTTGTGGCTGTCCCCATGCCGTCGTTGCAGAAGCCCACTGCAAATCGCTGATGTAGACGCCTTCCTCCTCGGCCACCTCTGAAATCGCAGCGGAGGGACGGACCTCCATCTGTACCGCCTGTGCAAAAGTCAGCGCGGATCCCGACGCGGCCATTTGAATTGCCAGTGCCATTGCCAAAAATGAACGCCATGTACTCCTTTTCATGTGCAACTCCTCCTAAATTTAAAATAAAAGGGCTCTCACCTCTTGCCTCCTTTCTTTCTCAAACAATCACCCAAGATGATTGTTTGTACTTTTGAATAAAATTCTAACACAAAATCCTTTTCTTTTATATCGTATCATGTGAATTCCCAGATTACAACTTTTCTTTTTCGCCGCAAAAAAATCCACACAGCAAAAAAAGACTTTGTCATTCAAGAGCACAATTGTGCATGACAATTGACAGACTGCACGCTGATTTTAATCCCGCACTCTCCCATGCAGTCCACAACATTATACAAGGTATATTTCATTAGCAAGATCATTCACTTTACTTCTTCCCGCGTACCATCATCAAGATGACCGATGGAACGATGTATTTTATGACGCTTGGTTTTAGGAGGCAGATTCAAGAGGTCGTCCTCCGTAATAAATTTCGTTCCTAGCTTCCACCGTTTGTAAGAGCTCGGCATTTTGCCAATCTTTTGCAAAAATGCGGTATTTGCATCGGCAGGATATATAGCCCGATACTTTTGCATGAGCTGTAGCCAGGAAATAGGGGGCTTCATTGTTTCCTGTAAGTTTTTAAAATTCGCTGTCTCTGAATACTTGCATCTCGTTTCAACGATTAGGCTCCTTTCGGTTTGTCAATAATAAAAATATCGTCTACCTTACAGCGCAGAACTTTTGCTATTTCTTTTGCTCGCAAGTGATTGACTCGTTTCGTTTTTCCGTTTTCAATACGTAACACAGCATTATCTGGCAGTCCTGCAAGTTTAGAAAGACCCTTCATACTTAGTCCTGCAGCCATCCTATAGTCCTTTAACCTTTGGGCATCTGCAAGCAAATACATATCTGATCCTCCTTTCCAAATCGTGTACAGTTGTACTTTTTGTAATTATACTCTGTACAAAAGTACGTGTCAAGTGGAAAATTGAATCTACCCTGTACATTTGTACCTTTATCTTGGTATAATAAAACAAATGCGAAATAGGGGGTAATATATATGCCGTTTTCTGATACTCTCAAAGAATTGAGAAAGAATAAAAATATTTCTCGTCAACAATTAGCTGAAGCTACCGGAATCTCTGTCCATAGTATTTCTAGTTATGAAAGTGGACGACGCGAACCAAATTCTAAAGCAATGACGGCTTTAGAAGATTATTTTGGCGTATCTGGAACTTATTTGAGAGGGGAAGCGAATCAAATTGAACCGCCATTTAAATGGGATGACGAAGAATCAGTTGATGCAGTGCGTGATTCTTTTTCATTTGTATTGAAGAAACTTTCTGATGGGATATCTCAATGCAACCCTAAACATCAAAAATTAATCTTTGATATCTTAATGGAACTACAATACACTATCACAAAAGGCAGCGATGCTGAAAAAGACTATCTGATTGAATCCTTACACGCTGACAGCAAAAATGCGGTTTCAGGAAAAAAAAAGCCCTCTGCCCCAGTGGCAACTGAAGCAGAGGGTCATATTTTTGATCGATTTACAAACGATGAGATTCAATTATTTACAAGATTTTTGCTTTTCAGAGGAATTGGGGAGGGTGATAATATTTCCCCCATTCAAATAGGTATGCTCCAATCCGCTGCGTTGATTCTCGACACAGCTTTCCCTGCACCCACTAAAGAAACAGATTTAGATGATATGTCCACCAGAGCCTAAACCTAAAATAGTATATGTAGTGTGTCTAAATGGATTGATCGACATTGCCATTTTCATCATCTTCCGCTCCTTTACACATTTGGTTCCTTATTGATATCATGTTAAGTTTGCTATGGCTTATAAATGTATCCTTATGCGCAAATTACGAGTATTATACACAATCATTAAGCTATGCATGATGATTGCAACATAGACAAAAAGGCTCCCAAAATCCACATGAATTCTTATGTAGAAAGTGATTCCCATCAAATTTTTCGTCAAACACGTTCTTCACACAAAAAGCAAAGAATAGAATTTGTCCTGTTTAAACTTGATTTCAAACATAGAAAAAGCCAATAAACCGCGATGATACACGGTTTATTGGCTTTTTCTAAAAAATTAAAAACAGAGGTTCAAAGCTTTTAAAACAGCATTCTACAAAAATAATATAAGACCCAATAAAATTCTATTTTTGATTCATATAAGACTTTAAAATTTGCACACAAAATATAAAAATCCGGCGATTTCCAAAGCGCAACCAATTTTAACGCCTAAAAAACGCCGGTTTAAAGCCATCATCACGGGGTTTCACACCCACTCCTTCTGATTTTGTATACTCCCTTCAAATTCATAACCATTTTCTTTGTTATGCGCTTTTTACGACGCATTCTCTTTCGCCTTTGTCTGGCGGACCGCGGCTTCCATAAACCCGCAAATGTCTTCATATACCTGCTGCTTGTTGCTCTCGCAGAGCACCACGTGGCGCGCCTCCGGATACAGAACCAGATGCACATCGTGTCCGGTTTTAACAAGACGATGCGCAACCTGCCGGACGCCCTTTCCGTTGTTTCCCACGGGGTCCTGCTCTCCCGCCATCAGCAAAATGGGAATATGCGGCACCGCACGGAACCATTTTGCCGTTCCAATCAGCGCTTGCAGGTCCAGAATATCCCGGTAACCGGAAATCGTGAGATCAAATCCGCAGAGCGGGTCGTTGGTGTACCGGTCCACCTCCGCCTCATCCCGGCTGAGCCAGTCGTTGGCTGTACGGTTCGGCGCAAACGCCTGATTGAACCGCCCGGTGGAAAGCTTTGCAAAAATGGCGTCGTGCGCCTTTGGTCCCAGCTTCTTGATTCGCGCTTCCGCAAAAGTGCGCTGCCCCGCCAGCATACTTTTCCGCTGGCTGCCGCAGGTGCCAAGATAGGCAATCCCCGACAAATCGTTGGGATACAGCACAGAATACGCGCGCGACAGGAACGATCCCATACTGTGTCCCAGCAGCAAATACGGCACATAGGGGTAATCCCGGTGCATAATATCATGCAGCTTGTGCATGTCCGTCAAAAGATTTTGATATCCACCCTCTCCAAAGTATCCGTACGAACCGCCCTTGGAGACGCTCTTTCCGTGCCCCAAGTGGTCGTTGACCGCCACGGCAAACCCTTTTGACGCCATATATCTGGCAAAATCCATGTATAAAAGACTGTGCTCCGCCATCCCGTGCGCGATTTGCAAAACTGCTTTCACGTCTTCCCGGTCGACGGGCTCAACAATTCGTACAAAAATGCGTTCGTCGTCTGCACAGGACTCGAAGGACATTTCTCTCTGCAACAGTTCCATCCCTGGAAACCTCCTTCTAAACTTATCCCCGATTGGGCTGTGGTTTTATCATACCGTGAGGTTATTCAATCATGCCTGTTCTTCTGCGCAATTTACAGGACCACTGCAATTTCACATACTTTATCGGGTTGGCATGATTCAATGTTCTCTCAGGCGTCGGAAGCTCTGCTTCCGCTAACGCCGTGAGGTTATTATTCCATTAAGAGGCGCAGCCTCCTTCACAACGGAACAATGTTCTCTCAGGCGTCAAAATCTCTGATTTTGGTAACGCCGTGAGGTTATTATTCCATTAAGAGGCGCAGCCTCCTTCACAACGGAACAATGTTCTCTCAGGCGTCAAAATCTCCGATTTTGGTAACGCCGTGAGGTTATTATTCCATTAAAGAGGCGCAGCCTCCTTCACAACGGAACAATGTTCTCTCAGGCGTCAAAATCTCCGATTTTGGTAACGCCGTGAGGTTATTATACCGCAGTACAGCCGGGGATAATTAAAGGAATTGTAAATTTTGAACGAAGAATCTTCTGCGCTTTCACACAGCAACGTTATAAACAACCAAAAAATGAAAGAAACTCCCTGCAACGCAAAAGAAATGCCAGACGGAATGCATGTATTTTACGGTACGTCCCTTGCCGTAGATAATTGCACCCACGGTATAGAGCACACCGCCGATCACTAACAAAATCAGAGAAACGGTATCCAGCTTTTCAATCAGCGGCTTTATGAAAAAGATCACACACCAGCCGAGACCGATGTAACAGATCATGGAAATCACTTTAAAGCGCTTCATGTCAATTGCATTGAGCAGGATGCCCAACAGCGCGACGCCCCAGACAAACCAGAACAGCACCCATCCGATTGTCCCGCCCATACAGAGCAGCGTAATCGGCGTGTAGGTCCCCGCAATCAACAGATAAATTGTGCAGTGGTCCAGCACCTGAAACACCTTTTTAGCTCTTCCGATTCCCAGTGAATGATAGACCGTTGAAACAGTATACAGCAAAAACAGCGTTCCGCCGTAGATAGACACGCTGACCATCGTCAATACGTTATGCGGCGCCTGTACCAGCAGAACAATCAGCGCCACCACGGCAAAAATTGCACCGACACCGTGGGAAATCGCGTTCCAAATCTCTTCCGCCGTTGTGTAACTGGGCAGCTCCAGCCGTTTCCTTCTTCTGACTCTGCGTTCGATTCTTCGGGCAGGACTCCAGTTTGCCATACAATCACCCTTTCACCCAAGTGTTACATCGTTTTTAAAACCAGATATAATCATATTCACATCGTATCAATTTGTCAAGGGGATACGCCTTCCAAATTGAACGGCGGGATAAAATCCTTTTTTGCGGATTGCAATTCCTGCACATAGCCGTCCAGTCCCAGCAGAAACAAATGCTGCTGGACTTTCTCATATTCCCGTCGGGTAATGCGCCGGTTGATCTCCGGAAATTCCGCCGCTCTTCCGCAGGGCACATATTGCGCCATCAGACTAACCTGAACGCCCGCCGGCAGGTTCTCCGCCAACCAATCCAGGACCGCAATGGAATTGCGCGTGTGCCCGGGTAAAATCAAGTGGCGGACAATGGTACCGCGCTGCAAGATGCCATCTTCATCAAAAACAACCGGACCTGTCTGCCGCGCCATTTCCAGAACGGTTTCTTTCGCCCGCTCCGGGTAATCGCGCGCGCCGGACCACCGGCCGGCCAGTTCCGCATCCATATATTTAAAATCCGGCAGATAAATGTCGACCAGGCCATCCAGCATGCGGAGCGTCTCCAAACTTTCATATCCTCCGGAATTATATACCACTGGAACCGGAAGCGGACGCAACCGAAGTGCCTCCGCGATTCCCGGTGCGAAATGCGTGGGATTGACCAAGTTGATGTTGTGCGCGCCCTGCTCCACCAGGCGGAAGAAAAGATCGGAAAGCTCCTGTGCCGTGACCGTTTTTCCAATTTTATGTTCCGCGCTGATTTCATAATTCTGGCAGTACACACACTGCAGGGAACAACCAGTAAAAAAGACCGTCCCGGAGCCTCTCGTACCGCTGATGCAGGGTTCCTCCCAAAAATGCAGCGCCGCGCGGGCAACCTCCGGTTCCGCGCCCCGTCTGCAAAAGCCGTTTCCCTTGTCCGCTTCCCGACGCACCCCGCAGGCACGCGGGCAAACGCGGCAGGACTCAATTAAGTCCGGCATATGGTATCCTCCTTCAGGCATAAAAACGCGGCCAAGCCGCCCCGCTTTCCGCCGCTCGCCCGGTGAGAGTAGAGCCAGTCTGCATGGCATCGGGTACACAGCTTTGCAACGGTGATATGCTCCGGCAGTACACCAGCACTGCATAAAATACGACGGTTGGCCTCCCATAGATCAAGCATGTATTTCCCCGCTTCGCAATCTTTCAGCAGCGTTTCGGGCTGCCACTCCGGATGCGCTGCAAACGCGTCCGCCACCGGACTGTCCACCTCATAGCAACAGGGGCCGATGGAAGGGCCTACCGCAGCAATCAAATCCCGCGGATCGCTGCCGAATTCCCTCTGCATCGCTTCTACCATCTTCTGGCCCATCCCGGCAACCGTTCCGCGCCAGCCGGCATGCGCCAGTCCAATGGCGCGCCGCACCGGGTCCAGAAAATAGAGTGGGACGCAATCGGCGTAATAGGTCACCAGCGTGACCCCCGGCTCATTTGTGAGCAAGCCGTCCACGCTCGCTCTGTCCTTCGGTTTATAAATCCCCACACCGCGGTCTTCTTTTGTCACACGCCGCACGACTGTATGATGGTCCTGCGCGGAAGCTGTCAGGGAGTCGAAAGGAAACCCGGCTGCATTGCAAAAGAGGCGGTAATTTTTCATAACATTTTCCTCTGCATCGCCCCGGCCAAAGCTCAGGTTCATGGATGAAAACTCCGCCTGGCTGACGCCGCCGACGCGTGTGGAAAACGCATGGTTGATAAAAGGAAACGCGGAAAAGCTGGGAAAGGTCAAAAAAGAAACCCCGCAATTGTTGCGGAGCATCATATTTTCTGCATGGCTGGATTCCATGTATATTCCTCCAAAATCAAATAAAGATTGTCTGCATTTTATCACATGTCCTGTGCAAAAGCAAACGCAATCACACGACACGGTTTTCTTGCAAAGTATGCGGAAATAGAGTAAAATAAAAAGCCAAAACGTTTGAAAGGAGAAGCGTATGCACAAAAAACATAGATGGTGGAAGCTGGCGGTCCTTCTTCCTTTGACGGCGCTTTGCCTTTTGGCCTATCCCTGTATTGCCGCGATGGAGAGACAATCTGTTCCGGCGGGAACCGTAACCGACTCTCTGAATGAGCTCCGGTCCCAAATTCCCAGCTTGGAACTGCAAACAGAACAGCTGGAACATGCGCTTTCGTCCGCCGTCTCCTCTGATCCGCCTGTGGAAGAATCGTCAGAGGATTCCTCTGCTCCCATATTCAGCCTTACTGAAGCGGAGCGGCAAGAATTGGACGAGTTGATCGCTTCCTACGGACGGGGCGTTTCCGTCTACTATAAAAGCCTGGTGCATGGGGACGTTTATGAGTATGCGGCAAATTCCGAATACTACATCGCCAGTATTGTAAAAGCGCCCTATGCCTTATACATCTACCAGATGGCGGACGAGGGCCTCTGCGACCTCTCGCAAACTTATCCTTATAAAACGGCTTACAACCAGGGAGACCAGAATATTCTGTTTCAAAAGTCTGATGAACGTGTTTATACCCTGGGCGACCTGCTGGAGGTTATGATTCGCTACAGCAATAACACCGCCTTCCGGATGGTGCGGGAATTTTATCCGATCGACGGCTTTCTGGAATTTGTCCGTACGCTGGGTCTGGAAAATGAAGCCTGCGTGGACTCCATGGAAGTATCGGTTATCCGGGGCAGCATCACCGCCCACGACGCCGGCATACTCATGGAAAACATCTATGCCTACATCGAAAGCGACGCGCCGAACGCAAAGAAATTCAAAGAGGACCTGCTCCATACGGAACAGCCCATGCTGCAGTCGCATTACCCCATGGCACGGAAACTCGGTTCCTGGGACGGCGCCATGCACGACATGGCCATTGTCTACGCGCCGGAGCCGTACATTCTCGCGGTATGCACCAACCGAGGCCACAGCGACGACAACGCGTACCAGGAGGCAGACTACATTCCTTTTACAGAGATTTCCGAAGCGATCGAACGCTTCTCACAAAACAATCAGGAGCCTGCGGGATGACCCGGCAGGCTCCTTTTTATTGCATTTTACTCTGCATTGCGCATGACAATTTTTTCGACCACATGCAGGACAACGCTCATCATGCACACGGCAAAGATGAGCAGCGGCACCAGCACAATGACCATCGGGGCCGTAAGCCCCACCAACGAGAACAGCGGCCGGAAAAACAGCATTGCCAAAATAAAGCCGGAGGCCAAAAAGACATACAGCGCGCCGCGCAGCAGGTTGAACGGCAAACACACCTTTAATAAGGTAAGCAGCCCTGTAAAGCCGGTCAGAATGACCGCCAGTGTGGAGATCTGCTGGTCTGTAAAGCCCAGGAACAGGGAAACGCCTGTCAACAGCAGAATATTTGCCACCATAGTCAGCGCGCCGGGCAGGGATTTCTTGATTACGTTGACAATAAATCTCCCGCGTATCCGCTCCTTGTTCGGCTCCAGCGCCAGGATAAAGGACGGAATCCCGATGGTAAAGGTATTAATCAGTGTAAACTGAATCGGCTGGAACGGATACGGGCTCTGCAAAAAGATAAAGCAAACGGCAATGATTGTAGAGAAAATGGATTTTACCAGAAACAAAGAGGAAGAACGCTGCAGGTTGTTGATCGAGCGCCTTCCTTCCCGCACAATGCGCGGCATGCTCGCAAAATTGGAATCCAGCAGCACCAATTGAGAAACCGTGCGGGCCGCGTCGCTGCCCGAGGCCATCGCAATGCTGCAATCGCTCTCCTTGAGCGCCAGAACATCGTTGACGCCGTCCCCGGTCATCGCGACCGTGTGCTTTTTTTCCTTCAGCGCTTTGACCAGATCCAATTTCTGCTGCGGCGTCACGCGTCCAAAAACCGCATATTTTTCCGCCGCATCCTGGATATCCTCATAGGTCTTTAATGTCGTCGCGTCCACATAGTGGTCCGCCCGCTGCAAGCCCGCTTTTTTGGCAATGTTGGCCACCGTAACCGCATTGTCACCCGAAATCACCTTGATGTCCACATCCTGGTCCGCAAAGTATTCCAGGGTTTCCCGCGCGTTGTCGCGGATTTTATCACTCAGCAGGAGCAGCGCGAGCGGCGCCAGGTGCTCTGGCAGCTCTTTCTCCCGGAACGGTTCAGCAGAATGTGCCAGCAGCAGCACGCGCTGTCCCTGCGCCGAATACTCTTCCACTTTTTCACGCAGCGTTTCAAACTGCTCTTTTAAAACGAATTCCGCCGCGCCGATTACAAACGTACCGACCCGCTCAAACGACGCGCCGCTCCACTTACGTGCGGAGGAAAACGGCACCTGACCGGTGCATTCCCACTCCGGCACAGAGGAACCGACCTCTTTCAGCGCCATAAAGGTCGGGTTGCTGTCGTTGAGCGCGTGCGTCACGGCGGCAATGGCATCCTCCGTTTCCGTGCGGGTGATCGGACAAAGCGGCTCAATGCCGTCCACCTGCATGGTTCCTTCCGTGATGGTGCCCGTCTTATCCAGGCAGAGGGTGTCCACACGCGCCAGCGTTTCAATCGAGTACAGGTCCTGTACCAAAGCATTATAACGGGAAAGGCGGATTACACTGACCGCAAGCACGACACTGGTCAGCAGGACGAGCCCCTCCGGAATCATGCCGATCAGCGCCGCGACGGTGCTGACCACCGCCTGGTCAAATGGCTGGGCGGTCAAAATATATTGCTTGTAAAACAGAGCCACGCCGACCGGGATGATCGCAAATCCCAAAATCTTAATGATTTTGTTAATGCTGGTCATGATTTCCGAGTTCGGCTTTTTCATGTATTTGGCGTTATTGGTGATCTGCGAGGCGTAGTTATCCGCGCCGACGTGCTCCACCTGCGCCCGGCAGTCCCCGCTGACGATGAAGCTGCCGGAGTACAGCAGGTCACCCGGGCGCTTGACCACCGGGTCGCTCTCCCCGGTCAGCAGCGACTCGTTGACCTCGCATTCCCCCACCGCCACAACGCAGTCCGCACAGACCTGATTGCCCGCGGACAACAGCAGGATGTCGTCCAGCACTAGCTCTTCCACTGGCAGGCTGTACTCTTCCCCCTCGCGCACGACCTTCGCCTTCGGCGCTGCAATCAGCGACAATTTGTCAATCGTCTTTTTGGCCCGGATTTCCTGAAACGCACCGATCAGCGTATTGGAAATTACAACGCCCATAAATAGCAGGTTTTTGTATGAGCCAACCAGGAACACCATCGACGCCAGAATAATATTTAAAATATTAAACGGCGTAATCAGGTTATCCCGGATGATCTGTCCAACGGTTTTGGTTTTTATTTCTCCATCTCCGTTTGTCAGCCCCTGCTGTTGGCGCATCTGCACCTGCAATTGATTTAATCCGGTTGCATACTCCGGCTCAAACCGCTCACAATATTCCTGAACGGCATCGGTTGTGTCCGCTTGCACCATATCTTTCTTTTTTCTCATAGGAACTCCTTTTCTCCTGATTCTCCCGCAGAGCCAAGCGCTCTATCCCTCATCATTTACACGGTTGAACCGCGTTATGCAGATATTTACAGAAAAGCGGCTTTTTTCCTTTGCTGTATCGGTCAATCGGCACGCTCTCCATGCTTGTTATTATACTATTCCATTCCACAAAATGCTATATTGTAACAGTATTTGTAAGAACTGTTAAAAAAGCGTTCATACTTCCAGCGTATTATCTAAAAAGCAATGAAGCAGTCAATTTTATTCGATGGAATATTGACCTTGCTCAAAAAGAAAAACCTGTTATAATAAGATACCGTGGTCCAATAAATGATTCTAATTTACAATTATTTCCACACGGTATATCATTTCGCCAAATCTTTCAGAAAGGAGAGGAAGAAGATTACACATGTTATTAAAACCAATTGGACGCATTTTAAGGCTTCCGTTGACAGCAGAGAAATTGACCGGCTGGTTCCATTGGGCTTGGTAATTTCCTTATTTTTTCCGTTTTACATTTCCGTTGCAGCTGTCAGCGCCGTTGCTGTGATGACGATGATCAGCTATCAAAAGCGTTCCCGCGCATTGGAATCCCCCTACTGTAAATTTCTCTTGGGGTTCCTGGTCGTACCGTTTTTTGTGTCCGCCGTCTATAACAATTATCTGGGCATGCTGTATGCGATTCTGCTTCTCGCCTCTGTGATCTGCGCGTTTTATTTAAAAAGCGTCATGACCAGGCAGGTATTTCATCAAATGATGGACCTGGCCTGCCTGTCCAGCCTGGGCTGTGCAGGGATTGCATTTTATCAGAAATGGTCCGCTTACCCAACCGCTGCGGATTACCGCCCCGTGTCAAACTTTTCAAACGCGAATTATTATGGCATGATGATTGAATTTGTCGTTTTAATTGCCTTGTACCGTATCTTTACCAATCCCAAGAGGAAAACCCTCTACATGACCGTGATCGGCATCAATCTGGCCAGTCTGTATCTGACTGCCAGCATGTCTGCCTGTCTGGGCATTTTCTGCGCCGTAATGATTTTCCTCTGGATGAAAAAGCAATATTTTTGGATGGCTGCCTTTTTGACAGCCGCCGTTTCCTTTTTACTGCTCAGTTTTGCCTTTCCGGCGGCGTTTCCCCGCATTGAGGCGATTGACAGCACGTTTGGGCAGCGCTTGTCTGTCTGGGCCGGCTCCATCCGCGGCATCCAGCAGCATCCGCTTCTGGGACAGGGTGCGACGGCTTATCAGATGATCTGCGGAATCTTTGGCACCTATCCCACCTTCCACAGCCACAACCTGCTGTTGGATGTCCTTTTAAACTATGGGCTCATCGGCGCGGGTGCAATGGGCTTCTATATTTACATGCAGGGCAAATTGGTGGCGCTGCGAATGAAAAATCATATTTGCAACAATATGAATATTCTGCTGATCTCCGCTTTTACAGCCGTCCTTGTGCATGGGCTGACCGATGTGACGGTATTCTGGATTCAAACCGGCATGCTGTTCCTGATGATTTTTTCCAGCACGGGCATTCACGCCTCCTATTTGGAATGGAAGCTGCGCCTGCCCCAGGCGGCATTGCTGCCCCATTATCCACCTGAGCTCGGCATGCAGCCCATCTATATCAAAAACGAACGGGCAATCTGAAGAAAACGTCTTCCCTGCGTATTTCTACGTGGAGAAGACGTTTTTTGCTAAATTTTTTTATTTTAGTAGTTGCAATGGCTGTGAAAACGTGCTATAATAATCACCGTTGTCAGGCAAAGCCTGTTCAAAATTTTACATGGGCCTGTAGCTCAGCTGGGAGAGCGTTCGGTTCGCATCCGAGAGGTCGTGGGTTCGAATCCCTTCAGGTCCACCATAGCAAAAAGACGTTACGAACAAAGTTCGTAACGTCTTTTTTGTTTATTTAAAACCCTATATGCTTCATGATATCAGTTGCGCATCTAAATCGCTTTTCAGACTGTGACGGATTGTACCGCATTTGCAATGGCACGGTCAATATAGGACTTGGTATCCATCGCGTAGGTCGCCTTGAGATACGGTTTCAGCGCATCCGGACTGGACAGTTCCCCCACCCGAACCATCACAGTGCGCAAGGCGGATTTGGTGGAAGACGGCAAGTCCCGTACAATTGGCTTCAGTCGTTTATAATAGACGGTGACCGGATGTTCCGACAACCACGCACACAGGCCCGCCGTATCCGGTGTGGAAAGACGGCTGACCGATATAGACAGATCCAATCTGCCATATCCGGGCTTTTTGTTGTACCACTCCCAAGTGGTAACATGTTCCCCAATCACGTGGATGTTTCCATAACACGGCAGGCAATCAGTCACACAATAGACCTTTTCCGCATCTCCAAATTTCCCATTGTCTCCTCCAAAATCATACGCGGTCCCTTCAATGTGCGCCTGGTAATACTGTCCGTCGTCCGACAGATAGCCCGTCCAGGTGTGAGCCCCATTCAAAATGATTTTCCCCACCCGGCTGGTATACGATCCGTCGAGAGTTATTTCATCCCGGTCCCCATCCGGCAGCGCATACAAGACGACATCGCACGGGATTACATACGGTACGCCTGCCATGGAAAGCGCCACGCTCCCGTCTTGTGCAATGCCGTCAATTTTCGCCGGATTTTCCGGGCTTTTTATCTCTTCCGGATTTTTTAAGGTTTCCAGCAGATTTCCTCCTATGGAAAGCTTTGCAAATGGGATCTGCTCAACCGGGGCAATCAGAGAAACCTGTCCAACGCCTTCCGTCTGTTCCCAAACACAGGGCGCAAAATTGGGTTTGGATGCAAGGTAAATGCTTGTCCGGAAGTCCTGCCGATAGGATAGGCCTATGGACGATACCGGTATTAAGGCGTCCCCGTTATACTGGATGACACCCGCCTTTGTATGATATACTGTGGTCGCTTCTTCAAACGTATGGATTTCCTTTAACGCTTTCTGCGCCTCTTCGCAAAGCACAACATGGGTTCCATCCGCCCTAATAATCGCATAGCCCCCTGCCGTCTCTTTGATCGTATCGCCGTCGGGCAATTCCAAAAAATCGGGATTTGCGGTTCTATCCGCCGCAAGTAATGCAATTTCAACCGTATTTTCCCGATAGGCTTCAAATGCGGTTTCCTTTTCCCCAAACTCTATCTGCGGATAGCGCATCACGGAACTATCTCCGCTCTGTGCCCGCAGCATCACCCTGAAATTTGCGGTTTCCTCTACTGTAAACGTCCCACTGCACCATTTGCCTCCATACGGTTGCAAATAGATTCGCTCACTGGCTGTATAAACGCCCGGATGCAACACAAAGTTGTCAAAATAGAAGTCGCTGAACCCGTCCGTGGAGTTCAGCTGTCCACTAACCTCAATGGAACCGTTTTCCAAAACCTGAAAGGTAACGCCTGCGCGCTCAAAAACACGGGCCGGTCCAACGTTTAACAGATTTTTCCCGCAGGAAATCAATTTAATCGGACTCGTGACATTTTGTGTACGCCCCTCTTTGACGACACTGTTTCCAGCAAGAATCAGATGCCGCGCCAGCCCGCCCGCATGTTCCGGCATACGCAGCGGATGTCCGGAAACAGGGCCCCAGCATTGATCCAACTTGCCGGACAGTAACTGGTCGGATTCTGCATGCGTATACGCGTCCGTGGCGGGGCCGGTATCTCCCTTCGGCCCCTGCGGTCCTGCCGTGCCCCGGGGACCGGCCGGTCCCACCAGGCCATGCGCACTCACGCCGCTGTCTGCAAAAACATTTGCTTTCGCATCCCATTCATACCAATTGTCGTTATCTCCGATGTAGGGACAGCTTTCGGTCACAAGTTCCACGGTGTGCTCCACCTCCTTTTTCAGGTTGATGATGCGCGATTCGTATTCCTCAAACACTGCGGGGAGCGGAGAAGGAAGCACATCCGGCGCGTTTACGCTGCTGTTTACCCGCAGATTCAAACGCGCTGATTTTTTAATGCGCCCATCCGGGGCGGTCGCGCGCAGCTGCACGGAAACGCCGCCGCTCTGCCAAATGTACTCCTTTTTTATCAGGATTGATAAAATTAAATTACCTTCCGCAACCGTTTTATCCACGGGCCAAATGTTATACATTTCCCCCTGCATCACGTCGAGAACCATGTCCCAATCCGCATATTCCGTACCCAACAATTTTACCTGGAGCGTCTGCACCGCATTTTCCCCTATGTATCCCAGGGTTGCATCCTTTTCCGCGACTGTAAACGTCCAGTTCTTCTCCAAAATAATCATGTATGTTCCTCCTGCTTTCTGATTTAAATACAAATAATTGCCTACATACCAATTTTTTCCGACAAAATTTTGCTCCAACTGGACAAAATAGTAATCTTATTTTGAAACCTGCATAGGTCTCTCCGGCTAAATGCCCACTAATGGCTGCAACTTATTGCAAGCCCGGAAACAACCGCCAAAGAAAGGATGAAATAGAAATGGCAAAGCTGAAAAAAATGCTGGGCCGTGCGGATGATCCACAGATCATCGCTTTGATGGAGATGATAGAAACCCAGAACAAAACAACTTTGGCCAATTGGGCCGCGTCTTACGCGGAAGCGCACTTTCTTCCAATCTATGAAAAAGCCTATTCGGAAGACACGCGGCTGCGGGAACTGATCCTGTCCGTAAAAATGTATTTGTCTGGAAAGCAAACGTTCCCTGCGGTAAAGGCTCTGTTAAAGCAAGCGCGTCAAATCGCCCAGGAAGCGGAAGCTTCCCCGGCGGCACAGGCCGCCGCTCGCGCTGTTTCAACCGCCTGCGCTGTGGTACAGACACCGACAAACGCTTTGGGTTTTGTCTTTTACGGTGCCGCTGCGTCCGCTTACAGCCAGGCGGGAATCTCCGAAACGCCGGACCGTTACGACGCATTGGCCTCTGCGGAATTGGACAAACTGGTGGAATCACTTCAAAAAGCACTGATCCCCAACGATCCCAACCCGGTCAGAATTACCTGGAACTGCTGAATTTTCCATTTTGTTTTCAAATCCCCCTGTTTGATCATTTGATTTATCATCTACGCCAGACGAATTGGAGACGTCTGGCGTGGATTTTTATATGCACAATTTTCTTTCTTATCCTCTCTGCAATTTTTTGTTCCAAAGGCAAATTCATCCATATTATATAAAAACAAAAAGTATAATGGAACACTTTTGGAACACTCAACCTGCTACAATGTCGGATGAACAGGTGGGTCACCGCCTGAAAACAAAGGAGGAGAAGAAAATGAAAAAAAGAGTATGGCGCTCGCTGCTGTCTCTTGTGTTGGCGTTTTCCATGGTATTTTCCATATGGGCGCCGGCGCTTGCCAGAAGCGAATCCGCCAAGGACTGGGATCCCTCCGCGGAGTATGAGATTCTCACCGTGCTAAAAGATGCCGGCATTGAGGTCTACAGCGGAAACACCAGTCCGGGCGCAACAGTCGACCTGTGGTGGAACTACCACGGGGATGCCCTGTATTGGCGGCTGATTGCGGATGAGAACCAGGAATACTACCGGATTCAGCCCAAAAACACCACGGCTACTGTCCTCATGCCGGTAGATTCCCAAGCGGAAGCCGGTGTCAATCTGACAGTGGGAAACATCGATACTGCGGATGACTCCCAATGGTGGAAAATTGTCCCCGCTGAAACTGACGGACAGTACCGGCTGCTGAACAAGGCCTCCGAGCCTGGCACACCGGCATACGTCGCGCTCAAGGACGACGGCGTCAACGATGGCACGCCCGTTGTCCTGTCAGACGGAACGACGGCTTCCAGCTGCTGGAAGCTCAGCAAGGTAGAAGTTGCCCCGCCGGAGCCGGTCGACCCGGTCATGAATGTCTCCGCCGATAAAACTCTTTTGCAGGCGGGAGAGTCCGCTTCCCTAAAGGTGACGGCAAAAGACGAATATGAAAATACCATCAACGACTACGAAGTGAGAAGCAGCAATCCGGAGGTTGCGGAAGTTTCACGGACCAACAAAGGCATTATTGTGACAGCAAAAGCCAACGGCGTCGCCTCCATCGTCGCATCCGCCACATTAGAGGATGAAAGCATTGTTGAGGGTTATACGCCGATTATCGTGGGAACAGAACCCATTGATGGCGTCATCAATCCACTCAAAGCGCCGAATTCGGAAGTTTCCGCCCTGTTTGCCTATGACGAAGCCTATGGCGCCGCCTCTTACGTCGCCATGCAGGGGGATTCCGTTGTGGTCTCCGCTTCTCCCATGGGAATCGTGACCAGCGCAGGAGATTTCCGCAGCGGCCTGAAGCTGGTGGACGTGCTGGAAACCAGCGGTACGGAAGAGTACGAGCTCTTCGGTGCAAAGGTAAAGCATGTGAAAGCCCCCTACAATCAAAAAACCTTCTGTTTTGAAAAGGATGGCGTCCCCTACGACGTAATCCTGCGCGCGTTTGACGACGGCGTGGCATTCCGTTACAGTGTCGACGGCGACGCGGATACGGCGCTGTCTATTTCCTCTGAGCACACGGGCGTGCGCCTTCCCGAGGGCGCGTACACCTGGGCAATGAACTACAGCCAATCCAATGAGGACGTGGAAATCGAGCACGCCTCTCTCAAGCAGCTCAACTACCGCTATTCCATGCCCCTTCTCTACAAAACCACGGACGACATATACGCGCTTATATCCGAAGCGGATCTGGATGGCACTTACTGCGGCGCGCAGATAGCGGGCGATGGAACCGGCCTGCTGAACATCGTCTTCACGCCGGAGCAAACGGACGATGTTCAGACGGTCCTGCCCTTTGCCAGCCCGTGGCGCTATGTCGTCATCGGCGACCTGCAGGCAATCACCAACAACACCCTGGCCGAGTCTCTGGCTCCCGCCTCCAAAATGGAAGATACCAGCTGGATTGAGGCCGGCGTGACCGACTGGACCTGGCTCAACGGCGATCTGCGCCACGATCAGCTCCCGGACGGCGTCACCTTTGAAACAGCCGGCCTGGAATACTACAAAAAGTATGTGGACTTCGCTGTGGAAATGGGCTGGAAATATCAGCTTCTCGACGAGGGCTGGCAGCCGCGCGGCAACCGGCCCGCCGGCGAACATGAATACGAAGGCTACTACAAATGGATGCCGGACCTGATTGAATATGCGGCGGAAAAGGGCGTCGGACTGATCGTCTGGGCGCGAAAAGCCAACCTCGTCGATGACGAGTACCGCCAGAAGCTGTTCAAGGAATGGGCCGACATGGGCATCAAGGGCATCAAGCCAGACTTCTTTGACTCGCAGGATCAGGACACCATCCAGCTGATCGTCAAAATGATGGACGAAACAGCGGAAAATCACCTGCTGATCAATGTACACGGCGCGGGCAAACCGACCGGCGAACGCCGCACCTGGCCGCAGGCGATCGCGCGAGAAGCGGTCCGCGGCGCGGAAGCCTACGCGGTTGACAATGAGGAAACCTGGGGCGCCATCATGAACGCGCACCACAACTGCTCCCTGCCGTTTGTACGCGGCGCGGTCGGCCCCATGGATTATACCCCCATGGTGTCCTACGGAGCCAACGATAATCTGACCAATCACAATCCGGCCCGCTTCACCGTGGCACAGATGACCGCTCTGCCGGTCGTTTATGAGTGCGGCATGCAGTGTCTGGCGGACAAGCCGGACGTGTACCGTGCGCATCCCGGCTATGAGCACTACTTCAAAAACATGCCCTCCGAGTGGGATGAAGGCCTTCTGCTGGACGGCTACCCGGGCCAGTATGTGAACATGGCGCGGCGCAGCGGCGACGAATGGTATCAGGGAATCATCTGCAATGAGAAGCAGGACGCGGATTTCTCCCTGAACTTCCTCGGCGACGGCGAGTATATCGCTTACATTTATAAAGATTCTCCGGAGGTCCTCAAGGACGGCCCCGCGGCGCACGGCGAGTTTGGCCGCCACGACCGCGACGGCAGCAATCTGGTTGTCGATGCCGCGACGGTGAAGAGCAGCATCGTTGAGGAAGTCCGGACGGTCACCAAGGCCGATTCCCTCTCCATCCCGCTCGCACAGGGCGGCGGCGCGGCCATTCACTTTGTTCCCAAGAGCAAGGTGGAACAGGAAGCCCCGCAGATTGTAAAAGCCAGCCTCATCACTGACAAGCTGGTCGAGCTGAAATGGAACCAGGATGTCAAGGGCGCGGACGCGAAGTCCAGCTTCACGGTTCTGGTCAACGGCGAACCGGCGGAACTGAACAGTTACGGCTATACTGCCGGAAATGGCGCCCTCTACTTTGACCGCATGACCACACTGGAACTGAAAAACGCTCCGGCTGAAGGCGCAAATATACAAGTACGGGTAACCGGCGAAGTGACAAACGAACTGGGCGTTGCCGCGGATGCAGATGCGGTTTACATCGTCATCGACGCTCCGTTCTACACACAGTCCGTGCAGGCAAAATCCGGCGTCACCGTCAAGTCCAGTGATGCGGTGGAACCTTCCACCCTGCAAGCAGCGGCGGACATCATCGACGTCATGCTGGAAAAACGCTCTGACGTCGCCTCTGCAATGCTTGCAAACGGCGCGGCGCTCGCCGTCTACGGCAAGGGCGAAAGTGCTTACAGTATTCCGGAACACCGGGCAACCTACGACCCGGATATGTACTATGTGGAAGGCTACGGCGGCATGATGGGCAATCCGGTCGCGAGCATCTATGACGCAAACGTGCTTCGTCTCCTAAAGGAAACCTCCCCAGGGCATTACACCAGCTATGCGGACGAGTCCGTTCTGGTGCATGAGTTCGGCCACTCCGTCCAGCTGCTTGGCGTGGACGCTGTTCCCGAACTGAAGGCGGAATGCGACGCAGCCTATCAGGCGGCGAAGAGCCAGAACCTTTGGCCGAACAGCTACGCCATCTCGAACCGCGAAGAGTATTTCGCAACCTGCACGGCGATCTGGTTCAACGCAATGTCCGAGTCCTCCGACGGCTCCTGGGACGGCGTACGCGGACCGGTAAACACCCGTGAAGAGCTTAAGGCGTACGACAACACCATGTATCAGTTCCTGGCGAAACTCTACCCGGAGACCGCCGCGGTTTCCGATGCCTGGTCCAACGTTCCCGACCGCTTCCATCCGAGCGAGCAGCCGGAGGAGCCGGAATGGAATGCAAACGCACTTTACAAGATCAAAACAGCCCTGAACGGGCACTGCATGGAATCCAACAGCAACAATTCCGGCGAAGGCGCGATCGTCGACCTGTGGTGGGACTACGACGGCGACGCGGAATACTGGCGCCTGATTCCGGATGCCAACAACGAATATTACATGGTCCAACTGAAAGATGCAAACTCCACTGTCCTGATGCCGGCAGGCTCCAAAACAGAAGAGGGCGTCACCTTGACCTTCGGTAAAACAGACGCGGCAAACGACGCGCAGTGGTGGAAAATTGTCCCGGCGGAGCAGGATGGAACCTATCGCCTGATGAACAAAGCCTCCGCTGCCTCTCCCCTCTATCTCGCTCTGGAAGATGACGCGTCCGCCGACGGCACGCTTGTCATCCTGGCAAAGGATACCGCCCCCTCCAGCGTATGGAGCGTAGAAGAGCAAAAGAGCAACGACAACTTCCACAAGGCCGATCCCGACGCGGTCTATTTGAGTGACCTCGAATGGATCAACGCGGTGGACAGCTGGTTCCTGGTCCGCAAGGACTTGACGGTCAACCAGACGCAGATTTCCTGGAAGGAAAACGGCGAAACCGTCATCTATGAGAAGGGCATTGGCACCTTCGCTCCCTCGCAGGCGGTCTTTAATATCACCGGCCTGCACGCGGAAACCTTTAAAGCCGTCGGTTGCTTCCCGGCCGGCAAAGGCAATTGCGAATTTATCGTGCTGGCAGACGGCAAGCAGATTTATTCCAAGGCGCTCTCCTATGACGGCAACCAGATCACCCCGGACAACGGAGAACTGGAAGTCGCGATCCCGGAAGGCACACAAACCCTGACCCTGTACGCAAAGGGCAGCTGCAGCGCCACCTGGGCGGATGCACGCCTGTACTGCGACAAAGAGGCTCAGAAGGATTTGGCCCGTGTGACCGTGAGAGCCGAGGAAACCTGGCTGCAGAAGGGTGAAACTTCCGCGATCAGCGCGACCGGATACATCGGTCAGGTCGGCAGAGGCGGGCTGCAGAACAGTAAAGCAGACCTGACAAACGCCTCTATCACCTACAGCAGCAGCGACGAATCTGTTGCAACGGTCCAGAACGGCAAAATCACGGCGGTTTCGGACGGAACGGCCTCTATCACCTGTAATGTCGAACTGGACGGCGTCAAGCAGTCCGCTTCCCTTGATATAATCGTTGGAAACGGAGAGGAAAACTCCTGGACAGCGTTTTCCCCGGATGGAAGCGTAAAGGCCCTGTTCACCCAGCGCGATGACGGCTCTGTCGTTTATGCGGTCTCCCGCAATGGGAACACCGTGATCGGCACTTCCCCCACCGGGTTGGTCACCAACCTGGGCGACTTCCGCACGGGACTGACCTACGTGGATTCCAAACGCGAAACCGTTAAGGATTCCTACGATTTGATCGGCGCGAAGAAGAGCCATGTGGACGCCACCGGCACGGAACTCACCATGGGCTTTGAAAAGGGCGGCGTGCGCTACCGCATTGTCTGCCGCGTCTATGACGACGGCATGGCGTTCCACTACGCGATCGACGGACAGGACGGTACGGAACTGACGATTTCAGCGGAAGCCACCGGCTTCCTGATGCCGGATGGCTCCACTGCACAGACGATGGACTTCGACAAAGCAAACGAAGACCTCTACTACCAGCACACAGCGGAAGAGCTGGAGGGCGGCTACTGCATGCCGCTGCTCTATGAGACGCCGAACGGCGACTGGGCGCTTCTCTCCGAGGCCGCTCTCACCCCGCAGTACAGCGGCGGGCAGATCGTCGGCCACGACTCCGGCATGCTGGACGTTGTATTCTCTCCGGAGCAGTTCAGCGACGTTACAACCACCGCACCGTTTGTTTCTCCGTGGCGCTACATGGTCATCGGCGATATTGCGGACATTGCGGAAAACACCCTGGCGGAAACCCTGAATCCCGACTGTGAAATGGACGATGTCAGCTGGATCGAACCGAGTCCGGTTGACTGGACCTGGCTGAACGGCGACCTTCGCCACGACAACCTGCCGGAAGGCACCTCATGGGAAGAAACCGCGCCGAGACTTTACAAGGAATACATTGACTTCGCCGTTGAGATGGGCTGGAAATATCAGCTCTTGGACGAAGGCTGGCAGCCGCGCGTATACAATCGCGGCAACGACCTCTACGACGGTTATTACGACTGGATGCCCGAGGTCCTGGACTATGCAAAGGAAAAAGGCATCGGCCTGATCGTGTGGGCCAACAAGCGCGACCTGGATACCCCGAAGGAGCGCGAGCGCATCAAGGAATGGGCTGAAATGGGTATCGTGGGCGTCAAACCCGACTTCTTTGATTCCCAGAGTCAGGAGATTATCGAACTGCTGGACATCCTGACCAAGGAGACAGCGGAAAATCATCTGCTCATCAACATCCATGGCGCAGGAAAAACCACCGGCGAAAGAAGAACCTATCCGAACGCAATCTGCCGCGAGGCGATTTCCGGCGGCGAGGGCTGTGTAAACAACGCATACTTTAACTGCATGCTGCCGTTTACCCGCTTTGCCGTGGGCGGTGCGGACTTCACCCCGATGGCTTCCTACAACAACACCTTCGGCAGGAAGGACGTTACACAGGCACATCTGACGGCAGAGTCCATCGTCTTTGAATGCGGCATTCAGACCATGGCGGATAAGCCGGCGATCTATCGTGCGCATGCAGCGTACGAAAACCTGTTTAAGAACCTGCCCACCACCTGGAACAACTCTATTCTGGTGGACGGCGACCCGGGCCACTATGTAAACATGGCGCGTCAAAACGGCGACAGCTGGTACGTCGGCATCCTCTGTAACGAGGCGCGCACCGCGGAATTCAATCTCAACTTCCTGGAGGACGGCGCTTATACCGCCTACATTTTCCGCGACAGCGACGATCCGAAGAATACCGACAGCCAAAAAGCAATCATTACAGAAACCATGACGGTTACCAAGGGACAGACCCTGTCCATCGACGTCAAGAAAACCGGCGGCGCGGTTGTCAAGCTTGTCAAAGCCGGTGCAAAAGCGCTGGAAGTAACCTACAGCGGCAAGCAAGCGTCCCTGTTTGTAAACGATGAAGAGCAGAAGCTGGCAAACCTGACCGGCAGCTACAAAGCGGAACTCACCCCGGATGGCAAAACCACCCTGACCTTTATCCCGGCAGTGGAAGGAAGAGAATTCGCGGGCGTCACCGTTAACGGCGAGGCGCTGAAGGACTTCACCGAGGATTCCTATACCATGACCATCGACGGACTCCCGACGGTTGCCAAATACAACCTGGCGTTCACCGTGGTCAACAAGCAGATCCTCCGCACCGTGCTGACAGCGGCAGAAGCGCTGAACGGCGGTAAAGAATATCTGGAGGCTGTTCCCTCCGTACAGAAGAAGTTTGACGCCGCTTTGAAGAACGCACAGGAAATTGAAAAGCAGCTAGACGCCTCTCAGAAGGACATCGACGGCGCCTGGAAGGATCTGCTGCATGTCATTCAGTTCCTGAGCTTTGCAAAGGGCGACAAGACCGCGCTGGAAGAGGCGCTGGCCGCAGCGGGAATGCTGGACGAAGAGCTTTACACCAGCGCTTCCTGGCAGGCTTTCCAGAAAGTCTGCGAAGCAGCCCAGGCCGTCTATGACGACGAAGACGCCATGGACAAGGAAATCCAGGAGGCCTGCGCATCGCTGAACCAGGCGATGGAGGACCTCGAGGACAAGGCCGACTGGAGCGAGCTCCTCTCCCTGATGGAAAAGGCGGAAGAAATCGAAGCCGTCCTGGATTCCGCGTATCTGGAAACCGGCAGAGACGCCTTCCAGAAAGCACTGGATGAAGCCAGAGCCATGGAAGAAAGCGCCAGCCAGAAGGAAATCAACCAGATGACGGAAAAACTCACCCTGGCTATGGCGGGCCTCAGAAAAATCCCGAACCGCGACGAACTGAACGACCTGATCGCCGAGATGGAGCAGATCAGCCTGAACGGCTATACCAAGGCCAGCGCGGCAACCTTTGCTCAGGCGCTGAGCGACCTGAAGGCAGCCGCAGCGGACGAAACCGCGGACGACGAAACCCTTGCGACAGCATATCACAACGCCGTGGACGCAAAGGACAATCTGGAAAAGGCGGAAACACCCGTGAAGCCTGACCGGAAACCGTCCGGCGGCAAGGGCAGCTCCACCGGTTCCTCCCATACCTACGGCGCGGCCGGTACCGCTGTGGTCAACGCGGCACAAAGCGTCTCCACACAGGGCGCGTATGTCGTCAGCGACACCACCGTGAACTTCACCCTCAAGAGAGGCAGCGCATACTGCTTCAAGATGACAGTGCAGGGCGGTGTAAACCTGACGCCGAGCTTCACCGTCGGCAACGGCGGCATACTCAAGACGCAGTTTGTCGCCAAAATCGGCAATGACTGCTATTACAGAGTCTGGGCCGTCGGCACACCGGGCCAGAGCACCGGCGTGTATACACAATTACCCAACGGGAAGCCGCAAAAGCATTGTGCCATTACAATTGCTTAAATTGCTTCCCGCTGTAAGTACACTCCGACCGGAGAATCCGGTCAAGCACTGCACAGTCACAATCGGCTAAAACATCCAGCGGCCGATAAAAGGAAGCACCGCTTGGCGAATAGAACTCGAAAGGGTTCTGTTTTGTAAGAAGCTTCCACTGAATAGCACCATAGGTGATGGTCACTGCGCATCTGCGTGCCGACCGCTGATCCATGTCTTAAAAAATGATTGGGGTTCTCTTCACAGCGAACCCCAATCCCCTTTTTAAAATGACAGAAGCCTCCTGCCGCAGAATACCTGAGGCGGGAGGCTTCCTGTTTTTTATTGCGCCCATCGTTTATAGAAAATCCTTGGATTTTTTACTTTTTTTAAACGTAACAAAAAAATTCGTTTCTCCCAATCCAATCGGAAAGCGCTCAGGAACTGAGAAAACATAATTTTTTTATGGTTACGGCAAAAAATCCGCGTAAATATACTGAAACTCTACATTAATATAGTTGGTTTTAAAGCCCGTCAGCTTGGGATTTTTCAGCATGGCGCTCTGGCGAATCTGCAGGGGGATCAACGCGCCGTCCCGCAGAAGAATGCCTTCTGCCCGGGCAAGAAGGCTCATCCGGCTTTGCGGGTCCGTTTGGTTGTTCGCCAAGCGGAAGCACTCGTCATACTCCGGACTGTTGTAGCACGCGTAATTGTAGGAAGAATTGGAAGTCCACAGCTCCAAATAGGTTGCCGGGTCGGGGTAATCCGGCGTCCAGCCGGACAGGGACATCTGGAATTTATGCGCGGCATCCAGCTCCATATGCGTATTGTAGGGAACGGCAAAAATCGCAATCTGAATACCGAGCGTATCCTGCAACTGATCCCGAATAATCTCTGCCTCCTTTGAAGCCCAATGATCGTCCGAAATTAATAGCTCAAGCGTCAGGTCCTCCGCCCTTTCGATCTTCAGTTCCTCTAAGGCCGTTTTCAAATAATCGCGGGCAATCTGTGCGTCTCCATCAAGCGGAAACGCTTCCAGAGGATACTCCTCACCAAACGTCTTGTGGGTTCCCGGAAGGATGGGTAAAACATATCGCGCGCTGGGCGTCACCGTGCGTGAACCAAGAGAATCAATGTACGCATTGCGGTTCAGCGCATAGTTGAGCGCAAGCCGCAGATTTTTATTATGCAGCGGGCAGTCCTCGCTCATATTCAAGCGGATAAAATCGTTGGCGCCGTTGAAATAGTATTCCATATAGGGCAGCATTTTCGAGCTGATCGAATCTGTGGCGGTTGGAAGGATATCTAGTTCCTGATTTTCAAACATTTTATACAGCTTACCAAAATCGGAAGAAATGGCAATGTGAACGGCGTCCAGCTTGATCCGGTCTGCGTCCCAATAATATGGGTTTTTTTCCAACCGGATGGAGTCGTTGCGAACCCAATTTTTCACGATAAACGGCCCGTTGCAAAGGCCAGCGTCCATTTTTGAAAAGTCGCTCTGCGAACGCACTGGAGAAAACGGCGGCAGCGCCAACAGCTGTAAAAAATACGGCGTGGGATTTTCCAAAACAAATTGCAGCGTTTTCTCATCAATTGCCCTCACCCCCAAACGCTCAACAGGCAATTCTTTTTCGTGAATTTCCATGGCGTTTAAAATAGGATAAGCAAAGAATGGTCGGCTGGATTTCTCCTCTGTAACCATTCGCTGCACCGCGCGGACAAAGTCCTCCGCCTTTACAGGCGTTCCATCCCCATACACCGCGTCGCGCAAATGAAACGTATAGGTCCGCCCATCCGTGGAAATTTCATATGACTCCGCAATGCCGTAGCGAAGCTGGTTCTGATAAGTACGCATTAAACCCTCGTATATATGGTAGGCAATGGTCATTTCCGGTATTCCGTCCGTTTCCTGAGGATCCAGCGTGTTCGGGTTCATCGGCAGCGAATACCGGAATATTTTGGGATGTGTACCATTTTCCATGGGGGCAGGAGCCGACGCACAGGCGGGAATTCCTATGAAAATGCACAGCACCAAAACACACAGCAGTAATTTTCTCACATATATCACCAAAAATCCGACAACAATCTTTATTTGAGTGTTAGCATATCACAAACCTATGGTACAAACAAGGTATCTACGAGACACAAAAAATAAAATGGCAAAAATTCATCGAATAATTCCAAATAATAACTTATCGTTCCACATGCTACGATAGACTAAAATTGTTTTGGGAAACATGGAAAAGAAGGCGGACATATGCGATCGATCAACAAGGAAAATAAAAAGTTTTTTTTGACCGCTGGTCTGTGCCTGCTCCTGATCAGCCTGGTATTTGTTTACTCGGTCTGGTACGCTCCATCCCATTCAGCGGCGCCTCGTGTAAAGAATGGTGTTTTGGACCTGTACGGTATCGACTACGGCACCGGGGAACCGATCTACCTGGATGGCGAGTGGGAGTTCTTCTGGAACACGCTCCTTGTCACAGACTATGAGGAAAATAAAAAACCGGATGGAATGATTCAGGTACCCAGTTACTGGACAGGATGGAATCCGGACAGCCAATCACTGCCTCATCAGGGTTACGCCAGCTACCGGCTGCACCTGATCAACTGCCCGCCCGAAGCGGACATTTTGGTGTCTGTCCCAAATCTTCCGTCTGCCTATCGCGTTTTCATCAATGGCCAGTCCGTAACCGAGAGCGGTACGCTCCTGAAAAATCTCAACAACATTGAGATAGAACCGGAAATACGCAAGTATAACAACTTTTATTTACGCTCCTCTGAATGTGATCTGGTCATTGAGACGGCCAGCCGTACCTATCCGGGTTTATGCATCACCCCCGTGTTGATTGAGCACGATGCATTTGAACGGGACGCGCGCAGAAACCTGATTTTCAGCTCTCTGCTGCTCGGTATTGCGATCGTTTTCATCATCTTCTATACAATGGATCTCATCCTAAAACCGAAAAGCGGTTACTCCGTCTCCATTTTGATCTTAATGCTTTTGTTATTGTTAAAAAGCGTTTATCGCGCGTCCATTTTTTCCGCGCTCGCCTACTGGTCCCCCCTCCCCTTTGACTATGCCCTGCTGCCATTCCATATTGCCGGAGCTGCCGCATGGTCCATTCTGCTGTGTTCTGCGCCGGGCATGTCCAAAGGCCGCCAGGCACAGCGGAGCATGCTGTTTGTCGGCTTACTGATGCTCGGCGTTTATGGGGTCGCAATCGCAATCGGGGCGTTTTTTCACACCTCCTGGTGGTGGCTTGTTACCGATCTTCTACTGGCTCCGATCCTTTTTTTCCGTCTGCTGGTCCCAGTCCTAAAGGATTCAAATCCTCCAAACCCATACTTCTTCCCTTATTATCTGGGCTGCATGGCGCTCTATACCGGGGGATTCCTGGGCGATATGGCGCTTGCCGGGGTATTTCCTTCAGGCGACAGCTTCGCCTATCCGTTCAGTCTGGTATTGCTGGCGATTGCAATCAAATATATGGATGGCAAACGCATGAACTCTATTCAAAACGAGGCGTTGTTCGTGGCGGAAATGCGTGCAAAACTGCAACGAGCGCAGACCGATCTCGCCCTTCATCAGATTCAGCCGCACTTTCTGTACAACGCCCTGCTTGCAATCAAGGTCCTCTGCCGGAAAGACCCCGCCAAAGCGGAGCGCGCCGTATATGATTTTTCAACCTATCTGCGTGGAAACATGAACTCCATTGAAAGCACGGAACCGATTCTGTTTGAGGAAGAGCTGCAAAATATTCGCGCCTACCTCAACATCGAACAGGTGCGGTTCGGCGACCGCCTCCGGGTAGAATGGGATATTCAATTCTGCAACTTTATGGTGCCGCCTCTCACGGTGCAGCCCCTGGTGGAAAATGCGGTACGGCACGGCGTCTGCCAAAAGGTGGAGGGAGGGTTTGTCTCCCTGAAATCCTATCAAAAAGACGGATATGTCTGGATCGAGATCACGGATGACGGCGTTGGATTTGACACGGAGCAGCTGCAATCCGCCAGCTTTGGCGGGATCGGCATTAAAAACCTCCGTTACCGGCTGGAGACGCTGCTGCATGCGGAGCTGGATATTCAGAGCGAAATTGGCAAATGGACCAAACAGGTCATCAAAATTCCGGAACAGGAGGCGCAGCTTTTCGATGAAGATCCTGATTGTTGACGACGAGCCGCTGGCCGCAGAGGAGCTGGCGGACACCTGCGAACAGATTGCAGGTCTGGAAATTGCCGGCGTATTTCTAAACGCCACAGAAGCACTTTCTTACGCGGAAACCCACCCCGTGGACCTTGCCTTTCTGGATATTGAAATGCCGGGCATCCAGGGATTGGAGCTGGCGCACTGTTTACACACCATTAATGAAAAAATAGCGGTCGTTTTTGTAACGGGATTTAAAAAATACGCTTTTGACGCTTTTAATGAAGATGCCTACGGCTATATTCTAAAGCCATTTGAACGCGATGCAATTCAGAAGATCATCGACCGGGTACGGCGCATTGCAAAGCCAACCGAGCAAAAGAAGGCCGTTATCCGCACGTTTGGCCGCTTTGGCCTTTTTGTGGACGACACACCGGTTGATTTTAAGAGCCACAAGGCCAAAGAACTGTTTGCCCTCTTAATCAGCCAAAGCGGTGCGCTCTCAGATATGGATTTTATCATCGGAACGCTCTGGGAAGAGGAACAATACGACAGCAAGGTGAAAGGGAAGTATCGCAAAGCATGCATGTATCTGCGTCAGGCTCTGGAAAGAGCGGGCCTTGGAGAAACGCTGATTTCCGTGCGCGGCAAGCTGGGCGTCAACTGTGAACCGTTTGACTGCGACTACTTTCGGGTACTCAATGGAGACGTGCGCGCGGCTGCCTCCTTTACAGGGGAATTTCTCTTTGAATACTCCTGGGCGGAGGAACTGCTGCCAAACATACAGCGCAAGGTGGAGTTGATCTTGGAAAAAAATCCACAGGCGCGTGTGTAATTATCATGCAATAAAAAAACTGGGAGAATTTACTTCTCCCAGTTTTTTTATTGCAAAGTGGCGTTTGTTTCACGCATTGCGAGAGCTGCTGCCTTTTTATTACGTTTAAACGCTCTTTCCTATATTTAATTTCTGTCTTATTATTCGCTGTAAAGGCAATTGGAGCGGCACAGGTGTCTTTATTACCCTTGCAGGCAAGTCGTACAAGCTTTTCAACTGTGGTATAAAATAATGCCATCTATTTACAAGTCAAATTAAATAGGCTTTGAACCGCTTACGCAGATCAAAATGCCGCCTGTTTTCGGACAGGCGGCATTTTTGTTATCATTTATCACAATACACAAACATTCCATAGACATTACCGATTCCGTTAAAAAATCATATAAAATTGCTCGAATATCATAAATACATTCAGGCCGGTCTATGGTAAGACTTAAAATAGGAAACCAGGTCAGATGGGTTTCCAAAACAAAAAGGACAAGGAGGAGTTATGACATGAAAAAGCGACTGATCTCAGGCATTTTGGCTGTGGCGACAGTCTGCAGCATGCTGACCGGAATGGGCACCACTGCTTTCGCTGAGACACAGCGGACCGGCAATCAGAACTACTTTACCAACCAGGGGCGGCTGATGGACTCCGCTTTTGCACAGCTTCCTTTGGGAGCTGTGAAGGGTGAGGCATGGATTGAGGAACAGCTGCTGCTGCAAAAGCACGGTCTGACCGGCGCCATGCAGGATTTTGAAGGCGCATTTACCGATTACGGTTCCCAAAGCGCCTGGCAGGGCGGCAATGGGGACAGTTGGGAGAACGGCCCCTACTATTTCAGAGGTCTGACCGCACTGGCCTGGACGTTGGACGACCAGGAGCTCAAGGCCAAGGCAATGAAATGGATTGACTGGGTCCTAGACAATCAGAGAGATAACGGATTTTTCGGCCCCTTAAAGGACGGCGACGGCATAAACACCTCCGGTTGGGATTGGTGGCCCCGTATGGTTGTGATTGGCACCATTCGCGATTATTACGAGGCAACGGAACGGGAAGGTACGCCGGACCCGCGCGTCCTGCCTTTTTTTGAAAAATACTTCCGTTTCCAGGAGATGCGGCTCCCATCGAAGCCCTTGTCCAACCATTGGGCGGAGGCGCGCGGCGGGGATAATATGGAGGTTGTCCTCTGGTACTATAACCGCGTTTACGATCCGCGGCAGCCGGAACAAAGCGACTGGTTGATTGACCTTGTCCACGAACTGGATAAGTCCACCTTTAACTGGAGTGACATCTTCACCGATACCACAGTTCGACACCATGTGGTCAACACCACGCAGGCCATGAAAATGCCAGCGGTCCGCTACCAGGTTACCGGGGACGACAGGGACCGCAATGCCCTGCGCGAGGGCATTTTCAATATGGGAATTGACCATGGACGCATTGACAATATGGCCAGCGCAGACGAGCAGGCACGGGACAACCTGCCCTACCGCGGAACTGAAACATGCGGCGTGGTAGAAAGCCTGCTGTCCAATGAAATCAATCTCCGTATTCTGGGTGACAGCTGGATCGGTGATGAGCTGGAGTTAGTTGCATACAACAATTTGCCGGCGTCAATGACGCCGGACTTTAACCGCCGCTGTTACTTCCAGTCACAAAACCAGGCAACCATCACACAGGGCTGGGGAGAATACGATTCCGACGGCGGTGAAAGCGCCGCCTTCACGGCGGCGGACGGCACCTGCTGCCTGGGCGATATGCATATGGGCTGGCCTAAACTGGTGCAGAACATGTGGATGGCCACGCCCGACAATGGACTTGCTGCTGTTGTCTATGGTCCCAACCGAGTCACAGCACAGGTCGCAAATGGCAGGACCGCTGTCTTCACACAAGAGACCAATTATCCGTTTGAAGGCTCCATCAAGCTTACCTATGAAGGCGAAGCAGCTTCTTTCCCGCTGGTCCTGCGCGTTCCTCAGTGGTGCAAGGCGCCCGTCTTTCAAGTAAACGGCGAGGAAATTTTTGGCGAGATCGTGGACGGATACTTCACGATTGACCGTGCCTTTACCGCAGGGGATGTGGTCAAGCTTTCTTTCCCGATGGAGCTGGAAACCTCCACCTGGTACAACAATACGGCCGCAATTAAAAGAGGGCCGCTCTATTTTGTGACCAAAGTTGAGGAAGACTGGCGCGTTACAACTGACGATGACGCTGCCTATGCCGGTGGGTTTCGCTCTCCCAAAGAATACCCGGTTCTGGAGGTTTATCCCGCCAGCAAATGGAACTACGCACTATACCTGGACCGTGAGGAACCGGGAAATTCCTTTGAAATTACAATAGCGGATAAAATCCCGTTGCAGCCGTTCACCACAAAGACCGCCCCGGTCACCCTCAAGGCGAAGGGCCAGGAGATACCCGAATGGCAGATGCTCGGCAATGTCGTTCCGGAGCCGCCCTTCTCCCCTATTGCACCGGACAAAAGCCGGACAGAAGAAATTATATTGGTTCCGTATGGCTGCACAAAGTTGCGGATGACACAGATCCCGGTGGTCGGCAAAGCGAAGGATACCGTCGTCCGTTCCATCCGAACGGCAAAGGTTAAACAGCAGAACGGCGAAAAGGTCATAGAATTTGACAATATCATTGTACCACCTGCAGAAAATTACCAGCTGAAAATCCACTACTCCGGCAAAGGCCAGTTCCATATGAATATTAACAGCAAATACGAGCAAGATCTGACCTTCCAAAGCGGCGGGAACCCCATTGTCATCGACGACCTGTACAATATCGTGCCGGGCGACCAGGCATTCCGTTTCTCCCGTGATCATTACAACACTATCCGCTTCTTCGGCGACGCGGACGTTTCCATTGACCATATTGAAGTGATCCCGGTCCGCCCTTTTGAAAAGCCGGAAATCCGCTCGGCAGTTGTAAATAAGGATTCCGTCATGCTGAACACCAACGTCACCAGAAGCAACGGGTTCTACACAGTTCAATACGGCACGGAAAGCGGCAATTACACCCACACGGCCTCCGGCTTCCGTTCCAATATTGCCACCATTACTGGCTTGGATATGCGCAACACCTACTACTTCCGCATTTCCATGGTTGTAAACGGCCGAACCGTGGAGTCGGACGAGATTGCCGCACAGGCCAATCAGCCGGTAGATATTCAGTTTCAGGACGATTTCAGTGATCCAGAAGAGAGCACCAAAAACTGGACTGAATATGATCCCGACAACGTCATCCATATCGAGCCGGGAAAAATCGTCCTGGGCAACAGCAGCAGCACAAAGATCGTCACCGGTGAGGAATCCTGGGCACATTACACGGTGGAGGCAACGGTAAAAGCCCCGCAGAATAACGGCAACAATTACGGCATCATGTTCCGTGCAACCAATATAACAGAGGAAAACGGAAACAAGTACAGCGGTTATTACGCCGGAATCGGCGTAAACAATGGCGGACTGAACATCACACTGGGCTACCTTGACGGGGACTGGCATTTTCTCAAGGATGTCCCCTTCCCGGATTACCAGGCCGGTCAAGCGTACACTCTCAAGGTTGTGGTCAACGGCAACCGGATCGGCGTATTTGTTGACGGTGAACTGAAACTGACCTACGAGGATTCCCGCTGCATGGTTGGCAAAGTCGGCCTGCGTTCCTGGACGCAGCCGTTTGAATGCTCCAGCTTTGAGGTACGTAATTCCACTGATGAGGAGCTGCTTGCGCTGGGCCTGGAACCGTCCGGCCCCAAGACGTATTTTGAAGACGATTTCAGCGATCCGGAACAGAGCGCGCAAAATTGGACGGAGTACGATCCGGACAACATCATCGAGATTCAACCGGGAAAGCTCGTCGCCGGCAACAGCGAGAACAGCAAAATTGTGACCGGCGAGGAATCCTGGACGGATTACACCGTGGAAGCAAAAGTCAAAGGCCCTGACAACGGCAACAACTTTGGCATAATGCTTCGTGCAACCAATATCGGCGAGGGCGATTCCAACCAATACAGCGGTTACTATGTCGGCCTTGGCTTCAACTACGGCGTATACAGCGCCACCCTGGGAAAATGCAACAACGACTGGTTCGCAATGAATGTCCAAAAGTTTGACCAGTTCATGGGCAAGCCCTACCAGCCGGGACAGGAATATACGTTGAAAGCGGTTGTCAACGGCACAACCATCGGTGTATTCATCGACGACACACTGATCATCAACCATGAGGATTCTGACTGGTCGTTTGGAAAGGTCGGCCTGCGCTCCTGGACACAGCCATTCGAATGCTCTTATTTTAAAGTGCGTGAAAGCACACCGGAAGAGCTGGCGGCGCTTGGCATCGGCGATCCCCCCTCCGATCCGCCGATTGACCCCGATTTCCAAGAGGATTTTGAAAAACAGGAAGAAGCGCAGGCAAGATGGTCCCTGCTTGGCGAAACGGCCAAAATCTCTATTGCAGATGGAAAGCTGACCTTTACACCGAGCGAAAACACCAAAGCAGTCGCTGGAAGCGAGGAGTGGACCGACTACGTTGTGGAGTCCACGGTCCGCCTGCATCAGGAGGGCGGCGATGCCGGCATGATCTTCCGCGTAACCGGCGCGGAAAGCGGGACCAATGCGTACAACGGATATTATTTTGGCATCCGCAAGGGCGTCGCATCCTTCGGCTATGCAGACGGAGAATGGCACCATATCCGCGACGTCGCCATGCCGGTTGCAATCGGACAGGATCACAAATTGAAGGCCGTCGTTTCAGAAGACCGGATCGCGCTCTATGTGGACGATGCACTGGTCCTCAAATATTACGACGACCGGTATTCAAAAGGACAAATCGGCTTCCGATCCTATCTTACCTCCCTCTCCGCCGATAATATTTCCGTCCGCCTGGTGCGGGACGAGGACCTCACTGTATTCAGAGATGGGATGAAAACCATCACAGGTGCATATGAAAGCGCCGTAATCAAGTACAGTAAGATTCGCAATGCCGGTACCTATAAAATTATGTACGGCACCGAATCGGGCAAATACACGCATTCTGTCTATGATGTCACTTACAACACTTCACTGGGGGGCGGGAACGCTGCCGACAAAACGGCATTCAGCGGCCTGGAAAACGATACCACCTACTATGTGCGTCTTGTCGGCCTTCAGGGAAACAAGGAACTGGAGACCTCCGATGAATTCACAGTAAAAACCGGCACAATCTCGGACGTCGGCAAAGAGCGCGACACGTTGATGTCTCTGGTTGAAACGATCCGTTCCGAAGAAAAGCAGGATGCCTACAGTGCCAAAGCCTGGGACCGGCTGCAGGAAACCCTCGGCTATGCCGATCAGATGCTTTCCGATGTACGCGCACACAAAATGGACCTGGATCTGGCTGTCAGTATGCTGAGCGCCGCCGTCGCAGAAAAGGGCACCCCCGTGCCGACAGAACCGACGTATCTGAAAGTCCGTTATAATGCCGGTGCAAAGCTCGACGTGGCGGGAGATATGGACGAACGCTACGGCTTCCCGGGTTACTGCGAAGGGACCATCCCAGCCGGAGGCACAGCACGCCTGCGCTTTACCCCCTATGCAGAGGGAAGGGAATTTGCGGGCGTTTCCGTAAACGGCAGCGCAGACAGCTTCTTTGAGAAAGGCCAGTATGTCTGTCAGGTATCCGCAGACGGCACGAGCGTTTCATTGGAATTTGACTTTACGATCGTAAATAAGCTGGTACTGAACACCGCTATCCAGTATGCGCAAGAAGCGCAAAGCGGCGATGAATATGCGTCCGCCATGCCGACTGTACAAAAACGCTTTGACAAAGCGCTGGCGGCGGCGGTCAAGGTTGCAGAGGCGAAAACCGCAGATCAGAAAGCCATTGACAAGGCGTGGAGCGATTTGATCGATGTGATCCACCTGCTGCAATTTCAAAACGGCGATATGTCCGCACTGGAACTTCAGCTCCATATGGGAAGCCTGCTGGATTCAGCGGACTACACAACAGAGAGTTGGAACGCCTATCTGGAGGTACGGGAATGCGCACAGGCAATGTTTGACGCACAGGATTCTCTGCAGGAGGAGATCGACACCATGGTGAAGGAGCTCAAAGAGGCAATTTCTTCCCTGGTGTTTGCCGCGGACAAGCGCGACCTGCAAAATCTGGTTGACGAGGCCGATCACTACGATCTTGACGACTATCTGGAAATCGGAAAAGAGGCGTTCAGCGCCACACTTCAGGCCGCCAGAGAACTCCTGACAGATGTTGACGCCACCAACAGAGACTACAACGTGATGCTGGTCCGCCTGACCAGCGCGATGTCTGACCTGCGCAGGATTCCGGACAAGGAAGCGCTGGACGCTCTGCTGGCACGTTTTGAAACCATAAATTCAAACCCCTACACCGCAGAGAGTTATGCTGCTTACCGCGCCAGCGTTGACGCCTTGAAAAAATTGATCAACCGCGGCGCTTCTGTGGAAGAAATCGGCATGGCATATTATGAAGCACTCGAAAAAGAAGACGCACTGACGCATGAGCCCTCCAAACCGGACGCCGGCAAACCTGGTAAGGGCTCTTCTGGCCGCACTTACCAAAACGATTCCCTTTATGGGGACGAAGGCAAGGTTCTGGCGGGAATCGACTCCTCAGCAGCAACGCCATCCATTCTCTCCGACACCACCTCCAAATTCACATTGAAACGCGGTTCGGCATATTGCTTTAAAATGACAGTTGCGAACGGAAGCGATTTTTCGCCAAGCTTTACCGTCGGCAATGGAGCGGTTCTCAAAACACAATTTGTCGCGCAGCTCGGCAGCGATTTCTACTACAGGGTTTGGGCCGTCGGCATGCCGGGCCAAAGCACAGGCGTTTATACGGCCTTACTGCATCAGAAACCACAAAAACACTGCACTGTTACCATTGCATAAAAGCATTTCACAATAATATCTTATGATAACCTGTGGAGGAAGCCGGCTGCCAATGTACAGCCGGCTTCTTTTCATTCAGCCGTCATTCTCTAAAAAATCGTTTTTCTTATCCTGTTTTTGTATTATTCCTTTATATACCAGATATCTTAGCAATAACATACAATCTCCTGTATTCCCAATTAAATTTATTAAATCCATTCATTTATAAGTATTTACCTTTTCTGTCACACGGTTTATTATAAAAATACACCGGCTTTTTTATAAAACACATCCGGTCGAATGAATGGGGGCATACATGATATCGATACAGACCTTTTTATGGACATTCGCATTGGCTCTGGTTTCCTGCTTTACAGAATACCAACTGGCCAAGCTGCAAGATATAAAACATTTGAAAGAGAAAAAACGGAGGCTGGTGCTCGGCTGTTTAAAGGTTGTCTGGATTGTAACCGGAACGCTGTTTGGATTTCCGTTGCCCTTGTTCCTGCTCGGCATAGGAATATTCTGTTGGCTGAGTGCGGTTTCCACTTACCAAATAAACAGCAACGCGTTAACAGATAGTTTCATTCTCTTTTTGTTATTTTCCTCTTTATCTCTATTTCTTCTTTCCGCTGTATCTTTGGCCTGTCGGATCAGCATGACTGATGTCAGTGCGCATTTTACGCTCCGCATGGGGATGATCCTGCTGCTTCAATTGGCTTTGGGCGCAGCAGCTGATTTTGTCAGGCATTTTCTTATTTTTCCAAGCAATATGGAACGCGACCTGCAGGAAGATCACTTCTTTCTCGTCTTTTTGGCAGGTTGTGTCCTCTACGTTTTCGCAGACTCTTTTATCGGCCTGTCGGACGTTTATCATACCACTGTATCCCTGCTGGTACTCTCCGGCAATTTTTTGCTCCTGACCCTGCTTATCCTGTTCCTGCATCATAAGTGGTGGATCTTTCATCAGCGCTGGCTGGAAGAGGAGCACGAACAGCTGTCTGCGGAGCGGAAAAAAGCGCACCTCAAGAGGGAACAACTGCAGCGTTCCCTGTCGTGTGATGCGCTGACCGGCTGCTTTTCCCGGCATTTTATTGATGAAAAAATTCAGGCATTCCAATCATCGGGAAAATCATTTTCCGTCGCTTTTCTCGATATGGACGGGCTTAAAAAGATCAATGATCGAGACGGGCACGCCGCCGGAGACTGTCTGCTGATCTATTTCAGTAAACAGCTGCGGGCACGGCTGCGAGACGGGGACCTGTTGGCACGTATCGGCGGCGATGAATTTTTGCTGGTTCTTCCCGACTGCTCAGAGGAAAACGCCCAGAAGCTGCTGACACGCATCCGCAATGAACTAACAACCCCAATGCCTCCCGCTGTTTCAGTTTCTTTCAGCTTCGGTGTAGCATCTGATTTACATAAAGACACCGCCGCCATCATCCGCGACGCTGACCGCGCCATGTACCACGATAAAAGCCGAAACAGCAAAGGGGGCGTTTCTTAACATGCCTCAGTATTTTTTGATCCTCTTTGGCTGCGCGCTCTCTTATTTGTACTATCATTGGCAGCTGTTCTCTTTTTTTGATGATTGTTTAGATCAAAAAAGAAAACTTCCATGGGTGATCGGATCGTTCCTTTGCAATTATATGATATTCATTATCTGCTCTGTCACACAGCTGCACCTGATCCTCAACTGGTCGCTCTTTTTTCTGGCGTTATTGCTGGAAATCGTGTGTATCTACCGTCGGAACGCAATGATACATGCGTTTTTCGCCTTCATTGGGACGCTGACCGGTCTTGCATTGAACATTTTATTCCGATGCCTTTTTGCTCTGGTTTTAAATAAACCCCTGTCCGTCTTTGACAACCGCACCCTGCTTTCTGAGAATATGAAACGCTATCCGATTCTGTTGGGATTTCTCCTGACCGGCCTGGTCCTGCATTGGTGCCGCAAACGGAAACTTCACAAAAAACTGCAGATTCTTTTGACAGACCAGGGCAGTATTCGCTTTCTCGTCCTGGCACTAAGCGTTTTATATGTTTATCTAGCTTTAAATCTACTGACCTATTACACCGAAGGAAGCGATCTTCCCATGAAGCTGTGGGGAATCAAATCCGTCGTCTTTGTGGAAGCCGGTCTGATTCTTACAACTGTTTACTGCGTCCGCATCAGCCAGCTCAATCAATATGCAACCCAAAACAAACGGGAACGGGAAGCGCTTTTGCGGGAAAAGCAAGAGGAAGAAACCATTCGTACACTTACATATACCGACACACTGACCGGGTGTTACAACCGCAAATATGCCGAACAGATTTTGGAACAGATCTGGGCGTCAAAGTCCCACTTCTGTCTTTGCTACGCTGATCTGGACAGATTAAAAAGAATAAACGACCAATATGGGCACGGTGAAGGAGATCTCTATTTAAAGACGGCCGCTGACATCTTCCGGCGGTTCGTCCGTGGGAACGACTACCTGTTCCGCTTTGGCGGGGACGAGTTTTTGCTTCTTTCTTTTGGATTGACACCTGAAAGTGCCACGCGGCGAATGGACCAGATCAACCGGGCACTGTCCGACTTTTACGCCGTACATAATCCGCAAATGGAGGTATCCATTAGTTTTGGTGTAGCCGTCCGGGAGGAAGCGGATGGTATGGAAACTCTGCTGCATCTGGCAGACAGCCGGATGTATGCCCATAAACAGAGCGCGCAGTCTTGCCGTCCATCATAACAGACATCTATTTTACGTAAGCATCGGTTTACTTTGTGAACCGATGCTTTATGTTACTAATTTATAAATAAAAGTTATCAAATAAATTGAAAAATATTATACGATACAACTAATATATTCTAAATAGTAACTAAAATCACGCCAAAATCGTTTAATCTAAAATCACAATAAACTTGGTCTTTATCTCATGTTCATTGTCTATATTTGTCAAAAAAGGGGGGATAAAATTAGCACTGACAAACAATGGATTCGGAAAAGAACCAACGTTCACAAGAGGCTTTCCGCCTGTTTTCTTTATGGAAAACATACGGAAGACGCTCTTAAAATCGCAATTGGATTTGGAATGTGAAAGAAAGTTTGCAAGGAGGCGTGAAAGTTGAAAGCAAGTTCAAAGAAACCGTTCCGGCATATTCTCTCTCTGGTGCTGGCAGGCATGCTCACTCTCAACACCTGCAGCGCGGCGCTCGCGGTGACCGCCCCAAACGCTGCGCAGGACAGCCCATTCGCGGGAGAATTATGGTACGACCAAATTGAAACGCCCGCTGAAAATCAGGAGCCGTATCATGCACAGTTCATTCCTTACGAGGACGCAGAAACCGCATTGGCAAATGAGGCGTCTGTTCTGGACGATAAGGAAGGCTCTGCTTACTACCAGCTGTTAAGTGGAAAAGATTGGGACTTTACCCTGGTACAGACGCCGGCTGAAGCGGTCGAAAAGGACGCCGCTTACCTGGCGGCAGAATTGGATGAATCCGCAGCGGCGGATTTTAATCCGGAATATGTGCCGCAGGCATGGCAGACCTACAAGGATGAAGACGGTAATTTTGAGTACGATGAACCGATGTATACCAACCACGGCTATCCGTGGGGCAGCTTGGGCGGCACCGATAACTTTGAGCGCATCGATTACGTCAATCCCCATGCGCCAACGGTGTACAACCCGGTCGGTTACTACCGGACGACCTTCACCACACCCAAAGACTGGGATGGAAGAGAAATCTTCATCTCCTTCCAAAGTGTGGAATCGGCTTATTATCTGTATGTCAACGGCGAGTATGTCGGCTATTCCACCGACAGCTTCACCGCCCACGACTTCAACCTGACCCCGTATTTGAAACCCGCGGGCGAAGAAAACACCCTGGCATTAAAGGTACACCGCTGGTCCATCGGCAGTTACCTGGAGAACCAGGACTATATCCGTCTGAGCGGTATTTACAGGGACGTCTACCTCTATTCCAAGGATGCAGTTGAAATCCGCGATTTCTTTGTTAAAACGACTTTGGACGATCGGGCAGACGTAAACAGTGACGCCACGCTGGATCTGGAAGTGGACGTACGCGGCCTGCACAACGCAGCGGACGGCGACTACTCTGTGGACGCCACGCTGTTCAACATGAACGGCGCACAGATTGGTAAAGCACAGCTTCCCGCCGTCACCATTCCCGCAACCGCCTCCAGCAAAGAGATGGAACAGGAAGCATTCCTGGCAAAGGTTGCGGGCACCGGTATCACCACAAAGGGTTCCATCGACGTGAAAAATCCCGCCAAGTGGTTCCCGGATACGCCAAACCTTTACCTGCTGCTCATCGAGTTGAAGGCAGAAGACGGAACCGTCATGGAAACCGTTGCACAGCGAGTCGGCTTCCGTGAAATCTATAAGGTCAATATCAATGAAGCCGGCCAGGAGCAAATGCAGATCAACGGCGAAAAGATCACGCTCCGCGGCGTCAACCGCCACGATACGGACATTGAAAAGGGCCATGCGGTAGACCGTCAGGGCTATATTGAAGAGCTGCTGTTGATGAAACAGTACAATGTCAACGCCATCCGTACCTCCCATTATCCCAACGACAAGATTTTATACGAGTTGTCCGACGAGCTGGGGCTCTATGTCTGCGCGGAAGCAAACATAGAATCCCACAGAGGCGGATTCGCTCCCAGCTCCGGCGGCGCGATTCCCTCCGGCCACAAAGAATGGGTCCCTCCGGTCTTCTACCGCACGATCAACATGTCGGAGCGCTATAAGAACCACCCGTCCATCATTATGTGGTCCCTGGGCAACGAGGCAACTTATACCTCCGTACCTTTGGACGACAACTACTGCTTCTGGGTAACCTCTCAGTACCTGCTGGAACGTGACCCGGGTCGTCTGAGAAAGTACGAAAGAGAGTCCAGCGGCTATTATGGCCACTATTACTACAAGTCCAGCAACAGTGCAGACCCGATGGATTACAGTGAGCGCAGCCGCAATATCGTTGATATGTACAGCACACAGTATCCCTCCGCTGCCAGCATTGAAAGCTACGCGAGAAATGCCAATAACAAGTGTCCGTACATTCAGTCCGAATACGCACACGCGATGGGCACTGCCTTGGGTAATTTTAAAGAATACTGGGATGTTACCCGCGCCTACGAGAACTCACAGGGCGGCTTCATTTGGGACTGGATTGACCAATCCGTCGGCACACCGGTACCGGATGACGTCGTTACATACGCCGTTTCCGACATAAAAACCGGCACAGAGGCCATCCCGAGCAGCGGCGCTACCTGGGTAGAAGGCCGCAACGGGACCAAGGCGGAAAAGGGCGGCTATCTCAGCATTTCCCGCGGCACAAACCTGAAGGCAAAGGGCGACTCTTTGACGCTTGAAGCCTGGATTAAGCCCGCCAATATTCCCGCCTCCGGTGACCAGGGCTATATCTCCACCGGCGACAACGGCTGGGGCCTGAAGATCAACGGCAGAACCTCCAATAAGGTCTTCGAGTTCTTTGTAGACGGCTGGCAGAAGGGTACCGCAACCGCGGCGCTGCCGGACAACTACCTGGACGGCAACTGGCACCAGATTGTCGGCGTCGTAGAGGCAGACAAGAGCCTGCATATCTACTGGGACGGCGAAGAGCTGGAAAACACCGGCGCAAAATCCACCACCGCCAACGCGCCTTTTGACGCTTCCAACGATGTACTGACGCTCGGCCTTGATTCCGCGGCCTCCAGCCGTATTTTCACCGGTGCGATCGACAGCGTCCGCGTCTATCAGACCGCGCTGACCAAGGAAGAAATTCAGTCGGCTGACCGTACCAGAGACGATGAAAACGTCGTTTACTGGATGGATTTCAGCGAGGAGGAAATGGTCGCCAAATCTACCAATTATCATTGGTTGCAGGATAAACTGGGCAACGATTATTGGGGCTTCGGCGGAGACTGGATTGACAAAAATTACAACGACGACGCGTTCTGCGCCAACGGTATTATTTATGCGGACCGTACTGTCAGCCCGAAACTGATCGAAGTCGGCAAAGTCCATCAGCAGGTCAACTTCTACGACGACGGCAAGGCCATTGACGGCGAAGTGCGTGTTGTCAATGAATTTGAAAACAGCAACCTGACGGACTACGATATCATCTGGAAGCTGACAGAAGACACAAAAGCAATTGCGGAAGGAACTATTACTGACAGTATCCCCGCCCTGTCTGAAAAGACAGTACAGCTGGAGCTGCCGGACATCACCCCGAAGCCGGGCTCTGACTACATGCTGGACTTCAGCGTACAGTATAAAGAAGACAAAGCCTGGGCCAACGCGGGCGATGAACTTGCCTTTGATCAGCTCCCGCTGACCTATCAAACCGGTGCGCAGGACGGCATTGACCTCGACGCAATGGCAGAATTCAGCACTGTGACGGATACGGATACGGAGCTGAAGATGGAAGGCACCACTGCCGCCGGCCAGACCTTCTCTATCACCATGGATAAATCGTCCGGCGTCATCACCAATTATTCCGTCGCCGGCGAAACCGTCCTGAAAAAGGGACCGGTTCCCAGCTACTGGAGAGCACAGACCTATAATGACAGCACCAACAGCTTCCCCGTTGGCTTGAAAAATGTGGAAGACAATATGTCCAATGTACAGGTCAAAATTGAGAAGAACAACACCAACAAAATGATTTCTGTCGCGATTTCTGAGGATTTGCCGGTCGACGCTTCCAACTATGTCACCTATGACATTTACAGCAACGGTGAAATCGTCGTCAACAACCTGTTTGTGCCCAAGAGCAACTTTGCTCCCGGAGGCGGCAACCAGGCGGCGCTACCGAAGGTCGGCATGCGTATGCAGGTTGCGGAAGGCTACGAAAATCTGGAATACTACGGACGCGGCCCGGATGAAAACTATTGCGACCGTAAGACCGGTTATAGAGTCGGCGTATACCAGAGCACCGTGGACGATCAGTTTGAATACAAGCTGATGCGTCCGCAGGAAAACGGCAACCGCACCGACGTGCGCTGGACTTCCTTGACCAATGACAAAGGCAACGGCCTGCTGGTCACAGCTGACAGCGTTATGGAGACCTCCGCACAGCATTACACTGCGGAAGAACTGAACAGCGGCACCTATGGCAACCCGACCTACAGGCATCCGTATCAGGTTCCGATGCGCGAAGACACCATCTGGTGTATCGATTATAAGCAGCGCGGCCTCAGCAACACGGCGTTTATGGGTCAGGTTCCGCTACCTCCGTACCGTCTGGACACGGATAAATCCTACACGCATACCTTTAAGATTTCCCCCATCGTAGCAGAAACAGACAAGATGGCAGAAAGCAAGATCGCTTTTGCGCCCAACATCGCCGTTTATCTGATTAACGACATCAAGGTCAATGGAAAATCCCTCGCCGGATTTGATCCGATGATCAGCGAGTACACGGTCGAAGTCGAAGTGGGACAGGAGCCCGTGATCGACGTCACTGCAGCCAACACCAATGTCGAAGTACAGATTGAGCAGACGGAAGACGGCGTTGTCATCAAGGCTGTTATGCCGTCCGGCGCGTCAAGCACCTATACGCTCCACTATCGCTGGGTTGTTTCCGAGTACGTAAGCGATGTGGTGGATCCGGAGACACTTTCCGAATACATCTTCCTGGATCAGGCGCCCACCGGGGACAAGATTCAGATCAAAGTGAACGGACAGTATACGACTTTTGACAAGGGTATTACCTTCAACACAGAGGGCGGCGGAAATGTGGAACGCCCCACCGTGGAACTGGCGATCCCGGTTGCCGGCAAAAATTATACCAGATTCCGCGCGCTTGCGGCAAGCGATAAGAGCACACCCGGCACGTACGGATTTTATGTCGTTTACAGTGCGGACGCCGCTGGAAACAGAACGCAGCTCTATAGCAGCGGCGGCTATTATATCACCAACGATGCGGACGCAATGGAAATCGACGTTGCCATTCCCGACAATTGCGCCTCTCTGATTCTGTACAGCCAAAGCTACAGCTATACAGATTACAGTTACTTGGACTACGCAGACGCCAGATTCGTCAAAGACGCGCCTTCCATTCACAATCTGACTGTCAACTATGGCAAGAGTGTGGAGCTGACGGTTGACGGCGAGGAACAGAAGCTTGCCAACCTGATCGGTTCTTACAGCGCCGATGTCAATGCGGACGACAACGTGGCTCTCAGCTTTACCCCGAGAGTGCTTGGCAGAGAGCTGGCCGGTGTCTCCATCAACGGTGAGGCGGTTGAGGTCGACGAAGACTTCGACGTCAACGCGTTCGCGATGGATTACGTCATGCCGAATAAGGATACCACCCTAAACTTCGCATTCACCGTCGTCAACAAGCTGATCCTGCGCACGGTCATCGAAAAGGCGGAAGCGCTCGTCGGCAGCAAAGAGCTGGAAGACTCTCTGCCGCTCGTGCAGCAGAAGTTTGCGGATGCGCTGAAGAAAGCAGGAGATATTGAAGCCAAGAAGGACGCGACCCAGAAGGAAATTGACGACGCCTGGAGCGCGCTGATCAAGACCATGCAGTACCTGAGTTTCCAGCCGGGCGACAAAACCATTCTCAAGGATAAGATCGACACGGTTGAGATGATGGAAGAAGACGACTACACCAGCGAAACCTGGGCCGTCCTGATGGAGGCCCTGGAAGAAGCAATCGGCGTATATGAAGATGAAAACGCCATGGAAAAAGAGATCAACGAGGCCGTTGACAAATTGATCCAGGCGACCGACAATCTGAAGTACAAGGCCAACTTTGATACTTTGCTTACGTTGATCGCGGAAGCGGAAAAGGTCGCAGCGATTTTGGACCAGTACCTCCCGATCGGTCAGGAAGAGTTCCTCGCCGCCCTGGATGCTGCCAAAGCACTGGATCCCGATACGGCAACAAAGGCCGATGTGGACCGGATGATCGACCGTCTGACGAAAGCCATGGGCGTACTTCGTTTGATTCCGAAGAAGGATGCACTGCAGTCTCTTGTCGACGACGCTGAGCGGATCGACACCACTCGCTACACCAGGGAAAGCGTTGAGAATCTCCAGAGAATGCTGCAGATCGCCAATGACACGCTCGATGATCCGAATGCAACGCAGGAGGATGTGGACAACGCAGAAGCCGGACTCCGCGGAGCCATTTACGGCCTGAAGGAGAACGGCAACCACAATACGCCGAACACCAACAAAGGCACGGGTACCAGAACGCCGAACGTCGGAAACAACACCTATGGCTCTTCCGGTATCGCAGCCGCCAATTCCAGTTTGGCCGCCCCGTTTGTCCGTTCGGATACAACGGTGGACTTCACTGTCAGAAGAGGCACTGCATATTGCTTCAAGATGACTGTGGTCAACGGAAACGGTTTGGTCCCGAGCTTTACTGTAGGCAACGGCAGTATGCTGAAAACGCAGTATGTAACACAGATCGGCAATGACTTCTACTTCAGAGTCTGGGCCATCGGCACACCGGGCCAGAGCACCGGCGTGTATACCGCCTTGCCGGGCCAGAATGCCGTTAAGCATTGCACCATAACGATTAGCTGATTGTTAACACCGGAAATCACCGTAGCTGTGAATGACGTTGTACGTCCGATGAAACACTGCACGGTAACGATTGGCTGAAAAGCCAAACAGGCTAATGAAACGGGCCGCCGGAAGCACTGCCTGACCGGAGGCCTCCCCTAAAACGATCCTATCCCAGACGGCCCGCCCGCTGTGAAATTTCACAGCGGGCGGGCCTTTTTTCCGGGAAACAAAGCACGCTTTCCACAAAACTTGATTGAAATGGTTGACAAACACAATAAGTGCTCATACAATAATTGTATATACAATTATTGTATGAGCACTTATGATGTAAGGGGACTTGACCATGATCAAAAGAATTGCCGCCTATATAAAGCCTTACCGCCTGCAGGCGGCTCTCGCCATCTTCTGCATCGCCGCGGAAACCATGTTTGAATTGATTATTCCACTGATTATGGCGGACATTATCGACGTTGGTGTAAAGTACGGCGACAAAACGTACATTTTTGAAAAAGGCGGGGTGATGATCGCCTGTGCGTTGGTTGCATTGGTTCTGGGAATTGGAAGCGCCCGGTTTTCTGCCGTCTGTGGGCAGGGACTCGGCGCGGAACTGCGAAAAGCGGAGTACCGCAAGCTGCAGGAATTTTCCTTTGCCAACACCGACCACTTTCATACCTCCTCGCTGATTACCCGGCTGACCAGCGATATCACCACCATTCAAAACGCGGTTGCCACCGGCCTCCGCCCCGCGTTCCGCGCGCCCATGATGATGATAACCGCCATGATTGTCTCCTTCATCATCAACGCACGGCTTGCGCTCATCTTTTTGGTGGCGGCGCCTCTGCTCGGCGTCATGCTGTACCAGATCATCCGCCACGTACGCCCGCTCTACTCCAAAATGCAGGGCGCCATTGACCTGGTCAACCGTACGATTCAGGAAAATCTGACCGCGATCCGGGTAGTCAAGGCCTACGTGCGCGGCGATTATGAGATTGCCAAGTTTGAGGAAAGCAACAACAACCTGCGTTTCACCTCAGAAACGGCGTTCCGTCTGGCGGCTTTAAACATGCCTGCCATGCAGTTGGTCATGTATGCAACCATTTTGTGCATCCTCTGGTTCGGCGGACAAATGATCCAGGTGGGCGGCATGGAGGTCGGCGAGTTGACCGGCTTTTTAAGCTATGTTCTACAGGTTTTAAACTCCCTGATGATGATTTCCAGCGTCTTCATGATGCTGACCCGCTCTCTGGCCTCTGGAAAGCGCATTCTGGAAGTAATGGACGAACCCATCGATTTGACCGATGAAAACGCAAAGGATCTTTCTGTAACGCAAGGCGATATTGTTTTTGACCATGTCTATTTTAAATATAAAAAAGAAGCCAAAGAGTATGTGCTCTCCGATGTTTCTTTTCACATTAAGCCCGGCCAGACGGTGGGCATCATCGGTCCCACCGGCTCCGCCAAAAGCACGCTGGTTCAGTTGATTCCGCGCCTGTATGACGCGACGCAGGGAACCGTTCGGATCGATGGTCATTCCGTCGCGGAGTATCCTCTGCACCATCTGCGCGATGCAATCGCCATGGTTCTGCAAAAAAACACGCTGTTCAGCGGTACGGTGAAGGATAACCTGCGCTGGGGCAAGGAAGGCGCGACCGATGCGGAAATCGAAGCCGCCTGCCGCATTGCCTGCGTGGACGAATTCATCGGGCGTCTGGAAAACGGATATGAAACCGAGCTGGGACAGGGCGGCGTCAATGTCTCCGGCGGACAAAAACAGCGGCTGTGTATTGCCCGCGCGCTGCTGAAACAGCCCAAAGTCCTGATTTTGGACGATTCCACCAGCGCTGTCGACACCGCCACAGAAGCGAAAATCCGCCAGGGTATGGCAGAATCACTGCCCGGAACCACCAAGATCATCATTGCACAGCGCATTTCCTCCGTTGCACATGCCGACCAGATCCTCATTCTGGATGATGGAAGAATCAACGCGGCCGGCACCCATGAGGAGCTGTTAAAAACCAATCCCATTTATCAGGATATCTACCATTCACAGCGGGAAGGAGCGGGTTTATAATGGCGACACCGAAAAGCCACGGCTACAAACGGCCGAAGGATACCAAAAAGACCCTGGCCCAGCTGTTTCACTATCTGGGTGTGCACAAGCTCGCACTGGCTGGCATAGCTGTTCTGGTGTTCATCAGCAGTGCCGCCAACATCCTGGGCACCTACTTTTTAAAACCCGTCATCAACGACTACATCCTGCCGGGCAACATTTCCGGCTTAGTCGTCGCGCTTCTTCTGATGGGTGCGATGTACGGTGTGGGCGTCCTCGCCACCTGGGGCTATAACCAGCTGATGGTTCACACCTCTCAACAGGTGGTCAGCGAAATTCGCGGCGATCTCTTCCGCCATGTGCAGACGCTCCCCCTCTCCTACTACGACGCACACACGCATGGCGAATTGATGAGCCGTTTCACCAACGATGTGGATACTTTGACCGAGGCACTGAACAACAGCTTTGCTCTGCTGATCCAGAGCGCAATCATGATCACCGGCACCATCGCCATGCTGTTGGTTCTCAACATTCCGCTCTCCCTGATCGTCGTCGCGTTCCTGGCCGCCATGTTCCTGTTTATCCAATACAACAGCAAGCGCAGTAAAAAGCACTTTACGGAACAACAAAATCGATTGGGCGACATCAACGGATTTATTGAGGAAATGGTTAGCGGCCAAAAGGTGGAAAAGGTCTTTAACCACGAGGAGCAGGATTTTGCCGAGTTCTGCCGCCGCAATGAGGCGCTTCGCAAAGCGTCCACCAGAGCGCTCTCCTATTCCGGCCTGATGATCCCCACCATCGTCAGCCTGTCCTATTTTAACTATGCGGTTTCCGCCTGCGTCGGTGGCTTGTTCGTGCTCGGCGGGATGATGGATCTGGGCGGCCTTGCCTCTTATCTGGTCTATGTCCGTCAGAGCGCCATGCCTCTGAACCAGTTTACCCAGCAGATCAATTTCCTGCTCTCCGCGCTCTCCGGTGCGGAACGGATTTTTGAGATGATGGCAGAAAAGCCGGAGATCGACGAGGGCGTCGCCACTCTCTGTAATGTTGTGATCCACGAGGATGGCAGCCGGAGCGAATGTACGGAGCACACCGGCCAGTTCGCCTGGAAATATCCGCTGCCCAACGGTATGACCGAACTGATTCCCCTGCGCGGTGACGTGCGCTTCTTTGGCGTTACGTTTGGCTACAAGCCCGGCAAGACGATTTTAGACAACATCAGCCTGTTTGCCAAGCCCGGCCAGAAAATCGCTTTTGTCGGCTCCACAGGCGCGGGAAAGACCACCATCATCAACCTGATCAACCGCTTCTATGAAATCAACGGCGGAACGATCACATACGACGGCATCGACGTGCGGGACATTAAGAAAGACGACCTGCGCCGCTCTTTGTCCATGGTAATTCAAGACACGCATCTCTTCACTGGCACCATTGCGGACAACATCCGCTACGGCCGGCTAAAAGCGACCGACGAGGACGTTGTGAAAGCCGCCAAGCTTGCAAACGCTGATTCGTTTATCCGCCGTTTGCCGGACGGCTACGACACGCTGCTGCACAGCGACGGTGCAAACCTGTCCCAAGGACAGCGGCAGCTGCTGGCCATTGCGCGCGCGGCGATTTCCCGCCCGCCGGTCCTCATTCTGGACGAAGCCACCAGTTCTGTCGACACCCGAACGGAAAGGCTGATAGAAAAGGGAATGGATGCCTTGATGCACGGGCGCACGGTTTTTGTCATTGCGCACCGGCTGTCCACCGTCCGCAATGCGGAAGCCATCCTCGTTCTGGAAAAAGGAAGGGTCATCGAGCGCGGCAGCCACGATGAGCTGCTGCAAAAGCAAGGCCGCTATTATCAGCTTTACACCGGCCAGTTTGAGTTGGAATAAAAGGAGCGCATAACATGAAAGACCGTTCAGAGGTTCGGAACACGCTGTTTTCCATCAGCCATGCATGGAAAAAGCTGTTGCAGCCGCGTTTTATCGAGTTGGGCCTGACGCTTGGACAGGGACAGCCCCGCATTCTGGCCAGCCTGCTGCAACAGGAAAATGTCACACAAAGAGAATTGGCGGACGCCTGCCATTTGGAAGCGGCAACCCTATCCCGCGTATTGGACCATATGGAAAAAGCGGATTTGGTCAACCGCCAGCGCGCCCCCGACTGCCGGCGCTCCTGGCAGATCACATTGACCGAGAAAGGGCGGTCAACCGCCCGGGAAGTCCAGCGTTCGTTTGACGAAGCAGACGACAAAATCTGGTCCGGTTTTTCCGAGAATGAAATGGAACAGCTCCTAAACGGATTGGAGCGGATTTATCAGAACCTCCGGGAACTCTAAAAACCGAAGCGTGATCCCCTTGTGCAGCCGGCATTTCCGTAAATCCTGCCCGGAAGCACTTACGAGCCCTCCTTTGGCAATCAACTTCTCATAGGCCTTCTGCGATATGAGAAGCTTTTTTCGGATTAACGCGGAAACCTTTATGGGAAACGAATAGGCACTTTTTATCTCCAGCTCCACATTCTCCCCGATCGCAAAGCTGTCCCCAACAACTGTATAACCGGGCAAGCCGGCCTCCGCGCCGTTTTTGTGCAAAAACGCGACATCCATGGCATATTCCTCAGCAAGCGCTTTGTCGTTGCAATGAAACCGGTCCAGCCGATCGGGCGGCAGGGATTGTGGAGAAACCCGGGAGTAAACCGTGGCGTTCCAGGTGGTGTCGCAATGCGGACATTTATAGATCAGCCACACATCCAGGTATTTTCGCTGGGCATTAACACGAAATTGTTCGGAACAGGTAAATTTCGCTTTTTCGCTGCATTTTTTGCAGTATCGGATCGCGGCCGGTAAGGTATTATATTGCAGATTCCATGTGACTTTTTTCATTATTGTAACCCTTAGCTTTCAAAAACAATGGACGCAAAAGATCTGCATCCTCTGCGTCCATTGTAGCAAGACAGCACTGCAAACCCTACCTAATTTTCTTTTGATAAATAAACATAAGGAAAGGGCCTGTATCAACATTGGCAGAATGCATAAGAATTGGCTCAATTGACGATTCCCTCCGACGTCGGGGGAGTCGTTCTTATCTTGCCAAAAACTGATGCAAACCATGCAGTGTGATACAGGTCCTTTTATTCATTCTGTTCTCTTTTTTGCTGGCCAATAATTCTCTGGATACTTTTTAAAGACAGAAAATACCGATTCGCCAGGGATTCCATCCGCTCTCCGGCAACGTAGTCCGCGAAGATGCGTTCATTCCGGTCCAGCAGCTCCTGACGGATTCGGGTTGTTTCTCCCCAGCTCTTTTTGCGATCCGTAATCCTGGGAATATAGAGAAACTCCCCATCGACATACTCCTGAATCTTTTCCAGCAGCTCCTGAGGCAGTATTTGTGTTGCTTTTTTATAGCTCATTTTGCGCTCCTGATATACTTTTATGATCAGAACAGCACAGGCCAACGGCAACACGCGTTGCTTATCATTTCAATTGTCACGTCAGCCCTGCTTACGCAACCATAACGATCGGATTCAGCATAAATTTTCAACCCTCCTGACGTTCCGTTTGCTATTTATTTTAACACAATGCGGCACGAAGAGATACCCCATTTTTATTTATGAACGATCTTTGCTCCATGTGAAAGATCTTGGTTTCTCAATCCTGTCTCTCCTGATGTGGATATCATCCTGCGCGGAATTTGCCCGATCATACAGTCTAAGAGACATTGAGAAAAAATATTAAAAGACGCCTCTTTTATTCGAACAGGCCCCATAAAAAAAGACAGCCTATTTGTCATCCTTTTACTGCCCATACTATATTCCCTGCCAAACCTTTTCACTCAATATTCTTTTTAACAGGGCAATTCCAACTCTTTTTAAACTCTGTCTTACACGTGAAAAAAGTAGACACCACATTTGTGCGTGTCTACTTTCATCTTATCAGGTGCACTTTCCATGCCCCGGCGCTCTTCTTTTATAAAAAAACTATTTTTGTTACGCTTTGTCCGTAATTTCCTGCTGTACCTTGGCGATGAATTCTTTCACACCCATGCTGCCCAAATCGCCGTCTTTGCGGCTGCGGACCGCAACATTCTCCTGCTCTGTCTCCTTATCGCCGACAACCAGCATATACGGAACCTTTTGGAGCTGCGCCTCGCGGATTTTATAGCCGATCTTTTCGCTCCGCAGGTCGTTTTCCACGCGCAGGCCAGCGCTGACCAGCGCCTTTTCCAGCTTTTCCGCATATTCCTGGTTGCGCTCGGAAATCGGCAGAATTTTGACCTGCACCGGGGCCAGCCACATCGGGAATGCGCCCGCATAATGCTCTGTCAGGATGCCAATAAAGCGCTCAATGCTTCCAAACACCACGCGGTGGATCATAATCGGGCGGTGCTTCGCGCCGTCCGCGCCGGTGTATTCCAGCTCAAAGCGCTCCGGCAGCTGGAAGTCCAGCTGGATGGTGCCGCACTGCCAGGTTCTGCCGATACAGTCGGTCAGGTGGAAGTCGAGCTTCGGGCCATAGAATGCGCCGTCACCCTCGTTGACCTCGTAATCGTAGCCCAGCTCCACAATGGCGTTGCGCAGGGCTTCCGTTGCCGTTTCCCAAACGGACTCGTCGCCCATGTGGTCCTCCGGCATTGTGGAAAGCTCAATGTGATACTTAAAACCAAAGGTGCTGTACACCTGGTCGATCAGGCGGACAACGCCCTTGATCTCGTCCTTGATCTGATCCGGCGTCATAAAGATGTGCGCATCGTCCTGCGTAAAGCAGCGCACGCGCATCAGGCCGTGCAGCGCGCCGGAGAGCTCGTGGCGGTGTACCAGGCCCAGTTCGCCGATCCGCAGCGGCAGGTCGCGGTAGGAATGCAGCTTTGTCTTATACACCAGGATGCCGCCCGGGCAGTTCATCGGCTTGATGGCAAAATCCTCATCGTCGATCATGGTGGTATACATGTTCTGCTGGTAGTGGCCCCAGTGGCCGCTGCGCTCCCAAAGCTTGCGGCTCAGGATCATCGGGCTGGAAATTTCCTGATAGCCCGCCTCACGGTGAATCTGACGCCAGTAATCGACGAGCAGGTTTTTCAGCACCATACCCTTCGGCAAGAAGAACGGGAAACCCGGGCCTTCATCCATAATGGTAAACAGCTCCAGATCCTTGCCCAGCTTTCTATGGTCGCGCTTCTTGGCCTCCTCCAGCATGGTGACGTATTCGTCCAGCTCGGATGCCTTCGGGAAGGAAATGCCATAGACGCGCTGCAGCATCTTGTTGTTCGCGTCTGCGCGCCAGTAGGCGCCCGTGCAGTTGAGCAGCTTAACTGCCTTGACCTGGCCCGTGGTCATCAGATGCGGGCCGGCGCAGAGGTCCGTAAAGTCGCCCTGCCTGTAGAAACTGATCTTCTCCCCCTTGTTAGAGTGCTCTTCAATCAGTTCCACCTTGTAGATCTGGCCGTCCTTCTCCATCATCTCTTTGGCCTCTTCCGGGGTCAGTTCAAACTTCTCCAGCGGAAGGTTCTCCTTGATGATCTTCTTCATCTCGGCCTCGATCTTTTCCAGGTCCTCCGGCGTCAGGGTGCGCGGCAGATCCATATCGTAATAGAAGCCGTTTTCGATCGCCGGGCCGATGGCAAAGACCGCACCCGGGAACAGGTGCTTGACCGCCTGCGCCATAATGTGGGAAGTCGTATGCCAATAAGCGTGCTTGCCCTCCGCGCTGTCAAACGTAAGAATTTCCAGCGCGCAGTCCTTCGTCACCGGGGTGCGCAGGTCGACTGCTTCCCCGTCGATTTTTCCGCCGCACGCGGCTTTGTAGAGGCCCGCGCCGATGGACTTTGCAATTTCCGCGACGGTCGTTCCGGCTTCATACTCCCGGACGTCGCCTTTTAACGATACTTTTACCATATTTTTATACTCTCCCTTGCATATAATCTTCCGAATAAAATAAAAAAAGCCCACCCCTCGCAAAAGGGGCAGGCTGTTCCTGCGGTTCCACCCTGATCTGGCAGCAAACGGCTGCCCTCATTGCGGCCTGTAACGCGGCCAGACGGCATGCCTTACACGAACCATTCGCTTGCGGCACACACTCAGAGGCGGTGGCCTTTGCAAACTCCCCTGCCGCACACGCTTTCAGCTAATGCGTGCACTCTCTGCTGCCGGGAACCTGCGGCTTCCTCATCAACGCTTTTTCCTTTGAAATTAATTTAATCTTAGCACCCGTTATTCGGATTGTCAAGTGAAAAGTCCCTCCCTTTTTTCCCCTCGATTAGAACATTCTTCCCTATTTAATTCTACATAATAACAAAATAATATTTTATTCATAATTTATACATATTGCCCTCAAAATTCTTGACATTCAGGTATAAAACGTAATACAATTACTTCTATGATGCAAATGTTTTGCACCGTGGGCGTAACGCACCCACGCAATACCATTGTAACGATTACAAAATTTTCAGGGCTTGGCTGTTTATAACACCGGCCATCCCCTGAGGAAACGCTGAAACAACCCGCATACAATCACGCCGGCGGCTTTACATCCCCGGATTTTGTGTTAAAAATACCTTGAAATAACGGATATAGAGAATGGATAGGCTTATTTTTTGCGCGTTTTTTTACCGGATGACACCGGCGTAATTGCGCACGGTTTGCGTCAGCGCTTCCTTGCAAAATCAAGACAAGGAGGTGCCAACAACTTTGATCCCTATTGTAGTATGTATCATCATCGCGCTGCTGTGCGCGGTGATCTCTGGCGTAATCGCTTTTTTGGCAGGTGTGAACCACCGGAAGAAAATTGCTGAATTTACCATCGGCTCCGCGGAGCAGGAGGCCAAACGGATTGTGAGCGACGCGATCAAGACCGCGGAGGCCAAGAAAAAAGAAGCCGTTTTGGAAGGCAAGGATGAAATTCACCGTCAAAGAGCGGAAGCGGAAAAAGAGCTGAACGAACGCCGGAAGGAAGTACAGCGGCAGGAACGCCGCATTCAGCAAAAGGAAGAAACACTTGACAAAAAGCTGGAGAGCTTAGAGGCAAAGGACGAGATTCTCAACAACAAAAACAAACAGGCGGACGAACGCCTAGCAGAAGCGGAAGCTGTGAAGAAGAGCCAGTTTGAAATGCTGGAGCGCATTTCCGGGTTCACGGTGGAACAGGCAAAGGATTTCCTCATGAAAAACCTGGAGGATGAACTCACGCATGAAAAGGCCGTCAAACTCATGGAGTTTGAACAGCAGACACGCGACGACGCGGAAAACTCCGCGCGCGAAATCATTTCCATGGCTATTCAGCGTTGTGCGGCAGACCACGTGGCGGAGGCGACAATTTCCGTTGTGCCGCTGCCCAACGACGAGATGAAGGGCCGTATCATCGGCCGCGAGGGACGGAATATCCGCGCGATCGAGACAATGACCGGCGTCGACCTGATCATCGACGATACACCGGAGGCCATTACGCTGTCCAGCTTTGAGCCGGTCCGCCGCGAGGTGGCCCGCATCGCACTGGAGAAACTGATTTCCGACGGCAGAATCCATCCCGCCCGCATTGAAGAAATGATTGAAAAGGCACGCCGCGAGGTGGACGCCACAATCAAACAGGAGGGCGAACGCGCCATCATCGAGGCCGGCGTAAACGGGATTCATCCCGAGCTTGTCAAGCTGCTGGGTCGTTTGCGTTACCGCACCAGCTACGGCCAGAACGTTTTGAACCATTCTTTGGAGGTCGCGTACCTGTCCGGCGTCATGGCGTCGGAGCTGGGTCTCGACCCAACCATTGCCCGCCGCGCAGGTCTCCTGCACGACATCGGCAAAGCGCTTGACCATGAAATCGAAGGCTCGCACGTCGACATCGGCGTTGATGTGGCCCGCAAATACAAGGAAAGCGAAACGGTTATCCATGCCATTCAGGCTCACCACGGAGATGTGGAAGCCAAGACCGTCATCGCCTGCATCGTACAGGCGGCGGACGCCATTTCGGCTGCAAGGCCGGGCGCGCGGCGTGAAAACCTGGAAAATTACATCAAGCGTCTGGAAAAGCTGGAGGGAGTCGCTTCTTCCTTCGAGGGTGTGGAGCGCTGCTACGCCATTCAGGCGGGCCGCGAAATCCGCATCATGGTGAAACCGGACATCATTACGGACGACCGGATGATCCTGCTGGCGCGGGACATCTGCCAGAAGATCGAGAACGACCTGGAATATCCGGGCCAGATCAAGGTCAACATCATCCGCGAGAGCCGCGCGATCGAATACGCGAAATAAACAGACCCTATTTTGCTTGTACGTAGAGCGAAATGTGTTTTTCCGCTTTTCTGAAAAGCGGCGGTTTCCAAAGGCAGCGCCTTTGGTCGTTCTCCGCAAAGAACGAAACTTTTTTTCCTGAGAAGAGCGAGTGGAAACGAGTGATATGGTCCTTTACGGACCTTTTGCGTTGCCGGGCAAACTTTCGGGGCCGTTGCAGAATTCAAACTGCAACGGCCTCTTTATTTAAAATGCCGTTCTCAGGCAATACTGGATACAGGGGGCGATTTTATGCCGCGCTACGCCATGCTGGCGCAGGGTAGAGTACAAGGCGTCGGATTCCGTTGGGCTGCCCAGCGGAACGCACAGGCACGCGGGCTGACCGGGTGGGTCCGCAACCGGGCGGACGGCTGTGTAGAGCTTGAGGTACAGGGGGATTCCCCTGCCGTCTCGGCGTTCTCCGCCGCCCTGCACCGCGGAACCGGCTACAGCCGCCTGGAGCACCTGGATATCCGGGAAATTCCGGAGCTTCCGGAGGAACAGGGATTTCGTGTGCGCTATTGACTGAAAACAGAAAAAGGGATGAAAATATGAATATTCTCGCAATCGGGGACGTGGTCGGCAGTATCGGCTGCAAATTTCTGCGCGCCCATCTGCCCCAGCTCAAAAAATTCAAGGGGATCGACCTTGTGATTGCCAACGGAGAAAATTCTGCGGACGGCAACGGGATCACGCCCACCTCTGCAAATTTCCTCTTTGACAGCGGCGTGGACGTGATTACAGCGGGCAACCACACTTTTCGCCGCAAAGAAAGCTATGAGTTCTTCGACTCCTGCGAATCGCTGCTGCGTCCCGCCAATTTTCCAGCAGGCGCGCCGGGCCGCGGCTCCTGCGTGGTGGATATGGGCCGCATCCAGGTGGGCGTGATCAACCTGATGGGCGTTGTATACATGGAAAGCATGGATTCCCCGTTTGATGTCGCGGACCGCATTTTATCCGAAGGGATGCCGAAAATCACGCTGGTGGACTTCCACGCGGAGGCCACCGGGGAAAAACGCTCCCTCGCCTACTATCTGGATGGGCGCGTTTCCGCCGTATTCGGTACGCACACCCATGTGCAGACAGCAGATGAATGCATCCTGGAAAACGGCACGGGGTATCTCTCCGACCTGGGGATGACCGGACCGGTCCACTCCGTTCTGGGCGTCAAACCGGAACTGGTGATTCAGAAAATGCGCACCAAAATGCCTGTTCGGTTCGACATCGCGGACGGCCCCTGCGAGATGGACTGCGCACTGTTCCATATTGACGAAAAAACTGGGAAAACACTGGAAATTGAGCGCCTGCGCCTCGCCTGATTCCGACAGAAAGCAAGATAATTCCCATATATTTTCCGCATCATATTGCAAGTCTATGCAAAATGTTTTATGATTAGAGTGTAAAAATTCATAGGACGTAGGAGGGATGGCTATGGAACCTTTAAAAGTGTCATCAAAGTCCGCACCAAATGCAGTCGCCGGCGCGATTGCAGGGGTCATCCGAGAGTCCGGCACCGCTGAGATCCAAGCGGTTGGGGCTGGCGCCGCCAATCAGGCAATTAAAGCGGTTGCCATCGCACGGGGATACCTTGCCCCGGCAGGAATCGACCTCATCTGCATTCCCGCTTTTGCAAGTGTAGAAATCGACGGCGAGGAACGCACTGCTATCCGTTTGATTGTCGAACAGAGATAGTACGGAAACAATTTTGACAGTAACCATCCCACCACTCACATAATACCAATTCCTCCACTACGTTTCCATAACGCATCGGGTTCCCCGTTCTTTGCAGCGGGGAACTCTTTTTTTGATAAACGCCGATTCTTTCGACTATCTCCCCCTTTTTCTGGCAATAATATCGATTGAATCTGCTGTAAGAGTATGTTATAATATTCAAATAAATTGTCCAGATAAAATAGCATATAGGAAAAATAAAAAGAACCGTATATGAAAAATGTTACCAAGGGAGTGTTCGCAGTGATAAACGGAACTGAGTTGAGGGACGCCATGATTTCTGGCGCCAACAATATTGCCAAGTATAAAACCTCTGTCGATGAGCTGAATATTTTCCCCGTGCCGGATGGAGACACCGGAACCAATATGAGCATGACAATGGCCTCTGCCGCGCGGGAATTGGAGAATGCGGAAGGCGGCGCCGGTGAGATTGCACACAAGGCGGCTTCCGCTCTTTTGCGCGGGGCCAGAGGCAATTCCGGCGTTATCCTCTCCCTTTTGTTCCGCGGCTTTTCCAAAGGCATCGAGGGCTGCAGCACCATCAGCGGAACCGATCTGGCCAACGCGCTTGGAATGGGCGTGGAAGCCGCATACAAGGCTGTCATGAAGCCCACAGAAGGCACCATCCTGACCGTCTCCCGTGTCGCCTGCGAAAAGGGCAAGGCGGCGGCGGAGATCGATGACGACCCGGTTTACGTTTGGAGCGCCATCTGCAAGGGCGCGGCGGAAGCGCTGGAAGAAACTCCGGAGCTGCTTCCTGTACTGAAAAAGGCAGGCGTTGTGGACGCGGGCGGCAAGGGCCTTTGCCATATCTTTGACGGCATGATGTCCGTCTTTAAAGATCATACCATCATTCTCAACGATGCGGCGGCGGAATCCAATGCCAATCTTACCGCGGATGAATTTTTCCGCAATGCGGCGGCGGAATTCGACCAGGAAATCCACTTCACTTATTGCACGGAGTTCATTGTTGGACGCGACCCGGATTGCGTAAAGGACCCGCAGGATCTGCGCCAGTATCTGGAGGGTATCGGCGATTGTGTCGTCGTTGTGGACGACGAAGAGATCATCAAGGTGCATGTGCATACGGAAGAACCGGGCAACGCCCTGCAGGCGGCGCTGGTCTTTGGGCAGCTCCTGACCGTTAAAATCGAAAACATGAAGGAACAGCACAGAAAGGCGGCGGAAGCAAATGAAGCCGCCAAGGCAAAGGCCGCAAAAAAGTCCCTTGCCCCTGCTGAACCGACGGAAGAGATCGGCTTCGTGGCGGTGGCGGCGGGCGACGGCCTGCAGACGCTGTTTACAGACCTCGGCTGCACCCATGTGGTCAGCGGCGGACAGACGATGAATCCCAGCACCAACGACATTCTGGAAGCGGTGCGCGCCACACCGGCCAAGACGGTCATCGTCCTGCCCAACAATAAAAACATCATTATGGCGGCGGAGCAGACCGTTCCGCTGATCAAGGACCGCAAGGTCATCGTCCTGCCGACCCGCACGGTCCCGCAGGGGCTTTCTGCAATGCTGGCGTTTGATCCGGACGTTTCCACCGAGCAGAACGCTGTCTCCATGATGGAAGCCGCGGGAAACGTACAAACCGGTACCATTACCTTTGCGGCGCGCGATTCCGAATTCGGCGGCCACAAAATCCGCGAGGGCGATATTCTGGGCCTGCGCAACGGAAAAATGGAACTGATCGAAAAGGATATCGTTCACACCTGCAGCAAGCTGACCCGTTCCATGGTCAACCGCAGCACTTCCTTTATCACCATCATCTACGGTTCCGATATTACGGAGGCACAGGCAAACGACGCGTACAACCGTATCAAGACCAAGATCAGCAGCGACATCGAGGTCACGCTGGTCAACGGCGGCCAGCCTGTCTATTACTTTATCGTTTCCGTTGAATAAGACGCCTATATACAATCAGAGGCTGTCTCACAATTGACAGCTTACACAAATACCCGGCTGAACTTGACGATACCGCTGCCCCTCAATGGGCAGGATCCAAAAAGAATCGGCTGAAGAGGATGATTCCCCCCGCCTGCGGCGGGGGGAATTGCTCTTATTCCGCTGATATTTTGCGCTGAACCTGCATTTTGGTGCAAGTCCGGGCGCTTCTGCCCTGTCAATCTTTTGTGTAAAGCGTGTTGTAATACCACCGCTTTGTCTTTTACATCGCTATGGAGGTGAATCTCTTGTCCTTGTTCAACAGGCCCATCCGGGAACTGAAGGGGGTGGGCGAAAAGCGCGCCAAACTGTTTGCCAAAATCGGCGCGCCGAGCATCGGCGCGCTGCTGCGCCTGTACCCCCGTGCTTACGAGGACCTGTCGCATCCCTGCTCCATTCGGGAAGCACCGCTGGATGAGCCCTGTGCGATCCGCGCAACCGTCTACCGCGCACCGTCGGAAACGCGCATCCGCGGCGGAATGCTGCTCTGCAAGCTGCGCGTCACGGACGGCGCGAGTGATATGGAGATTACCTTTTTTAACAACCCTTATGTCAAGGACCGGCTGTCGGAAGGAGAAACCTACCTCTTTTACGGAAAGGTCCACTCCAACTTTTTAAAGCGCGAAATGCTCGCTCCGGAATTTTACCCCATCGGCTCCTATCCGGCCATCTGCCCCATCTACCGGCAGACACAGGGACTCAGTTCCCGCATCATATCCAACGCGGTGCGCAACGCGTTTCTTCTCCTGCCGCAGAAGCTACGCGACCCCATCCCGGAGCCGCTGCGCCTGCAATATGGCCTGTGCCCGCTGCGGACGGCGTTGGAACATATCCATTTTCCGGATACAATGGAACAGCTGCGCGCCGCGCGCTACCGCCTGATCTTTGAGGAGCTGCTTGTTTTGCAGTTGGGCCTGCTCCGCATGAAGACGCGGGAAAAGGAAGAAAACCGCCTCCGCTTGACACAGGACTGCACAGAAGCGTTTTTCCAACTGCTCCCCTTTACACCTACCCAAGCACAAAAGCGCGCCGTACGGGAAGCCCTGGAGGACATGCGGGGCGGCCATCCGATGAACCGGCTGGTGCAGGGCGATGTCGGTTCCGGTAAAACTGCGGTCGCCGCGGCGCTTTGTTATTGTGTGGTGGAAAACGGGATGCAGGCCGCGCTGATGGCGCCAACGGAAATCCTGGCCCGCCAGCACTTTGATTCCCTCTCCGCCATGCTCGCTCCCACCGGCATCTCGGTCGCTCTGCTGACCGGTTCCACCCCCGCCGCACAGAAACGGAAACTGACGGAACAGCTTCAATCGGGAGAGATCCGTTTTGTTATCGGTACGCACGCCCTGCTCTCCGAAGGGGTTGTCTTTCAAAAGCTTGGACTGGTCGTCACAGATGAGCAGCACCGCTTCGGTGTGGCTCAACGGGCGGCACTGGCCTCCAAGGGGGACAATCCGCATCTGCTAGTCATGAGCGCCACGCCCATCCCCCGCACGCTGGCGCTGATGATCTACGGCGACCTGGACCTCTCTATTCTGGACGAACTGCCTCCGGGCCGGCAAAAGATTGAAACATACGCCATTGACAGCGCCAAGCGGCCGCGCGCCTTTCGCTTTTTACAGCAGCACATCGCGGATGGACAACAGTGCTATATCATCTGCCCGATGATTGATGAGAGCGACAGCGATATGGCCTCTGTGACGCAGTACGCGGAAAAGCTCCGCACGGAATGGATGCCCCATTGCCGCATCGGTCTGCTGCACGGCCGCATGAAAGCCAAAGAGAAAGAGGCCGTCATGGGGGACTTCGCCGCCGGACGGATCGACGTACTGGTCTCCACAACCGTTGTGGAGGTTGGCGTGGACGTGCCAAACGCGACCGTCATGCTGATCGAGAACGCGGAGCGCTACGGCCTTTCACAGCTGCACCAGCTCCGGGGACGCGTCGGGCGCGGAACGCAGCAATCCACCTGCATTCTGGTTTCCGACGCGCAGAACGAGGAGGCGCTCACACGGTTGTCCGTGATGTGCCGCACCTCAAACGGTTTTGAAATCGCCGACGAGGACCTGAAGCTGCGCGGGCCCGGCGATTTCTTCGGCTCCCGCCAGCACGGCCTGCCAGACATGAAAATCGCTGACATGGCGCAGGATATGGAGACGCTAAAGCAGGCGCAGGAGGCCGCGCGCGGTATTCTGGCACAGGATTTTACATTGGAAAAACCGGAACACCGCGGTCTGCGCGCGGAGATCAACCAGCTCTTTCAAACGCTTGCAGGCGGATGATAGACGGGCTTGTTGCAAAACATCCCCACTTTGTTTACCTTGTGAGTTATTGTTTAAACGTGTTTCGCCACCTTTCTAAAAGGTGGCGGTTTCCAAAGGCAGCGCCTTTGGTCGTTCTCCGCAGAGAACGAGATTCTCTTTATGAGAAGAGCGAGTGGGAACGAGTGATATTGCTGTTTACAAGACAGGAATCTTTCGTTGGGGCTTTTTTGCTTCCTCAGCGAAAGCTGAGGATTAAAGCACATAGTAAAATAGATCTTAGGAAAAACATAAAAAATGCCCTTGAATGGCTCACAGCCAAATTCAAGGGCATTTTCTCTTATAGAAAGCTGTTTCTTTGTATAATTTGGTATCGCAATTTCATTTAGTAACGGCCTCCTGCTTTCCATCAGCAGGTTTTATCAAAGATTTTTCATAGTTTCAACCTATTGCATCCGAACCTCCGCCGTGCTGCCGCCCTCCGGGTCTTTGCCGACGACAATCTGCGCCGCGATGCGGTTTTTCAACTCACTCACATGGGAGATGATGCCAATGGTGCGTCCCATGCTCTGCAACTGCGCCAGCGCCTTCATCGCGGTATCCAGCGTCTCCTGGTCCAGCGTCCCGAAGCCCTCGTCGATAAACAGCGAATCGAGATGCACGCCGCCCGAATAGCTCTGCACCACGTCGGAAAGGCCGAACGCCAGCGACAGGGACGCCAGAAACAGCTCGCCGCCGGAAAGTGTCTCCACCGCACGCGCACCCCCGGTATAGGCGTCAAATACCTGCATGTCCAGCCCGCTCAGCGCATTGCCTCCCGTTGGCCCGGTGATGCGGTTCAAACTGTACCGCCCGGAACTGAGCGTGGCAAAAAATTGGTTGGCGGAGGTCAGGATATCGTCCAGCATCACGCCCAACACAAACTGCTGCAGCGGGATTTTATATGCGTTCTTTCCGGAGAGCAGCATTGCCAGACGGCTGCTGCGCGCATACGCCTGTTCTACCTGCTTCCCTTCCTGCTCCAACCGTTCCAGCCGTTCCAAAGACTGAAGTGCGGAAGCAAGGCCCTGTTCCAGTTTACCGAACGATTGCGCCAATTCTCCCACGTGTTTCTGCGCCTGCGTCTGTGCCCCCCTGACAGCCGCCAAATCCGGCATCGCCTTTCCTTTCAGTTCCGTTTCCAGTGCAGAAATCTGTTGGTAAGCGCTTTCCCGTGCGGCTTTATAAGCAGTCAGCATCTGTTCCAATGCCTGGATCTGCTCCGGCGGGAGCAGAAGCGCCGCGTAATCCTCCTCCGGATGCAGCCCGGCCTGCAGCACGGAGTCATCCAGCTGCTTTTGCGCAGCCTGTACGGCCGCCTCCGCCTCTCTTTGCGCCGTTTCCGTCGCTTTATAAGCCGCTTCCGCCGCTGCCGCCGCGCTTTCCGCATGCGAAGCGTTTTGTTCCAGCTTTTCCGCCCGCGCCGCACTGTCTCTGCTTTGCGCGCGCACCGCTGAAAGCTGCCGGTCAATCTCGGGCAGTGCCCGCAAATCACCCATCGTCTGCTCCAGTTCGCGCAGCGTCGCCTCCTGCCCCTCCAGCATATTCCGCAGGGCGGAAACGGCATCCCTGCCTGCGTCGCAGTCCCTTTGCGCCTGTTCCCGCTGCTCCTGGCGCTCCTGCAGCCGCTTCTGCGCGCGCTCCAACCGGTCGGCGGACTGCCGCGCTTTTTGCAGTGCTTCCTGTGCCGCCTGCAATCGCGTGCTGGGACGCGCCGGGTTCGGATGATGTACCGACCCGCAGACCGGGCAGGGTACGCCCTCCTGCAAATGCCCCGCCAGTGCGGCGGCCGCATCGGTGTCCATCAACCGCTGGACTTCCTGCAACAGCTGCGGCATGCGGGAAATCTCCCGCTGCACCTGCTGGATATAGGTATTTCCATCCCGCAGCTGTTGTTCCGCTGTCTGCAATCGGGTAACAGCCTCCAGCTGCTTCTTTTCCTGCTCGTTGATGCGTTTCTGTGTATCCGCGCAGCGCTTCTGGACATCCTGATATCGTACGGCGCTTTCCCGGACCCGCAACAGATTCGCTTCTTTCTGGGACAACCGGGGCAGGCATTCCCTGCACTCTTTTGCCAGCGGAAGCTGTTGCCGCGCCGATTGCAACGCCTTCTCTGCCGCCTGGAACCGTTCCCGCGCCGCCTGAAAGGACCGCTGTTTCAGGGCAAGCTCCTTTTGCGCCGATTGGCAGGCGGCAAAATAGGGATAGACGCCCGCTGCACGTCGGGCCTGTTCCAGCTTTGTGCGGTTCTTCTCCATTTCGTCCGCCCGGCGTTCCAGCTCCTCCCAGCGCTTTTTCAGCTTGTCCAGGGATAAAAATTGTTCTGTGAGCGCTTCTGCCACGCGCACGGACGCATTCTGTTTTTGCAATGTCTCCTCTGCCGCTTGCCGTTCCTTTTGAACCTGTGCCAGCTGCTTTTCCAACGCCGCTTGTTTCTGTTCCAGCTGCGGCAGATTTTCCACGGCCTCCTGTTCCAGAATGGATTTTTTCGCCGCCTCGAGTTCTCCGGCCTCCCGGCTGAGAGATGACGCCAGCTCTTTTAAATTGCGCGTCGCGCGCTCCCAGCGGACGGTTGCAAACAGCGTTTGGAAAATCTGCGTCTTATCACGGGAACTGGACAGCAGCAGTTTTAAAAAATCTCCCTGCGGCAGAACAATGACCTGTGAGAACTGTTCACAGGTCAGCCCCAGCAGTTCTTCCGCCTTTTCCCGCACGCGGGCTTCCGCGCCGGAGAGCAAAAGCTCCCATTCGCCGTCTTTCATCCGGTAACAGGCATGCGACTCCCTGGTTTTCAACGCACCGCTTCCGCGCGCCTCATACAGAGACTGGGAACGGGCAAAGCGGTATGTCTCCCCCGCCAGCTGAAAGGTAAACTCCACCAGCGTTTCCGCACCCATGGGCGCCGCCGCGCTGCGCATACTGCTCCAGCTTCTGCGCCCGCCCGTCGCCTTGCAGTACAATGCAAAGCACATCGCGTCCAGGATCGTTGTTTTTCCGCCGCCGGTGGCCCCGGTAATCAAAAAAATAGCGTTGTCGCCCAGTTTGGTGAAGTCCACAACCGTGCGATTCAAATAGGAGCCAAACGACTGCATGGTCACGGTGATCGGCTTCACTCCTCCGCACCTTCTTTCCCGTTCATCGCCCGCCGGAACAGCGCGCGGTCCTCGTCGTCCGCCTGCGTTCCGCAGATTTGCTTGAGGAATTCCTCAAAGATGGCGGCATCGTCCGTCTTGCGGTGCAGCAGCTGTTCCCGCAGGCCTGCGTTGTCCCCGCTGCCCGCCCGCGCCAGCCACTCGGAATTCAGTCCCAGCAGGTTGGGGAAATACGGGCGCAGCCGGTCCATCGGCATATAGACCGGGGATTCGTCCAGCAGATGCACATAGAGGTAATCCTCGCTTGGATTTTCCCTTCCCTGCGCCATAAGCGTTTCCATCGTGCCGGAAAGCAGGCGCAGGTCGCGCAGCGGCTGCACCGGAAACTGTTCCGTTTTCACCTCTCCGTTTTCCACGGTTACCATGGTAACCGACTTCCTGTGGTCCGCCTCATCAAAGGAATACTTGAGCGGCGAACCGGCGTACCGTCCGTTAGGCCCTGCCTTCTGCGGCCGGTGCAGATGCCCCAGCGCCACATAGGAAAAATCCGTGAAGCAGGCGGGCGGAACCTCGGAGCTGCCGCCCACAAAGGTGGGACTTTCCGAAGAGGAGGTTTCGCCACCCATCACAAAGCAGTGGGCCGCCAGTAGATTGACGGCACCCGGCTCAAACGACGCGCGCAGCTTATCCAATACCGCCTGGTACGACTCCTGAAATCCCCGCACTTCTTCTCCCAGGAACTGCCGCGCCTGTACGGGATCAAAATACGGAAGCAGGTACAGGTTCACGCGGTCCGGCAACCGGACCGGCGTAAAAGCGTCTTCCATTTTTGTGGCAATGGTCACGCCGCACTGGCGCAGGAGATCCGCGCCCAGCGTCATCCGCTCCGCGCCATCGTGGTTGCCGCTGATTGCCGCCAATGGTACATTTAAACGGTGCGCCTCCGAGACAAAGCGGTCAAACAGGCGGATCGCCTCCGTGGGCGCGATCTGCCGGTCGAATATGTCACCCGCCAATAAAAGCAAATCGGGGCGCTCCCGCTCCACAAGGGGCAGGAACACCCGGTCGATGAAATACGCCTGGTCTTCCAGCAGGGAACGCCCAAACAGCATTTTCCCCAGGTGCCAGTCAGAAGTATGCAAAATTTTCATAGCGGTACAACCTCGTTAAATACGGAGTAGGTCTTGGCGGTGATTTTCCGGTCGATGTGCAGAGAGCCAAAGAACCATTTGTCGTAATCCACGCGCTTGACCAACTCGTCAAAAAAGGCGTCCAGCTGGTTGGTACTGTCCTTCGGATTGACTTTCATGGCGGGCATTCCGGGCGCGGGCTCATGTGTCAGGATGTAATCCACCTTAAATTCATGCTCACGCAGGTGGTTCACCGCCTCGCGCAGCTCCGTCAGGCTGGGCATCTCCCGTTCCCACCACTTCCCGGCATCCACATACATCTGCTTTTCGGCGCTCTCCCCGCCGCCAAAGACAAAGAACTTTTTCCCCTCGATCTCATAAATCTGACCGCGCAGCAGATGCAGCACATTGTCGTTGATCTGTTGGACCTTTCCGCCGTTCCAGTCCGTCTCCGGATACTGATCCAGCAGGTCAAAATTCTCGTGCGTACCGTCTACAAACAGAATCCGGTACTTCTTACTGCCGAGCTTTTTCAGGTTCTTTTCCTCTTTTGGCCCGCCGTCCCAGAGGAATCCAAAATCGCCACAGACAATCAGCGTATCCCCCTTTTTGAGCTTCCGCAGGCGGGAATCCTCGAAGCGCGCCATTTCCCCATGCATATTCCCTGTGATATAAAGCAAAGAGCATCCCCCTTTTGGCCTGCCGATCCGCAGGCAATGGTTTTCTGAAGAAATGATAAAGATTTTGATACGAACCTTTATCTTTCCATCAATAACTGGTATACTTTTACAAGACTTTCCCTGTATTGAAAGATCTGATATTTTATAATCATATCACATTGGAGGCAAAAGTTCCATGAAAAAAAAGCTCTTTCCCCTTTTGTGCCTGGTCCTGACGGTCTGTATGCTTGTGCCGTCCTATGCAAGCGCCGCCACGTTCAATATTGACTTTGAAACGAATTCCGCGGCGATTGAGCTGATCAACCTGGACACGGACACCATCGTCTACCAGAAAAACGCGGACGCGAAGCGGGCGCCGGCTTCCACCACTAAAATCATGAGCTTCATCGTTGTCAGCGAACAGATTGAGGATCTGGAAAACACACAGGTTACCGTGACAAAGGAAGTGGTAGACCGCCTGCTGGGTACTGGCAGCTCCCTCTCCGGTATCAAAGAAAACGATGTGCTGACCGTGATGCAGCTGCTCAACTGTATGATGGTCCCATCCGGCAACGACGCCGCACTGGTGTTGGCTGACTACATCGGCAACGGCAACGCCAACGCCTTTGTGGAGCTGATGAACCAGAAGGCGCAGGAGCTGGGCTGCGTCAACACGCATTTTATGAATCCGCACGGCCTGCACGACGACAACCACTACACGACTGCGCACGACCTGTACCTCATTACAAAATACGCGATGACCCTGCCGCATTTCACCGATATCACCGACCAGACCCGCTATACTTACACGCCCGCCGGCGGCCCTGAGGCCGGCCAGGAGCGCACGCTCGTCACCACAAACCGGCTGATCGACCCGAACCTGGACCCCAGCCTCTATTACCGCTACGCACGCGGCATCAAGACCGGTTCCCATGACCAGGCGGGCTACTGTCTTGTCTCCTCCGCCACCAAGGGCGGATACAGCTACATGTGCGTGGCGCTGGGCTCTCCCAGCGTGGATGAAAACGGCAACAAGATTACGAACCGCGGCGAAATGATCGACAGCAAGAACCTCTACGAATGGGCCTTCAACAACCTGGAAATGAAGGATGTGCTCAACAGCGAGGATTCTGTCGGGGAAATCCAGCTGGACTATGCCTGGAACAAAGATAAGCTGCTGCTGGTCCCTGCCAAAAACTATTCCACCATCATGCCGGACAGTGTCGACGTCTCCAGCGTGATTCTCACCAAAAATCTGCCGGAGAGCGTGGAAGCCCCCATCAAAAAAGGCGATAAGATCGGCACCGCTACCCTGAGCTATGCGGGACAGGAGCTGGCTACGGTCGATCTGGTCGCGGCGGAGTCCGTGGAACGCAGCGAACTGCTTCACTCCGTGGATACGGTCAAATCCATTTTTACTTCCACCTGGTTCCTGGTGATCGCAGGAATTATTCTGGTATTGGTCCTGATTTATATCGTTTTAGCGCTGATTTACAACCGCAAAAAGAAAAACCTGCGCAAGGTAAAGAAATACAGGCGCATGTGAGTAAACGCAGATGCAAAAGGCCGGAAGCATCCCATTGGCTGGGAATGTTTCCGGCCTTTCATTTTACGCAGATGATGTAGAACCCCTTTTGGGCAATCCTACTTTTACCCGGTGCAGCAAAAAAGCCCCGCCTGTTTTCACAGACGGGGCTTTGGTTACGGAATGAATTATTTCACTTCGACTTCTGCGCCTGCATCGGTCAGCTTCTTGCTGATCGCATCCGCATCGTCCTTGGAAATGCCTTCCTTGACAGCCTTCGGAGCGCCGTCAACGACTTCCTTTGCTTCCTTCAGGCCCAGGCCGGTGATCTCGCGGACAACCTTGATGACAGCGATCTTGTTGGCGCCAGCGCCCTTCAGGATGACGTCAAACTCGGTCTTCTCTTCAGCAGCCGGAGCAGCGCCAGCAACCGGAGCAGCAGCAACAGCAACCGGAGCAGCAGCGGAAACGCCGAATTCCTCTTCGAGAGCCTTAACGAGCTCGGAGAGCTCCAGAACGGTGAGAGCCTTTACATCTTCAATCAGCTTAACAACTTTATCAGACATGATAATACCTCCATAATTTTAAAGTAATTTTTGGTGCGCCTGCGGCGCCGGTTTGGTAGAAAAACAATTATGCGTTTGCAGCCTGTTTCTCTGCAATTGCATTCAGCGCAACAACCAGGCCCTTCATGGTACCGTTCAGCACGGTAACAAAGCCGGTAATCGGCGCATTCAAGCCGCCCAGCGTCTGTGCAATGAGCACTTCCTTGGAAGGCAGCTTTGCAAGATTCTTAACGCCCGCTTCGTCGATGACGTTGCCGTCCACGAAGCCTGCCTTGATCTTAAAGGTCTTGCTTTTCTCAGCAAAATCGGAAAGCACCTTGGCGCTGCCAACGTAGTCTTCCTTGCTGATCGCGATTGCTGTGGTGCCCTCCAGAACGGAATCGAGACCCTCGATGCCGGCTTCTTTCAACGCCAATTTCAGCAGGGTGTTTTTCACGACCTTGTAGTCGCCCACCTCGCGCAGCTGCTTACGCAGTTTTGTATCATCCGCAACCGTGATGCCCTTGTAATCTACAATGACGCCGGTGCAGGCAGCTTTCAGGTTCTCAGCAAGTTCTGTAACGACCTGCTTCTTTTGTTCCAATACCTTCTCGCTTGGCAAATGGATTCACCTCCGTAACCGAAATTGCATTTCATAACGGGCCGGGCAAATAAAAAGCCCTTCCCAAAACCGGGAAGGGCGTAAAAACAAACTGAATCAAAAGAATCCAGAAGGTTTCTCCGGCTCTATCCTCGGCAGGCTGGGATTCCCCATTACGCAATGCGCCTGCTGTCTTTGAATAAAGAACAGCGAAATATGGAACTTTCCTGTTTACACGGGAAAGCGATATTAATCATAACACAGGGACAATCCCTTGTCAAGGGTTTTAGCCAACCTTGTTCGGGTTCATCTTGACGCCGGGGCCCATGGTGGTGGCAACCACGCAGGACTTAATATACTGGCCCTTCGCGGCGGCCGGCTTTGCCTTGATGATCGCGCCCAGCAGGGTATCGAAGTTCTGCTGGAGCTTTTCCGGACCAAAGGAAACCTTGCCAATGACGCAGTGAATGATGTTGGTCTTATCCAGACGATACTCGATCTTACCGGCCTTGGCGTCTGTAATCGCCTTGCCGATGTCGCGGGTAACGGTGCCGGCCTTCGGGTTCGGCATCAAGCCGCGCGGGCCGAGGATTTTACCGAGACGGCCGACCAGGCCCATCATGTCCGGGGTTGTGATCAGAACGTCAAAGTCCATCCAGTTTTCGCTCTGGATTTTCTGGACCATTTCTTCTGCGCCTACAAATTCTGCACCGGCAGCTTCTGCGTCTTTCGCAGCGTCTCCCTTGCAGATTGCCAGAACGCGCACGGTTTTACCGGTGCCGTTCGGCAGAACGATCGCGCCGCGAACCTGCTGGTCTGCATGGCGGCTGTCAACGCCCAGCTTTACGTGGACCTCAACGGTCTCGTCAAACTTGGCGGTAGAAGTCTTCACGCATGTTGCAAGCGCTTCGTCCGGATCATAAAACTTTGAACGGTCAATCAGCTTGGCGCTGTCGACATATTTCTTACCGTGTTTCATTGGTTTTCCTCCCTATTGAGTGGTAAAATCGGATTTGTTCCTCCCACCCGGGTGATCAATCTACGACTTCAATGCCCATGCTGCGCGCTGTGCCCGCGATCATGCTCATCGCAGTTTCCACAGAGGCCGCATTCAGATCCGGCATTTTCTGTTCCGCAATCTTCTTGACCTGCTCACGGGTAATCTTTGCTACCTTTTTCTTATTCGGTTCGCCAGAAGCGGATTCAATTCCGCAGGCCTTCTTAATTAGAACGGCCGCAGGCGGCGTTTTTGTGATAAAGGTAAAAGAACGGTCTGCATAAACCGTGATGACGACAGGGATAATCAAACCTGCGTCTGCCTTTGTGCGCTCGTTGAATTCCTTTGTGAACGCCATAATGTTGACACCATGCTGACCGAGAGCCGGACCAACAGGCGGCGCCGGCGTTGCTTTGCCAGCCGGTATCTGGAGCTTAATCAAGCCCGTAACCTTTTGAGCCATTTACTTGCACCTCCAAAATTCGTGGTAGATGGCGGAGCGGGCGTTTCACCCGTTCCTCCCACAGGGGGCAGAGCCCCTCATAATAAGCGGTCTCCCGCGTATTATCGTTACCATGACGCGCCGGACGCTGTGAGAAGGCCGTCCGCCGGATTTATTCCATTGCCTCCGCCTGGTCGAGCTCCAGCTCCACCGGCGTTTCGCGTCCAAACATGCTCACAGTCACACGGACGCGGTTCTTTTCCAGGTCGACCTCTTCCACCGTGCCGACAAAGCCCTCCAACGGACCGTCGACAATTTGGACGGAGTCACCCACGCTGTAGGAAACCTCTACCTCGCGCGTCTCCACGCCGAGCTTCGCCACCTCTTCACTGGTGAGCGGAATCGGTTTGGAGGACGGGCCGACAAACCCGGTGCAGCCGCGGATATTGCGCACCACATACCAGGACTCGTCCGTCATCACCATTTTCACCAGCACATAGCCGGGGAAAATCTTGCGCTCGACTTCGCGCTTTTTGTTGTCCTTGATCTCGGTCACCGTCTCCGTGGGGACACGGATTTCCTGGATCAGGTCGTGGAGCTGGCGGTTTTCCACCGTTTTCTCCAGATTCGAGGCCACCTTGTTTTCATACCCGGAATAGGTATGCACAACGTACCATTTTCCCTCTTCGGGCATAGCAATTCCTCCGCTCCTTACTTGGCGATGTTCATGATCAGACCAAGCAGGTTCATAAACGCGGTGTCCAGGCCGAAGATGAACAGACCAATGATGATGATGGTCACCAGCACGACGCCTGTGTTTTTAAACACGCTCTTCGGAGCAGGCCACACGATCTTCTTGATTTCACTTTTGACATCGCGAAGGAACTTTGCCGTGTTCTTGAAAAACCGGACGAAAGCGTTGTCTTTCTTCTCGGATTTTTCAGCTTTTGCGGCTTTGTCGGCTTTCGCCGGCTTCTCAGCAACGTTTACCGATTTCTCAGTATCTTTTACTGACTTTTCCGTGTTTTCTGGCATCTCTTTGTCCCTCCGTCCGGATTACTTCGTTTCCTTATGAAGCGTGTGCTTCCTGCAGAAACGGCAGTACTTGTTCATTTCCAGCCTGTCCGGATCATTCTTCTTGTTTTTCATGGTGTTGTAGTTGCGCTGTTTGCACGCTGTGCAGGCTAATACGATTTTCACTCTCATGACGGCACCTCCCGTTATACGGAACAATATTTAGACTCTCTTTTTTGGAGTCACAGCCTCCCTCTGAAAAGGGCGCAAAAAAATAACCCCTTTATGAGGTAGTATTACTATACCATAGCGCGCCCTGTTTGGTCAAGGGAAAATTTGAAAAAAGCAAGGAACAGTGCGCGGTTTCGTTGAAAAACGCACACCCTCCCCGCTGTGATTCCTCTGTTTACCGCAGGTCGTTGAGCTTCTCTGCGGAATATTTCTTTTCCTTCTTCTTTTTCTCCGGTTTGACTTCCCTGCCGCGGTATTTCAGCGCCGCCTTGTGCGCTTCCGCCAGCTCCTTGCGGAACTGCGGCGCCATCTTTTCCTTCACGCCGTCCTGGTCCCGCATGCCGTTGAGCAGCACAATTGTAATGATGGAGCGCACGTCCATGTCGCCTGCCACATACATGTCGCCAAGCACCTCGCAGAGCTTGCGGAGTTTATCCGGATTGCCGCCCGCGAGCAGGGCGTCCATCTTCGGCAGCACGTGCTCCCTGGCAAATGTTACGCCGCGCACCAGGCCGTACCAGGCGCGCTCCTCGGCGATTTCCGCGCGCAGGTCCGGGAACACGCCGACCAGCCGGTTAAAGAAGAACAGCGGGTCCGCGTTGTTTTCGTCCCCCTTGCGGCGCTTCTTCGCCGTCTGCACGGCGGCAATGCGCTTGGGGCCTTCGATCGTCTCTATAAAGTCGTTGGCGATGCTCTCCGCCTCCGACATGCCGCTGGTTCCCGGTTCCGGGTCGAACAACCAGCGGGAGATCACTTTCCAGTTCTCGTCCGGGCCTTCGTCCGTCATTGGGCAGGTGCGCAGCTCAAACTGCTTTTTCTTTTCATCAAAAAACACGCTGTACGCGAGGTTTTCCCCGGTGAACAGCGCCGTCGTGCCGACGCCCTCCGCGGCGGATACCCCGGCCTTCTGGAAGCCCTGCGGCGCGAGCGCCTCCCCGGTCCTGCCGGCAATCAGGTCAAATACCTTTTGTTCCAAAAATCATCACTCCTGCTTTTTCAAAATCGGGGCTGTTGCAGGGCCCCGAACGGTTTTCATCTGCTGCGTCTTTTCCTGCGCCCGCGCGGATACAGCCTGTGCAGGGTCAAATCCTGCCACCCGCACCCTAAGCCGCCTCTCATGGCCAGCCGGAAAAGAATGTCCTTTTGATTATACTACATATTCCTTTTTTTGTCACCATACATTATATAGAGGAAATCCGGCCCGTTTTCATATTGCCCACGGATTTCCCCGGGCGGCCCGATTATTTGGCAAATGTAGTGATTGCGCGGGTTCCGGTGTTGTGTTATCATATATATTTACAGGACCCCAAGGCGCTCCGCGCCGGTATCGAGGAAAATGAAAAGGGTCCCGGGCCAACTGTATCTGAAAAACATATCAGGAGGTTCTATTCCATGGAAAAACGCAGAATTGTCGTGATCTTCGGCGGCTGTTCCTCCGAGCACGAGGTCTCCCGCCTCTCCGCAAAGTGCATCATCGACAACCTTCCAAAAGATAAATACGAGGTGCTCACCCTGGGTATTGACAAGGCCGGGCGCTGGCTGCTGACGGACAGCTCCAGCGACGACATCGCCAGCGGCGCGTGGGAGCAGAATCCCAACAACCGTTCCGCCTCCCTCTCCCCGGACCGCTCCATCGGCGGGCTGCTGGTGCTGAACGGCGACGGACGCTGCGAAATTGTCAGGATTGACGCGGCCTTCCCGGCACTGCACGGCAAAAACGGCGAGGACGGCACCATTCAGGGGCTGTTCCAGCTCTCCGGCATCCCATTCGTCGGCTGCCGCACGCTGGCCTCCGCCGTGTGCATGGATAAAGCCGTAGCCCACACGCTGCTGACGGGCGCGCGCATCAAGCAGGCCAACTACCTCTGGTTCTTCGCCTGCAATTACAAAACCGGCGCAGATAAGATCAAGCTGAAGGTGGAAGCGCGCCTGGGCTACCCGGTGTTTGTCAAGCCGGCAAACGCCGGTTCCTCCGTGGGTGTGAGCAAGGTCAACTGCGAGGCGGAACTGGACGACGCAGTTGCCAAGGCCGCCAACGAGGATGACAAGGTCGTCATTGAGGAATGCATTGTCGGGCAGGAAGTGGAGTGCGCCGTATTGGGCAACGAAAAACCGGAAGCCTCCATTGTGGGAGAGATCGCACCGTCCGCCGACTTCTACGACTACGACGACAAATATAAAAATGGCACTTCACAGCTTTACATCCCCGCGCACCTTTCGCCGGAGGTCAGCGAGACGCTGCGCCATACCGCGGAGCGCGCTTACCGCATGCTGGGCTGCACGGGCCTGGCCCGCGTGGACTTCTTTGTGCGGAACGGCGACGAGATTCTGCTCAACGAGATCAACACCCTGCCGGGCTTTACCTCCATCAGCATGTATCCCAAGCTTTGGGAAGCCTGCGGGGTCTCTATTCCGGAGCTGCTGGACCGCCTGATCGGTCTGGCCTTTGAGAACCAATAAACAGGAGCGGGAAAGCATGGATAACCGACCAATCGGCGTGTTTGACTCCGGCCTCGGCGGCCTGACCGCCGTCAAAGAGCTGCTGGAGATCCTGCCGCAGGAAAATATCATCTATTTCGGCGACACCGGGCGCGTCCCGTATGGCTCGCGCAGCCGGGAAACCATTTTAAAATACGCCGCACAGGACATTCACTTTTTAAAGGAAAACCGGGTGAAGCTGATCGTCGCGGCGTGCGGCACCGTGAGCTCCGTCATCGGCGGCGCGGGACAGGAGCTGGGCCTGCCGTTTGTCGACGTATTACATCCCACCGCACTGGCAGCTTCCAAGGCGACCCGCAACAAGCGCGTCGGCGTGATCGGCACCACCGCCACGATCCGAAGCGGCTCCTACCGCCGGGCGCTGGCGGAGATCGATCCCAGCATCGTGGTGTATGACCGCGACTGCCCGCTGTTCGTCCCGCTGGTGGAAAATGGATTCGTCGACCCGGAGGACCCGGTTCCGCGCATGGTGGCGGAACGCTACCTGACGGAACTGCGGGATGCCGGTGTGGATACGCTCATCATGGGATGCACCCATTACCCGATCATCAGCCGCGTCATCGGCGCGGTGATGGGCAGGGATGTAACGTTAATTGACAGCGGACGTGAAACGGCCTTTTTCTGCGGCGAGCTGCTGCGGGAGCAAGGGCTGCTCTGCGACCGGCAAACTGCCGGAGACTGCTCCTTCTACGTCAGCGACCACGTGGAAAACTTCTCGCATATTGCGGGGATTTTCCTGGGCCGCAACGTGGACCAGGACGTCCGGCAGATCGACATCGACCGCTATTGACCCCCACAGGGAGGATGAATAACATGCAGGAAAATTATCTGATCGACATTCTGGGCCGCCAGAAGGTGGACGACGAATCGGGCGAAATCCAGGTGACTACGCTCGGTTCCTATGTCAAAAAGGGCAACAACCGCTACATTACCTACAAGGAATATGACAACGAGGAAAACGGCAAACCCATCACCTCCGTGCTGAAAATTGAGGGCACCCAAAAGGTGACGCTGATGCGCGGCGGCGCGGACGGCACCCGGTTGGTTCTGGAAAACGGCAAGCGCCACCTCTGCCAGTACGACACCGGCTACGGCCACATGATGGTGGGCATCTTCACCAGCAGGCTGCATTCCAGCCTGACGGACGAAGGCGGCAAACTGGAAGTGCGTTATACGCTGGACATCAACTCCAACCTGTCCAGCTCCAATGAAATACTGATTACCGTCAAGGAGGCAGAAAACAAAGATGTCAAAATTAGTGCAGCAGGCAACCAATAATTTACGGGAAGTGATCGGCGCGGCAATCGCCCGCGCGATGGAAAAGGGCGAGCTGCCCGAAGCGGAGGCCCCGGCTTTCACAATTGAAGTTCCCGCGGACCGCACCCACGGCGACTGGGCGACAAACGCCGCCATGGTGAGCGCGCGCGCGTTCCATATGGCGCCCCGCAAAATCGCGGAGGCAATCACCAACAATCTGGCACTGGACGGCACCTATTTTGACCGCTTTGAAATTGCCGGCCCCGGCTTTATCAATTTTTTCCTGAACCGCCAGTTCTATTCGGACATTCTCAAGGACATTGAGACGCTCGGCCCGGACTATGGCCGCAGCGACTACGGGCAGGGCAAAAAGATCATGGTGGAGTACGTCTCCGCCAACCCGACCGGCCCAATGCACATGGGCAACGCCCGCGGCGGCGCGCTGGGCGACTGCCTGGCCTCTGTGCTGGACGCGGCGGGGTACTCCGTCTGGCGTGAATTCTACGTCAACGACGCGGGCAACCAGATCGAGAAATTCGGCAATTCTCTGGAGGCGCGCTACCTTCAGATTTACAAGGGCGAGGACGCGGTGGAATTCCCAGAGGACGGCTACCACGGCGACGACATCAAGGAGCGCGCCGCGCAGTTCGCCGAAGAAAACGGCGACCGCTATGTGGATGCCGATCCGGCGGAGCGTCAGAAGGCGCTGGTAGCCTTCGCCCTGCCGAAGAACATCGCTAAAATGCAGGCCGATCTCGCCAAATACGGCATCCAGTACGACGAATGGTTCCTGGAAAGCCGCATTCACAACGACGGCGAGCTGGAAGAGACCATCCAGATTTTGAAAGACAAGGGCATGACTTACGAGAAGGAGGGCGCGCTCTGGTACCGTGCAACCGACTTCGGCGCGGAAAAGGACGAGGTTCTGGTGCGTCAGAACGGCAATCCCACCTACTTTGCCGCGGACATCGCCTATCACCGCAACAAATTCGCGAAGCGCGGCTTTGACATCTGCATCGACGTCTGGGGCGCGGACCACCATGGCCATGTGGCGCGCATGAAGGCCGCGATGGACGCCGTTGGTTTGGACGGCAGCAAGCTGGACGTGGTTCTGATCCAGCTGGTTCGCCTGGTCAAGGCGGGCGAGGTCGTCCGCATGAGCAAGCGCACCGGCAAGGCGATCCAGCTGGCGGATCTGCTGGATGAGGTTCCCGTCGATGCGGCGCGCTTCCTGTTCAACATGCGCGAAGCTACCTCCCAGATGGACTTCGACCTTGATCTCGCGGTACAGCAGAACTCCCAGAATCCGGTCTACTATGTGCAATACGCGCACGCGCGCATTTGCAGCATCCTCAAGGCGCTGGAAGCCGAAGGCATCAAGCCCCGCGCTTGCACCGACGAGGAGCTGGCCCTGCTGACCTCCCAGGAGGAGATCGAGCTGATCCGTCACCTGTCCGCCTACACGGACGAAATCGTGGCCGCCGCAAAGGATTACGATCCGGCGCGCATCACGCGCTACGTCATTACGCTGGCCACGCTCTATCATAAATTCTACAACACCTGCCGTGTCAAAGACGCGGAGGACGGCCTGCGCGCCGCGCGCATCTGCCTCTGTAAGGCGGTTGCGACGGTCATCCGCAACGTGCTGTCCCTTCTCAAGATTTCCGCACCGGAAGTCATGTAACCACTGATTTTTACATTAGGAGACAAAAAATGGACGATTTCCCTTATCCGTTACCCCTTTTGCTGGACGGCGCGACCGACACCAACCTGATCGCCGCGGGCATGCCCGCCGACATTCGGCGGCCCGGCGGGTCCGGCATGGAACAATGGATTTTAGAACATCCGGAGACCCTGACCAAGCTGCAAAGCGCTTACATCAATGCGGGCGCGCGGGCTGTTTATGCCCCGACCTTTGCCGCAAACGCCGCCTGCCTGTCCCTGTATGGGCTGGAAAACGAGGTAGCGCAGCTCAACACGGAGCTGGTCAGGCTGAGCCAAAGCGTCGCTAAGCCGCGCGGCGTGCTGGTGGGCGGCAACGTCTGCCCCAGCGGGCTTTTCGTCCCCCCCTTTGGGGAATCCGACTTTGACGACATTTACGATCTTTACCGCGAGCAGATCCGCGCGTTGGACGAGGCGGGCGTGGACTTCATCGCCATCGAGTCGCAGACCTCCCTGGCAGATATGCGTGCGGCGGTGCTCGCGGCCCGGGCGACCAACCTGCCCACCTTTGTCACGCTGACGCTGGACGAAAGCGGCCGCACGGTGACCGGCTGTTCCCTGCTGCCCGCCTTAATCACCTTGCAGGTGATGGGCGCGGACGCCGTCGGGCTGAACGGCCCCATCGGCCCCATGCTGGAACAGCTGGAGGAAGTGCGCGCACACACCGCGGTTCCCATCATCGTCAAGCCCTCCGCGCTGGCGGAGGACGGCTCGCTGCTCTCCCCCGAGCAATTCGCGGAGCACGCAAAGCAGCTTTTGGAGGCGGGTGCGCATATCTTCGGCGGATGCAGCGGCACCACCCCGGCGCACATCGACGCGCTGGCGGAAATGCTGTGCGAGTGCTCCCCGATGCGCGTACCGGAAGAACCCGATTCCTACGCCGCCGCGATCGAAACAGAAGCCTTCTTCCTGGGCGACGACATCGTATTCAGCGAACCACTGGCCTGCACCAGCCGCCTGGACGAGGATTTGATTGATCTGGACGACGACCGCTGCAACGCGGCGCTGGTTGAGGTAGAGAGCGTGGACGACGCGCTCATCCTGTCGGAAAACAGCGGTATGACGCGCCTGCCCATCGCCGTACATTGCGACAGTGCGCCGGTATTGGAAGCCGCCCTGCGCTATTTTCAGGGCCGCCTGATCGTGGACAGCGAATGCCAGCTGGAAGATGAGGTGCTGGAACCGCTGGCCTCCAAGTACGGCGCTATTCTCTATTAAGCTTCCAAACAGTGTATCCATTACATACAAAACCGGCGTTTCCGGAAGCTTGAAAGCTTTTGGAAACGCCGGTTTCTTTTATTTTATATCATCGTTTATAGAAAATCCCGAGACATCCACGCGCAACAAAAAATGGACTGCTGTGGCTTTCCTGTCGTTCCGCGCGGAGGTTTCTTCGGAATCAGCTATTTTTATTGCCCAAATAGCAAAAAACAACTCAAAAGACCGTATAGGACTTTATACCGCCATGCGAAAGCCTCTGATTTCATGCGGGTTTGCGCGTATCGGCTCCGTTCTGTGGTAAAAGTTCTTGCAACATACTTTTGTGAAGTTGGGCGGGATTTTCTCGCCTGCAAAATGGGAACCCTCGCGCCGACGTTTTGTATGTAATAAGCCGTCGCCTATCTGAGGGAGGGATGACGCGGAGTAAAGAACCGACTGCGAAAGCGGAAAAATAGGGGCTCCCTAACCCTGACAGAACGGGGCTCTGCGGGCGCGGAACCGAGGGGGTCTATCGTTCTGCTTGACAGCCCCGGCGTGAGACTGACCCCCGTCTCATATCGGGGCTATTTTCACGTGCGGCGGGAATCCCAATTCCATTTAAAACAATCGTGGCAAGCAGAACAAGAGTATATACACTCCTGCAAAACGCTTGTTGGGTACTGAAACCCAAACCTCGGAAAATGTTCAGCGGGGCCTTTTTCATCACCCCTAACCGGACGCTGTGAGCAAGTCGGTCAAACCTCTCGTTTTCAGCGCCCTTTGACGGGGGATTGGGGGTAGCTCCCAACAAGCGGTTTGAGCAGTTTTCGCATAGCGGAAAATGGGCAAACGCATAACGGTGTGTACCGTTGTGCCCTGCTTGCCACGATTGAAAACAACAAAATGGGTAGTACGTCTTTTGCCAATAAGGCGCACGACAAATCTGCCCGACAAATCGGGAGTTGTCTATTTATTCGATAGACAAATTGTGCTGTTTCAAAAAGGATAGTTTATCCCAATACCCTCTTTGAAACAGAATTTTCCCATTAACAACATGAAAAAATCCACAACCTCTTAATCCTAATGGGTCTTTCCATTCTAAAATTGCCCACTGTCCATCTTCAAATATATTTTCTACAATGCAAGCCATATCCGCAATAGAAAACTCGTTAGTGAACATTGCACGAATTGCTTCAATTCCAATAACGGGTTCATTGGCTACTTGATGATTGGTTGCATCTTCGTGATAAAGACTCGTAATTTCTTCTACATCATGGTTATTAAAAGCATCTACCCATTTAGATATTACTTCTTTAGGCCTTAACATAATCTCTTTTCCTCCAAATTCCGATTTTGTCTAGTACGCCTTATTCGCCTAATGCCAATATTTTTGTTTCTTATACTCTAAATGCTAATGCCGAAACTGTCAAGTCGCTGTATCTATTCTTATATTGCGCCAAGTCTTTATAAAATTAGAGCGGGAATCAGGCGGAATTTTGGTCAAATCATGACCTGTAAAGATTTTGCAGCACAAGCTGGGAAGATCCGTTAAACGCCCTAATCATCAGCCTTTCCAGCCTCGTTGTCTTGACATGAACCCAATCGTACAAACTGAATCCAACACTATTTTTTATTGTGCCCATCGTTTATAGAAAATCCCGAGACATCCACGCGCAACAAAAAATGGACTGCTGTGGCTTTCCTGTCGTTCCGCGCGGAGGTTTCTTCGGAATCAGCTATTTTTTATGCTTCTCCGCCGAACATCAGGTCGTCCCGCCCGGTGAATACCTCCATGGTCATCCGCACGCCGAGCCGGTAGCCGTGAATGAAGCGGTCGGTCTCCGACAATGAATGGAGCCTTGCCTCCGCGCTGATCATCTTTTCAAACAATTCCTTTTCCGCCCCGTTCAGCGTTTCCCGGAGCGCGTCTTCCGCTCTGCAAGCCTCTTTCAAAGCCTTGTCATAAGCGGAGCTGCGCCGGTAGATTCGATCCTGTATTTGCAGATTTCCATTCGCAAACGCTTCCAGATAGCTTGTTTCCATATGTACCATCCCTTTACATGATTTTTCACAACGCCTTGCCAGACCGGGACGCACATGGTACAATATTTGTGCAATGGTCTGGTTAAGGGCTGTTGTGTGGGGAAAGTGGTGTATTACGTTTGCTGACGACGCACCGCTTTCCTTTTTTATTTTTCGAGGCCGTCGTGCATCAATTTTATGCCGCGTCGGATAATCTCCGCTTTTGAAAGTTTCATTTGATCGCGGCATTCCTTAAGCATTTCCTCAGAACCTTTATCCAAACGAATTTTTAATACAATTTCCTTTGGATTGTCTGTCGGTCGGCCTAGTTTTTTCTCGCCCATCGTGCACCTCCTTTTTATGGGCCGTTAATAACACTATACTTTATAGACCCATAAAAATCAACCTCATTTTGCCAAGGTGAAATAATTTTACCTGTTATATCCAATGTTATCTTTTAAATCTCTAATAACCAAAAAAGAGGACGCAGGATCGCGTCCTCTTTTTATTCTCATTATAATTCCGTTTCAAAAAACTGTCCCGGATTGCTTAATACCTCCATCCCCTCATCCGGAACCTTAAGGGTGAAGTTCATCATCTCCTGCGGGATATGCATACTCTTCACCATATCCGGCGGAATCGCCGTCGTGATGTAGAACGAATCCACATAGGTCGTCGTCCGGCAAATCTCTTCGTATCCCCGTTCCTCATCGGGACTTTGCCCAGCCAGCAGTGTCTTTTCCTGATAGCAGACATAAACATATTCTTCCGTCCCCTTCAGGCCAAGCGTATCCGCGTCTTCATTTGTCTGGTCGGAAGCAGAATCCAGCGCATCATTGATCTTTTCAACGGCGGTGTCCTCTGTGATGGTATAAACCATCTCGCCGCTCTCGGCGGACAGCACTTCATAATACTGGTCTTTTTCCGCTTTCTTCGTGTTCGGAGCACTGCACCCCATCACAAGCAGGAGTATGAGCGCCGCCAATAGTACGCCACACTTTTTCATTTTTTCCTCCGTTTTCAAAGAAGGGGCTCTTTGTCCTCTTCTTTTTCTTCACAGGGTTCTACTATTTGCTCTCCCTCCACTGGAGTATCGGGAGCTTCCTCTTTCAGTCCGACACATTCCAGCCCGTCGGTTTCCTCCTGCTCCAGGGTCGGCCGTCCCCGCGGTGGAACCGTCCAGCTGGAAAAGGCGAGGTAGATGCCGGTACAGGCCAGAAAAACCGCAACAATGGAAGCAGCCACGGACCAGTTCTCGATTCCGGCCGGTCCCAATACCATCGCCACCACGCAGAGGATGGTTCCCACCTCATAAAAAATAAAAGAAAGTTTATGATCTGTCACTGTAATCCCCTCCTGAAACGATCGTTTAAAGGCTCTCCATCGCCCGGCTGAGGGCGGCAAACTGCTCCATGGTCATCTGCTCCGCCCGGGCGTTCTGCGCGATTCCAGCCGCGTCACAGGCGGCGGCAATGCGTTCCTTGGGAACCGACAAACCCGCCGCAACCGCGTTGAGAATGGTTTTCCTGCGCTGGCCAAATGCCGCTTTTACCAATGCGAAGAACTTCTTTTCATTTGGAATGTCAATTGCGGCCTCCAGGCGCACATCCAACCGGATCACTGAAGAATCCACGTTGGGCGGCGGCAGAAAGCTCCCGCGCAAAACCTGGAACAGTACGCGCGGCTCCGCGTAATATTGCACCGCCACACTCACCGCGCCGCACTCCCGTTTGCCGGGCTGCGCGCAAAGCCGCTGGGCCGCTTCCTTCTGCACCATCACCGTCAAACCTGCGATGGGCAGCCGCTCCTCCAACAGACGCATGATGACCGGCGAAGTGATGTAATACGGCAGGTTCGCGCAAACCACAACCTGCATACCCGGGAATTCCTCCCGCAGCAGCTTTTTCAGATCCACCTTGAGAATATCGTCATTGACCACTTTTACATTGTCATAGGGCGCTAGCGTCTCTTCCAATACCGGCAGAAGCCGCTTGTCCAGCTCTACGGATACCACTTTTTCCGCGCGTTTCGCCAGCTCCACGGTCAGCACGCCGATACCGGGCCCTACTTCCAATACGCCCACGCCCGGCGCCGCGCCGCACTCCTCCGCCATGCGCGGGCAGACTGATGGGTTGATCAAAAAGTTCTGTCCCAGTGATTTGGAAAACGTAAACCCATGACGGGCCAACAGCGCCTTGATGGCGCTGGGATCGGACAACCTAAATGTTTCCTGCAAAATGGCAACCTCCGAACGCCCGAATCGGGCTGATTTAGTATAAGTTTTAGTATATCATATTAATTTCCGATTTGCCATTGATTCCAAAGCGAAAATCCTCTATCATAAATGTTGACCATAATTCGACATGGAGAGAGGGAATACCTATGCAGCGAACCGACAAAGAAAATTACTATCTGGATATTGCCGAAACCGTCTCTGAGCGCGGCACCTGCCTGCGCCGTAATTTCGGCGCCATTATCGTTCATAACGACGAAATCGTTTCCACCGGCTATAATGGTGCGCCGCGCGGCCGGAAAAACTGCATCGATACCGGCATCTGCATCCGGGAAAGCCTCGGCATCCCGCGCGGAGAGCGGTACGAAGTCTGCCGCGCGGTGCACGCGGAAGCCAACGCCATCATCAGCGCCGCCCGGCGCGATATGATCGGCTCCACCCTGTACCTGGTCGGCAAGGACGCCAAAACCGGAGAATATGTGGAAAACCCGTCCAGCTGTTCCATGTGCAAGCGGCAGATCATCAACGCGGGTATCGCGCGCGTGGTCATCCGTCTGAACAAAACAGAGTTCATCAGCGTGGACGTCATGGACTGGGTCACTTTTGACGAATCGCTGGAGGGCATCTTCGGTTATTAAACCCATTTCAGCAAATGGGCCCACCCGCTCAATTGTCTGGAATTTCCGCGCAACCATCGTTATTTTAGCCGGGCATTAAAATTGCATAAAAGGAAGGAAAGAGTGGACGGGCCGCGCATTCCGTTCACTCTTTCCTTATACAAAAATAAACCTTGTAATCTGTTCCATGAGGAAAACCGCCGCCGTAGACCCTACCGCCACGGTGAGCAGCCCCTTGTCCTTATAAGCCAGCAGCAGCGCAACGACCATCCCGATGGAGGCGCACAGCACACTCTGCATCGTCACCGCTTCCGCGGTGGAAAACAGAATGGCCGGGAAGGTCATGGCCGCCAGCACCGCATACGGCACATAGGCCAAAAAGGAACGGATAAACCGGTTTTGAATTTTCTTTTTAAAAATCGCCAGGGGCGACACGCGGATCACATAGGTGACAACCGCCATCACTGCGATGGAGAGCAGGATGCGCGTGTAATCGATCATGCTTCCCCACCCGCCTTTTCCGGTTCCGGCGCTTCCTCATCGATCGGGTAGCGCGCCGCCGCATAGGCGGACACCAGCACGGCGCAGATGATAATCACCCAGCCGGAGGAAATCTGGTTCAGCAGAGGCAGCCATTTAAACGCACAGCTCAGCGCGATGGACAGCACGACAACCACAGCGACCGGCCTCGCCTTGCGGGCGGGCGGAATGATGATCGCGATAAACATGCCATAGATCGCAATGCCAAGCGCGTCGCGCAGGGACATCGGCAGCAGGCCCGCCGCCGTCGCCCCCAGGAAAGTCCCCAGCGCCCAGCCCACATAGGGAGTAACGATCAAACCGGACAGATATTTTGCACTGACCTCTTCTTTCTGCTGGCTCGCCACGGCAAAGATTTCATCCGTGATGCCAAAGGCCAGAATCCACCGTTGCAGGTTCGTCATTTTCGCCTCCACCTTTTGGGAGAGGGAAAGCGACATCAGCATATAGCGGATGTTGATAATAAACGTAGTAATTGCAATTTCTATGTACATACCGCCTGTCAAAATGAGCTGCGTACCCGCCACCTGGCCCGCGGAGGTCAGATTGGTCATGGAGATCAGCAGCGCCACCCATACGGGCAGGCCGCCCTGCGTCGCCAGGATGCCGAACGCAAAGGATACGCTGAGGTAGCCCAGGCAGATCGGCATGCCGTCCTTCAGCCCCTTTTGAAAGGTCAATGTTGATTGTTCCACTCTTTTGCTTCGCTCCAATATCTCTTTTTACAGCAGGCTGCAGACCAGGTCTCCCATCTCTTCGCAGGTCACGGTCTTCATGCCTTCCCTGGCAATATCTGCGGTGCGCGCCTGCCTGAGGGCGGCGGAAACCGCATCTTCAATCGCCTTGGCGGCTTCGGGCTGGTTCAGGGAGTATTGCAGCATCATCGCAACGGAGAGAATCGTCGCCAGCGGGTTTGCCTTGCCGGTGCCCGCGATGTCCGGAGCAGAACCATGGATCGGCTCATACAGGCCGGACTGGTCCGCGCCCAGGCTGGCGGAGGCCAGCATACCGATGCTGCCGCTGATCATGGACGCCTCGTCGGAGAGAATGTCGCCAAAGATATTGGAGGTCACGATGACGTCGAACTGCTGCGGGTTGCGTACCAGCTGCATTGCGCAGTTGTCCACATACATGTTGCTCAGCTCCACATCCGGGAATTCCTCCGCGCCGATGCGGGCAACGGTTGCGCGCCACAAGCGGGAGGATTCCAACACGTTGGCTTTATCCACGCTGCACAGCTTCTTGCCACGCTTGCGCGCCATGTCGAACGCCACGCGCGCAATGCGCTCGATCTCCGGCACGGTGTACAGTTCCGTATCATACGCCGCCTCCGCGCCGTTGATCTCTTTGCGGCCGCGCTCACCGAAATAGATGCCGCCGGTCAGCTCGCGCACCACCATCACATCCAATTTGCCGCCGATGATTTCCGCCTTCAGCGGGGAAGCGTCGCGCAGTTCATCAAAGATAACCGCCGGACGCAGATTGGCAAACAGGCCCAGTGCGCCGCGGATGCCCAGCAGCCCCTTTTCCGGACGCTGATCGCCCGGCAGAGTGTCCCACTTTGGGCCTCCGACCGCGCCCAGCAGCGTGGAATCCGCCGCTTTGCACTTGTCAATCGTCTCCTGTGGCAGGGGCGTGCCGGTCGCGTCGATGGCACTGCCGCCCAGCAGGGCTTCGTCGTAGTTGACGCGGAAAGCGAATTTCTCCGCCGCTTTATTCAGCACCTTGACCGCCTGGTCCACAATTTCCGGACCGATTCCGTCGCCCTTCAGCAATACAATTTTATATTCATTCATCTATTTTTTCCTCCTGATTTTTCTATTGTACTCTTGGATTTCTTCGAGACCTCTCCTTTTGCCGGGAGCATCTTATTTCCGTCCCACGCGGACAAACTGCTGATTTACGCCTTGGCTGCGGGCGGGCATTGCTCGCCGCAGGCGCGGTTGATGGCGCAGATGATGCCTTTGATGGAGGCCAGGCTGATGTTGCCGTCCATACCGACGCCAAAGACCGTCTCGCCGTTCGGCGCTGTCAGCTGAATATAGGAAATCGCCTTGGAATCCGCGCCGGCGGAAACAGCGTGCTCGCGGTAGGTGATGAACTTATAATCTTTGATTCCCACGGTGCGCAGCGCCTTAAAGAATGCATCGATCGGTCCGTTACCGGTCGCACTGACGATGTGGTCTTCGTGCATGAAGCGCAGATTGCCTTCAAAATGCACGACAGTCTCGCCTTCCGCGTCGTTCTCCTCATACAATTTGTATTTTTTGAGATTGTAGGGATACCGCAGATCCAAATACTCGCGGCGGAAAATCGCAAAGATTTCGTTGGGCTGCATCTCGCGCCCCGCCTCGTCGCAGGCCGCCTTGACCATCGCGCCGAACTCGGGGTGCATCGCCTTGGGCAGCTCGTAACCAAAATTCTGCTGCATGATAAAGGCGGCGCCGCCCTTGCCGGATTGGCTGTTGATCCGGATGATCGGTTCGTATTCTCTGCCTACATCCGCCGGATCGATCGGCAGGTACGGCACTTCCCAATACTCCGTTCCGCTCTGGCTCATGTACTCAACGCCCTTCTTAATCGCATCCTGATGCGATCCGGAGAACGCCGTAAATACCAGGTTGCCCGCATAGGGATGGCGGTCATGTACCTTCATGCGGGTACACTTTTCATAAATTTCACGGACGTCCTTGATATGGGAGAAATCCAGCTCCGGATCAACGCCCTGGGAATACAGGTTCATCGCCACATTCATAATATCGGCGTTGCCGGTGCGCTCGCCGTTGCCAAACAGCGTGCCTTCCACACGGTCCGCCCCAGCCAAAATACCCAGCTCCGTCGCGGCGGTCGCCGTACCGCGGTCGTTGTGCGGGTGCAGGCTGATAATCAGGCTGTCACGGTTTTTGATCTTGCGGCAGAAATATTCGATCTGATCCGCATGATGATTCGGGGTGCTCATCTCGACGGTATTGGGCAGATTTAAAATCAGTTTGTTTTCCGGCGTAGGCTGGAGGACATCCATGACCGCCTCACAGATCGCAACCGCGTTATCCATCTCCGTACCGGAAAAGCTCTCCGGAGAATACTCGTAGCGGATATTCATACCGGTGCGCGCGACTTCCTCGTCGGTCAGCTCCTTGATCAGCTTCGCGCCGTTGACCGCAATATCGATGACGCCCTGCATATCGGTCTTGAAGACCACCTTACGCTGCAAGGTGGAAGTGGAATTGTAAAAATGGACAATGACATTCTTTGCGCCTTTAATGGCTTCAAACGTCTTTTTGATCAGATGCGGACGCGCCTGCACCAACACCTGAATGGTCACGTCGTCCGGAATCAGGTTGCGGTCAATCAGTGTGCGGCATATTTCATATTCCGTCTCGGATGCGGACGGGAATCCAATCTCAATCTCTTTAAACCCAATATCCACGAGTGTCTGGAAAAAGAGCAGCTTTTCTTCCAGATTCATCGGGTCGATCAACGCCTGGTTGCCGTCGCGCAGGTCCACGCTGCACCAGGTCGGGGCCTTTGTGATCACTTTGTCCGGCCATGAGCGGTCCGGAAGCGCGACCGGCTCAAAAGGAATATACTTTTTAAAGCGTTCGTACATGTCAATTTCCTCCTATCAAGATAAAACATAAGAATACACGCAAAAAAGCCCCGAACTTCTCTAAAGAAGTTCGGGGCGAACATTTCATCCGCGGTACCACCCAAATTCAGCGCCAAAGCGCCCTCAAGCCTCCAACAAGGCCCCGGCCTGTAACGCCGCCACGCGTCCGGTTCTACCACAGAGTTCAAACCGGCAGCTCAGGGATGAGCTATACACACGCATCTTTCCACCGGTTCGCACCCATCACCGGCTCTCTGGAGAAAAGAAACCTGTCTTATTCCCGTCATTGCCTTTTAATATGTTACTATCATAATAGCGCCGCCGTCAAAAATTGTCAAGGGGTTTTCTCATCTTTTTCAATATAACGGCTGAACGCGCGGTCCGCCGCCTCGCGCGCAATATCCGTCAATTGCTTTTCCTCGCTCTTTTCATCCCCGTATCCCTCGGGAAGAACATCGTATACCTCCGCCACCATGGAACGCATCCAGAGGCCGGGTGTGATACGCATGGAATAGCCGCAGCCGTTCTCCGTCATCCAGTCATAAAAACTGGCGCGCGGCAGGCCGTACGCAGAAAGAATCGACATCAGCGTGCCGCCGTGCGCAACCACCACCGCGGAGGTCGTGCCGGAACGCAGCATTTCTTCCACCAGCTTTTCAAACGCTTTGCAGGTCCGATAAACCAGCTGCGCGGTGCTTTCCCCATTGGGCGGCGTGGCATTGTTGCCATTCTCCATCCACTTGAGAAAATTTTCATCTTCCTCCGCCAACTGCTTTGCGGTCTTGCCCTCCCAGTCGCCAAAGTCGCACTCCCGGAAGTCATCAATCATCTCCGGCTGTGCGTCCGGATACAGAATGCGCAGCGTCTCCCGGCAACGCGTCAGCGGGCTGGTATAATATGCCTGCGCCTGCGGATAGCCGTATTTTTCTTTTAACTCCTGTAACGCGTCGATTCCCTCCTGTGCCAGCGGAGAATCGGTTCTGCCAACATATTGTCCCAAGAGGTTTCCTTCCGTCAGCCCATGACGGATCAAATGAATGGTATAAGATTTCATACACACCGGCGCTAAACGGCTGAAAAACATCCCTTTCCCTGCCCTTGCGCCTGCAACCACCTTTCCAGATTGTAAATTATGGTTTATTTTTACAGTTAAACCGCTGAGTCTTGTGCTGAAAATTTTGTCGCATACTGTATCTAGCGGTTTACAAAATGTTGTATTTAGTATATACTTTACTGTACGTTATCCCATTTTACCTGCTATTTCGACACGCACCGCAGGCTTTTGCGGCCCAGAGCATTTTCAGTAAATAAGGACGTAAAGGAAGCGGAGATGGGAAGACTGTGGCAAAACGGAAGATGCAGGCGGACTGGCCGCCCGGCAAAGACGACAACGACGCCACGGGCCTTTTCAGACCGCTGAACTGTTGATCTTATTTGTTGAAATTGCTCTTTGTGCGCCCATTTTGGGGCGCCGGACTGCGGTGCTTGTAACAATATCCAAACAAACGGGGTGGAGGATCGAAAATGAATCATCATTTTCCCAGGATTATTACGCTCTTGCGCAAGGAACGCGGTTTGAGCCAGAAAAGCGCCGCAGAACAGCTCGGCGTTTCCCAAGCGTTGCTTTCGCACTACGAAAAGGGCATCCGCGAATGCGGGCTGGAGTTTGTTGTCCGGGTTGCGGACTTTTATAACGTTTCCACAGACTATCTTCTCGGCAGAAGCCCGCACCGTACCGGCGCGATGATTACCGTTGAGGACCTCCCGGAACCGGACGCCGCTGGCAAGGAAAACGTGTTTAAGGGCAGCCTTCTGCCCACACTGAATAAAAAGCTGATTGCCAATTCCCTAAACATCATTTACAGCATCCTGCAAAAATGCAATAACAAACACCTGACCACGGAGATTTCCGCCTTTTTGAGCGTTGCGGTCTACAAGGCGTTCCGCCTGCTGTATTCCTCCAACGGGAAGAATCCGCAGGGGCTGTTTTCCATTCCACAGCGATTGAGCAACGGCCGCGCCAACGCAGCGCAGGAAGTGGCAATCTCCAACGCGGAAGCGCTTTCCTGCGGTGAAAACGTGGATGATATGGAGGGATTGGACAAGGAATTGCTTCCCGTGCTCTCGCCGGAACAGCTTTCCGCCGAGTACCCGTTGTTCTCCTCTTCCCTGTTTAACCTGATCCAGAATGCGGAAGCCCGCATGGGCAGCAAAAAGCAGGGAAACACACCGCGTACAAAAGCCAAAAAATAGATGGTTTTATTATAGCAGATAAATACCAGAATGCAACCAGCAGATCAGACGGGTGTGTTGCAAACAGCTCTGTTTTGTTTACCTTGTGGGTTATTGATTAAATGCGTTTCTCCACCTTTCTAAAAGGTGGCAGGATCAAAGGGCAGAGCCCTTTACCGTTCTCCGCAGAGAGCGGGACGTACAACGTCTTTCGCGGGCCTACGGTCGGGAAGCGCCTACGGCGAAAACCATTTTTACCTCGCGGGCAATTCTCAAAATATGCCTTTCTCCGTTTTTGAAAGGCGGCGATCGTCGTTTAGCGCGTCGAACGGGGCTTGCCCTCAAACGAGCGTTCCGGCCGGCGGTCCTCTTCCTGAAAAGAGCGAGTGGGAACGAAAGAGATGGCTCTTTACGGACTTTTTGTGTTGCTGAGTGAATTTCAGGGGCTGTTGCAGAATACAAGCTGCAACAGCCCCTTTATTGTCCCTTCAGTAAAAACAGGCCGCCGGCTCTACTGGTGAAAACCTGAACCTATTGAAGATTACCTTTTTCCTATCATGCGGGCAATTATATAAATGCCGGCCAATGCTTCGCCGATAGACAAGCCTAACAGCAGGCCCGAAATGAGATCATGGGCCATCGATCCCGTGTAAAAATGCGAAGCAGCGTAGAAAACAATTCCAATGCAAACCAGCATGATCCCCAACAACAAATTTTTTTGTTGTTCTAAATTCTGTACGCGTTTTAACAGGTCCAAAATTTGCTGTTCGTCATAAACACGAATACTGTTCTTTTCCTTTTTTTCTCCATCCATCAATTCAGAAACTGTCATGTCCAATTCTTTGCACAGCGCTTCAATAACGCCATAGTCAGGCATACATTTTCCGGTTTCCCACTTTGAAATTGTTTTGTTTGACACATTGAGTTTTTCAGCAAGCTGTTCCTGTGTTAAATTTTTTTCCTTACGCTTTTTCATGATGAATTGCCCAATTACAACCTGATTCATTCAGAACTCCTCCGATCCGTTTTACAAGAATTTTACCGTTTTTAATTTGAAAATAACATCCCCTGTTGAGCGAATACAGGTGGAACGATGGGATTCTATCTGTTATCGATTGGATTTTTTGTTACGTTATAAAATATATTTTAGAAAACCAAATGAACAAATAGACAACTTTGTCTGATTATGGTAAAATTTAACAAAATACTAAACAAAAAGGAAGTCTTATTGTTATGAAAAGAAAGCTGATTGCTGCTTTCTGTATGCTTGTGATGCTCCTCAACGTCTTTGGCTGCTCCACAGAAATAAGCGAAGAGGATGCCCGCTTCCTGTCTTATACAACCGATATCTCCGGTATTGAAATCCCGGAAAACGTTCGGGTGGTCGCTTTGGGTGAATCCACACATGGGACGAAAGAATATCACATCATGCGCAAAGATGTATTTTCTCATCTGCTGAATACCTACGGCTGCCGGACTTTTCTTTTGGAAGCTTCCTTTGGAAGCTGTCTGTATATCAATCAATACATCCTTGGGGGTTCCGAGCCCGCTACCGCAGGCGAAGCCATACAATACCTGGAATCTTGGGTGTATCATACAAACGAATTTAAGCAGCTGATAGAATGGATGCACGATTATAATCAAACAGTGGAAAGAGACAAACAAATTCATTTTTATGGCGTAGATATGCAGGAAAGCGCCTACGCCAGTGCGTACCTGTTAACCTATATCCGATCTGTTTTCCCTGATAAGGCTGAGGAATATGAACCGCTGCTGTCCGTATTGAAAGAGCCGTCCTATACATTTGAGAATAAAGACATGTCCCCTGTCACGAATGCTTTGGTTCGGATACAGGAGGAGATGGAACAATTGCAGGAACCATACATAGAAAACAGCAGTCTGTACGACTACCAGATTGCCCAAGAGTGCGTCAAGGCATTAAAAGAATTTATTACAGATCTTTCTTTTGATTTTATCGACCCGGAAAAGGACCTGGAGAAATTTGCCGAAGGCTGTGCATTCCGGGATTCCTGTATGGCGGCCCGCGCCGAAATCATTCTTACCCTGGACCAAGCCGACATGGTATTTCTCACTGGGCATAACGCTCATGTAACACGCCGTTCCGCCATCCGGGAGGGGATTCCCCCTGTAAAAGCAATGGGCGAACTTCTGGCAGATCGGCTGGGCGACGCATATTTTTCCATTGGAACTGCATTTTGTGAAGGATCCCTAAAGGCAATTGACTATAATCAGGGCGGTTATAAAGAATTTTACGTCAAAGAGGAACACCCGTTTATCAAGCTTTTTGCGAATCTGCCGGGCCAAAATTGGTACGTGAATCTCTCCGATATCAAAGAAGAGGACCCTGCCATGCAATATCTGGAAGAAGAACACTACATTCTGAATGTGGGCGCCGTGTACAGCCGGGAGCTGGACTTTGAAGGGAACAAGGACGTGATGGCCGTCCGCTTTCCAACCATCTTAAAAAATGAATGGGACGGAATGCTCATTTATAAACAGACCAACCCTACGGTCATTCGCACACGTTTTTAAAGCATGAACACATTCCTGTTATCTGTCCAAAAAACAGCAGAGCGTATAAAGTAAAGGGGCCGTTGCAGCTTGTATTCCGCAACGGTCCCGGAAATCACCGGTAGTACAAAATATTTTTAAAGAACCATATCACTCGTTCCCACTCGCTCTTCTCAGGAAGAGAGGCCCTACGGTCGGGACACTCGCTTGAGGCCAAAGCCTCGCTCGACGCTCTAAACGACCATCGCCGCCTTTCAGAAACGGAGAAAGGCATATTTTGAGAATTGCCCGCGAGGTAAAAATGGTTTTCGCCGTAGGCGCTTCCCGACTGGAGGTCCGCGAAAGACGTTGCACGTCCGTTCTCTGCGGAGAACGGCAAAGGGCCCTGCCCTTTGATCCCGCCGCTTTTCAGAAAAGCGGAAAAACGCGTTTTAGTCATTACCTGCAGATAAAAACATTCCTCGCCGTAGGTGCTCCCGACCGGAGGTCCAGAAACGCAGAATAACGCATTTTGCCCTACCGCACAATTAGAGCAAGAGCTGTTTTACAACATGTGCTTTGCTTTATTTTTAGGTTTTGTTAAGATTTTTGTCAGATAAAAATGAAACAACACTTCCTGTCCTATGGTGTAATATCAATAGGAAAGGGAGTGTTTTTTTGTCTTACGAATCCAATGTCAACCGCCGCAGAACCGCTTCTTACAGAAAACGGCCAAAAGAGAAACGGCCTCCGGTTTTTCTTTTTGCCCTGCTCTGCATGCTGTGTATTATTGTATTTATCACTGTACGGGATTTCAAACCCCCGCTTCAGACGATTCCAGGCCATCGCGCGGAAAACGTCCCGAGCCAGATTTCTTCAGGCATTTTGCCAGCTGTCGCGGAGCCGGAGTCCCTGTACAGCCGCTGTGTTGTGCTGGAGGATTTGCAGAGCGGCGCCGTTCTGCTGGACAAGCAGGGAACAGAAAAGGCCTATCCCGCCTCTCTGACAAAGATAATGACGGCGCTTGTCGCCCTGGAATGCTTTCCAGACCTCAGCCAGACTGTCGTTTTGACAGATCGGGACTTTGCCGGCCTATTCGAACAAAACGCTTCCATGGCCGGTTTCCAGTCAAACCAGGAGGTGCAGATTCGCGACCTTCTGTATGGCCTGATCCTTCCTTCCGGTGCGGATGCCGCCGCCGCGCTTGCCAACCATGCCGCCGGTTCACAGGAAGCCTTTGTCGAATGGATGAACCAGAAAGCACATACTTTGGGAATGGAGAGCACGCACTTTGTCAACACCACCGGCTTACACGATCCGGAGCACTACACAACCGCAAGGGATATGACCACGCTTCTATATACCGCCCTGCAAAATCCCGATTTCCGGGCAATTTTCACTTCTGAACGCCGCTCCACGCGCGAAACCGCTACCCATCCGGGCATTACCTTTTACAGCACCCTGTTTCAAGATTTGGAATCCCCTGCCTTTCCCGATGGGCAGCTTCTAGGCGGTAAAACCGGCTACACAGAGGAAGCCGGCCTGTGCCTGGCAAGCCTGGCGGAAAAGAACGGCAGGGAGTACATACTCATCACCATGGACGCGCCGGGCGACCACAACACGGAGCCATTCCACATTTTGGACGCATTCACGATCTATGAAGCCATATTATCGTGACAGACGCTCCATCCTTCTGCGGGCCAGCAGCTTTCTGACCGCCCGCCGTCCCTGGAGGGTCGGCTCAGCGTAGCCCTTGCACAGGCACGGCAGGTTAAAAAGATGATCCGGCAATTGCGCCGCTTCCAGTGCCGTTTTACACAAAAGTGCATATAATTCGCTTTTATAATAGACCATGTGGTCGCCGGCAACCACAGCCGGAACAGCAAAGTGAATCTGAATAAAACCGGCTTCCTCCAACTCCCGCAGCGCGGCGCTCCGCTCTTTTACCGTTTCCATCGAGTCCTCCGGCTTCTGAATCCACACATCGTCCAGTGCGGTCATTGCCAGATCCTCTTCCCGATCGTTGCGCAGTTCAAACCGGGCCACCGGGAATCGTTCCCAACGCATCTTTAATAGCATCTTTTTTTGTAAGGTTGACAGGTGCATTTATTCCACATTCCTTTCAAGATCATAGGCCGTACTGTATTTCATCGCCAGGATACGCAGAACCGATTCATTCAGTCGTTCCTCTGAGACGGTGCCGTCCTGCACCGCTGTCAGCAGCGCATGGTAATCCGCCTCAATATTGGAGGACAAAAGCAGATCGTTTCCCGCAAGAACCGCCGCGTGGCAGGGGTTTTCCCCATCTGTGTACAGCGGGATTGCCTCCATAGAGAGATCATCTGTCAGAATCAAACCGGTGAACCCCAGCTTGTCCCGCAGGACTTCATGTACCTGTGAAGAAAGCGACGCCGGCCGGTCCGGATCCATACATTCCACAATGTTGTGGGAAACCAAAACCATCGGCGCGCCCGCCTCGATGCCCGCCGCAAATGGAAGGAAATCGGTTTGCTCAAATGTTTCATAGGTCCGCTGGTCCACTGCCACGCCGGTATGGGTATCCACATTGTTCCCATATCCGGGAAAATGCTTGAGCGTACAGGCCATCTGCTGACTATTATACGCCAAGACGGAGGTTTTTACAAAATCCGCCGTCTCCCTGCCCCCTTTGCCGAAGGTACGCGCATAAATAAAATCGGACGGATTAGTAGAAACGTCCGCATCCGGCGCAAAGTTGGCATTGATCCCCAGTGATTGCAACAGCTTTATTTTTTGCAGTGTGTCCTCCGTAATCCCCTCCATGCCGCCGCTTTGAAAGACCGCCTGCGGGGAGCGGAATGGCTTCTCTGCTAGCGCGGGATTCCGGCTGACGCGTACCACCGTGCCGCCCTCCTCGTCCACCGCCAACAGCATGGGGATCTCACTCGCCTGCTGATAGGAATTCAGCTCCGCCCGCACCTGTTCCGCCGTCTTACCGTCAAAATCCCTGGCAAACAGCATAAAACCGCCCGGCTGATATTTTTGGACCGCGTCCAGCGCATTTTCCGCTGGACAACGGAATAAAAACATCTGCGCCACCTTTTCCTCCAGCGTCATTGTATCCAGCTTTTCCTTTGCTGCCGCATAGCCCTCTGCAAACAGGCCGTAGGACGGCTGCTCTTCTTTCTGTTCCGCCCCGCTGGAACTTTCCGGCTGCGCATCAGATGACGGCTCTGCTGCCTGTGCGGAGCTGCCCTGCACAGTGGAAGCAGATGGAGCAGCCGAGGGGTCCACTTCCACATCCGCCGTTCCGCAGGCAGAAAGGACGCAAAGCAGCAAGGCAGCCAACAGACATGCAAAATCCTTTTTAAAATGAAACATTTTCCAATTTCCCCTTATACATTTGAAAGGGCTGGACCACAATGGGCAGAGCACACAAAAACCGGCTGAATTTGACGATTCCCCCCGACTTTAACGGGGGGAATCGCGCTTATCCTGCCAATTGTCTGTAGATAATCTGCATTGTAGTTCAGCCACTTATATTGACGCCAAATCTGTTTATTCTTTGACCAACTCACGGTAAACGCGCATATAATCGTTGGCGGATTTTCCCCAGCTGTTGTCGCAGCGCATGGCGCGCTCCACCAGGATCTTCCACCCCTCCGGATTATAATAGCCTTCCAGCGCACGGTGTACCGCATGGAGCATGTCGCCGCTGTTGTAGGTACGGAAGGTAAAGCCGTTTCCGTTGCCGTCGCCGCTGTCGTGAATGGAATCTTTCAGGCCGCCGGTTTCACGCACCACCGGAATGGTGCCATACCGCAGGGCAATCATCTGGGACAGGCCGCAGGGCTCGCTCTTACTGGGCATCAGGAAGATGTCCGCGCCCGCGTAAATCTTGCGGGAAAGCTCCGGTACAAAGCCGAAGCAGGCGCACAGGCGGCCCGGATACTTATTCTGCATCTCGCGGAAGAAATTCTCATATTCAAAATCGCCGGAGCCCAAAATAGCAAACTGCATATTGGTTTCCCACATCAGCTGATCCAGTGCTTCCTTGACTAGGTCAAGGCCTTTATGGGATACCATGCGCGTAACCATACCAACCAGCGGCACATTCGGGTCCTGCGCAAGGCCCAGACGCTCCTGCAATGCGCGTTTATTCTCCGCCTTGTTGCTGAAATCGTCCGCCGTAAAGTTTGCGTAAATATCCTTATCGGTGGCCGGATCATAACTGATGGTATCGATCCCGTTCAGAATACCACACAGCTTCCAGGAACGCTCGCGAAGGATCCCATCCAGTTCATGGGAATACCATGGATCCAGAATTTCCTGCGCGTAGGTCGGGCTGACGGTCGTGACCTTGTGGGCCGTCTCAATCGCGCCTTTCATCAGGTTGACGCAGTCATCATACTCCAAAATATGGTTTTCGGACTTCGGGATACCCAGAACGTCCTCCACCAGCTCCTTGCCATACTTGCCCTGGTACTGAATATTATGGATGGTGATGATCGTCTTAATGCCGCGGTACCACTCGTTATTCGCATAGAAAATGCTGTAATAAATCGGCACCAGCGCGGTCTGCCAGTCGTTGCAGTGGATGATGTCCGGTTTAAAATCAATATACGGCAGCATTTCCAGCGCCGCACGGGACAGGAACGCAAAGCGCTCCGCGTCGTCGTAGTGGCCGTACAGGCCCTTGCGCTTGAAATAATACTGATTGTCGATCAGGTAATAGATGACGCCGCCGGAGCGCGCCTCAAAGACACCGCAATACTGCCTGCGCCATGCCACCGGAACGGAAAGGCTGGTGACAAACCGCATATTGTCGCGCAGTTCCTGCGGAACCTCCTCATACAGCGGCATTACAACGCGGCAGCCAACAAGCCGCGCGCGCAGCGCCTGCGGCAGAGAACCCGCCACATCCGCCAAACCGCCGGTCGCTGCAAACGGCCGGGCCTCACTGGTACAATATAGAACTTTCATACTGACTCCCCCTTTTTCTCATACCGTGCATACACACCGGCAGATTTTATACAACGCTGCCCTTGCTGATAAAGACCGGGTAGGACTGGAAGCCCATCAGGGACCGGTCGTTCTTGATGACAACGTCCTTATCGATGACGACATAATTCAGCTTACAGTTCGGGCCGATTACACTGTCCTGCATGATAACACAGTTTTCCAGCTTGGCGCCCTTATCCACACGCACGCCGCGGAACAGCACACAGTTTTCGACGGTGCCCTCAATGATACAGCCATCCGCAATCAACGAGTTGCTCACACTGGAGCCCAGGCCGTATTTGGCGGGCATGTTGTCGCGCACTTTGGTGTAAATTGGCCGGTTGGGGTCGAACAGCTGGGTGCGGACTTTCGGCAGCATCAGCGCCATGTTCGCCTCAAAATAGGAATTCATGGAGCAGATGTTCTGCACAAAGCCGGTGTACTCATAGGCATAGATGCGATAATTCTCAACGTTGCGCTGCAGCAGGTCGCGCTTGAAGTTGTACAGGTTGCGGCTGACACAGTCGTTCACCATTTGAATCAACAGGTCGCGGCGCATCAACAGCATGCTCATGCCAAAATTGCACTCGCCGCTGACCTTTGGACTAATCAGCAGGTCGCGCACACGGCCATCCGGATCGATCGAATAGACCGTGGGATCGTTGATCATCTTCGGCAATTTGCCGTAACGGTATACAATGGTAATATCCGCACCGTTTTTGAGGTGCGCCGTCATGACTTCGCTGTAGTCGATGTTACAGATGACGTCGCAGTCGCTCAGAATTACATATTCCTCCTGAGAATTGTTCAGGAAGCGCATAACGGAGGCCAACGACTCGATCCGGCTGTTGTAGACGGTGGACTCATGGCCAAAGGGCGGCAGCATGAACAGGCCCGCGCTCTTGCGGGAGAGGTCCCATGCTTTACCGGAGCCAAGGTGATCCATCAGGGACTGATAGTTGCCCTTGGTAATGACACCGACCTTGTTGATGCCGGAGTTTACCAGATTGGAAAGCGGAAAATCGATCAGACGGTACCGGCCGCCGAACGGCACGGAACCCATGGTGCGTTTCTCCGTCAGCTCACGAATTTTTTCCTCATGGACGTTGGAAAACAAAAGTCCCAGTATGTTGTTTCCGCGCATCATTTTGTCCCCTCCTCTGCAAGCGTTTCCGCATCAATCATCGCCTTGGGGGGCACGGTGGTTCCCGGCGCAATCACACAGCCGTTACCAACGACCGCAACGCCCCATTCGTCCTTATTCTCAATATCTTCCGGCCGCGCGCCAACCACGCTGCCCTTGCCGATCACCGCATCTTCCGCAATGATCGCGTATTGTACAATTGCATTTTCCTCAATGCGTGCGCCCGGCATGATGATGGAATCTTTCACCTGCGCGCCGGGGGCGATATACACGCCGGCAAACAGCACGGCAAAATCAATCTCACCGTAGACGTTGCAGCCCTCCGCAACAAGGGAGTTCTGCACCTTGGCGTCTTTTGCCACATAATGCGGCGGCATGACCGGATTGCGGGAATAGATTTTCCAGCTCTCCTCGCTCAGGTCGAGATCCACATTCGGGTTGAGCAGGTCCATATTGGATTCCCACAGGCTCTCAATGGTGCCGACGTCCTTCCAGTACCCCTGGAAAGGATAGGCAAACATGCGCTCGCCGGCATTCAGCATGGCGGGAAGCACATCCTTGCCGAAGTCGTTTGAGGACTTGGAATTGGCCTCGTCCGCCTCCAAGTACTTGCGCAGCTTGCTCCAGGTGAACACATAGATGCCCATCGAAGCTTTGTTGCTCTTCGGAACCTTCGGCTTCTCATCAAACTGATAGATGGAACCGTCTTCGTTGGTATTCAGGATGCCGAAGCGGGAGGCTTCCTCCATGGGAACCTCGATGACCGCGATGGTACAGGCCGCATCGTTTTCCTTATGGAATGCCACCATCTTGGAATAGTCCATCTTGTAGATATGGTCACCCGAAAGCACCACGACATATTCGGGATTGTAACGCTCGATAAAGTTGATGTTCTGATAGATGGCGTTGGCCGTGCCCTTGTACCAGTCGGACTTTCTGCTGCGCTGGTACGGCGGAAGCACCCGCACGCCGGCATTCATGCTGTCCAAGTCCCACGGCTGGCCGCTGCCGATGTATTCGTTGAGCAGGAGGGGCTGATACTGTGTAAGAACTCCCACACTTTCGATACCGGAGTTTACACAGTTTGAAAGCGGGAAATCGATAATCCTATATTTTCCTCCGTACGGCACTGCCGGCTTTGCCAGGTTTTTGGTCAGCACACCGAGTCTGCTGCCCTGTCCACCCGCAAGGAGCATCGCTACGACTTCTTGTTTTGGCAACATGTTAATTCCTCCTTGGCTTAAAATATTTTCTATTTGTTTTCAAGCGTCCGCTGAAGTACGACTTATCCCTCTTCCGTCTCCGTTTTCTTTTTACGGGTCCGGGTGGTTTTCGGCTTTGGTGCTGTTTCCCCTGTTTTGGCTGTTGTGCTCTTCCGGGTGGAAGTGCTCTTGCTCCTTGGCTTTGCCGCCGCCTTTTTCGTCGTTTCTCCCGCAGCCGCGGTTGCTTTTCTGGTGCGTTTTACTTTCTTGCGCTTACATTTGAGATAGATGACGGACATGGGTGCGAGGTGCAGGCTAATGCTCTGTTCGCAGCCGTGCATCGGCTCCTTGTCCCGCGTTTTAATGCTGTCCCCATTTGTGATGCCGCTGCCGCCGAACGCAGCCGCGTCGGTGGAAAACACCTCCGCGTAAACGCCCGCATATGGCACGCCGATACAGTAGGCATCCCGCTCGACCGGCAGGAAATTACAGACCGCGATGACTTCGCCGCCTTCCTTGTCGATACGGCGGAACGCAATGACGCTCTGGTTATAGTCGTCGTTGGAAATCCACGAGAAACCGTCCCAAGCAAAATCCACTTCCCAAAGGGGCGGGTTTTCCAGATAAAATTGGTTGAGCGCCTTGGTAAACTCCCACGCCTGCTTGTGATGCTCGTCGGAGAGGCAAGCCCAGTCCAAACCCTTTTCGAAATTCCATTCCAGATCCTGTGCGAACTCGTTGCCCATAAAATTCAGCTTTTTGCCCGGATGCGCCATCATATAGCACATAAAGGTCCGGAATCCGGCGTACTGCTGTTCCAGCTCCCCAGGCATCTTTTTCAAAAGAGAACATTTGCCGTGCACCACCTCGTCATGCGAGATCGGCAGGACAAAATTCTCTGAGAAAGCATAAAAGAAGGAAAACGTGATATTATCGTGATTAAACTTGCGGTAGATCGGGTCCAGAGACATGTAGTGCAGCATGTCGTTCATCCAGCCCATATTCCACTTGTAGTTGAAGCCAAGGCCGCCGCAGTAAACCGGTTTGCTGACCATCGGCCAGGAGGTGGATTCCTCCGCGATCATCATGACCTCAGGGAACAGTTCAAAGATGGACTCGTTCATTTTTTGCAGGAACGCGACCGCCTCCAGGTTCTCCTTGCCGCCGTTCTTATTGGGAACCCACTCGCCGTCTTTGCGGCTGTAGTCCAGATAAAGCATGGACGCGACGGCGTCCACACGGATCCCGTCGATGTGGTACTTTTCCAGCCAGAACACGGCGCTGGAAATCAGGAAGCTGACCACCTCGTTGCGGCCGTAGTCGAACACCAGCGTGCCCCAGTCCTTGTGCTCCCCCTTGCGCCAGTCGGCGTATTCGTAGCAGGCTGTGCCGTCAAACTGTGCCAGTCCCACTTCATCTTTGGGGAAATGCGCCGGGACCCAGTCCATGATGACGCCGATTCCCGCTTCGTGCAGCTGGTCCACAAATTTCATAAAATCCTTCGGCTCGCCGTAGCGGGAGGTCGGCGCAAAGTAGCCCGTCACCTGATAGCCCCAGGAGCCGTCAAACGGGTACTCCGTGATCGGCATCAGCTCCACATGCGTGTAGCCCATTTCTTTGATATAGGGGATCAACTCTTCCGCAACCTTTTCATACGAAAAGACGTTTCCATCCTCATAGAGCCGCCAAGAGCCCAGCTGCAATTCATAGATATTGACCGGCTGGCTGTAATGCGGCTTCTCCTTCTTGTGCTGGAACCAGGCCGCATCGTTCCATGCGTAGCCTTCGATATCGTAATAGCGGGACGCGTTACCGGGACGCGTCTCAAAATGATACGCGTACGGATCGCTTTTCATAACCTTTTTTCCGGTTTTTCCGGTAATACTGAATTTATAGATTTCAAACTCAGGGAGAGCAAACGGCAGGTAACATTCCCAAACGCCGTCGCTGATTTTTTTCAGCGGATGCTTTGTCTCATCCCAATCGTTAAAAGGACCTACAATGGAAACTGCCTGTGCGTTCGGCGCCCATACGCGGCACGCCATCGCCTCTTTTCCATCTACTTCCGTTTTATGCACGCCCATGAACTCATAGGCCTTTATATTGGTCCCCTGATGGAACAGGTAAAGCGGGAAATTATTTTCTTCCGTTTTATTGACATTCGGCATTGAAACCAGCTCCCCTTCAGACATCTTTTTTCTTAGATTTATCATACCACAAATTGACAGAATAGCAAGCCTTTTTGGTTGTTTAATTGGATTTTCTATGGATATACATAAAATATTTTGGTCACTTTGTTACAAAGCGACTAAGTTTTCCGATCCAATGTACGCTATTTCCAAAGGAAATTATAGCACAGGGCCCGTGTCGCAATTTGTAAACAAGCCCTACAGGAAGCCGGACATTGAAAATCACCTGTGGAAATTCTTCTATTCCCCATTTTACAGGAAAAGGCAGTCCCATCTTCCTTGTTATGGAAAACGGGACCGCCTTTTCAATTTATAAGGAATCCAATAGATTATCAAAGTCTTTTTTTACATTGTACACACACCGGTCTTTGATTCGGTGCAGAAACGCCATTGCGTGGTCGAACTGCTGGCAATACCAGTACGAAACCGTTGGAACTGACGGATACAGCTCGGACTTCGCCAAATCTTTCCATTCCATATCTACCAATGCATAACGGTTAAAATAATCGACAAATCGATTAAAGGCCTTGTCATAGTCTTCTGGTATCGTCGGATGAAATCCATTCAGCTTGCTGATCATCGCAAGCAGATTGATATACATCCCACTTTTTGTATATTGTCCGCTTCTTATCAGGAAAGCAATAGAAAGAGTACCGTCCCTTTCCTGATCCTCAGACGCACTGTCCACTGTAATTCCTTCAAAAAAGTAAGATAAAAGCCACTCATAGGAACGGTCGTTCGCTTCAAATTTTCTGGCAAGCTGGTCCAACAGCGGTAAGAATACGTTCCGTTCGCATCGTTCCGCCTGCATATCGTGCAGCATAAACAGGAAATTTTCTTCCCGGATCCGGTAGCTGTTATCGCGCACCCACCTTTGCAGCAGCCTCCCCTGTGTTTCATCGGAAAGGCTGGTCGTATACACCGCCGCAAAATATTCCTGGAACGACCGGTGGGAAAAGCGCAGATTGACCCCATCTTCAATCAGCATACAGACCGAATGCGTCAGGTCGTAGATGAAATTTTGCACATCCATACCGTCCACGCCCAATTTCGCACGGGTTTCGTTGAGAAACGCGTGCAGCTGCGCCTCCGTAAATTCATAGACTCCTTTAAAATACGTTTTAAAGCAAAAATGTGCAAAAACATTTTTAAACTCATTATAGGGCAATCGACTCCGGATGTCCCGCACAAACGCGCCTTTGGTCGCGTCGTGGCTGTTAAAGAGGGTCAGAAACGCCTGCTCATAAAAATCGTTCAGCCGGTCCGGAATAGAAGCGTGCTCCTCATAGGTCAACAGCATAATTGTCAGCAGCAGCGGATTGGAAGCAAAGGACTCGTGCTCGTCGTACAGAGAGCGTTCCAAATCCCGGAGGAATTTTTGTTTGACCTCCTCGTCGTACTGCAACTTGCGAATCAGTGACAACGCCTGTTCTTTCGTCAGATTTTCCGCCTCCAATTCCAAAAAGCTGTTCCAGCCGATAAATTCGCGCATGGGGCGGGAGGAAATGATGAAGTAGTTATCCGGGTACCGGTCGGAAAGCGCAACCAACGCCTTGGCCAGAGCCTCCATCTTTTCCTGTTTGATCTCGTCATACCCATCAAACAGGAACACATAACACCCAGCCTCCAGGCTGTAATCAAAATATTTTTTCTCCATCTGAAAGCCCAATAAACACATATTGCGATAGATGCACTCATCCAGCTGCATATCCTGCTCATTGATGGAACGCAATTCTACAAAAATCGGAATCAGATTGGTGTTTTGAATCGCATCCAGAAAAAAATGCTTCAGCATAGTGGTCTTTCCGATGCCGCCCGTCCCACTGATAATGATATTATGTCCCAGATTCAAAATATTCATGATCTGCCGGGTTGAAATCTCTTTCCCACCCATGCACACGCCAACGCACTCGTAAAAATCATACAGATATTTGGATTCCTTGCGGTACAGCAGTGTCTTCATCTTACTGCACTTTTCAAACGCCTGCTGCAAATACTGCACAAAGGCGTCCCGATAATCGATCTCCGATTTCGCCGCGCTGTCCTTCCATTTCTCTCGAACTGTTTCACAAATTTTCTTTGCGCAGACCTGTACCAGCTTGGAAATAGAATCCGACGCTATTTGATTGATATCGACCAGTTGTGTAAAGCCTGTACCGCTGTCCGCCATCGCCTGTTTCCACCCTTCCTCCGCATTTTCTTTCATTATCCTACATCAGAAAGAGCGCTGTCAAGGCAAAAGAAATAAAAAAGCGTCCCTGCCCTCCGCATTCGCGGAGAACAGGGACGCCATACAATTTCAGTGAAAGAATGGCTTACAAGCCGTTTCAGCAAACGCTGAAATTAGGCGTTGTCCACCTTGACCATGTGCTTGATGAGGTCGAGGACCTTGTTGCTATAACCCCACTCATTGTCGTACCAGGAAACCAGCTTGACAAAGTGGTCGTTCAGCATGATGCCGGCCTTCTCATCAAAGATGGAAGTGTGCGGATCGCCCAGGAAGTCAGAGGAAACGACAGCCTCATCGGTGTAACCGAGGATGCCCTTCAGCTCGCCTTCGGAAGCTTCCTTCACAGCCTTGCAGATCTCTTCGTAAGTGGTCGGAGTGGCCAGGCTCACGGTGAGGTCAACAACAGAAACGTCCAGGGTCGGAACACGCATGGACATACCGGTCAGCTTGCCCTTAACGGACGGGATAACCAGTGCGCAAGCCTTCGCAGCGCCTGTGGAGGACGGAATGATGTTGCCAGCCGCCGCACGGCCGCCGCGCCAGTCCTTCATGGAAGGTCCGTCAACAGTCTTCTGGGTAGCAGTTGTGGAGTGAACGGTGGTCATGAGGCCTTCCACAATGCCAAACTTGTCGTTTATAACCTTGGTCAGAGGAGCCAGGCAGTTGGTGGTGCAGGACGCGTTGGAAACAACGGTCATGTCCTTGGTGTAGGTGTCGAGGTTTACGCCGCATACGAATGTGGGCGTTTCCTTATCCTTTGCAGGAGCGGAGATAACAACCTTCTTTGCGCCGGCCTTGATGTGAGCGGAAGCCTTCTCGGTGGTGCAGAACACGCCGGTGGACTCCACAACATACTCAGCCTCAACATTGCCCCACGGAATATTGGCAGGATCCTTTTCCGCAAAGACGCTGATCGCCTTGCCATTGACAACGAGCTTGCCGTCTTCCGCCTTGACGCAGCCGTCAAAACGACCGTGCATGGTATCGTATTTGGTCATATAAACCATGTAGTCGAGATCGATGAACGGATCGTTGATGCCAACAATCTCAAAGGTTTCCGGCTGTGCAACAGCAGCGCGGAAGACCAGGCGGCCAATGCGGCCGAAGCCATTGATGCCAATTTTAATAGACATAGAACTTGTACCTCCTGAAATTTATAATTAGTCTGTCCTACTTATTATTCTAAAGCATTTGCCCAGAGAATACAATACTTTGACATAAATTTAACTTACATTTTTTCAAATAATTTTCCTGTTTCCGGCTTATTCTTCCTCTTTCAGGGTTTCCGCCGCGGCAGAAAGGCTCCACTCCCCCTGCGGGAGATGGCGCGCGGCCAACAGAAAGGCAACCATATACCCCGCCATTGCCAGATTGACCAGGTGCATGCTGTTCGTCAGTAAGCCGGGAACGGTCCTGCCCATCACCGCCATCAGCAGCGTCGGCACGGACGTGACCAGAGAAAGCAGGATTGCCGGCAGGCCCATCCCATAGAGCAGGCGGCCGCTTTTCCAGCCCTCTATTCCGGCAAACAGCTTGGACTGCGCAAACAGGAACAACAGAAGCAGAACCATGGAGAACATATCGTAGACGTTCTCTGAAACGTTGACCACTGCCGTGTAGGAGATGAACAGGTAAATCAGGCTGACACATCCCCAGAGTGAGGGAAGCAGCGCAACCAGCGGATGTTTCCCCATCGGATTGCCGCCGGTTCCAAAACCGTAGGCAGTCAACAGCAGGGAAATTGCCGCCGCGATCCCGACCACCGCCAGAAAAATCCCCACTACATAGATCGGCATGATATTTTTTTCCTCATTGGCAGCCTCTGCGAGCCGCTGATTATTTGCAAAGATACTTTGAATGGAGTCAAACAGAATCAACACGCCCGTCAAGCCGGAAAGAATCGCGCACGGCGCGCTCTGCAGCGGCGCGTAGCGCACAGGCGTATCCTTGCTCTTCGCGCTGATGATCAGGCATGCCACGAACGCTGCCAGCATCACGGCTACCAATACGACGGTTGAAACGGTGCCGCCATTTAAAAACCCGGTATCCTCGTCCAAAAGCGCAAGCAGTTGGTACAGACGCACGGGCAACGCAACCGCCAGGGCGGCGCAGAAAACAATCCAGGCGTGTTTGATTGACATGATCGGACTTCCCCTTCTTATATAAAATCGTTGGTTGGCATTCATTTTCAAAACGAACTGCTATTCATTGTACACAATCGGACTTTGTTTAATTTTCTTATATAATATATTCATAAGAATATTCCAACGAAAAAGCGGCTCCCCGTGCCGCATGCGCACAGGAAGCCGCTGGTATGTCCAAGAGCGCGCTCAGCCCCGTCTCTCAATCGGCATATAAGGCCGGTTCTGCGCCAGCGAACGGTAGGCTGGACGCATGATGCGCCCGCAGGTTTCCATTTCTTCTATGCGGTGCGCACACCAGCCCGCAATACGGGACACCGCGAACATCGGCGTATACAGGTCGCTGGGAATCCCCAGCATCTCATAGACAAGGCCGGAGTAAAAATCGACATTGGCGGAAATCACCTTTGTATCGTTCTTTACTTTGGCAAAGACGTCGGGCGCCAGCTTTTCCACACGCTCAAACAGCTCGAATTTACGGAGCAGGCCACGCTTTTCCGCCATTTCACGGGCATTTTTCTTTAAAATAACCGCGCGCGGGTCAGAAAGCGTATACACCGCGTGCCCCATGCCATAGATCAGGCCGGAGCGGTCGCCAACCTCTTTGCGAACGATCTTTTGCAAATAGCTTTCCACCTCGTCCTCGTTCTCCCAGTTCTCCACATGCTCCATTAAGTCGTCCATCATCATCATGACGCGGTGGTTCGCGCCGCCATGGCGGGGTCCCTTTAAAGAGCCGATTGCCGCGGAGATTGAAGAATAAATATCCGTGCCCGTGGAGGACAGCACGCGCGCCGTAAAGGTGGAATTGTTGCCGCCGCCGTGTTCCGCGTGCAGAATCAGGCAGATATCCAGCAGCTTGGCCTCTTCATCTGTAAAGACACGATCCGGACGAATGGCATTGAGAATCGCCTCCGCGGTGGAGTGGTTCGGGTTGAGCGGATGGAAAAACATACTCTCTTTATCGAAGTGCCGGCGTTTTACCTGGTAAGCATAAGTCATAATGGTGGGCAACCGCGCGATCAGCTGGATCGCCTGCCGCATATTGTTTTCCAGGGAAGAGTCATCCGGCTGGTCGTCATAGGAATACAGCGCCAGAACGGAGCGCGCCAGTTTATTCATGATGTTGCGGGAGGGCGCTTTGATGATCATATCTTCCGCAAAATACTCCGGCAGCTCCCGGAAGCTGTTTAAAAGCCCGTTAAAACCGTCGAGCTGGTGCCGGGTCGGCTGCTGGCCGAACAAAAGCAGCCAGACCACCTCTTCAAAGCCGAAGCGGTTCTCTCTGGTACAACCCTCCACAATATCGGAGACGCTGATGCCGCGGTAGGTCAGTTTGCCCTCGTCCGGAATCCGCTCCCCATCGTTGATTAAATAGCCGTGTACATTACAAATGCGCGTCAGGCCCGCCATGACGCCGGTTCCGTCCGGATTGCGCAGGCCGCGTTTGACCTGATACAAATCAAATTTTTCCGGCGGAATCTGGTTATTGGCGCGGAACTCCTCGCACAGCGTTTGGAACCCAATCTGCCGATCCTGCTGCATATCTCCCATATTAACGCACTCTCCGTTTCTCAGCCTGCCGCAGGGCCAATCCGCATTTTTGCGCGCCCTACAGCGACAAATTTAACCATTTCGTTACAGTACCATATATTTTATAGGAACACTGTGCTAAAGTCAATTCCAGATTGGGCAATCTTGGGCTTCTCTATGCAGTGAAAATTGTTGAATATTTCATTTTTATTTCTATTTCAGGCAGTATTGCGCAAATTTTGGAATCCGTATGCATAATTCATGAAAAACGCATGTAAAAATGGAATAGCCCGCCCATGATACTGAACATGCAAACCACGTTTGCGGAGGTGTAAATATGAAAGGTACAACCATCCTGTGTCTGCTCCTGTTCCTCGCCATGCTATTCATTCCCTTTCTATCGGTCGGCGCCGAGCTTTCGGACAAGACGCTCCCCAACGCACCCAAGATAACGGAATCCGCTCCTGCCGTACAGCCGACGGGCGATTCGTTCCGCATCCTGGACGAATCCACCCAGCAGGTCTTAACCGTCAGTGACACCGACTTCCTATACGGCGCCATCGTCACAGAGATGGGGCCCGCCAGCGAACCGGAGGCCCTGAAGGCGCAGGCTGTCGCCGCCTATACTTACTACAGCCGCCTGCGGAAACAGGCGCAGGAGAAGAACACCGCTTCCGATTTTACCGCCGACCCGCAAAACTGGAAGGTCTATGTAACCAGGGAACAGATGCAGCAGCGCTGGGGCGATCAATTTCAGGGCTATTACGATAAGCTCACCACTGTTGTCAACGACGTTGCGGGTAAAGTCCTGGAAAACGACGGCGAGCTGATCGATGCGACCTATTTTGCGATTTCCTCCGGCAAGACGGAAAGCTCAGAGGATGTCTGGGGTGGAAAACTCGATTACCTGGTTCCGGTCGCCAGCCCCGGCGACATGTTGGCAAACGGATATCAGACCACCGTCACCCTTTCTGCAGAAGAGTTCAAAACCGCCGTTCTGAAGGTATTGCCAAAGGCAGACCTCTCTGGTGATCCCTATTCCTGGGTGGGCAATGCACAGCGCACCAATTCCGGCACGGTGGAAACCATCGCCATCGGCGGGCAGGAGATGAAGGGCGACGCGGCCCGCTCTGCCTTTGGCCTGCGCTCCGCCAACTTTACCGTGAGCTATCTGGACGGTGTATTCTCCTTCCTGGTCAAGGGATACGGACACGGCGTCGGTATGAGCCAGACGGGCGCGCAGTTTATGGCGGAACACGGTGCAACTTATGAGGAAATTCTCGCCTGGTACTATCCCAATACCACGTTGACCAACTTATAAAGGCTTTTTTCTGCTAATCTGATTGAAAAGCGCTTATTATTTGTATATAACACCATCATTATTACTATTAGTATTATCTCAAGCTTAAAAAACCGTATTGGGAAAATTCCAATACGGTTTTTTAAGCTTGCAACACCCATGTGTCAATTTCAGAAGACAAGACAGGCTACTTCTGCTCATTCCCATCAGCCTGCTGTTCCCCATTTTTTCCAGATAATGATCTTATCATATGTTTTATCAAATCTCTATCTTCGTCGCTCAACAAGCGGTACTGCTTTACAAACCACCTGATTTCTTCGTCAATCATTGCATTTTCATACGGCTGATCACTTGCCCAAAAGTCCAGAGAGGTATCAAAAAAATTTGCCAACTTACGCAATGTAGTTAATTTCATCCCTTCATACCCTTTTTTATACCAACCATCTATTGTCGTATAGGGTATCCCACAGGCTTTTGACAGGGTCCTCTTATTCAGCTTATTTCTGTCCATCAAGAAGTCCAACTTTTCAAGGAAGTCCAAAGTCATTCCCCTCCCATATAAATGAATAGGGCCGTTGCAGTTTGTATTCTGCAACAGCCCCTTTTACATGTTTTTATTATCCGCCCAAATATGCCTTGCGCACCTGCTCATCCTGGCTCAGCGTCTTGGCATCGCCGGACATCGAGATACCGCCGGTTTCCAACACATAGGCGCGGTTAGCGATTTCCAGCGCTTTTTTCGCATTCTGCTCTACCAGGAGCACCGTCACGCCTGACTTGTTGACATCCTGGATGATGTTGAAAATCTCATTGACCAGCAAGGGAGACAAGCCCATGGACGGCTCATCCAGCAAGAGCATTTTCGGGTTTCCCATCAACGCGCGACCGATCGCCAGCATCTGCTGTTCGCCGCCGGAAAGCGTACCGGCAATTTGCTTACGGCGTTCCTTCAAGCGCGGCAAGCGTTCAAATACCGCCTTATAATCGGCCTCCACCGCCGCCTTATCCTTGCGGATACACGCCCCCATCTCCAGATTTTCCTGCACGGTCATCTTGGCAAAAACACGGCGGCCTTCCGGCACCTGTGCCAAACCCAGCCGGATGATCTTATGCGGCTCCGTGGTACGCAGATTGTTACCACAGAAGTCGACTGAACCACTTTTCACCTTGACCAACCCGCTGATTGCATGCAGCGTAGTGGTTTTGCCCGCGCCGTTCGCACCGATCAGCGTAACAATCTCCCCTTCGTTGACTTCAAAGGAAATGCCCTTAATCGCATGGATGGAGCCATAATATACCTCTAAATCCTTTACGGACAGCATTGCCATATTATTCCCCTCCCAGATAGGCCGCAATGACCTTTGGATTGTTGCGAATTTCTTCCGCGCTGCCTTCCGCGATGATTTTGCCGTAGTCCAGCACAAAGATATGCTCGCAGATGCCCATTACAAAGCTCATGTCGTGTTCAATCAGCAAGATGGAGATTTCAAACCGATCCCGGATGAGCTGGATGGTTTCCATCAGTTCCCTGGTTTCCGTCGGGTTCATGCCCGCCGCCGGCTCATCCAACAGCAGTACCTTCGGGTTGGTGGCAAGCGCCCGCGCAATTTCCAATTTTCGCTGTTGGCCGTACGGCAGATTTTTCGCCATATCGTCCGCTTTGCTGTCCAGATGGAATACCTTCAGCAAATCAAGCGCCCGCGCCTCCACCTCTTTTTCCTCGCGGCGGTAAGCCGGTGTACGGAAAATACCGGAGAGCACGGAATACTTCATCTGAAAGTTCATGGCGATCTTGACGTTGTCAATGACAGAAACATCTTTAAACAGCCGGATATTCTGGAAGGTACGGGAAATACCGTTCTGTGTGATCTGATACGTCTTTTTGCCGACAATACTCTTTCCTTCCAGTTCAATAGACCCCTCTGTCGGAACATAGACGTCGGTCAAAAGGTTGAACATGGTCGTTTTACCGGCGCCGTTCGGCCCGATCAGGCCGACAATCTCCCGCTCGCCGATAGAAATCTGCACATCCTCCAACGCGCGCAGGCCGCCAAACGCGATTCCCAAATTTTTTGTCTCAAGTACAGCCACCTGTCACGCCTCCTTTTCCGCATCTGCTTTTTTGTGGGTAAGTCTTTTGAAAATTCTCGCAATAGAGAATTCATACTGTCCCAAAAGGCCTGACGGCTTAAACAGCATGACACAGATTAAAATGATGGAATAGATCAGCATACGGTATTCGGAAAACCCGCGCAGCGCCTCCGGCAGCAGTGTCAGAACCACCGCCGCAATGACGGAACCGGTGATGGAGCCCATGCCGCCCAGAACGACCATGATCAGAATTTCGACAGAATAGTTAAAATTAAACTTGCCGGGGTCCAGCACACCGATGTGATGCGCATACAGGCCGCCTGCCACGCCGGCAAAGAACGCCGCCATGACAAACGCCAGCAACTTGTAATAGGTGGTATTGATGCCCGCCGCCTCTGCCGCAATTTCATCCTCACGAATCGCGATTACCGCACGGCCGTGGCGGGAATGAATGAAGGCAAAAATAATACCAACAGTTAAAATTGCAAGGATAAATACATAAGTAAACGTTGTCAGCAGGGGAATTCCGGACAAACCTGCCGCACCGCCTGTAAACGGCACCGCCAGAATCAGTACACGGATGATTTCACCAAAGCCCAATGTCAGGATTGCCAGATAGTCGCCCTTCAGGCGCAGCGCCGGTACGCCGATGATGACGCCAAACACCACAGCCACCAGGCCGCCCACCAACAAGGCAATCGGAAAGCTGATGATCTGCGGTAAACCGGAATACATGGTGAACAGAGACGCCGCATAGGCGCCCACGCTCATAAAGCCCGCGTGTCCCAGCACCAGCTGTCCCAAAAATCCGGTGGCAAGGTTCAAGCTGACCGCCAGAATGACATTGATACACACCATGGTCAGAATGCCCGAGTAATATGGGTTAATGATATTGGCGGAAATCAGTACGGAAAGAACCACATAAAGGGCCAGCACCAGCACCAGGATGATCACGTTTGGTATCCACTTTTTCGTTTTCATGACGCCGCCCCCTTTATACCTTTTCTCTTGTGTTCTTGCCAAACAAGCCCGCGGGCTTGACCAACAGAACAAGAATCAGGATGCCGAACACAATCGCATCCGTAATCTGCGAACCGCCTGCCGCCGTGGTCAGGCTCTCCGCAACGCCCAGAATATAGCCGCCGAGCATCGCACCCGGAATGCTGCCGATACCGCCCAGCACCGCAGCGACAAACGCCTTCAGGCCCAGCATACCGCCCATGTAGGGGGTAATCTGGTGGAAGGTATTGCAATACAGTACCGCGCCGACAGCCGCCAGCGCGGAGCCGACGCCAAACGTAAAGGCAATGGTGGAGCTCGTGCTGATCCCCATCAGTTTGGCCGCACCCGCATCCTCACTGGTCGCACGCATCGCCTTTCCAATTTTTGTCTTATTCACCAGTAGCTGCAGCGCAATCATCATGACAATTGACGTGCCGATATTCAGCAATGTATTGGAGCTGACCTGCAGCGCTCCCAGTTCCAGCATGCCGTTGGGGAACATCGCCGGCATGGATTTTGCGCTGGAAGAAAACAAAAGCTGCGACAAATTTTGCAGAAAAATGCTGACGCCGATCGCCGTGATCAACAAGGAGATACGCGGCGCGCCTTTCTTCAAAAGCCGGCTGTAAGCCAGTTTTTCAATCAAAACACCCGCAATGCCGCAGAACAAGATAGAAATCAGAACTGCTGCCCAAAGCGGCACGCCCGCCATCACCAAACCGACATACGTTACATATGCGCCCACCATGATGATATCGCCGTGTGCAAAGTTGATCAGCTGCACAATACCATAAACCATACTGTAACCCAGCGCTACAAGGGCGTAAATGCTGCCGATGCCCAAGCCGTTGAGTACCTGCGCCAAAATATCCATGACCGCCCCTCCCTCAGTCTAATAACCGGAAAAGAGGGTGACCTGCATCGCCCTCTTTTCCAATTATACATTCTGTTTTATAAATCCGATTTATTTCTCATAGTATTCAACAAACTGATATGCACCATCCTGAATCTGCGTAATCGCAGCACTCTTGATCGGATTGCGTTTTTCATCGAACACCATGTGGCCAGTGAGGCCGGTGAAGTCAATCTCTGCCAACGCCTTTGTGATTGCCGCAGAATCGGTGGAACCTGCTTCGTTAATGGCCTGCGCCAGCATCATCATTGCATCATAGCCCAAAACGGCAAACTGGCTTGCATCAGTGCCATAAAGTTCTTTATACTTCTTCAGAAATTCCTGCATCTTCGGATCGTCACTCTGTGCGGAATACTGACTGCAAAAATACGCGCCGTTGACCGCGTCCATGTTGCTCACGTCCACCTGACCGGTAACGCCATCCCAGCCGTCCGCACCGAGGAACTGTGCGGTAATTCCCAGCTCTTTCGCCTGTACGGCAATCAGCGCAACATCCTGATAGTATACCGGAAGGAAAATGACATCGGGATTTTTGCTCTTGATATTAGTCAGCTGCGCCTTAAAGTCGACAGTTCCTTTGCTGTAGCCCTCTACCTGTACAACCTCCAGCCCCAGATCTTTTGCAGCAGCCTCAAAGGATTCATATAAGCCCTTGGAATAATCGTCGGAAATATCATAGATGACAGCCGCTGTCTTTTTGCCCAGCTTCTTCGCCGCATAAGACGCCATCAATTCGCCCTGGAACGGATCGATAAAGCAGGCGCGGAAAATGTTTTCTCCGGTCGCGGTGATGTTTTCCGCTGTACCGGAAGCGGTAATCATGGGGATTTTATCTTTGACCGCCTGCTGCGCAACCGCCAGGGTCGGCTTTGATGTGACATCACCGATGATCGCTACGACTTTATCGCTCTGCACCAGTTTATTGTAGGCATTCACCGCTTCCGTCGCATCGCCCTTTTCGTCGTACATAATGTAATGGATGTCCCTGCCAAGTACGCCGCCATTTGCGCCAATGTCGTGAATTGCGATCTGCACACCGTTGTCGACTGCAATACCATAGACCGAAACATCGCCCGTCAAAGGTGCCAGACCGCCGATTTTGATGTCGCCGTCTTCGGAACCGCCGTTGCCTGCTCCACCCTGATCGCCGCCGCAGCCTGTCACCGCAGTCAGCATCATTGCCGCTGCTAAAAACATTGCCAATAAACGCTTTTTCATGTTCTAACCTCCAAAATTTGTTTTGGATCAAACCGTCTGCGGACCGCCCGCATCATATAAAAACAGCCGTATGTCCCGCCATGTCCGCTGATGGGCGCGTCACAATCTGCAGATTTCTGTAAACTGTCAATGATCAGCGGCACAGATATGTCCACACAGCATCCGTTCGATCCATAGGAATCCTTATTATTAAAAATTATACTACGGGCCTATTCAATTTGCAATATGAAAATCGGAATGATGCGCCGATTCCCGACAGAATCGGCGTTCTGCCGCACGCATCGCACCATTGGACAGCAGCCCGCCAAAATTCTTGCATTGTAAGACTGTTTTCCCTTCACTTATTTTGCACTTGCAGCACGTCACTCTGTTAAAATTGAAAGATGAAGAGAAACTCCTTCCACATTTGGCGGAGGAACCGTCGTCGGTCTGTATGTATTCTGCCAATCGCGTCACAGCCCCACACAGCAAAAAGGCGCCCCGCAATATGCAGGGCGCCTTAATTTTATTAAAACCTGTTACAATTATGCCTTTGTGCAGTACATAAAGAACTTGTAGCCAAGCGGGGAATCCCAATAGCCGTTGAGAGTATCTCTCTTCAGGAACGTATCGGCATAGTAGAAGATCGGAGCGCCGGGCATGTTCTCCGCCCAAACGTCTTCTGCCTCATGGAGCAGCGCAAAACGCTTTTCTGCATCCGGTTCTGCCTTTGCCTGGTCGATCAGCTTATCGAAATCAGCGTTTTTCCAATGGCAGTCGTTGTTGCCGTTGTCGCTCTTGAAGATTTCCAGGAAGGTAAGCGGATCATCGTAGTCAGCAATCCAGCCGTCACGGGCAACTTCAAAAGTACCTGCCGGACGGGTTGCCAGGAATACGTTCCACTCCTGCTGTGCAATTTTGCACTCAATGCCGAGGTTTTCTTTCCACATGTTCTGCAGCGCCTCTGCAATACCAAGGTGCAGGGTTGCTGTGTTGGTGGTGTACTCAAAGGTCGGGAAGCCCTGGCCGTCCGGATAACCGGCTTCGGCAAGCAGCTGCTTTGCTTCCGCAACATTTTTCTCATAATCTTCCGGCATAATGGAATAGTAGTCGCCGCCGTTCTCACGGAAGCTCTTATCGTTCTCAGAAACCTTTGCCGCAACGATTGCGGTAGCCGGAATTTCACCCTGTTTGGAAACGGTCTCAACAATATAGTTGCGGTCGATCGCCAAGGACAGCGCTTTTCTGACTCTCGGATCGTCAAACGGCTTCTTCTCCGTCTGGAATGCCAGATAGTAGGTACCGATCTCGTTGATGGTGCCGAATTCCGGACGCTGCTTCAGCGCGTCGATCTCGTCGATCGGAAGCTGGAACACATAGTCAAGCTCGCCGTTGTCATACGCGGCCATCTTCGCATTGTCATCCTCCAGGAGGATAAAGTTGATTGCGCTGTTGGTAACCTTGTCAGCATCATAGTAATGGGGATTCTTCACATAGGTGATGCTTTCCTTGTGTTTCCACTCTTTGAGCATCATCGGGCCATTGCCGATGAAGGTCGCAGCATCCTGCGTCCAACCGTCGTTGCCTTCCACAACGTCCTTGCGAACCGGATAGTAAACCGGGAATGCGAGGAGCTTGTCAAAGTACGGGCAGGGAGCTGCCAGTTTGATCTGCATATTTCTGTCGTCAACCTTGGTGACGCCCAGGGTGGACGGATCCGCTTTACCCTGATAGACATCCGCACCGCCTTCGATCACATCGAACAGGTTTGCATAGTCGGAAGCGGTCTCCGGGGAAGCCGCACGCTGCCAGGAGAAGATAAAGTCGTCAACTGTGACGTCTTTGCCGTCGGACCATTTGATGTCGTCGCGCAGGGTGATGTCCCAGGTGAGGCCGTCTTCACTGACATTCACTTTTTCTGCCTGGCCGAGAACCGATTCATTCTCATTGTTAAACTTGTAGATGCCCTCAAATGCATGGATTGCATAACAGGCGCCGTCCACGGACTTGTTCAATGCCGGATCAAGCGTCTCGGGCTCCGGACCAATACAGGCGTTGATGTCTGCCGCCTCAACCGGCTGGCCGCCGTCTGTGCTGGCATCCGGGTTCTTACTTCCGGTTTCCTCACCGGTAGGAGCTCCGCCGCAGCCGACGAAGGTGGTAGCAAGCATCGCTACTGCCAAGATGGTTGCAAGTATCTTCTTCATTAAGTATCCCTCCATTTTAATTTTGGATAGTTCTATTTTAATCCACTGAAGCGCAGATTAAAACCCTAAGAAGCAAAAGAATTTCACCAAAAAAATAGGTAAAATTTGTCATACCTGTCCAATTCGGTGACACGCTGCATAATGTCCGCCGCCGTAATCCTTAAATTCCGGCACCTCCAGCGCACATTGCTCCGTTGCATAGGGGCAGCGGGTGCGGAAGCGGCAGCCAGACGGCGGATTGACCGGGCTGGGCACGTCGCCCTCCAGAACAATACGCTTTTTCTCGCGGCTGACCTTTGGATCCGGGATCGGGATTGCGGAAAGCAGAGAACGCGTATAGGGATGCAAGGGGTTCTTGTACAGTTCAGCACTTTCTGCCAGCTCCACCAGCTTACCAAGATACATCACACCGATGCGGTTACTGATGTGTTTGACAATCGCCAGGTCATGCGCAATAAACAGATAGGTCAGCCCCAACTCCTGCTGCAAGTCTTCAAACATGTTGACCACCTGCGCCTGAATGGAAACGTCCAATGCGGAAATCGGTTCGTCACAGACAATAAATTCCGGATTGACCGCAAGCGCGCGCGCAATGCCGATTCTCTGCCGCTGGCCGCCGGAGAACTCATGAGGATAGCGGTTTGCATGCTCGGAATTCAGGCCAACACGCTCCAGAAGCGCCATGATCATGTCGTGGCGTTCCTTCTTGCTGCCTGCAAGCTTGTGAATATCAATCGGTTCACCGACGATGTCTCCGACGGTCATACGGGCGTCCAGAGATGCATACGGGTCCTGGAAGACGATCTGCATCTTTTTGCGGTACGGTGCGAAATTAACGTGGGTGATATCCTCACCGCGGTAGATAATCTTGCCATCCGTCGGTTCATAGAGACGCAAAATGGTACGTCCTGTCGTGGTCTTTCCGCAACCGGACTCCCCCACCAGGCCAAAAGTCTCTCCTTCGTCAATATGGAAATTGACGTCGTCCACCGCCTGCACAAAGGTCTTCTGAAACATTTTCCCCTTGACCGGGAAGTATTGTTGGAGGTGTTGCACTTCCAAAAGTTTCTCAGGCATCGTGCTTCCCTCCTTGCGTCTTCTCAAACTCTTCCTTCTGAATCAACCAGCACGCGCTGACGTGGCCTTCGGAAACCTCCGTATACGGCGGCATTTCGCGCAGGCATATCTTCATGCACTTGTCACAGCGGGAGGCAAATGGGCAGCCCGCCGGCAGATTCAACAGGTCAACCGGGGTTCCTTCAATGGGAATCAAACGCTCGTGCGTGTCTTCGTTGATCTTCGGGATCGATTTCAGCAGACCGACGGTGTATTGGTGCTTCGGATTATAGAATATATCGTCCGTTTTACCGATTTCCACAATTTTGCCCGCATACATAACCGCGATGCGGTCGCATACATCCGACACGACGCCCAGATCGTGGGTGATGATGATAATGGACATGTTGATCTTCTTCTTGAGTGCCACCATCAGTTCCAGAATCTGTGCCTGGATCGTTACATCCAACGCGGTGGTCGGTTCGTCCGCGATCAAAAGCTTCGGCTCACAGGCCAATGCCATTGCGATCATGACCCTCTGCCGCATGCCGCCGGAAAACTCATGAGGATATTGCTTCATTCGCTTTTCCGGCTCATTCATGCCAACCAGGCCCAGCAGTTCAATCGCGCGTTCCTCGCATTCCTTTTTTGTCTTATCGGTATGCAGGCGGAGCATCTCCGTCAACTGATTGCCTATGGTATAAACCGGATTCAAAGAGGTCATCGGGTCCTGGAAGATGATACTGATTTCACTGCCACGCATCTTGCGGAATTCCTTCTCTGTCATCTTCTCGACCTCGTGGCCGTTAAAATTGATACTTCCGCCTACAATTTTACCGGGATCGGCAATAATTCCCATCAGGGAATAGGCGGATACGCTTTTGCCGCTACCGGATTCTCCAACAATTCCAAGCACCTCGCCGTGCTCCATGGTATACGTCACACTGGTGACCGCTTTTACCTCGCCGGCTGGTGTAAAAAAGGAAACATGGAGATCTTTTATATCGAGCAATACATCAGAATTTGTATTCATGTTAAAAATCTCCTATTATTTCTTCATCTTCGGGTCAAACGCATCCCGCAGGCCGTCACCAAACAGGTTAAACGCCAGAATGATGATGCTGATGGCAACTGCCGGGACAAACAGGCGGTACGGATAGGAAGCAATGCTGTTGATCGCATCCGCCGCCAGGGAACCAAGGCTCGCCATGGGAGCGGCAACGCCCAGGCCCAGGAAGCTCAGGAACGCTTCCGTGAATATGGCAGAAGGAATTTGCAGCGTTGTGGTAACGATCAGCGTGCCGATGCAGTTCGGCAGAAGATGCTTGCGGATAATCCTGCCGTTGCTGGCGCCCAGCGCCCGCGCCGCCGTGACAAATTCCTGTTCTTTCAAAGTCATGATCTGGCCGCGCACAATACGGGCCATGCTTACCCAGTAAAGCAAACTGAAGGTAATAAAGATACTGATTAATCCGACGCCCACACGGTTCAGTCCGTCAAAGATGGAACTGCTGTCAAACAGTGCCTGTAAGGGCGCTTTTAGTGTAACCTGTAATAGAATAATAATCAAAATATCGGGGACCGAATAGATAATATCTACGATACGCATCATAATCAAGTCCACTTTGCCGCCAAAATAACCGGCGACAGAGCCATAGATAGAACCGATCAGCAAGACCAGCGCACTGGCCACCAGGCCAACCAGAAGGGAAACGCGCGCACCGGTGAGAACACGAATTCCCAAATCGCGGCCCAGCTTGTCCGTTCCAAAGATATGCGGGAACACGTCCTCGCCTGCGTCGATCCGGGCCTGTTCCGCCTGCGAATACTGCATCGGCCACAGGTTTTCGCTTCCGCGGACCATCTGGTCGTAATCATAGGGATAAAAGTTCGGCACAATAAACGCCAGAATCATCACCAAAATAATTACGACAAAGGCAACCATCGCCACCTTATTTTTGGAAAAGCGTTTGAGCGCATCCTTCCAAAACGTGGTGCTCTCCCGCATAATATCCAGCTGCTGCTTCTCATCCTCGCTTGCGGGGAGAAAATCGTCCGCGTCCAGATGAAAGCTCAACGGGTTCTTCTTCAGCTTCATGTCTTCCATAAAAAACGTTCTCTCCCTTCTTATTTCAACTTGATGCGCGGATCCACAACCTTATAAAGGATGTCCACAACAACGTTCATCAGCACGAGCAGAGTCGCAAGGAAAATCGTGGTGCTCATCACCATTGGGTAATCGCGGCCGGTGATACAATTGATAAATTCACGGCCCAAACCGGGGATGTTGAAAATCTTTTCAACAACAAAGCTGCCGGACACTGTATAGGCAAGCAGCGGACCCGCGTAGGTGATCACTGGAATGATCGCGTTGCGAAGCGCATGCTTGAACAACATGCTGAATTTGCTGACACCCTTCGCCCGCGCTGTGCGGATATAATCCTGATTGAGCGCGTCCAGCATACTGGACCGCATCAGACGGGTGATGTACGCCATCGGATAGAACGCCAATGTAAAGACCGGCAAAATATAATGCATCGGCGTTGACAAGCCCATGGTTGGCAGCCATTTTAACTCTACACCGAAAATACGCATCAGGGTTGACGCCACGACAAAGCTTGGCACAGCGATCCCCAATGTGGAAACCACCATAATCAGCTGGTCGCCCCATTTCCCGCGCAGCCTCGCCGCCAGAGATCCCAACGCTGTTCCCGCAACGATCGCCAGCAAAATGGAGATTCCACCCAGCTTTGCGGAAGTCGGGAAGGTGGAAAAGATAATGTCGTTTGCGGTTCTTCCCTTTTGCTTCAGGGAAAGCCCCAAGTCGCCCTGCAACAGCCCGCTCATATAGTTGACATACTGCTGCGGCTTGGACACATCCAATCCGTACTTGGCCTCCAGCGCGGCCTGTGTGGCCGGCGTCACCGCCTTTTCACTCATGAACGGACCACCGGGAATCAGGTTCATCAGAGTAAATGTGATGACGGAGATCAGAAAAATGGTCAAAAGTGCGTAACCAATACGCTTACATACATATTTAGTCAATGCTTTGCCACTCCTTAACTATTTTTTTGCATTTTCTTCCCTCTGTAAAATCAAAATTCCATCTCTGTCAAAGACCGCACGGTTCTGCGTCTTGCCATGACATAAACCCGCCCGCAACCATTCTGTACAAAACGATGATGTAAAACCAAGCATATCTTACAGAAAATATGTCGAAAAATGGAATAAAATATTAACATTTTTATATTGTAGCATAGATACAAACGCAATTCAATAGGAATTGATTGCTATAATACCAAATAGGGCACCTCCATCCTCGGACGTACCCTATCAATGGTTACTATTATACCAAGCACGTCCCTGTTTTGCAAGATGCAAATGATGGATTTTCATAAGCACAAATAATATATTCACAAACTCTGGAAAAACAGTGTGTTTTTCCAGAAATCATTGTCTATTTAAAATTAATTTGCAGGATATTTTTAGAAAGCCTGCAAACAGCCGCTGTATATTTCTCAAGTTAACATTATTAAAACATTGTTTGTTATGAAAAGCTGTACAATATTTACCCGAATCAACGCAAAGCATCTATATCGGAATCCTGATGTAGAATATTTTATCATAGCTGATCGTCCAAACAATTCCAATTATGCAGGAAAATTGAAAAAGTGTATATACAATTCGTATTTTAAAATCAAATTATACAAATAATTAATTTAACAAGAAACAGGTCCTTGAAAGAACTCCTTCCAAGGACCTGTTCATTTTTTCTTACTTCTTTTTATAGGTCATAACCGTTGTCTGCCCCGCTGTGACGTCTCCGGTAATCGTATCAAAGCTTTTCAGGTCGTCAAGATTGGTGATGATGCAGGGAGAAATCGTCTGAAAACCCTTTGCGGAAATGGCGTCGATATCCATGTCCATCAGTTTATCGCCCACGGAAACATGGTCCCCCACTTTCACATGGCAGGTAAACCCTTCTCCATTCAGTTTGACTGTATCAATTCCCAGATGCACAAGCACTTCTACACCGTCGTCCGTCTCGATGCCAAGCGCATGGAAGGTATGTGCCACCTGCGCAATGGTACCGGAAACCGGGGAAAGCACTGCATTGCTGGACGGGATCACGGCGATGCCGTCTCCCAGAATTTTTCCGGAAAACACCGGATCCGGCACCTCCGTAATCGGTACGGCCTTGCCTGTCTGCGGAGCCATCATTTTGCTTTCTTTTTTACCAAACAGTCCCATACTAATACCTCCTATTTATCTTTCAATATCTTTCCAACAATCCAAAAGGTTATCCATGTGAAAACAGCAGCCCCCCTTGTTCGCATGAGGGGGACTGCTGTGCATCAAAGAGCCAACCTGGCTCCCTTCATTTCTTACAGGAACTTTTTCATCGCTTCGACAAGGGCTTCTGCCTTTGTGCCAACGATAATCTGTGTAACCTGATCGCCAGCCTTCATGACACCGGAAGCGCCCAGTGCTTTGAAGGTCTTCTCTTCGATCTTCTTGTTGCTGACAAGAACCAAACGAATACGGGTGATGCAGGACTCAATCTCTTTGATGTTCTCTTTGCCGCCAATAGCCTCTATGTACTTCTTGGCAAGGCCGTCATAGCCCTGGTCTTTGACCAGCTTGGAGAAGCCTTCTGCTTCTTCATCGTCGTCATCCTCACGGCCCGGGGTCTTAAGGTTGAACTTGACAATGCAGAAACGGAAGATAACATAATACAGAACGCCGACTACCAGGCCGATCGGGATTAACATCCACGGATTCTGTGCCATCGGCACCCAGGAGCTGAAGAAGAGATCTGCGAATCCCGCGCTGAAGTTAAAGCCAGCACGTACCGGCAGAGCCGCAACAACCGCCATAGAAATACCGGTCAGAATCGCATGAACCACATACAGAGCCGGTGCAAGGAACATGAATGCGAATTCCAACGGCTCGGTAACGCCGCTGACAAATGCACACAGTGCGCCGGAGAACAGAAGACCGCCAGCGATGCTCTTCTTGCTGGGCTTCGCGGTGTGGTACATCGCCAAAGCAGCAGCCGGAAGACCGAACATCATGACCGGGAAGAAACCGGACATATACATACCAGTGACGCCATATTCGCCACCAGCAACAGTACCCCAGAATTTACCAAGATCATCAATCCCCGCCACATCAAACCAGAACACAGAGTTCAGAGCATGGTGCAGACCAACTGGGATTAACAGTCTGTTGAAGAAACCATAGAGGCCGGCACCAAGCGCACCCAAGCTGATAATTGCTTCACCCAAGCTTGTAAGCGCCGTATACAGGAACGGCCAAATGAAGAAGAGGATCAATGCAAGTACAATACTGAACAGCGCGGTAACGATTGCAACAGAACGCTTGCCGCTGAAGAAGGACAGCGCCTCCGGCAGCTTGGTGTTCTTAAACTTATTGTAGCAGATCGCGCCAACAGCACCACACAGGATACCAATAAACTGGTTGCTTACTTTTCCGAAAGCCGCATTTGCCTCGGCACCTGTCAATACGCTAACAACGCCGGGGCTCAGAATCTGCTGAACCATCAGCCAGGAAACCAGGCCAGCGAGAGCGGATGTGCCTTCGTGGTCGTCGCTCAAACCAATTGCAACACCAATTGCGAACAGGATCGGCATGTTGTCGATGATTGCGCCACCGGCTTTTACCAGGAAGAACGCAATCGGGTTGGGATCGCCTACACCGGACATAACGGACGAACTGATCATGTAACCAATGCCCATCAGGATACCTGCTGCAGGCAAGCAGGCGATTGGAAGCATCAAAGCTTTACCGAGCTTTTGAAGCTTTGCAAGGACTTTTTGCATAAGTTTTACCTCCTCAATAAAATGAATTTAATATCAAACCAAGCCGGAGCCTGGTTCTTGACTTAATCCAGCTGCTGCACCGTCTTACGCAGCTCCAATACCGCGGACGGCGTAACAGAGAGCTCATCCACACCGATTTCCAAATAAAATTTGGTCAGCGCCGTATCCGCCGCGGATTCCCCGCAGATTCCAATCCAAATGCCGGCCTTCTTCGCGTTCTCCACAGACATCTGGATCATGCGGAGCACCGCGGGATGACGCGGATCGTACATCTCGGAAATGGAGGGATTCATACGGTCCACCGCAAGGGTGTACTGCGTCAGGTCGTTGGTTCCGATGCTGAAGAAATCCACTTCTTTTGCAAGCAGGTCGCTCAGAACCGCCGACGCGGGTGTTTCAATCATAATGCCCAATTCAAAATCAGGCGCAAACGCAATCTTTTCTTCTTCCAATTCATGTTTAACCTGTTCCACCATGCCTTTGATTTCCTGTACCTGCTCCACCGATGTGATCATCGGGAACATGATGGCCAGCTTGCCAAAGGCAGAAGCGCGAATCAGGGCGCGCAGCTGTGTGACAAATAACTCTTTGCGGTCCAGGCTGATGCGGATCGCACGATACCCCATGGCCGGGTTCTCTTCCTTGGGAATGTTCAGGTAAGGAACTTGTTTATCCGCGCCCAAATCCAGCGTACGGATGATCACACGCTTGCCGTCCATCTTCTCCAGGACTGTCTTATACGCTTCAAACTGCTGTTCCTCAGTCGGGAAATCGTCGCTCTCCATGTAGAGGAACTCACTGCGGAACAGACCAACACCGTCCGCGTCGTTGTCCAATACCATTTCAATGTCGCTCGGATGGCCGATGTTGGCGTTAATCTCGATTTCCACGCCGCCCTTTGTAACGGCCTTCGTTCCCTTCAACTGTTGCAGCTTCTGCTGATGCTGTAAGAACTGCTCTCTCTTTTGCTCATACGCCTTCAGGGTGGCCTCGTCCGGGTCAATCACAATCGTACCCTCGCTGCCGTCCACAATGGTCACCACGCCGTTCTGGAGGGCCGCAAAGCTATCGCGAAGACCAACCACCGCGGGAATCCCCATGGTACGCGCCAGAATGGCAGAATGAGAGCTCTTGGAGCCCTGCTCTGTCACAAAGGCCAGCACCATACTTTTGTCCATCTGGACCGTCTCACTGGGCATCAAATCGGACGCCGCAACGATCGCTTCCGATTTCAGGCTGTCCAACCCGCTTTCCAGCGCGGGATTCAGGCACCCTAAAACCCTCTTGGATATATCTATGACGTCCGCGCTGCGGGCTTTCATATATTCGTCATCCATCTGCGCAAACATTTCAGAAAACTGCTGCGCGGCTTTCCAAACGGCATATTCCGCGTTGACCTTCTCGTCCTTAATGCAGTCCTGAATCGCATCGAAGAAATCGTCGTCCTGCAGCATCATGATGTGGATCTGGAAAATCATCGAGTTCTCTTCCCCTACGCGCTTCAAAGCCTTTAAATAGATCTTATTCAGCTCCTTGACCGCCTCTTCTTTTGCGGCGTCCACGCGTTCCAATTCCTTTTCCACATCGGTAATGGACTGCTTGCTGATTTTATCGTCAAGTTTCACACATAATTTCAAATTTCCAATTGCCACGCCTTTTGAGGCGGCAATTCCTTTTATGGTATTCACATCGCTCACCACTTTCTATCCGTTTTCACGGTCTATGCAACAACTGTGAACATTCTGTTAATGTAATATTTATATTAAGGCTTTTTCACGAAATTGTCAATATGTTTCAAAAAAAAGCAGACGTATTGGTAAATCTTGTCCATTTTCGTACAAAATGCCCTGCCATCTATGGCGCTCCATCCATAAAATGACAAAAAAAGCATTGATCAAACAAAAACCGTCAATCAAATCGAACGCCGGATAATGGAAATGCGCGTTTTTCCTATCATATTTTGTTTATGAATCGTCACTTTGTACAAATGCCTGCATTTTTCTATTGATTGGTACATCCACACATTGACGGAACATTTAAAAAAGAAATGGCGGCCCAAGCTTTCGCTTGGACCGCCATCCAACAAACACGGCCGTTACACAGTCATGTTCGATTGTTTAAAAGGTTCTTATTTCACAGTAACTGTGCAAACCTTCACGCCATTGACATAGACGCCAGTGCTCTGACCAGCAACGTTCTGCGCATAAACTGCGAAGTAGTAGTCGTTGCCATCGATCTTGCCAGCCTGAGTCTTCAGAACCGCGCCATTACCGACGGTAAAGGACGGAGCTGCCGGAGCAGTGATCTTGAAGACATAGCGGCTGCCAGCGGTCAGGTCAAAGTCAACAGTGGTATCGGAGGTAACAACCGGAGCTGTAACCTTGATAACGAACAACTTGGTAGCAACCTGGCCAGGAACAGTTGCATAGACACCAGCGGTGGTGCCGACAGCGCCCGTAGCCTTAATGGTGTAAGTTGCCTGTGCGTTCGCAAACGGAGTCTTTACAGCGTGAACCGCAACGTCGCCGGTGCCGATGGTTACCGGAGCCTCAACAGAGGAGTTCACAACGAAGTCCTTAGTGGAACCCTGCGGAACCTCTACGATACCGGAGAGATCGCTGGAAACCGGAACTTCCTTGATCGCAGTTACAGTGCACTTGACGGAATCGTAATCTTCCAAAGCGTCGCCATCTTTGTCAACAACAGTGGCATAGAGGTCGAAGCTGTTGGAGGTTGCATAAACATCATCGTAATCCTTAACAGCAATGTTCAGGGTTGCGCCGTCTGCAGTGATATCAAAGATATCCTTGTCAGCGTCGCTGAAGTCCCAAACAACGGAAGCGCCGGTCGGCAGAGAGGTGCTTGCCGGATAGTTGGAAACAGTAACGGTGTTGGAGAAGCCCTTAGCAATCGTAACTTCGTTCTTATCCAGAGCGAGGCCAGCAAAGAAAGTGCTCTTTACCAGGAAAGCATCTGTGTTCTTATCAACAGACTTCTTCTCCATCTTATAGCCGTCGCCAACAAAGGACTCAACATCAGCAACATCCTTATCAGCAGTAAACGCCTTATCGCCAACACTTACATTCGCGCCAGCAAGTCTCAGCTTCACTTCACCGGAAACATTATCCGTTACATGCAGCTTCTCAACCGGAACAATCAGCTTACCATCGCCGGAAACGCTTGCAACTGTAACAGCATCTCTGAACTCGATGGAAGTATCTTCTGCGATATCAAGGTTCTCAATATCAGCAGCGCCTTCAATAATAACGACAGAATCTTCGTCAACAGTGACATCCGCCGCATTTACAAGGCTAGCAATCTTACCTTCAAAGCTATTGAACTTAACATTGCCCTTATAATCAGCATTCAGCTTTGCAATCTCGATATTGCTATCGGAAATCGTAGCCTCTGCATCGTCTCTGAGCACAACGTTCGCAAGCTGTACTTTACCATCTTCGCTGGTCGCTTCAATGGTCAGATCTTTTGCCTCAACTGTGCCGGAAACAACGGTGTTGATTTCATCATCGCTAGCATCAATACCAACCTTGTTACCCTTCACATCGCCAGTAACGGTACCGCCGTTCAACTTGATTTCTGCGTCTGCAGCATCATCATCTGTATTGATGGAAGCTACACGGCCCTCATCAACAGTAACCGTGCCAGTTGCATCTTTGATTTCACCAACAGTACTATTGCTTACAGAAACAGTGTTAGCATCTTCGATGTCGCCAGCCTTAGCTTTGTCGCCAAGGGAAACATCCATCTTACCCTTGCTGTCATTCTTAATATTGCCAACACTAACACTCTCATCGATTGTAATAATCGGATTCTTTTCTTCAGCAGCAGGAGCAGCCGGTGCATCAATCAATCTGATGTCATAGCCAGAAACACTCAGATCCTTAATTTTTTTGTCATCAATAGAAACAACATCACCGGAAATTCTCGTACTGCTTCCACTCTTAGAAACTGTTGCAGAACCAGTAACATCAATTCTCTTCAGAATTGTCGCCGTAGTGGAATCTTCAGTGCTGTTAAAGCTGGAACCACCTTTAATGGTCAACTTCAGCGTACCAGTTCCCACATTGTTGTTCTTAATTTTAGTAACAGACTTTCCATCATCAGCACGGGTGATAATGAATTTGCTACTATTGGAAGCTTCAATACGAAGATCCTCATCATCTGTATTCTTTGTTGTTTCCTCAAACATCGCCTCTAAGGTTCCCTTTTCAGGATCAACATCCTGAGCCGGTTTGGCCATGTAAATAGCCAGTTCCTTTTCTTCAAGATCATTTCTGGACATCTCAAGATCCGGAATTTCATCGCCGACTTTGTCTTCGATGCCAGTGCCCTTGACACCAACAAACACAGTGCCACTCTTGATTACGTGAATCGTAATTTCCGCCTGGCCCTTCAAAGTGACTTCTTTGTCGTCTCTGTCAATTGTACCTTCACCGTAAACCATGATAGTTTCTGTACCGGTCTTGTCGCTCTTAACTCTTGCTTTACCATCTTTGTTAATGGAAAGAAGAGTATCGCCTTTTGCATGGCGGAAACTCAGATCCTCACCGCTAGCTTCAACAGTCTGATCCTTGTCAGCAGTCGTCATTTTCAGACTGTCAACAAAATCGCGCATATCAAAGTCGTACACAGAAGTATTATTCGTGTTCTTCACCAGAGTAATTTCATCTTTACCATTGATATCAACGCTACCGGCCTTCTCTGTCTTAGACGCAGCGAAAGCAAATGTTCCCGAAAAGCTGGAGGTAATCAGCGCCATTGCGAGCACTGTAGCCAGAGCTTTTCCTGTAATTTTTCTCATCCTTTGTGTCCTCCTTAAAATCGTCGTGTGCGTTTTGAAACGCAATACTTAAAAAACAACATATTGAAAAGTCACGGACGTTAACAGGATGGCCCCTGACGAAGATGCATCCGCCGCGTTCCTCCTAGATGGCGCTAGAACAACACGAATCAAACACATCTCTCATATGTTTACTTGGATTATAAGATATTTGTTTCGCAATGTCAAGTGCGTAAAATACAATATTTTTTCATTTATCAGCCGAAAAAGCCGCATCAGCGCTGGCTTTCTGCCGTTTTGGCAGCATTTTCATTAAAATATTGGCAGAGCTGCCATCACACGCCAAGTGCTATTCCCCCGCCGGTTCTACGGGATACTCGTCGCACAAACAGGAACGTTCACCCCCGTGGGTAACCACATAGATGCCGCACGGCGCGCTTCCTTCCCGCTTCTGGCAGCGCGGGCATTTGATCGTCAGCCCCGCGCCCTGCGGAAGCTCATAGCAGCAGGCCAGCCGGTTGCAGGAACAGCCGCTGGACTGGTACCAGCCGCAGGCCGTACAGTTGGTGCAGTGTTTAATCGCGGGCAGGTCAATGTATTCCTCCGCGATCTTGCCGCCCTTCTGGTACTCGCCGTTGCTAATCAATATATGGGACGATGACAGCTCCGAGAGCAGATGGCTCCAATGGCTGGCCGTCCCGTGGTGCGGCGCCTTTATAATGTAATAATCACTGTACAGGCGGTCCGCCACCGCGTCCAGGCTCTCCGGCGTGGCGTCGCCGGTCATCAGGATGTCATCCAGGCTGGCCTCGCTGGTGCGGCGGTTGTGGAAAATGATCCCCGCGGCATTCAGCTCGTCCGAATAGGCCGTACGCGTGACGGCATCCGTGAGAATCTGTACCACATCCGGCGCGGAGGGAAGCAGCAGCAGCTCCGGGATCATCGCGTCCACATCGTCCAGGAGCGCGTCCAATCGGGCGATACACTCCGGCATCAGCGGCGCGGTTTTGCAGCATTCCGCATATGCTTTGCAGAAGGCTTCCTTCTTCTCCATAAAACGCCCCGCGACCTCCGGCAGGAAAGGAGACGAGAGACAGACGTCCAGATTCTCCACAATCGAAGCAAACAGGCTGCTGAACGGGTAGCCGGACGCGTCCGGCCAGATAACATCGTATGTCACGCCGTCAAAGGCAAAATTGCTCCCGGCAGCCAGCGGGTATACTCGGTCCGCCCCCGCCAGCTTTGCAACGCGGCTGAAAATGCGCAGCGCGCTGATGTTCACCAGCGCGTAATCGCTGTGGCGCGGCAGGAACGCATAGACGAACAGGGCGAATTCCAACAGCAGGGCCCTCCCCTTTGCATCCGCCGGGGAAACCGGCAGGAAGATACGGTCAAAATACCCGCCGCGCTTGGCAAGGATCTGGTACAGGCCGCACAGGTGGTCCCGGTGGTAGTGTGTGAGCAAAAACTCTTTTCCCGAGCATCCGGCGTACCGTTCCAGCAGCACCGGGTCCACATAAGAGGTAAAGCTGACATCCCCCTCGCGGATTTTCTGATTGATGCTGCCGCAGTCCACCATCAATATATCGTGATGCGCGCCGCCCAGGACGATGCACTCCCCGTACTCCACATTATGTAACTCCAGCCACTGCAAGACGATCTCCCCCGCTTCTATAAAAGTTCTTCCAGGCCCTGCGCTTTTCCGTCCGCAAACTGTCCGGACAGCACGGTTCCGTTCGCCAGCGTCAGCGTCCCCTTCCCGTGATACCGGTCTTCCTTCCATTCGCCCGCGTAGCGGACCGCGCCGTCCCGGTACTCCGTGCCGTAGCCGTTGCGCTTTCCGTCCTTCCATTCGCCGGTATAGATCAGGTTGCCCTCGGCGTCGAAGGCGGTGCCGCTGCCCGTCGGCACATTGTCCTTCCATTTTCCCACAAAGACGGAGCCGTCGCGGGAACTGAACGAAATGCCCTGCCCGTGGCGGAGGTTTTGTTTCCAATCCCCGACGTAACAGATTTTGCCCGACTTATAATAGTAGGTTCCAAAGCCGTCCCGCTGGTCCGCGCGGTAGCCGCCCTCGTAGGCCGTATGCCCGTTCTGCATCTCCGTGCGGCCCTGGCCCTCGCGCAGGCCGTTGAGCAATTCGCCAAAATACGCGTAGCTCTCCTCCGCGCTGATAATGATCTGCTTAACCGATGGGGCCGGCGACTCCGGCACTCTCCAGCCGGGATCTTCTCCCTGCGCCGCGGACTTCTGTTCCAGCTCCGGCGCGTGCACTACCACGCCGTGGCGATTCTTGGACGCTACGGAATAACGGCCTGACTGTCCGGGCGCCGGTTCCCGCACGATTGGCTGCGGCGGCTCCTTCGGCTCCTCCCGCACAGGGGGGCTCTGCTGCGCCTTCAGCTCTTCCTGTACCAGCTTTAACAACTGAGACAGCCCGGAATTTAGCGCCGGGAGCGGCAGCTCCTGTTCCGGTATAATTGGAGGAAGCTTCCCCGTCTCCTTTTCCCCCGGGTCGATGCTGAGCAGCTCATGGTCCGCCGCATAGTCCCGCGACGCGACCGCTTTTTCCTCCGGAGTGAACGATTCGTCCACTGCAAAAGCTTCCATCGTCAGCACCGCTTCTTCCGGCTCCACAGCGGGCGGGGCCTTTTCCGGTTCCTGCTCCGATGCGTTTTTGTTTTCTATATAGGTAAAGGAAGCAAACGGGTTCGCTTCCTCCAGATGTTCCGTCCGCAGGGTGATGTCCTCCGGCAGCGTTTCTGCCGCGCCCCTCATGAGCGTTTCGCGGAGCTGCGCCTCCTCCGGCGTGCAGTAGCAAAAATCTCCCGCGGAGGTCTCCGCGTAAATCTGCGGCTCGCCCAACCGGGCGTCCGCCAGACTCTGCTCCACACTCCCGCGCCGCATCGGGCTGGCCTGCAGGAACGTCCGCTTGTATTTGCGCGTATCCGCGTCCCATTCCAGCAAAGCAATCCCATCCCCGTCATCCCGCGGGCTGAGGACCGTTACCGGCGTGTTTTCCATGCCTTCCGCGTAATAAGCAGTGCTCATCCATCGGTGGTCCTTGGAAAAGCGCATCTTGCTGACCAGACCGCCGCGCCGGTTCCAACTGGCAACATAATAACCGCTTTCATCAATAAACGCTTTTTGCAGGAGCTGTTTTTCGCATTTGCGGCTCCATGCAAATCCGTTTTTGCTGATTTTACAGACGCTGTTGATCTTTTCTCCGGACGCGACGCTGCGCTCCCGGCGCGAGACATGCCCGCCGGACGTAAAGTACTCCCGGCGCGCCGCGCTCAGCAGGGAATTCCCCGCCGAAGGGCCGTCATAGGCCCGGTTATATATTTGATAAATGCGAATGGCTTCGTCCTTCTGCATGTTCTGTCCTTCCTTGCGGCAGGGGGCTTCCCCCGCGCCTTGACCACGGCGGCAAAGGCCGCACATATTGATAGACTGTTATACAGGGTTATTATACACGTTCCCCCTTTTTTCCGCAAGAACTTCTCCCCGCCCGGCTGTATCCACAACGCCGCTGTCAGGAATCTTATATATGTATGTCCGTTTCACAACCCCACAAAAAAGCAGACTGTCCGGAAAAGCCATCCGGACAGTCTGCTTTTGCCTCTGGCGTGTTACGCCTTGAACATGTGCTCCACATTTTCCAGCACGTCGCCTACCGCGTGCATTGCCTTGTTTGCATCGCGTTTGAGATGCTTGTTGTTTTTCATCATCTGGTTGCCAACGGCAGCCACCGCCACAGCGGCAACAACGCCCGCGCCAATGCCCTTGACAAAGCCCATTGTTTCTTTGTACATCATATACGACCTCCACATTCCGTTTATTCTTTCCAACAGAGTCACCAGGGAGAATCCCCGCATTATTTTCCCCTCCTTCTTTTTAATTATTGCTTCCAAGTTTTATTGCGGCGAACCGTCAAAGATTGACTGGTTTGTGCTTTTGCGAGACGGGTGATATAATGGGAAAAACATGTGCAAAATAGAAACGGGGTTAATAAACAGATGGCAACACTCAATATCGTACTGGTTGAGCCGGAAATTCCGCAGAATACCGGCAACGTGGCCCGCACCTGCGCCGCAACGGGCGCGCGCCTGCATCTGGTCGGGCCGATGGGCTTTAAAATTGACGATAAAAAATTAAAGCGCGCCGGTCTGGACTACTGGCATCTTCTGGACATTTCCTACTACGATAGTTTGTCCGATTTTTTCAATCGCAACAGCGGCAATTTCTTCTACTTCACCACCAAGGCGAGACAGATCCACTCGGAGGTTTCATATCCGGACAACTGCTATCTCGTTTTTGGCAAAGAAACCGCCGGCCTGCCGGAAGAACTCCTGGTACAGCATCCGGATTCCTGCGTGCGCATTCCCATGCTGAACCACCCGGACGCGCGCAGCCTGAATCTCTCCAATTCCGTCGCGGTCGGCGTCTATGAAACGCTGCGCCAATGGAACTATCCAGAGCTGCTCTGCAAAGGAAATCTGCATCGCCTCTCCTGGGAACCATCCGCGGAAAAAGCCCATGAAAGCCGCCTTTCCGGTCAAACGGAATAAAACGCCGCCGCGCGTTTCGGGGGGATTGTCTAACTTTTGACAAAAATGCGCATTGGCGTGCTTCCCTCTTGAAAATAACTCCCATTTATTGTATACTGGGAACAGTGTTTGAGACTCTGGAAAATTCAAATAAAGGAGCGCAAAAGAGTATGAATTACCTCAACAAAAAAACTGTAGAGGACATTGACGTATCCGGAAAAAAGGTTCTTGTCCGTTGTGACTTTAACGTGCCGTTTGACGCGGAGGGCAACATTACCGACCCGAAGCGCATCAATGAAGCACTCAAGACCATTAAATATCTGATCGACCATAAGGCGAAGGTGATCCTTTGCTCCCACTTGGGCCGTCCGAAGGGCGAGTTCAACATGAAGTATTCCCTGGCTCCGGTTGCCGCTTATCTTTCCCAGGCGCTCGGCCAGGAAGTCAAGATGGCGAAGGATGTCGTCGGCGAGAGCGCGAAGAGCATCGCTGCTTCCCTGCAGGACGGCGAAGTCGAGCTGATCGAAAACGTCCGCTTCCATAAAGAAGAGGAAAAGAACGATCCGGCATTCGCGAAAGAGCTGGCCTCCCTCGCGGAAATCTATGTCAACGACGCGTTCGGCACCGCGCACAGAGCGCACGCCTCCACCGCCGGCGTTGCGGATTATCTCCCGGCTGTCTGCGGCTACCTGATCCAGAAGGAAATTTCCATCATGGGCGGCGCGCTGGCAGACCCGAAGCGTCCGTTTGTTGCGATCCTGGGCGGCGCGAAGGTTTCCGATAAGATCGGCGTCATCACCAACCTGCTCGATAAGGTTGACACGCTCATCATCGGCGGCGGTATGGCATACACCTTCATGAACGCGCTGGGCTATTCCATCGGCACCTCCATCTGCGAGAGCGATAAAGTGGAGATGGCGAAGGACATGATGGCCAAGGCGAAGGATAAAGGCGTTAAGTTCCTGATTCCGGTGGACAACATCGTCGGCCTGGAGTACAAGCCGGACACCGAGCACAAGCTGGTTGAGTCCGATCAGATTCCGGACGGCTGGATGGGCCTCGACATCGGCCCGAAGACCCGCGACCTCTTCACTGAGGCGGTCAAGGATGCCGGAACCGTTGTTTGGAACGGACCGATGGGCGTTTCCGAGTGGGATAACTTTGCAGCCGGCACAATTGCTGTTGCGAAGGCGGTTGCCGAGAGCGGCGCCATCTCCATCATCGGCGGCGGCGACTCCGCTGCGGCGGTTGAGAAGCTCGGCTTTGCCGACAAGATGACCCACATCTCCACGGGCGGCGGCGCTTCCCTGGAGTTCCTGGAAGGCCTGGAGCTGCCGGGCATTGCCTGCCTGAACGAAAAGGAATAATCTGATCCGGACCCCGGTCGGGTTTCGGCCGTGGAACCAGATTCTGGTTCTATCCGTGCCGGTCCGGCCGCGGGTCCGTTTTTATTTTATATTGAAATATATCTTTAGATAAGGAGCAGACATATTATGAATAAAGCACTGAGAAAAGCCGTCATCGCCGGCAACTGGAAAATGAACAAAACCCCCGCGGAGGCAAAGGAACTGATCGAGAACATCAAACCGCTGGTCGCCAATGCGGGCTGCGACGTTGTCGTATGCGTCCCCTACGTGGATCTGGCCGCCGCTCTTGAAGCGACCGCCGGCAGCAACGTCGGCGTCGGCGCGGAGAACTGCCACTGGGAAGCCTCCGGCGCTTATACCGGAGAAATTTCCGCGAATATGCTCACCGCAATGGGCGTAAACTATGTCATTATCGGCCACAGCGAACGCCGCACCTATTTTGGCGAGACGGACGTCACGGTCAACAAGCGCGTGCGCGCGGCGCTGGACAACGGCATGACCGTTATTCTCTGTGTCGGCGAGTATCTGGAACAGCGTGAGCAGGGCATTACCGCCGAGCTGGTCGCCCTCCAGACCAAGATCGCGCTGCAGGGCGTCAGCAAGGAAGAGCTGGCCCGCGTGATCATCGCGTATGAGCCGGTTTGGGCCATCGGCACCGGCAAAACAGCGACCGCACAGCAGGCAAACGAGGTCTGCGCCATCATCCGCGCAACCATTAAAGAACTGTACGATGCAGCGGCAGCGGACGCGATGACCATCCAGTACGGCGGTTCCATGAATGCGGCCAATGCGGCGGAGCTGCTGGCACAGCCGGATGTGGACGGCGGCCTGATCGGCGGCGCTTCCCTCAAACCCGCGGACTTCGCGGAAATTGTCAAGGCGGCAACAGAGGGATAATGTTCCCGGCTGTTTTGAATAAGAGTAGGAGATTTTCATACTATGAGTAAAAAACCTTTGATTTTAATGATTCTGGACGGTTTTGGCATTGCCGGCGACTACGGCAACGCCATCAAAGCCGCCAGTAAACCGAACCTGGACCGCATCTTCAGCAGCAACCCGATCACACAGATCGGCGCGTCCGGTATGGACGTCGGTCTGCCGGACGGCCAGATGGGCAATTCCGAAGTCGGTCATACCAACATCGGCGCTGGGCGCATTGTTTACCAGGAGCTGACCCGCATCACCAAATCCATCAAGGACGGCGATTTCTTTGAGAATTCCGCCTTCATCTCCGCGGTGGACAACGCCATCGCCAAGAAGACGGCCCTGCACCTGATCGGCCTGCTTTCTGACGGCGGCGTGCACAGCCACAACAGCCATCTGTATGCGCTGGTAGAGCTGGCGAAAAATCGCGGTCTGAAAAAGGTCTATGTGCATGCGCTGCTCGACGGCCGCGATGTTCCCCCGTCTTCCGGCAAGGATTTTGTCGCGGAATGCGCGGCAAAGCTCAAGGAAATCGGTGTGGGCGAAATTGCAACAGTGATGGGCCGTTACTACGCGATGGACCGCGACAATCGCTGGGAACGCGTGGAAAAAGCATACGCTGCCATGGTATACGGTGAGGGCGTCCAGTGTGCCGACCCGGTCAAGGCGGTGGAGGATTCCTACGCGGCAGATGTCACGGACGAATTTGTCGTTCCGACCGTATGCGCCAAGGGCGCGGAGATCAGCCCGGATGATTCCGTCATTTTCTTTAACTTCCGTCCCGACCGTGCGCGTGAAATCACCCGCACCTTTGTGGACCCGGACTTCACCGGCTTTGAGCGCAAAAAGGGCTTCTTCCCGCTTAAGTATGTCTGCATGACGCAGTACGACGCGACAATGCCGAACGTTCTGGTTGCCTTTAAGCCGCAGTCCCTGAAAAACACCTTCGGCGAATACATCTCCGATAAGGGTCTGACCCAGCTGCGCATTGCAGAGACGGAAAAGTACGCGCATGTGACGTTCTTCTTTAACGGCGGCGTGGAAAAGCAGTATCCGGGCGAAGACCGTGTACTGGTCAATTCCCCGAAGGTTGCAACCTATGACATGCAGCCGGAAATGAGCGCCTACGAAGTCACCGACAAGCTGGTGGAACGCATTGAAAGCGGCGCTTACGACGTCATCATCCTGAACTTTGCCAACTGCGACATGGTCGGCCATACCGGCGTGTTTGAGGCAGCGAAGGCAGCTGTGGAAGCAGTTGACACCTGCGTGGGCCGCGTTGTAGACGCGATCCAGAAGCAGGAAGGCGTCGCATTGATCACTGCCGACCACGGCAACGCGGATAAGATGTACGAGGAAGACGGTTCTCCGTTTACCGCACACACCACCAATCCGGTTCCGTTCTGCGTAGTGGGATATCCCTGCAAACTGCGCGAAGGCGGCAGGCTAGCGGATATCGCGCCGACTATGCTGAAGATACTGGGCCTGCCCCAGCCGGCCGAAATGGACGGCCGTTCCATTATTGAATAAAATTTCTCCGTGTATAAGGGGGCGGTTGGAAACAGGCTTCCGCCCTGTTCAGCGGACTTTGTCCGCCATATTTTAGATGCAAATCTGTCCTCCAAACAGCAAAAGGACGGTTTCCCGGATGGGAAACCGTCCTTTTGCTGTGCTATGCATATTTTGAATATGCGGACATACTATGATTATTGGATTTCTGTTTTCCAAAGGCCGTGCAGGTTGCAATACGCATAGACGGCAATCGGCTCGTCATCCTGCAATGCAAAGGAAACCACCGGATGCTCGCCCGGTTTGATTGCTTTTCTCTGGCCGCCGTGCGCGGTCTCCAGATAAATCCAGGCAATAAAATGCTTCTCCGTGGACGGATGCTCCACACTGCCAACGCTGACATTCACCAGATAGTCGACAACCTCCACCACCGGGAGATGCTTCTCCGTCGCGCCTTCGGATGTATTGGGAACCAGCTCATGCATCTTTTCCCCACAGCAAACCATTGGGACACCCCCGTTGTTGATTAAGCCCACGATATTGCCGCAGTGTTTGCAGATGTAAAACTTTACTCTCTGATCCATCTCTTTGACCTCCGTTCATTGCGCACAGCAAATTGCCATGCAAATTTTTTACAGAATGTATCTTTCTGCTTTTTTATTATATCATATTTTAAAGACTGTGCAACAGTCCAAACCGTCGTTTTAGACGGTCCATCAGTTTACCTGATGTAAAATACGATTCCATGTTCTCCCAGCCGTCAGAAGTTTTACTTCCGGTCACGGCGCGAGGTTATTCAATCATCCTAAACCTATAGTGACCTTGAAAAACAACCACCAAAGCCCCTTTACCGCTTTAATCCAGGATGATTCAATGTTCTCTCAGCCGTCGGAAGTTTTACTTCCGGTCACGGCGTGAGGTTATTCAATTATCCTAAACCTATAGTGACCTTAAAAAACAACCACCAAAGCCCCTTTACAGCTTTAATCCAGGATGATTCAATGTTCTCTCAGCCGTCGGAAGTTTTACTTCCGGTTACGGCGTGAGGTTATTCAATCATTCTAAACCTATAGTGACCTTGAAAAACAACCACCAAAGCCCCTTTACAGCTTTAATCCAGGATGATTCAATGTTCTCCCAGCCGTCGGAAGTTTCACTTCCGGTCACGGCGTGAGGTTATTCAATCATCCTAAACTTACGGCGGCTTAGAAAAACAACCACCAAATCCCCTTTATAGCTTTAATCCAGGATGATTCAATGTTCTCTCAGCCGTCGGAAGTTTTGCTTCCGGTCACGGCGTGAGGTTATTCAATCATCCTAAACCTAAAGTGACCTTAAAAAAACAACCACCAAAGCCCCTTTACCGCTTTAATCCAGGATGATTCAATGTTCTCCCAGCCGTCGGAAGTTTTACTTCCGGTCACGGCGTGAGGTTATTCAATCATCCTAAACCTATAGTGACCTTGAAAAACAACCACCAAAGCCCCTTTACCGCTTTAATCCAGGATGATTCAATGTTCTCCCAGCCGTCGGAAGTTTTACTTCCGGTCACGGCGTGAGGTTATTATACCCTATCCATAGGACAAAAAACAGATACCAATGAAGCGAATTCCCAAAATATTCCGTTTTATCAAAAGTTCAGTCCCACAGCAACCTTACGATTGTGTGACATTTCCACCCCCTCGATTGCAACACTTGGGAAAAGATGTTAAAATATAAGCACTCTGATCGAAATATGCTGCATTTGACTTTAAAGATAGATAAGGAGTTGACCGGATGAAACGACTGGCGGCGGTGCTGCTCTGTTTCTCCCTCCTGTTGTGCGTTACCGCCTGTGAGGAAAAAGCGCCGAGCAACGCCAATAAATCCTTTCAATACCATTTGGACGCGGAACCGAAAACACTCGACCCGCAGATTGCCAACGATACATCGGGGACAATCCTGATTCAGGCACTGTTTGAAGGTCTGACACGGTTGGATGCGGATGGGAATCCAACCCCCGGTGTGGCAGAAAGCTGGACTCCCAACGATACTTTTACGGAATTTACCTTTACCCTACGGCAGGACGCCGTATGGAACGACAAGGAAAAAACGCCTGTCACCGCGGACGACTTTGTCTACGCGTTCCGCCGGGCGCTCGATCCCGCAACCGGCTCCACCACCAGTGATCCGCTGCTGTGCATTCAAAACGCCCGGGCGGTCCGCAATGGGGAACTCCCCCTGGAGCAGCTGGGCATAACCGCAGCGGGAACACACAAGCTTGTGGTAACGCTGGCCTATCCGTATGAGGATTTCCCAAAGCTAACCGCCTCCGCCGTCTGTATGCCGTGCCACGAACCGTTTTTTGAATCTACCAAGGGCCGCTACGGATTGGAGAAATCCACCCTGCTCGGAAACGGCCCGTTTGCCATTGACGGAATCTATGGCTGGGAACACGGCTCCTATATCAATCTGCGCCGGTTCTCCGGTTATTCCGGCGACATAAAGCCATTGCCCTCCGACATCAAATTCAGCATTGGCAGCAAAAAAGCGGATGTCTCCGACCCCATTGCCGCATTAAAAAACGGCACGGTGGATGCAATCGCCATGCCGGCCGAACGCGTGGAAGAAGCCAAAGAGATGGGCTGCACGATCACCCGCTTTGAGGACACCACCTGGGGGCTCTGCTTCAATACGCAAAACGCGCTGATGCGGAATCTGAATATCCGAAAAGCGTTTACCCAGTCGTTTGACCGCGCAAGGGTGCTTTCCCATCTTCCCGCCGGAACCACAGCGGCGGAAAACATCATCACGCCGGATACCAAGCTATTGGGAAAGAACTACCGCGAGCAGGCGGGCGGGCCCTTTTATCTTCAACAGGATGCGCAAGCGGTGCAATACCTTGCCGCCGGTATTCAGGAGCTGGGATTGGAAACGCTGCCCAAGGTGACCATCCTCTGCCCGGACGACCCGGAGGTGCGCCTGATGGTCAACGAAATGCTGACCGAATGGAACGCCCAGTTCGACTACTATTTTAATATGGAATCGCTTTCTAAAAGGGAACTCGCGTCCCGCGTCGCCAGCGGCAATTATCAGCTTGCCATCTGTTCCATTACGCCGGACGCGGAAGGTCCGCTCGCCGTTCTGAACCTCTTTAAAAGCAGCAGCCAAAACAATCCTGCGGGCCTGCGCTCCACCGGATATGACGAGCACCTTTCCGCTGCGGAGCATCAGAGCGGTGTAAAAGCGGCCGCCACCTGTGCCGCCATGGAGCGCTATTTAAACGAACAGTGTATCTTTTACCCGCTCTATTACGAAAGCCACTACTTCGCCTCCGCACCGGGCGTGACCGGCATTGTCTTTCATCCCTACGGCGGCGGAGTTGATTTTATCAGCGCGGGCAAAGGATGATTGTTCACAAAAAGGAAGGAATGGATATGATTACATCTATGGTCGCTTTTTATCCCTGTCTCGACCTCGCGGAGACACAGGATTTTTATACAAAGGTGATTGGCCTGCAGACGGTTTTCTCCACGGAGACAGTCCGTATTTTTGGCATTGGGCACGGCTCGTTTGCATTTGTCCAATATGGCGACGGACAGACCGCCTCCGGCAAGTTATGTCTGTCCCTGAATTGCGCCAGCAGAGAGGATGTCGACGCGGAATACCAGCGCATCCTGGCGCTGGGCATCCAGACCAAGAGCTGCCCGGCACCGCATCTCTCCCAGCCGGTTTACTCCTTCTTTCTGGAAGATCCAAACGGCTACACCGTTGAATTTCAGAAAATTGATGGGCTGAATCTTTGAGTACAGGACTGCCGAAATGAAAAACGCTATAACATTAACATACGAACCAGCCGGCGCAGCCGATGCTGAAGCCATCTTTCTCTTGAACAAGGAGCAGATCGACCGCTATGAAGACCGGCAGGCCATCGATTACGAAAAAGCACTGACGTGGGTACGGCAAAAAATCCAATCGCACATCGAAGCGTATACTTGCATTCTCTATGAGAATCAAAAGGCCGGATACTACTATTTCCATCCTGCCAACGGCAAAATGGAGCTGGATGACCTGTGTATCCTTCCCGCCTTTCAAAACAAAGGCATTGGAACTGCCGTTCTGCTGCAATGCTGTTTGAACACCAATCTGCCGGTCTATTTGTATGTCTTCACTGCCAACACCAGGGCAGTCGCGTTGTATACCAGGTTGGGATTCCGGGTTCGGAACACCTTCTCCAGCGGAAGGCTGCTTCTGCAAAAAGACGGATCCCGCTGATTTCATGTCTTCCCCTTCCCCCAAAAATATAGTTGTGCTGCAAAAAATACCGCTTTGCCACATACATGGCAAAGCGGTATTTTCTATCTGTATCAATCTTTTAAAAATTACATTCCGTAAATTTCTTCCGCACTCAAAATGGTGATGCCGTTTTCTTTGAGCACCTCCACGGCACGGTTGCTGTCGTCCACACGGAGAATCACAAACGCCTTGCCGTGTTCGCGGCTGACAAAGGCGTACATGTATTCCACGCCGATGGTATTGTCCGCCAACACGCGCAACGCCTTGGCGAATTCGCCGGGCTGGTCGTTGATGCCCATGGCGATGACGCTGGTGAGGGATACCGTCATGCCCTTATCCTTCAGCGCTTCCACCGCTTCCTTCGGTTTGTCGACAATCAGGCGGAGAATGCCGAAATCGCTGGTGTCAGCAATGGAAACCGCACGGATATCCACGCCCACTTCCGCGACCGCCTCCGTGATCTCCGCCAGCCGGCCGGATTTGTTTTCCACAAAAATCGAAATCTGCTGGATCTGCATGCCAATTCCTCCTTTAACCTTTGTTTCGTTTGTCGATGACGCGCTTTGCTTTGCCTTCCGAACGCGGAATGGACTTGGGTTCCAACAGGCGGACCTTCGCCGCAATGTTCAGTGTGGACTGCAGTGCGTTGGCAATCTTGTGTTCCGTGCTTTCCAAACTGCGGACGGTGTCGCTGAACATATCCTCCGTCATCTCCACCTGCACTTCCATGCAGTCCAGATTGTTGACACGGTCGATCACCAGCTGATAGCTGGGCGCCATGCCAAGCTCCAGCAGTACGCTTTCCACCTGGGATGGGAATACGTTGATACCGCGGATGATCAGCATGTCGTCCGTGCGGCCGCGCGGTTTGCCCATGCGGACCAGGGTTCTTCCGCACTCACAGGTTTCGTGGTTCAAAGTGCAGATATCGCGCGTGCGGTAACGGATCAGCGGCAGCGCCTCTTTGCCGATGCACGTAAAGACCAGCTCGCCGAACTCGCCGTCCGCCAGGGATTTGCCCGTTTCCGGATCGATAATCTCCGGGAAGAACATATCCTCGTTGACGTGCATGCCCGCCTGCATCTGGCATTCGCAGGAAACGCCGGGACCGGCAATTTCTGAAAGGCCGTAAATATCATAAGCACGGATGTCGAGCAATCGCTCGATTTCACGGCGCATTTCCTCCGTCCACGGCTCCGCACCGAAAATTCCGGCGCGCAGCTTCAGTGTTTTGGGATCAATCCCCATGTCGCGCACCGTCTCGCCGATGTACATCGCATAAGACGGCGTACAGCATAGGATATCAGAACCGTAATCCTGCATGATCTGCACCTGCCGCTTGGTATTGCCGGTGGAAACCGGGATTGCCGTCGCGCCCAGCTTTTCCGCACCGTAGTGCAGTCCCATACCGCCCGTAAACAGGCCGTAGCCGTAGGAAACATGTACATAGTCCGACTTGGTGCCGCCCACCGCTACAATGCTGCGGGCCGCGCTGCGCGCCCACACGTCAATGTCATGTCTGGTATACCCCACAACGGTCTGTTTGCCGGTGGTGCCGGAGGACGCGTGGATGCGCACCAGCTGCTCCTTCGGCACCGCAAACATGCCAAAGGGATAGTTGTCGCGCAGGTCGTCCTTATAGGTAAACGGCAGCTTGCTGATGTCGTCGATGGATTTGATATCCCCCGGCTGCAAGCCAATTTCATCAAACCGCTTCTTATAAAGCGGAACATTGTTGTACGCCAGATGGACCATTTTCACCAGCTTTTTTGACTGGATGTAATGCAGCACCTCGCGCGAGGCGCATTCCAGCTCCGGCTCAAAATAATTCCCGTGCATTTGTATCATCCCTCTTTTCAAAAACTGATCCCCGTATGTTCAGACTTCGGCGTTGTAGCCCAGTTCAAAGGCCTTCAGGTTCAGGTCAATAAATTTCTGTGGCACGGTCGCCTTGATGGTGTCAATCCAGACCTCTTTGGGCAGGTCGAGCTTCTTCGCCATTGCGCCGATAAGCACCACATTGACCGCCTTGACGGAACCGGCCTGCTCCGCCAGCCCCAGCGCGTCGATGGCGACCATCTTCGCGCCCTGCTTCGTCACTTCGCCAAGGATGTCCTCCGGATATTCCTTCTGCCCGGTGACGACGGACATCGGGTCCATCTGCTGGGTATTGACGATCACGGTGCCGTCCGGCTTGAGCCACGGCAGATAGCGGGCCGCCTCCAGCGCTTCAAAGGCAAGCAGGATATCCGCGCCGCCCTGCGCGATGATCGGGGAATAGACCTTCTCTCCATAGCGCACATAGGTCACAACGGAGCCGCCGCGCTGGCTCATGCCATGCACTTCGGAAACTTTTACGTCAACGCCCTGGTTCAGCATGGCGTTGCCCAAAACGCGGCTGGTCAACAGGGTTCCCTGTCCGCCCACGCCGACGATCATAATACTTTTTACGTTGCTCATGCCTGTACCTCCTGCTCTGTGATGGCTGTCTTCGGACACAAGGTCGTGCACACGCCACAGCCCACGCACTGGGTGTAATCGATGGCCGCCTTGCCGTTCTTCACGCTGATGGCCGGGCATCCGATGCCCAGGCAAGCTTTACAGCCGATGCATTTTTCCGTATCCACCACAAGGGAGGGCTTGTGCTTCACATATTTCAGCAGCGCGCACGGACGGCGGCTGATGATCACGGAGGGCTCCTCCGCCGCCAGCTCCTCTTTGAGCGCCGCGTCCACCGCTTTCAGGTCGTACGGATCGACAACGCGCACGCGGTTGATGCCCACGGCGCGGCAGAGCGCCTCCAGGTCCACCTTCGCGGTTGGATCTCCTTTGATATTGTAGCCTGTGGTCGGGTTCTGCTGGTGGCCGGTCATACCGGTAATGGAGTTATCCAGAATAATCACGACGGAATTGCTCTGGTTGTACGCAATGTTGATCAGGCCCGTGACGCCGGAGTGCATGAAGGTGGAATCGCCGATGACGGCGACGCTCTTCTGCTCGGCTTCCTTGCCGCGCGCTTTATTGTAACCGTGCAGCGCGGAGACGGACGCACCCATGCAGACGCAGGTGTCGATTGCGCTCAGCGGGGCGGACGCGCCCAGCGTGTAGCAGCCGATGTCGCCGCTGACATAAACCTTCGCCTTTTTCAGCGTATAGAACAGGCCCCTGTGCGGGCAGCCGCAGCACATGACCGGCGGGCGCATCGGGGTTTCCACGTCCACGGACATGACTTCCGGCTCTTCTTTTAACATACAGGCGCGGATGACGTTCTGAGAGAACTCATCACAGCGCGGGAAGACGTCCTTGCCGTGAACGGCGATTCCGTTCTTGCGGCAGAAGGTCTCGATCACATCGTCCAGCTCTTCAATGACATAGACTTCCTTGACTTTGGAAGCAAAATTCTGGATCATATGGAGCGGCAGCGGATGCACCATGCCCAGCTTCAAGTAGTTGACTGTATCTCCCAATACTTCCTTGGCATACTGGTAAACCGCGCCGGCGGCGATCACGCCGATTTCTGCGCCGTTGTCCTCCACCGTGTTGATCCCGGAGGTTTCCGCCCAATCGGCCAGCTTTACCAGCCGTTCTTCCACCTTATGATGCTTCGGCTTTGCAAAGGCGGGCAGCATGACGTTCTTGGCCGGGTTCTTCTCATACGGCTTGAGTTCATGCTCCTCGCGCTCATGCAGCTCCACCGGGCTGCGGCTGTGCGAGATGCGCGTGGTCAGGCGGACAAAGACCGGCGTGTCGAACTCTTCAGACAGGTCGAACGCCAGCTTGGTATAATCGCGGCACTCGGCGGAATCCGCAGGTTCCAGCATCGGCATTTTCGCCGCGATGGCGTAGTTGCGGGAATCCTGCTCGTTCTGCGAGGAGTGTAGGCCGGGGTCGTCCGCCACGCCAAAGACCATGCCGCCGTTGACGCCGATGTAGCTCATGGTGAAAAGCGGGTCCGCCGCCACGTTCAGGCCCACATGCTTCTGTGCGCAGAAGGAACGCGCGCCCGCAAAGCTCGCGCCCGCCGCGACCTCCGCCGCGACCTTCTCGTTCGGCGCCCATTCGCAATAGATTTCATCATACTTTGCCGCGGTTTCGGTGATCTCTGTGCTGGGCGTGCCCGGATAGCTGGACACCACCTTGACGCCGGCCTCATAGAGGCCGCGCGCGACCGCTTCGTTTCCCAATAATAATTCTTTCATACGATATCTCCCTTTATTATGCCTTTTCTTCCGGCTGATTGCGTAAATCCAGCACGCGCTTTGCCTTGCCCTGGAAGCGCTCCAGGGACTTCGGCTCCGCCAGCGTGACCTTTGTCTCCAAACCGAGTACGCTCTTGAGGCGGTCGTGAATCTTGCGCTGGACCGCTTCCAGCTCGCCGTAGCTGCTCAGCAGTTCCCCGCTCGTCAGCTCCACCTTCACTTCCAGCGTATCCAGGAAGTTCTGTTTGCGCACGATCAGCTGATAGTGCGGGCCGACATGCTCCATGCCAACCAGCACGCTTTCGATCTGGGACGGGAAGACGTTGACGCCCTTAATGATGAGCATATCGTCCGTGCGTCCCATTACTTTATCCATACGCGCGTGGGTGCGGCCGCATGCGCACGGCTCATAGTTGATGCGCGTAATGTCCTTGGTGCGGTAGCGCAGCACCGGCATGCCCTCGCGGGACAGGGTCGTCACTACCAGTTCGCCGACCTCGCCGGGACCCTTCTGCTCCAGCGTGTCGCGGTCAATGATCTCCGGCAGGAAGTGGTCCTCCGCGAAGTGCAGGCCGCAGCGCAGCTCGCATTCGCCGGAAACGCCGGGACCGCCCAGCTCCGTCATGCCGTAATTATCTGTAACAAACATGTGCAGGTTCTTTTCGATCTGCGCGCGCATTTCCTCGGTGCAGCCCTCGGAGCCCAGCAGACCCAGCCGCAGCTTGTAGGCGCTGGCCGGATACGGGGATTCCTTGACCATCTCGCCCAGGTACAGCGCATAGGAGGGCGTTGCCACCAGTCCTGTCACACCGAAGTCGCGGAACATCATCAGTTGTTTCGCCGTATTGCCGGAGGACGCCGGAATGACCGTCGCGCCCAGTTTTTCCAGACCATAGTGGAGGCCCAACGCGCCCGTGAACAGGCCGTATCCAAAGGAAATCTGGATGATGTCATCCTGCGTGACGCCGGACGCCGCCGCGATGCGTGCGATCAGGTCCGCCCAGACATCGATATCCCCCTGTGTATACACGCCCACCGTGGGCTTGCCCGTGGTGCCGGACGACGCGTGGATGCGCACGATGTCCTTCATTGGGCGTGCCATCATGCCAAAGGGATAGTTGTCCCGGATATCGTCCTTTGTAGTAAACGGTATGTACTGAATATCCGACAGGGTCTTTATCTTGTCGCCGGTCACGCCGGCCGCCTGTAACCGCTCGTGATAAAACGGGATATTGTGATAGCAATAGTCCACCATCTTCTTCAGCTTTTGCAGCTGAAGCGCCTCAATATCTGCGCGGCGCATGGTTTCCACGTCTTTTTGATAGAACATGGCGCTCCCCACCTAACCTAAAATTTACCGCACCAAAGTTCGGCTTTGGTGCGGTTCTCTTTTTGTTATTTTAACTCTTTTTCTGACAAATTGCAACCGTCTTTTTGTGGAACCCCCACGAATTAAAGCAAACTGTTCAGATTCAACAGCACTTTTTATTGATAATAGCCAAAAGCGCATGCCTAGACGGCATGCGCTTCCAATTTTCGCCACGCTATAACTCTTTAAAGCAATGAATCGTCCGCTCCACTCTTTGCGGCCAGCGGCAGAATGACCGTAAACGCGGTGCCTTTGCCGGGCACGCTTTCCACGCCGATTTCGCCGCCGTAAAGGGCAACCAGGTGCTTTACGATGGACAGCCCCAGACCCGTGCCGCCGATCTCGCGCGAACGGCTGGTATCCACGCGGTAAAAGCGCTCAAACAGGCGCGGCATATGCTCCTTTGCGATGCCAATGCCGGTGTCGCGAATGCGGATGACCGCCGTCTGCCGCTGTTTTTGCGCGGTGACGAGGACCGATCCACCCTGCACGTTGTACTTGACGGCATTGGTAATCAGATTATCGAAGAGCTGTTCCAGCCGGGTAGGCGTGCAGGCAACATACAGATCCGGCGAAGCATCCAGATGAAGCTGCACCTGGTTTTCCTTTGTCAACGGCATGGCGCGCTCCAGGCAGCGCTCCAGCGCCTCACCGACGCTGCATGGGCGCATGGAGGGGTCTTCCTTTGCGTTTTCAATCTGGGAGAGTACCAACATGTCGTCGATCAAATGGTGCAGCCGCTCCGCTTCAATGTCCAGCACATCATAGAAATACCGGCGGGTCTCCTCGTCCCGGTTGCCGCTCTTGAGCAGCTCAATGCTGCCGCGGATGGAAGTCAGCGGCGTTTTCAGCTCGTGCGTCACATTCGAGACAAACTCGCTGCGCAGCTGTTCCAGCTTGCGGATACGCGTAACATCCGTCACGACAGCGAGCGCGGCAGGCGTCTTTTGCCCGTCCATCGGCGCGGTATAAACGGTGTATTTTTGATCCTCCGGCAGGTCTGAAAGCTCGTGGCTGGCCGGCTCGCCCGTCCGGACGGCCTCCGCCAGCAGATCCGCCAAACGCGTCAGCAGCAGGCTGCCGTCCAGCTTATCGCCCGCTTTTAAACCCGGACAATCCAATAAAGAACAGGCGCGCCGGTTCAAAAACAGAATTTCATTTTGATCGTTCACCGCCAGAACACCGTCGTTCATTCCCTGCAGCACGCCTTCCAGCTGATCCTGTTTGGTGCGGAGCAGCTCCACGGCGTTCTCTGTGTTATCTGCCATCTGGTTAAAGGACTGCGCCAGCTCCGCGAACTCGTGGTTGAACTTGCCGCGCACCCGCGTCTGAAAGTCCCCCCGGGACAGCTTCTTCGCCGCCTCACTCATGCGCTTGAGGGGCTGGCTGAGCCACGACACAAACAAACTGGACGCGATACTGACCATGATGACGCCGAACAGAACGCCCAGCAGCGCATCCAGCCACATCTTGCGGATGGTTCGTTCCAAATCCTCCAGCGGCAATGCGGCGCGCAGGTAATAACCGCTGCCCAGTTGCACCGCCGCGTAGTAAAAGGGAACCCCTACGCTGGCGCTCCTGCGGGTATCGTATCCATAACCGCCTTCCCGCGCCTGGACGATCTCCGGACGGTCGTAGTGGTTTTCCCTGATATCTTCCTTTTCACTGTCGCCAACGACGTTGCCCATTCGGTCCAGCACGGTGATGCGCATGGGCTGGCCGGCGCTGTGCAGAGAGTTGCCCATTTGCAGCGCCAGCTGCTGTGGATGGCGCGTTACTTCGTCTTCCTGTGTGGAAATCACCGCCAATGCCGCGTTCAGCCGGTTGGTAAACTCCTCCTGGTACTGATTCTGCACCAGGACGGTCGCCGTCAGGAACGCCGCCACAAAGCCGATGAGAATAATTCCCACATTGCACAGCAGCATCTGTTTTTTCATATGTACGCCCTCCCCATAAAGCTGACAAAGAAACGGTATCGCAATACACGTTTTACGGTAAATACCAGGGGTGTCTGGTCGGCTTCCCCATATTTCATGCATCCTGAGACCGCCTCCGGCGCTACTTCAGGTCCGCAAATTTATAGCCCACGCCGCGCACCGTCTGAATCAGCACCGGCTTATCCGGGTCATTTTCCACCTTCTGGCGCAGGTAGCGCACGTGAACATCCACGGTGCGCGTATCTCCAAAGTATTCCACACCCCACACCTTATCCAACAGGTTGTCACGGGTAAGAACCTTGCCGCGGTTCTTCATCAGCATGGCAAGCAGGTCGAATTCCTTGGCGGTCAACTCAACGTTCTCGCCGTTTTTCTCCACAGTATGCCGGGTGATGTCCACCTTCAGGCCGCCGCATTCCAGCGTCTGCTCCGGAATCTCCGCCGCGCGCTCCGCCCGGCGCAGCACCGCGCGCACACGGGCGCACAGCTCCTTCATGCCAAAGGGCTTGACTATGTAATCGTCCGCACCCAGTTCCAGACCGAGCACCTTGTCGATCTCCTCCCCGCGTGCGGTGAGCATTAAAATCGGAATATTCCGCGTCTCCGGAGACGCCCGCAGGGTACGGCAGACTGCCAAACCGTCCGGCGGCGGCATCATCCAATCCAGCACAATTGCGTCCGGCCGGCGCGCCTGTACACCGGCCAGCAGCTTTTCCCCATCCGCAAATTCCGCCGAATCAAACCCTTCGTCTTTTAATCCGAAAACAACCAGCTTGCGAATATTCGGTTCATCGTCCGCAACGTAAATCAAAGGCATAAAAACAGCCCTCTCTTCCTCATTTTGTATTCAGCTCCGGATGCTCGCCCGTCTCCATGTAAATCACCCATTCCGCAATATTGGTGGCATGGTCCGCCATGCGCTCCACATATTTGGTGATGAAGATCAGGTCGACGTCGCACATGACGTTCTGCGGATTTTCCGTAATGATATTGCAGACCTCCAGCACAATGCGGGAGAACATCGCGTCCACGTTGTCGTCCGCCTTGCAGATGGCGCGCGCGGTCTCCACATTGCGGCTGAGGAACACGTCGATGGAATCGCGGAACATGGCGCGGGCGGCCTCCAGCATCTGGACCACATGGGAGAGCGCCAGGCTGTTGCGGTCCAGGTTGGCAATCATCAGGATGTCGCAGATATCGGCGCACTGGTCCGCCTCGCGCTCCATATCGGTCAGGATTTTCAGGCAGGACGCGATAATGCGCAGGTCGCTTGCGATGGGCTGCTGCAAAGCGATCAGATTCATGCAAGTCTGTTCAATCGCATGTTCCTCACTGTCAATCTCATTGTCGTTCTGCGCCACCCACTTGGCCTTCTCCATATCCTGCGTGCGCAGGGCCTCGATGGTCGTCTGGACGCGCCCGTCCACCGTATTTCCCAGATCCGTCATGCGGCGGATCAGATCGTTGATTTCGCGGTCAAAAAGCTTTCTGGGCATACAATCACTCCAATCTATTTTATTATATCATAAAAAGCACGCTGCAAAACAGTCCCTGTTTTGATTGTTGTGTAGAGCAAAATGCGTTTTTCCGCTTTTCTGGACCTCCGGTCGGGACGCGTCTGAGGCGAGAACCATTTTTACCTTGCAGATAATGCTTAAAATATGTTCTTCTACGTTTTTAAAAAGCGGCAATGGTCGTTTAGAGCGTCGAGCAAGGCTTTAGCCTCTAGCGAACGTCCGACCGGAGGTCGAGAAGAGTGAGTGGGAACGAGCGATATGGTTCTTTATGGATTTTTTGTGCTGCCGGGTAAACTTCCGGGGCCGTTGTAGTTTTGTTCTGCAACGGCCTCGTCAAAAATTTACAAGGTGTAGGGGTATTTCATTATCCATACCCCACAAGAGAAATCAGCCAAAGCGGCCCGTGATATACCGTTCCGTGCGCTCGTCCTTCGGCTGGTTAAACATCGTCCTTGTATCGCTGTATTCCACGATCTCACCCAACAGGAAAAACGCCGTGTTGTCCGCGATACGCGCGGCCTGCTGCATGTTGTGCGTCACGATGATGACCGTGTATTGGGAGCGCAGATCGTCCATCAGGTCCTCAATTTTCAGCGTGGAAACCGGGTCCAGCGCACTGGTCGGCTCATCCATCAGGATCACATCGGGCTCCACCGCCAGCGCGCGGGCGATGCAAAGGCGCTGCTGCTGGCCACCGGAGAGGCCCAGTGCGGACTTTTTCAGGCGGTCCTTCACCTCGTCCCACAGGGCGGCGCTGCGCAGGGAGCGCTCCACAATCTCATCCAGCCTCTGCTTGCTCTTGATCCCGTGAACCCGCGGCCCATAGGCAATGTTGTCGTAGACGCTCATCGGGAAGGGGTTCGGCTTCTGGAACACCATCCCCGCACGGCGCCGCAGCATCGTTACGTCGGTGCGCGGGTCGTAGATGTCCTCGCCGTCCAGCAGAACCTTGCCCGTAATTTTGCAGCCGTCTACCAAATCATTCATGCGGTTCAACGTCTTCAGGCAGGTGGACTTACCGCAGCCGGAAGGCCCGATAAACGCGGTGACTTTATGTTCCGGGATTTCAATGCTCACGCCTTTGAGCGCGTGGAAATCCCCGTAATATAAGTTGAGGTCCTCAATCGTAATCTTACTTTTACCCATTTCCATTTCTGATTCAACCCTTTCTGAAGGTCTCACTGCTTTTGCAGCACTTTCGTGACCAGCCTGGTCAGACAGTTGAGCAGGAACACCAGGATCAGCAGCACGGCGGCGGTTGCAAAGGCGATATTCATCGCATCCGGCGTGGACGCTTCGCGCGCCGTCTGGTACAGGTGCAGCGTCAGTGTGCGGCCGCTGGTCAAAATCTGGCGGAAGAAATCCTTCGGCATGTGGTAACCGATGCCGGAGGTAAAGAGCAGCGCGGCGCTCTCGCCCACGATGCGTCCCACCGCCAGGATCACCGCTGTCAGCACGCCGGGCATGGCACATGGCAAAACAATGCCCAGAATAACGCGCAGTTTGCCGGCGCCCAGCGCCAGCGCGCCCTCTTTGAAGGAAGACGGCACCGCGATCAGGGATTCCTCCGTCGTGCGGATGATCGTCGGCAGAATGCAGATGGTCATAGTCAAACAGCCCGCCAGAATAGACACCTGCAAACGGAACAGCACACAGAAGACCGTATAACCGAACAGGCCGAAGATGATGGACGGGATACCGGAGAGCACCTCCGTTGTAAACCGGATGGCCCTGACCAGCCTGCCCTGTTTGGCATACTGCGTCAGGTAGATTGCGGAGGATATGCCGATCGGCGCGGAGATCAGCAGGGTAATTACAACAATATAGAGGGTATTGATGATCATCGGCAGGATGCCCTTCAGATCCGGGTTCATCTCAGAATACGGGGTGGAAATGAATTTCCAGGTGATGTACGGCACGCCGTTGACCAGAATATAGCCAAGGATACCGACCAGCACCACAACGGTCACTGCGGCGGCTAAATAGATCAGCGTTTTCAGGACAGAATCCGAAACGTGCTTGTGCTTGCAGTATAAAGACTTACTCGGCATCCATCTGCACTCCCTTCTTGGAGATATAGGTAAAGCTGATATTGACAATCATGATAAACACAAACAGCACCAACCCGATGGCGAACAGCGCCTGCCGGTGCAAACCGGAAGAATAACTCATCTCCATTGCAATACCCGTTGTCAGGAAGCGCACCGGGCCGAGCAGGCTCGGCATATTGGGGACGTTGCCCGCCACCATGATGACCGCCATGGTCTCGCCAATCGCGCGGCCCACGCCCAAAATCACGCCCGCCAGGATACCGGACTTCGCCGCCGGGATCGTCACTTTGAAAATGGTCGTAGTCGGTGTGGCGCCCAGCGCCAGGGAAGCCTCGCGGTAGGAAATCGGCACGGCGTGCAGCGCCGTCTCCGACACGTTGACAATTGTGGGCAAGACCATGATCGCCAGAATCAGGATCGCGGCCAACAGGCTGTCGCCCGTTGTATTGCCCTGAAAGGGCGGAAAGGTACGGATCGCCGGAACGATCACCAGCATGCCGAAGAAGCCGTAGATGACCGAAGGAATGCCCGCCAGCAGTTCAACCGCCGGACGGACCAGCTTGGCCACGCCGGGCCGCGCTGTTTCCGAAAGGAAAACCGCCGTGAGGATGCCGATCGGCACCCCCAGCAGAATTGCACCCGCGGTTCCCGCGATGGAAGAGAGGATCAGCGCCAGAATCCCGAATTTTTCCGAGCTGGCCGCCCATTCCCTGCCGAACAGGAATTCTCCCAAGCCGATCTGTGCGATGGCCGGCGCGCCTGTCACCAAAATATAAATGGTGATCACCACAACGGACCCGACGGAAACGCAGGACGCCACCTTGAAGATGGATTCCGCCAGCCGTTCCGTCCCCTGCGTCCACAGGCACAACACTGCGCTGATGATCCCCAGAAAGAGTGTGCCCAAAAACGGCCAGAGATACTGCACGGAAATCTCACTGATATTGAGGGATGTGACCGCCGTCTGGATGTTGGAAGTGGTAATCAGCACGATCAGCGGAGTGATTCCGGCAAGAATATACGCCGTTCCCGCAAGGACCGGTTTGCGCAGCAAAAGCAGTACGATGCCGAGCAGCGCCAGCGCCACTCCGGCGATCACCGCGATCCGCGTCAAAAGGGGAATGGTGACCAAACCGCTCATCTGCGGACCGGCCACGCGCATGCCCCGTACGGTTGCGAGCTGCAGCCCGCTCAGCGCGTAAACGCTGTCTTTAAAAACAAACCGGATGTATGGAAAAAAGAAGGAAAGCGCAATCACAGCGCCCAGCGCAACCGCAATGATCTTTTTGATGCGGTTGGCTGTGGCGCGTTTATGTTCCGCGCGTTCGTTTGTCAATGTCGCTTGCAGCATAAAATGCCCTCCGTTCGTTTCGAACTGTCTGGACAGGACAAAATGCTTCGGCGCAGCATGGGCGCCGGAGCATTTTTATGGGCGTATCTACAACTTTTGCACGATGGAGCTGTATCTGCGCCCCTGTTCCTGTTTTTATTCAGCGGTTACCAGGCCGACACTCTTAATGATTTCCTGTCCCTCGTCGGAATAGAGGAAATCGAACCAGGCTTTGATCAGCTCGCTGTCAGAACCCTTTTTGTAAATCTGCACGAAGGGTCTCTGTGCCTTGTAGGAGCCGTTTACGATGTTTTCTTCGTTGGCTTCCACGCCGTCCACCTTGCAGGCAATAATGGAATCATTGACGGAGTCGAGGGAAACATAGCCGATTGCGGACGGGTCGGAACCGACCTTTGCAACCACTTCACCGGTGGAGGTGATCTCCGCCGCGTAAACGCAGCTCTCTTTGCAGTCAAAGATGGATTCAAACCCGTCTCTGGTGCCGGAAGCGGCCTCGCGGCCCAGCACTGTGATCTTCTGGTCGTTGCCGCCGAGCTCTTTCCAGTTGCTGATCTCGCCGGTAAAGATCTTTGTGATCTGTTCGCTGGTCAGCTCCGTGACCGGGTTCTCTTTATTCACCGCGATTGCGATGCCGTCAATGGCAATCTGCTTGATCTCAAACTGGCTCGGATCCTCTTCGTCCTTCAGGTTTCTGGAAAGGTCACCGATCAGCGCCGTGCCCGCAAGCACTGCCTTGGGCGCATCGCCGGAACCGTTGCCGCTCTTGGTGACAGTGACGTCCGGATATTTCACCTGGAACGCCTCGCCCAACGCCTGGCATACCTTTGCCATGGAGGTGGAACCATTCAGGGTCAGGTTGCCGCTGATGGAAGGCGTTTCATCCGGAGAATCCGGATGAGCGCCGGAGGGCGTGTTCGCATCAGGTGTGGACTGAGAAGACGGGGTAACAGACTGGCCCTCCACCTCGGAAGCGCAGCCGACAAACGCAGCGGCGGAACAGATCATCGCAATTACCATCAGGATCGAAAGGATCTTTTTCATTGTTTCATTGCTCCTTCATTTTCTTCTGTTGATTCTTTTTTAAGTACGGGTTCATTCTACCGGGGCAATGTTAAAATCAGGTTAAGCTTAGTTTAGATGAAAATAAAATAAATATGCGTATTCTTCCAAAATCCTTCCGGGCGCAAAAAATCCCCTGCCGCGCACAAACGCAGCAGGGGATCGTTGATTGTTTCTATTTAGTTTGCCGGGTGGTACTTTTCACAGGTGCATTTCTTAAACTTTTTGCCGCTTCCGCAGGGGCAGGGATCGTTCGGGCCGATCTTCTTGCCTTTGCGCACCGGCTGGTTGGCATCCGTCCCATCGGCGCTGGTCGCCGTCGGCTTTGCCACCTGCTCGCGCTTCGGCTCCTCCTGCGTGCGCAGCTGCACGGTGAGCATCATGCGGGCGGTATTTTCGCGGATCGTCGCGATCATCTCGTCGAACATATCAAAGCCTTCCAGACGATATTCCACAACCGGATCGTGCTGGCCGTAGGCGCGCAGGCGGATACCCTTTTGCAGCTCCTCCATCGCGTCGATGTGGTCCATCCACTCGCGGTCGACGTTCTTGAGCAGGATCACGCGTTCCAGCTCGCGCATGACCGTGTCGCCATACGCCTTTTCACGCGCTTCGTACTGTTCCATCGCCTTCTTGGTCAGCTCTTCCTGAACGAATTCCGGTTCCAGCCGCTCCAGCTCGCTCTCGTCGTACACCAGGTCGTCCGGGCCGATCATCCAGCCCATGTAGTGCTCGCGCAGCCCGTTGAGGTCCCAGTCCTCTTTGAGGGTCTCCTTCGGCAGGAACTTCTGCACCTGTGCCTCGATGGCCTGTTCGATCATCTTGACCACCTGCTCGCGGATGTCCTCGCCGTTGAGCACCTGGTCGCGCTGGCCATAGATGATCTCACGCTGACGGCTCATGACGTCGTCAAACTGGAGAACATTTTTACGGATGGCAAAGTTACGGCCTTCAATCTTCTTCTGCGCACCCTCGATGGTCTTGGTGAGCATACCCGCCTCAATCGGCGTATCCTCGTCCACCTTGAGCGTGTCCATCATCGAAGTAATGCGCTCGCCGCCAAACAGACGCATGAGATCGTCTTCCAGAGAGATATAGAAACGGCTTAAACCGGGGTCTCCCTGACGGCCCGCACGGCCGCGCAGCTGGTTGTCAATACGGCGGGACTCATGGCGCTCGGTGCCGATGATGTACAGGCCGCCGACCTTCCGGACTTCCTCCGCTTCAACCTTGGTAATTTCACTGTATTTTGCCTTGAGTTCCTGGTATACCTTGCGCGCCGCCAGAATCTCTTCGTCTTCCGTTTCATAGTAGGAATCCGCCGCGCTGATCATCTCTTCCGTATACTGCATGCGGCGCATTTCAGACTTCGCCATGTACTCGGCGTTGCCGCCCAGCATAATATCGGTACCACGGCCGGCCATGTTCGTCGCGATGGTGACGGCGTTCTTGTGGCCTGCCTGCGCGACGATTTCCGCTTCCTTCTCATGGTACTTCGCATTCAACACCTCGTGCTTGACGCCGCGGCGCTTCAACAGCCTGCTCAGTTCCTCGGACTTTTCAATGGAGATGGTGCCGACCAGAACCGGCTGACCCTTCTCATGGTGCTCCACAATGTCGTCGATGACGGCATTAAACTTGCCCTTCTCGGTCTTGTAGACGACGTCCGGCAGGTCTTCACGCGCCAGCGGGCGGTTGGTGGGGATTTCGATGACGTCCAGCTTATAGATTTCACGGAATTCCGCCTCTTCCGTCATCGCGGTACCGGTCATACCGGAGAGCTTATCATACAGGCGGAAGAAGTTCTGGAAGGTGATCGTCGCCAGCGTTTTGCTCTCGCGCGCGACCTTCACGCCTTCCTTCGCCTCGATGGCCTGATGCAGTCCCTCGTTATAGCGGCGGCCGTACATCAGACGGCCGGTAAACTCGTCGACAATGATGACCTCGCCGTCCTTGACGACATAGTCAATATCCTTGGTCATGACGCCGCGGGCCTTGATGGCCTGGTTGATGTGGTGCTGCAGGGTGATGTTATCGGCGTCGGTCAGGTTTTCCACATTGAAATAGGACTCGGCTTTCTTGACGCCCTTCTGCGTCAGGGTCGCCGTCTTCGCCTTTTCATTGACAAGGTAGTCCGCGTCCTCATACAGGGCGTCGTTGTCCTCTTTTTCATCCAGCTCCGCAACCTTGACAAAGTGCAGAGTCTGTGCGAACGCGTCCGCGATGTTATACAGCTCGGTGGACTTGTCCCCCTGGCCGGAAATAATCAGCGGGGTTCTGGCCTCGTCGATGAGGATGGAGTCCACTTCGTCGACGATGGCAAAGTTATGGCTGCGCTGCACTTTATTCTCTTTATAGATCACCATGTTGTCGCGCAGGTAATCGAATCCGTATTCGTTGTTGGTACCGTAGGTGATATCCGCTTGATACGCGCGCTGACGGTCCGCATTGTCCATATCGTGCGCGATCAGGCCGACGGAGAGGCCCAGGAAGCGGTAGACCTTACCCATCCACTCGGAGTCGCGGCGGGCCAGGTAATCGTTGACGGTGACTACATGGACGCCTTTTCCGGAAAGCGCATTCAGATATGCCGGCAGAGTCGCAACAAGGGTTTTACCTTCACCGGTCCGCATCTCCGCGATACGGCCCTGATGGAGCACGATACCACCGATGATCTGCACCGGGAAGTGACGCATATTCAGCACGCGCCAGGACGCCTCGCGGCAGACGGCAAACGCATCCGGCAGGATATCGTCCAGCGTCTCGCCCTTCGCCAGGCGTTCCTTCAGCACGGGGGTCTGCGCCTGCAGCTCCTCGTCGCTGAGCCCCTTATATTTTTCTTCCAAGGCAAGTACTTTGTCGCAGAGCGGCTGCACGCGCTTCAGCTCGCGCTTGCTGTAATTGCCGAAAAACGCTTTTAAAATGTTTCCCATGAAATGTCACCTCAAACAATTTATTATATACCGGTTAAAAAAGCCCGTCCGCCAACAGAGATTCCGCCTGGCTCCCAACGGAGGGGCCTTTCTCTCTCAGATCAAGCATACGGGCATTATTATAACATAGCCGGGTGAAAAAAGGAAGAACAAATCATGAATTTGGCTGTTCGATTTGTGGAATTTGTCAAACAAAACCAAATAGAAGTCCATCCATAAACGATAAAAAACGGGTGGGAAAACCATCAAAAATTTTCCCACCCATTTTATTTTTCATATTTGTATTCCACCAGATCGGAAAGGTTGCAGTGCAGTGCGTCGCAAAGGCGCATCAGCGTGTCCAGCTTCAAGGTTTCCACATTGCTTCCCCGGAACAGTTTGTTAATCGAATTCCGGCTCACGCCGGAACGCTCTATCAGCTCGGTAATATCGTCGATCTTCTGATCCGCCATGCGGTGCCGGATGTAGTTTTTCAGCATTCTTCTCGCCCCGTTTTTCCTGTTCTGATAAAAAGGATACCGATAAAATTAAAAAGTATCAATATAAAGCTAGAAATCGCCTTGACAAAAACCATTATAAGGATATAATATAACCTTATAGAGTTAAAATATTATTTTATAAGGAAGTGAGAAAATGCGAAAAACATTAGAAAATCTTTATTACGGCAACATAAACCCAAACGATAAAACCATCGTGCGGGGATCTTCGTATGATAAGGGACTTCGGCATATGTCAGAATTGGAGGATAAAATTGAATCGCTGCTGGCAGCACCGATCCGCGATCTTTTTACGGAATATAGCAATATCTCCTCCGACATAGCACAGATCGCAGCAATGGAGCATTTTATTGAGGGATTTCGTTTGGGGGCAAACATCCTGTTGGAAGCGTTGCAAAAGGAAGACGGTAATTTTCAATCCATCCTCTAAGAATATTGTCGAATTGCTATTTAATATGTTATCATTTAAATGAGATCGATTACCTTTTCATTCATGGCTGCTTTAAACCAACTACCGCAATAACAGATGGTTATACAGAAAGGAGTATGCATAAATTGTTATCAAACGAGCAATTGAAGAAAAACCTGCGCAGAAAACATATAAAACAATTTCTATTCTCTTCCTTGTGCATTCTTTCCGCATGTATCCTTCTGGTTATTTGTCAGCAATATCGAATAAACAACCTATGCGCAAAAGTGGTCGTGCCTCTTTCAGAGGATCAGATTCCCGCATTTCTGGACGACAAGGACGCCTATGCACTGGGACTAAACTCCTTTGGAACGCCTGTCTTTGAGAATCCCGAAGAGGCTTTCCAACAGGCATGCATCGACTATGCTTCCGGAATCGCGGCCATTCAGCAGCAATTTCAGCTGGAACCCATTTCGCCATCCAATTGGAAACCCTATGGAGTATACGGTATCCAAATTGTCACGGACGACGAAGCGCTCCAAGAAGCATGCATTAACGTCTCAAAATTTTTCGACTACTACGAAAACAGTTTCTCGGATTCGTAATCTTCATTGGTTTGTCATTCACTGTTTACAGAAAAACCTCTGCTGCTCCAAACATGATGTCTGGGCAACAGAGGTTTTCCTTTGATACTTTATCCGTCTATCCGTTTCCTTTTGAGCAGCAGCGAATTCGTCACCACGGACACGGAGCTGAACGCCATCGCCGCGCCCGCCACAATCGGACTCAACAGCCCGAACGCCGCCAGCGGCACACCGATGGTATTGTAGATGAACGCCCAGAACAGGTTCTGCCGGATTTTGCTCATAATGGCCTTGGAAAGTGTGATCGCCTTCGGCACATCCAGCAGGCTGCCACTCATGATGACAAGGGAGCCCGCCTGCGCCGCCACATCCGGCCGCCACATCCGTGCCGGTGCCGAGCGCCATGCCGATGTCCGCGGCGGCCAGCGCCGGGGCATCGTTCGCGCCGTCACCCACCATGGCAACCACGCCATGCTTCTTCAGCTCCGCGACCTTTTCTTTCTTGTCGCCGGGCAGCACACCCGCGATCACGTGAGTGATGCCGACCTGTGCCGCGATGGCCTTTGCCGTCGCCTCGTTGTCACCGGTGACCATATAGACCTCAATGCCGCGCTCCTGCAATTTTTGAACCGCCTTCGCGGAGTCCTCCTTGACCTTATCCGCCACCGCGAAGACCGCGGCAGGCTGTCCGTCTACGGTCAGCGTGACGGCGGTTTTGCCCTGCTGCTCCAGTTTGGCGGTCGCGTCGTTTTCAAACTTGCCGATATAAATCTTATGGCCGTCCACCATGGCATGCACGCCGCTGCCCACCTGCGCGTTGAACTCCTCCGCTTCCGGAACCGCACCGGCGTGCTCCGCACAATAGGTATAGATTGCCTGGCCCACCGGGTGCTCACTCAGCTTCTCCGCCGCCGCACCGTATCGCAGCAAAGCTGTTTTGTCAAATCCCTCAAACGGCACAAAATCCGTCAGCTTCGGCTGACCCTCCGTGATCGTGCCGGTTTTGTCCAACACAATGCTCTTGATCTTGCCAGCCATCTGCATGGAATCCGCGTCCTTGATCAAAATGCCCGCGTTGGCCGCCATACCGGTCCCCACCATCAAGGCGGTGGGCGTCGCCAAGCCCAGCGCACACGGACACGCGATCACCAATACGGACACCGCATGATAGATTGCGGGCGCGACGTCGCCGGTCACGAACCAGGTAACGGCAAAGGAAACCAGCGCGATGACCAGAATTGTCGGCACAAAGATGGACGCCACCTGATCCACCAGCTTCTGCACCGCCGGCTTGCTCTGCTGGGCGGAGCGGACCATTTTTACAATAGAAGAAAGCATGGTGCTTTTCCCCACGCCCGTCGCTTCAAACTGGAACGCACCCTGGCGGTTGACCGTACCGGCAAATACGCTGTCCCCCACCGTCTTGTTGACAGGAATGCTCTCACCGGTCAGCATGGATTCGTCAATTGCGGAATCGCCCTTGACGATTTTTCCATCCACCGCGACGCCCTCTCCCGGACGCACCAATACGATTTCTCCCGGTACAATTTCTCCCGTGGGAATCTGCTGTTCCGTGCCGTCGCGCAGGACTGTTGCCATTTTGGGCTGCAATTGCAGGAGACTCTCCACCGCCGAATTGGCGCGCGCCTTCGCCTTTGTCTCAAACAACTTGCCCAGCAGCACCAAGGTAATGACCACGGCGCAGGCCTCAAAATAATAGGTGTGCCCGCCCGTCAAAACATTATAGAGGCTGTACAGGTACGCCGCCAACGTGCCAAGGCTCACCAGCACATCCATATTGGCACTGCCGGAGCGGATGGATTCCCATGCGCCCACAAAGAACCGCCAGCCAATGCCAAATTCCACCAGTGTCGCCAGCGTCAGCTGCAGCCAGCCGTTGTGCAGCGTGTGCATCAGCGGAGCGTTGGGCGCGGCAAACATCAGCACCATTTCCACCATAAAGGGCAGCGTCAAAACGGCGGAAATGATAAAGCTGATCAGCAGCTTCTGGAATTCCCGCTGCTGGAACGCGCCTTTGTCTTCCACCACTACATAGCCTGCCTGCTTGACGTTTTTGGTAATATTTTTTAAGTTGACCTTCTGTTCGTCAAAAACGATATGTGCACTTTCCGACGCGTAGCTTACATCCGCTTCCTGTACGCCGTCCAGTTTTTTCAGGGATTTTTCCACTGCCGCGGCACACATGACGCAGTGCATACCGCCGATCTCTACTGTCAATTCTTTCATGATAAAGCTTCCCTCCGCCCTTCCGGGCCAAATGTTCTCACTGGAATATTCTCCGCAGCCGCCCCGGTTCTATTCCTAAAATTTGTCTGTTTTTAATATACACTAAATTTATCCACATTGCAAGCGGTAAGGAAATGTATTTTCCACTTGCACAAACCGCCGGGCGGCGATAGAATGGAACTTGTGAATCAACGACTCCGGGGTTCCGGAATGAAACATAGAGAAAGAAGGAATTTTCATGAAAACGGTTCCTGAACGCATTGCGGCCCTGCGCGCCGCGATGAAGAGCGCGGGTGTGGACGGCTATCTGATCCCCTCTTCCGACCCGCATATGAGCGAATACCTGCCCGATTGCTACGGTGCGCGCAGCTGGTTCTCCGGCTTTACCGGCTCCGTCGGCACGCTGGCCGTTACGGCGGAAAAAGCCGCACTGTGGGTGGACGGGCGTTATTTCATCCAGGCAGAGCACCAATTGGCGGGCAGCGGCATCGAATTGATGCGTGTCGCCGTCAAGGGTACGCCGGAAATCCCCGACTGGCTGGCAGAGAACCTGCCGCAGGGCGGCGTGATGGGATTGGACGGCATGATCACCGCCATTTCCACCGTGGAGAAGCTGGAAAAGGAGTTTGCAGAAAAGAAAATCACAATAAAAGACATCGACTTCGTTTCTCCCCTGTGGGAAGGCCGCCCGCCCGTGCCCGCTACCACCGCGTGGCTGCTGGGAACCGAATACGCAGGCAAAACCGCCCATGAAAAACTGGAACAGCTGCGCGACGCGCTGGCGGAGCAGGGAGCGGACGCCACACTGCTCTCCCGTTTGGAAAGCGTCGCCTGGACGCTCAACCTGCGTGCGGACGACATCGCATACAACCCATTCCCCCTCTCCTACTGTCTGGTGCTGCCGGAAAGCGCCACACTGTTCATCAACAAAAAGCGTGTCCCCGCCGAGGTAGAAGCCACACTCAACGCAGAGGGGGTACAGGTTGCACCCTATGAGGATGCCGCCTCCGCAATCGCCTCCGTCCGTACGCCGGTCACCGCCCTATACGAGCCGGAGGGAACCAGCTACACGCTATACCATGCGATGAAGGCCAACGCTTCTATTAAGCTGCAGGCGGGTGAAGAACCGGTCCAGCCGCTGAAGGGCGTTAAAAACGAGGTGGAGATTCAGAACATCAAAAACGCGCACGTGAAGGACGGCGTTGCCATGGTCCGCTTCCAAATGGCTTTGGAAGCGAAAATGGCTTCCGGGGAAACCGTGACCGAATGCGACGTCGCGGACATGCTGACCGGCCTGCGCAAAGCGCAGCCGCTGAACCTGGGCGACAGCTTCGATACCATCGCCGCCTACGGCGCGAACGCCGCCATGATGCACTATCACGCACTGCCGGAAACCTGTGCGAAACTGGAACCGCACGGCTTCCTGCTGGTGGACAGCGGTGCGCAGTTCCGGGACGGCACCACGGACATCACCCGCACCTACACGATGGGCGAGCTGACCGATGAGGAAAAGACCTTCTATACATTGGTTCTCAAAAGCCATATCGACCTGGCGCGCGTTGTCTTCCTGGAGGGCTGCACCGGCGGCAACCTGGATATCATGGCCCGCAGCGCCGTATGGCGCCACGGCATCGACTACCGCTGCGGCACCGGCCACGGCGTCGGCTTCGTCGGCGGCGTGCACGAGGGCCCGCAGAACCTGCGCATTACCAATAACGTGGCGTTTATGCCCGGCATGACAGTGACGGACGAACCCGGCATCTATGAGGAAGGCAAGGTGGGCATCCGCATCGAGAACGAGCTGCTGTGCAAAGAATGGGGCGTCACCGAATACGGGCGCTTCCTCTGCTTTGAGCCGATCACCTACTGTCCCATTGATGTCAAACCGGTGAAGGTCGACCTGTTGGACAACGACGAACTGGACTGGCTCAACGAGTATCACGCGCTGGTTTACAAAACACTGGAAAGCAGCCTGACGCCGGAGGAGCAGGACTGGCTGAAAACCGCCTGCGCGCCGCTCTCCCGTTAAGGCCGCATGAACATCTTCATCGTTATTCTGCTGCTGTTTGCCCTGCTGGGTGCGGTAGACAAGATCATCGGCGGGAAACTGGGCGTCGCGGAGGAATTTGACCGCGGGCTGGCTTCGATGGGGCCGCTCTGTCTCTCCATTAGCGGCGTATATTGTATCGCCGTGACGGCGCTCAGCTCTCACCCGGAAACTATTGCGGGGCTGTCCGCCGTTCTGCCGTTCGACCCTTCCCTGATCGCGGGAGCATTGCTCGCGCCGGACATGGGCGGCTATGCGATTGCCACCCAGTTGGCGGCATCCCAACCGCTGGCGTTGTTCAGCGGCCTGATGGTATCTTCCACGCTGGGCTGTTTGATCAGCTTTGTCCTGCCGATCTCCCTGGGCGGTTTGCCCAGTTATGAAGTCCCCGGTTTTATGCAGGGCGTTTTATGGGGCATCATTGTGCTGCCTGTGGCTTTGGTTGCCGGCGGGCTGCTGTTGGGCCTTCCCCTCCCCGTTCTGGCATCAAATTCCTGGCCCGTCCTGCTGATCTGTGCGGCGCTTTGTCTGGCGCTGCGGCTGGTTCCGCGCGGCTGCATTCGGGTGCTGTCCGGATTGGGACAACTGGTGCGGATCGCGGGTATCCTCCTGTTCTGTTTGGTAACACTGGGCGTTTTTGTCCCTGCCTGGTCGGTTGCGGAAGGCGCGCTCTTCCAGGAGGTGCTGGTCATTGTCTTTAAAATCGCCGTAACATTGTGCGGCTCCACCGTCGCCTGCGGCCTGCTGCTGTCCCACTGCGGCGGCGCAATCGACGCCGTTGCGGAGAAACTGGGCGTCAACCGCTATGCCGCCGTCGGGCTGTTCGTCAGCCTGGCGACGAGCGTCTCCATGATTCCGCTATACAGCCGGATGGATACGCGCGGCAAAATTCTGAATGCAGCCTTTGCGGTGAGCGGGGCGTTTGTCTTCGGCGGACAGCTCGCATTTGTCTCCAGTGTGGAGAGCGGGTCAGTTGGCGCATACATCGTCTGCAAGCTGGCTGGCGGAATCGCTGCCCTGCTTCTCGCGGGCGCTTTTACAAAAAATGCGAAACCGGCCGGGAACGGCATATGAAAAGAATAGGATCCGCACCACACGCGTTTGTCCACCTTTCCAAAAGGTGGCGGTTTCCAAAGGCAGAGGACTTGTAGTCGGCACGCGCCTCCGGCGATAGCCGCTTAGAGCGCCGAGCGAAGCTTTAGCCTCTAACGAGCGCCCCGACCGGAGGTCCTCCTTCCGAGAAGAGCGAGTGGGAACGAGTGATACGGTTCTTTGCGGACCGTTTATGCTACCGGGCAAATTTACAGGGTCGTTGCAAAAGGAACAGTATGTAACAAAAGAAAACACCTTTAAAACTGGTCTTTAAAAGCCATTTTCAAAGGTGTTTTCTGTTTAACTTTTTATAATGAGCTGTTTTGCAACGGCCCCACTGCTTTTTTATATTCTCTTATGAAATCTGCGGATCGGGCTTTTGCGCCTCCTCCTCATAGGTGGTGATGTAACGCCGCACGCGGAACTGGGCGCCTGTCTCTTTGCAGAGCGCCTCGCACGCGTCCAGCTCTTCCCGCGGCGTATCGTTGTCCACCACGGTCATAATGACCTCCGGCACGTACTCGCCCACTTCCTTTGTAAACTTCAGGACGGCGGGCAGCGCGTCCAGACCAAACCGGGAGTGGCAGATTGCGTCATACTTTTCCGGCGAGGAGGCGTTCAAGCTGACAGAAACCGCATCCACCAGCCCATAGAATTCCGGCGCGGTATTCCTGCCATTGATCAAATCGGAAAGCCCGTTCGTGTTGACGCGAATGGGAATGTCGCGCAGGCCGCGGACCTTCCTGCAAATCCACAGCAGGTCGTCCAGACGGCAGGTCGGTTCGCCGTAGCCGCAGAAGACCAGCTCGCGATACCGGCCAAGGTCGTATTCCGCCAGCGCGTTCATGACGTCGGTGCGGTGCGGCTCCTCGTCCAGCCAAAGGTTGTCGCCGGAGCCGACGCTTTTGCTGTGCGTGCGAATGCAGAAATCGCAGACGCACGGACAGCGGTTGGTGATATTCAAGTAGAGCGTATGGCCCAGCACATAGGCAATATTGTTGCTCATCAGCCGTTTTCCTCCAACGGGATGCCGAACAGCCGGGAGGCGTTCCGCATCGAAGCCCTTAATACCTCTTCTGTGGAAATGCCGCGGATTTCCGCCACGCGGGCCGCCGTGTGCGCAATCAGGGCGGAATGGCAGCGCTTGCCCCGGAACGGCACGGGCGCCATGTAGGGCGCGTCCGTCTCCATCAGGATGCGGTCCAGCGGGAGATCTGCCGCCACTTCCACGGGAACGCGCGCGTTTTTAAACGTGACCGCGCCCCCCAGTCCGATATACATGTCCAGCTTGACGATCTCGCGCGCCATCTCCACGCTGCCGGAAAAACAGTGCAGTACGCCGCGCGGCTTATATTTTCGCAGAATGTCCATCGTATCGCCATGCGCGTCGCGGTCGTGAATGACCACGGGCAGGCTGTGGCGCGCCGCAAGTTCCAATTGCGCCTCAAAATATCGAATCTGCTCCTCCCGCGGGGCGTTGTCTTCAAAATGGTAGTCGAGGCCGATCTCGCCGACCGCCACAACCTTTGGTTCCGCCAGCAGGGATTCCACCTTTTCCAGGGAATCCGCCGGCGTATCGCGCACGCATTCCGGATGGATGCCCACCGCGGCATAAATATACGGGTATTTTGCAGCCAGTTCCACCGCGTCATAGCAGCCTTGTAAGTCCGCGCCGACGTTGAGCACCCGGCAGACACCCTGCTCCGGCAATCCGGACAGCAGTTCCGCGCGGTCCTCATTGAAGGCATCGTCGTCATAATGGGCGTGAGAATCAAAAATCAATCGTTCCATGTGACTCCTTTTGTTGTCTATCAATCAGTGGATGCGGGAGCCCGCCGGGATACCGTCCACAAAGAGCACGCGCACGTCGTCCTCCGACGCGTCCGCCGCCAAAATCATCCCCTGGCTTTCCACGCCGCAGAGTTTTGCGGGCTTCAGGTTCGCCACCAGCACGATGCTGTGTCCAACGAGGTCCTCCGGCTTGTACCACTGGGCAATCCCGGACGCCACGATGCGCTCACCCTCGCCGTCGTCCAGCGTGAGCTTTAAAAGCTTTTTCGCGCGCTTAACCGGCTCACAGGCCTTGATCGTCGCCACGCGCAGCTCCACCTTGGCAAAATCGTCGATGCCGATCTGCGCCAAACCCTCAATGTGCGGCTTCTCTTCTTTCTTCTGCTCCATCGGATTGGGGATCAGGTTGTTCAGCTCCTCAATCTCCTTATCAATGTCGATGCGCGGGAAGAGCGTGTCGCCCTTGGTAATGGCAGCATCCGCCGGGAGCAGGCCCCACTGTGCCGCCGCTTCATAAGTGAGGACGTCCGCCTGTGCGCCCAGCTGCCGCTGGATCTTCGGCGCGGTTTCCGGCATAAACGGGGTGATCAGGATGGAAATGATGCGCAGGCATTCGCACAGGTCGTACAGGACCGCCGCCAGACGGGCCTTTTTTGCCTCGTCCTTGCCAAGTGCCCACGGCATGGTCTCATCGATATATTTGTTGGAGCGGGCAATTAACCGCCAGATTTCCGTCAGCGCGTTGGAGAACTGGTAACTGTCAATCGCCGCATCGCATTTGCCGCGCAGCGCACTGGCCATCGCGACCAGCTCGCCGTCCGGGTCGCCCGCCTCGTGCTCCGCCGGGATCGTGCCGCCAAAATACTTCTGCACCATCGCCGTGGTGCGGGAGAGCAGGTTGCCCAGATCGTTCGCCAGGTCGGAATTGATGCGGCTGATCAGTGCTTCGTTGGTGAACACGCCGTCGGAACCGAACGGAATTTCACGCAGCAAGAAATAGCGAATGGCGTCTACGCCGTAGCGGTCGCACAAAATCATCGGGTCCACAACGTTGCCCTTCGACTTGCTCATCTTGGTGCCGTCGCCGAACAGCAGCCAGCCATGGCCGTAAACCTGTTTGGGAAGCGGGAGGTCCAGCGCCATCAGCATGGCGGGCCAGATGATGGTGTGGAAGCGCACAATCTCCTTGCCGACAAAGTGCACATCCGCCGGCCAGTATTTTTGATAGTCGGAGTCGTCGCCGGAGCCGTAGCCCATGGCGGTAATGTAGTTGGTAAGCGCGTCCAACCAGACATAAACGACGTGCTTCGGGTCAAAGTCCACCGGGATGCCCCAGGTAAAGCTGGTGCGGGAAACGCACAGGTCGCCCAGGCCCTGCTTGATGAAATTGATCATTTCGTTTTTACGGCTCTCCGGCTGGATGAATTCCGGATGCTCCTCATAGAGCTTCAGGATGCGGTCCCCGTAGTTGGACAGACGGAAGAAATACGCCTCCTCCTCGGCCCATTTGACCTCGCGCCCACAGTCCGGACATTTGCCGTCCTTGAGCTGGGTTTCCGTCCAGAAGGCCTCACAGGGGGTACAGTACCAGCCCTCGTACTTGCCTTTGTAGATTTCGCCCTTGTCGTAGAGGGCCTTAAAAATTTGCTGCACCGCCCTGACGTGGTATTCGTCCGTAGTGCGGATGAAGCGGTCGTTGCTGATGTTCAACAGCTTCCACAGGTCCTGAAAGCCCGCAACAATCTGATCCACATATTCTTTGGGCGTCACGCCCGCCTCGGCGGCCTTTAATTCAATCTTCTGCCCGTGCTCGTCGGTACCGGTCAGGAACATCACGTCGTAACCCTGCAAACGCTTATAGCGCGCGATTGCATCGCTGGCGACGGTGCAATAGCTGTGGCCGATGTGCGCCTTTCCGGAGGGATAATAGATGGGCGTGGTGATATAAAAGGTTTTCTGATCCATAACTGTTTCGCTCCTACTGTTTCAGTTTACACGTTTCCACAGGGTTCCATCGCGTTTGCAGGGGAAGCGTGCAGAGTTTTATCCTATATAGTATACCCATTTCCTTCCTCTTTTTCAAGAACGTTTGCAGAATGCCGTTTTCTGACAGAATGAGTCAAAAAGCAGGATTTGAGCGCGGTTTCCCCCGCCGGTTCCCCCATTCTACTTTCCGTCGGTTGGCATTTGTGCGAAAAGCTGGTATGCTGGATACAGAAAACCACATATCACACATAAAAACGCGGCAAACGGAGGAGCCTATGGACAATCAAAAATTCGGCGCATTTGTGGCAGAGCTGCGCAGGGAAAAGCACTGGACGCAGGCGGAGCTTGCACAAAAGCTGGACGTGACCGACAAAGCCGTTTCCAAATGGGAGCGCGGCGCCGGTTTTCCCGATATCAAATTGCTGGAACCGCTGGCGGAGGTCCTGGACGTCAGCGTTCTAGAGCTGATGCAGGGAGAACGCAGCACCGTACCGGAGATCCCGCAGGCACAGGCGGCGCGGGCCGTTAAGGATTCCTTCCGCCTTGCGGAGGCGGAGCGTGAAAAATGGAGCCGGAACATTCAAGTGGTCTGCTGGCTGCTGGTACTGATATTGGGACTTTGCTTCATCTGCGGATCCAACGGATTGGGGATCTTTCTGAGCACCTCCCCCATATACAACGACGGCGGCTGGTTCTACGTGGATTCAGATGTGGCGCGCCTGCAACTGCCGATCATCGGCACCGGCTGCATTTTGACGGTCTGTTCCGGATTTTTTCTATTTAAGCTGTTTCGCAAAAGAACATAGGACGCCAGATCAAACAGGCTCCCGGCACGCATACCTGCGCCGGGAGCCTGTTTTTTGTTTTATTCGTTGGAATCCGGCATGCCGTCTTTTCCATACAGGAACTCGCGCAGCAGCGCGCAGTTTTCCGGCAGGTCCGGCACCAGCACCATGCCGCTGCCCTTGATGGTCTGATCCTCATAGGTATCAGGATTCGGCACCGCCATGGTTTCCATTTCAAACCCCATCGCGGCAGGCGCGATGGCCGCCAGCGCAAGCAGGTCGCCATCACCCAGGTTGGTTTCCACATAGGGCAGATAGTCGTAAATCAGTTTGCTGAACTCCACAGGGTTCAGCTCCTTCATGCGGGTAATCATTGCCTCAATCACCTGCCGCTGCCGCCCGGTGCGCCCGAAGTCGCTGTCCGTCGCACGGATACGTGCATAGTAGAGGGCAAGGCGTCCATCCAGATGGTTGACGCCCTCGTGCAGGTTGCTGCCCATATTTCTGTTCTCTTCTTTTGCCACCTTGGCGGACATATCGATATCGATACCGCCCATCTTATCAATGATGGCCTCAAAATTGTCAAAATCGACCAACACATATTTATCAATGTTGACGCGGAAATTGTTTTCAATCGTCTGCATCGTCAGCGCCGGCCCTCCGTGGGCATAAGCGGCGTTCAGCTTCGTCTTGCCGACGGTCGGGATTTCCAGGTAGAGGTCGCGTAAAAAAGACACCAGTCGAATCTTTTTCGTTTCGTTGTCGATGGACACCAGCATCGTGGTATCGGAACGGTGGCTGTTGCCGTCGTCCCCGTTGTCTGCGCCGATCAGCAGAATATTCGTCACGCCGTTCTTGGAGATGACGTCCCAGGAGGGCGCGGCCTCCGGCTGTTCCTCATACTGCGAGGTATCGATTTCAGGGCGGCTCAGGCGGCTCATCATCACGCCGGCATAGGCGGCGGCGCCCAACACCATCACCAGCAGGACACAGACGAACGCCGTCAAAATTCTGACGCCGCCGCGCTTCTTTTTTCCACGCCGGCTTTTTTTCCGTTTTTGCGCGCTCTGCACAGCGGCGCGCTTGTTGCTGCTGCTATAAATATCCCGATCCACATAATTGTAGCGGTCGATTTCCCCCTGATTGACGCGGGGGCGCTTGCTACTGCTGTAAATGTCACGGGACCCACGCGGGGGAACATTCCTGTTGCTCATTTTTTCACTCCTAAGCCATCAAAGAGCTTTTTGATTCTTCCTTATATTCTCACGCTTCAAAGACAATACAACTTAGAACGCAAAAATCTTGCATCTTCTTTTCCGAATAATTTCTATTGTATTGCACAGGCGGGTTTCTGTCAACTTTTATGTAAACCTGAGAACCATAAGAATTAAGAATATTGTAACAATTCCCGGGCATAAAGGTACTATAATAGGAATTCGAAACACACCTATTGAAAAATCAAACAAATTCCATTAAAATAGGCTGGAGGAGTTTACATGCAGACAAAGAAGAAGCGCATGGCCCGTGCGGACCTACGCAAATGGATGGTCCGAATCCTGGCAGCTTTTTGCGCGCTGCTCATTGCCGGTTCCGCTTTGGCTATGGCATTTCTGTAAATAGGGAAAAGAGACTCCGGCACATATGGGTAATTGAAAGGAAGGGTTTTTATGTTTGGTAAGACAAAAAAAGACGTCACATTGTCCATTTTAGGCATGCATTGCGAGCATTGTGCGGCAAATCTGGAGCGGGCGCTCCTGGCAGCCGACGGTGTAAAAAAGGCCAAGGTCAGCTTTGCGAACAAAGCGGCGGAAGTTACCTACGATGAGTCGAAGATTGACCTTTCCGGGATTTCCAATGTGGTCAGCGAGGCTGGCTATCAGTTGGGCGACTGACACGGTATCGCAGAACGGCGGGAGAGCGGAGCTTTAGCTCCACTTCCCGCCGTTTTTTGTTTCTCCGGCCCAATCCTGCCAGAATGCCGCAACCACTGCGGCAAGCAAAGCCAATAGCAGCTGGCTGTCATACAGTGGCGTCAGCCAAAACACCTGGCAGAGCGGCGTGCAGAAAAAGAAAGCCAGCGCAAGAACCGTTATCAGGACCGCCGCCCATGCGCCCGGTCCAGCCGCCCCTCCGGACAGCGCCAGGAACAAAATCGCAAAGCACAACGCTGCAAACCAGGTGCTGAGCGCCGGCAAAAGGCTGCCCGGGTTCTGCCAAAGCACCGCAAGGAAAGAACCGAAGCAGGCCAGCCAGAGTGAAACGCCCTGTAAGGCCCAACGTTTTTTATTTGGCCGCTGCATTCGGGGAGCAGAGGTCAACAGACACGCCGCACCGGCGATACATTCCAGCAGCAGCACATACAAAAGCGGCAGCAGGAACGTGCCGAACAAAGGAAAAAGCACAGCGGAAAGGACCAGCGGAAGGTGGATTGCTCCCAGCAATCCATCCGCTTGCCGGACCGCCCGGCAGGCGCGCCTGCCCTCCTGCACGGCATCCGCAAAGGCAGAAAGCCTTCCGCCCAGCAGCACAATGTCCGCACCGTTCCACAAATCCCCGCTCCCCTGCCCGGCAACCGCTACCCGCAGATCGGCGTTTTTTAACGCGGCGGCGCTGTATCCCACTGCCGCGGGACTCTCTCCGCCCGCCTTCAACGCTTCTATGACCCTTCGCTTTTCGCAAAAGCTGGCACAATAGAACGCGCCGTGCTCCGGTTCTCCGGAGCCTGCCGCCTCCTGCAGATGGATCGTATGAAGCCCCGCCAGCCTGCACGCCGCGAGTTCCTGCTCCGAATGGCCCTGCAGCGGCGCATACGCGATGAGTCCAACCAGGTGCAGCGGAGCCTGCCCGGCATCTTCCTTCCGGTCCGCAGCGGCATAAGCGGCAACCTGCAAACCGCGTTTTTCCAGCTCTGTCTCCCGCTGCCGGACCGCCTGCTGTTCCGTATCCGTCAAAGCGCAATACGGCAGCAGTTCCGCCGCCGTTCCCGTAAATACAACCGTATCATGGCCATTCAGGCGCTTGACCTGCCCGGAAAGCTTACAGCCGTTCGGAAAAAGATAGGAAAACGCCGCTTCTTCTTCCTTTAACAATTCATACAGATTCTGTGTGTCGCCGTCCAGTGCCCACAAGGCACGCACCGCCGTGCGGTCCGCAAAGGGGCAGCCGGTCTGGTCGACGCAAAGCGCGGTAACTTCTCCCAGCTTTTCCACCGCCGCCAGGTTTCTCACAGGCATTTGGTTCTGCCGCAGACGCTCCGCATGGAGGAAAAAAATTGCCGTATGCACCAGAGGCAGCTCCACCGGCAAGGCGGCGAGCGCCGCGGTCAGCCCATACACAACCGAGTTGAGCAAACGGATTTCCGTCCCCGCCAGCTTCCAGAACGCCAGTGCAAAGGCCAGCAGGAACGAAACAGCGGCAATCCCCAGACAAAGGCGCAGCATCGCGCCGTCTTTCTTCTGCATGACAGTGGGAGCCGGCAAGTGCAGGCTTTGCGCATACACCGTCTCCATGCCGGTCTGCTCCACACGCAGCAGGCCGCGTCCCCTCAGGACCTGGCTGCCCGCATAGCAGCAGTCCCCGGACATTTCGTCAGAGGAAACCGTCTTTTTCACATCCGTGTTCTCCCATGGCAGGTTGGATTCGTCTACAGAAAGCCCGTCCGCGCGCAGCAGGATGCCGTCGGCGGGCACAGACATGCCCTCGCAGAGCAGGACCAGATCGCCGGGCACCAGCTCCACTTGCAGTACGCGCTGTTCCTTCCCCTCCCGGATCACAGGAACTGCCGGTGCATGTACGCCGTCCCACAGCGCCGCGGTGCGCGATGCTCTCCACTCCAGAAACGGCGCGGAACAAACATATAAAACCGCGGCGGCAAGCAGGGCCGCTGCTCCGGCAAACCGCTCCAGCAGCAACAGTGCGCATGCCGCTGCAAGCAAAAGCAGAGGGCCGGGCGTCCGGAGCCTGCGCCAGATCCGGTAAAACACCCCGTTTTTATGTACGCGGTCCCAGTCGTTTTTTCCGTGCAGCGTCTGCCGGATGCGGACCTGTTCCGCTGTCAGGCCATATGGCCGGTTTTCCCGGTTTGCCATTGTCGTTCGCCCTCCCTCTTATCGCACGAATTTCTCTCTATATCAGAACAATGCAGTATATGCAGGCGCTTCCTGTCCTGTTCCAAAAGAAAATAAATCCGTATCACAATTGACAAAATGCATGAAAAACCGGTTAAATGAGCGATCTCCCCCCGCGTGATACGCGGGGGGAGATCGCTCTTATCCTGCCAAAATTTTATGCAAACGCACATTGTGATACAGATCCTTTTTCCGTGGGGAATATTTTATTTTAAGCCTGCGCTTGTATTTCAAATTCCTGTACACCGAACGCGCCGGGGGCGATCGCATACTTTTCAAACACCACCACAGGATTGCCCTTCTGACTGATATAGAAATTTGTATTTTCATCCACTGTGGTGAACCCCTGCATGCCGTTGCTTCCATCAAAATACACCAGTTCCGGGTCTGCCGCCAGGCGCTCCTGCATCTGCCTCTTAATCTCGGCGTTTGCAGTCTGCACATAGTCGTCACCCAACAGGTCGCTCAGCGTCAGCTTTCGGCCTTCTTTCAGGTCCAGATTGTAGTAATATTGTACGCCATAGGCGCCGGACCAATCCTCATCCGCAGACAAAACCAGTGAAAGACAATCTTGCGACTCATATTTTACCGAATAATCCACGTTCACCTTGATGTTCTTCTGTGCAAACTCTTCTTCCGTGCCCCCTGTTGCAATAAACGCTTCTTTATACTCCGCAATCCGCTGCTCGGCTTCCTCTTTATAAGCTTCCACAATTCGTTCGATTTCCGCATTGATGTCCCCCACCAATGCGGAGGACTCCCCCTCTTCCGTCTGGATTTGGGGCACGGCAATGTGCATGGATTTGTCATTGTCCTTCCAGCGATATTCCCGGAAGGTGAGCACACGGGAGAGGTCGCCTAAAACCGGCACCTTGCTGACCGCTTCCGCAAACGCCTCGCTGGCATTCAGTCCCGCGGTAAAGCAAAGCAACACCGCGGCAACAGCAGCGACCGCTTTGCGCCACCGCGTCTTCTTGGTTTTCACCGGCAGCGGCGTGATATTCCCCGGCACGCTCCGAATTGCGCCCGCTACCATCATGCCCAGCTCCATTGGGATTTCCATTCTATTGTAGACCCTTTGGGATTGAAGCACCTTCTGTTCCAGATTCATTGTGATACCTCCGTCAGACTTCTCTTCAGTTGTTTCAGGGCGGCGTAAAGCCGGTACTTGACCGTGCTGAGCGACGTGTTGGTCACCTTGGAAATCTCCTGCAGAGAGAGTCCCTCGTAAAAACGAAGCAGAACAACCGTCCGCTTCTCTTCCGGCAATTCTATCACCCGTTCATAAACTTCCAAATCCGATTCCCATTCCGGATCCTGTTGTTCCTGCTGCCTGTCCTGTTTCCATTGCAGCACTTCCGGTTCATACAGGCGTTCCCGCCCGCTTTTGCGCAGATAGGTACAGCATTCATTCACCAGGATTCGATAAAACCAGGTTTTCAGATACGCCTCGTTCCGCAGGTCCTGATAGTGCTGGAGCGCCCGGACAATTGCATTCTGGATTGCATCCAGCGCCCCGTCCTTGCTGTGCATATAACTGAACGCCAGGCGGTAAAATTTTTCCTGGTTTTCTGTGAGGAACGCCACCAGTTCTTCACGCAGTTCCATGTCATCCCTACTCTCATTCCACTTTACCATTTTAGACTGTTGACCTGCGCAGTAAGTCTGACATTTATTGTTCCATCAGTAAAATTGTCAAATTTTCTACCTCTGAAGCTAACAAAAAATCCTTTTCACGCCAAACGGATGGAAAAGCTCTTTGAAAACGCCGTTCTTTCTCTTTTTCACCATAAACAGGACAAATTCATAAAGATTTTATTTTTTCTCCTTTGGCTTCTTCTTTAACTTTAAAAGCACGCCGCGCTCTGCCGCTGCAGCGTTAAACAAACGGACCGCGAGGGCGGATTTTTCCTTAATCTCCATCGCATCCGTCTCCTGCTCCTGTATTTGTTTCATGACAGCCCGCGTATCCCGCAGCGGCAGAAGGTTGACCGCAAGGCAGAAAAAGCTTTTGCGCCTCCCATCGTTGTACTGGGCCAGCAACTGCTCCAGTATCCGCATCTTTTCGCGCAGCTCATCCAGATACGCCTCCAAACCAATTTTCCTGGCCCGTTCAAACTCCCGTTTTTGTGTCTGATGTGTTAAAAAGCTGTCATAATCCGCAAAGTTTCGATATTTATCGCAGGGGTATTGCTCACATTGAAAACAATATTCCATGCCGCCATGCTGCAGGCTGCAAGTGACAATCGCACATTTCTGGTGCCCTTCCCCGCCGCCGCATCCGGGGCAGCCGTTCTTCATATGGTGGATGGGACACAGGCCACAGTTCAGGCCGCAAAGAGCAAAACAGGGATGCTGTCTGTGATAATTTTTCATCTCTTTCTCCTCGTTTCACAAGTGGTTTTGCAACGTCTCTATATCGTCCTGTTTCTACTCTAAAGCCGAACGTTTGCGCTGTCAAGATCAACCATATATTGTCAGCCCCACGCGAAGAACCCCCCGGACTGCCGCATCCGGGGGGTTCTTCATCTATTCATTTTACCAGGAGGCAAACCCTCACGTTTTATACAAATAGTATACTCTTTTTACGCAACCTCTTCCGGTTCGTCATCCTCTTCCTTTTTGGGAATCTGTTTGGGAACCGTCATCCGCATTACCACGACGGTGATATCGTCGTCATGGCCGTCGGACCTTCTGGCGACCGCGCTTGCCACCAGCTCATCCGCCAAATCCTGCGCGTCCTGTCCCTGCCACTGCTCGACCGATTCACAGACCCACTCGTCGCCCGCCGCAAGCGCGCCGTCGCTCATCATGACAAGCAGGTCGCCCTCTTCCAGAATTTCATTGGCTTTGGCAAACCGGGTTTCGTTGAGAATGCCGACCGGCAGGGAGGGCGCATCCACGCGCCTGGCCTGTCCGTTCTTGCGCAGGATCGTGATCGGCGCGCCCGCTTTGCGCACCTCCAGGCTGCCGCTGAACAGGTCGAGGACCGCCATGTCCACAGTCGCCAGGGACTCGTCTCCGCTCTTGACCACCAGTGCGGAGTTGACGATTTTCAGCGAGGTATCAAAGCCAATGCCCGCCTTGATCAGCTGGGAGAGGATGCCGCTCGCCATTGCGCCGTCCACCGCGGCTCTGCCGCCTGAACCCATACCGTCGCTGATGATCGCCACCTGCCGTCCGCAGCCGTCGTTAAACAGCGAATAGCTGTCCCCGCAGAGCTGTCCGTTGCCGCAGACATGCTGGGCACAGCCTGTCTGCACCCGGTATATGGGCCGCTCGCTCATCTGCATGCGGCACTTTCCCTGCGCCGTGCTGATGCAGGGCGTCTCAAACAATTTTCCGCACGCGCGGGAGATTTCCTTCATCAAAGCGCCGCGGTTCATCCGCAGCCGCTCCACCTGCATGGCCTCCACCTCAATGGACATGCGGTTAAACTGGTCCACCCGGCAGCTCACTTCGATCGGCGTAACGCCCGCCGTGCGCAAGACCTCCGCCACTCTCTGGGCCGCGGCAAAGTCAAACCGTTCAAATAGCTCCATTTCGCCCGCCATGTCTTCCAGCATGCGGCTGGTCGTGGTAAATTGGGTTGCCACCATGCCGCGCACCTGCGCCAAACGGCCTTCTACGGCTTCCCGCATACTGAATTCCGCGTAATTTTTGTTGACGCTGTCCACGATTTCTCCCAGGCGGCTGCAATGCGTGGCAAACTGCGGGCAGAAGTCCGTGCGGTCGACCCGGCTGCGTTTGCGCAGCTTTAAAGTCAGGTCGTTAAAGGCGTTCATGCTGTCGCTGTAATTGCGCTCCCAGCAGTACACTTTCAGGCCGCAGCCCATACAGGTTTCATCGATGGCCCGCTTATATACGCCGTTGATGTCCGGCGCACAGGTGGCGCAGAGCTTGCGGCTGACCTCCTCCACGGATTCGGAAACGCCGCTGAGTGCTTTGGCCGCGTAGTCGAGCTTCATAATGACGGAACGGCGCAGGCCATCCGTCCTGGGACGGTCGTCCCCGCTGGAGAGCATGCCCACCAGACGGTTCCCCGCATCCTTGGGTAAAATCATAAAGAGAATCGATGCCGCCATGACCTCATACAGCCCGTTGACCACCGCCGCCTGGTTGCCCACCTGCAGTGAGGCGACACCGTTGGCAATGACAAAAGCAACCGCGGAGGCCAGCCGTCCCACCGGCGAGAACACGCCCGCCATCAGGCCGCCCAGCGCATACGCGCCGGAGAGATAATTCAGTCCGGAGGTAGAAAGGCTGAACAGTGTCCCCACCGCAATGCCGGAGATACCGCCGCCCGCTACGCCGCCGTACTTGGCGGCGAACAGGATGCCCACCACCGCAATGATATGTCCTGCGGAAATTCCGCCCAGTGTCAAATCAGAAAGCGCCAGCAGCAGCACACCCATTGAGAGCAGTGCGCAGGCGACTTCCTGCCCGCTCAGCCCTGAAATCCCGCGCCGGGAACCGAGCGCCGAAACGGCATGTGACATAAAATAGGCCGCACCGCCCGCCAGCAGAGATTCCGCCAGGTACATCGCGGTTGCCATCGAGGTGGATCCGTTGACCACCGCCAGCGCCATGCCGGTACAGAAGGTCGGCAAAAAGGCCGTCAGCGGCGCAAAGACTGGATGCTGCCGGATACGGACCAGATCATTCATGGTCCATCGGATTGCGGCGGCGGCAAGAATGGCCGCCAGATAATGAATGGGAATCCCCACAGAAGAAGGGAGCAGATAACCGATTGCACAACCCAGCACGGTGCTCCACATGCTGTGATACGGCGCAGCCGCCACCGCTGCCACACCGAAAGGTGCGTATTTTCCAAATACGACGCCGCGCGCGCTGAGCAGGCCGATCGCAAAAAAGATCAGCTGCCGCCCCACGGCTTTGGCCGTTGGCAGCAGGACCGCCATCCAGTTTTCCAGTTCCGCCCGCCGGTTGGGCGCGGAGACCGGCGGCTGTCCCCCCGCGCCCTCTGGGACCTGTGCCGCCGCTTTTTCTCTTATCATGGTTACCGCTCTCCTTTTGTCAGGGTCTCCCGCCATACTGCTTGTACATTTTTTCGGGGTCATTGCGAACATTATACAATAAGTATATGGAATGTTTTGTCACAACGTAGTGTAATATTCTGCGCTTTCCCGTCGGAGAGCTGCCTGTATTTCCGTGCTGTATAAGAAAAAATTCAAATCAGTCTTTCTGTCACGCTGTAGCATTTTGTTTTATATTTACAAAGCATGCCGTTAAAAAAGACCGTGAATCTCCTGATTCACGGCCTCTTTCTATACATTCTGTAAATTTCGCCATCATTATACAAATAGCAACTCATACGGGACCTGCAGGATGTTTTGCAATGCTTTAATTTCCTGCGGGTAGATGTGCCGCTGTCCCACTTCAATCTTTGCCAAGGCGCTTCGTGTAATATCGCAGCCTGCGGTTTGCAGCTTTGCAGAAAGCATCTCCTGTGTCCAGCCGCGCTGCTCCCGCAGCTTTCTGATCTGTTCTCCCATCGCCTTTTCATACGAAAAATCCATCGTTATTCCTCCAGAGTCCATTTACCCGCGCAAAATGATGGGTTGATCGTAACGCAGATTTGTTGTATAATTGCACTTAATTAGGTGCAATTATGCATATTAGGAGGAACAAAAAATAATGGAGTATATTTTTTTGCCGCCAGTTATTTCCTGTGCATATGATTTATGTCTATATTGGAAAAACGGTCATTGCAGCTTAAACTCAATTTCAATAGATAATATTGGACTATGCGAATCCTATATTCAGATTTACTTTACGGAAGAAGATTTAGCTCAAAAGCGTATAGAACAATTGGAACAGCTTGAAAAAGACAATTATTTCTAAAACTTACATTGATCGTAATCCTCTGTATCACCCATCCCAGCCTTTACGGAAAAGGGAAATTATGATAAACTTAACAATATATGAAATTGTGAAAGGATCCTGTGTTATGGACTATCGTTTTTCCGATCGCGTGCAGACGCTCAAGCCGTCTGCGATCCGCGAAATCTTCAAGTATGCCGCCGACCCCACCGTGGTTTCCCTCTCCGCCGGCAATCCCGCCCCGGAAGCGTTCCCGGCCAAGGAAATTTCTGAAATTTCCGCCCGCATTCTGCTGGAGCATCCGATTGACGCGCTGCAGTACGGCCTGACAGAGGGCTACGTGCCGCTGCGCCAGCATGTCTCTGCCTATATGAAGGAAAAGCACAACGTGGGCCGCGCGTTTGACGACATCCTCATCACCTCCGGCGCACAGCAGGTCATGGATCTGTTTACGAAGTCTCTATGTAATGAAGGAGACGTCGTCCTGTGTGAAGCGCCGAGCTTTATCGGTTCACTGAATACGTTCCGTTCCTATAACGCCCGCCTGCGCGGCGTCCCGATGGATGCCGACGGCATGAATATGGATGCGCTGGAGCAGGCGCTCAAAGAAGAAAAGAACGCCAAATACATCTATACCATTCCGAATTTCCAGAATCCCTCCGGCATTACCATGAGCCTGGAGAAGCGCAAGCAACTATACGCGCTGGCGAAGCAGTATAACGTCCTGATTCTGGAAGATAACCCGTATGGCGACCTGCGCATTAAAGGCGACTATATTCCGACAATCAAATCCATGGACGAGGACGGCATTGTCGTCTATGCGGGCACCTTCAGTAAGGTGATTTCTCCCGGCATGCGCGTCGGGTATGCGATCGCGCCGAAGGACCTGCTGCAGAAGATGATCGTCTGCAAGCAGGGCGCGGACGTGCACACCTCCATGTGGAGCCAGATTATCTGCGACGAATTCATTACCAAATATGATTTTGAGGCACATCTGGAGCATTTGCGCGAGCTGTACCGTGCAAAATCCGCGCTCGCCCTCCGCAAAATGGACGAATGCCTGGTCCCCAACAAGATTACATACAATCCGTTTGAAGGCGGCCTTTTCATGTGGTGCACCCTGCCGGACGGTGTGGATATGCCCGCGTTCAGCAAGCAGGCGGTCCTGCGCAAGGTCTGCGTCGTGCCGGGCAACGCGTTCCTGACCGACGAAAGTGCGCCCTGCCAGAGCTTCCGCATCAACTATTCCAGCCCGACGGACGAACAGCTCGTCAAGGGCATTGAGATTCTTGGCCAGCTCGCCAAGGATGTGCTGTAAGGAGGGCTTCATGGAACAGAATACCGAACGCAAAAAGGTCATATTCAGCGCGATCCAGCCAAGCGGCACCATTACCCTGGGCAACTATTTGGGCGCACTGAAAAACTGGACGGCGATGCAGGATGAGTTCAACTGCATTTTTGCCCTCGCGGACCTGCATACCATTACCGTGCGGCAGGAACCCGCCAAATTCCGCCACAATATATTGGAGGCCTACGCCCTGCTGCTGGCCTGCGGCGTAGACCTCGACAAGAGCATTTTCTTCATGCAGAGCCATGTCCACACGCATGCGGAGCTGGCCTGGATTTTAAACTGCTACACGCAGTTCGGCGAGTTGTCCCGCATGACGCAGTTTAAGGATAAATCCGCCAAACATGCGGACAACATCAACGCGGGTCTGTTCACCTATCCGGCCCTGATGGCAGCGGATATCCTGCTGTACCAGGCGGACCTGGTGCCCGTGGGGGCGGACCAGAAACAGCATCTGGAGCTGACCCGCAACATTGCGGAGCGCTTCAACGGCCTGTACAGCCCCACCTTTGTGGTGCCGGACCCGTACATTCCAAAGAACGGCGCACGCGTGATGTCTTTGCAGGACCCGTCCCGCAAGATGAGCAAATCCGATGAAAACGCCAACAGCTATGTTGCGCTGCTGGACAAACCGGAGGATATTCTGCGCAAGTTCAAGCGGGCCGTCACGGACAGCGAGGCCAGCGTCCACTACGCGGAAGGCAAAGACGGCGTAAACAACCTGATGGGCATTTACTCCTCCATCACCGGCCGCACCTTTGAGCAGATCGAGCAGGAATTTGCAGGAAAAGGCTACGGCGATTTTAAAACTGCCGTAGGCGAAGCGGTGGTCGAGCACCTTCGTCCCATTCAGGAGCGGTATGCGGACTACATCAAAAACAAGGATTATTTGCAGCAGTGCTACCGCGACAGCGCGGAAAAAGCGCTGGCCATTTCGATCCGTACCCTGCGCAAGGTCATGAAAAAAATCGGTTACGTACAATAAGCAAAAGGGCTCCCCTTTTCAATATGTACGGCATAAAAATGCCCGCGAAATCCAGTTAAATGGATATCGCGGGCATTTTCATATTGTTTTAGGAATGCTCTTCGCGTTTCATTGAATCGCCTTTGCAGCAGTTTTTATGATACAGCCGCCTCCAGTTTGAGGATATGCGCGTTGAGCAGTTCTCGAAACGTATCGTTCCGGGCGACATTCCCCTGCGCGTCCTTGTATTTTACCGGGGTATAGTAACGGTTCTGCCGCTGCCCACGCAAAAAGGTCAGCGCTTCCTCCCTGCGGCCGAGCGATACCATGCTGTCTGCCGCCTTGATGGCAAACATAGCGCGGTACGGCTCCAGCCGGTATGCTTCCAGATAGTGTGAAAGAGAGGCTTCCGCTTTTCCCAGCGCCTGTTCCGCCGCGGCAAGATCCGCCACAACAGACGCGCGGCTCGCCGCCGCACCGTTGACCGGAATCCCATCCTCCCCCACTGTTTTGCGTGGCAGGTCCGTCCAACCGTCCGTTGCCAGATAGGCCGCCGCGCATTTTGCAGCCTGGCTGCTGTATGTTCCGCCCAGCCAGCTGTATGCCTTGGTCGATAAATAGAGCTGCGCCGGCGTTGCGGGCGGACTGCACAATTCTACTATTTTTAAAAGTACGCGCGTCTGATCCCCAAGCTCCTGTGTAAGCTGCCTGGCCCTGCCCTCCAGTTCATACGGGTGCGGGACCGCCCCGCCGATGGTATGAAACAGCGCGGCAGCCAGTTCCGTTTGGTTTTCTTTTTGGTTTGGCATTGCGTTCCCTTCTTCCCTGGGGAGCCGCTGAAATCAGCTGATCCTCAATTTTTCTCCATTATATAGCGCGGGCCGCACAAATGCAAGTTTCCCCCGACGGACCCGATTAAACGAGGACACGGTGAATGATCTCCGCGCGCAGGCTTTCCCGCTGCGACTGTGTAAGCCTCCTGCCGCATGCCAGCGTCAGGGTGGCGGGCTGTAGCTCCATCAACAGGGCGTCCAGCTTTTCATAGGCCACGCCGGAGAGCAGGCCCGTCGCCACGCCAAAACGTACGCTGTACAGCAGACTCGCCATTTCCTGATTGCTGATCATTCGCGCATTCTGCAAAACCCCCAGCGCGCGGCTAACCGCGTCCTGTACCTCCAGCTTTTCCGCCAGTGTCAGGCGGGCAGTGCGCTCCTGCACCAGCAGCTGCTGAGCAATGCTCTTCAGGTTCCGCAGGGCGTCCTCCTCGGAAAGCCCCAGCGTCAGCCGGTTGGAAAGCAGGTACCGCGCGGTCCCCTCGCTCTCCTGCTCTGTATCGAACGGTTCCTCCTCCAGGGACAGGCCCAGTTTGGCGAGACCCGCCGCGATGCGGCCCAGGGAACCGTTCTCGTGTAGCGCCGGCAGATGCAGCAACAGGGAAGCCCGCATTCCCGTCCCAAGATTCTGCGGGTCCTGCGTCAGATAGCCCAGCTTCGTGTCAAAAGCAAAGTGCAGCGCCTTATCGAGAATGGTGTCCATCCGGTCGGCCTCCGCATAGGCATTTTCCAGATCCAGGCCCGCGTGGAACACCTGAATGCGCAAATGGTCCTCATCGTTTACTACCAGGGAAACCGCTTCATCCTGCGTAAACAACAGACCGCCCTGCCGGCTCGCCGGAAAATCCGGGCGTACCAGACGGCGTTCTGCAAGGGAAAGCCCCTCCATACGGGCAATTTCTTCCATGCTCTGGTAGGCGAACTGGTGGCCGACCGCCGTGTTCTCATCGGTGGCAGCTTCAAAAACCATCTGTTCAATCTGGCGGCGGCCCGCGGCGTTCATCCGCTGCGGATAGGGATAGCCCGGCAGGCTGCGCGCCAGGCGGATGCGCGTACTGATTACGACGTCTTCCTGCTCCCCGCCCTGCTCGTACCATTTATTCATCGGCATCTTCCCCTCCTTCCAGCGCTTTGATTTGATCGCGCAGCGCGGCGGCATACTCAAAGTTCTGGGTATTGATCGCCTCGCGCAATGCGCGGCGCTTCACCATCAGCTGGCTGCCCTGCCGGGGCTGAGGCAGATTTGCCCCGGGAACTTTGCCGCAATGGACAACTTCCCCATGGATACGCTGGATCATCGGGGCCAGCCGCTCATAGAAGGTGTGGTAACATTCGGCGCAGCCTGCATGGCCGCCGCGGACAATATCGTCAAACGACGCGCCGCATACAGGGCAGTGGATGTCCACTACCACGCGCACATGCGCCGGGACGGATTTCCGTCCGCTTTCGGGATGTATCGGTGCCATAGGCCCATTCCTCCATTCTGTTCAAGCGAACGCCATTCGCTCAGAAATTGTTTTCGCATTTTCTATCTATATACAAACTGCCGGTTCAATATATCCGTGCCGCGCCGGATCCACTGCAAAGCGCTTTCAAAAAATTCGTTGTAACACCTTTTGCCTCCTCGCAATATACTATATTGTAAATCAAAAAAGGAGGCAAACAATTATGTGTAACAATTTCTTAGGTGGCTGCGGCGGCGGTTGTTCTTGGATCATCATCCTCATCATCATCCTTCTGTTCTGTGGCTGTGGTAACGAAGGCGGCTGCGGCTGTGGCAACAATTGTGGCTGCGACAACGGCTGTGGCTGTGGCAACGGCTGCTGCTAATCTCCGCAACGAAAAGGGGCTGCATCAAGCGCAGCCCCTTTTCCTTTTCCCATCGTCCGGACAAGCCTTCCGTTATTCCTGCCGCGCCTTGGCCTCTGTCAGCGCACGTGCAAGCTGATCCGGACAAGAGGTCGGCTTGAACCCACACTGAATTCCTTTACAGCGTTCGATGACATCATCCACTTTCATTCCTGCAATCAGCGACGAAATGCCCTTGAGGTTCCCATTGCAGCCGCCGACAAACTGGACAGACTTGACAATCTCCCCATCGAGCTCCAGATGAATCTCCGAGGAACAAACGCCGCGTGTTTTGTATGTATATTGCATTCTGTCAACTCCCAGAAAAATTTATAATGGATTGCGCCGGATCCGCTCTCTCAATTGTTCCAGCGAATCTTCCGGCGTTGTACACGAGCCAATCGGATGCGGAAGTTTGCTGTACATTCCATGAAAATCTGTCCCCCCGGTTTTCAGCAAATCGTATTGCTCCGCGATTTGCCGGATCCGCGCTTCGTCTTCCTCCGTATGGCGCGTATGCCAGACCTCCACACCTTCTATTTCGCGGTCCTGCGCAAGCTGCTCCAGCAAATCGAAGCTGTCATACACAGGCGGATGCGCCAGCATGGCAAGTCCGCCCGCCGCATGGATCTGCCGGATGACGTCGTGTACGTCCGGATACTCCGTTTTGCAGTACGCCAAACCGGTTCGCGGACGAAACAACTTCTGATAAACGGTTCCATAAAAGCTGTCCGCGTATCCCGCGTCGATCAATGCGTGCATGATATGCTGTTTAAATAAATTGGTACTTCCGTGGGCACGGTGCACCACCATTTCCTGTGAAATGGGATAAATGCGCATCACCTTTTGCAGAGACATCTGCACCGACCGCCGGCGGCTCTCCCCGATCTTTCGGCAGAGGCCTTCCAGCCGGTTCATATGTGCGCAGCCATAGCACAGGATATGCGCTTTGCGTCCCGTCGCGGGGTCGACGCAGGAGAATTCCGCGCCGGGAAGCACCTCTACCCCATGCCGTTCGCCGTAAATTTTGGCGCGCACCGCGCCGGAAAAGGTATCGTGATCCGTCACCGCAATCGTGGAAACGCCTTTCTGTTTCGCCAGCAGGACCAATTCCTCAATGCTCACGGACCCATCGGACATTTTTGTATGGCAATGCAAATCTGCCGCCATCCTATCACCTCATTTGAATCCGCTCATTCCCTGATAGATCCATTATAATACAAATCGCATTGCAAAACAAGCAAAGGCGCCGCGGGATTTTACACCTCCGGCGGCTGATACAGAAACTTTTCTGGCAGGAAGGTCTTTCGATCGATGAACCAGAGGATCAGGTCCAACAGCCAGAATGCGATGGAAAAGCCCGTCAGCCCCCACGCATCGACGCGGAAAAAGCCCGCGAACTGTCCAATGTACAGCAGGATCAGCGGGAGTGCCGCATATGCCACCATTTGGAACGATTCCAACCGGTTGCTGCTCCGGTTGAAGCTGAATACCATGAACAGCACGCCGAACACCGTCAGGCTCGGCGCCAGCAAAAAGATAATGGCCAGCCATTCCCAGTTGACAAAGAACGGCAAGCCCAGCATGACATCCCCGACCGAAACGACAATGGTCAGCGCCGCAAACGATATGGCAGAGCATAAAAAGGAAAGAAACATGCAGCCGCTCAGCTTGGCGCGGAAAATCTGCCGCACCCGCAGCGGGGTCAGCAGCAGGGTCTCAATGGTGCTGCGCTCCTTCTCCCCAACAAAAATGCAGGAGGCAGAGACGGCGGACGCCGTCAGCGGGATGATCAGATAAAACAGCGGGAACAGCAGGTTGGTCAGAATGTGGTAGATTCCCTGCTGCAAGTTGTAGCCAGACGCGCTTTCCGGCAGGAGGGTCAGCATCTTCTCAACGCCTTCCGCCTGTTCCATGGGCACCAGGCGGACCATTGCGAGGAAAAGCGACGGCAGTACGATCACCAGCAGCACCGGCACCGCAATCAGCGTGGCGCGCGCCATTTTGGAGTTCCAGATTTCAATCAGGTCTTTTTTGATCAGCGCATGTTCAGACGGCGTCATCCTGCTTCTCCTCCTTTCGGCTGCGTCCCGCATAGACTTGATAGACTTCCTCCAATGTCGGCTGCACCAGACGCGCTTCCAACACTTCATGGCCCTGTTCCATCATACCGCGCAGCAACCCGGGCATCTCATCCTCATCCCGAAGCTCCACGCGCCACCAGCTGCCGCGCTGCCGCAGGGAGGAGGCCGTGGTTTCATCCAGTTTGAATTGCTCCAGCGTATCCCCGTCTTTCAGGCGGAATTCCGCGTGGACGCGGCAGCCCGCCGTCTCGCACAGCGTCTGAAAATCCCCGGAAGCAATCAGTTCCCCTTCCCGCAGGATTCCAAAATCCGTGCAGACGTGCTGGGCATAGTAGAGCTGGCGCGTACAGAGAAGCACCGTGGTATCCGACCGCTCCGCATAGCGGGAAACAAGCGCGTTGACAGCCTTGGCGCTCTCGTAATCCAAGCCGCTGGTCGGTTCGTCCAGCAGAAGAACGCTGGGATAGTGCACCAGCGCCCTGGCCAAAGACAATTTTTGCAGCATCCCCGTGGAGTACCGGTGGACGGGCAGATCGCGCGCATCCCAGAGCTCCAGCTCCTTCATCAGCTCTGAAGCGCGCCGGGAGGCGTCCTTCTCCCGCAAGCCCGCGGCCTCCGCAAAAAAGACCAGGTTCTGTTCCCCTGTCATATGTGCGTACGGCTTGGCACTGTCGACCATCACGCCGCAGCGCTGGTGCACGCCGACGGGATTTTCCGCCGGGGACACCCCCAGAATGCTGCAAGTCCCATCACTGGGCTTTGTCAGGCCGGAGAGCAGCCGGACAACCGTGGTTTTTCCCGCGCCGTCCGTTCCCAGCAGGCCGAACACACCGCCCTGCGGAATCTGTAAATTTAAATGTTTAACCGCTTCCACGGTTCCATAGGTTTTCGATAATTGCACCGCAGTGACCGCATCCAAAACGCAGTCCCCCTTTCGGTTCTTGGTTCATGATATAAAAGAACAGGGGCGTACAACACGCCCCCATTCCAACGGGGTTCTTCCGCAAAGAGCCCCTCTATCAATTTCCCCTCAAGCAGCCGGAATTATCCGGCAAATGTTTTGGAATCTTTTTTAATCAACCAACATTGTGCGGCACGTGCATATTGATATTGGAGAAGTCGTGCAGCGTCTCGATGTTCTCCTTGATTCCGCGTTTGTCCGCCGTTGCCAACAGCTTGGTGCGGTTTTTGAGCACCTTCTGCACGGTCTCAACGCCGGCGGGGCCTGCCACACAGCCGCCCTCGCACGCCATGCCTTCCACGATATCCTCCGGCAGACGTCCCGCGTTCAGAATCATCAGCGCCTTCTTACATTCCACCGCGCCGTTGCACTTGACACAGCTGAACGGAAGCTCAAAGTTTTCGTCATCCAGCACCTGCGCGACAGACGCCGCAACGCCGCCGCTCTGCGCAAAGTTCTTGCCGGGACGGCTGCCGTCCTGCTCGTTCTCCGCCTCGTCCAGCACATTGATGTGCTTCGCGGAGAAGAGCGCCGCAAGCTCTTCAAACGTGATCACATAGTCAGCGGTATCCGCCACCTTCTTGGCCTCCAGCTTCTTCGCGATGCACGGGCCGATAAATACCACTTTGCTGCCCGGCTTATTTGCCCGGATATAACGGGAAACCAGCGTCATCGGAGAGCCAGTGGTGGAGATGTTCGGGATCAGCTTCGGGAAATGCTTTTCAATCATTTCCACAAACGCCGGGCAGCAGGAGGTGGTCATTTTCTGCTTGTTCTCCAGCGCTTCCTTCAGTTCCTGCGCCTCATGCCAGGCGGTGGCATCCGCACCGAGAGATACCTCGTATACCTCCGCAAAGCCCAATTTTTTAATCGCCGCCTTGAGCTGGCCAACGTTTGCATTGCCAAAATGGCCTTCAATCGCGGGTGCGAACGTCGCAATAACCGTCTCGCCGCCCTTGATGTCGTTGATAACATTGACAATATTGGAACGGTCTGTAATTGCACCGAACGGACAGCCCACCACACACGCGCCGCAGCTGATGCAGCGGGTATAGTCGATGGACGCGCGATTGTACGCATCCTTGCTGATTGCGTTGACGGGACACGCGCGGATACACGGGCGCATGGTATCGGAAATGGCGTTGTACGGACAGGCCGCCGCGCAGCGTCCGCACTCTTTACATTTTGCCGGGTCGATATACGCACCCTTACCGGTGATGGAAATCGCGCCGAACGGGCAGGCCGCCTGGCACTTTTTCGCCAGGCACTTCTGGCAGTTGTCCGTCACCGTAAAGCGGCTGATGGGGCAGCCCTCGCAGGCCGCGGGCAAAACGCCCACGATGCCCGCATCCGCCTGCTCCGGCAGGTTGACGCCGCGCGCGGAGGTGATGCGCTCGCGGATGATCTCCCGCTCCCGGTAGATGCAGCAGCGGAACGTCGGTACCGGCCCGGGGATGATGTCATACGGTATTTCATCGATGTGCTTTTCCAAGGTCCCCTCAAACGTATATCCTGCCACCTTTTTCAGCACTTCAAATTTTAATTGTTTTGCGTCATTATCGTATTGCATGTTTTATCCTCGCTTTTTGAAATTGCACCTGACTAGCCGTTTTACCGCTGGCGCATTCGCGGCAGAACGCCATTCTCCACACTTTGCATATTATTTAACAATCTTCCTCACCATCTTAAATCATTCCGCGCCTCATGGCAAGGGGATTCCCGCAATTTCGTGATTAATAATAAAGTTTCTCGACGTTTTTCCCCATTTTCTCTACCAAAACACAGAGTTCGTCGATCAACTTCATCTTAATGCTCAGGTCGGAGGGCAGGCCGGGGTTCTGGTGCGCCGGGTTAATGGCACGGCCGATGAACACGCGCAGGTCCGTACATTCCTCCAAAAGCATTTTGGCGATCATAGACGCGCCGTTTTCCTCATCTAATTTGCGGAAATAGAAAGAGTCCGCTTCTTTGTTAAGATAATCACGAAGTATGTCCACCGTACGGCTCAAGGTGAGCACGCCCTCTGTCACCAGGTCCACGCCCTCGATCTTTCCGGTGGGCGGAATGGTCGGGTCAACGTAGTTAATGGAGGTCTCTATTTTGCGGTTGAGCACGCGCGCAACGATGTTGGCGCTGGTGCCGCCGCAGACCACCTTTTTGCCGTAAGAGGTGATATAATCATGCACCATGCGGTTGTCATCCTCTTTATTGACCGGCGGGCCGGAGAGGATATTCACCATGCGCTTGGGCGAGATGCGCAGGATCAAATCCGTAGAATCGTCGCCCGGCCTGTCGAGGTACAGCTCGCGGACCGCCTCGGAGAGCGACACCGCCAAACGCGGCGCGGAATTCTCCTTCAGGGTGGTCTTCGCCAGCCAGGAGGAAACATTGTCCCAGTTCCAGCCGAAGTTGAGCGCCTGGCCCACTCCGGCGTAAATGACGCCGTCGCTCACCAGGGCGAGCACGTCGCCCGGACGCACGGAGAACTGACACTCTGTCACATGCTTGCCGCCGTACTCCTTGAGCTCGCTCTGGCGCTCCAGGTCGATGACCTTGCCGTTGCGCACAAAGATACAGGGCGGATTGTCGAATTCCACCAGGTGGGCTTCGCCGCTGTCAAAAATCTGCAACACGCTGAATGTGGAGTACGCCAGCTTGCGCACGTTGCAGACGGGCAGCGTTTTTGCAATGGTTTCCACCACCTCCGCGATGGTGGACCCCTCCTTCATCATGGTGGACACGATGGTGCTGGTCAGCGTGGAGAGGATATTCGCCTTTACGCCGCTGCCCAGGCCGTCCGCCAATACTGCAATGGTGGAATCGGGGGTGCGAACTATTTTAACTTTATCGCCGCAAAGCTCTTCGCCGTATTTGTTGAGGCTCCGGTATGCGGCATCCACATGCATTTTCATTCAATCATTCCTTTTCAGAGAAGATTACGCATCGGACGTTTGCAGAATCTTCGCGCTCTCAATTGTCGTTCTCGTCAAATACGATCATATTCTTCAGCTTTGTCAGCGTGGTTTTTGTTTCCGCCGTGGTCTCGCCCAGCAGGCTTGCGATCTGCTGCGCCGCAATCATCTGCTTGTCAATGACCTTCTGCGCCATCTCCATGGTTTCCGCGCGCAGCTTATATTGGTTTTCAATGTTGGTTTCTTCCTTGGTGATATCGCGGAAGATTGCCATTGCGACGTTTTCCTTCGCAATGTAGACGATGGTTTCTTCCACAATGATGCCGTATTCCTTATATGTAATCTTCTTATCGCTGATGGACTGCTTGCTGTCGAACACAAACTGGAAGTCGGAAGTGTCGATCAGCTCATACAGGCACTTCTGCAGCGCCTCGTGGCGGGAGATGTGGAACGCGCGCTCCGCCGCGGTATTGAATTCAATGATGTTCATGTCGCTGTCCACAATGATGGTGATGTTCGGGGTCTCCGTCAGCACGCAGTTGCTCAGGGATTCGGCGCGCTCCTTCATGTACGGCATGCACATGTGCAGTTCCGCCTTGCCCTGGTAAACGGCAATCGCCTTGTCGCGGCAGGTGGGATAGCCGCAGGAACCGCAGTTCAGCTCGTCGTCCAGCGTCACCTTGCCGATCTTCGCCAGGATCGCATGGATCGTATCTTCATCCGGGATATCCTCCTTGCTGGAACGGTCCACAAACTGCATGGTCATCGGGATCTGTTCCGGCATATTGGGATATTCGTCCGCATCGGCATACGCGTAATCCTGAATCCGCACACGGGAAGCAAAGCGGGAAACGGTATCTGTGCCGGAACCCGGGCCGTTAATGCAGCCGTCGCGGCACATGTTGATTTCAATAAAGCAGTGATCCAGCTCCCCGCGCTCCATTGCACGGCAGAGGTCGATGCACGCGCCGGAACCGGACACGCTCAGCATCTTCCAGTCGCCGGTGTCCTCCATTGCGGACAGGGATGCAAGGATGCCGTCTGCAATCGGGTACATGCGCAGGATTTTGGAGCTTGCGTTGAGGAAAGAGGACGGCTCCGCCTTGGCAAACGCCACATGCTCTTCCTTCATCCACTCCTGCAGTTCCTCAAAGGTCAGGACCGCGTCCACCTCGTTGTTGTGACGGATGTCCGCCGCCTCGTCCTTTTTGGCGATGCAGGGGCCGGCAAACACGACGCGCGTATTCGGGCCATAGCTCTGCTTGAGCAGGCGCGCGTGGGCGACCATCGGGGAAATCACAGGCGCCATCTGGTCCACCAGCGTGGGATAGTACAGCTCGACCAAGCGATTGACGGACGGGCAGCAGGTGGAAATGATGTTCTTCATCTGGTTTTCCTTCATCAGGCGGTGGTACTCCGCCGTGACGTACGCCGCGCCCTCGGAGGTTTCCGAAACGCCGTAGAAGCCCAGCGCCTTCATTGCGCCGGCGAACTGCTTGGCGTCCTCAAAATCAAAGCAGCCAAAATAAGAGGGCGCCGCCGAAAGAATCACGCGGTCTCCGCTCTTCAGCATCTTTTTGACCAGCTCCACATCGCTGGCAACGGTCTTCGCGTTCTGCGGGCACTGCTCCAGGCAGGTGCCGCACAGGATGCAGTCGCGGTCAATAATCTTTGCCTGTTCGTTCTCCACCTTGATGGATTTGACCGGGCAGACTTTGACGCATTTATAGCAGTTTTTGCAGTTTGCTTTTTGTAAACCGATAATACTCATTTGTCATCACCTATCCTAGTTTCGGGAGATTCCCTGTTATTTGCCGGGTAAAGATTATTTTTGCAGGCGTTTCATGACCTCTCCGTTAAAGAATGCCTCCGTCTCCAAGGGAGTCACTTTAAAGCGTTCCCCATCGACGCAGACGCAGACGCCGTTGTTGGTGCATTCGCCCATGCAGAAGGAACCTTTCAGGTCAATCTGATCCTCCAAATGGTTCATGGAAACCAGCCTTTGCAGAATGCTGATTACATCGCGGGAACCTTTCAGGTGACACGAGCTGCCGATACATACCGTTATTTCCATACTCTCATTTCCTCCTAGGGCCATGCCCCTGCTGCTAGTTTTCTTCCGTGCGATTTGACAATTTTTTAACACAAGAGAAACAAACCGCACAATTTGGCTATATTATAACATTTCGGACCGTTTCTGACAAGGGAATTTATGCGGATTTTCAACACTGGTACGATTTTCCGCAGTTTGACAAAAAAAAGGACGCGCCCTTTCGGACGCGCCCCCGCAGATGCCGCATTTACTTTACATCGACGTATTCATATTCCGCATCTTCGTCTTCCTCACCCGCCGTCTCAGCTTCCTCCGGCTCCGTTCCGCCGGCCAAAAGCTCCAACAGGCGCAGCGCCTGCCGGTTGGTTTCTTCCCGGTCGTTGACAATCTGCGCGACAGCCTCGGCCTTCAGCCGGGCTGCTTCACCCTCCGATCCCTGCTGCGGGATCTTTTCAATCGTCATCAGGGCGTCCTTGAGATAAGCTGTATCGTTTAAAATGCGGTCGATTCGTTCCAAAATGTCCTGTGTACCTGCTTTATATTCCGCCATGGTTGGTTCCTCCAATCGTTTCGGCGGACACGCCAGACAGATCCGATCGGGACCGACGAAGCGTGCCCTGCCCTTTTTGACGAGCTGTTTCGCCCGCCGTGGATAGGTCGCTTCATACGTGTTTCCCAGCCCGTCCGTCACAAGAATGCTTCCTGCCATGGGTCTTCATCCCCTCTGCAACAGTCTGGAAACCTGCGCCTGCTGTTTTTTGTGATGGGTGCCGTCCCCTGTGCGCATCTACAGTATAATCGATTTTGCAAAAATTTGCAAGAAAGTTCCATCCCCTTTCCCGTTGGCCCCGCCTTCTGCCCGGCGTCGGACACGGAATCTGGGTAAAATTTCCTCACATGGTGGTAAAAACGTTGACAGGCAATCATCTTCGCGATATGCTTAAATTGTTCATACTACGTTCCGGAGGGATGCTTTTTATGAGACGGTTTGCTCCGGCAGACGCGGCTTCCGGCGGGTTCAGCCGTATAAAAAAAGCTCTGCTGCTATGCGCCGCCGCAATTGTTCTTTTGGCCGCCGCCTATCTTTGGTACTCCCGCCCGCTGCGGCCGGCGGACCTGACCAGCGGCAGCGAGGTGTCGGCAGTCGGTATCTCCTGCGACGTGGTCACCTTCACTTCCACTGTCACCTCCGATTGCGGCAGCATCTTTACACGCGATACGGAACAAATCCAGGCAGCTATAAACCTGTTGGAAGACTTTCCGGTAAACCGCAGGATCGACTGGATGGGACTGTTGACCGGCGGCGCCTCCAACCATCCCGTGGAGGGCGATTCGGTGACAAATGTCCGCATTTCCCTGCATTACAAAACAGACGATACCTGGAAATGCATCGACTACGACATCTCTTCACAGGGAAGAATGTCTCTTCTGGATTCCGACGGAAATACGATTTCCTGCACGGTCAGCAAGGACCGAACCGCCAGCCTCTTTCAGACGCTGCGGCAGTTTTACAACCAGAACCGGGAACATCCGCTCTGGAAAGACCATTGACTGTGTGATACAACCGGAAACGGCGGCACAATTGGCGGAATGCGTAAAAACAGCTAAATAGAGCGCCTCCCCTGCCTTCGGCGGGGGAGGCGCTCTTACGTTGCCAATCTATTGCAGAAAACCTGCACTGTGTTTACTCCAGATTCAGCTTACGCTTCAGCATCATGCGGGTGATGATATAGAATGCGACTGAAAACACAATGGAAAGTATGATGCCAAACAATAGCATCCCCTGGAAAAACTCCGCATACTGCACCGGAGTCGGCCCCCCTTTTTGCGCGGAGATCGTGACCAGCCAGTTGCTGGTAAAGGGAAGCGCGAGGGAACCTACGATCTGCGACACCACATTAAAGCCCAGGTACACACCGAGTCCCAACAGAATTTTATGCCGGGAGCTGGTACAGCCGATCACAATGGAGGCGTAAAGCTGCAAAATGCCGCTGACCAGGCCAAACAAAAAGGTGGTGCCAAACAAAATGACCAGCCAGGTAAGATTGACCTGGTTTTCCGCGGCTGTCTGCCAGAGCCTTCCCAACTCTTCAATGAACAGCTGAAGGGTTTTCCCGTCCATAAATAATCCCAGGAAGGATAGCATGGCGATCGCCGTGCTGAAAATATTCCAGACAAACGCCACGATCAGCTTGCTGAGAATCAGCTGGTCCTGTGTGACAGGCAGCGTGAACATCAGATAGCCTTCGTCCGTCATCAGGTTTTTATAGAAGCGCTGCACGGTGACGCCCAGCGTCAATACCAGGACAATGACAACCGCAAGCACGTACAAAATCATCAGGATGGTCTGTGGAATCATTCTCTGCGGAGAATATTCCAATCCGGCATTCATTTGCATAAAGACGCGGTTCACGACGGTGAACAGAAACAGCATGATAAAGAAAGGCAGATAGATGCGTGCCGTTGCCTTGAATTCATGCTTGATCAGTTTTCCTAACATTTGAACACCTCCCGGAACAGTGCATCCACACTCTTATCCTGTTTCTCTCGGATGTCATCCACCGAGGCCTTCAGCACAATGCCGCCCTGATTGATGAATATGACGTCGTCCAGAACCTTTTCCACATCGGAGATAAGATGTGTGGAAATCAACACGGTCGCGTTTTCGTTGTAGTTGCCGATGATGGTGTCCAGGATAAAATCGCGTGCCGCCGGGTCCACGCCGCCGATGGGCTCGTCGAGCAGGTACAGCTCCGCTTCCCGGCTCATGACCAGAATCAGCTGCACCTTTTCCTTGGTGCCCTTGCTCATGGTCTTGATGCGGAGCTTTGGATTGATGGCCAAGCGCTTGAACATGCCGAACGCCTTTTCCTTGTTAAAATCCGCATAAAAGTCCGCAAACAGGTCTGTCATATCCTGTACCGTCATCCATTCTGTCAGATAGGTGCGTTCCGGCAGATACGAAACCACCTTTTTGGATTCCACGCCGGGCGCTTTTCCGTTGATCAGGATTTCGCCCTGCGTGGGAGTTAGCAGGCCGTTCGCCAGCTTCATCAGGGTGCTTTTGCCGCTGCCGTTCGGCCCCAAAAGGCCGATGATGCGTCCCTTGGGGATTTCCAGGTCCACCCCATTGAGCGCCATGCAGTTGGGAAACAGCTTCACCAAATTCCGGCACTCTAAAATGTTGTCCATTACGATTCCTCCTCTGTCGATTGCAATAAGTCCACTGTTTGCTTTCGGTCATACCCCAATCGGCTCATTTTCTCCAAAAATTCATTGACCTGCTCCACCGCAAGGTTTCGTTTTGTCTCCATGATCTTACTCACATCTTCCGTCACGAATCTTCCGCTGGTCCGCTGTGCAAACAGCAGTCCATCCGTTTCCAACTGAGAGAGGGCGCGCTGCATGGTGTTTGGATTCACCGAAGCATCGGAGGCAAGGTCTCGCACGGAGGGCAGCTTTGACCCGGGCGGATACATCCCTGAGACAATCATGAGCTCAATTTGCTCGATCAGCTGCGCGTATATCGGCCTGTCTGATTTTAGATCCCATCCCATTGTTTCACCTCCGTTATTGTTTGTACTAATAACTTAATACAATAATACAGTCGTTTTGTGGAAATGTCAACCCCTTTTTTCAAAAAAGAGGCTGTGCGGAGAGGAAAAACCTCCTCCGCACAGCCTCTTTTATTTTGCAGCAACTGCCGCTATTTCGTTATTCAATCACAATAAGTTCATGCAGTTCCGGAGCGACGCCGTCCCACACAATCTGGAGTTCAACAATATCGCCCTCCGGCAGACGGTCGAACACGTTGAAGCTCCGCGACAGCGCGCCGATCTCTACAAAGTTCTGCTGGCCTGCCAAACGCACAAGTACACGCGCGTTGGACAGCGTGTTGGGGCTTTGCTGAATATTGATCTGCCGCAGGCTCTTTCCTTCAGACAAACGATACAGCAGCACGCCGTTGTCCGCCTTGGAGCTGTCCGGCAGGTAAGTCGTGCTCAGATCACCGTCCGTCAGGTTGGACGCCGCGTGGCCCTGCTTTTCAACCGGGTCGCTGATAAAGGTGGGGTTGTTCTCCTGCGGGATATATGCCCCGCCGTTGAGGACGATTTCGTTTAAGCGCACCCATTTGTCGCTCGGGCCGGGGCCGGAAGTCAGGTTGACCTTCAGATACCGGACATCCTTGTCGATGCCGGTCTGCGTCAACGTATTATAGGAAATTTCATGTGCCGGAAATACATCCTGCAATGTAACGTCCGTCCTGCCGTCGCCGATGGTCAGGATTTTCTCCCAATTGGCGTTGTCCAAAGAGACGTATACGTCCGCGTTGCGCGGGAAGTCCCATTCGCCGTCACTCAGAACAAACTTGAGGGAATCCAGATGGATCACCTGGCCCAGGTCGTAGGTGAAGTAGCGGCCGTTTGCCTGGCTTCCCTTAAACTGCGTCTGTGTGGTCCAGTCGCCGTCAAACAAATTTTTCGCGTCGCCGCCAAGCGAACCGATGGTATTGGCTGCGAGTGAAATCGGTGCAATTTCGTTGGATGCAACCGTTAACGCGTCCAGATTACATACAACAGCTTCCGCGCCGCGGTTGATCAGCCGGACATAACGCGCGGGCCGCGGATCGGCGGGATCAAACGCGCTCCATTCCTTTGTGTTCATGGAGGTTTCCAGCGTCAGTTTTTCCGCGCCGTCTGCCGTTACAACAATGGAAGAGAGATCGCGGATTCTGGGAAGTTTCATTCCTACATATTCGCCCGCTGCCAGTGTCGCGGTATCGCCGGAAAGCGTCGCGGTATCCGCCGCAATCTCCAGCGCCCAGTCTTTGAGGGCTTCCACGTTGGTGTAAACGCCGCTGCCGGTATCCTTCTGCGTCACCTCAAAGGTGCGGAACGCCGGCCATTTCGGATTGGCCTCGCCGTCTGCCTTGAGCGCGCCATCCTGGATAAAGCGGATGTATTTTGCGGTGATGTCCAGATTATTGAGCTGGATATTTGTCTGATACGGGCCGTATGTCTGGCCGTTATTCAGGTCGGTCCAGGTCTGGCCGTCCATGGAATACTGGAATTTTCCGTAATGGAACGCATCCTTCGGCTTCCCGTTGGTGCCCTGCACCACGCGCACGCCGGTGATCTGCGCGGGCTTGCTGAACTGCAAACCGACATAGTCGCCCTGATTGATATACCGGTTGATCCACGCGTGGGTGCTATCGTTGCCGTCCACGATGTTATTCAGGCTGCCTTCATAGATATTTCCAGCGGTGAAATTGGTGTATAGGCTGGATTTTACGGTATCCCCTTCCACGGGGGCAACGATCTCCTTGACCGGCTCGGACAGCTGCCGCGACAAGGTGGTCGCAAAGGGAATCAAACGCTTTGAACCGGCTTCTACCAGTTGAACGGCGTCCTTATTTTTTACCGGGAAGGTCTTGGAAAGCGCAAACTGTGCAGTTCCCTCCGAATAATGCGCCCAAACCGCGTCATTATTGTGCTCTTCCAGTGCAATCGCGGTCTGGATCAGCTCTTTATTGGCCCTGCTGAGCGCCTGCAAAGAGAGACGCCACGGCTCCATTTCGTCTTTCAAATCCTCATTTTTTGACTTTTCCGGGAAAGCCTCTGTCGCTTCAATGATCTGATCAAACTTCGCGACCAGCTCGGTCCCGATTTCCTTAATGGATTCGCCCGCCGCATATTTCGTTTTAAAGGATTCCAGCTTCGGGTTCAGCTCCACAGATTCCGGCAGGCTTAGTCCATGGCCATTCGGCGTTGGATCCTGCAGGTGCTTTGCCATTGTATGCAGTTCTTCCGCCGCGTCCGGCTCAATGTATTTAAAGCAATCTTCCCAGCTCTTATCCTTGTTAAACGCGCCGATGTTCCACGTATAGTCCGCCACGGCAAAGAGGGCCGTCTTGCTGCATTCGGCCTGCTGCATCGGGTTGCTGACAATTCCTTCAAAGCCGGTGACGTTTTTACCCATCACTTCGCCCGGTCCCATCAGCAGACGGACCTTATTGATATCGTTGACCGGCCAGTTCAGCCACATCAGGGCTTCTCTGCCGGTATGCTGTGTAAAGTAGTCAAACGTTCCCTGGTTGACCCAGCCGCAAACGCCGTCGCCCGTCCAGAAGATATGCACATCCTCCGGCATGGTGCGCCATGTTTGCAGATCCGCCACATTGGCCCAGCCCTTATTATAGCCCGGCGGGCAAAACAGCAGGTCTTCCACGTCTTCTTTTTCCTTAACCCATTGATCCAGGTCCGTCATCAAACGGACCATATTCGTTGAGCTGAGTGCGCCGGCATCGTCGGCCAGCACGCCGAACTGACGCACGCCCACGTCGTAGAGCTGCTGGAACTTCGTCTTAATCACCTGAAGATCATGTTCATAGTTGGCGCCAAAGTTGATGCCCTGGTTCATAAACGGGTGGATGGTCCAGACAAACCGGCATTTGGAATCGATACCCGTCTGCACCATGTCCGCGATTTCGTCCAGCTTATCCTGGGGATACAGAGTCCGCCAATGTTCATTATGGTACGGGTCGTCCTTTGGCGCAAATACATAGGTGGTCATTTTAAATTCGCCACCGAAGCGCATCAGGGATTTGCGGTCTTCATTGCTCCAGGGCAGGCCATAATAACCTTCAATAAAGCCGCGATACTCTGAATCCGAGTAGTCACAGATCGTCAAATTGCGAATGTTCCGGTCCTGCGTCTGCTCCAGAATGTGTTTCAGCGTGGTCGCGCCATAAAACGCGGCGTCCGTGTCCTTGCCCAAAATGGAAATCATACCGTCCAGCGCAGAGAGAATATACGAATCCATTTTGTCAAACAGCCCCTCTTCCTTCAGGCTGTTCTGTTCCGTGTAGGCGTCCGCCGCGCTGCCGTCTCCGTTCATGCCGATCAGCAGAGTGCTTCTGCCCTCCACAGGCTGCTCCGCATCCACCGCCTGGATATCCTGCGCGGCAAGCGCCTGCACCGCGCGGTTCTTGGTGGGCGCGTCGATTCCCTCGCCGCAGATCAGCGTGACCGTATCCGTCAGCTCAAATCCATCGTCCGCATAGACGACGCTGTGCGGCGTCGGGTAAAGCTCGTACGTGTCCGTGTTGGCCCGGGGCGGCGACTGGTTCTGCGCTGCAAACGCGGTGATCACAATGGAGACCAGCAGCGTCAGACACAGGAACGCTCCGAGCGAGGCCTGCAATCTTTTTTTCATGTTTTCTCCTTCTTCCTTCTCAAACTCTTTCCCGGTCATTTCGAACGATACGGGAAGCATATGGTCAGTTTTATTGTATAAATTCCCGGCGGGTTTGTCCATGGATTTTGCGCTATTTTTCCCGCCTGCGATTATTTTTCGAAAACAAGTTTTCACTCAAAAAAAGGTGGGCGAACCGAAGGGACTTCTTCGGACCGCTCACCTGTGCAATATAAGGTTGTATTACGCCTGTTGCAGTTCAAACCAGAACAATACGCCTGTGCCGGTATTCCGGACGCCATAGGTCATGCCGTGCAGCTCTAGGATATGCCTGGCAATGGCAAGTCCCAGGCCGGTTCCCCCTTTTGCGCGCTGCCGGGAAGCGTCCGCCTTGTAAAACACGTCCCATATCCGCTCCTGCTGCTCCTCCGGGATCGGCGCGCCGTCGTTTTCCACTTCACAGCGGACGGCGTGCCCCGCATGAAGCACACGGACGGAGATGGCTCCCCCTTGCGGCGTATGGCGGATGGCGTTGGAGAGGAAGTTGGAGAGTGCCTGCGCGATACGGCCCCTGTCCGCCGTTATCCGGCAGGCCGGCTCCAATTGCAGGGAAATCCGGACTTCCTTCTCCCCCGCGGCGGGCCGATACCGGTCCGCCTCCTCCCGCGCCAGCTCATCCAGGAGGAACGGCTCCATCCGCAGGTGGAAAGACTCCGACTCCATGCGGGACAGGTCAAGCATCTCCAGAACCAGTGCGTTCATCCGCTCCGTCTCATCCAGAATGACCGCCAGATACTGCGTGCGCTTCTCCACATGGATGTTCTCCTGTAAGCTTTCGCAGTAGCCGTGAATGATGCCGAGCGGTGTTTTCAGTTCATGCGCAATGGCGTTGGTCAACTCCCGCCGCTGTTTTTCCCGCTCCACCTGCCGGTCGTATTCGCCCTGTAAATGCCGGGACATGACGTTCAGGCTGTTCGCCAGCTCCGCAATTTCGTCGTCACGCCCCTTCTCGACCCGGTACTCCACGTCCCGCTTCCCGGAGGCCATCTCCAGCGCGGCACGGTTCAACCCCTCGATCGGCTGGGTAACAAATCGGGACAGTTCACTGGACAGCACGCTCATCAGGAAAACGGCGGCAAGCAGGCCGATCAGGTAGACGTACAGCAGTTGACGCACCGCGAGCCAGACCGGGTGGTAATCCGCCGCATACAGCAGCCGGTAGCCGTCGCCGTCACGGTAACCATCCGCATAATAAAGCTTTGCCGCGCCGAACTGTGACATCACCTGGAACGGCGCATCGGACGGAGAAAATTGCAAATAGCGGTTCAGGTTTTCGCGCCCTTTTTGGTAGGGCTGCGCTTCATCATAGTTCTCCACCCAGTGGAAATTTGGCATGTAAAACACGACGTCCCGATATTCCCGCAGCTCCAAACCGTCCACATGCTCCGGCTGAAATTCCTTGCGCCAGCTCTCCACACTGCCAACCCAATCGATCTCCAGGCTTTTGGGGATGATGCGGTTCCCATCCTCATAGCCCCGCACCGTGTTGACGGTTCGATCGTCCTTCCATTGTCCTCTGAAACGCTCTGTCTTTGCATTCCGCAGCAGGTCGGAAATCTCTTTCACATCCATATAATCATCCATAAAGAGATGTTTGACCGTCCCGTCCTCCGGATCGGAAAAGGAGATGGTTCCAAACCCGGCGCGCGCGACCGGATGCAGGGTCTCCCCATCCGACCAGCAGAGCACCGCGTCCGGATAGGCGCTGCGGTAGCTCTGTTTCCCGCAAAAGTCCGCCAGTATCCCGTTCAGCTCCACCCGATCCTCCACCGTGAGCTGATCCGGAGACTTGCCGTCCACAACCGCGCCGGCCTGACGGGACACGTCGTTCCAATCCAGCTCCAGCGCGCGTATCAGCTCGCCGCGGTGGGACGCGGCCAGAATCACCGTGACAAACAGCATAATCAGCAGATAAAAAATGCAGAAATGGATGGCCGTGCGCCGGTATACGCTGCGCCGCAGCCCGGTCATTTTATCGTACATGGTCCGTCCCCCCCTTCCGCTGTAAACGAGTACCCCACTTTGATCACCGTTTTGATGTAACCCGCCTTTTCACCCAAAGCGGCGCGCAGTTTCTTGATATGTGTATCCACCACGCGGTCCTCTCCAAAATAATCGAATCCCCACACCTTAGCCAGCAGCTGCTCCCGTGTCAGCACACAGTCCCGGTTCTCCATCAGTGCCGCCAGCAGCTCAAACTCCTTTGGTGCGAGGACGCACTCCGTCCCATCCGCCAGCACCTTGCGCGTCTTATAGTTGAGCGTCACGCCGCCCATGGAAAGCACCGCGCCGCCGCGCACCTGCCCCTTGGCGCGCCGGATCAACGACTGCGCCTTCGCGCAGAGCACCGCAAGGGAAAAGGGCTTTGTCACATAGTCGTCCGCTCCCAGCTCGTAGCCGAAGAGCTTGTCGTCCTCATCGCTGCGCGCTGTCAGAAAGACAATGGGCACCTCGCTGGTCTTCCGGATCCGGCGGCAGACAGAAAAACCGTCCAGCTCCGGCATCATGATGTCCAGCAGTACAATGTCAAACTCCGACTCCTCCAGTTTTTGCAGCGCTTCCACACCGTCCCGCGCGCCCGTCACCACAAACCCTTTTTCCCCAAAATAGTCGGCGATGATTTCCCGCATGCGCGGTTCGTCCTCCACGATCAGCAACCGGTCTGCCATTCCGCTCTCCCCTTTCTGTCTGTATTGTAGACGCGCCGTTTGTCCTCTCTGTGTCCTTTCGGGTTCTTTTATCATACGGGCTTGTATCCTGCCTGAATCGACAACGGGGCCGTTGCAGCTTGTATTCTGCAACGGCCCCGGAAAACGTAGAAAGACCTTTTAAACATTGTCCGCAAGGTGAAACTGATCCTCGCCTTAGGCGCGTCCCGGCTGAAGGTCCGCGCCCGCGCCAACCGGCTCCGCCAGAATTTGTTCCTTCTTCCGGAGCACCTCGTCCGTGAGCAGCAGTTCCTCCATGCGGTCCATGCCCAAGCGCTCCACCATCAGGCCGAACCGCTCGCGCGGACGCCCATAGTGGCGGTATGCTAGGAGCGTTTTTTCCAGAATATCCATCGCGTCGATGGCGGAATAAATGCCCGGCAATTCCGACGCCTTGCGGCCCTCCCGGCCCCAACGCCCGCCGATCACAATTTTGACGCCGTGCGCCTGCGAACTGAGGCTCTTGAAGTAGCAGTTGCGGATACATTTTCCGCAGGCGTTGCAGCGGTCCTTGTCAATGGTAATCTTGCCGTCCACCACCTTGGCGGCGCCGCGCTGGCAGCCTTCCTGCACAATGCACTTCTTGCAGCCGCGGCATTTATCCCAGTTGACCAACGGCTTGTTCTGCCCGATCAGCCCAAAGTCGTTCAGGTCGGGCTTCATGCAGTTATTTGGGCAGCCGCCCACCGCGATTTTAAACTTGTGCGGCAGGGCGACGTCCTTATAGCCCTCATAAAACCGCTTGTGGATCTGTTTTGCAATCGCCTGTGTGTTGATCTGTCCGAAGACGCAGGTGGTCCCCTTGCATGCTGTCACCGGGCGCACCTTTGCGCCGGTCCCGCCGGTCTCCAGATTCGCCCGCGCCAGATGCGCCTGCAAAGCGGGGATGTCCTCATATTTGACCCCGGAGATTTCCACGGTCAGACGCGTGGTGAACGCCACCGTACCGCTGCCGAACCGGTCCGCCGCTTCAGCAATATTGGCAAGCTGCACACCGGTCAGCGTGCCGTTCTCCGTGATGACACGGACGTTAAATTCGTCCTCGCTCTCGCGGTTGAACAAACAGCCCATCGCCTTGACCCGCTTTTTGTCTGCTTCTGTAATCTTCATATTTTCCCTCTTACTTTCCTTCCCGTTTATTCCGCCGGGATGTAATACGGCACACCGGCCGTATCGTCCCGCAAAACCTTTGCCTGGACGCCGAACACGGTTTGCAGCAGCTCCGGCGTCAAAATGGCCGCAGGCGGTCCATCCGCAAACACGCCGTGGTCCCGCATGACAACGATGCGGTCCGCATAGCGCGCCGCCTGGTTTAAATCGTGCAGAACCATCACCGTGGTGATACCCTTTTCCCGGTTCAGCCTGCGCACCAGGCGCAAAATATCGTATTGACAGCCGACGTCCAGAAAGGTGGTCGGCTCATCCAGCAGCATAATTTCCGGCTCCTGTGCCAGCAGCATCGCGATCCACGCGCGTTGACGCTCTCCGCCGGAAAGCGTCGCCACCGGGCGGTCGCCCAACGCATCGACGCCCACATCCGCCATAGCGCGCTCCACCGCCGCAAAATCCTCGGCGGACAGCCGCCCGCCAAAACCCGCGTAGGGATACCGCCCGCAGCAGACCAGCCGCCGTACGGTGTAATCCTCCGGGGACTTTACCCCCTGGGAAAGGATCGCCAGCCGCCGCGCCAGTTTTTTGGTATTCTGACGATAGATGGATACCCCGTCCAGCAGGACGTCCCCCTTTGCCGGGTACAAGCTGCGCGACATCGCCTTTAAAAGCGTCGATTTCCCGCAGCCGTTGCGTCCAATCACCGCTGTGAGGGACCCCTCTGCAAACGTGAGTGAAATATTTTCAAGGATGTTCCTTGCGCCGTAGCTGATGGAAATATTTTTTACCTGCAACATCGCGCTTCGTCCTCCCTCTCAGCAAATACAGGAAAAACGGCGCGCCCAGCACCGCCAGGATGATCCCCACCGGCACCTCGATGGGCGGCGCAAGGATGCGCCCCAGCGTATCGCAGAACATCACAAGCGCCGCGCCGCCCAGCGCCGCGCCCGGCACCAGGTACCGTTCATCCGAGCCGACCAGCATGCGGATCAGATGCGGGGCGATCAGGCCCACCTTATACTCAGTATGTGGATAAGAGCCAGGTCCCAGCCCGGTCGCCGCCTCGTCGCCCAGCAGGAGCACGTCCAGCCGCTGGGAGAGCAGCACCGCCAGGATCAGGCCCGCCGCCGCATACGGCAGCAGCATCTGCGCGTGGCGCCAGGTGGCACCGCTGAGTCCGCCGACGGAAAAGCTGACAAATCCCGTGAGCTGGTCCGGAAAAAACACCATCAGCGCATCCACGCCCGCGCGCAGAAAGGTGGACGTCGCCACGCCCGCCAGAATCATCCGCGTGGGGTTGATTCCATTGCGCCACGCCAGCAGGTAAATCGCCAGCGCGGTGAGCAGACCGCCCGCAAACGCGGCGGGCGGCAGGATTGCATACAGGTTTCCGGGAAACAGCACCATCGCCAGCATGCCGAAAAAACCCGCGCCGGACGACACACCGATCACGCTGGGTGAGGCCAGCGGGTTGCGCATGACCGCCTGTAACAGAACGCCGGAAACCGCCAGACACGCCCCTACCATCGCGCCGCAGAGTGCGCGGGGCAGCCGCAGGTTTACGACAATCTGGTGCTGCACACCGCTGTTTTCCAAAAACAGCGCGCGCCAGATCTCCGGCAGGGAAATCTGGACCGCACCGCCGCCGATGCTGAGAAAAAACGCCGCCGCGCAGAAAATGGCCAACAACCCCAGCGCGGCAAAGCGCGCCGCCGTGCGGTGGCCGGTATCAAGCTTCATCGCCATACAGTTTTTCATTAAAGAACGCGAACGCCTCCGGGTAGCGCGCATTCGGCTTTAATGTGGAAAACTCGCGCGGCACCACATAGATACGGTTGTTCTTCACCGCGTTGACCTCCTGCCAAGCGGGATTGCTCTGGATTTCATTCATCGCGTTTTCTTCCGCTTTCTTTCCGTCGCGCGCCATCTGAATGAACAGCACGTCCGGGTTGCTTTCCAGCACCTTTTCCATGCTGAAGTCCACCATGGACTCGCCGTGGGCAGCCTCTGCGTCGATGATATTTTCCGCGCCAAGGCGTTCCAGCATATCGCCAACCACGCTTTTGGGCACGCCCGCCTTGACATAACTGGCGGTCGCGTAAAGAATCATCGCCTTCTGCTTCGGCTTGCCCTGGGCCTTTGCGATCTCCGCGTCCACCTTCGATTTGATTTCGCCCAGCTCCCCGCCGCGCCCGGACTGGTCCGTGATGTGGGTGAACAGCTCAAACAGATAGAGGAAATCGTCGTAGTCCTTGTAGCTGACGGAGATATTCGGCACACCCGCCTGCTGCAGGGCCGGCTGAATCTCCCGGTGCTTGGTCAGCGTATTGACCAGAATCACCAGGTCCGGCTGGTAGCCGACGATCTTCTCCACACTGGGCGTACTCATGGTGCCAATGGTCGGCAGGTCCTTCGCCGCATCCGGAATGTTGTCTTCCCCTTCTATGCGGGCCACCGCGCTGCCTCCCGCCATGTACCAGAGGTCCAACACGGAATTGAGCAGAACCAGCACCTGCTGCGGGCGCTTTTGAATGGTCACCTCTCCCGCCAGTACATCGTTCAGCGTGATGGTATCCCCCGTTTCCTCAATGACATTTTTCAGCAGGCCTGTTCCGGTATCCACAGCGCCCTCCTGTGAGGACGGGGACGACTGCGGCGTTTCCTCCGTTGGGTTGGCTGTGCAGCCCACTGCGGCAAACAAAAGCGCCGCCGTAAGCAGCAGCGCCAACATTCTTTTTTTCATGCTTCCATTTCCTTTCTTTCTTCCACAGGGCGCTCCGCCGCGGGCAGAACCACCTGGAAGGTTGTAAACTGTTCGTCGCTGAAGGCGGAAATCGTCCCGCCGTGCAGCTCCGTGATCTCCTTTGCGATCGCAAGCCCCAGCCCCGCGCCGCCTGTCCGGCTGGAGCGCGAAGCATCCGCGCGGTAGAACTTATCAAAGATGCGCTGAAGCTGCTGCTCTGGAATCTGCGCACCCGCGTTGCGGAACTGCAGAACCACCTTGTCCTCCCGCCGGAACGCGAGGACCTCGATTTCCGTTCCCTCCGTGCCGTAATTGATAGCGTTGCGCAGCAGGTTGTCAAACACGCGGGCCAGCTTGTCCGCATCGCCCCAGACGGCCAGATCCGGCTGTACATCCAACCGGCAGCTGAGTGCTTTCTCGCTGAACAGCGGATAAAACTCCTCCGTCAGCTGGGCCAAAAAGTGTGTCACATTGACACGGGTCTGTTCCAGTTCAATGTTTTGCAGGTTGAAACGCGTGATCTCAAAGAACTCGTTGATCAGTTCTTCCAACCGTTCAGATTTTTCCAGCGAAATATGCGTATATTTATCGCGCAGCTCCGGGGAGATTTCCTTTTCGTCATTGAGCAGGTTTAAATAGCCGATGACGGAGGTCAGCGGCGTTTTGAGGTCGTGTGCCAGATAGACCACCAGGTCGTTTTTGCGCTGCTCCGCCTCCTTCGCCTCATATTCCCGGCGGCGCAGTGTCGTTTTGATTGCGTTCAGCTTGATTTCCATCGGGCGCAGCTCCACAGGCAGGCTGATGGGGGCGTCCGTTTGACTCAGCACCTCGTCCACCGCCTCACTGATCTGGTTCATATAGCGGCTGATGCGGGACATCGCCAGATAAACCGCCAGCGCCAGCAACAGTGTAAAGCCAAACGCCAGCCAGAAGGTCTTATTTTTCCGGATGACTTCGTGGTAAAACACCAAGGCATTGTCGTAATCCATGCCAAAAAATCTACAGAACGAAAGGAACGCGTCCGCAAACGGGACCTGCAGCGCGCCATCCACCATGGTGTATATAAAAATTACGCCGAGCAGCGCCGCCAGCAGGACGATACCGGCAATCTGTAACAGCATTTTGACCTTCAGGCGCGTATATCTATCCTTCAATTTTGTAGCCGACCCCCCAGACCGTCTTGATGAACTTCGGATGCCGCGCGGGTTCATGCAGCTTTTCACGCAGGCGGCGGATGTGCACCATCACCGTGTTGTTGGATTCCAGGTATTTTTCCTTCCAAACCGTCTCAAAGAGCTCCTCCGAGGACAGCACCTTGCCGCGGTTTTCACAGAGGATCCACAGCAGGGAAAATTCAATGGGCGTCAGGTCCACCGGCTGGTCGTACAACGTACATGCGTGCGTGTCCTTGTTGATCACCAGGCCGGAAAAGTCGATTTCGCTCTTTTCCTCCCGGGCCTCCGTGTTGTAGCGGGTGTACCGGCGCAGCTGCGCCTTGACGCGCGCCACCAGCTCCAGCGGGTTGAACGGCTTGGTCACGTAGTCGTCCGCACCGATGGTCAGCCCCGTAATTTTGTCCATGTCCTCCACGCGGGCGGTCAGCATGATCACCGGATAGGTGTGCGCCTCCCGGATTTTCCGGCACAGGTCAAACCCGCTGATATCCGGCAGCATCACGTCCAGCACCGCAATATCCGGCTCCTTTTCCTTTATATAAGCCAACGCCTGCGTGCCGTCCGTGCACTTGCAGACGGTATATCCCTCATTTTTCAGATACAGCTCCACCAGGTCCGCAATTTCTTTTTCGTCGTCCACCACCAGGATCTCCGGCATTTTTATCGCCCCCTCAAGAAACGCGCGGCTCACTTTCGCGCGCGCACCGCCGATGTACCCTTTTCCCGCAGATAGGTGCTCTCCAGATCCGCCAGATGCAGCTTGACCGCCAGCGGATATTTTTCATACGCCTGGCTCAGCGCAAAGCTGCCGCCCCGCACCGCATCGTCAAAACCGCCCATGTGCCAACGGATGGCGACGGCTTCGCTGGTTTTCAGGCGCAAAAAGCGCTCGATCAGGAAAACCGACTTTTCCCCATGCCCATACGGGAAGCTGTCCTCCACCATATAATAGGCTTTCTTTTCCCATGCACCGGTCTGTTCGTTTTTTACATTGCGCGTGCCCTCTTTATAAAACTGCGCTTTGCAAACGTCGTGCAGCAGGCCGCAGATGGCAAAGCTTTCTTCATTGTCCGTTTCCGGGTCAAACTGCTTTTCCATCATGGTGCGGTACACGTTCACACTGTGCTGCACCAGGCCGCCCAGACAGGCGCAATGGAATTTGGTGCTGGCGGGCGCCGTGAAAAAATCCGTGCGGCTCAGCCACTCAAAAAGCGCCTCGCTTCCGTCCCGCGTAATTTTGCTGCGGAAAATTTCCTCAAATTCTTCTTTATATCCCATAGTTCCTCCTTACTCCGGATGTTCAACCGATCTTCTTATTAATTTATTTATTATACTGGATTGGTTGCCGTGTGTAAAGGATGTTCACCGATTGTTCTTCCACAGTAAATTTCCATGGATTTTCGTTGCAATCTTATGTATTTTTGTGTCATTCCAACGAAGGAATATTGATTTCCAAAAGGCTTCATGTTAATATAACGCTAAGAAGGGATGACAATGGCAGTATTTTTTAGGTAAATTATAATAATTTTTAATTTACAAATGGACAATCTCCATTGTTGAAGCCATTGTTTCCAATTCCTGTCTTACTTTACGAAAAGACAAGTTTAAGAAGGAGGTTCATCGACTATTCTTGTTAAAGTAGTAAAATCAAATTTGTAAAGACATGAAGAAGAGGATGGAGGAAAAAATGAAAAGAAAGACACTACGCTCATTTGTCGCAGTCGCTCTGGCGCTGCAAATGGCGGCGGCCGGTGCGGTGCCCGTATTTGCGGCACAGACCAACGCGGCGGCTGTGACGCCGGCATACGCCGTTTCTGCCACGGAGGTAACTGAGGCGGGCGACGTTGCGCTGTATCTCAGCGATTTGAAACCCACCTACACAAAAGTAGGATTCGGCAGCCTCGGCATCGACAAGGACATCGACAATAAACCCCTTCGCCTGCGCGACAACGACCTGAAAATTGTGGAATACACAAAAGGACTGTGCGCGCATGCGGCGTCTGAAATCCGTTACGATATCTCCAAGCAGGGCGCTAAGCGCTTCCAGGCATACATCGGCGTACAGGCGGACTCCGTCTACGGCGGCGAGTACGGAAACTGCGGTTTTATCGTTGAGATCGACGGCGTGGAAAAATACAATCTCGCGGATCTTTCCGGAACAGAAGCACAGAAGTTCCTGGACATCGAAATTCCCGAGGGCGCCAAAGAGCTGGTTCTGAAGACCACCAACGGCACCAACGGCGTCACCACCTGCGACCACAGCCTGTGGTGTGAAGCAAAGATTCTCTGCGACGAAGCGGTGCAGACCGTACTGGCTTCCGCTGAGGCGCTTGCCAGCCAGTCCGTGGTGCAGATCGGCAAAACCGCGCAGCTCTCCGTCAAGGGCTACTCCATCGGCGGCGCGCAGGTTCCGGGCGACACCCTCACCGTGACCTATAAGAGCTCCGACGAAGCCATTGCAACCGTCGACGCAGACGGCCTGGTGACCGGTACCGGCGACGGCATCGCGACCATCACCTGTACGGTTGCACAGGGCGACGTTGTTCAGGAAGCAACCATCAATATCATCGTCGGCAAGGGCGATCCGGACTCCACATGGGAAGTCGCGTCCCCGGATGGCAGCGTCAAGGCGCTGTTCAGCCTGTTTGACGGCAAGGTCAGCTACTCCTCCTTTAAGGACGGAGACATCATGGTTGACAACTCCATGGTCGGCCTGACCACCAGCCTCGGCGATTTCTCCGGCCTCAGCTTTAAGGACAGCACCACCGCTGTGATCGACGATCCGTACGAACTGGTCGGTGCAAAGGTCACACAGGTGGAAAACAAAGCCAACGAAACCACCCTCAACTTCACTAAGGAAGGCGTAGAGGGCGTCACCTTCAGCGTAGTCGTGCGTGCATATGATGACGGCATCGCGTTCCGCTATGCCATCAACGCGGAAGAGGCAGGCAAGGCCATTACCATCCGTTCTGAAAACACCAGCCTGCAGATTCCGCAGGGTTCCACCGCCTACGTGATGCCGTATATCGCGCATAACGAGCAGGTGGAAGAGGAGCGTCAGCTCAGCGAGCTGAACGAGCGCTACTGCATGCCGCTGCTGTACAAGACGCCGACCGGCAAGTATGCCCTGATTTCCGAGGCCGCTCTGAACGAGGAATACTGCGGCGCGGACATCATCGGCAACCCGAACGGCCGTCTGGATATTGTGTTCTCCAACGAACAGGGCAGCAAAGCGATCACCACAAAAGCGCCGTTTGTCTCTCCGTGGCGTTTCGCTGTTCTGGGTGATACCAATGCCATTGCGATGAACACCATGGCGGAAAACCTCAGCCCCGCGAACGTCATCGGAGACACCTCCTGGGTTGAGCCGGGCGTCACGGCGTGGACCTGGCTGAACCGCGAGTCCACCAGCAACCCGGATGTTTACAAAAAATACATAGACTTTGCCGCCGAGATGGGCTGGCAGTATGTGCTGCTGGACGAAGGCTGGCAGCCGAAGGGCAGCACCAACGGCCACAGCGGATTCGCCTATTGGGGCTATTTTGACTGGACCGAGGACCTGCTGCAGTATGCCAAGGACAAGGGCATCCGCCTGATCGCCTGGCAGAATCACAATGACCTGAAGAAAGAAGGAGAAGCGGAGCGCCGCATTAAAGAACTGGCCGATATGGGCTTTGCGGGTATCAAGCCGGACTTCTTCAACTCTCAGTCTCAGGATTACATCAAATTCTATATCAAGCTGATGCAGGTCACAGCGGATAATAAAATGTGGATCAATATCCACGGCGCCAATAAGACAACGGGTGAAAGAAGAACCTATCCGAATGCTCTGTCCCGTGAGGGCATCTTCGGCGCGGAGCAGGATCTGTTCCGTCCCGCGGACGTCAGCGCATTCCACAACTGCATGCTGCCGTTCATGCGCGCCGCGGTTGGCCCGGCGGACTACACGCCGATGTTCTCGCACCGCACCAATACCCGCAAGCAGATGACCATTGCACAGATGGGCGCGTTGACCGTCTCCTATGAGTCCGGTATTCAGTGCTTCGCAGACCGTCCGGAAGCTTATCTGGACAGCCCGGCCTGCGACTTCTTCAGGAGCTTCCCGAAGCAGTGGGACGAAGGCAAAATCATCGCCGGCGAGCCGGGTGAATACGTCAACACCGCACGCAGAAGCGGCGACAACTGGTATCTGGGCCTGATCTGCAACGAAGCGCGCACCGCGGAATTCAAACTCGACTTCCTCGATGACGGCGACTATTTCGCTTATATCTATGAAGATGGAGAGACCGTCGACGATATCAACGCACGCACCCAGAAGGTGGACAAGAACACCACTTTGACCATCCCAATGGCCCTGCATGGCGGCGCCATGATCAAGATCGTCAAGGGCCTGCCGTCCCAAGCGGATTCCATCACCCTGAGTGAATCCGAATTGACCATGATGCCGAACGAGTCTGTGACACTGACCGCAACCCTCTCTCCGGAGGACGTGGACTTCCAGACCGTTACCTGGAGCTCCAGCAACCCGGAAATCGCAACGGTTGTCAACGGCAAAGTGACCGGCCTCAAGCCCGGCACCACCACCATCACCGCGGCGACCGGCTTTGACGGCGATATCACCGCCACCTGCGAAGTGACCGTGCGCCGTCCGGAATTCTCCCTGACGAACGACTGGTCCATCATCCGCAGCAATCCGGAAAACTGGAAGCTCAACGATGTCAATTCCATCACCATCACCACCGAATCCGGCGAGTTCTACAGCGGCACCAACAACGCGAAGAACGTCTTCCTGACCCCGGTTTCCGGTGACTTCACCGCTACAACAAAACTGACCTTTGTTCCCGGTGCGGACTATCAGACCGCGGGTATCATCGTCTACAAGGACGAAAAGAACCTGTATGGCGCATATAAGAGATCCCATTCCGGCTATAAAGGCAACATCTTCACCGACTTTGCCCTCAACAACGGCAAGGCAGGCGAGCACACCACGCCTGACCCGGATAAGGATGCGCCGGTTTACCTGAAAGTTGTTAAATCCGGCACAACCTTCACCTCCTATTACAGCTACAACAACGAGGACTGGACCCAGATCGCCAACCCGTGGGATGTGTCCGGCCTGAGCGGCGACAGCCTCCAGATCGGCCTCTATGCAGTAGACGGCAACGGCAAGAGCGGTTCTCTCCCGGCCACCTTTGAGAACTTCACCATCGACGGCGAGGTTGTACCGTTTGCAACCAAGTACACCGAGGCAACCGGCATCGAGCTGAGCGCTACTGAGCTGGATATGGTCCAGTATACCAGAGAGACGCTGACGGCCACTAAGACACCGGCGGACGCGGACGACGATATCACCTGGAAGTCCAGCGATACGGAAATTGCCACCGTTGAAAACGGCGTGATTTCCGCACTGAAGCCCGGCACCGTGACCATCACCGCCATGACCGGCTTTAACAACGCCGTCACCGCGGACTGCAAGGTCATCATCACCGAGGCGGACATGGTTCTGGCGGACAACTGGAACGTTGTGCGCGACGATCCGTTCAACCGTACCGTCAATGCGGACGGCTCCGTCACCATTATCACCCAGGCGGGCGAAAACTATCCGGGCAGCATTAAGGCAAAGAACGTCATCCTGACCCCGGCTGGCGAGGACGACTTTACTCTCACGACGAAGCTCGACTTCACTCCCACCGGCGACTACCAGAGCGCGGGCCTAACGATCTATGCAAACGACCAGGCGATGTTCGGCGCTTACAGAAGATACCACTCCCACTTCGGCGGCAACATCCTTGCAACGGTCGGCATCAAAGGCACCACAGGCAGCAGCCTGACCGAGCAGAGCGTTGCGGACCCGGATTCGGATGCACCGGTTTACCTCAAGCTGGAGAAGGCCGGCGGCACTTTGACCGCTTCCTACAGCATGGATAACGAGGCCTGGACGCAGATCGGCAAATCGGAGACCATCGATGCCATCGGCAGCGCGGACAGTGTGCAGGTTGGACTCTACGCTGTCAACGGCACCAACAAGCCCGGCGCGGTCCCGGCCACCTTCTCCGACTTCGCAATCAACGGCACGAAAGTTCCGTTCGTCGCTGAGAAACCGCCGGTGGAAGAAGGCAAGCTGGTTGTCACTTACAACAAGGGCGTCAACCTTTATGTCAATGACGAGGAGCAGAAGCTCGCGAACCTGATCGGCAAATTCTCCGGCACATATGAAGAAGAAACCGCGATCGACCTAGCCTTCAAGCCTTCCGTCGAGGGCAGGGAGTTCAGCAAGGTCATGTTGGGCGGCCAGGAACTCGACATCACCGATACGAAAGAATTCACCTACGATGTGACCATGGACAAGGAAGGCGCTGCGCTTGACTTCCAGTTCACGCTGGTCAACAAGAGCATCCTGAATACCATGATCAACTATGCAAACACCCTGGAAGCAGAAGTCGCCGGTGCTGTTCCGAGCATCCAGGAGAAATTTGCTGCCGCACTCGAGAACGCAGAGACTGTTGCGGACACCGTTGCGGTCACACAGAATCAAATTGACGCCGCGTGGGGCGACCTGCTGAATGTCATTCATTACCTGCAGTTCAAGCCCGGCAACAAGGAAGATCTGAAGGAGCTGCTGAACAGCGCGATCGAAATTTCCGAATCCGGCGTCCTGAGCGAGAAGCTCCAGAAGCTTCTTGACGACGCAATCGCAGCGGCGCAGGATGTTATTGACGACCGCGACGCCATGCAGCCGGAGATCACAGAAGCATACGAGAAGCTGGACGAGGCTATCCAGACCATCCATGACAGCATCGTCAACAAGGACACTCTGCTGACGGTGATCCAGGAGGCCGAATCCTACAACCTGGATGAGTATGTGGAACAAGGCAAGGATGCATTTAAAGCAGCATTGAAGAAAGCCAACGACGTCTACGATAATCCGGACGCTACCCAGAAGGAAATCAACGACGCGGTGGATAACCTGAACAATGCGATGAAGGATCTTCGCCTGAAGGCAGACAAGAGCAAGCTGGAAGAGCTGACGAAGGAAGCCAACGAATTGAACCTGAACGGCTACACCGCTTCCTCCGTTGAAACCTTCAAAGCCGTCCGCAGCCAGATGAACGCGCTGCTGGCGAAACCCGACAACGAAGTTTCTCAGGATGAAGTGGACGCTCTGATTGAGCGCTACTACGAAGCGAAGAACGGTCTGGCTTCCAACGGCGGCACCTCCAAGCCGTCCAGCACCTCCAGACCCACCCCGATCAACGACAACACCTACGGCGCGTCCGGAACGGCTGTAGTCGGCGCGGCGCAGAGTGCGCTGGCGGCGTTTGTCCGCTCCGATACCACCGTGGACTTCACCCTGAAGAGAGGCGCCGCCTACTGCTTCAAGATGACCGTCATGAACGGCAGCAACTTGACTCCGAGCTTCACCGTCGGCAACGGCGATGTGCTCAAGACCCAGTTTGTGGCGAAGATCGGCAACGATTATTATTACAGAGTCTGGGCCGTCGGTGCACCGGGTTCCAGCGCAGGCGTTTACACCACCCTGCCGGGCCAGACAGCACAAAAGCATTGCATCGTGACCATTCGCTGATAGTTGCCACCAAAAGACACCGCAGGTGTGAAAGACGTTGCACGTCTGCTGTGAGACATTGCACGGTAAAAATCGGCTGATTCCATTCACAAGGTTCTCGTTTGAGAACAGCATAGAAAAAGTTCCCGCCATACCCCTCTTCGGGTATGGCGGGGGGTTTTTCATTAAAAGCTATTTCAAGCGGTCTGGGGCACTGTGTTACATGGCTGTATCTTTTAAAAAATAAAAATGGGATAAGAGAAAGGGTTGGTGGGAAAGGGGCCAACACCTCCCGCGCTGAGAGTTGCAACAAAAAGCCACGGCGGGGGTGAAAGACGTTGCACGTCTGCGGTGAGAAATGGCACGGAAAAAATCGGCTGATCCAATTCACAGGTTTCTCTTTGGAAAACAGCAAAAAAAAAGTCCCCGCCATACCCCTCTTCGGGTATGGCGGGGCTTTTTGCATAAGCAGCTATTTCAGCCGTTCAGGCGCATTGTGTCACATGCTCAGTTGCCGTATCGTACTACTTTTTCTTTCCCGGTATCCATCTTTCACAAAAACAATCCGCCCTGTTATTTTCCGGGTATCACTCAAAATCAACAGCATCCAACATATTGTCATTGGAGCTTGGCAAAAACTCTCTAAAATACTGCTGCAAAAACGCTGATTTTACAGCCGCCAAATCGTTGCGATTTGCATGCTGTTCCCAGACTGCCCGGCCGCAGATTTTCTTTTACACGGGATTGCCATTCTGTTTGTCTTGCGTCCCTGGACAGTTGATTCCCGCCAATGGAATCGCTCCCCCATTTCTCAGTTGACAAACGCCTGATCGTTCGCTATACTTTTATCGATATCTTTTATAAGTTTCCGATATTAAGGAGGAGCTGTTATGAGCTGGCTGGATTTACACATGCATTCCAATCAAAGCGACGACGGAGAATATACGCCGGAGGAATTGATGGAACTCTGCGTACAGAACGGCGTGCGCACTGCCGCCGTCGCGGACCACAATTCCACACGCGCGGTCCAACGGGCACAGACACGCGCAGAAGCGCTGGGCATCACCTGTATTTCCGGTGTGGAGCTGGACTGCACCCATCAGGGCGTTGATCTGCACCTGCTCGGCTATTGGATCGACCCCATGCACCCCGGCTTCGCCGCAGCAGAACAGGACATCTGGGAGCAGGAACAGCGCGCCGGAAGCAAGCGCATCGAGCTTGCCAAGGCATTGGGCATTCAATTCAAAACCTGCGATGCCCTGCTTTCTGCCAAACAGGGCGTGGTCACTGGCGAAATGATCGCGGAGGCCGCCTTGGAGCAGGACCCGGAAAATCCCCTGCTGGCCCCTTACCAGCCCGGCGGCGCACGCAGCGACAATCCCTTTGTCAATTTTTATTGGGACTTTTTTTCGCAGGGAAAACCCGCCTATGTACCGATCACCTTTATGAGCCTGAAGGAAGCTGTCGAACTGGTTACAGCTGCAGGCGGCGTGCCCGTCCTAGCACATCCGGGCAACAATGTTCACGAAAATGCCGAACTGCTGGCGGACATTGCCGCACGGGGCGTAAAGGGTTTGGAAGCTTACAGCAGCTACCACTCGCCGGAGCAAACCGCCTTCTATCTGGAACAGGCGGCTCAATTGTCTCTTGCCGTCAGCTGCGGCAGCGATTTCCACGGTAAAATCAAGCCCAGCATTCGACTCGGCGGCACAGAGTGCGGCGGGCATGAAGCAGAATTGCTGCGCGGGCTGGAATGCCAAATACCCCGATGAGGAGGAAAACCGATGCATAGCATACCTGCTAAACCGGAACTCATGAAGCGGATGAACACCGCCCTGCTCTACCGCGCACTGATTTCCATGCAGACCGCTACGCGCGCGGAGTTGGCGGAGGAAACCCGGATCAGCATCACCACCGTGCGTGCCCTGCTGGAAGAGCTGACAGCCAAAGAGGAAATTATTGAAACACAGTTGGACCAGTCCAGCGGTGGGCGTCGGGCACAGCGCTATGCGCTGAATCCGCAAAAGCACGCCATTCTCTCTTTTTATTTGGAAGAAAGCGCTCTGCCCTATCGTGTTTGCAGTCTGACCGGCGCCTGCCTGGAAGAAGGCTTTTTCATGATCGACAAAAGCCGGACGGAGGCCGCCGTCGCCAGCTTTTTATCCCAAATCACAGTAAAGCATCCGGTCAGCGCGGTGGGCGTCGGCGTACCGGGAATCGTGGAAAGCAGCCGCTATCTCACCAACCTGGACAGCAATTCCTGGAAGATCAGCGATGTGGGAAAGCAGATTCAAGCGGTTTGCCAAAGGCCCTTTATACTGGAAAACGACCTGAATGCCGCCGCGCTGGGCTTTTGTCTGCGGTATGGGAAGCAGGAACCAGCCTACAGCATGGAACAGATGAATATGGTTTATATCCATTTTAACAAAGCCTGCGCCGGAGCCGGCATCATCGCAGACGGACGGGTTGTCCACGGTGCGCGGCAGTTCGCCGGGGAGCTGGGCTTCCTTCCTATGCCGGGAGGCAGCACATTAAACAGTGTTTTGACGAACGCCCCAACGGAAGACGATTTTTGGGATGCGGTTGCCTATGTAATCGGGACCCTCTGCTGTGTAATCAATCCCGCGCTGGTCGTAGTGGGCGGCGATTGGTTTTTGGAAAAGCCCGTGGACCTATCCGCGCTGTCCCTCCACCTAAAAAAACACATTTCGGACCTGATGCTTCCGGAACTGGTCAGCTCCTGCCATTTCCGGGAGGATTACCTTTCCGGCCTGCATCATCTGACCGTGGAGACCCTGATTCCGCAGTTTCCCCTGTGATCCCGACGGTGGCGGCTGAATCTGCACAGTTTGCTTTTATGCCTGTAAATATATGAAGCCTCTATCCCCCTGTTTTCACAACGGCTGTACGCCCCGGAGATCTGGGCCGTACAGCCGTCTTCGCTTACAGATTGTATCGAGACTGTGTGTTCGGATGACAAAAGCCGTTATTTGGATATGCACTTCCGGCTTATCTAAAACTTGATAATCATTCTTAATTTTTTCAGAAAATGCCTTGACAACTTCTTCCTGTGGTGGTAATATATAGACACAAAATCAATAACAATTATTATATTTAATTTACAGGAGGAATACAGGATGGAAAATATTAAGGGAACAAAAACGGAAGCCAATCTCCAGACAGCATTTGCAGGGGAATCGCAGGCCAGAAACAAATATACCTACTATGCGTCCAAGGCACGCAAGGACGGTTATGTACAGATCGCCAACCTCTTTGAGGAAACCGCCAACAATGAAAAGGAGCACGCCAAAATCTGGTTCAAGCTGCTCCACGACGGTGAAATCGCAGACACCGCAACCAACCTGAAGGATGCGGCCGCCGGTGAAAACTACGAATGGACCGATATGTACGCACAGTTCGCTGAAGACGCCCGTGCGGAGGGGTTCACCCGCATCGCCGCGCTGTTTGAGATGGTCGGCAAGATCGAAAAAGAGCACGAGGCGAGATACCTCAACCTGCTGAAAAATGTAGAGGAAGGCCTCGTCTTCTCCAGAGAGGGCGACGCAATCTGGCAGTGCTCCAACTGCGGTCACATCGTCGTCGGCAAGAAAGCACCGGAGGTTTGCCCGGTCTGTGCACATCCGCAGTCCTATTTCCAGCTTCTCGCCAAAAACTATTGATCCACTTTCCATGGGTCTGTATCACAATTGGCTAAATTAACGAATCCCCCCGCCGACGGCGGGGGGATTCACTCTTATACTGCTGAAATTTTATGCAAGACATGCATTGTAATACAGGCCCTTTCCTATGCTTCTTTCCCGCTTCTGCGCGCTGCGGCGGGCAGCTCAACAACAAACAGCGCGCCTCCGGACGGCGCCGCCTGCACAGAAATCCTCCCGTTGTGCAGCCGGACCAGCTCCTGCGCGATACTCAGCCCCAAGCCGAAATGGCTTTTATCGTTGCGCGATTTGTCCACGCGGTAGAACCGGTCAAAGATATGCGCTGCATGCTCCGGCGGGATACCGGGGCCATTGTCCTCCACCTCAAGCCGGATGGATTTTTGTCCGTTGATGGCCCGTACAACCACCCTGCCGCCCTCCGGCGTATAATGCAGGGCATTGTCGATCAGCACGCACAGCGCCTGCTGCAGCCGCTGTGCGTCGCCGCGCAGTTCCGGCAGCTCTTCCTCCGGCAGCTCCAAGGTCAGCTTTTGTTTCTGCTCCCAGGCCAGAGGGCGGAACAACTCCACCGTTTCAATGAGCAGCGTGTCCAGCTCCACAGGGGAAAATTGTATGCTCCATGTCTTTGCGTCACTGCCCGCCAATAAAAGCAGGTCGCTAACCAGACGGCCCATGCGGGTGCATTCGCGTTCAATATTGCCTCGAAAGTGCTCCCCTTTCTCCGGGTCGGCTTTCATCGCGGCGGCGCTGGCCTGGATGACCGCCAGCGGAGAACGCAGCTCGTGCGAAGCGGCCGCTACAAATTCCACCTGTTTGCGCGTATTTTCCTCAATTGGCTTGATCGACCGGCCCGCAAACCACCAACTGACGCCAAACAACGCCAGCATGGACAGCAGCGCGAGTCCCAGGTACAAAAAGCGCTGCCGCTGCATCTCCGCGTCCTTATCGGTCATGTCGCGCAAAAGGGTCAGGCTTTGCCAGCTGCGGTTGGTGGGAATCTGCACTACCGCCGCCAGATAACGCTCCCCCTGTTCCCCGCGAAGTTCAAACTGCACGGAGCTGGTTTCCAGCCGGGAGGCCGGCGGCGCCGCGGCGTTGACGCCGAGTTCCCCCGCTCTTTCTTTGGCGGCGGCAACCAGCTCGCTGCGCGATGTCTGCGGCCTCCAGGCGCCGCGGAAAAACAGCGGCGTCCCGTTGTCCTCAATATGGATTAAAAGGCGCTCACTGGACTCCAGCTGCGCCAGCCAGGTAATACTGACGGACTGGTCACTCTGCAGCTTAAAAACAATCGTGTTAATGCTGCTTTGGAACGCGGTCGCATTCGCCTGCTTTGTCTGCCCCTCTGAAACGGCGATCACCGCCGCCGCCATACACAACAGGACCAGCCCGGTCAGCAGGGAGCAGAGCAGCGTCAGGCGCAGGCGCAGTTTTTTCAGCATGGCCCTTCTCCTTTCGCGTTACAGGTTGAACCGGTATCCAACGGAGCGGATGGTCTCAATCTTCAGCCCGCTGCCCACGGTACGCAGGCGGCGGCGCAGAAAATGGATATAATTGTCCAGGTTGCCGTCCTCCACCGGCGCGTCGGGCCCCCACACGCGGGACAGCAGCAGACTGCGCGGTAAAATCTGACTGGGATTGCGCAGGAAAAATTCCAGCAGCTGCGCCTCCCGCTTGGAAAGCGTCACCCGGCCGGAAGGGCCCGTCAGCGTGAGGATATCCGTGTCCAGCGTCAGATCCCCGCGCACCAGTGCCTGCACGCTTTCCCACTGCTGCGGGCGGCGGGAAAGCGCGCGGATGCGGGCCAAAAGCTCCTCCATGGCAAAGGGCTTGACCAGGTAATCGTCCGCGCCGGTATCCAGCCCGTCTACCCGGTCCCCAATCCCGTTCATCGCCGTCACCAGAATGACCGGCGCGGTCACGCCCGCCCGCCGGATTTCCCGCAAAATGGTCAGCCCGTCCATATTGGGCAGCATCCGGTCCAGCAGGATGCAGTCGTAGGCGTTCTGACGGGCAAAATGCAGGCCGTCGTCGCCGGTATGACACACGTCCACCGTGTGGCCATTTTCCGAGAGCGAAACATGGACCGCCTCACTCAGTTCTTCGTCGTCCTCCACCATCAGGATCCGCATGTTGATTCCTCCCTGTCAATACGTTGTTTTTATTATAGCATGCCCGTATACAATCAACGGGATATTTTTAACCGATCAACAACCGGTTTCCACATGACTGGCATGCTTCAATGTTCTCTCAGCCGTCGGAAGCTCTGCTTCCGGTCACGGCGTGAGGTTATTCAATCGTTCCATTTTTCTCTCAACTTTCATCAGACCATCTTTGTAAAAACATCCAGCTTAGCCGAAACGATTCAATGTTCTCTCAGCCGTCGGAAGCTCTGCTTCCGGTCACGGCGTGAGGTTATTCAATCGTTCCATTTTTCTCTCAACTTTCATCAGACCATCTTTGTAAAAACATCCAGCTTAGCCGAAACGATTCAATGTTCTCTCAGCCGTCGGAAGCTCTGCTTCCGGTCACGGCGTGAGGTTATTCAATCGTTCCATTTTTCTCTCAACTTTCATCAGACCATCTTTGTAAAAACATCCAGCTTAGCCGGAACGATTCAATGTTCTCTCAGCCGTCGGAAGCTCTGCTTCCGGTCACGGCGTGAGGTTATTCAATCGTTCCATTTTTCTCTCAACTTTCATCAGACCATCTTTGTAAAAACATGCAGCTTAGCCGGAACGATTCAATGTTCTCTCAGCCGTCGGAAGCTCTGCTTCCGGTCACGGCGTGAGGTTATTATAGCATAAAAGAGGCGAAGCCTCATCACAACGGTATAATGTTTTCCCAGCCTGTTGAAAGCCCTATTTGACTTCATAAATACCGCGCACGCGCGCGAAGCAGCTGCCCTTATCTTATCCTGTTATTCTTTATTTTATCTCTAAGCCGGATTATAGGATCTTTAGAGATTTCCGTGCTATACTCAAAACTGTCAAAAACAGTATGCGATATTTCCACCGCGATTCCGTGGAAAAAGCACAGAAAAGAGGGAACATTCATGCGTATCATGCAAAAGCTTCTCAGCGGTATTTTAACGCTCAGCCTTGCAGCAGGCATCGTGGGCTGCACCGGCGGCGGGAATCCTTCCTCCAGTGGTCCGGACGCAACCCCCACCGCCGCCATGGGCCGCTACATTGAACAGGACCTGGGCCTGCCGGAAGACAACACCAAGCCAAAGACGCTGATCCGGAATGAGGACGGCAGCCTGCACTTTTGGGGTACCTACTCCCCGGATAACATAACCTCCCGGCCGCGGCATTACAGCAGCTCGGACGGAAAAACCTGGGAGGAACAGGACGTCTCCTGGCTGGAAACGGTACCGAACGGAAATTTGCGGGCCATCTGTGGGGACGGCAAGGGCGGTTTTTACGCCATCGTCTGCGAGGACAACAACACGCCCCACCTGCTGCACACCGCGGACGGCAAAACACAGGAGGAAATCTCCATTCCCTCCTGGAACGACAGCGCCGCAGGAGACGGCTCCATGACTTTTTCCATGGGTGACGGGTCCGTTGTCGTCGGCGAGCAGGGCAGCGTCTCCTTGGAGGACGGTGAGGAAGGCGGCGGCGATTCCTCTCAAAATTCTCCCAGTTACGGACAGTCGCTTACAATTTTATCGATGGACCTGTTGGATAACGGCGACCTGCTGGTCAGCACCCTGAACCAGGGCATTCTGCGCTACGCGCCCGACGGCACGCTGATCAGACAATTTAAGGGGGAATCCATGGGAAGTACCGCCAACGGCAAAGACCTTTTTGTGATTGATTACAAGAAAAACATCACCCAATACGACCTGGAATCCGGCAGCCAGATTTCTACCATCTCCATGCCCGCCACCACTTCCTCCGGCAATCTTGTCACGGACGCTGACGGCAGCCTCTATTACGGCAGCGCAGACGGCATCCAAAAGCTCGCTCCCGGTGGTTCTGTCTGGGAAACCCTGATGGACGGTTCTCTTTCCATCATAAGCACGCCCTCCGTCATGGTCATGGGCCTTGTATTGGATGGGGACGGCGGCTTCTATGTCCTTCTGAATTCCATCGCAGGCGGCTCCAAAATTATACACTGTACATACAGCGACTCCACTCCCACCGTTCCGGACACGGAATTGAAGGTTTACTCCCTGAAGGAAAGCCCGACCGTCCGCCAGGCCATCGGCGTTTTCCAGCAGAATCATCCAAACGTCTATGTCAACTACACCGTTGGCCTGCCCGACGGGGAGGAGTCCGTCACGATCTCCGACGTGATACGCTCTTTAAACACCGAAATTCTCGCCGGCAAAGGTCCGGACGTCTTGATTCTGGACGGGCTACCCTATGATTCCTATATTGAAAAAGGCGTGTTGGAGGACATCTCTTCTATTATGCAGGGGGAAAACCTGCTGAATCATCTTACAAACGTCTTCCAGCAGGATGGGAAAACTTATGCTGTTCCGACCCGTTTTACCATCCCGGTCATGGTTGGCGATAAAGATGTGCTGAACAAATTGAATAGCCTATCGGACTTCACCGCGCAGGAGGACCACGCCTCCATGTTCCTGGTGAACCAACCGGATCTTTTGTTAAACGCGCTGGCCAACGCCTCTTTCCCCGCGTGGAAAAAAGACGCTTCCACACTGGACGACAAGGCGCTCACGGAGTTTTTGTCGCAGGCAAAATCCATTTATGATATTTACCATTATAACGAAGGCGAGGATCCGAACGCTTCCATGATCATCACTTCCAGCATGGGCGGGGCAAGCTTTGTCGAATCCGACTTTATGAGCATGCAATATGTCCAGAAAAAAACAGATATGTATATGACCAACGCCGGCAGCCTGTATGCCATGCAGTTTGGCGTATCCAACCAGGAAAATGAGGAGCATACGATGGTAAAATCCATTCCTGGACAGGTAAAAAATGCTTTTATGCCCCGTGTTTCCGCAGGCGTCAACGCAGCCGGCAGTCAAAAGGACCTTGCGAAGGAATTTATCCAAACCATGCTTGCTCGCGAGGTGCAGGATTACATGTTTACCGATGGCATCTGCGTCAACAGCGCCTCTTTTGACAAAGCTGTGGACGATCTGAAAGAAATGGTTCCGGATATTGACTTCTCTGAAGAATACCGTGACCTGGTCGCGTCTCTCTCCACCCCCGTCCTTCCGGACACCGTCCTGATGGACGTCGTTATCGCGCAGGGTATTTCCTGTTTGAATGGGGAACTGTCGCCGGAAGAGGCCGTACAGAAAATCAACGAACAAACCCGTATCTATCTATCCGAATAAATTGCCCCCCTACCATCTTCTGGTTTCATAAAGCGCGCCGCAGAAAATTCTGCGGCGCGCCATTTTTATGTGATGAAGGATTCACACAGATTCAGAATGCCATCACAAAATGAGAACCATTTTATAGAAACTTTAGAGAAAGTTTTGATATACTCAGTTCAGCAAGTCAAACAAAGGCGTTTTAGCGCCTGAAAGAGAGGAATCCATTTATGAAGCTTCAAAAGGGTTTATGTATGCTGCTTTCCTTTGTTCTCATCGGCGGCATTTTCAGCGGATGCAACCCCGGAACGCCGGAAAACGAGAACACCCAGGCGCCCGCCATGGGCCGCTACATAGAAAAGGAAATTGCAATGCCGGAAGGCAAGCCGGCGATTAACGCGGTCTTCTCCGACGGTTCAGAGAATCTCACCGTCTACGCCACACTCTATCCGGAAAACGAACCGGAAGCGCCGGGCCTGTACCGGTACACAAAGCCCGCCGATGGGGAATGGGTGCGCGAGCCGGTGGAATGGCTGAGCGGACACACCAGCGTGGTACTCGCGGAAGACGGCAAAGGCGGGTTTTACGCCGTTGCCTTTGATGCGGAAAACAAGCTGCACCTGCTGCACTCCGCAGACGGCAAAACAGCGGAACAAATTCCGGTTCCCTCCTGGGACGAGCCTGCTAAAGACGAAGAGGGCGAACGCGGCGTTTTTATCAGCGGAAACAAAAGCGCGACCGTTGAAGACGACGGCGACGACATAAAACCCAGCATGGAAGAGGAGGCGGATTCAGGCGAGACAACAGCGCCCCAGATAAAGACCGTGGGCGAGAGTCTGATGCCAGTCAGTCTGGACGTTCTTGAAAACGGAGACTTACTGCTGGGAGACTATAACGCTTACTACCGTTACACCTCCACAGGAGAAAAAGTGCGGGAATATCCGATACAGAGTTCCGGCTCTGCAACGGACGGCAAGTCGCTCTACACCATAGATTACGACGGCGGCCTGATCCAGTACAGCCTGGAGGACGGCTCGCAAATCCGGAACCTGGCCTCTCCTTCCTCCGGATACGGCCCCCTGATTTCCGATGGGGAGGGCAATCTCTACTACTGCAATTCCAACGGCATCCAGCGTCTGACACCGGGCGGCACCGTTTGGGAAACGATTGTGGACGGTTCTCTTACCTCGCTGACCTCTCCCTCCGTTACTCCCGCGGGGCTGTACCTGGACGGCAGCGGCGGCTTTTATGTCAGCGTTTATGTGCAGTCCATCGGCTCCAAGCTGCTTCACTTTACCTACAGCAAGGATACGCCCACCGTACCGGACACGGAACTGACCGTCTATTCCCTGCGCGAGCTTCCGACGGTACGGCAGACAATCAGCGCTTTTCAAAACAGTCACGCAAATGTGCATGTCAACTATCGCGTCGGCCTCCCGGAGGGAAGCAACAACGTAACCGCTTCCGATGTGGTACGTTCTCTGAACACGGAAATTCTGGCGGGAAAAGGACCGGATGTTCTTATTCTCGACGGCCTGCCCGTCGATTCCTACATGGAAAAGGGCGTTCTGGCGGATCTCTCCGCCCTGCTGAGCGGCGCAGACCTGCTCTCCAACGTGGCAAACACGTATCAAACGGACGGCAAGACCTATGCGATTCCCGCGCGCTTTACCGTGCCTGTCCTGATCGGCGATAAAGACGCGATCAACAGCATTCATCAGCTGTCCGACCTCTCCGTTGAGAATGGCGGCAAGCCCCTGATGATGGTGAGCGAACCGCGGGAACTGCTGGAACTGCTTGCAAGCACCAGCGCGTCCGGCTGGATTCAGGACAGCACGCTGGACACACAGTCCCTGACACAGTTTCTGACCGACGCCAAGGCGGTCTTCGCCGCCAACGACCAGCAAAAATGGAAGCCGGACGGCAGCGGCGGCGGCATGGCCATCATGACGGATGGCGGCAGCTACAGCTTTAACAATATGGGGATGAGTTACCTGAACGGAGAAAGCAGCATGTTCCCCTCCGATATGAATACCCTGCTGGCGCTGCCCGGTTCCGCCGGCGGTATGGGAGGAAATCAGGATGCTGACACCACAACGCTGCGCCTGCTGCCCGGACAAATGCAGAAGGTCTACATTCCGCGCGTTCTGGCAGGCGTCAACGCGGCGGGAAGCCAGCAGGAACTGGCACAGCAGTTTATCCAGACCATGCTTTCCAACGAGGTGCAGAACTACACCTTCTCCGACGGCCTGCCCGTCAACAACGCCTCCATTCAAAAGGAAATTGCCTCCGCGAAGGAGATGGCAGACCAAATAGAATATCAAATCCCGATCGATTTTACAGAGTTTTTCAGCCAGCTTTCCACGCCGTCCGTGCAGGATTCCGTCCTGATGGATGCTGTGCTGGCAGAGGGAACCGCCTGCCTGCAGGGAGAAAAATCCCCGGAGGAAGCTGCCGCTGAAATTGAAAAGCAGGTCAAGCTTTACCTGGCGGAATAAAATGTTTACAGATTCTTTAGAGATCCATTTGATAGCATAAACCAGCCGGTCAACCGGCACAAGCAGATCAACAGGAGGGCAGCAAAATGAAATGGGAATCCATCCACAGCTTTCTGCAACGGGAACGGGCGCGCGCCGCGGCAGGCACGCCCGTCCAGGGTCCATCCACACAGCGCACGGCGGCAAAGCTGCTCGCCTGGTTTTTTGCACTGATGCTGGTCTTTACCGTATTGTCCCGCGCGGCAAACGGGCTTACCGTGGCGGAAGTCACGGCGGAGGTGTATACCACCGGCCCGGTCCGCAAGGAACTCTCGGCATCCGGAAAGGTGGAGGCAATGGGCCGCCATCCGATGGAGGCCATACAGGGGCTGACCATTGTCAAATGGTATGTCTCCGCGGGAGATACCGTAAAAAAGGGGGATCCCCTGGTGGAATTTGACCCGGAAGATACCAAATCGCAGCTTGAAAAGCTGCGCAACGAGCTGGCAGACCTCAAAGCCAAGCAGTCGGTCACCAACACATCCGGAAAGGTTTCCCTTGCGACGGCAAAGCAAGCGGTGGAAGATGCGCAAAAGAAGCTTTTGACAGCGGAACAGGACGCTGTGGAACAGGCAAACGACGCGCAGACCGATCTGGATAAAGCGAAGGCCGAAGCACAAAAGGCACAGACGGAGTATTCCAAAGTCTACCAGAAAACTTCTGAAAACCGGGTGAAAGATGCGGAAGCCGCGCTCAAGGACGCACAGCAGGCGTACCAGGATGCAAAAACCGCCCATGAAAAGGCGGACGCCACTTCCAAGCGCACTGTGGACGACGCCCGTATCGCACTGGAGGAAGCCAAGGATATCGGCATTGAGGAGGACATAGAGGCAGCAAAGAAGGCGCTGGCCCGCGCCAAGGAAGACCGCTGGTACCTGCTGGACGAGGCGGAAAAGACCATGAGCCGCGCCAAGGAACGGCAGGACGACGCACAGGCAAAGCTGGACCAGGCGAAGGACTCCGCCACATTGGAGGATGAACCGGACATCAAGGCGGCTAAAAATACCCTGACCGCCGCGCAGGAGGATGTCACGGCAAAAGAACGCGCATTGGCGGACGCCAAACGCGCCCTGCCTACCGCACGGGACGACGCACAGGCCGCGCTGGACGCCGCCCGGCTGCAATACGAATCCGCGCTGGCGGGCGGTGCGCAGACAGACGCCTCCCTGGACGCGGGTGAATGGGAAATCCAGCAAAAAGAAAAAGAGCTTGCCAGCCTGCAGTCGCTGGAAGCCGGTAATTATCTCCTGTCCGCGCCGGAAGACGGCGTGGTCATGGAGGTCAACGGCGAGGCGGGCGCGCAGACGGACGGCAAAGCCCCTGTGGTGCTCAGCACCAACCAGGAAGGGTACCGTTTTATCGCAGAAATTTCACAGGAGGAATCCAAGTGGCTGTCCATCGGAGACCGCGTAAAACTCAACCTGCGCCGCAACGGCGAACAAAAGGATTTGGAAGGCACCGTGCAATCCATCGGTTTTGAAAATGAGAACGGCCTTTACCCCGTGACCGTGGCACTGCCGGAGGGCTCCTATCTTTCCGGCGAAACCAGCAAAATGGAGTCGGAAAAGGACAGCGAACGGTACAACATGCGGCTGCCGCTGACCGCCCTGCGGTCCGACAGTAAAGGCGATTTCATCTACGTTGTCAGGGAACGGGACAGCGTTTTGGGACGGGAAACCTACATCGAACACGTTGGTATCGACGTGCAGGACAAGGACAGCACGTCCATGGCACTGAACGCATCGCTCCTTCCCGACGATAAGGTAGTGACCGGCAGTAACCGTCCTCTGGAGGCGGGCGACCGCGTGCGCCTCGAACAGCCTTGACCGCCGCGAGAAAGCGCCGCGTCGGCTTCTGGCTTTGTCTGCTGGCCGCGCTGGCCTGCTGGTTTTTCTCCGTATCGCAGTCCAACCGCATTCTTTCCATGCCCGCCGCCGGGGTACGCTACCAGGCGGACGGCGGCGTCACACTCGGGGACTGGGAAAACGCGCAGAAGGCGGCGGAAAAGAAACAGGCGCTTCTTCCTGACGCGACGCTCTGGCGGGAGCTTCCCGGGGAATCATTGGAGGACAGCGCCAGGCTGAAAAACGGATTCGCGGAGATCCTGGAGCTGTCCGGCAATCCGGAACTGATTCTCTCCCATCCAATGCATCACGGCTCCCTTCCCGCGCGCGGCGATACCGCCGGCTGTGCGGTCAGCATGGGACTGGCGGATGCCCTCTGGGGCGGCACGGACGTCATCGGTAAAACTCTGCTCCGCGGCGGCAGGCCCTTCATCGTGCGCGGCGTATATGAAGATGATGCCCCCAGCGCCATGTTCCAGACCACAGACGAGAAAACCTCGTTCCCCAATCTGGAGCTTTCCTTTGAGGACGGCGTCAACTCCGCCGATCAAACCCGCAGTTTCCTGACCAGTTACAGCCTGCCGCCGCCGGAGGGCATTCTCGACGGCGGTCTCTGGACCGCGCTGGCAGGGCTACTCGCCCTGCTGCCCGGCTGGGTTCTGGGATTTGCCGCACTAGCATACCTTTTGCGCGGCGTGCTGGCGGCACGGCGCTCTCCGGCCCTCTGCGCGCTGGCGGCATTTGCATCCGCTCTTGCTGGTGGAGCCGTCCTATGGGCGGTACAGATGAACACCTTGCCGCCGGTCCGCTTTATTCCCGGAAAATGGTCCGATTTTTCCTTCTGGTCCCGCCTGTGGGAAAGCGCTGTTTCCGACCTCTCCGGCCTGATGCGTCTGACGTTTACCTCGCGCGAAGCCGCTTTGCTGGGGCAGGTGCTGGCCTGTGCGCTGTTCTGCCTGCTGTCGTGCTTTTTATTTGTCCTGACGGCAGAGCGGCTGCATACGGTGCGCAATCCAATGCCCTTTGCCGCCGCTGTTTTACTGTCCGCCTATCTGCTGGTTCTATGGCTGGCACAGGAGGGCGCGGTGGAGTTGCCGCGGGCCTTCTGGCTGGCGCTCCCCGCTGCGGCGCTTTGCCGGTCTGCATACCGCGCATGGGGATATTATCTGTTAGGAGAGGGGAAACCGTTCCATGAAACGTGACGCGTACCAAAAGCTGCCCTTCCGCAAAGCGGTCCTTCCGTGGCTGTTTCTGGGGCCAAGCCTGCTCTGTGTCAGCATCTTTGTCGTGGTTCCCTTTGTCGACGCGGTGCGGCGTTCCTTCTTCTCCGCAATGAGCGGTGAATTTGTCGGAACGAAAAACTACGAGATCATTTTCCAGAATAAGGCGTTTCAGCTCGCCGGATGGAACACCATCCGCTTTACCCTGCTGTGTATTCCGGCGCTCATCCTGCTCTCCCTGGCGCTGGCGCTGCTGGTCCATGCCTGCAAGGAGCGGCGCGGCATATTCAAAACCAGCTTTTTAATCCCCATGGCGATTCCGGTCGCCTCCATCGTGCTGATCTGGAAAGTGCTGTTCCACGAAAACGGCCTTCTGAATAAAGCCGCCGTCGCGATGGGCGGCACGCCCATCGACTGGCTGCACAGCAGCTGGGCCTTTCTTCTGCTGATCATCAGTTACCTGTGGAAAAACAGCGGGTATGACATGGTCCTATGGCTCTCCGGCATCAGCAGCATCCCGGGCAGCCTGTTTGAAGCGGCGCAGGTGGACGGCGCCAACGCGTTCCAGACCTTTTTCCGCATCACCCTGCCCAACCTGAAACCCACGCTGTTCACCATCACGGTGCTTTCCCTGCTGAACTCTTTCAAGGTGTTCCGGGAAGCGTATCTGGTGGCGGGCGATTACCCGGACGACAGCATGTACATGTTGCAGCACCTGTTTAACAACTGGTTTTTAACGCTGGACATCGATAAAATGTGCGCCGCCGCTACGGTCATGGCCGTCACCGTGCTCGCAGTCATCCTGATCCTGCAATTCTTTTTGGGAAGGAGCAACGACGAATGAGAAGAAAATTGGTTTATCTGTTTTTGGTGGTGGTTGCCCTGACCGCATGGATGCCGATCTGGATGCTTCTGACGGGCTCGCTGATGGGCACCCGCGAGGTGGTGGAAAGCCTCGGCCCCGTTCTGAAAACCGGGGCGGTTGGCTTTGCCGCATGGCCGCTTTTGCCGATGTATCCGACTCTGCAGCCCTTTGTGGAGCTGTTGCTGGACACACCCGAATTTTTCGCCATGTTCTGGAATTCCTGCCTGCAGGTGTTCCCCATCCTGATCGGGCAGGTGGTAATCGGCGCACCGGCGGCATGGGCGTTTGCGCGCTATGAATTCCGTTTTAAGAAGCTTCTGTTTTCCTTGTACATCGCGCTGATGCTAATGCCGTTCCAGGTGACGATGGTTTCCAACTATCTGGTGCTGGACAGCCTGAACCTGATTGATACGATGTGGTCGATCATCCTGCCGGGCGCATTCTCCACGTTCCCGGTGTTCATTATGAACCGCTTCTTCGCCGCAATTCCCAAATCTGTCATCGAAGCGGCGGAATTGGACGGTGCTGGTCCGTTTCAGGTATTTTTCCGCATTGGGCTGCCGCTCGCCGCTCCGGGCATTCTGTCCGCTGTGGTGCTGGGCTTCCTGGAATCGTGGAACGCGCTGGAACAACCGCTGGCATTCCTCAAGACCAAGACGAACTGGCCGCTCTCCCTCTACCTGCCGCAGATCTCCACGGACAATGCGGGCATCTCTTTGGCAGCCTCTGTCCTGATGCTCACTCCCGCCCTGCTGATCTTTTTCTTTGGACAAAAGTATTTGGAACAGGGCATCGCCGCCTCCGGACTCAAGGACTGAACCGGCAAAAAAACAGCAGCATGGGACTTCCATCTGGAAGTCTTCTGCTGCTGTTTTTCTGTCCAAATCGTATGTGGTATACTGCCTTTTCACACAAATGCTGAAAGTGCGGCTGATTTACAACGGCGATTCTCCCAACCAGCCATCCTTTTCAGCCAAGTGTTCCCCCGGGCTTTTCGCCCTGAATCTCCGGTCGGGGCGCACTTACAGCGAGCACCATTTTATGCAATCGTAACAACACACTGCTGTTGCGGCTCCCCATTCAAGATCTGGGTACACACGCCCGTGCTTTCGCCCGGCGCGCCCACTGCCCAGACCTTGTAAATGTACAGATTGCCGATGCGGGAAACGGCCTGTGTCTTCAACACGCTGCCGTTGCCCACTGTAAAGGCTGGGGCAAAGCCGTTTCCATTGACCACGGTCATCTGGAACACCGCCGACTGGCCTCTCTTCAGCGTCAGTGCGCCGGTTACATCGGAACGGACATTCGCCGCTGTGGGATTGACCAGCACTCTGCCCGCCGCACCATAGGTGTTGTCGGCAATCTTCGCCGTATTGCCGTTCTTCTTGACGGCGGACGGCTGTTTCACTTCCAGAGCCGCTTTTGCCGCCAGAAGATTCTTGTAAGCCGTTTCCACATCCTGCTCCGTCGCATCCGGATCGTTTGCGACTGCCAGCGCCGCATTCCGCATGGAGCGGAACTGGTTCGCACTGGATGCGGTGTATTTGCTGAGGTTCAGGTTTTCCGTTTCGCCCAGCAGATCCTCCAGCGCTTTCTTGTTCGGGATTCTTTGCAGAACCAGCATTGCTTTTGTGAGCGCATCCACCGCCGCGTTGATCTCCTTCTGGGATGCCTCCGCATCCAGTTCTCTTGCCGCGTTCAGCGCATTGCGGAAGGCTTCCTGGCCAATCGGAAGGTACTCTTCCTCCAGGACCTTCTCAATCTCCTCCGCCTGTGCAAGTACCGTGTCCAGCGTCTCCCAATCCGCCTTGTAGACCAGGGCGATCATCGCCGCGTTCAGCTCCGCCGCCGCTTCCCGGATCTCCTTGTCCATCGCGTCCGCGTCGTCATAGACCTCCTGCGCCGCCGCCAGAACCAGCTCATATGCCGCCCAGCTTCCGGCTGTGTAGTCGTCCTGTTCCAAGGCCGCCGCGGTATCCAACGCTTCCTTCAGAACGGTCTTGTCGCCCTTTGCAAAGCTCAGATGCTGGATAACATTGAGCAGCTTTGCCCACGCGTTGTCGATGTCCTTCTGCGATGCGTCCGCCTGTGCCTCGACTGCAATCGCCTGATCAAGCGCCGCGTCGAACAGTTTCTGTACGGACGGTACCGCCGCGTTGTATTCGCTGCCGCCCTTGAGGCCTTCCGCAATATTGATCACGGTGCGCAGCACCTGCTTGTTCACAACGGTGAACGCAAAGTGCAGATCGGTATCCGCGTTCGGCATTTTGCCGGTGTAGGTATAGGATTCCGTATCCCTCAGGGTTGCCGGTTCGCCGTTGACAGTCACGCCCGCGAACTCTCTGCCTTCTACTGTGGGAATAAAGGTCAATGTTACATCGTCGCCTGCCATAACCTTTGCTTCGTATTTTCCAATCAGGTTGGCAAGCTTGAGGTCTTCTCCCGCAATGGAAAGCTGCGCGTTCTTTGCCGGGAAGTCGATGCTGAGGGTATGCTCTTCCGGCTCCGTACTCTTCTGTGCGACTTTCACCTCGATTGAAGCTGTCAACTCGGACGCATTGATGATGCCGTCCGGGCAAATCAATGTGCCGGATAGCGAATAGGTGCCTTCCTTCGTACCGTCAAAACCGCCCTTTGCCCATTTTACTGCCAAAGCGACCGTATTGCCGTCTTCCAGTGTAGCAGTAATTGTTTCCGGAAGCGCCAAACGGTAGTAGGGGGTTCCCACCTCGACTGCCAGCGCTGGCAGCGCTTCAACGGAAACGATGTTTTTCACCATACGGATCAATTTGCTGTCGCCCCAGCAGGCATGTGCATTGTATTGGCCGTTCTCTGTAACGCCGTCCCACTCTGCAACCAATTTCAGTTCCTTCGCGGATTCCGGAAGGGCGACCTCCATAAAGGCGCCGTTTCCATCCCGGGTCAAAACCGGACTTTCATACACATTTTCTCCATCCACATAGACCTTAAAAATGGTGCGGGCTTCGTTTTTACCGGCATTGCTGTCAATGCCTACATAGGATTCCAGCTTATTGTAACCCTTGCCCGCGATGTCATAGACAAGTTCGGTTCCGGATTCCAGATGGTCACCGGAGAGGCCCTTGGCAAACTCGCGCACTTCCCCATCGACACGCAGAGAGATGGAGGAACCGTTGCAGGCGCGATCCTTGGCAACACTGCCGTACCCGGCCTTTGCGGAGGTCCATGCCAGGTCGCTCAGATAATCAAAGCCCTTTACGGGTTTGACTTCCTCTTCTTTTCCCATGCCGTAGACGATCCATTCCGCCATACCAACCACTGGCGTACCACCCGCGGATATATTGGTAATGGTTACGCGCGCATAGCGGATCCCGCTGTATGCCCGCTCAAACAGGACCGGCTGGAAGGATTGCCCTCCCACGGTAATATCCGTCAGAACAGGCTGCCAGATTTTTCCGTCCTCAGAAAGCTCCAAAGAATAGGTGTATTGGCTGCTGTCCTTCTCCCAGTAAATCTGGTTGGCCGCAACGGTCTGCGGCTCTTTAAAGGAGAGCGTCACCGACTGCGGCGTCGTATTCGACGCGGCAAGCCAGCCGGTTCCAATCAGCGTTTCCCCGTCGCGCAGGGTGTCCACCCCTCTGCCCTCCGGTGACGCGTCCGTCGCAGTCAGGTCGAGCACCGCCTCGTCACCGATCGCCGGGAGCAGCTCTGCCAGCGGCTTATTGGAAGCAAACACCTTAAAGTCGTACAGGCAGGCCCATCCGGCGGAACCGGAATCAACCATCACCCGGACGTAGCGTCCTATTGTGTCCGCCATCTGTGTGTCCAAACGATTGTCCGGAAGCTGCCTGTCCGCACTGTCCACCACGGTATTCCAATTGACCCCGTCAAAGGAAGTCTGGATGCGGTATGCATAGGTGTTTGCCTTGCTCTCCCAGTTGATCTGGAAGCCGCTGATCGCCTGAATTTTCTCCAGATCAATTTGCAGCCACTGCGGATAGCTGCCGCCGCTTGCGCACCACTTGGTGCCTTCGTCGTCATCCACCGCATTCTTCGGCCAGTTGCCCCGGTCTTCCTGCGTGGAAGAAGCCGTTGCGGGCTTACCGTACGCAAGGTCGTCGTAGGTTTCATATGCCTGTTCAAACGCGTCCATTCCGTTGGTCCATGCGACATGATCGCCGTCCGGAACGAATGCGCCTGTGTACGGCGCTGTCACAAAATCGATGGAACCGGCCAGCTCGTCCGTCATACCAACGGCTTCAATATGCACGTCGCCCGCCGTCCCGCTGGTACGAATAAAGGCATGACCGACGCCAGCCTCCAGTTTCTGCTCCTCCACGCCGATGCGCGGGATGTTCTCACCGACCAGTTCACCCTCTCCTGTTACAGAGATGCGGATTTTCTGGCCGTAGTCTGGAATGACTGTCCCGTTCTCATCCACAACTTTGAAGTAAACCGGCACCAGGTCGGAACCGTCCGCGACCGGCTGAATCTCCCGGTCGCGCACTTCGATCTCGATGCGGGCCGGTGTCCCCGGCGTACGAACCAGATGCTCTGCGGCAACTTTTCCGTCCAGAACGCCTTCCGCGCGGAGTTCGCCCGCCACAAAAGAGGGCAGTGTGATTTTGAAGATGGGGCTGCCGCCCTTCTTCTTGATGTTGGAATTTGCGCCGACCGAACTGTTTGCGGCAAACGCTTCGTCGCGTGTCTGTTCGCCGATCAACACGTCATTCTGGTAGAGCCGCACGCTGTCGCAGTTGCTGTACAGGGTAATTTCACGCGCGGAGCTTTCGGAATTGGTGCTCGCGATAAAGACCATAGGCCCATATACGGGATTGCGGGCAGACTGCATCGATTTAAGCCAATAGAAATTGTATTTCTCGTAGCGGTCGATGTCCACCGTACCGTTCGCCAGCGTGGACGCCACGCTGCCGCGGGCATAGTCGTTCCAGCTCCAGAGGAAATAGCCGCCGATGCGCTCGTTGGCGTCCAGGCCACCCCAGTCGGGATAGCCGGCGCCCTCCAGCTGCTTTTCACGCACGACAACATTGTTGAGCAGGGCGGCCTCTCCGTTCTTACGGCTCGCCTGTCCCATACCGCCCCAATCGCCCCATTCGCGGGTGAAAAAGGGCTTGTCCGGGTTGTAATCGGTCTCAACACCGTTATTACGGTCCACCACTTTATAGCACACGTCGTACAGATCGCCGTGGTAGCCGTAATCCGAAGCGGTAAACAGTTGGTTACCGGGGTATTCGCGGTGCGCGGTTGCCGTCGCTTCCTGCGCCCACTGGCGGGAATACCCCGTCTCGTTGAGGGAAGTCTCCCACAGGATGACGCTCGGACGGTTGCGGTCGCGCCGGATCATCTCGCGCGTGTCGCGGAGCGTCCGGTCGTAGAACGTCTGTGTATTGGTAAAATTCTGCCAACCCGGCTGGCATTCAATGACCAGGATCCCCAATTCGTCGCACGCATCGAGGAAGGCCGGGGACTGCGGATAGTGTGTGGCGCGCACAGAATTAAAGCCGTTTTCCTTCATCTGGACCGCGTCGCGCTTCTGCATGGAAACGGAGGCCGCGTCACCGACATTGGCGTACGACTGGTGGCGGTTCGCACCGCGCAGATACAGCTTTTCACCGTTTATGTAAAAACCGTCCGCACGGAAATCGATGGTGCGGATACCGATCCGCGTCGTGACCGTATCCACTATCTCTCCGCCCACCTGCACCTCACTGACCAGGTCATACAGGTAGGGATGGTCCGGATGCCAGAGGTTCGGGTTCTGCACATCCATTTTCTGGCTGAACTGGATCGCCCCTCCCGCCGGAACCGTTTCCATGGAGGAAGTCTCCGCCACGGTTTCGCCGTCCGCGTCCACCAGGGTACTGACGACCGTTGCTTCTTCTGTGGTTTCTTCCTCGTTGACCACATGGGTCTTGACATTTACAGATGCCGACGCATCGGAAACGTCCGTGTATGTCACAAACACGCCGCCGCTGGCCTCTTCGTCTGCCTGCAGCGCATCAGAGATGTACAGCTTATCTGTCATGCGCATCCGCACATCGCGGTAAATTCCGCCGTAATAATGGAAGTCCAGATTGGCCAACGGTTTTCCCGGAGGCGTATCCGGATTGTCCAGATTGGAAACGCGGACGGCAAGGACGTTCGTCTGTCCGTCCCATTTGACTTTATCGGTAATATCTACGGAAAAACCGATGTAACCACCATTGCGGGTATACACCTTTTCCCCGTTCAGATACACGTCGCTGTCAATCATCACACCGTCAAAATCAATGTTGATTTTTTTGCCCTTATACTGCTCATCCAGTGTGAAATACCGGCGATACCAGCCAATTCCACGGTAAACGCTGCCGGCGTCTCCCGCATTCTTTTTCTCCAGACGCATGGTGTGCGGAACTGTCACCGCGGCAAATGCCGCGTCGTCAAAATCCACCGCCTGTGCGCCCTCCAGGTCGCCCTGATAGAACCCCCAATCGCTGTTGAAGTTTAAAACCGTTCTTCCGGGGGCCTCCGCCTCCGCGGTCTGGCTGGCTGGTGCGTATTTCTGCGCTGCCTGCGCAGGCAGGCTTCCCATGCTTGTAAACAACATGGAAACGGAAAGCGCCAGCGCCATCCATTTGTTGTGTCTTTTCATTTTTTTCTCCTCTCCAAACTCAATTTCAAATGCTCCTCTTCCCTGTCTCTTTTTCACTCCTCTGCTTACATTTATCTGTTTGTCTTATTTATAATATATAGATAAAATCAGGCAACACAGATATATTATTTTATTGCTTCATGCTAACATACTTTTCATTGACAAACAAGAAGGTCTGTGCAAATGAGTAATTTATACATATTTTAGCAACATTCATCCATATACACTTGAGAAACAGCGCAGCCCCCGGCTCAAATGAGCCGGGGGCTGCTTCTATCTGTTGTGAAAAGAGAATCTTACGAACAGAATTATCCGATTTTTACCGTGCAATGCTTTGTTGCATCCTGGCCCGGCAGGGTGGTATACACGCCTGTGCTGGAGCCCGGTGCACCGACCGCCCAAACTCTGTAGTAATAATCGTTGCCGATTCTTGCTACAAACTGGGTCTTGAGCACATCGCCGTTACCGACGGTGAAGCTCGGGGTCAGATTGTCGCCATTCAGGACGGTCATCTTGAAGCAGTACGCACTGCCTCTCTTCAGGGTAAAGTCCACGGTGGTATCGGAGCGGACAGAAGCTGTCAGCACATTTTGCGTTGCTCCAACCACAGCCGTTCCAGATGCGCCGTACGCATTGTTATTGGACGGTGCGGAAGGTCTGGAGGAACCGGACGGTCTGGTGGAGGAACCGCCAGTAGACAGGTTCTCCTTCGCTTCATAGTACTTCTCGATCAGCGCGTCGACCTCATCCTGAGAAACTTCGTTGTTCGGTTTCGCCATCAGCGCGTTCATCTGATCGCGGACGGTTTCGAATTTTTTAACGGAGGAAGCGGTATACCCGTTCAGGTTCAGTTCGTTGGCTTCCTTTGTCAGCTCTTTAAGCTTGCTCTTGTCTGCCTTCAGGCGGAGATCCGCCATCGCTTCTGCAAGGGCATTTGCCGCCGCGGTAACTTCCTTCTGATCCTCGGAGTTCTCGAGGACAGTTTTGGCTTCCTCAAGTTTTTCCGTGAATACGTCCTGACCCGCGTCGATATAGTCGTTCAGGTCTAGGGATTCCGCCTCTGCAATGACCTTTTCAAGCTCAGACGTATTCGGCAGATTTTTCAGGTCGATAAACGCCTTGTAGAGATTTTCTCTCGCCTCGTCGATTTCGTCCTGCATGCTGTTTTCATCGTCATAGACGGCCTTTGCGGCTTCCAGCATCTCATTGAGCTTCGCCACGCTGGCAGAAGTGTAACTTTCCAGATCAAACGCTTCAACCTGCTCAATCAACCCCAGCAGGGCGTTTTTATCGCCGGGTTTGAATTCCAGCATATGGATGGTCTTCAGCAGATCCTTCCAGGACTGGTCAATCTCAGCCTGGGTGATCTCCAGTGCTTCGTCCGCCTTCTTCGCCGCGGCCAGTGCCTTGCCGAATGCTTTCTGCACGGCAGGTACACTTTCGCCGACCACACCGTCTTCTTCGCACTTCTCAGCGTATTCGATCATGGTGCGCAGGGTAGCCTTATTGATAATCTCAAACGTGAAGTCGAGTGCCGCGTCCTTCTTGCCCACCGTATAGGTGTACTCATAGGAAGCGGAGTCGGTAAACGCCATCGTCTCGCCATTCAGCTTGACGCCGCCGATCTCTCTGCCCTCCGCGTACGGGGCAAAGTTAAGGACAATTTCTGTCCCCTGCTCAAACCGGTCTTTGAAGAAGCCGATCGGAGGCTGTTTTTCGTTGTCGACCAACAGATTGACCTTTTTGCCGTAACTGACAGCTACTTCATAGGTTTTTGCCGGACCCGGGTTGGGATTCTCAACGGCATCCGGGTTGATGAACTTAACATCTGCCCAGTCCACATGCACATCGGTGCTGCCAGAACCATACGCCCACAAGCCCAACGTATTGGTGCCCTCAGGGATGTTGATTTCAAATCTGCCTGCATCGCCCTCGCGGGAACGGACGCCGACACCCAATCCGGCAGGAGTGGAGGTAGTTATATTATAATAAATTTCAAATCCGGCCTTGGTGCCCGGTGCGCTTTCCTTATCGACGCCGACATAGCCGACCATTTTGGTAAAGCCTCTGCCAGCAATGTTGTAATGTACATACGCATTGCTAAGAGTACCAAATCCGGTTTCAAAGACGGTTTCCTCACCATTCAAATTCATAGTCAGCGGATTACCGTCATTGGATAGATTCTTTTGAATAGTACCACCAGTACCTGCAGAACTGCTGGAAAGCCATTCCAGTTCAGAGAGGTTGACCTCATCCCAAACATTGGCTTCAATGGTATAAGTTTTTTCTGTCTTGCCGTCCGGCGCGGTTACCTTGACCGTGATCAAGTTGTCGCCCTTGTAGACAAGAATTTCCTGATCGATGCTGCCCGTTGCCGTGTAGGACTGACCGTTTTCGGCGGTAACCGCAATGGTCGCGCCCTGTTCCCAGGTTCTCGCCTGCAGAGTGATCGGTTTGCCAGAGGCACTCATGGTGTACTCTGTGCGGTTTTCGTCAAACAGCTCGTTGACCGTCTCGCCCGGAATCGCCAAAAGATCCAAAGACGCATTGGTCTCGTCCGGGGTGTACAGGGTAAAGCTGTAATACTTGGCGGTAAACATGTTTTCTGCCTTTACGGCAACCACGATCGTATTGGTATCCTGATCCAGCTTGCCTTCCGCCTTTGTTCCCTCGGTGCGGCTGCCGTTGATGGTTACGCTGGTGGTTGTATCTTTGCCCTGCACCGGCGCGACGTCGACTGACAAATTGCGCATCTCTTCAGAGGTAATCGGAATTTTATATTCGGTAACTTCCGGATCAAATCCCGGTGCGGTTACGCCGTTAAACTGGATGTCGGTCGCATACGCGTCGCTGTATCCGGCACGGAACACCTGCGCACGGTAGCGGGTAACTGTAAGGCCGTCCGCAGCCGTTACATCAATGTTAAAGATGTTCAGGCCACTGTATAGATCTACCATTGCGGAGAAATCATTGCCTTCCGTCGCTTCATTGACGATTTCATCGCGGTAGAAGGAACGGTATACTTTGACGTCTGTTGCATCATCCGGAATATCTACGGCGAACTCCACCACATTCTGATCGTTGGTCAGCGCCGTGAAGTAGCTGTGCGTACCCGCCTTAATTTCTTCTGTGAGGGCGGTACCATCCACAGAGATAACAGACTTGGTGTTATTGCTTTCTACCGGACGGAAAGTAACCGTGTAGGTCATCTGTACGGCGTTTCCTTCCTTGCGGACAACTTTCACACCCTTATAGTCTGCCATACGCAGAACTTTATCGGTAATCACGTTGCCGCTCAGATCCTGAATTTCCGTAGAACCCTTGGTCGGATTCATTTCTTCATATCCTACGGTGAAGAATTCCATGGTATCCGGGACCGCATAGGTGTAATCAAACTGATCTGCCTTAAAGCCGACCGGATTATTGCCGTTGATCAGCAGAGACTTCAGCGCATAACTGTCCACAGCCTGCACACTGACGGTCTTTTGGGCCGGTGCTTTACAGGGCTTGCCATACTGGTCAAACACATAGACAGAGCAAGTCAGATCTCCCGCACTTCCGGCAATGATTTCCGGAACCTTCGTGTACTCTGTGACCATCTTGCCGTTCTTCATGTACTGCCACTTATAGACTGGTGCGCCCTGCGCATGGTTTTCCGCATCGGCATAGGTGTAACCGACCACGCCGACATAACTGCCAACCACATAAGTGTCTTTATCCGTGCGGATATCAGAAACTGTCGGGGCCGCATTCGGATATGATTTTACCAGGGATTTAGAGGTCTGCTGCTCCAAGCTCTCCGTGGTGGACTCGGAAGCTTTTGCCATCTTCACGCCGGAATAGGTACAGGTCAGCGGATACGCCGCGCCCTTGTTCCAGGTGATGAACGCCAGTTTAAAGCTGCTTCCCAGAGATTCATTGACCAAAGGCATGCTGCTCACATTGACGTTCTGCCACTCGCCGCCCTCCGGCTTGCAGCGCAGATAGATCGTATTGCCGCGCTTCTCCATTTCGTAGGTCATCACGCGGGATTTGGAGATTGCCGGGTAGCTGGGCTCCACAGTCACAGCCTTCTCTTCGTTTGCAACCGCAATGCCCGGCATATGGGCCTTCTGTCCAACGGAAATGTAGTTGTTGCCGTCGGCAAACAGCGCCATGCTGGCATTTGCATAGTTGGCCAGGCTGCTAAGGTTATCCATGGCAATCGTACCCTGCACGCGCAGGTCGTCCGCCCATTCGGCCGGGACGTCAACTGTCACAGTGTTCTTCGCGGTGGCCTGGTTGTTGTACAGGTCGCCGACCTCCGCATGTACGCCGAGCTCGTCGCGCTTACCTGTCGCAAACCAATTCTCGGTATTCTGCCAGATGTTTACGCCTTCTTCCAAAACGGAAGGTTTCGGGTCTGGACCAGGACCAGGATCCGGTTCTTCGCCGCCCTCAGTCGTTGTAATCGCGACCGGCTCCTGCTGGGACAAATCGTCGGAATTGACAGAAGCGTTTGCAATGCGGAAATCGGAGAAGGTCGCATTGACCGCATCCGATCCCTGCTGGTTCACATAGAATGCTACCTTCAGGTTGGAATCGTCCAAACCAATCGTGCTGGTGGAATAACCGGACACCACTTTCCAGCGGCTGCCATCCCAGTATTTCACAAAGACCATACTGCCGGTTTTTTCGATTTCAAACTGTCCCTTAGTCAGCTTTGTTCCAGAAGTATCCGGTCTTTCATTGAGAACCCCTTCCACTTCATTGACCGCTACGACACCCAAATGACCTTTTTGACCAACACTGATATAGTTATCGGTATCGGAATACAGCATAACAGCCGCACCGCCATAGGGAGTCTGCGGCAAACCGTCAATTGTGACCTGCAGACGCAGATTATCTTTTGCAATATCCGCTGGGATATCATACAGTACCAGGTTCTGCGGGGTGCCCTGATCTTTTCCGCTGATTTGGCTGTTTGCGTTGGAAATCAGGTTGATTTCCGTGGCTTTTTCACTGCTCCAGTTTGCCGGAACCTCTGTTCCTGCTGCAAAACTGAATCCATTCGCCAAACGCGGACCAGAAGCGGCTTTTCCAAAGATAGCAACCGGTTCCTGTGCGGACAATGCGTCAGAATCCACTGCAGTTGCGGTAGCAATGCGGAAATCGGAGAAGGTCGCCTCAACAGCATCTTCACCCATTTTGCTAACATAGAACGCGATCTTCAGGTTGGAATCGTCCAGGCCGGTAGTAGATGCCGAGTAGCCGGAAACGACTTTCCAACGGCTGCCATCCCAGAATTTCACAAAGACCATGCTGCTGGTCTTTTCGATTTCAAACTGGCCTTTCATCAATTTAGAACCGGAGGTATCCGCACGTTCTGCATAAGATCCACCGTCTTCGCTGATCGCAGTAACGCCATTGCTTCCCTTCTGACCTACGCCAACATAGTTGTCATCGTCGGTATAAACCAGCATGGAAGCACTGCTGTCGTCCCGCAGCGGCAGGCCGTCAATGGTAACCTGTACGCGGAAATCGTTTGCAGCGATCTCTTTCGGAATCTCATACAGTATCAGATTCTGCGTGGCGCCTTCGCCCGCTTCACGGATGGTACCGTTCTGGTCTGCAACCAGCTTCACAGCCGTATCGCTGACCTGGCTGAGATTTGCCGGAACTTCTGTGCCTTCCTTTACGCTGAATCCGGTTGCAAACGCCGGAGCGGACGCCGCGCCAAAGAATTTAACCGGCTCCTGCTGGGACAAATCGTTGGAATTGACGGAAGCGTCCGCGATGCGGAAGTCGGAGAAGGTCGCCTTTACTGCTCCGCCGCTTTGCTGATTGACATAGAATGCAATTTTCAGGTTGGCGTCGTCTAAGCCGACTTCTCCAAGGGAATACCCATAAACGACACGCCAGCTTCCATTATCATTGTACCGAAGGAATACCATGCTGCCGTTCTTCTCAATTTCAAAGGTACCCTTTTCCACTTTTGCGGATACTGCGCCGGATTTCTCTACGTAACTGCCGCCCTTTTCATTGACGGACACGACGCCGAGATGACCCTTCTGGCCAATGCTGACATAGTTGTCGTCGTCGGTGTACAGCATCATTGCCGCGCCGCCCCATGGGGTCTGCGGGAGGCCGTCGATGGTCACCTGCGCGCGGAAATTATTTTTGGCGATATCAGACGGGATTTCATACAGCACCAGGTTCTGTGTGACACCGTTTCCAGAATCGGTGATCTGGCCGTTTTGATCGGATGTCAGCGTCATTTCCGTATCCTTGGTGCTGCTGATATTTGCGGGGACTTCTGTTCCCGGCTTAATGCTGAAGCCGTCCGAAAGCTGCGGACCGTCTCCGGCTGCCAGTGCACGGGCCGCCATTCTGGTCTTCGCGGTATTCGGCTCTGCGCCGTAGCTGGTTTCTGTGCTGATAATGACCGTGCGGCTGTCGGAGACGCCGTACTTGCTGGCAATAACTTTGACAACACCGTCTTCGCGGCCGGTGAGGACACCGTTTGCATCAATTGTTGCCGCGTTTGTAGCCGCTCCGGTGCGCGCATCAACGACACTCCAGTCTGCTCCCGCCGGATCACTGGTAAAGGCGATTGTTTTGCCTTCCTCTGTGATCAGCTGGTCGTCCGCCTCATTGATGGCGATCGAATCCCACAGCTCGCCGTCGCCTGTCACGGTATAGTGGACCGGCTCGGACTTCACAATGGTGCTGTTTAATTCATAGAACGCATACACGTCAGCTTCGCCCTTTGCAACGGCACGCACATTACCTTCCGCATCCACCTGTACGACCGCCGGGTTACTGGACGCATACTGGATCTTGTCTTTAGAAGAGGCAATAGCCACATTTGTGCCGTTGATTTGAAGCGGGTCATTGCCCACGCTCACCATGCCTTCCAGCTGGCTGGGCGGTACAACGGCGTTGTTCTTTGTAACCTTGACGTTCATCTTGAAACCGTCGTCGTAAGTGTTGTTGTCAATCACAACATCGCTGCAGTTTTTAAAGACAAACGCGTCCTTAGGCAAGGTCTGCTCCGTCACCAGGGGCGTAATGATAGCCGCTTCACCGATGCCAAGGTCCGTCTTATTCGGCATCAGTTGGATGTTCACGTTCGGGTTGTCACGCACTACGGTGTTGCCCTCGAAGCGCATGCCCATAACGCCTTCCGCCACGATAATCTGATAGTCGCCCATATGGATCTCATTATCCACGACGTTGATATTGCGGTGTACCGGATCGCCCTTCGGGGTCGGCTCAACGCCGCTCGAAACGATATAGCTGCGGATGATAACCGGGTCCACATAAATCGGACCTGCCGCATCCCATTCTCTCTGTCCGGTCGTGCGCACATAAAATTTGTTGTTGCGAATGGTCATGTCGCGGATCGGACCGGATTCATACCAGTAGTCCGCGTCGTTGGAGAGATACATGCCGGCCATTGCCAGGTTCTCAAAGATGTTATCTTCCACGATAACCGGATTGCGGGTGGTACACAGGATGCCTCTGGTCGGGATGGAGCGCATCACGTTGCCCTTGATATGTACGGTCGGCGCGTAGGTCACGTTTTCCGCCACATAGAGGGGTTCTTCAGGATCGCTCGCCTTGCGCTTGATCTTTACCTTCAGCGCATCCAGAACCTCCTGGGAGAAATCCTCTTCAAAGGTCACAATGGTTTCCTTCATGGAGAGATTGGAACCATTGTACGCTTCGCCCGGATTGACCGTGCTTGCAACGGTAAAGGTATCATTCTCGTCCACATGCGCCACGGACTCCAGATGCGTTCTGCTGTAGAACATGACCTGATCACCCGGATGATAGGCGGTAAAGCCGCCCTGCTGACCATGAATATAGGCCAGGCGCAGCGTTTTGCTGTCGATCACTTCTTCCACACGCAGATAGCTTCCGTGGATGTTGATTGGGTCGTCATGGGCCATGGAGAAATTACAATTAATGACATTAAAATATCCCGCGGCGCCCGCCACATGGATCTGGTCGGCATTACTGGTGGTATATTTGCCAGTGCCCTGACGGGGCAGGAAATTGATGCCATTGAACTCGGTATCTTTGCTCATCTGCGTCAGCCAGCCAAAGCCGGCCAGATAATGGACGTCGATGTCCTTGACCATTGTCGTGTCGCTTTCCCAGATGAAGGCGCCTGCCGTCTTTCTGGTAACAGAATTGCTGAACAGGTAAACATTGCCCAGTTCCTGCGCCTCCGGCCTGCGGCTGTTATAGGTAAAACGGACTACATTGTCGCCCTGCGGGCGGATGTGCTGCACGTCGATGAACGGGTCCGCATCCAGCACACCAGCACCTTCATATTGTGTCTGGGTTGTATGTCTGCGTACAGTTTCGTCGTAGCCCTTATAAATGACGAGGTACGGGCCGAGGCGGTCCCTCTCCGTCCAATAGGGCTTACCCGTATAGGGGCTCAGTTCACTGGTCCAGTCGATATGCTTTTCGTCGCTGGAGATGCTGTAATGGTAGTTTGCGGGAATGTACATATCCATATAGGGTTTGCCGTCTTCTGTGGTGCCTGTGCCAACGATGGTGGTATCCATTGTGTTCGGAACTTCATAATCCAATACAAAGTTCTGCAGCGTCACGTTTTTGCTGCGCACAACGGCGATTGCCATGATGTCGCCATGCATCATGAAGAGGGACCCGTTGCCGTCGATTGTCAGGTTTTCCTGATCTTCAATCAGGATACCGATGCTCTTTTCCGGGAAGCTCAGGCTTCCGGTGTTTGATGTGTGGTACACACGTTTGCTGGCAAAATCCTTGTAAACGTGGTACTCGCCCTTCGGGAAAGACAGTGTAACAGGCCCATCCACTTCTTTGGCGGCTTCTAAAGCCTCCTGAATCGGAATGGTACTGTCGCCTTTTCCACTGGGGTCCGCCCCAAAATCCGTTACATCGATTATCGTTCCCACTGCGTCCGCAGCTTCCAGTGCGCCTGCAAGCGTGCCAAACGGCACAACCATCATCTGCAGCACAAGAACAAGGGATACGATCATCTTGAGCGCTTTCTTCATAACCTCTTTCTCCTTCGTGATACTCTTTTCTCTTCTTCTTCAGATTCCTGTCAGAGTCCTTTCCTCAATGTGTTCCTCCCTTCTCAAGCCAATTCGGGCCCAAATGCTATCCATAAAATAAGCCCCTATTTGGCTTGTATGTGGAAAATATTTTACATATAACAAATAATAAATAAAATATTTTCCATATATACAAACGTATTGTAACATCTTTAACAAAGCCTTATATCTGCAAAAGAAAGCTACTGTAAAATTACTCATTCGTATCCGTAAAATCCACAATAATGCAAACACAGTCATAACTTTTTGTGTTTTATTACAAATTCACTTGTAACATCTGAAAATTCAACGACATTATATGGCAATATGTACCAATTTCTTTACATCCAATTATATTTTTGCACTTTACTTCGCTAAAAGTGCAAATTTTGTTAAATAGAATACAAAGTATAAGCCCCAGCAGTGAAAATGGCCGCGCTATGCTTTACAACATGGATTGCAACGGGAATTAAGCTGTTTTATACTTGAACACACTTTATAAAAAGTGGAAATTGGATAAATATTTATCTAATTATTACCATAATTCTTCCACAATTAAATAAAAAATATATTCATATATTATGATTGTAAATAATGATTATTCGTCAATCTTATGCATTCAATCGGATCTTCTTTGGGATAAGGCACATGCTTTACCGCGGTATTTTAAATGATAAAAACACTGTTTTGAGGAAAGGGGAGGGGGTTCATTTTTGGGTTAAACAAAGCTTCAGGGCACTCCAACACATGAAAAATCAGGAGGTAGGAAGATGAAAAAGACAAAAAAGGCAATTGCTCTTTTGCTCGGCATGACGATGCTGTTCAGCAGCGCCACAGCGGCAGCCATCCCTGCACTTGCGGCAGAAACCGCCGGGGAATCCGCGGCAAGCCGTTCCATCAAAGTGGAAGCGGAGGATTTTACCGATCAATTGGGCGTGCAAAAGGCAGACGTGGCCGGAAATCCGGGTGTCGGTTACATCCACACCGGAGACTACATGGAGTACAGCGGAATTGAAATCCCCAGTGACGGCAAATATCTGTTCACTTATGTGTACACCGCATGGCCGTCCACCGCGCCTCCGGCCGGGTCGGCGCCAACTTTCCGTGTAGAAATAGACGGAGAGGACACCGTTGGGACCATCGCGCCCGCCCTTGCAAACACCGGAACCCTGCTGATGGGATCGGTGGAGTTTCCCTTGAGCAAGGGAACGCATACTTTGAGAATTGTACCAACAGCAACCGGAAATATGAACTTCGACTGGTTCTCGCTGGCTCAAACAGGGGACGAGCCATCCATATGGATCGAGGGAGAAGACTACTCCAATATGTATGCGATTGGAACCGAAAACTGTCAGGATGCGGGCGGTGGAAGAAATGTTTCCAGCATTGATGCGGATGATTGGATGGAATACGATGTGACCATTCCCACGTCCGGCGTATACGACATTGAATACCGGGTGGCGGCTCTAAGCAAGCCCGGCAAAATCAGCCTCATCACCTCCGACGGAGTCACGCAAACCGTAAAAGCAACCACGGAGTTTGCGGCTACAGGTGCTTGGCAAAACTGGATCTCGGTTTTTGACACCGTGCGGCTGGATGCGGGCACCTGTAAAATGAGAATCCAAACCACGATCGGCGGATGGAATCTTAACTGGTTTAAGTTGTACCTAAGTGGGGGCAGCAATCCCCCGCAGGATAAGGTACTGTCTCCCGTTTTACGCTTTGAAAATCCGGATAAGCAGGAAACCTACGGAAAAATTTACAATGACGCGCTTTATAATATCAGTGCGATCAATACGGTTGGAAATCCTCCCTTTTTTCAGGCAGGATCGGGCTACAAGCTGGATGCATGGACCAGGGACGGCTCGCTGAATTCGTGGGGTGCCGGCAGCCTGATCGAGCGCGACGTTGCGCTCAACACCCTGAAGAAGCTGGTGAAAACTGACCCCGATTATGGCACCATCATCGATCAGGGAAACCGCCAATGGTGGGATATGATTATTTGGTCCACCGCCGCATGGAACCAATACATCGCGACCGGTGACGCCGAATTCTTAGCCCTTGCCTATGACGCCACGGCAAATACCCTCCAAAAAATGCAAAACGAGCATTTCAATTCCACCTACGGCCTATTTAAAGGACCTTCCTTTTTCAATGACGGCATCGCCGGGTACCCTGCGCCGTACAATGACAATACCGGCTCCTCTTTCGTGCTGGATCACGAGGGCACCAGCGAACTGATGTGCCTGAGTACAAACTGCCTATACTACAATGCTTACCAGGTGGCGGCGGCAATGGCCAAGGAGCTGGATAAAAGCCAGGATGTCATCGATGGCTTCAGTCAAAAAGCGGACAACCTGAAAAAACAAATCAACGATCTTTTGTGGATCCCGGAATCAAACCGTTATGCCTACTTTATGCACGGGGACGGTATGGGCGAACTCACCGGAACACTGGAAGATTATCAGGAGGGCGCGGGTCTGGCGTTCGCAATTCTCTTCGGTGTTGCAGACGATGCAAAAGCAGAAACCATTTTAGAAAATGCGCATATCCAGCCGTATGGCCTTCCCTCCGTATGGCCGACTTTTGCAGAATTTTCGGAAGATCAACCGGGCCGGCACAACAACTTGATCTGGCCGCAAATCAACGCATTGTATGCAAAATCCGCCGCGTATACAGGCTCTGTTGAAGCATTTGCAAATGAGTTTGACAACATGACCAAGCTCTTCCTGGAACATCCGGACAACATCCGTGAAATTTATAATTCAGTGACCGGCGAAGCAGACGGTGGCTATCAAACGGGCAGCAAATGGGGATCCTGTGACAATCAGGCCTGGAGCGCCACCGGCTATCTGAGCATGGTTTATGAGGGTATGTTCGGCATGCGGTTTAGTCCGGACGGAATTGCATTTGCTCCTTACCTGCGTTCCGATTGGGGCGACGTTTCCCTTTCGGGTATTCCCTACCGCGACATGACGCTGGACGTCAACCTCACCGGAGCCGGCAGTACAATCCGCACCTTTAAATTGGACGGAATCGAGCAGGATACCGCTTTTATCCCCGCCGATCTGACCGGAAGCCATACAATCGACATCGAAATGGCCGATTCCGCTGAGCCGGTTTCCCGCAGTCTTACTGTGAACTTCCCCGCCAGGCTGGCGCGGCTGGAAGCGGAAGGCGACACTGGTCTGGCAAACATCACCGGCGTCTATAAAACCGATTTGAAAACAGGCGACGCCTTTACCCTGCGCTTTGCCCCGGCGGTGGATGGCAGAGAGTTCTCCGCGGTCACCGTAAACGGCAAAGACGAGACAGCGAAAATCGCATTCGACAAGGAAAACAACTCCACCTTTACCTATGAAGGCACGATGGGCCTGACCAGCACAAAGCTGGACATTGCCTTCACCACTGTAAACAAGCTGGTTCTGCGCAACGTTATTGGCATAGCAGAGGAGCTCAAAGAAGGCGAAGAATACAACACAGCCGTTCCGGCAGTCAAAAGTGCATTCAATAAGGCATTGGAACATGCCCAGGCGGTAAATACCAACCGGCAATCGACACAGGAAGAAATCGACAACGCGTGGACAAAGATGATAAAGACCATCCACATGCTGCGTTTTGCGGAGGGCGACAAGACCGAACTGATTCACCTTCTGGACACAGTCGGCCTGTTGGAGGAAGCAGAATATACCAGCACCAGCTGGAGCGCTCTGGCCGAGGCGGCGGACGCCGCCAGAGAAGTGATCTCCGACGAAAACGCCCTGATGGCCGATGTCCAGGCGGCATACGACAAACTCTACAACGCAGAGAAAAACCTGGTGCGCGTATCCGACAAGTCCGGCCTGGAGAACGTCATTGCCTATGCGGAACAGATCAACTTGGATGACTATCTGGATACTGGCGACAGCAAGGCCGCTTTTACTCAGGCATTGGAAGCGGCGCGGGCCGTCGTGGACGACAAGGGTGCGACCCAGAAACAGGTGGACAACGCGGCGGAAGCGCTGGTCAAAACGATCATGGCACTGCGTCAGATTCCGGACGCAGAAGCGCTGAAAGACCTGGTCGCCAAGTTTGAAACCGTAAACCCGGCGGACTATACCCCCGCAAGCTATGCGGCGTATAAAGCGTCCATCAGCCTTGTAAAAGACATTCTCGCTATGGAAGCCCCCGCACAGGAAGAAGTCAATGCGGTGTTTATCCAGGCGGAAGATTGTTATGACCATCTGGTGAAGGCCGCGCCTGCTCCAAAGCCCTCCACCCGTAGCAGCAGACCGACCCCGGCTGCGGATAACACATACGGAAAGGCCGGAATCGCCGCTGTAAACGCGGCGCGGGCAAGCGTACAGTCCGACACAACCGTAAACTTTCCCCTCAAGAGAGGCAGCGCATATTGCTTTAAGATGACCGTAATCAATGGTGACGCCCTTGTACCGAGCTTTACTGTTGGCAACGGCGATGTTTTGAAAACGCAATTCGTCGCGCGAATCGGCAGCGACTATTATTACAGGGTATGGGCAACCGGCGCGCCGGGCCAGAGCACTGGCGTATACACCACACTGAAAGGCCAGAACGCACAGCAGCACTGCACGGTTACAGTTATCTAATTACTGTCACTGAAAGTCGTCTTTTTGCGAATAGAGCTTAAATGTGCCATGCTTTAAGAAGCTTCTACTAAAAGCACCATAGGTGTGTTAGATACTTCGTGTCCGCGGACGACGCTGAACGTTCACAACAGCACTATACCGTAACCATCGGCTGATGGCTGCCACTGAAAAACGTCATGGATGTGTTCAATACTTTGTGTCCGCGTGTGTGCTGCAAGTCCGCACAATCGAAACACAACAAAACAGATAATCAAAAAAGGACCTCCTGTTGCAGTATAAAAACTACAACAGGAGGTCCTTTTTCACCGTCCGTTTTTCAGAGTACTACCCACAATTTTGGGGTTCTTTCATCTTGCCAGGAAATCTTCAACCAGTTCCTTAAAGTGCACAAGAGGAATGTGCCTCACGTTCAGCAATTCCACTAGTTGTTCAATGGCCTCCCGATCACTGGATATATCGCTGATCTTTCCGGGGACAACTGCAATACCATATGTACGGCGATTCCCTAGCTCCGGATCGATGATTGTTTCCTCAATGAGTTCGTAATGCATTTTTCTCCCCTCCTTGCTTCTATTATAAGACAGGTACGGGGAAATGAAAAGCACATAATGCGCTTTGTGAAAAATTACCAAGCTGGTGTGGCTGTATTTGGATGCATAACCAAATGTTTGTCACTTGCAGCCAAAACAAGGAAAGATCGGTGATGATTTCTTCCTTGTTTTCATTGAAACTTTTCCTCACAGCTTGATCCAGCCATTCCGCTGCTCCGTCAGATATGCACCGTTCAACACACAGCGCGCTTTCATCGCAGGATACACGCTTCATTCCAATTCAGCCGAACAGGCGGTTGTTTACAAAGCGGCGGGAACCGCCGCCACAGGATGGATGGACTTTCCCACCTCAAAGCCAAACAAACTGCTGAGCTTGATGCGCCCATCCTGTGCCAAAGCGCGAAGTTGGGCGTTCATATGCCCTGCTGTGTGCAGAAGCTCCCCGCACACGGCAAAACGCAGCAACAGCGCGTCCCCTTCTATCTCTTTGTCCAGAAGGACGGTGTTCTTTTGTTCCTCCAGTTCCATATCCAGGTAGAATTCCCACTCGCTGTAAGCTGCGGAATCCATCTGAAAGACGACGGTGCGCACACTGTTCTCCCCCACATAGCCGAGCAGCGTTTCCTCTTCCGGAACGTCGACCGTCCAGCTTTTAACGAAAATCATATGATTCCCTCCATTCAAAAGGTTTTGCCTCAACCTACCGGGAAGATCGCACCTTTTTTTGCCACCAGGAGGAAAGTTTTAAAAGGTTTTTTCGCACAAACAGTACATAAGGAAACAAAAGGCCCGTATGGCGTCCTTTAAAAGGACCACCATACGGGTAACGACATGCTGGATCAACGGCATTGAGATACATATTGTATGGAAGCACAGTCCGTCTCCAAATAAGCGCGCAAAGCATCCGGCAGCTGTTCCAGAGGAACCGGCTCTTCCCGCCCCTTTAAAAACGCTTCCAGCTCGCTCAGCATTCTGACCTTGACCGCACCTTCGTGGATCAGGCACGGGTTGGGGTCCTGAAAGAACTCGATGCTTTTTGCAATCACCGCTTCCCGGCGCAATGGCAGGGACGCCGCCTCGTACCGGCCCAGCAGATTTTTTTGTTCGTCATATAAGGCAAAGCCAAAGGAGTCCACAGGCTTCGCTGGTTTTTGTCTTCTTTTAAACATATCGAATCACAAGAGGAACAGGAACAGCAGCACGGCGAACACCAGGAACAGCAATCCGTACAGCAGCTTGATCCACGGGAGCTTCCCGCGCGTCAATTCCGAAAGTTTGAGCACCTGGGATCCCCTCTTTGCCAGAATCGTCAGCAAAAGCAAGGGCAGGTCCATCGCCAGCAGGTACAGCAGGAACAGAAGCACCACCTGCAAATCCCACGCCGTCTGGCGCTGCATCATGTACAGGATGGATGCCAGATACAGCTGACCGGTACAGAGAAACTCGCCTACGGAAACGACGATCCCTGTTATAAATACCGTTCCCACCAGGTATTTGCCGCCGCTGTTCATCGCCTTTTGCATATAGTTCTGCTGGAACGAGCGAAGCCGTTTGGGCAGCTGGAAACGGATTTTGCCGTATTCGCTCCGCTTTGCCATAAAGTAATCGAAAAAATTCAGCGCGGCAAACACCAGCGCCAGCACGGCAATGAGGAGCTGCAACGCTTTCCCCACCGGAGCCAGTATCGCGCCGATCTGCTCAAAGACGGAGTACAACACGGTCCCCAACAGGAAAAAGGTCAGCGTCTTCGCTAGAATGAACGTAACGCCCAGTTTTAACACGTCCGCCTGCTTGGTCAACAGCAGGGAGAACAGCAGCAGCAGGATCGATATCCCACAGGGGCTGAATCCGCTGACAAAACCGGTAAAAATCAGGAAGAGCCAGTCTTTCCAATCAAAGCTTCCGGAGGACGCCGGTCGATAGTCAATGTTCTCCCAATGCATGGCGTCTCCATTTATAATGGCGTTCGGCATGCCGGAGACAATCTCCTCGTATCCCTGAAAATAGCCGTTTTGATAAAATACAATCGGAGCCTTCCGGCGGCCCTCCGGCACCTCGTATTTTTCAAAGAACCACTGCGCCAGCGGCACATTGTCCAAGTCCCCCATATTCATATAATTGATCTGCAGCTTGGACGTCTGTCCCTGCTCAACGACAAAGGACTTGTCCATGTGGGTCAAATAGGATTGCACCTTTTCGCAGCTGTCACAGGAAGGCATATAAAAATAGACGAAATATGACTGATCCGGCGGGATGTTCTGGAAGGTCTCCACCCGTTTTTCCGCGCTGTCAATCCATTTATCCTTTTCTTCCACCAGGACAGCGCGCGCCTTTTCCGTAATATCGTCGATCCCAAATAGATAGTGGTCATTGATGACCATCAGCGGTGGCGCAGGCGTAAAATCATCCGTCGCCATATCCTTGGTTCGTTCTGTAAATTCTTCCAACACCCCGTCGTCGTAGATGTCCTTCATATGGATTTCGTATTCGTCCTTGTCAATGACATCTTCCCATTGCTGCTCCATAGAGGCCATATAGATTTCGTCGTCTTCGCAGCTTTCACAGGATGAAACATAGTAATATGTAATCTGGATCGGCTGCCGCTGTGCCAGCTGCTGCTCTGCGGCAGCTGGCACGCCAAACAAGCTGCATAAAAAAAGCAAAAGAATCAGAGCGGTTCCCGCCCGCGCATTTTTTTGGGACATCATTCGTTTCCTCCTTCAAATTCCCTCCCGGCGTCCTCTGAATCGGCGCCGTCTCCTGAACCGGCAAGGCTGCACCTTCACCGGCAAAAACTATTCACATTATAAACAAGATTGCCTTACATTTTAATCCAATCTAGAACTTATGCGCACAACATGCCCAATATTTTTCTCCCATAAACGTTTCTTCTGCCCGTACTGCCGCAAAGAGGCGGGGGCGCCCGTCCCCCCCCACTTCTGATAAAAGGGGCCCCCCCCCCCCCCCCCTTTCTGTATCTTTTTTTTATCTCCCTCTTTTCATTACAAAAGAACCTAACCCCCACCCCCCACCCACCTCCCGCCCCCCACCCACCCCCCCCCCACGCCTGCCACCAAGCCGCCGTGGCGAAGCGAGGGGCTCCCACCGCCCCCAGGAAGTGGACACAACGCGCCCCCGCCGTTCCGTGCTTATTCTGCTAAAAAGTCATCCACGATATCCCACAGGTGCTCCGGCAGGACCTGGTTCCGGTTCAAAAGGCTTTCCAGCCGCTGAACCGTTTGCCGGCAGGTGGAGATATCGTCGATGCGGCAGCCGTCCGCCTGGATCCCGTATGTAAGATACTGCTTTTGCTCCGCGTTGGAACAGTACGCAGAGCAGATTTCATAGTGCATGGCTCTCCCCTTCTTTGCTCCGCTATTTTACCATACGGAAAGAAAGAAAGGGTCCGAACGCTGTCGACCGTAAAAAAGTTTTTTGCTTCTATCCCATATACTGCGGGTTGATTTTGATCGCCTTGAGCACGTTTACCGTAACCTGTATTTTTTCCAATTTGTCGTCCAGCACGCTCAGGGCTTCCATGCGGTCACGCATCGCCTTCTGCCCCTCCAAAACGTCTTGCAGCCTCGGATTGGTAAGGTTCTCCAGCGTAACTTCCGCCTGCACAGCCTTTTGCGCCAACAGCTCGATCGCCTTGCGTTCCTTCGCCATATCCTGCCGTACCACAGTGATTTCCTGCACCACCGCCGCCAGATTCTGGTCGAGGTTTGCCAGGGCCTGCTTTGCTGTAACCTGCTCCTGCCGGATGCCCGCGATCTCCTGCTTAACCCCGGCAACACCCTGCTTAATACCCGTCGTATCCTGCCCGATGCCGCCGATTTCCTGCTTTTGATCGATCGCCGCCTGGCGCAGTGCTGCCAGCGCCTGCTTGACGCCGGAGAAATCCTGCTCCAGCCCTGTCAGCTTCTGCTTATGTTCCGCAATTCCCTGCTTTAAGCCGTTCATTTCCTGTTTGGCTGCGGCAAGTCCCTGTTTGACCTCCGCCAGGTCCTGTTTCATTCCCGTCAGGCCCTGCGCGTTTGCAGAAATATCCCGCCGGATCACCAGCATGTCCTGCCGCGTTCCGGAAAGGTCCTGTTTGACGCGGGACAAATCCTCCCGGATCGGCTCCAGCTTCCGGTCTATCATCGATTCAATCGCCTGTAACAGCGAAGTTTCCGTCATACCGTTCCCTCCTTGTTATTATCTTTTTTATTATACTGGCTTGTCCGCCGCTTTGCAAATTTTTCTTCCCCAATTATATTTTTACTGCAACGATATTCCAAATTGGTAATTATTATGCTATAATAAAGTATAAATCAACAAAGGTGTGAGTGGATATGTCCATTTTTTCAGAAAAATTGCAAGAATATGTAGCTGAATCGGGGATCAAAATCACCGTGCTCTCCAAAGCATCGGGCATTGAGCGCAGCTATCTGCAAAAAATTCTGGCGGGCAACCGCTTTCCGGCGGAGCGGGAAACCGTGCAGCAGCTTTCCAAAGCGCTGATGCTGACGGTGGAGCAGGGGCGGGATCTGCTGACCAAGTATGACATCGTTAAAATTGGGGAAGCCGTCTACTATCGCCGGCGGCACATCAAAGAAATGCTGGAGGACGTTGCGGCGCTCTGCACCACCCCGCAGACAACCGCGATTAAAATTCCCTGCAGCAAGCTGGACAAGAACAAACCGGTCTGTGCAGTCTACGGCAAAAACGACATCACCACCGCCGGAAAGGCTCTTTTGGACGCGGAGCTGGCACGGGAAACGCCACGCATCCGCATCATCGTCCAGCCGGATTGCAACGTTCCCATGGAAAACCTGCTGCTTACCGGCCGATGCCACCCCGAATTGCAGATCGAGCATATTTTTTGCCTGAACAGCACACCCCGGCACCGGGAGGACGACACCTTCAACGTGGACTACATCAACGCAATTATTCCGTTAATTTTTTGCGGCTGCTGTTATCAGCCTTATTTTTACTACGATACAATTTCCTCACATATCAACAGCACGACGATTTCGCCCAACCTTTTATTGACGCGCGACGCCGTTATGCTCACTTCCTATGACGATGAATCGGCGCTGATCCTGTTCGACCCGGATGCGATCACGTTTTATAACCTTACGTTTGACCGGTTGCTGCAAAATTGCCACAGCGCCGTGGCGCGTTCCAATTCCCCTTTGGAATTTCTGTCCGCATTTATGTGCAGCGAAAAAAGCCAGAATGCGCCGTGTCCAGCCCATTACACCCTGCAAAATCAGCCGTGCATGGCAATGTTTTACAATGAACAGCTGCTGCTTCGCATCATAAAGCCGGAGGCCCCCGGCTTTGAAGAAATCCGCCAATATTTTGCCGCACGCGCCAAACAGGCGGAGGCCTGCCTCGCCAACAACGCCAAGGTTATCTGCTACTTCACAGAACAGGGGTTAGACGACTTTCTCTCCACCGGAAGCCTGCATGAGGTACCCGCACAGTTTTCTTTTGCTTTCCCGCCCAGGATCCGGCGTGAAATGCTGGAAAATATCTTACAAATGGCGGAAAGCGGCAAGTATATCCCACACATCGTCAATCCATCCAAATTCCGCTTTTCCACTGATCTGGAAATTACGGCGTTTGATGAATCCAATTTGATTTTTACATACAACCATACGAAACATGGCGCCATGCTGTTCCTGCTGAACGAACAAAGCGTTTCCTATGCTATCTGGGACTTTCTCGAATCCATCGAATCCACCGACATGGTCCATCCCGTCGACTGGAGCATCGAGCGCATCCGGGAAAAGCTGAAGCAGTTTGACGTGAATCCATAAAACAGTATCAATATAAAACCAAGGCCGTTGCAGTTTTTTCTGCAACGGCCTTGGAAATTTGCTTGGCAGCACAAAAGGTCTGTAAAGAACAATCTCACTCGTTCTCACTCGCTCTTGACCTCCGGTCGTGACGCTCGCTTGAGGCGAAAGCCTCGCTCGAAGTTCTAAACGACTATCGCCGGAGGCGCATGCCGACTGCAAGTCCGCTGCCCTTTCATCCCGCCGCTTTTCTGAAAAGCGGAAAAACACATCGGAGATCATGACCTGCAAGGTAAAATAAGCCCCGGGAGCTTGTCTCGTCCGTCCCACCACTGCGCGGAGCCGACCCCGCAAAAAGAAAAGGGTGGGCCATGCCGACCGCAGGTCCCGCTTTATCCCTCCGTGGTGATCTCCGCCGTCCTGCCCCGCACCAACCGCAGCAGGTCCTGCGGCGCAAGCTCCACCTGCGTGCCAATTTTTCCGCCGCTGACGATCATGGTGGAAAGCGTCTCGCAGCTGCTGTCGATCACCGTCCGATACTGCTTCTTCATGCCGACCGGTGAACAGCCGCCGCGGATATAGCCCGTCACCTTGTTGATCTCGCTCACATGGATCATTTCCACTGACTTTTCTCCCACACTTTTCGCCGCCGCTTTGAGCTGCAGCTCCTTTGCGACCGGCACGACGAACACAAAGAAATCATTGCTGGAACCGCGCGTGACCAGCGTCTTAAACACCTGCTCCACGTTCTGCCCCAGCTTGTGCGCCACAGAAACACCGTCGATCGCACCGTCTTCATGTTCGTAAAAATACGCTCGGTACGGCACGTTCTCCTTGTCCAGAATGCGCATCACATTCGTTTTGATCTCTTTTTCTTTCGCCATCGTTCCCACCCTTTCAAAGAAAACGCCCCCGCCTGCCGGCAGGGGCGGATTTTTTATTCCTCGATCTTCCATTTGACGCCCTGCGGCGTATCTTCCAGCACAATGTGACGTGCTTTCAGCTCGTCGCGGATCTGATCGGCCGTCGCCCAGTCCTTGTTCTTGCGGGCTTCGTTGCGCCTGGCAATCAACGCCTCAATCTCCTCGTCGACCAGCTCTTCCTTTTTATTGTAGAGCAGGCCCAACACGCCCGCCAGTTCATTAAACAAATCCAGCGCATAGGCGCACAGCTCCCTGCTGGGCGCAGTTTGGGCATTCAGACTGGAATTGATATCCCTCGCCAGATCGAACAGCGCGGACAGCGCGTCGGCGGTATTCAGGTCGTCCTCCATCGCCTCGATGAAATGGTCCTGATGGCCGCTGAACCGGCGGCGGATTTCCTTTTCCCCTTCTTTTTCGCCTTCGGGGGCATTTTTCAGCAGGAATTCCAGGTTGTCACGGCAGTTGTACAATCGTTCCAGCCCTGCCTTGCACTGTTCAATGACCTCCACACCGTAGTTGATCGGGCTGCGGTAATGGGAAGCTACCATCAGATAACGGACCGGCTCATAGCCGAACTGCGCTGCCACATCGCGCACTGTAAAGAAATTCCCCAACGACTTGCTCATCTTGCGATTGTCCACGTTGATATAGCCGTTATGCATCCAGTAATGGGCAAACGGCGCGCCGTTGCAGCACTCGCTCTGCGCCACCTCGTTCTCGTGGTGCGGGAAGATCAGATCCTGCCCGCCGCAATGGATATCGATGGTCTCGCCCAAATAGCGCTTCGCCATGGCGGAGCACTCAATATGCCAGCCGGGACGCCCATTTCCCCACGGGGAAACCCAGCTCGGCTCCCCTTCCTTGGCAGCCTTCCAAAGGGCAAAGTCCATCGCATCTTCCTTGACCTCACCTACCGCGATGCGCGCGCCGGCCTCCAGATCCTCCAGCGGCTGGTGGGACAGTTTGCCGTAGTGGTCGTCCTTTTTGGTGCGGAAATACACGTCGCCGTTGTCCGTGGGATAGGCGTAGCCCTTCTCGATCAGCGCGGAAACCATCTGGATGATCTCGTCCATGCTCTCCGTCGCCAGCGGATGGATCGTAGCGGGACGCACGTTCAGGCCCTCCGCGTCCGTTTTATACTCTTCAATATAACGCTGGGAGACCGTGAGATAATCGCTGTTTTCCTCATTGGCCTTCCGGATGATTTTGTCGTCCACATCCGTAAAGTTCTGCACAAACGTGACCTTCATGCCGCGGTATTCCATGTAGCGGCGCAGCACATCAAACACACAGATGGGACGCGCGTTGCCAATGTGGATATAATTGTATACCGTTGGGCCGCAGGCGTAAATTTTGGCCTCGCCCGCGGTAATGGGCACAAACTCTTCTTTCTGGCGCGTCAGCGTATTATAGATTTTCATGACTCTTTCCTCCCAGCTTTTTCGTCTCAGTACCCGTTATTATATTGGATTATGGGCAAAAATACAACCGCAATACGGGATTTTATGCGTCGTCCGTTCCTTTTTCCAGTTCCTCGACCCGATTTTGGAGTTTGAGGAACTCCACCTGCATCCGGCACAGCTCCTGCGCGACCGGATCCGCCACATGCACCTGGTCCAGGTTGCAGGGACGCACACCGTCGATGCGCACCACCCTGGCGGGCACGCCCACCGCTGTCGCGTTCGCCGGCACTTCGTCCAGAACCACTGCGCCGGCGGCCACGCGGGCATTGTCTCCCACTTTGAACGGCCCCAGCACCTTTGCGCCGGAACCGACCATTACGTTGTCGCCCAATGTGGGGTGGCGTTTGCCCTGCTCCTTGCCCGTACCGCCCAGCGTGACGTTCTGATACAGGGTGCAGTTGTCGCCGATCTCCGTCGTTTCGCCGATGACGACCCCCATGCCGTGGTCGATGAAAAGTCCCTTGCCGATGGTCGCGCCCGGGTGAATCTCGATGCCCGTCTTATGGCGCGCCCTCTGGCTGATCCACCGCGCAATGAATTTATGGCCGCGCTGATAAAACCAGTGCGCCTTGCGGTACGACCGCACCGCTTTGAAGCCTGAATAGAGAAAGTACACCTCCAGGCGGCTGCGGGCCGCCGGGTCTCGCTCGATAATGGAGTCCAACTCTGCTTTCAATTGATGGAACATATCTCCCCATTTCACCTGCTTTCCCAAAATAAAAAGCCGCCTTCGTCCCCCTGTAAGAGGACGGAGGCGGCGCACCGCGGTTCCACTCCGTTTTGTTGCTCACTGCTGCCTTTTAACGGAGGCAACCGTGCGGGGATACTTCCTTTCCCCCCGCCTGCACCGCTGGGCCGGATGGCCAAGCGTCGCGGACGCATTTTCCAGCGGGGCCTGCAAAAGACGCTTTCAGCCATCGGCGCCTTCTCTCTGCTGTAGGAAATCCCGCAGGTACTTTTTCCGCTCCCTGCATTTCAAAAATATACCGTTTTCAGTACATCCTATTATATGCCGATCGGCGGAAAATGTAAAGAGAAGCAGGACGGGAAAACAAACGAATCCCTTTGCAAGCAAGCAGAGGCGCAAACAATCTGCTTTTTATTTGGAGCTGCTGACCACTTTCCAGTTCTGCTTCACATAGATCACGCCGGAAAGCGCCGTAAACAGGACCGTGATGAAGACCAGCAGTTCCCCCACCCAGTAGAAAAGCGCACCGCTGTCCAGCGTCCCAACCGCAAACGCAGGCAGCAGATGCATACCGATCAGCTCCTGTGCGTACTGCATCGCAAGAATGGCGACAATCGCAACGATCTGGCTCACCGTTTTGACCTTGCCCCAAATGTTCGCCGCAATGACGATCCCTTCGTCCGCGGCAACCAGCCGCAGGGAAGTGACCAGGAACTCACGCGCCAGGATGATGACCACCCACCAGGGATTGATCAGCTGCAGGCTGACAAAGCACACCAGTGCGGAGAGCACCAGGATTTTGTCCGCCAACGGGTCCATAAATTTTCCAAAATTCGTGATCAAATTTCGCTCACGGGCGATTTTGCCGTCCAGATGGTCCGTATAGGACGCCACAATAAACAGCAAAAGCGCAACCAGGTAGTGGTGCGGCAGCCCCTGCCAGAGCACCGCCGCCACAAAGAACGGCACCAGCGCCATGCGCAGTACCGTCAGCTTATTTGGTAGATTCATCGATGCCTCCTTCGGCCGGGATGGATTCCGCCTTGCCCACCAGGTCACAGTCGGCGCATTCCGTCACACGCACGCGGACAAACTGCCCGGGCCGCGGTTCTTCCCCGTCCGTCGTAAAAAAGAGACTGCCGTCAATTTCCGGCGCATCGGCATACGTCCGGCCATACCACATCCCAACGCCGCGGTCGTAGCCTTCCACCAGAACCGTTTCCGCCCGGCCGACCCGGCTCTCTCCCCATTCCTGCATAATGGCCATCTGCTGTTCCATTACGATGTTCATGCGGCGCTGTTTCTCGTCCTCGTCGAGCTGGTCTTCCATGTCCGCCGCGGGCGTGCCTTCCTCCTGTGAATAGGCAAAACAGCCCAGCCGCTCAAACCGGAGTTCCTTGGCAAACTCACAGAGCTCCGTAAAATCGGCCTCTGTCTCGCCGGGAAATCCCGTGATCATGGTGGTGCGCAGGATCAGGCCCGGGATGCGCTCCCGCAGTTTTTTCACCAGCGCCGTCAGCTTCTCACGGTCGCCGAAGCGGCGCATGCGTTTGAGCACCGGCCCGCTGCAGTGCTGTAACGGAATATCCATATACTTGACAATTTTAGGTTCCTGCGCGATGGTATCCATCAGCTCTTCCGTCATAAAGTCCGGGTAACAGTAGAGCACGCGGATCCATTCAATACCGTCCACTCCGCACAATCTGTGCAGCAGCTCCGGCAGCATAAACTTCTGGTAGAGATCCAGCCCATAGCGCGTGGTGTCCTGCGCAATGATGATCAATTCTTTTGTGCCGCCCTGCGCGAGGTGCTTTGCCTCTTCCACGATGCTCTCCATCGGACGGGAACGGTACGGGCCGCGGATCATGGGAATCGCGCAATAGGAACAGCGGTTGTCGCAGCCCTCCGCGATTTTGAGGTACGAGAAATAGCGCGGTGTGGACCGCACCCGCTCGCCGCACAACGGCAGCAGCGTCTTTTCCGGAAACAGCTCCGGATGCTCACCCTTGAGCGTACGCTCCACCACAGAAACGATATCCGCGTCCGCGCCGATGCCGCAGACCGCGTCTGCCTCCGGCAGCTCCTTGCGGATTTCCTCCTGGTAGCGCTCCGCCAGACAGCCTGTGACGATGATCGCTTTGATCCGTCCTTCTTTTTTCATCCGGCCCAGCTCCAGAATCTCCCCGATGGATTCTTTTTTTGCCGCCTCAATAAAGCCGCAGGTGTTCACGATGGCAACGTCGGCCCGCGCGGCGTCATCTGCCAGCGCAAAGCCCGCCTTTTGCAGGCTGGCCATCATCATCTCCGCGTCCACCCGGTTTTTCTCACAGCCGAGGCTGATCATTCCTACAGATACCATGGTTTTATTCATCCTCATTTTCATCGTCCATATAGTTTCGCAGCGCCGCGCGGATATCCCCGCTCTGGTAGCCAAGCCTTTGCAGTGCGGCAAAGACGCGGCGGCGGCCTTTCTCATCGCCAAGAGAACGCAGGTACTTCTGCTCAATCAGGGTTTGGAGCATTTCCCCCGGGTCCGGTTCCATTTCTTCTATGATTTCGCGCGTCAGTTCCCGGTCGATTCCCTTTTGCAGCAGCTCGTATTCCGCCCGGCGGGCGGCATAGCCCTTGCGGTGCAGCAGCTCTGCCGCCAGGCCCCGCGCGAAGCGTTCGTCGTCCACCAGACCAATTTCCTCCATATGCTGCGCTGCGCGCGCCGCCGCCTCATGGCCCACGGTGCGCGCAATTTTGTCCGCCAATTCTTTCCTGGAGTGGTTTCGATGCTCCAGCAGATAGAGTGCTTTTTCCTGTGCGCGGCGGCTTTCGCTGCGCTGGATCAGCGCATGAAGCTGCTCGTCGTCCAGCTCCATGCCGATTTGATACCCGGAACACAACAGCGTTTCCGTGTCCAGCTTAAGCGCGAATTCCCCGTCCAAATACAGCGCGGAGAGGCGTTTGCGCCGCGGTTCAATCGCCGTAATCAGCAAATGGGTTCCATCCTTTTCTCAGGCTTTAAATACCTGTAATGTATCTTATTCGTCGTCGTCCGCTTCTATGTCAATTTTTGCCGATGCGGCACGGCTGACCGCGGGTGCAGGCGCGGGCGCTGCCGCCGGTTCCGGCACGGTAAGCGGCTTTGCCGGAGAAGCATTGGTGGAAATCGGCGCGGTGGATTTGGCGTAGAGCGTGCTGATATTCTCGCGCACCAGCTTCTCTACCTCACCGGCCACCTCCGGATTGCCCGCCAGGAAGGTTTTCACATTGTCGCGGCCCTGCCCCAGGCGCTCCTGCTTATAGGAGAACCACGCGCCGCTCTTCTGGATGATGTCCAGCTTGACGGCAAGGTCGAGCAGTTCGCCTTCGCGCGAAATCCCGCGCCCGTACATCACGTCAAACTCCGCCTCGCGGAACGGCGGCGCAATCTTATTCTTGACCACCTTGGCGCGCGTGCGGGAACCAATCTGCTCCGTGCCGTTTTTCAGCGTCTCGATCCGGCGGATGTCAATGCGCACAGAGGAATAAAATTTCAACGCGCGGCCGCCGGGGGTAACCTCCGGGTTGCCGTACATGACGCCGACTTTTTCACGCAGCTGATTGATGAAGATCGACACACAGTTCGACTTGGAGATTGCGCCCGCCAGCTTGCGCAGCGCCTGGCTCATCAGGCGCGCCTGCAAGCCGACGTGGGCATCGCCCATCTCTCCCTCAATTTCCGCACGCGGCACCAGCGCCGCTACAGAGTCGACAACGATGACGTCGATCGCACCGGAACGCACCAGCGCCTCTGTGATCTCCAGCGCCTGTTCGCCGGTGTCCGGCTGGGAAACCAGCAAAGAGTCCACATCTACGCCCAGCGCGCGCGCATAGACCGGGTCCAATGCGTGCTCCACATCGATAAAGGCGGCGTTACCGCCGTTCTTCTGGCCTTCCGCGATGCAGTGCAGCGCCAGCGTGGTTTTACCGGAGCTTTCCGGGCCGTAAATTTCTACAATACGGCCGCGCGGCAGGCCGCCGATGCCCAGCGCAAGGTCCAGGGAAAGAGAGCCTGTGGGAATCGCTTCCACCTGCATGGCCTCGTTCTGGCCCAGACGCATCACCGCACCCTTGCCAAACTGCTTTTCAATCTGCGCAAGCGCCGTTTCCAACGCCGTCTTTTTATCCATGGTTTTGCCGGCCGCTCCGGCACCCCTGCTTTTATCAATGGCCATTTTTTACCTCCGGTCCGTTGTGATCATTCAGTAAAAGCGCCGGAAATCGCTCCGGCGCAATCGATCAGCGGAAAATATGTATTTATTATACTGTATCCCAACCAAAATTGCAATGTATTCGGCGCAATTATCGAACAAATATTCCGTTTTAAATCTCTTTGCGCCGCCATCAAAGAACATGGAAAAAACAGCGGAATCCGAACAGGATTGGGCAGAAAGCGAATAGCTTCCCTGCCTGCGGCGCGCTATAATATATAAAGAAATATAGGATACACCCTAAAAATTTTTTAGGCTCCACAGAAAGGATTTTCCGATGATAAAAGCGGTCTTTTTTGACATCGACGGGACGCTGGTCAGCTTTCAGACGCACCAGGTCCCGGCCAGCACGCAATACGCGCTAGAAGCGCTGCGGGCCAAGGGAATCAAGCTGTTTATCGCCACCGGCCGGCCTCCCTCCGGCGTCGCGCATATTAAAAACCTCCTTCCGTTTCCCTTTGACGGCTACATCACCACAAACGGCCAATACTGCTTCAATGACGCCGGCGTGCTGCATGAACAATGGATCCCGTCGGAGGACCTGGCAAATATCCTACCTTATTTGGAAGAAAAACAGATTGCCTGCGATTTTATGGAGCTGGACTACATCTACCTGAACCGGGCAACGCCGCGCGTTTTGCAGATGTGGGAACAGCTGGGCGACACAGCTTTTAAAGAACCCTTTGACGATCCAAACCGGATTTTTACACACCGCACATATCAGCTGAGCGCATTTGTCGACACGGAGGAGGAAGAAGCATTCTTCCGGCGCCTTCCCGGCTGCCGGTCTGTGCGCTGGCATCCGCTCTTTATGGACGTGATTCCCAAAGAGGGCGGAAAAGCGACCGGCATCCTGAAATGCCTGGAAGCCTACGGTATCTCTCCGGAGGAAAGCATGGCCTTCGGGGACGGCGGCAATGACACAGAGATGTTCACCTGTGTGCACACCGGTGTCGCGATGGGCAACGCTGGCAAGGACGTCCAACGGATGGCCGACTATGTGACCGACGATGTCGACCACGACGGGATTCTCAACGCATTAAAGCATTTTCGGATTCTGTAAATACAAAATTAATTTTACCTAAGTTGTTAGAATGCATCAAAGATTCGTCTGGATAGAAATGCTCCCCCCGCCTGGGCGAGGGGAGCATTTCTATCCAATTCTTTATAACTCGGTCTTATCCTCTTTTCTCAACGGAAATCCAGAACTCGCCGTAATAGTCCTCCATATCGATCTTGTCTCCGGGATACACCTCCAGGCACATGCCGTTCGGCTGGTATTCGCTCGTCGGGAAAAACTCCGAATAAATGCGCTTAATCAAGGTAAAGAACGCGTCAGGAATCTTTCCCCTGCACGGAAAAACAATCCACGTGGCGGCGGGAAGGCTCACCCTTGACAAACCGTCTTCGATCTGTTCGCTTTTACTGGCCACACCGATTCCATAATCAAAGTCCCCCTCTTCCGGGTCGCTGAGGCTGACGCCGATGACCGCTTCCCCCAGCGGGCTACCGGGATCCAAGTGCTGGCAAAGCATTGGAATCGTGCCGTCCGCACAACTCCGGTCCCAAAGGGCCGGGATCTGCATTTTGCTCACCTCACTGCCACCGGTGAACCGTTCCTTCTTCATCACAATCTCCATCGCGTCTGTTTTTTCCATTCTGTAATCCATTACAGTACCTCCTGCTAAAATCAGTTTCACAGAGAGTCGGGAAAACGATTTGAGCGCGGTACGGTCCTTCTTTGCCTGTGACGGCGTAACACCGTGAAATCTCGCAAACGCGCGGCTGAAGCTTTCCGGGCTGTCGTAGCCGTATTGCAGCGCGACGTCGATCACCTTTGCGTCCGACAGAAGAAGATCAGCCGCCGCCCGCGTCAACCGCCGGTTGCGAATATACTCGCCCAGCGTGTACCCACAAAGGATTCCAAACACCCGCTGAAAATGAAAGCTGGAGGAATACGCCTTCCGGGCAATCTCCGCATAGTCCAACTCCTCTGTCAGATGGTCTTCGATGTAGTCAATCGCGCTTTGCAGTCCACTGATCCAATTCATACTGTGTCGTCCCTTCTCTGTGCTTCTCATTATAGGAGGATTGTCATCATTCTTCGTGACTTTTTGTGCGGCCGTTTGCAGGTGCGAAGCATTCTTCCTTAAAGAAAATGCCGGCTTCCCACCACTACCCGGTCCAAGCCGTTGAAGTCTTTAATGACCTTCACATATTCCAATCCGGCGCATTCAAACAGCTCCTGAACCGGTCCACCCTGATTTTCCCCGATCTCCACCGCCGCAACGCCGCCCGGTTTCAGTTTTGGCAGCCAAAGGTTTACAATGGCCCGGTAAAACAGCAAGCCGTCCGCGCCACCATCCAGCGCGGTGCGCGGTTCCCGCCGCACCTCCGCTTGCAGCTGCGGAATTTCCTCCGCCCGCACATACGGCGGATTGGAAACGATGGCGTCAAGCGCTTCCAGCCGCACGGCGCTGGACGGCTCCAGTACATCGAGCCGCAGGGGCGTTACATTGGAAAAACCGGTCCGCCGAATATTTTCTTCCAAATAGCGATACGCTTCCTCATACCGCTCCACGCAGGCAATCTCTGCCTCCGGCAGCAGCGACGCCAGCCCCAGCGCAACCGCGCCGCTGCCACCGCACAGGTCTACGGCGTGGATGTTCCTGCGCCCTTTTAAACGTTCCGCCGCCGTATATACCAGCAGTTCCGTCTCCTCCCGCGGGCAGAGCACCCCCTCCCCTACGGTGAGTGTAAAGTCCATGAAAGGCCATTCACCCAGGATGTATTGCAGTGGACGCCCCTGCGCCCGCTCCCCGCACAGAGCCAGAAAAGCCTCCGCCTGCTCTGGTTTGGCTGCCTGTTCCCCGTGCAGGATCAACTGCTGCCGGTCCAAACCAAATGTTTTTTGAAACAGGCAGATCGCATCAAAGGCAGGAACCTCGTTTTCCGCATCCTGCAATAGCATCTTTCCCTTTTGGTAGGTTTCGCGCAATGTCATCGATTCTCACTCCTTCCGTACAGTGAAAAATTGCATTCGTCTCACGATTGGGAGAACAAAAAACCGGCCGAATTGGGCAATCCCCCCGCCAAAGGCGGGGGGATCTTAATCCTGCCACTATTATTGTATAAAACATGCATTTTGAGACAACCTCTCCATGCAATTGTTCTTTTTCCTTTACGCTGATTTCTTCCCGGTGACAGGGCATTTCAGGTCTGCACCGTCCGCCGGAATGACTGCTTTCATCGCCTCAATGGCAACCTCGATCATACTGTCGTCCGGCTCTTTTACCGTCAGGCGCTGCATCCACAGGCCGGGCGCCGCAATGATGCGAGTAAGCGTGTTGTCATACTTGCCGCAGACACGGATCAGCTCAAAGCCGATGCCCACCACCAGCGGGATGCACAGCAGCTTAACCACCGTGCGCAGGAACGGGTTGGTAAACGGGATGAAAAACCCAATGAGTACGCCCAACAGCAGCATGATAATCATAAAACTGGTGCCGCAGCGCGGATGGAACCGGCTGTGGTGGCGAACGTTCTCCACTGTGAGTTCCTCTTCGTTTTCATAACAGAAAATCGTCTTATGTTCTGCGCCGTGATATTGAAACACACGCTTGATATCCGGCATCTGTGCGACCAGCGCAATGTATAGTACAAAAATTCCGATGCGCATGACGCCCTCCACAAGGGAACGCCAGCCCTCGATCCCCGGTCCCGCCAGATAGTCGCGCACCAGATTAAAAATCCAGGTGGGTAAAAAGAAAAACAGGCCGATTGCCAGCAATACGCCCAGCACGGAACTGATCGCCATCAGCACACCCATCAGCTTATCGCCGAAGACGCGCTCCACCCACAGATCAAACTTGGAAGGTTCTCCCTCGTCATCGTCCAGACCCGCCTTATCCGCGGAAATGCTCAGGGCCTTGTAACCCACGGTGAGGGAATCGATAAAGCCCGCGATGCCGCGCAGCAGCGGCAGCCGCCAGAATTTATACTTTTCCCGCAGGCCTTTTGTGTCCAGCGTTTCCGACGAAATCGTTCCGTCGCTCATGCGGACGGAGATTTCCGTCCGTTTCGGGCCGCGCATCATGATGCCTTCAATCAGCGCCTGCCCGCCTATCGATGTAATGCGTTTTGTCTCTTCTCTAGCCATTCTGTTCGGATATCCTTTCTTTGTCCGGCTCCGGTTCCGCCGCCTTCTGTTTCAACGTGGGAATGCGAATGGTCACAGCCGTGCCCACATTCTCATGACTCTCCACTTCCAGGCTGCCGGAGTGCAGCCGCATAATCTCATCGGCGAGCGCCAACCCGATGCCGGAGCCGCGGACCGTCTGATTCGCCTTATAAAATTTCTTTTTCACATTGGGAAGATGTTCTGGCGGGATCCCGCAGCCGTTGTCGCTGATGACAACCCGGATATAGCCGTGCTCCTCCTGAGCGGAAATCCCGATGGTGCCGTCCTCTTCCGTGTATTTCAACGCGTTGTCGATAATATTGACAAACACCTGGCGCAGGCGGTTGACGTCTCCCAGCACAGGAGACAGCATCTGCGGCTCATCGTACAGCAGGAATTTATGCTCTGTCTTCGCGCGCTCGCTGAACATGTAGACCGCTTCGCCCAGCTCCGCCAGAATGTCGATTTTATCCATGGTTAAGGTCATGCGGCCGCTCTGCATGCGGGAGAAGTCGAGAAGCTCCTCCACAATGCCGGAAAGCCGCTCCGATTCGCGGATGATGACACTCATACCCTTTTCAAAGGTATCGTCGTCCATTCCGCCGCCCTGCATTGTTTCTGCCCAGCCCTTGATGGCCGTGAGCGGCGTGCGCAGTTCATGGGAAACGGAGGAAATAAAGTCGTTTTTCATCTTTTCCGCCGCGCCGAGCTCCACCGCCATGTCGTTGATGGTGCTGCACAGCTGGCCGATCTCATCGTCGTTGTATTTTTCAATGCGCGCCTTGAAATCGCCCTGGGCGATACGCTGCGCAATTGCGCCAATCTCCTTGACCGGCGTAATAATCGATTTCATAAAATAATAACTCGTGGTGATGATGATCAAAATGATAACCGCGCCCGCCAGGATCAGGATAAACACGATCATACCGATCTGCTTGTCCGCCTCTTCCAAAGAGACGACGTAGCGCACTCCACCAACAAAACTGCCGGCGTCATTGCGGATAACCCGCGTCACCGCCATCACCTTTTCCCCACTGGTCAGTTCCCCCGTCCAGGTGCCATAGCCGTCCGGGTCCGTCAACGCCAGATTGTAATCCGGCATGGGCTGCGATTCGTCCGGTGCAAAGCCGACGGACGTGGTGATAATGCGCCCGTTGGAGTTGAAGACCATCAGCTCCATGCTCTCCTTATTGGGAAAGTTTTCTACATAGTTTCGTGCCGCCACAGAAAAATCCCGCGGGGAACGCCTGCCATAATCGGAAAAGACGTTCGTGATTTCATCGGAACGCCCGTTGATCGTCTGCTGGATCCCGTAATAAATATAACTTTGGATCGCAAAAGACAGGGAGAGGACCAGGGTAACGATCAAAACCAGTATAACACCAAGGCTGTTTAAAAGCCAGCGTTTTGTGATTCCTTTCGTCTGAATCTGCACGACGGTCCCCTCCTTCCTGTCGAATCGACAAATTTCTTATGCTTCCCATTTGTAACCCAGGCCCCACACAGTAACAATGTGCTTGGGATTGCTGGGTTCGTCCTCTACCTTCATCCGCAGGCGGCGGATGTTGACGTCCACAATCTTTTCCTCCCCGTAGTACGCTTCTCCCCAGACATGCTTGAGGATATCGGAACGGTCCAGCGCCGTGGTCGGATTGGAAAAGAAATACTCCATAATCTGAAATTCCACCTGCGTCAGTTCGATCGGCACGCCCTTTTTCATCAGCGTGCGGTTGCGCAGATTCAATGCAAAGTCTCCGGAGCGGATCTCCTCGCGGAAATTATTTTCATCGCGCATCTGCGCCAGCGCCACCCGGCGGTAGACCGCATCCACACGCGCTACCAGTTCGGAAGGGCTGAACGGTTTTGTCACATAATCGTCGGCGCCCATCATCAGGCCGCTGACCTTGTCCATCTCCTGTGTCCGCGCGGAAAGCATAATGATTCCGATAGAGCCGCTCTGCTTGCGCAGCTCCTTACAGACAGCCAGGCCGTCAAACTGGCCGGGCATCATGATATCGAGAATCGCCACATCGAAGTTGCGGCCCTCCCGCTCGTATACCTCCAGCGCTTCCTCCCCATTGGAGGCCTCATATGCGTCATATCCCGCACGCTTCAGGTTGATGACAACAAATTCGCGGATCGCCTGTTCATCTTCCGCTACCAATACCTTTTTCACTTTGATACAACTCCCTTCCGCCGGAACCCGGCTGCTATTTTCCCCTCGGCACAACCCATACCGCATAAAACCTTTAATCTGTCTGAATTAGTTTAAACCCGCTCTTAATGTCGCTGATATTGAGAGACAACATATGGTCCGGACTGGGAATCGACGCGGCAAAGATCAGGCTGTTGGATTCCATAATCCGGTAATACCCATCCGTGTCCTTCCCGTCCACCCAATCTCCCTCCGCGAAAACCCGCAGGCGCAGCAAAGGCGCCCCCATTGCACCGGAATTGGTGGCCTGATCGGAAACGACCCATTCATAGAATGTCAGTGTTCGCGTCGCGGCATCCATCCGCGTCGTCACCTTGCCGCGCCACATATCCGGGACCAAAAAGGAATATCCGTCCGCATAATCCATCAACATGGACACACTGCGCACCAGCATGTTATCCTTTGCGTTAAAACGGTGGAAATTGGTCAGATAGCTCGTTTCATCCACCGCGGTGTCAGCGGTAAAGCCCGGCAGTGGGGTGACAATCGGTATTTCGATAATCCTGCCGCCTCCGATGGCCTGCGAAATAGCCTGCGTCCGCCTCGCGGTATAATTGGCAGTCTGCGAATAACTGTCGTAGAACGGGGACCGCAGCAGGGACGCATCCTTATCCCAGTACAAAATTTCCGTCACGCGCATGTCGGCACTTTTACTGCCGTCCAAAACCACGCCCTTCAGGTCTCCCGTTTCGCTGATGAGTCCCGCGGCCACATTGACATAATTGGTGACGCCGCGGTCCAGGTTGGCGGAACCGATAATTTCCGGCTTGCCGTTTTTTACCCGCAGCAGCCGGGCTGCAGCAGGTTGATCGCCCACGGTAACACTGGCAGTCAGAATTTCATCGTTGAGATCGTCGTCAAAGTCCATGACCACCATTTCCGTATACGACTGGTCCATCCGAAGCTCCTGCATCTGCCCGTCTTCATAGTAATAGACGTAGATAGCAGTGGAATTATTCAGGTTGCTGCCCCAGCCAATGACGGCCTCATCCCGTCCGTCGCCGTTTACGTCGCCAAAGCAAATCTCGTCCACCGTACTGGCGGGATTGCTGAACGAACCGATGGTTTTCCAGGCGCCGTCCTCCTTGTGGATAAACATGACGTTGAGTCCGGCATTTTCCCCCTTTTTCTGATAAAACGCTATGGCATCCTCCTGCCCCAAATTAACCAGATCGTGCATGACCACGGCCGAGCGATAACTGCCGCGGCTGGGATATTTCAATACCAGTCCATCGCCCGCGGACTTTTCCAGCTCGTCATGAATCTGCGCGCGCTCTCCTGTGGGGCGCGGCGGACGCATCAGCGCCTGCGTATCAAGAGCGGAGATCGAACAGCCGGAAAACAGGGAAACAATCAATACAGCCGCCGCCAATGCATTGCCAATCGTACAGATTCTCTTTCGCATGTGATCCGCCTCCTCTATTCTCCATCTTTTTTGTGTCAGATTTTATTTATTATACCATAAAAGAGGCGCAGCCTCCATCGCAAACAGTACAATGTTTGCCCAGCCGTCGGAAGCTCTGCTTCCGCTTACGGCGTGAGGTTATTATACCATCTTCCCAAATAAATGAACAGTATCAAATATGTAACTGCATCGCCAAAGAACGGAAAGAGGCCCTCCGGCGATTGCCGGAGGGCCTCCCTCGCTGATACTGCATATGATTCAGACTGCTGGCTCACCCAGCGGCCATAAGGCCCGCAATTAAGCGATCGAAACCGTGCAGTGCTTGACGGCTTCCTTACCGTTCAGAGAGGTATACACGCCCGCGCTTGTGCCCGGCGCGCCAATTGCCCACACTCTGAAGTAGTAATCGTTGCCGATCTGCGCCACAAACTGCGTCTTCAGCACGCTGCCGTCGCCAACCGTGAAGTTTGGCGCCAGGCCATTGCCGTTGAACACCGTCATCTTGAAGCAGTACGCCTGCCCTCTCTTCAGCGCAAAGTTCATCGTCGTATCCGAGCGTACATAGGCCGCCGTGTTCTGCGCGCCGGCAACCGCTGTGCCCGCGGAACCGTAGCTGTTGTCCGCAACGCTGGTGCTGCTGCCGGAGCTCGTCTTGCCATTTTCCTGCCTCTTCGTCAGCTTCTCCTGTGCGTCCACCAGCTCGTCAAACGCTTTTGTAATCTCTTCCTGCGTCTCCGCATTCTCGTACGCATCCTTCGCCGCCGCAATCTTCTCGTCCAGAGTCATCAGGCTGGAAGCTGTGTACAGGCTGCGGTCGATACTCTCTGCCGCGTCGATCTGTTCTTTCAGCGCTTCTCTGGTCGGGATCAGGCGCAGGCCCGACATGGCTTCTACCAGCCGCAGCGCCGCTGCGTTGACCGCCGCCTGGTCTGCATCCGCCGGCAGCTCTCTCGCCGCTTTCAATGCCGCCTTGAACGCTTCCTGTCCAACCGGCAGGTAATCGGTATCCAGAATGCCTTCGATTCTCGTGCCTTCCGCAATGAACGCATCCAGCTCTGTGCGGTCTACCTTGTCCACCAGAGCCATAATCGCGTCATACAGGGTATCCCGCGCCTTTGTAATATCGCCCTGCAGCGCATTTTCGTCTGCCATCACGCCCTTGGCTTCTGCCAATGCGTTTGCGACGACTGCCCAGCTCGCCTCTGTGAACAGGTCCGCGTTCATGCTCTCTGCCACGGTAATCCAATGGTCGAGATCCTTCTTGTCGCCCGGTTTGAACTCCAGATAGTGGAGCATATTCATCAGGTCTTTCCACGCGGTGTTGATCTCGCCCTGTGTCGCCGCCGCATCCTTCTGCACCGCGACCGCCGCGTCGTACGCCGCCATGAACTTCTCCTGCACCACCGGGAGCAAACCTTTTATTTCGCCCGCATCGATGCGCGCTTTTGCATAGGCGACCACCTGGTCCAGCGTGGTCTTATTGACCGTCTCAAAGACAAATTGCAGGTTTGCCGCATCCATGCCCATTGTGAAATCATACAGGTATTCTCTGCCGCTGATGACCGTCGGTTCCGCGCCGTCCACGGAGACGGAGCGGAACAGCTCGTTTTCAAGCCGCGGCGCGAACGCCAGCTGCAGCTTCGTGCCGCTGTCCACATCCTTCTGGGTATACCTGCCGATCAGGTCCGCCAGCTTCTGCTCTTCGCCGTTTACCTTCAGCGTTACATTCTTGCCGTAGTTGACAATTACACTGCGGTCTTCCTGCGATACGACTACATCCAGCGTGGGCTGATAGCCGACCAGGTTCATCACGCCGTCTGCCAGGATAAAGCTGCCCTGCAGGGTGTAAGTGTCGGCAACATTTGGATTATACTCGCCTGGCTCCCAGGTTACGGTCAGCTCTTTCTCGCTGCCATCCGCCAACGTGACCTTCATGGTCTTGGGCAGGTTCAGGCTCTCAAACGCCTTGCCCAGCGATACGCCGAGCGGGTCAAGCTTCGGCACGTTCAAGATACACTTTTCGGTGCTGACGGCAAACGGAATGACCGTTCCTTCGCCCTCGCCATTTTCATAATAGGTAAAGTCTTCCACTGTAATGCTGATATTTTCGTTGTTGCCGGAACCATTGGTCGCAAAAACACCGATTTTGACATCCGCTGCGTTGGCAACGCCGGAACTTGTCACGTCACGAACCTTGGTCCAGTTGACCCCATCGTAGCTGTAATAGCCGGTAAATACATTGCCTTTGCGCTCCAGCTTCAAGTACGCAGCGTCGTCCTTCTGTGTATCCGCAGCAACCGGAGTTTCATTATATCCGTTTTCAAACTTCATCAGTTCAAAACAGTTGCCGCCAAAGTTGCTGTGGTATCTTCTCATCATGGAGATAACGTTTTTATTATTGACAAATGCCGTCAAAGAAATGGTCTGGAATGCTTTTTCTAAACCGCCGCTCACTTTTACGGTTGTGGTGAAATCCTTATTACCAATAGACTGCACAATCATGTTCTTCGGCAGGCCCGAAAGGTCGGCGTTGCCATCGATGTCACCCGCCAGGGAATTCTGTACAAGGGAATTCGGGCCGGTGTAGGAGATATGCTCGCTTCTTTCGCGCTGGATTTCCCACGTATCCCGGTCAAGCGTATATTTTTCCAGCTCTACCGTAACAGTGCAGGAATCATTGACACTCGGATCCACCGGAGATTTTGCCGTAATAACAGCCGTGCCGGGCTTCAGTCCGGTGACCATGCCGCTGCCGTCCACAGTCGCAATTTCCGGATCGCTGGACTCCCAGATCAAATTGGGAATAGCCGGTTTCTCCGGCGTAATGGTTGCGTTGATCCGCTGGCTGCGGTTGCGTTCGACCGTCATCTCCGATTGGTCAAACTCAATTGTTTCCGCCGCGGAGGGCTTTTCTTTGCTCAGACGAATGGCACAGCCGCCGCCCTTTTTCACGGGAATCGTCAGGGTGTCTTTTGAAGTCACCTTCTGGAATTCCATCTTCATGGAGCGCGCATTGGTTCCGTCGTCGCGATAAATCGCCGCGTAATATTCCTGTCCTTCGTCCAGGAAATCGAGCGGGAACTTTGCGTCGCGCGCATCGGTGGAAATTGCCGCCGCATACCACTCCTCGCCGCTCTTGCGCGCGAGCGCGGTATATTCGCCCGGATAGCCGTCGATAAAATGATAGCCGTCCCAAACAGCCGGGAAGTTCTTATAGAAAGAAATACCGCCGCTGCCCTGGTAATCCTCTACGCTGCTTGCAAAGCAATGCAGGCCGCTGGTATACAGCACGGAAACAGCCATCTGGAAGCCGATGGTGGTGGAAGAACCGCGCGGATAGACCGTTTCCGTCACGTCCGCCGGCCCGACCGCATTGCGGGTAAACGGCATGATGGTGTACTGCTCCGCCTTAAGGTCGCCCATCTCCTGGCCGTAGATGCCCTCGCGGGTCATAATATTCGGATAGGTACGCACTTCACCGGTGGGTTTATTCGCGCCGTGCGCGTTGACAATCAGCCCCAGCTCCGCACATTCCTTATAAATGTCTTCCATCAGCTGGACTCTGTCCTGATTCTCACGGTCAAAGAAGTCCACTTTAATGCCCTTGATGCCGAGTTTCGCCCATCTGGGCAGGCGCGCGGCTCGTTTCTCCGGCGTATTGAGGTCATCGCAGTGTACCCACGCCAACAGGCCAATGCCCACTTCGTCCGCATAGTCGCGCACTTCGGGGAACCAGTCGTATTCGCCCCAATAGCGGCCGCCGTCGCCCTGCCCGGAGCCGGGTCTGGGCTGCCAGCCCTCATCCATTATGAAATAATCCCAGCCCATCTCCGCGGAGAAGTCCAGATATTTCTTAATCGCATTCGGATCGCTCTGCATACCGGCGTAACCGACCAGCCAGGTCCAGGAGGTAACACCCGGTTTCGCCCAGGAATAATCCATTTCCGGGTCGGGATCGGGACTCAGGTTCTCCGTCATGGTATTGACATTGATGGTGCCCAGGTCGCCCGCCACAACAAAGCGCCACGGGAAGGCAAACGGGCCGGTAACCACCGCGTCGCCGCTCTGCTGCGTGGTTGCGTTTACTTTCAGTGTGCCGTTCTTCGCTACGACCATGGAACCCATATAGCCGGCGATGTCCGCCTCGGAAATCATGCCGAAGGCGCCGTCCGGCGTCTCATACAGGAGCGGCATGGTCTGATTGCCGCCAAGGGACTCCACCGTGTTCTCATAGAAGAAGGACTCATAGGAGAAGTTTCCATTGCCGTATGCCATCGACCAGACCTTGGATTTTGCCGGAATCTGGAAGGTGGTGGCCTCATCGTGGACTTCAATCTCCTCGCCGTCCTCCGCCTGCACGGTATAGCGGAACGCCAGGCCGTCGTCGTACGAACGGATCGTGACGTCAAAGCCAACGCCGTCCTTCTCAAAAGAAATCACACGCTCATTATAATGGTTTTTATATGCGTCCAGCTTGCGGGCATGAACGGTATAGGTCTCGTCCACCTCTTTGGACTCCGTCACGCCGACAAACGTCAGGCCCTCTGTAAAGTCCGCAGCGCTGGTATTCATACCCATTGCGGAGAAATTCAGAATGGACTGTCCATTCTGCTGCGCCGAATAGGCGAGCTTTCCATGATCGTCGAGCATAAAGACTCCGCCGGTTTTCCCGTCCGGAGAAGCGACGGACCATACTCTGCCCTCCACCTCGGAACCAATGATAAAATTGACCTCAGCGGTCTTTGTAATCCCATCGAGCGTCACCTCGCAGGTGATGGTCGCCAGGCCGTTCGCCAAGCCGGTGACGACGCCCTTGTCATCCACCTCCGCAATGCTGTCATCGCTGCTGGTGTAAACGATGTCCGCTTTGGACAGGTCCGCTTTGGAATCGTCGACAAGTGCGCCGCTCAGGCTGAGCTTCGCTTTTTCATCAACCTCCAGCAGGGTCTTATCCGCGGACGCGGTGACCATACGCAGATCCTTCTGCACGGATGCGTCAAAAACCACCTTTGCATCTGCCCAGACGCTATGGTCGGAGTTGTTACTGCCATCCGCCTTATCGGTAATCAATGTCAAAAGCTTGGTTCCTTCGGGAATTTCCAAGTCCAAAAACTGTTGTACATCGGACTCCCGCATCATTTCGCTCCGGTAAATTTCCTCATCGTCAGCTTTTACGATGAAAATAACTGTACCGCTTGTTTTTGTGTAGTTGACACCGATATAGGACTGGAATCGCATCGCGCCGCGTCCTTCGATATCATAGACCACCTCAGAATCCGCATGTGCGCACAGGCCCTTATTATATACTTTTGTGCCGCCGTCTTCCGTACGCAATTTAAGAGGTAGATCCTCATACCCCTCGTCGATCATCAGGTTTTGCCAACCGACCTGCGCGCTCACATATTCCATATCGCTCACATAGCGTTCTATGGTTTCCGCCTCCGGCTCGGCCGCCTCTTCCACCTGTTCCACAGCGGCGGCCTCCATCAATGCGGCTGGGTCCTCCGTCTGCGCCATAACCGTTGCTCCGCTGGCCATTGCCATCTGCGCCGCCAAAATCAGCGCGATTGCAGAGCGAAGTGCATTTCTTTTTTTCATTTTCTCCTCCTGTTCTGCTCCTAAAGAAGCATTTTTCTTTTTTACAACTCGTCAAACACGGGACTTTTTCCCGCCGACTGATCTCCCCAAAGTCACTCCTTTCCAAAATATCTGCATTGCAATCTATTCAATCAGTCAATTCATTCGTATTATAGCATTGTCCTCTAATATTTTCCAGTTCTTTTGAACATTTTAGATTATTTTTACAGGATATTTTTTGGTTAGACATATTTTTGAGAATTCACGGGTATGATCTGGATTTCTCTGTCGGAATGTGCTACAGTACGATTGACGGGGCAATAGCGTCTTCCGCCTCCCGCGCGGCAGCCCGGCGAGTCGCCGGGCCGGACAGTCATTCCCGATTCCGGGAGAAAAACAAGCCTCGCCGTGTTCCGGATACACTGCGTGTATCAATAGACACGGCTGCGGTTGCATTTCTAAATGAAGTTTTTTGTATTGCCCCGTCATCAATTAACATATCATAGGGAGGGGATTGCATGCTGCGCACACTGGAGGATTTTTGCCGCGCAGTCTATCCCGGTCTCACACCGGAGCAATTCCGCAAAAATTCCCACCAGCTCGCCGCCTACGCGGACAGCCGCAAGCGCCGTAAAAGCTATCGGGAATGTTGGATTCCTAAAAAGCACGGCGGCGCGCGGCGTATCCTGGTTCCGTCCCCTGGACTGAAGCAAATTCAGCGGGCCGCCGCCGCACTGCTGAAAAACGGCAGCGTTTCTCCGTATGCCACCGCCTATCAGACCGGCCGTTCCGTTTTGGACAACGCCGCGCCACATGTGGGCCGCGAACTGCTGGTCAAGCTGGATATCCGGAATTTCTTCGGCAGCATCCGCTTTCCCGCTGTTTTTCATGCGATTGACCATGCCCTGCGCCGGAACCCGGAGGTTGGCCGGCATTGTAAAGATTACCCGCACGGCAGCCGCGAATCGCACAACTACAACAGCGTGCTCAGTTTTTACCTGGCGCAGTTCTGCACGCTGGACGGCGTTTTACCGCAGGGCGCGCCCTCCAGCCCCATCCTCTCCAATTTGGTTTTTGATTCGCTGGACTGCAAGATTGCCGCATATTGCGAAAGGCGGAACATCCAATACACCCGTTACAGCGACGATATGACCTTCTCCGGATGTTTTCATCCGGAAGTGCTGATTCATTTTGTCCGCCGCCTGCTGGCGGAGTATGGCTTCACTCTGCATGAGGAAAAGACTGTCCTTGCGGGACGCGGATGCCGAAAAAGCGTGACCGGCGTTGTTATCAATGAGACGCCTCAGGTAAGCCGTTCCTACCGCCGCAATTTGCGCCAGCAAATTTATTACATCCGCCGCTTCGGCCTGCGGGAGCATCTTCTGCATCTGGGGCGGACCGCGGACGCGGGCCAGCCGGAGCAATACCTGCGCCAATTACTGGGAAAAGTCTCGTTTGTTTTGCAAATATGTCCGGAGGACCCGGAATTCCAGCAATACCGCGCCTATTGCCTGGGTCTGCTGCGGGCGCATGCCGGCAAAAAAGCACTGTAAAACGTCAAATGGTTCCTGTTTTTTTCTAAATGAAACACCGTGTCAGAACTTGACATAACTTAGGAAACCTCATATAATCAAACCATAAATATCGTCCGGTTTTATCATGGACCGGCGGTCCCCATCATACCGGATGCGGCCCGGCTTATGTGCGGACAGAAGGAGGATTAAGTAATGAAAAAAGTAATCAAGGCACTCTGGTTTGTACTCACAGCAGCTCTACTGGCATATTTTTGTGGCGTATCCGCATATCCGGAGGATAAATATTGAAACGACTGATCTCCCTGCTGCTGGTCCTGACGCTTGTATTCTGCGGCGGCGCGGTCGCCTTCGCAGATGACGCCAGCGATACGCCTGCCACCTATGCGGCCAGTAATACCTTTACCATTGACAATACTTCCCTGGCGGTCAAGATCGGGGAAAGCGCTATGATTACCGCGTATGAGTACGGCTTGCCGATCATGAACGCCACATGGTCGGTCAGCAACCCCAGCATTGCCTCCGTCAGCAACGGCATGGTCACGGGCAAACAACTCGGCACCACGGCGGTCACCGCCACCAACAGTTCCGGGCAAAGCGTCACCTGTTATGTCCACGTAATCCTCAAGGGCATCGATGTATCCGCCTGGCAGAAAACCGTGGACTGGAGTACCATCGCCGCACAGGGCACCGATTTTGCGCTGATCCGCACCGGCTATGGCAAAACCGCGCCGGAGGTACAGACCGACGCGTATTTCGCAACAAACTACGACGGTGCAACACGAAACGGCATCAAGGTCGGCGTTTATCACTACAGTTATGCGGAAAATGTGGAAGACGCGATTGCGGAAGCCAATTTCTGCCTGAGCATTCTCAACGGACGCAGTCTGGATTACCCTGTTTTTTACGATATTGAGGATACGGTACACCGCACCATGGACAAGGAACTGATGGCCGACGTAGTGGAGGCCTTTTGCACCCGGATGGAAGAGGCAGGTTACCGCACCGGTATTTACAGTTCCGTCAGCATTTTTAATTCCAATCTTGCAAGCCCACGGTTGGACAAGTATGACCGTTGGGTGGCAAGCTGGGGCAAGGATGTTCCCAATTTTGACAAGGCCTACACCATCTGGCAGTATGCGTATGGAACGCTGCCCGGAGTGGATGGCAATGTCGACCTGAACTATTCTTTTAAGGATTATTCCAAATCTGGAACACCGGTCGATCCCAGTACCCCGAGCACGCCTTCGCTGAAATGTGACACAGCATCCTATACTTTTAGTAACAGCGATGTGTATTATTACAAAGTGTTTACTACCAGCAATACCGTTCCCACCGCGGCATCTTCCGACCCGTCTGTTGTGACGGTTACGTTCGGCAAGAAGGTCAGCGACGGTTACATTTTTCAGATCAACAATGTGGGACAGGGGTCGGCGGTGATTACCACCACCGCGGCGGACGGGGCATCCGTCAGCTTCCCGGTTACCGGCACAAAGAGTACTGCCACGACATTGCGCTGCGACACCAACTCTCCCTATGTATTTGGTTCCAACAGCGCATACTACTATAAGGTTTACACGACCAGCTCTACAGCACCCACGGCGGTTTCTTCCAACCCGGCGGTCGTTTCCGTCCAATTCGGCAAGAAGGATTCCGACGGCTATATCTTCCAGATCAACAATGTGGGACAAGGGTCGGCGGTGATTACCACCACCGCGGCAGACGGTTCTTCCTGCAGCTTCCAGGCCACTGGAAACAAATCCGCTTCCAGTACGCCGGCCGCGCTGCGCTGTGATACCACGTCCCCCTATACCTTTGGTTCCAACAGCGCGTATTATTATAAGGTATACACCAACAGCGCCACTGCGCCTACAGCGGTTTCCTCCAACCCGGCGGTCGTTTCCGTTCAGTTCGGCAAGAAGGATTCCGACGGTTACATCTTCCAGATCAACAATGTGGGACAGGGTACTGCGGTGATTACTACCACTGCGGCGGACGGTTCCGCGTGCAGCTTCCAGGCCACTGGAAACAAATCCGCTTCCAGTACGCCGGCCGCGCTGCGCTGCGATACCACGTCCCCCTATACTTTTGGTTCCAACAGCGCGTATTATTATAAGGTATATACCAACAGTGCCACAGCACCCACAGCGGTTTCCTCCAACCCGGCGGTCGTTTCCGTCCAGTTCGGCAAAAAGGATTCCGATGGTTACATCTTCCAAATTAACAATGTGGGACAGGGCACTGCATTGATTACCACCACTGCGGCGGACGGTTCTGCGTGCAGTTTCCAGGCGACCGGCAACAAATCGGCTTCCACTGGTACGCCGTCGTCCTCGGGTTTCGTCTGCGATACCACCGCGCCGTTTACCATTAAAACAGGAAACCTGTATACCTTCCTGTTTACGCCCAAGGGAAACATTGGAACCCCGCAGTTTACAACCGGCAACGGCAATGTCTTAGCGACTGCCGGTTTAACCCTGCGCAACGGTTCTTACCTGCTCACGGTCAAGGGTATTTCTAAAGGAAGCACCGGTGTCTATGCGACATTGCCCGGCCAGCAGCCGGTAAAATACTGCACCGTTACGGTGGCATAAACCACAACAAAAACATAGAGCGCATTGCTGATGAAAAGCAATGCGCTCTATTTATATCCTTTCATTCATGGACGCTGTCCAGCCAGACCAGTCAAACATAAAACTGCCTTTCAAATGGTGTATCTGTCCATTTGAAAGGCGGTATACGATCTGTTATCAATCACAGAAGTGTTTCCAGATTTTTTAAATCAATGCGGTCAACCTCCCGCAACTCATACCCGCTGTGAAACAGCTTCTGTGCTTGCGCGGAAATGCAGGGGATCTCCCTTCCCTCAAACACCGTGCTGGTAAACCATTCTGACTGAAATTCGTACCAGTCGCCGTGCAAACCGGCCTGCTTTGCGCTGCCGTCCTCGCAGATTACCAAAGGATGGATATCGATATAGCCCAACGCCGGGTGAAACAGTTCTATCCGCGTCGGGCTCCAATCGGTTGTGATTGCATAACCTTTTTCTTTTAACGCATTCAACAGGCGTTTCGTATGAAGACTGTCATAATCTACATCGACATCCCTGTGTATACGGCTCTGCTTTCCAAGCAGCAGATCGACTCCCCAACCACCGTCAATCCAATATTGGATGTTCAAGTGGCCCAACAGTTCAACAATTTCAAATAAATTTTCCTTGCTTGTACTTTCCTGCATAGGGGTTCCCTTTCATTCATACATTTGCAATTGCCTTTCATTCCAGCGGACCATCTGAAGGCATGTCAACCACGATGAAAGAATTCTACGCTCGTAAACCAGGTCGACAATCCCATCATACTGCCGGGTAGAGAGCAACCGCAGCTTATATTCTGCGCTGTGTTTGTGAAAAAGTGAAATGCCATTCCCAAGAATCGTCGGGATAATGGAAACACAGTACCGGTCTATCTGGTCAGATTCCAAAAGTTGGTTAACAATCTCTGCACCGCCGCAAATCCAGATATTCCCGCCGCCGTTGTTTCTTAGCTTTGACAAAAGCTCCGCCGGTTCCTTTTTTGTAAAAACAATTTTCTCCGTAGAAGGCAGGTTTCTGTGCGTCAGCACATAGCTTTTCTTATCACTGTAAATCCACCGGTCCGGCGACAGCTCCGTGGCAATTTGGTGGTAGGTCTTGTAACCCAGAATTACCGTGTCGATTGAATCATAGAATGCAGGATAGCTTCCCTCATTCTTTGGGTCTGAGCCGTCCCCTTTAAGCCAGGCGACGCCTCCCTTGGTATCGGCAATATATCCGTCCAAACTCATGGCAATATATAAAACAACGTTTCTCATAGGACCTCCTTGCTTTCCTGACGCCCAGAGATAAATCATACCCGCATTTTTCTGTTCGTCAACTTCAAATCTTCATCGCAGCGTACTATTTCCAGATAAATTCGCTACTTTTATTTCACTTCCGTTTCGGGGGAAGGCTTCTTCTTTCGCCGTTTACAGTAAGGCACACCCTTTTTCTTTGTCTGGTGATGCTCCATGCACGCCATGCAATCACCGTAGCGTGGACAGTTTTTCCATTTGCAGGAACAGGTCTCTTTCCCGTTTTCCAGCATTTTGCAGCCCTCCAATGTTTTTCCTAATCTTATCATACCCGACTTAAAGCAGGTCTCTTTTAAGACCATGATTCTTTTTTTATCTTCGCTAACAGGATTCTATTTTCGCTTCCGTTTACGGCGTGAGGTTATTCAATTGTTCCTTTCTCACGCTTGACTTCGTTATATCATCTTCGCGAAACTCTTCATCCCAGCTGGAACAATTCAATGTTCTCCCAGCCGTCGGAAGCTTCGCTTTCGTTTACGGCGTGAGGTTATTATAACATAGGACCCCTAAACCCGCCCATGGTAATATCCGGCATTCCAAACGCACAAACAAAATACCGTCCGCCGCAATTGCGACGGACGGTATTTTTAACGGTTTTCGATACAATTTGTATTATAAAATCTGCTTTCTACAAATTGTACGCATATTCTCTTGCTATCGTTCTGCTGCGGATATTTCCGCAACCGGACAACCGGAGAATAAAGAGATTTAAATGCATTGTTTCAACTGCAAATACAAATCGTCTGAAACGTCCGCATCAGCTAAAAGTTTCTCTACTGTGCAGTATTTGACGAGATGTGCAGCGTCGTCCATACCTACGGTATCTTTAATCAGCCAATGGTTACCGTGCAGTGCTTGACAGCAGCAGCACCCGGCAGGGTGGTGTACACGCCTGTACTTGTACCCGGCGCGCCGACCGCCCATACGCGGAAGTAATACTCATTGCCGATCTTCGCCACAAACTGTGTTTTCAGAACATCTTTGTTGCCGACTGTAAAGCTTGGGGTAAGCGCGTCGCCGTTGACAACCGTCATCTTGAAGCAGTATGCCGCGCCTCTTCTGACCCGGAAGTCCACAGTCGTATCGGAACGGACATACGCCGCTGCCGCCTGCACATTGCCTGCCGCGCCAATGATACCGGAGGAACCGTAGCTGTTATCCTGTACTTTGCTGGTGCTGCCCTTGCCGCTGTTATTCGGCTTCGGTACATCCTTCAGCTCCAGTGCCTTTACGGATGCGGTCAGTTCCGCGTCCGCCGCGTCGACTTCCTTCTGGTCGGCTGTATCACTGTTCAGAACCGCGATGGCGTTCGCCAAAGATTTTTCAAACGCCTTGACGGACTCCGCTGTATATTTGCTGGTATCGATGGCCTGCGCCGAATCAACGTCTTCCTGCAACTTGGTTTTATCCGGGATGAGCCGCAAAGCGGACATTGCACCAAGCAGTTTATCCTTTGCTGCTTTGATTTCCGCAGGCGTATTCTCGGCGGTGATTTCCTTGGCTTCCGCCAAAGCGGTGAGGAACTCTTCCTGACCGATTTCCAAATACTTCTCTTCCAGTTCCGGAACAATCAGCTCCGCGCGTGCAATCGCCTCGAGCAGGTCGCTCAGGTCGTTCCCGTCGTTCTTATAAGAGAGGTTTTCAATTGCGTCATGCAATCCGTTGTATGCATTTTCCACATCGGCTGCAAGCGGTTCGTCCTCTGCAACAACGTCCTTCGCATTGGCCAGCTTCTCAACCAAAATGGCCCAGCTTTCGGAGGTATAATCCTCTTCGGTCAGGTTTTCCGCTGTGGTGATCAATTTTTCCAGCTCTGTGGTATCGCCCGCCGCAAAGCTAAGATAGTGGAATGCGTCGATGAGATCGATCCACGCTTTGTCAATCGCTTCCTGGCTGGCGGTCTTATCGCCCGCAACGGCCTGCGCCGCTTTCAGGGCCGCATCAAACTTCTTCTGTACCGTCTCTACCGCGGCCTCGTACTCCGGTCCTTCCGCAAGCTCTGCCGCCTGCTCCAAAACCGTGTACAGAACCTGCTTATTGACGACGATAAAGGCAAAGCTGATATCCTGATCCAGCATTCCCATCTTGCCGGTATAGTCGTAACCCAGCGTATCGGTGTCTTTATCAAAGGCAACCGCTTCGCCATTGACCTCGATCGCGGAGAATTCTCTGCCCTCTACTCTGGGAGCAAAGTGCAGGGTGTAGCTGTCACCGTCCATGACGGACGCCTGATACTTGCCGATCAGGTTCGCCAGACGGGTATCTTCGCCGTTTACTGTCAACTGCGCCGCCGTGTTGAAGTTCACGTTGAGTCCATGCTCTTCCTTCGGCCCGTTGTTCTGCGTAAAGGTAAACCAGTTAAGGTTCAGGCCGCCGGTCGTCATCAGAACCTTGATCTTATACTTGCCGGCTTCCAGATAAACGCGCGGGCCTTCCTTGGTGACCCACTTCTGCCAGCCGCCGGTTCCGCTTGTGGTAAAGGAAGCGATGGTGTTGCCCTTGATCTGCATGGCAAAGGAGGACTGTACCAGCTCATCCTGACCGCTGGAAACGCGTGCCGCGATATCGTAGTAGCCGGATTCCAGAATTTCAATGTTATAGATAGCGTATTCGCCCTTGTCGCAGTAGCCCAGATTCTGGCCGCCGTCCGTATCGCCGCAGTTCTCACCACGCATCGTGGAGGAAATGCTCGCGTATTCTTCCGCGGCCTTGACCTTTGTTTCTTCGCTGCCAACCTGGATGTACTTGGCTTCCATGCTGGTGTCGAAGCGGAGATAGTCAAACTTCGCAGTGATGTTGCCGCCCGCCTTGGAACCGTCGGAAGCCAGCAGGCCGATCTTCGGATCCGTGTAATTGGCGGTTGCGCGCGCGCCCATATCGTGATAGGTCACCCCGTCCGCGCTGACCGCACCGGTGTAGACGCTGCCGCGCTTGGAGAGCTTCAGGTACATGGTGTTATTCTCATCCGAGAACAGGTCTGCCAGGTCTGCGTTTGCCACCAACTGCGTATGCGTGCCGGAGCTTTCCTGCGAAATAAACATATTCGCGCCGGGCCTCTGGCTGCTGGTAGAATTGTTAAACTCCATGCGGAAGGTAAGATAGTTGTTCTCATCCTGCATGGCGATCATGCCGATCTCCTGGTATTCACGGTAGGGTTTCTTATCAAAGGTAACCTTTGTGTACGCATCCCAGTTGCCTGCGGCGGACTGCGTTACATAATTGCGCAGGTTATCGTTGGTCTGATAGAGATCGCCCACTTCTGTGGTGATGCAGAGCGCGCCGTCTTCCATCTTAAAGGTATCCGGATTCGGGCGGTGCAACGTCCAGAAGCTGTTCAGCTCCGGTCCGTCAAATTCGTCGCTGCGCGGTCCCTGAGACATACGGACCGTGTATTCCATCGCCTGATCCGGGCTTTCGCAACGGATGGTCGCGATTTTCTCCGCCGCGTCATAGGAAACGCTGTAGGAAACGCCGTCCGGTACGTCCGCGGTGATTTCCGGCACGGCTTCCAGATCTTCCACCAATACGGAATAGGCGGTGATCGTGGATTCAAAGTCCAGCAGGGACTCGCCGTTAACCCGGATATCGTCGGCATAGGCATAGATCGGATTGTCGAATACCGGCGGTAAACCGGCTTCGTCGGTAAAGATCACTTTATAGATGCGTTCTTCCATGCCCTCGCTGGCATAGATAACCGCGATGGGGCTTTCCTGTGTTGCCTGGACCACCTTCAACTCCACGCCGTCCGGCGCTTCCACGGTGATTTCCGGGATTTCCACACCTTCGCTCAGCTTGGTATAAATCTCATAGTCGAGCACCAGCGGATTGAAAACAGCGATGCTGCGTCCGCCGATCTTCAGATTGCTAATCATCGGGTCGCCCGGCTCGCTCTTCTCCACGCTGAACCAGCGCTCGCCCGGCTCATAGGTGCTTTCGTAGTCCAGATTATACATCCGCGCAAAGCTAGGGGACTTAATCAGACAGTTCAGCACGTTAATGGCACTGCGCTGCACCTCGCCGACCGTCAGAACGCCGGCGTTGACCGCGTTGACAATGGAGTCAGCTTCATCTGCAACCGGCATTGCAACGTCGTTCTGCGCACGAACCATCGCGGCTTCCTGGCGGAGCAGTCCCTCTTCATTCTGGTTTGCCCACCAATCGGTCATGACCATGTTTTTAAAGCCCCACTCCTTGCGCAGAGCAGTGGTGCACAGGTCATAGTTGGAAGAAGCCCAGATGCCGTTGATCTTGTTGTAGGAGGTCATGATTGTGCCGGGGTTCGCGTCGCGCACCAGAATCTCATAGCCTTTGAGATAGATTTCACGCAATGCGCGCTCCGATACGCGGGAATCGTTGTTATTGCGGTTCTGTTCCTGGTTATTGGCCACAAAGTGTTTTGCCGAAACCACAGCGCCGCTCTTCTGTACGCCGCGGGTGACCGACGCGCCGGTCATACCGCTGAGCAGCGGGTCCTCGGAGAAGTATTCAAAGTTACGTCCGCAGAGCGGGTTGCGGTGGATATTCATGCCCGGTCCCAACGTCACATCGACCTCGTTGAGCAGCAGTTCCTGCCCATACAAGGTATGCAGCTTTTCCACCAGGTCGGTGTTCCAGGTGCAGGCCAGCAGCGTACCAATGGGCATTGCTGTCGCAAGCTCTCCATCGTCCATGCGGATGCCGGACGGGCCGTCCGCACAGCAGCCGATCGGGATACCGAAGCTCTTCAGGCTCGCGGTAAGCCCGCCAAACGCGGAAGCCGTTCCCGGGGTAACCTTCGGGCTGTTCATCCCTTCGCCGCGGCACAGGTACGCGATGTCCGCCAGCGGAAGCTGTGCCACAAACTGCTCCATCGTGACTGTGTTGTTGTACACATCCAAAAGCTTGTAACCCTTATCGCCCGTCATCTCGATTGCCTCGGGCAGGCGCTCCTGAATGCGCTCTTTCACATCCACCGTGCGGGTGGGAACGGTCTCTGTGCCCTTGACAATCTCGCCGTTCTCGCCTTCGGAGGCGGTCAAACGCTCAAACGCCTTGTCCGGCTCCACCGCCATGATTTCTTCCAGCTGCTCGGTCACGCGGAGTTCCGGCTCCTCGTAGGTATAAACCGTTTCGCAGTCGCGCACGGAGGTGCCCACATAAACGGGATAATTGCCCGCTTCCATCACATAGGCGGATTTATGGCCGGTCTTTCCCGCATCGTCGTAGGAAGCCATGCTGTCGATATCGTAGGAAATTTTCATCTCCTGGGATTCGCCGGGCTGCAGCAGGCCGGTCTTTGCATAGCCGGCCAACGATTTGACGGCCTTGCCGAGCTTGCCCTGCGGCGCGCCGTAATAGACCTCCACGACCTGTTTGCCCTTGTAGTCTCCGGTATTCGTTACGTCCACCGTGACTTCGATTTTGCCGTCCTTCTCCTCCACGGACTTCGTATCCACTGTGAACTCCGTATAGGTCAGGCCAAAGCCGAAGGGGTACAGCACTTTGTCCTGCGCAAAAGTCTCAAAGTAGCGGTAACCCACATAAATGTCTTCCGTATAGTTGTTGTACGCATTGTTGCCAAAGCTGTTGGCGGACGGGTAATCCGCATACGATTTTGCAACGGTATCGCTCAGCTTACCGGAAGCCGGTACGTCGCCGCTGACGACATCCGCGACCGCCTTGCCGCCCTCCATACCGCCATGCCACACATACATGACGGATTCGACGCCAAGCTCATCTACCCAGCTCATGTCGATCACATTGCCGACATTCAGCAGCACCGCCACATGATCAAACTGGTCCGCGACCTTTTTAATCATGTCTTTTTCAATATCGGTCAAAAGGAAGCTGCCCTTGGTGTTGCTGGCATCCTTGCTTTCGCCCGCGTTGCGGCCCAGGACAACAATTGCCTTATCGGACTTGGAGGCGGCGTCCGCAACCAGCTCTTCGGTCACAGGCATTTCCGCCTGGCTCCAGGGCTCGGTCCAGTCTCCGACGCCGACCGGCGGATTTTTTGCGATCCAATCTTCATAAATCGCCGCCAGTTCCTCATTGACATGGATCTTCGGGTTCTTGCGGAAGCCTTCCAAAATGTTCGTCACATGGTCCACGTTTACCTTACCGCCGGAACCGGTGCCGCTCTTCACGTAGTTGATCTGTGTACGGCCGAAAACAGAAACTTTTTCGTCCGCCTGTACAGGCAGCGTCTGCCCTTCATTCTTGAGCAGGACGGCGCCTTCCGCCGCTGTCTGGCGGGAAAGGTCGGCAAAACCAACCTGTACTTTTGCCGATACCGATGCGAACGGCAAAGCGGAAACCAAACAGCAGGCGCTGCACAAAATGGCAACAGACCGCTTCCAGAACTTGTTTCCTGACAATTTCTTTTTCATTTTTTCGCTCCTCTCCAAAATCCAATTTAAACGATCCGAAGCTTAAATACGGGCCTCCTTTCTTCTCAATCCGCCTAATTAAATTAGCCAGATTCCTAGTTTTTCCAATTATATGCTAACTATATTAAATCATTCCTTCCAACAGTTGTCAATATCTTTATCTATATTGCACAGAGTTTTTTTATTGTATCGAGAAAACGTCCAAATTTTTCACTTCCAAACGCCACAATCATTCTTTTCTGTCAGATTATTAGGATAACGCAGCTGTTTTTGATCCCCTTTGATTTGCACAAAGTAAAAGGGCACGTTGCAAAACCGTATTTATTCTGATTGTGGCGTAGAGCAGAATGCGTTTTTCCGCTTTTCTGAAAAGCGGCGGGATCAAAGGGCAGAGCCCTTTGCCGCTCCTCGCAAGGAGCGGGACGTACAACGTCTTTCGCGGACCTCCGGTCGGGACGCGCCTACGGCGAGGACCGTTTTCACCTTGTGGCAATTCTTTACATATGTCTTTCTACGTCTCTAAAAAGCGGCGATAGTCATTTTAGAGTGTCGAGCGAGGCTTTAGCCTCAAGCGAGCGTCCTGACTGGAGGTCTTTTTCCTGAGAAGAGCGAGTGGGAACGAGTGATATAGTCCTTCACGGACCTTTTGTGCTGTCGGGCAAACTTTCGAGGCCGTTGCAGAATACAAACTGCAACGGCCCCTTTTTTTCGACCGGCTAAAGGCCCCTTTTATCCTTCCAGCCAGTTCTTCCATTTTTTAAGATTTTCTTTGTCGCTCAGCAAGTGATAGCGCAGCATGGGCTCGTCAAACTCCACGCCGCAGACCTGTGCCCACAGAGCGTATTCCTTGAGAAGCGACCAGATCGCCGGAGAATACGCCTTTATCTGCGTCTCCGTCTCCGCATCGGCAAAAACGGCATCCTGGAACTCCGGCCTGTTTTGGATCCGCCGCACCGTTTCCAAATCCAGTACGTCGCAGGGATACTGCCCCAGCTGCTGCGTCATCCAACTGGCAAGCATCTGCTCCACCGTGTTCAAATCTTGCAGAACCTGTTCTTCCGTCCTATCCGGCGCTTTGAGTTTCCAAAGCGGCAGAAGCGCGTCCGACTGAAAATAGTTGTTGTAAACGCCGCCCGCCTGATTTCCGAGCACCCGCACCAGAAATGGTTCCATTTCAAATACTTCCCCGCGGTCCCGTTGGGCCGTCAGCTCCCGCAAAATGGCGTCCTCCTGCCCGGCAAGTGATTCCACCAACCAGACAACCAGGGGCGCCTGGATATAATGCAGGAATTCCTTTCGCCCTTCGGACTCGGAAATACGCGCTTCATCCATCGGTGCAAACGAGAACAGTGCCGGGTCCTTTACCTTTATATACAGGTACTGATTGAACAGCGGGGCAAACTGCGTTTCCGGCTGGATGCCCGCCACCGTACGCACAGATTCCGGCAGCGCCGCCACGGATTGATTCTCATAATAGGTCGCCAGCCCCTCGTAAAACCAGAGCTGGGGCGCGGCATGGAACCGCTGCGTGGGAAACGCGGTGTCAAAATACGCGTGAAACATCCGGTGGCTCAACAGCTCCCAATCCCGTTTGCTGGTTTCATCAAAAGTGGCACAGACGGAACCGGCCCCCGCGCCGCCGATGACCGCCCCTTCCCCGGCCGGCAGGAGAATCGCCTGATACGGCCTGTCCTGTTTGGAAAACTTCCCCTGATAATAGCCGTCAAGCGCGGCAATTCCCTCCAGCGTTTGTCCGGATAGCTCATTTTCCTCCCCGGATACCCGATAAACGCGCACTCCCGTGTCCTGTCCCGGCAGCGCGCACGATACAAACCGCCCCATGGCAAAACAATTGTTGTTGATATTGTAAGCGTCCATCCAGGTCAGGTCCGTCAGCTCTTCAAATGGAAGGACCGCCGTCCATCCTTCCCGCGGGTCCATTTGAACCCGGAGGCGGCTCACGACGGCCTCCTGCTCCGGGAACCCGTCCGCATAGAACTCCATCGGCAGCAGCAGCGCCTGCCCGCCATCAAACACGCAATAGTCTTCTGTTACCGCGCCGCGCCGTCCATGCTTGCCCTCCGCGCCAACCGTCACATCGTACACCAATTGGATTTCCTTCCCGCGGCCCAATACGCATTCCAGCGTATCCTCGGCCTCGCGTATTTCCCCGCCGCCCACCGTTCGCAGCGTAATCTCCTTACCGCCGGTATACAGCACTACCTGCCTGTCCCTGGAGAGCAGAGAACTGCGCAGCTTTAAGGAGACCTCCAGCGTGTGAGGCCTGTCCTGTGGTGCGGATACGGTAAATTCCATCCCATATCCCCGGTCAACCGCCAGAAATGCCACCACACTGCCCAGCAAAATCACCAAAACGCATACTATCGCGCAAAGCGCACCAATTTTCCATTTTTTCATCCATTTTCGCTCCATTTATCAAGGTGCTTTTATCATACTTCGTACCGCAACCTCTTGTCAACTAAATTTACGAAATGGATACTATCATTAATTTTTTTCTACATATCATTCGCAAATTGTCTTTTCTTCCAAAGGAACCCCCCTGCAATCAAAAAAACCTCCCCTACTTTTTTACCTGCCTTTCCTTGTATAATATTGGCAAGGGCCAGGTTCCGGCGGCGGATTCCGGCGGAACCATTTTTATGGAACATGCACAGGTCCATTTTCTGGAGGTGGATATTTTGAAAAGACAATATTGGATCGGCGGCTTCCTGGCGTTGCTGATCGTAGCCGTGGTTTCCTTTGGCATGTGGTGCAGCCAGGTCAGCGCGTCTCAGCATGTGGACCCGGCAATCTCGCAGTTTGCGGTGGACTATACTGTGGAGCCGGTCGATATTGCAGGGAAGCTGGCGTCTGTCACCATTCAGCTGACACCGGAAAAGCTCTCTGCCGACCGCACTCTTTATCTGGACGCGAGTGCAGTGGACGGCTCCAAACCGAAATGCACCGGTGGTGACGGCGCGGAACTCACGTTGAAAGATCTGGGCAGCGTCTGGGAGATCGGCCCATTGCCCGAAGACTGTAAAACCGTTCTCTTTACCTACGACGTCAAGCTGGGAGAAGGCAACGGAGAAGACTTCCAGGTGGAAGGCAATTTGTATGAGGACCTGATGGTCTTTCAGGGCAAAAAGGTCCTGATGATTCCGTGGTTCGACAGTGACAACGCCCCCTATATGGACCGCTATATCAGCCGTGTATCGTTCCGGCTGCAAAACAATCCCGGCTGGAACGCCATCATGCCATTTGCGGAAACCAACGGAACGGATGCGTCCTTCCAGTTGAACAAGCCCACCTGGTACGACTTCTATGATATCAGCAATTCCAGCTTCTGCTTCGGAAGCTTTGAACCTTTAAACCTGTCCGCCGCCGGTGGGACCGGAACCCTGTATCTGGACAAGTCCATCGACAACAGTGCGGACGTCAACGACCTGAGCACAGTTGTCTCCTTCTGCAACTACTATGCGGGCGTCTTTGGGGAAGGTCTCAACGACATGCCCCTGGTACTGCTGCGCAGCGCCGAGGATGGCGAAAGCGTGATTTTGGGCGGCGTAGGCGGAAAAAGCGCTGCGATTTCCCTTTCCATGCTCACCCCCGGCGAGTGCCAGACCATGTCGCGCACGATTTATCACGCCTTTTTTGACAGCAAAGTCTATGCGCGCAACCTGCACTTCACGCCAAACCAATGGCTGTATAAAGGACTGGAAAGCTACTACCTGGACGACTCCGCAAACGCGCTGCCGCTGGAGCTCAAGGAACGCTACGGCATTGAAGTACAGGACGACATGAACCGGAAATACATGAAGTACCTGTTCTTCTCTCTGAAAGACCCCATTCTGGCGTCCCTCTCCTCCGACATGGAGGACAGCATGGTCAGCGCGCAGCAGGATTTTTACTACAATGTTAAGGTTCCGCTGATCCTACACACGATTGAAAAATACGCGGGACAAAACGAGCCGAACGCATTGCTCCGCTACTTACAGGAACAAACGTCCCGACAGGATATCAACGTTTCCAAGCTGATGAAGGACCTGCTCGGCAAGGATGAGATGGCCGTGCGCGCCTATTTCTCCGGCAGCTCCTATATTCCCAACTACTGGGATTTTTCCGCGCAGGAGATGGATCAGGAAAGCACCGTAGACTTGCTCTCCTCTTACGAGGACCTGCTCTCTGAACTCTATCAGGAACAGTATGTCGATTATCCCTATGATCCTGTATTTTTAATTAACACAGACGCTTTAAACAAAGAGATTGCGGACCGAAAGCTGTCCTTCTCCAGCCCGGAGATGGAGGCCATTGTAAAAGACTATTCCGAGACGGTCTATCTGCTCCTGATGCAAAACGCTCTGCGCGCCGATCTGTGCGGCATTGAGGATCCCGGCGCCGCCGGCGTAAAGGCGGAACTGAACTCCCTGGAAAACGGGCAAACGTGGGCCGACTATGTGAGCAAAGTCGGATACGCAAAATAACGGCTGATGAAACGCCCGTCAGGGACGTTATCAGAATATAACACAATGAGCAAACGGACGTTGAAAGGCGGTCCACACCACAGGCCGCTTTTCGATTTCGTTCCGGACAAGTGAACCGGCAAAGGAGGGATAGTCCATTCAATCCAACCGCAGTTTCCAGATAAAAAATTCGCGGGGCGCGCATGCGTACCGCCAAAAGAAGGAGAGAAGTATGAAAAGGAAAAATCTTAGAAAAACCGTTTCCCTGATGCTGGCCGCCATGCTGGCGGTTTCCGCCGCGGCGCCGACCACCATGTTGGCGGGCCCCAATGAAGACGCACCTTCCAACGCACAGATCGACAGCAGCTGGACCATGTATCTGGTCCCAAATGCCCACATCGACACCGCCTGGCAGTGGCCGTATGAGGACACCGCGCGCGACGTGATCAGCGACACGTTCAAGCGCGCCATTGACAATCTCAAAAGCAACGAAAACTATAAATTCAGCATGTCCGCCTCCAAACACTATGAGTGGACCAAAGAGTATTATCCGGAAATGTACGAGGACGTCAAGGAACTCATCGCCAAAGGCCAATGGGACAACCCGGGCGGCCAGGTCGTGGAGCCGGACCTCAACCTACCCAGCGGCGAGGCGCTTGTCCGCCAGAGCCTGGAAGGCCAGCATTTCTTCCTGAACGAATTTAACCAGATGAGTACCGTCGGCTATGTGCCGGACACTTTCGGCTTTAACGGCCAGTTCCCGCAAATTCTGAAAAAGTCCGGCATGGACAATTTTGTCACCACAAAGCTCAACTGGCAACAGCAGAATGTACAGCGCGATTCCGATATTTTCAAGTGGCAGTCCATCGACGGCTCGGAAGTGCTCTCTTACGCACCGATGCGGGACTATGTGAGCACCTACAATGCGGACGCCATGATGAAAGCCATGAAGCGCAACAACCAGACCGGCAAGGAAACCGGCGTCAAAAAAGCGCTGGGCATGTTCGGGAACGGCGACCACGGCGGCGGCCCCAACAGTGGCGACTACGCGGCGGTTGTCAACACCAACGGCACAGACGCGATCAACGGCGCCAGCGCGGAGCTGGCCACCATCACCGAATACTTCGACAGCGTCCGCGAGACCGAAGACCTGAGCAAGGTTCGCACGGTTGAAGGCGAAATGTATTTTGAGAACCACCGCGGCACCTATACTTCCTGGGCGCGCGTAAAGGAATACAACCGCAAAAACGAAATCCTGGCGGAAAAGGCGGAGAAGGCCGGCACGCTGGGCAACTGGCTGGGCGTCCTGCCGGGCGCGGGCAACGACGAAGTCAGCAAGGCTTGGGATAAAATTCTGATCAATCAGTTCCACGACGTGCTCCCCGGCTCCTCCATCCCGTACCAGTATCAGGTCACCTATAACAACCAGGAGCTGGCAAAGAACCTGCTGAACAATGTGCAGGACAACGGCTTGCAGGCCATCGCCTATAAGGCGGATACCAATGTGGACGGCACGCCGGTTCTGGTGTTCAACTCCCTTTCCTGGGCACGTGACGACATGGTGGAAACCATCGTCAGCTTTGACGGCGCTGTTCCGGAGAGCCTGGTCGTCTACGACGGCGACACTGAGCTTCCCTCCACCGTTGTCGCAAGAGATACAGAAAAGAACACCGCGACGATCCGCTTCCAGGCGAAGGACCTGCCGCCCGTCGGTTTCAAGGTCTTCAATGTCAAGGCCGGAGAGAGCGCCGTGGAAACCAATCTCAGCGCAAAGGAAGAAGACGGACTCTTCGTATTGGAAAATGCTGCACTGAAGGTGGAGATCGACAAGAGCACCGGTAACATTGCACAGATTTACAATAAGAACGACAACAACCGTCCCGTGTTTGCAGACGGCTACCAGGGCAATGAAATTCATATTCTGAAAGACACCGGCGGCAGTGCGTATCCCGCCTGGGATCTGGTCATGGAAGAAATGAACGCCGACCCGGTCGCCATCCTGAACGACGCGCCGGAATCCATTGAAATCGTTGAAAATTCCGCCGACAAAGTGGTCGTGCGCGTCGCCAGAGACTGGTCCGATTCCACCATGTATCAGGACATCTCCCTGTATCCGGATACCGACCGTGTGGACGTTAAAATGCATGTCAGCTGGAACGAGAACCAGCGCATGATGAAGATTGCCTTCCCACTTGCCGCGGAATCAGACCACGCCACCTATGAAATCGCGTATGGCGCATTGGAGCGCCCAACCACCCGCGACAACAGCATTGATAACGCCAAGTTCGAGGTTTCCGGCCACAAATGGGCGGACGTCACGGACGACAGCGGCTCTTACGGTACAAGCATTCTGAATGATTCCAAGTACGGTTGGGATGCCATTCAGCTCAAAGACGAAGAGGGCAACGTCGAGGCAACCCGCATGCGCATGACCGCGCTGCGCTCCCCGATGGGCGCAGGTGTCCGCTGCTCCGGCTGGGACCCGGCGGCCTATTATATTGACAAAACGGAACATGATTTCTCCTATTCCATCTATCCGCACAGCGGCACCTGGCAGGACGCCAATTCCGACCAGAAGGGTTCTGAGTTCAACTACAGGACGGAGGCCGTCCAATCTGAGAAACACGAAGGCGAGCTGGGTGCGAACCACTCCTTTGCCGCTTCCTCCGCAGACAACGTCCATCTGACGGTCATCAAGACCCCGATGGAAAACCCGGACGCGAAGGATCAGCTGATCGTCCGCGTCTATGAGTCCCAGGGCAAGGATAATACCGACGTTACCCTGACCCTGCCCAGCAATGTCAAGTCCGCCAAGGAAGTCAACATGATCGAGTTTGAGGACGAGGACCTGAACAAGGATATCGCTGTCAACGGCAACCAGATCAGCTTCCAGATGGACAAATATGAGATCACCACGATTGCGCTGGAAATCGAGCCGTATGCGGACGAATCCGTCGCATTGAAATCTGAGGCGGTCGACCTGTACGACTACTACAATGTCGACGCGGTCAGCTTCAACGAGGACCGCAAGGACGGCAGCTACGACGGCAAGGGTAATACCATTCCGGCGGAGCTTTGGGACGATTCCGTTACTTTCCAGGGTGTAGACTTCCAGCTCGGGCCGAAGGAAGACGGTTATAAGAACGTCGTGGAGGCCAGAGGCCAGAAGATCGACCTGCCGAAGTCCAACTATAAATATGTCTACCTGCTGGGCGCGGCCGCCGGTTCCGGCGACAAATCCGACACTTTCACCGTCAACATGGCAGACGGGACCTCCGTTACCAAAGAGATTTCCTTTGCCGACTGGGACTCCGAGCTCTCCGGCTGGGACCGCTTCTCCAACAGCGACCTGCGCCCGTATGTCTACGATCAGGTCGGCCACTTCTTCACCCATTTCCACAACGGCAGCAAGGACCGCATGACCTGTGACAACTACCAGTTCGTCTATGCCATTCCGGTCGACCCGGACGTTGCGCTCGATTCCATCGAGCTTCCGGATGCGCGCGGCATCAAGATCACCGCGATTTCCCTTGCCGACAGCGACTTCCTGCGTGTCGCGAGAGAAGCGGTTAAGAAAGAAACCATCACGCTGCCCGCCGTTGAAAACGTCGCCGCCGCCATGGAAACCGGCGAAGGCGCGCTGGGCGACAAGGCTGTTGTTTCCTGGGACAAAGCGGACAACATCGCCACATACCGCGTTTACAGAGGCACATCTTCCGACTTTACTCTGGAGGAAGGCACCCTGGCCGGTACCGTGAGCGGCAAAAACGGCACCTTTACCGATACTCTTCCCTATAACGGTGAGTTTGTTTACAAGGTGATCGGCGTCGATCTGAACGGCAACCAGACGGAACTTTCCGATGTCTCCAATGTTGTCAAGGGTGGATTGGACAACGCGTTCCTGAATCTTTCCAAGGATAAAATCAGCGCGCCCGGTGGCTACAACAACGAAGAGCCGTACCGCGCATTTGACGGCGACGAGGGAACCAAGTGGTGCTTCCGCCAGGACGGCACATACCTTCAGGCGGATCTCGGCGAAAACAACGGCTGGACCATCGACAAATTCCGCCTGGTCAACGCGGGCCGTGAAAGAGAAAGCTATATCACGCGCGACTTCCGCATTCAGACCAGCGACGACGGCGAAAACTGGACGGAACAGGTCAACGTCAAGAATAACAAGGACGATATTGTAGAACTTGTTATGGAAGAGCCGGTGCAGGCCAGATATTTCAAACTGATTCCGGATTATGCGGGCCAAACCGAAAGCGATAAAAACTGCCCGCGCATCTATGAGTTCCAGGCATGGGGCAAGTCCAATAAGGAAGTGCTTCCTTCCGCGGAGAACGCCACCATCGCGGCTTACAAAGATAAGGAAGATGATTCCAAGGTCGTCTTTGAAGGCGGATACACCTATATTAACGCGGGCGTGACCGGCGTGGAAGGCGAGTCCACCTTCCAGTGGTATCACAGTAACGACGGGGAAACCTTTGCTCCCATCGACGGTGCGACGGAATCCACCTTGACCATGGACAAAGAAGACGCGCTGAAACTGAACGCCCTCAAGTTTGAAGTGACCCCGGTTACCGTGGACGGCGTGGAAGGCGAGCCGATCAACACCACCTATATTGTCAGCGGTGACGGCGTCAACGTCTTCCAGGGCAAAACAACCGTCGCGGACAAGCAGTTTAATGCAGGTGAAGCCGGAAGTATGATTACGGACGGTGATCTGTTTACCAAATGGTGCGCGGACGGCGTCTCCGAGGAAGACCCGCGCGTTGCAGTCATCGACCTCAACGGTATTTACGACCTGAGTAAGATCACCCTGCGCCATGCAACCGCAGCGGTCGACGAAAAGCTGCCCGGCGCGGACGAAAGAGACCGCTTCAAGGAATACAACACCCGCAAGTACAACCTCTATGTCAGCAATGACCAGAAGAACTGGACCCTCATCACCGCCGGTGAAAATGACGACGGACTGGGTGTAACGGAGCACACCTACGACACGGGCAGCGTTGTGGGCCGATACATCAAAGTAGAAGTCACGCAGGGCGTTGCAAAGAATAAGGACGGCAGCCCGTACGACGGCAACAGCTGCGTACGCCTGTACGAGGTGCTCGGCTACGGCACCTTGACCGACTTTGCCGACAAGGACAGCGGCGGCTCCAACGTGCCAGATACCGACATTACCGACGTCATTCCGGAAGACGTCAAGGTCGTCAACACCAACGGCGACAGAACGCCGGTCGCGGGCGACAAGCTGCAGGCGTCCTTCACCGTGGAAGACGAATACAGACCGTATGCGCGCTACCGCTGGCTGATTTCCGATGCCAAGGACGGCGTCTTCACCCCGGTTTCCGGCTCCTATTCGGAGTTCCTGACGGTCACAAAGGATATGGCCGGCAAGTTTGTCCGCACCACAGTCCGCATCGACCAGGGCCCGGTCATCTACAGTAACCCGATCGAAATTTCCACAGAAATCGACGTCCCCACCGAGCAGAACCTGGTCATGACCTTCCCGTCCAACAAGGCGCGGGTTGCAATCACTGGCGGCGACGCGACAATTGCCAACCTGATCGGCAAATATGAAGCGGAGATCCTGTCCGGAGAAGACTACGAGTTTGTCTTCACGCCGCGCGTGGAAGGCAGAGAGTTTGCCGCTATCTCCGTCAACGGGACCGACGTGGTCTTTGACGAAGATACGGATACCACCAGCTACACATATACCAACGCTATGGGCCGCGAAGACACAGAGTTGTCCTTCCTGTTCACGGTTGTCAACAAGATGACCCTGCGCGATATCATCGCGACAGCGGACGAACTGAAGGAAGGCGACGAATACGCAAAGGCGATTCCATCCGTCCAGAAGGCATTTGACAGTGCGCTGAAGAATGCGAAGGATGTGGAAGCCGATAAGACCGCCGCACAGGATTCCATCAACAACGCATGGAGCAAGCTGCTCAAGTCCATTCACTTCCTGAGCTTTGAAAAGGGCGACGTCACGCACTTGCAGACCCTGCTGGCCAACGCCGACACCCTGAGCGAGGAAGACTTTACAACTGAAACCTGGGCCGCCTTTGTAGAAGCGTTCGAAGCCGCTCAGACCGTCGCGGACGATCCCGACGCACTGGTTGCGGACGTTGAAAAGGCCTATGACGACCTGTACGACGCAATGATGGATCTGGAAGCAATCGCCGACAAGGCAAGCCTGAACCGTACGATTGAAAAGGCTGACGTTGTCTACGAGAACCTTGACCAGTATCTGGATACCGGCAAAGAAGATTTCACGTCTGCCCTGGAAGAGGCAAAGAAGGTTTACGACGCCAAGAACTCCACACAGGCCAAGGTGGATGAAGCGGAAACCGCGCTTGTCAACGCGATGATGGCGCTGCGCAAGATTCCGAATAAGGATTACCTGGGCGAGCTGCTCGATAGGGTCGATAATATAGACCTCAGCGGCTATACCAACATCAGCGTGTCCGCGCTCCGCGCCGCCTATAATCTGGGCATGAACGCGATGAAGAGCAACACCGCGACACAGGAAGAGGTCGACTCCATCAGTGAACTGATCGAAACGCGAATCAACGGTCTGAAAAAGGATACGCCGAAGCACAATTCCAGCGGCGGAAGCAGTTCCTCCAAGCCGTCGATCAACACCGATGGTGAAGGCACCGCGGTCGCAACGCCGGTCGTCGCCGCCGCGCAGAACATCGTCTCCGGCGCAAGCGTCCGTTCCGACATGACCCTGCCGTTCACCCTCAAGAGAGGCGCCGCGTACTGCTTCAAGATGACTGTAAACGGCACAAACGAAGCCCCGAGCTTCACCGTGGGCAACGGCGATGTTTTGAAGACGCAGTACGTCGCCAAAATCGGCAACGATTATTACTACCGCGTATGGGCAGTCGGCGCGCCGGGCCAAAGCACGGGCGTGTATACCACCCTACCGGGGCAGCAAGCCGTTAAGCACTGCACGGTAACCATTGGATAACTCCTGTAAACCTCTTAATAGAATGTAAGCAGACAAACAGACCGCCCTCGGGTTGGCATTGCCAATCCGGGGGCGGTTCTTTGCTTTTACTGTCATCTCTGATCGTATAAAAATTTCTATGAAAAAGGATACCATCCGGTACCGGTTTTGTTCTCCTGTTCTATTACAATTATATATAGAAACCATTTTGGAATCATTTACACTACAATAAGGGAGGAAAAGATATGCAAACAAAAATTAACGAAGATAAATTGGTGCAGATGGTGAACTGGCTGGTAAACCATCCAAAAGTTCAGTACCGATTATGCGATGATGAATCTGAGGTGTCCCCGGAAGAATTTATCGAAACCATGGAGCTTTTTGAGCGCAACGGGTTCCATGAATGGATTCCCGTACTGTTTCTTAAAAACTGTTACAACGACGTACTGCATCAGGCAATGACCAGCTTATTAATTGAAAAGGCAGGACAGGAATGGCAGCGAATCGGCACCGAGCAGCTGTGCAAGGAAATAAAGGACAAAATCAAAGAAGAAATCCGACTCAAGGAAGATCGGAGAAGCACATTTTAATGGAACCCTTATCTTTCATTTGCAGATAAAATCGCCCTGATTGACGCAGAGCAAATGATCTGCTATTCTGGAAACATCGATAAGCCGTTCATGCGAAACAGCATTGAATCTGCCGGCGCTACCATGTTCAAATAAGGGGATAAAAATGAACAGGAAACAGTTTTTCAGCATTTTGATTGCTATTGTTTTGCTGTTGGGACTGGTCGTGTCCGCCAAACACTTTATCCAACGGGAGCCTTATCAGATCACGACGGAAACCTTTTCCCAAGGGGAAGCAACGCTCAAGTATCCGCAGATTCATGGGCTCAAAGATTCCGTCAAGGAAAAAGCAATCAATGAACTCATCCGGGACGACCTCAAATCACAGGTGGATTTGGACAGCATCGGTCCGATAGACATTCTTGAATTGGATTTAAATTATCAGGTCACTTTACACACCCCTGAGCTGTTGAGTATCCTTTACACGGGAACTTCCACCTATTATACCGGACGTCCGGATGTTAGAGGCTCCTGCCGGATCTCAGACGATATTTATGCAACCACCATCGATCTGCACCATGTGGAAAAATTAAAGCTCTCCGACTTCATGGATATCAACATGGACCTCGTGCGGAAAATCAAGCAATCTGAAAACGTTACAAACGAAGCGGTCAAAGGCGGCCATATCCGCAAAGAGCAGATGCAGATCCTTGTCAAAGACGTCCCAGACAAATCCATATTTGGTAATTTGGTATCTGACGATAACCGCGCGTATTATGCATTCTGCTTAAGGCCTGATTCCTTTCTTGTAAGTACAGCTATCGCTTCCGCAGTAGGCGACTATGCATTGATCGAAGTGGACTGCCCAAATGCCAGCTGGAACGCTCCATAACACAGCCCGCGCACAAACTGAAATACGCAAATCCCTGCATAACAAACCACCGCTGTGCTTTTCGGGCAGGAAAAGCACAGCGGTGGTTTGTTAAGTTCTATCTACGATTTTACCTGCACTGGAACGCTTCGCCCAGCAGTGCGGCGCCGATCACGCCCGCGTCGTTGCCCAGTTCCGCGATGCGCACGGAGGTATTCTGATCCGCAAAGCGGGAAAACGCGTACCGGTTGATATAGGTGTTGATCGGCCCCAGGAGATTCTCCCCCTCCTTGGAGATACCGCCGCCGATGCAGATGATCTCCGGCTGGAAAATGTTGACGATATTGACCATGCCCTCGGCCAGATACTCGGTGTACTTCTTCACCACGGCGGTTCCCTCCGGGTCCCCCTGCCGCATCGCATCAAACGCCGTACGGCCGCTGACTTTTTCCAACTCGCCGTCCACCAGCTTCCACATCAGGCTTTCCTTACAGCCCTCCATACGGTTCTTCGTCAGGCGGATCAAACCTGTCGCCGAGGCGTAGGCTTCCAGACAGCCGCGCCGCCCGCAGGTACACAGCTCCCCGTCCTTTACAAGCAGGCTGTGTCCAATTTCCGCGCCGCCGTAGGCGAAGCCCGTGTACAGCTTGGAATGGATGATGATTCCGGAACCAAATCCTGTTCCCAATGTAATGGCAATCATATTTTGGCTGCCTTTCCCCGCGCCCGCTTTAAATTCCCCAAAGGCCGCCGCGTCCGCGTCATTTGCCATCAGCACCGGAATCCCCAGCCGCCCGGACAATTTCTCCCCGACCGGCTCATGGTAAAACTCCAGGTTATTGGAGTAAATGACGATGCCGGTGGTAATATCGATCATCCCCGGACAACCAAGCCCCACATAGTCCAGCTCCCGCACCGCTATGCCCGCCTGACCTGCGGCTTCCCGTACGGTGGCTTCCATGTCCTCAATAATCGTGTCACATGGGCGCGGCAGAGCGGTTTTGCGCTTTGCGGAAGCAATAATTTGAAATGTTTCATCCACGATGCCCGCGACAATGTTGGTGCCTCCCAGATCGATCCCCGCATAATATTTCATATGATTATTCCTCCAAGTTCTTCTGATATCGGACGTCACACGCCCATGGAAATACATACGGCGCGCCCTTCCAATGCGTATGCGCCCAGTCCGGCCGGCAAAAACATCGTGTCGCCCTTTTGAAGCTCCCACGCTTCTGTTTCCGTCCGAAGAACCGCCGCGCCCTCCGCGCAAAACAGCCCCTCAAACGAGCCGCTGTCTACAATGCGGTTCATGCATCCGTCCAATTGAATTTGCCTGGTCTTAAAATAAGGGCAGTCCGCCAACAGCGTCACCGTTCCGCCCGCTTCTTTGTGCATCGGATATGCCTTCCATCCCGCGCGATACGCTTCCAGATGGGTCACGTCAAGCGCTTTTTCAACATGCAGTTCCCGCGGATGGCCGTTTGCATCCACACGGCCATAATCGTATACGCGATATGTGGTGTTGGAATTCTGCTGGATCTCCGCGATGACAATGCCCTTTCCGATCGCATGCAGCGTCCCCGCCGGAATGAAGAAAACATCCCCCTTATGTACCGGAACCTCGTTGACCGCTTCCAGCAGTGTGTTGTTCGCTATCCGCGCGCGGAATGTCTCCCGGTCCATCTCCTGCCGGAACCCATAGACCAGCTTTGCGCCGGGTTCGCATTCCAGAACGATCCACATTTCCGTTTTACCGTATTCCCCTTCCACACGCTGCGCATAATCGTCGTCCGGGTGCACCTGCACGGACAGGTCGTCCTTTGCGTCGATCAGCTTGAAGAGGATGGGAAACGCCGGAAAATCCATGCCGCGCGTCCCAGCCGCTTCCGGGTACTGTTCCAGATACGCGGCCAGCGTCATACCGGCGCACGGGCCGTTTGCAATCACGGAGCTCCCGTCCTTGTGGCAGCTCAACTCCCAGCTCTCCGCCAGAGGCGTCATATCGGTCCGCTTGTTGTATTCTGTTTTTAAACGCTCCCCGCCCCAGAGATTATCTTTGTAGACCGGGCGAAGCTTCATCGGAAATCCATTCATATCGTCTCTCCTTATTCTAACTGGATACTTTTATAAAAATTCTCCAATACCAACGCCACGGAGCCCAGCGCGCATTGATTTTCATGAAAGCTGCACTCCACCACGCGGATGTGTTTGACAAACTTTTCATCCTGTTTTTTCTGCGCCTTTTCCAGAATCACGCGCGTAAAATACGGATATTTTGAGATCATGCCGCCGGACAGGACGATCTTTTCCGGCGCGAACAGCGTGGCAATGTTGCGCACGCCGACCGCCAGGTATTCCGCCATGCGGTCCAGTTTTTCCTTGCAGAGCGCGTCGCCCTGCTCCGCGGCCTCCATGATTTGCTGCATCGTAACGGCATTGTAATCTGCCGCATCCGCCAGCAGAGAAGGCCTGCCCAGCTTCAAATCCGCCGCCACATCCGCCAGCAGGCGCTGTTCATTGACGAGCGTTTCCAGGCAGCCGTAGCTGCCGCAGGAGCACCGTTCCCCGCGCACGTCCACAATGGTGTGGCCCACCTCGCCCGCGCCGCCGCTGCATCCTCGGAACACCTCGCCGTTGACCAGCAGCGCGCCGCCGACGCCCGCCCGGTTGATCAGAAAGCCAAATACGCTGTTGCAGTCCGCTACCTTGCCGAACCAGTATTCCGCCATGACGACGCCGACGGAATCCTTGTCAAAGAACGCCGGATAGCCGGTGTGTTCCTGGATATAATCCCGGATCGGGACGTTTCCCCAATCCGGGAAGTTCGGCGGGCTCTGCATGACGCCCTTTTCCGGGTCACAGGGGCCAGCGGACACGACGCCCACACCGACCACTTTTTGCGGATCAATCCTTGCTTCCGCCACGGCGCATTTTACCATTTGCGCCATTTTATCCAGCACATAGCCGGGCCCTTGTTCTAACTGTGTATCGCAGGAGCATTCATAAATGATCTGCGCTTTAAAATTGGTAATGACCAATTTAATTTGCTTGGTTGTAAGATCAATACCGACCGCATAGCGGCAGTCCGCGTTGATCCCCAGCAGTGTCGGGCGGCGGCCTCCCACGGATTCCCCCGCGCCCACCTCCACCACCAGGCCGTTGGCCAGTAATTTTGAAGTAATATTGGAAACAGCCGCGACCGTCAGGCCGCCGAATTCGGCGATATCCCGCCGCGACGCGGGCTCGTTCCGCCGGATATAATCAAAAATCACTTTCAAATTCATCGCCCGCATGGTTTCGCTGTTGATATTTCCTACCATTTCCATTCCCCCAAATCCAAGGTGATGCATATTCCATCTCTATTGCTCTTCCCACATTCCCATCATAAAAGATACATCGTGTGAAGTAAAGGGTTTTGACGTGGAACGCGCCGCAAAGAATGGATTCTTTGCGGCGCGGACCTCTTGTCAAAACTTTGCCATTTCCAGCCTCTACGGCCGGTCCGGATTACGGCGAGGAGCGCCGTGTCTTTGCATGCATTCAATTGTTTTATTCGCGCAGCCAATCGGCTGACTTTGACCAATCGTCACCGGGGTTGAATCTTGGATGCGCTTATTGTGAGAACTGTCTTAGGCAATTGTGATGGCACAATGTTTCTGCGGCTCTCCGTTCAGGATTTGGGTGTACACGCCCGTGCTTGCGCCCGGCGCGCCGACCGCCCAAACGCGGTAATAATACGCATTGCCGATCTTTGCCACAAACTGCGTCTTTAAAACACTGCCGTCGCCCGCCGTAAAGCTCGGCACCGCGTCTGTTCCATTGACCGTCATCTTGAAGCAGTATGCGCTGCCTCTTCTGAGGGTAAAGTCAACTGTGGTGTCGGAGATAACCGTCGCTTTTCCAAGCACGCTCTGCGCCGCGCCGACCACTGCGACGCCCTCCGCGCCGTAGCTGTTGCCTGTATAGGACGGTGTTCTGCTGCCGGAGCTCTTGGAGGTGGAGGGATTCTTCTCGACCGCCACAAGGCCGTTCTTTGCATGGACCACGGCGTCATATGCAGCCGCGATTTCTTTGTTCGTTGCGTTCGGATTTGCCAGCACCGCGCGCGCTGTCCGCAGAGATGCCTGCAGAACCGCGTAGCTGGATGCGGTGTAATCGCCCTGCGGAATGTTTTCCGTCTCATCAACGATTTCCTTCAGCGCATCCTTTGTCGGAATCTTGCGCAGATTGGACATCGCCTTGTTGAGAGCCGCCGCCGCTGCATCAATCTCTTTCTGTTTGGAATCCTTGGTCAGTTCCTTGGCGGCATCCAGTGCGGCAAGGAATTCCTCCTGGCCGTCCGGCAGATACTGCTCTTCCAGATCCGGAACAATCTCTTCCGCCTGGCTGATGTAATAATTCAACATGCTCAGATCAGAAGCATCTTGCAGACCGATAAAGGCTTTGTAAAGGTCATCGTATGCCTTCTCCACATCAGCCTTCAGCGGTTCGTCCTGCGCTGCGACTTCCTTTGCCGCTGCAATTGCTTCCGCCAGCTTCTGGTAGCTTTCGGCGGTGAAATTGTCTTCAGAAGCAGCTTCCGCCATGGTGATCAGGTCTTCCAGCGCGGACACGTCGCCCAGCTCAAAGCTCAGGAAATGGATGATATCGAGCAGGTCGCTCCACGCTTTGTCGATCTCTTTCTGCGTCGCGGACAGATTCTTCTGTACCTTCTGTGCATTCTCCAAAGCGGAACGGAACTTTTTCTGGATGGACGGGAGCGCCGTGTTGAACTCGCTGCCGTCGAGCAGGCCTTCCGCCACATCGACCACTGCGTTCAGAACCTGCTTGTTGACCAGCGTAAATGCAAATTGCAGCTCGGTATCCGCTGCCGCCATCTTATGTGTGTAAACAAATTCGTTGGGATCGGTAAGGGTCTGCGGCTCTCCGTTCAGGGTGACCGCCGCGAATGTTCTGCCTTCCACGGCCGGGACAAAGGATAGTTCCACATCGGAGCCGGAGGAAACCACATTCTTATATTTTCCGATGAGGTCGGCCAGCTTCTGCGCTTCACCGTCAACGGCAAGGCTTGCTTCTCTGCCGCTGTACTGGACGGTGAGATTCGCTTCCGTCTGCGGCTCAGACTCGGTAAAGTCAAAGTAGTCGATGTTGGCGACATAGGCTTTGCCGTCGCCGCTGACCAGCTTCAGATACACATCGTGCGTACCGGTGACAGGCGGCACAATGTCCGTTTCCGTGTCAATATAGGTCGACCAATTGCTGCCGGTGTTATGGGTCTTCAGAATGGCAAACGGTTCTCCCTCCATGGAATCCAGGAACAGCTGTACCTGGCCGTTGTTGGAGCCGTCGCTGGACTGGCAGGAATAGCTCATCACAACGTGGCCCGCGCCGTTCTCTCCGAAGCTGACGTTGTCAAACTCCGCCCAGAAACCGTTCTGCGCGCCGCCGATGTTGCCGCCGCCGCTGCGGTCCGCGTTGACGTCGCGCACCACGTTGCCGTCGTTGAAGGTCTCGCCCTCCAGCCTGTCATAGGCGTTTCTGGAAGTGCCCAGGATCGCAAGGGCTTTCTCCAAATCCGCTACTGCTGTGCGAATGTCTTCCTCTGAGGCGTTTTCATTCTGGTAAACGGCGGTTACGTCCGCCAATGTTTTTGCAAAAGCTTCCGCTCTTGCGGTGGTATAGGCTTTCAGATCGATCCGGTTCGCTTTTTCGATCATGTCGCCCAATGTATTGCGGTCGATCGACTTCTTCGGGTTGCCCAGCAACTCCAGCTCGGCAATTTCCAGACCATTCTCAGAACCAATCAGGTCGAGACGGTAATGCTCGTATTTTTCCGTTGCGTTGACTGCAAACGGGCGGGTGTATCTTGCCCAATCGAAGGCCAATCCCTCGCGCTTCTCCAGGCTGGTCCAATTGGTCCCGTCATTTGAACCGAACAGTTCAAATCCAACCGGCGCTTTTTCCGGCTTGGTGCTGGAGGTGACGGTCACCATATCCACAATGCCCGGTTTCATGAGGCTATAATAAACGGAAGCCGTATTTTCACTGAAGTTTGCCGCAGAAGCTGACGTGTTGTCAAACAGCTTTGCCGCATCCGCGGTCTGCGCACTGTATACGGTGTCCTGCGCCACACTGCTGGATGGCGCGGACTGTCCTACAACAGAATAGGTGCTTGCCAGATCCTGAATCGGTTCCGCCGCCTTATCTCCCGTGGTCAGGGAAGCGGGAAGCGCGTCTTCGGAGCTGCCCCAGCCGGACGGCTTGCTGCCCATATCAAAGTCAATCACGGCGCCCTTGGCAAGGTCCTCATGCAGGAAATAGTTTTTCTCGTACGCTTCGCCGTTGAGCTTCACGCTCTGTACATAGATATTTTCATTGCTGTTGTTGGGCGCGTTAATCACGAGGTCTTCGCCGTTTTCCAGATGGATGGTCGCCTTGGTAAACAGCGGGCTGCCGATGGCGTATTCGCCGCTGCCCATGTTGACCGGATAGAAACCCAGCGCGCTCAAAATGTACCAGGCGGACATTTCGCCGTTGTCTTCGTCGCCGATATAGCCCTGACCGATGTCGCTGCCGACATATGCCCTCTTGAGCACTTCACGCACGACTTCCTGTGTGCGGTCCGGACGGCCCGCATAGTTGTACATGTACGGGATGTGGTGGGAGGGCTGGTTGCTGTGGCCGTAGAGGCCCATCTTGAGATCTCTCGCTTCAACCATCTCATGAATGGTTCCGTCTTCGATCAGCTCCGGACCTGCGTTGAACAGTCCGTCCAAACGCTCCGCCAGCGCTTCTCTGCCGCCGTACAGGTTTGCCAGTCCCTGGCCGTCCTGCGGCACGCTGAACGCCATATTGTAAGCGTTTGTTTCTGTGTAATCGCCCCACCAGATGCCCGGGTTAAACGAGCTGCTGTTGGTGCGGAAGGAACCGTCCTTCCGGCGGCTCATAAACCACTCGATGTTCGGATTGAATAGGTTTACATAGTTCTGCGCGCGGTTGCGGTAATACTGCTCTTCATCCGCATAGCCCAAAGATTTTGCAAGCTCATAAATGCCGTAGTCGTTGATAAAGCCTTCCATCGCCCAGGAGAAGCTCAAGCCGTCCTCTTCCAGCGGTGTGTAGCCATAGAAAATGCCGGTGCCCAAGCCGGTACGGCCGCCGTTTGTCAGGTTGTTGGAGACAACGGAGGCATTTTTCAGAGCGGACAGGAACGCGTTTTCCGCGTCAAATTCCAGCCCTTTCTTTGCCGCGTCGCCAAAGATCACATCGGAGCTGGTGCCCACCATGCTGTTGGTGCCGCCCGGCGCAATCCATCTCGGAACCCATCCCTGGTCGTTGTAATGTTGTACAAGGCCGTTCAGCAGTTCCACGTCTTTTTCCGGTGTCAGGAGAGAGTAGGCCGCCCAGGTGGTGCGGTAGGTATCCCAGAAGCCGTTGTTGTAATACATTTTGCCATCTTTTACTTCGTGTTTGCCATACGGGCTCTTGTACTGCCAGCCGTCCTCGCTGCCTTCACCGGTCTGCTCGGACAGGTTGTTCGGATACATAAACAGGCGGTACATGCCAGAATAGAAGCTGGTCATCTGGTTTGGGGTCGCGCCCTCAAGCTCGATGATACCAAGCTGGTCGTCCCATGTCTGCTGCGCTTTGGCAAAGATTTCATTAAAGCCTTCGTCCGCGGCGATTTCCTGATTCAGATTCTTTTTGGCCTGGTCCAGGCTGATAAAGGAGGTGGCGACTTTCAGCTCGACGACCGTCTCGCCGTTCTCCGCCTTCTCAAACTCCGCGATGCCGGCCTTGCCGATTTCCTTGCTGTTTACATAATTCTGGCTGAATTCGCCGTATACATACATGCGCTGCATGCCGTTGCTCGTATGGTCGGAATACCCGCTGAAGGTCTTTCCGTCGGAAGAAAACGTTGTATCTCCGTTGGCTCTGTCGCAATCGAGGATGACGTTGCAGTGTTCCGCGTCTTCCGGATAGGTAAAGCGGAGAACCGCGGCGTGTTCCGTCGGGGTCACTTCCATCTGCACGTTGGAGGCTTTTGCGTCGCCTTCGTTAAACTTTACGCTGTAATAGTGCGCACGCGCCGTCTCATTGTCGTGGCTGAAGCCCGCCGCCCGTTCGCCGGTTCCAATGCTGGAAACGGACGCCGCGTCGAAGCTGCTGTTCGGCATGAACTCGTAGGTGCCGCGCTCGCCCGTCCAGAAGGACGCCTGATGGCTGATCGTCAGATGTTTCAGTGTGCCGCCGTCACGGCTGTGTTGGTAATTGTACATCTTGTTGTCGCCCGCTTTGGTAACCGGCGCCCAGAAGTTAAAGCCGTGCGGCATCGTCGTCGCCGGACAGACCAGGCCGCGGGAATAGTGCGTGCCGTCGTTGGTGCCGCGCAGGGTATAGACATAGTCGGAAAGATGCTCCTGTTCGACCGGCGTGACATCCTCAATGCGGATATCGTCAATGTCCGCCGTGAACGCATCCAGATCACCCGTGGAGTTGGAAGGCTTATTATAGCCAACCAAAACCTTTGTGATGGTTTTTCCGACAACGTCCTCGCCGGTTGCGAGATAGGTGGAGATTTTATTCCACTGCTTGGTGGTCAGCGTTTTGGAGAGGCCCTGTTCCTTCGGGGAAACGATATTTCCGTTCTGATCAATGGCATTCAGGTCGCTGAGGTAGGTGCCGTCGCTGAACGCCAGGTCCACTGAGATATACGTGGAGGTATACTCAAAGTCGTAATTGTCGGTCGTCCATTCCGGGAAAATCATGTAGCTGAGCTGTGTATTTTCCGTAACCGGGATGTTGAGGCCATCGTAGAGGACGTTGTATGCGTAGGCTTCATCCTCGCCCTGATGATACCCGCTGACCTTCAGCGCCTTTGCGCCGGTCCAGCCCTGGTTGGAAGCGGCGTCGTGCACGGAAGCGGGGCCGCTCTCAATTGTCGTGGCCATGGCGACCTTCGCGCCCTGGCTGTCCGCTTCGTCCAGCGTGGCCAGGTTCAGGTCCGCAAATTGGACCATCTGGCCGCTTCGATTCTTTGTAATGCTGATTTTGTAATACTGATACGCGGTATCATTGTCCAGTTCAAACGTCTTTGTCTCATACCGCTTGCTGAAGCGAACACCGGTCTGGCTGTCCAGCGCCGTCCAGGTTTCGCCGTCGTTGGAGCCGGACAGCGTCCAGTTCTCCGGATCGCGCCCTTCGGCGTCGTTGGCGGAAACCATCGCATACGTCTTGATGGCTTTTGCCTCTTTCAGCCGGAAAGAAACCCAAACCGGTCCGCTTTCCGAAGCGCCGTCGTTGCACAGGTATTTTGTGCTGGGATTGCTGTCAAACAGCTTTTCCTTCGTTTCATTGTTATTGTAGTCTGAAGAACCCTGTATGGAGTCCTTATCCACCATCCAGGTAACGTCGCCCACCAGGCCTTCGCTCGTGCTGCTGATGACGTTCTGAGATTTTCCAACACCGTCCACGACTTCCAACGTGGACTCCTGGAACAGGCCGGACAGCTCCTCCTCCTTCTCAAACGAGGTATAGAACCCTTCGGATTCCGCCGTTCGCGCGGAGACAACGGTGGAAAGCACGCTGCCCGGAAGGGCCAGCGTTGCCGCCAACGCGATTGCCATCAGTTTTTGCAACCTTTTCATTGTTTTCCTCCTTAAATTTACTCGTACACATGGGCCAATGATTGAATCTCCGTGCCTGCCCCCCTTTGCGGTAAAGGATTTCTGCCCGTAAGCTCACCTGTTATTTCGACCAATAGAAATGAACTTGCGGCGCAAATATAAGTAATTTAGCTACATTCTAGCAATGATCGTTTCATCCGTCAAAGGTGTATTCCATAGAAAAAGTGGAAAAATTTTGGTTTTTATTCAAATCAATTTTATTTTTTGTGATATTTATTCCAATTTAACACAAATTTATTGCTTATTTATAAATATTCAAACCTTTATAGGGCTGACTTATAATTTTGATTTTAATAAGTGAAAAAACCTTATCTTCTCCCCATCAGAAATAGCCGTCAGGGAGAAATGCGCCTGTATTCAGAAGGTTTTACACCCATATGCTTTTTGAACAGCTTGGAAAAATATTTCACGTCGTTATAGCCCACTGTTTCCGCAATTTCAGAAATGCTTTTCCCGGTCGACTGCAAAAGGGACTGCGCCGCCCGCAGACGGCGCTCCACCAGATAATCAGAAAACGTCTTTCCGGTTTCTTTTTTAAAAAGGGCGGAAAAATACGCGGGGTTCAACTCCACGTAGTCGGCCACATCGTCCAGCCGGAGCGGTTCCGCAAAGTTCTGTTCCAGATAAGCCCGCGCCCGGCGGATCGCCCGGCTGCCGCCCGTATCCCGTCCAGCCGGAGTGCCTGCCTCTCGCTTTCCAACCGGCCCGGTTTGGTTCAACAGCGCACATGGGTCGAGCCGCACCACTTGGACGCCAGCTCCCTCTATTTTTGAGAGTTCCTCAAAGGGCGCGCCATCTTCCACCAGCAGAAGGTCGGGACTCCGCTCCCGCATGGCGTGCAGGGCATCTTCTTTCGTCCCGGCGACAACCGCCTCCGCCCGCAGGGCCTCCCAGCGGATTGACGCCAGAAGCAGCCGGGCCATTGGCGCGCCTGCCGCGATCAGCACCCGTATCATAGCGGATTTACCCGTACATACGCATCCTGTTCCACCTTCCCATTTTCAAAAAGATGTTTCAAAAGTACGCAGCCGCTCCCGTACAAAGAGGAATCCACCCCGAACCGTGATTTCCGTACCCGGATCTTCCGATATTCCTGTGAAAATTTGCGCTGGTTGATCTCTTCTTCCAGAAAGATCAGATACCGCTCCGGCAGGTACACCCCGTTATGCCCAATCAGGATCGCCTGCGGATTGAGCAGGTTGACTGCATTCACCAGGGCGTGCGCCAGCTTGCCGAGCATATCCGTCAGAACCGCGTCCACCCGGGGATCCCCCGCGCGGTCGCAGAACTGCGGAAAACTGCAATCCCAGCCGGTCACGGCGCGCAGCCGCCCCAGGACAATGGGCATGCCGATGTATTCTTCCAAACAGCCGCGGTTGCCGCAGCCGCAGGGCAGTCCCTCACAGTCAATGCTGGTATGCCCCAGTTCCCCCGCAAAGCCGCTGCTGTTCTGGTACAGGCCGTCGTTTTCAATAATGCCGGAGCCGATGCCGACTGAAAGGCCCACATAGAGGAAATTGTGAAAATCCCGCCCCGCGCCGAACATCTTCTCTCCCAGCGCGGCGCAGTTCATATCATTGTTCAAAAAGACTTCCAGGCCGGTATGCTCCGAGAGAATTTTCCGGAGCGGCCAATTGGAGACGCCGAAAAAATTGGGCGGGTTCAGCACCACACCGTCCTCCACATCCAGCGGACCTACCACGGACACGCCGCAGCCCAAAATATTGGGTTCCCGCTCGCTGATCTGGTCCACCATCCAAAACAGCTTATCCTGGATGGACGCTCTGTCCTCCTGTAAAAAGGGAATGAAGCGCTTCATCTGGATGCGCAGCTTGAGATCGAACAGCACGGCGGTGCAGCCCTCCCGGCTGATCTGAATTCCCAGCACTTTGGGCGCGTCCGGGGCAATTTCCAGTGTAATTGGATTGCGCCCCACTCCCGTGTTGCGGCTGGGGGTACTCTCCACCACGTATCCCTGTTCGATCAACTCCGCAATGATATTTGTCACTGCCATTTTGGTCAGCCCTGTATCCTGCGCAAGATGTACGCGCGACAAGCCCTCGTGGGTACAGATCAGCTTCAACAGCAGTCCCCGGTTTCGATATTTTAAATTCTGGTTGTTCATTCCACCAGTTTTTTCCAAAATAATTCCCCCAGGCAATAATAGTATATTGACTTTACTAATATACATATTATATAATAATTGAGAAAAATGCAAATGTTTTTATGAATTCAGCCGATTTTTTTTTCGTTTTTCTATTTTCTTTTACTTTTCAGTTGTAAAAAGGAGAAAAAACGGCTGCAGGGGATAAGGAGTCAGCTTTATGATCAAAGTAATCGTGGCGGACGATGAAGTCAAGGTCTGCCAATTGATTTGCAATCTGGTGAACTGGGCGGCGTTTGATATGGAAATCATCGGAGTGGCCCACAACGGTGTGGAAGCGCTGGAAATGGTGGAACGCCTCCGCCCGGACCTGCTGGTCACAGACATCCGTATGCCGGGATACGACGGCCTGGAAATGATTGAGCGAGCCAAGCAGGTGCGCGACGACCTGGAATGTGTCATCATCAGCGGGTACCGCCACTTCGATTACGCGCAGAGCGCCATTAAGTTCGGCGTGTCTGATTACCTGCTTAAACCGATCAAGAAAGAGGAACTTGCCGCCACGCTGGAAAAGATGCGCAGCCGCTATCAGATGCGCACGGAGAAGATGTCGCAGGAGGAACGCCTGAAAATCCGCCTGCAAAGCGACATCGACAAGCTCCGTTCCGGCCTGTTCAGCCGGTTGCTGGCACAGCAGATGCAGGAACCGCTCCTTTTGGAGCAGGCAAACACGGATTATCATTTTCAATTTCAGCCGGGACTGTTCCGGCTTTTTATTGTCAAGGTGGACTGCCCGCCGGGCCAGCTCTGCCAGGACAGCACCAAAATTCTGGAGTTCAAGGTGGCCCAGCAGCTGCGCGCCGTTTTGCAGCCGATCTGCTTTGACATGGAAATCTGCTTTATCGGCAGCCGCGCTTACGGCGTGCTGAACTATGCGGAGAGCAGGCAGGCCAATGTGCGCAAGCTCTTTAAAACCGCCATGGACGAATTGCAGGTGCAGCTTGGCATTTTTGAGAACACGGAGCTGACGATTGCACTCGGCAAGGCGGTGACACAGCCGGAACAGCTTGTCCTTTCCCTGCACTCCGCGGAAAACGTCTGCGCGCAGCGTCTGGTGGACGGGACCGGCAAGGTGCTGGAGGACGCCTCCCACCCGGAACTTCCCTATGAGAGCGACAGCTTGCTGGCGGAATTGAATCGGGAGCTGGAAACCGCTTTGGAAATTCTTGACCGCGACGCGGTGTCCGGCGCGCTGGACCGGTTCCGTAAAGCGGCGCTAGCCGCTCCCGGCGTCAGCGGGCAAAAATTGATCTCTCTGGCGCTGGACGCCTGTCACACCTATCTGGTCGTGCTGCGCAAACACCACATTCATGTGGAAAACACGGACGATCTTTATCAGCGCTTCTCCGAACGCTGCGATCTGTGCGGCAGCGCGCAGGAGCTGTTCCGCCATCTCTCCGGCATGGTGTGCAATTCCGTCGACGCCATTCTGCAGGACCGTCGCCAGGCGGAAAAGAAACCCGTCCGTGCCGCCAAGCAATACATACAGGAAAACTTCATGCGCCCCATCAGTTTGGAGGAGGTGGCGGATTTCGTCGGCTTCAACGCCTCCTATTTCAGCACGCTTTTTAAAAAAGAGAGCGGGAAAAACTTTTTGGAATACCTCTCCGAGGTGCGCATGAACCGCGCCAAGGAGCTTCTAAAAGAGACCAATCTGACTGTGGCAAACATCTGCAGCCAGGTTGGCTACAGCGATCTCAAGCACTTTACCCAGAGTTTCCGCAAAGCGACCGGTCTCAAGCCAAACGAGTTCCGCAAGCTCTACTCCTGACAGGCGGGTGAACAAATGAAAAAACTGCAATTTCGCTTTCTTTCCCACCGGTCTGCGCGAATCGTCACCCTGCTGAGCATTCTGGTCGGCCTGCTGCTGGCCGCGCTGGCCATCTCCATCGCGGAACAACCCTGGGCCGTTTGGGTACTGCTGGGCGGCGCGGCACTGTTGACCGCCATCCTCTATCTCGGCCACCGCTGGGTCTATCTGCCCTACCGGGAAACGGAAAAGATGCTGAATCTTTTTGTAGACGGCTACTCCATGCAGAGCTTCCACGAACTGCGCCACCCCTACTCCCCCGCGATGGAAAGCGCGCTGGAAAAGCTCAATGGCATGCTGGACACCAGCGAACTGATCAACGCATCCAAAAAGCAGGCGCAGTACCTAGCCCTGCAAAACCAGATCAATCCCCATTTTCTATACAATACGCTGGAGGGCATTCGCGGCGAGGCGATCACCGCCGGGCTGGACAACGTGGCCAAGATGACAGAGGCGCTCTCCACCTTCTTCCGCTACACGATCTCCAATGTTGAGCAGCTGGTCACGTTGGAGGATGAGCTGCGCAACATCGACAACTACTACATCATCCAGCGCTACCGCTTCGGCGAACGCATCAACCTGTTTGTGGACTGCGACGAAGAAGACCGCGAGGAGCTCTATCAATACCGCATGCCCAAGCTGACGCTGCAGCCCATTGTGGAAAACGCGATCATCCACGGCATCGAGCGCAAAATTGACCGCGGCAACATCCGGATCAAACTGGAGGCCACCTCCAAGCGATTGATTATCACGGTTTCCGACGACGGCGCCGGCATGGACGAAACCCGCCTGCGCGAGTTAAACCGCGAGCTGGAAACGCCTTCCTTCGATTTTGTCAAGCCGGACCGCGAGAAACGGGGCGGCATCGCCATCATCAACGTGAACAGCCGCATCCGGCTGCTGTTTGGCGAGGAATACGGCATTTCCATTTACAGCACGGTGGATGTCGGCACAGACGTGGAAATCACGCTGCCGCTCCTCACCGGGAATGCGAAGGAATACTGACATGCAAAAAGAAATCATCCGGCTGGACCGGGTCACCCAACGGGACGACGGCGTCACGCTGCTGGACGGCGTCAATCTGCACATCTTTGAGGGTGAGATTATGGGCCTGGTCTGTATCGACTCCGAGGGCCAGGACGCACTGGTCAATCTCCTGTGTGAGAACATCCCCATTCACTACGGCTATATCTACTTTGAAGAACAGCTGGTCAACAGCTATAAATCCAGCTCTATGGAATTAAACCACGTCTCCGTCATCGAGGAGCGCAGCCGCCTGGTGGAGAGCCTGACGGTGGCGGACAACATTTTTGTCCTGCGGCGCGGGTTTAAAAAATATGTGATCGACCCGCGCGTGCTGAAATCCCAGCTCGCCCTGTTTACCGAGGACCTCGGCATTCATATCGATGCCAACGAAAGCGTGGACGAGCTCTCCTCTTTTGAACGCTGTGTCACGGAGCTTCTCAAGGCGGTCGTCACCGGCGTCAAGCTGGTGGTCCTGCGGGATATCAGCAATTTCATCGGCCCGGCGGACCTGCTGCGCTTCCAGGAGCTGATCCGCCGCTACACCGCGCAGGGCATGTCTTTCCTGTACATCTGCAACCACCACGAGGAGACGTTCCGCATCTGCGACCGCGTTTCCCTGATGGAATGCGGAAAAATCCGCAAACTGCTGCGGCGCGAGGAGTTCCGTGACGACATCATTTCTCATTTCACCCTTGACTTCAGCCGGCCGACCAATCTGCCGCAGGATTCCGACCAGCACAGCGGCGTACTGAAATTCCGCCATGTCTTTACGGAACACATCCATGACATGAGCTTCACAATTGAGCAGGGGGAATGCGTCGTCTTCCTGGATGTAAACAACCTGGTCCTGACCGACCTGTTCCAGCTGATGACAGGCGACCTGCTGCCGCAGAGCGGGAAAATCCTGCTGAACGCCACCGATTGGTGTGAAAACCGGGAGAAACTGCGCCAGCACCTCAGCTTTATCAAAGAGAATCCCCTGCAAAGCATGCTGTTCCGCGAGATGTCTTATATTGACAATCTCTGCTTCCTGCTGGACCGCAAATCTCCCCTGCTCTGGATGAACCGCCGCTTCAAGCAGAGCATTTTTAAGGAATACGAGCCCCTGGTTGGCAAAGATATCTACGCGTACGACATTACGGGGCTTTCTCCCGCCTCGCTGTACAACCTGGTTTATTACCGCGTTCATCTTTACCACCCGGAAATCGTTTTCTGTATCCAGCCTTTCGCGGGCGCGGACATGTACCTGCGCCACCATCTGGTCCATCTGATCAACGAGCTGCGCGCCCGCAAGATCACCGTGGTGATCCTAGCGGTCAGTATGTCGGACAGCCTGGTTGTGGCGGACCGCCTGCTGATGCTGGAGCAGGGACACCTGCTCCGGGAATACCGCAGCGGGGAATTCCACCTGCTGCGCGGGCAGTCCGCCCCGGTGGACACCGCGATCCCCTGGCTGCCCACTGGGGAAGAATCCTAATGAACGCTGAAAAGGCTGTACCGTAGAGCAAAATGTGTTTTTCCGCTTTTCTGAAAAGCGGGACCTCCGGTCGGGACACGCCTACGGCGAGGACCATTTTCACCTTGTGGCAATTCTTTACATTTGTCTTTCTACGTTTCTAAAGGCGGCGGGAATCATTTTTACCTCGCGGGCAATTCTTAACATATGTTTTTCTCCGTTTCTGAAAAGAGGCGATGGTCGTTTAGAACGTCGAGCGAGGCTTTCGCCTCAAGCGAGCGTCCCGACCGGAGGTCAAGAGCGAGTGGGAACGAGTGATATGGTCCTTTATGAACCTTTTGTGCTGCCGGACAAATTTCCGGGGCCGTTGCAGTTTTATTCTGCAACGGCCCTGCTCTTATCCCGCCAATGTTCCGTGCAAAACGTACATCCTGTTATCGTCTCTTTTCGCGGCGTATCAGGCCATCATTTTGACTAAAACCCATTTACGTTGTTTGGATAAAAAATTCATATCGCACAAAATTTCCAAAAGAAACCCCCTATAAGACCAAACGCAGCCCCCTTATGTTCTGAAAAACCCGGTGCTATAATAAAGCCACAGAACGAGACAATGAGTAACGGGGGGCACGAAAGGGGCGGAAAAACAACCGCACGGTTTCACCGGTCCCCTAAGAAAAGATAGGTGGATTTGATGCAGGAATACATTGTCGAACTAGAGCACATCAACAAATCCTTTCCCGGGGTCAAGGCACTGGACGACGTCTCCTTCAACCTCAAGTCGGGCGAGGTACTCGCCCTGCTGGGAGAGAACGGCGCAGGCAAATCGACGCTGATGAAAATTCTGAGCGGCGTTTACACACGCGACAGCGGCGAGATGACCGTCTTTGGGGAAAAGATCGAGGAGCTGACGCCGAAAAAGGCACAGGCGCTCGGCATCGCGATCATTCATCAGGAACTGAACATGTGCGCGCACCTGACGGTTGCGGAGAACATGTTCCTCGGCAGGGAAAAAACGCACTCCGGCGTCCTCTCCGAGCGCGAAATGCGCAAGGAAGCCGCCCGCATTCTGGGCAGCCTGAACATCGACATCGATCCCGATACCATCGTTGGCGACCTGGCGGTCTCCAAACAGCAGATGGTGGAAATTGCAAAAGCGCTCTCCACGGACGCAAAAGTCCTGATCATGGATGAACCAACCTCGGCGCTGACCTCCAAGGAGATCGACGACCTGTTTGTGATCATCCACAAGCTGCGCGCCGCGGGGCACGGCATCGTCTACATCTCGCACCGGCTGGAGGAATTGCAGCACATCGTCGACCGTGTGACCATCATGCGGGACGGCAGGTACATCACCACAATGAACTTTCAGGACACCAACATGTCGGAGATCATCGCTTACATGGTCGGCCGCGAAATCAAAGAAAAGTTCCCGCGCGTGACCTGCGCCAAGGGCAAGAAGATTTTAGAGGTCAAGCACCTGAACGCGGGCCGCATGGTACGCGACGTCAGCCTGGACCTCTTCGCGGGTGAGATCGTCGGCATCGCGGGCCTGATGGGCGCGGGCCGGACGGAAACCACCCGGGCGCTCTTCGGCGTCGATCCAAAGGACAGCGGCGAGATCATTCTGGACGGCAAAAAAGTTGTCATCCGCAAACCGATGGACGCCATCAAGGCGGGCATCGTACTGGCGCCGGAGGACCGCAAAAAAGACGGCCTGTGCACCAAGCTGAGCATCCGCGACAACATTGCGCTTCCCAATCTGGATATCCTCTGCAATAAAGCGGGGGTGATCAACAGCAAAAAGGAAGCGGATATGGTGGAGAAATCCGTGCAAAACCTGACCATCAAGCTTGCCGGCCCGGAGGTCGACGCGGGAAGCCTCTCCGGCGGCAACCAGCAGAAGGTGGTCGTCGCCAAGTGGCTGGCACGAAATTCCCGCGTGGTCATCTTTGACGAGCCGACCCGCGGCATCGACGTGGCGGCCAAGGTGGAAATTTACAACCTGATGAACCAGCTCAAACAGGAGGGCATCGGCGTATTGTTCGTCTCCTCCGAAATGCCGGAAATCATGGGCATCAGCGACCGCATCCTCGTCATGTGCGACGGGCGCATTACCGGGGAGTTCCTTTCCGGCGAGGTCACGCAGAACCAGATTCTGGAATGTGCGACGAAATTTGAAAACAAGATCGGCCAGAAGGCCGGCGCATAACGAATGAGTGGGGAGAGAACACATATGGAAAACAAGACAAAACAAAACCCCTTTAAGAAGATCCTGGCGATCCGGGGCATGGGGCAGGTCATCACCGTGGCGTGCGGCCTGATTATCCTCTGCATTGTATTCGGCTTTTTAAACCCGATTTTCTTTTCTGCGCAGAACGTGGGCAACCTGCTCCGGCAGATCGCCCCGATCCTGATCATCGGCGTGGGACAGTCCTACGTTTTGATCACCGGCAACATCGACCTTTCCATCGGTTCCGTTGTCGGCATGAGCTGCATGATCTCCGCCACACTGATGACCAAGGGGATCAACCCATGGATCGCGGTGGGCATCACCTTCCTCTGCTGCATCCTGGTCGGCGTTCTCAACGGACAGCTGGTCGCCAAATGCAAACTGCCCCCGTTCATCGCAACCCTCGGCACCATGACCATCGCACGCGGCATCGCGCAGATCGTCAACAACAACTACAACACCGATTCCATCGGCGACGGCGCGCAGGCTTTCCGTGATTTCTTTTACTATGGCAAATTCCTCGGCATCTACAACACCATCTGGATCGCCGTCGTCCTCTGGATTTTGTTTAATTTCCTATTGAGCAAAACCCGTACCGGCCGCCACATCTACGCCATCGGCAGCAATGTGGAAGCCTCCCGCCTCTCCGGCGTCAACGTCGTATCCAGCACCACCAAGGCCTATGTGGTCAGCTCCATCTGCGCATGCGTCGTCGGCCTGATCATCTGCGCCACCAGCGGCATGGGCACCATGGACGCCGGCAACATGTATGAGATGTACGCGGTTGCCGCATCCGTCATCGGCGGCGTATCCACCCTCGGCGGCCAGGGCATCCTGCTCGGCACCGTCATCGGCGCTTCCATCTGGGGCGTGCTCCAGAACGGCTTACAGTTTGCCGGCGCGCCGGTCGCCATCCGCAACATCGTCATCGGCATCATCGTTGTGATCTCCGTTCTGCTGGATGTGGTCGTCCGCAGCGGCAAACCCAGAAAAAAGAAGGAAAAGAACGTTCCCGAACCCAAACCAAGTGGAGTTAAGGCGTAACGCTTTAATCATATTTAACTAGGAGGAAAGAATCATGAAATTCAGAAAGGTAACCTCTCTCTTATTATCCTGCATGCTGATGGCCGGCATGATGGCAGGCTGCGGCGGCGACGCTCCGTCCCAGGCGCCTACCGGCAACACTCCTTCCCAGACCGAAGGCCAGACGCCTGAAAACACCCCTACCGGCGCAAACCACAAGGTTTACCTGATCACCATGGACCAGATGGACCAACACTGGGTCAACGTGGACGCGGGCTGCAAAAAGGCTGTGGAAGAGCTCGGAAATGTCGACTACACCTGGCTCGCTCCGGACGTGAAGGACGATGCAAAGCAGATTGAATGTGTGAACAACGCTGTTGCAGGCGGCGCGGAAGCCATCCTGCTGGCGGCAAACGGCCCGGATGCCGTCACCGCATCCCTGAAAGAAGCGGACGCCGCAGGCGTAAAGATCATCTATGTCGACTCCGCGGCAGATTTCCCGGGCGTCCAGACCCTGGCAACCGACAACAAGGCCGCTGGCACCACCGCCGGCAAGGAAATGATCAAAGCCCTTGAGGCCGCCGGTATCACCGAAGGCAAGATCGGCATCGTAAACGTCAACGCCGCCACTGCTTCCACTGTCGCACGTGAAGAAGGCTTCCGCGCAGCGTTTGAAGGCTCCAAGTTTGAGCTGCTCGAAACCCAGTACGGCGAAGGCGATGCAGCGAAATCCAAGGATATCGCCGCGAACTACATCACCCAGGGCTGCGTCGGCATCTTCGGCGCGAACGAAGGCTCCACCGTCGGCGCGGGCAACGCCATTCAGGAAGCAGGCCAGACCGTAATCGGCGTCGGCTTTGATAAATCCGACACCATCCTGAACCTGATCAAAAACGGCTTCCTGCTCTGCACCATGGCACAGAACCCGGACGTCATGGGTTATGAAGGCATGAAGACCGCCGTCAACGCGCTGGAAGGCAACGACGTCGGCGAAGCAACCATCGACACCGGCGTTTCCGTTATCAATAAGGATTCTCTTTAATTCCCTTTCTTTTACTTAGATCTTCTTCTATCCTATAAATCTTCTTCTATTAATCCTCTTTCAACTTTCTTAGCATGGGCGGCTTCTGCGGGTGCAGGGGCCGTCTTTTGCATACGGGACCAAGGAGGCAAAAACCATGTACGCAATCGGCATTGACATCGGCGGCACCAAGTGCGCCGCCTGCCTGGGCGAGGTTACCGAAGACCGCGTCCACATCCTATATAAATGTAAGCCGCATCCCACCGCTTCCTTCTCTCCGGAAGAAATACTGGTCCGGCTGGCGGAGGATATCCGCTCCTGCCGGACGCAGTCTCCCCTCCCGCCGGAAGGAATCGGGATCAGCTGCGGCGGGCCGTTGGACAGCAAATCCGGGCGCATCCTTTCCCCGCCCAACCTGCCGGGTTGGGACAATATCCCGATTACCGGGTATTTTCAGGAGCAGACCGGCCTGACCGTCTTCCTCTGCAACGATGCAAACGCCTGTGCGCTGGCGGAATGGCGGTTCGGCGCGGGGCGCGGCTGTTCCAGCATGCTCTTCCTGACCTTCGGCACCGGTCTGGGCGCGGGCCTGATTCTCGGCGGCCGCCTCTACCCCGGCGCGTGCGATATGGCGGGAGAACTGGGCCATATTCGCCTTTCCGACTACGGCCCCTCGGGCTATGGCAAGCTCGGTTCCTTTGAGGGTTTTTGCAGCGGCGGCGGCATTGCGCAGCTGGCGCAGGCCATCTGCCGGCGGGAATTACAGCGGGGCGCTCCGCCAGCCTTTTGTCCGAATGGCTCTTTTCTGGAGCATCTCACCGCGGCACAGGTAGGCGACGCGGCACGGCAGGGCGATCCCATCGCACAGGAAATTCTGGAGATTGTCGGGCGGCAGCTTGGAAAGGGGCTTTCCATTCTGATCGACCTCTTAAACCCGGAGCGCATTGTGATCGGCAGTATCTTTGCGCGGTGCTATAACGAGATATGGCCCGCCGCGGAACACATGATTCAAAGGGAAGCACTGCCCGCCGCATGGGCGGCCTGTCAAGTTGTCCCGTGCGAACTTTCCGAATCGGTGGGCGATGTCGCGGCGCTGACCGTAGCTTCCTATTACTGCAATGGAAAGGAATGAACCTATGAAAGAACATTCCCATCAAATGATTTTGGAATTCTTCACCCGGCACACCGGCTTTCTCGCTTTAAAACAGCCGGTTCAGCAGGCGTGCGCACTGTTGATCGAAACATTTCAACGCGGCGGCAAGCTTTTGGTCTGCGGCAACGGCGGAAGCTGTGCGGACAGCGAGCACATTGTCGGCGAGCTGATGAAGGGCTTCCTGCTAAAACGTCCGCTTCCCAATGCGGAACAGATGGCGTTCGCGCGATTGTTTGGGCCGGAAGGCGCTGAAATCGCCGGAAAATTGCAGGGCGGGCTTCCCGCGATCTCGCTTTCCGCGCACACGGCGCTGAACTCCGCGTTCAGCAACGACGTCGATCCCCGGCTTGTCTACGCCCAACAGGTTTGGGGATACGCCAAAGAAGGCGACATCCTGCTGGGGATCAGCACTTCCGGCAACGCGGCAAACGTCTGCTGTGCGGCAATGGCGGCGAAGGTCCGCGGCGCAAAGGTACTGGCGCTGACCGGGCGTGACGGCGGCAATCTGGCGAAGTTGGCGGACTGTTCCCTCATTGCGCCGGAACAGGAGACATACCGGATTCAGGAAGTGCATCTGGCGGTGTATCATCTGCTGTGCGCGGTGGTGGAATCGGAGCTGTTTTGACCTCCGGTCAGAATTATTTTTTATCTGACTGGTCATGTGATTAAAATGCGTTTTTCCGCTTTTCTGAAAAGCGGCGGGATCAAAGGGCGGCGCCCTTTGCCGTTCTCCGCAGAGAACGGCACTCTCTTTCTGAGAAGAGCGAGTGGGAACGAGTGATATGGTCCTTTGCGGACGGCAAGTGATATAGAAAACAGCAGGCCCACCGTGGGTGAGGGAATCTCACCTGCGGTGGGCTTGTTTTTCGTTTGCTTTGAGAAGCAAATGGAAATCCTTCTGATTGCGAAAGCAATCTTTATTACTTTTACTCTTTTGCAAAAGCGGGAGAAAACCGCTGGTTTGCCCTCATGTCGGGCGGCACCTCCGGTGGGGACGCTCGCTTGAGGCTAAAGCCTCGCTCGATGCTCCAAACGACTATCGCCGGAGGCGCGAAAGACGTTGCACGTCCGTCTTGCCACAAAAGTAAGCAAAAGCACGCGTAGGGGGGCGCGAGAGCTGGGCTCCGGATAAGTTCGACTCACGCCCCCCTACACCCCCGGTATCCCCATATACTTGAGAGACTCCGGGCAACTTGCGTGGTTTTCATTGCCGGCGGAGCATTTCTTTTAGGATTTTCCATGGTTGTCAGCTGAGATACCACCGGAAGCAAGATTGGCTGGTTTGTACGATATTTTTTCTATATATAATGTAGCGTTTTTCTATCATTCCAGCAATGCGTAATAAACAGCAGTCAGCTTTATCTGGCAGGCTTGGCAGACCCAGTCCTGTTCAAAAGGAAGCAAACGCTCTTTTCCTCCGCAAAATACGCATCTTTTTGTCGCTTTCTGCATAACAATTTGGTTTCCGTGCAGGGAAATTTCCATCTGGTCTTTCTCTTCAATTTGCAGGAATCTTCTGTATTCGATTGGTATAACAATTCTTCCCGCTCCATCTATTGTTCGGTCCATGCCCTCACTTCCTTCTCTATTATCATAGAGAAATATTACAACTTTATCAAACATACTTTATACCTGATTTATCAAGACTTTTATACCATCTAAATATAGAGATTCAGACTCTTAACTTTCACACAGATTACAGGTAAAATATGGATATACAATTCAAAACTGTGAAAGAGTGTGCCAAATGGGGATATTTGAGCAAAGATTTCAAAAGAAAGAAAAAAAGCATCGACGCAACTATGAAATTGACGACGACCTTTTTACAAAGCTTGAACACATGGCACAGATCTTTGACGCCAGTTTAACCGATTTGGCAAATGCATGTATAGAACAGTTAATTGAAGATGAAAAGATTATCGTTTTTGAAAAACCGGAACATGAACTTCCGGTGATCCATACACTCCTTATCCGTGAAAGTAATTTGGCGGGCTTGGAAAATTTAAAAGAGAAATACGGCGTGAGTATTTACAAACTGGTCAACATCGCCATTAAAAACGCATTAGAAGAATACGACATATAAAAGGAGATAAGCCGCGCGGCTTATCTCCTTTTTCTTTACCCTTTCAGGCCGTTTGCCTGCCGCTCCATGTTCTCCACGACAACATCGTGAATATCACCCAGTGATGCGCAATATTCCAGCACCTTCCACGGTGTATTGGTATGAAAATGAATTTTAATCAGCTCTTCATCTCCTACGGCAATCAGGCAATCCCCTTCTATATTTTGTGTGATATAATCGTGTACCGCGTCTTCGGAAAGGTTTTTTCCTTCCACCAACAGCTGTGTATCAAATTTGTATTCCACCATTTTAATCTCCATCCTTTCAAAAATGATTATTTACTATTCTGCTCGTTAGATGTTAATTTATCGTAAAGCAATTTTGTTTGTCCTGTATGTAAATTCTTTTTTTCCTTCTTTAACAGGGTATATTTCATCTGTCCTTCAGTATAGTCCTTCTTTTCCAATGGGAAAAAGCTGCGACAAAAGTAAATGCTTTTTTCTTTATCCTTTTTATCGAGAAATAAAAACGCTATTTCAAGAATGATGCCGTCACCCATTTTTATGAGAAGTTCACTCTTGATAGCAGAATAAGGGTATAGCTTAGAATTATAGCGAAAGACTAATTGACTGGTGTCCAGTAATGTTTCCAGTCTTGGAAAAGTCTCTAATCGATTGGAAATATTTTGGAAATGAGAACTCTTTTTCAGATCATTACAGGTAATGCGTTTTGCTAAAATGTCTCGAAAAACCTTTTGCCGATTTGCACGTGCAATGTCTAAATCTTTCAGCTTATGCAAACCAACCAGGTGATGGAAATCTTCTTCAGAAAAACCAAGAACTACTTCCTTTAGGTGTCCTTTTCTGCCAAGTATAAAGGTATATACATTTTCCATCAACGCATGAAATGTATAGGCAGACGCATATAACAAGTCCATAACTTTGTTCTCCAATCCATAAAACGAAAGCCCTGCCGAATGGCAGGGCTTTCGTGAGCATTTTCTTTCAGCTTTACAGCCTACACCGGTTTGAGGTTTCATTGCACAACCCCTCTTGCAAGCTCCATAGGGCAATGCATTCCGGCACACTCCCCCATTTCAACGCTTAGACAGGCACACACTGTTGCCTGTTAACTGTTATTATTATACGTAAAACTTCAAAGTATGTCAATCAGAAAATTTTCCATTAAAAACTTCTTGACAGCGTAACAATGTTTTGTTATACTAGAGCCATAGAACAAAACATTGTTACGTTAGGAGGTGGATACATTGGATCTTATTTCAAAAAAAGAGCTGCTTTCGATGACGGGCATCTCTTATGGTCAGCTCTACCGCTGGAAACGGGAACGCTTGATCCCGGAGGAATGGTTCATCAAACAGTCGTCTTACACCGGTCAGGAGACCTTCTTTCCAAGGGACCAGGTGCTTCAGCGCATCAAATCCATTTTAGAGCTGAAGGATTCCTATTCCCTGGAGGAGCTGGCACAGATGCTTTCCCCGGAGGCAACCAACGCGTTTCTTTCCGCGCAGGCGCTCTCCGGCATGGAGGAAATCGACGCTTCCCTGCCGCCGCTGCTTGCTTCTATTGACCCGAAGGTGCAGTACACATTCCCGGAAGTGGTGCTGTTCGCGGTTTTCTCCAGAGCAATCCGCGAGCTGCGGTTATCCTCCGCAGACACGGAATCCCTGCTCCGGCGCTGCATTCCCCTGGCTGAGGCGCTGAAAAACATGGATATGACCTGTGTGGTTTTCACCGCGGGCGGCAGCCACCACCTGGCCTTAGTCAAAAGCAGCGCGCCACTGCAATTTGACAGCGATATTCAGGTGCTCGGCTCCTATCCTGTCAGCGAGCTTGCAGGACAAATTAAGCTGAAATACAATAGGAAAATGGCCATTAAAGGCTGATTGAGGAGGATTTTTTATGCAGGATATTCGTATTGAAGGCGTCGGAAAAATCAACGGAGGCGATTACGGCGTCATCCGGATCGACGGTGCCGGCGAGTGCGCGGGCGACGTCATCGCCCAAACCATCAAAATCGACGGCAAGTATAAATGTCAGGGCGTCACAAAGGCGGAGCTGATCGACTGCGACGGCATGGCCACCTTTAACGGCAATGTGCAGGTCAAAACCCTCCGGGTGGACGGCTTGTGCAAAATCAACAGCGGCTCCGTCGAGGCGGAGGAGGTCGACTGCGACGGTTCTATGACCGTATCCGGCCAGATTTCCGCGGACACCCTGCTGGCGGATGGCCTGATCGATGCAAAGGAAATCGTCGGCGACCGCGTTGTGATCAAATCCCGCATCAGCAAGCTGGCGCGCCTGTTTATCAAACATCTGTCAACGGCAGACCTGATCGAGGCGACCACCATCGAACTGGAGGGCGTCACCGCGCGCACCGTCAACGGCAGCGACGTCACGATTGGCCCCGGCTGCCGGATTGAGACGCTGGATTGCAGCGGACGCCTGTTCATCCACAAAGACTCCACCGTGAAAATCGTCACCGGCGACTACACGCTGATCGACCCGTAATCACGCCCCTTCTTTGTGGATCGTCTTTTCCCGCGCGCGGCAGAGGAATGCATAAAACGGCGCGAGACGCTGAAAGCCCTGCGCCAGCGTTTCCCAAAGCGTATCTGAAAACAGCAGCGGAAAATCCTTGCTGTTGTGAATCAAATCCAGATTTTTCCGGTCCAGCCATTGGCGCAGTTCTTCAGGCTGGTCCGGAAATTTGCTGCGCTTGTAGAACTCCCCCTCCAGCTGGAACTCGGTTTGCCGCTTCATCGCCTCATATACTTTGGTAAATACCGGATCTTTTTCCAGTATCAGTTCCCGCGCGGCCTGCATGAGCTTTGCCGGCGCCTGGTAATACCCGCAGCCATACCGGAACCCGTCCGGCGAGAACTCAAAAAAGAAGCCGGGCATGTCCGGAAACTCCTTTTTGTTTCGCTCATAGGCGCACCACATAATTTCCCGGTACAGGGATTTATCCTTTGAAAAACGGGTGTCACGGTAAATACGCGATATGGTGCGGTCCACCTTCGGCTCCGTTACCAGCAGCGGATCAATTTTCAACATGACCGGTTCCAGCCGCCCGGCAAGCTCCTTGAGCGGCTCCAATACAAATTCCTGGTACTGCGGCTTGTGCTCCTGATACCAGGTGCGGCTGTTCTGAATGCGGTTTTCCGCCAGAAAATCCAGCGTTTTCGGTGTAATCGGCATACGGTTTCCTCCTTGTATCTCAATTCTCTCTATGTAAAAGGCGCATCGCATTTTGATTCTTTTCTTTCAGGGACGCTTTAAACTCGATGGAAAGCCCTTCATACAAACGGTCGATGTTTGGCGTTTCGTTCTGGCCGGCGTCCCGGCTGGCCAACAGGTATAACCGGTCGACCAGAGCCGCCAGCTTTTCCTGTGTATCTTCATTTCCGGTGAGAAACACCCGCCGGAGCTGTTCAAAGTCCTCCAACAGTACACGGTATGCAAACGAACGGTTTCCCATTTCCCGGTTCACCTGTGCCTCCAATATGCGGACAGAATGCAGCTGACGCCGGTTGCAGGCGTCCATTCTGTCCAAAAGGTCGTAGGCAAGACCCATATCATGCGGGTGAAATTGTATTCCGCAGTACGGACAAATCACATCCCCCTGTTCCAGCTTCTGCATCTGAAATGTGCCAATATTTCCGCATGTTAAACATTTTAGCTCAATTTGCATGGAAAGTCCCTCCTTTATATCCTTTTTTTACCAGTATATCACATACAACATAAAAAGTCGAACAAATTTTTGTTTGTTCGGCTTTTTATGTTGTTATTATATACGAGACAGACCGTTTGTAAATATGCTGTCGATTGATAACATCAAAAATAAGCGATAACCATTCAGAAAATATTTGATTCTCTTTTTACACATCAGTGTAAATTTATAAAATATACGATAAATCTTTAAAATTTTTACATAAATTGTTTAACAATTTTACATTTAACACTTATTTTCATGGTTTGCTTTGCTAGAATATAAGCGTTAACCGGAAAAGCGGGTACAGGGAACGCAAGAAATTGATATTGGTTCCGTTGTACCCTTTATCTTTTCAATCAAGGAGGAGGGAGGGCCGTACAGTTTCCTTGGATGGAAGAATATGATTATTGAAAAGGAAAGGAGAACAAACATGAAAACAACATGGCAAAAGTGGACGGCAGGTCTGCTGTCCGCCCTGCTGGTCTTGGGAGCCGCCTGCTCTGTTCCCAGTGTTTCCGCCGCTGCGGCGGAAACCAACGCGGATGCAACGGCTGCCGCTGAGAGCGCCAAGGCTTCTGAAGCACAGACAGTCACCATGAACCTGACCGCACCGGAAACCGTGGCAGCGGGGAGCAGCTTCGACGTAAAGCTTGCGATCGACGGCTTGGACAAGCTGGACGCATCCATCTACGTCATGCAGATGGACCTGACCTACCCGGAGGGTCTGACCTGCGCGGAGGTTACGCCGGGAGAGAAAATCGCAGGAACCCTGACGCCCGGTATTCACAACGACCAGCTTAAAACCACCGTGGTATACGACAGCGACGCGCTCGACGGCATGCCAAAGGACGCAGATACGCTCTTTACCGCAAAATTCAAGGCGGACGAGGCAATGGAGGAGGGCGACTATACCATTGAAATGGGCGGCGTCATGCTCTACAACGCGGAATTTGACGAAATTGTCGGCGTTCTGCAAAATGCCACCCTGCATGTGGGACATCAGGTCGCACCGGAAAAAGCCGACCTCACCGTAACGTTCAACGCGCCTGCCGCACAGCTGTGGATTGGCGGCGAAGAACAACGGCTTGCAAACCTGATCGGTTCCTATCAGCAGAAGGACGTTGAGAACGGCGCGGATCTGGCGCTTGATTTTGTACCGACCGTGGAAGGCAGAATCTTCCGTTCCGTAACGATCAACGGCGGCGATCCGGTTCTCATCGGCGACGACGCCTATTCCTATACAGGCAATATGGATACCCTGAACCCGACGCTGGGCTTTGTCTTTGAGACCGTCAATAAAACGACGCTGGGTGCCGTGATCGATTACGCGCAGGAGCGCATCGACGCGGGCGACACCGTGGACCTTGCCCCGACCGTGAAAAAGAAGTTTGAAAAGGCGTTTGAAACCGCCGGAAAGGTCTATGAAAATCCGGAGGCCACACAGGCCGAAATCGACGACGCGTGGAGCGAGCTCATGCACATGATCCACATGCTCTCCTTTGTGTCCGGCGACAAGACCGCCCTGAACGGCCTGATCGAGACAGCCCTCACCCTGGATGAAAACGATTACCTCACCTCCGCATGGAGCGACTTTGAAACCGCTCTTACCGAGGCACAGGAAGTCGCGGCAGACGACGATGCACTGAAAGGCGACGTCGAGGAAGCATATGAGTCTCTTTACAATGCCATGATCGCGCTGCTGGAGTCCAACCGTGCGGATCGCACCGAGCTGGACGAAGTTATTGCACAGGCGGAAGCCATCAACCTGGACGAATATCTGGATGCCGGTCAGGACGCCTTTACCGAGGCATTGGAGCAGGCAAAAAATATCGGCCCGGACGCAACCCAGAAAGAGGTTGACAAAGCGGCGGAGGCATTGAGCAAAGCGCTTGCGAATCTGCGCAAAATCCCCGACCGTGCAGAATTAGAAGACCTTCTCGCACGGATGCAGGCTAAAAACCTGAGCGGCTACACGGCATCCAGCGCGGCGAAATATACCGCGGCGGCGAACGACCTGGCAGCAGCGCTGGCAAATCCGGACGCTACGCCGGAAGAACTGGCAGACGCTCAGGACGCGGCACTTCTGGCAGAGAAAAACCTCCAGAACAAACCGCACAACAGCTCCAAGGGATCCTCCGGCAGCTCCGGAACATCCCGTAAGCCTGTCAATGCATACGGTGAAGGCGGAACCGCTGTGGTCAGCCCCGTCGTCGGTGCGGCACAGGCTGTTGTGGAAAAAGCCTTTGTGCGCAGCGATACCACCCTTCCGTTTACCCTGATCCGTGGCAGCGCTTACTGCTTTAAGATGACGGTTGTAAACGGCGAAAACCTGACCCCGAATTTCACTGTCGGCGACGGCAACGTACTGAAGACGCAGTTTATCGCCAAGATCGGCAACGATTATTACTACCGCGTCTATGCCATCGGCACACCGGGCCAGAGCACCGGCGTGTATACCACGATCGGCAACGAAGCAGCTCAAAAGCACTGTATCGTAACAATCGGTTAAAAACAGATTCTATGCCAACTGAAATGCTGCCGGAGGTGCGTCCCGACCGGAGGTCTAAAGGTCTGACATTCTCTTGGCAAACATGAAACAGCAGCCCTAATGTATCCATACTGAGGTGAAATGCCATGCACGATCGCAGCAAGTTACGTCGAACAATTTCCTGTCTTTCCATTCTCCTGATTTTTCTGGCGGCTATCACCGTGCTTCCCTCCGCCGCTGCGGAAGCGGAAGCGCCGGAAAACTCGTCCGCTCCCTCCCATATGGAGAGCGAGCGGTACACGGGCGTTCCGGAGGGGGACGGCTACCTGGATACCCTTCCCGTCAATCCCGAAGCGGATCCCGAGGAAGGCGAGGTGGAAATTCTCTATTATTTTTATAACCGCTGCCTTTCCTGCGACGAGGAAGCGACCATCAAAGAGAATATTCTCGGGATGGTCAAAAAGGACTTTCCCAACGTTACAGCGGATTTGACCATCTGCAATGTGGCGGAGGAAGAAAATCTGGAATCCCTGAAACAGGAATTCGCGAAGCGGGACATCAGCGAGGAAAAACTGATGCTGCATCCGATCGTCTTTATCGGGGACGACGTAATGATCGGCTCACAGGAACTGGGGGATGGCTTTCAAACCGCTGTAACCCATTCTCTGAACGCCAGCCGAAAAGCCGCTTCCAATCAGGTGACGGTGCAGTATCTGTACGCGGACGGCTGCGCAGAGTGCGAAAAGGCAAAGGCATTTTTAGACGGCGTCATGGAAATCCAGGTGAAGAACGCGGATGGAACGGTTACAGAAAAGCCCCTCCGCGTCGATGCGGTCAATGCGGGAAATATTGCCGACATTGAACGGATTAACGCATTGTACCGCAAGCACCAGGTCAAGCCCGAAGAACAGCGCGTCCCAATCGTTCTGTACGACGGCGGCTACCTGGTCGGCTACGACAACATCAGCAGACAGTTGGTGCAGACTCTGGAAAATGGGACAACCGCGGGAACCTCTTCACAGGCAAGTGCGGAGATGTCCGCCGCCGACCTGTTCTGGATCGCTTTGTCCGGCTTTATCGGGGGACTGTCTCCCTGTTCGATGTCGCTGATTCTGCTCCTGTTCTCCCTGCTGGCCACGGATAAACGCCGGGTACTCAAGGCGGGCTCCGGCTTCATCCTCGGCAGGATCCTCGCGTATTTCCTGATGGGAACCGTATTCTACGGCATATTGAGTGCCGCCAGCAAGGCGTTCCTGTCCGGAATCAACACGGTGATCACTGTTCTGGTGGTCGTTGTGGGCGCTGTTTTCGCCGTTCTAAGCTTTATCGATTTTATCCGGACAAGGAAGGGACAGGCTGGCAAAGCCATCTTACAGTTTACCCCCCGGATGAAAGCGTTCTATCAAACCTACATACAAAAGGTTTCCGCCGGGAAAACCCTTTTTCTCGCGGCGATGGCTGCGGGCGCAGTCGTTGCCGTGGGGGAATTCCTGTGTACCGGCCAGCTTTTTGCCGCAACCGTCCTCTACTATTTTGATGCGGGCGCGGGAAATTGGCTGCTCGGCGCGGCGGTATTCCTGCTTTACGCGGTTATGCTATCTCTGCCCGCTGTCGCGGTGACGCTGTTGCTCTACAAGGGCAAACAGTATCTGGAGCTGGCGGACCGGTTTGCGGGAAAAGAACATCTGGTTAAACTGTTTATGTCCCTTCTGTTCCTTGGTTTTACGGCTCTGGGCGTTTACCACCTGCTGGGAAACTGATTCCAGCCTGTGGAACCGCTCGACATGACCATTTAAAAAACACCGGCGGCTTCCGGAGGATTGGTCCCGCCCAACCGGAACAAAGCCGCGGCGTCATCGCTTTTGCAGGGGCCAAAAATAGATGACAAAGGAGGATTTATGTGAAACGGGTTACAAAGTTCGCTACAGCAGTCGTCACCGCATTTTTGGCGGCGGCCATGCTGGCGACCGGCGCTAGCGCGCACGACAACGGCGTTGGAAAAACGCCTCCCATGGGATGGTCCAGCTGGAACGCGTTCTGGGCAAACATCGACGAAGACCTGATCGTCGACACGGCAGACGCCATGGTGGAACACGGCTTGAAAGACGTGGGATACGAATATGTCAATCTGGACGACAACTGGCAGTCCTCTGAACGGGATGTGAACGGCCGGCTGCAATTTGATCCGATCCGCTTCCCGCACGATGGAAACTGGCTGTCCGGACAGCTTCACGACAAAGGCCTGAAGGTCGGCCTTTATACCTCAAACGGCCTGTTTACCTGCCAGGATATGCCTGCTTCCGAATTCCGGGAGCTGAGCGACGCAACAAGCTTTGCGGAATGGGAAATCGATTATTTCAAATACGATTACTGCCACAACGTACAGCTTTCGACCACCGCATATGGCATCCACGGCCTTAAAATCGCAAAACCCTACGCGCCGGGGACGGAAATTTATTCCTACTCCGCCAGTGACGCAAAGCTGGAGGGCACCGCTGTGCTCAAGGGCAATTACATCGACGGCCTGGGTGAAAACGCGGGCTCCGCAACCTTTACGGTCAACGTTCCGGAAGCGGGCACCTATGCGCTGAACCTGGACTTCTACAAGAAATCGTCCAGTACGGAAGTGCCGATGTTTATCACCATCAACGGCGACGACCGCCATCCCTACCGGATGATGCTTCCCGCGACCGGCTATACGGACGGCGCGCCCGGAAGCCGTGCCGCCGCGATGCTGGAGCTCAACGCGGGCGAAAACACCCTGAAGTTCTACAACCCCATCCGCAGCTCCAACCGCGACTACGACACCGCACGCTATAATTACGGCTTTATGCGCGACAACCTGATGCAGGCCACGGAGAAATACGCGCTGGCAAACGGCAAAGAAAACCGGCCAATCGCGTTCTCCATCTGCGAATGGGGCGGCCGCCAGCCCTGGACCTGGGGCGGACAAACCGGAAACCTGTGGAGAACCACCGGCGATATTTCCGCCAGCTGGAGCTCCGTCATGAGCATCTACGACGTCAACGTCAACCTGTATCAGTACGCGGGCCGCTACGGCAAGGAAGACGGCGACTACGACTACGGCTGGAACGACCCCGATATGCTGGAGGTCGGCAACGGCTCTTTGACCCACGACGAAAACGTATCGCACTTCAGCCTGTGGTGCCAGATGGCATCCCCGCTGATCCTCGGCAACGACCTGCGCAAGCTTGACGCTCACCCGGAAGTCCTTGAGATCATCAAGAACGAAGACGCGATCGCAATCAATCAGGACCCGACCGCCATCCAGGGCATCAAGTTTAAGGACGACGGCGATCTGGAATACCTGGTGAAGCCGTTGACCGACGGACGGGTTTCCCTGCTGATGTTTAACCGTTCCGGCGAAGACACCACCATGAGCATGGAGATTTCCCAAATCGGCGACCTGGTCCGGGAAAAAGATGAAATCTACTACGAGAATTACTACAACCTGGACAAAACGGCTGTTTATCATCTGAAGGATGTGTGGGAGAAGAATGAAGACGGCACCAACGTGGAGTTTGACTCCCCCGTCGCTTCCGCGGTCGTCCCCTCTCACGGTGTAAAAATGTATATCGTTTCCCCGGGTGAGGAAGTCGATAAAGCCGTGTACGTGATCGGCGGCCTCTCCAAGACCAAACTGAAAAGCGGCGAATCGGCGATCCTGACGGCAAAGCTGGTCAACGGCGGCACAACCACCGTGGAAAACGCCAGCCTGAGCCTGAAGCTCCCGGAAGGCATCACCGCTAAGGCGCTCTCCTCCACAGTTGCAAACGATCTGGCCACCGGGGACAGTCTGGAAGCGCGGTACCGCATTACGGCGGGCAACGTTTCTCTGACAAACGAGCCCCTGATTGTCAGCGCGCTGCTGTTGTATGAAGGAGACCGTCAGCCGGAGACAACGGAATTTAAGGCTTCGGTCTCCGTTGAAAACGTGGATCCGGGCGATCCGCTGGAGGACGGCCCGCTGACCATCCACAACTGGGTGTCTGGAAAATCCGGCTGGGGCACCATCCGGCAGGATCGTTCCATCAACGGCAACACCCTGACCGTCGGCGGAACCACCTATGAAACCGGTATTGGCACGCACGCCAATTCGGAGCTGGTCTATTACATCGACGGACGCAACGTCCAGTTCACCGCGCTCTGCGGCTCGGACGACGACTCCGGCGGCAATGGCGACATCCGCTTCTATGTCTACGGGGACGACGAGCTCCTGTTTGACAGCGGCGTGATGAAGTGGAAGGGCAGCGCAAAATCCATCGACATCAAAGTAATGAACCACGACTATCTGCGCCTCGTGGTTGACTCCTGCGGCAACATGGACTTTGACCATGCCGACTGGATCGACCCGCGGATTACTTCGTATGAACCGACCACTGTGCTCGACGGAATCCTGACCGTGAAAAACGCACTTTCCGTCAGCAGCTACTGGAAAGACGCGGTGGATGGCAAGAATCAGGACGGCGGCCCGCTGATGCTCGGCGGAATCGACTACAGCCGTCCGGACGGCGGCTTCCAGGTCAACGCGCCCGGCCAGGCAATCTATTACATCAACGGCGCGGCGGGCGTCTTCACCGCGAAGATCGGCCTCGGCGACGAGGTACTGGAAAACGCAGCAAAGGGAGCGACCGTCAATTACAAGGTTTACGGCGACGACGACCTGCTCTATGAGCAGTACATGGACGCGTATACCGATCCCATCGATGTGGAAGTTCCCATGGCAGGCTATCAATTCCTGAAGCTGGTAGTGGAAGAAGTTGAAAGCACGCTGTACGACCACGCCTGTTGGGTAGAGCCAAGATTCCTCGCCTCCGTCAACCTTTTGGCGGATATGATCGAGGAAGCAAACGAAAAACTGGCTTCAACAGGCAACGTCTCGCAGGAAGCAGCGGATGCGCTGAAAGAAGCCATCGACAACGCACAGGCCATCGTGGACAAGGGCAGCGACGCCACAGCGGAAGAAATTGCTTCTGCCGCCAAGGAGCTGCGTGAAGCCATGCGGAAATTTGATTCCGCTACCTACGTTGTAGACAAGTCCGGCCTCTATGGGGCGATTATTCTGGCGAAATGCATCGACGAGAAAGACTACGATGCAACCGAGTGGGCAGCCTTTAAGAAGGTCTATGACGCCTCCTATGAGGTTTACCTGAAGGAAGGCGCTTCTCAGGAAGAAGTTGACAAGGCGGAAGAAAAGCTGCGCCGGGCCATGAAGGACCTGGATTGGGTCGCAAACGACCTGAACGGCGACGGTGTCCTGGATCAAAAGGATATCGATATTCTCCGCGGCTACATCGCCGGTACAACAGAATTGACCGACGAGCAGCTTCTCCTTGCGGACTACGACGGAAACGGAATCGTCGATGTGCGTGATCTGATCAAATGGAAACAATATCTGGCTAACCACGGCGGCTGATCACCGCTTGATTAAAAACTTCCGTAACACAAACAGCGGAGTACCGGTGCAATCCGGTACTCCGCTGTTTTTATACTAATCTCTGATAAAAGTGTGAATAGAATGGTGATAGATTTTTTTGCCAGACAAGGAGGACGACGACGGCTGGTGAAAAAAGGCGCGCCATAATATCATGATTTTTATTAGAGTTTCGTATTATATTGGCGATCTATGGAATATCCTGTGACGGACGATACCCATGGGATAGATGTGCAGGTTATGCTTTTCTGGACAAGCCGCGCACCGCTTTAAAGATCTGAATACAGAGCGTCGGCAGGAAGGCCAGCAACGCGATGGTTCCCACATTTGTTAAGGAGAGCGGCGTCACCAGGAACAGGCCGCTCAGGAAGGGCAGGAACAACACGGCGCACAGCAGCAGGACGCCCGCGCCAAAGGCCATCAGGCTGTATTTGTTGCTGAGAAGGCCCAGACAGAAAATCGACTGCCTGCCGCGGCAGTTGAAGCCGTGGAACAGCCGGGACAGCGTCAGAGTGGCAAATGCCATGGTGGTTGCCAACGCCGCGCTCGTCTGCAATCCAATGTAGAACGCCGCCATGGTTGCGATGCCGATCAAAAGGCCCTGTGTAAAAATCTTGCCAATCAGCGAGCCGTTGAGAATCGGCTCCCTGGGGTTGCGCGGCTGGCGGTCCAGCAGGTCCTTGCGCGCCGGTTCCATCCCGATGGCAATGGCGGGCAGGCTGTCTGTCAGCAGATTGATGAACAACAGGTGCACCGGCGCGAACGGCATGGGCAGCGCCATGATCGAAGTATACAGCACACACAGAATGCCCGCCATATTGCCGGACAGCAGGAACTGAATTGCATTTTTGATGTTTTCATAAACATTGCGCCCGTTGAGCACCGCTTTGATGATCGTGGCAAAGTTGTCGTCCGCCAGAATCATAGAGGCCGCGTCCTTGCTGACCTCTGTGCCGGTGATTCCCATCGCAACGCCGATGTCGGCCTTTTTCAGCGCGGGCGCATCGTTTACGCCGTCGCCGGTCATGGAGACGATCTGTCCGCGCCGCTGCCAGGCGTTGACGATGCGGATTTTGTTTTCCGGCGAAACACGCGCATAAACAGAGATTTTTGCAAGCGTTTCATCCAGCTCCGCGTCGGTCATGCGGTCCAGCTCCACACCTTCCAGCGCCATATCGCCGTCCATAAAAATGCCGATCTGCTTTGCAATGGCGGTCGCCGTAATCTTATGGTCGCCCGTGATCATGATGGTACGGATGCCGGCGCGCTTTGCGTCCGCCACCGCCTGCATGGATTCCACACGCGGCGGGTCGATCATGGAAATCAGGCCGATAAAGGTCAGCCCGGTTTCATCCTCCAGCGTGAGAGGCCGCGCCGCGTCCAGCTCCCGGTAGCCAAAAGCCAAGACGCGCAGGCCCTGTTCGGACAGCTCCCGATTGACGCGGTGCAGTTCCTGTTTTCCCTGTTCCGTCAGCTCCCGCACGCCCTCGCTGGTATAGATATGCGTTGCGCGGGCAAGAAGCACGTCGATCGCGCCCTTTGTCAACAGCGTGGGTTTGCCGTCCACATCGTGCAGCGTACTCATCAGCTTGCGGTCGGAATCGAACGCCAGCTCGCCCAGACGGGGATGCTGCCTGCGGTAGGCCACCTCTTCCACGCCGTACCGGTCGCCGAGCTGCACCAGCGCCACCTCTGTCGGGTCGCCGATTTCCACGCCCTCCACGTCGGTCGCGTCGCTGTCCAGCACCGCGGCTTTTAACAGCAGGCGCTGGGGATCGTTTAAAAGCTGCATCTCGCTGCCGTCCAGCAATTTGCCGTCCGCATATACCTTCTGTACCTTCATCTTGTTTTGGGTCAACGTGCCGGTTTTATCGGAGCAGACGACGGAGACGGAGCCGAGGCTTTCCACCGCCTTCAGGTCTTTGATGATCGCGTTTTCCTTCGCCATCTTCTGGGTGCCGAGTGCCAGCACAATCGTCACAATCGAGCTGAGCGCCTCCGGGATGGCGGCGACCGCAAGCGCCACGGCGAACATCAGCGAATCCAATACCGGCATCGCGCGGTACAGCGAAAGGCCGAACACCAGCGCGCAGATGCACAGGATGATAACCGCCAGCTTTTTGCTGAAATCGTCCAAACTCTGCTGCAAAGGCGTTTTGCGCTGCTGGGTCTGGTTCATCAGCGCGGCGATTTTTCCCAGCTCCGTCTGCATCCCGGTGCCGGTGACCACCACCGTGGCGCGCCCATAGGTGACCAGCGAACCGGAAAAGACCATGTTTTTCTGGTCCCCCAGCGCGACTTCGCCGCCCTCAATGGGTTCCTCCGTCTTGTCCACACCCTCCGACTCGCCGGTCAGGGAGCTTTCGTTCACTTTCAGGGAAAAATTCTCCAAAATGCGCCCGTCCGCGACCACCATGTCGCCCGCTTCCAGGAAGACAATGTCGCCCGGCGCCACGTCGCGGGAGGGGATTTCCTGCCGCGCGCCGTCGCGCAGAACCTTTGCCGACGGCGAGGACATCGCCTTGAGGCTGTCCAGCGACTTCTCCGCCTTAAAATACTGCACCGTTCCCAGAATCGCGTTTAAGAGGATCACCGCAAAGATCACCAGCGTGCTTTCGCCTTGCCCGGACAGCAGGGAAATGACCGCCGCGATGATCAGGATCACCACCAGCAGGTCCTTGAACTGCTCCAGGAACACCTGCAGCAGCCCTTTCTTCTTGCCCTCGACCAGGGCGTTGGGTCCGTATGTTTCCAGTCTTTCCTTTGCCTGCGCGCCAGTCAAGCCGTCCCGGCTGCTCTTCTGCTCGCGCAATGTTTCCTCGGCGGAACGGTTGAAGAATGTGTTCGCCATGTTTTTTCTTCCCTCCATTTGATTGACCTCCGCCCGGCCGCCGGAAATAAAAAAAAGACTTCCGGCGGCCGCCTGCGTACAGCAGGACAGCCCTCCAAAAGTCTTGTCACCGAAAACCGGCACACGCCGCCAGGTTCGCAGGGAACCGGGTATGTTGATCGGCGCGTATTATAACTACTCCCTTTTGTTGGGTATATAACAGAGATATGATGGAATTCATTATAAAGGGTTTGCCCGTCTCTGTCAACGTTCCTGCCAAATTTTACAGATTGTTCTTATTCCGTCGCACACTGCTAACTTTTTCCCTGCCGGTACACCTTGCCCGCCACAGGCGTTATTTCTTTCTCCGCCAGCAGTTCCGAGACGGTGACAAACTGATACCCCTGCCTGGACAGCTCCGGCAGAATGACCTCCAGCGCGTCCGCTGTGGTGGAATACATGTCGTGCATCAGGATGATATCCCCATCCTTAACCTTTCCGATTACCTCTTTGACGACCGCGTCCTTATTGCGGGTCTTCCAGTCCAGCGTGTCGATGGACCACAGCGCAAGCGGCTTCTGCACGCTGGTTTTCACCGCGTCGTTCACCGCGCCGTAGGGCGGGCGCAGGAGCGTGGGCACCACCGGTACCAGCTGGGAAATACGGGAATCCGTCTCGTTGACCTGGTAAGTAATGTCCTTTACGCTGAGCTTGGTCAGAGAAGGATGGTTATACGAGTGGTTGCCGATCTCATGCCCCTCCTCATATTCGCGCTGCAAAATGGAAGCATAGCTGTCCACGCGGTTTCCCAGCACAAAAAAAGTGGCGCGGGCATTGTTTTGTTTTAAAATATCCAGGATGCGCGGCGTAACCTTGGCGTTCGGCCCATCGTCAAAGGAAAGGGCCACAACGGGGCGGCTTTTATCGATGGCAGCGGGGGCCGCCGGCTCCTCCAGCTCGCGCTCCGGCGCCGCGTTGGCAGCAGCAAGCTTTTCCGTCGTGTTGACGTTCAAATACGCTTTCAGCTCCGCATAGGGAATATCCACATACGGCATGCCGTAGCTGCCCGCGAAGAGCTGGTATTTTTGAAAATACAGCCGCAGGGCGTCGTCCGTCAGGGCAAAGGATTGATAATTTTCGTCCTCCGGCGCGGTGCCGCGCATGAACTGCTCGTCCTCCGTCAGGCCCGCATAACTTGAATTCTCGCGAAAATGTTTGCGGGTCAGGTCCGCGAGCGCCTGCAAATAGTTGCCCTTGAGCGCTTCGTGCAGCGTCAGTTCCTTTTCATCCTTCAGGTCAAACGTCATGGTGCGGACAAAAACATCCGGATGCGCCAGCGTGGAAAAGTCGATTTCCACATGGAACACCACGGAAACAGTCCGGTCGCCCGCCAGATAGGACTCGTAATCCACCAGCAGGGAACCTGTTGCCCTGCCGCGGTCCTGCTCCTCCTTGAGCTGCTTCTGGTATTCCTGCAACAGGGAATCTACCTGCGCGCGTATTTGTTCGTCCACCTTTTGGATACCCAGCACCGGATAGTGCACACTAACGGCGTTGTCCGGGTCATTATTTAAAATGGATTCCGTCACGCCCACCTGCTGTTCCTTGGAAGGGCTTGGAAAATGCAGATTTTGCAGTAAAACCTGTTTGTCCTCCACAGAGAGCGGCTGCGCGCGGTCCTGCTGCGCGGACGCCGAAAAAAACAGCATCGCGGCCACAAATACCGCCGCACAGCCTAATAAAAAACCGGTTTTTTTAACCGTTTGTCCTATTTGATTCATCGTACATCCCTCCACCGCTCTAGTATGGCAGGAATACGGCGGTTCCATACCCTTCGCGCCGGAAACTCTCCCTGCAAAAAATTTCATGTGGAACCTTGACAAAGCAAAACGCATATGATATGTTATATGAAATCTCTTTGCGCTGCACGGCGTCTTTTGTCAAGATGCCTAATCAACAGTACAAACTGAGCAGGCGATGGAAGCTTTCCATGGGGCCGGGCCGTTTTTACACGGCAGCAGATGAAACCGACTGCGTACATCTGCGGGACAGTTGTTGTTCCGCGGGTGTTTTTTTATTTTCAGGCCAAAACACCCTGCCGGACTCAGAGAATTCATATGCACATATTGGGAGGGTCTGGCTATGAAAGTACGGACAAACGAACAAATCGCCATGCACGTCTCGCGGGTCAGCATTTTGGGAAATGTCCTGTTGACCGCTTTTAAGCTCTTCGCCGGCATCTTTGCAAGGTCCGGCGCGATGATCTCGGACGCGGTGCATTCCGCTTCCGACGTATTCAGCACCATAGTGGTCATGATCGGCGTGAAGCTCGCCAACCGCGCGTCCGACAAGGACCACCCCTACGGACACGAGCGGTTGGAATGTGTGGCCGCCATTTTGCTGGCAGCGCTCCTGTTTGCCACCGGAATCGGCATTGGGGCCAACGGAGTGGAACATATTGTGAACGGCACACACGGCGGGCTGGCGGTTCCGGGCGCGTTGGCGCTGGTTGCCGCTGTCGTTTCTATCGTTTTAAAAGAGGCGATGTACTGGTACACCCGCGCCGCCGCCAAGCAGATCCATTCCAGCGCACTGATGGCGGACGCGTGGCACCACCGTTCCGACGCGCTTTCCTCCATCGGCAGCTTTGTGGGTATTTTGGGCGCGCGGCTCGGCTTCCCGATTCTGGACCCGATCGCCAGCGTGGTAATCTGCCTGTTCATCCTCAAGGCCGCGGTCGATATTTTCCGGGACGCGATCAATAAAATGACCGACCGGGCGTGCGACGACGAGGTGGTGGAGGAAATCCGGGGCGTGGCGGCGGAGCAGGAGGGCGTCCTGGCAATCGATCAGATCAAAACCCGCCTGTTCGGTGACAAGGTCTACGTGGACCTGGAGATCCAAGCGGACGGCAGCGAGACGCTGACGCAGGCGCACGGCACCGCGCAGTGTGTACATGACGCGATTGAAGCGCAGTTCCCCTCCGTCAAGCACTGTATGGTGCATGTGAACCCCTCGGAGGGCGAGCCGCACGCATAGATAACAGCCCTTGTTTTGATTGTAACGTAGAACGAAACGCGTTTTTCCGCTTTTCTGGACCTCCGGTCGGGACGCGCCTACGGCGAGGATTATTTTCACCTTACAGGTAATGACTAATACGTGTTTTTCCGCTTTTCTGAAAAGCGGCGGTTTCCAAAGGCAGAGCCTTTGGTCGTTCTCCGCAGAGAACGAAACTCTCTTCCTGAGAAGAGCGAGTGGGAACGAGTGATATGGTTCTTTACAGACCTTTTGTGCTTCCGGGTAACGTTCGGGGCCGTTGCAGCTTTATTCTGCAACGGCCCCTTGTTAAATTCAGTTGGTTTTTCAAATCCTGTTCAGGTATCGCTTTCTTTTGTAACATAGACGCTGCCTTTTGCGTGCCGTCCCGTGACCGTCAGCAGATACGTCCCGCTGTCTTCTATGGCAACTTGAAAGGAGGATGTCGGGACGTCCGTTCCCTCATAGACGGCTTCTTCCCCGTCCTTTTGAAGCAAAAGATCCACCCGGCCCCATTCGCTGACAATGGCAAAATCGACCACGTCGCCCGCCTCCAGCTTCAGGGATTGAGTATCCGTTTGGTTCAGCACTTTGTAATCCATCACCAATTGGTCTTCATTTCCCAATCTGCTGCCTTCAAACTGCGTTCCGATCCACCCACACGCGGTAACGGAACCCACAAGCAGCAAAAGCGACAGGAATAAAACAGCCTTTTTCATATACACACTTCCAATTCCACAATTTTGCGGCCCCTGCTGCCGCGTTGTTTTTCATTTGTCCTGCCGGTGGGGTTCACAGCTTCACGAGAATTTCTTCCCCTTCGCTGGTTTGCACCTCAACCAGCTTCAATCCCTTGAATTGCCTCCGATACCGCTTCAGCTGCGCGAGAAGGGCTTCTTTCCCGGTTTCGGAAACCTTGACATATTTTTGGGAAGCCGTTAACGCGATGGAAAGGCCCAGCCTGTTGAACAGAAGGGTGTTGGGAAGATAGAAGGTTCCTTTAAACTCTTTTGTGTGTATTTTTACCAGCATCATTCCACCGTGACTTCAACAATATCCCCTTCGCTGCTCTCCACCTCCACGATCCTGCCGAGCACGCCGTTCTCGATCATGGAAATGATCATATCAAAGTCGAGCGCCTTTAAAATCTCGCTGCCGTTAAACTGCGGGATTTCCAGGTCCATTTCCGCCGCCATTTTGACAAAGGCCAGCGGCAGATTCACCTTGACCTTGTCCCCCTGCACCGTGTGGATATTGACGCGCAAAAACATTTCTTCAATCTTTTTCCGTTCCTCCACGGGCACCAGGTAGACGGCTTCTTCCTTTTCTTTTACGAGGTCGTCCAAGGACATATGGAAAAAGTCCGAAAGCTCGATCAGGATGGGCAGGTCCGGAATACTCAGCCCGGTTTCCCATTTGCTGACCGCCTGGGAGGACACCCCCATCTTTTCCGCCAGCTCGTCCTGCGTCATTTTTTTCTGTTTTCTAAGATCGCTGATCTTCTCACCAATGGTTTTTTTCATGTTGTTTCCTCTTTTCTATCACGAATCTGTTTTGATTATAGAACAGAGTTCATGAAAAAAGAAGCGATTCGCGGTTGAAACACTCTACCGTTGGTTGTAAATTGAGAAACCGGCGGTTGTATCCGCGCATTCCGGCCTGTATTTCCGGCGGTTAACCGCCCTTTACGCCATTCCGAACAACTGCCCCAAAAAGTTCCCGACAATTGACAGCAGCAGGACAGCCCAAAAATAGAGCGGAAACCACGACGGATATACCGTGCACGCCGGAAGCTGCGGCAGCTCTGCCGACCACTGGCCCACCAGCCACTGGTGCAGGAAGAACTCCGCAAAAAGCAGCCCGTACAGCAAAACCGTCAGGCAAACAATCACGTCCCATTCCTCAGTCTTTCTTTTCATGGTATCCGCTCCCTTCTGATTATAAAACGAATCAGAAGGGCGAAAACCTTCAAACAGAAGGGACAAACTGGAAAAATATTTTGAAACGGCATGTTACATAACAGCCCCTGTTTTGATTGTAGCGTAGAGCAAAATGTGTTTTTCCGCTTTTCTGAAAAGCGGCGATGGTTATTTAGAACATCGAGCGAGGCTTTAGCCTCAAGCGAGCGTCCCGACCGGAGGTCAAGAGCGAGTGGGAGCGAATGATATGGTTCTTTACAGACCTGTTGTACTGCCGGGCAAACTTTCAAGGCCGTTGCAGAATTCAAACTGCAACGGCCCCATTTTTATATAATGTTTCGTAAAGAGTTTTATTTCTCCCGCTCCCAGCCCCGGTAAAGCGCTTTTCCTTTCAAACCGTTCTGTTTCCCTTGCCGTTTCCAGCCGTAGTTTGCCGCATGGAAATACAGAAAGCGCGGCATGTTCGGCTCCACATACCGATCCACTCCGCCGGTTTTGCCCTGCGCAATGGATGCGGCAAACGCGGTAAAGGCGGCACGCAAAGATTTTTTTGGAGAAGCTTCCAGCGGGATGCCCACACTCTGGCCCAAAAACGCACCCCCGCCGATGGCAACGCCCTCTCCCCACGGGAGCCCGGCGCGGCGGCAGAAATGCCGCATCACATCGAGCGCATAGCGGTTTTGCTTCGTCTCAAAAAAGCCGCAGTTGACGACGGTATAGACAATCGGCTTCTGTTCCTTTTCCGACGCAATCGCTTCCAGCTCCGTGAGGATGCGCAGCAGATGGGACGGCACCGCGTCCACGTAGAGCGGAAAAACAAAAACCAGCGCGTCACAATCGCAGAGCTGCTCCAAAAACGGCGCCCCCGTATACGAGGCAGAGGCCAGCACTGCCGTTTCCGCCTGCTCCGGCAGGAGCTTTTGCAGCTCCCCGATAAACCAGCCGGAGGCGCTGCCCTTCTTCTTCGGACTGCCGTTGACCAGACAAATTTTCATTTAAAGCGCCTCCTTTACATCTTCCAGCAGGGGCGAATGATCCAACCAAACCGCGCGGAAGTCCGTGGTATGTAAATTGAGCGCGTTCGCCTCCACCAGATTGCGGAACGTCTCCTGCTCCGCCCGGTCCGCGTCCCCATAGCCGTACACGCGGAGGGCGGGCGATATCCTGTAACGCGTCACATGGTGCATTTCCCCATTTCGTTTGGTAAAGAAGGGCAGCAGCCCGCCAATGATGCGATCCATGCAGTTTTTGACAAACGGGCTGTAACCGCCGTAGGTGACGCGCGTCAGCAGCAGAAGCGTATCGCACTGGACCAGCCATTTGCCCAGATCCTGATAAAAATCCTTCCACACACAGACGCCGGGCGTTTTGATCCAGCAGCCAAAGCAGCCGATGCACGGGTGGATCACGCCGTGACAGTCCCCAATCACCTTGACGTCGCCCGGCAATCCGGGAAAGCGCTCCGCAAATACGGCAGGGTCTAAATCGTGAAGCAACAGTTTCATATCCGCCTCCAAAGTTAACACTGTAAACATTCTGACAAATTGATCATAGCACAGAATGTTTACATCGTCAACTTTTTATTGTATACTTTTGTCGGGAGTTGATCGAGATGAAAGAAAAGCGGTATCACCACGAGGATTTGCGGCAGGAGCTGATTGACGCGGGCATCCGCATGATCGCGGAAGACGGCGTGGAAAAGCTCTCCATGCGCCGGATCGCGGCGGCCTGCGGCGTGAGCCACACCGCGCCGTACAAGCATTTTCAAAATAAGGACGATATGCTCGCCGCGATTCTGCAATTCGTGCTGGTGCAGTTTGCGCAGGGCTTGCAGGAATCTGTGGACCGCCAGCCCGGCACACCGCCGGAACGATTGCTGGAACTGGGCAAGGGCTATGTGCAGTTTATGGCGGAGCATCCGGACTATTTGAAAATCCTGTTTTTTACCGGGTTTATGTCCCCCGTGCCCCGTGAAGAGCTGGCGGACACCTCCACGGACCGACGGCCCTATCTGCTGTTCCAGCAGACGGCGATCACCTATCTGGAATATCTGCGCATCCCCAAAGAGGAATACCGCCCGCATCTGATCTCCCTGTGGGCACTGGTGCACGGCATTGCGGTCATGCTGGTAAACCGGAACATCGACGCCGGGCCGGATTACCTGGATGAGGTGGAACGAGTGCTGCGGACTGTGATCCGGTTCGCGCCGGAAGACACCTGATACAATCAATGACATGGAGGAAATCAAAATGGATTATATAAAAGAAAATAAAGCGGCCTGGGAAGAGGCCTTTGAGCACCGGCATCCCGGCTGGGGAGAAGAAAACCATGAACGCTTGAGAAACGAGCGCCTTCCCTTCTTTTGCCCGGACGTGGCGAAGGAGCTGGAAGGTATCGACTTTCACGGCAAGACCGTCGCGCAGTTTTGCTGCAACAACGGGCGCGAACTGCTCTCCCTGATGCAGCTCGGCGCAAAAGACGGCTTCGGCTTTGACATTGCGGAAAACATCATCCAGCAGGCCGCCGATACCGCAGAAAAGGCGGGGATCGAGCATTGTGAATTTATCGCCTGCAATATTCTGGAAATCCCGCCGGCGTATGACAATCGCTTTGATTTTGTGCTGTTCACCATCGGGGCAATTACCTGGTTTGAGGATTTGGGCGCGTTGTTCCAAACTGTTTCCAGGTGCCTGAAACCCGGGGGCCTGCTGATGATTCACGATTTTCATCCAGTCATGAACATGCTGCCCATGCCGGGTGAACCCGCGTTTGACGATCAGCATTTAAACCGCATCGCGTATTCCTATTTCCGGAAGGAACCGTGGATTGAAAACGAGGGCATGGGGTACATGTCAGAGCAGTACGAATCCAAAACCTTCACCAGCTTTTCGCACACGATGTCCGCGATCATCAACGCCGTCAGCGGCGCGCGGATGTCCGTCGCCAAGCTGAACGAATACGATTACGATGTCGGTTTATCGGAAGCATATGACCACAAGGGGTTCCCGCTGTCCTATCTTTTGACTGCTGAAAAGCGGTGAGGGGCGGCGCCTGACGGAAAATAAAACTGTTTGATCTCTTTATGAAAAAGCCTGCCGAAACGCGCAAGATGCGGTCGTTTCGGCAGGCTTTTATTTCTTATTGTATTATATAATGTATATATAACAAACAGTATTCAATTATTTTTCTAAAAAGCGGTAAACGATAACACTTTGTTTGTAGACACGCTACATTGAAAAAGATAAAATAAAACTATGAAATGTCTCACTTTCCATTTACCAAAAGGTCAACATTTTTCACTTAACAAATATTGGCATATCTATTTACTTTTAGGTCCCAATAGCAGATTATAGTATTACGGGTCTCCAAAGTGAGGTGAAAAAGTTGCCCGAGAAAAAGAAAATGGGTCGCCCAACCGATAATCCCAAAAAGACTTCTGTACATGTCCGCTTGGATCAGGAATGCTGCGATGTTCTGGACGCGTACTGCAAAAAAGTGCCGGTCCCGCGAACGGAAGCAATTCGACGGGGGATTAAACTGTTAAAGGGCGAACTGGAAAAGTAAAGGAAAGCGGCCCACACTCAAAAATGCACCGCTTTCCCCACAAAACCACAGCGCCTCAGAAAGGCTCTGCATAAATATTTTACCATGTGTAAAGCATTCTGGCAAGGCGCCGTGGAAACAGAAAGGAAATAAACCAATGAGCATAATTGAAAATCTGTTTTTCATGGACAACAAAGCAAACACCACCATTTTTGACGACGATTCTTTTGCGGACCGCGCGGACCAAACCGTCCAGCAGAATCAGCAGATTCTGTTTGACCTTTTGCACGGCAGGGAACGCCAGCTCTTTTCGGATTACGTGGACGCGCAGTCAACCATCGAAGGCTCCGTTTCAGCGGAAAAATTCTGCTACGGCTTCCGGATGGGAGCATTACTGATGCTGGAACTTTTGAACGATTACGAGGAATTTGCCGAAGGGCAGATCTTTTACAAAAAACCTTGAGAGAAACGGGAGGTCTGACCATGAAAAAACTGTTGATCTGGGGCGCGGGCGACCAGGGCACCGTCACACTGGACTGCGCGCTGGCGATGAATACATACGATTCCATCGCCTTTTTATCCTTCGCGGAGCGGGGCGCACGCGAGATTCCCAATTACATTATCTACCGGGAACAGGACGTCGAACTCCACACATTTTTGCCGTCCTTTGACGAGGTGATTGTCGCGACGGGTGACAACGCATTGCGTGAACAGAAAGTTTCCATGTTGAACGCGCTGGGCATTCCGCTGGTAACCATCATACACCCCACAGCCTACATCAGTCCCTTTGCACAGGTATCAGCGGGATGTACCGTTCTAGCGTTCGCCGTCGTTCATATTAACGCCTCCGTCGGAACTGGCTGCATCGTCAACACAGGGGCGATCGTGGAGCACGACTGCGTGCTGGGGGACTTCGTCAATGTCTGCCCCAAGGTTTCCATGGCTGGGCATACTACCGTTGGTAAAAAAGCATTTTTGGGGATTGGATGTACCATCATTAACAATCTTTCCGTCGGGGAAGAAGCGGTCATTGGAGCCGGGGCGGTGGTCATCCGCGACGTGCCGGCCCATGAGGTGGTGGCAGGCGTTCCGGCAAAGCGCATCCAGTCATAACAGGAACCGCTGTCTCCCATGCGATAATACCAAGTGGCAGCTGATCCCGCCAGAAAAAACGGAGGCTGTATCCTATGGCGGAACACGTGGAAAACCGGTTGATATGATAGATTGAGTTTTTTATAAAATGAGATTGTAATAGTAAATCGTACAAAGAAATAGCTTTCTAAAACAGAAAATGCCTTTGAAGATGGCCTTTCAGAGCCAGATTCAAGGGCATTTTCATTTATTTCTCATAATGTCACTTGTAACGAACCTTATACGAAACTCTGATAAAAGCGCAAATAGAATGGTGATGGATTTTTCGCCAGACAAGGAGGACAATTTGGGCGGGCTGACGCCCGGCAAGGAGACGAACATTGGTTAGCGGAAAAAACTCGCCGTAATCGTATGATTTTATTAGAGTTTTGTATGAATCCCCAGCCTTCGCTGGGGCTACAGGAAAAGCCCCAGCGAAAGCTTTCTGCCTCATAAACAGCAATATCACTCGTTCCCACTCGCTCTTCTCAGGAAAAAGAGTTCCGTTCTCTGCGGAGAACGGCAAAGGGCCCTGCCCTTTGATCCCGCCGCTTTTCAGAAAAGCGGAAAAACGCGTTTTAAAAAGTACCTGTCTGGTAGAAAACAATCCTCGCCGTAGGCGCGAGCTAACCGCAGGTTCCACCTTTTAGAAAGGTGGAAAAACATGTTTTAATTCTTACCAACCAAGCAAAAAGCAACCCTTATCGCAGGTCCTGCTTTTTAGAAAGGTGGAACAACACATTTAAGCAAAATCCGCGCTGATTCTCGTTACAACCCTATACTTTTCGTATAATCATCGCTTAAATAAACAAATTGGTGTCAGAAGTTTCCGCTGAGCCGAGGAACGTCGCCACGCCGCCCAGCTCTACGCCGTCGAGCAATTCCTCCGCGCGGATGCCCATAATATCCATGGACATCTGGCAGGCAACGACGCGCACGCCGTTGTCCATAGCGGATTGGATCAGCTCTTCCAGAGAGGAAACGTTTTTGCGTTTCATCACTTCCCGGATCATCTTCGAGCCCGCGCCCGCCATATGCATCTTGGAAAGCTTCAGCTTTTTGCTGCCGCGCGGCATCATTACGCCGAACATCTTTTCAATCACATTCTTTTTAACCCTGACTTTCTCGCTCTTGCGCAGGATGTTCAGCCCCCAGAAGGTGAAGAACAGCGTCACCTTGCGGCCCATCGCCGCCGCGCCGTTGGCGATAATGAACGCCGCAATCGCTTTATCCAGATCGCCGCTGAAAATCACCATCGTTTTGTCGTGCCCTTCCTCCGATGCGATGGCGCATGACGGCGCGGGATTTGCGCCGCAGCCCTTTTGCAGTACGACTTCATAGGTTCCCTTCTCGTTCTGGACGGAAAGCAGCTGGTTCCCCGTGCTCTTGCACCATGCCTGAATATCAGAGGCAAAGGCGGGGTCCGTTGCGCGGACGCGGAGCTGTTCGCCCTCCGCGATACTCTTCATCCCTTCGGCAACCTTCATGATCGGCCCGGGGCATTGCAACCCGCAGGCATCCACCGCAATGGTCTTCACGTCATGATCCGTCCTTTCTTCTTTCGGCTTTTGCGGCGCGGGAGGCTCTGCAAATACATTCTTTGCATGTACCAGCTGATAGGTCTTGTACCCGCCGCTCAGGTTATACGCGTCAAAGCCGTGCTGCTTCAGAATCCGCGTGGCAAGGTAGCCGCGCAGTCCCACGCGGCAGGTTACATAGACCGGATTTTTCGGGTCCAGCTCGTTCAATCGTCCGCGCAGCTCATCCAGCGGCAGATTCCGGAAGCCCGGCACCGTGCCCATGCGCACTTCCTCCGGCATACTCACGTCCAGCCGCGTGGTCTGCTCCGGGTCGAGCGCCGGCACGTCTTCGGCATAGATCACGGGCATATCGCCCTTTAAAATATTCGCGGCGGTGAAGCCCAGCATATTAACCGGGTCCTTTGCGGAGGAATACGGCGGCGCGTAACAAAGCTCCAGCTCCTCCAGATCGTACACCGTGCCGTGCAGGCGGATCACCGTCGCCAGCACGTCAATGCGCTTTTCCACGCCCTCATATCCCACGGCCTGCGCGCCCAATACTTTGCCATCCTCCGCAAAGAGCAGCTTCATCGTGATCGGCGTTGCGCCGGGATAATAGGAAGCATGCGACTGCGGGTGAACATAGGTCTTCCGGTAGGCAATCCCCTGCGCCCGGGCCTGCTTTTCGTTCAGGCCCGTCGAAGCGGCGGTCAGGTCGAACACCTTCAGCACGGAGCTGCCCTGTAAGCCCTCACCCGTCGTCTTTTGCGCGCCCAATACATTTTCCGCCGCAATACGCCCCTGTTTGTTGGCGGGGCCTGCCAGCGGCACCAGATTTTCCTGACCGGTGACCAGGTTTTTCACGCCGATCGCGTCGCCCACCGCATAGATATCCGGGTCGGAGGTTTGGTAAAATTCGTTCACAGCGATGCTGTTGCCGACGCCCAATTGAAGGCCCGCTTCCTTCGCCAGCCTGTTTTCCGGCGCGACGCCCATGCTGAGCAGAACCAGGTCTGCACGCAGCGGTTCGCCCTTCGTCAGGCTTACCGCCAGCGCGCCGCTTTTCTCTTCAATCCCCGTCAGACCGGTTCCCAGGCGCAGGCGCACGCCGTGCTCCGTCAGATGGCGGTGCAGGAGGTTTGCCATCTCTTTGTCAAGCGGCGCAACCACCTGGTCCGCAAACTCGACGATGCTTACATCCAGCCCGCGCTCCTTGAGGTTTTCCGCCATCTCCACGCCGATGAAGCCGCCGCCCACCACCACGGCGGATGCGGCGTTTTTCTCCCGGATGTATTGATCAATGCGGAAGGTGTCCGGCACCGTGCGCAGGGTGAACACGCCGTCCAGCTCCACGCCGGGCAGGTTCGGGCGCTTCGGCTCCGCGCCGGGGGACAGGATCAGCTTGTCGTACGGCTCCGTATAGGTCCTCCCCGCCGCGTGGTCCCGCACCTGCACAGTCTTCGCCTTGCGGTCGATGGACAGCACCTCGTTCCGGACACGCACATCCACGCGAAAACGGTTGCGCAGCAGCTCCGGCTTTGTCACCAGAAGTGCGTCCTTGCTTTTGATGCTTCCACCAATATAATAGGGCAGGCCGCAGTTTGCATAGGAGATATATTCCCCTTTTTCAAATAAAACAATTTCCGCGTCCTCGCTCAGCCTTCTCAACCGGGTAGCCGCGCTGGCTCCGCCCGCGACGCCGCCCACAATGCATATTTTCATAGCTTTCGCTCCTCTCTGCATTTCCTGCTTCCATTCTATACTCTTTTTCATAATTGGCAAGTGACTAAGTTACAAAAGGCGGACTTGTGGTCAACTCTCGTTTACGGCCAAAACGCGTTTTTCCGCTTTTCTGAAAAGCGGGACCTGCGGTCAGCTCGCGCCTACGGCGAGGGTTATTTTTTTATCTGACTGGTAATGATTAAAACGTGTTTTTCCGCTTTTCTGAAAAGCGGCGGGATCAAAGGGCAGAGCCCTTTGCCGCTCCTCGCAAGGAGCGGAACGCTTTTTTCTGAGAAGAGCGAGTGGGAACGAGCGATATGGTTCTTTGCGAATCTTTTGTGCTACCGGGTAGCTTCAGGGGCCGTTGCAAAATGTAAACTGCAACGGCCCCTTTATGTCAGTCTTATTCTACAAAGTCCATGCTTCAAATCGGCAGCAGCGCCTGCGCCACATTAAAATAAATGATCAGCGAAAACGCGTCCACAATGGTTGTAATGAGCGGCGCGGCCATGATCGCCGGGTCCGCGTGCAGCAGCTTTGCCAGCATCGGCAGCACGCCGCCGACGGTCTTTGCCATCAGCACGGTGGCAAGCATCGCAATTGCCACAGTCAGGGCTATCAGCTCATTCCCGGGGAACCGGATGGATAGCTGGATAAAATTCACCACGCTCAGCGCTACGCCAACCAGCAGGCTGACGCGCAGTTCCTTCCAGAACACGCGGAAAAAATCGCGGAAGGTGATGTCTCCCACCGCCATGCCGCGGATCACCATGGTGCTGCTCTGGCTGCCCGCGTTGCCGCCCGTATCGGTCAGCATAGGAATAAATGTGACCAGCATCGGCATGGCGGCAAACGCCGCCTCGTACCGGCCCAGAATGCCGCCCGTGATCATGCCGGAAACCATCAGCACCAGCAGCCAGACAATGCGGTTTTTCGCCAATACAAACACATTCGTTTTTAAATAGGGTTTCTCTGACGGATGCATTGCCGCCATCTTTTCAAAGTCCTCGGTTGCCTCTTCCTCCATGACGTCCATCACATCGTCGACGGTGACGATGCCGACCAGCCGGTTCTCGTGGTCTACCACGGGCATAGAGATAAAGTCGTATTTCATCATGCGCTGGACGGCCTCTTCCTGGTCCTCCATGGTGCCCGCCGTGATGACGTCCGGCTCCATCAGCGTTTCAATGATCTGGTCGTCCTGCGCCAACAGCAACTCTTTGACGGTGACAACACCCTCCAGGCGGCGGCTTTCGTCGATCACATAGCAGGTATAAATCGACTCGCTGTCCTCGCCGGTGCGGCGAATACGCTTGATCGCATCGCTGACCGTCATATTTTTGCGCAGGTCAATGTACTCCGCCGTCATGAGGCTGCCGACGGAATTCTCCGGATAATTCAAAAACTGGTTGATGAGCTGGCGCGTGTCCGGCTTGGCGTTTTTCAGCACGCGCTTGACGACGTTTGCGGGCAGCTCCTCCAGCATGTCAACCGCGTCGTCCACGAACAGGTCCTCGATGATGGCGGACAGCTCCGTATCCGTGATAGAGCCGACAATAACCTGCTGCACCTCCGGCGGCAAGTTGGCAAACACCTCCGCCGCGAGTTCCTTGGGCAGGGTGCGAAAGACCACCGTTGCGCGCTCCTGCGGAAGCTGCTCGATAAAGCCGGCGATGTCCACTTCGTTTTCTTCCGCCAGCGCCGCGCGCAGGGCGCGAAAATCTTTCCGTTCCAGCAGACGGAACAGCCGTTCAAAATCATATTCTTTTTCCATTGGTTTCTCCTCCTGTCTTTGATTACAGCGAGGAAGCAGCCAAACGGACAGAACCGCATGGGGATACGCTGGTTGTGACAGCGCATCCCCATGCGGTGACGTCTCATGTTAAACCTGTTTTACAGGGCGCGGAAAAACAAGCGCCGCAGCGTAAAGCAGCTCCGCAAAGGAACGTCACTGTCCATCTTCGTACTTCGTCCGCATAAGTCCACTTGTTTTTCCCCCTTTTTGATTCAAATACATTCATTCCGGGCGGATTTTACCCGCAATCACAGAATAGCACTTTCGCACGCCGATTTCAACCCATTTACGAATTCTTTTTCGTATTTTCCGCAAATTGGATGCGCCCAGCGTATTTTCTGTTTCCCAATATTCGATTCCCGCATAGTATGGAACAATTGTCTGGAAAGGAAGTGCGCATATGCGGGAAACGTTACATAGGTGCCTGGGTCTCCGCGAGACCATCACCATCACGGCGGGGACTGTCATCGGCGTGGGCCTGTTCACCGTGGGAGCCAACGTCGTGGGCGTCCTCGGCCCGTTTGTCATTCTGGCAACGCTTGCAGCGCTGCTCATCAGCATCTATCCCTCCCTGCTCTACGCGGAGATGGGCGGGGCCCTGCCCTCCGCCGGGGGAACCTATCGCTATGCGGCCCTTGGGCTGGGCCGTCCCTTCGGCATGCTGGCGGGATGGAGCTTTGTCATCTCCATGATCTCCGTCGCCAGCGGGGAAGCGCTCGCGTTCAGCTTCTACCTGCGGACCCTGCTGGAGGCGCTGGGGCTCTCCCTGCCCATCAGCGACCGCTGGATTGCCTGCCTTGCCGTCGCCGGATTCCTGGTGTTGGCGGTGCGCGGCGTGGAAATGACCGGACGGCTGCAAAACGGGTTCATGTTCTTCTTCTGGGGCGTGGCAATCGTGTGGATTCTTTCGACTCTCCCGTCCATGCACTTTGGAGAGGCGCTGACTGTGCCGGACCCAACCAGTTTGACTTTTGCCGGCTTTTTGCCTTGTGTCGCCATGGTATGGTGGTGCTTCGCGGGCTTTGAGACCTGCTGCGCCATGGGGGAAGAAATCCGCCGCCCGCGCGTGAACCTGCCGCGCGCGCTGTTTCTCGCGCCCTTCCTGGTCTTCGCGGTAAACGGGCTGTTCCAGTGGGCGCTGCTGCGCATCGTCCCGCCGGAGTCGATTGCCTCCCTGGCGGATGCCGCGGCTCCCTACGCGCAGGGGATGAAACAGGCGGGCGTTGTCGGCTTTCCGTTGATTCTGCTGTGCCTGGGCATCGCCTTTGGAGGGGATTTCTCCACCCTGAACGCCAGTGTGACCGCGCCCGCCCGGTATTTGTACACCATGGCGCGGGACGGCGCGCTGCCGAAGGTCTTTGCAAAACTGCATCCCCGCTGGAAAACGCCCATTGCGGCAATCGCAGCGCTTGGGATATTCACACTCGTGCTGATCTCAACCGATTCCATCAATTACATCGCGTCGCTCTCCCTGTTCTGCACCCTGCTGTATTACATCATCGGCATGGCGGCGGCCTGTGTTCTGCGTGTCCGGCAACCCGCGCTTTTCCGCCCCTACCGCGCGCCGTGGATTTGGCTGGGCGCGCCGGTCAGCATCCTGATCTACCTGTTTATGATGACGCAGCTGGAACGCTCCGCTGTGCTGACAGGCATTGTCTGCTGCGCACTCGGGATGGCAGCCTTCCTGCTCTGCCGCAAAAGAGGCTCTCCCAGTGAGGATGCGCTTCTTCCGCCGGACGACCCGCCGCCTTCTCCCGACGAACAGCGGCGCATGGACCGGGAATACCGCCTGTGGAAATGGGCCGTTGCCGTTGCCGTCCTGCTTGTGCTCGCCCTGCATCTCCCGCTCCTGCTGGGGGCCGTCTTCTGAAAATCTGCCGCACATACCGCCGCCTTGTCCCGCATACCTATTAAGAAACAGGAACCAAAGGGGGACTTGGATACGGTACAGCAACGGCTTTTGACGGAAGGCCGCCCGTTTGAAACATTGGTGCGGTTTTCTCTTCCATTTCTGTTGTCAAACATATTACAGGCCTGCTATGGCGCGTCCGACCTGTTCATGGTGGGCCATTTTTCAGATTCCGTGGGCGTTGCGGCAGTCGCGACAGGCGGGCAGATCATGCAGACCATCACCGGGCTGTCGATCGGGCTGACAGCGGGCGGCACCGTCTTAATCGGCCGGACCTTCGGCGCACAGCGCAAACAGGAGGTTGCCCACGCGGTCAAGACGATCTGCATTGTGTTCGGCCTGTTTTCCCTGCTGGTGACCGCGGCGACGATTCTGCTGCTCGACCCCATCTGCCAATGGATGCAGGTGCCGCCGGAAGCGGTGGAGATCACCCGGCAATATCTGTTCATCTGCGCGTGCGGTATTTTATTCATCGTCGGATACAACGCCATCAGTGCCATCCTGCGCGGGCTGGGAGATTCCCGCACGCCGTTGATCTTGATTGCGGTGGCGTGCGTCATCAATGTCTCCACCGACCTGCTGTTTGTAGGCATATTCCGAATGGGCGCGCCCGGCGCGGCGATTTCCACCGTGATCGCGCAGATCGCCAGCCTGCTTCTGGCAATCATCTACCTGGCATACCGGGGCTTTCTGGGAAAATACCGCAGGCGCGCGCCCTGCTTCCGGCTCTGCGCCGCAAAGGACGCGTTGGCGGCAGGGCTTCCCATCGCCCTACAGGAAGGGCTGGTCAATGTTTCGTTTTTGATCATCACAGCCCTGATCAACGGCATGGGACTGGTCGCGTCCGCGTCGATCGGCGTGGTGGAAAAGCTGATCGCGTTCAGCATGCTGCCCACCACGGCCTTTGCCGCGGCCCTCTCCGCCGTCACGGCCCAGCATCAGGGCGCAGGGCTGATGGATCGGGCACGGCGCTGCATGCGCATGGCAATCGGGCTTTCGCTGGTCTTTGGAATCGCATGCTTCCTGCTGGCGCAGTGGAACGCGCCGATGCTGGTGGGCCTGTTCACTGCGGACCCGCTGGTGATCGAATCCGGCGCGTGGTACCTGCGCTCATACAGCCTGGACTGCGTCGTCGTCTGCTTTGTGTTCTGCATGAACAGCTTTTTGAGCGGCGGCGGGCACCCGTTGTTCCCGCTCGTCCACAGCCTGCTGACAACGTTTCTGGTACGCATTCCCGTTTCGTACCTGCTGACCTGTACGGCAAACCCGTCGATGTTCCAGATCGGCTTCGCCGCACCCGCGGCCTCGCTTCTCTCCATGCTGCTCTGCCAGTGGTTTATTGCGCGGTGTTTTGGGGACGAAACGCAGCGCGTCCGTAAGTCGTTGCCAACCCTTGCTGGCTTTTTCTGACAATGAAAAAGGAACTATGCAGGTAATGGTCAAAATGTGTTTCTCCACCTTTCTGAAAGGTGGCGGGATCAAAGGGCAGCGCCCTTTGCCGTTCTCCGCAGAGAACGGAACTCTCTTTATGAGAAGAGCGAGTGGGAACGAGTGATATGGTCCTTTATAAACCTTTTGTGCTCCCGGGCAACCTTCAGGGGCCGTTGCAGTTTTATTCTGCAACGGCCCCTTGTCAATGATAATACAAACCCTTTTCCCTATGCCAGCACGCGGAGCGCTTTCAACAGGGAAACACAATCCAGCATCCCCCGGCGGTAGGCGTACTGGTTTTCATGACAGCTGATCTCCGCAAGGGTTTCAAAGCATTTTTGCACAAAGCCCCGTTCAACCTCTGCCAGCATCGTATCGCAATCCTGATCGATGCGGTTCCGCTTTTCCAGTTGGGATTCATATCCCTCTTCGTACGTAAAGTCCTGCATGGCGTTGTCAAACAACTGGTTAAAAATTTCATTCAGCGCTTCTTGACTCATATCATTCATCCTTTCATATCTCTACAATTGTCTACTATTAATTATAATTTGCCATCTATTAGACGTCAATAGTAGTTTAATAGATTATGTATGTTTTCTTTTCATAGCAGTACACTTTTTATGAGGTGATTTCTATGTCAAGAAGTGCAAAAATAGATTTTGAAAACAAGGATAAATATATTGCGATAGGCTTAAATATCGCCTATTACAGAAAACGCGAAGGGCTTACACAAGATCAGCTTGCGGAAAAAGCAGGGATTAGCCGTTCTTATTTAGGCGAAATCGAAGCACCAAATATGGTGACAACATTTACTTTGGAAATCCTGTTCAAAATCGCAAACTCACTCAATATACCTGTCCATAAACTATTAGAGTTCAGAGACTAAACCGCGTCACATAAAAAATTGCCCCCGGTTTTTAACCGGGGGCAATCATAAAGCCGTCTATATGGGACGATTAGGCAAGGCAGACGTTAACCGCGCGAAGCTTGCTGCTGTTTTTGGGATCCTGCTCCGTGCTGTAGGTCACGCGCTGACCTTCCATAAGGTTTTTAAAGCCTTCACCGACAATCGCGGAAAAATGCACAAACACATCCTCGCCGCCCTCGTCGTTGGAAATAAATCCGAATCCTTTTGTCTCATTGAACCATTTAACAGTACCTCTATTCATAAGTGGCACCTCCTGTAAAAATATTACATTCAAAAATATCCGAACAAAAAACCGCGGTGTATCAAATCAAAACGAAATTGATTCGACACACCACGGAAATCAATTAGTACATTTAGAATACTTTTATAGTATACCATATGATTTCAAAAAGTCAAGTTTTTCTTTTTCAGGTTTTTTGCGCGGCCTTTCTCAGCCCATTCCGGGAAAATTGTTCATGCCGTTCATCCCATTCATTCCATTCCTGGGGCCGCCCATTCCGCTCAGATTGTCTATATTGGGCGCACCTGAAAAGATCACGCCGCCGCCGGGGCCGGGCACAACCGGGCCAAAGTCAGAGGGCGCAGCAGGCGTCGTGCCGTTATAGGGGCCCGCGTAGCGCTGGGGCCGCTGTCCGGGCAGGTAGAAGGTCACGAATTTTACCGAGAACATGTCGCAGATGACAAAAGTCTGCGTCGCTTCCTCATAAAGCGTAAGGACGGCGTTGCCGACCGCATAAAGAATACCGGATTTTGTCTGAATGCTCTGGGTGCCGATCAGGAATTCCACCACCACGAACTGTCCCAGGTTCTCGCTCAGGGCCTGCTGAAGCGAGCCCTGCATGGCGGGGGTATCAAAATCCGGCTGGGGTGGGACGTTGAGTCCGCTGTTTTCATTGGCTCTGGTCAGAGCAATGTCTTGAACCGCGTCGGGATAATACTGGTTCATTGGGTACCTCCAAATCTAAGTGTCCGCATAGGCGTCGGTCGGGTTATAGAAGCAGTGGTCACCGATGCGGATGACGAATTCTCCCACACGGGAGGGGAAATTGTTTCGGCAATTGGGGCTAAAAGGATTGAAAAACCAAAGGGCGATACCCAGGTTGGTCAGGCGGTTGCCCGCCATGGCCCACTCGGCGATGTCCCAGTTGACCTGCTCCAATGCCATGTTATAGATGTTCTGGGAGTTATAGCGCCCCCTGACCGTCTCCATTGCGCAGGTGAACTGGCGGGGCTGAAAGACCACTTCCCGGACAGTATTGAACCGCCCATACTCCCCGTATGTTACGTTTACCCGGTTCATCACCACCGAGGCTACCGCCTTCATCCCGTTCTCTCCCTCGCCCCCCGCCTCACATTTGACGATGCGTGCCAAAAGCTCCAGGTCTGAATATGCCATGTGTATGAAACCCTCCTAATCGGGAGCACCTGGCCTGCCGCAGTGGCCTGCTTTTAGCTGCACTCCACGAAGTCCAGGTTGTTTCAGCGCAGAAGGGCGGCCACTGGAATGAAAAGAGAGCCAAAAGGCTTGATCCACACCGGGCAACGGATGGGATAAACCGGCGGCGGCCTGGGCGTCCCTCTCAATGGTACACACCAGCTGTCCACGCTGGATGAATTAAATCTGTTGGATACAAAAAATCCGGAGGAAAAGATGGAACGCCAACGGCATCCAGCCGGCCGCAAAGAGCGCGTTTCTTCCTCCATGCGCACTCCCAGCCTTTCTCCGCTTTGCTCCATTCTATGCATTTGAGCGTCAATGTGCGCTTTTAGATTCTCCGTTTGCAATGATTTTCTCAGCTGATCGTTTCTGCACATCAAGCAACAGAAAAGTGAAAGATACAAATGGGAAGGGCTGTGTTTTTATATTTATATAAATAAAAAAACGAACCCTTCTCCATGATAAAAGAGTTCACATTTTTACAAAATTCAGTCTTAAATTAAAAAATTGACAAAAGTATTTTTAGATACAATAGAAATTGGGCAATGAACCAGAAGAGGCTGGGCTTGCTGGAAATATAGTAAGATCCGGCCCTATATCTACTTCTGAAAAGTACAATAGGACAGAACGGACCAATCCGACAACGGCTTTTATTCACCGGCCGTTTCTCTAATCCTAAACGGAACTTGCCCATCCTATTTGAGGCCGTCTCTCCTTTTTATGCGCCGAAGCGTTTTTCTCTTGCAGCGAGAGCGCACCGGTGGTATCCTGTAGATGAAAAGAACCCGAAATCGTTTGGCGAAAAAAGGAGGATCACCCATGAAGTGCAGAAAAGCGCCTCTATTGCGCCGGCTTTTGCCGCCGTTTCTGTGTTTCGCAATACTGGGGGCCTTGGCAGCCTGCGAAAACGAAGCGGTGAAAACGCCGGAATTGAGATCCGAAGCTGTCTCCTCCGAAATACAGAGCAAACCCTCCGCCGTCAGCCAGGAACTATCCAGCGCGGTGAAAGAATCTGTAAAAACGGAAGAAGGAAGCTATCCGTTCCTGAAAGAACTTCTGACCTCGGTGGAAAGCCCGAATCACTTGGAACTGTACCGATCGGGTGGCAGAAGCGTGAGAATCACCTCCGATTTGCTTCGCGATATATACGGCGCGATTGCGGCGGCGGAGCTGACGGAAATCGAAAGCGAAGGCATCACAAGCTACTACGAGCCCGACCTCATCGATCTTTACTATTATAAAACCTATGCGGGTTACCCGGACCATGACATCCAGGTATACCCTCCCAACAAGGAACGGGCGATGTATCATGACAAAACGCTCCTGTTTTTTCCGCAGGACGCATCTACAATCTCTTGTTTCATGGCTCCGCCCGCGCTTTACTATTCCATCCGGTCGCTGGTGGATGCACAGACGGTACCATCGGAAGTATCGTTTGATGGAAATTATGTGAAACTGAAGGTTCCGCCGGACGAGAGCGGCGAATGGAGGGGCTGCTTTTTCGATCAGGACGGCCGCATCGTTTTTTTGCAGGGTTGGCATAACGTCCCGGTATTAGACGCAGCGACGGGAAAACTTCTGTTTACGCTGAGCAGCCCAGCCCAAATTCTGCGGACCGAGCCCTACAACGGCGGAATTCGCCTGCTGTCGGACGCCTATGTCGCGGAGTACGACATGGATGGTCAGGAGCTCAGCCGTTTCGATCTGCCGGAGGACATCCGCAGCGGTATCCAGGAGGTAAACTGGCTAAACCGTGTTTACCAGTACGATATAGCGGATAACAAAATCGTATATCCCGCCCCGGACGGCGTTTATCTTTGGGAAAACGGCATTTCCCGTCAACTGCTCGATAACGGGGAGCTTCCTACAATTGTATCACAAGAGCTGCAGTACGTGCAGGAGTCGGAAGCGGACTGCCGGTATTCCGACCCACAGCTGTTGGCAAACGGAACACGGCTTTGCGCCGCTGTATATCTGGAGCAAAGCCAAAACGGGTATGTCGGCCTGCTGTTTCTGGATCTGCTGACCGGCGAGAAAACCTATCTCTGGAATCTGTTTGGCATCAACGTGAACGGAATGAATATCCCAGACGACAAAACGGTGCAGACTTTTGCAGAGGCGGGCATGACGGAGATCAACGCTACAACCCTGCAGCGGACACTCGTGGATACAAATCAATTTGAGAGCTTGTCTTCCTTTTACAGACCCCGCGACGGCGCCAAGTGGTTTGAGGAGTACAGGCACCGGGACAAAAATGGTATTCGCTGCCTGGATATCCGCTATCCCGCCCGGGAATCCGCAGTACAAACACTCTGTACCATTCGGGGGGAACATGTCTATCGCGCCGCTGTCACGGACCACTATCTGATTTACTGCGATGAGGATAGCGTGAAGTCTGGAATTATCGCAATTCCGTATTGACTACGCCTGGTATGTATTTATCTATATAAATGAAGAAACCGAACCCATCCCCATCGGGATTAGGTTCGGTTTCTTTATCGTTTGGTGCGGGTAACAGGACTTGAACCTGCACGGATTTCCCACCAGAACCTAAATCTGGCGTGTCTGCCAATTCCACCATACCCGCGTATTCAGTTGAAAGTGAAAAATGGAAAGTTGAACGTTATTTTAAATTTTAGTTTCACAGTCCGGACGACAAAGTCAAAGGACTTGCCAGCAACCATCGTTCCCCAACTTTCCACTGTCAACTGCTATTATATCGAATTCCCTGCCACAATGCAAGGTTATTTGCCCAAAATCCCCCGCTCCAGCATGGACTGCGCTGCGAGCATTGCGCCGAGTCGTCCGCTGTGGAAATTCAGGCCGCCCTGCATCCAGGCCGCGTACGGCTCGCGCAGAGGCGCGTCCGCGGAAAGCTCGATGGAAGCGCCGAGCGTAAACGCGCCCGCCGCCATGATCACCTTGCAGTCGTAGCCGGGCATGTCCCACGGCTCCGGCGTAACAAACGCATCCACCGGCGCGCCCTTTTGTACGCCCTGGCAGAAGGCCACCAGCGCCTCTTCCCGGCGCAGCAAAACCGCCTGGATGATGTCCGCGCGGGGCTCGTCCGGTTTTGGCGTTACATCGTATCCAAACTCGTTGAACAGCACGGCTGTGAAAGCCGCCGTCTTGAGCGCCTCACCCGTCACGTGCGGCGCATGGAACGCACCCATGAACAGTTCCCGGTTGTTGCCGAGCGTACAGCCGATCTCCTTGCCGGTGCCGGGCGTGGTCAGGCGGTAGGAGCAGCTTTCCACCAGATCCTTTTGGCCCGCAATATAGCCACCGGTGGGGGCTACGCCGCCGCCGGGGTTTTTGATCAGGGAACCCGCCATCAGGTCCGCGCCGTGGGAGGTCGGCTCCTCACGCTGGACAAACTCGCCGTAGCAGTTGTCCACCATCACGATGCAGTCCGGGGCTTTGCGCTTTGCAATCTCCGCGATGCGCGCAATGTCTTCCACAAACAGGGAGGGACGCAGGCTGTATCCGCGGGAGCGCTGGATATACACCATTTTCGCTGAGGGATTAATTTGCTCCTCCATCGCCGCATAGTCGGGCGTGCCGTCCGGCAGCAGGTCGATCTGCTCATACTCGATGCCGAATTCCTTCAGGGAACCGTTTCCGTCCCCTGTCAGGCCGATCACGCCGCGCAGGGTATCGTATGGGAGACCGGTCACGCTGAGCATCTTGTCGCCCGGGCGCAGCACGCCGAACAGCGCCACTGCCAGCGCGTGCGTGCCGCTTACAAAATTGTAGCGCACCAGCGCGTCCTCCGCGCCCAGCGCTTTTGCATACACCTGATCCAACACCTCGCGGCCCCGGTCGCCGTAGCCGTAGCCGGTGGACGCCGCAAAATGGCTCTCGCTGACACCTGCCTCGATAAACGATGCCAGCATCTTCTGCTGGTTGTAGTCCGTGGTTTCGTCGATCCCCAGGAGGACCGGCGCAATCTTTTCCATGGCGCGCTTTGCGGCGCTCTGGATGCTCTCATCTATCCGAAAATCTGGGTATATCACGGGACTCCCTCTCTTTCCTTTTCCCTGTCAATTTTATTTTTCAAAGGGGCTGACCGGCGTGATCACCGGTTTCCCGTCCCTGCCGAGCAGGGGCGTCAGTCCACCTGCGTATCCGCTGGAAACATGCAAATAGTTGATCCCGGTTTCCCGGTCCACCAGCACACGGATGACGTCCATCGTACCCTGTGTATAGGACACCTCAAAGCGTTTATCTTTCATGTGAACTCCTTTCTCACGGTTGCAGCTCCGCAAAGCGGCCGCATCCGGCAAACCCAAGGGCACGGTAGAACGCTTCGTTCTCCCCATCTGCCCGGAAAATATATGTTTTCTGCTTGTGTAACGACGCGGCCAGCGACCGTACCGCCCGCGCGCCCAGGCCCTGCCGCCGGAACTCCGGATGCACCGCCACGGCAGACAGTACGGCGGCCTCCTCTGTACACGCGGAGCAAATCGCACACGCAGCAAGCTGTCCATTTTGATGGAAGCCCACCGTTCGCGCGGTCCCGTGCCGGATGCGGTGGGACAGGTCCAGATAGAACGGTTCGAATTCCGGCGGCACAAAGGACGCGCTTTCGCAATCGCACAGCAGCGCGTGGACGTCCCGCAGGCTGGGATTCCATTCGCACGCGGGTTCCGGCGCATCGGTGGTGTCCAGCACCATGATTTCGCCCGCGAGGAAAGCAGGAAGCAGCATCTTTTGTGCGGCTTCCTCCGCACAGAGCACCGTCCGCGCACCGGCCATCCGTACAAAGGAGGCCAGCTCTTCCCAGTCTGCGCCAGGGCGGGCGTCCAATACCAGCACGTCGTCCAGCAGACACAGCGCCGCGTGTTCTCCCTGCACCCAAAAGCGCGCAAAGGGGTAATCCAGCCCGTAGGCCTCCGCCGTGGCGCGAATCCGGCAGGCAAACGCGCTTCTCCGGAATGGCTCCAGTTCGGCAAGAGCCTTTATCTGCTGAATCATACCGGCTCCACGCCCGCGATTTTCTCCGCCAGCCGCGCAATCAACGTCTCCGCGTCGTGGAAATCCTGCTGGGAAATCAGGCTCACGGCGGAATGCAGGTACCGGCACGGCAGGGATACCGCCACCGTGCGCACGCCTTCCCTGGACACATGGATGGCCCCCGCGTCGTTGCCGCCGGCAACCGCCTGCTTCGCCTGGCAGTTTACGCCGGTTTCCTCCGCCGCGTCAAACGCCATCCTGTAATATTCCCGGTCGTAGATGGTGCGGCGGTCCATGAAGGACAGCACCGGACCCTTTCCCACATGACAGACCTGCTTGTCCTCCGGCACGCCCGCCACGTCGGCGGCGGTGGTGCTCTCCACCACGATGGCCGCATCCGGTTCAATGGCAAACGCCGCCGTTTTAGAGCCATTCAGGCCGGTTTCCTCCTGCACGACAAACGCGAACATCATATCGTACGGCAGGTCGCTTTTCAGCAGGTCGATCAAAATGGCACAGCCCGCGCGGTCGTCCAATGCGCGGCTCTTGATCATGCCGTGGGACGTGTCGAACAGCGAATCAAACGTCACCGGGTCGCCGGGCCGCACAACGGCTTCCGCCTCTTCGCGGTCCGCCGCGCCGATGTCGATATATAAATCCTTGACCGGGACGGATTTTTCTTTCTCCTCGCCGGTCAGCAGGTGAATGGGCTTCGCGCCGATCACACCCGCCACGTTTTCGCCTACGGTGACGGGCTTACCGCACAGCACGCGGCGGTCGATGCCGCCGACGGTCGCAAAGCGGAGCAGACCGTCCTCCCCGATGTGCGTCACGATCATCCCCACTTCATCCATGTGGGCGTTGAGCATCAGCCTGGTTTTGGGGCGCTGCTTCCCCTTTTTAAAGGCAATCAGATTGCCCAGCGGCGTGACTTCCATCCGGTCGGCATAGGGTTCGATTTCCTTTTGAATCAGCGTGCGGACATTCTCTTCAAAACCGGAGATGCCGCGCGCGGTGCAAAGTGTTTCCAAAAGATTCAGATCCGCCATTTATTCCGCCCCCTTTACATAGGCCGCCAGCAGCTGCGCTACGTGCTCCACGTCCTGCACGTCGACGACCTCTACCGGCGTATGCATATACCGCAGTGGGATGGAAACCATTGCCGTATGGACGCCCGCCTTTGCGGTGGCAATGGCGTCTGCGTTGGTGCCGGTGTCCCCGCCCATGATCTCCAGTGTATATGGAATATTCCTTTCATTTGCGAGCCGCACCAGCTTGTCCGTCATCGGACGGGAAAGCACCGGTGCAACGCCGATCATCGGCCCACCACCCAACTTGCCGCATTTTGCCGGGTCCACGCCCGGCTGTGCGGCAAAGCTCACGTCCACCGCGACGGCCTCGGTCGGGTCCAGCGCAAACGCACCTGTTTCCGCGCCCTGCCCGCCGGTTTCTTCCCGGCTGCTGAGCAGAATCGTGAGCGCACAGTCGAGCGGCTCCTTCTGCAAGAGCTGCGCACAGCGGATCAGCGCCGCACAGCCCGCGCGGTCGTCCAGCGCGGGGGACGCGATGCGGTTCCCCAGCAATCGCTTCTGCGGCGCGCGCACCAGCACGCGGTCCCCGGGGGAAACCAGCGCTTTTGCCTCTTCCCCGGTCAGGCCGACGTCAACTGCCATTTGATCCACGCCTTCCACCTTGTCCTCCCCGCCGTCGGTGAGATGCGGCGGCATGCAGCAGACGACGCCCGTCAGCGTTTCCTTTCCAAAAACTGTCACCGGGCTGCCGGGCAGGACGCGGCGGTCCGTGCCGCCGCAGCGGTCCACGCGCAAAAAGCCCGCGTCCTCCACGCGGGCTCCTCCTCATACCTATTTCCATGTTTATCAGTGGCAAACCAAACTCCTTTTGCCCAGCGCAGGCGGTATGACGCAGGGCGAGGTGATTGCATTTGTCAATTATATGTCGCAGATTTTGCTGGCTTTGATTGTGGTGGCAAATCTGGTGGTCACGTTTAAAAAGCCGGCGTCCTCCACGCGGGTCACGATCAGGCCCACCTGGTCGATATGCGCATCCAGCAGGACGTGACGTTTGGCGCCCCGCTTCCCCATGCGGCACACGACGTTCCCCATGCGGTCCACGGTGGTCTCTCCCAAGTTCAGCAGTTCCCGCGCGGCCCGCTTCGCTGGGGCGCATTCGTCGCCCGGCGTGCCCGGCTCCGCGCAAAGCGCAAACAGCAGTTCCTTTAATTCCTCCATGTCGTTCTCCTTTTATACAAATAGTATAATAAAATTAAATTATACCAAATCATTTACAATTCGTTTGAAATGGTTGCCCCGCTCCGCAAAGTTGGGATACAGGTCAAAACTCGCGCTGGCAGGGGAAAGCGAGACAATATCCCCCGGCTCCGCTTCTTTCCGGCAGAGCTGGACCGCCTCTTCCATGGAAGCCGCGTGCAGGATTTTGGGATTCCCTTCATGATAGGCGGGGGAAGCCAGCACCGCCGCCTCAATCTTCGGCGCGGTCGCCCCCAGCAGCACCAGCGTCTTAACTTTTTCCACGATGACCGGGCCAAGGGCGTCATACGGAATTTTCTTGTCGTAGCCGCCCGCGATTAAAATAATCTTGCGATCGTACAAGGACAATGTGCCGCGCGCCGTGCGGGTCGGGCTGGTCCCGATGGAATCGTTGTACCACCTGACGCCGTCCAGCTCGCGCACCAGCTCCGCGCGGTGCTCCACCCCGCCGAAGTTCCGCGCCACCTGCCGGATCACCTCCAGCTCAACGTCGCCCCAAACGGCGGAAATTGCCGCCAGATAATTCTCCACGTTGATCGCGCCGGGAATTTTAATCTCCGAAGCATTCAGAATAAAGGTATCCTCTCCGCCCTGCGCCATATAGATATTCCCCTGTGCATCCGCCCACGCGCCGTATGCACTGCGGCCTTTCCGGCTGAACTGGAAAAGCTGTCCGCGCACCTCCGGCGCAAAGGAAGCGGTGATTTCATTGTCCGCGTTGAGCACCGTGCGGCTGAACGCGTTCTGGTGCAGGAAAATATTTTTCTTTGCGTCAATATACTCCTGCATGTCCTTGTGGACGTCCAGATGGTTGGGGGACAGGTTTGTCACCACCGCCACCGCCGGGCTTTTCCGCATGGAGATCAACTGGAAGCTGGAAAGCTCCACCACCGCTACATCGCCGGGCTGGACGCACGCAATTTCCGGCAGCAGCGGACGGCCGATGTTGCCGCCGAGGTGCACGGTTTTGCCCGCGGCTTTTAAAAGCTCCGAAATGATGGTTGTGGTGGTCGTTTTGCCGTCGCTTCCCGTCACCGCGTAAATTTTGCAGGGGCAGAGGTCAAAGAAGACCTCCATTTCCGAGGTGACCGCCGCGCCGCGCCGGCGTGCGTCCTCCAGCTCCGGCAGGGTAAACTTCATGCCGGGGGTGCGGAAGATCATATCCGCTTCGAGATTCTGCAAATACGTCTCGCCCAGACGCAGCTCCACGCCGAGCGCTTCCAGCTCCTCCGCCTTTTCTCCGAGCTGTTCGCGCGTGCGGCGGTCGCAGGCAAGCACCCGCGCGCCTTTTTCCCGGAATATTTTGATCAGTGGCAGGTTGCTGCCGCCGATCCCGCAGAACGCCGCCGTTTTGCCTTTGATTGATGTAAAGAATGCTTCCACTCTGCTATCCATACTTTGCCCCCGCGTTTCGATTTTTTCGTTCTCACAACTTCCCTATTATAGCCCACAATATCCGTTTTCGCAATCGAAAACCCGCATAATTGGGCGGTCAGCTGTTAAAAATAACCGTATCTTCCAGAACACCTCTGTCAGGAAAGGCTGGTTCAAATTTTATGAAACAGAATAGGAAATTTGTGATGCTAACCATTGCGATGATCGCCGTGATCGTGGTGCTTGGCGGCACCACCGTCAGCGGATACGTGCAGGCCTCCAAGTACAAGATGAACCTGAACTACAACTACCAGCGCGCGGTGATGGACCTGGGCGACTGTGTGGACAACATCGAGAACACACTCAACAAGAGCGTCTATGCCAACACCCCCACCCAACAGAACGGGCTTGCCGCCAAGCTGATGCGGGAAACCAGCATGGCGAAGGCCGCGCTGTCCATCCTGCCACTGGAAAACGGCACGCTTTCCAACGTGAACAAGTATATTTCGCAGGTAGGCGACTTCTCCATGGCGCTGTCCAGCCGCATCTCCGCGGGCGGCAAGATCACGGAGGAAGAATACGCCTCCATGAAAAACCTGGAGCAGTACGCCGCCAAGCTGAAGGAAAGCCTGCGCGAGGTACAGCCGGACTTTGACGCCGGCCCGGTGGACGAAAGCTTCCGGCAAACGGCAGACGACTTCACGGACTACCCGTCCCTGATTTACGACGGCCCATTCTCCGACCACATCGGACAGATGAAGCCCCGGCTGCTGGAAGGTCTGGCGGAGGTGCCGCAGGGCAACGCGCAGAACAACGCCGCGGAATTCCTCGGCCTGACGCAGGACAAGCTGACCCACACGCAGGACAACGACGGCGGCCTGCCCATGTACAACTTTGAATACGGCACCATCCGCGTTTCCGTCACCAAGGCGGGCGGCGTGGTCTGCGCCATGACGGACTCCCGCGAGATCGGCGGCATGCAGCTGGACGAAACCGCCGCCAAAGCCGCCGCGCAGAACTTTTTAAACGCCAAGGGCATCCGCAACATGAAAGAAAGCTACTACGTGATCAACGACGGCATCTGCACCATCAATTACGCCTACACGCAGGATTACGCCGTGTGCTACCCCGATTTGGTCAAGGTCAGCGTGGCGCTGGACACGGGCGATATTGTAGAGTACAACGCGACCGGCTATATCATGAACCACCACGACCGCGCGAAGCTGGAACCGAAACTCAGCCAGGACGAAGCGCAGAAATCCGTCAGCCCCGCACTCACGGTGGAAAGCGCCGGACTGGCGCTGATTCCCACGCCGGGCCTGAATGAAGTGCTCTGCTACGAATTCCAGTGCAAGGGCGAAAACGACGACCGCGTGTTGGTTTATATCAATGCTTCCACTGGCATGGAGGAACAGATTTTCATTATGATGCAGTCCGACGCGGGTATTTTAGTGAAATAGACCTGCGTTCAGCATGCGGACCTCCGGTCGGGACGCGCCTACGGCGAGGAACACTTTTATCTGGCAGGTAATGACTAAAACGCATTTTTCCGCTTTTCTAAAAAGCGGGACCTGCGGTCAGCTCGCGCCTACGGCGAGGAACACTTTTATCTGACTGGTAATGACTAAAACGCATTTTTCCGCTTTTCTAAAAAGCGGGACCTGCGGTCAGCTCGCGCCTACGGCGAGGAACACTTTTATCTGACTGGTAATGACTAAAACGTATTTTTCCGCTTTTCTAAAAAGCGGCGGGATCAAAGGGCAGAGCCCTTTGCCGCTCCTCGCAAGGAGCGGGATTCTCTTCCTGAGAAGAGCGAGTGGGAACGAGTGATATGGGCCTTTAAAAACCTTTTGTGCTACCGGGCAAGCTTCCGGGGCCGTTACAGTGTGCCACTGTAACGGCCCCTTTACATTTCATTTATTTCTATACCTGCTTACAAGATAATCAAGTGAAACATAATATATTGCGCAAAGCTTTAGCAAAGTCTGAATAGACGGTAATACACTACCATATTCGTAATATGCATAAGTAGTATAGTGAACGCCTAATATGTCAGCTGCTTCCTGTTACTACAGTTGATTTAACAAAACTTGCAATTTATATTTATTCTTCAGCGTCATATCATAATTAGCGAGCTCATATGAGCTCAATATAAAGCATATCATATGTTATGAGCTTATAATAAGCTTAATCTTATTGAATGAGGTGAGATATGAAGATAAAAGACTTTTCTCTTCGCATTGACGAGGAACTTTTGGAAAAACTTCACTATGTCGCCGATTATAACGACCGTTCCGTCAATAGGGAGCTATTACGTCTAGTACGAATTCATGTTGAGGCTTTTGAAAACGATCATGGCCCAATTTCTTTAAGTAACAATCTATCATAATTTATATTTCAAGAGATAAATCGGCAAAGAATCATTATAAAAAAGAGACGGCGTTAATACACCGTCTCTTTTTATCTTTCCGCCAAATTTATATATGGTATGCCTTTTCTTATACAATAGTCCACTGTGTATTTTGTCCCTCCGGTCACAGCAGTCAAATAGCAAATACAGACATCGCTTCGATCTGCCATATAACGATTCCTTTTGTGCATACATCCACTGTAATACTGCTCTGATACGTAAATGCAAGCGTCTGCATGCTTCTTTATGTATTCATGTAATACAATATCATCTTCGTTCCATCCCTTCGTCTGATTCTGGCAGGGACAACAAAGGATCAGCACAATTTGCGGATTCCGTTTCTTACATTCCAAAACGGTTAATGCCGCCAATGTATCAAACCCGCGTGCGCCCCCCGCATAGAAAAGTCGCGCCCCTTTCCCCACCTGCTTTTGAACTTCTGCACGAAGTCGTGCTTTTATTTGCGGAATTTTATCCTCCGGTATATCTCTGTGACCGGAGAAACAACAAGATACAAGCATTTTAAAAATCACCTCATTCTCTATTTTAAGGGAAATACCCTTGGAAGTCAATAAGGGTAATTCCCTTATTACATACTAATTTTGAGGTGATATAAAATGTATAAAAGAATTCGTGAGCTAAGAGAAGACAATGACTTAGGGCAAAAAGAACTGGCCGACTATTTACAGGTACACCAGACAACATACTCGGATTATGAATTAGGAAATTTAAACATTCCAAACGCCGCCTTAGTTAAGCTGGCCGAATATTATGGCACAAGCACCGATTATCTTTTGGAGTTGACAGATGACCCCCGCCCTTACAAACGCAGTGAAAATTTTAGTAAGACAAAAAATAAGCAATAGAAAAACAATGAATACAAAACAAGCTGTTTCTAACCGAATCAAAGAGTTATGTGAAGATCGAAATATCAGTGTAAACGCTGTCGCTTACATATCAGGCATGCCGACTTCGACTGTTCAATGCATGCTGAATACCAAAAGCAAAAATCCAGGAATTGTCAACATCAAAAAGCTTTGTGACGGGTTTGGAATTACTTTAGGCGAATTTTTCAGCACACCTGAATTTGACGCATTAGAACAGGAAATAAAGTAACTCATGTAAGATGATACGAAAACAGCTGGGGACAAAAATGAAAGGGGCCGTTGCAGCATACAAACTGCAACGGCCTTAAGCCACACGGTAACACCAAGGATTACAAAAAACCATATCACTCGTTCCCACTCGCTCTTCTCAGAAAGAGAGGACCTCCGGTCGGGACACTCGCTAGAGGCTAAAGTCTCGCTCGATGCTCTAAACGACAATCGCCGGAGGCGCGAAAGACGTTGCACGTCCTCTGCCCTTTGATCCCGCCGCTTTTTAGAAAAGCGGAAAAATACGTTTTTTCCTACACCATAACCAAAATAGTGGGTGTTTTACACGCGCCCCTTTTATTCCCATCTAATTGGCCGCCGGAGCCATTGCGCGCTCCGTGATGCGGTTTCCATCGTGCGCGCGGCGCACTTCGGCGCGGCACTTCCTGAGCAGGTCGGCAAGCCCCTCCCAATCGGCGTCCTTTGCATTCTGGCAGAGCTTTTCTTCCAGCAGGTAGGACTGAATGACCAAACTGTAGTAGAGCTGCGGGTCCGCGTTTTCCTGCCGGCAAACCTCTGTGAGCAGCTCCGTCGTCCGCGCGTATTTGGTCCAGAGCTGGCGGGTGGCAAGCCTGCGGCTGAACGGAAAAACCAGGCAGTTAAAGACCATGGCAACCACAATTCCAAGCAGAATGTAGCCCAAGCGTATGGCAAGCATGGACCCAACCTCCGCCCAGCCAAAGCTGCTCATCAGCACCGCGCCGCCCAGCGCGCCGATGGTGGAACAGGCATAGGTACCCGTATAATCTGAAAAATAGAAGGACAGGTATCCGGAAAGCATCATGATCGCCGTCCGGCCCGCCATGGAAGGAATCAGCGCATAAAGCGCCATTGCCGCGACGCCGCCAACCGCTGTTGCGATCAGACGCTTTTTCGCCTTCAATCCCACATCGTCCGCATAGGGCAGGGAAACGGAAGCGATTGTGAACAACAGCCACTTGCCGTGCGGAAGGGAAAACACCTGTACCAGCAGGGTCGCCGCCGCCAGCAGGACCGCCACGCGCAGCGCATAGATCAAACGCACTGGGCTGATGTCCAGCGCGGCCTTGATCCGCACAGAAAGAGAGAGGGCGGTCGGACGGTAAAAGGTCCTTTTCTCCGGGTCCGTCATGTGCAGCAGGCGGGAACGAATATACGCCACGCCGTCGCAGAGTCCGGACGCCGCCGGGTCATCCATTCCCTCCGGGATTACAAGCGGCTCCAGCGTCTTTTGCTTCTTTTGCACAAATGCTTCAAAGGCATCCAGTTGTTTCAAAACCCAGTGCAGCAGCTCCGCGCGCGCCGGCGTGACAGGGCCTTCCAGGTCGTAGAGCTGTAAAATCAGATGCTCTAAACCGCGCCCGGAATCGATCATGGCAAAGCTCGCGTCCGAGACGCACAGCGGCTTTCTCCGACGCTCATACACCATGCGGCTGAGCTTAAAGAGATTCTCACGCACTGTCTGCGGGTCGTCGGGCTGTCCCTTCCCGTCCAGCAGGCAGCCGATGCACTGCTTCGCCTCCTCTATTATGGCGGAAAGAGCGTCCCGCGTGGTCTCCACCACCCGCTTGCGGCCCATCACAAACTGGTACAGGATGATGCAGACCGCACCGACCAGCATGCCCAGCACGCGCTTTGGAAGCTGCTCCGGCGTGATTGGAGAGATGAATACCAGGAACAGATAGGACAGGATGTATGGAAAATACATGTGGCTGGCATGCTCATACGTAAATACGTACAGAATGACAAAAATGGCGGCAAAATTGATCAGCAGAGCAGGAACCGGGCTGAGCGTCACCACAAAGCAGGCCGCCACCGCCATCAGTACCAACACCAGCGCCTGCGTGCACAGATGCCGCAACGGCGCCGCCGTCATGTCGCGCACCATGGAAGACGCCATCATAATGGTAAAAATTACGCCGACAATAGAGTTCTCCGCACCGAATACGGCCTGAAACACATTGACGAACGCAACAATAAAAATAAAGTCCAAGGTAGCAAAGCGGAAATTTTCTTTCACACTCGCCCGGACTTTTTCAAAGAGGCTGTTGATTTTTTCCATGAACCGAATGCTCCTTTCTGGATCTATCATACCACTTTGCCGGACATCTGTTCAATAACGTCTCTGCCGCAAGAACTTTGTAAACTTTTTATGAACAGCCGGTTTCTATCGAAAAAAACTTTCAGCTCTGCAAAAAAGGCCTGTATTACCATTGGTGGAATCTAGAAAAAGCCGGCTGAATAAACGATCCCTCCGTCTGCGGCGGAGGGATCGTTTATTCAGCCAAAATTTTATGCAACCCGTGCGTTGTGATGCAGATCCCTTATTTCCGGTCAATAGGGAATCGCAAAACTGTCAAACCGCCAGCCGTTCTCCGTATTCACCATTTTGATGGCAAACGACACCGTGGTATCGTCTGCCGGATCGCCGCTGCTCTCCGGCAGGGCGTCATTGTAATGGCCGATCAAATTGAATTCGACCTCGTTTTCATCCTGTTTGACAAGCTCAAACGTCGTCTCTTTGTAGGTGATATCGCTGCCGCGGTCGCCGGGCGCGGTCAGCAGCCCGCCCGCTCCGTCGTCGATATAGCACTGTGATTCATTCAGGAAATCAGTATACTCCACCGTAAAAACGCTTTCCATCGCTTTGCGGTAATCGGCATAGCTGTCAAAGCCCCGGTCCGGATAATAGACCCTGCCGTTCCCATTCTCTTCGCCTTCAGCCTCCATATCCGGCTCAAAGCCGCTGGTCATGGAAAAGTGGAAATACATGCGGTACGCCGCCTGATACAAAAGCTGCTGGTCGCCGTTCAAAAACGCCGGCAAGGTCAGGCCTTTACTGAGTTCCGGTTCGGGAATCAGCTGGTTGGCGGCGGCGCCCTCCGCGGCGGTTTCTTCCGGAGCAGAAGGCGTTTCCTCCGGAACGGTGCTTTCTTCTGAAGAAACGGGCGCTTCTTCAGAACTGGAGCTCTCTGCGGTTTGGCTGGGCGGCGGCGATTCTTCGGGAACCTGATTCACTGTCCATACGCATCCCACCAAAACCCCCGCCATACAGATGGCCATCATCCACGCCAATACGATCTTTTTCATTTTATTCGCCCCTTTCCGCTGTGCTGAGAAAGGGTTGCATCACAATTGACGGAACACGCAAAACCGGCTGAATCCAACGATTCCCCCCGCCTGAGGCGAGGGGAATCACACTTATTCTGCGCAAAACGTGTACTGTGACACAGCCACGATTTTCTATTATTTTTTACCCAGCAGCTTAACCAAAACAGCCTTCTGCGCGTGCAGGCGGTTCTCCGCCTCGTCAAAGATTTCCGCCGAATGCTTCTCAAAGACCTCCGCGGTGATCTCCTCGCCGCGGTGCGCGGGCAGGCAGTGCTGCACCATCGCGTCCGGCTTTGCAACGGACATAATCTCGTCGTTGATCTGGAAGCCCTGGAAGGCTGCGCGGCGCTTCTGCGCCTCTTCTTCCTGGCCCATGGAAGCCCACACGTCTGTGATCACAACGTCCGCGCCGCGCGCCGCTTCCTTCGGGTCGTTCGTGATGCTGAACGCCGGATGCTGCACCGCAAAGTCGAGGACCGCCGCGCTGGGCTTGTAGTCGTTCGGGCAGGCAACCGCGACTTCCATCTTCATCTTGAGACAGCCGACGATCAGGGAATTCATCATGTTGTTGCCGTCGCCGATGAAACACATCTTGAGCCCGTCAAGGCTGCCCTTCTTCTCGCGGATGGTCATCAGGTCCGCCAGCACCTGGCAGGGGTGAGCAAAATCGGTCAGGCCGTTGATGATCGGGATTGTGCCGTTCTGCGCCAGCGCGTCCACCTCGGACTGTTTGAAGGTGCGGATCATGATGCCGTCCAGATAGCGGGACAGCACGCGCGCGGTGTCCTCCACCGGCTCACCGCGGCCAATCTGCAGGTCGTTCGAGGAAAGGAACAGCGGCAGGCCGCCCAGCTGGTACATGCCGACTTCAAACGAAACGCGGGTACGCGTGGAAGCCTTTTCAAAAATCATGCCCAGGGTTTTGCCCGCGAGGTGGCGGTGCTCTATCCCGTGCTTCTGCTCATATTTGAGCTGGTCCGCAAGGTTCAGGATGCTGGTGATGTCCTCTGTGGTGAGGTCGAGCATTTTCAACAGGTGTTTCATTGGTAGTATCCTCCCATTTTCGCCGTTTGGCGTTCTATTACAGGTTTTTAAAGGTCAGAAATGGTCCGCTGCAAAATCGCAAGACCCTGATCAATTTCTTCTTTGGTAATGGTCAATGGCGGCAGGAACCGCAGCAGTGTCTTCGCGGTGAGCACCAGCAGGCCGTTCGGCACGCAGGCCGCCGCAACCGCTTTGGCATTGTCTTTTTTCAAAACGGCGCCCAGCATCATACCCATGCCACGCACCTCTTCTATCGCGTCCATCGCTTCCAGTCTTCCGCGCAGGTACGCGCCTTTTTCCACAACGTCTTCCAGGAAGCCGGGCCGCAGTACCTTATCCAGCACCGCCAGCGCGCCCGCGCATACCACGGGGTTGCCGCCGAAGGTGGAGCCGTGCATGCCCGCATTCATCACATTGCCCAGACGCTCCGTGCAGAGACATGCGCCGATCGGCAGCCCGCCGCCCAAGCCTTTCGCACTGGTGACAACATCCGGCTGTATCGCATAATGCTCAAAGCAGAACAGTTTGCCCGTGCGGCCAATCCCGGTCTGCACCTCGTCGACCATCAACAGAATATCGCGCTCTTTGCAGAACGCTGCCAGCTCCTGCACAAACGCCGGTTCCAGCGGGCAGACACCGCCTTCGCCCTGGACTAGCTCGATCAGCACCGCGCAGGTGGCTGCATTCGCCGTTGCGCGGACGCTCTCCATGTTGGTATCCGCGTAGGAGAAGCCCTCTGTGAACGGGGTAAAATGCTGATGGAACGCGTCCTGTCCCGTTGCCGCCAGTGTGGTCACGGTGCGCCCGTGGAACGAATTGTTCAGGGTAATGATCTGGTTGCAAGCTTCCCCGCGCGTCTGCGTGCCGTATTTGCGCGCCAGCTTGATCGCGCATTCGTTGGCCTCCGCGCCGGAATTGCCAAAGAATACCCTGGAAAAACCGGATGCCTTACAGAGCCGCTCCGCAAGCTGCGTCATCACCGGGCTGTAGTACAGGTTGGAGATGTGCTGGAGCGTCGCCGCCTGCTCCGCCACCGCTTTGGTCCAATCCGGGTCGCAGTAGCCCAACGCGTTGACGCCGATACCCGCGGTAAAATCGATATAGGTTTTCCCCTCCGTATCCACCGCCGTGGCCCCTTTGCCGCTGACCAGCGCCGCCGGGAACCTGCCGTAGGTGGGCATCAGGTAGGCCTGTTCCTGCTGTTTGACCGTATCAAAATGCATGTTGATTCCTTCTATCTGCTTAAAATTTGACGCCATATCGTTTCATATCGACGCAACCGCCGTCACCGACTTCCACGCCCTCGCCTTCCAGCAGCCTGCGCTGCTCCTCCGGCCCGCCGAATGCGAATTCCGGCGCCAACCGCCCTTCGCGGTTCACCACGCGGTGGCATGGGACGGGATTTTCCCCGCCCATGACCCACGGGTAAGGATTATGGTGCAGCGCCCAGCCGACAGCCCTCGCGCCCCTGGGGCTGCCGGCCAGGAAGGCAACCTGCCCGTAGGAGATTACCTGCCCCCGTGGGACACGCCGCACAATTTCGTATACGCGTTGATTAAAGTTCATTTGCCAGTCCTATCTATTTCAAATGTTATTTGTGATCAATACAGCATCGTGCCGACGCCCTCGTCGGAGAACAGCTCAATCAAAATGGAATGCGGGATGCGCCCGTCCAGAATGTGCGCACGGCTCACGCCGCGCCGGACGGCCTCCACACAGCAGTCGATCTTCGGGATCATGCCGCCGCTGATGATGCCCTGATTTTTCAGGCTGGGCACCTCGCTGACATTGACCACGGGAATCAGCGTGTCCTCGTCGTCCTTATCGCGCAGCAGGCCGCGGATGTCCGTCATCAGGATCAGCTTGATCGCGTCGAGCTTCGCCGCGATGCGCGCCGCCGCGATGTCGGCGTTGATGTTGAACACCTCGCCGTTTTCACCCGCCGCCACGGTGGAGATGATCGGCACATAGCCGTTCTTCGCCGCGTTCATGATGATATCGGTGTTGACCTCTGTAATACGGCCCACATAGCCGAGATCGCCCTCGTTGGAGCGGAGCTTCTCCGCCGTCAACATGCCGCCGTCCAGCCCGCACAGGCCGACCGCCTGACCGCCGTGCCGCTCCAGCAGCTGCACCAGATCCTTGTTGACCTTGCCCGCCAGCACCATCTGCACGATGTCGATGGTCTCTTCGTCCGTCACGCGCATACCGCCGACGAACTCGCTGGCCTTGCCGACCTTTTTCAGCATGGCGCTGATTTCCGGCCCGCCGCCGTGCACCAGCACCACGCTGATGCCGACCAGCTGCATCAGCACGATGTCGCTCATCACAGCGTCCTTCAGGTCTTTGTTGATCATCGCGTTGCCGCCGTATTTGACCACGACGGTCTTTCCCGCGTATTTTTGTATGTACGGCAGCGCCTGTACCAGAACTCTGGCTCTGTCGGCATTCGATATCTTCATGTTCGGCTCTCCTTTAAGGATGGTACTTGACTAAATTTATAAAATCCACCCAAATGGGTATTTGTTGTTTCTGTCCCGCCCCTGCGCGCTTCATCGCTGATCAAAAGTGAAGGGCGGGCCGTGCATCCAAACTCAGTTCGGACTGGTATTTGTTGTTTCTGTCCGGCGAAATCACAGCCTCTTTCCACAGCCGGCTATGCGCCGGCCGTGCATCCAAACTCAGTTTGGCTGCTCAGGTGCGGTAGTCACCGTTGATTTTCACGTAATCGTAGGTGAGGTCGCAGCCAAAGGCGGACGCCTGTTCCGCGCCGTCGTGCAGGGTAACATTGATATTAATTTCATCCTCGCTGAGGATTTTCTTCGCTTCTTCCTCGCTGAACGGGATCCCCGCGCCGTTTTTGCAGACTTCAATGCTGCCCGCCTCGGAGGCAAACCCCACGTCGACCGCGTTGATGTCCGTATCCGTCCCGGCATAACCGATGGCGCAAAGCACACGGCCCCAGTTGGCGTCCGCGCCGAACATCGCCGCCTTCAGCAGACTGGAACAGATCACGCTTTTGCCAATCTTGCGCGCCGCGTCCTCGCTGGCCGCGCCGGTCACATTGCAGACCAGCAGCTTCGTTGCACCCTCGCCGTCCTTCGCCACCATGCGCGCCAGACGGACACAAAGTTCCTTCAGCGCGCCGGTAAAGGTCTCATATGCTTCCGTGTTTTCCTCAATCGAATCGTTGCCCGCCGCGCCGTTCGCCAGAATGGCCGTCATGTCGTTGGTGGAGGTGTCCCCGTCAATGCTGACCATGTTAAAGCTATCTTTGACCGCTTCGCGCAGCGCCTTGTCGAGCACTGCCGGAGCTATTTTTGCGTCCGTTGTCAAGAAACAGAGCATCGTCGCCATATTGGGATGAATCATCCCGGACCCCTTCGCGATGCCGCCCATGCGGACTGTTTTTCCGCCAATCACGACCTCGACCGCCACTTCTTTTCGAACGGTGTCCGTGGTCATGATCGCCTGCGCCGCATCAGAGGAACCTGTTTCGGAAAGCGCCTGCGCCAGCGCGGGCGCCGCCTCCTGAATCGGTTCGATCGGCAGGATCTGCCCGATGACGCCCGTGGATGCCACCACAACGTCGCTGGGCTGTAGGTTTAATTCCTTTGCCGCAGCCTCACACATCAGCTGTGCCTTTTCCTCGCCGTCCGCGTTGCAGGTGTTGGCGTTGCCGGAATTGCAGATCACCGCCTGCGCCATGCCGTCCGCAATGTTGCGGCGCGTCACCTGAATCGGCGCGCCCTTGACCAGATTCTGTGTATAAACCGCCGCCGCAGAACACGGGAAGCGGGAGTAAATCAGCGCCAGGTCCGGCTTGCTCTTATTCTTGCGGATGCCGCAATACAGGCCGGAGGCAAGGAACCCCTGTGCGGCGGTCACACCGCCCTCTATGGAAACATAGCTCATATCAATCGCTCCTAAAAATGGATTGCCGCTCTTTAAAAGGCCGGCGGCGTCAGCAGCAGCCCGGTGGTCTCCTCCAGCCCAAACGCAAGGTTCATGTTCTGGATGGCCTGCCCGGCCGCGCCCTTGACCATGTTGTCAATGGCCGAAATGGCAATGAAGGTATGGGTGCGCGGGTCCATATGCAGCGAAATATCGCAGTAGTTGGAGTACCGCACATTTTTGATATCCGCCACGCGGCCCTCCGGCAGCAGACGGATAAAGGGTTCGTTTTGATACTGCGCCTCGTACACCCGCCAGATTTCTTCCAACGATGCATCGCAGCACAGCTTCGCATAGCAGGTCGCCAGAATGCCCCGGTTAACCGGCAGCAGGTGCGGCACAAAGGTCAGATGCACCGGCTGTCCCGCCACGTGGGAAAGGCTCTGTTCCATTTCCGGCGTATGGCGGTGCGACGCCACTTTATACGCGGAGAACCCCTCATTCAGCTCCGGATAGTGCGTGTTCTGCGTGGGTTTGCGGCCCGCGCCCGTCACGCCGGACTTGCAGTCCGCAATAATCCCCTCCGGCTCGATTAAACCGTTTTTCAGCGCCGGAGCCAGCGCCAGCGGCACCGCCGTGGTGTAGCAGCCCGGATTGGCAATCAGCTTTTTCCCCCGTATGTTTTCCCGGAACAGCTCCGGCAGGGCATAAACCGCCATGTCGTGCAGCTCCTTGTGGACATATTCCCCTCCATACCAGGTCTTGTAATCGTCCTCGCTCTCCAGACGAAAATCCGCCCCCAAGTCGATGAACACCTTGCCCGCATCGTAGCAAGTCTTCGCCATCTCCTGTGAAAGGCCGTGGGGCAGCGCCGCAAAAATTACGTCGCTCTGTTCCACAACCTCTTCCTGTGTGCCGCACTCCTTGTCACAGATGTGGTAATAGGCGGGGTACACCTCGCTGAGCTTCTGCCCTGTAAAACTGACTGAGCTGATTGCCGCCAGCTCCGCCTGTGGATGGCCTGCCAGCAACCGCACCAGCTCCGCGCCCGCATATCCTGTGGCGCCTACAACGCCCGCTTTGACTGTCATATCATTCACCCTCATTTTTGATCCTGCTTCGGCGGCGCGGAAGGGACACCGCCCTTTGCCACAAACCGCTTCATGCGCACTTTGTAAACGCCCTCGTCAATCAGTACGCCCACGCACAGACCGACCACCGGGCCCATAATATACTGTTCGATCAGCGCGCCCACCACAAAACCGAGAAGGATACAGACAATCATCCAAAAGTATCCCTTCTGCGGCTCCACGGGTTTCATGTCGCGCAGCTTGTTCATCTTTTTCAGGCCAATTTCCTTTTTCTGACTCATCGCTGCTCACGCTCCTCCGCGTACGGCCATTTAGCCGCTTGCATCAGGCCCAGGACGCGTTCCGCTTCACGCTTCACGTTCTCCGGCGCCGGCCCGCCCGCCACCTTGCGCCCGTTGACGCAGACATCCAGCGAGATCGCCTGATACACATCCTCGCCGAAGAGCTCGTGGAACTCGCGGTAAACTTCCAGCGGGAGCGTCTCCAGCGTCAAATCATTTTCGATGCAATGGGCGACAATTGCGCCCGTCGCTTTATAGGCGTCGCGGAACGGCAGGCCCTTGCCCACCAGATAATCCGCGCAGTCCGTCGCGTTGATAAAGCCTTTCGCCGCGGCCCGCCGCATATTCTCCGGCAGAACCTTCATGGTGTCCACCATCGGCACAAAGGCCGTCAGGCACATATGTAATGTATCCACCGCATCAAATATGGCTTCCTTGTCCTCCTGCATATCCTTGTTGTACGCAAGGGGCAGGCTTTTCATCATCGCCAGCAGCGTGGTCAGGTCGCCGATCACGCGCCCGGTCTTGCCGCGCACCAGCTCCGCGATGTCCGGATTCTTCTTTTGCGGCATGATGCTGGAGCCGGTGGAAAACGCGTCGTCCAGCTCAATGAATTTGAATTCCCAGGAACACCAGAGGATGATCTCCTCTGAAAAACGGGAGAGATGCACCATCGCGATGGCGATCGCGGAGGCGATTTCCATACAGAAATCGCGGTCGGACACGCCGTCCAGGCTGTTGTGTGTATAGTCGTCAAAACCCAGCAGCTTTGCCGTCATGGAACGGTCCAGCGGGTACGTGGTTCCCGCCAGCGCGCCGGAACCCAGCGGACAACTATTCATGCGCTTGACCGCATCCGTCAGGCGGGCCAGGTCGCGCTGGAACATCTCGGCATACGCCATCAGGTGGTGGCCGAAGGTAATCGGCTGCGCGCGCTGCAAGTGGGTGTATCCCGGCATGACCGCGCCCGCATATTCCAACGCCTTATGGCAGAGGACCTCTATCAGCTCATGCAGCTGCTCATACAGCATCCCGCACTGCCCCCGCAGGTACAGGCGGTCGTCCAGCGCCACCTGGTCGTTGCGGCTGCGGGCCGTGTGCAGCCGCTTGCCCGCGTCGCCGACGCGCGCGGTCAGCTCGCCCTCCACAAAGGTGTGGATGTCCTCGGCCTCCATGTCGATGGGCAGCGCCCCCGACTCAATGTCCGCCAGAATCTTTTCCAGTTCCGCGCAGATGCAGTCCGCTTCGCTCTGCGCGATCACACCGCACGCGCCCAGCATGGTGGCGTGCGCGATGCTGCCTTCGATATCCTCCCGCGCCATGCGGCTGTCGAACGGAATGGAGGAATTAAAATCGTTTGTCTTTTTGTCAAGCTCCTTGTGGAACCGTCCTGTCCAAAGCTTCATGCGTCCATACACTCCCGATTCTTATGTAGTGGGGCCGCCGCCCTCAAAAAATGGTATACTCAGTATAGCACGATTCCTACCGACAAAAAAGCGGCATATCCGCCGTTTTGGCCGCTGTTCTCCAAAAATAAACACAGAGCCAGAATTTATGCCAAGAGCCAATGGCAGAAATTCTGGCATCTATCACTTTTACTGAGGTGAAGCAAATGCTTTATGAACGAATCCGCGCTTTGCGGGAAGACAAGGATTGGACCCAGCAGCAGGTTGCCGACCTGTTGTTCATCAACCGGCGCACCTATGGCGCCTATGAAAACGGGGTCAACGCGATGTCTCCGGATATCCTGATCCATCTGGCAAAACTTTACAACACCAGCGTCGATTATCTTCTTGACCTGACAGACGATCCCAGGCCGTATAAGCGCAAATAAATTACTTGCCGGCCGGCCAGTTCTTCTTCGCCATCGCGCGCACCTTGATCGGCAGGCCGAACAGGTTGATGAAGCCGGCGGAATCCGTCTGGTCATAGCAGTCGTCCTCATCAAAGGTCGCCATGTCCGGATTGTACAGCGTGTACGGGGAGGTAACGCCCGCGTCGATGATATTGCCCTTGTAGAGCTTCAGTTTGACTTCGCCCGTCACGGTCTCCTGTGTGCTGTCCACAAACGCGGAAAGCGCCTCGCGCAGGGGGGTGAACCATTCGCCGTCATATACCAGGTCGGCAAACTTGATCGCAATGCTCTGCTTGTAATGGTAGGTCGCTTTATCCAGGCAGATCTCCTCCAGCTTGTTGTGTGCATGGTAGAGGATCGCGCCGCCGGGCGTCTCATACACGCCGCGGGACTTCATGCCCACCAAGCGGTTTTCCACGATGTCCGCGAGACCGATGCCGTTTTCGCCGCCGAGCTGGTTCAGTTTGGCAACCAGATCCACCGCGCAGAGCTTCTGGCCGTCCACGGTGACCGGAACGCCTTTTTCAAATCCGATGGTGACATAGGTGGGCTTGTCGGGCGCCTGCTCCGGGGATACGCCCAGCTCCAGGAAACCTTCTTTATTGTACTGCGGCTCGTTCGCCGGGTCCTCCAGATCGAGGCCCTCATGGGACAGATGCCACAGGTTCTTATCCTTGGAATAGTTGGTCTCTCTGGTAATCTTCAGCGGGATGTTGTGCGCTTCCGCGTACTCAATCTCCTCATCACGGGACTTGATATCCCAGATTCTCCACGGCGCGATAATCTTCATCTCCGGCGCAAACGCCTTGATGGTCAGTTCAAAACGCACCTGGTCGTTGCCCTTGCCGGTACAACCGTGGCAGATCGCATCCGCGCCCTCGGCCTCCGCAATCTCTACCAGTCTCTTCGCGATGATCGGACGCGCGAAGGAGGTGCCCAGCAGGTATTTATTTTCATACACAGCGCCCGCCTTGATGGTCGGGAAAATGTAATCCTCGACAAACTGTTTTTTCAGGTCGGCGATATACAGCTTGGAAGCGCCCGTCTTTTTGGCCTTCTCCTCCAGGCCGGTCAGCTCGCTGCCCTGCCCAACGTCCGCGGCAACCGCAATGACTTCACAGTTGTTGTAGTTTTCCTTCAGCCACGGAATAATGATGGAGGTATCCAATCCACCGGAATACGCCAGAACCACTTTTTTGATATTGTCTTTATTTGCAGTCTGATTTGTCATTTTCATTGCCCCCGTTATTGTTGTTGTGTTTTATTATACGCTGTTTATGCAAAAAATCAAGTGTTTTATGTATAAATATTCACGTTATCCCTATTCCATAAATTGACAGCCTTCGCGCTTCCGAACCTTGTATGATGTTCACAGTTTTTCCAAAAGATGGCCTGCAAACGGATTTACAGCCCATTCCCTTCATTGTAGCTGTCCGGAAGATTCAGGGAAAGCTCCGCGGTGCCATGCAGCGCCTCGTCTCCGACCAAGAGCAGCCGGTAGTCCCCTTCTGAGAACGTCATATCCAGCAAATCGTCCACGTCTTCGTCCGCTCCGATCTCGGCCAGTACCTGCAATTCGTCCTTGTCATGGATTAACACCAGCTTGAGCCTGCCTTCCTCGATTTGCATCTTATATTGGATGGTGACTTCTTTTTCTTCCGTCACCTCCGTATAGAAATATTGCTGTTTTCCATGCAGCTTATCAAAGCTGATGGTCACCGCGCTTGCATCGTCGTCCAGCTCCGGCTGCGCTGTGATCTCCTCCACCGATATACTCTCAAACCAGCTGCATATTTTTTCATCGTCGTCGTATACATCTTTTCCCCCGCTTCCCGCAATGCGGAAATTGGAGTAGCTGCCGTGAAAGTCCGGCCCCAATTTGTCAAACACGGAAAACGGGTTGACAGAAGCCGCGCATCCGGTCAGCAAAAGACAGGCCGCCAATATGGCGGCCATCATTTTCTTCATAGCAGTTTCCTCCTGTCAACTGGAAAGCGAATCAACCGACAAACTGTTTCCGCGGTCGATGGAGATTTCCGCTTCACCGTTCTTCACCTGGTCGCAGACCAAAAGCAGGCGGCTTGTCCCCTCGCCGAACGCGCAGGGAATCTCACTGTTGAGCTCCTCCGTCCCCACCGTCTCCGCGATCGGGAACGCCTGGCCTTCCAGCACCAGCATCAGCTTCATGCTGCCCTCGCCCGCTTTCATGCGGTAGGACACCGTATGGTCCTCCCATTCGGTGACTTCCATTTCAAAAAGCTGCTGCTTGCCGTTGAACGTATCAAAGCTCATGGTCACTTTACTCGTATCCTTGTCCGCTTTGCCGTCCATTTTAATCTTTGTCGCGCTGAAATCGTCCTGATCCGAAACAATTTTGGCATCGTCGTTGTAGACGCCTTCCCCGCCGCTGCCGATTTGATAGGAATCGGCGGTGGAATTGAACGACTGTCCTCCGGCGCAGCCTGTGAGGACCAGACAAAGCGCCAAACCCATGGCGATCATTTTTTTCATAGAGACAACTCCTCGTATCATGATTTCATAAATCTGCATGCCAGCAGATGTTCTTCTTGCATTATAACAACCGCGCGGAACAAAAACAAGCCGCAATCCCCAAAATTCCGGTTCCTACGGCTTGTCACGCGTGCTATAATGGGGGTATATCCCAATCTTTTACAATCGGAGGCGGTTTTATGAACGGTTTTCAACCGGTAGAAATCAAAGACCTGCAATTCAATCCCTTTACCCTGATCGACAAGGAATGGATGCTCGTCACCGCGGGCAACGCGCAATCATACAACACCATGACGGCCAGCTGGGGCGGTCTGGGCGAGCTCTGGAAGAAATACGTATCGTTTGTTTTTATCCGCCCACAGCGCTATACAATGGAATTTGTCGACCGGGAGGACTGCTATTCCCTCTGCTTCTTCGACGAAAGCTTCCGCAAGGCGCTCTCCTTCTGCGGCAGCCACTCCGGGCGCGACTGCGACAAAGCCGGGGAAACCGGCCTGACGCCTGTCTTTGACGAGACGGCGCCGTATTTTGCGGAAGCAAAAATGGTCTTCATCTGCCGTAAGATGCACAAGCAGGCCATTGACCCGGCGGGCTTCATCGATCCCACCGTGGACGGGGACTGCTATCCCGGCAAAGACTACCACCAGATGTTTATCGGGGATATTGTCAAGGTGCTGGTCAAAGCGTAAAGCGTATGCAAAGAACCTGTAGATACCAAATCGCACAAAGAAACAGCTTTTTATAAGAGAAAACGCCTTTGAAAATGGCCTGTTGATTCACAGCCAGATTCAAGGGCGTTTTTGTATATTTTTTTATTACATGAAGAAAATCATCAGATTTTCCACTTCTAAACGTAACAAAAAATCCTTTCCTATCAGGTCAACCAGGAAAGTGCTCGGGAACTGAGAAAACACAACTATTTTTTATAAAGCCACCTTACAACGGGCCTTAATCCCCAGCATACGCTGGGGAAACAAGAAAAGTTCAGGAAACAGCTCTCTGCTTTACAAACAGCAATATCACTCGTTCCCACTCGCTCTTCTCAGGAACAAGAGTTCCGTTCTCTGCGGAGAACGGCCAAAGGCGCTGCCTTTGGAAACCGCCGCTTTTCAGAAAAGCGGAAAAACACGTTCAAAGCAATATCCTACAAGGTTGACAATGCAGGGCTGTTTTGCAACGCGACCATTTCGTCAATTATGATACAGACCTTTATCTTTTAAAACACCACGTATTCTTTCACCAGGTCCAGCAGCACCGGATTAACCTGCGCGGTCAGACGCAAACCATCTCCCGTATACTCCTCTTCCAATACGCTGCCGTCCTTGCGCAGCCGCGCCGCCAGCCCGCTCTGGGCAAACGGAAGCAACAAATGAACCGTCGTCGTCTTGACCGGCAGGTTTTCCTCGATGGCATCCAGCAGTGCGTTCAACCCGCGTCCGGTCTTCGCGCTGATCCGCACCGCGTTGCCGATCATCGGCAGGTCGTGCAGCGAAGGCACCAGGTCGCACTTGTTCAGCACCGGGATGATCGGCCTGCCGCCGCAGCCGAGTTCCGTCAGCAGGCTGCGCGTAACGTCCAGATGCACCTGCGCTTCCTGGCTGGACGCGTCGCACACATTCAGGATGATATCGGCCAGTGCCGCCTGCTCCAGCGTGGAGCGGAACGCGTCAACCAGATGGTGGGGAAGCCGCCGCACCAGGCCGACGGTATCAATCAGCATCACGGTGGTTCCGTTCGGCAGTTTCAGCGCGCGGGCGGTCGGGTCCAGCGTGGCAAACAGCATGTCCTTCGCCAGCACGCCCGCCTGCGTCAGCGCGTTCATCAGCGTGCTTTTTCCCGCGTTGGTGTAGCCGACCAGCGCCACCGTGATCACACCGTCCTTCTGCCTGCGGCGGGTGATCTGTCCGCGCCGTTTCTCCACCTCTTCCAGCTGTGCCTTCAGATTGGAAATCTTTCGCCGGATATGCCGGCGGTCGGTTTCCAGCTTACTTTCTCCCGGGCCGCGCGTGCCGATGCCGCCGCCCAAACGGGAAAGCGCCACACCCTTGCCGCTCAAACGCGGCAGCATATATTTCAGCTGCGCCAGCTCTACCTGCAGCTTTCCTTCGCTGCTTTTGGCCCGCGCGGCGAATATATCCAAAATCAACATCGTGCGGTCGATGGTTCGCACGTCGCTGATATTCTCAATGTTCCGGATCTGTGTCGGTGAAAGCTCACAGTCAAACACCAGCAAATCCATCTCATAATTTTTGCAGAAGGAGGCGATCTCCTCCATCATGCCGGACCCCACACAGGTCGCTGTATCCGGCGAGGGGCGCTTCTGCGTCATCGCGCCCGCGGGCTCCGCGCCCGCACTGCGCACCAGCTCATAGAGCTCTGCCAGAGAAGCCTCCGCGTCGTATGCCCCGGTATCCACCGCCACCAGTAAAGCGCGTTCCGGCCTCTTTTCATTATCTGTCAGTTCCAACCATGCAACCCCTTCCCAGATCTCCCTGCTATTTCTCTTATTCTACAACAAGCGGCAAAAGAATGTCAATTCTTCTGTTCAGCGGAACGCCACATAGAGATACTGCGCCGCCGTCCGGTTCAGGTTTTCCGCCGTCCCGTCCGCCGCGGGCGTTCCCTGCGTCTGGTGGACGGTCATCGCCGCCCCTGCCAGAGACAGTGTCCGCGTCCCGCCCTGCTGTGTGGCAAAGCCCACGTTTTCCAACCGGCACTGCCGGCTGCTGTCGTATCCCTGCACCGGCGCGTCCGCCATAAAAACCAGCACGGCTTTTGGAGAAAACGCGAGCGTCACGGTCCTGCTTGCAGCGCCGTTGCCCGCATACGTTCCCACGACCGGCCCATTCAGGATCAGACGGTCCGCGTCGGTCAAATGCTTGTCCGTGTCGGCAAAATGTTCGGTCAGCAGCGCGTCCAGCGTGTCGTTATCTGCCACAAAGTCGCTGCGCATCGGCTTGTCCGTCCCCTGCCAGCGGTTCAGGCCCAAACTTGTCTTTTGATTGGTAGGCATATTGATTCCTTTCCACCCTCCGTCAGAGCTCTAACAGCAGATCTTGATACCGGTCGATTGCATCCCAGTCCAATCCAGCCGCATCCATCTCCTGAAAAGTCCGTTCGGCACGGTCAATAGTATTCCAAAAAATTGTTCGAAAATCCAAAATGGCGGGCAGATGCGCGGGCAAAAAATTTTGTACGCGCCGCGCACGTGCCATCCGTTCCGCCGGTTCGCCCTGTTCCGAGCGGTCGTTCCAATAAATGCGCTGTTCCGCATCCTCCACCAGCTCCATGGACAACCCAAGCGACGTAAAAAACCTATTATAAAAGGCGGGCGTATTGTTGTTGGAGGTCACCGCGCCGTACAGGAGCAGTGCGTCCCGCCGCTCCTGTACCGTCTTTCCCACCGCAGAAAGGCCGAACTGCGCCTCTCTTTGCATCAGCCCCTCCCGTTCCGCCGTCGGGACAAAGCTTTCCTTCCGCAGCGCTTCAACCTGCTCCGCCAGTCCATGCAGTCCGGCGGCGTAGGCGTCCAGCTCCCGGTCCGCCAGCGTTTCCCCGGTCAGCGCATAGAGGCCGGTGGAACGCAGTGCTTTCTTCATGCTGTCCAGCGCATTCATGTTCCGGACCCTCCCCATGATTGCACGCTGACCGTCCCCAATACCGCAAGCTGGTCATTCAGCATGGGGCGGTCCAGTGTAGAGTTACTCAAAAAAAGATAGTTTCTCAACACACCTGTATCAAAGAGCCGCGCGCCCAACGCCGCCGTCAGCACGCCGTCCCCGACGCCCAGACCGTTGAAATAGTCCTTTGCCGCCTCTTTTACCGCGGCTTCCGCTGTTTCATAGGCGACGCCCTCCTTCTGCAAAATCCGCACAGAAACATTGCAGGAAACCGTCCGCGCCGCGGCGACGTGAACCTTCACGTCAATTTCCCGCAGTGCGTCGATCCGTTCCTGTACAAGCCGCACCGTCTCCGCATTCGCCGCCGCGCCCTGCGCGCCCAGATAGACGCTCACCGTCCCCGCTCCGTTTTCCCGGGGGACCACGCCGGCGGAAAAAACACCATCTGCTTGCATTGCCTGTTCCCGGTAAAAGGCCGCGTTCGTCCCATTGGGAAGGTCCGCGTAACAGCGCAGCAGGCGTTTCCGCAATTCCGCATCGGTTTCCGCGTCCTGCCCGCCGGTAAACGATTGCAAATTTGTCACAGACTCCAGGCTCGGCGGCGGTGTAACCAGCACCGTCACCGTCCCTGCCGCTGCGTTGCCGCTCCGGCCGCCTGTTTCCGCGCGGGCCGGAACGGTCACCTCCGTCTGTCCGGTTTTCAGCACAGCCTGTTCCGTCGTCACAAACCGCACCTGTCCCGCTGTCGCGCATACGGTCCCCTGTTCAATCACTGCATTGTACCAGAGCGGTTTCTCCCGCCGGAACGTCAGGCTTCCCGCGGCGATTTGCGCGGGTTTGCGGGTCAAACCGCGCTCCGCCGCCCGCAGGTCCAGCTCCTCCCCCTGCGCGGTCTGCGCAAAGGTCTGGCGCTTGAGCCACTCCACCGCCGCCGTCAGAGAGTACAACTCCCCTGCCAAAACCCGCATACGGATTCCAATATCCGACGCGTCGTCCGCCGAATAGCCCGCCAGCGCTGAAAATCGCTCCTGCATGCGGGATAAAATGGCTTCGTATGTATCCATTAAAGCCGCACCTCCACCACCGATTCTCCGCCCGACCACGCGAGCGCAACGGACACCGTCAGCGGTTCCTCAACACTGCAAACGGCTTTGTCCACACGCAACTGTGGCAATCGTTTCAGCGCCTCTTGCGCCATGGTCAGAGCCAGCGCGTCGTTGCCATCGTCCCCCGCATGGAGGGTATACAGCCGGCTCCCCAGCTCCGGCTGGTACGGAAACCGCCCGAGCGGCACACGCAGGCGGATCTTCGCCCGCTGCAAAAGCTCGTCCACCCCGTCGATCTGCCTTGGGAACCCATTCGCGCCAGCCGCAAAATCGCCGTTTTCCAATGCCGTATCCATTATTCCGCCCCCTTCGCCGCAAAGGTCTGGCCATTAATGACCACCTCGCCGCTGTTTTTCAGTTGGATGCATGCGCCGCCCTCGGAGAACAGCAGCAGTTCTCCCGGCTCCAGCTCTGTATCGTCCACGACCGCGCCCGCGCAAACCATCCCCTTTGTACTCTCCACCAGCACCGCCCGCGCCGCGTCCGGCGGCCGGTACGCAATGCCCCACGGCGCAATCAGTGAAAAGTCCCGGTATTCGCTGCGGCCCTGGGCGGCGGAACCGCCTGTCACCGTGGCCAAATCCGCCGCAGGCCGCTTTTGCGTCTGTTCCGCCATTTTTTTAGATAACCACATCCGATGTTCCCCTTTCCCGCAACGTCATGCTTGTCGTTTCTCCCGACGCCGTTAACCGGTACATCCACGCGGCGACCTGTAAGCCCGCACGCCGGTCATCGCCCAGCTCAACAGAAGCTTCCGTCCCCAACGGAACTTCCACCAGGCCCGGACAGACAACACGTACCGCAAACGCCTTTTGACGCGCCTGATCCAAAAGCCGGCGCGCCTGTTCCGCATCCGCCGCGCTCAAAAAGCGCCTGCGCTGCACACCGCGCGCAACCGCTTCGCCGTCCCGGAGCACCATATTGTAATCCCCGGCTTCGCCCGCGCGCAGCCGTACCTCGGAAATCCGCTCGTAATCATTCCACCGCAGTTCCAGCTCCGTAAACGGCACGCCGCCCCGGTTGGAAAACCGCACCGATCCGGCCTGCCCCTCTCCGGAAGCGTCCAGCCGGTCCCCGCGGAGCACCGGCTCCACATGGAGGAACTGCCGGCAGAAGTCCCGCAGCGCCTGCCATTCGCTGACGCCTTTTTCCACCGTGTACGCGCCGCCGAATACTTCGTCCCGGCCCACATAGCCGGAAAATCCATAAGGAGCGGCATGACGTTCGAACAGTACTTTCAATGACGGCATATAATACGTCTGCGGCAGTGCTTCGTTATCCAACAGCAGCGCCGCGCGGCTGCGGGCGACGACCTGCCGGGTCGCGCCCGTACCCGTGTATTTCCAAATCTGTTCGTCAACCATTCCGTCGAACGCCATCCGGTTTTCTGTATCCCAACAGCGGATGCCCGCCAGCGTCTCCCAGTCTCCCTCCGCGGGAAAAAACACTTCCAAGCCGTCCGCCGGCGCCTCTTCCTCCCGCTGCAAGCGGAGAGACAGCGGCGCGGGAAGCGGCAGCGCCACGCCGTCCGGCGTGATTCCCACACAGTTCAGCACAGCGCCACCTTCATTCCCTCCGGCAGCCTGTTCGGCCACATCACCTGCGGATTGCGCGCCAGCAGGTCGTCCACCGTCGTAGAAAATCGGTTTGCCAGCTCCCACAGCGTTTCCCCGTCCGTACACACATAGCTTTTTTCCTGCAAAATGCCGTCCGCCTGCGCTTCCATCTCATCCTCCACAAACAGGAAGCTGTAGGAAATTGTGTTCGGCCGCGCTTCTCCCAGCATCTGCAAGGAAGCAAATACCGCGCGGAACGGCGCGGTTCCGGGAACGCACAGCATCCCGCCGCCGCCCTCCCGGAACACAGCCGCCAGACGGTCGAACGACGCCGTGCAGTCCTTTCCCCAAAAGACGCCCTTGCCGGTGACTGTGCGCCTGCGGCTCCCATAGTCCTGTAAACGCTCGCCCGCGTACGGCATTGGCAGCCGTTTGATATTCCGTTCATATTCCAGCCGCAGGGTTTCCGGATTGCTTTTCCAAACATAGTCCTTAAAGCGCAAAGCCTGCCCGCTGACACTCATGCTTTTTCTTCCTCCAGTTCCCTCGGGTACCGCCGCACGTCGCGTTCCAATTGTTCAGAAAGCTGCTCCGCGCGGTCCATTTGTTCCTCCTGCATGTTACTCCTCCGTGCAAAGGGCCGTTTCCCCCTCTCCGTGCAGGACCGCCCAAACATAAAGCTCCTCGCCCGCAACAGTTTCCACACCGCTGCGGGCCGTCACGTAAGAGCCCTCCGCCGTGGCGATCACATCGCCCGCCACGGGTTTCTGATCGGGTGTCCCGGTGTACAGGTATTCCATCGGCGCCTTGTCATTTTTTAAGCCGATCGGGCGGATCAGGGCGTACGCCGTTCCCTCTTTGACCCGCGCCTCCTGGCCGTATTTTTCCAGCAACAGCCGGATCAGTTCGCGCCTTGTCACTGCGTCATCCCTTCCTCAAATGCGTTCAAATACAAACCCCTCATCCCGCAGGTACGGCGCGGCGGCGGCTTCCGCCTCTCTCCAGAGCTGCCGGGCCATCGCCACATCCGTCCCGCTTTTGGTCACGCGCACCTCTCCCGCGGCAAACCCTGTCTCCACACCCACTGCGGTGCGGAACAGGGACCAACGGTAAAAAGCAAGCGCCGCCGCCGCGGCTTCCAGCGCCCGTGCCGCCGCATAGCTTTCGCCCGGCTTCGCCAACGCCTCAAGCTGTTCCTTCGCCTGATCGCAGAAGGAACGGTATTTGTCCGCCCGCCGCTCGTCAAGCTCCGCCATCAGCGCAAATTGTTCCAAAATCTTTTCCGTCTCCATCGCACGCCCCGTCCGTCACACTCAGGAGGCTTGATAGTGAAGCGTTTTCACAGCTCCGTCAAAGATTTTGGCAAAACCGGCGATCGCGCTGATCGCCGTGCGCTCCAGCTGGCGGTCGATCAGCCGGTCGGAATCGGTCGTCACGCCGCCCGCTTGTACCATTTCGAGCGCGCAGGTTTTGTCCAGACCAATCACGCCCTTTGCCGCAAGGGCCGGCACATGCAGCAGGTTTGCGCCCAGCGGCGTCACCATTTTGCCCGTGCCCTGAAAATTCAGTCCGGCCTGTGCGTCGCGCATCTCCGTCAGATTCAGCACCTGCTGCATTGTCTCCGTGGACGCCAGCAGGGTGTTGAGCTGATACGGGGCCAGCTTGCCCCACAGGGAGACAAGCGCCGCGTAATCCACCGCATTGCCTGCGGTCCCCACGTTCTCCGCCGCGGAGGAACCGCCGCCGTCCCCATTGACCAGCACGTCCACCGCATCGTTGAGCTGCGCTCTTGCAATATATGCGCCGATCTGCCGGAGTGTGACAGTGAACAGGTCCAGCTTCTGGAAACGGAGCGCCTCGTAGGAGGCCACCAGCATCCTTCCGCGCTTGTTCAGGCGCACCAGATGATCCTTCGTTGTCACCAGTGTCTGCGGAATTGCCGCGCCCTCCGCCACGGGCTTGAGTCTTTTGTCGTCCTCCGCCGGCTCGGAAGTCAGTGTGCGGTAATCCATCCCGTTGATGTTCGTCACCGTCGCCACGATGTGCGGTAGCAGGTCCGCCTGTTCCATGCCCTGGCGCACCGCGCGCGTCACATACTCCGGGAACAGCGCCGCGGAGTCTCCCGTCTGGAAAAATTTCTCCACCAGGTCGGAGGCCGGGCCGCTCACACGGATGTCAAAGCGCTTCAGCTGGCGCTGATACGCATCCAGGCCCTCCAGCGGCGTGCCCGCATAATGTTCCGAACGGTCCAGTTCCTCCAGCGCCTGAGTAAAACTTTTTCCCGGCGCGTTGTACATGCCCTTTTCCAGTTTCAGCTGTTCAAAATGTTCCATCATTTCTCCTCCTTATGCCAACAGGATGCCGCAGGTGCCCGCGGGATCGTCCACATCCGTCACCAGCAGCAACCTGCCGCTGGCCTCTGTCTGCACCTTGCCCGTGCCGTCCGCGTTGATCGTCTGATACCCCACTGTGGGTTTTGTTCCGGCGTACGGCGCCTGCATATATCCCGCCGTCTGAACCGCCGCATAGCCGCCGCGCACGGAAAGCGCCACGCCGCAGAATTTATCCTTCGCCGCGCACGGGGACACCGTCCCGTTCGCACTGATTTTGACCGGCATTCCCGCCGTTACATTGCCGGAGACCTGAAACGTCGCGACGTTTTCCCCGTACCCTCTCAAAGAAATATTCATATGTACCTCCCTTAAATTTGAAACGCCCGGTTTTCCGCCGGGGATTCTTTTTTCTGCGCGCCCGCCAGCTGCGGTGCAAGCGGCAGCGATTGTTCCGCTTTGCCGCGGAACGCCTTTTCAAACGCTTTCAAGTCTTCCAGACTCATGGATTCCGCCGCGCGCTGCATTGCCTGCACAGGAAATCCCGGTTCCGCGACGCTGCACAGCCGCACCACGCTTTTCTCCAGATCTTCACGGTACTGTCTGCCGCAGGCGGCCTCTTCCCAGAGCCGCTGCACCTCCCGGCGGAGTGCGGAGCGCTCCTCAAAATCCAGCACCAGTTCTCCTTCGCCGTCCAGGCTCTTTAAAATATCTTCCAAATTCCGATTCCTCCTCTCACCGTACTGCTTGAGTACGCCTGCTTCCCGCTGGGCGGGCACCGCTACAAACGACCATTCATAGGCGTCCGTCGGCTCGTCCAGCACCGTACAGCATACGGCTTCCCCATACGATTCTCCTTTTTTATGGCCGCAGTCCTTCTTCCTGCGATCCGCGCCACAGATAGAACACACCGCCTTTGCCACCGCACAGCCCACACTGACCTCTTTCTTGATGCCGCTTTCCAGCTCCAGAATCAGATCCGCGTTTTTTTCGCTGCACGGCAGGTACGCCTTCGCCACCAGGCGATGATAACCTTCGCCCGCGCGGGTCTTACGTCCCGGAATCGGTTCCACCCGGCAGTCGTAAATGCGCGCCGCCTGGTTTTGCGTCTGCGGGTTATGATTAAAAATCCCCGTTTTCCCCAAAAACAAACTGCTCAGCTGATGCAGCGCGCCCACTGTGAACCGTTCCCAGTCCCGGTCTATCTCGTTATCGCAGAGCGCCACGGAAAAGGTATACAGCTCCTCTTCCTGGAACGGCCTGCGGGTATACCGGTTGATCTGTTCCAGCTCGTCCGCCGCCAGCGCGCCGCCTTTCAAAATAACGCCGCCTGTCTCTTTCATGCGCCGTCCTCCTTCTGCAATTGCTCTTCGATCTGCAAGGCGCGCGCATTCATCAGGCGCGCGTTCGCCATGTCCACCTCATCCTGCAAGGTGATGGTGTTCCAGTCGATCGTATACCGCGGTTCCAGTCCGCGCAGGCGCATCCACAGGGAACAGATTTTCCCAATCACCGGGTTGAGCACCCTGCGGTAGGCTTCCAGCTCGCTGGTCAGAATATCCGCCTGCTGGCTGGACATGCGCTCTGTTGAAGACCAGGACAGGCCCAACAGGAACGGCGGCAGCCCCAGCTTGGCCACAATCTCCTCCAGCATCTGCCGCACCGGGACGTTGCTGTCGAGAATCTGCACATCCGACCCGATCGCCCGAATATTGACGTCGCCCACCGCCACAAAGTCGCGGACGCTGTTTTTCTGCATGGCGCCGCTCCATTCCTGTGCGATCTGTTTGGCGCGGTCCTTCGCAAAGGCGCGGTCCGCCGCGTCGCCCGTCGGTTTGTAGGTCACGGCAAATCGCACATTGCCCACGCGTTCCCAGTTCGTCCCGATAGTCTGATAAATCTGCATCAGGATCCCGCTGACAAACGGCAACCCGTGCAGCAGGGACACGCCCCGCGCACAGCCGGGCGGCGGGTCCAGCGCGGAAGCCAATACCAGTTCCGGGTAGGCCACCGGCACACAGCCGCCCGCCTCCCGCCGGCAGATGCACAATTCCAACGGCGCGGTTTCCCGCAGCTCCACGTCGTCCAGCGACGCGTTGTACAGCGCGCCGATCTCCCCACCCGCTGTGAGCACAACTTCCCCCACCGCGTTTCCATAGGTCAGCAGCTGGGAAAGATAGGTGTTCAGGAAACTCTGTACGCCGTTTTCCAGTGCGTTGACCTTTACTGTTTGTAAAAAACGATTCATTTCATACTCTACGTTTTTATCATCGCATTGGATTGTAAAGCTTCCCACCAAACGCAGGATTTTACCGATCGCCGCGTCGATGATGGGGATGGACTCCCGCAGCGCGGTGTACAGACGTCGTTCCCCTGCTCCGGCGGGGGCGCTGCACGCATATGGCGTCAATGGGTCACGGGGCGCCGTCTGCACCGCCAACCGTTCCGCCTGCCCCATGCGCCTTCGGAACCACCCGTTTTCCTTCTTAAAAATCATCTTTGTTTCCTTTCATCTCTTGACGCTGATTGCGCAGAACGCGTCCGTTTCCCGCGGCAGAGAGGCGACAAAATAGCGGATATCGTCCATCGCGTGGTCGTTCTCCTTGACCGGCGCGTCCTTCCCGGCTGCATCCGCCCAGCGGTACAGGCCGAATTCCCGGATCGCGTCGGCACAGTTGGCACAGATACGCACTTCTCCCTGCTTGAGCGCCACACTGACGCGCCGGATTCCATCCAGCACGTCGTTCTCCGCCGGAAGCACCCGGAACTTATTGTGCCGACGGATGGTCTCCATAAAGCTCGCCGCGGAGGGGTCCACGATTACGCACGAGACCGCCCGCCCTTCGCAGAGCGTCTCCAACCCCGCATAGTGCTCCTCGTCCGTGCGCTGCAAGCCCTCGCGGCGGGAGTCAAAGTAATACTCGTCCACCCGGTACCAGACGCCGTTTTTGCGTCCCCACAGTCCGAACGAAGCGGGGTTTACCGTGCCGTAGTCGCAGGATACGCGGTATTCCTCCAGCCCCGTCGGTACAGGGCAAAACATCGCCTCTGTCAGGAACGGATACACCAGCCCCTGCGCCGCTGTCCACTTTCCCAGCACAAACCGTTCGTAGAACGCACCCGCGTACAGCGTTTCGTAGCGCCGCCGCATCTCCCGGCTCAGGGACGGATTGTCCTCCATCGTAAAATGCAGGTAAAACGCATTTTTCCGTCCCGCCTGCAAAATCCACTCCCGGTAAAACCAATGCTGCGGATGCTCCGGATTGCAGTTAAACCAAAACCGGGACCCTTCCACGGAACACCTCGCCAACGCCTGTTCGACAAACGACCGCGGCATCAACGCCACCTCGTCAAACAGTACGCCCGCCAGCGTCACGCCCTGGATCAGCGCGGACGACCCCTCGTCCTTTCCGCCGAACAGATAGAAGCGGTTCCGATGCCCGCCGCACGAAAGCTCCAGACAGTTTTCGCTTTGCCGCATGGCGCAGGCAAAGCCAGCCTGCTGCAAAACCGGCAGAAGAGTCGTAATCAGGTTGCGCTTAAGCGACCGAATCGTCCTGCCGCAAAAGGCAAACGACCGCCCGTCAAAACGTGCGCAGGCCCACGCCGCGAACCCGATGCCCATGCAGAGCGTTTTTCCGCTGCGCACCGCCCCGTCACAAATGATTGCGTCACAGCGGCTGTGCGGCCCGCCCGGCATCCACCAGCACATAGCCTGCAACTGTTTTTCTGAAAATGCATCAAGCATGGCCTTCATCCTTTTTCAGCGCTTCCGCCCCGGCTTGCAAGGCGTCGTACAGCGCAAACTGTCCCGCCTCCGACTCCATGCGTTCCAGGCATTCCAGCGCTTTAATACGGTCGTAAAATATAATTTCCATCCCGCCCGACGGCGGCCTGCGGATTTCCGCAACGTTAAATAGATTCATATGCGCCAGCTCCGCCGGGTCCGGCTGGTCGAGAAACAGCAGCCGCACCGCGTCTTCGATGCCGCCGAACGCCAGCAGCTCATATCCGCCTTTCACCCGGCGCGTGGATTTTTTCTTCCTGATGCCGTTTTTTTGAACGTCCAAATAATCCCTCCTTTCAGCTTTCCGGCGCACAACCGCCGTTTTTTGCCCGAACCAGCAAATATTACAAAAAAACAGCTGTTTTACTTCAACTTTATCCCAATGTGCTTGACCATTTTTCTATTTCGCCCTATCATTAAAGGGAACAAAGCAAGTGAAAGAGGAAAACCGGCCATGGACCTTCGTCTGGCATTCAATGAGGACGTGAAACAATACGATAAATACCGCCCGGCCTACCCAACGGAGCTCCATCAGGAAATCATCGCATACGCCGGTCTGCGGCGCGGCGGCAGAGTTTTGGAAATTGGCTGCGGCACCGGGCAGGCGACGCTCCCGTTTCTGGATGCCGGATGCCACGTTACAGCCGTCGAATTGGGAAACCGGCTAGCGGCGTTTGCGCAAAATAAATTTTCCAAATACCAAAACTTTCATTTGATCCAGTCGGATTTTTTAACGTGTGAGTTAGCCGCGCAAGCATACGATCTGGTGTATTCCGCAACAGCATTTCACTGGATTCCCAAATCGGAAGGGTATTGCAAAATAAAATCCCTCCTGAAACCGCGCGGCGCCGTCGCCCTGTTCTGGAACCATCCATATGTAAACCGCCTGGACGATGCATCAAACCGGGCAAACCGCAGAATATATGAAAAATACCGCCCGTACGACGATCCGCCCGCCGAATTTTCCGAAATGGACTGCCAGAACAGACTGGAAGAGTTACGGCAGTACGGGTTTGTCGACCGGGCCGCAAAGCTCTACCGCCGGACGCGAACCCTGTCATCGGACGCATACATTGGACTGCTCAATACTTACTCCGACCACCGGGCTTTACCAAAACAAATCCGGCCGGCCTTTGAGACAGACATGAAACAGGCCATTGACAGAGCGGGCGGAACAATCCATATTTATGACACCATAGATTTATATCTGGCGGCAAAACCAATGTAGCCTGACCGGGACAAACGCAGTTTAACCGGGATTTTTCAAGTTTTTGCCGCTTTTCAGCCTTTCATGTAATATTCAAAACTATTTCTTGTAATCTAAAGAGCAATTATTCATTATATTTCTTTCTGATTATTTACTTATTTCTTTTCCCTGTGGTAAACTAAGACCATCAAGCTGAAATCATTTCCAGCAAGGAGATTTGACAATGAAATCATTTGCAATTGTTACGGATTCCTCCTGTGACCTTCCCGTGCATTTGGCAAAAGAAATCGAGCTCACCGTTTTGCCGCTTGCTTTCTTAATGAAGGGGAAGGAATACTACAATTATCTGGACGAGCACGAGCTCTCTTTTCAGGAGTTCTACGCCAATTTGCGCGCGGGTGAACTCTGTACTACCTCCGCCGTCAATGTAGACGCCTTCACCACCGCCATGGAGCCTTTGCTCCGGATGGGACAGGACGTGCTGTGCATTGCATTTTCCTCCGGGCTGAGCAACACCTGCAACGCTGCGCTTCTCGCGGTGGAGGAACTTTCCAAAAAATACCCGGAACGCAAAATCTACGCGGTGGATTCCCTCTGCGCCTCTCTTGGACAGGGACTGCTGGTGTATCTTGCTGCACAGGAACGCGAGGCGGGCAAAAACATCGACGAAGTCCGCGCCTGGCTGGAATCCAATAAACTGCGCCTCTGCCACTGGTTCACAGTGGAGGACCTGCACTTCCTCAAGCGAGGCGGGCGCATCTCCGCCACCACCGCGCTGGTGGGCAGCATGCTCAGTATCAAGCCCGTCATGCATATGGACAACGCGGGCCATCTGGTCAATGTCAGCAAGACGCGCGGACGGCGCGCCTCCCTGAACGCACTGGTCGACCGCATGGAAGAACTCGCCATCGACCCGCAGAACCAGACGGTTTTCATCAGCCACGGTGATTCTCTGGAAGACGCGCAGTATGTGGCGGAACAGGTGCGGCAGCGCCTTGGCGTGAAAAAGCCAGTCACAATCAACTATGTCGGTCCCGTCATCGGCGCGCACTCCGGCCCCGGCACCATCGCCCTGTTCTTCCTGGGCAAAGAACGGTAAAAATTAAACCGGCGCTTCCCATGAGAGCACATGGGAAACGCCGGTTTTACTTTAATATTAATTCTTTATCGATTAAAAACAGTCGTTTGATAATACTACAATCAAACGACTGTTTTATTTATTAATCCTGAAATTTAAAATACTCTAATACTTCATCTTTAAATTGCTCCTCCATTTCATCCGGTATAGTAATTAAAATGCAATTCCTGCACAAACCTATCTCGTCCAATTCAATTTCCTCAAACATGCAATAATGTTCATCATTATAAATACACCAATGATTTTCACAGCTAAGCAATTTTATTCCCTCCTCCCATTCATATCCTAACAAACTTCAAGAATAATTACAACAGAAATATCTAATATATTAATACATTGTAATTTTCTCATGTATTTTAACTTTTTCATTTAAGTTAGAATAGACTTCAAAGAGAGGAGGGGTTCTTATGCCATTTGTTCCAAAAGAAACAAAGAAAAAAGTGAAGGCTGGTTATAAGACACTCTATCTTTCTCAAGAGCTAATCGATAAATTGGAAAAAATTGCGACAGAGCATGAAACCAGCTTTAATAATGTGGTCGTAAGTATGATTGAACATTGTCTGGAAGAACCATAAAAACGAGCTGAACGATTTGTTCGGCTCATTTTTATCTTTACATTAAATTAACTAAAGAAATAGGGCACTTCGGTCAATGATCGAAGCGCCCTGTTTCATTTTCTAATTTAATTTTCCGGCTGGCTCACCGTCTTCTGCGTCTCTCCCTTGTCCTCCAGAAGCCGGATCGTCACGTCATGCTCGCCGCCGTTGCCGTTGTTCGCCCTGGGCGAATACAGCGTCACCACGATCTCATCCCCAGCCTTGTGGCGATTCAACACCACATACAGGTCGTTCATCGTGCTGATGGTATCCCCGTCGGCCTTAATGATGATATCGCCTTCCGCTGCGTCGGTGCCGCCGAAGCTGCTTTCCTCATCAAACGCAATAATCCGCACACCGGCGGGCAGCTTTGAAAGGGCCATTTCCTCCGCGGTCACATTTTTCGCGGTGATGCCCAGGCGGCTGCGGCCGCTCACATAGCCATTCTTGATCAGGTCGTCGATGATCGCCTTCGCATGGCTCACCGGGATGGCAAAACCCATTCCCTCGTAGCCCTGCGCGATGATTTTGTTGGAGTTGATGCCCACAACCTGCCCGTACATGTTCACCAGCGGACCGCCGGAATTGCCGGGATTGATCGCCGCATCGGTCTGGATATAGGTCATCGTATCGCTGGCACTGGAACTCAGCTTGCGGTCCAGCGCGGAGACATAGCCGCCGGTCAGTGTGCTGGCAAAATTCAATCCTCCGGGGTTGCCAATTGCAAGCACCTGGTCGCCGATCTCCAATGCGTCCGCGTCGCCGAACACCGCCGGATGCAGGCCGCGCGCGTCAATCTTCAAAATTGCCAAATCCGAACTTTTATCATAGCCCACCACAATGGCGTCATATTTTGTTTCGTCGTTGTGGAGGATCACAGACACTTTGCTGTCTCTGGAATACTCCACCACATGCGCGTTGGTGATGATGTATCCGCTGCGCGTCGCGACGATGCCGGAGCCCTGGCTGACCAGCCCGGTCCCGTCGTCCTGCGTCGTTTCCACGCCGACCACGCTTGCCACCACATCCTGATAGACCTCTTTTGCCGTCAGCTCCGCGCCATCCGGGCGCGGTTCAATAATCATGCCGGAATTGTTCGGGTCCGTGGCGTCGACTGGCGGCTGTTCCTCCTGCGCGCCGTTATCCGGAGATTGCTCCCCTTCGGGAGCCGGCGCGCTCGCGGACGGCGGGCTGCTCTGCGCCTGCCCTGGATTTTCGATCTGCCGGATCGCCGTGTTGATGCTCACCACACAGAATGAAAGCAGGAACAACCCCGCCAAAATACCCAGAATCCACAAAAACACCTTGAGCCCGCCGCTCATTCTGCGCGGCTCCTCCGGCTGCTGCGGTATCTGCGGCGGCTGGGGCGGAACACCGCCGGGCTGCGGTCCCGTCTGCTGATAGTTCCAGTACTGATACGGCGGCTGTGCCTGATACTGGTACGGGGTCTGCGGGTTCTGATACGGCTGCCCGCCGTAGGGCGGCTGCGGCGGCTGGTATGGCTGCCCGTACGGGCCATATTGACTGTATTGCTGGTAGGGATTCCCCACAGGTGCGGGCGGCTCTTCCCGCTGTGTTGGTTCCTCCGGAATCGGATTGCCACTGGAAATATCATGGTACACATCCGCTTGCGGAACCGGTTCCTTTTCCAGGTTAATCCCCGGTACATTGCCCGTCAGATCTTCCTGCACTTCCCGGTTCTCCTGTTCCACCGAGGGGGCAGCCGGTTCCTCTGGCCAATGATACGGCTCCGGCACGCCCGTCTGCTCCTGTGGTTTGTTATCCTCAGAGGCCGCAGGCTCTTCCGGTTTCTCCGGTTCAGGCGGCTGTATCTCCTCCGGTACCGGCGGTTCCCCACCCGGTATCCCCTGATTCCATTCGCTGTCTGTCATGGTGTTCCTCCTCTTTATTCCTTCGCCAGTTCTTTGTCTTTTTTGCCGGTCTTCGGCTTCGGCGGCTCTTCCCGCTTTGGAATCCAAAATTCAAACTGACAGTATTCGTTTTCCACACTCTGCACGGTGATTTCTCCGCCGTGCAGCTTGATGATCGTTCTCACAATGTACAGTCCCAGCCCCATGCCGTTTTTATCCTGGCTGCGGGATTTGTCCGTTTTATAGAACCGGTCAAAAATCAGCGCGATTTCGTCCGCCGGAATCCCCGCGCCGCTGTTCTTCACCGCGACGGAGACGCAGCTCGGCTGGTCACGGATAATCAACTGGATATAGCCGCCCTCGTTTGTAAACTTGACGGCGTTTTCAATCAGGTTGTAAACCACCTGATGGATCATGTCCGGGTCTCCGTCCACGTACAGGCTCTCGGCATTTTCCAGGCCGAGCACCTGAATATTTTTGTCCTCAATGCTCTTTTCAAACGAGAGCAGCGCCACCAGGATGGTATTCGTCAGGTCGAAACGCGCCGGATGGAGCCGCAGCTCGCCGCTGTCGATGCGGGACAAATCCAGCATTGTGCGCACCAACCGGGACAGGCGTTTGACCTCCTGCGAAACAATTTTTAAATAGTAGCTCTGTTTTTCCGGCGGAATGGTCCCGTCCAGGATACCATCGATAAACCCGGCGATGGTGGTCATCGGCGTCTTCAATTCGTGAGAGACATTGGCGATAAAGTTGCGGCGCACACTTTCGCCGCTCGCAAGGGACGTCGCCATATTGTTGAACGCCGCCGCCAGCTGTCCGATCTCATCCTGACTTGTCACAGGCACGCGGATTGAGAAATTCCCCTGCCCAAAACTGCGCGCGGCAATGGCCATGTCGCGCAGCGGGCGCACCAGTTTATAGGAAAACAGCCAGCTGATGCAGAACGCCACGAGGAATGCCGCCACCGCCGCCAGAGCAAACATTTTAACTAGTTCGTCGCGGTACGCATTAAACGACCGGGCGCTGAACGCTGTGAAGACCGCGCCAATGGTCGACTTTGTTCCGTCCCCGTTTACCACGCGAACCGGCACCCCCACAATATAATTGGGTGTGTCATAAATCCCGTCGCCGTCTCCCATACTGCTGTATGGGCCGAGCAGCGCCTTTTCCATCATATTCTCGCTGAAATTGGTGCGGTTCACCGCGCCCCCGCTGCCATAGGCGGTCAGGACGCTGTCGCCCTGGCGATTTGTCACAAAGATGTCGGCTTCAATGTTGGCAGAGAACGCGTTCATGAACGCCTGCATCTTTTCGCCGTCCAGTAAAATATAATTGTCTTCTTTTACAGAGGTTGCGCTGCCCGCGGCAATTTCCGCAATGCTTGTCGCATTGCGCTTGAGCAGATCCAGCTTTTCGTCCTGCCAGTACGATTTAACAAACACCAGCATAACCAGCCCCAGCAGGAAAAAACTGATCAGAATAATCAGGGACGTTACCCGGAGATATTTTTTAAACAGCGTTTTTTGCATGCAGCATTACTCCAGCCTTAATTTGTGTCTTTTACCTCGAATTTATAACCGACGCCCCAAACGGTTTTCAGGGCCCACTGGTCAGAAACGCCTTCCAATTTTTCACGCAGGCGCTTGACGTGCACGTCCACGGTGCGGCTGTCGCCGTAGTAGTCAAAGCCCCACACCTCGTCCAACAGCTGATCGCGCGTGAAGACGCGGTTCGGATTGCTTGCCAGGTGATAGATCAGCTCCATCTCCTTCGGCGGCGTATCCACCACCTTGCCGTTGACTTTCAATTCATAGTTGGTCAGGTTAATGCTCAGTTTATCGTATTTGACCTCTTTGACAAGGTTCTCATCGCTTTTGCCAAAGCGGCGCAGCACCGCCTTGATGCGCGCAACCACTTCCTTCGCTTCAAACGGCTTAACCACATAGTCGTCCGCGCCCAGCTCCAAGCCCAATACCTTGTCAAAGACCTCGCCCTTCGCGGTCAGCATGATGATCGGGCACTGCGATTTTTTGCGGATTTCGCGGCAGACCTGCCAGCCGTCCAGCTCCGGCAGCATGATGTCCAGCATGATGAGATCGGGATTCTCCGCCTCAAACATTTCCAGCGCCTTGCGGCCGTCATTGGCAATGACCACGTCAAAGCCTTCCTTTTCGATATACAAACGCAGCAGCTCGCAGATATTTTGATCGTCGTCCACTACCAGAATTTTGCCAGACGCCATTTTATTTCCTCCTTCAACTGTCCGCGCGCCGCGCGGCCCCCTTTATCAACGCGGGCATGCAACCGCCCGAATACTTTCTATTCCTGATTCTCTCATCATTTCTTATATCACAATAGTGATACTTTATTTATTATAAGATACTTGCCGCCAAAAGTCATGAATATTCTATAAATTCCGGGTTTATGCCGCACCATCAATACAATCTGTATTAAGTATAGTCAAATATACAAAAAATGCTCTGTATCACAATTGACAGCATGCAAAAAACTGGCTAAACGAACAATGGGGCCGTTGCAGTTTGAAAACCGCAACAGCCCCATAAGCTCACCCGCCAGCATAAAAGATCCATAAAGAACCATATCACTCGTTTCCACTCGCTCTTCTCAGGAACAAGAGTTCCGTTCTCTGCGGAGAACGGCAAAGGGCCCTGCCCTTTGATCCCGCCACTTTTTAGAAAAGTGGGAAAACACTTTTTGCTCTACGTCACAAGCAAAATACGCATTGCAATGCAGAACCTTTTCTCTTTATGCAACCTTCCATTTACAAGATGCTTTTAAGCAGGCCGCCCTTTTCAATGATATTCTGGATAAACGGCGGGAACGGCTGGGCTTTAAAGCTCTTGCCCGTGGTCACGTCGGTGATCACGCCGGTATCAAAGTCCACTTCCACTTCGTCGCCCGCCTGGATGGCCTTCGCCGCTTCCTCACACTCCAGAATCGGCAACCCGATATTGATGGAGTTGCGGTAGAAAATCCGCGCAAAGGTGGAGGCGATCACGCAGGAAACGCCGCTCGCCTTGATCGCGATGGGTGCGTGCTCGCGGGACGAGCCGCAGCCAAAATTTTTATCCGCCACGATGATATCGCCCATCTTGACGTTCTTCACAAATTCCTTGTCGATGTCTTCCATGCAGTGGGCAGCCAGCTCCGCGTGGGAAGCCGTATTCAGGTAGCGCGCGGGGATAATGACGTCCGTATCGACGTTGTCCCCGTATTTATGAACAAAACCGTGTGCATTCATGTCCGTTTCCTCCTCAGTCAAGTTGATCCGGGTCCGCAATATAACCGGCTACCGCGCTCGCCGCCGCAACCGCGGGGCTTGCCAGATAGACCTCGGATTCCACGTGGCCCATACGGCCGACAAAATTGCGGTTTGTGGTGGAAATCGCGCGCTCGCCCTTCGCCAGGACGCCCATGTGTCCGCCCAAACACGGGCCGCAGGTCGGCGTGCTGAACACCGCGCCAGCCTTAATAAAGACCTCCGCAATCCCCTCCTTGATCGCCTGCAGGTAGATGTTCTGCGTACCGGGGATCACAATGCAGCGCACGCCCTTCGCGACCTTGCGGCCCGCGAGGATTTTTGCTGCGGCGCGCAGGTCCTCAATGCGGCCGTTCGTGCAGGAACCGATCACGCACTGCTGGATCTGCACCGGCTCCATCGCCGCAATCTCATCGATCGTTTTGGTATTCTCCGGCAGGTGCGGGAACGAAACCGTCGGACGCAGGGTGGAAAGGTCGATTTCTACCGTGGATTCGTACTCGGCGTCCACATCCGCGCTGAACACCACCGGATCGCGCTGGAAGCGCCCGTCGCAATACTCAAGCGTAATGCCGTCCACCGGGAAAATGCCGTTTTTCGCACCGGCCTCAATTGCCATATTGGCAATACAGAGACGGTCGTCCATGCTGAGATGCTCCACGCCGGTCCCGGTGAATTCCAAAGACTTGTAGAGCGCGCCGTCCACACCGATTCTGCCGATCAGGTGCAGGATCACATCCTTGCCGCTCACCCAGCGCCCCGGTTTGCCCGTCAAAACCACCTTGATGGCGGACGGAACCTTGAACCACGCCTTGCCGGTGATCATGCCTGCCGCCATATCCGTGGAGCCGACGCCCGTGGAAAACGCGCCCAGCGCGCCGTAGGTACAGGTGTGAGAGTCCGCGCCAATTACGCAGTCGCCGGGGCCAACGATGCCTTTTTCCGGCAGCAATGCGTGCTCGATGCCCATTTCGCCCACATCAAAGAAATTCTTAATATCGTATTTATCCGCAAAATTGCGCGTCTGCAAACACTGTTCCGCCGCTTTGATGTCCTTATTCGGCGTAAAATGATCCAGCACCAGCGCGATGCGTGTGTTGTCAAATACCGCGTTTGCACCGCATTTTTCAAACTCGTTGATTGCCACCGGGGCGGTGATGTCATTCGCGAGTACAACGTCCAGCTTCGCCTCGATCAGCTGGCCCGCCACCACGCTGTCCAATCCGGCGTGTGCCGCCAGGATCTTCTGCGTCATTGTCATTCCCATGGGAAATTCCTCCTTTATCATTGGTTCCCTGCCTTTGTCTTCTATCTTATCATACTGCCGGACGGCAGAATGTAAACTGCGCTACAATTCAGATTTTTTTCATCCCCATAAAAAGGGTTCCTGTTAAAACGCAGGTTTGATACTGAACAATAGCAGGATAAGAGTGATTCCCCCTGCCTGCGGCGGGGGGAATCACCATATTCAGCCGGTTTTTTGCGTGTCCTGCCAATGGTGAGACAGTCCCGCACCCTTTGTTGCCGCCTACAACGCGGCCGTCTTATTTCTCAAACACAGCGCCGCGGGAACCGGAGGTCACGAGGCTCGCATAGCGCTTGATGTAGCCGGAAAGCTCCTGCTTGGGCGCCTTCCATTCGGCACGGCGTTTTTCCAGCTCCTCATCGCTGACCTGTACGTTCAGCTGACGGCCTGTAATATCGACATCCACAATGTCGCCGTCGCGGATCAGCGCGATGGCGCCGCCCACCGCGGCCTCCGGGGAAACATGGCCGATCATCGCCGCGCCCTGCGTCGCGCCGGAGAACCGCCCGTCCGTCAGCAGCGCCACGCTGGAGCCAAGCCCCATGCCGGTCAGTGCGGAGGTCGGGGCCAGCATCTCGCGCATGCCGGGGCCGCCCTTCGGTCCCTCGTAGCGGATCACCACCACGTCGCCCTCCTTGATTTCACCGCCCAGGATCGCCGCGGAGGCATCCTCTTCACAGTCGAAACAGCGGGCTGGGCCGATATGATGCATCATCTCCGGCACGACCGCGCCTTGCTTGACAACCGCGCCATCCGGGCAGATATTGCCCTTGAGCACCGCGATGCCGCCGTCCACGCGGAACGGATTTTCCACCGTGCGAATGACGGTACCGTCCGCATCGGGCGCACACTCGATGCGCTCGCGCACCGTACCGCACACCGTGGGGATATCCAGATGCACCAAATCCTTGCGCGCAAGCTCCTTCAGCACGGCGGGAATGCCGCCCACCTGGTTCAGATCGGTGATGAACACCTGACTGGCGGGATTCAGCTTGCAGAGCTGCGGCGTGGAACGGCTCATCTCATCGATGGTGTCAATATCCAGTTTCACATCCGCCTCATAGGCGATCGCCGTCAGATGCAGCACGGAGTTGGTGGAGCAGCCCAGCGCCATTTCGCTGCGCAGGGCATTTTGAAACGCCTGTTCCGTCAGAATGTCGGACGGGCGCAGATTTTGCTTGTACAGCTCCATCACCTGCGCGCCCGCGCGCTTTGCCAGCGCGATGCGCTCGGAGTAAACCGCCGGGATGCTGCCATTGCCGGGCAGCGCCATGCCGATGGCCTCCGTCAGGCAGTTCATGGAATTCGCCGTGTACATGCCGGAACAGGAGCCGCAGGTCGGGCACGCGGATTTTTCCAGCGCCAGCAATTCATCCGCGTCGATTTTACCGGACGCATGGCTGCCCACTGCCTCAAACATTTCGGAGAGGCCAAAGCGAACGCCGTTGTGCTCGCCGGGCAGCATCGGGCCGCCGCTGACAAAAATGCTCGGCAAATTCATACGGCACGCTGCCAACAGCATACCGGGAACAATTTTATCACAGTTCGGAATGAAAACCGCCGCGTCCAGCGGATGCGCGGTCAGCATCACTTCGATGGAATCCGCGATCAGCTCACGGGAGCACAGGGAATATTTCATCCCCTTGTGGTTCATCGAAAGGCCGTCGCATACCCCGATGGTTTCAAATTCAAACGGGACGCCGCCCGCGTTGCGGATACCGGCCTTGACCGCTTCCGCAATGTCCTTCAAATGCCTGTGGCCCGGGATATAATCGCTGGCGGAACAAACTACCGCCACAAAGGGCCGCTTCATCTCGTCGTCAGTCAATCCCAGCGCGCGCAGAAGGGAGCGGTGCGGCGCACGCGTCGCGCCCTCCTTCATTAAATCGCTTCTCATAATATTTTCTCTCCTTTATGTAGAAACCGCCGCACAAACCGGCGGTCCCTTTGAATTGAGAGGACGGATTTCCGCCCTTCTATTTTCCCCTTCACAGCCAGCCTCTTGCTCATTCATAAAAGCTATTTTCCAGTGTCCCGCCTATACAAACGCCGCGACCGCTGTCGTCCCGCTTTCTTTTTTGTATCAATCGGACAAAACGGTCGAATCGCACCCGGCTGCATAAAATTCAGTATAGCATATCCCCTTTTAAATCACAAGACGGGTGAAAACCTGCCCACAAATTTTCCATAGCCGCGAGACCAGGTATCGCCTGTACAACTCTGTAAAAAGAGCCAGGTCCGCATTTTCAATGCAGTCCCGGCTCTCAGAGAGATAAATTTAAAATTATTTCCCGTCCAACGGCTTCATGGTCGGGAACAGCAGCACGTCGCGGATGGAGGCCGCGTTTGTCAGCAGCATGACCAGACGGTCCACGCCGATGCCCAGTCCGCCGGTAGGCGGCATGCCGTATTCCAGCGCGGTAAGGAAGTCCTCGTCCACGTCGCACGCCTCGTCGTCACCCGCCGCCTTCAACGCGGCCTGCGCCTCAAAGCGCTGGCGCTGGTCGATCGGATCGTTCAGCTCAGAGAATGCGTTCGCATGTTCGCGGCCCACGATGAACAGTTCAAAGCGCTCCGTATACGCCGGGTTGCCGGGCATCTTTTTCGCCAGCGGGGAAATCTCCACCGGATGGTTCATCAGGAAGGTCGGCTGGATCAGCTTGTCCTCACAGAACTCATCGAAGAACAGGTTGAGGATATCGCCCTTCTTGTGGCGCTCCTCGTACTGCACATGATGCTCTTTGGCAATGGCGCGGGCCTCCTCCAGCGTCTCGATCGCATCGAAGTCCACACCCGCGTATTTCTTGACCGCGTCCACCATGGAAATGCGCTCAAACGGCTTGCCCAGATCAATTTCCACGTCGCCGTAGGTGATGACCGTGGTCCCCAGCACCTTCTGTGCCACGGTGCGAATCAGCCGCTCGGTAATGTCCATCATGCCGTTGTAATCAGTAAATGCCTGGTACAGCTCCAGCATGGTAAACTCCGGGTTGTGGCGGGTATCCATGCCCTCGTTGCGGAAGGTGCGGCCCAGCTCGTAAACCTTATCGAAGCCGCCCACGATCAACCGCTTGAGGTACAGTTCCAGCGCAATACGCAGGTACATGTCCATATCCAGCGTATTGTGGTGCGTGATGAACGGCCTTGCAGAAGCGCCGCCCGCAATGGGATGCAGCACCGGCGTCTCCACTTCCAAAAAGCCCTCGTCATTCAGGAAATTGCGGATTTCCGTGACAATCTGGGAACGGCGTACAAAGGTATCCTTGACCTCCGGGTTGACGATCAGATCCACATAGCGCTGTCTGTACCGCAGATCGGTGTCCTTCAGGCCGTGGAATTTCTCCGGCAGCGGCAGCAGGGATTTGCTCAGCAGCTCAATTTTGGTCGCGTGAACAGAAATTTCCCCGCGGCGGGTTTTAAACACATAGCCGTAGACCGCAGCGATGTCGCCCAGGTCCCAGCTTTTTTTCATCTCCGTGTAAGCGTCCTCGCCCACCTGGTCGATCTTGATATACACCTGCATACGACCCGTCTTGTCGTGCAGGTCGATGAAGCTTGCCTTTCCCATATCACGCCAGCTCATGACGCGGCCCGCGATGCAGACGTCCTGGTTTTCCAGCGCCTCAAAGTTGTCGCGGATCTCCTGCGCATAGCGGTCGCGCGGACAGGTGGTAATGGTAAACGGGTCCTTCCCCTCCGCCTGCAGTCTGGCCAGCTTATCGCGGCGGATTTGCAGCAGCTCGCTGAGATCCTGTTCCGGCAGCGCGTCCTGCACCGGCTGTTCGTTCTTGTTTTCGCTCATGTTCAGCTCTCCCTGTCTCAGAGGCGCTTGCGCGCTCCCTTTATTTTCATTCCTGTTTCCATAAAGAAAAGGCGGACGGAGCGCCGTCTCCGCCGCCCGCGTTCCGCCTGCACGATTTATTTCGAGATGGTCAGCACCTCATATTCCATCACGCCCGCGGGAACCTCCACTTCGACCTTATCGCCGATTTTGCGGTCCAACAGCGCCTTCCCTACGGCAGATTCATCGGAGATGTTGCCGTTGAGCGGATCGGCTTCATTGGAACCGACAATTTTATAATTCATCACGTTGGCCTTTCCGGTGCGCGGGTTGTTGACGCGTACCTCCACCTTGGAGCCGACGTGGATACTCTCGTTGCTCAGTTCGCTTTCATCGATGACCTTCACGTTTTTCAGCGTGACTTCGATGTCGGCAATGCGGGCCTCCATAATGGCCTGCTCGTTTTTCGCCTCGTCGTATTCGCTGTTTTCAGACAAGTCGCCAAAAGAAAGCGCCACCTTGATTTTTTCCGCAATCTCTTTGCGCTTGACGCTCTTGAGCTCTTCCAGCTCGTTCTCCAGTTTTTCCAGGCCTTCCTGTGTTAACACTACCGGTTTACCCGCCATATTTTCTTTACCACCTTTGTCGTCGCCGCATCGGATCGTGCGGCATTTTGATCAATGCGTACATTTCTATTTATTATAATCAAACCTTTCCCGCCTGTCAACAGGAACCGTGCGTGCCAAACCGCGGGAAAACGCCGCTTTTATCCCTGTTCCTCCGAGGAAGCCGCATCGCTTTCCGCCGGACTTTCAAGCTCGTCCGCCATCTCGCTCTCCGGAAGCGCGTCCGTCCCCGCCGTGTCGGCCGTTCCAGGAGGCTCTAGCACCGCCGCGCCCTGCTGCAGCAAAGCGCTGACCGCCGCCTGCAGCTGTGCGTCGTCTTTCTGCGCCAGCTGGTTGCGGGATAGCAGCGTTTTCTGCTCGTCCGTCAGCGACGCGGAAATATCCGCCGGCACGCCCGACCGGTTGAACACGCTGCCGCTGGGCGTCAGATAGTACGCCACAGAGAGCTTTACCGCGGACCCGTCGGAAAGCGGCACGACTTCGTCCTTTGTGCCGTACCCCGCCGTCGTGCCGCCGATCACCTGTCCCTTTTTAAACTCCTTGACGTCCGCGGCAAAAATTTCCGCCGCGCCAAAGGTGGTCTCGTTGGCGATTACGCTGATGGGCAGTGCGATCTCATTCGCGCGCGAGGTGTACTCCACAGTCGTCTTCCCGGACCGGTCCTGGATCGTCACCAGATTGCCGGCGGGCAGGAGCGTGTCCAGCATGGAGGCCATCGCCTCGATGCTTCCGCCGGAGTTGTTCCGCAGGTCGATCACCAGCCCAACCACGCCCTGTTTGGTCAGGGAGGTCAGCGCCGCGTTGAATTGCTCCACGCTGCTGTCGTTAAATTCCGAGATTTTCAGGTAGCCCACGTTGCCGTTGATGATGCTGGAGACGATGCTCTGTTTGGTATACTCCGCGCGCGTCACGGTGATTTCCAGCTTTTCGCCCTGCGGCTCCGACGCGGCGCTCTCCGCGTTCTCCGTCTGGCCCGCGCGGAGGATCCCCAGCTTGACGGTAGTGCCCGCCGTGCCGTCCAGCTTGTTCCACGCGTCACCGTACGTCATGCGCACAATTTCCTTGTCGTCCATTGTAATAATTGTATCGCCCTTGCGGATTCCGCTCTGCTCAGCGGGAGAATTTGGCATCACCTGGATGACCTCCATGTTGCCGTCCTCGTCCTGCATCGTCTTGATGCCGACACCCACGTTTTTCCCCGCCGTGCCGCTTTGGTACGCCTTGTAGCTTTCCGCGGACATGTACTGCGCTTGCAGGTCGCCCAAGCCCGCGACATAGCCCGCGCAGATGCCGTCGGTCAGCTTTGCTTCGTCGATCTGGCCCACATATGCCTGCCGTGCCTTTTGGTCGATCTCGCTCAGCTTGGTATACATCGCCTGCCGTTCATTGACGTCCGCAACCTTGGTGTTAAAATTATTCATGGCGTACACATAGGTCAGGGACACCGTCACCGCCGCCGTAATGCCTGCGACCGCAACCGCCGCTCCCAGCGATATTTTTTTACCCATTTTATCATTCCTAACCTTGGCGGGGCGACCCCGCGCCATCATTTTGCTTTTGTTTTATCATACCGGAAATTCACACGAATTTATACCGGAAATTGTAAATTTCAGTTTGCGGCGGAGAACCAGTTGAACGGGTTCTGCCGGACGCCGTCGACACGCACCTCAAAATGCAGGTGCGGACCGGAGGAATTTCCGGTACTGCCCACATACGCGATGGTCTGGCCTTTTTTGACCTGCTGGCCCGCGCTGACCGCCAGACGGCTGGCATGCGCGTACAGCGTGGAATACCCGCCACCGTGGTCGATCATCACATAGTTGCCATAGCTGTAATGACTTTCCGCTTTGACCACCACGCCGTCATTCGCCGCCACGATCGGTGTGCCGTCGATGCTGACGCCATTGGTGCGGTTGATGTCAATCGCCTTATGGTCGCTGCTGTAATTGTCGGAGATATGGGTAAAGCCCGGTACCGGCCAGGCAAACGCGCCGCCCACATATTCCAGCGGGGCGTCGTCCGGTACGTTCGGTGCCTCCGGCTGGTTCTGCTCCGGCTCCTGCGGAGGCTCCGGCGCCGGTTCGGATTCCGGCTCCTGATTCTGGTTCTGTTCCTCCTGACGCCGTTGTTCCTCTTCCTGCCGCCTGCGCTCTTCTTCCTCCTGCTGGCGTTTGAGCTCCTCCTGGCGGCGCTTCTGCTCCGCATAGTAGTTTGCCCACCATCGGTCGATTTCTTCCGCAGCCTCGTTCTCCTTCTGCCGCAGAACGCGCTGCTGCTCCTCAAGATCGCCGCTTTCAAATTCAAAGCCCATCTCCTCGGCAGTCAACCCGTTCAGCACCTGCTGTGCCTCGGTCTGCAGAACACCCAGCTCCGCGCGCTTGCGGTCCAGCTCCACCTTCGCGGCCGCCACATCCTTGCGGTTGTTCTCGATCTCCGCCTTTTCCCCCGCAATGCCCTGCATTTCCTCCTTCAGCCCTTCGATCAGGCCGGTGTCGTGCTCGGTGATGATCCGGAGCAAATGCGATTTATTCGCCAGGTCCATCACGTTGTCCGCGTTCAGCAGAATTTGCAGCGTGCTGGCCTCCCCGGTCTTATAGATGGCGCAAAGGCGCTTTTTGAGCTGCTCAAACTGTTCGTCGATGCTCTTCTGCTTATCTGCAATCTGCGCGGTCTTGTCCTGAATATTGGCGTCGAGCGTTTCAACCTGCCGGTTTAATACGCTGATCTGGCTTTGGACGTTTTCAATCTGCCCGTCGAGCGTATTTTTGTACTCCAGTTTTTTGGCCTTATCGGCGCGCAGCTTCTCCAGCTTGGCGTTGGTCTCCTGCTGTTGCAGGGCAAGCTGCTCCCGCTCCCGCTGCAGCTCCTCCTGCTGTTGCTGCAAAGAGGTCAGGTCGTCTTCTCCCTCAACGGCATACGCGCGCTGTAAATACCCCGACGAAGCGGATGAACAGAGCATCAGCACTGCGAGCAGGAATGCCGCCGCTTTTCGGGCTTTGCGTTTTTTATCCATGGACCGGTCTCCTTTACCCCATATTTTGCAAAGGGACTGTCGCATTCGGTATCGCTGCAACAGTCCCTTTTGTATTTGTCTCTTTCCTATCGCCGGTTCAGCCCGCGGAGAACCAGTTAAACGGGTTTTTCCGCACGCCGTTGACGCGCACTTCAAAATGCAGGTGCGGGCCGGTGGAATTGCCGGTGCTGCCCACATAAGCGATGGTCTGGCCCTTACTTACCTTCTGGCCCTTGCTCACCGCCAGGCTGCTGGCATGCGCATACAGCGTGGAATACCCGCCGCCGTGGTCGATCATCACATAGTTGCCATAGCTGTAGTGATACTCCGCCTTCACCACGGTGCCGCCGTTCGCCGCCACGATGGAAGCACCGGAGATGCTGCGCCCGTTGGTGCGGTTGATATCGATCGCCTTGTGTCCGCTGCTGTAGTTACAGGAAATATGCGTGTACCCCGGCACCGGCCAAGTGAACGTTCCACCCACATAGGAGAGCGGTGCGGAAGAGCCGCCGCTGCTGCTGCCGCTTTTCTGCGACGCATAGTAATCGGCCCACCATTTGTCGATCTCCGCCGCTGCCGCGGCCTCTTCCTTCTGTATCTTCTTCTGCTGCGCGGCGAGCGCGTTGCTTTCCGACTGCACGTCCTGCTCGTTCGCGCTGATCTCGCTGAGCACCTTCTGCGCCTCGCTCTCCAGCATGCCCAGCTCATTGCGCTTTCCGTCCAGCTCGGTCTTCGCCGCCGCAACCTCCTTGCGGTTTTCTTCAATTTCCGCCTTCTCGTCTGCGATCGCCTGCATCTCCGCCTTGAGCGTATTGATCAGCTCCGTGTCGTGCTCGGTGATGATCTTGAGCAGGTGTGTCTTATTTGCCAAATCCATGACGTTTTCGGAATTGAGCAAAATTTGCAGGCTGCTTGCTTCGCCCGTCTTGTACAGTGCGCAGAGGCGCTCTTTCAGCTGCTCGTAATTGTAATCGATGTCCTTCTGCTTATCCGCGATCTGCGCGGTTTTTTCCGTAATATTCTGATCCAGCGTGGAAATCTGCTGATTCAGCACGCTGATCTGACTTTGCAGATTGTTCATCTGCTCATCCAGCGCGTTTTTATATTCCAGCTGCTTGGCTTTGTCCGCCTTTAAATTGGCCAGCTTCTGATTGGTGGCCGCCTGCTGCTTCGCCAGCTCATTCTTCTGTTTTTTAAGATCCTGCTGCTTCTGCTGCAGGGAAGAGAGTTTATCGGAGGAGGCCGCGCCCACGTGGAGCTGCAATGTATCCGGCATGCAGAACACACTGAACGCCAGCACCAGGGCAACCAGGCCTTTCACCCATCTCTTATTAGAAGCCAACGACGTCTCCCCCTTCTTTCTTCAGATACTTACCCAGAGAAATCAGACCGCCGATCGCACCGAACAGTGTGCCGGTCAGCACAAAGGCCAGGGTGATTTCCCACGAGATCGGGCCAATGTCCACCGGGGAAAACACCGGGATGGAGGTCAGTGATTCGATCAGCTTGCTGTAGACCAGGTTGAGCAGCAAACTGGCAACGCCGCCGGAGAATAAGCCGATAATTACGCCCTCCACGATAAACGGCACACGCACAAACCAGTTTGTCGCGCCCACGGATTTCATAATGCTGATCTCCAGCCGCCGCGAGAACATCGTCACGCGGATTGTATTGGAGATGATGAACAGCGAAACGAGGCTCAGCATCAGGATCACCCAGAAGCCCGCCGTGGTCACCAGGTTGTCCATGCTCATCAGCTTTTCCGCGATGTCGGAGTAGTCGATAATCTCGTCGACGCCATTGATCGCCTTGATCTCCGCCGCCGTCTCGTCGTACAGCGCAAGATCCTTCACCGAGATGCGGAACGCGTCCGGCAGGAAGTTTTCATCCCCCAGCAGGCCCGAAAGCACCGTCCCGTCGTCCCCCAGCATATCCAGCATATTCTGGACTGCATCCTCTTTGGAGACAAACTCGCAGTCCTCTATATTGTCCAGCTTCTTGATCTCCTGCCCCACCTGCAAACTGGTCAGGGTGGGAAGTCCCTCCTGCAGATAAACCGTGGTGGAGTTGTTGCCCTCCAGCGATTTCATCGCCACGTCCACGTTCATGGAAAACAGGATCGCCGCGCCCGTCAGCAGCAGGCACGAAACCAGCACGCCGATGGAAGCAAAGCTCATGGTCCGGTTGCTCCAGATGTTCCGGACGCCCTCTTTCAGCAAATATTGCAGGCTCGCCATGCGGGAACCGGAGGCCTTCCCCCGTCCGCCGCTTGTCCGTGCGGAGCTGCCCGTTGTTTTTTTAATCGATTTATTCCGCATCCTGCTGCACCTCCATCGCGGCAGTATCCGCCACTATCTGTCCGTCGTGGATTTCCACCACGCGCCTGTGGAAGTGTTTGACCAGCGAATGCTCGTGGGTCACCATCAGAATGGTGGTTCCTCTGCGGTTGATCTCGCTGAGCAGATCGACAATTTCAAACGACAGCGCCGGGTCGATGTTGCCCGTCGGCTCGTCGGCAATGATCAGCTTCGGGTTGTTGACCAGCGCGCGGGCCAGCCCCACACGCTGCTGTTCGCCGCCGGAAAGCTCCGTCGGCCGGCATTTTACCTTATCCTGCAAATTCAGCAGGCTCAATATGTACGGCACGCGTTTCTTGATTTCGCTCTGTGTCGCGCCGATGACATGCATGGCGAACGCCACGTTGTCGTAGACGCTCATAGTATCAATCAGCCGAAAATCCTGAAATACGATGCCCATTTTGCGCCGCAGATACGGGATCTGCCGCCGTTTCAGGCTGGAAAGCCGCGTCTGGTTGACGATGATCTCCCCTTCGTTCGGCGTTTCCTCACACATAATCAGCTTCAAAAACGTACTTTTGCCCGCACCGGAAGAACCGACGATGAAGACAAACTCTCCGTCGGGAATCTCCAAACTTACATTGCGCAGCGCGTGCGTTCCATTGCTGTAAGTTTTACTTACATTTTTAAATTCTATCATCAAATCTCTCCCAAGACCTTTTTTCTCAGCCTCATTGCGCGTGCGGTACAGCGCATCTGCACCGGCGCTCATTCTTCTCCGGACTTTTCCCGGATCCACTCAAAAGCGTTATGCACAACGCCAATCATTCCCGTTCAGAATTCCCAACGAAAATAAAGCCCGCCGATAAACCGCCGGCGTCCTTTAAAATGCACACAAAAATAGCACCCATTGGGACGTTTACATAATACCAATGGGCGCTATTTTTATTGTTCCTAATTGGAAATAATTTGTAATATTTTTGTAATTTTTACAAATTATTGCCGAATTCGGATATTTCTTAGAATTTGACCGGATTGGACGACAGATACTTCTTGACCATCAGCGCCACCTTAAAGACAATGGCGTCCTCAAACTCGCGGAGGTCAAGGCCCGTAATCTTTTTAATCTTCTCCAGACGATACACCAGCGTATTGCGGTGGACAAACAGCTTGCGGGATGTCTCGGAAACGTTCAGGTTATTCTCAAAGAAGCGCTGGATCGTAAACAGCGTCTCATGGTCCAGGGATTCAATGGAACCGCGCTTGAAAACTTCCTTCAGGAACATCTCGCAGAGGGTCGTCGGCAGCTGATAGATCAGGCGCGCGATGCCCAGGTTGTCGTAGCTGACAATGGAACGCTCCGTGTCGAACACCTTGCCGACCTCCAGAGCAACCTGTGCTTCTTTAAAGGAACGGGCCAGGTCTTTGATCCCGGTCACCGTGGTGCCGATCCCCACAACGCAGTGGGTGTAGAACTCGCTGGACAGGGTGTCCACAATGGAGCCCGCCAGCTTTTCCAGGTCCTTCGGCTCGATGCCGGTGCGGATTTCCTTGACCAGCGCAATGTCCGTCTCGTTGATATTGATGATGAAGTCCTTGTTCTTGTCGGGGAACAGGTTCTGCACCACGTCGTATGCGGAAATATCGGACTTGTTGGTGATCTTGATGAGCATGCAGACGCGGCTTACATCGGAATTGAAGCGGAGCTCCCGCGCCTTGAGGTAGATGTCTCCCGGAAGAATATTGTCCAGGATGACGTTTTTAATGAAGTTGCTGCGGTCGTACTTCTCATCATAGTACTGCTTGATGCTGCTCAGAGAGACCGAAAGCAATGTCGCATAGCGGCCTGCCTCCGGGTCGGAGCCGGATACAAAGACGGCATACTCCGGTCTGGGCCGGCTGCCAAAGGATTTATATGTGTATCCGTTTACCACGAACGTTCCAGGCGCTGCCAGGACGTCTGCGGTAATGCTTTCGTTGACTTCCCCGATGCGCCCCAGCTCACTGCAGGCGATGATGACGGATGTCTCGTCAATCACACCGATGGTTCTGTCGATGGCGTCGCGCATCTGATGGATAACCCCTTGAAATAGCCTGTTTGACATGCTTTTCCCTCACTTTATCTATATTTGCTAATCTTTCTTTTCCTATTTCACAATGGCTACATATATTTTACATAAAGTTGAGGAACATTTCAACTATATATCACAAAATAAAAAATATTTTTGTGAAAAATGCCGCTGGATTTCCAACTTAATCCTATTCTGGTCCTAAAAAATTCGATTTATACATCAAAAGCGCCGCGCCACAGGTATTTTTACCCAAATGACGCGGCTTTTTCTTGATTCAGTTCAGGATTGCCTGTTCTGTATCGTTGTCAAACAGGTGCATTTTGCGCATATCGAATGCTACGCGGAGCTTTTCACCACCCACGGCGTTTGTCTCCGGGCGCACGCGCGCGGTGATGGGATTCCCCTCGCAGGAAAGGTAAAGGTAGGTTTCCGCACCCATCAGCTCCGTCATGTCCACATCAGCTTCCACCGTACAGTCCGGCGCGCCCTCCAGGAAGGCCGGTTCATCGTGTACATCCTCCGGGCGGATGCCAAAGGTCACCGCCTTGCCCACATGCGGCGCCAGCACGTCCTCCCCGTTTTTCTCTGCCGGAACCGGCAGCGCATAGGCGCCGAACCGCAGTGCATAGCCCGCGCCGCTCTTTTCCACCTGCACCGGCAGGAAGTTCATGCGCGGCGAGCCCATAAAACCCGCCACAAACAGGTTGACCGGATGGTGATACAGATTCTGCGGAGTATCCACCTGCTGGACAAAGCCATCCTTCATCACCACGATCCGGTCTCCCATGGTCATGGCTTCCGTCTGGTCATGCGTTACATAGACAAAGGTGGTGCCAAGCTGTTTGTGCAGCCGGCTGATTTCCGTGCGCATCTGTGCGCGCAGCTTCGCATCCAGGTTGGAGAGCGGCTCGTCCAGCAGAAAGACCTTCGGGTTCCGCACAATCGCGCGGCCCAACGCCACGCGCTGCCGCTGCCCGCCGGAAAGCGCCTTCGGCTTGCGGTCCAGCAGATCGGTGAGGCCCAAGCTTTCCGCGGCCTCCTCCACCCGGCGTTTGATCTCGTCCTTCGGCGTCTTGTGCATCTTCAGGCCAAACGCCATGTTCTCATAAACCGTCATATGCGGATAAAGGGCGTAGTTCTGGAACACCATGGCGATGTCGCGGTCTTTCGGCGAAACGTCGTTCGCCAGCGTGTCCCCAATATAGAGTTCGCCTTTGCTGATCTCTTCCAGACCGGCAATCATCCGCAGCGTCGTGGACTTTCCACATCCGGAGGGACCGACCAGAACGATGAATTCCCGGTCCTCGATCTCCAAATTAAAGTCGGAAACCGCCGTGACGCCGCCCTCGTATACTTTATAGATATGTTTCAATGATAAGCCCGCCATATGTAAACCTCCTACATCGCGTTTGGTGTCCCATCCTGCGGATTCCCCCAGGAATGCCGGCTGGGCATGCAGCTTTCCGGGCATTCTTTGCCCGTTTTTAGATTGATAGTCCCTATCATAGCAGAAGCCCTATTCTTTTAACAGACGTTTTTTACCCAAAAATGCAACAAACACTTTATGTAAATCCGCTAAAAGACAAATCCCAATGCATTTTTTCATGAAAGATGTTCAGAAAAGATGCTGGCAAGCTCTTCCTGGTCCAACGGACGGGCCTGTCCCGGCTCCAGAGCGGGATCCAGCGCCAGGCCGCCGATTTGCAGCCGCTTTAATCGCACCACCGTTTTGCCCACCGCACGGAACATGCGCTTCACCTGATGAAATTTGCCTTCCCGGATGCGCACCCGCACCCGCGCGCCGTTTTCCGGCAGAAACAGTTCCGCCGGCAGGCAGGTCATATCGTCCAGCTCCAGCCCCTGTGCAAACGCTGTGACGTCTTCCGGCGTTGCGGGCAGGTCCAGCTCCGCTTCATACAGTTTAAAAACATGGCTCTTAGGGGCCAGCATCCGGTGAGCAAAATCGCCGTCGTCCGTGATGATCAGCAGGCCCTCTGTGTCCCGGTCCAGCCGTCCCGCGGGAAACAGGCCCCGCCTCCGCAGTTCCGGCGGCAGCAGATCCACCACGGTTTTCTGACGTTCGTCCCGCGCAGCGGAAAGCACCCCCATGGGCTTATTCATCATAATGTATACATATTTTTGAAAACGCACGCGCTGTCCGTTCACTTCAATTGCATCCCGGTCCGCGTCCACCTTATAATCCGCCTTTTTCACCACGGCGCCGTTGACCGTCACCGCGCCGCGCCGTACCAGCGCGCCCACCTCTTTCCGGCTCCCCACATTCTGGGATGCCAGCACTTTATCCAGACGTTCGATTGTGATCACTTCCATTCCTCGATTGTCCCCTATTATATCGGTTCTCTCCTGAAAAAACAATCTCATTCTGTAGCAAACTTTACCGCAAAAATAATTTTGAAAATACTTTTAAAATTATTTTTCAAAATGTATTGCATTTATGTTTTCTCTGTGTTACGATAGGCTCAACAAAGAAGCCATCCACTCGTATATTCAGGAAAGGGGTTTAGCTGCTATGGAAGGAATCCGTGCAACCGATATCCGCGAAAGCAATGAAAAACTCGTCAAGCGTTTTTTGATGGAGTACGGGGAATGTACCAAGATGGACATCGCCAACGGCTCCGGACTAAGCCATCCAACCGTCGCAAAGGTTCTGGCCGAAATGGTGGAAACCGGTCAGGCCGTAAAAGTGGGAAAGGAGACCTCCTATGGCGGCCGCTGCTCTGACAAATACCGCCTGGACTACGACTACCACCACGTGCTGATCCTGATTTTCACCACAGACAGCCTGTACTATCAGGTCAATAACCTGGCACAGAAGAAAAAGGAATCCGGCACCATTCCCATCCAGGGTGAAACGCACATTCTGGAAGCGGCGGACCTGATCAGCGACGTACGCACCCGGTTACCCAACATCCGTCTGGTGGAAATCGGTCTTCCCGGCAATATTCTGGACGGCCGTCTGGTTTACATGGCCACACCGTTCTATCTGGTAGGATGCAATGTCGTGGAGGAGCTGGAAAAACGCTGTCACCTGCCCATTCAAATCTGCAACGACGTCAACGCCATGGCCTATGGATTTTACAAGAGGCATATTGAAGTCTCCCTCAAACAGGAAAGCATGGCTTACCTGTTCCGCAACCACAGCGGCCCCGGTGCGGGTATCATCATCAACGGCAAAATCATCAACGGTTTTTCCGGCTTTGCCGGCGAGGTATGCAACGTCTGGCCGCCGCAGGATAACCTGATGGACGAGGTCAAAAGCCAGATCGCGGCGATTCTCTCCGTCATTAACCCGCGGTATCTGGTTTTAAGCCACGACCGCACCATTGAGCTGGACACAAACGCCCTGCGCCGTTTTGTGGAGGAGCTCTTCCCCCGGCACACCATTCCGCAGTTTCATATCACGCAGGAGATTCCCGCGGGCAGCACGCCGGAACTTCACTTTACGACAGAATTTGAAGAGAACTGCGCCGACGGCCTGGTGGAACTCGCCATTGAATCGATCTTCCCTTAATACAATAAAAAGGCAACAGGACCGGCGGGGCAAATATTGCCCCCCCCGGCCTGTTTTTTTTTAAAAAAATGTTTGCTCAATCGGTCGGCCCCGGCTTTGCCGGGATTTTCGAAGAGGCCCCCGCCTCCCCCTGCTGCGCCGCTCCCGGGGGCAGCCCGCGGAAACTTCCCTTTACGACAAAATTGGAAGAAACCTCCGCCGCGGCCGTGGTGAACCCCGCAATTAATTCGATCTCCCTTAAATAAAAAAAAAGGGCAACAGGCCGGGGGGGGAAAATTTTGCCCCGCCGGTCCTGTTTTTGATCAAAGAACTGTTCGCTCAATCGGTCGGCCAGGCATTGGCCGGAATTTCCGAAGAGACCGCCGCTTCCGTCTGCTGCGCCTCTTCCGGCTCTGCTGCCGTCGCCGCGCTGCTTTCCTGCGGAGCCGCACTGCTGCCCTCCGGGGTGGTACTCTCCGCCGGCATGCTGGTGCTGTCCTTTACCGGTTCGGAGGAACCGGTCTCCGGCTTCGTATCAAAGGTACACATAAAGCCATCGAGCGCGGTGGAGCTGATGTCTCCGCCGATCACCAGATTGTCGCAGATCAGCAGGTTGGCATGCACCGGATTCGCGTCCGGGTAATTTGTCACCTCGTACGTCCACAGGCGGCAGACCTTTCCTGCGAATGGCAGCAAATCAAATCCCTGCTGCTTTTGCAGCTCGTTGTAGCTGCTGTACACCTCGTCAAACGCCTGCGGCAGCGTGACTTCCTTGATCTCCAACGGTTCCGGCCCAACCTGCCAGCCAAACTGCGAAAGGAACGCAATGCGCTCCTCGTTGGTCGCCGCCTGGCAGCTATAGGACTGCGCGCTTCCCCCGCCGGAACTCGCCTGCAGCTTTCCCGCCGCGAAGCAGATGGTCACCACCGCCAGCACCACGGCAAGCACCACGATAAAAACCTTTTTCTTACCCGCTTTTACAGAACAGACAAACAAAATGATCCCTCCCCGCGGCGCCTGCCGCTTTCTCGTCCTTAATAGGTATGCCCCGCACTGCAAAAACATGCCGTCTGCCGCAAAAAGGCCTTCCAATTTCTGGTATGTGAAACAAATACCCCAATTTGATTCTTCCAGTTGCTTAATAAAGGAATTTCAACAGAATATCGTATAAACCTGCTAAATTTTTGTAAATACAAGCGGAAAACTGGACCTCTATACTGTACATGACAACAGCGTATCGCCTGCTGGATAAGGACAAAAAGAGGATAAAACAAAAAAGGAGGAAGTATTTATGATCAAGCGATTGACCGCCGTTATTCTGGCACTGATGATGGTGCTGAGCACCCTGACGGGGCTCGCCGCCGCCCGCACGGAGCCGCCTCGGGTGGGGAGCCGGAATTACTATTCCAACCAGGGCGACCTGGAACCGTCCCCGTTCGTACAGCTGCCGATGAGCGCCGTGCAGGCAAAGGACTGGCTCAAGCAGCAGCTTCTGCTGCAAAAGCATGGCATGACGGGGGAAATGCACGACCTGTACGAGATGTACAAGAGCAGCAACGGCTGGCGCGGCGGCTCTGGGGACGGCTGGGAGCGCGGGCCGTACTACGCGCGCGGCCTGATTTCTCTGGCCTTCGTGCTGGATGACGCGGAGCTTCAGGAAAAAGCGATGGAGTGGATCGACTTCAGCCTAGACCACCAGCGCGAAAACGGCTTTTTCGGTCCCCTTGCCGACGGGGACGGCACGTCTGCCGGCTGGGATTGGTGGCCCCGCATGATTATGATCGAAGCGATCCGCGACTACTACGAATATACCGAGTATACCGGCGTACCGGACGAGCGGGTACTCCCCTTCTTTAAAAAATACTTCCGGTTCCAGCACGACCGCCTACCCGGTTATCCGGTGACCAGCTGGGCAGCCGCCCGCGCGGGAGATAATGCCGAAGTTGTTTTGTGGTATTACAACCGCGTTTACGATCCGGAGGATCCTGCCTCCAGCGCATGGCTGATTGAGGTCGCCCAAGAGCTGATGAAAAATTCGCACGGTATCTTTGGCAATTACAACGACTGGACCACCATTTTCCACGACAGCACCGTGCGCAATCACGTAGTCAATACCACACAGGCGATGAAATCCCCGCCGGTGCAGTACCAGTTTACCGGCGCGGAGCGCGACCGTACCGCCATCCGCGAGGGTATTTTCAATATGGGCATCGACCACGCGCGCGTGGATGGGCTGGCGAATTCAGACGAATGGGCCCGCGACAACCTGCCCCATATGGGCGCTGAGCTCTGTTCCGTGGTGGAAAGCCTGCAGTCCTACGGCGTCGCCATGCGCATCCTGGGCGATAGCTGGATCGGCGACGACATGGAACGGGTTGCCTACAACAACCTGCCCGCCGGCTATACGCCCGACTTCACCGCGCACAATTATTTCCAGGCGCAGAGCCAGATGATGGCCACCAACGGCGCGCATGAATTCATTCACGACCACGGGAACAGCAGTGCCTTTGCGGCCCCGGCGGGCGACGCCTGCTGTATCTCCAACATGCACATGGGCTGGCCCAAATTTATTCAGAACATGTGGATGGCAACGGCGGACGACGGCCTGGCGGTCATATCCTACGGTCCCAACCGCGTGCAGGCAAAGGTCGCAGACGGTAAAACCGCTGTATTTGACCAGGAGACCAAATACCCCTTCGACGGTGCAATTGCGCTGCACTATGAGGGAGAATCTGCACAATTTCCGTTGCTGCTGCGCGTTCCGGACTGGTGTGAATCGCCGTCTTTTACCGTAAACGGCGAACCGGCGGAAGGAATCCTTTCCAACGGCTATTTCACGATCGACCGCGAGTGGGCCTTTGGCGATACGGTGGACGTCGATTTCCCAATGGAAATCCACACCAGCACCTGGTATAACAACTCCACCGCCGTGGAGCGCGGCCCGTTGATCTACACCATCCATGTAAAAGAGGACTGGCACACGCCGGACCCTGAGATGGACGATCCGCGCGTATTAAAAATGAGTCCCGGCGGCGTGGCTCCCACAAAGGCGTTCCCCTCCCGCGAGGTAACCCCGGCCAGCCGGTGGAACTACGCGCTGGTTTACGATCAGGACGACCCATCCGCTTCGTTTGACGTCACGGTTGCAGATGAGATTGCACTGCAGCCCTTCCACACTGCCAACGCCCCCGTCACCATCCGGGCCACAGGGCAGATTGTGCCGGAATGGCAGCTGCTCAACAACGTGGTTCCGGAGCCGCCCTACTCCCCTATCCAGGCCGATCCGGCGCTGCAGGAGCAGATTGAGCTGGTCCCTTACGGCTGCAGCCGCCTGCGCATCGTACAGATGCCCCGTGTGGGCGATGCGGAAGAAACCGTCGTCCGAAAGGCCAGGGAAGCCGATTCCAAAACGCTGGACGGCGAGCCGGTTCTGGAGTTTGACAATGTGATAGTGCCCAACGCGGAAAACTACCAGTTGAAAATATCCTACCGCGGCGCGGGCAGGCTGCGCCTGAATCTCAATGCAAAGTACAACCAGGAGATCGATTTTGCCGAAGGCGGCGAACCGGTCGTTATTGACAATCTGGTTGGCCTGCTGCCGGCGCAGGAGGACTCCATGCTGGGAACCACGGTCAAGGGATTCCAGTTCGGCTACGGGCAGTACAACAACATCCGTTTCTTCGGGGACAGCGGCGTCACCATTGAGCAAATTGAAATCATTCCCATTGACCGACTGATCCAGCCGGAAATCACAGAGACAGCGTCTGACGCCACTTCCATCCGCCTGACCACCAACGTCAGCCGGGCGGATGGCTTCTACCGCGTGCGGTACGGCACTGAAAGCGGCGAATATACCACGACCGCCTCCGGCTTCCGTACCAACGTCGCCAACCTTACCGGGCTGCGGGAAAACACGACTTACTATTGTAAACTCTCCATGCTGTTAAACGGCAGAACGGTCGAGTCAGAGGAAATTTCTGTCACGACCAGCGGATCCGGTTCCGAAGCAGACGTGCCGAAAGCCGAATTTTACGACGACTTCAGCGATCCCGAAGCCAGCGCCAGGCTGTGGAGCCCCTCCGGCACCCCGGGCGCCGTTACCTTTGCAGAGGGCAAGATACAGATCGCCTCCGATGGAAACGTCAAGGCTGTCGCGGGTGATGAAGCCTGGACCGACTACGCGGTTGAAGCGGACCTGCGGACGGACAGTGCCGGCGGCGCTGATTTCGGCATCATGTTCCGCGTTACCGACGTCGACGAAAGCGCAAGTACTACCACCGATTCCTACCGCGGCTACTATGTCGGCCTGATGAGCGGCGCGGTTCGCTTTGGATACAGCGCATACGGCTGGAACCTAGTCAAGGATACCCCCTACGACATTCAGGCCGGGAAAACCTATTCCGTCAAGGTTGTAACCTGCGGCGCCCGGATCCTCATCTACATTGACGGTGAAAAGGCCTGCCAGTTCACCGATTCCCGCTATGAGAACGGCAGAGTCGGCGTGCGTTCCTGGAACAAGGCGTTCGAAGTTTCCTCCTTCCGCGTGCGAAATCTAACGGAGGCCGAGCGCGAGGAGGCGGCTGAGGTTCCGGTAGAACCCACAGACATACTCTACGACGACCTCGTTTACAGTGTATACGAAGGCGCACAGCTTGCCTACAAACGGCCTTCCAGCGAGATGAAAATTGCGTACGGAACCGCTCCGGGCGTGTATGACCATGTGGTATACGGCATCAACAGCAAATTCGCCAGCGATAAAGCCAGCGTCACCGGTCTGGAAAACGGTATTTCCTATTACCTGCGCCTGAGCGACGCATATGAAACCATTTACTCCCCCGAATATGTATTTACCCCGGGTGTGCGCCCCGACCTGACAGGCTATGCAGCCCCCCTGCTTGAGACACTCGACGAAGCCCGCACCGCTTCTCAGGCCGATTATACGGATGAGGCCTGGGCGCGCCTGCAAAAGGCAATCGCCGAAGCCGAACGAGTCCTTACAACGGATGAACCCAATGAGATGGACTACGACCTCGCCAAAAGCTGCCTGAAAACCGGCCTAAAGGAAACCGGCAGAGAAACCCGCCCGGCGCTGACCGGCGTCGCCCCAGTAGAGGGCATCCAGGTTGGAAAATACCTCTCCCTGAATGACGTCGCTTCCAAGCTGCCGCAGGAGGTGGAGGTCACCTATGGAGACCCCGCCACGACCACAACGGCAAAAATCTCCGCCTGGAGATGTACGTCCTACGACCCGTCCGTGCCGGGCGTCTACAACTTTATCGGGACGCCGGCTCCCTCCGCACTTTATGTAAACAGCAACCGCCTGACCGTCTCCGCAGAGGTAACGGTGCTTGACAACGTTGTCCGCTATGAGGCGGAGGATGCGGCCATTACTGCGCCCGCGTTTGTGGGAAGCCACCCGGCATCGTCGGGCGGCAAACATGTTCAGTCCATCGACAATGGGGACGCTGCCGTAACCTTTACCGTTGAGGCCCCTGCCGCCGGCAAATATGAACTGATCGTCACTGCGGACGGCCACCCCTCCTTCCCGAACGCCTCCCACAAATACTACGTCAATGGCGACACAAAAAACGCGCAGATCATCCGTTATCCCGGCGGAACCGGCTGGTTTAACTGGCGGCAGTTCCCGGTCGACATCATGCTTAATAAGGGTGAAAACACCATCACCTTTACCCATTCCGGGCTGGAAAACAGCTTTGCCCAGCTCGACTGCATCGACCTGGTTCTGCCCGTCGAAACGGAAAATCCGACGGTGCGGTATGAAGCGGAGCAAGGTACCGTCACCGCGCCCGCGGCAGTTGCAAGCGGTGCAACGTCCTCCGGCGGCCAACACGTGGCCTCCATCGACAACGAAAATGCCACCGTTACCTTTACGGTAGAGGCCCCATCGGCAGGGATGTATCAAATGGCCGTCACAGCGGACGGCCATACGGCCTTTCCAAACGCATCACATAAATTCTTTATCAACGGCGACACCGCACATGCACAACTTATTTCGTATCCCAACGCAACCTCTTGGGGCGACTGGCACACCTATGAGGTAACAATTCAGCTGAGCGAGGGAACCAACACCATCACCTTTACCCATTCCGGGCTGGAAAACAGCTTTGCCCAGCTCGACTGCATCGATCTGACACCGCACTCCGTTTCGCAAACGGACGTTATCGTAACCTATTCCGGCAGGGACGTCTCATTGGAGGTCAACGGAGAACCGCAGAAGCTGGCGGACCTGACCGGAAAGTTTGCCGCAAAAGATGTGGAGAGCGGAACCACCTTCACCCTGACCTTCGCGCCGCGTCTGGAAGACCGCACGTTCCGCGCCGTGACGGTCAACGGCCAAACGGAACTGGTCGGCAAACCCTCATATACCTACGACTTTATCGCCGCGGGCAAACCCGTCCAGCTGAATTTCCTGTTTGAACTGACGAGCAAAACCATTTTAAAACAGACCTTCGATTACGCCAAATCCTATGTGGACAATGGCACAGTAGGCCAACTGATTCCCGAGGTTCAAGAAGCCTTCCTGCACGCCTATCAGACCGCCAGAGACGCGATTGACGACCCGCTCGCCACACAGGCGGAAATCGACCGGGCTTGGACCGACCTCCTGCACGCCATCCACTACCTGGAATTTAAACCCGGCGACAAGCGTGCACTGGAAGACCTGCTCACCGTCCTGAAACAACTGGACGAAGAGGACTTTACCAGCGAAACCTGGAGCGCATTGGCCGGCGCATTGCAGGAAGCACTGGCGGTTATGGACGATTCCGAGGCGTTGGCGGGCGACATCGACGCAGCCTGTCAGGCGCTTCTGGACGCGGCATATGCGTTAAAACGCCTTGCCGACCGGACGGCGCTCGACGCTCTCATTGCCGCCGCAGAGCAGACCGCAGAGGAAATTGAGACAGATACGTACCTGCCGGACGGACAGGAAGCTTTCTTTGCAGCGCTGAAGGAAGCAGTTTCCCTGGAGCAGGATGCTTCGCAGCGTGTGATCGACGCGGCGGCGCAGACGCTTACAGAAGCAATGGCAGCACTCCGCAAACGGGCGGACAAGACCGAATTAAAAGTTGTATTGAACGCGCTCAAGAAACTTCGCCCAGCAGACTACACCAAACAAAGCTATGCGCATGTGGCCGCCGCGATAGCGGACCTGGAACAAATTCTAACGGATGACACGGTGGACGAAAGCCGGCAGGACACCATTGACAGCGCGGTGAAACACGCGCGTACCGCACGGAACAGCCTGGTTCCCGCGGGCCGCCCGGTGTCCGCCGGGAATAAAAACAGCCAATCGCTACCGCCGCGTGGCAACTCTTACGGCGCTTCCGGCATCGTCTCTGCGCAGGGTAGCAGCGCTTCTGTACACTGCGATACGACTACCGATTTCACTTTAACACGCGGACATGCCTACTGTTTTAAAATGACGGCTTCCGGTACTACTGCACCGAGCTTTACGGTCGGCAATGGACAGATCCTGAAAACGCAGTTTGCAGTGCGGATCGGCAGCGATTATTACTTCCGGGTCTATGCCATTGGCACTCCAGGCCAAAGCACCGGCGTGTACACCGCAACAGCTGATGAAAAACCGCAGCGGCACTGTGTTGTAACAATTGTCTGAGAAACGCCTTTCAAGTTGTTTGGGAGGAACCGTTCTTTGCTGAACAGCGCTTGAAACGGCTCCGTTTAGAGAAACTTTTAATGCAACCACTCGCATTTACATGGCAACGGCCCCCGCGCAGAACGCGGGGGCCGTTGCTCGTTATACGCACGCAAAAAAGCTGTTCCGGCCTAATTGCCGCAACAGCTCTCTGCAAAGTAGGATTATTAAAACAGGATCGTTCAGGTTTGCAAATTTCAGACAATATCAAACTGAAAGGTCAGGTTGCCCCAGTAGGTGCCGGTTTCCGGAATGACGGAAGCGGGAATCACGCGGTATTTGTACTCGCCGTCTTTGTCAAAGGAAAGAACCTCTTTGTTCAGCTCCCGGACCATTCTGGAGCTGCCGTCTTCATAAAAGCCCTGCACTTCATAGGGGACATAGTTGTGCCCGCGATAAAGCGCAAAATCCGGGCAGGCTGCCGGCATACCGGACTTGCGGGTGCTGACGATGGTCATCACGACCTTACCGCCATCCAAGTTGGAGATATCCTCCGCTTTGAAGGTGGAGGTCGCTCCGCCTTTGACCAACTCAAGTCCCATCGGGATTGTGATGGTGTATGTCGGCTCCGCGACCGCCTCATATTCCAGTTCGACGCCGACTTCACCCTCTGTAAAGGAATCCTGATGAAACTCCATAGACCCGGGGTTGACGGCTTTCGTCGCGGCAAACGACGAGGTGGACACCGCCGCGGCCAGAACCGCCGCCATACAGAAACTTACCATTTTTTTCATTTTGACTTCCTCCATTCATCATTGAAATGATCTATCAAAACATCCGGTCCGGAAGGACGGGATGAGGATTGGCTCAGACTACCACCAGTTTGGTCTTTACATTCGCCCCATTCATCTGCGCCTGATCTTTCAAAGAAAAGGTGGAAATTTTAATGGTCGCCCCATACTCTCCCGCATCCAGCGATCGGGAAAGGGTCTGCTCCTGAATCGCCTTGCCCGGCTCCACCAGCTTGGAGGCATAGAGCGTCTCGCCCGTGTCGTCCAGCACCAATTCAAAGGTAAAATAGCAGGGGTTTTCCTCTGGGTTCAGCAGAGAAATTTTGACATCCTGCTCGTTGGCCGGGATGGAAATGGAGGCATAACCGGGAATCTTGATGCCCGGCTGGCTTTCGCCGCTTTGATCCGGCGGCACGGTTCCGGCCCAGTCCTTGGCAGCCCCGTCCAATTCCTGCTCCATCGGAGCAGCCGCCGGCTGAACCGCCCAGTTTTGGTATTGTATTCCCACAAAAATTCCGCCGCCCAGCAGCACCAGCATACAAAAGGCGAGCAACGCTGTTTTGATCAACTTGTGATTGGATGATTCCCGCATGGTAATGAATCGTTCCTTCCTGTCTTTCTTATTTTTTCTGACAAGGGAAGGATACCGCTTTCTCATTAAAACAAGATGTTTCTTTGGTTAAATTTGGATTAAACTGAAAGGCGCCCTATCACAACACAGATTTTGCATGAAATGACGGTATCAAAACGACTCCCCCGCCAAAGGCGGAGGAGCCGTCAAATACAACCAATTCCGATGCATCCTGCCAATTGTGATACGGCACCTGATCTGGTTCTTTATGAAGCTGTACGATTCTATTTATTCCGCGTCAGCTTTGGCCTGCTCGATGACCTTCTGCGCGACCTGTGCGGGTGCTTCCTCATAGCGTGTAAAATCAAATGTAAAGCTGCCGCGTCCCTGCGTCACCTGGCGCACATAAGTGCTGAAGTCGTGCATCTCCGCCATCGGTACTTCCGCCTCTACCGTCTGCTGGCCCTCGCCCGCGGGTTCCATGCCCAAAACGCGGCCGCGGCGCTTGTTGACTTCACCCATGATGTCGCCCATGTTCGCATCCGGAACAGTCGCGCGCAGCATACCGATCGGCTCCAGCAATGCGGGGCTGGCAATCGGCATGCCGGCCTTGTACGCCAGCGTTGCCGCCATTTTAAACGCCATTTCGGAGGAATCCACCGGATGGTAGGAGCCGTCATACAGCGTCGCGCGCAGGCCAACAACCGGATATCCCGCCAGCGGCCCATGTACGATACAGTCCTGCAATCCCTTTTCTACCGCGGGGAAATAGCCCTTCGGTACAGAACCACCGACGACGCGCTCGCCGAACTCCAGGCCTTCGCTGTCGCACGGCTCAAACTCAATCCAAACATCGCCAAACTGGCCGTGTCCGCCGGTCTGCTTCTTATGGCGTCCCTGTACCTGTACCTTCTTGCGGATGGTTTCACGGTACGCCACGCGCGGCTCCTCCAACGTGATGTCCACGCCGAATTTATTCTTGAGCTTGGAGACGATCACGTCCAGATGCTGCTCACCGAGTCCGGAAAGAACCATCTGATGCGTCTCCGCATTGTTGACAAACTTAATGACCGGATCTTCCTCCATCAGGCGGAAAACGCCCTGCGCAACCTTATCCTCGTCACCCTTGTTCTTCGGGACAATCGCCAAGGAGAGCGTCGGGACGGGATAGGTGATGCCCTCCAGCGTGACCTTGCGGGTCGGAGAACAGAGGGTATCGCCCGTGGCGACGCCGCCCAGCTTCAGCACAACGCCGATGTCTCCCGCCGTGATGCAGCTCATCTCCTCCTGCTTTTTACCGCGCAGCATAACCACCTTGCCGATGCGCTCAGTGTTGCCGGTGCGCATATCCACCAGCTGGGAATCCGTCGCCACCTTGCCGGAAATCACTTTCAGGAAGGACATCTTACCAACGAACGGGTCCGCGATGGTCTTAAAGACAATTGCCGCTGTCGCGCCGTCCGGATTGACGGAAAGCTCGACCGGGTTGCCGTCGATGTCCGCGCCAACCTCCGCGCTCTTCTCCTGCGCGGAAGGGGCCAGCCAGGTCAGGCCGTCCAGGAACTGCTCCATGCCGCGCATCAGGAGCGCGTCGCCGCAGAACACCGGGCTGATCGAGCCGGACTTTACGCCCTTGCTGATGCCGACGATAACCTCTTCCGGTGTAAAAGCTTCGCCGGAGAAATATTTTTCAAACATTTCGTCGCTTGTTTCCGCAACCGCTTCATAAATAGCGGTGCGCAATCCCTCCAGACGGTCGCCCATCGGGGGCATCGCGACCTCCACGGGCTTGCCATTGGAGTAATCGTACGCTTTGTATTCCAAAATATTGACATAGATATTTGCCTTGCCGTCCTCTATGTAGGGAACCACGACCGGGCACACGGACGGGCCGAAACTGCCCTTCAAATCCTCAAACACGCGGTAAAAACGCGCGCTTTCATCGCACAGGCCGTTGACAAAGAAAATCTTTGCCAGACCGCGCGCATCCGCCGCCGCAACCGCCTTCTCTGTGCCGACCGCCACGCCGTCCTTGCCGGAAACCGCAATCAGGACAGAATCCGCCGCGCGGACCGCTTCGCACATCGCGCCTTCAAAATCGAACAGGCCCGGTGCGTCCAGCAGGTTGATTTTATGATTCTTCCACTCCAGCGGGGCTACTGCCGCGCCGATGGTTGCTTTTCTCTTAATCTCCTCCGCGTCGTAATCGCACACGGTATTGCCCTCTCCAACCTTCCCGAAACGGTCCGTCGCACCGGAGAGGTAAAGCATGGCCTCCGCAATTGAGGTCTTTCCGGAGCCGCTGTGCCCCGCGATTGCAATGTTCAAAATATCTTTCGCATTGTACAGTTTCACTTAAAAAACTCCTTTCAGGGGGTGATTGGTACAACTTTACAATTGTTCAATCAAATTAATAACAATTATATCGCATTCTCACAACCATTACAAGCAAAAAGTGAAATTTAACAGAATCAAACAGAAAGTTTTTGCAAATACTGGGCAGAATGCGCGCTAACAACGGATAAATTTACCGATTTCTTTTGTATTCGACGGTTTTTAATTTTCCCTAAAAGACATTTACTGAAATAGTTTTCTGATAGCGGTACGAAAACATACACATCCCACTTATTTTATATGTCAATATAGCAAAAAACGATTGACAAAATCTGTCTATCAATACGAATAAATAATATTTTTTAAACACAATTGACGCGGACATCGTAAAAATGCTAAATTATAATTGCAATTTATTATTAAAAACTTTTCTTCATCCGGATAGCCATTCCCGAGAATGGCGGTATGGTTTTTATTTTCAGGAGGTGAACCGAATCACATGTCACACAAACGTATGAATGCCCTGCTGTGCGCCGCACTTTTGCTTTTCTTCCTGCCATCCTGCAAGGCAAACGAAAAAGCCATTTCCAACGATATGGCCTTTCTGACCTCAGATCAGGCAAACGGCCGCTTGCCGGGGACGGAAGGAAATGAAGCCGCCAAAAACTACATAGCGGAACAGTTTCAAACCGCCGGGCTGGATTTTTACGGCACAGCAGAAAACTACTTTTTTGATTACAAGCAAACGACGCACAACCCAGGCCGGCAGACGCAAGTATTGGAGGTTTCCTTTTCCGACGGCACGAAAAAGGAATACCGCGCGGGACAGGATATCCCCTGTATATTGGATACCGGCGCGCAAGGGCTTTCCGGGTTGTTGACATCCGACAGCAACGATCCGGACCTGAAACATAAAATTTTTCTACAGCCAACGGGGGAAACCAACAACAGCCCGGAATCTTGTCTTGGAATCATACAGGAGAACAACCGATTAAACGCCGTTGCCGTATCCGGCAGTGTACCGCTGATTCAGGTTCCCTCTCCTGTCTTTTCAGCACTGCAACAGAATGGCGTCTCTGTAGAAGTGAAAGGGAAGTTGATTGCTGAAGAACAAACCGTGCAGAACGTCGTTGGCGTTAAAAAGGGTAAAACCGGAAAACAGGCCATTGTCATTGGCGCGCATTTTGACCACGTGGGAAGTTATGGGACCTCAGTCTACCGGGGCGCTCTGGACAACGCTTCCGGAACCAGCGTCCTGTTGGAGCTGGCCCGGCTGACCGCTCAGCCGGACTTCCCCGCGCTGAAAAGCGATTTAATCTTCTGCGCGTTCAACGGAGAAGAAAGTTTGATGCAGGGCAGCAATGCTTTTGCGCAGTCGCTCTCCGGTTCCGCATATCAAACAATTAACATGATCAATGTCGACTGTGTCGGCGCGCCCTCCGTCGGCCAATTAATCGTTGAGGAAGACGGAAACAAAGAGCTGACGGAAAAAGTACGCACTTTTCTCAACCAGGAAGGAATCCCCTGTGAACTGGGCGCCGCCGGAGCAAGCGACTATACAAGCTTTACCGCTTATCAAATTCCTTCCGTCGGCTTGGCCACGGAAAATGAGTCACAGGCAACGCATGTCCTGGGCGATACCATGGAGCAAATTGACTTTGACCTGCTGCGTCGGATCGCAGAAACACTCCGCGGGTTCCTCCCGCAACTGGATCAGGAACTGGTCAAGCCGCAGGAAGTACAGACTGGGAAATACCACATTGAATGGGAAGACATTCCCCGGGATGTGTATCTGGAAGCCGTGGAGGAAGGACGCCGTCTGGTAAAAGAGTATTCGGTTGGCTATGACGAAACGATTTATTATCCCTTTAAAGGGTTCTATTTTTACACTTTTGGAAATTATCCGCTCACCACTCCGCAGGAGGTTGCAGAAAGGTATCCGGAGCTTTCCATTCCCGATCATATAAACGGCTTGCCATTTCGCTACTACAGAGATAACTATGCAGACGGTTACCCCCTGTACGATGCGGATTCCATGGATGACCTGCCGAAAGAGCCCACGGTTGTGGCCACCAAAAAAATCGCCGATACAACGCCAGACTCTTTTTCTCTGGTTTACGGAGAAGACGATTCCGCTTTTCTTCTTGCTATCAGCAATAATACAATCAAACGCACTCTGATTGGAGAACCGGAGCCGGAATTCCCCGCATGGGACGCCCATCCGGAATGCACCGTGCAAAAAGCAGATGAAGCAGATAAAAAATACTACAACTTAACCATTCCCGCGGCGGAAGACGGCTTTATTTACGATTATTTTGTTTACAGAATTACGCCGGAAGAAGCGAACGGTGCACTCAGCGACGCATTTGAGCCCATCGCCATGACCGAAGCCGAAGCGGAAACCATCTACCAGGCAATTCGGGAAGCTCTGGAACCAGCGTTGAACAGCCAAACCTGAAAAAACCTCCACAGCAGCGGTTGCCCGCATCTGTGGAGGTTTTCATTTCTATATTATTTTACTCCTGAATCCCCGGGATCTTCGGCAGGGAATCGAATCCCGGCTGCAAATCCTCGTCGGTGGGGATATAATCCGTCATGGTCTTTTCCATATAAGAGGTATACGCGGTCATGTCGAAGTATCCGGTGCCGGTCAGGCCGAACAGAATGGTCTTTTCCTCGCCGGTTTCCTTGCACTTGAGCGCCTCGTCGATGGCGACGCGGATGGCGTGCGCGGATTCCGGCGCGGGCAGGATGGTCTCCACACGGGCGAACAGCGTCGCCGCGTCGAACACCTTGGTCTGCTCCACAGAGCGGGCCTCGTCGATCCAGCCGTCGTGGTAGAGCTTGGAGACAATCGGGGACATGCCGTGGTAGCGCAGGCCACCCGCGTGGTTGGCGGACGGAATAAAGCCGCTGCCCAGTGTATACATGCGCGCCAGCGGCGTGACCTTGCCGGTGTCGCAGAAGTCATATGCATAGCGGCCGCGGGTCAGAGACGGGCAGGAAGCCGGTTCCACCGCGATGAAATACGGGTTCTTTCTTCCCAGCAGCTTATCCTGCATAAATGGCGCAATCAGGCCTCCAATGTTGGAGCCGCCGCCCGCGCAGCCGATCACAATATCCGGATACTCGCCCAGAATATCCATCGCCTTCTTGGCCTCCAAGCCGATGATGGACTGGTGCAGCAGCACCTGATTCAGCACGGAACCGAGCACATACCGGTAGCCGTCGTGCGTGGTCGCCACTTCAATCGCCTCAGAGATGGCGCAACCCAGGCTGCCCGTGGTGTCCGGGTCACCCGCCAGGATGGCGCGGCCCACCTGCGTGGTGTCGCTGGGGCTGGGAATCACGTTTGCGCCGAAGGTCTGGATGATCGCTTTGCGGTATGGCTTCTGGTTACAGGAGCCCTTGACCATGAACACCGTCAGCGGCAAGCCAAAATACGCGCATGCCTCGGCAAGTGCGGTGCCCCACTGGCCAGCACCGGTTTCCGTTGTCAAGCCCTTCAGCCCCTGCTTCTTGGCGTAATAGGCCTGCGCCACAGCGGAATTCAGCTTATGGCTGCCGGAGGTGTTGTTGCCCTCAAATTTAAAGTAAATCTTTGCGGGCGTCCCCAGGTATTTTTCCAGATCGTACGCGCGATTGAGCGGGGACGGACGGTATGCCTTATAGATATCCAGAATTTCATTGGGAATGTCATAGTATGCGGTTTTGCCGTCCATCTCCTGCTGGGCAAGCTCCTCGCAGAAAATCGGATACAGTTCCTCCGTCTTGATGGGTTCGAACGTCGCCGGGTTGAGCAGCGGGTCCGGCTGCTCCTTCATATCCGCGCGCATGTTATACCACTGCGTCGGCATCTGTTCCTCGGTCAAATTAAATCTGTGTGGGATGTGCGCCATCGTTATTGCCTCCTTCTGTTTTCACAATGTAATAAAAAATAGCTGATTCCGGAAAACCTCCGCGCGGAACGATAGGAAAGCCACAGCAGTCCATTTTTTGTTGCGCGTGGATGTCTCGGGATTTTCTATAAATCATGGGCGCAATAAAAAATAGTTCTGTTTTCCAATATCCTGAGCGCTTTCCCGGTTGGCCTGATAGATAAGGATTTTTTGTTACGTTTAGAAGTGGAAAATCAGATGATTTTCTTAATGTAATAAAAAAATAAACCCTTGCCCCTAGATTCAGGGACAAGAGCCTTCACTCCTGCGGTACCACCCGGATTGCGCTTGCGCGCCGCTTATTCCGTACACGTTTATGTACGCTCCCTTGATAACGGGCGGAGCTCCCGTCAACGGCTACTCGAACTCTTTCACCGTGCCCTCCGAAGTCCATTCCACCGGCTGCACCCGCCGCGCTTCCACCGTCCGCGGCTCTCTTTTGAGCGTCTTGCCTATGTACTACTCTTCATCATCGGTTTATTTTGTTGATTTCATTATAGGAATCCCGCGCGGATTTGTCAAGCGGAAGCGCAAAATATTTTTGTTATTCCCTGTTCTCCGGCAGATTTCTGTAAATAATACGGAATATGGAAGGCCGTTTGACTTGCAAATTTCCAGCGGGCAGTATATAATCATACAAATACTATTTTTTCAGGAGGAACCGATTTATGCAGCTTAACCAACCCGTAAAAAATCCGGCGTTTATTAGCAAGCTGAAACAGTTTGATGAAGATAAAACGAGGAAAAACGAACTGGAACTGATTCAGGAACTGCGCCAGATGCAGTACCTCACCCCCGTCACCCTGGTGGGCAAGGATGAAAACGGCCGGCCGGCGGAAAAGGTGCAGGTGAAATTCCGCGCCGCCACCAGCACCCAGGGCGAGAGCTTCTTTGCGATGTTCTCCGACATGGACGAGCTGTCCAAATGGGCGGGCGATTCCAACGACACCATGACCCTGACCTATGAAGAGCTGGAGCGTCTGGTCAACTCTCAGGCGGAGGAAATCGCGGGCTTTGTGGTCAATCCCAGCCACCAGAACCTGATCATCCGCAAGGCGACTATGAACAAAATCTCCCATCCGTTCCAGCAGACGCAGATCAGCCCGGACATGGTTGTGCTGAGCAAGCCCGAGCCGTCCCCGAAAAAGCTGATCAAATCGATGAACACCTTCTTTAAGGGCTGCAACGAAGTCCTGAGCGCATGGCTGTTCCAGGCCAATTACAAGGCCAATCCGGACGAGCCGCATTTCCTGGTCGTCATCAGCCTGACCAACGGCGCGGACCAGGAAAAGGTCTTCCGCAACACGGTGGACGCGGTGCGCGGCGATCTGGAAGCGGGCCAGTACCTTGACCTGATGCCGTCCAGCGGCAAATTCGGCAAGGAAGCCATTGAGGACAAAAAGCCATTCTACCGCAAAGGCATCGAGACGGAATAATTCGATGGATCTGCGTGAATTTGACTTACATGCAACGCTGGAATGCGGACAATGCTTTCGCTGGGACCGGCAGCCCGACGGCTCTTTTCAGGGCGTCGCGGGTGGCCGTGTCCTGCGGGTTTCCAACGACAATTTGGAAACCGCTTTGCAAGACCCTTTCTGGCGTACATACTTTGATGCGGCGCGCGACTATGCGGACATCCGGCAGGAGCTTTCCTCCCTGGATGCGGCATTGGCGCGCGCCGCTGCATATGCGCCCGGTATCCGCATCCTGAACCAGGACCCATGGGAGGCGCTCTGTTCCTTCATCATCTCACAAAACAACAACATCCCGCGCATTAAGGGGATTATCTCCCGGCTTTGCGCATCGTTTGGGGACCCGCTGGAAGAAGGCGTATTTGACTTTCCCACCCCGGAGCGCCTTGCTGCGCTCGACGAAGAAGCGCTCGCGCCCCTGCGCTGCGGCTTCCGCGCGCGGTACATCTTGGACGCGGCGCGCAAAATCGCTTCCGGCGCGGTCGATCTGGAACAGGCGCGCCGCATCCCGGTCGACGAAGCGCGCGCCAGCCTGATGACCATCGTGGGCGTGGGGCCAAAGGTGGCGGACTGCGCCCTCCTGTACGGCCTGCACCGGCTGGACGCGTTCCCGATGGACGTCTGGATGAAGCGCGCCATGAAGGAGCTGTTCCCCGGCAAAACGCCCGCGGACTTTGGCCCCAACGCCGGAATCGCCCAGCAATACATCTTCCACTTTGTAAGGACCTCCGGACCTGCGGCTGGCAAGGCCGGCGGACCTGCGGTCAGCAAGGCCGGCGCGTAGCGATCTAAAAGAAATATCCTATGCGTTCGCCGGACAGAAAGAACCCGCTCCCGTGAAGATCGGTTTTGATTGATCAATCTTGTATCACACCCACAGGTTTTAAAAAGGGGGAATCATCGTGAAAAATGAGCTGGAAAAGTGCATGGCGGGCGAATGGTACGACTGCCACGATCCCATCTTTCTGGAGTTTAAGCGCAAAACGCGGGAACTACTCCCCAAGTACAACGCCCTGCCCTATGAGCAGAAGGCGGAAAAACGCGCCGTTTTGGAGGAGTTGCTCGGCGGGATTGGGACAAACGTCTCCATTGGCAGCCACTTCACCTGCGACTACGGCTGCAATATCTACTTTGGGGACAACGTCTCCGTCAATATGAACTGCACCTTCGTGGACTGTAACAGAATCACAGTGGGAAGCAATGTGCTGATCGCCTCCAACGTGCAGATTTATACCGCCTCCCATCCCGTGGAACTGGCAGACCGCCTCACACCGGACTGGTCGCCGGAGAGCGGCGAATACTTCTGCCGCACCTACGCGCTGCCCGTCTCCATCGGGGACGGCTGCTGGATTGGTGGTGGCGTAATCATCCTGCCCGGCGTCTCCATCGGCGCGGGGAGTGTGATCGGCGCGGGAAGCGTGGTGACAAAGGACATCCCGGCAAACTGCGTGGCAGTGGGCAGCCCCTGCCGGCCCGTCCGCTTCATCAACGGCGTAGAGCCGCCGGAAAACAGCTGAGGCGGCGCGCGAAAAACAAACTTCCGATTCCATCAAAAAGTATTCCCTTTTTGTAGAATATGCGTTATAATAAAGGCATCTAAAAGATTAGGAGTGTGATTCCAATGGCATTGGTAAATACCAAGGAAATGTTCCAGAAAGCATACGACGGCGGCTATGCAATCGGCGCGTTCAATATTAACGATATGGAAATCATCCAGGGCATCATGGGCGCCTGCGCAGATCTGAAAGCGCCTGTGATTTTGCAGGTTTCCTCCAGCGCCCGCAAATACGCCCATCCGGCCTACCTGGTCAAGATGGTCGAGGCGGCGTGCAAAGAGAATCCGGAAATCCCGGTAGCTCTGCATCTGGATCACGGCTCTTCCTATGAGCTGTGCAAGGCTTGCATCGACGACGGTTTCACTTCCGTTATGTTCGACGGCTCTTCCAAGCCGTACGAAGAGAACGTGGAAGAGGCCCGCAAGGTCGTAGAGTATGCGCATAAATACAACGTTACCGTTGAAGCGGAACTGGGCCAGCTGGCTGGTGTAGAGGACGAAGTTGAGGTTTCGGATGACAACGCACAGTTCACCGACCCGAACGAAGTCCAGGATTTTGTAACACGGACAGGCGTGGACTCCCTTGCCATTGCAATCGGCACGAGCCACGGTGCTTACAAATTCAAGCCCGGCCAGAACCCGAAACTGCGTCTCGACATTCTTCAGGAAGTCGCAAACCGTCTCCCGGGCTTCCCGATCGTTCTGCACGGCGCCTCCTCTGTCCTCCCGGAGTATGTGCAGATGGTCAATCAGTTCGGCGGCAAAATGCCCGACGCAATCGGCATTCCGGAAGAAATGCTTCGTGAAGCGGCGAAGATGGCAGTCTGCAAGATCAACGTCGACTCCGACCTGCGTCTCGCCATGACCGCAACCGTCCGCAAGTACTTTGCGGAGAATCCGTCCCACTTTGATCCCCGCCAGTATCTGGGTGTTGCGCGTGACGCAATCCAGAGCTTGGTTGCGCACAAGATCAATACGGTTCTCGGTTGCGAAGGCAAAGCTTAATCGGAACAGTTTTCTTGAAATGACCAACCCCCGCTTGTCTGTATTGGACAAGCGGGGGTTTTTTTTATTTTGCTTGCCTCAATTCAGGCAACGCAGGACGTTCCCGACAGGTTTCAATGGTTTTGACAACACGGATACGCTCCAGCAATTCATCAAAATAATTGCCGCCGCCCGCTTTTTTAAAGCGCCTCGTTCGTGGCAAAGTCTTTGATCAGATATCCCTTCCGCACGAAATTTGCCCATATGCGGAATTGCGTGCCGCGCAGGGATTTCACCCTGTATCCGACAGAAATAATAATATCTAAGTTATAGTGATCCACGTGATATGTTTTCCCATCTGCCGCAGTTGTTGCAATACTTTCAACAACTGCACTTCTGTCCAATTCACCTTCTCCCATAGATATAATTACCGCTTGCTATTCTCACTTCATACAGAAAAAAACATCTCATATGTTCTTATCCCGCACAACTTCCTCTTTTCCGGTAAACACATCAACCATCAGCATGGCCCCCAGCTTGAACCCATACTGGAACGACTGCGCGCCGTACAGCGTTGTAGACTGGCAATATAAATCATACAGTTTTTCAAAATGGGCCTTATCCTCCTGCGTAAGCCTTTCTTTAAAATATTCCTTTTCATCAGAAATCGCATGCTCGGCAGGCCAATATGCAGGTTCGTCCGGTACAATCCGTTCCTCCGGCATAATCTCGCCCCGGAACAGTGCTTTAATAACAGAATCCATTGATCTCATTTCCTTTCTCAGGTGACAAGCTCCCTTGAAAGATCAGGCGGTACAGTGTATAATAATTTATACCGCACAATCTGAAAAGAGCGTGTCGGTGTTTGGGGAGTGGCGTTGTTCTTTCGAGTGAGCGCGCCACTTCCTTTTTATTTGCCGTTTAGCTGCTCATACAGACAATGGACACCTCGTCTTAATACCTCAGAGCGGGAAATTTGAAGCTTTTCCATGCAAAATTCCACCATATCCATCGTTTCCCGGTCTGCTCGGACTTTCATAGACGCATCCAATGGTTTTTCTGGATGAGGGCCTGGCTTTTTTCGTGCTTCTATGGGATCACCTCCTGTTTTGGAGCACAAGTTTACTATACATCTTGTGCTCCAAAATATCAAGAAAAAACAATTAAATATCAGGAGGTGAAACAATGGATAAGAAATTTGTTGTTCGACCGAAAAACCCGAATAAAAAAGAGGACAAGTCCGTTACCATGACCATTCGCATTGACAGGGAATTACAAAAAAAGTATGCTGATCTTGCCGAAAAAAGCCACCATTCTCGTAATGAACTGGTTTCTATGGCACTTCGCTATGCACTAGACAATTTAGAGTTTATACCTGATGAAGAAGAAAGTAAATAAAATTATCTTCTTTATGGGGCGTATAAATTCAAACTTTTACAGGACGAATTTCACTTTAAAAGATGCGCATTGTTCTTATACTTGTCAAGTAAAAAACCGCCCGTTTCAAAATGAAATTGTAATAGCAAATCGTACAAAAAAGAAACTGCCCTTGGAAATGGCCTTTCACAGCCAGATTCAAAGGCAGTTTCTTTGTACTATTTTTTCCTAAAGAGCTATTTTGCAACAGCTCTCCAAAGTTTGCCGAGCAGCATAACAGGTCTATAAAGGACCATATCACTCGTTCCCACTCGCTCTTCTCAGAAAGAGAGTTCCGTTCTCTGCGGAGAACGGCAAAGGGCGCTGCCCTTTGATCCCGCCACCTTTCAGAAAGGTGGAGAAACACATTTTGTTCTATGCCACAATTAAAACAGGACTGTTTTGCAACACGCCCTGTTTAACCTTCATCCAGTTCTTCCAGCACAACACAGCCCTGCGCGCGCGTCGCGTTCATATTGATCACCCGCTGGTTGCGGCTGCCGCGGAACAGCAGCGTCAAATCCTTCTGCGCCTCTTCAAAGCGGCCGTCGATCAGCACATCGGCCTGTGACAGCAGCGCGTCGATTTCTTCGTCGTGCCTGTTCTGCAATTGTTCATAGGTAAAGCCGGTATAAACGGTCACATCCTTGCCCAGCGCGTGCACCTGTTTCGCCAGCAACGCGAGCGGTCCGGGCTGGCAGAAGGGCTCCCCGCCGCTGAAGGTCACACCCTTCAGGAGCGGATTTTCCCGTATTTCCGCCAGCAGCGCGTCCGTGTCCGCCTCCCTGCCGCCCGCAAAATCGTGCGTCTGCGGGTTGTGGCAGCCGGGACAATGATGCGGGCACCCCTGCGTGAAAATCACGTAGCGGATGCCCTTGCCGTCCACGATGGATTCCGGCTCAATTCCACTAATTCTGAGACAGGCCATGCTTCACGCGGTCACCCTCTTCCGCACGCTTTGCATCATTAAAACGGTCGATGGTGCCCACCAGGTAGCCCGTAATTCTGCGGATACGCTCAAAATCGACGCCCTCGCCGACCATTCCGTTGTTCTGATTCAATGTGATCATGTATCTCTTCTCCTTTATCAATGTATCATCGGGTTGTATCTTTATTTTCCGTAGCAGCACTCATAGTGCGGCACACCGGGATATTTCTTGCGCAGCTCATCCAGCCGTTCCTTGCTCACCGGTTCGCCCGCATGGCGGCCACAGCGGGGGCATACCTCGTCGATCACGCCGGTATAGCCGCAAACGGGGTCGCGGTCCACCGGATGGTTGACGGAGCCGTAGCCGATGCCGGCTTCCTTCATACAGCGCACGATGGACTCAAACGCCTCCAGATTCTTCGCTGTGTCGCCGTCCAGCTCCACATAGCTGATGTGGCCCGCGTTGGTCATCGCGTGGTAGGGAGCCTCCAGTTGAATCTTTTTATAGGCACTGATCGGATAATACACCGGCACATGGAAACTGTTGGTGTAATATTCGCGGTCGGTCACGCCGGGAATTTTACCGTATTTCTTTTGATCGATGCGGACGAAACGGCCGGAAAGGCCTTCCGCCGGGGTTGCCAGCAGGGTGAAGTTCAAACCGCGTTTCTGGCTCTCGTCGTCCATGCGCTTGCGCATGTAGGTGATGATTTCCAGGCCGAGCTTCTGGCTCTCTTCGCTCTCCCCGTGATGCTTGCCGACCAGCGCTTTCAACGTCTCCGCCAGGCCGATGAAGCCGATACTCAGCGTGCCGTGCTTGAGCACCTCTGCGATGCTGTCGTCCGGGCCGAGGTTATCGGAATCGATCCAGACCCCCTGTCCCATCAGGAATGGATAATTGCGCACCTTCTTGCCGCACTGAATCTGGAAGCGGTGCAGCAGCTGGCCAATGACCAGGTCGATCCGCTTGTCAAGCAGCTCGTAAAACCGCTTGATATCGCCCTTCGCCTCAATGCCGATGCGGGGCAGGTTGATCGAGGTAAAGCTGAGATTGCCGCGTCCACAGGTCGTCTCGCGGGAGCGGTCGTGCACATTGCCCATCACACGCGTGCGGCATCCCATATAGGAAACCTCCGTGTCGTAGTCGCCCTCTTTGTAGTACTGCAAATTGAACGGCGCGTCGATGAAGCTGAAGTTCGGGAACAGGCGCTTGGCGCTCACCCTGCAGGAAAGTTTAAACAGGTCGTAGTTCGGGTCGCCCTCATTGTAGTTGACGCCTTCCTTGACCTTAAAAATCTGCACCGGGAAGATCGGCGTTTCGCCGTCGCCCAGTCCACGTTCCGTGGCCAGCAGCAGGTTTTTCATGACCATGCGCGCCTCCGGGGAAGTGTCCGTGCCGTAGTTCAAAGAAGAGAACGGCACCTGTGCACCCGCGCGGGAATGCATGGTGTTCAGGTTGTGGATCAGCGCTTCCATCGCCTGGTACGTCGCGTCGTTCGTGCTGTTTGTCGCCGCTTCCACCGCATACTCGTGCGCCCTGCGCGCTTCCGGCTCCGTGATCTCCTCATAGCCGTTCACACGCTGGTGCTCCGGCAGGAACGCCGCCAGCGCCTCTCCGTATTCCGGCGCATTGCCCAGTGTGATATCCCATTCAATCCCCGCCTTTACCGCGGCCGCCAACGCTTTCGCGTCGTCCATGTTCATGGCCTTGGTGATGTGCAGGTACTTTGCCAGTTCGCGGAAATACGCCTTGCGGAAGGTCTTTGCCACGCCCGGCGCCAGGGAATAGTCAAAGTTCGGGATGCTTTGCCCGCCGTGCATCTCATTCTGGTTCGCCTGAATCGCGATGCAGGCCAGCGCGGCATAGCTGCGGATATCGTTCGGCTCCCGCAAGAACCCGTGCCCCGTACAGAAACCGTTGTGGAACAGCTTGATCAGATCGATCTGGCAGCAGGTTTCCGTCAGCATGTAGAAATCCTCGTCGTGAATATGGATATCGCCGTGGATGTGCGCCGCCGCATAATCTTTGGGAAGCACATAGTTGTTGATAAAATACTTGGAACCTTCGGAGCCATACTTCAGCATGGTGCCCATCGCGGTATCGGTATCGATGTTGGCATTTTCCCGCTTAATATCCGCGTCGCGCGCATCCTCAAAGGTCAGTTCCTTGTAGATATCCATCAGGTCGCCCTCGGCCTGGCGGATCTTTGCGTGCTCCGCGCGGTACAGGATATAGGCCTTGGCAGTCTTGGCAAAGCCCGCCTCAATCAGCTTCTCCTCCACTTTATCCTGTACTTCCTCCACAGTGGGAACCACAGGATCCGGAAACGCCCTGGAAACTTTATCCGTCAGACGGTCCAATGCCGCGCCGGTCATCTTTTCTTCTGTCACCGCCGTATTGGCTTTAAAAACCGCATTGCGGATTTTCTGCGCATCGAACGGTACCACCACGCCGTTGCGTTTTTTAATTTGTGTTGCCACTGATCTACCATCCCTTTCAGGCGCGCCGCGCCTTATGTGATCGCTGCACCGGGCAGCGTCGTCCGCTCTTCCATCCAGGTTTTTTACGTCAAAGGCCTTTTCAATTCCGGGCGGCAGGCGTCTCCCGCCGCACTCCCGGGCCCCGCTGGGCGGAGCTTGAATCCGGTTTGCATTTTACTACATCTTGGGGTTGTTGTCAACAATCGCTGCAACCGCTACTATATGTCGTATTGTCTCCATTGAGAACTACCAAAACATACCAAAACGTCGGAAACGCACGGACAAAGCCGTTTACGCGTTCGCCGCGCAGATGGACAAACCGTTTTTTGTCTCTTACTGGGGATTAAAAAAATATTTTTACTCTAAAACGCACCCCATGCTCTCGGCAAAACGGACCGCCTGTTCCAGATCGATTTTTGTGCGGTCAAACCGCACCTGCCGCACGTCCACGCCATCCAGCCTTGCGCCGCGCAGGTCGGCGTTTTTGAGGACCGCGCCAACAAGCACTGCATGGGAAAAATCACAGCCGCGCAGATCCGCTCTTTCCAGATTGGCACGCTGTAAAAACGCGTGCGCAAAGCACACACTGTGCAGGTCCATCCGCCGCAGATCGCAGCCATCCAGCACCGTATCGGAAAAATTGCCGCCCCGGATTGCCAGCCCCGTCAGATTCGCACCGGCAAAACTGCTGCCGGTGCATTTGCAGTTCTCCAGCTCCGCGCCGAACAGGCTCGCGCCGTCAAAGGTGCAGTTGAGGAACGCGGTTCCCACGTGCAGGCTGTCCTGCAGGGAGGCAAACGAAAAAGTACAGTTGGAAAACAAGCACTTCCTTGTCACCAGCCCGCCCAGCTCCGCACCATAGAACCGGCAATCGACAAAATGAAAGCCGCAGAGCTCCCGTTCCGACAGCTCTGCGTCCTCCATATCCTGCTTTTCATATTGCTTCTGTGTGAAATCAAACGCCATAGGCCGCTCCTTTACGGTTTGCGCAGACGCGGCACCAGCAGCACCGCAACAATCCAGAACAGTTCAAACAGCAGCAGGGCCACTGTGCTGAGCTGTTTCAATCCGGAATAGCACGCCAGGAAAGCCACCAGCAGGAAGCCCAGCACCACCGCAACGGTCTGCAGCGCCACCGCAACGGAAATATTGCTCCGCTGGCGCACACATGCGGTCAGCATGCGCATCATCGCCGTCGGGCGTCCCTTGGTCGCTATCAGGGCGTCTGTGCGCTCTTCCGGCTCCTTGACCAGGTCCACGTAGACTTTACCCAGCCGCTCCGGCAATACGCGGACGGAATGCTCGTCCAGGTCAAACACCTGCGCAATCAAGCGCGGCGTGACATTCGGGTCGCAGGTCCGCACAATCAGGCTGATGCCATTGTCCTCCATGCGGCGCAGTTCCGCTGCGCGGCGGCGGTCGGAATTGTAGGAGACGATGAACATTGCCACCAGATCCCCGCCGGAGGCCAGATACACCACCTGTTTGCCGCCCAGCAGGTATTTTTCTTCATAGTCCTTGGACGGCGGCTCGATGCTGTGGGATTTCATCAGCTCCCGGTTGCCAACCAGAATCCGCCGGCCGGACACCCAGCCCACAACGCCCCGGTCGTCCTCGTAAGCGATGTTGTCGATCTTCGGCAGCATATCCTGATGGCTCTTGATGATCTGGTCGAACAGATCGCTCAGCGGCCCGCCGGTGGCGCACATCAGCGCCGTTGCGTCCACGATCGCGTCGTCGATGCGCTGGCCGCCAAATGTCTTGATGCCGTTCAGGATCACCGTTCCCTTGGGGAACAGGTCCTTGGCGTCCACCATCACCGCGTTTGCGGTGGAGAACTGGTCTACGGCGGGATACCCCACCACCATGGCCCCGCAGCGCGTCGCCACTTTGTTCAGGCGCGCCAGCGGCAGGTTGACGCACAGCATGTTCGTCATCGGCACACTGATGCACGCGGATGCCGCAAAGACCGTGATCGCGCCGATCACGTCCTTTTGCAGGAAATAGCACACGATGCACAGCACCAGAGAAAGGATAAAGCCGAGCGGCGCGATAATCTGGGAACTGTTGTCGCTCGGGTCGTTCTCATAACTGAGGCTCAGAAAATGCTTCAGAAAGCCCGTCTTGCCCTGGTAGGCGATGGCGGGCGTATCCGCCACGCAGCCCTTTGCCATCTGCAAAGCCGTATTGTGATCGTCAAAATACTGAACCGCGTATTTTTGATCCGGCGATGCGACAAACCGGAAATTATGCCGCACGCGCTTGACGAGCGAGAATTTTCCCGCTGTGTTCAGGAACAGCGCCACCGCCGCAAGCACCGCGTAAACGTGCATATTGGACGAAGACACGCTCTCCGGCGCAAACAGCAGCGCCGCCCCCTGGATCAGCGAGGCAAGCACCGCGACGGCCACGCCGCTGTCCGAGTTCGCCTGCAATTTAAACAGGGCCTTGATGCCGTTAAAGATGGTCACGGAGCAGGTCAGCGCCGTGATTCCCAAAAACACCAGATTTAAAATCAAATATGTCTGCGTTGGAATCAGACCACGGAGCATCTCCGGTAAAAACCCGTTCATCTCTCCCAGCACGCCGAAAATCAGCAGCAAAATTGTGCATATCCCCGTCACGGTCAATCGTAGCGTCAGCTCACGGAGGCTGGAACCCAGCTCGTGGGAAACCGACGGCGCGTCGGACGGGCTCTGGTAATCGTCCAGTTCGTCCGGCTCCTCTTCCGTGTACGTTTCCTGCGGATCGTTATCCGGTTCTTCTTCTCCCATGATGGAGAATTTTTTCTTTTTCTTCTGCTCGGGCGCGGGAAGCTCCTCTTCCGGCTCCCGGTAGGGCGGTTCCGGCGGTGTTTCTTCCTCCGGTTCTTCCGCAAAGCCCTCCCAGAGCTTGACCGGTTCTTCTTCCAACGGTTCGGCCTGCACCGGGCGTGCCTGTGCTTTTTCCGGCTCCGCCTGTTTTTCCTCCGGTTTGGCCACGGGACGCAGCTTGGCTGGTTTGGGATAGGTCTTTGCCTCTTTTAAAATCACTTCCGCATAGTCGTGCAGCTGCACCACATGAATCGGCGTCACGCCCGCCGGACGGTATTCCGCCTTTTTAACGCGCCCACCGGACACGGGACGGAGCGGCACTTCCAGCTCCGCGTATGTATCCGCCGGAGCAGTTTGCTCCGGCTCCTGCGCGCTGATCGGCGTAACGGAAGGCTGTACTTCCGGCCGGGCGGGAATCTCCGGCATGGAGTGCGGCGCGGCGGGTTCCTGCGGCTGCACAGGCGCTTCCGGCGCTGGCTCTGCGGCGGGAATTTCCTTTTGCGGGGTTGTCGGTTTCGACGGCGTTTTGGGTTGGGCCGGCTGCTTCGGCTGAACGGGTTGGACCGGTTCTTCCTCCCGCACCGGCTCAAACGGGTTGGTATCTTCGATCTGCGGGGGCATCGCATACCCGCCCACCGCAGGGAATTCAAAGGTTTCTCCCTCCGCGGTCAGGTCCATCACCTGTCCGCCGCTTTTCGTATCCCTTTTGGCCTTTGCAGGCCCTGTGAAGCTCCCCATCGCGGGAAACTCAAAGGTTTCGTCACCCACCGGAAAATCGTTCCATATAGATGTCGGCGTCTGCTGCTTGGGCGCCTCTCTGGGCTTTGGCTCCGCCGCCTTTTTCTGTGCCGTCGGCAGTTCCACTGTCTCGGATGACGCCGCCTCCGAAACGTTTTGCAAAGGCTCCGGGGTTCGCTGCGGAAACTTGATCTCAATGGTATTGGAATTCAGTTTAAAGGCGCCGGTTTTGCGGGACACCGCCTCCATGCGCTGCTGACGCTCCTGGTGCAGGTCCTCAAACCGCTTGGCAATCTCCTCGTCCATCTCTTCATCAGTCGAGTCAAACAAATAGGAGAAAATGGAACCGGTTTTATCCGTTGGCCTTGCACTTTGCACTGGCTTGGCCTGCGTCTTTTGCGGGTCCGCGGCGGATGCACCCGCCGGCTTATCCGGCTGCAGCGTCCGCTCATACTGCGCTTTGTACTCCTCCAGAGGCTTGAGCTGCAGGCCGTAATAAATGTCGTCTTCCTCTTCAAAGCCCTTTTCCTGGCGTTTCATGCGGCGGCGTTCTTCTTTTACGCGCTTTTTTTCCGCGCGGCGCTCCGCCCAGGACAGCTTAACAGGCTCTTCTTCCTCCGGCTCCCAGTCCTGCGGTTCCTCCGCCTCCATCCGTTCCCTTTGGGGCGCAGGCATCCTCGGCTCTTCCATTTTTCGGACGGGTTCCGCTTCCTTGCGCGGCGGCGCCTGGCGTTCCGGCTCCCGGACCGGGCTTGGTGCGGGCATCTCCGTGGCTTGGTGCGGGCATCTCCGTACGCAGCACCGGCACCGCCTGCGCGCGCTGCGGCGCGGGCGGTACGTCTGCTTCTGTCGCAGGGGCCGCCTCTTCCCCCTGCTGTTCGCGCAGGCGGCGGGCCTCCTGCAAAATCTCTTCTACAGAAAAATCATCGTGGGGATGATTGCTTTTTTTGTCCATTCTGTTCCCCCCTGTCTTACTTCATCGGAATTCCGCTGCGCTGGCGCGCCACCTCATAACAGATCACGCCGCACGCAACAGAGGCATTCAACGAATTTATCTTGCCCTTCATCGGCAGGGATATGACAAAATCACATTTCTCTTTTACCAGACGGCCCACACCGAACCCTTCGGACCCCACCACAATTGCGGTTGGCCCCTTGTAATCGACGGAGCACCAGTCCTGCCCGTCCATATCGGCGGCAAACGTCCACACACCACGCTTCTTCAATTCCTCCAGCGTGGCGGCGATGTTGGTTACCCGGGCCACCGGCACATACTCCACCGCGCCCGCGGACGCTTTCCCCACGGCGTACGTCAAACCAACCGAGTGCCGCTTGGGAACAATAATCCCATGCGCACCCGCGCACTCCGCTGTACGGAGCACTGCGCCCAGATTGTGCGGGTCCTCCAGGCCGTCCGCTACAATAAAGAAAGGCGGTTCTCCGCGCTCCTGCGCCAATGCGAACAAATCGTCCACCGTCGCATACTCCTTGACAGCCGCGACGGCCACTACTCCCTGATGCGCGGCGTTTCCGCACATATAATCCAGCTTCTTGCTGTCCGCTTCCTTGACGGCAACGCCCAGCTCCTTTGCCTTGGCGATCAGCGCGCCGATGCTGCCCGTGCGCTGCCCTCTTGCAACATACAGGCTGTCGATGGTTCTGCCGCTGCGCAGCGCCTCCAGAACGGCGTTTCTTCCCGCAATGATATCGTCCCCGCGGCGGTTCTGTTCTTCTTTTTTCATGTACTGCGTTCCCCTGCTTCCTGTCAATCGTCGAGTCGTTGTTTCTTCTGTGGGCCCGCCATTCAGACCCGTATCATACAAAATGGCGCGAAGCCGCGCCAACCGATTATCTCCATTTTTCCGCCTGCGAATCTAGATCGAGCGGACGTAAAATTTTTCACCATATTGAACACAATTTATCCGGGCAAAGCCGTGCAGTCGATCAAAACATTTTTACACAATTTGTCCATTCTCCTGTTAAGCGGTATTTTTCCATCTACAGTGTCAGACTATTCTATATCCATAACCACCGCTAGGCTTTTTAACACTCAAACTGACCGCTTATTCCCATTCAACATGCTTCCATATTTTTCAGCCGTCGGAAGCTCTGCTTCCACTTACGCCGTGCGGTTATTCAATCATGCCCGTCCTGCAAAACAGCTCATTTCACACAGCTGTTTGACGAACAATCTCAAGCTGGCATGATTCAATGTTTCTCCCAATCGTCGGAGGCTCTGCTTCCGGTCACGGCTTGAGGTTATTATTCCATAAAAAGAGGCGCAGCCTCCATCACAACGGAACAATGTTCTCTCAGCCGTCGGAAGCTCTGCTTCCGCTTACGGCGTGAGGTTATTATACCACAAAACGCGTCCCTTGAGGATACCCAATCTGACGATATCCGAGGTGTTTTGCGTTTTCCACACCGTCGTGGAAAACTTTCCTGTGGTATTCCACACTGCGGCGCCGGTTTCCTGAAAATTTTACTCGGCGTTGTGAAGATTCGGACGTGCAGTTGACATAACTTCACCATTTTCACCGGGTTTTCCACTTTTCAGAGGCTTGTACCCGTGGGTTCTCCACCCTTTCCACCGAGTTATCCACATCTCTTGAATGGTTTTCCACTCGATTTATGTAAACCTGTGGAAATACAAGCCGTATAAAAGCCCGGCCCACTGCGGTTTTTCCGCAAAAACTTGCCTGATCAGAACCATTTCGGCGCGTTTTTTGGTGGAAAACTCTGTGGAAACTGGTGAAAACTCGTTGAATCACACAAACAGGGCAGCGGCTGAGAACCGCTGCCCTGTTTGTTATTTGTCTGTTTTCCACTGCTTTTTCAAATCTTTTACACCAAAGATTTCCCTACGACAAAATCCTGAATCCCCATAGAACCCGGTCCGATTTCATATTCATCGAAGCTGATGACCACATTCCCGTCCTGATCGATATAAAATTTCTGGTGATCGGAAATCCCCTGGAACCCTTCGTCCGGCATATCGGCACTCGGCGTGAAGTACGGCCAAGCCTCCGGGTCCTCTGCCACACGCTTGTCAATGGTTTCTTTGATCGTTTTATCCGCTGTGGCTTTGTAATCCGGTCCCAGCACGTCTTGCAGTGTCAGGTCTTTCCCCGTGGACAAATCCAGATTGTAAAAAAGCTGCTCTGTGTAAGAGCTGGCCGCCGTCTCCGTCTTATAAATGACAAAGGAGAGCGCTTTTTCACTGGAGCTCTTCACCTCATACCGGATATCAAGCATGACCGGCATCATTTCATTTATATCGTAGCCGTCTGCGACCGCCTGTTCCCGGCGTTCCTTCGCCTCCTGGCGCACCTGCTCTACAATCGCGTCAATCTTTGCCTGGATCTCATTATTGACGCGCTTTTCCAGCTCTGTGTTGCCCGTTCCGGCAATGGACGGCTGGTTAACAGTGATCAGCTCCGTGTCGCTTTCAATGGCATAGGAGCGGAACGTCAACACCCGTGCGACACTGCCCAGCACAGGCACCTCCGCCATCGCGTGGGCAAAGGTCGGGCTGATGTTCAGCAGCGCCACAAACAAGATGCACACCGACGCCGCTGCGGACAATACCGGCTTGTACCAGGCGATGTGCCTGCGCACCGACGCGCGGTCAAACGCTGCGTTTACTACGTCGTCCAGCTGTTCCGGAATTTCCATGGCCTCATATTGCTTTCTGGCCTCTTCAAGGTTTCTCATGATGGTTCCTCCCTGTCATCTTTTTAAATACGGTTACGCACCCTCTTGCAGATCCAGCTTCAAAAGCCGCAGCGCCTTATACAGGCGTGACTTAACGGTGCTGAGATTCTCTCCGGTTACTGCTGCAATGTCTTCCAGCTTCATGTCTTCAAAAAATCGCAGGATAACGATGGTTTTGAGCTTCGGTTCCAGTTTCTGTACCGCGTTGTACAGGTCCACATTCTGTGCAACATCCCTGTCTTCCCCAACAGGAAGCGCCGTTTCCCCGTACTCCTCCAGAGAAATGACGTTGTTGCGCCGCAGATAGGTCAGCCCCTCGTTAACCACAATCCGATAGAACCACGTTTTCATAAAATCTGGATTGCGCAGCGTGTGGAGCTTTTCAATCCCCTTGACAATGGCGTTCTGCACCACATCCAGCGCGGCGTCGCTGTTTTTCGTGTAACTGTACGCCAAGCGGTAAAAAGATTGCTGATTCTGGGTAATGTACTCCCGAAACATTTGCATTGTTGTCAAAACCATTCCCCGCCCATCTATTTGAATTTGATGCCCTGTTTCTCATCTTCTGTTTATTAGATACCTAGCATAGCCATAAAGTTGATATTATCCCGGGAAAACAAGGAATTTTTTCCTATTACCAGTATACCGCCTTTTTGAGTGCCATCCCATAAGAATTTTCCAAAAAGAAAAGGCCGATGCGGCATACCGCATCGGCCTCTGATCGTTTTAAACCAGGGAATTACTTGCTGGACTCGTAAACCGCAACTGCGCAGGCAACGGTGGCGCCGACCATGGGGTTGTTGCCCATGCCGATCAGGCCCATCATTTCCACGTGCGCCGGCACAGAGGAAGAACCCGCGAACTGCGCGTCGCCGTGCATACGGCCCATGGAGTCGGTCAGGCCGTAAGAAGCCGGGCCAGCGCCCATGTTGTCCGGGTGCAGGGTACGGCCGGTGCCGCCGCCGGAAGCAACGGAGAAGTACGGCTTGCTGTTCTCGATCGCCCACTTCTTGTAGGTACCCGCAACCAAGTGCTGGAAGCGGGTCGGGTTGGTGGAGTTGCCGGTGATGGAGACGTCCACGCCCTCCTTCTTCATGATGGCAACACCTTCCAGAACGTCGTTCGCGCCGTAGCACTTGACTGCCGCGCGCTCGCCGTCGGAGAATGCCTTCTCTTCCACAACGGTCAGTTCGTCGTTGAAGAAATCATAATCGGTCTTCACATAGGTAAAGCCGTTGATTCTGGAGATGATGTAGGCAGCGTCTTTGCCCAGGCCGTTCAGGATGATGCGGAGCGGCTCTTTGCGGGCGCGGTTTGCCGTCTTGGCAATGCCGATTGCGCCTTCTGCGGCGGCGAAGGACTCGTGGCCCGCGAGGAACGCGAAGCACTTGGTCTCATCGCGGAGCAGTCTTGCGCCGAGGTTGCCGTGGCCGAGGCCCACTTTGCGGTTCTCCGCAACGGAGCCCGGGATGCAGAACGCCTGCAGGCCGATACCGATCGCCTCTGCGGCGTCGGCGGCGGAAGCGCAGCCCTTCTTCAGAGCGACCGCGCAGCCGAGGGTGTATGCCCAGCTGGCGTTCTCAAACGCGATGGGCTGAACGCCCTTGACGATCGTATCCACATCGATTCCTTTGCTGAGGCAAAGGTCACGTGCTTCTTCGAGGCTGGCAAGGCCATACTCGGCAAGACACGCTTCGATTTTGGCAATTCTTCTTTCTTTACCTTCAAACTTGACATCGTTAGCCATGTAAGTTGTCCTCCTTTATTCTGCTTTCTCCGGCGATTCCCCAAAACAGGAACCCGCCGTGTTCGGAAAGTTCGGTATGTTCCCTGCCGGATTATTCTTCGCGCGGGTCGATGTACTTGGCCGCGCCGTCAAAGCGGCCGTACTGGCCAATATTCTTTTCATAGGCGGTCTTCGGGTCCACACCGTGGCGGATATCTTCCATCATCTTGCCAAGCTTGACAAACTGATAGCCGATGACTTCATTATTTTCATCCAGAGCGGTCTTCAGAACGTAGCCCTCAGCCATTTCCATGTAGCGGACGCCCTTTGCGCCGGTGCTGAACATGGTGCCGACCTGGGAACGCAGGCCCTTGCCGAGGTCCTCAAGGCTGGCGCCGATCGGCAGTCCACCCTCGGAGAACGCGGTCTGGCTGCGGCCGTAAGCGAGCTGCTTGAAGATTTCACGCATGGCGACGTTGATTGCGTCGCAGACGAGGTCGGTGTTCAGGCACTCCAGCAGGGTTTTACCCGGCAGGATTTCAGCGGCCATTGCGGCGGAATGCGTCATGCCGGAACATCCCAGCGTCTCAACCAGCGCCTCCTGTACAATACCGTCTTTTACGTTCAGGGTCAGTTTGCAGGCGCCCTGCTGCGGCGCGCACCAGCCCACACCATGGGACAGGCCGGAGATGTCTTTGATTTCGTAGGATTTTACCCATTTGCCCTCTTCCGGGATCGGCGCGGGGCCGTGGTTCGGGCCTTTGGCAACAGGACACATTCTTTCCACTTCATGGGAATAATTCATATCGGTACTCCTTTCGGTTTCAAGTTTCCTTGGTTTAACCAACATACGTATTGATTATAAGCTTTTTTGCGGAATTCCGCAATACTTTTTTCACGCCCGCGGCGGTTTTCCCGGCAGGCCGCCGGAGGGCCGCTCTTAACCGCTTTGACCGGCATAATCCAGAATCACCTTCTGGCATTCTTTGCAAATCCATGCGGGAACTAAAAAGGAGCCGAACGCGTTGTTCTCCAGCAGCACTTCGCCCTCTCCCGGCAGGAGGAACACTTTATGTCTCTTTTTTACCCATGCGATCCGTTGGTTGCCCTGGAGGAAGCCTTGCTCCATTTCCCTGCCGCATACGGGGCATTTCATACATACGCCTCCCTGTTTCTCAACCGTTTCATATTCTTTTCATCCGGAACCGCTCAACGGCCCTCGGGAACAGCCGGTTCAGCAGCACAAATGCCAGCCAGCCCAAACAGGCCCCCAGCGTGTTCAGGATGAGGTCGTCCACATCCGTGGTGCGGAAACTAAACAGCTGCAAAAACTCGATCAGGAACGACACGCCAAACCCGCACAGCAGCGCCCAGCGGAATGCCTCCCGTTTTTCCCACAGCAGCGGCACACAGAAGCCGATGGGCAGAAACATACCGATGTTGCCCCAGATATTAATGAGCAGCTCGCTTGCCGTTCCTCCGCTCCAATAGATCAGAATGGTCCGCAGGGGAACAAAATTCACTTCGCCGCGCATTGCGAATTCCCCGCGGAACAGGAAGTCCAGTGAAACGGTCACCGACGCCAGCCCCATCAAAAACAGTGCAAACAAAATCACGCCGGTTTCGTGCAGGGCCGTCGTTTTACGTCCCTTCTTCCGGTGATAGAAGCAGACGCCCAACCGCAAAAGCAAAACCACCGGGATCACCGGCAGCAGGTCGAGCAGCATGGATTGTATATAAAGCAGGATCAGTTTCATAAAATCCCTCCGTGTATTTTCTTTAGCATACCACAAACGACGGGGAGATTTCCTGCCCAAATTGTTGCCGATTTCTTAATTTTTCCGAATCATTTGTGTTTCTGCCGCGCTACCCGCGCGGCGCTTCCTTTTGAAAAAGAAGATTATTGACCTGTTCCGTTATCCAAATTTCATCCGCTGTGACCTCCACGCGGTAGCCTTTGACAACGCCGCCGTCGAACCGCTTGAGCAGGTCTTCCCACCCCGGCGCGGTTTCTCTCTTCTTTGGAAAGCGGATGCTGCTGGTAAAACCGTCACACAGAGTCAGGCCCGCCGCGTCCGCCAGCGCCTGCCATTCCCCGCGTGTATAAAACCGGATATGCCCGTCCTTTTTCAGCTGCATATACGCATCCACAAACCGTTCCGCGTCGTCCTCATTCGGCGCGGGATCGGACAGAAAGAACCGCCCGCCGGGCTTCAGCACGCGGCTGATCTCCCGGAACGTCTCCTCAATTGCCGGGAAATGATGCAGGGCATACCGGCTGACCACCCAATCAAACGCCTGATCCGCAAACGGAAATTTCATCCCATCGTAGCTGACAAAGTGCAGATTCTTCAAATTTTCCTGTTCCGCCCTCTGGCGGTTCCGGCACAGGGCCTTTTCCACGATGTCCAGCCCGGTCACTTCCGCCTGCGGGTATTTCTCTGCGATGGGAAAGGCCAAATACCCGGTGCCGGTTCCCAGGTCAAGAATATTCACCTTCTTATCTATCTTTAAGAAATTTAAAATCCGATTTAAGTGTGTCTCGTCCTGCGTTTGCCGGTTATACAATGTCTCCGCCGCAAAGCTTTCCTCAAATCCCTGCTTTGTCTTTTGAATGCTTTCTTCTATTTTATGGCCTGCCATTTCATCCTCCTCAGATCATCACGGTACAATCTGTTTTTCTGTTCCCGTGACCAAAATGGCCTGAGAATTGCGGATGGGAACCAGCGGCAGCGTCGCGGTGGGAATAAACGCCACGCTTTCCCGCCAGCGGTTCCCCGGCAAACTCGGCAAATTGGTGCGCCACCTCCTTAAACAAGGAAGCCAAAAAGAGCTTTTGCATCCGTTCCTCCTTTTTCCCTGCGGTTTTCAGTCTGATTCATAAATATCTCTTCGATGTCCGATCGTCAAAATAAGGATGACGACTCTGCCATCCTGTATCTCGGCAATCAGGCGGTAATCGCCCACGCGATACCGCCATTGCCCGCTCCGGTTCGCCGTCAGGCCTTTTCCATGCAGACGCGGGTCGGCGCATCCTTCCAGATTTTTTCGGATCCACGCCGTGATAAAAAGCGCTGTGTGCGGATCAAGCTTTTTCAGCGCCTTTAACGCTTCTCTGGTAAATTCCACATGATACGTCACCTGAGGCCCAACTCCTTTTCAACTTCCTCCAGAGAATAGGTCACAGGGTCTTTACGGAACGACTGCATCGCCTTTTCATACACTTTCAGGTCGTACTCCTCTTCCATGCGTTCCAGCACGGACTGGCGCACAAGCTCCGAAACCGACAGGCCCTTCAGCTCCGCGTATTTTTTGATCAGCAGGAAATCTTCGTCGCTCATTCTTAAAGAGATGGTCATATGCATCCCTCCTTATGTAATACATTGTATTACATAACATTTTGTTTATCAATGGCTTTTTAAAAAAAAGCATGGGGGAGTCGGCATCATTCAGCAGTTTCTTTTGTCTCCTGTTCCAATACATCAAATCCCATTTCGATTAGTCGAATGACGGCCTCAGCCCGACTTGCAATACGATTGTCAAAACGATAATCATCAATCTTTTTTAACAACTCTTCTGGAACGGTAATTGAAAACCTTGGTTTTTTAGTAGCCATATTTTTCACCTCAACGCTATTATACACTAGTTCACCAGAGATGTAAAGATGACATGGTGATATGGTGTGAATAATATTGTCATTTACTTGACTCTTCACCGGTTCACCACTATAATTTAAGAGAACACCAGTTCACCACATAATTTGAAAGGAAGGTGTTAACTAATGAAATCAAACATAAAGTTTAGCATGTCATTATCTCAAGAATTGGTGAAGAAAATTGACGGACTGAAGCAGAAAGAATTTTGCGGCCAAACAAACAATGAAGTGTTTCTTCAACTGATCAGCCTTGGCCTTGAAAAAGCGGAGGAAATGCAGGAAAAAATGTGATTCGCCGCGCGTTGCACACACAACAGCCCTCAGTACAGGCACAATCATTTTCCACATCTTACCTTTCTGCACGGGTCACCCGACCATACAATTACTTCGTTTTTTCTTCCCATTATGATATTCTTTTTAACAAGAGGTGAGAACATTGTTGGATGAAAGTGCATTAAAAGCAATCGGCCAAAGGCTCAAAAAGTACCGATTGCAGGCGGGGATGACACAAAAACAGCTGTCGGAAATACTGGACATCGACGAACAATATTACGGGCAGGCTGAGCGCGGCGTAAAAAAACTGAGCCTGGAAAAACTGATGCTTTTCTGCACCCATTTCCAGATTCCCCTCGACGACATTATCCATTTGGAAGCGAAGGACGAGGATGACCCCATCAAGCACGCTCAAATATCACAAATCTCCCAATTGTTGATTGATTGTTCAAGAGAAGAGCTGGCCATGATCGAGTCGATGGTGAAAAATATTGACCTGCTCAAAAGGGGTATCTGATGGAACTGAAAGAAGTCCTTCGCAAGCTCCGCCTGCATTACCGGTATTCTCAACGGGAGCTGGCCGGGTATCTCGGCATCGACCGCTCCACCTACGCCTATTATGAAAGCGGGAAGACCAAGCCGCCGCTGAACACCCTTTTGGAGCTCAGCGACCTGTACAAAGTGTCGCTCGATTTTCTGGTGGGCAGGGAGTGGAATGTATTGGGGTCTGACACTGAGAAAGAGGAACAGGATAGTGAATAAATTTCACCTCCCTGTTCCTCTTTCTTTTATTTGTTTCTCTCCTGTACCGTCACATGCACCGTGTCCCCCGGCTGTTTGCCGATTTTGGCGCGGATGTCCTTGCGCAGACCCAGAATATGCCCCGGCGTACCCATCCGCACCAGCGAACCCCGATACTCCACCCCGTCAAAGGTCGCCGTGACCGGCACGCGCCCCTTGCCGAATTCCCGCTTGACGTCAAACGGAATTTCCACATACGCGCCGTCGATGTCCGGCACCTTTTGGATCACCGCGTCAAAGGTATAAACTGTTTCGTTCATATTGTCCCTCCCTGTGCAGCCGTTGCAAGTATTTTTTACAAACAACGTAGCCTGCATTCATTAAGAGCCGAAATATTTGCCATGGTATTGTCAAATTACATATGTTAAGATACAATGGAGAAAATTTGATTCCTTGTGAGGTACAACAAATGAACGCAGCCTGTCAAAAAGCAAGAGACTTTATATACCGCAACGCCAGACCGCTGGACCTGGCCCGCTGGCAATACCACTTTGAGGACGGAAGTAAGGAAGCGGTACTCCGCGCGTTGTCTTTCTATCAGAACGAAGACGGCGGCTTTGGGCACGCTCTGGAAGCGGACGCGTGGAACCCGCACTCCGCTCCAATTCAAACCTGGGTCGCCACGGAGATTCTGCGCGAAATCGAGTTTACAGACCCGGCACACCCCATTGTCAAAGGCATTCTGCGCTATCTGGAAAGCGGGAAGGACTTTAACGGTTCCTTCTGGTACAAGGTGGTGGAAAGCAACAACGCGTACCCGCACGCGCCCTGGTGGTATACCGACGCGGACACAACCGACCATAACGATTACAACGCCACCGCCTGCCTGGCTGGGTTTATCCTCCGGTTTGCCGAAGCGGACAGCGCGATTTTCCAAACGGCCCACCGTGTTGCGCGGGAGGCTTTTGCACAGCTTTCCGCCGGCCGGAGAGAAAACGGCCTGCATACCCTCACCTGTTACTGCCGGCTTTTGGAGTATCTGGAACGTGCTCACTTATACGATATCATCGATCTGCCCACCTTAAAGGAATTGCTGCGAAAACAGGTTCACGACTGCATCTCGCAGGACGCCGCCGAGTGGGAGACTTCCTACGTCTGCAAGCCGTCGCAATTCCTGAATAGCCCGAACAGCCCATTTTACGCGGACAATCAGGCAATGGCCGACTATGAGTGCGGCTTTATTGTTAAAACGCAGCTTGCGGACGGTTCCTGGAACATCCCCTGGGACTGGGGCAATGCGTCCGAAGAATGGGCCGTCAGCAAAAACTGGTGGAAATCCGACCGCATTCTTTTGAACCTGCTCTACCTGAAAGGCTTTGGAAAACTTTGACGGCCAGCCATATATCGTAAATAAAGAGGGGGCCGTTGCAGTTTGAATTCTGCAACGGCCCCCAAAGTTTACCCGGCAACACAAAAGGTCTATAAAGGACCATATCACTCGTTCCCACTCGCTCTTCTCAGGAAAAAGCGTTCCGCTCCTTGCGAGGAGCGGCAAAGGGCTCTGCCCTTTGATCCCGCCACTTTTCAAAAAAGTGGGAAAACGCATTTTGTCCTACGCCACAATTAAAACAGGGACTGTTTACAACGCGCTATTTGTTGCCTTTTAGGGTTAAAGCAGCCGGCACGGCTGCAAGTCGTTCCGTTTCACCGCACGGGTTGCCACGTAGGTGGGAATATTGTGATCCTTCAGGTTTCCTTCCTCGTTTGTATCTTCCTGAATATGCGTCAGGATGAAACCCGCCTCCAGCTGGCCCCCGATCTGCTCGTCCAGCGTATGGGAGAACTGCACGCCGCTGTCCGTCTCCACCAGCTGTTTCATCTGCTCCGCGTGTTGCAGCGGATTGAACGGCAGGGTATTCAAAAGCATCTTTTCGTCGTTATCGAACAGGTAGTTCACCCCGTTGTCAAGGCCCGCCAGTAAAACGCCGCCGTCCTTTAAAATACGGTAGCATTCCTTAAAAATCGGCTTCACCTGTTCTACATAACAATTGGAAACCGGGTGAAAAATCAGGTCGAAGCTCTCATCCGCAAACGGAAGCGGTTTCGTCATGTCCGCGCGGATAATCTGAATGTCATAGCCTTCCCGTTCCGCGACCATCCGCTCGGACTCCAGCTGCTTTTCGGAATAGTCGAGCACGGTACAAATCGCGCCCGCCGCCGCAAAAAGAGGCATCTGCTGTCCCCCGCCGCTCGCAAGCCCCAGCACCTTTTTTCCTTTCAGGCCGCCAAACCATTCCATCGGCACAGCCTTGTTGGGCGTCAGCAGAACGCTCCAATCGCCGCGCGCCGCGCGTTCACATTCTTCATGCGAAACAGGGATGCCCCAGGTCCAGCCGTCTTTTACCCATTGGTCGATGGTTTCTGCATTGATATTTTGGTAATCCATTGGTTTCTCCTTTTTTACTCACTTCCAAATGCTTCATATGACATTTGAAACGCCTCTTTTCATATAAGCGACCCGCGCGCCAAATGCGCATATATGGTCATGTTCCAGTGTAAAGCATCCCGTTTTAATTGTCAACAAAGATCAAAACGGGCAGGACACAAACGCGTCCTGCCCGAAAAACCCTTTATTTCTTGTCGTCAAACATTTCCTTGAGCTTATCGAAGAAGCCCTTGCGCTTCTGGTAATTCTTTTCCTCCGCGCTGTCGTCGAACTCCTTCAAAATATCCTTCTGCTTCTGGGAGAGGTTCTTCGGCACCTCGATGGTCATGCGCACAAACTGGTCGCCGCGTCCTCTGCCGTTGATGTGCGGGATGCCCTTGCCCTTGAGCTTGAACACGTCGCCGGGCTGGGTACCCTCACGCACCTGATAGCTGACCTTGCCGTCGATGGTGGGTACCACCACCTCCGCGCCCAAAGCCGCCTGGGTAAAGGTGATCGGCATTTCGCACCAGATATCGTCGCCCCGGCGCTCAAAGATCGGATGAGGCCGCACGTTGACATAAACATGCAGGTCGCCGTTCGGGCCTCCGTTGGTTCCGGCGTTGCCCTGCCCGCTCACGTTGAGCATCTGGTCGTTGTCGATACCGGCGGGAACATTGATCTCAATGGTTTTCTGGCGGCGGACCTTGCCGCTGCCCTTACAGGTATCACAGGGCGTTTCGATGACCTTGCCGGTGCCGCCGCAGCGGTCGCAGGTGCGGGCCGTCTGCACCATGCCGAATGGTGTGCGCTGGTTGATGCGCACCTGTCCGCTGCCGCCGCACTGGGAACACGTCTTCGCGGAGGTGCCCTTCTTTGCGCCGGTGCCGCCGCAATCCGCGCAGGCGTCCACCTTATTAAAAGCCACCGTTTTGCGGCAGCCCTTTGCCGCCTCTTCAAAGCTTATGTTGACAACCGCTTCCGTGTCGCTGCCGCGGCGCGGCGCGTTCGGGTTGGCCTGGCGCTGTCCGCCAAAGCCGCCGAAGAAGCTGTTGAATATATCCCCCAGGTCGATGTCGCCGCTGAACGGGCTTCCGCCCCCCGCGCCGCCGCCGAAGTTGGGGTCTACGCCCGCATGGCCGAACTGGTCATACCGGGCTTTTTTATCTTTATCGGAGAGTACCTCGTACGCCTCGTTGACTTCCTTGAATTTGGCCTCCGCTTCCTTGTCACCCGGGTTGAGGTCCGGGTGGTATTGCTTGGCAAGCTTGCGGTAGGCTTTTTTAATTTCGTCATCGGTGGCGTTCTTCGGCACGCCCATCACTTCATAAAAATCCCTTTTATCAGCCACACCTATCACTCCTAAAAGGCGCAGCCTCCTTTTCAAGGCCCGGTTCCTGTGGGCCCTGACGTTCTACGCCAACACAAATTTACAGCCGCGGCAAAAGGCCGCGTTCTCTATCATAGCAGGTTTTTGACCCGCCGACAATCGTTTTCGACAGAATTTTTCCATATCCGTGTTACGGCTGAAAGCTGCTGCGGGCGCGTTCCCGTGCCCGCAACAGCCTGCCGCTTTATTGTATCGCCTTAGTTCTTCGGCTCTTCATCTACATCCTTATACTCCGCGTCGTAGACCGGGTTGCCGTTTGCATCCTGCGCCGGTGCGCCCGCATCGCCCGCCGGGGCCGCGCCCTCCTGCGGGGCAGCCGCTTTGTACATCTTCTCAGAGGCGGCATACAGGGCCTTTTGCAGCTCCTCGGTGCGGCTCTTGATGTCGTCGATGTTGTTCGCGGAAATCGCTTCCTTCACGGAAGCCGCTTTCGCCTCCAGATCGGTCTTGTCGGCATCGTCCATCTTGTCGCCGCTGTCCTTGATCAGCTTTTCAACGGAATAGCAGAGGTTCTCCGCCTCGTTCTTCGCGTCGACTTCCTCACGGCGCTTCTTGTCTTCCGCCGCGAACTTCTCCGCGTCCTGCACCGCCTTGTTGATGTCGTCCTTGCTCATGTTGGAGCTGGAAGAAATCGTGATGTGCTGTTCCTTGCCGGTCGCAAGATCCTTCGCGGATACGTTTACGATGCCGTTCGCGTCGATGTCGAACGTAACCTCGATCTGGGGGATGCCGCGCGGCGCGGGCGCGATGCCGTCCAGCTTAAACAGGCCAAGCTGCTTGTTGTCGCGGGCAAACTCACGCTCGCCCTGCAGGACGTTGACCTCAACCTGGGTCTGGCCGTCCGCCGCGGTGGAGAAAATCTGGCTCTTTTTGGTCGGGATCGTGGTGTTGCGCTCGATGACCTTGGTCATGACGCCGCCCATTGTTTCCACGCCCAGGGACAGCGGGGTGACGTCGAGCAGCAGCAGGCCCTCGACCTCGCCGCCCAAAACACCCGCCTGCAGCGCCGCGCCGATGGCAACGCACTCATCCGGGTTGATGCCCTTGAACGGGTCCTTGCCGGTAAAGCTCTTGACCGCGTCCTGCACCGCCGGGATTCTGGAAGAACCGCCGACAAGCAGCACCTTGTTGATCTGGCTGATCTGCAAACCGGAATCCTTCAGCGCCTGGCGCACCGGGCCCATGGTCTTTTCCACCAGGTCGGCGGTCAGCTCGTTGAACTTCGCGCGGCTCAGGGTCATATCCAGATGCTTCGGGCCGGTCGCGTCCGCCGTGATGAACGGCAGGTTGATCGAAGCGGAGGTCATGCCGGAAAGCTCGATCTTTGCCTTCTCCGCCGCTTCCTTGAGGCGCTGCATGGCCATCTTGTCGCTGGTGAGGTCGATGCCGGATTCCTGCTTGAAGGTCATGACCATCCAGTCCATCACGCGCTTGTCGAAGTCGTCGCCGCCCAGACGGTTGTTACCGGCGGTCGCCAGCACTTCCTGCACGCCGTCGCCCATCTCGATGATGGACACGTCGAAGGTGCCGCCGCCCAGGTCGTAGACCATAATCTTCTGCTCATCGCCCTTGTCGATGCCGTAGGACAGCGCCGCCGCCGTCGGCTCATTGATGATACGCTTGACGTCGAGGCCCGCGATCTTGCCCGCGTCCTTGGTCGCCTGGCGCTGTGCGTCGGTGAAGTACGCCGGAACGGTGATAACCGCGGAGGTCACCTTCTCGCCCAGATAGGCTTCCGCGTCCGCCTTCAGCTTCTGCAGAATCATTGCGGAAATTTCCTGCGGGGTGTAGCTCTTATCGTCAACAGATACTTTGTAGTTGGAACCCATTTCTCTCTTGATGGAAGAAATGGTGCGGTCCGGGTTGGTGATCGCCTGGCGCTTTGCCACCTGGCCGACCATTCTCTCGCCGGTTTTGGAAAATGCCACAACGGACGGCGTGGTTCTTCCGCCTTCCGCGTTGGCGATGACGACGGGTTCGCCGCCTTCAATCACTGCTACGCAGGAGTTTGTTGTACCAAGGTCAATCCCAATTGTTTTACTCATAATACGTTTCCTCCAATATCATTCGGTTGTATTTTTATCATCTATCGATCGATGGGGCTCAGGAGCGAATCAGTTGGCAACAACGACAACCGCGTGCCGCACGACCTTGTCTCCCATTTTGTATCCCTTCTGGAACACCTGCGCGATGACGTTTTCGTCCGCGCTTTCGTCGTCAATGTGGGATACCGCATTGTGAATATCCGGATTGAACGCTTCCCCTACCGCGCCCATCTCCGCGACGCCGAGTTTTTCCAGCGCCTTCATCAGCTGTGCCTGGACCATTTCCACGCCCTTGCGCAGGTCCTCCACGCTGCATTCCTGCTGGGCCAGCGCACGTTCCAGGTTATCCGCCACCGGCAGGAACTCCTGAACGGCCGCCGCCGTCGCATCGGTATAAATTGAAGCCTTTTCGCGCTCCGTCCGCTTGCGGAAATTGTCGTATTCCGCGGCGGTGCGCAATAACTGGTCTTTTTGCTTTTTCAGGGCCGCCTCCGCTTCGTCCAGCTTTTTCTGCATCTCTTCTTTCTCCGCCTTGGCTTTCTTGCCGCCAAAGCCTCCTTTGTCCTTCTTTGCTTTTTCCGCCTGAACCTCGGGCTGTTCTGTCTCCGGTTCCGCGACGGTTTCTTCCTCCGTCTGCGGGTTCTTTTCCTCCGTGTTCACTTTTGCCCGGACCCTCCTTTATTTCGTCATTTGCACCCTGGGGCGCTCTATGTGATTAAAAATCGTAATCCATCAGTTCTGTCAGCATTTTCCCCACGGAATCGGAAAGATATTCCATGTGGGCGATCACTTTCGCGTAGTTCATGCGCATCGGGCCGATGATCGCCAGCGCGCCTGCGTCCCGCCCGCCGATGGCATACCGGGAAATCACCACACTGGAATCCTTCAGCTCCGGCCTTTGAATTTCGTCGCCGATCAGCACCTTGACCGTTTTGGTCCGCTGCTCCAGCAGACGGTTCAGGTCGTCCTCGCGCGCCAGAAAATCCATCACGCGCCGCGCCGTCAGCGCCAAGTCGGGGTAAAACAGCAGGTTGGTCTGGCCCTCCATGCGGATTTCCGCCTGCATGGAGTCCCGCGCCACGTCCAGCACCGCCATAAACGCGGACGACATCAGAATTGCCATCTCGCCCATGGAGGCCGCCAGCGTCTGCATGAATGCCGGCGTCACCGCCGACACCGGAAGCCCCGCCAGCTTTTCATTGAACACGCGGAAGAACACCCGCAGGATTTCCTGCGAAAGGTCGAAGTCGCAGTGGAATACACGCGTCTTCATCGTACCCGCGGAGGTCATCAGGATGACCATCGCCGTGCGGCGGCTCGTCTGCACGAACTGCACCGCCCGGATATCCGCCGAACGCCCGCTGGGCGTTGTAGAGATCGCCGCGAACCGGGTTGCGGCCGCCAACGCGCGGGAAACGCCGTCCAGCAGCTTTTCCGGGTCGTACGCGCTGGAGAGCAGCAAGCTGTCCAGATACCGTTTTTCCTCGCGCGTCACCGGTTTGCGCTTCATCAGGCTGTCGATGTACACGCGGTAGCCCTTCTGCGAAGGCACACGCCCGGCCGACGTATGCGGCTGCTCCAGCAGCCCCATCTCCGCCAAGTCGCTCATCTCGTTGCGGACCGTCGCTGAGGAAACGGCAAAATCGAGGTTGTCACAAAGCGCCTTTGAACCGACCGGCTCCCCTGTGGCGACATAGAGTTCCACCACAGCCGCCAGAATCTTTTTCTTTCTCTCGCTGAGTTCCAAGCCTCTCACCTCTTTTGCGTTTAGCACTCTATTTGTTTGAGTGCTAACTCTAGATACTAATTTATCATTACTTTGCCCGATTGTCAATAAGATAAATGTAAATTAATTATGAATCTAAAGACAGGATTTCCCAAAACCCGCGCAAAAAACGGGACCTCCGGTCGGAACACGGACTTCCAGTCGGGACGCGCCTACGGCGAGGATTGTTTTTTTATCTGACAGGTAACGGTTAAAACGTGTTTTTCCACCTTTCCAAAAGGTGGCGGTTTCCAAAGGCAGAGCCTTTGGTCGCTCCTCGCAAGGAGCGAAATTCTCTTTCTGAGAGGAGCGAGTGGGAACGAGTGATACGGTCCTTTACGGACCTTCTGTGCTGACGGGCAAATTTTCGGGGCCGTTGCAGAATACAAGCTGCAACGGCCCCGTATATTTTTCTCATTATATTACGAATTGTATAGAATCTCCGACAACAGCGCGTTGGAAACCAGAAAGCCGCGCCGGGTAAACCGGAAGCCGTCCGCCTTGCACTCCGTCAGCCCCGCCTGCTCATACCGCTTTGCGGCGCGCTTCCATGTATCGGAAACCGGCGTGCCAAACCGGGCTTCATACGCGCCGTCCCGCAAGCCCTCCGTCAATCGCAGCGCCAGCATGGCAAATTCCTCCGGGCAGCCCGCGGGCATCTCCGGATCATTGTCCGTTACCGGGGCGGCGCCCGCCATAAACGCGCGCAGGTCCCGTTCATAATAAGAGCGCTTTCCATTCAGAAATGAATGCGCCGCCGGGCCGAGTCCCAGATATTCTTCGCAATGCCAGTATTTCAGATTGTGGCGGCTCTCGAATCCCGGTTTTGCAAAATTCGAGATTTCATATTGTTTCAGCCCGGCCTTTTCGAGTTCCTCACATGCCAGCAGATACAGTGCGCAGGTTTCGTCCTCATCCGGCAGTTTCAGGCTGTCCCGCCGTTTGTCGTAGACCGTGCGCGGCTCGATTTTTAACAGATAGGCGGAAACATGCTCCACATCCTGTTCCGCGCAAAAGGCGATGGACCGACGCAGGCTTTCCCGATCCTGCCCCTGAATCCCAAGCATCAAATCCAGTGAAATGTTTTGCATACCGGCCCGCCTTGCGGCATGCACGGTCTCCGCCGCTTGCGCCGCTGTGTGCCGCCGGCCCAGCAATCGCAGCTCTTCGTCATTGGCGGACTGCAGCCCGATGGAAAGCCGGTTTCCGCCGGCGAAAGCAAATCCCTGCAAAAAGTCTTCCAAATGGTCTCCGGGGTTGACCTCCGCCGTGATCTCCGCGTTTTCCAGCCCAAAACAGGCTTTTGCCTGTTCGACCAGCCGGGCGATACGCTTTCCGCCGAGCAAGCCGGGCGTGCCGCCGCCGAAATAGAGCGTATCGGCGGGCCTGCCGATACGCTCCTGTTCGTATTTTATTCGTTCTATTAAACAATTTGTATAATCATCCAGCAATTCTTCCGTTCCGCGCACGGAATAAAAGTCGCAGTAAGGACATTTTTTCTCACAGAACGGCACATGGATATATAATCCGATCTTATTCATCCAGCTTCAACACGCTCATGAAGGCTTCCTGCGGCACCTCGACTGTGCCGAGCTGGCGCATGCGCTTCTTGCCTTCCTTCTGCTTTTCCAGAAGTTTCTTCTTTCGTGTGATGTCGCCGCCATAGCACTTGGCCAGAACGTCCTTGCGCAGCGCCTTGACTGTCTCGCGCGCAATGATGCGCCCGCCGACACACGCCTGAATTGGCACCTCGAAGAGCTGGCGCGGGATTTTCTCCCGCAGCTTTTCCGCCATCTTGCGGGCGCGGGGATACGCCTTCTCCGCGTGGATGATGAACGACAGCGCGTCGACCACCTCGCCGTTCAGCATGATGTCCAGCTTGACCAGGTCGCTCTTCTGATAGCCCGCCAGCTCGTAGTCAAAGCTGGCGTAACCGCGCGTACGGGATTTCAGTGCGTCAAAAAAGTCGTAGATGATCTCGTTCAGCGGCAGCTCGTAGTGGATGTCCACGCGGTCGGTGTCGATGTAGCTCATATCCTTGAACACGCCGCGGCGCTCCTGGCACAGGTCCATAATATTGCCGACATATTCCTTGGGCGTGTAGATGTGCGCGTTGGTGATCGGCTCGTCCGCCTGCGCAATCAGCGACGGGTCCGGATAGTTGGTCGGGTTGTCGATGGAAATTATCTCTCCGTCCGTCTTGGTGATGTGATAGACCACGCTTGGCGCGGTGGTAATGATGTCCAGATTGTATTCCCGTTCCAGCCGTTCCTGGATGATTTCCATGTGGAGCAGGCCCAGGAAGCCGCAGCGAAACCCAAAGCCCAGCGCGACAGAGGTCTCCGGCTCAAAGGAGAGCGCCGCGTCGTTCAGTTGCAGCTTTTCCAGCGCGTCGCGCAGGTCGGGATATTTCGCCCCGTCCGCGGGGTAAATGCCGCAGAAGACCATCGGCTGCACCGCGCGGTAGCCGGGCAGCGGCTCCGTGGCGGGGTTGTCCGCGCGCGTGATGGTATCGCCCACATTGGCGTCCTTGACCGCCTTGATCGACGCGGTGATATAGCCGACCTGCCCGGCTTCCAGATAGCCGGTCGGCTCAAAGCAGGTGGCGCGCATATAGCCACACTCCACCACCGTGAATTCACTGCCGACGCTCATCATGCGGATGGTGTCCCCGGCGTGGACGCAGCCGTCCTTTACGCGCACATGCGCAATGACACCCTTGTACGCGTCGTAATAGGAATCAAAAATCAACGCGCGCAGCGGGTCATTTTCATTCCCGTCCGGCGCGGGCACATGCTTGACAATCTGCTCCATGACCGCGCCAATGTTGGTTCCCATTTTCGCGGAGATGCACGGTGCCTCGTCCGCGGGAATGCCGATCACGTCTTCAATCTCCTGGCGCACGTGCTCCGGCTGTGCGCTGGGCAGGTCGATCTTGTTGATCACCGGCACAATCTCCAGCCCGGCGTCCACTGCCAGATAGGTGTTGGCCAGCGTCTGCGCCTCAATGCCCTGAGAGGCGTCCACCACCAGCACCGCGCCCTCGCATGCGGCGAGCGAGCGGGACACCTCATAGTTGAAGTCAACGTGGCCGGGTGTGTCGATCAGGTTGAACACGTAGTCCTGTCCATCCTCGGCGTTGTACACCAGCGTGACGGCGTGCGCCTTGATGGTGATGCCGCGTTCACGCTCCAGGTCCATGTCATCCAGAATCTGGTCCTCCATGTCGCGCAGGGAGACCGACTTGGTCTGCTCCAGAATGCGGTCTGCGAGTGTACTTTTTCCGTGGTCAATATGGGCAATGATGCTGAAATTGCGGATTCGTTCGCGTGGTACTGACAAATGAATCACCCATTCTGTTTAAAAATCAAATGGTTCCCATTCCTATGTGATAAACGGCATTGCCTGCCGTGCCCATTGGGGAACTCTGTTTCACCAATAATAGTGTTATATTATACCACAGAACCGCGCACACTTCCAGCTTTATGCAGGAAAAGACCTCCGGTCGGGACACTCGACAGAGGCTAAAGCCTCGCTCGACATTCTAAACGACCATCGCCGCTTTTAGAAACTCAGTTGATTGGCTGCCCATACTTGGACGGCGCAGGCCGGCTGGGCGGATCGTCCGGCCCTCTTTTCTGCAAACCGCCCAATGCGTTTTTAAGCTCCTGCCGGGCATTTTCTTCATCACTTCTCGGTAACGATTCGCCGCCGGGTTCTACAAAATCGAACTCCGCGTAGAGCGTCTCCCCATCAAATTGGTTTCCATAGCGGTAGTGGCCCGGCTGCAGCGCCTCCTCGCCATAAAAATAGACGGGCGAGATTTCATGCGTCCCCGTGGTATGCGGCGGGACCACAAGACCGATGTCGTGCCACGCGGTGTCCGGCAGATATTCTAGCTTTTCCCAGGTTCCGTTCTCGTTCTGTTTTTCCAGCCAGTAGTCTTCTCCAAAGGTTATCTCCTCATCCGTCGGATTGCTGACCAATACCGTTATGGTTTTTGCATCCAAAGGAACCGGGGTTTCCCGAACAGACACGGCCCTCACCCCGCCCGCCTTCTCAGATGCCGGAAGGGACGAATCCACATTGCCTCCATCCGGCGCCAGCGGCAGCTCGCAAATTTCATTTTCCAAATAACAAACAGCCCCTTTCGCTTTTCGGAACTTGATGTCGTCCGGGCTGCTCTCCGCCGGTTGCGAGGGACTCAGTCCGCTCTCCGGCGCCGGACCATGGCAAATGATTCCCGGTTCGGAGTTCCTTACAAGTGTGATTTCCTCCGGCTCGTCTTTCGATGCGCACCCGGGCAGTGCCAGCAACGCCAAAACCAAAACGCCTGCAAAAATCTTCCTTTTCATCGCACTTCCTCCTTTTATAGATATCGTTCTATAAGGAATACAAAGCGGAGGTGGAAATTTTTTCAACACGCAACCGGCGGTTGGCAGGGATTCCTGCATAAAATGCCAGCGATTCCCTCATACTAAAACCGAGGTGAAACATATGGAATATCTCTGGGCATTTCTGATCGGCGGCGCGATCTGCGTTGTCGGCCAACTACTGATCGACTATACAAAACTGACCCCCGCCAGAATTCTGGTGCTGTTTGTCACGCTGGGCGTCGTGCTGGGCGGACTGGGCCTGTATCAGCCGCTGGTGGACTTTGCCGGCGCGGGCGCGACGGTGCCGCTGACCGGCTTCGGCTACGCGATGGCAAAGGGCACGCTGGAAGCCGTACAGCAGCAGGGGTTCCTGGGCGTCTTTACCGGGGGCATCACGGCGGGCGCGGCGGGCATCGCGGCGGCGGTGTTCTTTGGCTATTTAGCCGCCTTGTTTTCAAAACCCAAGGATAAAGGATAACCGGTACCTTCGTTACGGCAAATATGTGTACAAAGGACTGCGCATTCTGCAGGGGCGTATTTTCTGGACGCTCCTGATGGAATACGGAAAACTGGTCTGGCGCAAAACACGCGACGACTTTAACAAAATGCGGGAGCGCCGCAAAAACAGGAAAAAGAAAACGGGCAGGTAATCACCTGCCCGTATCATTTCCCGCCTGTCTCCGAATTGACCTGTCTCCCCAAACCGTTCCTTACTGGATGGAACAATCCAGGTAGTGCTCAAGCTCTTCTTCGTCCTTCTTTTTCTTTTCAAAGAAAAGGACGACCGCCACTGCTGCAGCGGCGACTGCGGCCATTGCGGAGAGTATGGTAATAAAAACAGCAAAGTTGTTTCCTTTTTTCAAATCGAGCACCTCCATTTTTTATGAGCGCCTATACAAGCTCTATTTATTGAACCCATTTTACAGGGCTTGTATACCCTCTTATCATCTATAGTATATGATAACCGCTTCCCATAAAAAAGTCAAATGAATTTCCGGCTGGAAACCATTCCCGACGGAAAGCGACAAAAATTAGAAAAAGCAGAGCATGCGCTCTGCTTTCAGCTTTCCATCGCGTATTCAATTACGCCTGTGCGGCATTCAGCTTGCGGGCAAGCGCAGCCTTCTTTCTGGCGGCGTTATTCTTGTGCAGGATGCCCTTAGCAGCAGCCTGATCAATCTTCTTCACCGCAACGCGAACGGCTTCCGCCTTGTTCTCCGCGTTCGTATCCAGAGCGAGGTCCGCCTTCTTGATCTCAGACTTCAAGCTGGACTTGAAGGATTTATTGATCAGCGTCTTTGTCGCAGTTACCTTAACGCGCTTCTTGGCAGATTTAATATTCGGCATGGTTCCACCTCCTTTGGTGCTGTCATATGAAGTTTATTTTATCACCATATATACGAAAAATCAAGCTTTTTCAAAATAAAAGTACAAGGAGAGATTGAAATGGAATTTCGCACCGACCTTGCCCTGGAATACACGGAACCGGGCAGCCAAAGGGTAGAACAAAAACGGAACTGCACGATCACCCGCATCAAGGAGAACGGCGCGGACTATGTCACGCTTGAGGTACCCGCCATCTCCGACCACCTTGACAGCAACAACGAACTACTGCACATGTTGAGCGATGAACTGACCACCCTGCTTCCAGAAGAAGGCCTTGTTCTGGTGGCGGGCCTGGGCAACCGGGCCATCACACCGGACGCGCTTGGACCGCAGGCGGCGGAGCAGGTGCTTGCTACACGCCATATTAAAGGAGAGATTGCCCGTGTCACCGGTCTGGACGGCCTGCGTCCCGTAGCGGTGGTCAGCACCAGCGTATTGGGCTGCACCGGCGTGGAAACACGCGAACTTCTCTCCGCGCTGGTAAAAGAATTCCAACCCGCCGCGCTGATTGCAGTCGACGCGCTGGCCGCCCGGAGTCTGAAACGATTGGGCTGTACCATTCAGCTCAGCACAGGCGGCATTTCCCCCGGCTCCGGCGTGGACAATGCACGGCCCCAGCTCAGCCGTGAAACACTGGGTATCCCGGTGATCGGCCTGGGCGTACCGACCGTCGTGGACGCCGGCACTCTCGCCGCAGACCTGCTGGGACGTGAAGCGCCGCAGGAAAAAGTCTCGCCGCGCGGTGCGACGATGGTCGTCACCCCGCGGGAAATCGACCTGCTGATCCACCGCGCCGCGCGCACCGTCGCAATGGCAATCAACACCGCTCTGAACCCTTCCCTCTCCGTCGAAGAATTTACCATGCTCGCCGGCTGAGCAGGCTGAGCCTGCACGCACGGCGCGGGCGGACGTTGTGCAAAACAAAAGTCCACGGTACCCGCGACGGAAAGAATCCACTCCCGTGTGGCATCTTTCCCGACAGACAGGTGGATAAATACGTTTTAACCATTACCTGTCAGATAAAAATAATCCTCGCTACATGCGTGAGCTGACCGCAGATTTCTGCAAGCTAAAAAAGCTCCGGGAGCTTGTCCCGTCCGTCCCGCCACTGCGCGGAACTGATTCCGGCAACATGAAAGGGCGGGCAGCCCCGACTGGAAGTCAGGTCTGCCAGAAAGACCTTCCGCATACACATAGATGATAGGCGCGGTCTTTCCGCGCAGAATTGTGAATGGCGGGGGATCGTAAAAATGAAAAATTGGCAACAATATGGACTGATGCTGTGTTCCGCCGCGCTGGCTGTGGTAGCGGTTTTCTGTACAGCGTGCCGTCTTCCGGAACTTCATATGCAGGACGCCGCACTGGCCGCGGCTGGATTCATCCTGCCCGGCGGCGCAAAGGAAGCGATGGAGCACGGCTTTGCCAGCGAGGAAACCACAGCAACCCCTGCGCCGGCGCCCTCTTCTTCCGCGCTTCCGCCGTCAAGCAACGCTCCCTCTTCCTCTTCACCGTCCAGCGCGGCGTCATCCGCACCGGCTGGCGCTCTGCCCACCAAAACGCTGGATGAAACAGTGACAGGCAGCATAAAGGAAATGAGCATCGGGAATTCCGGCATTCAATATGAAAATATGTGGGTGAAAAACACCAACAAAAACCATACCATTGACATTCCGGCCGTATTAAGCGAACAACCCGCGGTCAAAATAAAAAAAGACGGTTCTGTACAGGTATTGATCTACCACACGCATACCACGGAAGCTTACGCCGGTTCCAGCCGCACACAGGACAATTCCCTGAACGTGGTCTCGGTCGGTGAAGAGATCACGAAGAAGCTGGAGGCCGCCGGGATCGGTGTGGTGCACGACACCACCTGCCACGACTATCCCAGTTACAATGGTTCTTACGACCGCTCCGGCGAAACCATACAAAGGAATCTGGAAAAATACCCAGGGATTCAGGTGACGCTCGACATCCATCGCGACGCCATGGGCACACAGGACGGCACACGCATCAAACCAACCGTTCTGGTGGACGGCAAAAAGGCCGCGCAGGTCATGATTATCTCCGGCTGTGACGACGACGGTACGCTCGGGTTCCCCAATTGGGAATACAACCTGCGTCTGGCAACACGATTGCAGAAGTCGATGTCCGACCTATACCCCAACCTGGCGCGTCCGCTTAACTTTTGCCCTCGTAAATACAATGAGCATATGACGAAAGGCTCCCTCCTGGTGGAATTCGGCACGGAGGTCAACACGCTGGAAGAGGCCAAATATGCCGGCCAGCTCTTTGGCGACGCGCTGGTGGAGGCGCTCAACCAGCTCACCTGATCCAGGGGTCTGGAAAGGACGTTTTAAATGAAAAGGAAGGGCAATTTCCGTATCTTTCTCGTTTCGTTTTACTGCACGCTTTGCCTGTTAATTCTTGCTGTTGGCATTTTGCAGGTGGATTATTATTCGCGCCAAACCGGTTTTGGCGATCATAAAACGTTAATCTACGCACTGACCGGAAAAGACCTTCATCTCTGATAACATACAACCGGTCCGTTCACAAAAAATTAACCGGTCCCACATCCTGGCAGTCCCCGGCTCCGGTTGCTTTCTGGTCGGAATATGGTATAATAACCTCACGGCGTTACCAAAATCAGAGATTTTGACGCCTGAGAGAACATTGTTCCGTTGTGATAGAGACTTTGTCTCTTTATGGAATAATAACCTCACGGCGTTACCAAAATCAGAGATTTTGACGCCTGAGAGAACATTGTTCCGTTGTGATAGAGACTTTGTCTCTTTATGGAACAATAACGATGTTAAGAAAGATAATTGCCAAAATTTGCGTATGTTCAAATCTGCCAGACTCCAAACCCGTTTTAAAATGTAATGCCGGGCGGTCTCTAACGTCCCGGAACGCCCAGGAGGTTTGAAATTGAAGAAACATAATCGGGCATTTATGCTCTTTTTCTTATTTCTCTGCATAATCCCCGTCATCGGCACCTCGGCCTTTGCCACTGAGGACCCCGGCCAGCAGCAACAGGTCATCGGCCGTACACCGGAATCCTCTTTTCCACCGCCTGTGGAGCCGGCGCCGGACCCCACTGCCCCCGTTGTGGACCCCACGCCGGAGACGCCGCCCGCGACCACGCCAACAGAACCGCCCGTGGAAACGCAGCCGCCGGAGACGCCAAGCGAACCACCGGTTACACCGCCGGTCTCAGAGCCGCCCTCTTCTGCTGCACCGCCTTCCTCTTCCAAACCGAGCAGCTCCCGCCGGCCAACCTCCCGTCCGGCGTCCTCCAGCGAACCGGAATCCTCTTCTTCCGCAATTTCTTCTGAAGAGAGTTCCTCCAGCACAAGTTCTATCGTTCTGCCCACTGTGAGTGTGCCGGACGAAAGCACGCCGCTTCCGTCCTCCAGCATGGCGCCTGTCAACAACCAGAAGACCAACTGGATCGGTATCATTGCATGGGTGTGCATTGGGTTGGGCGTCGCTGTGGTTGTCATTGTCATCCTGAGCAACCGCCGGCCTCCCAGAGGCGGCAGCGGCCGGAAACGGTATCGCCGCCCCAAGCGCCGGAAAAAGCATTTGCTAAACGATAAGTATTATCGAAATTTAAGATATTAAAGCCAACGGACTCCTGTGCGACGTCTTTTGCCGCACAGGAGTCCCTATTTACTTTTTTGAGTGTTACAAATTTTACGACTTTATTTGTTTTTTCATTGTGCTACCGTATGGTAGCAATTTAACCTTTCTTCTCTCACATAATAGTAGCATAGAACTAGAGGTGGAAACATGTATTTTCATCGGATCGAAGATCTGCGCATTGACAGCGACAAAACACAGCAGGAAATTGCGGATATGCTCAACTGCAAACGAGAGGTCTACCGGCGCTATGAAAAAGGGCTCCGGGAAATTCCCGTATGGGCGCTGATCAAGCTTGCGCGGTATTACCATGTTTCTACAGATTATCTTCTGGGACTGAGTGAACAGAAAGGAGGTATTCATGGATAAAAAAGCCATCTTTTTTGATATAGACGGCACGCTTCTCTCCTCAGAAAACGAACGGAATTTTTGCGTCATGCCCGGTGTGATAGACGCACTGGAGGAATTGAAGCGGCGGGGGCATATTATTGCCATTGCGTCCGGCCGTCCGGAACTTTTTATCCACAAGTATTTTCCAGGCCTGTTCAATAACTACGTTGCAATGAATGGCGCGCATGTCGTTGTGGAAGGAAAAACGGTATTTGAAGAGTTTTTCCGCACCGAGCAGGTTCGTGCGCTGATGAAATATTTTGACCGGTACGGCTGTTGGTACAATTTTGTTGGCAATGCGCACGGCTGGGCCTGCCACGTGCCGCAGGAGGTCATTGAGCCGCTGAACGACAGCTACGGACTGCCCGGGTATTTATTCACCGAGTGGGAACCGCAGGACGTTCACGCCAGTATTTTGGATTTCGTCTTCCGGGATGAGGCGCACTATGTGCAGTGCAAGCCTGCCTTCCGGGGCCCAATGGTGCTTAATAAGCACCCTGGCACCCTTGCGGCCGACCTCTCCTTCAAGGGGCGCGACAAATCCCGGGGTGTTCGGATTTTCCTGGAAAAAGCCGGCATCAACCCTTCAAATGCCATCGCCATCGGGGACGGCTTTAACGACATCACGATGATGGGTGCGGTCGGTTGTGGGATCGCCATGGGTAATGCGGTCGATGAGCTGAAAGCCGCCGCGGATTATGTAACGGCAGATATCTGGAACAACGGAGTGGAAAAGGCTCTGGTGCATTTCAACTTGCTGTAATTGAAAAATAACAAAACCCCATTGGGACGCGGCGGCTGGCCTCGTCCCAATGGGGTTTTGCCATGCGGGGAATGAACGTTAGCGATAAGCGCGGGCTTTTCCACCATAAATAAATATCCCCTATGGGGACAGCTTTTCTCTTCACTGTCTCTCACAGGGGATATACGCATTAAAATTTCAGATTCTGTCAATGAACCGCTGCCGGCGCCGCCGCCGTACGGCCCGCAGGGCAGATATTATATATAATTCCATCCTTTGCCACCATCGAAATCGGGATGCGCGGCAAAAGTTTATGAATGACTTGTACAAATCCATTGACAGGCGCTTCTGCCATTCCTGTCACAATATGAGTCGCTCCGATTTGCTTTGCAAAGCCGACTGCCATGAGCGGGGCGTCGTCGTAAAAATAAACCGACATTTCAGCCCCCACGTCACGGGACGTTTGCCGGAGATATTCCAGTTCCTCGCAATCCGCATCAAACCCCGCCGAAGTGGGCTGTACGCACAGTACATGGATCGGTATGGAACGCTCTTCCGAGATCTTTTTCCCTGCTTGAATCAATCGGTCGCAGTCGCGCTGGCCTGTCACGCAAACCAGGACCGCTCCTCCAGTTTTCACCAAATAGACCTCCTTTCCCTGGGTTCGTGCCGGAGCAAACATTGGCCCCGGCGCGATGTGTATGATCTGTTTTCCTTGCCCTTTAAGTATAGTTAAAATCTGGGCGGGTATGGTAACAGATGGTGTATAATTTGTGAATAATTCGTAAATTGACTCGTCAATTTTCTACAAAGTGCACATTTCCATCCCCACCCTGTTTGTTTTTTCCGGATTTCTCCGCCCGAAATCCGGTTCACTTCTGCAACTTCATTGTACCACAATTTATATGAAAAATCCAATTACAAAGTTTTAAATTTTATGTAACTTTTATAAATGTTTGCAAGCAAAAACGGAGCCGAAATCGGCTCCGCTGCTTGCGCCCCTAAGCGGTTTGCGGGGGCATTTATTTCAGGATGGTAAGAGGATCTACCCATTTTCCGGAATTTTTGACCGCAAAATGCAGATGTGCTTCGTCTGCGCTTTCACAGGGGGTAACGCCTACTGTACCGATCTCCTGACCGGCTTTGACGGTATCGCCCGCCTTGACGTTCATATCCTGCAATCCGCAGTAACAGCTTCCTACATTCCCGTGCTCAATATAGACCACGTTTCCGAACAGGTCGTCGTGGTAGGCGTCCTTGACGGTGCCATCCGCGATCGCCTTGACCGGGTCACCTTCTTTGGCGGCAAAATCAACGCCCGCGTGAACGCGCCAGTCCTGCATTGTTTCGGAGTAAATCAGATTCTCCCCGCTGAACTCGCGCAAAACGGTTTCCCCTACCGGATAAGAAAAGCTCTGCGGCGTCACCGCAGTCTGTTTGGCCGGCTCCGCAGAAGAAACCGGCTGCTTGGGCGGCTGGCTGCTGGGAACAGCACTTTCTGTCTTTTTGGGCTCCTCCGAAGAAACCGGCGCGGTGCTGCTGGCCTTTGGAACCTCCAAAATACCGCTGACCGCTTCATTTGCCGGATGCGCTGCCTGGCTGCTGACGATTTCTTCCTGCGGATTGGTGTAGTTGACTACACTGTCGTACGTAGTCCAGGCTGCCACGCCGATCGCGATCAGGCAGACGCCCAACGCAATGTAAAAGCCCTTTGGTGAAAAGCTGCTGGATTTATTGTCCTTCTGAAAATGTTTATTGCTCATTCGTTGCACCTCCGAGTTTATTTTTGCCACTGAAAACGGGGAATATTCGGAAGGAACGAAAATACAGACGGTCTTTTTTCCAAATCTTTGCAACATTTTAATCCGGACATGAAAAAAGGCCGAATCCTTGCGGATTCGGTCCTTTTTCTTTTAGCTTGAGGGGTATATTGAGGAGGGTAGAACATGTATCAAGTTCTGGTGCGGCTCCATTCCTTGATTACGACTTTATTATAATCGTTTTATCCGTTTCAGTTGTTAATATGCTATGAATATTCTTTTAACGTTTTCTGCGGAATTTTTGAACGTTTTTTGTACCGATTCGTGAAAAAGAATCCAAATGAGACGAATTTGATAAAAAACTTTTCAAACAAACGTTTACAGTCTTCTCCCCGGTATGCTATAATACTAATCAATAGAACATACAAGATATTGCGGTTCCTGCCGCATTTTTTCCTATCCGTACCGATTGAAAGAGAGGGCCTGACTATGCTGACAGAAAGCCAGAAAAAAGTATACGATTACCTGAAAAGCAGGGCGCAGGGGGGCTTGCCGCCCACCGTGCGGGAAATCTGTAAGGCGACCGGCCTGAAGTCCACCTCCAGCGTACACGCGCATCTGAAGACCTTGGAGCGTGAAGGATACATCAGCCGGGACGCCGGCCTGAACCGCGCGATCCATCTCGCAGGGGAACAGCCCACCGTACAGGTCCCGATTGTGGGCCGGGTGGCGGCTGGCCAGCCGATTCTGGCGGTCGAAGAAGTAGAGGGCTATGTCCCGTTCTGTCCCCCCAGCCTGAATGGAGACGAGTATTTTGCATTGAACGTCCGCGGAGAGAGCATGAAATGCGCGGGGATTCTCGACGGCGACGTGGTCGTCGCACACAAAACCGCTGTGGCAGAGGAAGGGGACATGGTCGTCGCTCTGATTGAGGACGAAGCCACCGTCAAGTATTTCCACCGCGAGCCGGACCGCATCCGCCTGCAGCCGGACAACCCGGAGTATGAGCCGATCTATGCCACAGATGTGACGATTCTTGGCAAAGTGGCCGCCGTATTCCGCTATTACAAATAAAACCGTACATAAAAGAAGCAGTCTCCGGATGGAGGCTGCTTTTTTGCGTGCCACCTACAGCGGCACGGCTTTCATTTTCTCAACAGGAAGTAGAACCGGCGCACAGTTCCCGCAAATCTTTCATTGCCTGCGCCAAATCGGCCCGGATTGAAATGGACCGCTTACAAATGCTTTGCGGTACATCCGCGTACACATCGTTGATCCGGATCAGCCGCATGGATGGAAAACGGTTCACCAGCGTTTCAAAGGGATAGCGAATGATCATCGGGGTATTGAAACCAACACCCAATTCCAGGAATACCGTGTTCTGCATCGTCCCTTCCTGGATAAACCGTTCATATCGCTCCCAGTTGGCCAGATGCGGCCGTTCCACAAACGCATTGTCGCAACGCAGGTTGGGGACCAGCGGCGCGCCGCATTGCGGACAGTACGGGACATCCTGCGGGCGGACGGCAAAGGAATCCGGCATATTGCGCATCATGCGCTCCACCCGTTCCTTATTTGGATACACTTCCTGCGTGCAGGGCTTGGAGCATTGGAAATAGCCGTAGTTGCCCTGCGGCGCAAAAATATCCGCCTTGGAAAACCCGGCTTTGTCCACCTGGCTGTCGCAGTTGGTGGTAATGATAAAATGGGTCTTTCCCTGCGCCAAAGCAAACAAATCCCGGTAAGGCTGTGTACAGGCCGCTTCATAGCGGATATGCCAAATGTGCCGTGCCCAAAAGCCCCAGTATTTTTCCCGGTTCGCCGGAGATAAGCGCCAATAGAGGCTCTGAATGTCCACAATGGCATGCATTCCCATTTGATCATACTCCGGATACCATTTCCGGACAAGCGCTGGATCGGTGTAGCAGAGGCCCCCTGCCGCAGATAAACCGCTGCCAATCCCGATGACCAGGCGGTCCGCATCCAGAATCCATGCGGCGGCCTGCTCCATCAATGCCATTTCCCGGTTTTGTGTTTCCCGTTCATCCATATCGTCGCCCTCTCATCCTTGCAGTAATTTTTGATAAATTTGCCGGTCCTCATCCTGAAACACATTAAATACAACCCTGCGGACCGCACCCGCCGATGCAAGGAACTCCATCACGGTCTGGACTGCAATTTCTGCGGCTTTCTGCCTGGGAAAATGGAACTCACCTGTGGAGATACAGCAGAACGCCACGCTCTCCAGCCGGTTTTCTTCCGCCAGTTCCAGGCAGGAACGGTAGCAACCCGCCAGCTGACTACAATCTCCTGTGGTCGGCACTCCCCGGATGACCGGGCCTACCGTATGCAGGATATATCGGGCCGGCAGGTTGAACCCTGCGGTGATTTTGGCACATCCTGTCTCTTCCGCTTTCCCCTGTTCCCGCATCCGTTCCCAGCATGCCAGCCGAAGCTGAACGCCTGCAAAGGTATGAATGGCATTGTCTATACAGCCGTGACAGGGTAAAAAACATCCCAGCAATTGATCGTTCGCCGCATTGACGATGGCATCCACCCGCAGCGTCGTGATATCCCCCTGCCAAAGACAAACGCCCGGACGGATAAACGGCAGCGTTTCCGCGTCGGTGACGCCCTTCTCTTTTGTTACCGCCTGCAAATAGGCGTTCTGTACCTCCAGGAAACCGGCGCTTACGGGTGCGGGCGGACGGACATTGAACAGAGAATGCAGCAGCATCTGCCGTTCCTCCGGCTCATGTGGGATCTCTATCTCCCTGTAACGAGGCTGTTCCCTGATCAGCTCCCGGATCAAATACAATTCCTGTTCCGTGCGTGTCATATTCCTTCTCCTTTTACCGACGGATCACGGCCTGCTTGGGGCACAGCTCCGCACACCTGCCGCAGTGCAGACAATGTTCCTGCCGGATCACCGCCGGTACAACAGAAAAATCAATGCACTTCTGCGGGCATCCAGGCCCGCACAGCTTACAGCCAATGCAATCCTCAGTGATCAAATATCCGCCGCCCTGTACCGTCGTGTTCCCTATGGCAAAGGCTTCTCGAAATACCGGCCTTTGCGAAAGGTCGAAATATTCGCCCTGCCCTTCATAAATCTGGAAGACTTCCAGGGCGCCTCGGGTATTGCCCGGATAAATCGTACACATATACGGGTTTTCCCGGAATACCCGTTCTAAAAGCGCTGCGTCAGCCCGGCGGATTCGGCCTCTGAGCGAAACCGCCCTTCCGTCCTTTTGTCCGGTCACCGCTACATACTGCTGTTCCAGCAGCTGGCGGTAAAACGCCTTGCCCTTGGCCGTGATAAAATAAAGGCTGTCGTCGTCCGCCAGCATCATATCAATGATGCGCACTTGCGGGTGACCGTCCCCGCCGATGGTGGCAACAGCGGGGGAGTGAATTTCCCTTTGTAAAAAGTGCAGGTATTCCTTTGTACTCATATGCATTGCCCCTTTATCTCCCAGCCTCACCATAATATCGAAATGCTGAAAACCGTTTACAAGGCCCCTGGCCTTAGAGCCGGGGGCCTTCTCCACATTCTTACAGGTCGTATTCCCTCGGTGGATTTCCAGAGAAGTCTGCAAGCACCGCATGCGCCTCTGCCAAATAAAAAACCTCAAAAATGGGATTATCGGCGGACTGGTACTGTCCTTTGACAATCGGGTTGTTCATGCAGCCTTCCTTGACACTCCGGTTATCCACAAATACCGCCTTCCCGGAAAGACGGAGCCAGACAAACTCCGGACTGGAGACGGTAACCTCCACCCAGGGATTTTGCTGTAAATCCCGATAGACGTCCTTTTCATGATTGGTGCAGAACCAGAGTTTGCCCTCCTGCTCAAAGCAGAACATGAACGGGCGGTTTTTCGGCTTGCCGTCCCTGCCGACAGTGGCCAGATATTGAACCGGATTTGCCTGTAAAAATTGCGTTACTTCGTTCATTTAGAATCCCTCCATGGATTTTATCCGTTTGGCTTGCTTTTGCCAGCCTTTGTTTTTATAATAGAGCCATAGAGTGAATTTGTAAAGTAAGCACTTTATTGTGCTGTAGTATCCTTTTGGATACGATTGGAAGGAGCTGCCCGCATGACAACCAAAGAATTGCCGGCCTGTCCGGTAGAAACTACCTTGACCCTTATTTCTGACCGCTGGAAGGTTCTGATCCTGCGCGACCTGATGGACGGAACCAAACGCTTTGGTGAACTCAAAAAATCCATCGGCCATATTACACAGAAAGTTCTGACCTCCAACCTGCGCGATATGGAGGCCTCCGGCCTGCTGACTCGCACTGTTTACGCTGAGGTGCCGCCCCGTGTGGAGTATACCCTGACGGAAACAGGCTACAGCCTCAAACCCATCCTTGACGCCATGTGGGACTGGGGGCTTGCCTACAAGGAGAAAGCGGTTCGTCCATAGACCGGGCGCTTTCCTGGATTCAACTTCTGCGAGCATTTTCGTCGGTGTTGGCTTACAAACCGCCACCCCTACGCTTAGATTATATTTAAACCAAAAAAGAGCCCTCAAACGGCAGGATCTCCCGCCTTTGAAAGCTCTTTATGTTCATAAATAAAATGTCAATCATGTACAAGCAAATGATTGATCAAACCTGTTTTGAACAATCCACTGCATTTTCAGTAAAATGATCTGCATATAGCAAAAAAGAACCTTCCAATCAGAAGATTCTTTCTCGTTGGCTCCCCCTGTTGGACTCGAACCAACGACCCTGCGGTTAACAGCCGCATGCTCTACCGGCTGAGCTAAGGAGGAATATTCGTGTTGGCGTCTTCCTATTGTCCCGGGCCGTCGCCAGCCAAGTAT
>NZ_LN868535.1:521084-534893 GCF_001261775.1 Anaeromassilibacillus senegalensis | reverse complement strand
CACTGTACCATGCGGTACTATGACGTCATGCGGTATTAGCGTTCTTTTCAGAACGTTATCCCCCTCTGAAAGGCAGGTTACTCACGCGTTACTCACCCGTCCGCCACTAAGTTAGAAGAGCAAGCTCCTCTAACTCCGTTCGACTTGCATGTGTTAGGCACGCCGCCAGCGTTCGTCCTGAGCCAGGATCAAACTCTCTAAAATATTGTATTTAATCGCCCCCGAAGAAGCGTTTAAATCATACTTCAGAGTCTTTTGAAAAGCTCTAAATACGATACACTAACGTGTATTTTATGTCGGTTTATGGTTCCGACAAACCTTCGTCCGAAAGTACTTCCCACTCTTTCAAGCGGGCTTTTCTCTCAAAGTCATTACGGGTTCTTCTTTTCTTTACGTTGTTTAATTTTCAAGGTCCTTACACCGCTCAAACCGGCTTCCCGTCTGGGTTTCTGGCTTTCACCGTTTGCCCTTTCGTTTGGGCCGTTCCGTAGGGTGCCTGACTATAATACCAAACCACATCCCTTTTGTCAACACCTTTTTTAAAATAATTTCGACTTTTTTCAAGTTTTTTTGAAAATCTTCTATTTTGCCGAAAAAAACACCATATCTTGTGTTGCAGGAAGATTTTGCCACAAGGGTTTCAGGACGTTTTTTATCCGGTTCTTTTTTGCCCGGCAGCCATAGACGGAAAAATTTATTTGCTGCATTCTATTTTACTATATATATAAGATGCGCGCAAGCGTGTAAAAGGGCCGGGGAATCTCCCCGGCCCTTTCTGTCAGCGCCGCCCTACCGGCCGCTGTTCCCTTTCAGCGTGGGATATGCGCCATCCACGATATTCCATACATCTGTATCCCATCCGGCATAAGTAGACGATTGTTTCAACTCATCCTCCGTTTTTCCCACAATTAAACTACCCCAATCAAACCAATCTGTACTTAACTGATCATTTACATAATAATTTTCCGTCTGGTAATAGACTTCGCTTCCATGCACTGCACCCTCGCCCCTGTATCTGCCTCCAATCGCAGGATGCGAGTAATACCCCTCCCATTTTGTGTAAACGGGAGAAACCGTAAAGCAATTTTGGACGGACGCTACGCCCATGGAATCACCATCGCCGTCGATCCCGCCGATTATTCCTCCATTGGGCGAACCACCGTTGACCCGTCCTGTACTGTAGCAATTCCGGATCTCTGCATGGGTGTCCCCTCTGGCACAGCCAATCAATCCGCCAATGCAGTACCATGGCGATTCTGAAGGGGCGTTTGTCTCGCCGGAGGTAAAGCATTCTTCCACTGTTCCGCCGGACAGCATGCCAATCAGTCCACCTAAAGCAGATAACCCAAAATAGCCTTCTCCAAAGGGAAGCCCGATGACCGTGCAGCTCGCAGAGCTCCCTGTAACCGTTGTCCGTTTGCTGTACCCGATCAGCCCGCCTGCCCAGTTGCGTGCCGTTACGCTTCCACCTGCGGCAACACAGGATGCAACACGCGCGTTTTCGGCGCTCCCCGCCAAGGCCCCTACTACACTACTTCCCCGAACCTGTGGATCTTTTATCGTAATGTTTTTCAAAACGGACGGAGCGTCCGAAGCGTCCCCTTTTACATATCCAAACAATCCGCCGGAACTTGAACGCACGTTTAAACCGCTGATTTGATACCCGTTTCCGTCAAATACTCCTGTGAAAGGGCTTTTATTAACGCCAATCGGTTCCCAGCTTTCATAATCGGACAGATCGATGTCCGCGCCAAGTTTATAAAACTTATCCAGCCCGTCGCGGACGTTGTCCAAGTCCTCGGCGGTTTCAATCCAGATCGAATTGTCCGCATCCTTTCCGCTGCCGTCACCGGGGCGCTTGACCTCAAATGAAGCGACCAGGGCCGTTTTGTCCACCATTGCGGACGCTTCCGGATCCGCCAATACAAAGTCCTTTGGCAGCTTAGCCGGGTCCGGCGTAAGAGCAGCTGTTTCCTGTCCTTCTGTAAACGCCAGCTTCTGTGTGCTGGTGCCAACGGGTTTGCCATCCCGCAGCCAGGTGACCGTGACGGTGTATGATTCTGGAACGTCCGGCGTGCTGGGCGCGCCCGCACCTTCGTCCGTCTGGAACGCCTTGACCACAATATTGCCATGGAAATGCTTTGCCTGGTACGCGTTGCCCGTGTCCTGCGGCAGGTATGCGCCGACCACGTAGGTCTTCTCGCCCGTCGCCGCCGGAAGCACCACGCCCGGCGCGTAGGGTTCGCCCTCTGTACCGGGATTCAGGTTACTCGAAACGACCGTCCACACATCGCCGGCCTTTTCAAACAGGACAATCTTTAAAACGTCGGACAGCCCGTTTGTGCAGGGAACGCGCACGTTGGTTTTGCCGTCCGCCTCAAAAATCTGCTTAACTGTATCCCGGCCCTTTTCGTCCGTTGTGATCTCCAGCTTCTTTTCGCCGCCCTTCGCGCAGTCGATTTCCCCGGCGGCCAGCGCCTTCGCGGAAACCTCTATGTACACCGGCAGCGTGCCCTTGTTTTGGATCACCACCGGCTGGAAGTACTGCGGCAGGGGGGCATAGCCCTCCACGTTGTTGTTGCCGTTCCCAGCCTCGTTGATCTCCGCCTTGAAAGCATCATAGTTCATGGGACGCAGGTTCTCAAACGCCAGCGGCGCGGCCGTGTCCTCGCCCGGCTTCAGCGTGATATCCAGCACGCCCGCCGCAAAGTCTCCCTGCACCTTTTCTGTATCCGTGAACCACGCCATGGTCCCGCCCGCCAGCAAACACAGCACCAGCAGGATGGAAATGCCCGATAACAGCAATCTTTGCTTTTTCATAATGGTATTTCTCCTTTGCCTTCTCATTAGTGATTTTGCCCGATGCCCCTGTTGACAGACGCCCGCGCACCTCCTGTATAAAGGAACAGGAAAGAATGCAAACGAAGCCTCTTGCGGTTTGCATTCTTTCCTTAAGATGCCGTGCACCGTGCCCGGCTGCTTTTAAGCCTCTGTCCGGATTCTTTTTCCTCCACTCGATTTCCGGACTTTTATCCTGTCAATTCGGTCAGACGGGAATCGCACGCACGTCAAATTGTTCAGTGGTGCGGAAAACCCACTGCCAGTCCGTTTCCGAGACATGAACGGGAGGATCTGCCCATATGTAGCCCTCCGGCGGCTCTAACTCACTTAATTTGATACCGGTAAACAGTTGCCCCGCCGGGAAAGTCACTTCTATGGTTTTGATCTCAATTACCTCATCGATCATGTCTCTATAGGGACCCGTGTACCATCTGACATTAATGGTCTTTGTGAGTTCCTTTTTCAATGGATCCTCCGGCTCAATAATCACAACCTCCTCGACCAGGAACTGCACTTTATCTGCTCCCCTGTCAATTGTAGCGCCTACCATGTCCGTTACTCCATAGCCTTCCGGCACCTTGGACTTGTCGGGCAGAACGGATATGGTTGCTGTTCCCTCCGGGAACGTCACCAATGTCTGATAGGAACCCACCATTTCAAGTTCAACATCATCATTGAGATGGTACCATTCAACCGTGATCTCCTTCGTCAACTCCGGCAGGTCCGGCTGTTCCGGTGTGGACGGCGTGCCTGCGCCGACGTCCGTTTGCACCGCGTTGACCACCAGGCTGCCGTGGTAGTGCTTACCCTGAAAGGCGTTGCCCGTCGTCTCACCCGGCAGGTACGCGCCAACCACATAGGTCTTTTCACCTGTCGCCGCCGGAATCACGATGCCGGGTTCATACGGCGTCCCCCCAGACGCCGCGTTCAGGTTGTCCGCAACGACCGTCCACACGCCATCGATCTTTTCAAACAGGACGATATTCAGCGCTTCTATCAATCCGTTGGTGCAGGACCCGTCCTTCCCGGTCTTGTCCCAAGCCACTTTGTCGTAATTGCCCTCTTCGCCCAGCGTAATCTTTTCCTCGCCGCCGCTTGGGCAGTTGGCCTCATTCATATCCAGCGCTTCCGTAGAAACCTCGAGATATACCGGCAGCGTGCCCGCGTTTTTAATCACCACCGGCTGGAAATACTGCGGCGCGGGTGCATAGCCCTCCGTGTGCAGGTTGCCGTTGCCCGCGGCGTTGATCTCCGCTTGAAACGCTTCGTATTCCATGGGACGCAGGTTTTGGAACGTCAAAGGCACATTTGTCATCTCTCCAGGCGTCAGCGTGATATCCAGCACACCCGCCGAGAAATCACCCTGCACCTTTTCCGTGTCCGTGAACCACGCCATGGTCCCGCCCGCCATCAGGCAAAACACCAAAAGAATAGACACCACCGATAGTAACAATCTGCTTTTTTTCATGATACTCCTCCTTGCTTCTGTTTCCGCTTCCACACAGAGTCTGCCGGCAGATATGTAGGGGTTTTTACCAACATTCCTTGTGCTTTCTGACTAAATTCTATCTTTATGGTATGACTTCTGTCTATCTGTTGCAATAGATTGGATGAAACTGGAAGGTTTTTGGCCAAAATTGGATTGCACTACAGAACTATTTCCAGTAAAATAGATAATTATAAAGGGAATCGGACGTTTCCAAACGCGAGGAGGCGGTATATTGCGCATTGCGGTCATAGACGACCTGGCGGAATGCCGGGCTGAAATCTGCGGGCATTTACATACTTTTTTTGAACAATATTACGCGGGTACCGCACTGGAAATCGAGGAATTTGCAAGCGCGGAGGCCTTTTTCCCGCACTTTGCACCGGATCAGTTCCACCTGATCCTGATCGATTACTACATGGACGGGATGACCGGCCTGGAGGCCGCCGGACGGATTCGGATGGCCGACGCCGGCGTCGCAATCATCTTCATTACGACCAGCAGGGATTACGCGGTGGAAAGCTACCTGGTACAGGCCAGCGGCTACCTGCTCAAACCATTCCATTATGAGGAGTTTGCACGCACGCTCCGTCTGGCGCGGCTGCGCAAGCTTGTGGACGGGGAATGCGTCATCGTCGAGGGAGAAAAAATTCTGCTGCGCGACATCGTTTACTGCGATGTCAACGGCCACTACGCGCAGGTTCACATGGCAGACGGACAGTTCCTGCGGTTTCGCATGGCCTTTGCCCGGCTGGCAGAGCTGCTGGCCCCCTATGCGTCGTTCCTTTCCTGTTACCGGGGCTGCCTGGTCAACCTGAAGCGGGTGGAACGGCTGAATGAGCTGGATTTTCAGATGGACACCGGCGAGACGGTCGCCTTCCGCAAGAAGGACCGGGCAGAAATTGAAAAACGTTACGCACACTTTTTATTTGAGCAGGCAAGGAGGATGGAAGAATGATCGACACGCTGATGATTTTGCTCTTTCCATTTTTGGATTTTCTGCCGTTCCAGATCCCCAGGTACTGGCTCTTCCGGGAGAAGCTCCGGATTCCCATGCGCTGGATTATCCTGATGCTGGTGGGCATCACCGCGGCCTACAGCGCCATTTTCTTCTGGGCAAACCAGAACGGCGCCGCTGAATCGATCACCACATTGCTGCGGTACGGGGTCATGCTGTTTGCAACGCTGCTCTCCTTCTATCTCATCCGCGACAGCTTCGCCAAAAACATGTATACCCTGCTGTTGTTACTCTCCTATTCATTCTTCGTATTCGGCAACGCCAACTTCATTGAATCGTATTTCTTCTGGGATTTCAGCGAGCAGCACCCCTATCTGATCTACAACGGCATCCGCCTTGTTCTGCTTTTGGTCACGTACCCGTTTTTCCTGCGCTTTTTGAACCGAACCATCCGGAAGGCGCTGGCCATTGGAGACGACACGGTCTGGAAATACATGTGGAAAATCCCGCTCTTTTCCACGTTGTTCGGCATGCTGTACTGCACGGTCACGGACATATACGCAACCGCGACCTGGCAGTTCCTGCTTTCGCGCTACCTGATGCTGGGCGGCTCCTGCTATGTGTCGCTGATCCTGTTTAAAATTCTGGACACCTCCGAAAAGCGCACCCAGCTCGAAGCCGCCCTGCGCTACGCCGACCGGACGATGGCCGCCCAGAAGAAACAATACGATTCCCTCTCCGCCCATATGGAGGAAATCCGGCGCGCGCGCCACGACCTGCGCCAGCATCTGGCCGTCACCCAAACCTATATTGAACGCAACGACCGGGAGGGCCTGCGGGCGTATATTTCTCAATATCAAAAGACGCTGCCGCAGGAGACACAAAAGGTCTACTGCCGCAATGACGTGGTCAACGCGATCATCAGCTGTTACGCCGAGCTGGCGGCACAGCAGGGCGTGCAATTTGAGGCCGCTGTGGAGTATCCCGACCCCGCGCCCATCTCCAATACATCCGCGGTCGTCCTGCTGGGAAACCTTCTGGAAAACGCGGTGGAGGCCTGCGCGCGCCAGAAGAAAAGCGAAAAATGGATCCGCCTGCACATCAAACCGTCTGGAACCGCCTTCGCCATCACACTGGACAACTCCTTTTCCGGCGAATACAACCAAAGCGACGGCGCGCTCCTCTCTTCCAAGCGCGACGGTGCCGGGATTGGCCTGCGCTCCATTGAGGAAATCGCGGAGCAATACAACGGGTTTGTGGAATTCCAACCGGACGGCGCCGTCTTCCGGGCTTCCGTCTTTTTAAATCCGGCGCCTGTGTCCTAAGCACGAGACGCTTTGAACCGCCTGAAGCGCGGAACCCCATGCAAGCCACCGGCCCGACGATTGACGGATCCTTCGCTTTCCATATAAACGGCATGCGCGGTAACACAAAACCGCGCATGCCGTTTCTGTTTCAGGTGCAAAAATAAAAACCGTTTTGCGTTCCTTTTCCCTGCCGCGTGCGTGAAACGTATAAGCGCAGCCATTGGGGAAATAATCCTACCATAGGAAAAAGCGGCAAACGCCGCTCTATGGGAGGCAACGCAAACATGAAAAACGGATTCAAATATCTTTGGCGCATCCTCGTGATTGTCCTGGTGAACGTTCTGATCATCACGCTGGTAGCCAACCAGAACAGCTCGGTCCAGACGCTCTCCAAGGTCGGCTCCACCGGACAGGAGGTCCGGCAGATTCAAACCCTGCTGAAAGAATACGGCGTATACAATGGGGAGATCGACGGCATCTACGGCTCCGCAACCAAGAAGGCGGTCATCGCCTTCCAGAAGTACAACGGGCTGACTGCCGACGGCATCGCGGGCGAGCAGACGCTGCGCAAGATGGGCATTTCCTCCGGCTCCGGGCAGGGCGGGTTCAGCAGCGCAGACATCGACCTGCTGGCCAAGATCATCTCGGCGGAGAGCCGCGGGGAACCGTACACCGGGCAGGTTGCCGTCGGCGCGGTGATTCTCAACCGCATTGAGCACCCGTCCTTCCCGAATACGCTGGGCGGCGTCATCTATCAGCCGGGGGCGTTCTCCTGCCTGTACGACGGCGGCATCAATGCGGCGGTGGCGGATTCCGCCTACCGCGCGGCGCGCGACGCGATCAATGGCAGCGACCCGTCCGGCGGCGCAGTCTACTACTACAACCCCGAAAAGTCCACCAACAAGTGGATTTTCTCCCGCCCGGTCATCACGGTGATTGGCAAGCACCGCTTCTGCTCCTGATCCGTGCGGCTGGCAATGGACCCTGTATCACGACGGGCAGAAGGCAAAAACGGCTGAATTGGTGAGGTGCTGCCTCACAACCGGTGGAACGCGCAAAAAAATGCAGAAAAAGATTGATCCCCCCGCGCAGTGCGCGGGGGGATCGTCCATTCTGCTGAAATTTTATGTAACGCTTGCCTGTGCCGCTGGCCTTTTCACATAACGTCACGCTACGGTTCCAAGGTTCAGACCGGCGATGCTGCCGGTGTTCTTTTTGATGTTGTCAATGGAGGACGGGAACAGCTCCCCAAAGCGCCCAACCCAAACCTGACTGGGAGCCGAACTGCTCGCCGTCACGGAAGAACTGCATCCGGAGATTTTTCCCGCGTTGGCGCCCACCAGGCCGCCCGCAAGTGCGCCGTAATTCGTATAGTTATTCTTAAAGGGCATCGTCGTTTTCAGGGAATTGTTCACACACGCCATGAAGTCGACCGAGACGCTGCCGCCGGTAACCTGACAGTTTTCGATCACGCCGTTGGTTCCGTTCTGGCCCGCCAACGCGCCTGCGAGCGCGCTGGCCTGCACGTTGACGTTCGCCAGCTTCACGCCGCTGATTTTGCCATTGTTTATGGCAAACAAGCCGCGGTTGTAATACAATTCGTCGCTGCCGCCGTTAAAATTGGGATACCAGACCTCCGTGAAGCTGTATCTGTCCCAATAATAGGTCGCACCGTTTGAACGAACCACCTTCAAATGGGAGATGGTATGCCCGCCGCCGTAAAAATTGCCGGTGAAAGCCGTGACGAAATTTGTATCCGCGCGATTCTGATAGGTATTATTTCCGCCCAGAGACGTCCAGTTGCCGCTCAGGGAGATGTCGTTTGCCACGACAAAATGATGCCCCATATGGTGCCGCACCTGGTCCAGGTCCGACTGTGTGCGCAGGACATGCGGGTACGGGCAGTCCGCCGGGTTGTCCAATTCGACGGTAAAGGTCACCTCCGACGGGGAAACCGTCCTGTTTGCCGGTACATAGTCGATGCTTTTCGACTGGGACTGGGGCGCAAAGACGCAGCCATCCGGCGCCGGCACGCTTACCGACGGGGAAACGCCCTCCGTACCGGAGGTTACCAGCGCCAACTGCGTACCGCCGTCAAACTCCGCACCGGTCAAAAGGAGCGTCCGCTCTTCCACTTGGACCGCGTTGTCCTCATAGAGGACAAATTTTGCTGATACCGTAAATTCTTCTTCCGGGTCCGGCGGCACAGGCGGTTCCCAGCCGTCCGGCCGCACCGTAAAGACCACATCGCCGGCCGCCGCTCCGGTTTCCGTCACTGTCACGGTTTCGCTCTGGAGCTCCGGGTCAAACAGATATCCCGCCGGTTCGGAAACCACTTTAAGCGTATCGCTCTCCTCGCCGCTGGTTGCAATGGTGAATACTCCCTCGCCGTTGAGCGTGACGCTTGTTGTTTCTTCCAACAATTGCTCGTCCGCAATGTTGCGGAACCGCACGGTCACCCGGTTTGTCACAGGGCCGTCGTCCTTTTCCACAAGCGCGGTAATGTTCTGGTAGGCCTCGTCAACCAGCTTGCCGTTTTCCAGCGGAATGACCATGACCAACCCGCCCACTGCACGGCTGCGGCGGACAACCTCCTCCAGTCCAATTACACGATAACCCTGCGGCGCAAGGTTCTGCAGGTCTTTGGGATACAGATTATATAAATGATCGTCTTTGCCCGCGGTGAAGGTGTATACGCCGGTGCCGACCTCATTCTCATTTTCCCTGAACCTGACATTGACCGTGTTACGCACCGCGACCGGGCCCTCCGGGGGAGTTACGCCCGCGCCGTCGTCCATCTGGTACGCGTTGACCACGACATTGCCGTGGTAGTGCTTGCCCTGATAGCTGTTGCCCGCATCCTCCGGCAGGTAGCCGCCGATGACGTACGTAACGGAACCGTTTGCCGCAATGTAATTTTCCCTGTTGGGCGTAAACGCCGCCTGTTCCAGCCTCTCCCCGTCTTCCCCGGTTTCCAACGTCGCTTCATTCAGGTTGACGCCCTCCTGACGCACCCAGTTGCCGGAACCGTCCTTTGCGTAAACAAAGAGTTTGAGTTTGTCCGCCAAGCCGTTGGTGCAATCCGCCCGCGCGCCTTCTTTGTCCCAATGGACCGTCATATTGTCGTTCTTCAGGGCGATATTCTCTTCGCCGCCCTCGGGGCAGGCAAAGTCCGGCTTTTCAAAGAGCGACTCCGCCGTAATCCGGATATAGACCGGCAGCGTGCCGTCGTTGGTGATGGTTACTGGCTGAAAATACACCGGGGTTGGATCAAAGCCCTCTGTGTTCTTGTTGGACAAATCCTCCTGCACCAGTTCCGCGTCGAACTGCGCAACCGTCAGCGGGCGCAGATTGGTAAATTCCAGCGGAGCCTCCGCCGGTTCCTCCGGATTGACATTGATGTCCAGCACCCCTGCCGCAAAGTTTGCGTTGACCTTCTCCGTGTCGGTGAACCACGCCATGGTACCTCCCGCCAACAGGGTGAGTACCAACACAATGGAAAGCGCCGACAGGGCAATCCTGCTTTTTTTTGTTTTCACAACCGTTCCTCCTTTAATGATCCGGCTTCCTGTTTGGGAATCCGGTATTCTTGTCCATCCCTCAGTCTATAAATGGGATTTTCTTTGTTAAATCTTACCATATAGCTTTTTTTGCTTCAATTATTTGGCCGAAACTGGCCTCATTCAGGCAGGATTCTGTCTGCCCCTTGCTCCAGGATGGACAAAAGCCGCCGCGAAGGGTGCGGCCTGGTGGATACAGGCCCGCCCTTCGCGGCGGCTTCGTTTTAGGATTGGTTGTTATGTAGTTGTGTTAACACGTATAATCAGGGATTATTTTTCAGAACCGGATAAACGCCTGCCGGGAATGCCCAAACACCCGCGTCAAAACCGGTAAGAGAAGTCGCCGCTTTCAGGTCTGCATCCTTAATTGCAGTGCCCTTTGCAGCCATATAGGTCGGATCTTCCGATACATAATAGGTATTGGACACGACGGAAGTCGGCGTATAGATGGAACCGACACATTCATGAACCGGTGTGGTGTAATAGCTGATTGCCGCATCGGTCACATAGGAATTCTTTACCGTCGCCTTATTGTATCCAACAAAACCGCCGACGTTCTGATAACCGACAATCTTTGTCGGCGCGCTCCAGCAGTTGTTAATGGTTGCACCGCTGGTATTCGCACCTACGAGGCCGCCAATCTGAATCATATTGACATTCGGGTTGCCATAGTAATCCTCATTGACGGAACCCTTTGTCCAGCATTCGGAGATGCTGCCGCCGTTGGTGTTGTAGCCCACCAGGCCGCCAACCGCGGAGAGTCCAACCACTTTGACGTCTGCGCTGCAGCGGTCAACCACGCCGGAGTTTGCGCCAGTAATGCCGCCGACAAAGGAAGCGTCGCCCAATGTGGTCGCCGCATGTGTGGAAGCTTTTACAAAACCGTCCACATGGCAATTGCGGATGGTACCCGCATTCTGCGCCGCGATGGAACCCACAATTGCGCCGGCGACAACGTTCACATTCGTAAGATTCAGGTCCTGGATGGTACCCTTATTGTAGGCAAACAAGCCCGCGCCCGCGTCGGCACTGCCACCGGATACTTTCAGGTTGCTGATGGTGTTGTTTTCACCGTAAAAATGACCCGTAAACGGTTTATCCGCTGTTCCGGTTGTCCACCCGGGAGGGGTCCAATTGCCAGTCAAAGGAACATCTACAAACAAATAGACATCCGCAGCAAGGTGATTATCAATCGCGGCGAGATCTTCCTGCGTATAAATATAGTACTCTTCTGCCGCAGCTGCTTTAGCTGTGTTCATAACATTCAATGAAGCGGTCATCAATGATCTTGCCGGAGCAGCCATACGGGAAATGTTTGTATATGATGCCGTAGACGCCTGCACTGCAATACCACTTAACGCTTTGACTGCACCATTTTCCCATTGCAGTACGATTTTTTGTTTATCAAGGTCAACATATTCATATCCGGTTCCAGACAAATCAGGCAATGTGACACGGCTGCTGTTTAAAGGCTCCAAGACCCTATCTCCGTTTGCCGCCTTTACTTCATCTGCAAGATCCTGTGAAATAATAACCGGGCCGGGGTTTGCAATGTCTGTGCCCGTTCCCTTAATGGTAAAACGGTTAACTGTAACCTCTACACCTTCAACCGCTTTATCTTCTTTTACATAGAACGTAACGGTCGCCTGCGGAACGTTTTCAACGGTGGTTCCGGTAAAGCTGCCGGGATAGGTCACGACCTGCTCCTGCGGCTCGCCATCGAACACATAGTTCTTGCTGGTCGGGATATTGTTCTTAACCTCATCCGTCGCGGTGTTCAGGGTCAGAGACTGTCCATCCTCCATTTTGAGCTCATAGGAATGGCTCTTTACGGCAGAAGCTTCGCCCTGTACTTTGTACTCAATTTTGATGGAAACGTCCACCGGATGCTTGACTTCCTCGTAGTACGCCTGGAAAACGTTTTTCTCGGGCGCGTCGGAAATCGTATAGGTATAGGCTTCCTGCATGGGCGCGTAGGTCTTGCCGCCCTTCTCGATGTTGGACGTGGTATAAACCAGCTCGCCGACAGGCGCGGTTCCGGTCGTCTCTTCCAGAACCGTTTCCGTGTTGTTGATCATGTGCTGGATGGTATAGGTATAGGTCGCCTCTCCATCTTTTTCCACAATCGCGGTGATGGTCTTGTAGGAATCGTTGACTACCTTGCCGTTTTCCAGCGGGATAACAAGCACCAAGCCGCCAGCCGCACGTGTACGGATTTCTTCCAGTCCTATCACTTTGTAGCCTGCCGGGGTAATATCCGCCAGATCAGCCGGGTACAACAGATACTCTGTATCCTCTTTATTGGCTGTGAAGGTATAGGTATCATTGCCGACAATTGTTTCGTTCTCTTTAAAGTTGACGTTGATCGTATTGCGAACGGTCTCCGGCTCGTCCGGCGGGTTGATGCCCGCGCCGTCGTCCGTCTGGTACGCATTGACCACAACATTGCCATGGAAATGCTTACCCTGATAGGTATTGTCCGCATCGTCCGGCAGATAACCGCCGATGACATAGGTAACAGACTCATTCGCCGCAAGAAATTGCTCTTTACTGGGTGTGAACGTCGCTTCTTCCCCTGCTTCCAAAGAAGCTTTGTTCAGATTGATGCCTTCCTGGCGCACCCATTTGCCGGAGCTGTTCTTCGCATAGAGGAAGATTTTCAGCTTGTCCTCCAGGCCGTTGGTGCAAGCCACGCGGGTCTTGCCATCCCAGCTTACGGTAAACTTGTCGTCCGACAGTTGAATATCCTTTTCGCCGTCTTTGGGGCAGGTAAATCCTGGTTTGTCAAACGCGGACTCCGCCGTGATCTGAAGATAGACCGGCAGTGTGCCTTCATTGCTGATTTTGACCGGCTGGAAATAAACCGGCACCGGAGCGAACCCCTCCTGATTTGCGTTGGAAAGATCGTCCTGTACCAGCTCAGCGTCAAACTGTGTTTCCGTCAGCGGACGCAGATTCTCAAACTCCAGAGCCGCCTGATTCTCCACACCCGGCTCTGCGATGATATCCAGCACACCCGCCGAGAAATTCGCATTGACCTGCTCCGTATCGGTGAACCATGCCATGGTTCCGCCGACAAGAAGGCTGAGCACCAGCAGTACAGAAATGCCCGAGAGGACAATTCTGTTCTTCTTTGTCTTCATGTTTTTTCCTCCATTCTTTTTTGCTACACCATTCCTATATTTTGCCGCGCAAGACCGGGGAACCAGGGGCTGTCCCCAGCCTGTTATTTTAATTATAGCATCATTTTGTCAGAAATTTCCACTTATTTTCCCAGAAATAATTACCAAGAATAAATTATATCTTTTGTTGTATTTCTATAAAAGAATGAGTAAGTGTTGGCATTCTTTTCTTTTTTCTAACCAAAAATTACTCAGACCTGATCAACTTAAAACCATGCAAAAAAATCCCCCGCCATGATTCGGCGAGGGAATTCTTAAAACGTTTCTATTTCAGTGCCCGCCGACCGCGCGGCGGGGGCGGATTCCTTCCAGCGCCGGACGTCGCGGCCCAGGCGGCGCAGCTCCAGCATCATGAACCCGCCGACCACCAGGTCGGAGCCGAGGTCCGAGAGCGGACCCGCCAGCAGAACGCCGTCCAGCCCCAGGAACGGCGGCAGGACCCGCAGCCGCGGGGTCAGCAGGAGCCCCCGCCGCA
>NZ_LN868535.1:501712-520883 GCF_001261775.1 Anaeromassilibacillus senegalensis | reverse complement strand
CGGCCCGGGCGCGCCCGGCGCGGAAAGCGGGGGCGTCCGGGGGGCCGGGGCGGCCCCCTCGCCGGAGTGAGGTGTGTAAAAGAGACGGGGGGGGGGCGGAGGCCGGAGAGGGGCCCCGCCAGCAGAACGCCGTCCAGCCCCAGGAACGGCGGCAGGACCAGCAGCAGCGGGATCAGCAGGATCACCTGCCGCAGCATGCTCAACAGCGAAGCGCGCAGAGGCTGTCCCGTGGATTGAAAATAGTTGGTGGACACCACCTGGAAGCCCGCCCCGAAGAAACACGCCAGATAAACGCGCATGCACCGCACGCCGAACGCCATAAACCGCGGGTCGTCGATGCCGAACAGGCCCAGCACCGCGCGCGGGAACAGCAGTACCGCCAGCCAGCCGGCCACACAGAACGCCGTGGCGATCCCGGCGGCATACAGGTATGTTTTGCGCACGCGGTCCGGACGGCCCGCCCCCCGGTTAAAGCCCAGGATCGGCTGTGCGCCGATCATCACACCAATGCAGACGGAAAGCAGCAGCGAGCTGGTTTTCAGGACGATCCCCATGGCGCTGAGCGCGATGTCTCCGCCCACGCCGCTGCGTTCCCCATAGTACACCAGCGAATGATTCATCACCGTTTGCAGCACAACGGCGGACACCTGTGTGATCCCGCTGGAAATCCCCAGCGGAATGGCCTCCCGGCAGACCGGGAGGCTGAGCCGCAGGTTTTCCCGGCGCAGACGCAGGGTCTTCCCACGCCGCAGAAAGTACCAGGTCATTGCCGCCACGGAGAGCGCCTGCGCCAGAACGGTTGCCGCCGCCGCGCCCCGCACGCCCCAGCCAAACGTAAAGATGAACAGCGGGTCCAGCGCTATGTTCAGCAGCGCGCCCGCCATCATGCTCCCCATGGCAAAGCGCGGACTGCCGTCCACGCGCACAAGGTTGGACAGGCCGATGCTGAGCATATGGAACGGCGCACCCAGCAGGATGATCGCCGCATACTGCGCGGTCAGGGCCAGGTTCTCCGGCGTAGCGCCGAACGCCCGCAGCACCGGCTCCAAAAACAGCAGGCCCAGCACGCAGACCAACAGGCCTGCGCCCCCTTGCAGGGTAAACAGATTTCCCAGCGCACGCCGGCCGTCCTCTGGTTTCCCTTCGCCCAATTTGATCGCCGTGTATGCGCCGACACCCGCGCCAATCAGGTTGGCGAGCGACAGGATCACCGTGACCACCGGCGAAGTCACCGCAGCCGCCGCGTTGCCCAGGTATCCCACGCCCTGCCCGATAAACACCTGGTCGACCAGATTGTACAGCGCGTTGACCAGCATGCACACCACCGACGGCAGCGCGAACCGCAGCAGCAGCCTTCCCACCGGCTCCGTCCCCATGGGGTTCGGCGCGGCCTGCTTTTCCTGCTCCATGAACGCCCCTCTTTCTCCCTCAAATAGCAACAGGAACCGGGCCTGCGCCGCAATTCCGGCAGGTCCGGTTCCTGTTTTTTCCATATTGGTTTCCTGTTCTTTTTAATATACCATATCGGCCGAGGGGGAACAAGCCCGTTTTTGCCGGAATGCGTCAAAAAAGGACCTCCGGTCGGGACGCTCGCTTGAGGCTAAAGCCTCGCTCGACGCTTCAAACAACCATCGCCGCTTTTCAGAAACGTAGAAATACATAGTTTAAGTATTATCTGCAATGTAAAAATGGTCCTCGCCGCCTTTAGAAACGTAGAAAGACAAATGTAAAGAATTTCCACAAGGTGAAAATGGTCCTCGCCGTAGGCGCGTCCCGACCGGAGGTCCGTGTCCTGACCGGAGGTCCGCGTGCCGACTGCAAGTCCTCTGCCCTTTGATCCCGCCACCTTTTAGAAAGGAGGAGAAACGCGTTTCAGCCACTACTTACAAGGTAGAAACGGTTCAGGCCTGCGCACCCGCCGTCTGGGGCAGGGATTCCTTTTGCTCTTCCTTCTGCCGCCCGATCCACCGGTCCAGCCGGTGCAGCTCATGGAACGCAAAGCAGGATACCACGACCGCGGAAGCAGTATCCGCGATCGGCCCGGCATAGAGGATACCGTCCAGCCCAAAGGACAGGGGCAGGATCAAAATCAGCGGCACCAGCAGGATCACCTGCCGCATCAAAGACAACACCGACGCCTTGAGCGGCTGGCCCGTCGCCTGGAAGTAGTTGGTGGACACCACCTGGAAGCCCGCGCTGAAAATCCCCAGCAGGTAAATGCGCATACATTTCACCGCGAAGTCCGTGAAGTTCGCGTCCGCCGAACCGAACAGCTTTAAAATAACATCCGGAATCAGCAGGCAGAGCAACCACCCGGCAACAGAGACCGCCGTGGCCATTCCAACGGACAGCAGGTACGTCTTTTTGATGCGTTCCGGCTGTTCCGCGCCCCGGTTGAAGCCCAGGATCGGCTGTGCGCCGATGCCGATGCCGATACACACCGAAAGCAGGATCATGCTGACCTTCAAAACAATGCCCATCGCACTCAGCGCGACGTCGCCCGTGACGGAGGTCTGGTCGCCGTAGAACACCAACGAATTGTTCATGACGATTTGCAGCAGCGTAGCGGCGAGCTGCGTGATGCAGCTGGACACGCCCAGCGCACAGGCCTTCAGGCAGACAACGGCCCGCAGCCGCATGCTGCGCAGATGCAGCCGCATGGTGCTTTTGCGGCGGAAATACCAGAACAGCATCCCGGCGGAGATGATCTGCGATGTGATGGTTGCGATCGCCGCGCCCTTGACGCCCCAACCAAACACAAAGATATAGATCGGGTCCAGGATGGTATTCAGCACCGCACCCGCCACCATGCTGTACATGGAGAATTTCGGGCTGCCGTCGGTGCGCGCCAGGTTCGACAGGCCAATGCCAATCATGTTGAACGGTACGCCCAAAAGGATAATGGCGGAGTAGTCCCTGGCGTAGTCCATATTGCCGGGCGTCGCGCCGAAGACCTTGAGCACCGGGTCCAGAAAGACCAGGCCCAGCACGGTGATCAGCAATCCAACGCCCGTCAGCAGTGTGAACATATTGCCCAGCGTCTGTTCCGCTTCCTCCTCCTTCTTCTCGCCCAGCTTGATCGCGGCATAGGAGCTGCCGCCGGCGCCCAGCAGCGTCGCCATCGCAAGCACGATCGTTACGATGGGAAACGCGACCGTGGTGGCCGCATTCCCTAAATAGCCGACGCCCTGGCCAATAAAAATCTGGTCAACGATGTTATACAACGCGTTGACCAGCATGGAAATGACCGACGGCAGCGCAAACTGCCGCAGCAGTTTGCCTACCGGCCGGTAACCCAGCGGATTCCGCCGGGGTTCTGTTTGTGTTTGCTGCATGCGCTAGTCCCTCTTTCCACTGTTCTTGATGTATTCATAGGCATGTCCCGCCATCCGTTCCAAAAGGGCGGCGGCCTGCTCCTGCTCCTCCGCGTTCAGTTCCTGCGTCAGCAAACTGTGCCAGCGGGCAACCGTCTCCTGTGTCTTCTCAATGACCGGGGCTGCTTCCTCCGTCACATACAGCTTGCGGAGGCGATGGTCGCCCTCGTCCTTTTCCACGCGGATATAGCCTGCTTCTTCCAGCTTGCGCACCGCACGGGTTGTGGTTCCCTTATCGTAAAAGCCTTCCCGCGCCAGCGCCAGCAGGTTAATGCCCGGATTCTGCGCGATGGAAAGCAAAAAATACTGCTGCCCGCAGCCGATGTGGTACGGCGCCAGCTCTGTATCATAGAAAATCTGTCCTACCCGGTAAAGAAGGGAAATGTGTTTGCCGTAGTTTGGATTCTGCGTTTCCATAGAGACCTCCCGCCTTTTAGTTCATCGATTGCATGGACAACTTTGTATAGTATAACCCTTTTTGCTTGCATCCACAACCTTCTAACTTGTAAAGAAATGCGGCTTTTCGCAGAAACATTTTGACATGTTTCCACAAAAAGCCGCATGATTTGCCATATACAGGTGTTTCGCGCGTTGGTTTTCCAAAATTATTTGGGTGAAAGGATGAAGTCGAACGTCGTATCACCGTCGATGCGGAAGGTTTCACTCACCGGCTTGTAGTCGTTCTGTCCATAAACATAGAAACGGTATTTGCCGGCGGGGAGGTCCACCTGGAACGCGCCTTCCTCGTCGGTCTTCTCCGTGGAATACGCCGTATCGGTATCCAAATTGCGGATGCTCACCTTGTAGCCCTGCAGCGGTTCGCCGGCGGCATTTTGGATCTTGCCATTGAAGCTGTACACCACGGGGGGCTGGTCCTCACCCATCACGGCATCCTCGTCCGACTGGCCCGCCTTGACCACAAGGGAAGCATGATAGTGTTTGGCCTGATAGCGGTTGTCCGCGTCCTCCGGCAGATACGCCGCTACAACAAATTGGGCGCTCGCACCCGCGGGCAGCGGGTTGCTCAGGGAGAACGGCTGGTAGACGTGCTTGCCCTCGCTGGGCTCCGTCTCCGTATTCAGGTTGATATCGGTGCGGCGGACCCACTTGGGCGCTTCTTCCGTCCCCTTGTTTTCAAAGACAAATACACGCAGCTTCTCTACCAGGAAATAGTTCTCCTTGCTGCATTCGACGACGCCTTCCTGCGAAACACGCCCGTCCTTTTCCACAACATTGACTACTTCATCGCCCTGCGGACCGCGGTCCTGCATGGTGAAGCAGACCTGCATGGGCAGGGTGCCGTCGTTATGTACGTCCACACGGCGGAAATAGATGGGCTCGTCCTTGCCGAACCCCTCCTTGTTGGCGTTTTCCGGTACCACCGTCTGCGTAATATCCTTTTCAAAATCCGCCAGCTCCATCGGACGCAGGTTTTCAAAGCTGAGATTGGTGCGTGTTTCCTCTCCGTTCGTGGTCAGGTTCACATCGAGTACACCGGCTGTAAAATCGGCGTTGACCCGCTCCGAATCCGAGAACCATGCCAGCGTGCCGCCCGCCACCAGCGCGAGCGTCATCAGGACGGCCGCCGCAGAGAGTACCACCCGTTTCTTTGTCATGTTACTTCCCTCTTTCCTTTGCAATAGTGACAAACTGATTCAGTTTCAGTATACAAGAATTTTAATTTTATTTAGCAAAGAAAAAAGCATATTCTTCCAGTTTTTGTTTAAATTTTTGTCAGCTTTCCACCAATTCCTCTGGACGCTCCGGTTCGCCCTCCTCCCGCAGCGCCGGGTATTGGGCAAGCAGCTTTTCATTGGCAGCTTCCATTTGCCGGTAATAGGCCGCATAGGAACCGCTTAGCCGCCGCATCGCGGGGATAAACACCGTATTGTAGCCGCTGGAGCGCTGGAACTCCCGCAGGGCCGCCGTCAATTTGCAGGCGGGCGATTCCCGGTACGCGTCGGACTGCTGATACGCCAGATACCATTTCAGGAACGCCCGGTTATCCGCCAGGAACGCGTCAGGATTTTCCATTGAACATTTGGTGCGCTCCAGCAGCTCCGCCGCCTGTTCCGCGCCAATCCACGCGGTTCCTTCCTCCAGGTATGCTTCCAGCTCCGGGGACAGCGCAAACGGCGGTACATGATCCAAAAAGGACCGCACCTCTTCAAACGCGGCCTGCTGCTCCCCGGTCTGGACCGGCTCATTCAAAAACCGGGCAAAGTGCAGGCACACAAACCTGCCGTAGCTCCCCGGGAACGCCTCCAGAAGCTTTTCCGTGATGGTTTTGCTCTGGTCCAGGGCACGCAGCGATTCGCGGACCGCCTCATAAGACGTCCCGCGGCGCAGCGTTTCCAGAATGGCCTTCTTCGCGGCGTCCCGCCGGTGTGCCAGTTCTTTCCGGATGGAGACCGCGCGCAGCGCGGCGCCGGACGCATCCGCGAGGATTGCGCGGATTTCCTCCGTGCTCACATCCAGCTTGCGCAGGACATAGATTTTCCGGAGCTGTTCCATCTCCTTTTCCGTGTAGTCCCGGTAGCCGTTGTCCTGAACGGATGGGGAAACCAACCCCTGCTGGGTATAATATTCAATTGCCTTTTTGGTCAGCCCGGTCTCTTCGCTCGCCTGATGGATCAGCATATTCCTCACCTCACCGTTATCATACCGCACCCCCCTGGGGGATGGTCAAGCGTTTTCCACCATTCTTTTTTGTTTCTTTAAGAAGGGGCCGTTTCGCAATCGGGGGAAAACGGCAGAGCCGGACAATCCCCCCGCCGTGGGCAGGGGGATTGTCCGGCTCTATACAAAACATGCATTTTGATCCCGTCCGGTCTTTCGGTAACGATCAGCGGCTTATTCCACTACTTCGATCCCATAGGTGATGACGCCGGAATAGTTGCCAGGTTTGACGTTGAATGCGACAACTGGCTTGATGGTATACGTCGCGCTGCCGCTCTCCGTGAAGGACACGATCTCCTGCCCGTTCATCTGGTCCTTGTCGCCGGTGGTCTCCAGTACGCGGTCGTCCGGGGTGATAATCTGGTAACGCATGGTGCCGCGGGTTTCCGGGTCCACCATGACCATCTGGTTGCGGTAATAATCCGTGCCCGCGATGGTGACGGAGATCCGCTCGCCCTCGTTCAGGTCTTTCACATCCTCCGCGACAACTTCCACCTCGGTGCCCTCTTTTTCCATGGCGACCTTGGTCGGAATGGTGACGGTGTAGGTCGGCTCGTTGCGCAGGGTAAAGGTCAGTTCAGTGGAAAACTCCTCCGCGGCGAACGCGGTCGCGGACGCGCCGGTGCAGAGTGCCAGGGCCATCAGTGCGGCAATTGCTTTTTTCATATTTGACTTCCTCCTGTTTTTGAATCTGTCCCCATCATACCAAAGCATCGCCTTCCCTTGGTTAAGCCCGTTGGAGAAAACGGTAAAAAACAGGTAAAATCGCGGCAATTGACAAGTTTCGCGCCGCCTGTTATCATACTGGGAAAAGCGAAAGAAGGGATTCCCATGGAATACAGCCCGAAAAACGCCATCCTGCGCGATGGAACCCCCTGCATCCTGCGCAGCCCACGTCCGGAGGATGCGGAAGCCATTCTCGACCTGATGAAACAGGCCACGGCGGAAACAGTATACCTTTCGATGTACCCGGACGAGGTCTCCATGACCGTTGAGGAGGAGCGCGCCTTTTTGGAAAGCGTCTGCGCGGACAAGCAGTCCCTGATGCTGAGCGCCTTTGTAAACGGCAGGCCGGTCGCAAACGCGAACATCGCCCCCGTCGCGCCGGGCAAGAGCAAATACCACCACCGGGCCGGGTTCGGCATCTGCGTGCTGCGCGCCCATTGGCGGCGCGGGCTGGGCGGCCTCCTGACGCGGGAGCTTCTGGCGCAGGCCGCGCGCATGGGATACGAACAGGTGGAGCTGGAAGTCATTGGCGGCGCGGGCTGGGCGGCCTCCTGACGCGGGAGCTTCTGGCGCAGGCCGCGCGCATGGGATACGAACAGGTGGAGCTGGAAGTGGACTGCGAAAACGGCGCCGCGCGGGCGCTGTACGAATCCTGCGGGTTCCGGGAATATGGCGTACTGGAGCGCGCCTTCCTGCTGCGGAACGGGACCTGTCACGACGAATGCCGGATGGTCTGCCGCCTGCGCTGACCGGGTTTTCAACCGTTTGCCGGGATTCTGTGGAAAACCCGGCCGCGCCGGGCAAACCGCTTCCGAAACAGCTTGTCCCGGAAACCGTCCCCCTGCCGGCTTCAAAATAGAGAAATCCCCCGGTCCAAACAGGGCCGGGGGATTCTCTATTAAAAAGATGGGAGAAATCTGGTGTAATTATTGTTAGCCTGTGATCAGCCGATTGTGACGGTGCAATGCTGGACCGGCTTCTGCCCGTTCAGCGCCGTGTACACGCCGGTACTCTGGCCCGGTGTGCCAACCGCATATACTCTGTAGTAGGTATCGTTGCCGATCTTGGCGACAAACTGGGTCTTGAGCACACTGCCGTTGCCGACGGTAAAGCTCGGGACCAGATTGTTTCCGTTGACCACGGTCATCTTGAAGCAATACGCACTGCCTCTCTTCAGGGTGAAGTCCACCGTGGTGTCGGAAATGACCGCCGCTTTGCCAAGCATCGCCTGTGCAGCACCGACCACCGCGGTTCCTTCGCCGCCGTAACTGTTGCTCTTGATCGAGCTGCCGCTGGAAGAGGAGCCCTTATGGGAGTTGGAACCGGTATTGCCGTTATCGGTATTCGGTTTGTCCTCGCCCTTGCGAACCAAGGCGTTTCTTCCCGTTTCCAGCGTATCCACCGCGCCGTTTACTTCGGTGTCCGTTGCGTTCGGGTCCTCCAGAACCTGCAGCGCCGCGGTATAAGCCGCTTTGTACACCGCATAGCTCTCCTCGGTATATTCATCTTCGTTGATGTTTTTGTCGGCGTCGACCAGTTCCTGCAAATAGCTCTTGTCCGGCTTCAGGCGCAGGTTCAAGATCGCAATCGTCAGTTTGGACATCATCGCATCCAGTTCTTCCTGGGTCGCGTCTTCCTTTGCGAGGAGGGCCTTTGCTTCCTTGATCAGGTCTTCAAAGCCCACCTGGCTGTCCGGTGTATACTTATCCAGATCGTAGCCTTCCGCTTCCGCGACCAGCTCCGCGAGATCGCTGCCGTCGGCGGTGCGCACCAGCGCCTCAAACGCATCGGTCAGCGCCTGCGCCGCCTCGTCCACGTCCTTCACCAGCGCATTCTCATCGTCATAGACCTCATGCGCCGCCGCCAGGGCTTCTTCATAGTCCGCCCAGCTTGCCGCGGTGAAGTCTTCCCCGTTCAGCGCTTCAAAGGTCTTGAACAGCAGTTCCAGCTTGGTCTTGTCGCCCTTGCTGCAGGACAGGTAATTCATTGCATTTGCCATTTCGAGGGTTGCGGCGTCCACGTCCGCCTGCAGGGCGGTTACGTCGGCTTCGACCTTTACGGCCGCTTCGTAGGCCGCGTCGAAATTCTTCTTTGCATCCGGGACCATATCGGCATATGCCTGTGTTTCCATGGCCTCTTCCGCGCTCGCGATTGCACTGCGCAGCAGGGCCTTATAAACCACGACGGAGGTGAATGTCACCGTTGTGTCTTCGTTGGGCATGGTCAGGTCGAAATAAGCAACCGTGCGGTCTCCATCCTTAAAGGTGGCTTCCTGCTCCACGCCGTTGACGGTAACGGCCGCGGTGACAAATTCCCTGCCGTCGTCCATCGGGGCAAAGGTCAGGGCAATTTCCTCGCCCGCCGTAATGTCGTTTTGCAGATACTTGCCAGTCTTGTCGGCCAGCTCCTGGGATACGCCGTCCACGGTCAGCGCGATCTTCGGGCCGTAGGCGATTTGCAGGTCGTGCTCTGTAATAACGGGTGCGGTCACGGTGATCGCCGCCGTTACCGTCAGGTCTCTGCCATTGATATTGGAAGCCTTTACAAGGAGCTTCGTTCCCTCCGGAACGGCGGTTCCCAGTGTAACAACTGCCTTGCCCGGGTTTTCCGCGTCCGCGGCAATCGTTGCGCCTTCCACCGGAGCGCCGTCCGTATCGGTCACCGACCAGTCCGCCGCGTTCACGGTAAAGGATGCATCTTTCCAGACGAGTCCGTTCACCGCTGTCGCCAGCGCGTTGTAGGTCGCCTGGACCATTTCCGCCGGGGCGCCCGGAATATTCAGAACAGAATTGGCAAAGTTCATTGCCGCGCTCAGGATTGCCGCGCTGGAATCGGTGAAGTCCGCTGCCGTGTAGGTCTCGGCCTGCGCGAGCAGGGTGCCGAGATCGTCCATGGTAGCCGCTGTATTCTCTTCCGCAGAGGGGGCGTCCTTCATAATGGTGAAGGCCTTGCTGCTTCCCGCCGGGACTTCCGCCGTCTCCGTGTCGAGCGTCAATGCCGGCGGCTCCGGAACGGCAACCACGGTGACCGTGGCGGTATCAAATTTACTGGGGTCTTCATCGGAAGTTGCCTTGACGGTCAGAACGGTTCCGACCGGCTCGTCCGCCGCGACAAACAGCCAGCCCAGCTCACAGACATGGGTGGCGTCCTCGCCTGGATTTGTCGCGCCTTCCACAGTCCAGGTGACCGCGTCGTTGCGGCCCGCATTGAGGACTTCCGCCGCAAACTGCATGCGTCCGCCCTGCTCCACTTCCGCTGCCTTCGGCGTCACACTGACGCTGACCGCCGGTGCGGAGGGGGAAATCTTGAAGACTTTCACGCCATAGGCCGGGAGACTCATATTGTAGGCCATATTCATCGCGAGTTCCGCCTTTTCACCGGTCCACAGCTCTTCAAAAACATAATTGCCCGCGTCTGCAAACGCGTTGGTAAACATGGCCTTCTGCTCCGCGGTCAGATGCTCGCTGCCCTTCGCGGTCGCTTTTGCGCTGGCCGCTGCTGCAACCTCGTCCATACTGAAGGTAGCAGCCGTCTCGGTGGAAGCCTTGTTGAAGATGCACAGCGCGACGGAGCCGTCCGCCAGCGGCTTGACCAGGTAATCGGTCTCGCCAACCTGCTTGAAGCGCTTGGCCTGCAGGCAGAGTGCGTCCTGATCCAGTGCAATGATCTTCTCATTGCCGATGATATCCAGCACCTGCTGGGAGGCGGTGGTCAGGTCCGTGCCCAGCAGCAGCGGGGCCGCCATCATGCACCACAGGCTGAAATGGGATTTGTTCTGCTCCATGTTCAGGCCGCTGAGGCCGACGGTCAGCATATCGGGGTCGTTGTAGCCGTACGGGCCTGCATACTCGTCCAGCACGACGTTTCTCTCATACACGCCCATGACGGACTGGCCCTTTGCGCCGCTGTTTTTCCAGTCGACGCGGCCCGCGTACGGGGTAATATCGGTTGTGGTGCGCCAGAAGTGGCCCACGTCCTTGCCCCATTCGTTCGGCTGGCTCCAGCCCCAATCGCAGATGTTCAGCACGATGTCGCGGCCGGTTGCATCCAGCGCGTCCGCCATCGCGGTATAGCTGCGGATGCTGTCCTGCTGGTACGCATCGATAATATCCTGCTTGTCCAGGTAGAAGGAAATGCTGTTCTCGCCCTGCTGGAGCGGCACATTGTAGATGGTGCGCGCCTTTGCGTTGGAGGCATTCCAATCGCCGGTCGCGGCGGACTTGATATAGAACTTGTTATACGCTGCGGCCTCCGGATTGACCTCCATGGCCAGCCAGCGGACCTTGTCGTTATGTACGCAATACACGTCCACCGCATACTTCGCTGTGGGGTCGATCTCGTCCATCTGGAACTTGACCGTACCCACGCCCGCCTTGCTCAGATCCGCCTTTGAATCCAGCATGCCCAGGCACTGCGGATTGTAGCCGGTGTCGATTACCGCACGGCCCGTCAAGGTGGTGTTTTCACTGGTGATGTTGACCGTCTGGAGAACGGTCTCCACGCCGTCCTTTACCTTTTTGACCACGAACTTCGGGATCGCCGGTGCGGCTGCGCTCATGCCGCTGATCGCCGTGGTGGTAAAGCCCTGTCCATTTGCCTCGCCCGGGATCGGGTCCAACGGCACGGACACCAGCGGGTTGTAGCAGAAGTCGTATTTCAGGAAGTCGATGCCCCAATCCGCGAAGGTCTGCGCGTCGCGGGATTCGTGGTTGTAGGAACCCGCCAGACCCGCGCAGGTCTTTGTACCGGCGGAGTTGTACATGCCGAATTTCAGATCAAGGCCGTGGATATAATCGCTCACCGGCTTAAAGCTGTTGGGGAACTTGGCCCACTGCGGCTGCAGGTTTCCGCTCGCGTCGCGGCCTCCCTGCAGGCAGCCGTCGTCAATAATGATGTACTCGTAGCCCTTGTCGGCCAGCCCTTTGCTGACCATTGCGTCCGCCTGGGATTTAATCTTCGTCTCATTGATGTTCTGTTGGTACAGGTTCCAGCTGCACCAACCCATGGTGGGAAGTCTGCCGATTCCCTCCGACTTTGCCGCGCCCATTGTAACCGGTGCGGTCATCGCCGTAGAAAGCAGCATCACGCCAGCAAGCAGAGAAGCCAGCCCTCTCTTCCAATTCCTCATCTCTTTTCCTCCTTCAAAATGATATGCAAACCGGAACACACCTTGCACGGCGGTTTCCGGGACTGCCCCGAGAAGTAAAAGTCCAAGATTGCTCATATGCATATTAATCTACATATAAAAAATACCACATTTTGTTGCATTTTTAGCTTCTTTAATACAATCAATCAGAACTTTTTCACTTTGACGTACTATTTTTAACAACGCCGCAATGCAACGAAAAGTGGCAGCCTTCATCGCGCCTAAAAATTCCCTGATTTATCCATAAAGTTTGGCAGATTAAAATATTGCTGTATTTTGTCTATAATCCCACGGGATACATTCCATTCTAATACAAAAAACATACAATTACCACCCTTTTATTTTCCTGTTCAGAAAGTATATATTATATTTATCAAATAATTTGAACAGTGGTAGAAGGAATCGGGATGATTTTTCCCCAGTTTGAATGGGTCGCAGGGCCCTTCACGCACGCTTTATACCCACCGGGGAAAACGACCTGGCCCGCTTCCATGCATAAAAACCGGGCCTCTGCCGAATCAAGTGATTCCATAGAGGCCCGGTTTTCTGTCTCTTTTTTATGCTGTGGCCCGCTTCCCTTCGGTCTCCCGGGAACCCTCCCGCGGGACGGCCTTTATCAACCGACGGTTACCAGACATTTTAGCTGCGGGAATTCACCGGGCATCGCGGTATACACGCCGGTCCCCTGTCCCGGTTTGCCAACCGCCCACACACGGAAATAGCAGTCACTTCCAATCTGCGCGACAAACTGGGTTTTCAGAACACTGTTGTTGCCGACGGTGAAGGACGGGATTTCTGTGCGGCCGTCCAGTACTGTCATTTTAAAGCAGTACGCTTTCCCGCGCTTCAATACAAACGGCATGGTCGTGTCGGAACGGACGGATATCGTCGCCTGCACGGCCTGCGCCGCAATCAGCGCCGGCACGTCGGCACGTGCGGTCCCCTCGCCGTAGGTCATAGGGTTGGAAGTCGTGTCCTTTTTGGGGCGGTCTGGTTTTTTGTATTCTTCGAGCTTTGCCAGCGCCTCTTCTAGGGTTCTGCAAGCCTTCTCCATCTCTTGATCTTTTCCACTCGCCAGGGCTTTGTTTGCCTCATCCAAAGCTTTGGATAGACGCGTCCGGCTGGCGGAATCGTAATCGCTGAGATTCTTGCTCTTTGCTTCTTGAATCAGCTTTTTCAAGCGTGTGTCGACAGGTATTATTTCAAGCGCATCTATTGCTTGATTAAGTTCTTCCCTCGCTACGTCAACCGCTTCTTGCGTATTAAAAACATCCATTGCGAGCGCGTTCGTAAACGCTTCCAAAAACTCCTCTTTTCCGGCTTCCTGATAATCCTTCAGACGGTCGTTAATTTTTTGTGCCTTTTCCAAAGGTTCTGTCAACTTAGTTAGGTCTGCTTTATATTCTAAATTACTGAAAACTGCACGCAGACTATTATAGGTAGCTTTCAGTTTTCCTATATCGGTCTTACCATCCTCCAAAAGATACCGGGCATCTTCCAAAGCTTTCGGTAGAAGCCCCCAGCTATCGTCTGTATATGCGTTGGAAGACAGCTCTTCCAAAACAACCACCATATTCTCCAACAGGAAATCTATACCCAGCCCCATGTTTTCCATTGCGTTAAACAGTTCTGTATAAGCTTTTTTGATTTCTGTTTGATCTGTATTGATTTTTTCCAAAATATCTTGCGCTTCTTTTAACGTCTTTTCAAATTTATTTCGATTCTCCTTCGCCACTTCTTTGTAATCATCACTGCTTTGGAATTCCAATGATTGATCAATGGCTTTACGTAACACTGCTTTATCCACGGTACGGAATGCAACAAATACCTTTGTATCCCCGTTCGGCATGTCAAAGTTATATGTGAAAGAGTTTGTATCCTCCACAACTTTAGCTTTTCCGTTTACAAATGCTTTTGAGAACTCCCGATCATGATTTGGAGTGAATTGCAGGGAAACCGCTTCACCGCCCATGATCTTTTCTGTATAAATACCCGTATTATTGTCTTCTCCTGTATCCTCAATTAATCCCGCTGAATCGGCATTAAATTTGACGGTGAGCGTATGCGGAGCGGGAACCACATGCAAAGGCTGCTCAGCTTTTATATTTGCAGGATTGTAAAACTCTTCTCCAATTTGCAGGTCGCCGGTTATTAGCCCCGCCTCTGTCAGAGGCTCTGCCGGTTCATTCCATACGACATCGATTTCCGCTGTTCCGGTCGTACTGTTTTCTAAGGTATTCACGTTGACCTTGGACGGCAGTTCCAAATCTTCAAATGCAGTTTCTTCGTTTACTTCTATCGGCTCCAATGCTAAAACATTTACCACACTGGGCTTTTTTGCTTCAATAACCTTAACAGTGGCTGTTGCAGATTTTGTCGGGTCTTCGATAGAAGTTGTCTTGACCGTTATCTCTTTCAACTCTTCATCCGCCGCAACGGTCAGCACACCATTGTCGTCAATACGGGTAATGGTTTCATCTGAAGATTCTACACCGTCTATCTCCCAATTTACGGTGTCATTCTCCTTTGCGCCTGTGACGGTTGCTTTGAATTCCATCTGCGCGCCCCGTTCTACCTCCGTCGTCTCCGGTGTCACCTTAACGCTGATTTCCTGTTCCACCGCCGGGGCAAGCTTAAAGACCTTGACACCGCTGGCCGGAATGGTTGCGGAAATGGTTTCATCCGACTTAACCTCACCGGTCTCTTCACTCCAAAGCTCTACAGAGGAATAGGCCTCGGAATTTGCAAACACATTGGTGAACATTGTCCGTTGCGTTTCGGATAGGAAACGCTTGCTGCTCTCTACTTTGTCAACTGCAGCCTTTGTCACGTCTTTCATGGAAACAGACGCGGCCTGCTCTGTTTCGCCCTTATTAAAGATACACAGAGCGACAGAGCCGTCCGCAAGCGGCTTGACCAGATAATCAATCTTTTTGTCGTCGCTTTGGTCAAAGCGCTTGGCTTGCAGGCAGAGTTCATCCTGATCCAGCGCAATCATATTCTCATTGCCAACAATAGCAAGCGTATTGGGTTCGATATCTGTCAGGTCGGCACTCAGCAGCAGCGGGGCTGCCATCATGCACCAAAGGGTGAAATGGGATCGGTTTTGTTCCTCAGTCAAACCTTCCAGCCCAACGGCCAGCGCATCCGGGTCGTTGTATCCGAACGGTCCGGCATACTCGTCCAGACCGACGTTCTTCTCGTACACAGCCAGAACGGACAGGCCGTTCTGGCTGTCGTTCGACGACCATTCAACTTTACCCTTTGTGCGGGTCATGTCCGCCGTAGTGCGCCAATAACGGGCAATTTCCTCTCCCCATCCGGTGTGTGGCTTGTTCCAGCCCCAATCGCAGATGCTCAGAATCATATTTTCATCCGCCGTTTTCATCGCCTTTGACATGGCGTTGAAGCTGCGGATTGCATCCTGCTGGTAGGCTTTCTTGACATCTTCTTTATCCAGATAGAAGGAAATTTTGTTTTCCCCTTCTTGGAGCGGAACGTCATAAATACTGCGTGACACTGCGTCTATGTCCGCTTGGTCTCCTGTTATATCAGATTTCACGTAAAATTTGTTGGATTTATCCTCCACCTGTGGATTCACCTGTACAGCCAACCAGCGAGGCTTGTCACTGTTAAAGCAATAAACATCCACGGTATATTTTGCCATAGGGTCAATCTTTTCCATATTAAAAGTAAGGGTGCCCTTTCCTCCCGCGGAAAGGTCTTCTTTGGCATCCAGACCCGTCATGTATTCGGAAATCTGACCGAAACTGGCTCCATCTGATACCACGGTATTATCCGACGAGATGTGTACCGTTTTTATATAGGTTGAGACGTCATCCTTTACTTCCTTTATCACAATTCTATTGATTGCGGGCGCTTCCGGCCCCATTTTATCTATCTCCCCCACAATGGAATCTAATGGCTCTGTCACCAGCGGATTATTGCAGAAGACGTACTTTAACAGGTCGACGCCCCAGTCCGCATAGGTCTGCGCGTCGCGCATTTCATAGTTATAGGAACCCGGCAGGCCGGAACCGGTTTTCGTACCGGCGGAATTCTGCATGCCGAATTGCAGTTTTTGCCCATGCAGGTAGTCTCCCAGATTCTTGAATCCATTGGAGAATTTATCATTGGGCTGCAGGTAGCCTTCCGCATCACGCTCTGCCGCCAGTGCTCCATCGTCGAGCAAAACATAGGTATAGCCTTTGTCCGCCAACCCGTTTTTTACCAATGCGTCGGCCTGCGCTTTTATATCCGCCTCACTGACATCCCCCTGGTACAGGTTCCAGCTGCTCCAGCCCATGACCGGCAGCTTCCCCAAATTTTCCGTTTTAGCCGTACCAAAATCATTCTGCGAGATTGCCGCCGTAGAGAACAGCAGCACACCGGCCAGCACCGACGCCAGCACCTTTTTCCACTTTCCCATGTTTCTTCCTCCTTGATGCTTTCTGCGAACCGGCCATGCGCTCCCTCACAGGCGAAGGGCCGGTTTCTGACAAATTCTGCAAACCGTGTATCCATCTTCTATTGTTTTTTCCAGATTTATACACAGTATTAGTGTGTCATATTCGCTCGATCTATTTGTTTTGAAAGAGAATTATGGTTTACTATTTCTGGTAAAATTTATTCACAAACGCATATTGCTTTCGTAATCATCCGTCGGGAACACAAAAAAGCCCCACCGGACTACATTCCGGTGGGGCGCACAGTGTTTACAGCATATTTTACGCCTTGAAGCTTTGGAACAGCTCGACGATCTCTTTCTTGTGCAGCTCGTTCTTTTCGCCGCCCTGCGTGTCCTTATAGATCATCAGATACTTGCCGCTGTCGGACAGATGCGCGTCCGTGACCTGCTGGCCGATGACTACAAAGGTGTTGTCCTTCTTTACATTGTCCTGAACCGCCTGCGCGGTCTCGTCCAGATTCTCCGGGGCGTACTCATACAGTTCCACGACGACGTTGTTGGTACCCTCGTAGCTGAACTTGTACTGCACGCCGGATTTTGCGCCGATGAACTCCGGCGCCATCTGCGCCGCGTCGCCGCTCACGCCGCCGTGGTCCGCCAGAAATTTGCACAGGCCATCCAGGTTGTCGTCCACGTCCGCGTCGGTCATCTTCGGTGTTTCAGAGGAAACCGCATCGCCGCCCTCGGGCTGTTCCGGGTTCGGGCTGGAACTGACGATCACGTTGGACGTGGTGCCGTCCTCGCTGGAAACCGTATCGACGTTGACGCCGCAGGCGGACGTCGTACCCATCAGCAAAAGGGCCGCCAAAAGCATCGCAACCTGATTGATCCTCTTACTGGCAATCTTTTTCATATGCTTGAACCTCCCGCCGCGCGGACAAAGCCGCCGGCTTCCTTTTTTATTAACAAAAGCACCTATAGCCTGCGCTATAGGTGCCGTTCCGTGTGTCCTCTCGGACCCGATTTGGTGGACACAAGGGGACTCGAACCCATGACCTCTCGCGTGTGAGGCGAGCGCTCTAACCAGCTGAGCTATGCGTCCATATCCCGCGCAGTGTGCGGGGATGATAAGATGGTGACCCGGACGAGAATCGAACTCGTGTTACCGCCGTGAAAGGGCGGTGTCTTAACCGCTTGACCACCGGGCCATATTGGTAGCGGCAACTGGATTTGAACCAGTGACACTTCGGGTATGAACCGAATGCTCTAGCCAACTGAGCTATGCCGCCAAAAACGCAATCACACAGGTGTTTGTGTGAAGCGTTTATTATTATATGATAGGTTGTCCCTGTTTGTCAATACCTATTCTGCGAAAATGCGGAAATTCTGCAAAAGTTTCCCGTAAATCAGACGCTGAAGGAGTAGTTCGGGGATTCTTTGGTGATCTGGATGTCGTGCGGATGGCTTTCCTTGAGTCCCGCGCCGGTGATGCGGATGAACTGCGCCTTTTCGTGCAGCTCCGCGATGCTGGCGCAGCCGGTATAGCCCATGCCCGCGCGCAGGCCGCCGAGCATCTGGTACACGGTGTCGGACAGCGGGCCCTTGTACGGGACGCGGCCTTCGACGCCTTCGGGAACAAGCTTTTTGGTATCGGCCTGGAAATACCGGTCGGAGCTGCCGCCGTCCTTCTTGCCCATCGCGGCCAAACTGCCCATGCCGCGGTATACCTTGAACTGGCGGCCCTGGAAGAGCTCGGTCTCTCCGGGGGATTCCTTACAGCCGGCAACCATGGAGCCGACCATGACGACGTTTGCGCCCGCCGCGAGGGCCTTGACGATATCGCCGGAATATTTGACACCGCCGTCCGCGATGATCGGGATGCCGTACTTGGAGGCGACGCACGCCGCGTCATAGATCGCGCTGATCTGCGGCACGCCGATGCCCGCAACAACGCGTGTGGTGCAGATGGAGCCGGGGCCGATGCCGACCTTGACGCAGTCCGCGCCCGCCTCGATCAGGGCGCGCGTGCCCTCTGCCGTGGCGATGTTGCCGGCGATGACCGGGAGGTCCGGGTACGCGGCCTTCACCTTGCGCACGGCGTTCAGCACGCCGCTGTTGTGGCCGTGTGCGGAGTCGAGCGCCACGATGTCTACCTGTGCCTTGACCAGCTCCGCCACGCGCTCGAGCACGTCCGGCGTCGCGCCGATCGCGGCGCCGCAGAGCAGGCGGCCGCCCGCGTCTCTCGCGGAATTCGGGTATTGTACGGATTTTTCGATGTCCTTGATGGTGATGAGGCCCTTCAGATAGCCGTTGTCGTCGACAATGGGCAGCTTCTCAATGCGGTGCTGGCGCAGGATCTCCTGGGCTTCCTTGAGGGTCGTCCCCACGGGCGCGGTGACCAGGTGTTCCTTGGTCATGACGGCGGAGATTTTCTGGTCAAAATCGGCTTCCGTCATGAACCGCAGGTCGCGGTTGGTAATGATGCCCACCAGCTTGCCGTTCTCGCAGATCGGCACGCCGGAAATCTTGTAGCGGGCCATGATGTCGTTCGCATCATGCACATAATGGTCCGGTGAGAGGAAGAAGGGGTTGACGATGACGCCGTTTTCCGAACGTTTGACGCGGTCCACCTCGTCCGCCTGCTGTTCAATTGACATATTTTTGTGGATGATACCGATGCCGCCTTCCCGGGCGATGGCAATCGCCATATCCGTTTCCGTTACGGTATCCATGGCGGCTGTCATCATCGGCGTGTTCAGACGAATGGTCTTGGTCAGCTGGGTGGAGACGTCCACTTCCTTCGGCAGAACGTTCGATTCCGCCGGGATCAAAAGGACG
>NZ_LN868535.1:0-501052 GCF_001261775.1 Anaeromassilibacillus senegalensis | reverse complement strand
GCGCCACCGGGCCGACGGGTGCGACCGGGTCCACCGGTTCAATCGGGCCAACCGGAGCAACCGGGCCTGCCGGGCCGACTGGCGTTTCCGGGGCAACCGGCGCCATCGGCGCGACAGGGCCCACCGGCACAACCGGCCCGACGGGACCCACAGGGCCAACGGGCGCAACAGGCCCTACGGGCGCACGGGGACAGACCGGGTCCGCTCCCACCACCAACAGTATGAACGCGTTGAACACTTCCGGTTCCACCATTGCCGTCATCCTCGGCGGAACGCTGGTCCCCCTGCCGAACAACCAGATTCTGGACGGCTTTACCGTGGACGCCGCCAATCAGGTCTTCACCGTCCCCACATCGGGCACATATCTGATTATGTACCGGGTGAGCACAACGGCTTCCCTGCTGCTTTCCTCCCGCGTGCTGTTGAACGGCGCCGCCCTGGCTGGTTCCACCTTTACCCCCGCGCTGGCGGGCACCACCTTCCAGGCGACGCTGTTTGCCAGCCTCGCGGAAGGCAACACCCTGAGTTTGCAGCTTTTCGGCCTTCTGGGAACGGCGGTACTACAAAGCGGGAACGGCGCGAATTTCACCGTGGTGCGGCTGTCCTGACCCTTTCTGTTCTCTTTTTTCCAGGCAACGAAATACGCAAACCGACTTGGAATACTCTTCGCCAAAGAAACGTCCCCTTCCGTCCTGTTCATCGGATAGAAGGGGACATTTTTATTGTATCCATCAAACAACCGCGGGCTTTCTTTTACTGTCCGCTGCGTGTGAGTACAACGGCACTGGACGCGCTGGCAGACGCCTTTTCCCACCGCTGTTTTAGGTCTCATACGGGCCGCAAACTTCCCTTCCTCTCGCCCGGTTTTATCAAACCGTCAAACTACAAAGGTGTTTATTGTAAACGGCACGGAATATCTTGACAGATTCCGTCCTTTGCCGTTAGAGTATGAAAAAGACATCCATCCAAATAAACGTTTATAGAGGTAAAATGACGCAGGCTGGTGATCAAATCGTATTCGGGGGCCATCTTTGGCGGGTTTAAAACACCCAAAACAATACCGCCCTCTTGATAACTGAACATATTATAGACCAACGCGCTTACCATGATAAATTTGGTGACGTCACATGGGCTGATTGCGCGCTGAGAACTTATCTCAACGGTGCATTCTAGGAGACATTCAGCAAAGCGGACCGGGCAAAAATCGTGCCGGCCGTCAACAAAACGGCGGACAAGCCCTGGTATGGCGTAAAAGGCGGAGATAATACCGAAGATCGGATCTTCCTGTTATCTCTCGCAGAAGCTGCATGCCATTATTTTGGAGACAGCAGCGCGTTTCTGTATCATCCGAGGAAAAACCAGAAATACTGGTTTCAGAGAAAAGATGAAAACAACAGCAGACGCGCCACAACCTATGACGGGTGCGGATGGTGGTGGTGGCTTCGCTCGCCCGGACGCGCCAACAACAGAGCTGTGTATATTTGGGGTAACGGCAGTATCGGGATTCAGGGAAACGGCACCTTCCGATACAACAGCAACACCACTCATCCATCAACCGGTAATCCCAGCGGCGGCGTCCGCCCCGTTTTGTGGATGAAACTGTAGTTGACCCAGTTTGATTTTTCTGGCTGGTTCCGGCATGTACCTTGAACCGAGACGCTTCTTGTATGCTGTCCTGCCCCATTTCATAAGCTTCATATCAAAGGCCTGTGCTTTTTCACAGGCCTTTCCATGTTATCTATTATAAAGGAACAGGATGCCAAAACAGACCGCCGCGCCGACCGGCGCACCAATCGCAACCACGCGCCGCAGCTGATCCGCATCCCTGCACCCATTCCACACCAGTTTACAGATCACGGCCCCAATGAAGCCGCCCAGCCCGTTTAAAATCACATCGTCGATGTCACCGATCCCCATTTTGCTGACATATTGTACGATCTCGACCGACAGGCTGACGAGGACCACCCACAATGTACAGGGCAGAACTTTTTTCTCCCGGCGGAACAGGAAGATATACACGCCCAAGGGGATGAACAGGGCGATATTGCCCAGCACATTGCTGAGGGCAAAGGCGTACAATATTCGGTCCCCGCCCGCCAAATACGCTGTAATCGACTGAAACGGAATCAAGTTGAGCGACCGGGTTGAATGGTGGGTTCGGAATAAAGCAAACCCCAGAAAAACGATATAAAATGCAAAAACGACATACAGCAGCATGTCATACAGCCTGCTGCGCTGGTTCCTCTTCATCCATCTCTTCCTTTCCATTCTGCCGCACGGGTCTGGCAGTCTGTTCCCTTGCGCAAAAGCAGCAGCCGCCCCCGCTTTAAATTGGATTCATTCTACCATATGTTTGCGGAGATTGCCAGCCCGCACCCGTTTCCAAAGCTGCGGAATTCCTTTTCGCACACAGGACCGTCCTTTCCGGCGGTATCGGCTTAAAAGAAAAAGCTCTCCGGTTTTCGGAGAGCTTCATTGCATATGCAACCTTATAAAATTTCGGCCTCTGTCCGCATTCGTCCGGCATTTCCTGCCGCGGGCGCGCACATCGACAAGCCAGCCGAATGGCTGCGATTGAATCTTTATCTGTTTACGCAGTCACCGTGCAGAGTCACTTTTCCGGTTTCCTGGTCCTGCTGCATCGTGAACCGGACATTCTTTAACGACGTCAGATTCACTTCGCTCCAATTTTCACCAAAGCGTTCCTTTAAGGTCTCCATGTCATAAAACCGCTCTTCCGTTGTCCCGTCACCAAGGGCCGCTGCACATTTTGGCCTGAGCTGCACTTCCACCATACATTCCGGCGGAACCGGACAGGCAAACAGGTGGTTATCGCCCTGGCTCCCGGCAACATAAATCGGTTCCATATACCGATTGACCACCTGGATACAGTTGTCCTTGGCACGTTCGCTTCCCGCGCGGAGATCCAGCGCCGATTCATTGCTGAATGCCTCCCAGCTGCTGCCACATGGCGCTTCCATTCGCTGTGTTTCGATATACGCCTTGTCCAGACCGGTCATGGCGCTGATCAAAATCTGCGTTGACCATTCGCATTGAAAGCGCGCACCTGGGGCCAACTGAATCTTTCCCAGCGCGGCCAACCGGACGCCTTTTACATTGCATTCCAACGCGGGCAGAAAGAGCAGCCCCTGCTGGGTCTGCTTCGTCTCGTTGACAATTTCGATCTGAATGCCCTTCTTACACATACAACCTCTCCCCTTTTCCATGTGATACTACAATGATCCGTAAAGCAGCCGGGTGGAGAACCCGAGGCCGCGCGCATTTTCTCCGTAGAGAAGATACTCGTTCTCCCCTGTCGCACCGCCGAAGATCCGAAGGGTTTCTCCCAGTACACTTTCGTTGACATAGCTGACCTGGATTTCAGAAATCCCACGCGCGCGGATTTCTTCCGGCAGGTAATCCAGCAGGATATCTCCGTAGATGGCGTTGTTCAGGTGGTGGTTAAAATCAAGGTCTGAATACCGAATCGAGCGTTCGCCCAAAAGCGGCAGCCCCTCCGGCGGCGTGACGCGTTCGACGCGGCCTTCTTTTTCCATCTTTTCATCCGCAAAGATGTTGTAACCCAAAAACACCTTGGGGCGCAGGATTTTGTGCGACTCCGGATCGGCGGATACGGAGGTTTGCATGATGCGGATAACCTCTTCCTCCCCGATATAGAACACAAAGTCACGGTAAAACTGCACGCCCGCCGTGCCGCGCGGATGCGTCTTGATGGTCAGCACGTCGTTGTGACGCGGCATGCGCTTGATTTTGACCAGATTATTTGTAATCAGAAAGACAAGTCCGTCCGCTTTCAGTTTTTCGTAGCCGAGACCCAGCGCGCCCAAATGCTGTTCACTGGTCTCCTGCGCCATCCGCAGCAGGACGCTGAGCTTTAAAACACCCTGCGCGCCCACCTCATAGCTGGCCACGGATTCTGTGCGGACATATTCTTCGGTTGTTATCATGAAACCCTCCTGAAAAATGGGCGTGTTGTAAAACAGCCCCTGTTTTATTGTAGTGTAGGGTAATATGTGTTTTTCCGCTTTTCAGAAAAGCGGGACCGCCGGTCAGGACACGCCTACGGCGGGAATCATTTTTACCTTGCGGGCAATTCTTAAAAATGTCCTTCCATGCTTCTGAAAAACATCGATAGTCGTAGAACTTCGAGCGAGGCTTTCGCCTCAAGCGAACGTCCCGACCGGAGGTCAGTGGGAACGAGCGATATGTTCTTTATAACCCTTTATGTTGCCGTGTGGATTAAGGCCGCTGCAGAGTATAACCTGCAACGGCCTTCGTCTCTTCTTTTCTTTTATTTAATCACATCGACGCCCATGTACGGACGAAGAACCTCCGGAACAGTGACGGAACCGTCGGCGTTCTGGTACTGTTCCACAATGGCGGGCATGATGCGGCTGGTCGCCAAACCGGACGCGTTCAGCGTGTGGGCGAAGTGCAGTTTCTTGTCCGCGCCGCGGTATTTCACGTTGCCCCTGCGCGCCTGATAGTCGCGCGCGTTGGACGCGGAGGAAACCTCCTTATAGATGCCCATGCTGGGAATCCAGACCTCGATGTCGTAGGTCCGGGCCATGGAGAACGAGCAGTCACCCGCGGCGAGCTTGCTCAGGCGGTAGTGCAGCCCCAGCTCCTGGACGAGGCGCTCCGCCTTGCCGACCATCTCTTCAAACGCCGCGTCGGAACCCTCCGGCGTGGTGTACTGGACCATTTCCACTTTATTGAACTGGTGTCCGCGGATCATGCCGCGCTCCTCCGCGCGGTAGGAACCGGCCTCGCGGCGATAGCAGGGCGTGTACGCGATATATTTGCGCGGCAGCTCGTCCTCTGTGAGGATTTCGTCGCGGTGCACGTTGACCAGCGCCGTCTCCGCCGTGGGCAACATGAATTTGCGATCCGCGCTGGTGGGGTTCTGAATCCAGTAGACCTCGTCCCCAAATTTCGGGAACTGGCCCGCGACGTAACCACACTCGTAGTTGAGCATGTGCGGCGGGAGGATCAGCTCGTAGCCGTCCCCCAAATGTTCGTTGACAAAGAAATTCAGCAGCGCCCACTCCATGCGCGCGCCCCAGCCGCGGTACAGCCACGCGCCGTTACCCGCGATCTTTGCGCCGCGCTGATAATCGATCATGCCGAGGCTTTCACAGAGGTCCACATGGTTTTTCATCTCAAAGTCAAAGACGGGTTTCTCCTTGAAATAGCGAACCGGGACGTTCTGTTCCTTGCCGCCCGCGGCGACGTCCTCGTCCGGCAGGTTCGGCAGGGACAGCATCAGTTCCTTCTGCCGGTCTTCCAGCTTGCCCAGCTCCGTGTCAAATTCCTTGATCTCCGCGGAAAGCGCCTTCATCTGCGCCATCAGAGCGGAGACATCCTTGCCCTCTTTTTTCATCACGGGAATCTGTTTGGTGGCGGCGTTCTGCTCCGCCTTCTTCGCCTCCACCTTGCCGGTGACTTCGCGGCGCTCCACGTCAATCTTGAGAATATCGTCCACCACCGCGTCGAGGTCCATCTCGCGCTTTTTAATCGCCGCCTTAACCAGGTCCGGCTCCGTCCGAATCAGTTTGATATCCAGCATGTTCGTTAACTCCTTTTATCAGTGTTTCATGTGAAACAATTTTTATGTGTCTTCCTCCTGGAAAAGCTTGATCAGATCCGCCAGGTCCTGCTCGCCGTAAAACTCAATTTGCAGGACGCCGCGTTTCTTGCTTCCGCTGACATGTACTTTGCGGCCCAGGTGCTCATGGAGCGCCAATTCCACCTCGTCAAAATAGTGGACGCGGTTCGCTTTGCGCGGACGCGGCGCGGCTTCTTTGCCGTTCGCCTGGTTCGCCAGTTTTTCCAGCTCCCGCACGGAAATACCCTGTTCCACAACGAGCTTTGCGGCCTTCTGCATTTCCTCCGGGTCCTGGAAACTCAACAGCGTGCGCGCGTGACCGGCGGAGAGTTTCCCCACGTTGACCAGCGATTGCAGCTCTTCCGGCAGGTGCAGCAAGCGCAGCGCGTTCGCCACGGCGGGGCGGGATTTGCCGACCGTTTTGGAGACTTCCTCCTGTGTAAAGCTGTAGGACTCAATCAGCGCCTGATAGCCCTGCGCCTCTTCCAGCGGGGTCAGGTCCTCCCTTTGAAGGTTCTCAATCAGCGCGAGTTCCATGACTTCGCTGTCGCTCATTTCCCGCACCAATACAGGTACCTCAGAAACGCCGGCCATGCGCGCGGCGCGCCAACGGCGTTCCCCAGCGACAATCTGGTATCCGCCGCCCAACAGCGGACGGACCAGAAGCGGCTGTAACACGCCGTGCTGTGCGATGGAATCCGCCAGTTCCGCCAGCGCTTCGTCGTTGAACTCTTTACGGGGTTGTGCGCGGTTCGGTTCAATCTCGCTGATTTTCAGCTTGACGGTCGCGTTTGCGTCCTCCATATCGTTTTCTGCGAAGATGGCGTCCAGGCCCTTGCCCAGGCCGCCTTTCTTTTTCATTGCCAATGTGTTTCACCTCCTAAGGGGGATTTTGCTTTGAGAAAGCAAGAGAAACCGTATTTTTAATTACATTAATTTATATCTGCTAAAACATCGATACTTTAATCAGTATGGGCATATTTGGGGAGGTTTATCTTCATTCTAATTTTTCTAAACCAGTGGAGATAGATTGCGTATGCAATCTTTACTGCTTATTCGCTTTTAAAAAAGCGGGAGAAAACCGCCGGTTGCCTCATGGCGGGCACCTCCGGTGGGGACGCTCGCTTGAGGCTAAAGCCTCGCTCGATGCTCCAAACGACCATCGCCGGAGGCGCGTTAGACACTGTGTGTCCGGTCTTGACACGAAAGTTGGACAAAGGCACGGACGTGCAACGTTTTTCGCGGACCTCCGGTCGGGACGCGGACTTCCAGTCGGGACGCGCCTCCGGCGAGGAACATTTTCACCTTGCAAATCATGCTTAAAATAGGTCTTTCTACGTTTCTAAAAGCGGCGGGAACCATTTTTATCTTGCATACCATTCTTAAAATATATTTCTACATTTCCAAAAGCGGCGGTAAACAGTGGCAGCTTTCCGCTGGTTTGTCACTTGGTGCATGTCAATTGGTTTTTTTGGGGCGCGAGAGATGGGCTCCGAATCACTTCGACTCACGCCCCCCCTACACCCCCGTATTCCCATATACCTGGGATGCTCAGGGAAAGCGGCTTGCTCTTCATTGCCGGCGGAACTTTGGCTTTCTGCTTTTGCTTTAGCCTTACTGTGGTTATCGGCTAAGATGCCACACGGGAGTTGGTTCTTTTCGTCGCGGGCATCCGTGGATTTGTGCTTGTATAAACTTCCACCCGCGCCATGCTGACCGCAGGTCCCGACCGGAGGTCCAGGCACAGCCTGCTCAGCGGTTGTGCAGAAGGATTTCGTCAGCGAGAGCGTCATAGGCAAGAGCGCCTTTATTGCTGCGGTCAAAATAGCCGATCGGCTTGCCGAAGCTTGGCGCTTCACTCAGGCGGACCGTGCGCGGGATTACCGTCGCAAAAACCTTGCGTGGGAAGTATTTTTTTACCTCTTCCACCACCTGTTGTGTCAGGTTCAACCGCCCGTCGTACATTGTCAGGAGCACGCCTTCAATATCCAGCTGTTCATTATACTGCCGTTTCACACGCCGCACGGAATTCATCAACTGGGACAGTCCTTCCAGCGCGTAATATTCGCACTGGATCGGCACCAGCAGCGTATCCGCCACACAGAGCGCGTTTGTTGTAATGATTCCCAGAGACGGCGGACAATCGATGACAATGTAATCATATTCCGCGCGGAGCGGCACCAGCGCGCTTTTCAGGATGGATTCGCGGTGCTCCATCTCGATCAGCTCCAGCTCCGCCCCCGCCAGGTCCATGCTGGAGGGCAGCAGGTCCAGGTTGGCAAACTCCGTGTGAATGCGCGCGTCCTTCGCCTGTACCTCGCCGATCAGGACTTCATACATGGTGCTTTTCAGCCTGCGGCGATCGACGCCCACCCCGCTGGAGGAATTCCCCTGCGGGTCCACGTCCACCAGCAGCGTTTTCTGCCCCTTCGCCCCCAGCGCGGACGCAAGGTTGACCGCGGTGGTCGTCTTGCCAACGCCGCCTTTCTGGTTTGCAATCGCGAGTATTTTCCCCATGAACCGGCCTCCGTTTCCCTGCCTTTTTTCTCTCAGGACGAACCAAAGCTGTCCCGGACTTCCAAAAAGGATAAAAGATGGCCGCGCCATCTTCCTCGTGTTTCCTATTATAGCACGGACAAGCAGCAAGGGAAAGGTTTATCGTCTAAAAACTGCTGTTTCACGTGAAACTTTGCGTTGTTTTGGGTTGTTTATCAATGGAACGCACTCCTTCTTTTTGCAGATTTGTCCGGCATTCCAGCCCGTTACTCTCTTATTATAAAAAAGCCCTCAGGGCCAAATCGCTTTTAAGCGATCATGGCCTTGAGGGCGCAACGTATTTAGCGATTTGTTTGGCGATCAATCGTAGTAGATCCGGTGCTTGCATTTCGGGCAGTGCTCCATACTTCCCTTGGGATGATAACACCCTGTAACTTTTATGGAATGACAATAGGGACACCGGCATTTTGTAAAATCCAAAATAAATGATCCTATCATTAATCCATAAACAACTAAATTTACAATCCTATTTGGATATTGCATAATCCGTAAATACAACAAAAGGACTACTGAAAGTACAAACATAATGGTAGCGAGTAAACTCCAAAAAGCCTTAACAGTTTTGTATTGCTGGTGATCCATTTTTCTCCCTCCTATTCCAGGTCCATCTTTACTCCTCCATCGAAACATAGGAAAATGAACAGAATATGAAACGGACAAATAAAGTCACCTTCCACAATGGGATTCCATATCAGTGAAATCGTATCACTTTATGCTTTTAAAAATTCACTGGTTTTTCCTCATATCTGACGGCTGGCGAGTAAGCTCGTTTGAGGTGACACTCTTTCTCAATGCTCCAAACGACCATTTCCACTTTTCAGAAACGTAGAAACCCATATTTAAAAAATTGTCCATCTGATAAAAATGCTTACTGCCGTTTGCCTAACTGGAGGGAGTCGCGTTAGATTTTTCGTATCCACTCTTGCGATTAAAGAAGGTAAAATTCTCATATTGTTTTGGAAGCTTTCATGTTTTCTTCTGTCAGCGGTTGAGCGGCAGCATCAGTGGAAACCATTATCCGAAGATTGGAGCATTCGTTTTTTATTCTTCCTGTTCTAGCACTTGAGAGAAACACAGCATGGCAAACATCAAATAATCTTCTTTTAAGAGCGCTTCTTCCTTATACTTTTGCATTTCATTTTCTGTCAGTCCTGAATGTTGACAAATCTTTTCAAAAAAATCGTAATTGCCAATAATGCGTATGATTGCATATTGCAGCTTTGGGGGCGCTCCCTTCATAAGTTCTTTCATTCTACCAATCTGTTCCTCTTTCTTATTCATTGACATCATTTCTCCCTTACTTTTTTGCATTTACTTTGCTTTCTGGATGTATTTATCCAATTACAGCAAAAAAACTAAGATAACATAAAGATGGATATATTCATCCAGTCATTTATTTTGGGAGGGTATTATGTCGAACGGACTGAAACAAGATATTTCCATTGGTACTAATCTTAAAGCACTGAGAAGAAAAGCAGGTTTATCCCAACGCGAGGCTTCCGCCCGGTTAGAGCTGCTGGAACTTCCCATGACCGAAGACATATTGGCGAAAATGGAGCAAGGCAAGTACAGTGTAAGGATCAGCGTTTTGCTGGCACTCAAGCAGATTTATGGGGTCAGCACCTTTGACGCTTTCTTTGAAGGATTGTAATCATCGTAAAAGATGTTGTTTTAACAAGCAGACCAACAGAAAACCGGCGCAAGGCGACATATAGCCGCCCTGCGCCGGTTTTCTTCACAGGGAAAATATAAGGGAAATGGGAGTAGTCTTGTACGCTGTTTCAGGGGCGTTTTTTACCCAGCCTCGCCCATGCTGCAAAATCTATCTACAATCCAATTGAGGATATATAAGCATAAAAAGTTTTTCAGGCGGTTGCCATCAAAACGATTTCCGGGAGCTCGGGAGCAGGTTCTTTCTGTCGCGGACTTTCTAGGTTTCCCGCTTGAGTAAGCTCTCGCCTGCGTTAACCTGACCGGAGGTCTAAGCGGTTGCCGTTAAAGCAAGTTCCGGGAGCTGGTCCTTTCCGTCGCGGCCTTCCGGGGTTTCTTGCTTGAATACGCTTCCGCCCGCGCCGACCCGGCTGGAAGCCGTCTTGGGGATGCGGACAACGCATTCTATGTATTCGTCGGTTTCATTGCGGATGGTCTTTGCCTGAATGCCCGACATCTGCATCGTCTTCACCGCATGGTTGATCGTATTCATAAAGATACGGATATCCTTCACAATGACGCGCCGCTTGCTCTTTGGCTTTTCCTCTTTGTCGGATAAAAGCTTTTCGATATACTCGTCAGTCTGCTGTACGTTAAAATGATGCTCAATGATCGACTGCAACGCTTTCCCGCGCAGGTCGCTGTCTTCGATGCGCAGGAGCGCGCGCGCATGGCGTTCCGTCAATCCCGCTTCGCTGATTTTTTTGCGTTCCTCCTGCGTCAGGCGCAGCAGCCGAAGCTTGTTCGCCAAGGTGGACTGACTTTTTCCCAGACGAAGCGCCGCTTCTTCCTGGGTTACGCCCCACTCCTCAATCAGGCGGCGAATGCCTTCCGCTTCCTCGAATATCTGTAAATCCTGCCGCTGCAGGTTTTCCGTCATCGCCAGCACCGCGCTCTGCTTATCGCTGCACGCATTGACGATACACGATACGCTGTCCAGCCCCGCCATCCGGCAGGCGCGCAGACGGCGTTCCCCCGCGATCAGTTCATATCCATCTTTTGTCCGCCGCACGCTCAACGGCTGCAATAACCCGTTCTGCTTGATACTGCGGCTGAGCTCCAGCAATTCCTTTTCCGGGAACGTCCGCCGCGGCTGCGCCGGGTTTGGAATGATCTCTTCCAACGGCACCTCGATGACGCGCCGCTTTTCCTGTAGGATCCCCATCAAAAAACCTCCCATCTGAGATTCTCCTCGCACGTTTATGGTCAACGCCCCGTGGGGCTTGTCCTTCTGTGCTTATAGAATACCATATGGGAGGCGTGATTTTTTGTAACAATCTGTACGCGAAAAATCATTTATTTTGCGAGTTTTCCACCGTTTGCGGGTTTCCTGTGGAAAACCAATCAGGGAACCAGCGCTTTAGCGATTTCCGACGCGAAAAAAGCTGCTTCCGCCAGCTTTCCCTCGTCGCGTTCCAGATCCTGTTCCGTCAGAATTCCACAGGTGTAAAAGCTTGCGGCGGGTTTGATTCCCAGCGTCCGGAACAGATTGTCGATCTTCATAAGGATCGCCTTGCATTCGCGCGGATCTTCCCCCGCGCTCAAGGCAAGGGAAATACCGCGCTTTCCGCCCGGCAGCGCCGCGTGCGGCTCATGTGCCTTGCTGTACGGCGTACAACGATCTATAAATACCTTTAAATGGCCGGTGACGTCTCCCCAGTAGTCCGGAGAAGCAATCAGAATGACATCCGCGCCCGCCATTTGTTCCAATATTTTCTGCATGTCGTCCCGCTGAACGCATTCCGCCGTCTTGTAACAGCCACGGCAGCCCTTACAAAAGGAATACGACTGTTCCCCCAGGCAAAGTGTCTCCGCCTGAATCCCCTTTTGCCGGAACGCGTCCGCGACCAACCCGACCAGACGCGCCGTATTGCCGTTCTTTTTTGGACTCGCATTGATGAGTAAAGCCTTCAAACCATTCTTCCTTTCTATTGACTCGCGTGAGTTTTCCACAATCGTCCGATTTTTGGTGGAAAACCTTACCGCTCTCAAAGAATCCACGCAATCAAAGCGGCTTTTTTGCGATTTTTGAACCATGGCGCGGATATGCCGGGTCCAGTGGCTTGACACGGGTGATGCGAACGACACTGCGCGCGTCGCCGCCGGGCAGTGCAAAGGCGTCTACCCCATCCAACTCGCATCCCAGTACGCCGATGGCGTGCTTCGCCGCCTGCACCTCTTCCTCCGCGCCGGGCCCTTTCATCGCGAGAAACGTCCCGCCCATCTTTAAAAACGGCAGGCAGTATTCGCACAGCAGGTTCATCGGCGCAACCGCGCGGGCCGTGGCAAAGGCAAACTGTGTGCGCAGAGGCTTTTGCCGCCCGCCTTCCTCCGCCCGCGCATGGATGATCTGTGCATCCAGCCCCAGCCGATCCGTGACCTCTTTTAAAAAGGTCAGCCGCTTATTCAGACTGTCCAGCAACGTCAGTTTCAACGACGGGCGCATGATTTTCAGCGGAACACCGGGGAATCCCGCGCCCGTTCCCACGTCGATCAGCGAAACCGGCCCTTTGCACGCATCGATATAGGGCAATAACAGGATACTGTCCAAAAAATGTTTGACAGCCACATCTTTCGGCTCTGTAATCGCCGTCAGGTTCATCTTCTGATTCCATTCTACCAGCAGCTCCAAATAGGTTTGAAACTGCCCGGCCTGTTCTTCCGTTACTTCAATGTGATCATTTTGGGCGATTTCCCGCAAGTAACTTCTTATATCCTCGCTCATATTGCCTCCCCTTTTGCCAGCCAGATCAGCAACACGGACACGTCCGCCGGGCTGACCCCGCTGATTCGCGACGCCTGCCCAATGTTTGCCGGCTTGACCTTCTCCAGCTTTTCCTGTGCTTCCGTGCGCAAACCGACAATGGTGCGGTAATCCACGTGGCGCGGCAGCTTCTTGCCCTCCAACCGCCGCATTTCCGCGATGTCCGCCTTCTGGCGTTTGATATAGCCTTCGTATTTGATTTCAATTTCCACGTTTTCAAAAATATCCGCGGGCAACTCCGGACGCGTAATATCCACAGGCGTCAAAACTTCATAATTTAATTCCGGACGGCGCAGCAGGTCCGCCAGCTTGACGCCGGTTGTAATCGGTGCTGTTCCACGTGAAACAAGAATGTCGTTCAGCACCTCGGAGGGCGGCAGAACCACCTTTCCCGCACGGGCGCGTTCCTTTTGAATGCGTTCCTGCTTTAAACAGTACCGCTCCCAGCGTTCCTCCCCGATCAAACCCAGAGCGCGGCCGGTTGGCGTAAGCCGTTCGTCGGCGTTGTCCTGCCGCAGAACCAACCGGTATTCCGAACGGGAAGTCATCATGCGGTAAGGGTCCGTCACGCCTTTGGTGATCAGGTCGTCGATCAGCGTGCCGATGTAGGAACCGGCGCGGTCGAGGATCAGCGGGTCCTTTCCCTGCACTTTCAGCGCGGCGTTGATTCCCGCGACCAGGCCCTGCGCGGCTGCCTCCTCATAACCGGAGCTGCCGTTAAACTGTCCGGCACCGTAGAGGCCGGGATGATCCATAAATTCCAGCGTGGCATCCATCTGGAGCGGGTCCACGCAGTCGTATTCAATCGCGTAGGCGCAGCGCATGATTTCCACATGCTCCAGTCCCTTGATGGAGCGGTAAAACTGGAGCTGAACCTCCTCCGGCAGGGAAGAACTCATTCCCTGCAAATACATTTCTTCGGTGTCAAGGCCGCACGGCTCGATAAAGAGCTGATGCCGCTTTTTATCCGCAAACCGGACAATTTTGTCCTCCAGACTGGGACAATAGCGCGGGCCGACGCCTTCGATTTTGCCGCCATAAAGCGGCGAACGATGAATGTTCTCCAAGATGATTTCTTTGGTCCGCTCGTTTGTCCAGGAGACGTGGCAGACTGCTTTGTTTTTGCCGGGATGAAGGGTATCGTAGGAGAAGGGGACCACAGGCTCGTCCCCCTCCTGCACTTCCAGATCGGTGTAATCGATACTGGAACGCAAGACGCGTGCGGGGGTTCCCGTTTTAAAGCGGCGCAGGCGCAAACCCAGCTTTTTCAGGGATTCTCCCAGAAAAGCCGCCGGGAACATGCCGTCCGGCCCGCTGTCATAGGCGACTTCCCCGACATAGATGCGCCCGCCGAGAAAGGTTCCGGTCGCAATAATCACCGCCTTGACACGGTATTGCGCACCCATGCGGGTGGTCAGGAGCCATTCTTCCCCGTCGCGGGACAGGTCCACCACCTCCGCCTGCTTTAATTGCAAGTTTTGCTGTAATTCCAGTTTCTGTTTCATCACGGCACTATAGGCGCGGCGGTCAATCTGCGCGCGCAGGGAATGCACCGCCGGGCCTTTCCCGCGGTTGAGCATCCGGCTCTGGATAAACGTCACGTCGGCTGTCCGGCCCATCTCTCCGCCGAGCGCGTCGATTTCACGGACAAGATGGCCTTTTGCCGTCCCGCCGATGGACGGATTGCACGGACAATTGCCCACGGCATCCAAATTGATGGTAAAGACGACCGTCTTACAGCCAAGCCGCGCGGAGGATAATGCCGCCTCAATTCCCGCGTGGCCCGCGCCGATCACGGCAACGTCGTAATTTCCCGCTTGATAGGTCAAAATGGGGTTCCCCCTTCTTTTTATTACAAATTTCTCCATAAAGGCTTCTTTTTCTTCATTGGATGAAATGATCGAGTGTTAAACCTCCGGTTGGGACGGCCCGCCCTTTTCTGTTTCCGAAATCGTACCCGCGCTGTAGCGGGACGGACGGGACAAGCTCCTAGGGCTTTTTTCCCTTGCAGGGAATGGTTAAAATGTGTTTCCCCACCTATCCAAAAGGTGGGACCTGCGGTCGGCTCGCGCCTACGGCGAGGATCATTTTTTACCTGACAGGTAATGATTAAAACTTGTTTCCCCACCTTTCTAAAAGGTGGGACCTGCGGTCGGCTTGCGCCTACGGCGAGGATCATTTTTTACCTTATAGGTAATGGCCCAAACATGTTTTTCCGCTTTTCTAAAAAGCGGCGGGATCAAAGGGCGGCGCCCTTTGCCGCTCCTCGCAAGGAGCGGAACTCTCTTTCTGAGAAGAGCGAGTGGGAACGAGTGATAGGGTCCTTTATGAGGCAGGGTGCTGCCTCTGGGGCTTTTCTTTTGTTCCCCAGCTTTGCTGGGGATGTACGTCGCTTTGAAAAGCGACAGCAAAGACTTTTTACTTTTAAAAAGTAAAACAAATTTTTATCTTTTAAAACAATGGGATTCTTTGTTTTAAACAAGCAAAAGTCAATTTTCACATTGCGAAAACAACGGGTTCCTTCACTTTAAGAAAACAAAAGAAGATTTGTTGTACAAGCAACATTTCTTCTATAATTTATATCTTATTTCATAACTCAATTATAATAGAAATTGTTGCATAGACAATCTTGTGTTAAAAAACAAAACCAAACCGCTTTACATGAAAGAAACAATTAATTGCATGTGCAATTATATGCCTTTTTACGCTTTTGAAAAAGCAGCTGAAAACCGCTGGTTGCCCTCATGCCGGGCGGCACCAACTTTCGGTCTTGCCACGAAAGTTGGACAAAGGCACGGACGTGCAACGTCTTTCGCGCCTACGGCGGTAAACAGTGGCTGCTTTCCGCTAGTTTGTCACTTGATGCGTGTCAATTGGGTTTTTTGGGGCGCGAGAGCTGGGCTCCGGATCACTTCGACTCACGCCCCCCTACACCCCCGGTATCCCCATATACCTAAATTGCTCAGGGAGGGCAATGTGCTTTTCATTGCCGGTGGAGCTTTGGTTGCGTTTGCTTTTTATGGGTTTTATGCAAATTATCAGCTGGGCTTTATCATTTTTCATGAGGACGTTGTTGGGTGGAACCTCTGCGTTTTTTTATAGCATTCAACCTTATGGGAAAATCACCGTAGGTGCGGAAGACGTTCCACGATCCGTCGCGGGCATCCGTGGGTTTGTGCTTACACTAAGTTTCCGCCCGCGCCGTCCCGACCGGAGGTCCCGGCTGAGCTGGTGCTGGCCGCAGGCCCACCCTGGTATCCCTATTGGGTTTCTTTGCCCAAACAGGGCACTGCGCTTTTCACAGCTGGTGGTACTTGGGCCCAATTTGTTTTTTCATCCTTCTACAAGCTATCGGCGGTGACAGCACTAACCAGAAAAATCTTCTTCATCCTTTTATAAAACAGTCTATTATTTCCCCACACAGAAGTGGGCGAAGACCTGATCGACGACGGCCTCCGTGGCGCGCTCGCCGGTAAGCTCCAAGAGTGTGGAAATGGCGCCTTCCACGGAGACGGTGACGGCGTCGAGGGTCATTCCCGCATGCAGTGCGTCGGAAGCCTCCAACACACAATCAAGCGCACGCCGGGCCGCATCGCGCTGGCGTTCTGTAAAAAGAATTCCCCCGGAAGGGTCCAGCTCATTTGTCTTCAGGATGGAGGCAACCGCCTCTTTTAAGGCTTCCAGCCCCTCACCGGAGAGAGCGGAAATATAAACTACCTGCTGGAAGATTTTTTCAATATACGGGAGATCAATCTGGTTTTCCAGATCGCTTTTATTGATGACCGCGACGGCAGGCGCGTCTTTGACCGCCTCCATCAGGGCGAGATCCTCCTCATTGAGCTTTTGCGAGGAATCAAACACCGCCAGCACGAGCTGGGCCGTCTGGACGCGTTCTTTCGCGCGGTCGACGCCGATCTGTTCCACCGGGTCGGAAGTGGACCGGATGCCCGCTGTATCCGCCAGATGCAATGGCACGCCGCCCAGTAGTACGGTTTCCTCTACAATGTCGCGTGTGGTTCCGGCGTACTCCGTCACAATGGAGCGTTCGCAGCCGGAGAGCAGGTTCATCAACGTGGATTTTCCAACATTCGGACGGCCCGCGATCACGGTATTGACGCCTTCGCGAATTGCTTTTCCCGCGTCGAACTGCGCAAGCAGCTTTTCCAGATCGTTTTTTGTCCGGGCCAGCGTCTGTTTCAATTCAGCTTCGTCCACCTGCGGAATATCGTCGTCCGGATAATCGGCCCAGGCTTCCAGATGCGCGGCGGCGGAGAGCAGCGTCTCCCGGATGGCGTGAATGCGCTTTTCCAGCGCGCCGTCGTGTCCTGCCAAGGCAACCTTTCCCGCCTCCACCCCCTGCGCGGAGATGATCTGCATCACGGATTCGGCCTCCGTCAGGCCCATCTTCCCATTAAGGAACGCCCTGCGTGTAAATTCCCCCGGTCCCGCCGGGGACGCGCCCGCGGCAAATACCGCCTTGAGCACACGGCGCATCACATACAGGCCGCCATGACAGGAAAGCTCCACCACATCTTCCCCGGTAAAACTCGCGGGCGCTCTGAAGTTCAGGGCAATCGCTTCGTCGATGTCTCCCCCTTCGTCGAACACGCGCCCATAGAGCGCGGTATAACCCTTTATCTCGTCCAGGTTTTTTCCATGCGCGGAACGGAACACCCGCCCCGCAACCGCACGGGCTTCCGGGCCGGAAATACGGACAACACCAATGCCGCCCGCCGCCTGCGGCGTGGAAATCGCCGCGATTGTCTTTGCCATATTGTTCTCCTTTATACACAGCGTCCAAACGACGCTGACATCAACTTTGCTGCCGTGAGGGCAAATTAACTGTGTCACAATCCACGGCGTCCAAAGGGACGCCGACTCCGCGATGATTACTTTTACGCCGTCTGAAATGTAATTTCATCTCACAGTGCTCCTGCGGGCACTGACAAAATGAAAGCCAAGCTGGGATAGACGACCTACGGATTTCAAGCCACAGGCTCGCATAGAGCCTGAATCGCTGTATTCGGGGCATATGCAGGTTGTCAATTAGGGTTACAATTCACAGGCTCGCACGGAGCCTGAATCCCAAAAAGCAGCGAAATTTATAAGTTTTGCTATGTTACAATCCACCGTGCCCCACGGGCACTGATTCATTAACGCCCGTAAAGGCAAGATAACCAATCCTTTCAACCCACAGGCACGACCAGATCTCATTGAAAACCAAGAGCTGAAAACGGATGGAGCTGTCATTTCAATTCACAGGTCCATAAACAGCCCGACGCAAAAGAATATAGACAACAAAGATCAGATTGTAAAACTGAAAGGCCATCCACAACCGGCTCAAATCCACAGTTTCTCCGCAACAAAAAGGGGACGATTCCCACGAACCGTCCCCCTTCCGGCAGCGCCGGTTTCTTTGTTCAGTTATCCGTCAATTGTCCTCTTTTTTGACGTCGATGCGTCCATAGAGCGGGCCGTTTGTCTCGCGCTTCGGTGCCTGCGGCGCGCTGTTGTTCGGGCGCGGCGGTCTGGGGCCGCTCTGCTGCGGGCGCGGACCGCGGTTGTTGTAGCCGCCGTTCTTATGGAAATCGCCGCGCGGCTTATCTCCATACGGCTTGTCCCCAAAGGGCTTGCGGGGTCCGCGGGTGTTGTTGTAGGGCCTGCGCGGCAGCGGCTTCTCGCCGCCCTCGGGACCAATGACCACATGGCGGTTGAGGTCCTCTCCCTCGCTCCAGCTCTTTGCACCCTCCACCTGCTGTACCGCGGTATGAATGATGCGGCGTTCGTACGGATTCATCGGCTCCAAGGAACAGTTGCGGCCGGTCTTGACAGCTTTTGCGGCCATCTTTCGGCCCAGCACTTCCAGCGTATCCTTGCGTTTCTCACGGTAATTGCCGATATCCAATGTAATCCGATAATAGGTATTGTCGATGTGGTTGGCGACCAGGCCCGCCAGATATTGCAGCGCGTCAAGCGTTTCGCCGCGGTGGCCGATGATAAAGCCGATGTCGTCCCCTGTCAGGGAGATCATCGCGCCGCTCTCCTCCTCCTGAATGTCAAATGCAACGGAGGTCAGGCCCATGTTTTCCAAAATCTTTTTCAAATACGCTGCTGCCGCGTCTGCTGGGCTGCTCTTGATAAATGCGCGCACTTTTGCAGGATTGCCGCCGAACAGACCGAATGTCTTGCGGACCGGCATTTCCAGAATCTCGAACTCTGCTTCGTGGGACTCGACGCCCAATTCCCTGCATGCGGCCTCAAAGGCTTCTTCCACTGTCGCGCCCGTGCCGATTACTTCTTTAATCACGTTAAAACCCCTTCCGGCGTTTCACCGCATGGTTTTCGTGCCGTGCGGCGTCCTTATTTTTTGGTTCCGCGATAATTGTCGCTGTTCTGTTTGCTCTTTCCCTTGGGTTTCTGTCCCTGGCTCTGCTGGGGCAATGCCTTTTCTTTTTTGTTTGCCTGCTGTTTGGCCGGCGCACCGGATGCAAGCTTCATCGGCACGGTCAAACGCGGAATGCGGGCTTCCTCCTGTTCACGCAGCGCGATCCGCTGCGCCTCCGCCTTTGCGCCGATGAGCGCGGGGCTGTAGAACTTGCGCAGGACCAGCGTCTGAATAAAGCTGACCACCGTCTGGATGATCCAATAGAAGCCGACGGCACCCGGCAGGGTATATGCGATCCATGCGCTGAAAAGGGGCATGATGTAAAGCGTCGCCTTCATGCAGCCCTGCTGCTGATCCATACCCGGCTGCATCTTTGTCATGGCCACCTGAGAAATCAGGGACGTCGCCAGGCACAGTACGGGGATCAACCACATAAAGGAGAAAAATCCGCTGCTTTGCGGGGTATCCAGCAGGTTCAATCCAAGGAAATTGAAACCTGAGCTCAAGGAAGCGATTCTGTCCAGCTCATCGCCGGTAAACATGGTGAGGTGGGGGCGGAGCTGATCGAAGTGTTTGATGATCTCCATCTGGCCATACATGGAATTAAACGTCGTGCCAACGCCCGGGATTTGGGAGAGCAGCGTCGTCGCCTTGTTGATGGAGTCGATGCCGATGTGCAGCGCGTTCTGCAGCGGATACAGCACCGTGTAATAAATACCGATCATAATCGGGAACGGAAGGAGCATCGGCAGGCAGCCGCTGGCGGGGCTGACCCCCTCCTGGTCGTACAGCTTCTGCATCTCTTCCTGCATTTTCATTTTGTCGTTTGCGTAGCGCTTTTGAATTTCCTTTTGTTTCGCCGCCATCTTGCTGTTGGCCGCCATGGATTTCTGCTGCTTGATCGAGAACGGGAACAGGATGATCTTTGTCACAATAGTGAACAGAAGAATCGCGATCCCGTAATTGTGGATCAGGGTGTAAAAGAACCAGAGCAGATAGCCGAGGATCCCGCCGAACCAGTTAAAAATACTCGTCATGTAACCAATGCTCCTGACTGTGATCCGGGCCAAGACGCCCGGTTTTTCTCTATTGTATCCGGAACTTTCATCTAGACTGCATGGAAAGCGCTCATAAAAACAGGTTTTAACGCTCCCAGTGACCGGAACGCGCGGGGCTGTGTTCAGCCTTCCTTCGCCTTCCGCTTGTTCTTCCGTTCCGGGACGGGGTCATACCCGCCGCGGCTGAAGGGATTGCATCGCAGGATACGGTACGCCGCCAAAAAGAAGCCTTTAAACGCGCCAAAGCGCTCCACGGCCTCCAGGGCGTAATTGGAACAGGTTGGATAATACTTGCAGCAGGGCTTCTTGTATGGGGAGATCGCCTGCTGATAAAACCGGATAAGCAAAATAAGCAGGCGTTTCACTTCAAAACACCCGCGTCCTTCAGTTGCCGCATCAATACGCGGTAAATATCGGTACTTTTGACAAACGGCGTGCGGCCCCTGGCCACCAGGATAAAATCGTAGCCCTCTTTTATCTGGGGGGACGCCTGGCGGAAAGCTTCCCGCATGATCCGCCGGGAGCGGTTGCGCAGGACAGCATTGCCCGTCTTTTTACTCGTGGTGATTCCCGCGCGCAGATTGCGGCTGCGGTTTTTCAGGACGTATGTGACAACGATCGGGGAAACATACGATTTCCCTTTCGTATATATGCGCCGGAAATCCCGGTTCTCCTTGATCGCGATAAACAATTCCGTTCCTCACCTTCTAAAGCGGGCGCCGTGCCGGCGGGGCGGTTCCCCTGCCGTTTGATTGGTTGTAAAAAGAAAGGCCACTCTCCGGTGGCCTTTTGTCTTAGTAGCTCAGGCGCGCTCTGCCCTTTGCTCTGCGGCGGGCCAAGACTTTACGGCCATTGCTGGTGGACATTCTTTTGCGGAAGCCGTGCTCCTTTTTTCTGTGGAGCTTCTTAGGCTGATACGTTCTCAGCATGAAAAAACCCTCCTTTCAGGGTACAAACCTTGCAATTTAGCATTATATATGATTTACCAGCGGCCTGTCAACCTTTTCTTTGTATTTTTCAGGCCGCAAAAATCCGCGAAGCGCCGCGGATTCCCCAGCTTTTAGGGATACGCTTTTATCATACCACAATATCATGTACAAGTGTAAGGAAAATCGCGGAAAAAATTTTTTTTACATTCCACAGCGTGTGGGAAATCTCTGTGGAAAACCCGTGGAAAAGTTGTAATGGAACCAAAAATGTGATACTATAAGATATATACTGTCTGATGGCACCCCTGTGAAAAAACGGCGGAACGCCGGGCGGTCCCGTATCAGGCGGGGCGCTGAGACGCCGTCCGGCGCGGTTTTACAGGCCTGCACCAGCAGGCCGGGACGATTATACAACACGGAGGTTCAACAAATGGAATCTTTCACCGAGGCATGGAGCCTGATATGCGATTACTGCAAAAGCCATATCACAGAAGTCGCCTACACCACATGGATCAGCCGCATTGAGCCGGTCAACCTGGACTTTGCAAAGGGTGTGGCGCTTCTGCAGGCGCCCAATGAATTTCACCGGCAGACGCTGAACCGGTGCTATACCACGTTGCTCAACGACGCGTTTTCCGAAATTTTTGGCGCGGGTATCCAGGTGCAGATCTGTGTACCGGACGAGGTGGCTTCCTCAGAAAAGCAGGAGGACACGTCCGACAAGAACGACGATTACGAGTATACCTTTGACACCTACATCGTCGGCCCGTCCAACAAATTCGCGCACGCGGCGTCGATGGCGGTGGCGACCAAACCCGCCACGCTGTACAACCCGCTATTCATCTACGGAAATTCCGGGTTGGGTAAAACGCACCTGTTGTACGCGATCTGCAACGAGATTGCCCGGACGCATCCGGAAATGAACATCATTTATATCAAGGGCGACGAGTTCACCAACGAGCTGATCGAGGCGATCCGGCGCGGCACCACGGCGGAGTTCCACCAGCGGTACCGCAAGGCGGACGTGTTCCTGGTCGACGATATTCAGTTTATCGCGGGCAAGGAATCCACGCAGGAGGAATTTTTTCATACCTTCAATACCTTATATGAGGCGAAAAAGCAGATCGTCCTGACATCCGACCGGCCGCCGAAGGACATTGCCACGCTGGAAGAGCGTTTGCTGACCCGTTTTGAGTGGGGTTTGACGGCGGACATTCAGCCGCCGGATTTTGAAACGCGCATTGCAATCATCAAGCGCAAGGCGGAGCTGCTGGGTATCGACGTGCCGAACACCGTCGTGGAATACATCGCCAACCGGCTGAAGAACAACATCCGTCAGCTGGAGGGAACCGTCAAGAAGCTAAAGGCGTATTACCTGCTCAACGGCGACGCGCCGAGCCTGACGACCGCACAGATGGCAGTGAGCGACATCATTAACAACGATCAGCCTGTTCCGGTGACCGTCGAGAAGATCATTGAAGAGGTTGCGCGCACGTTTGGTTCCACACCGGAGGACATCCGGTCCAGCAAGCGGTCCGCAAACATCTCCAACGCGCGGCAGGTGGCGATGTACATCGTCCGCGAGATCACCCAGATGCCGATGACTGCCATCGGCGAGGAGTTCGGCGGGCGCGATCATTCCACTGTGGTCTATGCGATCCAGCAGGTCGAGAAGAGCATGGCCCGCGACCCTAAAATTAAAGCCACCGTCGAAGACATCGTCAAAAACATCCGCGACCGCTGAGCAGGCTGAGCCTGCATGCACGGCGCGGGCGGACGTTGAGCAAAACAAAATACCACGGATGCCCGCGACGGAAAGAACCAACTCCCGTGTGACATCTTAGCCGACAACAACAGTAAGGCCAAAGTAAAATATAGAAAGCCAAAATTCCACCGGCAATGAAGAGCATGCCGCCCTCCCTGAGTGATTCAGGTATATGAGGATACCGGGGGTGTAGGAGGGCGCGCGTCGAAGTGATCCGGAGCCCAACTCTCGCGTCCCAAAAAACAATTGGCACGCACCAAGTGACAAACTAATGATAAGCGGCCACTGTTTCCCGCCGCTTTTGGAAATGTAGAAATATATTTTAAGAATGGTATGCAAGATAAAAACGGTTCCTGCCGCTTTTAGAAACGTAGAAAGACCTATTTTAAGCATGATTTGCAAGGTGAAAATGTTCCTCGCCGGAGGCGCGTCCCGACTGGAAGTCCGTGTCCCGACCGGAGGTCCGCGAACGACGTTGCACGTCCATATCTTTACTTTCTTTTGAAATAAGACCGGACACACAGTGTCTAACACGTCTCCGGCGATGGTCGTTTGGAGCGTCGAGCGAGGCTTTAGCCTCAAGCGAGCGCCCCCACCGGAGGTGCCGCCCGGCATGAGGGCAACCAGCGGTTTTCTCCCGCTTTTTCAAAAGCGCACAAGAGAAAGATTGGATATGCAATCAATTTGTTTGCTTGATGTAAAATGTTTTTATTTTTACTTTTTACCACAAGATTGTCTATGCAACAATTTCTATTATAATCGTGTTATGAATTTAAATAGACGCTATAAAGGAAATGTTTCTTAGTGCAAGAAAGGTTTATTTGCGTTCTAAAAGCAAAGAATCTCATTGCTTCCGCAATCATATAGAAACTTTGTTTTACTTTTTGAACGTAAAAAATGATCCTCTTGCAGGATTTTTTCAAACCCCTGCAAATTTCAAAAACAACTTTTTATAAATAGTAAAACCGTCTACTTTCATGTATCTTTTTATTTGACACCCATGGAAGCACGTCTTTTTGTACACAAAAATCTTTTCACCGGTTTTCAACTTTCCCCACAGAGTTTTCAACACTCTGTTGATTTTCGGTGAAACGCCAAAATCCTTTCACAATCCGTCCACATTGCGATTTGGAAAATTCAGGGTCGAATTTCCGCACCCTGCCTGGAGTTTGTCCAGTTATCAACATTTCCGGCCTCCCTACTGCTAAAACTAAATCAATAGCTATTCCATAGCAATGCTATATTAAAATAAACCAACAGACATCGTGGATACCCAGCAAACCATGTGGAAAACAAAAAGCGGACCGCAATTTGCTGAACAGAACGGAACTTCTCCCTTCTGCATATTTATGCAGCTGACGGTTATACGCGTGGTATATCTACTATTTGTATAACCATATCGGCAGGCAAATCCCGTCCGCGCGAAGAAAAAAGGGTGAAATCATGAAAATTATCTGTAACAAACAACAATTGACGGAGGCCGTCTCCAACGTACAGCGCGCGGTCTCTACAAAATCGTCCATCCCCGCGCTGGAAGGCATCCTGCTTCGCGCGGAAGGAAACAGCGTCACTTTATGCGGATATGACCTAGAACTGGGTATGACGACGGTCATTGAAGCGGCCGTTGAACAGCCGGGCAGTTTGATTTTAAGCGCACGTTTGTTCGGCGATATTGTGCGCCGTCTGCCCGCGGAGCAGGTCTGCATCGCCTCCGACGAAAAGCACATCACGGCAATCACCTGTGGGCCGAGCGAATTCTCTATCGTCGGCATTCCGGCGGAGGAGTATCCGGAAATTCCGTCCATTACCAGTGAAACGAGCATTGATCTGCCGCACAACCTGTTGAAAAGCATGATCCGGCAGACCATATTTGCCGTTGCGGATACGGACGCAAAACCAATTCACACCGGAACATTGTTTGAATTGGATGGAACAGCGCTGCGGCTGGTTTCTGTGGATGGATACCGGCTGGCGATCCGCGAGGAACCGGTACAGTGTGCCGAGCCGACTAGCTTTGTGGTACCGGGTAAGACATTGAGCGAAGTAAATAAGCTGTTGAGCGACAGCGATGAAGAAACACTTTCAATTTTGGTGGGCCGTCGCCATATTCTGTTCAAGATTGGATGTTATACTGTAATATCGAGGTTGCTGGAAGGCGAGTTTTTGGATTATAAAGCCGCGATTCCGACGGCAAGCGGCACAGAGGTGCTGGTAAAAACGCGCGGCCTGATGGACAGTGTGGAACGCGTCTCCCTGCTGATCACGGACCGGTTGAAAAGCCCGGTGCGCTGTGTGTTTCAGGATCATGAAATCAAGATTTCCTGTTCCACCGCGATGGGACGCGCCAACGATCAGTTGGAAGCGGAAATCACCGGACCAAATGTGGAGATCGGCTTTAATAACCGGTATTTGCTTGACGCCCTGCGCAATGCCGACGGCGACGAAGTCCGCGTCCAGCTGAATGGTCCACTCAGCCCGATGAAAGTCCTGCCCCGCGAGGGGAATTCCTTCCTGTTCCTTGTTCTCCCCGTCCGTCTCAAAAGCGAAGTCGGCTGACCTCCGGTCGGGACGGCAGGGGCGGACGCTAATTCAAGCACAGGTCCACAGATGCCCGCGACAGGACGTGCAAGGTCTTCCGCACCTACGGTGGTTTTCCCATAAGGTTGAATGCTATAAAAAAACGCAGAGGTTCCCCCCAACAACGTCCTCATGTAAAATGATAAAGCCCAGCTGATAATTTGCATAAAACCCATAAAAAGCAAACCTGACCGACAACCACAGTAATGCCAAAACAAAAACAGAAAGCCCAAGCTCCGCCGGCAATGAAACGCACACGGCCTTTCCTGAGCGACTTAGGCATATGAGGATACCGGGGGTGTAGGGGGGCGTGAGTCGAACTTATCCGGAGCCCAGCTCTCGCGCCCCCCTACGCGTGCCTTTGTCCAACTTTCGTGGCAAGACCGGACACGCAGTGTCTAACACGCCTACGGCGACGGTCGTTTGGAGCATCGAGCGAGGCTTTAGCCTCAAGCGAGCGTCCCCACCGGAGGTGCCGCCCGGCATAAGGGCAACCGGCGGTTTTCTCCTGCTTTTGTAAAAGCGCAAAAAGATATAAGATTGCACATGCAATTAATTTGCCTGTTTCATGTAAAGTGTTTCTAATTCTTCTTTTTAATACAAGGTTGCCTACGCAACAACATTCACTGTAATTTCGTTATGGAATAAAAGCTTTAAAAGTAAAACTTTTAAAAGAAATGTTGCTTGTACAACAAATCTTCTTTTATTTTCTTATAGCGAAGAACCCCGTTGTTTTTGCAATGTGAAAATTTACTTTTGCTTGTTTAAAACAAAGAATCCCATTGTTTTTGAAAGATAAAAATTTGTTTTACTTTTTTAAAGTAAACAATCTTTGCTGTCGCTTTTCAAAGCGACGTAACCCCCGGCGAAAGCCGGGGAACCAAAGAAGCCCCAGAGGCAGCTTAGTGCCTCGTAAAAAACTCTATCACTCGTTCCCACTCGCTCTTCTCAGGAAGAGGACCTCCGGTCAGGACGCTCGCTTGAGGCTAAAGCCTCGCTCGAAGTTTTAAACGACCATCGCCGGAGGCGCGAACGACGTTGCACGTCCTCTGCCCTTTGATCCCGCCACTTTTTAGAAAAGTGGAAAAACACATTTGAACAATAACCTGTGAGGTTAAAAAATCTATAAAGGAAAAGCTCCGGGAGCTTGTCCCGTCCGTCCCGCCACAGCGCGGGTGCGATTCAGGTAACATAAAAGGGCGGGCCGTGCTGACCGCAGGTCAAACAACAATGAAGACAGAAAAAATCCAAATCGATACCGAATTCATTCGTCTGGATGCGTTATTGAAACTCGGCGGCGCCGTGGATACCGGCGGCCGCGCCAAATGGGTGATCCAGGCCGGGGATGTGCTGGTCAACGGCGAGCCGTGCGAAATGCGCGGCAAAAAGATGCGGCCGGGTGACCGCGCCGTCTATAACGATGTATGTTACGAGGTGTGTGGTTCTGAAGATATGCAGTCTGGCGTTTGACGGGTTTCGCAACCTGTGTACAGGGTCGATGGAACCCTGTGATGGGATGAATGTGATCTACGGGAAAAACGCGCAGGGAAAAACAAACCTGCTGGAGGCGATGTGGCTGTTTACCGGTGGCCGGTCCTTCCGCGGCGCAAAAGACGCGGAACTGGTTGGTTTTGAACAGGAAAAGGCGTCGTTGTCCCTCCGGTTTTACAGTGAAGGGCGCGAACAGGAAGCGGAACTTGCCGTTGTGAACGGGAAGAGGAGCGCCGTGCTGAACGGCGTGCCGAAAAAGTCGCCCGCACAGCTGGTGGGAACCTTCCGCGCGGTGCTGTTTTCCCCGGAACATCTGTCTCTGATCAAGGGTGGCCCGGCGCTGCGGCGCGCGTTTATCGACGCGGCGATGTGCCAAATCAAGCCCGCGTACGCATCCCTGCTTTCGCATTATAACCACACGCTGAATCAGCGAAACGCGCTTTTAAAGGACATTCCCCGCCATGCCGAGCTGCTGGATACCCTGGAAATCTGGGACGACCGGCTGGCGCGGTATGGGGAGGCCGTTACAAAGGAGCGTGCGTCGTACATAGAAAAGATTGAACCGTCCGCGGCGGAGATTTACGCGGGCATTTCTGAAAATCAGGAAAGATTTGGTATACAGTACCGCAAAAGCGCCGAAAATCTCAGTGAGGCGCTGCGCGCCGCCCGCCGGGAAGAAATCCAGTACGGGCATACCACCGTCGGTCCGCATAGGGACGATCTGGACGTGACGCTCAACGGCGTTTCCGCCCGGTCCTTCGGGTCGCAGGGGCAGCAGCGGTCGCTGGTGCTGGCGTTGAAGCTGGCGGAAGCCGGCACACTGGAAAAACTGGGCGGGGAACCGCCCGTTGTGCTGTTGGACGATGTGATGAGCGAGCTGGACGCCGGGCGGCAGAATTACCTGTTGAACCGGCTGGATGGCAGGCAGGTATTCATCACCTGTTGTGAGCCGGAGACCATCGCCCGACTGGAAGCGGGCGCGCGGTTTGAAGTGCGGAAAGGGGAAATTTATGTATCTACACCTGGGACAGGACACAGTGGTCCGGGTTGACGAGATCGTCGGCATCTTCAATATGGAGACGTCCACCATTTCTAAAACGACGCGCAACTATCTGGCGGACGTGCAAAAGAGCGGCAAGGTGTTCAATGTGAGCATGGAACTGCCGAAATCCTTTGTGCTGTGCTGTGACAAACATGGGAAAGAAACCGTTTATATTTCGCAGATCTCTTCGGCGACGCTGCTCAAGCGCACCGGCTACATGGACGAGATCGCAAACGTGTAAAGGGAGAAGGAAATGATGGTGAAATTCGGGTTGCCGAAATGCCCGTGCTGCGGCAGAAGATTGAATTGGTTCCGCGCGTGGGCGGTAAAAACGCATGGAGAGTTTCGCTGCGGCAGGTGCGGGACCTGTTCCAACGTGGTGCTGAACCGGCTGCTGTATATTCTGGCAATCGTCGCGGCGGGCGTCAGCGCGGTGTTGTTTCTGGTACTGGTGGCGTTTGTGCGGGAATTTGATTTTCTCGCGCTGCTCTGGATCGTGCTGCCGTTTTTGCTTTTCTTTCTGGCCAGTCCGTTCTTTGTGCAGCTGCGGCCTCCGGTGCCAAAGAGGCAACCGTCGGAACTCCGGCGGCATCCGGCGAATCCGGAGCGCGCGCCCATACGGAAACAGGCGCCGCGGCAAAACGCGCCGGTGCGAAGGACCCCGCCGCCGCGGAACGGCGGAACCCGGAGACCGCTTTAGCGAATGGAAGGACGGCGAAAACCACCTGTTTCCGCCGATGAATGGAGTAACATTTGAGTGGGAGAGATCACAAACATGGAAATAAATGAAATGACCCAAACGACCCAGGCGTATGATGAAAACCAAATACAGGTTTTGGAAGGCCTGGAGGCCGTCCGGAAGCGTCCCGGCATGTATATCGGTTCCACGGGGCCGCGCGGCCTGCACCATCTGGTGTATGAGATCGTGGATAACGCCATTGACGAGGCGCTCGCGGGCTACTGCGATAAAATCGAAGTGAAGATTCTGCCCGGCAATGTCATCCGTGTGACGGACAACGGCCGCGGCATCCCGGTTGGCATCCAGCAGAAGACGGGCCTTCCGGCGGTGACGGTGGTCTTTACCATCCTGCACGCCGGCGGCAAGTTCGGCGGCGGCGGATACAAAGTGGCGGGCGGCCTGCACGGCGTGGGCGCGTCTGTTGTCAACGCGCTGTCCGAATGGCTGGAGGTTGAGGTATTCCATGAAGGGAAAATCTATCACCAGCGGTTTGAACGCGGCAAGTCCGTGGAGGATTTGCATGTCATCGGGGACTGCGACCCGGGCCGCACCGGCACGCACGTCACGTTTCAGGCGGATTCGGAAATATTTAAAGAAAGCACGGTATATGAATATGAGACGCTGCAGAAGCGTCTGCGCGAGCAGGCGTTCCTGAATGCGGGCGTGCGCATCGAGCTGAGCGACGAGCGCGACCCGGAGCGTCTGGTGATCGACGACTTCCGGTATGCCGGCGGCATCTCCAGCTTTGTGGAGTTCATCAACAAGGAGAAGGAACCGATCCACGAGGACGTCATTCATTTCTCCTGTGTGGCGCCGGACGACAGCGCGACAGCGGAAGTCGCGATGCAGTACAACGACTCCTATAACGAGCTGCTTTTGAGCTTTGCAAACAACATCCACACGACCGACGGCGGCACGCATGAGGACGGCTTCAAGCGCTCGCTGACCCGTGTGATGAACGAATATGCGCGCAAATACAACATCATCAAGGAAAACGACAAAAACCTTTCCGGCGACGACGTCCGCGAGGGATTGACGGCGATCATCAGCGTCAAGATGAAGGAAGCCCAGTTTGAAGGCCAGACCAAGGCACGATTGGGCAATACGGAGATCGGCACCATGGTCAGCCAGCTGATGGGCGACAAACTGGCGACGTATCTGGAGGAAAATCCGGCGACGGCGCGCGCGATCTTTGATAAGGCGCTGGCGGCGTCCCGCGCAAGAGAAGCGGCCCGCAAAGCCCGCGAACTGGTGCGCCGGAAATCCGAGTTGGAAACGGCTTCCCTGCCCGGCAAACTGGCGGACTGCCAGAGCCGCAACCCGGACGAAACAGAAATCTACATCGTCGAGGGTGATTCCGCAGGAGGGTCTGCCAAGGGCGGACGCGATCGTAAATATCAGGCGATCCTGCCGCTTTGGGGCAAGATGCTCAACGTGGAAAAGGCGCGTCTGGACAAAGTGTACGGCAATGAAAAGCTGATGCCGGTTGTGACGGCGCTGGGCTGCGGCATTGGAGACGAATTCGATCTGTCCAAGCTGCGCTATGGCAAAATCATCATCATGGCGGATGCCGACGTCGACGGCTCCCATATCCGCACGCTGTTGCTGACGTTCTTCTTCCGCTTTATGAAGCCTCTGGTTGAGGAAGGGCATATCTATCTGGCGCAGCCGCCGCTCTTCCGCGTCAGCAAGGGGAAAAAGCATTTCTACGCGTTCTCCGACCGGGAGCGCGACCAGCTGATGGCCGAAATGGTCAGCGGCTATGAGATCCAGCGCTACAAAGGTCTTGGTGAAATGGACTCCGAGCAGCTTTGGGAGACAACTATGAACCCGGAGACCCGTACGATGCTACGCGTGGAGGTGGAGGACGCCGCCGCCGCGGACGAGGCGTTCACCGTCCTGATGGGCGATAAGGTCGAGCCGCGCCGCGCGTTCATTGAAAAGAACGCCAAATATGTGCAGAATCTCGACGTATAACGATTGTGGAAATACCTTTTACAAGATTGAAGGAGCGAAACAGCCAAATGAAACCATTTGAAAAGGAAAACGAGGAGGCCGGGCAGCCTCCGGAACGGCAGGGGGACCCGTCCCCCGCGTCCGAAGGGTACCCCGCGGAGCCGGAAGAAGAACAGGAAGAACCTGTGGAGTGGGACGGAAGCGAAGCCGAGCTGGTGGCGGATGGCGCCGACCAGGAATATAAAGACACGGTGACCGGCTTTAAATTTTCGTACATACTCCGCGAGGAAGAAATTTACGCCTGCATGAAGGAGACGCAATACGACCAAAAGCGGAAGCGCCGCACAGCGGTCGAACTTTGCATCTTTTCTGCCCTGCTGCTGTTTTTTCTGGTATCCTTCTTCCTGTACCGCCAGCCGGATAACCTGTTTTTTGCCACGGTCTGCGCGGCGTTTATCTTTATCATGATTTTCCTGCCGGGAATCCGCATCAAACAGGATGCCAAACGCAATGCCGATGACAAAGAGGTTTGCATGGAGGTCTACCCCGACGAAATTGTAATGGGCCGCGGCGAACGCAAATGGAAAATCCCGCTGGACGGCTCCTGCCGCAGCGCGGTAATCCAGCAAAATCTCGTTGTCTATTTTAAGGGCGACGATATGGTGATCCTCCCCATGCGCTGTGTGGAACCCGATATCCTGCCGGAAATCGAAGCGATTATTCAGGCGGGAACATCCCGGAGTAAAGAGTAAATAAAAACCCCCTCCGCACAGCGCGGGATATAACAAGGTCATTCGCATCTGCGGCGGTTTTCTCATAAAGCCCAATAATATAAAAACATATAGGTTCTACCCAATAGAAGCCTGCTGTCAAAGAATAACAACCCAGCCGACCCTTGGCAAAGCATCCCAATAAAGCGGAGAAAACTCCAGTGCCGACGGCAATGAAGAGCACGCCGCCCTCCCTGGGCAAAGCGTCCCAATGGGGATACCGGGGGTTGTAAGGGGGGCGTGAGTCGAAGTCATCCGGAGCCCACTCTCGCGCCCCCCTTTCGCGGTCTTTGCTTCCTTTTCGACAAGACGGAAAGGAAGTGCCCGCCCGACATGAGGGCAAACCAGCGGTTTTCTCCCGCTTTTGCAAAAGCAAATAAGATTTAAAGATTGCATCTGCAATCAAGTTTTCTAAAAATTACTAAATAAAAATTGTTTTACTTTTAAAAATAAAAAGTTTTTGCTGTCGCTTTTCAAAGCGACGTACAGCCCCGGCGAAAGCCGGGGCTAAAAAGAAAAGCCCCAGAGGCAGCACCATGCCTCATAAACAACAATATCACTCGTTTCCACTCGCTCTTCTCAGAAACAAGAATTTCGTTCTCTGCGGAGAACGACAAAGGGCGCTGCCCTTTGATCCCGCCGCTTTTTAGAAAAGCGGAAAAACACATTTTAAAAATAACCTGTAAGGTAAAACACACCCCGGGAGCTTGTCCCGTCCGTCCCGCCACTGCGATTCCATCTCAGGTGTGGATACCCCGTATAGTGGGATATAAAAGATCATCTTTTTATAAAGACTTGCTGGGAAAACCGCCGGAGGCGCGAAAGACGTTACACGTCCGGACCGTCCCGACCGGAGGTCCACTTTTTACAAAAGGGAAAGGAGTCCTGCCATTTTGCCAACCTTCTACGAAGGCGAACCGATCGCCGTTGTTCAGCAAACTCTGACAGAAGAAGAATATGCGCAGGCGGCGCTCTTTGCCGATTCCATGCGCGCGGTCATCAATCGAAAAGGCGTCCGTGCGGCGATCTGTCTGACGGCGGCGGCGCTGGCGCTGTCTTCCGTCCCCGCGTATCTGAACCAGTATGCCACCGCGTGGATTCCTTTTGTTTTTGCGGGGCTGGCGCTTCTGTTGGCGGCGTATTTTTTCTTTACACAGCCGAAACGCAAAAAAGCGCATGAAGCCGCCGTCTTTCGTGAAACCCATGTGTTGGCGGAGTCGGTGACCATCTCCGTTTACCGCGACAGCGTTGCGGCGGAATCGCAGGTCGAACAGCTCCGCGCTTATTGGACCGACTATTGCGCCTGTTATGAAAACCGGGAGTATATTGTCTGTGCGGGCGGATGGGACCGCAATCTGCTGATTCTGGCAAAGAAAAATATTCCGGAGGAGCGGCGCGAGGCCGTGTCCGCGCATATGCAGAATACCTTCGCGTCCAAGTATCGCCGCGTCACATCAAAACGGTAAAGGAGGGATTCGGTTGGAGGAACATGCACAATTGACCGTCAGCTTTCTGCCGACAAAGCAGGATTACGCAGATTATCAGCTTGCCGCGGTCGAAGCGGCGGCAAGTCCCAAAGAGCGGCTTGCGCTGCGCGCCGTCGGGTTCCTGATGGTTGTTACCGGATTCGTCCTTTGCCTGTTTTTCGGGTTGGGAGACCCCTACAATACCCTGTTGTGTTCCCTGCTGGTGCTGGCGGGGCTTGCCGTGGGGTTTTATCACGATGCAATCCAGCCGTTGTTTGTGCGAAGCAGGGCGCAGTCGTTTTTCGACCGCGCGCAGGAACGAATGACCGCGCAAACGCTGCTGTTCTATGAGGACCGTGCGGAAATCCGGTCGGACCGGTATGAGGCCGCGCTCCCCTATGCGCTGCTGTATGGCGCGTATGAGGACAAAAACCTCTTTTTACTGCGTTTGGGGCCGTGGGAGTCCCGGTATATTCCCAAACGCGCGTTGTCCGGTGAAGACTGCGAGACGCTGCACCGGTTGCTACAGGAAAGCTTACAGGAAAAATTCGTACGATAAAAGCATCCATCAAAGCGGAGGGTTGTTCCCCGCAGGAAAGGGTTGGTTTCTAAATGGAAGAAATGCAGGAAAATAACCGGATTATCAACGTGGACCTGGAAAAGGAAATGAAAAAATCTTTTCTGGACTACTCCATGTCCGTCATCGTGTCCCGCGCCCTGCCGGACGTGCGCGACGGTCTGAAGCCGGTACACAGAAGAATCCTCTATACGATGTATGAGAACAACTTATCCCCGGACAAGGCGTACCGCAAATGCGCGGATACCGTCGGTTCCGTTCTGGGACGTTACCACCCGCACGGCGACGCGTCCGTATATGACGCATTGGTCCGTCTGGCGCAGGATTTCTCCATGCGCTATATGCTGGTGGACGGGCATGGAAACTTCGGTTCCATCGACGGTGACCCCCCTGCGGCCTATCGTTATACGGAGAGCCGCATGAGTCACATTGCCGTGGAGATGTTACAGGATATCGACAAGGATACCGTCGATTTCATGCCGAACTACGACGACCGTCTGAAGGAGCCCGCCGTCCTGCCCAGCCATTTCCCGAACCTGCTGGTCAACGGTTCCACAGGGATCGCGGTCGGCATGGCGACGAATATCCCGCCGCACAACATGGGCGAAGTCATCGACGGCATGTGCTGTCTGATCGACAACCCCGACGCGACTCTGGACGACCTGATGCAGCATATCAAGGGTCCGGACTTCCCCACCGGCGCGATCATCATGGGCCGTGCGGGGATCCGCGCCGCCTACGCGACGGGCCGACGGGCCGCGGCCGCATCACCGTGCGCGCCCGCGCGGAAATTGAAGAGGAAAAGAACGGCCGCTATCACATCATTGTGACCGAACTGCCGTACCAGGTCAACAAGGCGCGGCTGATTGAAAATATCGCCACGCTGATCAAGGAGAAGCGCCTCGACGGCATCTCCAACATCGAAGACCATTCCGACCGCGAGGGCATGCGCATCGTGATCACTGTCAAGCGCGACGCGTCCCCGCAGATCGTATTGAATAAGCTGTATTCGTTCACGCAGATGCAGACGACGTTCGGCGTGATCATGCTGGCGATCGTCAACGGCGAGCCGAAGACGCTGACGCTCAAGCAGATTCTGGACGAATACATCACCTTCCAGGTGAGCGTTGTGACCCGCCGCACCCAGTTTGAGCTGAAAAAGGCGGAGGACCGCGCGCATATCCTGGAGGGCTTGAAAATTGCCGTCGATAATATCGACGAGGTAATCAATATCATCCGGTCGTCCAAGGACCGCTCCAACGCCAGACAGCGGCTGACCGAGCGCTTCGGCCTGGACGACATACAGACGCAGGCCATCGTACAGATGCAGCTGGGCGCTCTGACCGGTTTGGACCGCCAGAAGCTGGAGGACGAGCTGACCGCCCTGCTGGCAAAGATCGCGGACTTGAAGGATATTTTGAGCAACGGCGACCGCCTGCTGGCAATCGTCAAGGATGAAGCGCTGGAGGTCAAAAAGAAGTTCAACGACGAGCGCCGTACGGAAATCGCCGCCATCAGCGGCGAGGTCGATATAGAAGACCTGATTCCCGAGGAGGAGTGCGTTCTCACGCTGACGAACTTCGGCTACGTCAAGCGCCAGAAGACCGACACGTACCGCACCCAGCGGCGCGGCGGGCGCGGTGTGTCCGGCATGACCCGCCGGGAGGAGGATGTGGCGACGGAGATGTTCGTCATCAACAGCCACGACTATGTCATGTTCTTCAGCGACCTGGGCCGCGTCTATCGCCTGAAGTGCTACGAGGTGCCAGAGGGCTCCCGCACCAGCAAGGGCATGAACATCGCAAACCTGCTGCCCATCTCGCCGGACGAGCGCGTCACGTCGATGATCCGCGTGCCGCAGTTCGACGCGGACAGCTATCTGGTTATGGTCACGCGCAACGGCATCATCAAGCGCACGCCGCTTGCCGCGTACAACACCACCCGCAAGGGCGGCGTGATCGGCATCGATCTGGACGAGGGCGACGAGCTCTGCTGGGTGCGCCTGACCAACGGCAGCGACGAGCTGATGGTCGCGACAAAGAAGGGCATGGCAATCCGCTTCCGTGAGACGGATGTGCGCGCCATGGGCCGCACCGCGCGCGGCGTGAAGGCGCTGACGCTCCGGGAGGGCGACTGCGTCGTCGGCATGAGTATCCTGCGCGAGGGCGGGCTGGTGCTGACTGTCAGTGAGACCGGTTATGGCCGCCTGTCTTCCATCGACGATTACCGCATCCAGTCGCGCGGAGGCAAGGGACTGACCAACTATCATGTGGAAAAATACGGGGATGTCGCCGCCATCAAGGTGGTCGACCTGGATGACGACATCATCCTGATTGCAAGCGACGGCGTGATTATCCGCATCCGCGCCAATTCGATCCGCGAATGCGCAAGGCCCAGCAAGGGTGTGCGCGTCATGCGGTTGACCGAGAGCAGCCGTGTTGTGACGCTGGCCCGCACCGCGCATGAGGAGGACGAAGACGAGGCGGATGAGCTTCCAGAAGACGATGGCGACGCCACCGACGGCGCGCTGACGCCCGAAGAGATGGAACAGGAAGCCGCCGTTTCCGACGCGCCTGTAGAAGAATAAAGGGGGCTTGCGTATGAAAAAACGTCTATTTGTTTCTTTATTGGCGGTTTGTATCGCTGCGTCCCTGTTTGCGGGCTGTACCAATCAGCAGAAACCGGAACCGGCGCCGGACAGCTCCGCGCTGCCGGTTTCCTCCAGCGACGCGCCCTCGAGCAGTGTCGAGGGAACGGTTGAAGGGGAATCCTCTGAGGGAGCGCCGGTTTCCTCCACTCCCCCCGCCTCCCAGCCGGCGGAAAGCAGTCCGGGCCAGGTTTTGCCGGTGGAGACGGAGAATAAGGATTTTGATACGAAATTTGCCAATAATCCCATTGACAAGGCCTATATCAAGGACAACAACAACGCGATTTCCAACCGCGACATGGTGGAGGTTTCCGACAAATACGCGGAAATCTGGAAAAAAGAGGTGTCCTCTGCCTATGAAAAGCTGCTGGAGAAGGTCTCCGCTGACCGCCGCGAGACGCTGAAAGCGGAGCAGAAGGCATGGAGCGACGGCACGGAAGCAGCGCTTCAAGAGATCGAGGAGGAGGCCGCCGCCGTTGGCGGCACCATGGCGCAGGTGGACGCGTCCAGCCGCGTGATGGATTATTACCGCAGCCGTGCCGCGAAGCTTTATGAGGAATTGTATCAGGTGGAACCTGGGTATTCGTATGATTTTGCAGGTTGAGTTTACAAACAGTTTGTGCTTACGAATAAACTGTGTTTTCCCACTTTTCTGAAAGGTGGGACCTGCGGTCGGCACGCGCCTGCGGCGAGGATCATTTTTTACCTGACAGGTAATGATTAAAACCTGTTTCCCCACCTTTCTAAAAGGTGGGACCTGCGGTCGGCTCGCGCCTACGGCGAGGATCATTTTTTACCTTATAGGTAATGGCCCAAACATGTTTTTCCGCTTTTCTAAAAAGCGGCGGGATCAAAGGGCGGCGCCCTTTGCCGCTCCTCGCAAGGAGCGGAACTCTCTTTCTGAGAAGAGCGAGTGGGAACGAGTGATAGGGTCCTTTATGAGGCAGGGTGCTGCCTCTGGGGCTTTTCTTTGGTTCCCCGGCTTTTCTTTGGTTCTCCGGCTTTCGCCGGGGGTGTACGTCGCTTTGAAAAGCGACAGCAAAGATTGTTTACTTTAAAAAAATAAAACAAATTTTTATCTTTAAAAACAATGAGATTCTTTGTTTTAAACAAGCAAAAGTAAATTTTCACATTGCGAAAACAACGGGTTCCTTCACTTTAAGAAAACAAAAGAGAATTTATTGGACAAGCAACATTTCTTTTAAAAATTTTACTTTTAAAGCTTTTATTCCATAACACAATTACAGTAAATGTTGTTGCGTAGCAACCTTGTATTAAAAAAGAAGAATTAAAAACACTTTACATGAAACAAGCAAATTAATTGCATGTGCAATCTTATACCTTTTTGCGCTTTTACAAAAGCGGGAGAAAACCGCTGGTTGCCCTCATGCCGGGCGGCACCTCCGGTGGGGACGCTCGCTTGAGGCTAAAGCCTCGCTCGATGCTCCAAACGACCATCGCCGTAGGCGCGTGCCGACCGCAGGTCAACTTTCAGTATTATCCACAGAGTTTTCAACCGAATGCTGAATATGTCAATTTACAACCGGAAAATCCGGGTGATTTTTATACGAATCGTAGAGAGAGGAAGGCCGATTTTATGAAACTGACGGAAAAAAAGCTGGGCCGTACGGAGATTTACCGGGGCCGCATCATCGACATGTTTGTGGATGACGTGGAGCTGGAAAACGGCGCGAAAGCAAAGCGCGAGGTTGTGTCCCACCCGGGCGGCGTGAGCATTGCGGCGCTGACCGATCAAAATGAACTGCTGTTTGTCCGCCAGTACCGGTATCCCTATGCACAGGTCGTGTTGGAAACGCCCGCGGGCAAGCTGGAACGCGGCGAAGACCCGCTGGAGGCGGGTAAGCGCGAGCAAAAAGAAGAAACCGGAACGACAGCGGAGCAATACCTCAGTTTGGGAAAGCTCTACCCCACGCCCGGTTATTGTGACGAGATTATTCATCTGTATGCCTGCCGCGTGACCGGCTTCGGCGAAACGCACTTTGACGAGGATGAGTTTCTGGAAGTCGAGCGTATTCCGCTTGACAAGGCGGTGGAAATGGTTATGAACAACGAGATTGCCGACGCCAAGACCCAGGTGCTGATTTTAAAGACTGCCCGCCTTGTGGCGGAGGGAAAGCTTTAACGGTCTGTATAATCAGCGGTGTTTATAACAAAAATCCCCCTGTTTCGCGCATAATCGACGGTATATTTGGTGTGTTGTTATTTTTAAAGCAGCTAGCAGATATAAATGCCAATTGCTAAATTGGACAGATATTCTGTAGAATCGGTAAATATGGACGGAATCCAATGGTCTTATATTTCATATCAAGCGGAGTGAGAAAGGATAGTTTACTTTCTTCTCAGCGCTATAAAACCTCGAATTATAAAAACTATTTGTATAAAACAGGTTAGTTATTACGGAGTGTGAGGGTGATAACCTGCCTTTGCTTTATTTGTACAGTGATAATCAGTGTAGCCCGGATTTTTATTTCTTCGTTAGGATATGCGAATGGCAATGGTGTTTTAATCAAAAAGGAAGTGGGCTTGGTGAAAAAAGTAAAAATCACCGTATTGAAAACGACGCTGGACCGGGAGCTGGCGAAAGAATACGGCGCGGAAGGCTTGACTGCCTGCCCTATGTTGATGAAGGGTCAAGTGTTTTATGCCGAATATGCCAAGCCGGACGGTTTCTGCGACGAGGCGTGGAAGGCGATCTATCAGTATGTATTTGCCCTGTCGCACGGCGCCGACAAGGAACTGTTCTATTACGGCGATTGGATCCGGAAGCCAGGCGTTGCGATTTGCAGCTGCAACGACGGCCTTCGTCCTGTCATTTTCAAACTGGAAGCGACGGACGAAGATTCCCAGGTTGACTACATACCGGTTCGATAAAATACATGTAAAAATAAACAGACAGTAAACGGCGGCTGGATTTATTCAGACCGCCGTTTTGTTATGGATTCATGTAGACAAACATATTTCATCCGTTACCTGTCAGATAGATAGTCCCGGGGATATGTCCCGCTCGTTCCCCTATATTTTTGTAAGCTAAAATAACACTTTGTGTGACGGGCGCGTTACAGCTTGTATTCTGCAACGGCCCCGGAAATCACCCGATAGTACAAAATATCCGTAAAGATCGTTATCACTCGTTTCCACTTGTTCTTCTCAGGAAGAGGATCTCTGGTCAGAATGCTCGATTAAGTCTAAAGCTTCACTCAATGTTCCAAACGACCATCCCTGCTTTTCGGAAACAGAGAAAGACATATTTTAAGAATTGCCCGTGAGGTAAAAATGATCCTCGCCGTAGGCACGTACCGACCGAAGGCCTTAGAATTGCATTTATCTGCCGCTTGTTCTATAATAGTCTCCTGAAAAACAACGACAGATTCCGACAAAGGGAACCTGCCTATTTTGAAATGCGGGTGAAACGATGTTCTCAAGAAGAGATTTATCCCGGCTTCTGGTCCCATTGATCATCGAGCAGGTTCTGGCGGTACTGGTCGGTATGGCCGACGTTGTGATGGTCGCGGCAGTGGGAGAAGCGGCGGTTTCCGGCGTCTCTCTGGTGGATTCCATCAGTTTGCTGATCATTCAGCTGCTCGCTGCGCTGGCGACGGGCGGTGCAGTGGTCTGTTCGCAGTATCTGGGACGGAAAGAACCCAAACAGGCATGTGTTGCCGCCAACCAGCTCCTGCTGTCCACGGTTTTGCTCTCCGTTGTCATCATGGCGGTTGCGCTGATCGGAAGTAAACCGCTGCTCCGCCTGATCTTTGGCAATATCGCGCCGGACGTCATGCAGAACGCGGAGATTTACTTTTTCCTGTCGGCGCTGTCGTATCCCTTTCTTGCAGTCTATAATTCCTGTGCAGCGCTATACCGTTCCATGGGCAATTCCAAGGTATCCATGAAAACCTCCCTCTGCATGAACGGCATCAATATTGCGGGCAACGCCATCTGTGTGTTCGGTCTGCACATGGGCGTCGAAGGCGTGGGAATCCCAACGGTGATTTCCCGGGCAACTGCCGCGATCATCATGTTGGTGATCGTCCGGAATGAAAACAATGTGATCCATATCGACCGGAAACTGCGTCTGGGCGTTCATCCTACCATGATTCGAAACATTCTCAGGATCGGTGTTCCCGCCGGGATGGAAAACAGCATGTTTCAGCTGGGGAAAATCCTGGTGCAGAGTCTTGTCGCCACGCTTGGAACCGCGTCTATCGCGGGTTTTGCCGTCGCGGGCAACCTGGTCAACTTTGAGTATCTGCCGGGGACTGCCATCGGACTGGGAATGGTTACGGTGATCGGACAATGTGTCGGCGCGGGCGAATATGAACAGGCAAGGCAATACACAAAAAGCCTGATCAAATTTAACTATCTCATCCTGGCGGCGCTGGCCGTTCTGCTCTCCCTGCTCGCCGGGCCGCTTGTCAGCATTTATAATCTGTCTCCGGAGGCGGCGTCCATTGCGGAACAGCTTATCCTTGTACACAGCGTGGCTATGTTGGTCTGGCCGATCTCCTTCGCGCTTCCCAATACGCTTCGCGCGGCAACAGATGTCAAATTCACCATGCTGACCTCGATCTTCTCGATGTGGGCGTTCCGCATCGGCATGAGTTACGTGCTGGTTTTGGTATGCGGTTGGGGCGTGATGGGCGTCTGGATCGCCATGTTTATCGATTGGGCGTTCCGGGCCGCGCTGTTTGCGTGGCGCTTCCACAGCGGCAAATGGATTGCTCGTTCCATTCCGGAGGCAAGTTAATATCTTTCACGTGGGCAATCCGTGTTTCGCCTTGTCCCGGCATGGGGGCTGTGCTATAATGGATAAAAAACGGGTCAGGATCAAAAGATTGCGGATTTTAAAACCGAAATCATCGAACAGATGAATGTTATCATAGAATCCCGCGTGGAAAAACAGATTCAACTGCTGGCGGAAGGCCATCAGGATATTTTGGAAAAGCTCCCCGACGTCGATAAAGTCCGCGATTTGGAAGAACGCGTCAGTACGCTCGAAAACATCGCTAAGATGCAACGTCAGGAATTGAACGCCATGAAGGGCGCATAAATTACATAGATTGAGCAGCCGCGCATGTGGGGATTCCCGCATGCGCTTTTTGTTTTTAAAGAATCTTTTGTGTTGGCAAATGGGGTACTATGGAAATACTTATATTCATTGGCCAAATGAGGCCGGAAAGGCGGACCTTATGCCGGAAATCGCACCCCTGCGCGCGCTGCGCTATACCGCAAAGGCGGGAGAAATGGAGACGCTGCTCTGCCCGCCGTACGACGTCCTCGCTCCCGGCGACCGGGAGCGTTTTGCCGCCCGGAATCCGTACAATTGTATGCATCTGGAGGTTCCCGATGGAGACGATCCTTACCGGGCCGCCGCGGAGCAATTGCGGCAGTGGACGGAAGAAGCTGTGTTGAAGCGCGACCTGCTGCCGGCGATGTTTCTTTATGAACAGGAGTTCCGTCTGCATGGGGAAACGCTGCGCAACAAGGTCCTGTATTGCCGAGTCAAGCTCTCCGAGCCGCAGGAGGGAATGATTCTGCCGCATGAGAAAACGTTGGACGAGGCCAAGCGGGACCGCCTGCGTTTGATGCAGTCCACCTTCTGTAATATCAGCCCCGTATACGGCCTGTATGAGGACCCAAAACGCGAGACAAAGGAGCGGATCGACCGTCTATCCGACTGCAAGCCGCGCTACACCTGCACGCTGGACGGTGTGACGCACCGCCTGTGGGTGGTCAACGACCTCGTGGTACTGCGGGCGTTCCGCGACGACTTCCAGGATCGCAAGATTTACATTGCCGACGGGCATCACCGATATGCGACGGCGTTGGAATTCCGGCGCTGGTGTAAAGAGCAGGGAAAGGACTGCCCCGGCGCGGAAACGATCATGATGGGACTGGCGGACATCGACGGGCCGGGACTGGCAGTGCTGCCGATTCACCGGCTGCTGCACGGTCTTCCCCATTTTGACGAAGATGCTCTTTTGGAGCGCTGCCGTACCTGTTTTCACGTCTATGAGATGGACACGCCGGAAAACATTGAGACCAATATGGATGCTCTGCACCGGCAGGCAAAGAAAGCGTTTGCGTATTATTCCGGCGGGAACAAGTGGCTGCTGCTGATTCTGAAGGACGAAACCCTGATGGACCGCCTCTGCCCAGAGCAGAGTGAGGCAACACGGAACCTGAATGTGTCACTGCTGCACAAGGTCATCCTGGAGGACATGCTCGGCATCGACGCGGATAATATGGCGAAGCAGGAAACCCTGACCTATACCCGCGATTTTCAGGAGGCGCTTTCTTCTGTTCGCGACGGAGAAAGCCAGTGCGCGTTTTTCGTCAATCCCGCGCGCATACAGGAAATCCGCCGGATCGCAGACGCGGGCGAAAAGATGCCGCAGAAGTCCACCTGGTTCTATCCCAAGCTGATCACGGGATTCCTGATCAATCCATTGACGGATTAAAAAATTCCCCTTGACTTCAAGTGTGCTTGAAGATGTAAACTGGTTTTACAGATGAAAATGGACTCGTTTGATTTACAATAGGGAGGAATTGGTATGTCTTATACGGCCAGTAAAGAACGGTATGGGCAAATCCCATACAACCGCTGCGGGGCAAGCGGATTAAAGCTGCCGATGCTGTCTTTGGGATTATGGCACAATTTCGGCACGAACGACGACTATGCGAACATGAAAGCCATGTGCTTCACCGCATTTGACAACGGGATTACGCACTTTGACCTTGCGAATAACTACGGTCCGGAGCCGGGCAGCGCGGAGTCCAACTTTGGGAAAATCGTCCGGGAGGAGCTGCACGGGTACCGCGACGAACTGGTGATCAGCACCAAGGCCGGGTATACGATGTGGGACGGCCCCTATGGCGACTGGGGCAGCCGCAAATATTTGCTCGCCAGCCTGGACCAGAGTTTACAGCGCCTGGGCCTGGATTACGTGGATATCTTCTATCATCACCGCATGGACCCGAATACACCGCTGGAGGAGAGTATGATGGCGCTGGATACCGCCGTTAAGAGCGGCAAGGCGCTATATGCGGGGATCTCCAATTACAACCGGGAGACCACTCGGAAGGCGATGGAAATTTTACAGGAGCTGAAATGTCCGTTCATTATCAACCAGAGCCGCTATTCCATTTTTGACCGGCACATTGAGACGGACGGCCTGAAATCGTTTGCGGCGCAGAACGGCTGCGGGATTATCGCGTTCAGCCCGCTGGCGCAGGGCCTTCTGACAGACAAATATTTGAAAGGGGTTCCGGAGGACAGTCGCATCAAGCGCGACGGACGTTTCCTGCACGCCGACCAGCTGACGCCGGAAAAACTGGGCCAGATTGCCGCGCTGAACAAGATTGCGGCAAACCGCGGGCAGACGCTGGCGCAGATGGCGCTGAGCTGGGTTCTGCGCGACGGCGAAGTGACCAGCGTGTTGATCGGCGCATCGAAACCGGCGCAGATTCTGGAGAACATCGGGATTGTGGAAAAGACCGCGTTTACGGAGGAAGAGCTGCGGGCGATTGATGCGATCAGCCTAGCGGGGTGAGGGCCTTTTTTGAAAGAACTTAAAATGACAGGGGTTTGGGGCTGTTGGAGAACAGCCCCTTTTTGTTACCCTTACAGGGAGCAGACAAAACGTGTTTTTCCACCTTTTTAAAAGGTGGGACCTGCGGTCGGCTCGCGCCTGCGGCGAGGATCATTTTTTACCTGACAGGTAATGACTAAAATGTGTTTTTCCGCTTTTTTGAAAAGCGGCGGGATCAAAGGGCGGCGCCCTTTGCCGCTCCTCGCAAGGAGCGGAACTCTCTTCCTGAGAAGAGCGAGTGGGAACGAGTGATAGGGTCCTTTATGAGGCAGGGTGCTGCCTCTGGGGCTTTTCTTTGGTTCCCCGGCTTTCGCCGGGGGTTACGTCGGGGGTTACGTCGCTTTTAAAAGCGACAGCAAAGACTTTTTACTTTCAAAAAGTAAAACAAATTTTTATCTTTCAAAAACAATGGGATTCTTTGTTTTAAACAAGCAAAAGTAAATTTTCACATTGCGAAAACAACGGGTTCCTTCACTTTAAGAAAACAAAAGAAGATTTGTTGTACAAGCAACATTTCTTTTATAACCTCTATTTTAATTCATAACACGATTATAATGGAGATTGTTGCATAGACAATCTTGTGTTAATAAACAAAACTAAAAAACGCTTTACAGGAAACAAATAATTTGATTGCATGCGCAATTTTTCTCTTATGCGCTTTTGATAAAGCGGGAGAAAACCGCTGGTTGCCCTCATGCCGGGCGGCACCAACTTTCGGTCTTGCCACGAAAGTTGGACAAAGGCACGCGTAGGGGGGCGCGAGAGCTGGGCTCCGTATTAGTTCGACTCACGCCCCCCTACACCCCCGGTATCCCCATATACCTTAAATGCTCAGGGAGAGCAATGTGCTTTTCATTGACGGCGGAGCTCCGGTTTTTCTATGCTTTATGGGGATTCTTTGCCCAGGGTCAGCTGGGTGTTTTTAACTTTCAATAAGAAAATTTAATCAAGTTACCGGCTAAGATGTCACACGGGAGTTGGTTCTTTCTGTCGCGGGCATCCGTGGATCTGTGCTTATATAAGCTTCCGCCCGCGCCGTCCCGACCGGAGGTCCGCCCCCCTACACCCCCGGTATCCTCATATACCTGGGATGCTCAGGGCAGACGGCGTGCTTTTCATTGCCGGCGAAGCTTGGATTGCGTTTGCTTTTTATGGGTTTTATGCAAATTATCAGCTGGGCTTTATCATTTTACATGAGGACGTTGTTGGGTGGAACCTCTGCGTTTTTTTATAGCATTCAACCTTATGGGATAACCACCGGAGGTGCGGAAGACGTTGCACGTCCCGTCGCGGGTATCCGTGGTATTTTGTTTTGCTCAACGTCCGCCCGCGCCGTCCCAACCGGAGGTCAGCCTGCCTTCAAGGGATTTTCACGCAATCATCACATTCACTTGCTACACTATAAAAATTAGATAACTTTGCAGTATTTACATTCCAGAAAATGGAGGGACGCATATGATCGAGGTGAAAAACCTCACCAAGCGGTACGGGTCCAACCTGGCGCTGAACCATATCAGCTTTACGTTGGAGGAGGGCACTATTTTGGGGTTTCTTGGCCCGAACGGCGCGGGAAAATCCACCACCATGAATATCATCACCGGCTACCTTTCCCCCACGGAAGGCAGCGTCACAGTGGGCGGATTCGATACGCTGGAAAACCCGATGGAAGCCAAAAAGCGCATCGGCTACCTGCCGGAAATTCCCCCGCTCTACAACGACATGACCGTGCGGGAATACCTCAGCTTTATGTATGAGTTGAAAAAAGTCAAGCTCCCCAAAAAGGAACATATCGCGGAAATCTGCGCGCTGGTCAAGATCGACGACATGATGAACCGGCTGATTGCCAACCTGTCCAAAGGCTACAAACAGCGTGTCGGCATCGCACAGGCCCTGCTGGGAAATCCGCCGGTCCTGATTCTCGACGAACCGACTGTCGGGCTCGACCCCAAACAGATCATTGAAATCCGCAATCTGATCAAAAGCCTGGGCCAGAAGCACACGGTCATTCTGAGTTCCCACATCCTGCCGGAAGTGCAGGCGGTGTGCGACCGCATCATTGTCGTTAACCGGGGCGCGATTGTCGCGGACGGCACACCGGACAGCCTGGCGCACGATCTTTCCCGGGAAAACCGCCTGCTGGTCCGCATGGAAGGCGCGGAATCCGATCTGCATACGGCGCTGCAAGCGATTCCCGGCGTGGAACACGTCACAAACCTGGGCGAAAAAGAACCGGGCGTCTATGAGTTTTCCGTAGAGGGCGCGGAGCACACCGACCTGCGCCGTCCGGTCTTTGACGCCGCCGCACAGCATCACTGGCCTATCCTGGGCATGAAGAGCAGCGACCTGACGCTGGAAGAAGTCTTCCTGCGCCTGATCGGCGGGGAAACATCCGAAGAAGCGGAACCGGAGGAAAAGGAGGCGGCGGTATGACGGCAATTTTCAAAAAGGAACTGCGTTCCTACTTTACCTCCCCCGTGGGATATGTCTGCGCGGCGGTGCTGTTCGCACTGTACGGCTTCTACTATTATTCCGTGATGCTCGTCGGGTCCACCTATTACATCGCGGCGGGCGTATACAGTTCCATGTTCATCTGGAGCATGATGATCCTCCCCATCCTGACGATGCGCAGCTTCAGTGAAGAGCAGAAAAACAAGACCGACCAAGCGCTTTTGACTGCCCCCGTCGGGACCGGTTCAATCGTACTGGGCAAATTTCTGGCTTCCGCCGCCGTGTATGGCATCATCATGCTGGGAAGTCTGGTCCCGGCGGTGGTCCTCTCGTTCTTTTCCGCCCCGAACTGGGCGCTGATCGCCGGCACGGTGTTCGGTTCGTTCCTGTACGGCGCGGCAATGCTCGCCATCGGCATCTTTATCTCGTCCCTGACACAGAGCCAGATCGTCGCGGCCATCGGTACGTTCGGCGTGTCGATCCTGCTGGTGATCGTGGACCAGTTTTCCGGTATGGCAGGCAACGAAACGGCTGCGAAAATCCTGAACTGGCTGTCCTTTAACAGCCGCTACACCCCGTTTACCAACGGCATCTTCAACTTTGCAAGCATCGTGTTCTTCCTCAGCGTTGCGGCGGTCTTCCTGTTTTTGACGGCCCGCAAGCTGGAGAGCCGGCGCTGGAACTAAGGAGGCAGGCAGATGGATCACGAGAAGAAAAACGGCGTCCAGCCGGAAGAAGAAACCCCGGCTGCAATGAATGAGGCGGTAACGGAGGAGCCGGCCGCGGCCTCCGCCCCGGAACAGGGGGAGGAAGCCCCGGTTTTGACCGAGGAAATAGTGGAAGAAACAGCGGTAGAGGAACAGGCGGCCCCCGTGGAGCCGATTCAGAAAAAGAAGCCCAAAAAACCGAAGAAAGACTCCCGCAAAGGTAAGTTCCGGGGAATCTCCTTCGCGTTTACCGCGGGATTGATTGTACTGATCGTTTTGCTGAACGTGGTGGTCAGCATTTTGGGCGAGCGCTACCCCTCCATGAACCTGGACCTGACGACGGGTAAAGTAAACACCCTTTCCGAAAGCGCCGCGCAGGTTGCTTCCAACGTGCAGACCCCGACCACCATCACGATCATGGCGGGCGAGGACATCGCCCGGTCCGATACGAATTATCAGCAGGTCAGCATTCTGGCCGATAAGATGGCGGAGCGCAATTCCAACATCACCGTCGCCTATCTGGAACTCGATAAAAACCCGGCGTTTGCGTCGCAGTACCAGGACGAAAACATCACGACGGGCAGCGTGCTGGTGGAGACGGAGAAGCGTCACCGCGTCCTCAACTATGGAGACCTGTTCAGCACGCAGTATTCCATGGACGGCAGCATGGTGACGTATTCCAAAGTGGACAGCGCGCTGGCATCCGCGGTCAGCTCCGTCAATGCGGACACCCTGCCGCTCGCGGTCTTTGACGGCAGCCACAGCGAAGCGGTGGACCTCGCCGTCTACCGCACCCTGTTGGAGGGTAACAATTTTGAGACGCAGGACTTCCAGCTCCTGACCGAAGAAATTCCGGAAAACGCGCAGCTTTTGGTCCTGGGCACCCCCACCACGGACTGTACGCCGGACGAGATCGAAAAACTGGAAGCTTTCCTCAACGACGAGACGCGCGGCACGGACCGCTCTCTGCTGGTGACCTTCCATCCCAATCAGGCGGCGCTGCCGAACCTGACGGCCTTTTTGAAAGAATGGGGCCTCGACGTGCAGCAGGCGACGGAGGTTGTCGAGAGTGACGCCAACAGCTATATTCCCTCCGGCCCGGGCAATATTCTGGTCAATATCGGGTCGGACGTGGTGCTGAACAGCAATGCGCAGGGCTACAATCTTGTGGTCATGCCGCAGAGCAGCCCCATCAACCTGCTGTTTGATGAGCGCAACGGGATCACAACGCATTCCCTTGCCACCAGCAACAGTACTTCCTACCTGTTCGACGGTACGCAGGAGAGCTTTGACAATCCACAGATGGGCTCCTACAACGTCGCGGCCATGGCACAGAAGCAGGTGGGTCAGAATACCGCCAACGTGGTGGCCATCGGCAGTACCTTTATGTTTGACGACGGGATCCTGAACGTCAACACCTATGGAAACGGTTCCTTTGTTACCGACCTGTCCCGGTACGTGACCGGCGTGACCGGCAGCGAAGCGGTTTCCATGGAAAACGCGCAGGTGCGCACGGCGGAACTGGATATCTCCATGAGCCTGCTGAACGTCACCCTGCTGGGACTCGGCGTCTTTACGATCCTGCTGCCGCTCTGTGTGGCGGTGATCGGTCTGGTGATTTACATCCGGAGGAGGCGATTATAAATGAAACCGGCGACCCGAAATTTTGCCGTTCTCGGCGCTTGCATCGTCGTGTTGGGCGGTGTGCTGGCCGGTCTGCTGATGACCGGCGGCAGCGAGGGGGACGTTGTATCCTCCGGCGTTCTGGAACAGCCCTCCGAGGACATCGCGCTGCTCAACAAGGAGGAGTCGGATATTTCCTCCATTGAGATCAGCAATACCAACGGTTTGTTCACCATTGTCCCGGCGGAAAAACAGCCGGAGACCAGTGCGGCGGGCGTTTCCTCACAGGATGCTTCCTCCGGGGAGGAGAGCGTCACATTCACTATTGCGGAACTGGAGGGCCTGCCGCAGGATACTTATACCGTCAACTCGGCGGCGGAGGGCGGCTGGAAGCTCTTTGCGACAAAGAAGATCGGCACGGTCAGCAACCCCAGCGAGTTCGGCCTTTCCACGCCGCGCGCCACGGTACATATCCGTTTTCAGGATGGCAGCACCTACGGCTATGTGATCGGCAATACCTCCGCGGAGGACAGCGCCGCTTATTATCTGCGCGGAGTCGATTCCGAGGAGGTTTACGTGGTAAAACTCCCGGAAACCTACCTCGATGACAAGCGGACGTTCCTTTCCCGCCAGGTGCTGGACTTTTCCGCGCTGGGCGACGGGACCGCCGCCCCCTTCCGCAGGCTGGTGCTGGACGGCAAGGCCCTGACGCAGCCCATCACGCTGGAGCAGGGGCAGGACGGCTTGTACGTTATGACCGAGCCCAACCGGATGGAGACCGACGAGGCGGAAATTTCCGGCCTGACCGACATGCTTTCCACACTGACCGCCAGCGAGGTGGCGGCCCTCCATCCCGACACCACACAGCTGCGGGAATACGGGCTTGAGAACCCGATTAACACCGTGGAGCTGTACTGCACTGACGGCAACACCTACCTGCTGAAGGCCGGCGCGGGCCGGGAGGGCGACCGGTTCCTGATGCTGGACGGCGTGGACATTGTCTACCGCGTGGCGGAGGACGTCATTGCCCCGTGGGTCAATATCCTCAAGCCGTTTGACGTGCAGGACAAGGCCCTGCTGACCGGCGGCGTGGAGAATGTGAAGAGCCTAAGCGTCACAATGGAAGGCGGCATGGTTTTCCGCTGGGATGTGGCACGCACAAAAGATGAGGAAAAATCCACGGAGGACACCCCCTATTACAATTACGCGGCAACGGACGCGACCGGCGCGCCGGTCGATTACGACCGCTTCCAGACGCTGTACCGCCAGTTTGCCGCGGAAACCGTTTTGGAAGAAGCGGACGGCCAGCCGGAAACCGATCCGGTCCTGACCGTGAAGGTGGAGACACAGGACGGTTCCGCCGCGCAGGAGCTGGTATTCTATTCCTCCGGCGAGCGCGCCTGCGTCGCCGTGCTGAACGGCTCCGTGCGGGGCAGTGTCCCGCGCACGGATGTGGATGCCCTCGCCGCCGCCGTCCAGGGCATGGCGTAAACAGGCGATGATCTGTAAAAGCTGCTGACGGTTAAAAAGGCATCCCAATTATCAATTGCAGAAAAGAACGTAAAAACAGGCTGCTTCCCCGGCTTTGGGGAAAGCAGCCTGTTTTTTGGATGCATATGCGTTTTTACAAAGGTTGTCCCGTTTATCTGAACGATTCCACAAACAGTTGGGCAATTTCACACTTTCTTCCGTGTCAGGCAAACCCCAACGATTGATCCAATCAAGGCAGGCGGTGCTACTCTAACAAACAGCCACTCAAATGCGTGAAACATTACACCAGAAACTGCCGTTTCGGGGTGGCTATAATCCCAACCCAGGTAAGGACTATTTAATATGATTAGGACTGCAAAAATAGCCACTATAACCGCACACAATGAGATGAAAAGCCAATGAATTGTTTTTCGCCTCGTTACTTTCCGATGCGCAAGTTGCAGGTTTATGATCTCAAGTTTCTCAGAAATTGCTTTTAAGTCATCAGCCTTTGTCTCGACAACGGTTTCTCCAAGCAGTGTGCTTACAGGTGTTTCAAATACCTCTGATATGGAAATCAACATGTCGGCATCTGGAACCGACAAACCTTGTTCCCATTTAGAGATCGTTTGTCTCACCACGTTCAACTTGATTGCAAGTTCCTCTTGCGAAAACCCTTTGGATTTTCTGATTATTTTGATGTTTTCATTTAGCATCAGGGATGACCTCCTTTCACCGCCATTATACGGAGGAAAGCCCATTGCGGCAAGCAACGCAGATTAACATTTATCATTCTGCGCTTTTTTTGCCAAAGGCGGATAAACATATAACTCGTTTTTCTCATTGCAATATTAGAGGATGGAATTGTCAAACAGCTCAGTTCGTTTCATTACTTCATGCTGCTGTTCATACCCCTGGTTGTTCGCGTGGGCACCATTTTACCCTTTCCAGAATTGTATTGCACACAGCAGAAATGCTGAGTTTAAGAGCATTTCCGGCTGGAAAAGGGATGTTATCGCCGCCGAATATTTACTGTTTTTTACATTCAGAAAATCCTTGGATTTTCCACTTTTAAACGTAACAAAAAAATCCGTTTATGCCGACCTAATCAGGGAGAACCCGGAATCCTAGAAATCTCAACTATTTTTTATTACCCAAATAGCAAAAAAGCTAAAAAGGCCATATAGGATTTTATACCGTCATGCAGAAGCCCCTGATTTTATGCGGGTTTGCGCATATCAGCCCCGTACTGTGTAAAAAGTTCTTGCAACATACTTTTGTAAAGTTGGGCGGGATTTTCTTACCTGCAAAATGGGCCTCTGCGGGCGCGGAACCGAGGGGCCTGTATCCTTTCACCTGAATCCCCGAAAACGGATTTCTATCGTTCCGCAAGACAGCCCCGGCATGAGACTGCCCTCATCTCATGCCGGGGCTGTTTTCATGTGCGGCGGAAATCCCAATTCCACTGAAAACAATCGTGGCAAACAGGGCAAGAGTATATACACTCCTGCATAACGCTTGTTGGGTGCTGGAACCCAAACCCCGAAAAAGAGCCGCCATCGGCGGCCTTTTTCATCGCCCTTAACGGGGCGGCTGCGCGTCCTGCCGGACGCTGTAAGCATACTTCTTTTCAGCCGGTCAAGTCGCTCGTATTCAGCGCCCGAAAAGGCGCGTAGCCGCTCCACAGGTGGAGCGTTTGGCAAGGCAACGCAAGCGGCCCTTGCCGGGGGATTGGGGGAGGCCCCCAACAAGCAGATTTTCCATTTATTCGCCGGGGCAAAATCGCAAAGTGTGTACCACTTTGCACTGCTTGCCACTATTAAGAACGGTTAAAATGGAAGTACGTATTATACCAATAAGGCGCATTAAACCAGTCAGACAAAATGGGGTTTATGTTTTAATTTTTCTTATCAAGCAACCCCCAAATAGCGAGAACAAGACCAATAACGGCTATGCCGCCAAAAATATAAACAACTGGCATAAGACCGTATTGCTGAATATTCCATAATGCTGAAAACCGTCCATTTACCGTCCATTCATTCGCCATTGAACCAGCCAAAACCATAGCAACAGAAATTACTCCTGCTAAAAATATTATTGAACCTAAAATTACTTTTTTCATGTACCTGTCTCCATGCAAATTTCAAATTTTCAATTTTACGCCTAATCCGCCTAAGGCTAATATTCTTGTTTCTTATACTCTAAATTTTAATGTCAAATCTGTCAAGTTCCTTTATCTATTCTTATATTGTGCCCCAAGTCTTTATATAATCAAGGCGGGAATCGGGCGGAATTTTGCTCAAATCATAACCTGTAAACATTTTACATTACAAGCTGAAAAGAGTTGATAATTGCCCTATTCATCAGCCTTTCCAGCCTCGTTGTCTTTACGTGACCCCAATAATCCAATCTAAAACCGACGCTATTTTTTATTGCGCCCATGATTTATAGAAAATCCCGAGACATCCACGCGCAACAAAAAATGGACGGCTGTGGCTTTCCCATCGTTTCGCGCGAAAGTTTCTTCGGAATCAGTTGTTTTTTATAGCGCGATGTAATGCAGGACAATGTCCTCGTAATGGCCGTCTTTCATCAAAAACCCGCCGGGGATGGTCCCCAGACGCGTAAATCCCAGCTTCTGATACAGGTGCAGGGCGGCGGTGTTGCTCTGTACCACCGCGTTGAATTGCAGGATGCGGAAGCCCAGCTCTTTCCCTTTTTCAAGGCAGTGCCGCACCAGCGCCTCGCCGGTCCGGCGCCCGCGCAGGTCGGACCGGACGGCGTAGCTGGCGTTGCAAAGGTGCCCGCACCGCCCAATATTATTTGGATGGAGGATGTACAGCCCCACAACCTCCCCGCTCTCCGCGTCACAGGCAAGCCCCGTGAAGGACTGCCCGGAGAAGAACGCATTCCCCTCCTGTTCCGTCAGCAGGTCCGTTTGCGGAAAGGAGTTCCCCTCCTCCACGACCTGATTCCAGATTTTGACCGCGGCCGCGGCGTCGGCTTCTGTATAAGCTTTGATTTTAAGTTCCATCCGCTCCCCTTCTTTCTTTGTATATTCCAGCCGCTGTAAGGCTTCTTTTCAGGATGGACGCTTCTCTTTTGAGGAAAAAGGAGAAAAGAGGCAATCAACGGTTGTATTTAATTCTTTTGCAAGGTTAAAAGCCAACAATAAAGTGGGGTCGTATTTATTGTTCTCTATGGAGTTGATCGTCTGCCGGGAAACCCCGCATTTTTTGGCCAGTTCTTCCTGTGACAGCCCGATTTCTTTTCGCCTGATTCGTATTGTGTTTTCCATGTCAGCCACCATGTTTTCTTTTAAAGTACAGCAGTGCAATAAAATAAATGATAACCGTCAGTTCCAGATGAATCAGGGAATGGATTGAGCTTGCCTGACCGTTGATACTGTCTGCAACCATATCGAGGATGATTGCGCCGACGGTTACGAGCAGTGTGTATGTGCCGGCTTTCCAAACGATCATTTGGTTTCGCTCATCCCCCGGTTTGATCAGCGACACAATCATGGCGATGTCCAGAACAGCGAAGACAAACAGGACGATTCCGAGAAATACCATTGCGGATACAGACATAGAAATTCTCCTTTCGTAGATAACGGTCGTTGATAATGTCAAATGAATTTGACATTATCATAGTATATCGCGCAAAGAATGTCAAGAGTTTTTGACATTCTTTGCGAAATCCCTTCCAAAATGGCGGAACGCCTGTTTTTTAAAGAACCATACAAAATAGGAAGAGAGGCCGCGCCAAACCATACGGTTTGGCGCGGCCTCTCTGTAAGGACCAGGATGAAAGGACATTTTATCAGATTACCGGGACGGGAAGGGCTCCCAGCCAGGGGTGAATTCGGGGTTCATATCCCAGAGATAATAACGGACAATGGCATACTGGCGGTCGATTTCTTCCTGTGTAAGGTCCGGGTCGGCAAGCGCTTCTTCCGCGCCCGCGACGGCGGCAAGCACGTTATCGACGATGGCCTGCTGGTGCTTGGTGTTGATCGGGGAGACATTCTCCAGCGTCGCCACACTGCGGGCCAGCTCCACGATATCCTCCAATACTTCGGTGTCCAGAAGCGTCTCCAAGGCGTCCATGGCTTCGGTCAGGCCCGCAAGGGCCTCGTCGGTTTCTTCCTGTGAAGCGTCGGGGCGGGAGAGCACGTCTTCCGCCGCCGCCAGGGCGTCGGTCAACGCCTCCCAGCTCTCAGCGGTATAGCGGTATTCGTCCATCGCATTGGCGCGCTCAACCAATTCGGACAGGGAGGCCTTGTCGGCTTCCGCTACAGCGGTGAGGAATTTCGCGTCGGCCCAGTTGGCGTGATCGTTTGCGTTTCCGTTGCCGCCGTCGGTGACGACCAGCTTCAGAGTTTTTGCGCCGGCCAGAGAGACGGTCAGCGTTTCAGCGGGCGTTCCCTTGCGCATGACGGGGGTTTCCGCCATCAGTTCGCCGTCCACAAACACGCGGAACACGACGGAAGAAAGGTTGTTGCCGGCGGTGTTGTCCACGCCCACCTGAGAGGTAAAGTAATAGAAATCCTTGCCGGTCAGGTCGTAGACCACCTCGGAAGTGGCATGGATGCCGAGACCCTTTTCATAGGTCTGCACGCCGTCATTGGTGGCCAGCTTGATCGCGTTGCCGTTCAGGGATTTGTCACGCTTGATGCTGCCCCAGCCGACCTTGGCGCTCTTCCAGTCCTGGTCGCTGACATAAACAAAGCTGTTGACCACAACCAGGCTTTGCTCGGCCTCGGTGGTGTTGCCGTCGGAATCAGTGACGGAGTAAGTGATGGTAAACGCGCCGGTTTTGCCGGGCACGTAGTCGGTGTCGTAGGTGAGGCTGTCCGTCAGGTCGCCGTCCTCCACGTCCGTGGCGGTGACAGCGGCAGCAATTTCATCCAGATCGACGTCCGCCGGATCCGTGAACGCGACATCCTGTACATGGATGACGGGAGCAGAACTGGTCACGGAGAAGCGGGCCCCTGCCCACACAGTGTGGTCGTTGGCAGTTGCGCCCATGCTGTCGGTCACCAGACGCAGCTCCTGCGCCCCGGTTAGGTCAATTGCCACGTAATCCATGGGGGTATTCGCCAGCATCGCGCCGCTGTCATAGCGCAGCTTGCCGTCCACATAGACTTGGAATTTGGCCTTGGCGGCGGTATTCTTCATGGACTGGTCGATGCCCACATAGGATTCAAACCAGCTGTAACCGGTATCGGTGAGGTCATAGACGATTTCGGAGGAGGCGTGCGCGCCCAATCCCTTGTCGAAGGGCACCTGTGCGCCGTCCTTCAGCAGCTTGATCGCGCCGCCCTGGATGTTTTTATCCTTCCGGAACTGGCCCCAGCCGACCTTGGCGCTCTGCTCTTCCACGTCGGAGGCATAAACGAAGCCGCTGATGACAGTGAACGGAACAGTCAGGGATGTCGCGTTGCCCGCCTCGTCGGCAACTGTATAGGTGACGGTGTAGCTGCCGCGCGCGTCCACGTCCAGATCGCTTTCCGCGATGGCGATGGAACCGGTCAGATCCTGGCCGTCGGCGGCGTGGGCCTTGACCACGGAGAGAGGATCAAATTCCTGGTGGATGGAGAGCAGTGTCGAGCCGTCCAGCACAAGGTAAGGCTCGTTGGCATGGAAGGTGACGGGCTCGCTGTCCGCGGAGACATTGAGACGCGCGTCGTAAGCGCGCACAGTGTAAACATGGTCCGCGCCGTCGGTTCCGTTCTCGTCGGTCCAGGTCAAAAGGTTGGACGGGACGGCGACAGGGACGTTGGAGGCGTTGCCCGCCAGCGCATAGGCGGCGAATTCGCCGTCGCGCAGGATTTCATAGGTCTGCACGGCGCCGTCGGCAGCGCCGGGAACGTCCATGGTCAAAACGGCTTTGCCATCCTTGCGGGAGAGTTCCACAGAAGCGGCCGCGTTTTCGGGCAGCGTCTGTACCTCCCTGGCGTCCGCGGCACTGGTGGCCAGCCAGGTCTTCTTTGTATTCGGCGCCAGGCCGGGGTCGAGCTGCTTGCGCGCCGCGTCGGTGATTTCGATGCCGTAGTACTCAAAGTGGTTGGTGACGTCGATTCCCAGTGCGTTGGAGGCGGCTACCGCAAAGCGGTTCATGTGCAGCGTGTTGCCGTTTTCCAATCCGCCGAGGCGTCCGCTGTGGTCGCGGGACCAGCGCAGGGTTTTGGCGTAGACCGAATCGGCGGAGAAGGCGTTGCCGTGGTCGCCGTAAACGGCCTCCAGCTGATACAGAATGGCGAGCAGTACGAAGTTGCCGCCGATGTATCCGGGACGTGCGTCCAGTTTATAATCGTTGTTATTATATTTCAGGATATCCTCGCGGAATCTGGCGGAAACGCGGTTGGCTACCTGGAATTCGTTCTGGAACTGCAGGGAGAACAGGTTATTGGTGTATTCCGCACGGCCCACACGGCTGCCTTCCAGCAGGTGGCCCAGCTCATGCTCAAGGCCCCAGCCCGCGCCGGTGATCTGTGCGCAGGAGGCCACGGCGGAGAACATATCGTTGCCGCGCTTGTTGTTCTCGGAGAAGCCGCCGTTAAAGCCGATGTAACCGGCGTCGCCCCAGCCGAACGGCCCCTGGCAGAAGACGCGGATCATAAACCGGCCGATCGGACGGTACTGGCGGTACAGCGGGTCGGACTGGTTGGGAGCGGCGGTTTCGCCCAAGCGCTCCGGCTCGTATCCGGCGTAGGTCATCATGTGGTTGTAGTTTTCTTCGTGCAGGGTCATCATATCGGAGGGGCCGCTCAGGGTTTCGCCGGTGCGGCGGTCCAGTCCGTTCTGTTTGAGGCCGTTCCGCGCGCCGGTGGCGCTGGTGGAAACCAGCACGTTTTCGGAGCCCAGCTCACAGATGTTGTAGTTGCCTTCACCTGCCGCGGCCTGTGCGTCGGTTTCGGACAGGGTGGGAATATAGGCTTCCAGTTCCTCCAGGAAAGCGGCCTCATCGCGGCGGTCCGGCAGATAGCCGGTGTTGGCGGTGGAGTCATCCTGGTAGAAGAGCGGGAAGCGGCGCACGCCGTCCCCGCCGGAGGCGTCCACAAAGCGGATGTCCGGAGCAATGCCGGTGTAGCCGTAGTTGTGGTTGACAAAGTAGATCGCGCCCGGGTTCATATTCTCGACGCCCGGCACTTTGATGACATTGTGTCCCTCTTTGAGGTTAAAGCGGCGGCCCCAGCCGTTCTTGTCCTTGGCGATCTGGCCGAAGACGATCTGCGGCAGCGAGCCGGACTGGCCATCCGCAAAGCCGGGTTCCACATAGACATCCAGCGTGGTGCCCGGTACGGCGTAGTAGCCGGTGGGCTGGTAGGGGAACAGCTGATTCCAGGTGGCGGCGCGGCCGATGTCGTCGCCGTAGGGGCCGCGGGCAGGCACATCATATACGGTGACGCCCGGCGCGGTCTGGCCGTCGGCCAGCTGTGCGGCCAGATTCAGCGCGTCTGCATACAGGTCGCGCAGGGGATGCTCCGCCATGCCGTTTACCAGCGCATCGACGTCCTCGTTCGTCATGCCGTCCGCCAGTGCGCTCCAGGTCCCGTCGGCAAACAGCTTGTCCACCTGTGCGGGAAGGAGGTCGGCGCGGTAAAATTTCATTTCCGCGCAGGCGGCCCAGTTGGCCTGGCAGGTATCAAATACAAAGCGCAGGCGCTTGAAAGAGGTTTCCGGGAAGGCGATCTGTGTACCGCCGGCGGCGGCCTTAGCCGTCCCCTGGAACACCAGGGAAAAGTCCTCCCCGCTGTCGCTCTGGGAGGCGTAGATGGAAAACGCGGTCGGGAAGCCCTTGTTGGCCGCGCCCTGCACGCGCGGATAGTATACCACGCTGCCCAGCGTCTCCGGCTCGGCGAAGGTAAAGGTCAGATGATTGACAAAATTGCCGCCGTTGGCCTTGCCGGTCTCCCAATGGGTGTTTGTATTTCCGTCAATCACGTTTGTGACCACGCTGGATCCGTATTTTCCGCCGTTTGTGGCTACGGAAGCGGCCTGCACGGCAAACGCCGCGTCATAGGCGTCGGTATACGCGTCGGGGACGGAGAAACTTCCCACCGTGCCGGTGGGCGCCACTTCCGCTTCCTCCAGCGGTTCTGCGGCCAGGTCCACCACGTCGTTTTGTACGGGCTCGGTTTCCGCTGTGGTGTCATAGTCCATGATGAGCGGGGCGGCTTCCTCCTCCGGCGCCTCGTAGCCTTCGGTGAAGGATGCGCTGTCCTTTTCCCCGGTGAGCGGCTGTTCGGCGGCGAAGGCCGGGCCGGCCGCCTGGATTGCCAGTGCGAACGTTAGGATCAGGGATAATGCCTTGGATAATTGATGACGTTTCATCTCTTTTCTCTCCATTTCTCTTCAGTTTGCACGCGGAAGGGGCGGCGATCTGCCCCATTCGTGCGATTTTGGGAATAAAAAAACACCCTCATACCGGTCCGCAAATGGACAGTCTGAGAGCGTCAGTTAAAAACTCAGAACGGAAAAATCCCGTTCAAAGCTGCAACCGGCTGTCATACCTTCATCGGCTTAGACCCGTGGCTTTGCGTCCCTGCCTTTCGACAGGTTTGCCAAAACATGAAATTGTTTCGGTTTGGATACTCGAGTGATCCACTAGGTTATCGATTGGCCTCAGTATACCAGAGATTTCCACCAAGAGCAAGAGGTATTATCGTTTTTATTGAACTTTGTAAGGTCCCATAAACTTTTGTCGTATTTGTTGGGAATAATTACTGTTTTTGTTATTTTTTTAACCGGGAGCCCCTGTTTTAAAATCATTATCAGGCGGTTGCGTAAAAAAAACGCTGCAGGAACCACAAAAACACCCGCGCAATCCAACCTGCATGGATTGCGCGGGTGTTTTATTGTTTTGGATTTGCTGAGAGTGACGCGCCGGCCCTGTTTTACGAATGGATTACGCGACCGCTCCGTTGCGTTTGGTTATTCTCCTGTCCCCTCCTGGGTAAACTCCAGATTGTCGAACTCCGTCGCGGTGCAGACGCCGTTCCCGCTCGGCAGATACCGCAGCTTTACGCGGTCGCCGGGCTGTGTGAGGGACAGCTCCGCGCTCATGTCGTATGGGACAGTGAAGATCAGATGCGGTTCATTCTCCAAAATGACGCGATAGGTGATGGTATCCCCCAGCGCTTCGCCCGCGATGCGGAGCACCGTGCCGGTGACGGCTTCGTCCCCCACGCTGGTGTCCACCTTGCCGCTGTTGTTTTCCCGCAGGGTCTGGCGGTAGTTGCGCAGGGCCGCGCTGATGGACTCGCCCGTGCCGACGTTGGTGTACGTGGCGACGGAGACGAACGCGTACTGCTTGATCAGGCCCGCGTTGTCCTTGAGCGTCATGAAATACGTCGGCTGGCCGTCCAGGTTAATGATCATTGGAAACGCCGCCTGGTAGCCGTACTGCTGTACCTTGCCCTGCGCGGAGCTCATCGCGGCGGACTCCGTCGCGCCGCTCATCTGGTAAAGCTTTGTCTCCTTGGTCACCATGTTGACCATCATGAACCCAATGGCGGATTCGTCGGAGCCGACGCTCGTCAGACCGGTGAAGAGGTAGCAGTCGCCGTCGTTGTAGACGATGATATGGCCCGCGCTGGGCTTGAATTTATCCTGATTGGAAAAGTTGAGGAAGCCGTGGACGTATTCGCCCTGGTTGGCAATCTGCGTGGTGATGAAGCTTTCCGGCTGGACGCGGTCCACCCACTCCGGGATTTCGTCCATGCCGTAGGAGGATGCCGCGCCGGTCTGCGCGTCCACCGTGATGATGCCGTTGGCCTCCGGCAGGGCGAACAGCCAGTTGTTTTTATAGGTGGTGACAACCCAGAACGGGCGGCCGCTGTCGTCCAGTTCAAAGGAGTAGTCCGTCACGCCGCGGAACATCCCGCCGCCCGCGAGACGCACATGGCGGTCCAGATTGTCCAGCAGGTACGCGCCCGCCTGGTATTTGATCTTGTAGTCGTCCACCAGCGTGACGTCGTTGACGTCCGTCGCGGATACGACAATGTAGCCCGCGGAACCGTCCATGTTGTTCAGCCATTTGAAAAAGCCGGAATGCTCCAGCGGCACGGCCCAGAGCAGCTTGCCCTGCACCTGCTGGATCACCGGTTCGCCCAGCACCACCTGACTGCCCAGGCCCGGGTTCTCTCCCAGCTTCTTATCCGCCAGCTCCCGCGCCAGCGCTTTGTCTACGATGGGCAGCTGGTCCTGCGAGATGGGCTGCACCGTGTCGGTAAACTGCGCCTTCTCCGGCGTGCCGAGCTGGTCGCGGTACGCGCCGTAATTGACGATCACCGTGGAGGCCAGGTTCAGCAGGACAAACAGGCCCCACAGCACCGCCAGCACCTTGAGCGTGCGTTTGGTTCCGTGCGCGTCGTGGCCGATGCGGACCACGGGCACGCCGTTTGCGTTTTGCTCCATATGCAGGCCGCCGAGGCCGATGATGAAGTTCAGCGCCAGATAGCAGCTGAACAGTGCCAGCCAGATGAATGCGCCGTCCGGATAGAGCGGGTTCAGATTCGGGTTTGTAGCAAAGACCCAGCCGGCAAACAGCACGGCGAGCAGGATATTCCAGATCACTCTTTTTTTCTTACTCAATGTTTTCGCTCCTTCTCTGGGAATAGTATGGGGAAAGTCTGCGTCGGATACTCCCAAATCATAGCACGTTTGCGAAAAAAATGCACCCGTCGGCCCAAAAGAAATAAAAGCTGTTAAAATAGGATTGAAGAATGTTAAAATGAGGGTGAGGAAGGAGGCGTTCACAATGTCTATGCTGTCGGAGAAATTAAAAGAGATCATCCAGAAAAAGCAGATCAAGATGTATGCACTGGCAACCCTCTGTAGGATCGACCGTGCAACGCTCTACAAATACGTCAGCGGAGACCGGAAGATTCCCGTGGAAGCATTCCGCCAGCTGGCGGAGGGGCTGCGGCTCAGTCCCGAGGAACAGGCGGAACTGACGGCTTGCTTCAACATCGCCGATATGGGCGAGGAGGAATACCTGCGCAGAAGCTGCACGTCGGAATTCCTCAGTTCCTTTCGGGTCGCGTCCGCGGAAGAATCCGATTCCGCCGTTCTTCCGGAGCTGGCGCAATGGGGTTCGGTTCCGGAAGGGCCGCTGTATGGAAGCCTGGGGGTCAACCACGCGGTACTGTCCGCCATCCGGACGGAGATGGAACAGAAGAACGGCGAAATCCTGCTGATGGTACAGCCGGAATACGATTCCCTGTTCCAGGCGCTGCCGGAGCTGGCACCCAAAAAGGGAACCTGTACGATCCGGCACATCCTCTGCCTGGAGGGGACGGAAAAAAACGGAGACAACCGGTACAACCTGCGCTGCCTGCGCGCGGCCATGCAGGCGGCCGGTGCCGGCTGCGCCTATGTGCCGTACTACTATTACGACAACGTGCACGCCCATTTTTCCAACAACAACCTGCTGCCCTATCTGGTGGTCGCCGGGGGCAGTGCCATCCAGATTTCCAGCCGGCTGGAGTACGCGCTCTGCCACCGGGGGAAGGAACAGGTCGCGTTTTTTCAAAAGCTGTTTGCGGAGGCCGTGACAAAAACGCAGCCGCTGTGCGGTAAAATCCATACGGCGGCGGAAAATTTGGCGTTTGACGGGCAGATTGCTCCAAGCAGGGAGCCGCCGCGGTACAGTATTTCCGCGGAGCCGTGCCTGGTTCCCTATCTGACGCGGGACATATTGGAGCGAAACGTCAATTGGAACCTGCCCGGCATCGGCGCACTGATGGACCAGCTCATGGAGTATATTTGCGGACAGAACGAGGAATGGAGCAAGCGCAGTATCCAGATTGACTATTTCACGTTGGAGGGCCTGGACTATTTCTGCAACACCGGCCGTTTCTGGCAGATTCCGGAGTTTGACTGCGCGCCGCTGCAGGTCCGCGACCGTTACGAGCTTCTGCGCCGGTATGACACGATGTGGAACGATTCCCGCGTCCACCTGATGTACCGCCCCGGTATGCCGCGGCTTTCCATCGGGTTGGAGGCGGTGGTCTACCGCGACGGCGCGGTGCATCTCATACAGGAGCACCATCCCAATGCGTACGCATCGTTTACCCTGCGCGAAAAATCCCTCTCCTATTGCTTTAAGGACCTGCTGGCCTTCCTGGAAAAGAGCGGCGGCACATACACCCAAGAGGAGACGCGCGCGATCCTCCAGCGGAAAATGGAGGTTTTAAAATCTCAATTTTGATTTAATTTCGCAACATTTCCCAAAAATATGAATAAATTATGAAAAAATTGTCAAAATTTATTGACTTTCCCCGCTTTAGTCCGGTAAAATAGGAAAAAAGGGCCGCGCGGACCGCCGCGGGCCTGAATTTGGAGGGGAAGAGTCCATGGATCCAATTTACGCGGGCTGGCTTTCGATTGTGCCGCCCATCATTGCAATCGCATTGGCCCTGATGACCAAGGAGGTCATTTCCTCGCTGATGATCGGCATTCTGTCCGGAACGCTGATCTATGCCTGCATGAGCGGCGGAAACCCGGTGGTGGGAACCGTCGATTATGCGTTCAAACTCATGGCGAACCGTGTGGACATCAACATCATTCTGTTCCTCGCCCTGCTGGGCGCGCTGGTCGCGGTGGTCAATATGGCCGGCGGCTCCCAGGCGTATGGGCGCTGGGCCGGCAACAAGCTCAAATCCAAGCGCAGCGCCATGGTGGCGACGGGCGTTCTGGGTTCCCTGATCTTCATCGACGACTATTTTAACTGCCTGACCGTCGGCACGGTGATGAAGCCGGTCACCGACAAGTACCATATTTCCAGGGCAAAGCTGGCATACATCATCGATGCCACGGCCGCGCCGATCTGCATCATTGCCCCGATTTCCAGCTGGGCGGCGGCGGTCGGCTCCAACCTGGCGATCACCGGGGAATTTGAGAGCGATATTGCGGCGTTTGTCGCTACGATCCCGTACAACCTGTATGCGATTCTGAGCATCCTGATGGTTTTCCTGCTCTGCTTTGTCAATCTGGACTTCGGCCCGATGGAGCGTGTGGAGGAAGCCGCGGAGGCGGGCGATCTGGGTGCGATCGATAAAGAGGAAGCGGACGCCATGCCCGTCAACGAGAAGGGCCGTGTGTTCGACATGCTGATCCCGATCTTCGCGCTGATCGTCTTTTCTATTCTGGCGATGCTGTACAACGGCGGATTCTGGGGCGACGACCCGGCGTATCATTCCATCGGCGCGGCGTTCGGCAACTGCGTCGCGGCGGAGGCCCTGGTGCTGGGCGGCTTTGCGGCGCTGGTTGTGGCGTTCCTGCTGTTTGTCCCGCGCCGTGTGGTGAAGTTCCGCGACTTTATGGCGGGCATCACCATGGGCGTAAAATCCATGGTTCCGGCGTTTATCATCCTGACCTTGGCGTGGACCATCAGCGGCGTGTGCCGCGACCTGCTCATGACCGGCGAGTTCGTCAAGGACATGGTGGCGGGCAGCGCCTTGCCGGCGGCCCTGCTTCCGGCGATCATCTTTGCTGTGGCGGCGTTCCTGAGCTTCTCCATGGGTACCGCGTGGGGCACCTTCGGCATCCTGATCCCGATTGTCGTCCCCACCTGCGTGGCAATCGCGCCGGAGCTTCTGGTGGTGGCGCTCTCCGCGACGCTGGCGGGCAGCGTCTTCGGCGACCACTGCTCCCCGATTTCGGACACGACCATCCTGTCCTCCACGGGCGCGGGCTGCAACCACATCCAGCATGTGTCCACGCAGCTCCCGTATTGTATTGTTGTGGCGTGCTGCTGCTTTGTCGGCTATCTGGTAGCCGGTTTGAGCGGTGCGAACGTCTGGCTGACGCTTGGCAGCGGCATTTTGCTCCTGGTGGGCGCATTGGTGGTTCTCCATCGCCTGAGCATGAAGAAGGCGAAAGCGTCAAAGGCGGCGGACGCTTCCTGATGCTGCAAATTTGAAAATCTGCGATATATAAGCGGCGGCCTCCGAGGAGCTTCCTTGGAGGCCGTTTTTGTGTGGGAATCCGTTCCGCCGCCCAAGCGGCTGTAAATACCGGCGGATCATTTCGCTGTCCGTGCAGTGTAGGCTCCAGCAGCTTTGTTTTGGTGCGTGCCGCTGGAAATACGTCCGGCCCGTGTTTGGCCTCTCTGGATACCGCCCGGCCCGCAGGGTGCATCCGCAGCGCCGGTGCAACTCCGGGCCATCTTTCATGATAGCGTCCCTTTTTAAAAGGGTACGGGCTTATACCGCCATGCGGCACGCTGCTTCTTCGACAAATTCCCTTCGTTTGTTGCGCTCTCTCTTCGGATTTGTTATAATTTAATTCATTGGTATGTGATCAAAATTTCAGTTTGCCGTCGCTTTATAAAGAAGCAACCCGGTGCGAAGGCGCCAAGGCGCCTTCGTTTTCCGTAAAAGCCTTTTGCTGAGAGGGAGAAACGATGAAAAAACCTTTTGTTTGCCTGTTGCTGCTGTTTTCCCTGGCAGGGGTGCTTTTGACCAGCTGCGGTATTGGCGGACATTCCAATGACATGCAGCTGGTCTCTCAGAGGCCGGACAAGATATTGATCAATCTGTTTACTACGATCGAGGGCTTTGAGTCCTCCAGCGCCAGCCTTTACCGGGATTTGATTGCCGACTATAACGCCCAGAGCGAGGCCGTTGAGGTCCGGGTCAGCGGGCTTTCCACCGCGGAAGGCTATAACGAGGCGCTGAAAAACCGGCTGGACAATGGAAAAGAAGTGGACCTGTTTGTGGTCAACGCGGATACGGTGAAAGAGCTCCAGGCCAAGGGATATTTTTATGACCTTTCGGAACAGGCGGTCTTTCAGGAGTTGAATGAGTCCGCCAGGCGGCAGGCCATGGTAAATGGAACGGCCTACTGTCTCCCCACTAAAATGACGGCTTACGGCCTTTATGTCAACGCAGGGCTTTTGCACCGGTATGGGCTGGAGCCTCCCAAAAATGCGGAGGCGTTTTTACACTGCTGCGAGGTCCTCAAGAAAAACGGCGTGACGCCCATCAGCATCAACCGTTGGTATGCCATGACGGTATTTGCGATGGCCCGGGGCCTCTACCCCGTTTATCAGGCGGAGAATCACGAGGAAATTCTCGCAGGGCTCAACGACGGCAGCATCCGGATCAGCAAATATATGCTGGAAGGGTTTCGTTTCTTTAAAGAACTGGTGGACAAGGGATACTACGGAGACGGCCTGACGGTGGAGGGTGTGGATGCTATCAGGGCCAATACCAGCGACTGGGAGGCTTTCAGGGACGAGAAAACGGCTTTCATCGTATTTCCAGCCGGAAAGGAAATCGACATAGAGCGGGAGGCCCCAAACATGGAGTATCTCATGCAGGGGATTCCCGCCCTGCCGGACGGCACGGTGAGCCTGCCTTCCATCAGTACCCGCATCTGTGTCAACGCCAAGGGGCAGCATGTGGCGGAGGCCCTGAAGGTATTGGCGTATTTGACCACACATAAAAAGGACGAGCTGAACAAAGACGCAGGCGGGATCATGCCGGTCTTCCAGAATGAGGAATATGACCGGAATCCCAGGCTTCAGGAACTTTATGACGACACCTGTTCCCCGGGGCAGATCCCCATTGAGGATATGACGCTCTGCTTCGATTATTGGGGAACGACCCGGCAGCTGTGCCTGGATATCATCGGCGGGGCGACGCCGGAGGAAGCGGCGGCGGAATACGACCGCATACAGCTTGAAGCCGTTGCGGCCAATACGCCGTAATGGAAATGGGGGTGCTGCAAGTTGAAGAGGGAAAAGCGGAAAGGGAATCCGTGCTGGCGGATCGTACTCGCTGTTGTGATAGCCGCTTCATTTATAGGCTCTTTTCTGGTCGGCATCATAGCCATCCAGGGGATCCGTTCCAACGTACGCAGCACCACGGTCCAGGTGATTCAGGAGATTACAAACAGCAAAAGCCAGATGCTTGCCGCCATTCTGGAAGAGGCGGAGAAGGACCTGCGCAGCCTGGCGGCCTCTCTTGAAACGTTGGACCGGCAGACGGCGGCTTCCCTGCTGGAACGGTTTGACAAAGACTACACGCTCACCGGTTTGACGATCATTGACCGGCAGGGCAATACAATATATGGGTCAGCCGACGCGTATTTGTTAAAAGGAATCCCAGCCGACTTTGCACGGCAGACGGCGGCGGACGGCTTTGCCATGTCGAATACCCTGATCAGTGTGGACGGGGACCGCATCGTTCTGTTTGGGATGGTCCTTTTCAACGGTCAGATCCTCTATGCCAGCCTTCCCACGGATTCCATGCAGAAGGCCTGCGGCGAAACCACCTATCTGGGAGAGGGGTACAGTTATATTCTGGGGCGGAACGGTAAAATCGTCATCCCGCCGGTCCGCTACAGCTATGAGCAGGTCTATGAAAATATCCGCAATGTTCTGGCACATACCGATAATTCCGATGAGAAAATTGAGCGTTTTATTGAGGCGCTGGACGCAGGGGCGACCGGGTCCGTGGTCTTCTGTGTTGATGGGAAGGAACAGCTCTTTTGCTTTGAGCCGGTACAGGAGGAGCGGCACTGGCAGCTTGTTACGGTGGTCTCTCTGGACGCGGTAGAAAAGGACGGGGCCCAGATTATCCGGACAGCGATGGTCATGGCTTCCATTATCATCGCCGTTGTGATTGCGGCGTTGGCAGCCGGTTCGCTTTTCTACTGGTCCATGCAGCGCAAACAGAAGGAAAACGACCGCTTTCTTTTGAACATCTATCAGGCGATTTCGGAGAATACGGATACGGTTATCTTCATCCTCAACAACAAGGCCGCCGCGCCGGATTATGTGTTTGAAAACAGCGGACGGATTCTGGGCGTTTCCGCCGAAGAGTTCCTGAAGAAGGAAGCGCAGCAGGAGCGGGCCAGCGCATTCAGGGATAAGCTGCAGGCGCTTTTGTGGGAGCCGTGGCCGGCGGAGGGATGCCAGCGGGAGATGCACACTTATAACGACCGGCTTCATCGGGATATGTGGCTGAAAGTATTGATCTGCCCGTTCCTCCTGGGCGGGGAACCGAAATGCCTCTATGCCGTCACGGATGTGACGCAGGAGCATCAGGACCGGGAGAAGATCGCGGCTGCCGTCGTAGCGGCTGAGCAGGCCAACGCCGCAAAAAGCAGTTTCTTTTCCAGTGTGTCCCACGATATGCGCACGCCCATGAACGGCATCGTGGGGATGACCGCCATTGCAAAACGGAGCCTGGACGACCGGGCGCGGGTGCTGGACTGCCTGAATAAAATCGACCTTTCCTCCAGACATCTGCTGGGCCTCATCAATGATGTGCTGGACATGAGCAAAATTGAAAGCGGCAAGCTGGCGCTGGTCAGCGAACCATTCGACCTTTCCGAATTGCTTCAGGGGCTGGAGGCGCTTCTGCGGCCGCAGTGCGAATCGAAAGAACAGACTTTGACGTTTACCGTTGACGTCCGTCATACAAAGCTGGTGGGCGACACGCTGCGCCTGAATCAAATCTTTATGAATCTGCTATCGAACGCGGTGAAATTTACGCCGGAGGGCGGAACGGTTTCCTTTACCGCACAGGAACAGGAGCAGCGTGCGGGTTCCGTGACCTTCCGGTTTACGGTTGCGGACAACGGCATCGGGATCCCGTTGGAAACGCAGAAACATATTTTTACCCCCTTTGAGCGGGCGCCCGGAGAGGTGGTCCGCCAGATCGAGGGGACCGGCCTGGGGTTGGCCATCGCCAAAAATCTGATTTCCGCCATGAGCGGCCAGATCACACTGAAAAGCGCGCCCGGGCAAGGCGCTGCCTTTATGGTGGATTTGGACCTGCCCATGCAGGAAGGAGAGGCGCAGGAAGCCGCTGCCCCGGAGGCGGTGTCTCTGGATGAAAATTCCTTTGCGGGCAGGCGGCTCCTGCTGGCGGAGGACAATGAGCTCAATCGGGAAATCGCCGTGGAGCTTCTTTCCGCATATGGCGCGAAGGTGGATACCGCCCATGACGGGAAGCAGGCGCTGGAGCAATTTGCCGCTTCCGCGCCCGGCTGTTATGATGCGATCCTGATGGATATCCAAATGCCGGTCATGAACGGGTATGAGGCCGCCAGAGAAATACGAGCCTGCGGCCATCCGCAGGCAAAGCGTATTTTGATCGTCGCCATGACAGCCAACGTGTTTGCGGAGGATGTCCTGGCGGCCAAAAACGCGGGCATGGACGCCCATGTTGCCAAACCGATTGACCTGGCGCGCTTATATCAGGTGCTGAACGAAAAAATGGCGCCCCTTGCTTAAAACAGCATTTGAGCGGTGCCAGCAGCAAAAAAGGGCCGCCCGCATTGCGGGCGGCCCTTTCCCGTCTGTCAAAATCCGGTGATTTTCTGCGATGAGCTTGCGATACCAGATTCCACAAAAACCGGGTGCGTGGGACATATCCAGAAAAAATCGATAAACTTGACCTGTACATGTCACAATCAATATGGTACGATATCAAAAAATGGATGGGAAAGGGACGGCGCTATGTGTGAAAAAATAAGATGCGCGTGGGCGGGAAATCTCCCCATATACATAGATTACCATGATAATGAGTGGGGACGGCCCGTACACGACGATCACAAGTTATTTGAAATGCTGGTTTTGGAAGGGATGCAGGCCGGGCTTAACTGGATTACCGTCCTCAAAAAGCGGGAGGCGTTCCGGGAAGCCTTTGATGGATTTGATCCGGGTAAGGTTGCGCTTTACAAGGAAGAAAAAATACAGTCGCTGCTGGCAAACAAGGGGATCATCCGAAACCGCCTGAAAGTGAACGCCGCCGTGACGAATGCCAAAGCATTTTTGGAAGTGCAGAAAACATGCGGGAGCTTTGATGCGTTCCTATGGGCATACGTGGACCATACGCCGGTAAAAAATCATTGGGAAAGGATGGAGGACATCCCGGCTACAACGCCGCTTTCGGACCAAATCAGCAGAGATCTGAAAAAGAGGGGCTTTAAATTTGTTGGTTCGACGATTGTCTATGCGTTCATGCAGGCCACAGGCATGGTAAATGACCATGTAAAAGACTGTTTTGTTTATCAGGAAGAGTAAGTGCGGCCACGCACCCGCTGATGCGGGGCGGGAATGGAAGGCTGGACAAGGGCTGCGGCGCAAACCGTCCTGCCCCGCCGGTTTTAGCGGGTACGCCGCGGTACAACCAGCCTGCGTTTTTTGAGTCCATGAAAAAGGGCCGCCCGCGATGCGGGCAGCCCTTTTTGCGTTAAGACTCTTTTAATAGCGGCTTGGACAGATACTTTTCCTCGTATTCTTCCATGGAGATCGGTTTGCTGAACAGGAAGCCCTGCAGCAGCTCCACGCCGCATTTGCAAAGTTCACACATCTGTTCTTCTGTTTCAATCCCCTCCGCGACCAGCCGTATGCCTTTTTCATGGCAGATATCCACAATGGATGAGATGGTGTCGAGGTTTTGCAGTACGTCTACAATCATCGCTTTGTTCAGCTTTAAAACGTCAAATTCCGCGGAGCTCAGGAAATGGACCCCGTCGGCGCTTGTTTCAAAGTTAGCCAGGGCGACGATAAAACCGGCCCGCCGCAGCTGATGGATCAAATCCAGCAGGTCGTATTCGCCGGATTCCAGAACCATCTCTGTGATTTCCACTTCCAAAAACCTGGGCGCGACCTCGTATTTTTCGCAGATGGCGCTGATTTGTTTGACAAAGGACGGCTGGGCCAGCGAGTGCTGGGAAAAGTTGATGGAGACGGGATAGACCTCTTTCCCCGTGTCCAGCCATCGTTTGATCCGGGAACAGACCGATTCAAAAACGAAGAAGTCGATCTGGCTGATCGTCTCCGCCTCCTCCAGCAGAGGCAAAAAACTGCCGGGCAGGACCGGAACGCCCGCTTCGGAGTAATAGCGGATCAGCGCTTCGGCCCCGATTGCCGTGCGGTCGACAGAAGAGACTTTGGGCTGCATGTAGACGGCAAAACGGTTTTTATTGATCTCCGATTCCAAAATATTGGGGTTGGAAAGCTCCAGCAGGTCGTCGCTTTGGTGCCGGTAGCGCTTGGACGTTGGATTTTTTCGATAAAACAGCTTTTTATCCTCATACATGCGCGCGTCGGCCTGCGAGGTGATTTCGTTCATGTCCTGAAGCGCCGCGCACCATTGGCTGCCGATTGCCGCGCAGCAGTCGCTGCCCTGCTGGAACCGGTTTTTCAGCTCCTGCACCTGCTCGTTGAATCGTTGTTCCTCAATATACCGGCAGACCGCAACAAATTCGTCGCCGCCGATCCGGTAAAGGTCCGCGTTATAAAATACCTCTTTGAGCCGCCTGGCCGCTTCCATCAGCAGCTTGTCGCCGTATGCGTGCCCTCGTTTATCATTCATATCCTTGAGGCCGTTGACGTCGAGATAGACGACGCCCACCGGGATATGGGAGTTTTCCAGCGCATCCGAATCCTTGATAAAGCGGTTGCGGTTAAAGAAGGAGGTCAGCGTATCGTGGAAGCTGAGGCGGGAGAGCTGCTCCTCATCCTCCGCGCGTTTAATAGAGAGCATCAGGAAATAACACAGGGTTTGCAGCATGGTGCTGATATAGGTCAGCCGTTCCCGCGGCGGATTGTCAACGCCGAGACAGCCGCAGAAGACGCCGTCGCATTCCATGGGGGCCGCCACCAGGCTGTGGATATTTTGGCTGTGCAGAATCTCGTATTCCTCCGGGGAAGACTCTTTCAACAGCTCCAGATCCGGAATCAGGACGCATTCCCGCCGGTTGAACCGGGGCATCCAGCTGTCGAAGAAGGAGAGCGGCAGTGACTGGAGGTTGTCCCGCTGCGGCGTGATGCCCGGTTTGCACCACTCAAAATCATTGTAGGCGAGGCCGTCGTGGACGAGGAAAATATAGCTTCGCTCCGCGTCCAGGAATTGCCCCAGGCTCTCCAGAATTTTGGGGACCGTTTCCGCCGGCTTGTGCCCCTGGTACAGCGTGCGCACACAGTCCATGATCAGGGCTTCCATTTTCAGGGTATACCGCAGGCTTTGCTTTTCGGTTTCCGCCTCTGTGATATCAAAGGCAATTTCGAGCCGCGCGGGGCGGCCCTCCCACAGGATTTCCCGGTCCTTCAACACATAATGGCGGCCTGTGACGGGGTTGGTGTCCTCCCAGGTGTAGGTGTCGCCGTCGGGGGATACATGCGAGCTGCAGGCTTCACAGGGCGTGTCCCGCCCTCTTAACACCTGATAGCACTTTTTGCCCTCATACGAATCCAGTTCAAAGTTCCGCAGGCCCGCTTTGTTGAAAAACAGCAGGTCGTAGGTTTCCAGATCCGCTATGTACATCAGTTCCGAAAGATCGTCCAGCGGCGAGTGGAGCGCGGCGGCCATTTTTTCCAGCGTCTCTTTTTCCTTCTGTTTGTCCGCGGCGGCGGCCTCCGCCTGCCTGCGCGTCCGGCGGTTTTGATATGCATAAGCGGCGAAGACGCAGGTTCCCACGGCGATCAGGCCGAGAAGGACATAAAACAGCATCGCCGCCTGGCGCGCCTGCTTCTCTGTATATGCCGCCGCCAGAGACGCCGCCCGGTCGGCGTCCTGGAAGAACGTTTCGCTCAGGCGGTAGAGCGCCTCCTGGCTGCCGCTCTGCCGCGCCTGCAAAATCTCATTTTTGAGCGCCTGCCAGTTCCCGCTCAGCGTCCCCAGCGCGGCTTGATAGCCCGGATCGGCCAGTTTGACAAGGTTGTTTTCCCCTTCTCCGGTCACCAGCTCGTCGATCATCCGGTCCAGACGGTCGATCAGCGCGTCGTTTGGCTCTCCGTACAGTTCTTCCTTGACCAGCAGCTGGGATGCCTCGCGCACCATGCCGGTGCAGTTGGCGGCCCGGGCGCTGCCATGGATATTGCGTACAGACAACAGTAACCATATTCCCGATAAAAGCAATACGGCCAATAAGGTCACGGGGATCATTTTCTTTTTCATAATGTACGATCATTCCTATCATCTTTTTGAGAAAAGCAGGGGGACAGGAGTTCCGTTTTCCTTTCCGCGCCTTACGGGGTCCTGCTGAATATGGTTGCGTTGCCGAATCATAACGGCAGTATTGCAACCATTATACCGTTCCCACCTGCCGAATGCAATTCAAATGTGACGGATTGTGCCGTTCTTTCCCCTATTTGGTATAAATTCGCCAATTTGAAAAAGCTGCGGTTACTGCCTTGCAGATGGAATGCCCCGCGTTCTGCCGCCCGGGAATGGGCCGCTGGGCGCGGGAACAAAAAAGCGAAGCAGGCACGCGCATTGGCGTACCTGCTCCATCTTTTTGCAGGGTTGATACGGAAACGCGCCCCTCAGGGAAGCAGCTGCTCCACTTCCCCGTTCATGATCTGGGGCAGGAAGCGCTGAATCCGTTCCGGGGGCCAGTCCCACCAGTTGAGCTGCTGTAAGCGCCGGATGGTCGGTTCGTCAAACCGCTTTTTGATCGGTTTGGCCGGGACGCCGCCGACAATGGTGTACGGCGGCACGTCTTTTGTGACCACGGCCCGCGTGCCGATAATCGCGCCGTCGCCGATGTGGACGCCGGACAGAATCACGGACTCGTACCCAATCCACACGTCGTTTCCAATCACGATGTCGCCCTTGTTGTCCCACGCGGACGCGACGTCCATTTGATCCAGCCCCCATTCCTCAAAAAAGATGGGAAACGGGAAGGTGGACAGCGATTTGCGCGCGTGGTTGGCGCTGGTAAACAGGAATTTTGCGCCGCAGGCGATCGAGCAGAACTTGCCGATCACCAGGCGGTCGCCGTTGACGGGATAGTGGTACAGGACGTTGTTCTTCTCAAACTGCGTGGGGTCGGAAACAAAGTCGTTGTAAAAGGTGTACTCCCCCACAAGGATGTTGGGGTTGGTAATCACCGGTTTTAAATAGACCGTCGCCGGGTCGTTGGTGCGCGGATAAATTTTTTCTGGAACAGCCATGGGAATTCCTCCTGTTTTTTATTTGGCTTTGACGGCTATTCCAGCAACTGCTATGCAGCGTTTCACCTCACCACTCCCTTTACAGGCATATTTGTTCTTTCAGTATAGCGCGAACGCGCGAAAAAAGCCACTCCATTTTCTGGAGCGGCTTTTTTCATCGGTTGTGTGTTTGGCTGCATGTCTGGTGAAGCGGTTATGCGTCGCCCAAGCGGACCACGGTCATTGCCGTGTTCTCAAAGGTGATGTCGTCCGTTTCCACGACCGCCGTGATATTGGAAGGCGTAGCCGTTGCCCGGAACGGGATGCTGAAGGACAACGTGGCAATCTCGTTGGATGAGGTAAACGTATGCGTCGCCGTTCCGCCGGGCACGGGGACGCCGTCCTGGTACAGGCGGACCGTCGCCGTCGCCGGAATCGTGGCGCCGGGGGCCGGTGTGGCGGTCGCCTGGAACGTCGCCTGGTAAACGCCGGGCTGGTTGATCACCACGTCGGGGGGTCGCGCCGGTGGCTCCCGTCGATCCGGTCGGCCCGGTTGGCCCTCCGGCAGGTCCCGTTGGCCCCGTCGGCCCGGTTGGGCCGGTTGGCCCCTCCGGCCCGGGGTACGGGCAGGGGACATAGCAGGGCGAGCAGCAGTTCTTCTGCAAGCTTTCATTTGGATAGATATTCATTGCAAAACCTCCCTGTCAAACAAGATAACTGTCCTTATTATCAGAATATGCGGAAAGGGAGATATGGTCACAGGAAAAATGCCGCACCGGCATGCGGCCCGGACAAAAAGGGCGGGCGGCTCCTGCAACGTGTTCCAGAAGCCGCCCGCTGATCGTTTTAAGTGTAAAACAGATCGATACTACAGGATGATATAAAGGTTATAGTGGCAGCCGTTTCATTGGCAAGTACGATCATGCCGTATTCATTTCTTATGACCGTTCCCACTGTTGGGGGCTGCGTACTTGTTATGATATTCGCGTTGGTTCCGACAGGCAAAAGAGAACGAATGGTTGCTTCGCAATCAGCGCAGCAGTCTGTTGGAACGGGAGTCGGTTCTGGCAGATAAACAATGGCGTCATTATACGTTGCGTTGTCTATTCTAATCGTGTCGATACTGCATATAGACAAATACTGCGGGAAATCCTGCGGATTTGTCACTTGAAATACACCGGTGCGGCCGTCTGGCCCCAATATCAAAGAGCCGGGGAGTCCAACAACCGCATCGCCGCTGTCCAAAGTCACAAACAGGTTGTTATTTGGATATAGCGTGATAATTTGTTGGATGATATTTCTCATTTGCTCTTTGCAGGCGCAACAGCCAGAATTCGTATTATCTGACGGTCCGGTCGCGCCGGTCGCGCCGGTTGCGCCGGTCGGCCCCGTGGCTCCGGTCATGCCTGTTGCACCGGTTGGCCCCGTGGAACCGGTCATGCCCGTTGTGCCGGTCGGCCCCGTGGCTCCGGTTATGCCCGTTGCGCCAGTCGGCCCCGTGGATCCAGTTGCGCCCGTTGTGCCGGTTGGCCCCGTGGAACCGGTCGCACCCGTCGCGCCGGTAGCTCCCGCTGGCCCGGCCGCTCCCCCCCCCCAACCGGTTGGGCCCCGTGCCTTATTCACGTCCAGATGTGGATAAAAGATGAATTGGTGTCCTAGACCCGGTCTCTTATACCCATCGAGAGGGGTAGAAGAGACAGCCTGTAAAGCCGGTTGCGCCGGTTGGCCCCGTCGGTCCGGTCGCGCCGGTCAGGCCTGTTGTACCGGTCGGCCCGGTTGCGCCGGTACTGCCGGTTGCCCCCGTTGGCCCGGTCGGTCCGGTCGGCCCCGTTGCTCCTGTACCCGTCGGCCCGGTCGGTCCGGTTGGCCCAGTTGGGCCGGTAGGTCCCGTCGGCCCGGGACAGGGAACAGGACAGGGGCAGGGGCAGCAGCAGCCGTTCGGCTGTCTGATTTCGTTGGGATATATATTCACGGCAAAAGCCTCCCTATCTGAGGACATGAATGTCCTTGCTATCAAAATATGCAAAAGGGAGGAACCCGCCACCCGGGTTTCATCTCTGTCCGGCGCGAAAAAGCGCGCGCGGCCCCGGTTGCTCCGTGGGCCGCGCGCTGGCGTTCAGTGTGTTATTTGGACTGTCTCTCCTTTGCGACCTGCTGGACGATGTCGCTCCTTGTCACGTTGGCTTCCATGATCCGAAAATACAGCTCCGGATTGATCAGGGAAAGCTCCTTATAGTACATGTCCAGCCGCCGGCTGAGCCGCAGGAGCTTTTGATAGTGCCTGCTGGTGTACAGGGGTTTCTGCTGTTTCAGGATGCAGGTTGTCAGCCGGTCCATCTCTTCTTTGATATTTTCGATCTGCATGAGAAGCTTCAACAAAGCGGCCCCCTCTCACATTGGCGATACTTAAATAAAGGCAATTTCAATGAGAAGCAGACTTATCTTATTCTAAAAATATTTAAAATTCAAGAAAAATGCCAAAATACTCCAATCTAAGCATAAAATTATCCGCACTTCGGTTAAGATTTTCTGTAGAATTGATGTTGGAGAAGAGTGAGCGTCAATGATCTATCCAACATTCAGCCAAGCCTTATATGAATTAAGGACAGCGCGGCAGCTTTCCCAGAAAGACTTAGCCGAAGCGGTGGGGATACCGCAGTCGACCATTGCAAATTACGAAAGCCAAAGAACAAATATCTCGCCGCAAAATTTAGTGAGGCTGGCGGGTTTTTTTCACGTACCTGTTTCCAGGTTCTATGACGTGAGTGAAAAGACGGTGGACGTCAGCGGCTTATCGGAACGGAAGGTCGAATTGATCAAAAACCACATCTCCATGTTGCGGGAAGAATAACGGCTTGCCTGGGTAAGAGGCAAGCCGTTATTCTTTGTTTTTAAAGGATACGCGCGCTGGATTCCGGGCTGAAATCCAGCGTTGATACATAGAAAAACGACGCATTGACAAGCCGTGTGGAATCCTCTACACTGTCAGAAACAGGACGTGTCCGCGTCAGGACAATATACGGCGTCCAACCGCAGAGCAGGAGGAATTTGCATATGTGTTATCACAATATCGACATGGATGCGTACAAAAGAAAAGACCATTTTCAATATTTTAAAAACCTGGCCTACCCGTATGTGGGGGTAAGTGTCAATGTGGAAATCACAGAACTGTATGCCGTGGTCAAGGCGCAAAAGCTTCCCTTTTTCCTGACCTTTCTTTACTGTGTTGCGCGTGCGGCGAATCAGGTTCCGGAGTTTCGGCAGCGGATTTCAGGCGACGGGATCGTAGAATATGATCATTGTAAAACGTCGCACACCGTTGCGCTGGACGATGGAACCTATTGTTACTGTACGCTTAACTGCGACCTGCCATTCCGCGCGTATCTGCCCGATGCCGTCCGGTCGCAGGAGGAAGCCAAACGGGATAGGAGCGTACAGGATCAGGACGACGGAAACGAGCTGATCTTTATATCCACTCTGCCCTGGCTCTCCTATACCTCGCTGGTACAGCCGGTCCCCATGCCGGCGGACAGCAACCCGAGGATCACATGGGGCGCATTTTTTGAACAGGATTCCAAACGGCTGCTTCCCGTATCCGTGCTGTGCAACCACGCGTTGGTGGACGGAGCCCATATTTCGCAATTTTACAACGCGTTGCGTCAGCAGATCAGGGAGCTGACCGGCGTTATCAAATTGCCGCAGATGGAGGAATCCTGAATGGCGACCGTGAAATTGACCATAACGGACAGCGCATGCAGGTGCGGATACCATCAAAAAGGGGACGTGTTTTTCGTAAAGGAACTCTGTCCGCCCCTGTGCCATGAGCTGTGGAATACCATTTATCCGCTGATGTACGCCCTGCAAAACGGCGCGGACCTCGACTACGGGACGGAACGCGCAAAGCAATTTGACGCAAAGTGCCCGGACGGCGGGCGTGTCTGTATCCACGGGGAAGTAACGGAGGAATAACCAGCCCGGTTTCAATCGGAAGAAACGGCGGCTCAGATGGCGTACTTGACCGCCAGCAGAGTTTGAACGTCGTCCAGCTCTTCCCTGCCGGTCACGCGGTAATGAATCCACCCGCCGTCGCCGCAGGGATACCGCCCGTCGATGAGTTCCCGCGTGCCGTCCCGCACCTGCCCGTAGACGGACGCAAACTGCGCGTCCGACAAGCGCAGCATCACGGTAAACGCGTTGTTTTCCGCAAAGATGTTGCAGCACAGTTTTTTCTTTTTCCGGTGCGCAATGCCCCACCCGTACTGGTTGCCGTAGGGAAATACGACGCTTGTCTCAGTGCCGCAGGTTTGCGACAGCCACTCGTTGAGCTGCGCGAACAGCGGCGCGGTCTCCCCGCAAAAGGCCGTCATCTCCTCGACGGTTGGAACGGTCTGCTTGTCCAGCATTCTTTCATACATGGTATTTCCCTGCCTTCCTGATGCAAAAGTGTTGCCGCCTGACGGCGGGTTTCTCCAAAGCCGGATGATATAAAGAGTATAAAGGATTTTACCTGACAACGTCCTTATAAATAATAAGTTTTAGCTGGCAAACGCAGGAAACCGTAAAAAGCAAACCTGACCGACAACCACAGTAAGGCTAAAGCAAAAGCAGAAAGCCAAAGCTCCCCCGGCAATGAAAAGCACGCCGCCCTCCCTGAGTGATTCAGGTATATGAGGATACCGGGGGTGTAGGGGGGCTGACCTCCGGTCGGGACGGCGCGGGCGGACGCCTATTCAAGCACAGATCCACGGATGCCCGCGACGGAAAGTACCAGCTCCCGTGTGACATCTCAGCCGACAACCACAGTAAGGCTAAAGCAAAAGCAGAAAGCCAAAGCTCCCCCGGCAATGAAAAGCACACGGCTCTCCCTGAGCTATTCAGGTATATGAGGATACCGGGGGTGTAGGGGGGCGTGAGTCGAACTCATCCGGAGCCCAGCTCTCGCGCCCCCCTACGCGTGCTTTTGCTTACTTTTGTGGCAAGACGAAAAGTAAGTGCCGCCCTGCAATGCACCCCAAAAGTTGGACAAAAGTGGTAAAATAAGAAGGGGTGAACGATATGGAAGAAAAAAAGACATATCGAAAGTACAGTGGGGCATTCAAACAGGAAGTATTGGAAAGCATGCATAAAGAGCACATGAGTCAGCGGGAAGCAGCGAAAAGATATGGAATAAAGTGCAGTTCAGTCGTGAGAAAATGGGAAAAGATTTATGAAAAAGAAGGATATGAAGGTCTGTATAAGGACCGTCGGGGAGGAAATCCGGAAGGACGGAGGAGGCAGCTGACAGAAAAAGAAAAGGAAGATCTGGAAAAACGGGTAGAATGGCTGGAAATGGAGAATGCATATTTAAAAAAATTGCAGGCCTTGGTTCAGGAGAGGCAAAAGCGAACGAAAAAATCAGAATAATCCATGAACTGAGGCAAACATACAAGCTGTCAGATTTGCTGAGCATCGCAGGGATTGCCCGCAGCACATTCTACTATCAAACAAAAGCGATGAAAAGAGCAGATAAATATGCAGATGCCCGGGAAGCCATCGGTTTCATATGTCAAAAGCACAAGGGCCGTTACGGATACCGCAGGACAACAGTGGAATTGCGCAGTCAAGGTTGGCGTCTAAACCACAAAACGGTCCGCAAGCTGATGAAAGAGATGGATTTAACCTGTAAAGTCCGAACAAAGCGTTACAAGGCGTTTCATGGATGCGTGGGGTCGTTCTCACCCAACCTGTTGCAAAGGAACTTCGTTGCATTCCGTCCAAACCAGAAATGGGTAACGGATGTAACAGAATTCCGGTTGGGTTCAGAAAAAATATTCCTTTCTGTAATCCTGGATCTTTTTAATGATGAAGTGGTTGCCTATAACATTGGTGCCAATCCAGATTTCAAATTAGTTACCCGGAATCTGGAGAAAGCTTTTTCTAAAACTCCAGACAACACGAATTTAATTCTTCATTCGGACCAGGGATGGCAGTACCAGATGCGGTCATATGATCAGATGCTGCGGGACAAGGGGATTCGGCGGAGCATGTCACGCAAGGGAAACTGTTTGGACAATGCAATGGCTGAAAACTTCTTTAGTGTTTTGAAGTCAGAACTCTGGTCCACAAATACCTTTCAAAGTGTTTCACAGTTTGTTTCTGAATTGGAATGCTATATCGATTATTATAACCATGACCGCATAAAACTTCGGCTTCGGGGGCTTAGTCCTTGTTCGTTTCGTTCTCGTTTTTCCGATATAATTTCTGCGTACTTTGCTGTCTAATCTTTTGGGTTCACATCACCCTGCATGAGGGCAACCAGCGGTTTTCTCCCGCTTTTTCAAAAGCGGAAAAGGGTATATGATTGCACGCGCAATTAATCGTTTTGCCCAGTTTAAACACGTAAATATAAACTTCTTATGAAACGAGCTGTACATGAAACAGAATAAAAGCTTTGACAGAAACATTGCTCGCAACAAAGTTGCTTTTGCGTTCTAAAGCAAAGAACCACATTGTTCCTATAATGTGAAAATTATTAGATAAAAATTTGTTTTACTTTTTGAAAGTAAAAAGTCTTTGCCGTCGCTTTTCAAAGCGACGTACATCCCCGGCGGAAGCCGGGGAACCACAGAAAAGCCCCAGAGGCAGCTTAATGTCTCTCAAAGAACCATATCACTCGTTCCCACTCGCTCTTCTCAGGAAGAGAGTTCCGTTCTCTGCGGAGAACGGCAAAGGGCTCTGCCCTTTGATCCCGCCGCTTTTTAGAAAAGCGGAAAAACGCATTTTAATCATTACCTGTCAGGTAAAAAATGATCCTCGCCGTAGGCGCGAGCTGACCGCAGGTCCCACCTTTCTAAAAGGTGGGGAAACAGGTTTTAACTATTACCTGTGAGGTAAATGAAAAGAGGGGCGGTTCTGCAACACGCCCCTCTTTCCACTATTTTACGCGGTAGCCATAGACCGCGATTTCATTCACCACGGCATTGTCAAATTTATCGACCTTCAAATGCGTGCCGCGCATGTTCGTTTCCAGCACCGTCCAGTGCTGGTAATACCCCAACCCATTGGTCAGCGTGTGGTCCGTGTCCCAGTTCTCACCGTCTCCGGCGGTAAAATCAATCCGCCCCACGTCGAACGTGTCGTAGAACGCGATGTGCGTAATGACGTATTCCCCGCCCAGATCGATGATCCCGGTCATCGGGAAGTCGGCGCTTTTGCCCCAGTAGGACTGGTGGCGCGTGACGGGCGCGGACAACAGCTTTCCGTCCGGGAATTCCGGAACAAGGGCCTGCTCGTCAAGGAACTTCCGCACGTCGTCCGCGTATTTCTCCTTGTTCGGCGCAATGTCCGCCGGACTGAGCGACAGCAGCCGCGGCGTGGTATCGATGGGCGTTTCCGTGTCCAGCTCGGACACACGGTAGCCAAACAGGCCGATCTGCGTCAGCTCCGCGTTGTCGTATTTGTTGATTTGAAGGTAGCGCGTGCGTAGGTCGGTTTCAAGCACTTTCCAGCTCATATAGGTGCTTAATCCGTAGGAAACCGCCGTGTCCTCGTTCCAGCTGCCCGGTTCACCCTCCAGCAGCTCGATCTTGCCGGTGCCGTAGGTGTCGTAAAAACCGATGTGCGTGATCACGTATTCTTCCCCAAGGTCGATGGTCGCGCTGATCGGAAAAGGAACATGATGGTAGTTGCCAAACGAGGTTTCAAATTTCACGTTTTTGTCCAGCGCCATGGTCGGGCCGCGCGGCACATCGTCCTGCTGGTCGAACAGGTTCTGGAAGCTCTGCATGTATGTGTCGTCGGTGGCGATCATTTCCGGGGAAACCGGGATTTTCTGCATCGTGGGGTCGGGGCGCAGGACTTCGTTCCCGCTGACCGTCACGAAAATGGGGCGCTCACTCACGTCGACGGAAACCGTGCCGTCTGTGATGTCCAAATGACGCTTGACGCCGTCGGAGAAGCCGGGTTCCAGCTCCGTCAAAGTGGCTTTCTCCGCGCCGCCCACGTCGAGCGTGTACCCGTCGATCGCGGAGCCGTCGATGGTCGGGCTCCAGAGCGCGTAAACCTCCTTGGAGGAGTCGTCCGCATCGCGGAATTTGTAAATATAGAGATTGTTGTCCTCGCAGACGACTTCATCAAAGACCATGTTGGTCAGCGCGTCCTTCATGGTGGACACGTAGTACCACGCGGGCTTTTTCACCCACGCGCCCTTCTCCGTCACCAGGCCATCGTCGGCGTAGACGCCCCAGCTCGTGTCGCGGCTCATGAACATGGAAAGCTTGTCGATGCCCGCGGAAAGTGCCAGTAAATAGGCGCGGGTCAACCGGCTGCCGCGCGCTTCCAGATAGTCCGCGTTCTCGCGGTTGGAAACGCTCTCCTTGACCTTGTCCGACGCGACGACGTTAAATTCGGAGCACCACAGCTCCTTGTCCGGCAGGTTTTCGTCGCGCCACGATGCCAGCTCTTCCAGATACGGCTTGAAGTCCGATTCCTCCGGACAGTCCTCCGTCACGTATTTGTGAAAGTTGATGATGTCCGGCACAAATTTGCCGTCGCTGCGGTTGTGTTCAAACCAGAACTTCATGGCGTTCAGATAGGGGATCACGCTTTTGCCGACCAGTCCGCCCATCGCGAGCTTTGCCGCCGGGTCCGCGTTGGCGATGCCGTAGGTGTCCCCCAGCGCGCTTTCGTGCCCGTCGTAGTCGGCGGAGCACATCGCCGCGTATTCGTAGGGGGTCATGTAGCTGGCTTTGCCCTCCCAGTCCTTGTTCTGCTCGTTGAAATCCTCATAGATGCGCAAATAACCAAGGCCGGTCTTCGGCTCCTGGTTTTCACCCAAAATGAGGGTGCTCTCGTCCACCTGCTCCGCGCCGTAGCGCGCCGCGTACTGGTACATCACGGAGGCGTGCGCCTCGTAGGACAGCGGGTCCGACGCGTCCGCCCCGGCGGGGATCGGGATGTTGTTGCTGCTCTCGTATTTGCCGCCGTCACCGAGAATCCAGTCTGCCGTTCCCTGAATGCACGGGATGACCTCCACCCCGCGCTCATACAGGTCGCGGTAGTACGCGTCAAAATCCCAGTAGCCGTTGGCGCTGGGCGAGAAGTAGTTCAGGCCGTCCTTGGTGGTAAAAGTCAGATTGTGGTACTCGCGCACGTTGCCGAGCGTCTGCAAAATGTCCAGCGGATCGTCGATGAAGGCGTTCACGCCCGAAGCCGCGTCCGCCGTTGTGATGGGCTTTTCCTCCGAAACATAGCCGTCGTCCGTGACCTCTTTGGAGTCGTCGCGGTAGCCGTACAGCGCCAGTTCGTTCATGCCGCCGTCGCAGGAGTTGGCCTCGATCTGCACATAGCGGGTGCTTTCCGCCTCAACCGGGAACACGCGCCACGCCCGATACATGTTGGTTGTCACGGTGAATGCGTCCTCCCACTGGAACGGTTCGCCCGTGCGGAACGTCACGTCGCACGAACCATTGTTGTCGAACAGGCCAATGTCCGTGATGAAGTAGTACGCGCCCAGATCGATGTAACAGGAGATCGGGCAGTAGTCGTTCTTTTTCAGCGGGCTCCAGTTGCGCGACGTGGGCGCTTCCGGCAACTTTTCGTCCGGCGTGTCCGGCAGCTTGTCCTGCTCGTCCAGCAAAACCTGTGCCGGGGTGATGTACGAGTCCGCGATAAACGCGATGGATTCGTCGGTGATCTGGTCCGGGGTGAGCGCGATTTTGACAGATGCAACGGGCGCCGGTTCAATCTCCGGTGCGGTCTCCGCCATCGCCAGCGGGCCTGCCGCCGCGGGCAGCAGCAGGGACAGGGAAAGAACCAGGCTTAAAAAGGCTTGCAAGCGGGAACGGTTGTGTTTCATAAAGCATCTTCCTGTCTGTTTGTATTGTTGTGGGATTCGTTCCCTTATACCTTACCATTCCTGCGGGGCGGTATGAAACCATAAAAACAAATTGCTAAAATTTTCCAGATGGGTATAATGAAGATGCCGGGCATACCCTATTTCCGCAATTGCTCGAACAGTTTTTTTCTTCTGGAGGACACGGGAGAAACGCCCAGCAGATCGTCCGTGCTGGTCTGGTAAAATGCTGCCAGCGTCACCAAGGCCTGGACCGAAATAGAGTAAACGCCCAGTTCATAAGAGGAGTAGGTGCTCTGTGACACATGCAGGATGTCCGCAAGCTGCTGCTGGGTCAGGTCGTTGTCAATCCGTAACTCCCGAATTCTATTGCGTAAGTAATCCAATGGCAATTCACCTCGGAAATAGAATACCATGTTCTTTTTAAATTTCCACATCAATGAAGCGTGAGGGTTACAAACATTTGATGGAAACGAAAAGACGTACAGAGGAAGAAGGCTTTGTATGAAAAGATTGGCCTTGTCGCTCCTAGTTGTTGCATGCATGTTCTGCTGTACCGCCTGCCGCCATGTGGACGAAAACCATTTGGAAATCTACTCCAGTGATCGGACGGAACAGGTGCTTTCCACCACGGATTCCGATTTGCAGGTGCGGTTCATGGCGTTGGTCAACGAGTATGAAGCGTTCGACGGCGATGTGGACGCGGACCACCCGGACTATATCATTTCCGTTGGCCCCGTGGACGCGAAGAACGGCGTGGCGGAATACCGGGTCTGGATGGTGGAAGGAAAGCTTGTGTTTGAAACGCCCGCGTTCCCGGATATTCCGTCCCAGATGATTGTGTCCAAGCATCCGGCGGAAGAGTTTACAGCGCTGTGGGAATCAAAGCGGCAGTAAATCCGATTTTCTAAAGTGAACAATGTAAACACGGCTCCCCTGTTGGCGGTGTAAATCGCCAACAGGGGAGCCGTTGCATTCTGCTATTCCGCCAGCGTTTGAAACAAGCGCGTCCACATTATCAATAACAGATTGCTTGCCGGAAACGATTTTTTCTTTTACATTTTTGATTTCCTCTCGAAGCGCGCCAATATATTGCTTTGGTACGGAAATTTGAGGCCTCTGTCGTAACCCGGCGAGTATATAGTTATCTTTCCACTGTATCTTTGCCATATGGTCTCCTTCAGTTTGATTCCACATCAACAATTTCCGCTGTGATCTGCGGCACGGTTGCAGTCGTCGTTTCGCTGGTAAAGTAGCGCATCGTTCCGTCGTAGGTTCCATAAACGGAGACGAGATCACCCTCCAAAATATGGGGTTGGTTGCCCGGCTGATAGACAAAGCAAATAACCATATCCGTATCGCCGGTTTCATCCGTCAAACGGGCCAGATAGGAGCTGCTTTTCTCTGTTTCCTCCACAACTTGAAAAACAGTTCCTCGGAAATGCGTGGACTGTTCTTGATAAGCGTTGGGTTTGCGAAGGTACTGCTTGTAGAGAGAAGGCGTGACCGGTTTACAGTGAGAAATAAAGTCCTGCCGGAAAAGCAATTCTTTGATTGCCCGTTCCGCGTTCATCAGCGTCCTGTAATTGGAGATATTTGACCATTCCGATTGTGGTAAACCTTCACATTTCGCGCGTGCGTTGGAAACCAAATCCTGCTTTTCCAGCGAGACATCCCCGATCTGGTCGATCGCCGCGACGACTTCCTGAATGCTTTGATCAACGCGTTCCTGCTCCTCTTTTTCCAACTGTTCCACTGTGCGTTTGGCTTCCATTAGAACGTCCACGTTGGGTATGGTTTCTTTGATATGGTCGGGAAAAGCATTGTATTCCCTCAGCATTTCCTTGATCCGCAAGGCGTCATTCAAGGTAACAGGCCCCAATGACTTTATTTTTTCAGAGAATCTGTCGGCTTTTCTCTGTAGCTCTTCGGGATTTCTTACGGAAATTTGAATGGCTTCACTTTTCACCCCATTACCATACAGATAGATATAGGTTTTCCCCGCGCCTGTGGCAGTAATCTTTCCACGCAATACCCCATCGTCGAGAAATTGTTGCAATAACAGAACGCCGTCTTCCGTGGAGAGGAAACAAATATCGTCGCAGGACGCATTTGGCGGGGTGATTTTGAAGTCAATATATTCCGATTCGTTGAGGTTCAGCGTGAGGGGACCATTGAGGATTTGCAGTTGTTCCGGCCGTATGACCAAAGAATCCATGTAATCTATGAAACAGGCCGTAGACCATGAAAGGATAATGGCCGCAAAGATTGCACCGAAACTGCAAGTGATGACAGTGTTGACCGTGTGGCCCCAGTCTTTATGAAACTTCCACAGCAAAAAGACGCCCAACGGGAAAAGCAGAAACAGCGCGGCGATGCAGACCCAGGTGTTTTCATACCAGGGTTCCGCTCCCTCATCCTCGTCGTCCTCTTCCCCCCACGCAAGCCGCGGATTGGGAAGGACATCCGGGACAGCGGTTTTTCTGCCCGTGACCGGTGGCTCGCTGAAAGCGCTGCGCGGCAAATCCGCGGAATGATGGTTTGATGTGGACGAGGGGAAAAAAACGGGCGCACCAGCAGAAGGAGGTGTTTGCTCCGGTTCCACCGTCGACGCGGAGGATTCCGCCATTGGTTCGGGCGCGGGCACAGGCCGGTCGCTGTCCCTTGTGTATGTACGGTCTATAAATGCCGGCGGGTCATCTTTTTTCAAAGAGATCGCCGGTCTCAGCTTGGTGCCGCATTCTTTACAAAAGTTTGCATGATCCGGATTTTCCGTTCCGCAGGTTCGACACTTCATGACGTTTCCTCCCTTATCCTGATATTGCTTCCAGTATAGCACGCTCTGGATTTTCCAGGAAATATTTTATCACTTTGTCATCATTTGTAACCGAAACCATGAAAAATTTTCACGTCCGGTATTGTGTTATGGATAGAAACGCACAAAAACCGGCGGGGTCGCCGCCGCAGGATAGGAGGAGAAACCATGAAAAGCAAACGCAGGGCGGCGGCGAGGTTGCGGTCGCTGGTACACAGCAGGACGTGGAGAGGGGTATAAGGGACATCCCCTGCGCGCTGGAGCTGCCGCGCGGCCTGTTCGGCATGGAGGCACAGGTGCAAAAGCGATTGCGGCAGATGAAAGAAGCGGGCGTCACGGATGTTTGGGCCGGAACGCTGGACGCGGCGGCGCTGGCAAAGGAAGCGGGCCTGCGCGTCCATGGCGGTTTTTCTTTAAATCTGACCAATTCCGCGGCGATCGAATGGTATACTGCGTTTGGCCTGTCCGACGCGGAGTTGAGCTTTGAGCTGACGGTCCACCAGGCCGCCGCACTGGGCGGCGCCCTGCCGCGCGGCTTAATCGCCTACGGGCGCGTACCGCTGATGCTAACGCGCAACTGCCCGGCGGCAAATGGACCGCAGGGCTGTTTGAAGTGCAAAACGCCGCCGGTGCTGACCGACCGCAAGGGCGTGCAGTTTCCCATCCGTTGCACCGGGGCGTGCAGCGAAGTGGTCAACTCCGTGCCGGTCTGGATGGCGGACCGTTTGAACGAAATCCGCAATATGGATTTCCTGACCCTCCGCTTCACCACGGAGTCCATGGACGAGCGCCAGCGCGTTTTGGAAGCGTACCGCTCCGGAAACGCGGCTCCGCCCCCGCCCGGCTCTTTTACCCGCGGGTTGTATTATAGAGGGTTTCAGATGGAACCAGCAGGCAGAGACCGGGGTTGAGCGCCATGCAGTGGATTTTGCAGGATGTGCCGCTGGGCAGAAACATCCAAACCATCCGCATGGAAAAACAAATGACGCAGCAGCAGGTTGTGGAACAATTGCAGCTCATGGGCAGTACCATGTCCCGAACAACCCTCGCCAATATCGAAACCGGCCGCCGCAATATCAAAGCCAGCGATTTGAAAGCGTTGAGAACGCTTTTTAACGTAAGCTACGATGAATTCTTTGCAGAATAATCGCAGCTAGCTAAAAATAGATCATGGTTTTACCATTTAAAAAACACCCAACCGACTCTGGGCAAAGCATCCCCATAAAAAAGGGAAACCCAAAGCTCCGCCGGCAAGGAAGAGCACCTCAGTTTCCCTGAGCCACTCAGGCATATGAGGATACCGGGGGTGTAGGGGGGCGTGAGTCGAAGTGATCCGGAGCCCAGCTCTCGCGCCCCCCTACGCGGTCTTTGCTTCCTTTCGAAACAAGACCGAAAGGAAGTGCCGCCCTGCAATGCACCCCAAAAGTTGGACAAAAGTGGTAAAATAAGAAGGGGTGAACGATATGGAAGAAAAAAAGACATATCGAAAGTACAGTGGGGCATTCAAACAGGAAGTATTGGAAAGCATGCATAAAGAGCACATGAGTCAGCGGGAAGCAGCGAAAAGATATGGAATAAAGTGCAGTTCAGTCGTGAGAAAATGGGAAAAGATTTATGAAAAAGAAGGATATGAAGGTCTGTATAAGGACCGTCGGGGAGGAAATCCGGAAGGACGGAGGAGGCAGCTGACAGAAAAAGAAAAGGAAGATCTGGAAAAACGGGTAGAATGGCTGGAAATGGAGAATGCATATTTAAAAAAATTGCAGGCCTTGGTTCAGGAGAGGCAAAAGCGAACGAAAAAATCAGAATAATCCATGAACTGAGGCAAACATACAAGCTGTCAGATTTGCTGAGCATCGCAGGGATTGCCCGCAGCACATTCTACTATCAAACAAAAGCGATGAAAAGAGCAGATAAATATGCAGATGCCCGGGAAGCCATCGGTTTCATATGTCAAAAGCACAAGGGCCGTTACGGATACCGCAGGACAACAGTGGAATTGCGCAGTCAAGGTTGGCGTCTAAACCACAAAACGGTCCGCAAGCTGATGAAAGAGATGGATTTAACCTGTAAAGTCCGAACAAAGCGTTACAAGGCGTTTCATGGATGCGTGGGGTCGTTCTCACCCAACCTGTTGCAAAGGAACTTCGTTGCATTCCGTCCAAACCAGAAATGGGTAACGGATGTAACAGAATTCCGGTTGGGTTCAGAAAAAATATTCCTTTCTGTAATCCTGGATCTTTTTAATGATGAAGTGGTTGCCTATAACATTGGTGCCAATCCAGATTTCAAATTAGTTACCCGGAATCTGGAGAAAGCTTTTTCTAAAACTCCAGACAACACGAATTTAATTCTTCATTCGGACCAGGGATGGCAGTACCAGATGCGGTCATATGATCAGATGCTGCGGGACAAGGGGATTCGGCGGAGCATGTCACGCAAGGGAAACTGTTTGGACAATGCAATGGCTGAAAACTTCTTTAGTGTTTTGAAGTCAGAACTCTGGTCCACAAATACCTTTCAAAGTGTTTCACAGTTTGTTTCTGAATTGGAATGCTATATCGATTATTATAACCATGACCGCATAAAACTTCGGCTTCGGGGGCTTAGTCCTTGTTCGTTCCGTTCTCGTTTTTCCGATATAATTTCTGCGTACTTTGCTGTCTAATCTTTTGGGTTCACATCACCCGGCATGAGGGCAACCAGCGGTTTTTTTCCGCTTTTGTAAAAGCGAACAAGGAAAAAGATTGCATATGCAATCAATTTACTCATTTCAAGTAAAGCGTTTTTTAGTTTTGTTTTTTAACATAAGATTGTCTATGCAACAATTTCTGCTATAATTATGAAATAAAATAGAAGTTATAAAAGAAATATTGTTTATGCAATAAATCTTCTTTTGTTTTCTTAAAAGTGAAGGAACCCATTGTTTTCGCAATATGAAAATTGACTTTTGCTTGTTTAAAACAAAGAATCCCATTGTTTTAAAAGATAAAAATTTGTTTTACTTTTTTTAAAGTAAATAGTCTTTGCTGTCGCTTTTCAAAGCGACGTACACCCCGGCGAAAGCCGGGGTCCCAAAGAAAAGCCCCAGAGACAGCCCCCTGCCTCATAAAGGACCCTATCACTCGTTCCCACTCGCTCTTCTCAGGAAGAGAGTCCCGTTCTCTGCGGAGAACGGCAAAGGGCGCCGCCCTTTGATCCCGCCGCTTTTTAGAAAAGCGGAAAAACATGTTTGGGCCATTACCTAATAAGGTAAAAAATGATCCTCGCCGTAGGCGCGAGCCGACCGCAGGTCCCACCTTTTAGAAAGGTGAAAAAATACGTTTTAGCCCTTCCCTGCAAGGTGAAAATAGTCCTAAAAAATTAACTAAGAAATTCGGGAGAAATTTATTTCCGTCCCGCCACTGCGCGGAACCAATTCTGGAAACAGAAGAGGGCGGGCCGTCCCGACCGGAGGTCAAATGGATACCTTAAAAATCAAAAAAGTAAATGAAAATGCCATCATTCCCCGCAGGGGAACCAGCGGGTCTGCCGGTCTGGACCTCCATGCCTGCATACCGTCCCCCGTTACCATCGCGCCGCATGAGCTGGTGCGGATCCCGACCGGTTTGGCGATCGCCCTGCCGAACGCCCAAACCGTCGCGCTGATTTTTGCGCGCAGCGGGTTGGGCGTCAAACACGGTGTTTCGCTGTCCAATGCCGTCGGCGTGATTGACAGCGATTACCGCGGAGAGCTCTGCGTCGGGCTATGTAATGTCGGCGGAAAGCCGTATACCGTCGAGCCGGGCGAACGCATCGCGCAGCTTGTGGTCATGCCGGTTCTGAATCTGCCGCTGGAAGAGACGGACGTCCTCGACGAGACAGAGCGCGGCGCGGGCGGATTCGGCTCCACGGGCCGGTAATCTGGGGCAAATGCCCCAAGAACGGGAGATGCATGTATGAAAAAAGGGCTGGTCAAAACCCTGCTGTTGATTGTCCTTCTGCTGCTGGCGGTCGTTCTGGGCAGCGTGATCGGGACGGCGGTGCAGGGGATCGGGTTCCTCTCATGGCTGGGAATGAGCGCCGGGTTCGGGTTGGAGCCCGCTACGCTGGATCTCGCGATCGTAAAACTGACCTTTGGCCTTTCGGTCAATATCAACGTGGCGCAGGCGATTCTCCTGCTTGCCGCAATCTTGTCGTATCTGAAAATCCGGGTAAAGGAGTAGTTCCATGATCTATCTTGCATCCTCTTCCCCGCGCCGGCGCGAGCTGCTGGAGCTGGCGGGGATTTCGTTTACCGTCGCACCCGCCGACGCGGACGAGCGTTTTGCCGACGGTACGCAGCCGGAAGAAGCGGTCAAGCTGCTGGCGCGCCGCAAGGCGGACGCCGTGTTTGCCCGGTATCCGGACGGGACGATTCTGGCGGCGGATACCGTTGTTGCGCTGGGAGAAACCATTCTGGGCAAGCCAAAGACCCCGGCGCGCGCCACGGAAATGCTGCGCCTGCTCTCCGGCAGGACGCACGAGGTCTTTACGGGATTCTGCATCCGCACCCCGGCACGCTGCGTTGTGGAGGCGGTTCGCACGGAGGTCACGTTCTATCCCCTGACAGATCGGGAGATTGACGCGTATGTCGCGACCGGCGAACCGATGGACAAGGCCGGCGCGTACGGCATTCAGGGACGCGGCGCACTCTTGGTAAAAGAGATTGCCGGGGACTACTACAATGTGATGGGTTTGCCCATTGCGCGGGTCGTAAGGCTGCTTGCACAGGAGTAAAGCCTGCCGGCAGGCGGGCTGTCTCCTGTTAATGAAAAGGCATTCTTTTACAAAAAATTGGCGGCAAACTTCCCTTTGCCTGCTGGCAAAATGTGGATTCTGACAAACTTATTTTTGTTCACAATTTTTTTGTTGAGTAATGCGGGTGCAACGGTTATAATAAATCTTATGTAAAACCGCCTGTTGCCGCCTGTAAGACCGGATGCGGCGCGGGTTTTTCGATAAAACTGACCTTGCGGATACTCGCTTTGCCGCCGTGCCGGCCTGACGTTGAAAGGGGAATTTTGGAATGTTTTCAAAGGATATCGGAATTGACCTGGGGACTGCCAATACGCTTGTATATATGAAAGGAAAGGGTATCGTCATGCGCGAGCCCTCCGTTGTCGCCGTGGACGTCCGCACAGATACCGTTCTGGCGGTCGGCTCCCACGCGAAGGATATGATCGGCCGTACGCCCGGTTCCATCGTGGCGGTACGTCCGCTGAAAGACGGCGTCATCGCGGACTTTGATATCACCGCGACGATGCTCAAGCATTTCATCAAAAAGGCGGTGAAGTCCACCGCGTTCAGCCGCCCGCATATCGTGGTGTGCATCCCGTCCGGCGTTACGGAAGTCGAGCGCCGCGCGGTGGAGGACGCCGCCCGTCAGGCAGGCGCCAGCCAGGTGGAGCTGATCGAGGAGCCCATGGCCGCCGCGATCGGCGCGGGACTCCCCGTCGCGGACCCGACCGGCAGCATGATTGTAGACCTTGGCGGCGGTACCGCGGAAGTGGCCGTCATCTCTCTGGGCGATATTGTCACCTCCTGCTCCGTTCGTGTGGCGGGCGATAAATTCGACGAAGCAATTATTTCCTATGTGAAAAAGAAATACAATCTGCTGATCGGTGAACGCACCGCCGAGGAGATCAAGATTGCCATTGGTTCCGCGTTCCCCACCGGCGATGAGGCGGACAGCGCGTCCGTGGACATCAAGGGCCGCAACCTTGTGGACGGCCTGCCGAAGAACGTCAGCATCAGCGCGGAAGAGGTGCGCGAAGCGCTCTCCGATCCGCTGGCAGTGATCATCGACGCAATCAAAAGCACGCTGGAGAAGACCCCGCCGGAGCTTTCCGCGGATATCATCGACCACGGCATTATGTTGACAGGCGGCGGCGCGCTGCTGCGCGGTCTGGACCAGTTGGTGGAGCAGGAGACCGGCATGCCGGTCCATGTGGCGGACAGCCCGCTGGACTGCGTGGTGGACGGCACCGGCAAGCGTCTGGAGGTCGTCATGCCTTCCTCCTATTACAAAGCCCGCAGATAAACCGGCGGAACCCGCCGGCCCCGGAGAGGGTTCAGACGCCGTGCGGAACGGCGGCCTGAGCCCTTTTTTTGATCATTTTGGTACGGGAGGTGTTCACAGATGAAAGACTTTGTACACGGCAGAAGCTTTAAGGTGCTGCTGACGCTTATTTTTGTCATGTTTGGGCTGATGCTCTACACGGCTTCAACAGGAAGTTCCATTGCGGCGGATGCAATGGGACTGGTCGCCACGCCGATGCAGCGCGTGAGTACCATTGTTACCAACAACGCCGTGGTCGCGGCGGAACCGGTCATGCGCTCCAAGGAGGAGCTGATTGACGAGAACGCCGCGCTGAAAAAGAAAATAGAGGAGCTGAACGCCAAGCTGGTCCATTACGACCAATACCGTATGGAGAACGCCCAGCTCCGTAAATATCTGGAATTAAAAGACGAAAACCGCGATTTCAAGCCGGTGCCGGCGGCGGTCATTGGCCGTGACCCGAATGTGCTGTATAAATTTACGATCGATAAGGGCACCAGCGACGGCGTTGCCCAGAACGACCCGGTCATTACGGATGCGGGCGTGGTGGGCTTTATCTCCGCGGTCAATACCAACTACAGCCAGGTGACGACCATCCTCTCCCCGGATACGAAGATTGCCGCGCTGGTCACGACGACCGAGGAAGAGAAGCCGGAGGCTGCCGGTGAGACAGGGGCGGGCACAACCGGGCAAACCGGCGCGGAACCGGCGTTCCGCCGGGACAGCGGCGTGGTCGGCACGGACATCAAAATGGCGGACAACGGGCTGGTGAAGCTGGGATTCCTGGCGGCGGATACGCCCGCGAAGGCGGGCGACATCGTGACGACCAGCGGGCTGGGCGGCGTGTATCCCAGCGGGCTGGCGATCGGCGAAGTGGTGACGGTAAAAAATGAGGAATATGACGTTTCGCTCTACGCGGAAGTCAAACCTTTTGTCGACGTCAACAACGTGCGCGATGTGATGGTTATTACAGAGTTTGAAGGGCAGGGCCAGGCGCTGGACGAGGCGTTCGGCGTTTCCTCCGATGAAACGGAGGGCCAATGATGGACCGCTATAAGCTGATCCGCTATTTTGCCTATACCATTGAAATCCTGATTCTGTTCATGGTGCAGGAGACACCGGGCCTGCTGCCGCCGTTTTTCGGTGCACGGCCCGTGCTGTTGATTCCCGCCGCGGTTTCCATCGCCATGTTTGAGAGCGAGTTCGCGGGCATCGGCGTCGGTCTGTTGTGCGGCCTGTTCATCGATTTCGGAATGGGCGGCGTGCTGGGATTTCACGGTTTGCTGTTAGCGTCGGTCTGTTATCTGGTGGGCATTCTGACGGCGGACCTGATCCAGACCAATTTCCTGACAGCCGTCCTGCTGGGACTGGCGTCCGTCGGGATCATCCTGTTTTTGCAGTGGGTTTTCTTTTTCCTGCTGTACGGCTACGACCACAGCGGCTATGCGCTGGTGCAGCACTATCTCCCCCGTATGGCCTATTCTTTCTTCGCGATGCCCCTTTGCTATTTCTTCAACCGCGCCCTCGCCCTCCAGATCCGCGGGACCGCCGAGGATGGGATATAAATCATAAGGCGAAGCCCTCAGTAAATCCCATAGAATTGATAATTAAATAGGCAAAGAAACTTCGCCAATAATGAAAAATACCCAGCCAACCCTGGGCAAAGAATCTCAATGAGAAAAGAAAACTTCAGCTCCGCCGGCAATGAAAAGCACGCCGCCCTTCCTGAGCATCCCAGGTATATGAGGATACCGGGGGATTAGGGAGGCGGACCTGCGGTCAGCATGGCGCGGGCGGACGCCTATACAAGCACAGTCCCACGGATGCCCGCGACAGAAAGTACCAGCTCCCGTGTGACATCTTAGCCGGTAACTTGATTAAATTTTCTTGTTGAAAGTTAAAAACACCCAGCTGACCCTGGGCAAAGAATCCCCATAAAGCATAGAAAAACCGAAGTTCCGCCGTCAATGAAAAGCACACTGATCTCCCTGAGCATTTAAGGTATATGGGGATACCGGGGGTGTAGGGGGGCGTGAGTCGAAGTAATCCGGAGCCCAGCTCTCGCGCCCCCCTACGCGTGCCTTTGTCCAACTTTCGTGGCAAGACCGGACACGCAGTGTCTAACGCGCCTACGGCGATGGTCGTTTGGAGCATCGAGCGAGGCTTTAGCCTCAAGAGAGCGTCCCCACCGGAGGTGCCCGCCCGGCATGAGGGTAACCAGCGGTTTTCTCCCGCTTTTTCAAAAGCGTAAAAAGGGATAAGATTGCACGCGCAATCAATTTGCTTATTTCCTGTAAAGCGTTTTTAGTTTTACTTTTTAACACAAGATTGTTAATGCAACAATTTCTATTATAATCGTGTTATGTAGTAAGGTAGAAGTTTTAAACGAAATGTTGCTTATGCAATAAATCTTCTTTTGTTTTCTTAAAGTGAAGGAACCCGTTGTTTTCGCAATGTGAAAATTTACTTTTGCTTGTTTAAAACAAAGAATCCCATTGTTTTGAAAGATAAAAATTTGTTTTACTTTTTTAAAGTAAACAATTTTTGCTGTCGCTTTTATAAAGCGACGTACATTCCCCGGCTTTCGCCGGGGAACCAAAGAAAAGCCCCAGAGGCAGCTTAGTGCCTCGTAAACAACCATATCACTCGTTCCCACTCGCTCTTTTTAGGAAGAGAGTTTCGTTCTCTGCGGAGAACGACCAAAGGCGCTGCCTTTGGAAACCGCCACTTTTTAGAAAAGTGGAAAAACACGTTTGAGCAATAACCTGTAAGGTTAAAAAAATCTATAAAGGAAAAGCTCCGGGAGCTTGTCCCGTCCGTCCCGCCACTGCGCGGATGTGATTTCGGCAACACGATAGGGCGGGCCGTGCTGACCGCAGGTCTGGAGGTGAAAAGATGAAACATAAAGTAACATTGCGCAGTGTCGCGCTGATCGGCATCGTCTTCGGCATTCTTGCCGTCTATATCCTGCGCCTGATTGACTGGCAGATCTTAAACGGTGCGGATACCCGCAAAAAAGCCGACGCCACCAGCGCGTCCATCGTTGCCATGGACGCCGCGCGCGGGGAAATCCTCGACATCCACGGGAACCCGCTGGCGGCGAATAAAACCGGCTACGCCATCCAGTTTGAACGCCCGTATATGCCGCGCGGTACGGAGAACGAAACCATCCGCCGCCTGACCAACCTGCTGAACGGCAGGAAGGAACAGTGGACGGACGAGCTGCCCATTTTCATCAATGCGGCGGACAAATACGAGTTCCTGCCGGACAGCGAGGCCGCCGTGGAGCGGCTCAAGGGCAAGGATTACGCTGATTTGAACTCCTACGCCACGGCGGAGGACTGCATGAACGCGTTGATCGAGAAATATGACATCGATCCATCCTACACACAAAGAGAGATCCGGAATGTTGCATCGGTGCGCTATAATATGGTAAAATCAGGGTTCAACTCCTCTACGCCGTATATTTTTGCGCCGGATATTTCCGGAGATACCGTCGGTATCGTCAGTGAAAATACACAGCTCCTGCCGGGCGCGAGCATCAAGATTACCACCGCGCGCACGTATCCCAGCGGGGACATCGGTTCCAACCTGATCGGTACGATGGGTCCGCTGTCGCAGGAGCAGTACGACGCTAAGAAGGACGAGGGATACGCGTACAACGACCGCATGGGACAGAGCGGCACGGAAGCCGCGTTTGAAAAAGAATTGCGCGGCAAAGCCGGAGAAAAACAGGTGGAAACCACCAGCCGGGGCGGCGTCGCGTCGGAAACCGTCATCAAGCCGCCGGAATCCGGGCATACCGTCTATTTGACCATTAACAGCAATCTGCAAAAGGTGGCGCAGGTTTCCTTGGATCAAAATGTGATTGCCGCCCGCGAAAACGGGCAGAAGCTCGCCGCCAAAAAGGGCGGATGGAACGGGCAGGACTGTGTGCTGGGAACCGCCGTTGTGCTGCGCGTCAAAGACAACGCCGTGCTGGCCGCCGCTGGAAACGTCAATTATGATTTGGGCAAATATATGACGGATACCGCTTACAAAAGCGAGGTGCTGAAGGATCCGGACCATCCGCTGGTCAACCAGGCGTTCAATGGCATCTTTACGCCGGGTTCCTGCTTCAAACCCGCGGTGGCCGCCGCCGCACTGCAAGAAGGGATCATTACCAACAATACCACATTCCATTGCGCCCACGTGTATCAGCGGTTTGCGGATGTGAACTTTACGCCGAAATGTTTGGGAACACACGGCACGCTTTCTCTCCGGCGTGCGCTGTCCGAATCCTGCAATATTTTCTTCTTCGAGACAGGGTTTTACACCGGAATCGAGACAATGAACCTGTACAGCAAGCGGTTTGGCCTTGGCGTCAAGACCGGTGTGGAACTGAACGAAAACGCGGGCATTCTCGCTGGCAAGGAGTACAGCGCCTCCGTCGGCAAGGCCTGGGTGCAGGGCGATACCATTCAGGCCGCCATTGGGCAGAGCGACAACCAGTTTACAACGCTTCAGCTCGCGGCGTATGCCTCCACCATTGCAAACAACGGCGTGCGCTACCAGACGCACATTGTCGATAAAATCACGGACTACACGCGCAAGACCACGATCATGGAAAACGATCCGAACAATCCTGTCATCGCGGCGGAAACCGGCGTTTCGCAGGAAAATATCGATTATGTCAAAGCGGGGATGCGAGCCGTCATCACGGAAAACCGCGGATCCGCGCACCGGATGCTGGGCAGTTATCCGGTACCCATCGCGGGCAAGACCGGTACCGCGCAGGGGCCCGGCTCTGATAACGTGGCGTTCATCGGCTTTGCGCCGTACGACGACCCGGAGGTTGCGGTCGCGGTCGTCTTACAGCATGGCGCCACCGGCACCTATTGCCAGCAGGTGGTCAAGGATCTGTTGGATGCGTATTTTTATGGAAAAACGGTGGATGAGGAAGGCAACCTCGTCATGCCGGAGGATCAGACCGCGTCCAGTGTGGCATCGGGGACGTCCTCCGGGCAGAACGGGACGTCTTCCTCCGGCGAAACACCGCAGGGGAACGCGCGGACAGGGTCGTCGGCAAGCGCAAACGATGCTTCCAACGAAAACCAGCCCGTTTCAGAGGGCTAAACCTGTCAATTTTACAAAATACATCCCAATCCGATGGGAAATGGGAAAAATGAACAAGAAAAATACTTTGACTACACCAAAAATTTGTGGTAGTATGATAATGAGGTTTTATTTATGGGTGCTGTTACAGTGATCACATCGGGAAAAGGCGGCGTGGGAAAATCCACGCTGACAACAGGTCTGGGACTGGCTCTGGTCCGCCGCGGCAGGCGCGTTCTGCTGATCGACGGCGACGCGGGCCTTTCGTCGCTGGACCTTATGCTCGGCGTTGTGGAGCGGCAGGTCTTCACCATTGCGGATGTTGCCGCCGGGGAGGCCGATCCGGTCAAATCAATTTATGCCTGCGAATGGGCGCCGGGCTTGTTTTTGCTGCCGGCTCCCAGCCGTGAAGAAGATATCATCAGCCCCGAAATTATGAAACAGTTGGTTGCCGCCCTGGCAAAGTATTACGACCATGTGCTGATCGACTGCCCGGCGGGCGTCGGCAGCGGCTTTTACAGTGCGGTCGCACCGGCGCAGCGCGCGCTGGTGGTGTCCACGCCGGATCCGGTCTGCCTGCGGGACTGCAACAAGACCCGGATGGCGCTGGAGGATGCGGGCGTGCGGCAGCAGCGGCTGGTGGTCAACCGTTTCAACAAAAAGAGCTTCCGCAACCTGGGCGCGTACCGGGACCTGGACGCCGTCATCGACGTTTCCGGCATCCGCCTGATTGCAATCATCCCGGAGGATCCGGCGCTTGCGGCGGCTGCCGCTTCCAGCGGGCCCGCGCCGCTGAAATCCGCGGGGTCCATGGCGTTTGGCCGGTTGGCGGCCAGATTAGAGGGAGAACAGGTGCCTTTGGCAATCAAAGGGTAACAGCCTGTGCGCTTTTTTATTGAAAGGAATGAAATCATAGATGAACATTGCACTCATTGCACACGACGCGAAAAAAGAATTGATGGTACAGTTTTGTATTGCTTATTGCGGGGTCCTCAGCCGTCATTTCCTTTGTTCAACAGGGACCACCGGCAAAATGGTTGCGGAGGCGACCGGACTGGAGATCCAGCGCTTTTTGAGCGGTTCCCAGGGCGGCGACCAGCAGATTGCGGCGCGCATCGCCTGTAACGAAGTCGACCTGCTGTTATTTTTCCGCGATCCGTTGAATCCGAAGCCGCATGAACCGAACGATATGAACTTGCTGCGCCTGTGCGATATGCACAACATTCCGGTTGCGACGAACATCGCCACGGCGGAGGTGCTGATTCACGGGCTGGAGCGCGGCGACCTCGATTGGCGCAATATTTTAAATCCGAAAGCATAATTTTCGCACATATGCGGAAATAAGAATTATAAATCGGCCGGAACCGTGTAAAATCACTTGCAGAACAGGTGATTCCGGCTGGAATCCCTTGGCGACGACACGGAAAGAGTATTCGGAAACTCCCGCCACAGAGAGGCGCGCGATTGGTGGAAGCGCGCTGCGTCAGGAGGTCCGGAGAAGACATCCGCGAGCCGGCGTATTTCCCGCGCAGTAAACTGGGAAGCTTTGAGAGGAGCGTCCGGACAAGCGTCCTGCTCCTGAAAAAGGGTGGCACCACGAGGAATACCCCTCGTCCCTTTCACCAAGGGACGAGGGGCTTTTTTAGTTTCCAGCCGGGACCTCCGGTCGGGACGGCGCGGGCGGAAGCTTAGTGTAAGCACAAACCCACGGATGCCCGCGACAGGACGTGCAACGTCTTCCGCACCTACGGTGGTTATCCCATAAGGTTGAATGCTATAAAAAAACGCAGAGGTTCCCCCCAACAACGTCCTCATGAAAAATGATAAAGCCCAGCTGATAATTTGCATAAAACCCATAAAAAGCAAACGCAGCCCAAGCTCCACCGGCAATGAAAAGCACGCCGTCCTCCCTGAGCATCCCAGGTATATGAGGATACCGGGGGTGTAGGGGGGCGTGAGTCGAACTAATACGGAGCCCAGCTCTCGCGCCCCCCTACGCGTGCCTTTGTCCAACTTTCGTGGCAAGACCGAAAGTTGGTGCCGCCCGGCATGAGGGCAACCAGCGGTTTTCTCCCGCTTTATCAAATGCGTAAAAGGTATAATGTTGCACATGCAATCAATTTGCTTGTTTTATGCAAAGCGTTTTTGGTTTTGTTTTTTTTATGCAAAATTGCCTATGCAACAACATCTGCTGTAATTGCGTATGAAGTAAAATAAAAGTTTTAAAGAAATGCAGTACATGTAATAAAGTTTCGTTTGCATTTCAAAAGCAACGAGTCTCATTGCTTCCGCAGTGTAAAAAATGTTTTAATAAAATTTGTTTTACTTTTTTAAAGTAAACAATCTTTGCTGTCGCTTTTCAAAGCGACGTAACCCCCGGCGAAAGCCGGGGTCACGAAAACCCGTGCGGCAGCACAACAGGTCCGTAAAGGACCCTATCACTCGTTCCCACTCGCTCTTCTCAGAAAGAGAGTTTCGTTCTCTGCGGAGAACGACCAAAGGCTCTGCCTTTGGAAACCGCCGCTTTTTAGAAAAGCGGAAAAACACATTTTAGCCATTCCCTGCAAGGTGAAAAGTGGGAAAATACATTTTAAGAGTAACTTTTACAGAAAAAGTACAATAAAAGAGAGGGATCCAGATGGAACTGATCAAAGCACAAAAAGGCACACAGGATATCCTGCCCGGACAGAGCGGAAACTGGCAGACGGTGGAAGACGTCATGCGCGACGAGGCGGCGCTCCACGGATTCGGGGAAATCCGGACGCCGGTCTTTGAGGATACGCGCCTGTTCCAGCGTTCCGTCGGTGAAACGACCGACGTGGTGCAGAAGGAGATGTATACCTTCAACGACAAGGGAGGCCGGTCCATTACCCTGCGGCCGGAGGGCACAGCGGGCGTCGTGCGCGCGTTGCTGGAACATGCGCTCTACAACAACGGCCTGCCGGTCAAGATGTACTATTTTACCACCTGCTACCGTTACGAGAACACACAGGCGGGCCGCCTGCGCGAGTTCCACCAGTTTGGCGCGGAATTGTTCGGCAGCAACAGCCCCAGCACGGATGCAGAGCTGATCGGGTTGGCGAAGGGTATCTTTGACCGGCTGAATATCCAGAACCTGCGTTTGGAGATCAATTCCATCGGCTGTCCGACCTGCCGCGCAAAATTCTACGACGCGCTCAAGGCGTATTTTGCCCAGTATCAGGACGAGCTGTGCGAGACCTGCCGTGGCCGTCTTGAACGCAATCCCATGCGCATTCTGGACTGCAAAAGTCCGGTCTGCTCCAAGATCGCGGCGGGCGCGCCGAAGATTCTGGATTACCTCTGCGATGACTGCAAAGCGCATTTTGAACAGGTGCAGACGTATCTGAATGCCGTTGGCATCGAATATACCGTCAACCCGACGATTGTGCGTGGACTGGACTACTACACCAACACGGTGTTTGAGTTTATCAGCAACGATCTTGGCGCGCAGAGCACCCTCTGCGGCGGCGGCCGGTATAACGGGCTGGTCGAGGAGATGGGTGGCCAGAAGATGCCCGCGCTTGGATTCGCCATGGGCATCGAGCGCCTGATGATGGTGATGGAAAAGCAGAAGATCGAGATGCCGGAGCCGAAGCGCTGCGACCTGTTTATAGCTTCTTTGGGCGCGGCGGCGCATCTGGAAGCGTTCAAGCTGGCTGCGGAGCTGCGCAAGAGCTCGATTATGGCGGCGTGCGACGAAAACGACCGCGGCCTGAAGGCGCAGATGAAATATGCGGACAAGATCGGCGCAAAATACAGTATGGTGCTGGGCGACGACGAGCTGGCGAACCAGTCCGCCGAACTCAAGAATATGGAGACCGGAGAAAAGAAAAAGATCAATCTGGCGGGAAATTTCGTGGAGCAGTTCGTCTGTATGCAAACAGAACAGGGAGACCTTGCATTTTAAAGAAAAAATACTTTTAGAAATACATTTTGGAGGTGCCATTCCATGGCGGAATTAATGACGGGCCTGAAGCGGTCCCATTACTGCGGGGAGCTCCGCGGTACGGAAATTGGAAAAGAAGTGACGGTCTGTGGCTGGGTACAACGCCAGCGCGATCTGGGCCAGCTGATCTTTATCGACCTGCGCGACCGCACAGGCCTGATCCAGCTTGCGTTTGACGACCACACCGACCGCGCTGTTTTTGACAAGGCGTTTGCTGCGCGCGCGGAATTCGTGCTCGCCGCGAAGGGCGTGGTGCGTGAGCGCTCATCCAAGAACCCGGAGCTGCCGACCGGCGACATTGAAATGGAAGTGACCGACCTGCGCGTACTGGCGAAGGCCGAAACGCCGCCGTTTGAGATTGTGGAGGATTCCAACGTCAAGGAGGATACCCGCCTGAAATACCGCTATCTGGACCTGCGCCGTCCGGACATGCAGGAAAAGATCATCGGCCGCCACAAGATTGTCAAGGTGGCGCACGACTATTTTGATCAGAACGGATTCATTGAAATCGAGACGCCGAACCTGATTAAGTCCACGCCGGAGGGCGCGCGCGATTATCTGGTTCCTTCCCGCGTGTTCCCGGGCGAGTTCTTTGCCCTGCCCCAGTCCCCGCAGCTTTTGAAACAGCTGCTGATGCTTTCCGGCTTTGACCGCTACATGCAGATTGCGCGCTGTTTCCGCGACGAGGACCTGCGTGCGGACCGCCAGCCGGAATTCACCCAGATCGACCTGGAGATGAGCTTTGTCGATCAGGACGACGTCATGGCTATCGGCGAGGGGTTCATGAAGAAGGTTTACAAGGAAGTGCTGGATATCGACATTGAAACGCCCTTCCGCCGCATGACCTGGCATGAGGCAATGGACCGCTTTGGCTCGGACAAGCCGGACCTGCGCTTCGGCATGGAGCTGACGGACCTGAGCGATTGTGTGCGGAACACGGAGTTCAAGGTATTTGCCGGTGCGCTGGCGGGCGGCGGTTCCGTGCGCGGCATCAACCTCAAGGGCAAGGCGGAAGCGCTCAGCCGCAAAGAGATTGACAAACTGACCGAGTGGATCAAGGCCTACGGCGCGAAAGGGCTGGCCTGGACGCGCCTGGCGGAGAAGGAAACCTCCTCCTATGAGAAGTTCCTCTCCGCGGACGAGGTCGCCGCGATCCGTTCCACCATGGGCGCGGAGCCGGGCGACGTGCTCCTGCTGGTGGCAAGCGACGAAAACGCGGTGGTTTACAGCTCCCTTGGCGCACTCCGCTGCAATCTGGCGGCGCGCTTTGACCTGATCGACACGAGCAAACCCTGCCTGCTGTGGATCACCGATTTCCCGATGTTTGAGTACAGCAAAGAGGACAACCGCTGGGTTGCGATGCACCATCCCTTTACAATGCCGCGCCCGGAGGACATTGAAAAGCTGAACACGAATCCCGGCGAGGTTTGCGCCGTGGCCTACGACATGGTGCTCAACGGCAACGAGGTCGGCGGCGGTTCCATCCGAATCAACGATCCGGAATTACAGGAGAAGATGTTTGAGGCGCTCGGCTTTACGCCGGAGGAGGCGCAGAAGCGCTTTGGCTTCCTGATCAATGCGTTCCGCTACGGCGCGCCGCCGCATGGCGGCATGGCGTTCGGTCTGGACCGCCTGGTCATGCTGATGCTCGGCTGCGACAGTATCCGCGAGGTCATCGCTTTCCCGAAGGTGGCGTCCTCCAGCGACCTGATGATGGAGGCCCCGGCGGGCGTGGACGCCAAACAGCTGGAAGAGCTGGGCATTTCCATCGGCAACCCGCAGGAACAGGCGTAAAAACAGAAAATGAAACCGGACGGCTTGCCGTCCGGTTTTTCTTATATGGGCCCTCCTTTGGGTTTTATATATTTTACTGAGCTAATCTTATAAAATATTGAAAATTATGCAGGATAAAAAATGTCTGTCGTCTTAATGTTCTCGATATTGAAAGATATGGGCGTTTATTTTTCGATTAAATTTAATAAAATGCAAGAAAATTCATAAATATTTCAATTAGAAACTTGACAGGAAAATTTTTCCGGAGTACAATCGGGGGTGTAAACGGACAGAAAAAGATTGTCCGTCCTGCTCCTTCGCGGAGTAAATTTAAGGAAAAGCGAGGTCGAGTTTATGAAATCAGGAAGCAAGATTGTCTCTTTGCTGATCGCGTGTTCCATGCTGACCACATCGTTCAGCGGAACCATGGCGTTTGCAAAGACGGACAGGCCCACGCCGGAACCGGTTGAGGGCGAAGTGGAAATGGGGACCGTGATGGGGTATTCCAGCTCCGGCATGGACACCTCCTACATGCTGCAGGATGTGCCCAAATCGAAAGCGCTCGCCCGCGCCGCAGCGGAGGAACTGCCCTCCGCCTACAACACGGTCGACGATGGACGTGTAACGCCGGAAGTGCGCGACCAGGCCGGATGGGGCACCTGCTGGGCATTTGCCGCAACGGGCGCGATTGCGTCCAGCCTGTACGATGAGCTCCAGGAGGACACGCCGGTGCTTTCCCCGGTCCATATGGCGTATTTTACATTCCACGCGATCGCCAACCCGGACGACCCGGCGGACAAGACGGACGGCGATACCTATCTGCCCTATGAGTACAACGCAAGCGATGTAGAGAAGCCCTACGTTGAGTATACCGGCGGCGGCAACAGCTTTGCCAGCACCTCGACCTTTGCCAGAGGCATGGGCCCGGTCCTGGAAGAAGAGGCCCCGTATCCGGAACCCTTCTATGATGTGGACAAGACCCCGTGGCTGGATCTGGACCCCGATCTGCAGTTCCATCAGGAGTATCGTCTGAACAACAGCAATTACCTGCCCAAATTCAACACGAAGGGTGAGCTGGACACCACTGCCATCAAACAGGCGCTGTATGAAAACGGCGGCAGCCTGGAGGTGGCCTACAACGCCAGCGGGACAAACGCACTTTATTATGAGGAAGAATATGAGCCGGCCATGATCGGTGAGTTTAACGGCCGGAAAGTCATCATGACCCACTATACCGGGTCTGAATTTACAGACTGCGGCCATGCGGTACAGATTGTCGGCTGGGACGACAACATTCCGAAGGAATACTTTAAAAACAGTAAGGACGAAAATCCGGAGCATGACGGCGGCTGGCTGATCCGCAACAGCTGGGGCGACTGGTCCTACATGCACGGCTATTTCTATATGTCTTACGACGAAGGCAGCATCACAGAGGTTTCCCAGTACACGGTAGCGGACGCCGATGAATTCGACCACAACTACCAGTACGACGGCACCGGCTGGTCCATGTCCGCGGGCGGCGAGGACAAGGGCGCGGCGGTCCCGATGGCCAACATCTTCAAAGCGGTTGGCGACGAGACCCTGCAGGCGGTTTCCTTCTACACCACGGACGCGGACGCGGAATATGCGATCCAGGTGTATACAAACACCAACAATTACAATCCGACCAGCGGCATCAAGGCGTACAAAGCGCCGCAAACCGGAACGGAAGCTTATCCGGGTTACCATACCGTTTATCTGGACGAGCCGGTCAATCTGAACGAGGGCGAGTATTATTCCGTCGTCGTCACCCTGAAGAACCCGCTTGCACGGGCGTTCCCGGTTGCAACGGAAATGAACGCGACCCTGGACAACTTCCGCGTGGAAGCGGCGATCAAACCGCACCAGAGCTTTATCAGCGTGGACGGCGGCAAGAATTGGATCGACATGGCGAGCGTTGGCAAGAACTACACGGCGCATTCCAAGAGAGTGGACCCGGCTTCTGAGAACCAGGGCGACTGGACCGGCAACATAAAGCCCGGCACCAGCGGCGTGAACATCGAAGTCGCGGGCGACTTTGACGGCGACGTATGGGATGAAATCGGCAACGTCTGCCTGAAGGCGTTTACGACAAACGGCCAGGAAGGCATCACCCCGGTGGAAGCACCGAGCGTCAAAGTGAAGTACAGCGTCGGCGCGGACATCAAGGCGACGGGCGACATCGAAGAAACCTATGATTTCCCGGGCTATTACCAAGGCAAAGTTTATGCGGGCGATACCGCGGTCCTGTCCTTTGTCCCCTATGCGGAAGGCAGAGAATTTGCGGGTGTGACCGTGAACGGCACAGCGGACGACAGCTTTGAAAAGAACCTGTATACCTACGAGGTAAAAGGCGGCGAAGAAGATACCGCTTTGGATTTCTCGTTTACCATTGTCAACAAGCTGGTGTTGAACACAGCGATCGAATTTGCGAAGGAAGCACAGGGCGGCGAGGAATACGCGGAGGCAATGCCGACCGTACAGAAGCTGATCGACAAAGCGCTGACAGCGGCGGAAGCGGTGGCGGATTCCAAGACGGCGGATCAGGCGGCGATCGACAAGGCCTGGAAAGACCTGATCGACGTGATCCAGCTGCTGCAATTCCGCAACGGCGATATGACGGCGCTGGAATTCCAGCTCACGATGGCAGCGCAGATGAATGAAGCGGATTTCACCGTTGACAGCTGGAATGCGATGATCGCGGTGCGCGACAGAGCGCAGGCGATGTTCGACGCGAAGGATTCCCTGCAGGAAGACATTGACGCGATGACAAAGGAGCTGAAGGAAGCGATTACCGCTTTGGTCCATGCGACAAGCAAGGATTCTCTCCAGCGTCTGGTTGACGAGGCACGCACGTATGATCTGGAGAAGTATCTGGAAACCGGCAAGGCGGAATTCCAGAAGGTTCTGGCGGCGGCGGTTGAGCTGCTCAAAAACGACAGTGCATCCCAGGCAGATTACAATGTGATGGAGTCCCGTCTGGCAATCGCGATGGCGGCCCTGCGGAAGATTCCGGACAGCGCCGAGCTGAACGAGCTGCTTGCGCGTTTTGCAAACACAAATGCTTCTGATTACACAGAAGAGACCTATGCGGCATACAGTGCCAGCGTGGAAGCGCTCGATGCGTTGGTAAAGAGCGGCGCTTCCAAAGAAGAAATCGGCGCGGCGTACTATATGGCGCTTGACAACGAAGAGAAACTGGCGCCGAAGACCTCCACGCCGGATTCCAACAAGGGTGGCAGCTCCGGTTCCACCGGCGGTTCCTCCTACGGCGGCGCGGGTACGGCGGTTGTTGGCGCAAACGTTGCACAGGCGGCGAGCGTTGTCTCCGACACGACAGTCAATTTCACCTTGAAGAGAGGCGCGGCGTATTGCTTTAAGATGACGGTTGTCAACGGCAACGGACAGGTTCCGGGCTTTACTGTCGGCAACGGCGATGTGCTCAAGACCCAGTTTGTCGCACAGATCGGCAACGCGTACTATTACAGAGTTTGGGCAATCGGCGCACCGGGCCAGAGCACGGGCGTCTATACCCAAATCTCCAACGCGGCGCCGCAGAAACATTGCGCGGTGACAATTGCTTAAAAGCTGGCCCCGGTCAGCTGCTGCAGGCACAATTTCCAACTGGCAGGTATCTGCCGGCAAGTGATCGTTAAAAAACAGAAATGAAAAAGGAACTGCCAAGGATGGTCTGTCCGAGGCGGTTCCTTTTGCTTTTTGGCCGGTCAAATACAAGAAAATAAGAAGTAAAATTTTAGGACGTTAAATTGGTAGATTAGTCAAGTGTTTGCGGCGTTTTCACGAATTTTATGCACTGTTTTTGTCGGAACATCAAAATTTAACGCCCTTAATCGTATCGATTTGATTTTTTTTATAATCTGATTTGTATAAAGATACAAAAGAATTAGTAAACCAACTTGACAGGAAAACATTACCAGAGTAAAATCGTTGATATAAATGGACGATAATTGACGTCCATATGCCCGATTTTAGGGCAAATTTACTACAAAGTGAGGTCGAGTTTATGAAAGCAGGATCCAAGGTATTATCCGTCATGATTGCCTGTTCGCTGCTGACCAGTTCCTTTGCGGGAACGGCGGCGTTTGCGGCGGCAAACCGCAAAGACCCCGAAGAAGGGGCTGCCATGGGAAAAAGAGTCAGCTCCTATTCTTCCCGAAAAATGGACATCTCCTACATGCTGAACGGTGCGCCGGTCACAAAAAAAGCGCTGGCGCGCGCGGCAAGTGAAGAACTTCCCGAAGCATACAACGCCGTGGAGAGCGGCGCTGTGACCCCAGAAGTGCGCAACCAGGGGAGCTGGGGCACCTGCTGGTCCTTCAGCGCCAACGGCGCAATGGCCTCCGACCTCTATGCGGACATGGGCGACGACGCGCCAGTGCTGGCGCCGGTTCATCTGGCGTATTTTGCATTCCATGGCCGCTCCAATCCAAGCGATCCGGCGGATAAGACCGACGGCGACACCTATCGCCCGTTCGAGTACAAAGAGTCCGACGCGGACAAGAAATTCCAGGAATATGTCATGGGCGGCAATACCTTTATTGCGACTGCGACGTTGAGCAGAGGCGAAGGCCCGGTGCTGGAAGAAGACCTTCCTTACCCGACAACGGCGGCGGAAAGAGACGCTTATGAAGATCTGGACCCGGAGATTCAGTTCAACCAGGAGTATCGTCTGGAGAGTACCAATTACCTGCCCACCCGCGACGCGGATGGAAAGCTGGACGGCACCGCGGTAAAGAAAGCTTTGCTGGAGGGCGGAAGCTTGGGCATCTCTTACAATACCAGAGGGTATAACTACAATGTGGATTACAATGGACAAAAAATTAAGACACAGTTTGGCGGCATGAAGTTCGGAGACTGCAACCATGCGGTGCAGATTGTCGGCTGGGACGACAACGTGCCGAAGGAGCTGTTTACCAACTACTACGGTACGCCGGAAAATGACGGCGCGTGGATCATCCGCAACAGCTGGGGCGTCGATGAGTACGGCGGCTATTTCTATATGTCCTATGACGAAGGCTCCATCACCGAAGTGATGCAGTACAACCTGGACAAGTCCGGGCAGGAATACGATCACCTCTATCAGTACGACGGCACCGGCTGGTCCATGTCCGCGGGCGCGGAAGAAAAGGATGCGCCGGTTTCCATGGCGAACGTCTTTACCGCGACCAGCGACGAGACGTTGAAGGCGGTTTCCTTCTACACCACGGATGCAAACGCGGAATACTCCATTCAGGTTTATACGCAGCTGCCGACCGGCTTCTACAAGCCGACGCAGGGCATCAAGGCCTATAAAGAACCCATCACCGGCACGGAAGCGTATCCGGGCTACCATACGGTTGCGCTGGACGAAGACCAGTTTGTCAACCTCTCCAAGGGTGAAAAATATGCCGTCGTTGTGACGCTGGAAAACCCACTGGGCCGGGCGTTCCCGATCGCAACCGAGATGAACGGCAACTTTGACAACGTCCGCTGCGTGGCCGCAATCAACGCGCGCCAGAGCTATCTGAGCATCGACGGCGAGGACTGGCAGGACGTTAAAACCATTGGAACCAATTACACAGCCATTCCGAAGAGAAACGCCGGCTCCTCCTCCGCGGAAGATCTGCAGGGCAAGCCCGGCACCAGCGGCGTCAATATTGAAGTCGCAGGCGATTTCGACGGCGACATGTGGGGCGCGCTCGGCAATGTCTGCCTGAAGGCGTTTACCACAGAGGGCCAGGAGGGCTTTGATCCGGTGGAAGCACCGAGCGTCAAAGTGAAATACAGTGTCGGCGCGGACATCAAGGCAAACGGCGACATCGACGAGACCTATGATTTCCCGGGCTATTACGAAGGCAAAGTTTATGCGGGCGATACCGCGGTCCTGTCCTTTGTTCCCTATGCAGAAGGCAGGGAGTTTGCGGGCGTCACCGTGAACGGCACAGCGGATGAAGCCTATGAAAAGAATCTGTATACCTACGAGGTAAAAGGCGGCGAAGAGGATACCGCTTTGGACTTCTCGTTTACCATTGTCAACAAGCTGGTATTGAATACAGCGGTCCAGTTTGCGAAGGAAGCCCAGAAGGGCGAGGAATACGCGGCGGCAATGCCGACCGTGCAGAAGCTGATTGATGAAGCGCTTGCGGCAGGCGTCGCAGTGGCGGAGTCCAAGACGGCGGACCAGGCGGCGATTGACAAGGCCTGGAAGGACCTGATTGATGTAATTCAGCTGCTGCAGTTCCGCAACGGCGACATGACGGAGCTGGCGTTCCAGCTCGAGATGGCCGGCCAGATGGATCCCGCATACTTCACCGCGGACAGCTGGAACGCGATGATCGCGGTGCGCGACAAGGCGCAGGCGATGTTCGACGCAAAGGATTCCCTGCAGGAAGACATCGACGCGATGGCGAAGGAACTCAAGGAAGCGATCACCAATCTGGTGTACAAAGCAACCAAGGAATCCCTTGAAAACCTGGTAAAAGAGGCGCAGTCCTACGACCTCGAAAAATATCTGGATACCGGTAAAGCGGAGTTCCAGACGGCCCTTGCCGCGGCGGTGGAGCTGCTCAAGAATGCCGACGCGACACAGAGCGATTACAATGTAATGGAATCCCGTCTGGCGATCGCGATGGCGGCCCTGCGGAAGATTCCGGACAGCGCTGAGCTGGACGAGTTGCTGGAGCGCTTTGCAAATATGAACGCATCCGATTACACGGAAGAGACCTATGCGGCGTACAGCGCCAGCGTCGCGGCTCTCGCGGAGCTGGTCAACAGCGGCGCTTCCCCGGAGGCGGTAACCGAAGCGTATTATGAGGCGATCGAAAAAGAAAACGAGCTGGCGGCCAATCCGAATGTGCCGGCTTCCAAGCCCAGTAAGCCCAGCGGCGGCTCCGGCGGTTCTTCCGGCGGCGGTTCCTCCTACGGCGGCGCGGGCACAGCGGTTGTCGGCGCGAACGTCGCACAGGTGGCGCGCGTTGTCTCCGATACCACGGTCAACTTCTCGCTGAAGAGAGGCGCGGCATATTGCTTCAAGATGACCGTCGTCAACGGCAACGGCCAGGTTCCGAGCTTCACCGTCGGCAACGGCGATGTGCTCAAGACCCAGTTTGTGGCGCAGATCGGCAACGATTACTACTACAGAGTCTGGGCGGTCGGCGCACCGGGCCAGAGCACCGGCGTGTATACCGCTTTGGCGGGTGCTTCCGCAGTGAAACATTGTGCGGTGACAATCGCTTAAAAGAAACAAACTGCTGCCGGAGAGGATCGCCGCTTGATGAACAGCGCCTGCAGGCGCCCTGTTAGGAAGGCGGGTCCACTGGAAAGCCCCCGCAGGCGTGTGGAACGCGCTGTCCACGGCCCGGCCGGCGGAGGCTGCGGCAGACGGTAAAAGTCAAAAGAGCAGAGAGGGCTCCGGCCATTGGCCGGAGCCCTCCCTGACTGAATAAGGGGCAGAACGGCAGGTTTGCGGATGATACCCCATATAAAAACAGCATCAAAACAGGCTTATTCCCCCGCTTTCAGCAGGGAAATAAGCCTGAAATTTTTATACAAACCCAGCGTGCCGATACAAAGTCCTCAGGGTTCATCCTCTTTTAGTTTATACTGTGAAACGTCGTGGCAGCTGAGCAGGACCGCCCGGTTTCCCTCCCAGCGGATATAGGTTGCGTCGGCAAGCGTCCAAAGATGCAGGATCGGATTGTAGACTTCCTCCGTATAGTTGTCCCGCTCTTCCGTCAGCATGCGCATGGGACAGTTCTCACATGGCTGCTCCCGGTGGAAATAGGCGTCAAAACAACGCATCCCCAACTTTGCGTCCGGTACCAGTTCCCGTGTCCGCCGGTTGATATACCGCATTTCATAGGTGTTGGGATCGATCACGTAAATCCAGGAATTCTGATTGTCCAGAATGGTCTGCAGCAGCAGGGCCGACCGCTCAACGCGTTCCTGCGCGCGCCATTTCAGCAGGAAGATGCTGAGGATCTCGGAGATGAACGCCAGCGCATTGATCTGCTCCTTATCCCAAAAACGGTTGCTCCGGCAGTCGTCAAAGCCTACGTACCCGCAAAATACGCCGTCGTTGTAGATGGCGCTTTGCAGCAGGGCTTTAATGCCCTGTGCTTTCAGAATTTCGTACTGCTCCGGAACCAGCGTGGCAATATCCCTGCAATAAAAAATGCCGTCCTCATTAAAGTTTTCCAGATAGTCCGTGCCCAGGTCCGCATAGGCGACCTGACGCAGGTTTTCTATTTCCGGAGAGACGCCCTCATTGCACCATTCAAAGGTGTTGCAACAGTAGAGGTTGTCTTCCGTATTCTCAAAGATATAGGCACGGCTGACGTCAAACCGCCTGCCGACAATTTCCAATATGGTGTTGACGGCGGCTTCTGTGTCCGTCGCCTGGTAGAGAATGTGAAACACGTATTCCGACAGCTCCCGCATGGTCCGGTTTTCGTTGTCGGAATCGATCTTTGCGCTGACAAAGGTACGGATTTTGGAGGGCATACCCGGGAAGTGGTGCTGTTGCTCCTCCGAATTAAAGGAAATATGGCAGTTTTTCCCCGCGTTTTTCGCCTGATAGAGGGCCAGGTCCGCCTGGTGGTACAGTTCTTTATAGACTTTCCCGTCCTCCGGGAAGCGAGCGGAGCCGATGCTGCAGGAGACCAGCTCGATGCCCGCGCCGTCAACCTGAATGTGGCGGATGGCGTCGATCACCTGCGCTGCTTTCTTTTCTACAATTTCCCTGTTGTTGATGTGGCACATGTAGACGAGGAATTCGTCTCCCCCGATGCGCCCCACAATGTCCGTCCGGCGAAACTGCGATTCAATCGCGTGGGCCGCTTCCACCAGGAAGGCGTCGCCGAACAGATGGCCCATGGCATCGTTGACATATTTGAAGTTATCGATATCGATGATCAGCAGCGCGCAATTTGCCTTTTGCTGCGCGCACATTTTCAGACGTTCCTCAATTAATTTTTGGGAGGCCCCTTTATTGTACAGTCCGGTCAGCGGGTCGCGCTGGGCGATGTCCATCAACTTCTGCGCCTGCCGCTTCTCGTCGTCAATATCGATGATGACGCCCACCGCCTTGATGGGCCGTCCGGTCTCGTCGTACTGTGTGGTAAAGCGTGCGCGGCACCACAGATAGGAACCCTCCAGTGCCTGCAGGCGGAATTCCACCTCTATATACGGCGTACCTTTGCGCAGCGCACGCAGCGCATCCAAAAAATACGTAATATCGTCCGAAAGAATATGGGAATCGCAGGGCAGCCGGGAACTGACTTCCCGGGAAATCGGCACATACTGGAATTTCTTGCTCCAATTGGGGGAATAGCTGAAGGTATCCAGTACCATATCCCATTCCAAAATAATATCGTCCGTCTGGTCGATAATGATCTGGTATCGCTCCAGGCTCAGCCGCAGTTCTTCCTGAATCCGTTTGCTGTTGGTAATGTCCATCAGCGTACAGCAGTAATAAACCTGACCGTCCCGGTCCCGGCTCAGCCTTCCCTGCTCCCGAACCCAGATAATCCGCCCGTCTGCCCGCGGGACCCGGTACTCAATTTCGCAGTCCGATTCCAGCTCAAGGCAGTATGTAATCTCCTTTTCAACAATGGCACGGTCACGCTGATCAATTATGCGGTGGTAGCTGTTCTGGAATTTCTGCCGAATTTCCTCGCAGGTATAGCCGAACATCTGCAGAAAATCGGAGTTGACCTCCAGAATCTGCCAGTCCCCGTCCGCCCGGCAGCGGTACATCCCGCCCGGGAATTCGCTTTTGACCAGCCTGGGTGTCTCCAGATTCCCAGCAGAGGGATAACGCTGTTCTTGGTTCATTCCGCCGCCCCTTTTCGTTCCTTCCCCGGTAAAACGCCCCTGCCTTTACAGGGACTGCATACATGCTCTATCCTGTTAGATAGATAAATTATACTGCCGAAATAAAGATAAGTCAAACACAATTACATGCGGTGTAAAGGGATTTTACATCCAATTGTAAAATGTTTTCCAATGAAACACTATGGCTTATGGATGATCAGCAAGCGGTGCAATCTCGTGCAACAAACACTGTTTTTTTATGGAATGAAAAAGGATTTTATTGACAATGTAAAAAAGGTATGTTTAAATAGAGTTAAATTACTTTTTTGGTTTAATAGTATGTTGAATGATGTTTTAAGGGGGGATACATAACTGACGAAGAGACGAAGGACGCTCATACTTGAAAGATGCGAAATGGAGGAACAAAGATGAAAAAGAACTGGCTGGCGCTTTTGCTGGCAATGGTTATGTTGCTGACCGGTACCGGGTTCAGCGCGCCCGCCGCGCTCGGCGCGCGGGAGGAATTGGACGCGTATGACCAACTGCGGCTGAAATGGTACGATATGGCGGTTGGCGGGGAATACGACGAGAATGATCCCGCTTTGCAGCCGATGATCCAGTCGATCAGCGACACGGCGCAGGGCTACTGGGAACGCATGAATCCCAATCCCGTGTGCAACGCGGTCAACGGACGGTATCAGGGCGCGTCCGGTGCGGGCGATTCCTCCCAGGATTACCTGTGGGAGGAATATCCGCTGGGCTGGCGCGGCGGGTCGATCGATTCCAACAGTATCCACTTTACCTATCAGTATCTGCGCGCCATGGCTTTGGCGCACGAGACAAAGGGCTGTGCGCTCTATCAAAATGCGGACTTGCTGGCCGATATCGAACGCGGCCTGGATTACCTGTACACCAACCACTTCAATGAAAGCGTCAGCAGCTACAGCAACTGGTTCGGCTGGGGCATCGGCGGGCCGGTCTACCTGAACGAGACGCTGATTCTCCTGTATGACTCCCTCCCGCAGGAAAGCATTCAAACATACGCATCCGTTTCCCGCAAATGGGCGGAGAACAACATGGGCGGCGCCGCCAATTCCCTGTGGCAGCTGCGTGCCAGCATGTACGCGGGCATTCTTTTAAAGGACAACCAGGGCAATTACAAGGGCTCCCGGATGACCGGCGGCGAGATGCTCAAGCGCGTGCAGTCCAAAGTGCCGGATTATCTGGGCTATGTGACCAGCGGAGACGGCTATTATAAGGATGGCACCTATATTGCGCATGGGAACATTACATACAACGGCGGCTATGGCTACACGGCCCTTTCCGAATCCTGCCACCTGTTGTACATGCTCCACGGCACGCCCTGGGAGATTCAGGACGAAAAGTCGAAAAATGTATTCCAGTGGATTTATGATTCCTATGAGGCCATCATTTACAACGGCCTGCTGATGGACGCGTTCCGCGGCAGGGAGGTTGCCCGGACCGATATGAAGCAGGCGGATGCGGCCATCATCATCGCCAACTCCATGCTGATGGCAATCGAAATGGCGGAGCCGGAAGACGCCGCAAATTTCAAAGCCATGATCAAGCAGTGGTACGCGGGCAATGATTACACGCTGAATAACCTGAACGAAAGCGCGGACCTGCCGTGGCATAAATTCCCGATGGATACGGTGGTGCGCATCCTGAACATTGTGGACGACCCGTCCATCCAGCCCCGCAATCTGACCGGGAAGTATATCCAGTTTGCGCAGGGCGACCGCGCGGTACAGCGCGGGGACGGCTATTCCGCTGCCGTGACGATGTCCTCCAAACGGATTGCCCATTCGGAGAGCACCAGCTGGGACGTCAACGTAAAGGGCTGGAACCTCGGGAGCGGGATGACCTACCTTTATAACGGCGATTTGGAACGGTACGACGGGAACAATAAGCCGACCATCGACTGGAACCGGCTGCCCGGAACCACCTCTGTCTACAACAAAACAGTGGGACAGGGAACCTCCTCCGCCGCGTTTGCGGGCGGCGTCACCGATGGGGCGTACGGCGTGTCCGGCATGCAGCTTGCCGCGCCCGGTACAAACCTGAAGGCGAAGAAATCCTGGTTCCTGTTTGACGATGAGGTTGTCGCGCTGGGCGCGGATATTCGTTCCAGCGGCGATTCCGCTTCCACGGAAACCACGTTTGAAAACTATATGATCGGGGATGCAGGCAACAACCGCCTGGTCGTCGACGGACAGGAACAGCCGGCGGCGCCCGGCTGGAACGCGCAACTGGAGAATGTCGGCTGGCTGAACATCCAGGCGAATGCGGATGGCGCGGACCTTGGCGTTTATTTCCCGGAAAAAGAGACCGTGCAGGCCAAGCGCGAAGCGCGCACCGGGAAATGGACGGACCTCGGCGGCTACAACACGGATACGACCCCTGTCTCGGCAAACTATATCACCCTCTGGAAAGACCACGGCGTCAATCCCGAAAACGGGCGCTACGCCTATGTCCTGCTGCCCAACCGCTCAGCGGATGAGACCGCCGATTATGCGCAGGGAAGCGACATAACCGTCCTGCGCAATGACGCGCAGGTACAGGCCGCTTATGAGAAAAACCTCAACCTGGTAGGCGCGAACTTCTGGGAAGCGGCGTCTCTTGACGCAAATGGAATGACGGACTATCTCTCCGCGGACGCGGCTGCCTCCGTCATGGTGCGCGAGAACGACAGGGAGCTGACGCTCTCCGTCTCTGACCCGACGCAGGAAAATACGGGAAGCATCCGCCTGGAGCTGAACCGCTCGGCATACAATGTGCTTTCCGCCGACCCGGGCGTGGAGGTGCTTTCGACTTCTCCGACGATCCAGCTCAAGGTAAATGTCAACAAAGCAAAAGGCAAAACCTTCTCGGTAAAACTTTCCTTTACAGACTCGCTAGACGTGCCGGAACAGACCGCGATCCAGTCGCTCCGTTCCGAAGGCGATGAGGTTGTGGTGGAGCTGGCTCCCGCGGCACGCGCCACCGGCTACACGCTGCAATACGGTGTCGAGCCGGGCGTCTATCCCTATGAACAGTCCACGAGCGGCACGACCGTACGCCTGAACGGCCTGACGGCGGGCCAGACCTACTACTTTACGGCGGTCGCGTTCAACGGGTCCGGCGAGGGCCCGGCGGCGGAGGAAAAGAGCTTCTCCGTGCCGCTGACCACGCAGTTTACCGATGCGTACGACACACTGGACAAGATATTGGACTACAGTTCCAACATTTTGTTGGAAGCGTCCGACGGCGCAAACTTTGGCGGCGATACGTCCACGCTCAAACGCGGTACAATGGACGACGGCTGGCTGGCCTATTCCCTGCCGTCCCTCTCCGACTTTACGCTGGTTTCCTATATCCACTCCACCGGCCCCGGTACGGTGACGCTGTTCGCTTCCCCGGACAATGCGGCATGGACACAGGTGGAGACGAGCGACAAAACCTCCGGCAGCGGCTGGGTCCGCCATACCTTAACGCCGAAAAACGGCGTCCCGGAGGGAACCAATTACCTCAAAATTGTCCTGTCCGGCAATAAAAAGGCGTGGAGCCCGCAGCTTTCCAGCCTGACGGCGACCGTTGCCAACGGTGTCAAGGAGCGCCGGCTCGTGGATTCCATGGGAGACTTCTCCAAGCTGTACCGCGCGGACAACGCCGTTCTGCAAAACGGGACGGTGACCGCGGCGGAAGGGAGCCCTGCTTCCCTTGTCTACAGCATGACGAATATGCGGGAGATCGCCGTGCAGTTGTCCGGCGACGTGAAACTTTCCGTTTCCAACGATGGCGAAGCATACACGGATGCCGCGCTTGAGACGGTGGACGGCACATACCGTGCGGCCCTGAACGGCGCCTCCTATTGCAGGCTCACCCTGGAAGACGGTGCGTCGGTCAGCGGGGTGCAGATCGACTACCTGCACGAGATCGCGCCGGTTGAAGCCATCCGTTTTGAAGAAGAAAGCCTTTGTGCCGTAGCGCAGTACCATTCGACCCCTGTGGTGAAAAAAGCCCCGATGAACGGCACGGGCGAATTGCTCTATATGTCTTCTGATGAAGAGGTTGCTTCTTATTCAGACGGCGTGCTGTACGGCAGGGCGGCTGGAAAAGCAGAATTGACCGTTTTCGTTTTAGGAGGAAATGTATCTGACACGGCGTCCGTGTCGGTCTATAACAATGCGGCGCTGAAAAAGGCCGCCGCCGGCAGTGAGAATACGCTGAATTACACGCCTGACAAAGCGTTTGACGGGAACCTCAACGATTCCGCGCGCTGGCAGTCCTCCGGAAACGGCGCGGCTTGGATTCAGGTGGATCTGGGCAAGCCGACGAAGATTGAAAGAATGGACCTCTTCTGGGATACCGTTGCGGATTATCAGATCCAATTTTCCGAGGACGGCGAAAACTGGAGCGAACCGGTCGTGTGCGCGGCGGCGGACGGCAAAACCCTTGCCATTGAAACGCCGGGAACCAAAGCGCGCTACGCCAAATTGACCGGATTGACGGACAACGCCGTCTACGGCCTGATCGAATGGCGGCTGCTGAACAGCGAAAACGCGGACAGCGGTTCAGAAAACGCCGTCACCAATCTTGCGCTGAACCAGCAGACTCTTTGCAGCAATGAAAATACCTCCGGCGGCTATCCGGCGAAAAACGCCGTGGACGGCGATTTGGAAACCCGCTGGGATGTGGACAAATCCCACCGCGACGATACCCAGTGGATCGCCGTCGATCTGGGCGAACGCTCCACCGTGGCCGCCGTCAACCTGAATTTTGAGGCGGCGTACGCCAAGGAGTACAAAATTCAGATTTCCGACGATGGGGCCCATTGGACGGACCTGCTGGCCAACAACGCGGGCGCTGCCGGTTGGAACCGCCATGAGCTGGAACGACCGGTGGAGGCCCGGTATGTCAAAATGCAGTGCGTCAAGCGGGGCACCACCTACGGTGTCAGCCTGTACGAATTCGAGGTGATGGGCTATAATGCCTCTTCCGCGGAGCCGGTGGAAGTGACCGCTCTTGCGATGGAGCAGACAGCGGTGAAGATTCTGTGCGGCAGGACGGTCCAACTGGACGTTGCGACCGAGCCGAAGCAGGTCAGCGCGGCGAGCATTGCGTGGGAATCCTCTGATCCCGCGGTTGTGTCCGTCGATGCGAACGGTTTCATTACAGCCCGCACAGAGGGTGTGGCGACGATTACCGCGAGCGCGGTTTTGAACCCGGCGGTCAAGGCGGAATGCACCGTCACAGTCGCGCCGTACGGCGGCGTCCCGGTGCCGGTGGAGTCCGTGAGCATCTCCGGCGCGCCGGAAAATGCACTGAAGACGGGCGAGCAATGGAACCTGACCGCCGTTGTCCTGCCGGAAAACGCTTCCAACCGGAATGTGCAGTGGGCCAGCAGCGACACGTCCGTCGCCAGGGTTAACAGCCGTGGCGTTGTGACCGCGGTCGGAGAGGGTACGGCGGTGATTACCGCCCGGAGCGTCGTTTCCGACTATGCAGGGCGCGTGGAACTGACTGTGGAACCGAAGGAAGCGCCTTCCGCCCATGTGCTGTCCGTACAATACGGCGCCAACGCGACGATGGAGCTGACCGGCGACGTGGAAAAAGAAATCCTTGTAAGGGATGGCCTGTATGCCGCGTCGGTGGTCGGCGGCACAGAGCTGACCCTGCAATTTGCCCCGAAGGGGGAGGACGTAAGCTTCCGTTCCGCTACCCTGAACGGGGAACCGGTGGACGGCGTACAGCCTCACGGCCTGACCGTTGCGTATGCAATGAAAAACAGCAATACCAATCTGACCTTTGTCTTTGAGGTGGTCCGCAAAGCGACGCTGAAGACCATCCTGGATACCGCCGGGGAACTGGCGGACGGCGAAGAATTTCAAAACGCGGTTCCCTCCGTACAGAGGAAGTTTACGGCGGCGTTGAAAGCGGCGCGGGCCGTCTACGCGGACGATACCGCCACACAGGAAGCGGTTGACGGCGCGTGGAGCGACCTGCTCAAGGCCATTCATTTCCTGTCCTTTGCAAAGGGCGACAAGACCCAGTTGGAAAATCTGGCGTCTTTGGCGGAAACCCTGGAGGCGGCCGATTTCACAGAGGCGAGCTTCGCCCGTATGACGGCGTCGCTGGAAGCGGCGTACGATGTTCTGGCGGAGGAAGACGCGCTTGTAAAGGATGTACAGGACGCGTATGACGCGTTGTACAGCGCGCTGAATCAGTTGGACCGCACGGCAGACAGCACAGAGCTGGAAAGCCTGCTTGCCAAGGCGGCGGAGATTGAAAACAGCCTGAACCTCTATCTGACAGACGGAAAGCAGGCGTTTACCGAAGCCCTCGCGGATGCGAGAGAAGCCCTGGAGAACAACACCGCGTCCCAGAAGGAACTCGACGCGGCAGCATCATCGTTGGCTTCCGCCATGGCGGCCCTGCGCAAGCTGGCGGACAAAACCCAGCTGGAGGAGCTGCTGAAGGAGGCGGACGCGAAGGACCTGAGCCTCTACACTTCTTCCAGCGCGGCACAGTTCCTTGCCGACCGCAACGTGCTGCGTGCACTGGTCAACCGCACCGAAGTTTCCGAGCAGGAAGCGGACGCGGCGGTAAAATCCTATCTGGTCGCGGAGGGCAATCTCAAACCGGCGGATCAAAATACTGGCTCTTCTTCCGGCGGTTCCTCCAAAAAACCGCAGCGCAGCACGGTTGGAACACAGGTGCTTCCGGCTTCCCCGCTTGCGGCGGCGGCCCGCTCCGTGATCTCCGATACCACCGCGCCGTTTACCGTGAAGAGAGGCAGCGCGTACTGCTTTAAGATGACGGTTGCCGATACAAGCGCCGTGCCGGGCTTTACGGTCGGCAACGGCTCTGTTTTCAAAACGCAGTTTGTGGCGAAGATCGGTAGCAATTATTATTACAGGGTCTGGGCGATTGGAATACCCGGCCAGAGCACCGGCGTGTATACCACAATGGCAGGCGAACCTTCCCAGAAGCACTGTGTAGTGACTGTTGGCTAAGAGATTCGTTTAAACCAATTAAGAGAATCGCCTCTTGGCGAACAGAGCTTGGAAATACCCTGGTTTGAAAGAGGCTTCCACTGAAAAGCACCGTAGGTGTGATGGACGTTGCGCGTCCGCGTGCTGACCGCAGGTCCCCGGCGAAGCGCTGCGGCGGCACTGTGTGGTCACCGTCGGTTTACAAAGAAATCCAGATCATTTTATAAAAGCAGAGAGCCTCCCGCGGCCGGATTTGCCGCGGGAGGCTCTCTGCTTTTTTGATGAACTGACGTGTTTTGCAATCTCCCCATGAATGCGGAGATTGCAAGGTGGAAAAAGGCGTTGCCGCCAGAATCCGAATCGTTTTTCAATCCGCAGGCCCGAATGGGCCTGACTATATCCGCTCGGAAAAGGACATTTTGAAGCTGGTGTTTCAACTCACAGGCCCGCATGGAGCCTGACTTAAATTATATCGTGTAGTACATCTTTTCTCAACTATTTCAATCCACAGGCTCGAATGGAGCCTGACTCTACCGCGTCCCGTGGGACGTCTGGCGGAGCATATTTCAATCCGCAGGCTCGCATGGAGCCTGACGAGGCGTACCCCATCGTGGCCTTTTGCAAGCAGCTCATTTCAATCCGCAGGCTCGCATGGAGCCTGACTTGCGGTTTTCCCTGTCGGGTTTTTCGTTTCTCCCATTTCAATCCGCAGGCTCGCATGGAGCCTGACGCCGGTTTCTGAGCGCGATGATTTTATTTCCAGAATTTCAATCCGCAGGCTCGCATGGAGCCTGACCTTATGTTTTTAAGATAAAGGGTTTCATCAAATAATTTCAATCCGCAGGCTCGCATGGAGCCTGACTCGTAGATGAAGCTCCACCTAGCTGTCCAAATAATTTCAATCCGCAGGCTCGCATGGAGCCTGACAGCAAAAGTCACCCAAAAATTTCCTTTCGTATAGTGCGACGTTTACAAAGAAATCAGAACTTGATGTGACTTTAGTCTTATTCTATTTGATTCCTGCTGAAAACGCAACGTTACTGGAAATAAAATTTGCTTTTTCAGGTGCGAATCCCCCAAATATTTTATGTGTGCTTGATATTCGCACTGCCGCATTCCGCAGAACACCGGATGGATACAAAGAAGGCCGCTTGTTGCAAGCGGCCTTCTCCTGTAATCATACGGGTTTTGTAAGCGCGGGAAAATCTGGGATCGCGGTTTTCTGGTTAGAAAACCGGATGGATTGTTAACCGATGGTTACCACACAGTGCTGCTGTGCGTTCTCACCCTGCATGGTCGTATACACGCCGGTGCTCTGACCGGGTGCGCCAATCGCCCAGACTCTGTAATAGTAGTCGTTGCCAATCTTGGTGACATACTGGGTCTTGAGCACACTGCCGTTGCCCACAGTGAAGTTTGGCATCGCGCTGCTTCCGTTGACGACTGTCATCTTGAAGCAGTAGGCGCTGCCTCTCTTCAGGGTGAAGTTCATCGTCGTGTCGGAACGGACGGACTTCTGGCCCATCACGTTCTGTGCCGCGCTGATCACCGGGTTCGCCGCCACAACCGCCGTACCGTCGCCGGAGGTGTTGCCAACCGGTCTCTTGCTGCCGGAACCGCCGCTGTTGGACGGTTTCTGGTTCGGCTTGTTGTCGGGCTGGACCGGCGGGTCTGCCGGGACCCAGCCGGCGTAGGGCCGCTCCCGTGTCTTTTTACCATCTAGATGTGGATAAGAAGAACGAGCGGGGGTATTGGTGCAACGGGGAGGGCTGTTACGGGCGTCCTGCTCGCCCCCCTTGTGTTGCCGCGCGCTCCCCGCGTGTTCCCCCCCCACCACCCGCCGCCCGGCCCCGGGGGTTGTTCCCACCGGGTTTTTGGCGGCGGGACCCGCCGCTGTTGGACGGTTTCTGGTTCGGCTTGTTGTCGGGCTGGACCGGCGGGTCTGCCGGAACCAGGCCGTCATAGGCCTGCTCTGCGGTGGAGTAAACCGCCGCAATTTCCGCCGGAGTTGCCGCGTCGTTGTGGTAGACGTCCAGCGCGTTATTCAGCGCCGCACGGAGGATCGCATAGCTTGCCTCGGTGTAGTCCGCCGGGTCGAGCGCTTCATAGGTATCGATCAAGTCCTTCAGCGCTTCCTTGTCCGGCGTCATGCGCATGTTCTGAATTGCGTTGTACAGGGCTGCCGCCATCTCGTCGACCTCTGTCTGGGTTGCATTGGCGTCTGCCAGTACGGCCTCCGCCTGCGGCAGAAGTTTAACAAAGGCGTCCTTCTCGTCGCCGTCCATGTACTTGCCGATGTTCTCGTTGATTTCCTGTGCCTGCTGTACAAACGTCTCCAGCGTCTCCTTGTTCGCCTCGAATTCCAGACGCATGATTGCGTCATACAGGTTCTTCGCCGCCTTTTCAACTTCCGCCTTCAGCGTCTCGCCCTCGTCGTTGTAGATTTCTTCCGCGTAGGCAAGCGCCTCGGCATAGCCTTCCTGGCTCTTCGGGGTGAAGTTGTCCAGGTTGAGATTGTCCGCGTAGTTGAGCCAGTATTCCAGCTCATCCTTCGTGCCTTCCTCGAAGGAGAGGTGATGCATTGCGTCAAGCAGTTCCTTCCAGGCGTCGTTTACTTCGTCCTGGGTTGCTTTGTCGTTTTCAAAGACGATCTGTGCGTTTTTGCGCGCCGCAATGAAGCGATCGCGCACGGACTTGACCAGCTTTTTAAGCTGCTCGTCGGTGACTTCGTTTGCTTTTTCCAACAGGGTTTCCAGCACGTCCTTTTTCACGGTGGTGAAGGTGAAGCGCAGGACGGTGTTTTCGTTCGGCATGGTGAAGGTGTAGGTGCAGCCGTCGGCCTCAAACGGGATATCCTCGCCGTTGAGCTGCGCGGTGGCAAACGGGCCGTCCGCCGGGGCAAATGTCAGGGTGATTTCCTTGTCCGCCATGACTTTCGCGCCGTAGATGCCGTTGCCGTCGAGAATGACCTCTGTTTCGCCCGTGACTTCCAGCGCCGCGTTGCCGCCGTACTGGACGCTCAGCACATGAGCCTTCGCAGGTCCTTTTGGCTCCAGAACAACTGCAACGGCGACCGGCTGTGCGGGCATGGTGAAGGTGTACGCTTCGCCTGCCTTGACCGTCTGGGTGGGAACCGTGGTTCCGTCTTCTGCGCTAACTGTAATGGACTTAAACTGCTTGCCTTCCTCGATATCGGAGATGGCAACGGTTACGGTCTCGCCTGCCGCGGCTTCAGTTTTGTCCGTGGTTACCGTTGCAATGCCGCCGTCCACACGCTTGTTGATCGCGTAAACAATGGGAGCCTCTTCCATTTTCAGGAATTTTGCGTCTGCCCAGTCGGCGTTATCGTTGCCATTGGCTCCGTCGCTGCCAAGCGTTGCGACCAATTTGATGCGTTTTACACCGGTGATGTCCAAATTAACGGTCTTTGCCGGCGTTTTTCCGCCCATGTTCCCGCTGTCGTAGACCAGCTTGCCGTCCAGCCAGACCTGGAAATTGACGCTTGCATTTGTCATATTGTATTTCTGATAATCAATGCCGACGTCGCTCATAAACCGGGTGTAGCCCATTCCCTCGATATCGTAAATGAGTTCGGAATACGAGTTCGTCGCCAAGCCCTTATCATAATAGACTCTGCCACCGTTTTTATAGAGGCTGATTTTCGTCGAATCGGAACCGTCATAGCTCAGCACACGGTCACGGCCTACTGTTCCCCAGCCGGTCGGAGTGGAATCGTCCGCCCAATCTAGGTCGGAAAGATAGACATAGCTGCCGATTGTAATGGATACGGTTTTTTCAGCAGAGATCGTTTCGTCCTCTTTGCTGACGGCGCGCAGGCGTACAGTGCCGGGCTTCGTGCCAGCAGGAACAGTCAGAAGACCATCCTCCAGAGTAACGCCCTGCGGCGCGCTGAGCAAGCTCCAATGTGCGTCGACATTTTCATAAACCGTGTCGTTGCTCATTGTTACGGACAGGCGATACGACTCGCTGGCGCCCTGCCCATTCACCAGAGCCACGCTGCCGGGACCCTGCACTTCCATGCTCTTTACGTCGACATCCTCTTCGTAATAGACTGTGGTGTCCATACAGGACGCGTCGCCGCCGTTGTTATTGCTGGCATGTGCTTTCAGTGCGAACTGGATGTGGTCGCCTTCCTGCACTGCGACAGTGGCGTTCATTTTGATTGATCCGGCTGCGCTGCCCAGCTGCTGCCAATCGGCGTTTTCAGGCCAGATCCGTTCACCGTTTTTCATAACATAGGCCTTGACCAGCCCGGCTTCGTTCTGATATTTTTTCAGTTCCATCGCGATATTGAGCGTGCCGTCCTTCGGCGCGACATAGGTGCGGACCGCATCGTTCTGTTTGCCCGGGTGGATGTATCTTGGGCCGGAGCGGCAGTATCTCTCATAGGTGTTGCTGTCCTCATACACGTAATCGCCGTTTTTAACAAAGAGTTCCGCTCCCTGAATCGTGGCGATTTCGTTGTTGGAGAGTTTCATTGCCTGGTAATACCAGCCATTGGCGCCGTTGTGGCCCGGGACATAGGATTCCAGTGCGTTGGAGCGGTAGATTTTGTTCAGCTCGCCGTTGACATGAATTACGTATTCCGTGCTTGCATTTCCATTTGCTGAGGTGATGGAAATCCGGATAGCATTTTCCTCGCCCAGGTCGAACAGCACAACGGGCTGCAGATCGGACAGGCCCTGTCCTTCCTCCGGCTTTTGCAGCTCTGTCCCGTTGATGGTCACGGAGGCAGCCGCATCGAACGGAAGCGCACGGATCGTCAAGTCCGTCTCAAAGCCCTGCAGATCCATCGTGTATTCCTTGGTGTCACTGGCGAAGGCCAATGATTTTCCTTCGATGGAGAGGCCTTTCAAATTATACGCCCGAACCGAATCAATGCCCAGGTCGCGGTAGATTTCAAATTCGGACAGGGTTGCGTTGGAGAACTGTTCCCGGTCCGCATGCTCCTCTATTTCCGTAAACCGGACCTTCACATAGCGGACGTTTTCCGCGGTAAAATAATCCAGAACGCCGTTGGCCTGGGAGGTCTTTGCGTTTTCCACGCGTCTGGTCCAGTCTTTTTTATCGGCGGAAGTGTAAATCTCATACTTGTAGATGATACTGTCGTGCTCCAGGCCGACTCTGGCGTTGCGCACGCTGTACGCCGCGCCCAGGTCAACCGTCCATTCCTGCGGGTTGGCGTCTTCGCCCACGCCGACTTCCTCGCCGCGCCAGATGGTTGATTCGCTGCCGTCGACGGCCAGATCCGGTGTGGCCCCATCGACGCTGCTGGTGGCTTCCGCCTGTTTTCCAAGGGCAAGGTTCTGGTACAGGTCGCTTTCGTCGTCGGGCGTCACGCCTTCATAGACATAGGGCGACAGCCATGCGTATGCTTTGTCATAGCTGGTATCCATATGCTGTGCAACAGCTTTCAGCTCCAGCTTATGCCCGTTGGAAACGTTAATGTCATAGGATTCCGTCTGGCCTGCCTGTAAAGGCTGGCTGGCAAATTTCAGCACGCCATCCAAATAGATATAGAAGACGGCTTCCGCGTTGCTGGAAGCGTCGTTCGGAACGCCTACGGAACCGGTCAATCTCCTGCGGGTTCCCTCCAGATCATAAACGAGGCGGGTGTTGTTTTGCTGAGAGATGCTCTGCCCGTATTTCTTGCCGCCAATGGTCAGGGAGCCAACCTGGTAATAGCTTTGGGCTTCCGCATTCAGCTGTTCCAAATCCTTCAGGTACGCGGACGCGGAATCTCCGCCGCCCGTGTATTCGATCTCCGTAAAGGGCGCCGCTTTTTCCGTCATCGGCTGGGACGTAATGGTGAGTTCCGCCGGTTCCAATCCCTCCGCCTCTACGCGGATGCGGATTTCGCCCGGCTCTTCGCCGGCCTGAATGTATGCGCCGGTGATGCCTGCTTCCGCTTTGATCGGGTTCGCGCCAATCCGCTTGTCCCCGTCGCCGACAATGGATGCATCGCCCGAAAGGATGCTGAACGTCAGCTCGTTGGTCGCGGTGTTGCAGATGGTGCCGTTTTCATCGAGAACGGACGCGTATACCATGATGGCATCGGAGCCGTCCGCGGTGAGCCCGATCTGCTTGTCGTCGGCCTCCAGCTGCAGCTTCTTCGGTGCGCCGGCCGGCCGTGCGGTCTGTGAAGCGATTTCGTTCCCTTCCGCGTCGTACCCCGTGGCGACCAGATAGGAGCCCGCTGTATAAGGCACGTCGATAAACTCAAACGGCGCGTGCGGCAGAATGTCGGTGTTGTTTTCCGTCATCGGCGTCTTTTCCTGGGACCAGAGCGCTTCTCCGTCCTTCATAACCGCAAGCTTGACCATGTCCGCGTTGCTGTATACAAAGATATAGCGGGCGTCGTCTGTGCCGATGCCTTTTTTATCTTCCACGCTTTTGTCGATGACGGGAGCGTGTTCCGTCCAATAACTGGCCACAAACAGCAGGGGGCCGTTATCAATATTCTGTGCGGTGAGCGCCGGGTCCGGCTCTGCGGAACGCTGGCTCGCCATCGCGTAATAGGAGAATTTGGGAATACGGTAGAGGTCCCACAGGCCGCAGGCGGAAATGCTGGGGTCGTAGGAACGGTTGTGGTCGATGCCGACCCAGCTGGTGGACCCGATGAAGCCCGGATCCGCATGCGCACGCTCCGCCATGGACAGGAATGCGCGCCCGGAACCGACCGCGCCGCCGCTGTTGGAGGCCGCCGCGTCTTTCGGCTCGTAATACTGGGTTCCCGGGTGATTGCCGACCAACCGCTTGATCGCCTGCATAAACATGGCGCCTTCGCCTCCGGGATAGAAGGTGTCCGGCCCTCTTGCGGCGCGCCGGTTGTGGAAGCTCTGCGGAGAGTACTGCTCGCGGTAGCTGTCTCCGTATTCACGCTGGAAGCCCACCGCCTTGTCGGACCGGTTGGCGTCCTTATACATGATATCGCTGATGGTGTCCTTTGCGCTGGAAGGAAGGCTCATCAGGGAGTTTTCTGTAGCAACCTTTGCGGAGGGATGCTCCTCCTTGGCGGTCTGTGCCATCTGCTGGGTGAAGGTTCCCGTGACGTTTGTCTCATTCAGCACCGTCTCATACGCCAGGATGCAGGGGCGGTTCCGATCGCGCCGGACCATCTGGCGAATGTCGTTAAACACCCGGTTTTTGAACGTGTCGTTGTTTGTAAAGTTCTGCCAGCCGGGCGTGGGTTCAAGGACCAGAATGCCCAGCTCATCGCACGCGTCCAGAAAATCAACGGACTGTGGATAGTGCCCGGTGCGCACGACGTTGACGCCGCCCTCTTTAAATTTGATTGCATCGCGCCGCTGTAAAGCGGAGGAACCGGCAAAGCCGAGATAGACAAATTCCTGATGGCGGTTGACGCCGATCAGGTCGTCCTGCACTTCTCCGTTGATTTTCAGTCCGTACGATTTGTGCATTTCGATTTTCCGAATGCCGATGCGTGTTTCCACCTGGTCGACCTCGGCACCGTTTACCAAAACCGTGGAACGCAGCGTATGCAGATACGGTGTTTTGAGGTTCCAAAGCTTCGGGTTTTCCACAATGATTTCCTGGGAGGCGGTGTGATCCGCCCCGGCGTCCACGGAAATTCCTTCGGTTACGGCGCTGCCGACGACGGTTCCATCGGCGTCAATCACTTCGTTTGTGACGGAGATTTCCACCGCTTCCGCCTCTTCGTTGCGCACGTGCGTCTGCACGTCGACGGTCGCGGACGCCTCGCTGACTTCCGGATAATCGACCAGAATGCCGCCGCCGGCTACGATGTCCTCATAATTTGCGTTTGTGATATGTACTTCTGGAAGCACTTCCAGCCACGCATCCCGGTAGATGCCGCCGAAATAGGTGAAATCCAGGTTTGCCGCCGGTTTTCCCGGCGGGACGTTCGGGTTGTCTTCATTGGTTGCATGGACCGTAATGACGTTGTCCGTACCGTCCAGCTTTACAACGTCTGTGATATCGATAATAAAGGGGAGAAATCCGCCGTACATGGTGTTGCTGCCTGTTTTTGCCGCAAGCTTGGACGTCATGTGCACGCCGTTGACCCATACGTCGGATACGCCCATGATTCCTTCGAATTCAATATAAAGCTTTTTTCCCGCATACTCCTGAGAAAGCGGAAAATGTTTGACATACATGGCGTCGCCCTGATAGGTGTTTCCCGCACCGCTGTTGATATATGTTTCCAGCCGGACGGTGTGCGGAAGGGAGACGTTTTCCCAGGTTTTCAGGACGTCCATGTCGAAGTCGGGTTGGATGGCGTCTTCAAAATAGTTTCGCGAGAACTTCCAGCCCTGGTTAAAATTGAGCTTTTCTCTCCCCGGGGGCTGCGTACTCTGCACCTGATGGGGAACATCAGCGGCTTGCCCTTTTTCTGCGGCGTACGCGATTGTCGAACTAAAGGCCATCGCGGCAGCCAAAGCAAGCGCGAGGATTCTCCTGCCTCTCTTTGCTTTTATCATGTTGTTGCTCCTTTTCGTCTTTTCCTCATTTCAACTCTTCTCCAATTAACCGGCAGATCATAAATGTTGTCGCGCTGTATCCACATCGGTTGTCTTCCCAAACAAATCGTTTGGATTCACGGTTTTCCAGGCAGGGCTCAAATACCTCCTTTCAGTCCCTGGAAAGTAAGTGTGCTTGCCAATCATAAAATATGTTGCTTTGTCTATGCTTGTGGAAGGAATTTCAGCGTATATGCCAGTTAATTTAGCTCATTGTAAAGTGCTTTTTATGAATTATAGTAACGCAAAAAGAAAAATGCGATTATATTTATCGGCTATTTATGCATTCTGTTATATATAATTAATGAATGTAATATATTTTAAACTCTATATGGCTTGCGTGATCTTTTATATCAAAAAATCTCCCCGTCCGGTGTTATCCAAACGGGGAGATTTTATGGATGGGCTTTGATCTGCACGGATCATTCGCACCGCCGCGTCCCGAAAAACACGAAACAGGTACAAAGAAGGCCGCTTGTTGCAAGCGGCCTTCTCCTGTAATCATACGGGTTTTGTAAGCGCGGGAAAATCTGGGATCGCGGTTTTCTGGTTAGAAAACCGGATGGATTGTTAACCGATGGTTACCACACAGTGCTGCTGTGGACGTATAACGTCATTCGCACCTACGGTGATTTTCAGTGGCAGCAATCAGCCAACCGTTACCACACAGTGTTGCTGCGGTGCTTCGCCCGCCATAGTGGTATACACGCCGGTGCTCTGGCCGGGTGCGCCGACCGCCCAGACTCTGTAATAGTAGTCGTTGCCGATCTTGGTGACATACTGGGTCTTGAGCACACCGCCGTTGCCTACGGTGAAGTTCGGGATCGCGCTGCTTCCGTTGACGACCGTCATCTTGAAGCAGTAGGCGCTGCCTCTCTTCAGGGTGAAGTTCATCGTCGTGTCGGAACGGACGGACTTCTGGCCCATCACGTTCTGTGCTGCGCTGATCACCGGGTTTGCCGCCACAACCGCCGTGCCGTCGCCGGAGGTATTGATGACCGGTTTCTTGCTGCCCGAGCTGCCGCCCTTGTTCGGTTTGTTGGACGGATTGTTGCCGGGTTTTTCGGGCTCTTCCGACGGGTCTGCCGGAACCAGGCCGTCATAGGCCTGCTCCGCGGTGGTATAAACCGCCGCAATTTCCGTCGGGGTTGCCGCGTCGTTGTGGTAGACGTCCAGCGCGTTATTCAGCGCCGCACGGAGGATCGCATAGCTTGCCTCGGTGTAGTCCGCCGGGTCGAGCGCTTCATAGGTATCGATCAGTTCCTTCAGCGCTTCTTTGTCCGGCGTCATGCGCAGGTTCTGAATTGCGTTGTACAGGGCTGCCGCCATCTCGTCGACCTCTGTCTGGGTTGCATTGGCGTCTGCCAGTACGGACTCCGCCTGCGGCAGAAGTTTAACAAAGGCGTCCTTCTCGTCGCCGTCCATGTACTTGCCGATGTTCTCGTTGATTTCCTGTGCCTGCTGTACAAACGTCTCCAGCGTCTCCTTGTTCGCCTTGAATTCCAGACGCATGATTGCATCATACAGGTTCTTCGCCGCCTTTTCGACTTCCGCCTTCAGCGTCTCGCCCTCGTCGTTGTAGATTTCTTCCGCGTAGGCAAGCGCCTCGGCATAGCCCTCCTGGCTCTTCGGGGTGAAGTTGTCCAGATTGAGATTGTCCGCGTAGTTGAGCCAGTATTCCAGCTCATCCTTCGTGCCTTCCTCGAAGGAGAGGTGATGCATCGCGTCAAGCAGTTCCTTCCAGGCGTCGTTTACTTCGTCCTGGGTTGCTTTGTCGTTTTCAAAGACGGTCTGTGCGTTGTCGCGCGCCGCGATGAAGCGATCGCGCACGGACTTGACCAGCTTTTTAAGCTGTTCGTCGGTGACTTCGTTTGCCTTTTCCAACAGAGTTTCCAGCACGTCCTTTTTCACGGTGGTGAAGGTGAAGCGCAGGACAGTGTTTTCGTTCGGCATGGTGAAGGTGTAGGTGCAGCCGTCGGCCTCAAACGGGATATCCTCGCCGTTGAGCTGCGCGGTGGCAAACGGGCCGTCCGCCGGGGCAAATGTCAGGGTGATTTCCTTGTCCGCCATGACTTTCGCGCCGTAGATGCCGTTGCCGTCGAGAATGACCTCTGTTTCGCCCGAGACTTCCAGCGCCGCGTTGCCGCCGTACTGGACATTCAGCACGTGTGCTTTTGCCGGCTCGGTGCTCTTCGGCTCCAGACGGACTGCAACCGTTACCGGTTCGGGAGGCATAGTGAAGGTATACACCTCCCCCGGCTTGACCGGGACGGGCTTCATATTTATTCCGCGCTTCAGCAAGACGACGATGGACTTGAACTGCTTGCCTTCCTCGATATCGGAGATGGCGACGGTTACGGTCTCACCTGCCGCTGCCGCTGCCTTGTCGACTGTGACGGTCGCTTCACCGCCAAAGACTTCCTTGTTGATCGCGTAAATGGTGCTGGTTTCTTCGTTCTTAAAGAGTTTCAGGTCCGCCCAGTCGGCGTGGTCGTTGGCGTCGCGATCGACCATGTCCGCGTGCATACGGATTTCGTCCACGCCGGAGATGTCGATGGAGAACTTCTTCTGCACGGTGCCAACGCGCATGACGCCGCTCTCAAAGGCGGGGGTATCGCTGCCATCCAGGAAGATCTGGAAGTTGATCGTCGCGTTGTCGTTGTGGGACTGCGAGCGGTCGACGCCCACAAAGCCTTCAAACCGGTCAAACGCGCCGTCCAGGTTGTAAACGATGTCGGAGGTCGCATGGGTGCCGATGCCCTTGTCATGCTGGACTTCCTCGCCGTTTTCGCCCATCAGGGTCAGTTTGCCCTCGCCGGCATGGGAATCCTTGCTGGGCTGGTAGCCGGACCAGCCTGTGGTGGCAGAGGTCCAGTCGAGGTCGCTCATGTAGGTGAACTGCGCCACGGTGAAGTTCACGGTGTAGACCCACGCGTCCGCTTCGTCCGCGTTTGCGGGGATAACCTTGATGGTCGCGGTGCCGGGCAGGGAATCCGCCTGGGTGATTTCCGCCTTGCTCTCGGAATCGCTGACCACGATGTCCACCTGCGGGAAGCGGGTGGTGTCTGTGATCATCACGTCGTAAGATTTTTGGTTCTGGTCAAACCCTGCGATTGGGGTTCCGTCCACGGAAATGGATTCCACCAGCTTGTCGGTGATGCCGCTCTTGCTGTTCCGCATCATGTCGCCAACGTTCTTTTCCGCGATCGGGCTGAGACGGAAGCTGTAGTTGTAATCCTTGTTCGGGCGGATGGTGACATATTCTTCCGCTCTGGCGCCCCAGCTCTGCTGGCCGCCAAGGCCGGAGGTGAGCTGGTTGATCTTGAGGTAGATGTCGTCTTCCTGCACGAGCTGGTACGGATGCTTCTTGGTTGCCAGGTCATTCTGCTCAAAGTAGGAGGCGTTTGTCTCCAGGACCTCGCCGTTTGCCGCGCTGACCATAAAGCCCTTGCCGGCCTCGTTGGTCAGGGCAATCCAGCGCACGTCGCTGCGGTTGCCGTGCTCCTGCGGCTCCACATAATGGACGAACTGGTCCATGACGGTGGATTCATAGACGCCGATGTCGTACGCGTCCTGACGGTCGCGGTAGTTTTCCTCGGGGCCTCTGCCGTAGTAGGTGATCTGGTCGTAGTCGCCCTTGATCTTCATCAGGGTGCCGACCTCCGGAATCTCGGACAGGCTGGAGGAGCCGGGATGCAGCGTCTGGTCAAATACGACTTCGCCGTTGCCGTACACGGTGATCACGGCCTGGTAGGTGGACTGCGTGGAGGTGGGCAGGGTGGCGTTCACGGTGAAGCTGACGCCCTTTGTCTCTGCCACGGGCGCGACCTGCACGCCGGTTACGGTGCGGTTCTTGCCCGCGTTTTTCCAGGTTGCGGTGCGGCTTACAAAGCCATTTTCGCGGTCGTTGTCGACCGGAGCCTTAAAGTAGTTCGGCGCGGGGCCGTCCACCAGGTACTCGTCGCCCTGGAACTGGTAGGAAGTCAGGGTGCCCTGCGTCTTGTCGAACACGGCGTTGAAATCGTCGCCGGTGATCGTCACGGTGTTGCCGTCCTCGGTATAGGTGAGGTCCGGCAGGCTGGCCAGGGACTTGTTGGCGTGCTTGGGTGCGTCGACATCCAGCTTGAACTGCTGTTTGGCGACCTCAAAGCCCGCGTCCGCCCAGGAGGTATCGCTCTTGAGCGTCGCGCTGAAGTTGAGCCAGTATTCCGCGCCGGGGGCCGGATCGGTCACGACGGGGAAGTTTTCAATGGTGTAATCCTGCTCGCTCAGCGGGTCTACGACGGCGTTAAAGTTGCCCCTGGCGATCTCTTTTTCGTCCTGCATGAGCGTCCAGTGGAAGTCGTAATCCTCCGTGGTGGTGAACAGGAACTCGTTGACAATGCGGACCACGCCGTTTTCCACGTCGGTATCCTTAAAGTTGATTTCCTGCTGTACCTGCTTGACCTGCGCCAGGGCCGGATGCGGGATGCGGTCTACGGAGACGACGCCGTTCGCAAGGAAGTTGTCGTCGTGGACCGTCTCGCCCCAGTCGCCGCCGTAGGCGTAGTATTTGCCGGGAGCCGCGACCGGGCCGGTCGCCTCGATCGGATCGCCCGCGCGCATCTGCTCAAAGCCGATCCACAGGCGGGTGTTCACGTCGGATGGCTTACGGCTGGTGCTGTTGAACTCTTCCAGCGTCAGAGCCTTGTCGTACACGCGCACGTCGTCGATCAGGCCGGTAAAGGCCCGGCCGCTTTCCTGCGTGCAGGTGCCGATGGAGAACGGATGGCTGGAGCCGGGTACGATGGTCTGGCCGTCCAGGACGGTCTCACCAACCTGCTCGCCGTTCAGGTAGAGCTTGAGGCTTGCGCCGTCGTAAACGCCTGCCACATGCTGCCACTTGTTGATCCAGCCTTCATCGGTCAGATCCGCGGCAACGCTGATATACTGGTCGTAATTGTTGTTCTTTTTGGTTTCGTCATAGATGAAGAATTCCAACTTCTTGCCGTTGGTCTTCAAGGCAAACTGGTTGTCGCCCTTGCCCATGATGGTCTTGTGGCCGGAGAGCGCCTCCGGTTTAACCCAGGCTTCCAGGGTCAGCGGCGTTGTGCCGGTGATGTCCAGGTCGTCCGCGCTTTCCAGCGTCATGGTGCCGCGCAGGGCCTTGTCGCCGGAGGCCGCGCCGGGCTTGCCTTCCGTGCCGTCCGGAACGGACACCGTGTTAGCCGCGTCCTTCGGCACGATGGTGCTGCCGGAGCGCAGGGTGCCGTTGTAGCCGTAGCCGCCCTTGTCGACGGCCTGCGTGGGGATGACGCCCTCTTCGTCGTCAAAGTCGGCCCAGAAGAACACGCGGTACTGGTTGCCGGGCTCGATGTTCGCTTCGTCGATCGCGGCCGGGGTGAGCACTTCCTTGAAGATGCGCACGGAGTCGATCGCGCCGCTGAACGTGCCGCGGTCCGGATACTGGCTGTTGACGCCGATGGAGAATTTCTGGCTGCTCTGATCCATGGCGGTGGAACCGCTGTAGCTGCCCTGGAGTGCGCCGTCGATGTAAATGTTGATGGAAGTGGGTTTCGATGCGCTTTCGTCATAGTTGTAGGAGACGGTTACGCGGTGCTCTTTGCCGAACCAGTCGGCGGGCGCGGGCGCGTTGACCTCTTCCCAATCTTTGCCGAAGTAGAACTGGACCAGCTCCTCGCCGTCCTTGGTCTTGAGGTGCTGCAATGCGTACTGCTGGTCGCCCTTGCCGACGATATAATTGAACACGCGGTCAGAGGCGTTGTCGTAGCCGGCGGGTTTCTCCGGGGTGAGCGATACGTCGATGGTGAAGGTCTTGCCGACCACCACGCCGTCCGCCATGTCCGTATTGCCGGTGTAGAAGTTCAGGTATGGGGTGCTGTCAAAGACCGCGCCGCCGCGCAGCACATTGTTGACAATCGGGGTGGTGCTGACCCGCTCCAAAGAGCCGGTGTAGGAGTTGCGCAGGTTGGAGGCCTCGTCCAGCAGGCCGGTGCCCTCCGTGGAGGTCGGCAGGTCCCAAACCGGGGTCTGGTCCGCCCAGTCCCACATAAAGCCGCCCTGCGCCTGGGGCTCCACGCGGAAGATGTCCCAATACTTTTTATAATAGCCGGTGCTGTTGCCCATGGCATGTGCGTATTCGGACATGATATACGGCTTGATGTTGTTGCCGTTACAGTAGCTGGTCACGCTGCTGTAGGCCGGGTACTGCACGCTCATGATGTCCGTCCAGCGGTTGTCGCGCTCGTACTTGATCGGGCGGCCGTCGTCGCGCTCCTTGGTCCACTCGCTCATCAGCTTGAAGGCGTTGCCGTTGGCGGGCGTCCACTCCTCACTGGCCTCATTGCCCAAGGACCAGATGACGACGGAGGGGAAGTTCTTATCGCGCTCGACCATGTTGATCATGCGGTCGAGCGTCGGCGCGCGCCATTCCTCGATGTTGGACGGGAAGTTGCCGCGCACATCGTGGGATTCGTCATTCGCCTCGTCACAGATATAAATGCCGTACTCGTCGCACAGGTCATAGAAGTTCGGGTCGTTCGGATAATGCGAGGTGCGGATGGCGTTGACGTTGCTCTGCTTCATCAGCTTGATGTCTTCTTCCAGGAAGTCGCGGGGCAGGTAGCGGCCGTACTCCGGATGCACCTCATGGCGGTTGAAGCCGCGCAGCATCATGCGCTCGCCGTTGATGGTCATCATCTGCTTGCTGCCGTAGTCCTTGCCGTTGTACATGCCGATCTCTTTCAGCTCGATCTGGCGGAAGCCCACGCGCTGGCCGATGTTCTCCACGACGTTGCCGTCCGCGTCCACCAGCTGGAGCAGCAGATTATAAAGGTAGGGATCTTCCGCGGACCACTTGTGCGGATTGTCGATCACCAGGTTTTTGCTGATCTTGACTTCGTCTTTGCCCGCCGGGATCGCGTTCACGGGGAGGGAGACGTCGTCAAACACGACCTTGCCGTCCGCGTCCAGCAGCTTCGCCTTGACGGTGTAGCCCTCCGCGGAAACATCGTCGTGCGTGCGCACATCGACTTCCATGCTGAGGTTCATGTCGGTATAGGTATCGTCCGTAAAGGTGGTGCGCACAAAGTAATCGCGCAGTTCCACCTTGTCCTTGGAGTACAGCTCCACGTCGCGGAAGATACCGGACAGGCGGATGTAGTCCGCGTCTTCCAGCCAGGTGCCGTCGCACCAGCGGTAAACGCGCAGGGCCATGGTGTTTTCCCCGGCCTTCAGGTACGGGGTGATGTTGAAGTCGTGCATGGTAAAGCTGTCTTCGGAATAACCCACGTACTGCCCGTTGATATACAGGTAGAAGCAGGATTCCACGCCCTGGAAGGAGGCGAAGACCTCGCGGCCATCCCAGTTCTCGGGCAGGGTAAAGGTCTTTTTGTAGTGGCCGACCGGATTGTACACCGTCGGGGCGAGGGCGGTCTGCCAGTCGCCGCGCGGCTCATAGTTGGTCCAGGGGTATTTGATGTTGGTGTAGATGGGCACGTCGTACCCTTCCATCTGCCAGCTGCAGGGGACCATGATATTGTCCCAGCTGTCGGTGTCGTAGTCGTCGTTCTGGAAATCCATGATCGCGTCGGCGGGCTTGTCCACCAGCTTGAATTTCCAGTCGTCCCCGTTCAGGAGCATGTAGTAGTCGGACGCTTCGCGGTCGCGCGCCAGCGCCTTTTCCTCCGTGTCGTACGGGATAAAATAGCTGCGCTGCGGCTCGCGGTTTTCCTCGTAAACCTTGGTCACGGAAAACCGGCTGTCGCCCTCCACCGGTTTGGTGGCGTTGTACCAGTATTCCCCGTCAAAGGCGGGGTCCGCCGGGGTGCGCGCGCTGCCGGTGTCGGCCAGCGCCTGGGTGAGTCCTGTGCCCGTCAGCGCCATAACCAGCGCCAGGAGCACTGCGAGTGCTTTCTTTTTTTTCATAGGTTCCTCCCTTTCTTTCCTTCCCCATCACAATGTATGGGACATAGCCGCAATTGCTCTAAAAATTGGCGGCGTTTACAGATTTATCCTATCATAATAACCAAATGTTTTCAACCTTGGCATATGAAATATTGTAAATTTTTTTGCGTGCCTTTTCAATTAAAAATTTATAAAATCCATAAAGTTTTTGCGGAATAATTGTGTCATTTGTGCAAAATTGCTGGCATTTATTGGGGAACCTGCCGCTTGACCGGCACGCGCGGCACAGTTATGATATATTTGTATGAAATCGTCTAATGGATAAACGTGCTTGAGTGATTCATTGGAGCGAAGAATGGAACAAAACGAGCCGGCGGGGAAAGGGGGAACGGGGCCGGCAGACAAAGAGGATTGGAAACACAAGGAGGAGAAAATGAAAAAAGGTAAACGGATTCTGGCCCTGTGCCTGTCCGCGGCGATGCTGTTCAGCTCCATCCCGGCGGGGATGGCGACGGCCGCCGCGCGGGAAAAGGAAATTGTAGCGGGCGGCTACGAGATCGATATGGACGACCTGCCGAAGGTGTATTTTGCAGAGCATCCCGAGTGGGAGGAGCTCTACGAGGCCGCATGGGAGTCCCATAAAAGCAATATCCGCAAGGCGAACACCATCCTGAACCCGGAGGATGTCTACTACGTGGACGAGGCGTTCAGCGATATGATCTTTGCGTGGGACACACTGTTCATGATGATGTTCGACAAGTACGGCATGCATCAGTTCCCGGTCCAGGAGGCGCTGGATAATTTCTATTATTTCCAGGTCGACAACCCCGGCCAGCCGGACGACGGCTTCATTGCCAGGGAAATCAGCGAAAAGACCGGCGTGCACGCCTCCTATAACGGCGAGTACGACAACCCGCTTTCCGTCAACCCGCCGCTGTGGGCCTGGGCGGAGTGGCAGCAGTACCAGATTCACGGCGATAAATCGCGTTTTTCCAAGGTCATCGATGGCAAGACCGTGCTGGAGCGCATCGTCTCCCACTTTGACTTTATCAAGCGCACGCGCACCATGGAAGAAAATGGCCTGTACGGCAAGACCAGCGGCCTGGCCAACGGGTTGGACAACACCCCCAACCAGGACAACAGCCGCAAGGAGCAAACGTACAACGACCTGAGCATCCAGCAGGCGCAGTCCGCCTATTATATCGCCAAGATTGCGCATGAGATCGGCGATACCGCGACAGAAGAGCGCTTTAATAAGGAATACGAGGAGATCAGCGCGCTGATCAACGAGCTGCTCTGGTCCGAAGAGGGGCAGTTCTACTTCAACCTCGACAAGAACCAGCAATTCACTAACGTCCCGACCCCGACGGGCCTGTGGGCGCTGGCCGGACACGTGGCGACGCCGGAGCGCGCCGACGCGATGGTCAAAAACTACGGCCTTAATTCCGAAAAGATGTACCGCCCGCAGGGCCTGTCCACCGTCACCTACGACTGGCCCACCTTTAAGACGACGGGCGGTTACTGGAACGGCGCGATCTGGGCGCCGACCTCCTTCCAGTACATCAAGGGACTGGATTACTACGGCTACGACGACCTGGCGTTCTCCGAGGCGCTGCGCCATGTGGAAGCCCTCTCCGACGTATACGAGGCCGGCAAGACCGACTCCGTCGTCGGTTCGGCGACCCTCTGGGAAAACTACGCCAGCGAATACGCCCGCCAGGGCTCCCCGGCCCGCAGCAACTTTGTCGGCTGGACCGGCGCGCTGGGCATTGGTACGATCATCGAGGACCTGCTGGGCGTGGAACTGCGCGCCCCGCTGAACGAGATCGACTGGGACCTCCGCCTGACGGAGGCCTGCGGCATTACAAACCTGTATATGTGCCACGAGGGACAGCCGGTCCGCGCTTCCCTGGAGATGGCGGAGCGCAGCGGCTCCGATTCCCCGGCGGACATCACCGTCACCGCGAACGTGCCGTTTACGCTGTATGTGACAAACGGCGACGTCAAAGAAACCATTGAGGTTCCCGCTGGCAAACATACCTACCACATCGACGGTGTGGAAGAAGAAGACGCGTATCTGGATGCGGCGGCGCGCCCGTTACAGGCAAACGACGATTCACTGGCAAAGGAAGCCGTCGACGCGAACGCGGCGGACTACGTTACGTTCACCGACGCGAAGGATGAGAGCATCGACGACGGCCTGCTGTATCAGACCGGCAAACGCGCTGGCGCGATCACCAACGTCAATACCATTGGCTACCGTTACAACAGCACCCAGAGCCCGGTCAAGCTCTCCGACAGCGCGGAGCTGGCGGCCCTCGGCTTTGAGGGCGCGAAGAGCCTGACCAAAAAGGCGTTTACCGACGGCGAAGAAGGCTTTATGCTCAATGTCCCGGCGGACAATGCCTTCAGCACGGTCAAACTGATCGTCGGCGTGCAGAATACCACGGCGACCGTGACGGCGGCACTGTCCGACGCGTCCGCGCCGCGTGCCATCCGCCAGATCACCGGCGGCGCGGCGGAACAGACCTATGTGATTGAAATTCCGTACCGCGCGGGCGGCGACGGCCAGTCCCTGCTGGTCGAGTACACTGCGGAGAGAGGGACGGAAGGTTCCGTTTCCCTCAAGGGGATTATTTATGAAGAGGGCGGCACCGCATTGCCGCAGGTGCTGGAGAATCCGTCCCTTGCGTCCGGCGACGGCCAGCTGGTCCTCTCCGCAGACGCGGCGGAGGGCGCTTCCTATGACAGTTATAAGGTATACATCGGTGAAAAAGCGGGCGAGCTGACCGAGGTGCGCACCGCATCCGCGCTGCCGTATACCATCGCTTCCCTGGACAACTACAAGCGCTACTATGTCGCCGTTTCCGGCGTCAAGGGCGGTGTGGAAGGCGCTCTTTCCGAGACCGTCAGCAACGTGCCGGAGAAGACGCCGCGCACCGAGCGTGAGCGTGCCTATGCGGATTACGAGTCCGTCAAAGAAGCCATCTTGAACGGAAACGCGGGCTTTGACGCTGTGACAAGGCCGTTGAACTTCAACGTCACCGGCCCGGTCTACGGCACGACGTTCACTTTCTCCAGCACCGCGAACGGATACCCGGCCGGCCTGATGAACGACGGCTCCGTTTTGTCCCCGACGCTGCCGGAGCCGGACCGCCAGTGCGAGCTGACAGTTTCCGCCACCTGCGGCAGTGAGACCATCACCCTGGTGGAGAACGTTGTGGTCAAGTCGCTGGCGTATGACCAGCAGCCCTACGTCTTCGGCACCATGGTTTCCGCCATGAACACCACCGCGGACCTGACCGCGGAGGGAACTAAGGACTGGGCGCAGTTCTGCACCGACTATGTGAATGATTACGCAAAGAAAGACACGGAAAATACCATCACCGGCCTGCGCCGTCTGGCGGAAGGCGGCGTGGACCATGCCAAAGACATGCCGTTCCGGTACAGTGCGACGGACGCCAAGGACAAGGCGCCGGTGGACCGCACCTGTATCACCTCCCGCGGGCCGGAGGGCGAAGCGGGCTTTGAGTTCCAGCTCCCGTACAGCGAGAAGATGCAGCATGTGAACATCTATGCATCCTCCTGGAACGCCACCACGCGCGTGGACTTCCTGGTCAACGGCGCCGTGCTGTACAGCACCACCTACGGCGGAAGCAACGGCTGGGACGTCCAGAAGATCGGCGTGGACTACAAGGTTCCGAATCCGGACGATGTGGTTACCGTACGGCAGATTTTGGTCAAATCCAATACCGGCGGTTCCGGCGGCAGCATCGGTTTGCCCGCGGTGACGCTGGCGGAGACCGACGGCGTGATTCCGGAGCCGGACGACAACGTTTACGCTTCCGGCGTGATTTCCGACGCGAACAACGCGACGGTCAGCCTGACCGCCGAGGGAACCAAGGACTGGGCGCAGTTCCCCACCAAGCTGGTGAGCGACTACGCGAAGAAGAACGTGGAGACCAGCTCCATCACCAACCTGCACCGCCTGGTGCCGGACAGCACGGAGCTGGCGGTGGACGTCGCCAAGGATATGAAGATCAGCTTCAACGCGTCCGACGCGGCGGCGGGCACACAGCCGAAGAACCAGTGGGCGATCACCTGCCGCGGCCCGGAGCAGCTGGCGGGCTTCGCCTTCAATCTCCCGACCAGCGACAAGATGCAGAACGTCAACGTCTATCTGGGTTCCTGGAACGGCACCTGCAAGGTGGAACTGTTGATCGGCGGCAAGGTCCGGTATACCGGCGAGTACGGCGGGTCCAACTGGTCCGTGCAGAAGTGCAGCATCGACTACTATACGGACAACCCGGACGATGAGGTCGAGTTCCGCATGGTCATGACCAAGTCGCACACGGGAGGCGTCGGCGGCAGCATCGCGCTCGCCGGAGTCACCCTGCGCGAGACGGACGCGGAGGTTCCGGAAAAAGATCCTCCGTTTGACGAGTCCTTCAATATCACCATGACGAACACCCTGCCCGACAAGATCGATCTGACCGCGGAAGGCGGCAAGGACTGGATGCTGTTCAACAGCGTGGACGGCAAAGCGGCCTACGAGCGCAAGAATGTGGAACCGCAGATCCGCGATTTTGCGATTACCAATCCGGACAAAGCGCCGCACCGCGTAAAGAACAGCGAATACAAGACCGTCTATTCCTTTACGGACGGCACGCCCACGGCGAGCATGGAGAACCAGAAGCCGTATGTCGTCGTCGAAACAGTCGGCAACGGCGTGGACTTCACCCTGCCCGGCGGCCCGAACCGCCAGCAGGCGAAGATCACCTTCGGTGACTGGAATTCCCAGATGGTCGTCGAAATGACTTCCAAAGACAAGACCGCTTCCTATACCTATCAGGTGGGACAGCCGGTCAAATACGGCATGTATACCCTGACCTACCAGTCCGATGAGGACGTGCATGTGCGCATTTATAACAAGGCGATTACCAATGCAGCCGGCAACTTCAGCATCACCGCGATCCTGCTCAACGAGCTTTACAGCGTGGAAACCGCTCCAGCCGCGGGCGGCAGAGTCCGCGTGGGCCGCGCGTCCGTTGCGGCGGGCGAGACGGTTGACGTATTCGCTCTGCCGGATGAGGGCATGCGCCTTGCCTCCCTGTCCTATCAGGCGGACGGCGGCGAACCCGTGGACATCACCGGCGGCAGCTTTGTGATGCCGGAGGGCAACGTGACGGTAACCGCTGTATTTGAAAAGATTCCGTTGGCCACCAACCTGCTGATCGCCAGCTACGGCGTGGGCGCGAACCTTACCGTCACCGGCGGCGGGGACGATGTGCTCATTGAACGCGGCGGCCTGTATGCGGCGCGCATCGAAGAGGGCAGCAAGCTGACCTTTAACTTTGCGCCTGCGGACGAGAACGACCGCTTCCTCGCGGTTGAAGTCAACGGCGAGCCGGTGGAGAATATTTCCGCCGACAGCGCGGTCTACACCTACACCATGCCGGGCGAAGCGGCACAGCTCACCTTCAAGTTTACCATCGTCAAGACCTCCATCCTGCGCATGGTTATCGACACGGCGAAGGAACTGATGGAAGGCGACGAATACGCAAACGCGGTCGAACCGGTCCAGAAGAACATCACCAACAAGCTGGCGGCGGCGGAGAAGGTCCTCGCGGACGCGTCCGCCACCCAGGCGCAGGTCGACAAGGCCTGGAAGGACCTGATGCTTTCCCTGCATTACCTGTCCTTTGAGGCGGGCAGCAAGACCGAATTGGGCAAGCTGATTGCGATTGCACAGGACGTCAACACCGCGGACTTCACCCCGGAGACCGTCGCCGTATTTGAAAAGGCGCTGGCGGAAGCGGAAGAAGTCTACAACGACCCGGACAACATGCTGAAGGCCGAGATCGACAAAGCGTGGAAGAACCTCTACGACGCAATGTGCGAGATGGGCTATCTGGCAGACCGAAGCGAGCTGGAAGGCGTGCTGGAAAAGGCCAACCAGACCCTGGAAGAAATCGATCTGTATGTGGACGGCAGCGAAGCCATCCTGACAGCGGCGATTGAAGCGGCACAGACCGTCTACGATGACGCGTCCGCCACCCAGAAGCAGATCGACGCGGCGGCGGGCAAACTCGCCAACGTACTTGCCGGCCTGCGCAAGATTCCGGACAAGGACGCACTGAGAGAACTGATCGAGAAATACCTCGACGTGCAGCCGGACGGCTACACCCCGTCCAGTTATGCGGCGCTGCGCGCGGCCCTCGCGGCGGCGAACGCGGTCTATACGAAGGAAGGCGCGACCCCGGCGGAGATTTCCGGCGCATACGATACGCTGGATCAGGCTGGAAACGCACTGGAGAACGACCGCCACAACACCCCGTCCGGCGGTTCCTCCGGCAACAAGAAACCGTCCGGCAATACGTCCGGTACCGGCACGGCGCTTGCCGTAACCAGCCCGGTTGTCGCGGCGGCGCAGGGCGTGGCGGCACAGCAGTCCGTCAGCTCCGATACGACAATGAACTTCACCCTGAAGAGGGGCAGCGCCTACTGCTTTAAGATGACCGTTATGGGCGGCAACAACGCGGCGCCGAGCTTCACCGTCGGCAACGGCGATGTGCTCAAGACGCAGTTTGTCGCCAAGATCGGCAACGATTACTATTACAGAGTCTGGGCGGTCGGCGCACCGGGCCAGAGCACCGGCGTGTATACGACCATGCCGAATGAGAATCCGCAGAAGCATTGCGCGGTGACGATTGGCTAAAGGCTTGTAAAAATCACAATCTCATAGTAGAAAAGAGGAAGGCCGCTTACTGCAAGCGGCCTTCCTTGTGTTTTTCATCTAAAGTGTAATTATCAAACGCGTTTTTCCGCTTTTCTGAAAAGCGGCGGGATCAAAGGGCAGAGCCCTTTGCCGCTCCTCGCAAGGAGCGGAATTCTCTTCCTGAGAAGAGCGAGTGGGAACGAGTGATATAGTTGTTTATGGGGCAGGGTGCTGCCGCCTTTGTTTTTCCACAGCACGTCGGTGTGTTGATCAGCTCTTGTGTTTTTGCAACCACAGCGTTTAATCCAGCGTTGTTTTGCAAAGAACGGATCACGCTATTAAAAAAGCCCCTGAACCATCATTCAGAGGCTTGTTAACTATTTTGCAGGGAGGTAATCACACTATCGAAGATTTCCAACGCCTGTCTTCTTTTTGTTATATCAAGGGATTCCAGTTTCTTTGAAATATCACTGCTTTTGGCTTCATAACCCACTATCAAACTATCTTGAAGAACATCGTCTGCGGAAGCGGTTAAAGTATTTAGAATCAAAATAAACGTTTCTAGTTTAGGCACCTTATTCCCACGTTCAATATCAGCCAAATATTTTGTGCTAATGCCTATTCTTTCCGCACAATCTTTTTGACTCCAACCACATTTTGCCCTGTACGCCTTTAACTTTTTACCAATGCTCTTTGAATTCATAAATACCACCGCCCATCTATTTAGGGTCGTTTACCTAAATAGTATACAAATAGAGCAAATCAAATAAAATGATCTATTTGTAGTCTTTTCCCCAAATAGGCGTTGTATTCCATAAAATAGTATGCTAACATTAATTCGGAAACATCATTTCCAGTATTATTAAAAAGACAGGGGATAGTAAAATGGTAGAAACAACAGGCATTACCCGGAAAGTGGACGAGTTGGGGCGGATTCTATTGCCAGTGGAAATCCGAACCGCTTTGGGCATCTCAGAAAAAGACCGCTTTACAATATATATGGACAAGGAAAGCCGTCAAATTATCTTGCAAAAGGCCGATTACGTGTGTCTGAAGTGCGGTTCGGCGGAGTTGTTAAAAGAAATCACACCGGATTTTTACTTGTGTGAAGCCTGTATCAAAGAGTTGAAATAATAAAAAGGGGGCCGTTGCAGAATATAAACTGCAACGGCTTTTATCCATACGTCAACACCAAGGATTGTAAAGGACCATATCACTCGTTCCCACTCGCTCTTCTCAGAAAGAGAGTTCCGTTCTCTGCGGAGAACGGCCAAAGGCTCTGCCTTTGGAAACCGCCGCTTTTCAGAAAAGCGTGAAAACGCGTTTAAGGAATAACCTGCAAGATAAACAAAATAGGGCTACTTTGTAACGTGTCCTTCCTTTCCCCTCCAAAAAGTCCCGCCCATCCCGGTTATTTCCGCCCCTTCTGCGGAATCCTATGGGCGAGGTGAAGTACATGGAATCCATATGGAGCAAAACAACGGAATTACACCCGCGAAAACCGCTGCCCGGCAGTATGCAGACCGAGACGGCGGTGATCGGCGGCGGGTTGGCGGGCCTTTTGACCGCCTATTTTTTACAGCAGCGCGGCGTGAAGACGATCGTGCTGGAAGCGTCCCGCATCGGGAGCGGCCAAACGAAGAATACCACCGCAAAAATCACGTCCCAGCACGGGCTGATCTACCATAAACTGCTGCAAACGCTGGGCGAAGAACCGGCACGGCAGTATGCGCGGGCAAACCAGCAGGCAATCGATGCGTACCGCTCGCTGATTCGGGAAAAGAAAATCGATTGCCAGTTTGAGGAATGCCCCGCGTATCTCTATTCCACCGTGGAAGCGGAACCGCTGGAACAGGAGGCGGAAGCGGCGCGATTGTTTGACATCGACGCGCGCTTCACCACCCGTACAACGCTGCCGTTCTCCGTGGCGGGCGCAGTACGGTTTTCAGGGCAGGCACAGTTTCACCCGCTGGCGTTTTTACAGGAGATTGCGGACGAACTGGAAATCTACGAGGAGACCCGCGTGACCAAGGTCGAGGACGACCGGATTTTTACAGACCGGGGGACAGTTACCGCACGGAACATCGTGTTTGCCACGCACTATCCGTTTTTGAATTTCCCGGGCTATTATTTCCTGCGGCAGCACCAGGAACGCAGTTATGTGCTGGCATTGGAAAACGCCGCGAAGCTGGACGGTATGTATCTGGGAATCGACGAAAACGGGCTTTCGTTCCGCAACAGCGGCAAATACCTGCTGCTGGGCGGCGGAAGCCATCGCACCGGCGAGAACCGCGCTGGCGGCAAATACGAAATGCTGCGGCGTTATGCGGAACAGTTCTGGCCGGAGAGCCGCGAGGCCGCGTACTGGTCGGCGCAGGACTGCATGACGCTGGACGGCGTGCCGTACATTGGGCAGTTTTCCGTCTCCACGCCGCACTGGTTTGTTGCCACCGGCTTTCAGAAGTGGGGCATGACCACCTCCATGGCGGCGGCGCAGTTATTAACCGATTTGATCACCGGTGTGGAAAACCCATGCGAAGAAGTTTTTTCCCCGCTGCGGTTTACCCCGGCGGCTTCCGCAAAGACCTTTTTGCAGGAGGGGCTGCATGCCGTGCGGGACCTGTCCCGGCAGGCGTTTGCTCCGCCGCGCGCGGAGATTGACGCCCTTCCAACAGGCCATGGCGGCGTAGTGTCCTGCGAGGGCGAAAAGGTGGGCGTATATAAGGATGAGCAGGGCGAGGTCTATATGGTCTCCACGCGCTGTCCGCATTTGGGCTGCCAGCTGGAGTGGAATCCGGATGAAAAAAGCTGGGACTGCCCCTGCCACGGTTCCCGCTTTGATTACCGGGGAAATTTAATCGATAACCCGGCACAGGAGGGGCTGCCACATGCGTAATTTCCACGGCGCCAGAAAAACGCGCAGCTACTTTGAAGGCTGGTATTTTAAACAGCAGAACGAGACGGACGTCGTCGCGCTGATCCCGTCATTCCATGTGGACCGGACGGGACGGCGTTCCGCGTCTTTACAGGCCATCACAAACGATCAATCCTTTTCCGTACCGTTCCCGGCGGAGGCATTCCGCGCGTCGGAAGGACGGTTTTGCGTGCGGTTGGGCAGAAGCGTGTTCACCCGCGGCGGGTGCCAGCTCGACTGCGAGACAGAGGAACTGAAGCTGAAGGGACAACTGCAATATGGGCCGTTCACGCCGCCGGATACCGACGTGATGGGCCCGTTCCGCTTTGTTCCGGGGATGCAGTGCCGCCACAGCGTGTTCAGCCTGTCCCACCGCGTGGACGGCTGGATTTCCGTCAACGGGAAAAAGATGGTCTTCCAGCGCGGCACAGGATACATGGAGGGCGACCGCGGGCGCTCGTTTCCCCGCCGGTACGTCTGGACGCAGGGAAGCGCGGACGGCGGCTGTGTGATGCTCTCCATCGCGGACATCCCCGCCGGCGGGCGGTCTTTCACAGGCTGCATCGCCTGTATCCTTTGGGAAGGAAAGGAATACCGCCTGGCGACTTATACCGGCGTAGAGCTGCTGCACATCGGCAAGCGGCTGCTGATGGTCAAGCAGGGAGATTTGCTGCTGACCGTTCAGCTCCTGAAGGACTGCCCGCTTCCCCTGCAGGCGCCGCAGGGCGGCGCGATGGGCCGCACCATCCATGAGAGCGGCGCCTGCCTGGTGCGCTACCGGCTGCTTCGGGGCAGCCGCGTGGTGTTCGACTTCACCAGCGGCAAGGCAGGATTTGAATCAGAATGGGAGGATGCATATGAACCATCTGCAACATGAAAAATCGCCGTATCTGCTCCAGCACGCGGAAAATCCGGTGGACTGGTATCCCTGGGGCGCGCGGGCGTTTGAAAAAGCAAAGCAGGAGGACAAGCCGGTTTTCCTGAGCGTCGGATATTCCACCTGCCACTGGTGCCATGTGATGGCGCACGAATCGTTTGAGGATGGACGCGTGGCGGAATTTTTGAATGCGCATTTTATCAGCATCAAGGTCGACCGCGAGGAGCGCCCCGACGTGGACGCGGTGTACATGGATTTCTGCCAGGCAATGACCGGCTCCGGCGGCTGGCCGCTGACCATTCTGATGACGCCGGAGCAGCGCCCCTTTTTTGCGGGAACCTACCTGCCCAGGGAGTCCCGCGGCGGGATGATCGGTTTGCTGGACCTGCTGCATACCGTCGCGCGGGAGTGGGCGCACAACCGCCCCGCTCTGCTGGCGGCGGGGGAACGGGTGGTGCAGGCACTGGATGGGCGCAGGGAGCCCGGGCCGGGTGAGCCGTCCGCCCGGATGCTGCGGCAGGCCGTGTCGCTCTTTGGGCAGAGTTACGACGCGCGCTGGGGCGGATTTGGCGGCGCGCCGAAATTCCCGGTGCCGCACAACCTGCTGTTCCTGCTGCGCTACGCGGAGCGGGAACGCGACGAATCGTGCCGCCGCATGGCGGAACACACGTTGGAACACATGGCGGCGGGCGGATTGTTCGACCATGTGGGCGGCGGGTTTTCCCGTTATTCGACGGACAAAAAGTGGCTGGTCCCACATTTTGAAAAGATGCTTTACGACAACGCCCTGCTGGCACAGGCCTATTTGGAAGCGTACGAGCAGACGGACAGGCCGCTGTTCCGCACGGCAGCGGAACGCACGCTGGATTATGTGCTGCGGGAGCTGACCGCGCCGGAAGGCGCCTTCTACTGCGGGCAGGATGCGGACAGCGACGGCGTGGAGGGAAAATACTATGTCTTTACGCCGCGGGAGGTCCGCGAGGTGCTGGGCGAAGCGGACGGCGCGCGCTTCTGCCGGGCGTTCGACATCACGGAGCGGGGCAATTTTGAGGGAAAAAGCATCCCGAACCGCATCGCATCCTTCGCCTGGGAGGCGGACCCGTCGTTATATGAGCTCTGCGAGCGGCTGTACCTGTACCGGAAACACCGCACGCGCTTGCATTTGGACGACAAAATCCTGACGTCCTGGAACGCTCTGATGCTCTCCGCACTCGCGCGGGCGCACCGTGTCCTGCACGACGAACGCTACCTGGAAGCGGCGTGGAAGGCGCAGGTGTTTCTGGAACAATGCCTTTCCCAGCCGGACGGGCGGCTTTATGTGCGCTGGCGGGACGGCGAGGCCGCCCACGCCGGGCAGCTCAGCGATTACGCCTTCTATGCACTGGCGCTGCTCGACCTCTATGAGGAAACGTTCTCCGTATCCTTCCTGCACCGCGCCGCGGCGCTGGCGGACTGGATGCGCCGTCTGTTCTGGGATGAGAACAAAGGCGGCTTTTTCCTCTATGCGTCCGATGCGGAACAACTGATCCACCGCCCGAAGGAGGTCTATGACGGCGCGCTGCCCTCCGGAAACAGTGTGGCGGCGCTGCTGCTGGGCAGGCTGGCCCGCCTGACGGGTGAAGAAAAATGGCGCGGGCTGGCACAGCGCCAGCTCCGTTTTGTGGCCGGCCAAATTGCGGACTATCCGGCGGCATACAGCGTGTCCCTGCTGGCGATTCTGGAGGAAGTATCGCCAACGGAAGAGCTGGTCTGCGTGACGGCAGACCCGTCTTTGCCGGACGACGTGCGGGAAAAACTGCAAAGCCAGCCGTTGTTCCGTCCCGCCGTGCTGGTGAAAACCCCGCGCAATGCGGATGAACTGGCCTGTGTCGCGCCCTTTACAAAAGCGTATCCCATCCCGCCAAGCGGCACACGGTTCTATCTCTGCCGGGGCGGGACCTGCGCCGCACCCGTGGACAATTGGGAAGACCTGCATTTGTAAATTCAGCTTTGTACAGCGTGTGATCGATCGGCGGTTTGCCTGCCCCTCGGATCACACGCTGTTTTTTTCGTTCATTCGGCAACGAATCAATTGCTTGATTGGCAAATAAACCTTTTCACTGGATGACTGTTGACAAAAATAAACGCGGGCGTATAATATTTTCAAATTTGAACGATCAAAGGAATGGTTCCAGTGCAGTTGATAAAAGCAAAGTATCCTGATGGAGCCAGTTGTCGAGGTGCAGACAACACAATATAAAGCGATTCAAAATCCGTGAAATCAGATGAATGAAGTGCAAGATTGGTGCAGAAGCCTGGGGATTATAAGGGCGAGAGGGAAATAAAAAGATGTTTATGCACAGAATGAAAATGAGTTCTATTCTTTTAGCGGTTCTGTTGTCTTTTTTAACCGGATGCAGTCTGGCGGGGCGGCAAACCGCACACGACGCCGACAGCATTGCGGCGATTCCCTATACATTGATTGGAGAAAGCGAACAATGGCGTGCGGCTTACCGGGTGGATGCCGATGTGGAAACCGAGGCAGCGTTTTATGAAAAAGCGTTGGATGCGGCTGAGAAAAATCTCGGCAGGGACAATTCTACATACCAAAGGATGGAACAGGCCCTGCCTGCCTATGCAGGAACGCTTTATTTAGAGTATCTGGGAGACACAGCAAATCTGGAAAACATACAAAGTTATTTTCTCAAGTTTGCTCCCGGTACGGAATGGGAACAGATGGTAACAATGGAAAGACAGGATCTGTTAACTGGTCTGGAAGACTCTTTGAATGGGGAAATGCCTCTTGGAAGGAAACTGTTTGCTGCGGATCCTTCCCAAACAGGGAGCATCCCGCCGGTGGGAAGGACCTATACGCTCAAAGTTGAAATTTCCGGTGTTGATGGCCTGTCTGAAACACTGGAAATGATGAGGCAGATGGATTGAATCAACATTTTTTGTGAGATGAAGGGCTTTGTTGCAGCAAAGAGACTTGGTATCGTTTCACTTCTAATATAGAAGCCGCCGTTTATCCAATCCTGTTGGAAAAACGGCGGCTTTTTCATGGAATTTGCATGGCAAAGAAGCAGTACCCGTGGACAACTGAGAAGACCTGCATTGGTAAATCTGTCTAAAATTGATGGCCCTTCTCTGCGCAAAAAGTCCCAAACTTGGCGCTGATTGCAAATTTCCGCTTACATCGGGGCGAAGTGCCGGCTATAATAAAAACAGAGAGATGCAGTGTTCCATCTGAATAGATGTAAATCCAGCTTTGTACAGCGTGTGATCTATCGGCGGCTTGCCCGCCCCTCGGATGACACGCTGTTTTTTTATGTAAAGGAGAGATTTTATTTATGGCAGAGACAAAGCGTCCGGCGGACAATTATTTGGCAACGGAGCCAATTGGAAAATTACTCCTGAAATTTTCTGTTCCCTGTGTGCTTTCCATGCTGGTGAGCGCGCTGTATAACATCGTGGATCAGATTTTTATCGGGCAGAGCGTCGGTTATCTGGGTAATGCGGCGACCAACGTCGTCTATCCGTTTACCGTGTTGGCGTTGGCCCTTGCCCTGTTGATCGGCGACGGCAGCGCCGCGCTGCTGAGCCTTTCGCTGGGAAGCGGTGACAGGGAGACCGGCAGCCGGTGCATCGGCAACGGCATTGTGCTGACGGGGTTCACCGGTGTTGTTCTGATGGTGTTGGGCTTTGTATGTTCCGACCCCATTTTGCGGATGTTCGGCGTGACGGAAGCCAGCTACCAATACGCATGGGAGTACCTGCGCATCATTTTGATCGGCATCCCCTTCTATGTATTCACCTCGGGTATGAATTCCGCCATCCGCGCGGATGGTGCGCCTGGCTATGCGATGTTTGCCACCGTGCTGGGCGCGGTGCTCAACCTGATCCTGGACCCGGTCGCCATTTTTGTGTTTCACTGGGGGGTACAGGGCGCGGCCATTGCCACCGTGATTGGGCAGGTGGCCTCGTGTGTCATGACAGCCTGGTATTTCCGCAGGCCCCGGATGCTTGCGTTTCATCCATCCAGCTTTCGCTTACAGGGAAGGACCGTTCGCAAGATCAGCCAATTGGGCGTTTCCAGCTTCATTACGCAGATTGCGATTGTCGTCGTCATCAGTGTGGCGAACAATATGATCGTCCTGACCGGCGCGCAGTCGGCGTATGGCGCGGACATTCCGCTGTCCGCCGTGGGCATTGTAATGAAGGTGTTCGGCATCGTGATCGCGTTTTCCGTGGGGATCGCGGTCGGCGGCCAGCCCATCGCGGGATACAACTGCGGTGCGGGAAACCGGAAGCGCGTATTTGACGTGTACCGCCATATCATAGCGGCGAATCTTGTGGTCGGCGCCATCTCCATGCTGTTGTTTGAGTGCTGTCCGCAGGCGATTGTAAGCCTGTTCGGCAACGAAAGCGCGCTGTACAACGAATACGCCGACCTGTGCTTCCGTATCTATTTGGGAGGCATCCTGCTGTGCTGCGTCCAAAAGGCCAGCAGCATCTTTTTGCAGTCCATTGGCAAGCCGGTCAAGGCAACGGTGCTTTCACTCTCCCGCGACGTCGTATTCCTCGTGCCGGGAATCGTGATTCTGGCGCTACAATTCGGTGTCACGGGCATGTTGTGGGCCGCGCCGATCGCCGATGGACTGGCGCTGATTCTGACGGTTGCACTGATTGCGTCGGAGTACCGCGCCACATTCCGCCAATCGAAGGAGGAACCCGTTTATGCATAAAAAAATTGTCACCATCAGCCGCGAATTCGGCAGCGGCGGCCGGACGGTAGGGAAGCTGGTCGCGCAGTCGCTGGGGATCGCGTATTACGACAAAGATCTGGTCAAGCAAGCCGCCAAAGCGACGGGGTTTGACGAACGCTTCATCGAACAGGAGGGCGAGTACGCGCCAGCTTCCAGCGTGCTGGCCTATGCTTTTTCCGCGCGCGGCGCACAGGGAGCGATGAACGGCATGTCCGCGGACGACTACCTGTGGGCCGCGCAGTACCAAATGATCCAGGAGCTGGCGGAAAAAGGGCCCTGTGTGCTTGTGGGCCGCTGTGCCGACTATATCTTGCGGGAGCGCGGCGACTGCCTGAACGTATTTATCCATGCCGGCAAAGAGGCGCGTATGGAGCGCATCGTGCGCCTCTACGGGGAAACGGACAAAAGTCCGGAAAAGCGCTTGGAGGAAAAGGACAAAAAACGCCGTGTCTATTGCAAACATTACACAGGACGCGACTGGGGCGCCGCAAGGGACTACCACCTGACGCTGGACAGCGGCGTGATCGGGGTGGAAAAGTGTGCGGAAGTTGTGGTGACATTGTTAAGGGATTAATATATAGCCGTGGGGCTGTTTCAATATTGAAACAGCCCCACGGCATTTGTTTTTGAGAGATTTTAATAACTAGTTATAAAGACGCGTGATGGAAATGTTGTTTTGGTGTATGGGAATGCCGATATTGCATTGCCCTGATACGATGGATACATCCATACTGATATTTGCGGACTCGGCTGTAATTCGAAATAAGAGCTGCCCGTTTGGAAAAGAATCTAACGTTATCAAATATGTGAGGGGTTCAAAGCCGCTATAATAACCGATCTCTTGCCAGGACTCTCCGTCCTGGCTGACATAGCAATTCCACCCATAGCGTCCTGAATTTACATTAAATGTTATAGAGGTATTTCCTTTAAAATCTGCTCGAAGATAAACGATATTTGGATCTCCAGCGACTGGGATTTCAAGAATACTGTTAACGGTTCCACTTTTGATTTGTTCAATCTTTGTTGCATACGACCGAAATGTATCGCGCTCTGAAACTGCCACGCCCTTTGCCGTAATCGCATTTTTAATTGCCGTCTTGGTTTCCGCTAAATGGCGAAGCTTTTCCGCAATCGTCCCCATCAGACCACCTCCCCGTTCAGCGTATCCAATACAGAGGCCAAATCTCCAAGAAGGTCGATCCACACGCCATCCTTCAGAACAGACAGCGTATTATCCAAGTACCGGATGCCATGCGCGCCGCCGCTGTTTGCCACAGCGCTGTCCTGATGGGTGAGGGGCGTCGCACCGATGACATCGCACATGGCACTTGAATTGATCCATGACGGCGCGCCGCTTGCGCTCTGCGATAAAAATCCGGTTCCAGTGGATGGGGGGATCAGTTGCGCCAGCGCTGTGGTGCTGGATGCATAGACCAGTCGGTTGCTGGTCCAGCTCGTTTTTCCCGTGCCGCCGTTGCTCACACCGACAGTTCCATACATATCCGGCCCATACGGCTTGTTCGCGCCGACTGCAATCCAATAGGTGCCGTCGTACTGCAAAACCTGCGGTTTGTTGATGGAAAGCCAACTGCTCAATTGCCCGGACGCCGTGCTGCTGTTTGTGTAGCTGTACCGGCGCTTGATCGTCTTGGCGCCCAGCCCGTTGAGGTTGAACGTGGGGGATGTGGATGTGCTTGATGCGTGCGGAATGATGGTAATCATCAATCCGGTATACAGGCTGGTCACGCCGTCCAGCGTGGCGGTGTAAGCTGAACCACTGCCGGAGGTGGTGACAACCGGGGCGGTCGAGGCTCCGCTGGGCCCCTGCGGGCCAGGATCGCCTTTATCGCCCTTCGGCCCCTGCGGACCGGTTTCACCCTGCGGGCCAGTCGCACCAATCAAAGAATTCAACCAACCGTACTCCGTTCCGCTGAATCCGTTGTTCCGCGCGATCTCATAGGCGGACAGGCCGTCCGCGCCCTTCGGGCCGGGCGTCAGCTCTACCTTGTCGATCTCGCTGGTTACATACGCCTTTGTCGCATAGGTGGACAGGTCGATGTCGCCTGCGTTGCCGGTGTCGCCCTTCGGGATACCGAAATTCAGGATGGGCTGCGCATCGGTTCCGGTGCGGGTAACAGTGGCTGATGCGCCGGGAGAAAGCGTGGTTACCGTCCCCACAGTGATGCGAGGTGTGGTTCCCGCATCTCCCTTTGGACCCTGTGCGCCGGATGCGCCGGACGCCCCGGTCGCACCTTTTGTGGTTCCCGCATCTCCCTTTGGACCCTGTGCGCCGGATGCGCCGGACGCCCCGGTCGCACCTTTTGCGCCCTGCGGCCCGGTCGCGCCCCGCAGCCCCTGTGCACCCGTGTCTCCCTTGGGTCCCTGCGGACCAGTATCTCCCTTTGGTCCCTGTGCGCCGGCAGGACCAGCCGGCCCGGTCGCGCCTTTTGCACCCTGCGGCCCCGTATTGCCCTTCAGGCCTTGCGGTCCTTGTGCGCCCGCGTCGCCCTTGTCGCCTTTGGGTCCCTGTGGCCCCGGCGTCAGCTCGATCTGTCCGATCTCGGTGTCAACGTACCGCTTTGTCGCGTAGAGCGAGAGATCCAGCTCTCCCGCGTTGCCGGTATCGCCCTTTTCGCCCTGTGGGATGGCGAAGTTAAAGATGGGTGCTTCCGTTGTGCCGCCCTGCGTCACTGCCGCGCGTTCTCCTGCGGGGAGCGTCGTCACCGTCCCCACAGAAATCCGTGGGGTGAGGCCGTCCGGACCCACGGGGCCCGGTTCGCCTTTTTCGCCCCGTGCCAGAATGCCGCTGTCTACCAGACGGTCGGAAGCGCTGCTCCAGACCGTCCAGTTGCCGTTTCCGCCGATCTGCGGCGCCATGTTGCAGGCGTTCTGCGCGGCGGTTTCCGCTTCGGCCTTCGCCGCCAGAATCCGCGCCTCGACCTCGTCGAAGTAGCCCGGCGTTACATCGGCGAACGCGTCCGTTGCATTGATGGACTGATGAACCGCAAAACTGAATTGATTGCTTTTTTTGACCTTTTCATTTTCTCCCTTAACCGCGCGGATCTGCGCCAGCATAAAGCCGTCCGCCGGCATATAGGCGCGCAGAACATCGCAGTACAGAACGCTTGTATCGCCGCTGGTGTTGCGGTTAAGCTGAATGACGCGCTTTTCCCCGTTGATTTCCACGTCCAGGCAGAAGCCCCAACCGGGATAGTCCGCCATGTCGTCCATTCGGAATTCGATGCGGTGCACTTTGTCCTCACCGACATAGCCGATCAGATAGTCCTCATCCGGCACAACCACAAACCAATTCTTTACAGGAATCAAGCGATCACTTCCTTTCTTCTTTCTCGTCGTCCATCAGGCGGTCGCCCGCCGCATCGACGGAATTTTTACAAACCAGGATCAGTTTCTGCAAAAACGCGGGGATGGGCGCGCCCATCGCGCCGGCGTTTTCCACAATGGACCCCAATTCGGTTAATATGTACCATACGATTACAACCGGACAGAACAGAACGGTGTACTGGAACGGCAGAGAAATCGCGGGGAGGTGGTTGACCACCAACCCGATCAAAATGTCCGTCAGCAGGGATGCCGACACCGCGACAATCGATCCCGCCTTGTGCCAGATGCCCTCCCGTGCCGCCGCGCTGCTCCACACGCCGGACTTGCCCGCCGCCGCGCTGCCCGTGATGTAATCCACCACCATGCAGGCCAGATAGATCACCGCCAGCCACCCGAACCAGCCCAGCCACGCGGAAAGTGCCGCCGCCGCTGCTGAAATGGCCGCCTTGATCTCCAAAACCTGCGTTTCGTTAAATCGTTCCATGCGTTTCTTCTCCTATCTGAACGGCGAAGAGCCGCTCACCATTCGCGTACACACCGCAGCCCGCACCGGGCGGGCCAATTGCTTTGAATTGAAAATACCAGTCCCATCCCTGCTGCTTCGCGAACCGCGTCTGCAGCACGGCGCCGTTGCCGACGGTAAAATCCGGCTTTTGGTAGCTGGTCAGCTTTACCGTGTAGACCTGCCCCCTGGGGAGGCGCATGTCCATCGTTGTATCGGATTTGACCGCGTACAGCGCCTGTTTTACCATATTCAGAAACCGTGGCCAGCCGAGCGCCAGCGTGCGATGCGGGCAGTTTTTTCCGGAGTAATCCCGGTGCTTCGTCACCTGCTCCAGTCCCCAGCCGTACCGCGCCAGAATCGATGCGGTCAGCTCCGCCGCATTTCGCTCGGCGGCCTCAAACCGCGGCCCACCGCTCTTGGAATAGCAAATCTCGATGGCGATGCCCTGCCGGTTACCCTTCCCGTTCCCGTCGCCCGCGTGCCAGGCGTTCCGGGTCTCCGGAATCGCCTGGATGGCCTCAATATCGTCGACGGCATAATGAAAAGATACTTTTTGCGTATTGGAACGCATGTAGCGGATTTCATTTTCCGCACTTGCGTCGTTGGCCGTGTTGTGGATTACCACGCGGGTGGGGATCATCGTGTAGGGGGCTTTGATCAGGTATTGATCATTCGAGAGCAGGGATTGGCGGACAATCACGCTTCCACCTGTTCGACGGCGGTTTCCTCCTGATGCTCTTTCAGAAGCATATTGATGTGGTTCTGCGCGCTTTCCTCGATAGTCGCGCCAGGATAGGGGGCGTTGAGCTTTGTCTGAACGATCCAGTCGGCGCCGTTTTCATTGACGATAATATAAACCTCGTCGTTTTTGGTGATTTTGAGCGACGTCATCGCTTTCTTTGCCGGGCAGGAATTGATTGGGGACTGCTTGTCCCAGATTTTATATGTAAGCTTCATTTTTATTTCTCCTCTCGAATTAGATTCCAACTTTCACCATCGCCGCAGTATACGGCGGGGAAGGTGACTTTTCCGTTGATATATAGCATTGCGTCTTTAAAATAAGTGGGGTGCCAGCTCATTTGATGATTTTCCATCAGAGAAGCATAGTGCGAGGTGTCTTTGGGGAGGTAGTAGATGACGACGGTTGGATCGTCGTTGTATTGCTTGGAGGTGAGGGAAAGGCAGTCCGCAACGCCAGTATAATCTTGAGTATCATATTCCCCACCAAAGATATAAATTCTGTCTTTAACACAAGCACATGAAGGGTTAGACCTTCCCAAGGATAAGTTACCAATTTCTCTATATGTATCCGTTAATATGTTATATGAAAGGACAGTGCTTACATACCTACCACCAATAATATAAATATTCTCGCCCACACTTACACAGGACATTCCATAGCAAATTTCTGGCAGTTCGGCCAATGTTCTTTTAGTGTCTGTTTCAGGAAGATAAGCATACGCGTCCTTATAACTGGAGTATTTGTCTCCAGATTTTCGGTCTCCTCCGAAATAAAAAATTTCGCCCCCAATGGCGGTACAAGCAAACCGCCTTCTGCTAATCCCTATATTTATCTCTGAATAAGTGTTTAATGTAGTGTTATATACTAAGGAAGAAGAGTTTGGAGAATTGGATGAAGTTTCTCCTCCTATAAGGTAAATTTTATCTCCTATAACGCCACAACCACCTTGATACCGTGCTTTTGGCATAGAAGCTATGGACTTCTTTATATTGGTGGTAGGATCGTACATGAGAGCATCAGAAAAATAGTCGCTGCCTCCACTATAAGACATTCCACCAAATATATAAATTTTGTTATTACTAGTGGCACAACATGCGGTTGCCCTACTAGTAGATATACCTGCAGAACGATATGTATTAGTAGTTGGATTGTATATTTTGGAGTCAGAAGTAGTTGTGTTATAGGTAACTTGTCCTCCGATAATATATATTTCATCGTTGACAACGGTACAACATGCTCCAGTTCTTGCTGGAGTCAATTCTTTTATTGGAGATGGAAGAATCCACTGTTCCTCAGACCATACGCTTGTATCAAATACAACTTTTTTAGGAGAAACATACTCACTGGTTTTTAACCAAATTCCCTGTTCTTTTTCTGGTGCGTTTGGTTGACAGAAAACATTTAGCTTTGTATTACTTCCACCTGTTTGAATGATATTCGCCATTCAATTTCCTCCTTTTGCCTTTTAAAAGATAAACAGAGAATCAATTTTTAACTCTTCTCCAACTTTCCCCATCTCCTATATAGGTTGGATATTCCTGATATTCATTTTGATTGTACAACCACACATTTCCAAAAAATCCACGAAGATATACGTTGTCTTCAGGATCGCTGCATAATATGGCATCATAAGTAGGACTGTCTTCGATAGCAACCGTTTTATTTTCTAAAACGGTTTTTGTTAGATCAAAGGCTGTTATGTTCATATCGTCAGCGTTTGACGACTCTTCAGAGTAGTAGGCTCCAGGAAAAATGAGGACTTGGTCCAAGTTTGCATACATAGAGCAGAAACTGTATTGGTGCGGATCATCGTGAGCTAATTGTTGGAATGATTTAGACTCAATATTAAATAGAAATGTCCGTTTTTCTATCAAGCTCATTATAGTGATTAATATTTGATTACCTGCCACACAAATTTGTGGTTCGCTGGTATATGGAGTTGGGTAAGGAAAGGTTTTTACCGTTTTTGTAATGGTGTTGTATTCCAACAATTCTGTTGCTCGTGCAAAGTATAAACAATTTCCAAATATAGCAATACACCCTTGTGATACGTTTACTTCCGGAATTGTAGCAACTTGCGAAAATTGAGGAGTAAAGCCATTTAATACGACTTTGTATAATGTTGTAGATTTGTAATCAGAGGGTATGCTCCAAATTTGTGCGCCGCTAAGTGCATAAATTTCTTGCCTGACTGTTCCAATAATAAAGTAGTTAAAAGGGATCGCATTTGAGTAATCCGTAGATCTTTCTATTTCATTACCATTTTTATCGTATTTAATAGCAAGACTGGATCTGGTTCTCAATGAACCAGATGAAGTTAAACTTTGAAAGTTACAATAAGCATAAAAGTAATCGTTGTATTCAAATACATTAAAACCACAACTTTCACGTGAAGTATCAGTTCCGCTGCTTTCTGAAAAAATATTTTTCTTTGAGAAAGTGCGCTTATTTGTATCATAAAAAGTAAGGGTTGTATATAAGCCTACAGTGTCCCTACTGTTAGCATAATATTCAGCTCCAGAAAATATTACACAATTGTTACCAATCAGAGGTCTCCAACAAAAACGATTATAGTAGTTTGAACTCGTATGCCCCTGATTCATTATGATTGACTTATTTCCAGTTGCACCCATGAACCTTCCTACTTGAGCAAAATATTTACTTGTTTTAAATGCGAGCATACTAACGCTTTCCGGAGACTGAATCCAAATTCCATCTTTGCTTTCCGGTTCTGTAGGTCTGCAAAATACATTAAGCTTCAAGCGCTTTTTTCCACTGCTGTTAGAGTGGACAATGTTCGCCATCAGGTATCACCTCTTATAATGACGCGAATAGGGATATTCCGATCCGGTTTATAGCCCCACGCCTTCAGCGTAATAGATCCAGACGACTGTCCGCCATCCTGAATATTAGCCGCCTGCAAAGCGTTCAGTTCCTCTTCTGTGATATTCACATCAGGCAGAATATCCTGATTGCTGGACGTTGTCACACCCTCGACCGAAAGCGTATACGTAAACGGCGGTTCGCTTCCAATCCACTCAGTGGAAATTAAATTCTCCTTCAAAGTCGTGGACGGCGCGCTCCAATACGGTGCGCCCGCGGTGTTTTGACGAAGAAACGATCTGGCTTTCGACGGATACGAAAGCTGCGTCAGCGCCGTGGAAGTAGACGGATAGATCAGACGCGATGCCGACCAGCTTGTCTTTCCCGTACCGCCGCGCGATACCATTACGGTATTGGCGTTCAGCTTCATCTGCGTGTCGATTTTTTCCAGATTTTTATTGTAATCCTCTATATTATAAAAATCCGTTTCCAAGGGCTGTTTTAATTTATAATTACTGGTTTCTGGTGCCATTGATTTCACCCTTTCTGATTTGTTGGTGTTCGTATCGATGGAGTGCCTGATGCGTCCATTTTGCCTGTGCAATTTCCCTGTGCGTCAGATACCGAATATCATAGGTATACTGCAAATGCGCGGGCTTGATCTCGTCAATCGCGGCGGAAAGATCGTCCAGCAGCGGTGGGACGCCGATGTCCCCGAATTGAATGATAAAACTGCTGGTTTCCGGATGCTCTTGAATTGTAATCATACCATTGACAAAACTTTCTGCCAGATTTTGAATCATGTCCTTTGTCGTCGTGCCCTTCCCGCGCATTTTACTCAAAATTCTGGAGCGCCGGTCCTTTTCGCTTTTGGATAAGTCCGTATCTAGCCCATAGAGCTTTTCCCAAAGCTTCAGCCCCCATGTGGAGGTGTTCACCAGAAGCTGCTGTACGAAGCTGTCGCCCGGCTGTTCCTCCAGCTCTTTCCCGATGCCCCAGGATTCCTGCGCCACAGCAAAGGCTGGGTCGATTGCGTCCTGGATTTTTTCGGTTTCCGTCTCGCCGTTATTTTGGTAATAGTCCGGCAAAAGCTGTTTCATCATGTCATTTCACCTGCCGGTTCTACATAGGGGTCCACATCGACGTTTCCGAGCACCGGGACTTCGTTTTCCGCAAAGAGGATGTTTTTTGCCTCCGCGTCGCCGGCGGCATATGTACTGGGCGCACTGGACACGCCGCTGATTTGCAGGTCTCCGATGTCCTTGACGCCGTTAACGTTCAGCAGAAGATTCACCACATGGTTATAGCGCAGGGACTTCTCCTTGAATGCGATCTTTTTAATATAATCTTCCATCGCGGTGCAGAAATCGTCGTGCACTTGATCAACGGTCGCCAATCCCAAAAGCTCTACTTTCACGCTGATGTCGATCCGCTTGGTTGCGGCGCTGAGAACGTTTACGTTTACGCCGATTGGACGGCAGGCGTCGATGTGCTTCCAGCAGTTTTGCAGAATCACGTCGTCGGTGACCGGCCTTTTATCCGGCCCAATGACATAGACGGAAATCTGCGGCAGTGGAATGTCCCTTTTCTCATAGACTGTACTTCCGCTTCCGTTTGTCGTCTTGACATAGATCGGATCGACTTCCGCATACTGCGCCGCGCCGGTGCTGCCCGTGTCGCGATACAGATGCATGTGTTCCTCCACGACTTTTGCGTCACCTATGCCCGGAACCTCCGTCGCCCACTGCTGATAGTGGGATGCGTTGCCGCTCGTGCCTGGATCGCGCAGCCGCTTGTAGAGACGTTCCACGAGATCCTTGTCCGACTCCGGGTCGTCCGTGCCGCCTGCCACTGCTTTTTCATTGGTAATGCTCTGTACCGTGATCCCCGTCAGCGCGGTCTGCAATTGTGTGATTGTGCCGGGTTCCACGTTGTAGGCGGTTCCAGTTTGTTCCGCCTCGACATTCACCAGAGCAGTCCCGTTTTTGATGGTGACCGCTTCTGTGGAATAGTACCGTCTGCGTTTGCCCGCATTTTCTTCATTGGTCTCAAAGCAGGTGTTTACAGGCACCTGCCGGCTTTCTGAAGCTGCTGAGCAGGTCAGTTTGACATAGCCGGACGCCTTCTGCGGCTCCTTGCGCGTGATGCCGTATTCCGCGCAGCGCCGGTCAATGTATGCACCGGAGGTTTCGTCCACAAAGGCGATCGGAATCAACTCGTTCATCGTGTCGTAAAGCTTCCAGATTTCATAGGCGACAGGGCTGACCAGATCGCTGGTATAGCTGCCCTCGCGTTTATCCAGCTCGTTCGACATGCCCGCCAGGATTTGTTCCCGGATATTTTCCGGCGTTTTTTCTTCAAACATGGATATCACCTCCCATTTGTATATCGCCGTAGACGGTTTTGATCCGGCATGTGATATGCAGGATATCCGCCGCATAACGGCCTGTTACGGGTTCCTCTTCATTTTTGCCAAAAGAAACGTCCAGCTCCTCCACGCCAGCGATGTAGGGATTCACCAGCAGGCTTTCGCGGATATACCGCATCGCCTCGGCGCGCTTCAGGGCTTCCGTATAGGGCTGCCCGATCAGGGCCGCCAGCTCGCAGCCGTAGTTCCAGGTGTAGATTTTATACCGGAACCGCTCCGTGTGCAGGGTCTTCCACGCCCAGGTCAGGACGGCTTCCTCGCGCTCCACGATCACCGGATTTTTATCCTGAAACACCGGCTTGTTTGCGGCGAAATCCCATTTGACCTCCCGATAAATCGGAAGTTCGTTCTGCACCTCCACGGTTGGCGGCTGGATGATTGGAAAAAGGGTCATGCGCCCACCACCTTACATAGTACATAGAACAGCTGCTGATCTCCGCGCGGCGTCATCAAGACGGTGTCGCCCAATCGGAGAGCGTCGTCGCCGCGCAGCAGCGCGTTCACTTTCACGTCATTTTGATCCAGTTCAATATTACCCATTTTGATTTTCAGCGGAGCCGCGCTGGTGACGGTTCCCGTCACGTTGGCCGGAATGCGCTGTTCCGCGATTTCCTGCCGGATTGCCTGCCAAAATGAGGAATACGGGTTGTCTTCCATGGTTTTCCCTCCGCTCTTTATTTTTTATCTTCCGGTTTGCTTCCGGCCTCGACTTCATCCATCATGCTCTGGAAGTTGACCACCAGCTGATTTTTGTAGATGCCGTCTTTCCAGGTATGGAGGTCGGATTCAATATAGAACAGGCCGGAAAGTCCGGTGTACGGTTCCTTTACAATGACCGCATCGCCTGTCAAGCTGTTCACGTCGCCCAGACAGTCCAGCGTCACCTTTTGGGATACGCCGTTTTCCGCCAAAAGCTTTTCCGCCTTTTCCTTGGCGTTTCCGTCCTTGCTCTGAGACAGATAGTCCTGCATCAGGCCGTACAATTTGATGTACTGGTCGTTGGAAACCTGCCCCGTCTCCTTGTCGTTCTCATCGCGGATCGAAATTTTGTTGATCATGTTTTCGATGCTCTCGGAGCAGGAGGCCTGCAGCAGGTTCGCGCCGCCCTCGATCACCAATTTGTTGCCGGCCGCGCTTTTTTCCAGAACGTTCAATTTCCCGCCGGAAAACCGGATGAAATACTGTTTTTTGGTTTTGGCGGCCGCCAGTGTATAGGCGGTTTGGATCATCTCATACAGAGAGCATCCGGAGAAAATGCGGGATAGCGTTACCCCCGGCTGGACAAGCTGCCCCACCGGCACCTCAAATTCCGCGCAGATTTTTTTCGCGATCGCGTCCGGCGTCTCATTTGTAAATTTGAAGGACGCTTTGTTGCGGTTGAGATAGTATCCCCGGTCGTAGCAGTGGATGGAAATCGCGCTGTCGCCCGTCCCTTTTTGGCGGGAGAATATGTAGCCCTGGAACAGTTCCTTTCCGTCGAGGGAGAAGGTTACCGCATCGCCCAGCTCACAGGTGACTTTTGGCAGGTTGGCGTCGTCCGGCGTGGAAACCAGGTCGACTTCCAGAATGCGCGTACATTGCCGGTATTCTCCGGACCACTCCACGGAAGCAATCATCTGGCTGAGGTCGTATAATTTGTTTTCATGCGTTACAAGAAGCTTTAACATGCGTCTCGCCTCCTTACAGTTTGGATTTGTCCGGCAGCTGCAGCGTCTTTCCCGCGTAGATCAGATTGGGGTTTTTAATGCCGTTGTAACTGGCGACTTTTGTGTAGAGCGCCTTGGAACCGTCTCCGTAAAACTCCCTGCAAATCGCGCTCAGCGTGTCGCCCGTTTTAACGGTGTAGGTTTTCGCCGCCGCGGGCGGCGTTTCCACCCGGCGTTCCTCTGTTTTGGCCGCCTGCTCCGTCTTCACAATCTTCGGCAGGCGATATTCCCGCAGAGAAAGCGTCGCGTATACGTCGTTGGTGCCGTCCCGCTCCCCGTATTCAATGCTCTCCACCAACACCTCCATGTTGACCGGCGTGTCGGAGACGACGAACCGCAGAGGTGTGTGGTTGTCCGCGCACTGCTCAAAGAACTGCACATAGGCATACGGCGTCTGCGCGGTGCCACTGGTGAAGGGGTAGCTTTTCCCGGGAAACAGGCACTGGATGGACAACGTCGCCAGCGCGCCGCCGCCCGCCAGATTCAGGTCCCCCAGCGTGTACATGTCCACCGTTTCAACCTTCACGCCGTGGCGGATGGTGAAGCTCTCCGGGGTGACAGGCAGGGCCAGTTCCTGTTGGGTTTTAGAGTCTTTAAAAATAAATTTTCTAAGCATTTACTAATCTCCCATAATTGAGTGACATTATGAAGCAGAATGTATCAACTTTCTATTGCGTGCTATTTGTTCTGCTTGTTGAGCAGTTGTATTATGTGCATCATTAATAGTAATGTAGTAAGTGGATTGAGAGTCCTTAAATGCCTTTATTAAAGCCTCTAAATCTTTTATTGTTAAAGGTTTTGGTGCTTCGCGTATCAAATCATTCATAAGACTTTTGGGATCATATTTAACAGTAGGAGTAAAATTATTGTCTCCACTGTTGGAATAAGAGACTCCAGTTGTATATGATGATCCATACGCTTTAGTAGTCCCCGATTGATAAAGATAAGATCCTTTAGGATTCTTTAAACTATACTCACCTTGATAAAATCTATTAGAGGCTCCTGAAGCTGTGGACAGTAGCATTTTATCTAATTTGTCGTCGTCACGCCATATTTCAGGATTTATACTTGCATATTGTTGGAATAAATCAACCATATTCGCGTCTAAGTTTCTCTCCATTGACATATTATGTGAATGTTGAAATTCCAATTCGCCGATTTGTTCTGCCGCCTCTTTCATCCTTATCTGTTCAGCAAGTGTTGCTTTTTTAAATTCATCACTATTTATGACCTTAGAAATTCTGTTGCTTATCGTTTTTTTTCTTTCTTTTAATAGTTCTGCCTCTTTTTTTCCTTGTGCTTGCTCTAACGTCTTTAAAATTTCTTCATCTTCGGAAGAAAAATAGTTATCATTGGTGCCTAGTTCGTCAATGTATGCTTGACCTTTTGCCTTCGCAATTCTATCTTCTTGTGTTAAGTCGGTTCTATTTTTATCGTTTACAAGATCAATCCCATACTCTGTTAAGCTGCTCCTTTGCTTTGTCACGGAACTGTAAAAAGTTTCAGAAAGATTTCGAAACTTATTGTTCTTTTCTTGCTCCGTTTGTGTATATGACTTTATCATACTACTAAATATGCCTAATGCTAAACCAGCAACTCCATGTTTAATACTTTTTGCAGCTATTCCTACAGAGAAAGCCGTCGACATTCCTTCTGCTACTCCATTTCCCACGTAACGTGAAAATGTTTTTCCATAAGGTCCTTCTAGAGCGGTCTCCATGTAACTACCAATATTATTAAAATATGAGCTAAAGACAGTTCTTAAAGCAGTTTTGTCCTTTATAAGGAGATCTAGTTTTTCTGGAAGAGTATATCCTTCCTTTCCAGAACCAGTTGGAATGCTGTTTGAAGTATCTGCGGAGGGCGGTGGAAGAGGGCCTACAAATGGTTGTGTATTATTAAAATTTGATAATGAAGTGTTTCCCGAGGGGGAAAGGGATGTACTTGTAGTTGCGGGCAACATGGGATAGGTTGCTCCAGAGGGTAATGAAGGAAGATACGAATATCCTGCCATGTTATCTCCTCCTTTCCATATCTTTTTCAAAAAAGGCCCTTATTACAGCCTTTTCCCCCGCGGGCAGGCTGTAATAAGAACCGGGCAGTATGTTTTTTTCCAGGAACAGATAGTACATCAGCTGTACTTCCGCGTCTTCATTTATTTTTTTTTAACCTCTTCCACGGTGTTCTGGCGGAAGCCGCTCAGCTTTTCGATCTCGCGGCCCAGGTCCTCCACCTCGCCGGGCAGAAGCATCGCCTTTACCAGCTCCACCGGCGTGGCGGCGCGGTACTTCTCCAGCAGCTCCTTCGACTTCAGGTCGGGGGAGGTCACGCCCGCCAATACGATGTGGACGCTCATGTTTTCGCCCTTGCAGGTCTCACGAATGTCCGCCACACGGCTGTAGGACAGCGCCTTGAGGGAGAAGATCACGTCCGCGCCGCAGAGCTCGCTCAGGCGCTTCATCTTAAATTCTTTCTCCGGCACGCCGGGCAATTCCGTTTTCAGCAGCAGGTCCAATGTATTGCTCATCTTATTCCGCCTCCGGGATCATATCGAGATAATCGTAGTCGGTGAAGGTAAACGGCGCATCCACCTTACCGGTTACGCCCGCTTCCCAGTCCGCCAGCATCAGGTCGTCAAAGGAGACGCCGTTCGCCACCACGCGTTCCGCGCCGTAGGCGTCCGGGTCGTCCAGTTTGGAGATGATTGTAAAGCGGACGTCTTCGCCGTTCTTCATGCTGTTGCCGATCTTGCGCGCCATACGGCTGGAAGTCTTGTACAGCTTTACGGTGCCGGAGCAGTCCATGCCGGTGATCTTTTTGTCCGTGGCCATCATGCCGCAGCGCTTGATATCCTCTTTTTTAAACGAAACCTTGAGCTGCATGCCGTAGCATTCCGCTACATATTCGTTGTCCAGCCAAACCTCGCCCCAGGTGCCGGAAATTACTCTTTTTGCACTTTCCATGGTGTAAATCCTCCTTAAATTGCAATCTGCAGATCGATGTCCTCGATCGCATCCAGAATTTTAATGCTTGCCGCCAGGAATACCTTGTCCTTCGTGTTGGCGTTGCGCAGCTCCTGCTCACTCAGCTCGGAGACGTCCACGCCGGTGCTCTGGAGGTACGCGGACTGCGCGTCCATGTCGATGTCCACGACGCTCTTGCCCGGGTCCAGAATGCCCTCCTGCTCCAGCTGGGTGAAATAGCCCTTGATCGCGGTGATCAGCAGGCATTTGTTGTCGTAGCTGTTGGCGTACTTGCCGATGTAGTTGTCCTGCGCGGTCATGCGGATGTCGCTCTGGATCATATCCACCGCTTCCACAATCTTAATCTTTTTGAACTCCTCGCCGTGGCCCTCGCTTGTGGCGTTCAGGGAGTTGACGCCCCTGCCGACCTTGACCTTGCGGCCGTCGTGCATCAGGATGAACTTGCCTGCGTCGATGGCTGTATCCATATCTTCCTGGGACAAACGCGCAATGTCCTCCACCTCGGAGAGCGGCGCATAGGTACAGGAAATGTTCATCGGAGTGCCCGCCAGAAGGCCCGCAATACGGCTGCAATACTGGCCCGCGCTGAAGGTTTCCCGATGATCCGGATCACTGGCAGTCGGCGCATGGACCACAATGCCTTCTGTTGCAAAGTTGATCACGCCGTCGCTGTTGGCGGCCATGTTCGGCAGCACGGCCTTCACCGTGCGGTTGTTGCTTCTCTGTGCTTTCACCCAATCGGAGAGTATGCGCGAGGTCAAAGAGCCGCTTTCAGATACGCCAAGGTCCGGCGGCCCGGCCAGATAGTCAAAGGTCTGCGTCGCCAAAACATCCAGTGCGTCCTGGAAGTTTGCTGCGCCATTTTTCATCGCGTAAACCAGCACCTTGCTCGGCTTGTTCACATAGCCGAGGAACGCGTTTTCAATATACTTCTGGTTGGTCATACCGGTTTCGCTGCTGCCGGCTTTCAGCTCAGTCGGAATATCATTTGCGCTGGTCAGCGTATACAGCTTGCCGGTGGCGTTCGTGCCGCCCTTTACGATCAGCGCCACAACACCCTTCTGCGAGCGCTGCACAGCGGATACCCCCTGTGTTTTAAATGCGATATGAATATTGGGAAGTCCCATTTGTAAATTCCTCCTGTTAATATATATTTGTTACGTGTTGCCCGGATTTTAAAACGACATGTTCGTATGGATTTCCTGCATTTTCTCCGCCGGACCGCCGCCGTCTTTCGGAAGCGGCCGGTCGTCGAAGTAGTCGAAGGTCAAATCGAGCTTGACCCAGTCTTCGCCCCGCTCTCCTTTGCCCAATTGGACCGGCAGTGCGCGGTCCTTCAGGCGCAGATAGCCGGAGGCAAAGAGCGACTGCATTTGGTCTTGCACAGCCAGCAGTTCTTCCGTGTCGCTGGCCGCGTAGTCGTCCAGAGTCCCATAGTAAGTCACTGCGAATTGAGAAGTCTTTTTCACGCTGACGCGCGTCGCCGGCTGCTGCTCTTCGGAGATGAACTCGATCAGGAAGCAGGGCCGCTGGAACTGGGCCGGACAGCGCCCGATATAGAAAAAGCATTCCCCGTGCGCGTCCGCCAGCAGGCGGTTAAGCTGCTCCAGAATCTGTGCGCTCGTTGTCATGGTTTCACCCCCTTTCCGGTGTCCCCTGTCACTGCTCCCGCTGGATGGTCAGATCATAGACGTCGCGGTCGGGGCGCATGGTGTACGATGCCGCCACCGTGTAATGCGTGCGGCCGATTCGTACCAGGTCGCCGGGCAGAAGCGCTTCCCGCTTCGGGGTGGTCAGCTGGCAGGCCTGCCGGCTTGCTGTCTGCGGCATGGAGCGCGTGTATACCGGTTCTTTTTCTTCCAGATAACCGGGGAATACCGCGATTTCCCGCATGGTTGTCACCGGCCGGTTCAGCTCGCCTTTTTCCACCTGCGGCCGCATAGCCGCACACAGCTTGGGTTCCGCCATCCGCACCAGCGCCCGGCTGTACTGTTTCCCCACCGGCGCGACGTCCAGCACCATGCCCCGCTTACCGTTCCATTCGACCGGTGTGCAGGGCGCCAGTGCCCGGCGTCGCATGGTCATCGCCACTTCTTCCAGCTCCGGATTGTCCCCGCACGGACAGCGCGGGGGGAGTGTTTCTGCCTTAACCCAAAGCTGCGCCGTGGTTTCCCACCGGAGGTCTTCGCCGCTGCCTGCGGCAGAAAGCAATGTAACCTTGTCTCTCAGCTCTCCCGCGTTCAAGTGGTCCCCACCTCCGGCTTTACCGTGTGCAGGTCCAGGATCTTCTGTACCACCGGATTCATCGTGCTGCCTGCCGCCGTCATCTGCCGGTTGTCGTACAGATCAGAGCAAACCGTCAGGATCGCCGCGGTCAGGTCTTCGGAATCGTCCAGCTGATCCTCCCGCAGGCCGGTGTAACGGATGACAAACGCCTTGGCCGCAGACAAAAAGATTTCCAGGGTCTGGTCGTTTTCTTCCTCGGCGCGCAGATACTGCTTTACGGTATCCAGCGTGATGTTGCTTGCGCGCATTTTCCTGCCTCCTTTTCATTATTGAATCTTTATAAGATACACCAAGGGTAAAAAATAAAATATGTGGACAGAACAACGGAATCTATCTTTGCGTTCAAAGTCGATGCTTTGCCGAAGACACGAGAGAAACCCTGCGCACTAAGAAAAAATATTGCAGAAGTATCGTGAAATCCTGCATCGATAAAGGTTCGTGCTCTTCCGAGGTGAAAAATGTTTGCAAAAACTCATTTGCTGATGTCTCTTATTAAGATACAACTAGTATAGCACATATGTTCTGAATGTCAACAGGAATCTTTTCTGGGATTTCTCCTTAAATAGTCGCTTTATTCCATGAAAACAGCCGCCCTGCAAAATGCAAGGCGGCCATATGTACGTCCGGGAAAAGGAAACAGCAGTTATTTTAAGCCTTTGCCTGGTTCTTGACAACATAAACTTCGTTTTCGGTTTCTCCCTCTATGATAAAACAGCACACTTCATTAGAAATAACATACTCCAGTACAGGTTTCCCTAAAAAGCTGTCTTTGGTTACATTCCCAAAGTCAACGACGATTTCCCCGTTGGGAGTTAACAGGGCGTTCTCTCCATCGACGTTTTCCAACAGCCACCAATGTTCGCCTTCCTCTAATTTTTGTATACCATAATATCGTTCAGAATTTTTATAAGGTGCTTCGGTGCTTGCAATTTTCCAAGTGTCATTGCTATAGTATAGAGCTTTGTTACCAATAAATTGAGGTTGTTCGCTGGGAGATATAAATATGAGATCGAAAGATGCAATTTCTTCTATAATTTCTCCCTTTTCATTTATAACTGCAAGGTACATCGTGGGGTCTGTATCTGTATCTTCCTTAAAGAATGTAACAAGTGCTTTTCCATCTTTAAAATCACTAAATTGGCGGTATGTTATCGAGGGGTCAGTTTTCGGGAAAGGCTTCTGCGATTTAATTTGCTCAACTAATTCTGGATGAGAGTTTCCGGATAAATCTAATATTGTATGGATTCCCGTTTTTGTTTGTAATCCCGTGTTTTCCTGCTCATCCACTTTTTTTAGATAACTTTCGATTTTAAGGTATGTTTCTCCCTGTAGGTTCAATACAGAAGCGTTTATGAGTTGAAATCCGGTAGATTCGTTCCGTATTTGATTATAAGGTGCTTTTACTTTGGCAAATTCTTTTCCTTGCAGGTCAAGTAAAACAATATATACTTGATCTGCACTATCTAAAACAACACAGCAAAAGAAATTTTTTCCAGAAGAACTTACATATGCGTCTTTATACACTGAAAGCGCTTCCGTAGGATCAACGGTGTTAATAATTTTTCCTTCTTTCGATATGAAATATATAGTGGATATTTCATCCGATTTGATTCCGGAGAATGTGCCTCTATCTAAGTCATAGATTAAAGAATTATATTCCGGTTCAATTAAAACCTTTCCATTCAAATCCACAACACTGGATTTCCCGTCGTATGTAGCATGGACAAATGGACAGGTCTCTGCACCGGCCCGATCAAACTTCAATTCATCATAGGTGAAATCAATCACGGTTTTTCCCTCCGGATCCAAAAGGCCGTAAAGCCGGCCGTCGGATTTTGTTACAATAAAGTACCCGTTGGAGTAGTCTTCGATATGGTATTCCTTTGGAATCGTCACCATTTTGTCATAGAACTCAGATACGGGTTCCGCGGGCGGAATGGGTGATCCCATCGGTTCGGTGGATGAAGGCTCGCCACCAGAGGATAAATCCGACTGTGCGGTTCCCTGCCCGGAATCCGGATTGCCTGTTTGGACTTCGATTTCCTGTGCGCCGCATGCGGTGGTTGCCACCAACAGAGCGGCCAGCAGGATTCCCAATACTTTCTTCAATGTTCTTCCTCCTTGCATTTTGCGATACTCCCCTTTGTGAATGTTCTATATATAAAAATTGCCCTGTGAAACAGGGTTTTTTATAGGGACTTGTCCTTTGAACAACCACCGGGCTGAGCCGGTTTTATCTTGTCTGAAGTTTGACAGAAAAGGAGGGTGTTGATCGTATTTATAATTTGGAATTGATTTGCAGGCGTCAGTTTTTCAGCCAACGATTGAATTTCTATCGCAGTTTTATAAGTAGTATCTTCCTTCATTTTATGATTCTCCCTTGACGGCTTCATTACAAATTTTTATGTTATGGTGACTGTACGATTACAATATAACATTTTAAGATGCATGTGTCAATACACATATACAAGTGTATATGACTATATAAAGACATTCTGTGTTGACATAATCATTTTTGTCTGATATGATAAAACTGAGGTGATCATACCGTGACATTTGCCGATAAATTAAAGCTGATACGAAAAGCAAATAACCTGACGCAGGCGGAATTTGCAGACTCCATAGGGATTTCGCGGGGGAATCTATCCGGACTTGAATTGGGAAAGGTGACGCCCACCCCTCTGTTCATCAACTGTGTGTCGCTCACATACCATATCGACAGGAATTGGCTTGTCGACGACGGCAATGACGACTTGAGCGCGCTGAATGGAGTGACTAACATGGCGTCTTTAATTGCGGAAAAATACGAACAGCTGGACAACAAATATAAGAAGTTTGTGGAAAATCAAATCCTTCAGTTGCTGGAAATGCAAAAGGGGGAAAAGTAAAGTCCCTGCTGTTTGTAAACGGGATCTTTTGGGCATAAGAAAACAAGGACGAAGCTCTCAGAAAACAGAGCTTCGTCCTTGTTTTGTTTGATTTGGCTATTTTGGGGCAGGCTTTTTTATTTCTTTTGCCGGTACCACCCCGGCGTCACACCCTCGTACCGTTTAAACGCGCGGTTCATCGTAATGGAGTTTGCATACCCAACCATGGCGGAAATATCCCCAATCGTGTGGTCGGTGTGCAAAATCAGGTCCTTGGCCCGCTCGATGCGGTACTTGTGCAGGTAATCGAGGAAACCGATATTCAATTCCTGCTTAAATAAATTTGACAATACCGGCAGGCTCATGTGAAAGCGCTCCGCGACCGCACCGGCGGACAGGTTGATATCCTGATAATTTTCTTCAATATACTGCGTAATCTGCTCGATCCGCCGTTCCTGCGGCTGGCTGCGGACCTTGCACGCCTCCAGGCTGTCGAAGATGTGGGAGGCCCGGCGCCCCAGCGAATCCACGCCATGCGCCTTGCGCAGATAGTTGTCGCAGTCCAGTTCCCTGAGCACCTGCGGGTCCGCGCCGCTGTCGTATAAAGAGAGCAGAATGGCGTCCGTGAGATAGGAAAACTGCATTTGTCCGAGCGTCAGGGAGGCGGGCCGGTGCGCCGCAAAGTCCCCGGCAATCTCGTGAACCAATTCGGAGGCCTGCGCATAGTTGCCGGACTGGATGGTATTGGCCAGTTTGTTGGTTTTCCCCAGGAAATCCTTGCTGCCGTATCCGTCCGACAATACGTTTGCCATGGAGTCGTAAATGCTGACGGTGTTGTATTCCCCTGCCAGCAGGCTGTATTCCACCACCTGCATCGCCTCGCCGTACGCTTCGTGCAGTTCGCTGATCTGCGTATGCATCGCGCTGATCGCCACAGAAATGGGGGTCCGCAATTCCGTCTCCATAAAATGCCGGATCTCCTCCGCGCAGGCGGTGGCGTCTTCGATCGAGCAGTCCGTCATGTCCGCCACGCCCGCATACAGGCCCTGGCAGCGCACCACATAGGTGGGACAGCCCCGGTTCAGGAAGAAGGAGCGGCAGGTCTGCTTCAGCAGGCTTTCGGTTTCCGCTTTTGGCAGCAGCGCGGACGGGTCGCCTTCTCCGGTTTCATCGAGCTGCACCAGAAATACAAGGAACTGTTTGGGTGCAACGGGGAACCCGCCGCGGCGCAATGCCTCCAGAATATCCGGAGAAACCTGGATTTCTCCAGTGATCAGGCGGGTCAGCAGGCTGTTTGTCAGCAGCTCGCTTTGTGTGCTGAGCTGCGCCTCATAGCTTTTTGCCCGGTTGTAGAGCTCCTGCACCGTGCTGTTGAGAATGCGGAACTCGTTCGGGTCTTTTTTCTCGTTTCCCTCTGCGGGAAGCGCGTCCATCAGTTCCTCCATGGGCTTGTACAGCTTGTGCGCGAACAGGTAGGAGAAGCCGCCGCCTACCAGCAGGGAGACCAGCAGCGTTACCAGTAAGGTGGTCAACACCATCTCAAGTCCGCCGCGCGCGCTGCTGTCCGGGATGACGATCACCTGTTGCAGCGTCTCATTCGCAAATCCCTGATGATACACGAAGTAGGGGACGCCATTCCATTCCAACCGCTCCCGCTCCTCCCAGGAGCATACCTCTTTGTAGGTAATAGGAAGCCCCGCCGTCTCGCCGTCCGGATCAGAGGAAATCATGCGGTCGTTCTGCGTGATGAAAATCGTTTGGGAGCCCTCCGGAAGATAATAATAGCTCAGGGTTTCAGAAATCTGGCTGTCTTCATTCCCGATCAGCCATACGACGCCCGGATAGACCTCGCGGACAAAAAAGAAGCGCGCAAAATCCATATTGGGATCCCGGATAATCTCAGCCACGGCGGAATCTCCGGTTTGCATCAGGCGGTTCCAGGTTTGCATGTCCATGTCCATAACGTCTGTGATCATGCCGTCGGCCACCGGGTCCACAAAGGCGTCCCCGTTTCCGAAGCTGCGCCCGCTGTTCTGAAAATACAGGAACATGGGCTGTTCAAAGGAGGGGAGGTTCAGGCGGCAGGTCCATACATAATCATTAAAGAACGATTCCACTTCTTTCGATTCGCGCGGGATCGCATCCGCTTTTGCCAATTGGTCGATTCCCTTGATTTCAGAAAGCAGCTCGCTGGTTTTCTGATAGTAAGACAGCGTCGCTTCCGTATTTGCCATGCTCTTCTCTACCATGGAGTGATATGATTTTTCAAGCTGCTGCCGCTCCTGATCCGCGGTGTGCAGGTATTGTCCCAGGATTGCCCCGCTGCAAATGAGCGTTACAATAAAGAATGCGCCGAGCAATTTATAAAAGCTTTTCCCTCTGTAAGGCCGTTTTTTCATATGTAAAACCCTTTCCCGGTTGAAATATCTTCAACAAATCCAACAAAACAGGCATGCAAAATTACCTTGTGAATATATTTTATAGGAAATTCGCTCTATTGTAATAAAGAAAAAAGATTTAAAACCAATGATTGCCAATAAAATTAAACAGAATTAAACCCGCCATTTATAACAATATTTCCAAGGCAACTGTTGATATTTTTGCAATTCACTCCTTCTATATACCATTTTTTAACAGTAACAATTTTTATACGTGTGCAATTTCTACAATTTTATCAAAGACTGTTAGTGCAAAAATAGCGATTATTGATTTTTGGGTCTGTTCAACATTATACTATATTCACTCCAATATTCAAGCCAATTATCGCATGAATTGGTTGAGAACGTTTCCTCGTTTACTTTTTGACGTTTTCCATCGGAAAGGGTCGAAGAGAAAACGGGCCGCAAAACCGAACGGAAAGGAGGGAAGAAATTACCGCTTCTCAATAGTAAGTAAGCAGGTATTTCGAACCAAAACCAGAAAAGAAGGAGAATAGAAATGAAAAGGCTAAGCAAATCAATTTTGTCTTTGGCACTCGCAAGCTCCATGCTGGCCAGCATGTGTGCCACCAGCGCCTTCGCAGCCAGCCCGGATGATACCGTTTCCGAGCGTGAGGTCCAAAATGCGGCGCTCGCCCGTAAAGCAGGCGCACAGGGCATGGTCCTGTTGGAAAACAAAAACGCGGCGCTTCCTATTAAGGCGAGCGGCAAAATCGCCCTGTTCGGCGGCGGCGCCTATGGCACCGTCAAGGGCGGCACCGGCTCCGGCGACGTCAACCAGCGCTATGTTGTCAACGTGTGGGACGGCCTGAAAAACGCGGGCTATGAAATCACCTCGGAAGATTGGCTGAGCGATTATAAAGCAGCTTACGATGAGGCGAAGGCAAATTCCGGCGGCGGCATTATGAGCACTTTTGTCTTCCCGGATCGGGAAATCACCGATGAAAACCTGCAAGCGGCTTCAGATACAGACACTGCTATCTATGTGATCGCGCGCAACTCCGGTGAGGGCAAAGACCGCACAGCCACAAAGGGCGATTATTATTTGGATGATACGGAATATGCCAATCTGGAGAAGCTGGGTAAGAGCTTTGAGAAAGTGATTGTCGTAATCAACTCCGGCGGCATCATTGATACCAAGTTCTTTAATGAGATTGAAGGCCTCGACTCCATGCTCCTGATGAGCCAGGCCGGTATGGAAGGCGGCAACGCCGTCACCGATGTGCTCACCGGCAAGGTTACCCCGTCCGGCAAACTGACGGATACCTGGGCGGTCGATTATGAGGATTACCCGTCCTCTGAGACCTTCAGCAGCAACGACGATAACGTCGTATATGAAGAGTATGAAGACGGCATCTATGTCGGCTACCGTTACTTTGATACCTTCAATGTGACCCCGGCGTACGAGTTCGGCTACGGCTCCTCCTACACCACTTTTGACACCAAGATCAACTTTGTGGAAGCGGACGCCACGACCGTGACCGTCAACGCGACCATCAAAAACACTGGCGATACATACTCCGGCAAGGAAGTCTTTGAAGTCTACTTCTCGGCTCCGGACGGCAAGCTTGAAAAGCCGTATCAGGAACTGGCGGGCTTTGCAAAGACGGACGAGCTGGCCCCGGGCGCGTCCCAGGATCTGACCGTTTCCTTCCCGGTTACAGAAATGTCCTCTTATGACGAGGAAACCGCTTCCTATATCCTGGAGGCCGGCGACTATGTCATTCGCGGCGGCAATTCCTCCCGCAACACGCATGTGGGCGGCGTTGTCCGTATCGGCGAGACGAAGACGACCGAGCAGCTCAGCAGCCAGTTGGGCCTGCCGGAAGGCAGAGAGCTGAACGAGATCAGCAAAAAAGACGTGACCCCATACAGTTATGAAGGCGAAGCGGCGGAGATCGCGGCAGCCCAGGTCTTCAACATTGCGGCAGCGGACATTGCGTTTGAAAACAACGCCTCTGCGTATGACGATGAGACGGTCATTACATACCGTGTAGAAGGCGAGGAAAAGGAAGACGCACAGTTCGATAACAACCATCCGGTAGTTGAAGAAACTGTAAAAGCGATTCCGGATGCCAACCTGAAAGACGTTTACGACGGCACGATCTCCATGGAAGAATTTGTCGCACAGATGAGCGTCGAGCAGCTGGCTGATCTTGCGGAAGGCATTGGCTGGGGTTCCGGTGGAACACCGATCGTCGGTTCGCAGTCCGACTCCGTGCCCGGCGCGGCAGGCGAAACCACAAAAACGCTGCTTGACAGCATGGGCGTACCGAATATTGTCCTGTCCGACGGTCCTGCTGGTATTCGTATTACCCAAAGCTTTGACGGAACGAATGCCGAGACCGGCGAGACTCAGAAATATTACCAGTTCTGTACGGCATGGCCGATCGGCACCTTGCTGGCCCAGACCTGGGACAAAGACCTGATCGAAGAGGTTGGCGACGGCTTCGGTATTGAAATGCAGGAGATGGGCGTCACGCTGCTGCTCGCTCCCGGCATGAATATTCACCGCAACCCGCTGTGCGGCCGTAACTTTGAGTATTATTCCGAGGATCCGCTGGTTGCCGGTATGTCCGCGGCGGCGATCACCCTCGGCGTACAGTCCAACAAGGGCGTTGGCGTTACCCTCAAGCACTATGCAGCCAACAACCAGGAAAACAACCGCAACGCGGTTGACACCTTTGTCAGCGAGCGCGCCCTGCGCGAAATCTATCTCAAGGGCTTTGAAATGGCAGTCAAGAACGCGCAGCCCATGTCCATTATGACCTCCTACAACCTCATCAACAGCGTGCCGGCGGCGGACAGCTATGACCTGTGTACCGACTTTGCGCGCGGCGAGTGGGGCTTTGAAGGCGTCATCATGACCGACTGGGGCGGCGGACAGTCCGATCCTGGCCAGTCCATGCACGCAGGCAACGACCTGATCATGCCCGGCGGCTCCGCTTCCACGATTGTTGCGGCGGCGACCAAGGTTCCCGCACAGTACAACGAAGACGGTTCTATTTATGTAAAAGAATCAAGCGGATGGTGGGGTCCCACCAAGCAGGAGATGTGGAACGACTGGGTTCCGGTTGAATATGCAGAAGGCGAGTCCTGCACATTCGTGGCAAATTGCCCGGAAACCAAGTATAAGCACACCCACGTTTATGTAGAGCCGGAAGAGAACAGTCTGGCCAAATATCCCGGCACCTTCAAGATTCAGTATGAGGGTTCCTGGAAAGACGATTACATCACCAAGGGCGACATCCAGAAGAGCGCAATGAACGTTCTGAACATCGTCATGCAGTCCAACAACATGGGCAGCGTACACGGTGTGGATATTAAGAGCTATACCGAGCAGTTCGACAACCTGAAGGATTATGTTACCGTTGAGAAGTCCAAGATCTCCGGCGTCGGCAGCTACACCGTCACCAAGATGGACGAAGCAAACGGCGGCTACTACCTCGTGGAGAACGACGGCGGCGCAACCCTGGGTATGATGAACATTGACATGCTCATTACCGATAAGGGCTATGCCTTTAAGGACCTGAACGGCAACGGCAAGCTGGACACCTATGAAGACTGGCGTCTGGATACCGAAACCCGTGCGCAGAGCCTTGCAGAAATGATGGTCAACGACGGCGAAGAGGGCATCGCGGCAATCGCGGGCCTGATGCTGTACAGCAGCCACCAGGCAGTCAACAGTGAAGACCTCACAGCGGCGCAGGAAAAATTCCTGAAGGAAGACAATGTGCGCCATGTGCTGGTAACATCCCTTAAAACTCCGGAGATCGCCGCAAAGTGGAACAACAACGCGCAGGCGTTTGTAGAAGGCCTCGGCTACGGTATCCCGGTAAACAACAGCTCCGACCCGCGCCACGGCGCGAGCGGCAAGTCCGATGTGGAATACACAGCGGGCCAGGGCGGCACGATCTCTCTGTGGCCGGATTCCATCGGCCTCGCGGCAACGTTTGATCCGGACATCGTGGAAACCTTCGGCGACATCGCTTCTCAGGAATATCGCGCGCTGGGCATCGCAACCGCGCTGTCCCCGCAGATCGACCTGGCGACAGAGCCCCGCTGGAGCCGTGTAAGCGGTACCTTCGGCGAAAACAGCGACCTGGATACCGACATGGCGCGCGCTTATGTCGACGGCTTCCAGACCACCTATGATTCCGAGAATCCGTGGGGCGCAGCCAGCGTCAACGCGATGGTCAAACACTGGCCGTCCGGCGGACCGGAAGAGGGCGGACGTGATGGACACTACGGCTATGGCAAATACGCCGTGTATCCGGGCAACAACCTCAAAGAGCAGATTAAGCCCTTCGTAGAAGGCGCGTTCAACCTGAACAACGGTACGGAATATGCCACAGCGGTTATGCCGTACTACACCATTTCCTACAATCAGGCGGCCCAGGGCGGAGAGCCTGAGAATACCGGCAACTCCTACAACAAGTACATCATCACCGACCTCCTCCGTGAGAAGTACGGTTATGACGGCGTTGTCTGCACAGACTGGATGATCACCGCGGACAGCACCAGCGACGCTGTGTTCCAGGGCAAATGCTGGGGCGTGGAAGACCTGACGGTCAACGAGCGTCACTACATGGCTCTGCAGGCTGGTGTAGACCAGTTCGGCGGCAACAACGACAAGATGCCGGTTCTCGCAGCCTATGACATGTGGGTTGAGAACTTCGGTAAAGAAGCAGCGGACCAGCGTTTTGAAGATTCCGCAAGGAGACTCCTGCGCAATGTCTTTAATCCGGGCCTGTTTGAGAACCCGTATCTGGATCCGGTCGAATCCGCTGAAATCGTCGGCAACGAAGATTTCATGGAAGAAGGCTACAACGCACAGCTGAAATCCGTTGTCATGCTGAAGAACGCGGACAATGCCATTGTTCCGGCAGCGGACGACAAGAAAGAAACCGTTTACCTGCCCTACGAGCTCAACAATAAGGGCGAAAAAGTTTACTGCATGAACAAGGACATCGTTTCCAAGTATTACAATGTCACCGAGAATCCGGACGAAGCGGACTTTGCAATCGTCGGCATGAGTGCGCCGAAGGGCGGCTCCGGCTACAGCACAGCTGACTTGGCTGCCGGCGGAAACGGCTATGTGCCGATCACCCTGCAGTACGGCGAGTACACCGCGGACACGGCGAGAGCACAGAGCATCGCGTCGGATCCGGGCGCGGAGTTCATCAACTCCACCACCGGCGAAGTTGTCTATGTGGACAACGCCGACAACCGCTCCTACAAGGGCAAGACCGTTACCGCCTCCAACGGCTCTGAACTCGTAAGACTCCAGAATGCCAAGGAAGCCATGGGCGACAAACCCGTTATCGTTTACATGAAGCTTTCCAACCCGATGGTATGGTCCGAAGTGGAGCCGCTCGCAGACGCAATCGTTCTGGGCTACGGCATCCAGGATCAGGCCGCCATGGAGATTATCTCCGGTACGACAGAGCCCTCCGGCCTCCTGCCGATGCAGCAGCCGAAGAACATGGAAACCGTAGAAGCGCAGTACGAAGACGTTCCGCAGGATATGGAATGCTACGTCGACGCGGCTGGCAACACCTACGATTTCGGTTACGGCCTCAACTGGAATGGCCAGATCTATGACGACCGCACCGAGAAGTACGCGGACGTCAGCAGCGCGGAACCGTCCGAGCATATGCTCACCGTCCGTTACGTCGGCAAGGTTAACCTTTTCATCGACGGCGAAGAGCAGACAATTGCAAACCTGATCGGCGCGTATAAAGACGTCGTGATGGCGGGCGAAGAGCTCGAACTCACCTTTGCGCCTCGCGTAGAGGGCAGAGAGATCGTCCTGGTCAACGGCAAGCCCGTTGAGCTAAACGAGGACGGCACCTATACCTACACCTTCACCATGCCGAACGCAGTGGCAAACGTAAGCCTGAACTTCACGGTCGTCGACCGCCAGATTCTACGTAGTGTCGTGGCGACAGCACAGGATCTGCAAATGAGCGACGAATACAAAACGGCGGTTAAGCCCGTCAAGGATCAGTTCGACGAGGCGCTCGAGGCTGCTGAGAAGGTTCTCGCAGACCCGAAGGCAACCCAGAAGGACATCGATAAGGCTTGGGCGGATATGATCGACGCCATCCACTACCTGAGCTTCGCAGAAGGCGACAAGACCATTCTGGACGCACTCTTTGCGGACTATGAACTCCTGAATCCGGACGACTACACCGCGGACAGCTGGGCGGCCGCAGAGGCAGCCTATGAGGCGGCGCTGGAAGTCTATAACGACGACAACGTACTGGCGGCCGACGTCGAGAAGGCGTATGATGACCTGTACGAGGCCATGACGGACCTGCTCAACAACCGCAAGGCGGACTTTGAGAGCCTGATTAACGTCATTAACGAAGCAAAGGCAATCAAAGACAATCTCGACAAGTACTATGACACCGGCGTGGAAGATTTCCTGGCCGCTCTGGAAGAAGCGGAAGCGCTTCTCGATACCGACGCGGCCCAGTCCAAGGTTAACGCGGCGGCGGATAAGCTGGCGAACGCCATGAACGTCCTGCGTCTCATCCCGGATACCTCCGCTCTGGAAGCGATCATCGAAGAGATGGAGAATGCGGATACTTCCAACAGCAGCGCGGCGGCAATCTCCAAGCTGGAAGATACCCTGAAGCAGGCGAAGGATGGCCTGGCAAGCGGAACGCTGGATCAGGCGGGCGTTGACAAACTGGTCGCGGCAGGCAGAACAGCGATGAACGGCCTGGGCGATAAGGGCAACACCTCCTCCGGCGGCAAGAAGACCTCCAACACGACCGCTTCCAACAGCAACAGCTACGGCAGCGCGGGCACCGCGATTGTCGGCGCGGCGGCTTCCACACAGGCGGCGGCAAGCGTGGTCTCCGATACGACTGTCAACTTCACCCTGAAGAGAGGCAGCGCATACTGCTTCAAGATGACCGTCGTCAATGGCGCGAACCTGACCCCGAGCTTCACCGTCGGCAACGGCAGCGTGCTCAAGACCCAGTTCGTGGCGAAGATCGGCAACGATTATTACTACAGAGTCTGGGCGACCGGCGCACCGGGAACCAGCACAGGCGTGTATACCACTCTGGCTGGCCAGGCTGCACAGCAGCACTGCACGGTGACAATCGGCTGATCATTTACAGAATTCCTTGAAGATGCACAGCGGCTCCCGCGGCTAAAATCTGGCCGCGGGGCTGCCCCCCGGAACCCGGGCAGCCAACCCCACGGCTATCCGGTTTCCGCAGAAGTCCTACACGATCCATTTCCCCATTGAACAGCGGGACCGGGCGGAACACCGCCTGTGATCCCCCGAAAAGCTGAGCAAGCCCGCGGCTCGCCAAATGCGTGCCGTGGGCTTTTTCTCTACCACCGGACGGTTTTGCCTGTGCCGGAATGATTCTACAGGACGGGCCGCGTGTGCGCTCACCCTGCGGGAGGTGAATGATAAAAATGAACGAAGCACTTCATGTATCCAGTATTAATCAGGAAAAGACCCAGGTTCACAACCGCGCGCTGGTGCTCAGCCTGCTGCGGCAGGAGGGCGTGTGTTCCCGCGCGACGCTGGCCCGTCTCTCCGGCCTGAAACAAGCCACGATCACCAATATTGCGGGCGAACTGCTGGAAAGCGGCGCCATCCTGGAAACCGGTTTGATTTCCGGGGAAAAGGGCCGCCGGTCCATCGGTGTCACCCTCAATGACGAAAAATATAAGGTGCTGGGCGTCCGCATGACCCGCAAGGCGTTCTTTGTCAGCCTGGTCGGCCTTTCCGGCAAGCTGTACAGCGTGCAGGAATACGGAATCGGCATGCGCGAGGGCGTGCGGCCCGTGATCTCCCGGATCCGCACCGCCATACAGGCCGTGATCCGGGAAAACCCGCGGACGGAGCTGCTGGCCGCCTGTGTGGCGATGCCCGGCCCCTACCGGGAGGACCTGGACCGCCTGCTGTTTGTCACCGAATTGGAAGGCTGGCAGAACTTTCCCCTGCGCGCGGCGCTCTCCGAAGGGCTTGGAATGCCGCTTTATGTGCTGAACGACGCCAACGCGAGCGCCTATGCACAGCTTTGGTACCGCTGCCGGGAACCCGGCGTGCAGAATATGATTTATATTCTCGCCGGCCAGGGCATCGGCTGCGGCATGATCTCCGACGGCAAGCTGGTGATCGGCCAGCGGGGGATTGCCGGGGAGTTCGGACACAACAGCATCAAATACGATGGGCCCCAATGCGAGTGCGGCAACCGCGGCTGCCTGGAAAAATACTGTTCCATGACTGCCCTGCGGGAGGGAATCGCGCAGCTTCTGCGCGCGGGAAAACCGTCCCTCCTGACACTGGAGAACCTGTCGGGCCGGGCGATCGCCGCCGCCATTCGCTCAGGTGATCCCGTCGCGTCCGAATCCTATCGTCAAATCTGCGACCTGCTGGCCACCGGCATTGTCAGCCTGGTCAACCAGCTCAACCCCGGGCTGATTGTCATCGGCGACGAGCTGGCGGAGCTTTGCCCGGATATGCTCCTGGATATTGTAAAGCAGAAGGTTCAGCGCAGCGTGAACCCGCTGATTTACAGCGACCTGTCCATTGAAATGAACCATCTTCCGGAAAGCCCCTCCCTGCTGGGCGCCGGTGCGTACGCGGTCCAACAGCTTCTCTCCAATCCAACGACTTTGATGCAGGTTCCCGAGTCCTGCGGCGAGCTGCTGCAGGCCGGGGCTGTATAACCTCTCTCATCCTCCTTATCCAAATCTTCCTTTTCATACAAAAGCTCCCCCGGATCAACCAATCCGGGGGAGCTTTCTCCATGTACATCTGTATTTTTTCGGTCGTCCACAGGCCGTTTTTACGGCCGCGGTTCGATCCTGCTATTGTTCCAGCGCGAAAAGATCCTTGCCGTCCGTGGTCAGCCGGACGTTTTTCCGCGCTTCGCTTCCGTCCTTAAAACGCGCGGTGACGGTTACTTCCACGGACAGGTTCTCAAGCCAGGCCGCTTCATCGATCTCCTCACCCTCTTCGCCTTCCTTTACGATCTGGTAACAGTAGGTACGGCTGTCCTGTTCGTCGTAGGGGACGGTAAAGCTCTGTCCCTCCAATGCGTAAGCGTCGGCATAGCCTTCGTCGTATCGATCCTTTCCCCCATAGTAAGCGGAGTGTATAATGCCAAGCTGTTTCATGTAATCCAGGTCCGCGCGTTCCTCGAAGGTCAGGCGGTACTTGCGCAGGAATTCCCCCTGATCCGTCGTAAAGGTGATGCTCTCCAGATTTTTGCCCTCACAGCGGAATCCAAGTTGCCAGCAGTACGTGAGGACCGGCGTGTAGTATCCCTCGACACTGGCCAGCTCCGGCTGCGCCAGCAGGGGGACCTCGCTTCCCTTTGCCAGCGGGATGCGCGCCCCGTCCGCGGCATAGGCCACCAGTGTAAACGGGTCGCTGCGGCTGCCGGCAAACCATCCGGTCACGCCGAACAGTAGGGCCAGTGTGCAGCAGATAGCGGCCGCGCGTTTTATGGGGAAGCGCTTTGGGCGCGTTTCCTCCGCCATCCTCCGGGCAGTCTGCTCCAACAATTCCGGGTCCGGTTCCACCTGGTTCCAGACGCGCTGATACCGTTCTTTCATGGCTGATCTTCTCCTTTCAGTTTTTCCCGCAGTATTGCCCGCGCCCGGTGCAGCTGGGATGTCACCGTGGATTCCGGCCGCCCCAGTACCTGCGCGATCTCCCGGACCGGCAGGTCTTCAAAATAGAACAGGTGCACCACCGCGCGGTATTTTTCGGGCAGGGCGGCTACCGCCTCCGCTACGCCGGCTTCCTCCGGCAAGGCGGAGGATGGTATTTCTTCCAATGGCACGGTTTTGCGGAACCACGCCGACGCCCAAAGCTTACGGCAGCGGTTGACGGTCACATGGAGCAGCCACGCCTTAATGTGTTCCTCACTCTGGAACGCCAGATTTGTGCGGACATACCGCAGGAATACCTCCTGGAACACGTCTTCCGCGTCGGCCTTGTTTTTGGTCTGGGACAGCGCGAGCCGGTAGACCATGGATGCGAACCGCCGCAAAACCTCTTCGTCAGTATACGGTGCGTTTCCCGCCATGCCGTTCCCCCCTCTCTGTCCGTAATACCCCGCACCGCCGTGAAAAACTGCAAAGGCTGATAAAAATTTTATTAAACAGAAGGAGATGTGGCGGAATCCTCGTGCAGCGCCTGAAACAGCTCGTGATAATGTGCGGCAAAGGCGCTGTTTTTACGCCATATAAAGGTAAAGTCGTTGACGATATGGAAATCCGTCAGTGGGATACGCCGCAGCGTGCCGTCCCGCAGGCTGTCGGCGACCGCCGCCTCATATAAAAAGGTGACGCCGCAGTTTTGCTCCACAAGAGACTTGATCGCGTTCAGGTTGCCCGCCTCCGTCAGCCGCCGGAAATCGCGCAGCGTGCAATTGCGTCCCTCCAGATAGCGTTCCAGCACCTCCCGCGTGCCGGAACCGGCCTCCCGCACAATCAGCCGCTCCGCAAGCAGGTCTTCCATCCGCAGGGGCGCGTCGGGCAGCGGGTATGATGTGCCGCATACGCCGATGTAGGGTTCCCGCGCGTATACCAGGGAATCGTATTCGCTCTTGGCAAAATACCCTTCCACCAGCGCAAAGTCGATCTCTCCCGCATCCAGTTCTTTTAAAAGCTCCTGTGTGTTCGCGACCACCATCCGCACGGAAACGTCGGGATACCGTTCCAAAAACCGCGCAAGATGCTTTGGAATCACAAATTCGCCGATGGTCAGTGTTGCGCCGAACACAAGACGGCCCGTGTTCTGCCGTATCTGCTGCAAGCGGTCCTCCAGATACAGCGCGTCGTGCTTCATCGTTGTGGCGGCGCTCAGGAGCGTTTCCCCGGCGGGGGTCAGCGCCATCTTTTTTCCCTGAAAAGTAAACAGCCGGCAATGATATTTTTCCTCCAGCCAGTGGATGTGCTGGGATACCGCCGGCTGGGTGATGTGCAGTGTTTCCGCCGCCCGGGTAAAATTCATAAACCGGCACACGGCCAGGAACGTATCAATGCGAAAATCCAACATGAAACCACCTCCTTCCCACATTATAACATTGACTTATGATTAAATAAAGATTTATCATTTTACCTTATGAAGAGAACTTGGTATACTGGGGATCAAATAAAAGAGAAGAGGGATTTCGTGGAAGAATGGAAAAAGAGGGGGAAGGGCGTGCTGCTCTGTCTGGTCATCGCCCTTCCCGCATGGTTCCTGGGAAAGCTGCTGCCCGTGGTGGGCGGCCCTGTGTTTGCAATTCTGGCGGGCATGGCGCTCGCGCTGGTCTGGAAGGACAAATCCGGCGTCCAGCCGGGCGTGTCCTATGTCTCCAAAAAAGTCTTGCAGGCCGCTGTTGTTTTGCTGGGCTTCGGCATGAACCTGACGGAGGTGTTGGCGCGGGGAAAACAGTCCCTGCCCATCATTTTAAGCACCATTTCCGTTTCTCTGCTGATCGCGTTTGTCCTGTGCAAGGGGATGCACATTCCCGGGAAAACCGCCACGCTGGTGGGGGTGGGGTCCTCCATCTGCGGCGGCTCCGCCATTGCGGCGACCGCCCCGGTGATCGATGCGGACGATGAGGAAATTGCGCAGTCCATCTCCGTGATTTTCCTGTTCAATATCGTCGCGGCGTTAATTTTTCCGGCGCTCGGCGCGCTGCTCGGCCTCTCCAACGAGGGCTTCGGCTTGTTTGCCGGCACCGCGATCAACGATACCTCCTCCGTTACCGCCGCTGCCACGGCATGGGACGGGATACACGGCAGCAATACGCTGGACGCTGCCGCGATCGTCAAGATGACGCGGACGCTCGCCATTATCCCGATCACGCTGGTGCTGGCCTTTGTCCGCACGCGCAAGGCGTCGTCCAGGGATGGAACAAAGGTGGATATGAAGAAGATCTTTCCGTTCTTTGTCCTGTTTTTTGTTCTGGCCTCCGTCGTCACCACGGTGTTCCATCTGCCGGCGGCGGTAACCGGCCCGCTCAAAGAGCTGAGCAAATTTTTCATCGTCATGGCGATGGCCGCCATCGGTCTGAATACCGACCTCGTCAAGCTGGTCAAAACCGGCGGAAAGCCCATTTTTATGGGGTTCTGCTGCTGGGTCGGCATTGCGGGTGTCAGCCTGCTCCTCCAGCGCCTGCTGGGCGTCCTGTAACAAAACCGCCCCGGAATCGGTTCCGGGGCGGTTTTGCAGTACCGGTTTATGCGTGAATGCGGAGTTGGCTGAGCCGTTTTACGGTGGTGGGCAAAGTGTGGTCAATAATTTTGCTCTGCCCAAGGTCCAACGCGGCGATGGCCGCCATATCGCTTTCGTCCAGTGCGAACTCCCAAATGTCCAGATTTTCAACCATGCGCGCTTTGTGAATGGATTTGGGGATGATGGCCACACCGCGCTGTGTATTCCAGCGCAGGGCGACCTGTGCAACGGTCTTTCCGTGCTTCTTTGCAATGGCGGCGAGCGTCTCGTTTTGGAAGATCCCCTGCGCGCCTTCCGCCAGCGGTCCCCATGCCTCCGGCAGCACGCCGAATTCCTTCATGGTTTTGAGGGCCTCTTCCTGCTGGAAGAAAGGGTGGAGCTCGACCTGGTTGACGGCGGGAAGGACTTTTGCATGCAGGCACAGGTCGGCCAGCCGCTCCGGATAGAAATTACATACGCCGATCGCCCGGATTTTACCGGCCTCATACAGCTCTTCCATCGCCCGCCAGGAGCCGTAATAGTCGCCCAGGGGCTGGTGGATCAGGTACAGATCCAGGTAATCCAGGCCCAGCTTGTCCAAAGAGGTCTGAAAGGCCCGTTTTGCGGGTTCATAGCCCGCGTCCTGAATCCAGAGCTTTGTGGTGATGAACAGTTCTTCGCGGGGAATGCCGCTTTTTTGGATCGCTTTGCCCACGGCCTCTTCGTTGAAATAAGCGGCGGCGGTGTCAATCAGCCGGTATCCGGTTTCCAGCGCGTCGGAAACAGCCTGTTCGCATTGCGCGGCGTCTGGAATTTGGAATACGCCGAAGCCTTCAAGAGGCATGACGACACCGTTGTTTAAAGATATTGTTTGCATATGGGGTCTCCTTTCCATTTAAGACAGTCTTTACATGGGAGGTTCTTTGTGCTACGATTACTTTACCACCTTCGAGCAGCTCGAAGTCAAGCGCTTTTTTGAAAAAAAGGGGGAACGGATTTGTATACGGTGAAGGAAGCTGCCAGGATTCTCGGCCTCACGGAACATACCATCCGGTTTTATACGGATAAGGGGCTGGTTCCGTCCGTGAAGCGGGATAAAAATAACAACCGCCTCTTTGATGAGGAATCCATTAACTGGCTGACGGGAATCAAATATCTCCGCGACTGCGGAATGCCGCTCGAGTTTGTCAAAGAATATGTCGCATTATGTCTGGAAGGCGACGCGACCATTGAACAGCGGTACCAGATCATTTTGCGGCAGCAGGAAACGGCGCGGGCACAGCTGGAAGAAGCGGCACGCCGTTTGGAATATATGGAGAAAAAAGCGGAGCTGTACCGCGGGATCGTGGAACGGCGCATTCCCGACCGGATGAACCCGGCCAACTGGCCGACAAAATCTGTCGGATAAGAGCCCGTTTCTGTGTCTATATTAATGTAAAGAAAGAGAGGGACACCGGATGGAGTTTATCAGGCTGCGTTCCCCGGAGGATGTTCGGTTTGCGGCGGCAATGGCACTTTACCGGGAGAGCTTTCCCGCGTATGAGCAGAGGACCGCGCTTTCCCAAAGGGAAGCGCTCCGCTGCGACGACTATCATTTTACACTGCTGTACGACGGGAACCGGTTCGTCGGGCTGCTGCTTTATTGGGAAGCCATGGACTTCCGGTACGTCGAGCATTTTTGTATCGACCCGTCCCTGCGGAACCAAAGCTATGGCAGGCAGGCGCTGGACCGGCTGACAAAGGACGGTAAGACCGTTATTTTGGAGATCGACCCGCCAGTCAATGCCATCGCCGTGCGGCGGAAGGGCTTTTACGAGCGATGCGGATTCCGGGAGAACCCCTATGCGCATGTGCATCCGCCGTATCACCCGGGAAATAGCGGGCACGAGCTGCTCGTCCTTTCGCACCCGGCTTCGTTGTCCGGTGAAGCGTACGAGCGCTTCAACAGCTATCTGCAAAACACCGTGATGTCCGTCTGACAGCCGGAAGGGGAAATCCGCGCGGCGTGAAATCTGATTTGGCAGTCGGTATAAGAATAAAACGGCCTCCGCGTCCAGTCTTGGATGCGGAGGCCGTTTTATTCCTGTCAACCATATTCACCCCCAGCCGTCCCCGCCGGTTCTTTTTTATAATCTTGCATAAGAAATCAAAAAATCGAACGAAACAGCTAAAAAATCACAAATACTTCTGGAAATATCTGGTGTAAACTGAATGTGCAAGCAATTTGTTGCGAGAATAATCCAAGCCGCGGGCGGCAGGCGGCAGGGAGGGGGAGACAAAAGTTTCGCAAAAAGCCGCCGTCAGGAATGATATTGTAAGGAGGAGCTCTATGAAAAAAAGACTGCTGAGTCTGGTCCTTTCCTTGGCGATGGTCTTCACCATGCTGGCGCCTGTCGCGTCCGCCGCTCCGGCACAGGACGGCGCATTGACGCATCAGGGCTTACAGGCGGAATACTATCTGGTAAGGGATGCATCCGGATTCCCCTTCACCGATCTGAAGGGCATTTATGTAGACCCCAATATCGCATTCAGCGATACAGAAAGCATGCTGACACAGCGCACCGGCCAAAACGACTGGTGCGGCGCGCGCTGGACCGGCCGCATTGTCGCGCCGGAGACAGGCGAGTACACGTTCTATGCCTATACGGACAATGGAACCCGTGTATATGTAGACAATATGGAAACCCCGATCATCGACTGGTGGGTCAACCAGTGGGATGTTGAGCAGAAGAGCAAGCCCATCCACCTGGAAGCCGGACAGGCCTACGAGTTCAAGATGGATTGGTTTGAAGCCACGGGCGGCTCCCACGTTTACCTGCGCTGGTCCAACGACCAGGGCATGGAAAAAACGCTGGTCCCGACCACCGCGTTCTACCTTCCGGCCAACTACGCTGGCCCGATCGTGGAAGACATGAACACCGACAACGCGCAGCTCGATAAGGATCTGGGCCTGGGCGGCACGATCGCGCTGACTGGCTCGAACTTTACAGAAGACACCACCGCTGAGGTTGTTACCCTGGGCGGCAGCTCTCTGGAGCCGAAGGCGGTCATGGAGACCGTTTCCGCAACCGAGACGGAACTGGTTCTCGGTGTTCCGGATTCCCTGAATCCCGGTGCGTTTAAGATCCGGCTGCAAAAGGACGCTTACATCAGCGATACCGAACAGTATATTCTGGTTACCTCTGAATCCGGCAGCGGCATCGCGCGCAGCGAGCATCCCCGCCCGGACTGGAAGCGCGACAAATGGATGAACCTGAACGGCGTCTGGGATTTTGATTTCGATCCGGATAAGGCCGGAGAAGCGGACAAGTGGTATGAGTCCAAAAATTACGGCCTCAAGATCAATGTGCCGTTCCCGTGGGAATCCCCGGCCAGCGGCATCCAGAACGCCTCTTACCTCGGCACCGCATGGTACGAGAGAGACCTCACCCTGGACGACTCCTGGGTCGCTGACGGCGAAAAGGTCTTCCTGAAATTCGGCGCGGTCGACTGGTTCTGCACCCTGTACGTCAACGGCGAAAAGGTCGGCGACCACGAGGGCGGCTACACCCCGTTTGAATTCGACATCACCGAGTTTGTCAATGCGGGCGACAACAAGATTACCCTGATGGTCAACGACGAGGCCTCCTACGGCAAGGACGAATACCCGGCGCTGGTCGGCAAGCAGGGCCACAACGCACCCTGCGGCTACACGCACACCAGCGGCATCTGGCAGACCGTCTACCTGGAAGGCAGAAGCAGCACCTACTTGGAGTATGCGCATGCCAACCCGGACGTGGACAATTCCTCCGTCCAGTTTGAACTGAAGGTCCAGAGCGACGCCGACAAGACCGTCACCGTCGCGTATGACTTCAAGAGCGTCCTGTGGGACGACGAAAAGGGCGAAAACATCGAAACCGGTTCCACCATCAGCGGCACGCAGGAAATCGCGCTGAAGGCGGGCGAAAACCTGGTCTCCCTGGATGCAATCGCCATCGCGGACCAGAAGCTGTGGAACTATGATTCCCCGAACCTCTACGAAGGCTCCGTCAAGCTGCTGGACGGCGATACCGAGCTGGACAACGTTGCCACCTATTTTGGTCAGCGCAAAGTCAGCACGGAAATCTATGACGGCAAAAACTATGAGTACATTTATGTCAACAACGAGCCGGTCTTCCTGTCCGGTTTGCTGGATCAGGGCTTCTGGGAAGAGGGCGTCTATACCGCTCCCAGCGAAGAAGCGCTGAAATATGACATCAAGGCGATGCGCGACCGCGGCTTCAACATGATCCGCAAACACCTCAAGATTGAGGACCCGGTCCAGTATTACTGGGCGGACCGCCTGGGCATGTTTGTGTGGCAGGATATGCCGCACGCCACCTATATGAATACAAAGTCCAACAACGGCGCAACCCCGGGCCGCGTGGTCTATGAGTACGCGCTGGAGCAGATGCTCAACCGCGACTACAACCATCCCAGCGTGATCGCCGTCATGCTCTTCAATGAGACATGGGGCATCAACCACAACGGCGGAAAAGCCGACGACGGCATGACCACCAACGAGTGGATCCAGTACCTGTACTACAAGACCAAGGATATCAACCCGAATCTGCTGGTTGAGGATATGAGCCCGTGCAACAACGACCATATCCAGCCGACCGACCTGAATACCTTCCATATGTATCCGAAGGGCTATCAGAACTCCAAAAACGATGTGGCCAACCGTGAGCGCGACACCTATCCCGGTTCCGGCAACAACTTCTGGGGCGATTTCAAGCAGGAAACCGAGCCCTGGCTGAACAGCGAATACGGCGGCGTCGACGCGTACGCGGGCGACTTCGACGTATCTTGGTGCTTCAAGTATCAGACCGATATCCAGCGCCAGTACGACAAGCTGAACGGCTTTGTCTACACCGAGCCGTTCGACGTGGAATACGAGCGCAACGGCATCCTGACCTATGACCGCCGCGACAAGATCTTCGGCTACGACGAAGTGGCGTACGGTGGCGACATGCGTATTAACGACCTGACCAATCCGGAGCATTATGTCGGTCTCGACATCAACCCGGCGCTGGTCGTAGCCCCCGGCACGCAGTATTCCGCACCGGCGGTCGCGATCAACTGGTCCGGCGAAGCGCTGGAGAACCCGGTCCTGAAGTGGCGTTTTGACGCGACGGACATTTACGGCAACAACATCTCCACCGGAAAGAGCGGCGAATTTGCTCTGACCTATGCGCCGTACACCCGTGAGAACCATACGATCTCCTTCACGCTGCCCGATCAGAAGTGCGTCGGCACCATCACCCTCTGGATCGAGAGCAACGGCGAAAAGATTTCCAAGAACTTTGCAAACGTCATTGTGACCAACGGCAAGGACTCCCCGGCGGTCAGCATCCTGTCTGAAGAGACAGCGGTTCTGCGCCAGTCCGCCGCAGCCTCCAACACCGTGAAAAACGGCGTGGGTGCGGTCACTTACGAGTACACCCTGCCGGCCGGTTTCGATGTGGACAGCCTCAACGGCATGCGCGTCGTCGCGGAAGCGTCCTCCCTGAAGGATGAAACCGTCAACCACGGCATCAGCAACTCCAAGCTGTCTCAGACAACCGTGGGCAGCGAACTTCCCTCCGATGTGACCGTTTCCATCAACGGCCATGAAGTCAACACCGTGTTCCTCCCGGACAACCCGAGAGACATCCGCGGCACGCTGACTCTGCCCAAGGGCGAACTGAACGGCGCCAGCGCGGGCAACTTCGGTTACCTGCTCAACCTCAGCGTTCCGGCGGACGTGCTGGACGCTCTGAAGGCAGAGCTGGCGGAAAACAACGCCCTGACCGTCTCCTATTCCGTCAAGGAAGACGCGGAGAACGCGAACGGCGTGCGTATGTACAACGAAGGCAACGGCCGCTACGCCGTCAACCCGATGGTCATCCTGAATCCGGAAGACCTGGCCACAACGGAAGCGGTTACCCCCGAAACCAACAACTTCAGCGTCGAGTCCGGCGCGGCGGGCTTCTATGCGCGCTACAACGCGGAAGCGAACACCGGCTACAAGGTCGGCGTGGAAGACGGCAGCGTCGTGCTGGCCAAAGCGGACGGAACCGTTTTAGCAACGGCGGAAGCGGACGCCTCCAACCTGAAGGCGGTCTTCTTTGACGATCATGTCACCGTGTATGCAGATGGCAACCCGGTCCCGGTCATCGATCTCTACGATTACAGCGGTTTCACCGGTTCTGTACAGGCGATCGGCGGCAGCGTGACGGTTGCGCCGGAGAGCTATGAAGTCCTCACAGCGGGCGACGTCCAGGCGGACGTCCAGTTTGTGGATTCCTTCAATATCGGCTCCGGCACCACGCAGGGCAGACCCAACGAAACCTTTGGCAAGCGCTATGAGATCATCAAGGGCGACAAAGACCGCCCGAACGATACCAACAAATCCGACGGCGTCTGGAACGGCTCCAACGAGAACAACAACCTCTACGTCGAGGCGGATTGGGGCAACAAGGCGATCATCAAGAACACCGAGTCCACCGATCTTGTCGCGGAAGCGGATATTACCCTGACGGAAGTTAAGCCCGGCACCAACGGCAACATGGGCCTGATCATCCGCGGCAGCGAGTACAAGGACAATGTCGACGGAGCCAACGGCTATTACGCAGGCATTGGCGAAGGCTATATTCAGGTCGGACGCATGAGCAACGGCTGGACGGAGCTGGCCAATGTGAAGGCTCCCGTCGCGGTCGGCGAAACCCACAGACTGCGTATGGTCGCGGTCGGCTCCAGAATCCGCGTCTATCTGGACGACGAGACGGAACCGCGCGTCGATGTGTATGACGGCACCTACCAGAGCGGCAGCGTTGCACTGCGCGGCTTCCGCTGCAAGGGCGTCTTTGACAACGTAGTCGTTTCCACCGCGCCGCGCTATGAAGCGGACTTTGAAAACGGCAGCATCGCCGAGTGGACGGCGACCGGTGCGGCTTGGAGCAGCGAGGACGGCCAGATGGCGGCAAGCGGCAAAGCAACGGCGCTGGTCGGCAACGCGGGCTGGACCGATTACGAGTTCTCCGCGGATGTGACTCCGGCGGCGGACGGCAAAGCGGGCCTCGCGGTTCGCGCCATTACCCAGAAGGAACGCCTCTCCGGCTACTATGTGGTTCTGGATGAAAAGGCGGATAAACTCCAGGTCATCCGCTCCATGAGCGGTGTGGAAACCGTATTGGCGGAAACCGATCTGGACGTCGCGGCGGATACCGCCTACAATCTCAAGGTGCGCGCGGTCAACAACGCGCTGCGCGTCTATGTGGATGGTGCAAAGGAAGCGGCGCTCACCGTAATTGACAATGATTTCCTCAACGGCAAAGCTGGCCTTGTGATTCTGGAAGGCGCGGCGGCGTTTGACAACGTCGTGGTCAAGGATAAGTTTATCTATGAAGAAAACTTCTCCGATGGCTGCCTGGACGGCTGGAACATCATCAGCGGCGACTTCTCCGTTAAGGATAATACGCTTAACCTGAAGAGTGCGCAGGGCAAGAAGATGGTCGACGGCTACGCCACATGGGACGACTATGTGATCCAGGCCAAGATCAAGCTTGATGTTCGCAATGATATCAAGTCCAATGCGGGCTATATTTTCCGCTGCTCCGACTTCGGAGTGGGCCAGGACGATCAGTACGGCTATGTATCCGGCATCAACTACAATGCCAAAGAGCTGACCGGCGAATCGGCCAGCGGCCTGGAAACCGGCGACATCCACTATGGATGGCGTTCCATCATGAACGACCACAGCTTCAAGATTGATCCGTCCAAATGGTATGATTTTGAAGTCAAAGTCATCGGCAACAAGATTACGGCTTCCGTCGACGGCGTAGAGTATTACACAGTTGAAGACGAAGCGTATAGCTATGGCATGATCGGACTGCGCAATTTCAACTCCGGTCTGCAGGTACAGAACTTTAAGGTCATTCCGGCGGATGAATATGAAAAGGATATTCCGTCCGAGCACATGCTCACCGCCTCCTACAACAACAATGTCAGCCTGTATATCGACGGCGAGAATCAGCGTCTTGCAGACCTGATCGGCGCGTATAAGGACGTTGTGATGGCAGGCGACAAGCTGTCCCTCGAGTTCCGTCCGCGTCTGGACGGCAGAGAACTTGCAGGCGTGACCCTCAACGGCAAAGCGCTGCAGGTCAAAGACACCGGTTCCTTCGTATACGACCTGACCATGCCGAACAAGGATACCACCCTTGCGTTCCAGTTCACCGTAGTGGATAAGACCAATCTGCGCTCCGTGATCGCGGTTGCGGAGGATTGCGCGGACGAGGCGGCAGGTACAGTTCCGTCTGTACAGAAGAAATTTGAAAAAGCCCTGAAGGAAGCCAAGGCGGCGGAAGAAAAGCTGACGGCAACCCAGAAGGAAATTGACGACGCAATGTTCGCGCTGATCGACGCGATGCATTACCTCAGCTTCACGGAGGGCGACAAGTCCAAGCTGACCGTGCTGATGGACATCGCGGACGCTTTGGACCGCAGCTTCTACACCGAGGAGAGCCTGGCCAAGGTCGATGCAGCCTATGCGGCGGCCAAGGAACTGGTCGACGCGGAAGACGCGCTGGAAGTGGACGTCGACGCGGCGGCGGAAGCGCTGAACGAAGCGCTGATCACCCTGGTGAGAATCACCGATAAGAGCGACCTGGCGGACAAGATCGACACGGCTGAAGGCCTGGATCTCGACAAGTATCTCGAGGTTGGCAAGGAGGAGTTCGCGGCGGCTTTGGAGAAGGCCCACGCGGTTATGGAGAATCCGGACGCCACCCAGAAGGAGATCGAGGACGCGGTAAATGAACTGTCGAGTGCGATGACATTGCTGCGTCTTATCCCCAACAAGGACGCTCTCAAAGAAAATATCGAGAAGGCGGAAGCCATCGATACCAGCAAATACACGGCAGCCAGCGTGCGCGACCTGAAGGATACGCTGGGCGAGGCGAACGACGTCCTCAACAACCCGCAGGCGACCCAGGAAGAAGTTGACGCGGTCAACACGAAGCTGACCAGAGTCACGAACAGCCTGGTGCCGAAGGGCAGCAGCAAGCCCAGCGGAAACAAGACCTCCGGCGGTTCCTCCGCACCTTCCAACGCATACGGCGCTGAGGGCACGGCGATCGTGGGCGCAAATGTTGCACAGGCAGCAAGCGTCGTCTCCGACACCACTGTGAACTTCACCCTGAAGAGAGGCAGCGCGTACTGCTTCAAGATGACGGTTGTGAACGGCAACGGAACAGCCCCGAGCTTCACCGTCGGCAACGGCGACGTGCTCAAGACCCAATTTGTAGCAAAGATCGGCAACGAGTATTACTACAGAGTCTGGGCGGTCGGCGCACCGGGCGCCAGCACCGGCGTTTATACCGCGCTGCCGGGCGCTGCTGCTGTCAAGCACTGCACGGTAACCATTGGCTGATTGCAGCCACTGAAAGACACCGCAGGTGCGAACGACGTTGTACGTCCCGTCAAACACTGTACGGTTTCTATCGGCTAAGTAAAGTGGTTTTCAGCCTCTGCAAAGCAGAGTCAATCGGATCATCCTTCTGATAGACGCGGCAACCCGATTGGGGAGCGCCCCGGCCAACTGGCCGGGGCGCTCCTTCTGTTTTTTGCCATATTTTGTATTCTAAAGTCCACTTTACCTGTTCTTGATCTGCTCCTAATACAAACGCGGTATCCTAAGAACCGGCAAAAAGGATTTTGAGACGATTTTTTGGAGGTTGAAATGATGAAACTGAGAAAAACCCTTTGCGCATTGCTGGCGGCCTTACAGCTGACCGCACTGGCAGGTATTCTTCCCGCGACAGCGGCGCAGGAACAGGTACCGGCGATTTCCCATGTGGCCAGCCATGCGCAGGCCGGCGACGAACCGTTCCTCTCCGTGGATTTTGAGGACGGAACGCTTCCCGCGGACTGGAAACAGCTTGGCGGCAGCTGTGCGGTCAAGGAGGAAAACGGAAACCACTTCCTGGAGATGGAGCCGAACACAAGGTTGATCATCCCGATGCCGGAGGGCGCGGGCGACTATATCATTGAAGCAGATGTGACCTTCATGCAGGCGAGCAATTCCGCGCGCTGGGCTTCGATCATGTACCGCGTGCAGGATCAGGACAAGCCGTACTACCAGTTTGCGGTTCGGCAGGATGCCACCGCGACCAACGGCGTGGAATTTGCGGCAATGACGGCGGGCGGCGCCTGGGATGTGCGGGAAACCGCCTCCTTCACCGGCAAAATGGACGACGGCCTGACCCGCCATTTTAAGGTGACGGCTACCGGCAATCGGGTCAAGCAGTGGATCGACGGCAAGGAACTGATCTTTACCGACAAGGCAGCCGATTTTTCTACCGGCGACATCGGCCTGCAATCCAATCTGGTGACGGTGCGCTTCGACAACCTTACCGTGCACCTGAACCCGGAAGCGCTTCCGGATCTCCCCAAACCGGAGAACGACTATGCGATGGTGAAGAGCCTGAGCGACAACCTTGTTTCTGCCCCGACCGTGATCGCCTCCGGCCTGACCGGTTTAGACGACGCGGAAGCCAAAATGGCCGACGCAGTGACCAGCAGCCTGATGCTCCGCGCGGAACGGGAAGAGGATGGACTCGCGCTCTACAGCGGCGAAGTCCGCCTGGGCGGCATACAGGACTGTATGGATCAGCTCTACGGGAAAACGCTGCTGCTGATCGAGCTGGACGATGCGGAGACGGCGGACGCGCTCGCGGCTTATATTGAGGAAAACAAGCTGGAGGATTTGCAGGTTGCCGGTACAAACGGCGAGCTGCTGCGCGAATTCCGCGCCAAAGCTCCAACCACGCGCGCCAGCCTGATGCTGGATGCGGAAACCCTGACCCGCGCGCAGGCGGCGGATGCCGTCGGCGCGGCGAATCGCGCGAACGCCAAGAACATCATCCTCAAACAGTCCGCGGCGAACAAGGAAGTCGTGGAACAGATGCAGCGCCTGCTGTTGTCCGTCTGGGTGGTTTCCGACGACACGACGACCGGCCTTTTCCGCGCGGTCCAGTCCGGCGCGAACGGCGTGATTACCGCGGAACCGGCGCGTCTGGCGGCGCTGGCGGAATGTTTTACAGGCCGCACCCTGACCCGCCGCAGCTTTATCATCGGACACCGCGGCACCCCGGGCAGCGCGCCGGAGAATACGATGGCGGGCTACAGGATGGCATATGAAGAGTACGGCGCGCAAATGATTGAAAACGACGTTTACCTGACGAAGGATCAAGAGGTCATCGTCCTGCACGACGACACCTTTGCCCGCACGACCGACATCCTGACCAACACCCAAATTTCAGACAGTGTGTTCACAGACGGTGTGACGCGCCAGAACTGCCGCCCGCGCGACTTGACGCTGGAGCAGGTCCGGATGCTCGACGCGGGCTCCTACTACGGGGAAGAATTTGCGGGGGAACCGGTCCCCACCCTGCGGGAGATGCTGGAGTACATCAAAGGCAAGGACCTCGTGCTCTTCCTGGAGCTGAAGGACAATTCCGAGGGCATTGAGAAGGCCTGCACCGATATGATCAAAGAATTCGATATGCAGGACCAGGTCTGCTGTATCACTTTCAATGCCAAGAGCGTGCCGATCACGCTGGACGAGATGCCCACAATGTCCATCGGCTACCTGAGCGGCGTGGGCAGCGTCAACACGGCGAACCCGATGGTCACCGTTCGTAAGGCGCTCAATCAGGTTCTGCCGATGAACAGCACCTTCAATCCCTCCTACGGCGCGATCCACAACGAGACGTTTGTCCAGCAGATGCAGGGACGCGGCATGACGCTTTGGCCGTGGACCTACAACAGCCAGAGCGCCTACCAGTGGGCAATTGACCACGGCATCAACGGCCTTACCACCAATTACGCGGACTGGTCAAAGGATGCGGTGTTCGGGGTTGAGGCGGAACAGAACGCATATACGCTGGCGGAAGGCGAAACCCTGTCCCTCAAGGCGGTGGGTAAAACCAATGCGCGGGATGTTGTAAGCTATGACGCACCGGAAATTGTGGTACTGGAAGGCGGCGAACTGATTCAGGTATCCGGCAGTGCCGTCACCGGCGTCAAGGCGGGCACAGCGGTGGTATCCCTGCGCGTCAAGTCCCAGATGGGCGGCACAGAGTACGACCTTTACACCGCGCCGGTTACCCTCACCGTATCCGAGGGTATTCCCGCGGAGCATATGCTCACCGTTACCTACGGCAAAAACGTCAGCCTGTCGGTGGACGGCATCAGCCAGAAGCTGCCGGATCTGATCGGCGCATACAAGGACGTTGTAATGGCAAAGGACGAGGTTGCGTTGGCGTTCCGCCCCTATGTGGACGGCAGGGAACTTGCCGGCGCAACCCTCAACGGCGAACCGCTGAAACTGGCGGACGGCGAAATCTTTGCGTACAACTTTACCATGCCGAACACAGATGCAACCCTTGCGTTTCAGTTTATTGTGGTGAATAAGATGAATCTGCGTTCCGTAATCGAAATTGCGGAGGGCTGCGCCGACGAAGCGGCGGCATCCGTCCCGGCGGTACAGAGAAAGTATGAAAAAGCCCTTAAAACCGCGCAGGCGGTGGAAGCCAATCCGAGCGCGTCCCAGAAAGAAATTGACGACGCGATGTTTGCGCTGATCGACGCACTGCATTACCTCAGCTTTACGGAGGGCGACAAGTCCAAGCTGACCGTGCTCATGGAAGTTGCGGATGCGCTGGATCGCGGCGATTACACAGCGGACAGCCTGGCGGCGCTCGATGCGGCCTATGCGGCTGCGAAGGAGCTGGTCGAGGCGGAAAATGCGCTGGAGGTTGACGTCGATGCGGCGGCAAAAGAACTGAACGACGCGCTGGAAAATCTGGTCCGCCTCTCCGACAGGAGCGGCCTGGAAGCCCGAATTGCGGAAGCGGAGGCGCTGAAGCTCGAGGCATATCTGGAGACCGGCAAGGCGGAATTCACGGCGGCCCTGGCAGCGGCGCATACCGTTCTGGCGGATACAGACGCGGCCCAGAAAGCGATTGACGATGCGGAGGCTGCCCTTGTGGAGGCGATGGCGCGCCTGCGCCTCATCCCCAACAAAGAGGCACTCAAAGAAACGATTGACAAGGCGGAAGCTGTCGACACCAATCCGTATACGGCGGACAGCGTGCGCACCCTGACGGCCGCGCTGGAGGATGCAAACAGAACTTTTGCAGACGACCAGGCAACCCAGGAAGAGGTTGACGCTTCCAACCGGCGCCTGACGAAGGCGCTGAACGGCTTGGCCTCCAAAGATACCGGGATCCGCAGCGGCGAAAAGTCTGCCCGTACACCCGTCAACACCAATACATATGGCGCAGAGGGCACGGCTGTCGCGGGCGTGAACGCCTCACGGGCAGCCAGTGTGGTTTCCGATACCACAGCGGACTGTACCCTGCAAAGAGGCAGCGCATACTGCTTTCAGATGACGGTTGTCAATGGCAGCAACGCGGCCCCGTATTTCACGGTAGGCAACGGCAATGTACTCAAGACCCAGTTTGTAGCCAGGATCGGCAACGATTTCTATTACAGGGTGTATGCCATTGGCGCACCGGGACAGAGCACCGGCGTGTATACCCAAATGCCCAATGGGGAACCGCAAAAGCATTGTGTGATCACAATTGTTTAAAAAGGCCTTCGCGGTAAGCGCGTCGCGGCCGAAAGTCCCGGGTTAAAATCCAGTCCAGCATAGCACGGAAGTGGCGGAACCCTTCCACTTGCAAAGAGCGTTTGAATGTGCCCGATTGTAAAAAAGCTTCCATGAAAAACACCGCGGGGATGCAAGGAAGAACATACCTGCGATCTGCTGGCAAGTCTTAAATTTTTTATCAAATCAACAGAACGCCCCCCACAGCAAAAGCTGTGGGGGGCGTTCTGTTTCAGCAAGAAAAAGAGGGGGTTTGCTGCTCCCAGGGACACGCTGTTATATTGTTTGCAATTTTTGATGGATTATAGTTTAATATGGACAAGAAAGAAATATACCTGTTACTTATTTTTGGAACAAAAATTGCGCAAAAAAATTTAATCGTTATGCGGTTGTAAAGTGGAACGCACAAAGGCTTCAAACGATTCTTTGTCCATATTATGTGCTGCGAGAAGGATTTCACGCACATCCTGGCCGGAAGTGGCAAATGCCTGCATTGGCACGGAACTGGCAATCTCTTCCTCCAGCTTGTCCCGATGTCCGCCCATCATCGTATCCATGGAAACACCGTACAGCGTGGAAAGTCGTTTTAAAGATGTGACAGTGGGTAGGCTTTTGCTCGTTTCATAATAGCTATAGCTGGAACGGTCCAAGGAGAGCATGTCGGCAATCTGCTTCTGGGTCAGTCCGGCCCGGACGCGGAGTTCTTTTAAAGCTTCATTCAGTTCCATGGTTATAACCACCTTCATTTTTTTGTTAGTGAAAAATATTGACCACAATAGCACATCTATATAGTTGTAGAAAAGTAACCACAATATGTATTATCGATTTCTTCTTTTCATACTATAATAGAAAGTGCAGTATCAGAGCATGGAGGATAGAGAATGGAGATAGGCGTGTACTTAAAGAAACTCCGTATAAACAAAGGCAAAAGCGTATATGCCTTGGCCAAAGAAACTGGCATTTCAGAAAATCACATCCATCGCATTGAAAAAGGCATCAGCCAACCCTCCGTCTCCCTGCTGGAAAAGCTGCTGCAGGCGCTGGGAATCACTCTTTCCGAATTTTTCGGACAGGACGCGGAAATTCTCTATCCGTCAACCTTTGAAATGGAATTGATACAGGCGACCCGGCAGCTCGACGATGAACGAGCGGAAACCGTCCTGCATTTGATTAAATTGATGGGAGTCAGCAAAGAGAAAAAGCATTTATAAGCGATAGCATTTTAGCCAATCAGCAGGAAAGCTGAATTGCAAATGGCAGGGGATTCTCCGCAGTACAGCATTTTGGAAAGAGATGCATGCGGGGAGTCCCCCGCTGGCATTTTGGCAAAAAGAAACAAAGGAAAAGAAAGCTGCTGACCCAATTGCGGAGAAAATGAGAAATATCCTAGTTTTATTATAGCGAATAACGGTACAGCAGTCAATTAATTGAGTATGACAAGTGTTGACAGATGTTGACAAGTGTCGACAAAGAGGTGACGCACTATGATCAGTTATGCACCATTTTATCGCACATTAAAGGTAAAAAGGTTCACAGAGTACCAGTTGATCAAACAATACCGGTTTTCCGCCAATATTCTGTTCCGAATGAAGCAGGGGAAAAATATCACGTTAAAGACATTGAATACCCTCTGTGCAATTCTGGATTGCCGTGTGGAGGATATCGTCTGTTTTGTACAGGATAAAAATGAAACTCTGTTTCATTGAAAAATAAATCGATCACATCCCGTTTTTTCCTTGTTTGCCCGATGAATGTATGGTATCATGTCTATAATGAGGGAAAGAATCCTGTGAAAATTATGGATTCCGACTGTTTTCATGCTGCGGCACTGGGCCGTGTGTGAAAAGGGAAGAAGCAAAAGAAGAAACGGAGGAAAAGAGTATGCAAAGAAAAGGAAGAAAAGTAATCTCCTGGATCCTGGCCCTGTCCATGGCGGCGGGCGCGGTTCCGGCTGCCGCCGCGCGGACCATGGATGTTCCGGCGCCGGTCAGCGGCGTTGTGGCGCTGGCACAGCAGGAGGCGGAGGAAATCGTCATCCCGCAGAGCCAGATGACCGCAACGGCAGAGAGTGCCGCTTCCGGAGAAGGAGCGGACAAGGCCATCGACGGAAACAACGGCACCAAGTGGCACAGCAACTGGTCGGCCGGGCACCCGATCTGCCCGTTGTCCATCACGCTCGATCTGGGCGAAGCCTATGACGACGTGTACCAGCTCCGGTACTTGCCGCGCCAGGATTCATCCAGCGGAAAACCGCAGTACAACGGCGTCATTTTGGGCTATGAAATTTCCGTCAGCGACGACGGAACAACCTTTACCAAGGTGGCGGAGGGCGAGTGGGCGGAAAACCGCAATCTGAAAACCGCTTCCTTCACATCCACCGGAGCAAAATTTGTGCGTCTGACCGCGCTGACCTCCATGGGCAACAGTGCGGGCGAATACAGCCAGTTTGCATCCGCGGCAGAAATCAACATCGTGCGCCGCGCGGACTTTGCCGTAGACGCCGCCGCTTTGCAGTCTGCGGCGGCAAAAGGCAGGGAATTTTTGGACGGCTATGAGGGCGGCGAGAGCCTGGTCGCTGTTTTGAAAACGGCTGTGGAAACAGGCGAGTCGCTGATTGACGACCTGGCCGGCGGCGCGCTGCTGACACAGGAAACACTGGACGCGGCGGCGCAGGCCATCACGGCGGCGCTTGCGGACATCGCTCCGGCGGCGGAGCCGACGCCCATCCCGCAGAGCCAGATGACCGCAACGGCGGATTCATACCAGGGCGGAAACGAGGCATCCAAGGCGCTCGACGGAAACAACAGTACGCACTGGCATTCCAATTGGACCAATTACACCCCCCTGCCGCACTACATCACGCTGGATCTCGGCAAGGAATACACCGACGTCTATCAGATGAAATACCTGCCGCGCCAGGATAAGGACTGGAACGGCACGATCCTGCAATATGAGATCAGCGCCAGCATGGACGGCGAGTCCTTCACCAAGGTTGCCGCTGGCGAGTGGGAAGCGACCAAAGACGAAAAGACGGCCTCTTTTGCACCGGTTGCCGCAAGATACCTGCGCCTGACCGCCCTGACCTCGGAGAACAACGAGGCCCGGGAATTCGCGTCCGCGGCGGAGGTCAACGTATCGCGTTGGAGTCATTTTACCCTGGATACCTCCATGTTGCTGCCCGCCATTGAAGCAGGCAAATCGTTTATCGAGGATTATGCTGGCAAGGAATCCCTGCTGGACGACCTGAAAAACCTGATTGCTCGCGCGGAAGCGCTCCTGGAGAGCACAACGCCGACGCAGGAGGAGTTTGTCAGCCTCAAGACCCTGATTGAAGAAGAAATCGAGAAAATCCAATCCATTGGCAACCTTAAAAAGTTTGTCCCCGGCGATAAATGGCTGGATACGGAAGGCGATTTCATCCAGGCGCACGGCGGCGGCATTATGTACGATACAAAGTCCGAGACCTATTATTGGTATGGCGAAAATAAAGACATTGACAACGATCCGGGCACCACGCGCACCCCGGTTGTTGGCGTATCCTGCTATTCCTCCAAGGACCTGTATAATTGGAAATACGAGGGATTGGCACTTGACCCGAAGATTCAGACCGGCGAATATGCGGACGAGCTGGGACCGGAGAACGTACTGGAGCGCCCGAAGGTCATTTACAACGACTCCACCGGCAAATACGTCATGTGGGCGCATATCGACAGCGCCAACTACGGCAAGGCGGCCGCCGGCGTGGCGGTCAGCGATTCACCGACCGGCCCGTTCACCTATATCCGCAGTGAGCGTCCGAACGGCCAGATGAGCCGCGATATGACGCTGTATAAGGATGAGGACGGAAAGGCCTATCTGATTTATTCGTCTGAGAACAACGCGACCCTGTATATCTCCCTGCTTTCCGACGACTACCTGAGCCAGTCCGGCACCTATACCCGCAACTTTGTCAATATGTCCCGCGAAGCGCCGGCGATGTTCAAACACGACGGCAAGTATTATATTGTTTCCTCCGGCTGCACCGGCTGGAGCCCGAACGCCGCGGGTTACGGCGTGGCAGATTCCCCGCTTGGCCCGTTTGAGAAGCTGCTGCCCAACCCGTGCGTGGGGCCGGACGCCAACCTCACCTTCCGGGGCCAAAGCACCCATGTGCTGCCTGTCGAGGGCCGCCCGGATAAATTCATCTTCATGGCGGACCGCTGGAACGCCAACAACTTACAGGATTCCCGCTATTTATGGCTCCCGATGCAGTTTAACGAGGACGGCAGCCTGAAGATCGAGTGGATGGACGAGTGGGATCTCTCCTATTTCGGCGCGGATCGCTCCGAACTGCTCGCGGTACAAAAAGAGGCGTCGGCACTGAAACAGGCCGATTATACGCCGGAGTCCTGGGCGGCGCTGCAAACCGCGCTGCTGGCAGCGGCGGACCTGGCAGAGGATGCGGATCAGGCGGCGGTTGACGCGGCGGCAAAGGCCATCCGCGATGCAATCGACGCGCTGGAGAATGTGGTGCCCTCTGAGAAAACCATTACCATTCGTTACAGCGGCAGATCCGCTTCTTTGAGCGTCAATGAAGTGGCGCAGCCGATTGCCGACAAGATCGGCATGTATTCCATCCCCGCGGAGGCGGAGGAACTCACCCTGACCTTCACACCGCCGGAAAACCGCCTGTTCGCGGGTGTCCAATTGAACGGCGCGGCGCTGGCGGAAAAAGACTTTGAGGCGGATTCCTTTACCGTTGTGATTCCGGCGGACGAGGCGGCGCTCGGCATGGAGAGAACCTATTCCTTCACCGTCGTCAGCAAGTTTGCGCTGGAAACCGCCGTCCGGATCGCGGAATCCTGCGTAGGAGGCGACGAGTACAACAACGCTGTGCAGATCGTCCAGGATAATCTTGACGAAAAGCTGAAAAACGCACAGGACGTTCTGGATCAGAAGACCGCCACGCAGGCGGAAATTGACGAGGCGCTGAACGACCTGCTCCGCGCGGTGCAGATGCTGAGCTTTGAGGCCGGCGACACCAGCGCGCTCAGCAAACTGATTGAAACCGCCGAGATCATGAAGGAAAGCGGCGACTACACCGAAACCAATTGGGATGCCTTCCTTGCGGCCCTCGATGAGGCGAAGGAAGTCGTTGCAGATTCGAATGCGCTGAAGGTCGATGTGGAGCGCGTCAGCAAAGCGTTGGTGAAGGCCATGGAGGATCTGGTGCGCAAGGCGGATAAATCCGGTTTGGAAACCGTTCTCAACCAGGCACTGGAGACCATGGAAATCATCGACCAGTATGTACCCGCCGACGAGGCGATTCTGGCGGCGGCAATCGAGGCTGCGCAGGATGTCTATGACGATCCCGACGCTTCCCAAACGGCAATCAACGAAGCCGCCGATACGCTGGCAAAGGTCCTGCTGGAGCTGCGTCTGATTCCGGACAAGAGCGTGCTGGAGGATTGGATTGATAAGTCCGAAACGATCAACCCGAACACATATACAACAGCGTCCTACCGCAATTTCATGGAGCAGATCGACCTGTTAAAGGCGGTCTATGAAGACCCGAACGCCTCCCAGGCGGATGTGGACGAAGTCTGTGAGAAGGCCAACAAGGCCTGGAACGCGCTCAAGACCGCCGGAACAGGCGGCAGCGGTGGAAGCAGCAGACCGTCCAAGCCCTCATCCACACCGAGCACCTCCGGTGCGGGCACGGCGGTTGTTGGCAGTCCGGTGGTTGCGGCGGCGCAGAACGTGGCGGCTTCCGTCCGTTCCGACACGACCCTGCCATTTACGCTCAAGAAGGGCGCGGCCTATTGCTTCAAGATGACCGTTGTCAATGGAAACGGCCTGGTTCCGAACTTCACCGTCGGTGACGGCAGTGTGCTCAAGACCCAGTTCGTGGCGCAGATTGGCAACGACTACTATTACAGAGTCTGGGCGGTTGGCGCACCGGGCCAGAGCACCGGCGTGTATACCACTCTGCCGGGCCAGAATGCAGTAAAGCATTGTATCGTGACGATTGGCTGATGGTGGCGTAGGGCAAAATGTGTTTTTCCAGACCTGCGGTCAGCACGGCCCGCCCTGTCGTGTTTCTGAAATCATACCCTCGCCTGTGGCAGGACGGACGGGACAAGCTCCCGGGGCTTTCATACCTTGCAGGTAACGGCTTAAATGCATTTTTCCGCTTTTCTGAAAAGCGGCGGGTTCAAAGGGCAGAGCCCTTTGCCGCTCCTAGCAAGGAGCGGGACGTGCAACGTCTTTCGCGGACTTCCAGTCGGGACGCGCCTATGGCGGGAACCATTTTCACCTTACAGGTAATGGTTAAAGAGTGTTTTTCCACTTTTCTGAAAAGTGGCGGGATCAAAGGGCAGAGCCCTTTGCCGTTCTCCGCAGAGAACGGAACTCTCTTCCTGAGAAGAGCGAGTGGGAACGAGTGATATGCTCCTTTATTAATCTTTTGTGCTACCGGACAAATTTCGGGGGCCGTTGCAGAATAAAACTGCAACGGCCCCTATCTGTTTGCTTTCTGCTCCCACAATAAAGTAAACATACGGCTTGAGCATTTCGGATTTGTTTCAAATGACCTGTTCCATGTCTGTGCTGAATTCCCCGGATTGTTTTAAATGGTCTTTTAAAACCAGATTTATGTATTGGGAAAGGGAGCGATCGTGTTCTTCTGCCAAAAAATTGACTTTCTGAATGACCTCTTCATCCAAAGTTATACTTACTTTTTGTTTCAAAGGCTTCATTGTACCACCCTGCTTTAGAATATCACAGAATGCTACTATATGCTGGCAAATCGCTTAAAATAGTACAAAGTAGTATGGAATCCTACATAAGGGTTTAGAGGATTTCCACAGACTGCCAAAGAGGGATAGAAAAATGTTTTCCACCGAAAAGCGCCGGACGGTGGAAAACCGGCCGCCTCTCTTTGCTGTGCATGGCCTGCGTCAGATTGCTGGCCCGGAAATTTCCAGTTTGACATTGCGGCGGGGAGCCGTTACAATAAAAACAAATCTGCCGGGAAGAATGGGCGGAGCAAGGGAATGATTGCGAGGTAGAAAATTGAAAACGATCTATAAGAGTGAAGACGGAAAAAATGCCGTGTTACAACTCTATGACAGCCAGTTGGAAAAGCTCGGCTGTAGCTATCAGGATCAATACGTTGCGACTTCCTATGGACGAACGCATCTGGTGGAAACGGGAAATTTGAATGGGCCTTCGCTGTTGGTCTTCCACGGGGGGAATTCCACCACTGCCTATCAACTTTTGCTTTGCAGGTTTTTGCTGGACGAGTTCCATGTTTACGCGGTTGACATCATCGGCCATCCCGGAAAGAGCGCGGAAGTAAGCCTGTCTCCCCATGGCTACGATTATGGAGAATGGGCAAATGAGGTGGTGAGCGGACTGGGTTTTAACCAGATTCGCTGCTTTGGCGGTTCGTTTGGCGGCGGCGTTTTGGCGAAGTTCATGTGTGTCGCCCCGGAAAAGATCGTGAAGAGCGTATTGCTTGTTCCGTCGGGAATCAACAACGCATTGCCGGTCGGCTCTGCCAAAATGATGCTTCCGTTGCTCCAATACGTTTTGACAAAGGATGATCAATATATAACGCGGGCGGCCCTGTATATGGCGATCACCAGGGAAGTTCTGGATACGGACACGCTTGATACCGTGAAGAACAGCTTTCAGTATGTTAAAACGAAGATCGGGATGCCCTCCAATGTCAGTGGAAAAAAGATGAGGCGATGCACAGCGCCGGTTCTTGTGATGGCGGGCGAATATGATTGCTTGTTCCCTGCAAGAAAGGTGCTGAAAAGAGCGGAAAAAATAGTTCCTGACAATACTCTGTATGAGCTGAAGGGCCGGGGGCATATGCATATTCTGACGGAAGAGGAAAAGAGCAGGATCATCCAATTTCTAAAGTGATGTTTTATCTGCGGAAGAAGCGCGAAAGGCGGCGGCTATGGAATATACCATACGGGAAATGACGCGGGCGGAGTATCCGCTGCTGGAAGACTTTCTATATGAAGCAATCTTCCAGAGGGACGCGGCGAACAGGCTTCCCCGGGAAATCATCAAGGATCCCCAGTTACAGGTGTATATCAGGGATTTTGGAAAACAGAAAGACGATGCTTGCCTGTGCGCCGAGGTGCGGCAAACGGTGGTCGGCGCGGTCTGGGTGCGCAATATCCCCGGATACGGCAGTGTGGACAGTGAAACGCCGGAGTTTGCAATTTCCCTTTATCCGGAATACCGGGGCCACGGAATCGGGACCGATTTGATGCGCCAAATGTTGGCGCATTTAAAAAATGCCGGCTATGCGCAGGCTTCTCTGGCGGTGCAAAAGGACAATTACGCATTGCGGATGTATCTGGCGGTCGGTTTTCAGATTGTGGCGGAAAACGAAGAAGAATACATCATGGTTCACCGTTTGGAACGGTACCCTACACCAAACGCGTGAACACGCGGGATCAGGAGAAAAAATGTATATCAATCAACAAGGAAAAATGCCTATAAACGGCACATGGCAGTATCTTTCGGTTCGGGCGGAAAGGAAGAATGCGCCCCTTCTGCTCTATCTCCACGGCGGGCCGGGAGACGCCGCGCTGCCGTTGGTTTTGCAGTATAACAAAGAGCTGGAGACGCGCTTTACCGTTGTGGTATGGGAACAGCGCGGCGCGGGAAAGTCGTACGATGCATATGACGGCGGCGCGCTGACGTTGAATATGTTTTTAGAAGACCTCAAAGTTTTGGTGGAAACGCTGCTGGCATGCTTTAAACAGGAGTCCTTATATTTGGTGGGGCACTCCTGGGGAAGCGTTTTGGGGCTGAAGTTTACCCAATCCCATCCAGAGCTGGTCCGCGCGTATATTGGCTGTGGCCAGGTGGTCAATATGAAAAAATCCTGCCGGATTGCTTATGCGTATGCGGTCGATCACGCGGATCAGAAGGCGCTGAAGCGGCTGGAGAAAATTGACTGCTCCTATACGGCGGACAACTGGCTGAACGATCTGCTTTTTGTCACAAAACAGGTGGTAAAGCATCAGGGTTCCCTTTATGGCAGATCAAATTATAACGATCTGATCAAACCATTCCTGTTTTCAAAGCACTATACGCTTTTTGACCTCTACCGGCGGCAGAAGGGAAGCCTGCGGTCGATTCAAGCTTTGTGGCAGGAGCTGATGCAGGTCGACTTTGAGGGCGTAACGCAATATCAATCGCCCGTTCTTTTTGTGGAAGGGCGGTATGACAGCCATGTTTCGTCCGCTCTTGCAAAGGAATACTTCGACACGATCGAAACGGAGAAGCAGTTCTTCTGGTTTGAGAAGTCCTGCCATTTTCCGCAGTGGAGCGAAAACGACCGGTTCAGCAAACTGCTGATCGGTTTGCTGGAATAAAGCTGCCTGTTATGAGCGGCAAAAGCTGCGCCGGCTTTGCGGGATGCGTATGCTTTGGCAAAGCTGAGAAAATGCTCTCGTGTGCGGTTGTCAATTTCTCCCCCTGTGCCGGGAGAACGAATTGACTCAAACGATAGAAAAATGCCTGCAAAATCCAATCTGATGCGGATTTTGCAGGCATTCTTTTATTGCGCCCATGTTTTTTAGAAGATTCCGAGATATCCACGCGCAACATAAAATGGACTGCTGTGGCTTTCTTGCTGATCCGCGCAGTGGCTTTTTTATTGCCTGTATCGTTAAATGGCCATCATAAGGGGGGAAATCGTTTCGCAGGCAGACGCCGCAAACCCGCATGGAATGGGCTTTTCTCAAATCCAGCGAATTATGCGGCGTAATCTGTAACAGCGTGGCTTTGTATAGTTGGGCGCTACAACGCTTTTTTCTCCAGTTGGTAAATCCGGTACTTGAAAGCCTTACATCACTTCATCCAGTTTCTCAATCATGCACCCTTTGCTCTCATAATATTGAAGCATTTCATCGATTTTTCTTTTATCATAACTGGTGATGCAATCAGACAGAACGTGAACATGGTAACCTTTTTTAGCCATATTGTAGCAAGTGGATTTTACGCAGGCTATGGCATCTGCGCCAGCAATGTAGAATTCACCAATTTCATGTTCCCTTACAAAATCAGCGAATTCTTCACTTGTTAATGCATTTCCCTTGGTTTTTGTAAAGATATTTCCAGATTCAATTTTCATATCTGGAACCAATTCAGCGCCATGTGTGCCAGGCTTGAAGGTTCTTGTTCCAGCAGATAAATTATTATGTTTTATGTAAACAACATGAATATTATTTACAGTTGCCCAATGAATGGCCTTGTTGATATTTTCAATAATTTCCTTGTAATTCTTTGTAATATCATTTTGAATGTCGATCACAATTAATGCTTTGTTTTTCACGTTTTTTACTCCTTAAATTCTGGATTGTTAAATCATTTGTTGTTCGCCCTTGGCGTGGTATAACAAAACCCGGTGTAATAGAAATTTGCGCAAAAAAAATAAGAACCCATTGCGAGTCAAATGCCCGCATGGATTCCCGGTCAAAAACAATCTTGACAACGGCCGCCACCGATGGTATACTAAAACAACACGGCACATATTAAAAATATAAACACTATTACATATACACTATATCATATAATTTGCGCCGTGTCAACCCCTTTGGCAAACTATTTTTTTAATTGTCAAGCAAACGGATGACAAAAGGAGGCGGCGCCAATGGAATGGATGGTTCCTTTATTTCCCCCCGGCCTGCTGGAGCGGCAGGCAGTCGCGGAGATTGTCCAATACAACGAACGGACCGCACCGTTTGGCCTCACGCTGACCCCCGCCGACGCAAAGGCGTTGGTGGAGACGCGCGGAGAGGCCCTGCGCACCAGCGGGCGCGTGGAATTCGGCGGCGGAATCATCGACAAGCTGATCGATGTGTTCTGCGATTCCCCGTTCCTGCATCAGCGCAATTACACAGAGACCCTCCATGCGCTGTTGGAACTGTTTTACTATTTTAAAAATGAATCGCTGGACAAGCTGAACGACGCCGAGCTGCTGGCCGCCATGAAAGCGTCGTTTGACGGCGAGTGCCGCGGCTCTGTGGAGCTGTTGCAGGGGCGGGAACTGGAGTGGCTGGCCCACTGCGTTCGGTTTGGGGGTTCTCCGGAGGAGGAGCCGGACGAACTGGATTCGTATTTTTGGGAGGAGATAGAAGAATGAATCACCAACTGGAAGCCCAAAGCGTGCTGAAGGGAGAACACCTGAACCGCGCACAATATCTCCAGTCGCTGTTGAGCGCCGCATACCGGGCGCATTTGCTTTCCGATGCGGAGATGGAGCGCATGCAATTGGAACTGGTTGCCCTTTTGGCGGAACAGACTCAGCGCTTCACGCATGGAGAGAGCAGCTCTCTGCCGGTGGAAACGGCGCAGAGCCTGCTGCAATCGGTGTATTACGGCGTGGGGGAGTATCTGAAGACATTGCCGGACGCGGCGTCCGCCCTGCGGCAACTGCAAAAAGAGCCCCTGCACACGCTGTTCCAGCGGGGAAAAGCTTGTTTGCTGAAACGGGTGGAGGAGTTAAAGGACCTGTACCGGCAGGTACTGGAAACCCGCCTGCCGACAGAAAGCCGCGCCTACAACGACACAATAGACGGCATCCAACCCTTTTTCAGTACGTACGATTTAGAGTTTACCGGGCATGAGACGCCGGGCGCAATGATCGACTATCCGCTCTGTATGGAGGTGCAGGGCGAGACGGGGTGTTCCTTCCTGCGCCGGTACCTGTATCACCTCCTACAGGAAAACCGTTTTTTGCAGCGCTTTGCGCCGGAGCGGATTGACACGCTGCTGCGCGCCTATGACCAATCGTATCCGGAGCTTCTGTTCAACCTCTTTGAACATGTGCTGATCCACGCGCTGGCCTGTGTGCTTTGCAGGAAGGACCCGGCGCTGCTCTGTCTCACATCCGGGGACCGGGAATCTCTGCGCGCGCAGTTTACAGGAAAAACGCTGGAAGAAATCCGGCCGGTTTTGACAGGTGCGGTGGAACAGTTGCAGATACCGGACGGGACGCTGGCCCGGTACGTACGGGAGAGCGCGTCGCAGCTGGCGGCAAAGCTGCGGCTGGCGCTGGACCACAATGCACTGGAAAGCTTTTTTGTCGTTCCGATGGAGGCGACAGAGAAAGTCATTCAGTTTATGGATGGCGAACGGATGCCGGACGAGGTGTTCCGCGCGTTCATAGATGAGGTGAGCGCTTGCCGCGATCTTTCTGATAAAATCAGGCGCGTCCGGGAACGGGTGCACAGCATGCAGGACCTGACGGACACGCTGGCAGGCGGCTGCCTGTTCGGCCCGGAATACGTCGCGCTGTTTGCCGTACTGGAAGAAATTGAGCTGGCGCTGCTCTGGAATCAGCTCCCCCAGGTGGAGAATGACCTGCACCGCACGCGCGGAGACGAAGAATGGCAGCAGGCTTTTTCAGTTTGGCTCCAACAGCAGCCGGAGGCCCGCCGTGCCCGGATTTTGGCTCTGGCAGCACATATTTCCCTGCCGGAGGACGAATAAACGACTCTACGATTCGTTTACCCGGCGGTTTTCCATGCATTGTCGGTTGTTTTCTGCGCGGGCTGCTGGTACACTGGAAGAGCAGACCGACGCAGAGCGGGCATGCAGGAAAGGATGAATACCATGAACGAAGAAAATCAGATTGGGCTGCGGATCATGCAGCAGAGAAAAAAACTGGGCATGACACAGAAGCAGTTGGCGGACCGCCTGCATGTGACGGACAAAGCGGTATCAAAATGGGAGCGGGGACAGGGGTACCCCGATATTAAAACGATCCCGGTGCTGGCAGAAGAACTGGGCGTCAGTATGAACGAGCTGCTCAGCGGCGAACCGGAGGAACAGCCCGCGCCGGAGACGGAACGGGTGGTGCAAAACGCGCTGGAATATGCGGATCAGGTTGTAAAAAAGAAGAAACGTATTACAACGGAGCTGGTGATGACCGTCATGACCACCGTGTTCCTGCTGGCGATGCTCGTATGCGGCATCTGCGACTATGCGCTGCATGCGAACCTGACCTGGTCGGTTTTTCCGATCAGCGCCATTGCGTTCACATGGCTGGTGCTCACGCCACTGATCTGGTGTAAAAGACACCGGGTAGCAAAAGCCCTGCTTTCCCTGACGGTTTGGATCGTACCATTTTTATGGATCATAGAGGTGAACAGCCCGGTAACCGGCTGGCTGCTGCCGATGGGCGTGCCGGCGTCGCTGATGGGGCTGGCGTACCTATGGGTGCTTTGCTGGCTGTTCTGCTATACAAAATGGAACCGCTGGAGCTGTGCCAGCATCGCCATGCTGTTGATGCCGGCGCTGGATTTCGGCCTGGACCTGGTGGTCGCGCAGGCGTTGGGGACGCCGATGGAATGGGTGCAAAATCTTTTGTCGGTCCTGGTCGGCCTTTTGACGGCTGCCGTGCTCTTTAGTATTGGAAAACGAAGGGAAAGACGGAAAGAAATTTGATTAAAAAATAAAGAGCGAATCTGCGGTACAATAAAAACGGAAGCATCGTACCAGATTGTAATTGCTCAGTATAAATAGATATGCTATAATAACGTCAACGGGGGGATACAATGATGGAAAAGGAAATGTTAGAACTGATCCTTAAGAAGATGGAATCTCTGGAAGCTGGACAAAATGATCTTGTATCAGGGCAAAAAAGGCTGGAAGAGAACCAGCAAGCTACAAATAAGCGTTTGGATCAGCTGGAAGAGAACCAGCAGGCCACAAATAAGCGCTTGGATCAGCTGGAAGAGAACCAGCAGAAGTTAGCGGATAACCAACAGAAAACCAACGAGCGTCTGGATCAACTGGAGCTGAATGTCTCTGAAATCCGCAGGGATGTGAAGAAAATCGGTTGGCAGGTTGACACGCTTTATCAGTGGGTCGATGATGTTGATATTAGGAGCAAAACAAACAGAGAGATCATAGACCACCTGAAACAAAAAGAAGCATAAATAAATGAAAAAACAGGCAGTGTAGCAAGTTGCTTACGCTGCCTTTTATAGTTCCTTGAAAAATGGTTTATTAAAACATTTTAAGCCTGTCAGGGACCGAAAACGGGTAAAATAGTAAAATCCCCCTGCGTCACCTCTTGCTTGTGACGCAGCGTCATGCGGTATGGTAAGGGCAAGGAGGTGAATTCTATGTCGAAATACACAACCGGGGAACTGGCAAAGCAATGCGGCATTTCCGTGCGGACCGTGCAGTTCTACGATACAAAGGGGCTGCTGCATCCGTCGGAGCTGACGGAAGGCGGGCGGCGTTTGTACACGGACGCGGACTTGAAACAGATGAAACTGATCTGTCTGCTGAAATCGCTGGGGCTTTCGCTGGAATCGATCAAAGGGATTCTGCAAAGCGAACATCCGGAAAAGGTTCTCCTGCTCCTGCTGGATGAACAGGAAAAACAGCTGGACGCGGAGCTTGCGGAGAAAGCGGAGCAGAAGAAGACCATCGCCGCCGCGCGGGCCTGTCTGGAAAAGACGCAGGCCATCCCGGAAAATTTACAGAGCGACATAGAACGCATCATGATGGAAAACAGAAAAAGAAAACTGCGCCGTGTCCATTTGACCATGGTGCTTTGGGGAAGCCTGTGTACCATTGCAGAGGTGATTACGTTGATGGTTTGGGGCTTTTATGGAAACTGGATTCCGTTCGCGGTGGTTCTTCCCATTGCCATTGCGATCTGTACGCTGCTGACGCGGATGTATTACCGCAGTACCGTCTATCTCTGTCCCACATGCGGCGCGGCGTTTCGGCCTGTATTCCGGGAATTCCTTTTTGCCGGGCACACGCCGAAGACCAGGAAGCTGACCTGTACGCATTGCGGCAAAAAGGATTGGTGTGTGGAAACAGCGGAGGATCAATAAACAGGCAGGGAGCCGGCCAAATCGCCCGGCTCCCTGTTTTGTTTAAAAGATGGAATAGGCGAACAGGCCGACCACCCCGCAAACGAGCATCGTGCAGACCGGCCCGGTCTTCCATTTCCGCATGCAGAACAGCGATGCGCAGAACAGTGCGACGGCGACCAGGTCTACATTCCAAAGGTTGACGTCGTGGTAGTCGGAGGCGCCGAAGAAGGTCAGCAGCAGGATGGTCAGGCCCGCCGCCATGATCAGCCCCAGCGAAGAAGCCTTCAGCCCGTTGAGAATGCGGAAAATATACTGCGAGCTTTTGTATTTTTTAAAAAACTCATAAAGCAGAATGGAAATCAGCACGCCGGAGATCACGCAGCTGCACGTGGCCGCAATCGCCCCCGGGATGCCCGCAATCTGAATGCCTACAAAGGTGGAGGTGTTGACCGCCAGCGGGCCGGGCGTCATTTGGGAAATCGTGATGATGTCCGTGAAGACTTTTTCACCGATCCAGCCCTGCTGGGTAACCACCTGTTCCTGAATCAGGGGGATGATCGCATAGCCTCCGCCGATGCTGAACATGCCGATTTTCAGAAAGGTAAAGATGAGCTGTATGATCACGCGGCAGGCTCCTCCTTTCCGAAGCGCAGCTTCCAAAACAGCGTCAGCAGGCACATCAGGCTGCTGGCGAGCAGGATCAGGATCACGTTGATATTGAGGAAAAAGCAGGCGATAAAAGCGGCGGGCGCGAGAAAACACAGCAGTGCGGATTTTTCCTTTAGGATCGCCTGGTACATGTTCAGAATCAGGTCTGCCATCATCGCGGCGACACAGGCCTGCATGCCCTTTAAAACCGCCGCCAGGTACGGATTGGCGGAAAACGCCGCGTACCACTGGGACACAAAACTCAGGATGATGATGGGCGGGATCAGCGAGCAGACGCCGCTGATCAGCACGCCCATTGTGCCCGCGGCCCGTTTTCCCGCCAGAATACTCAGGTTGATTGCAATCGCGCCGGGGGACGACTGCGCGATTGCCGCCATTTCCATCAATTCGGGTTCGGTGAAAAGGTGTTTTTGCGTCACATAATATTTTTTGATCATCGGCACAACGACATATCCGCCGCCGAATGTAAAGGCGCTGATCAGCAGGTTTACACCGCAAAGCCACAGGTAAAGCCGGGGTTTTTTCATACAATCTTCCTTTCCATTGATGTAAATCCATTATACCGGTTGCTTTGCCATTTGTGAAATGCTAAAATAGGATGACAGGCATGAACAGAATTCATGATAAGAGGGGCAGTATGCAGATACGGTATTATGTCATTTTTCGGGAGGTCGCGGCGACGCGGAACTTTACAAAGGCGGCGGAGCGGCTGTTCCTGACGCAATCGGCGGTTTCCCATGCCATCAAGGAACTGGAAGAGGCGGCCGAAACCAAGCTCTTTGAGCGGCTGCATAAGAGCGTCCGGCTGACGCCCAGCGGGGAACGGCTGCTGCAAGAGGTCACCCCCATACTGGAGGAATTTGAGCGGATGGAATCCCGAATCCAGCACCTGGAGCAGGAGGCCCCGCTTCGGATCGCCTCCTGCATCACCATCGCGCAGGCCTGGCTGCTCCCAATTCTGCAAAGGTTTCGGCGGGAATGCCCGGAGGTCCCCGTCCGTGTGCAGGTGAACCGGGCGTCCGAGGCGCTGGAGCTGCTTAAACAGCGGAAGGTGGATGCCGCGTTTATCGAAGGGAACATTGCGCAGGGCCAGTTTATCGCCAAACAGTTTTCCTCCTATGCCCTGTGGGCGGTGGCCGCACCGGGGTATTGCTCCCCCGTGTGCACGCTGGAACAGCTGTTGCAGGAAACGCTGCTGCTGCGCGAGCGGGGAAGCGCGGTCCGCGAGGTGTTTGAGTCCGCGGTGACGCTGGCGGGCTATCAGGCGTCTGCCCAGTGGGTCAGCGTGGATTCCCAGCCGCTGATCGAGGCGGCAAAGGCAGGGCTTGGGATCGCCGTCCTCCCGGAAATTCTTGTTGCCCCGGAAATAGAACGGGGAAGCATGCAAAAAATCGAGGTTTCCGATCTGTGCCTGACGAACAGCCTGACCATTGTGGTGAATCGAAACCAATATCAGACCCGTTCGCTGCAACGACTTTGGAACATGGTAGAACAAGAAGGGAGAATCCCATATGAAAGAAAATAAATATGACGACCCGGTATTCTTTGAAAAATACAGCCAGATGAGCCGTTCCCAGCAGGGATTAGAGGGCGCGGGCGAGTGGGAGACACTGCAAAAGCTGCTGCCCGACTTTGCCGGGAAGCGCGTGCTGGACCTCGGCTGCGGCTACGGCTGGCACTGCATCTACGCGGCGGAGCACGGCGCGTCTTCCGTCACAGGCATCGACCTGTCGGAAAAGATGCTCGAAGTTGCCCGGGAAAAGACCCAATTTCCGCAGGTGCGCTATCAGTGTATGCCGATTGAGGATATCGACTATCCGGAAAACAGCTTTGACATCGTTGTCAGCTCCTTGGCCCTGCACTATGTCCCGTCGTTTGACGCGGTCGCAAAGAAGGTAAATTCGTGCCTTGCGCCGGGCGGCGTATTCGTCTTCTCGGCGGAGCACCCGGTCTTCACCGCCTACGGAACACAGGACTGGTATTACGATGAAACCGGCGCGATCCTGCATTTCCCCGTGGACAACTACTTTTATGAGGGGAAGCGCGAGGCGACGTTCCTGGGCGAAAAGGTGACCAAGTACCACAAGACCTTGACCACCTATCTGGACGGCCTGCTGACCAATGGGTTTGCGATCCAGCGCATCGTGGAGCCGCAGCCGCCGGCGCATATGTTCCATATCGAAGGCATGAAGGATGAAATGCGCCGCCCGATGATGCTGATTGTCTCCGCGCGGAAGGCGCGGAAGGTATGAAAACAGGGTAATTGAAAATGAAAGATAAATATTTGCAATGGACAATCCTTATCATATTGGTTACGGCTGTCTTAATCGCTCTGCTTTGTTTTTTCGCTTTACAGAATGGGTATGATTTTAAAATGACCGGGATCCCCCCAGGAAGTCCCACTGCAATTGATTAGAAAAGGTTATGAATCATTTTTACACATAAAAAACAGGCGTGTTCTGTCTTTCATGAGAGAATACGCCTGTTTTTATGTATAACGATGTTTTAAATCAAATCATTCATTCCCGCCTGCCGCTCTGGAATTTTCCGGTCAGCGTCGCTTTTTGCAGGATATGCCCTTCCATTTCCGCCAACAGGTCCTTTCGTTTGCAGTGCGGCGGCAGAGAAACGGTACAGTCCAGCACATAAACGGTAAAGGTGTACGAGTGGACGGCTTTGAACGGCGGTTTTGGGCCTTTATACCGGTTCCTCCCATATGCGATGCCTTGAACCGCGCCCGACAGCGTGGGAACCGTTTTACCGGCGGGGATTGCAGCTGGGAGCGCCTCCCGGGCCGGGACGTTCCATAGTACCCAGTGGTTATAATTGGGAAAAATCGGATGGGACGCGTCATCCATCGTAACGGCAAGAGAGACAGCCCTTTTGTCCAGGCCGCTCAGCCGCAATGCGGGGGAAAGGTTTTTGCCCCGGGCAGTGTGGTCCAATGGAATCCACCCGCCTTCAGAGAACGCAGGGCTTGTCAAAAGTAATGGTTGCATAATACCGCCTTTCGTTTTACGCATAGGGCTTGTACCGGCGCTGTATGCGGCTCTTGCGGCTCAGTCAATGGAGGCGGGCAGATTCAGATCGAACTGCCATGTATGGGTGTTTGGACTGTGTTGGCCGGTAGATTCTTCTAAAATGGTTTTGTGTACGGTGTAATAGACCTCACGCCGGCCTTCCTCTAAAAGATGGCGCAGCCGGGCTTGCAGGCTCACGTCATGGTCGATGAGGTCGACGATATCCCCGGAGTAGCGCGTCCCCCGTCCGCCGCGCAGCTCGTCCATCACAGTGGAGAAGTCCTTGGCGGCGGCATAGTTGCGTCCCAGGTTATCGGTGGCGGCATCCAGGCTGTCGCAGACGGTAATGATATCGATAAAGATTTTCTGCGGGGAGGTGGTACGGCTGTATTCTGCCGGGTAGCCGCCGGAGCCGTCAAAGCTCTTGTGGTGGCCGAAGGCGATATCCCGGAATACCGTCAGTGCGGGCAGATGATCAAGCATCTCCCTGCCGGTGATGGGATGCATTTTAAGGACCCGGAACTCCAGGTCGCCCAGCCTGTGGCACTGCGCGTTAATGACGCTGGAACAGACCAATTTGCCGACGTCGTGGAGCAGTGCCCCGCAATAGAGGTAACGGTGATACTCCTGTGCGTGCGCCTGGACCTCTGCCGCCGAACTGGCGCCCGGCAGTCCCACCAGCAGTTCCGGTTTGCGGCGGACAAGGGTATCCACAATCTCTCCGGCCAGCTCCGCCACCATGATGGAATGCATGGCGGTCTGGACCTGCCGGAACATGGTCAGCTTTAACAGGGATCGAAGCAGCTCCTGTCGGTCGGTTTGATGGGAGAGCACCGTGAGGATGTAGCAGTAATTATAAGAAGCGCAGATGTAGTCGGCCAAAGAGGTATATGGACGCGTGGAAAAATACCGGATAAAAAACGACTGCACGGTGCGGTAAAGCGCCGGCTCATACTTACCGCCGCGGGTCAGCGTCTCAATGGAAAGCTGAATGGCTTCAACCGCCTCTATTGCGTGCTGGCTGAATGTACCGCTGTCAAATAGAGATTGGGCGTAGCTGCCCATATAGGTGCGGATGCGTTCCAATACGGCTTGATCGCTGCACAGTCCCACAAGGCGTTGGGCCATCCCATAGACCAGTTCAATTCTGACCCGGTAGAATTCCGAGTGCCCAGGTTCCGTTTTACAGGAACGGTACCGGCGTTCCGCCGCCTGATAGATGGCGTTCGCCTGGTCCGGGGTGCAGTCTTCCGGTGAAAGGCATAGGGCCGCAAATCCCAGATAGTGATCAAAGTCGGGCAAAATGGTATTGAATTCATAGCCCTGGTCTTCCGCTATAACGACTTCCGTGGCGCGGACGGCGGCGTCATGGCACTCGATCATTCGATCCAATCCCTCTGCGGTGGCCCGGCCCAGTTTGAGCAGGGTCCGCATATGGTCAAACAGGAGATCATAGATGGATAATCCCATGCTCCGGTCCTCCGGCGTCAGATTGAAAAAGTGCCGCTCGTAAATTTCTCTGGCACGGGTGCAGTCGGCGTCGACCTCGTCCAACAGATGGATGGGGTCCAGGAATGCCAGGCAGAAGGCACGCACCAGGTAGCATTTCATCCGCGAGGGCTCGTCCCACAGGGGCGCGTAAAAGTCCAGCAGGGATTCCGCAATTTCATGGGCGGCGCCCAGATCCTGTATACGGGTGATATAACGGAACAGAGCAGCCAGCAACGGATCCGCGATTTCCCTTGTCCACCTGCCGGGCGTGCGGGTAAACCAGCGGATATGCCGGTCCAGCATTTGTTCGTTGCGGCAGTATGCTTCCCGGATTTGCGCGGAATTGTGCTGATAAAGGGCAATCCACTCATCCGCGGGTAGTTCGCTTTGCACCAATGCATAGCTGCGTTCGTTCAGTTCAGAAATAATCGCGTTGTAGTCTGTAAGCCACTCCGTCCAGGCTTCCCGCGTGCAAAATCCATGAGATTCTTCTGACATCGTTTATGTCCCCCTTGCGGTTCTATCGTATTCCCAACCAATGAAATAGAAAAGGATACGGAACAGTTGTCTTTCACGGTAACGGATGGTTACCGAATCGCCGTCAGAATCCCATCGGTCGATCCCTTTGTTAAAAATACTTATATAATAGTCTAAAACGAAACCGTTAGAAAGTCAATTTTAAATCAAAACAGGGTTGACAAAACAAGGTAAGATGTGTCATATCGCACAGGTTTATTAAAATTCTGTGGAATGGACGGGCTGGTTTGGCCCCATTTCAATGGAGCGGGTATCATTTACGTCCATCTGTTTCCCCGATTGTGCTGGAAAAACAAACGTACCGTCCCGGTTTGCATGGGGCGGCGGCCGGGGATAGGAAGAAAAGACTCGTGTTTTTAAATGAATAGGAAGCCGCTGAGGTTCCTGACACGATTTTTGGGTTCAAACTGGAAAACATGGAAAAAAGCGCGGCGTACAGCGGTGTGCCGCGCTTTTTGGCGCCTTTTTTCACCGAATCCTCTTTTTAAGCGTGCTAAAAAATCGTAAATTCAGGTTTTGTTATCGTAAAGACTTTACCTGCCGCGCGCAGTAGAATATAGACATCGAAAGGGGAACGGCCCTAAGGCGGATCGAGAGAACGCCTGAACCGAAAATAAAGAGGATTTCGTTTAAGGAGGACAAATTTTATGAAGACAACAAGAAGAATCGTCGCGGCAATGCTTTCCGTACTGATGCTGGGTGCAGCGTTTACAGGCTGCGGCAACGAGCCCGCCGCACCAACAACCAATGATCCCTCATCCGCACCGGTTGAGAACAATCCTACACCGGACAACGGCGGCGACAAAGAGACCGACGACGGCAAGCTGAAGGTCGGCTTCGCACAGATCGGACAGGAATCCGGCTGGCGTGACGCGGAAACCGCTTCCATCCAGTTCTATGCAGGCCAGAATGTGGATACCATCGACTTCAAGTTTGCAGATGCACAGGCAAAACAGGAAAACCAGATCAAAGCAATCAAATCCTTTATCGATATGGACGTTGACGTCATCGGCCTGGCTCCGGTTGTTGAGACCGGCTGGGATGCGGTTTTCACCGAGGCGAAGGACGCAGGAATCCCGATCGTCCTGGTAGACCGTATGGCAGACGTTCCGGAAGACCTCTATGCAACATTTATCGGCTCCGACTTCATTGAAGAGGGCAAAAACGCAGCGGACGAAATGGCAAAGCTGCTCGGCAACAAGGGTAAGATCGTACAGCTGGAAGGCACCGTTGGCGCTTCCGCGGCAAACGACCGCAAAAAGGGCTTTGAGGATCAGATGGCCGCAGAGTATCCGGACATTGAAATCATCGCATCCCAGACCGGCGATTTCACCCGTGCAAAGGGCAAAGAAGTCATGGAATCCTTCCTGAAGACCTACGGCGCCGATATCAAGGGCGTTTATGGACATAATGACGACATGGTTCTCGGTGCAATCGAGGCCATTAAAGAAGCGGGCCTCAAGCCGGGCACCGATGTGGTAACTGTTTCCTGCGATGGCGTCAAGGGCATCTTTGAGGCGATGGTTGCCGGCGAAGCGAACGTCACCGTTGAGTGCAACCCGCTGCTGGGACCGATCTTCTTCGAGACCTGCCAGAAGCTCAAGGACGGCGAAGCCGTTGAGAAGTGGGTAAAATCCGAAGAGGGCATCTATCGTCAGGATACTGCCGCGGAAGATATCAAGACCCGCGTATATTAATCATAAGATCCCATTAAATTGATTACTCCTTCACTTTCTTTCTTCTTCATTCCATATAACAGGTAAGTTTTACCGACTCTGTAAAATCCGCCCCGCCGACTGAGACGGAGGCGGATTTTGCAATCTTAAAGGAGGGTCTGCCATGAGTGGCGAAACGGCATTAATTCAAATGTCGCATATATCAAAAACCTTCCCCGGCGTCGTTGCGCTCAACGACGTGCAGTTTACATTACAGCGCGGGGAAATACACGCCCTGCTGGGAGAGAACGGCGCGGGAAAATCCACGCTGATTAAGGTCCTCACGGGCGTTGAGGAACGGAACGGCGGCACCATTTTGATGGACGGCGAGGAGATTTCCCCCCGCACGCCGCAGGAAGCGCAAAACGTGGGCATCAGCACCGTGTATCAGGAAGTCAACCTGTGTCCGAATCTTTCAGTTGCGGAAAATGTCTATATCGGCCGCGAGCCCAAAAAGGGCGGCCGCATCGACTGGAAAACCATCAACCAGAAAAGCAAGGAGCTGCTTGCCCGGTTTGACTTACATATCGACGTGACAAAGAATCTGGATAACTATTCCGTCGCGGTTCAGCAGATGGTGGCCATCGCGCGTGCGGTGGACATCGATGCAAAGGTTCTGATCCTGGATGAACCGACCTCCAGTTTGTCCACCGTAGAAGTGGAGAAGCTGTTCGACATCATGCGGATGCTGAAAAAACAGGGCCTGGGCGTCGTCTTTGTCACCCACTTCCTCGATCAGGTTTACGAGGTGACGGATACGATCACCGTGCTGCGCAACGGCACCTATGTGGGTACCTATACGACCGCCGATCTGCCGCGTGTACAGCTGGTCGCCAAAATGATCGGCAAGGAGTACGGGGACCTGAACCAGCGGTTTATCAGCGAAAAGAGTGTCAAAGCGACCGGCGAGGCGCTGCTCTCCCTCAAGGATGCGACCAGTGCGGGCAGCATAGAGGGCATCAGCCTGGATATCCACAAGGGCGATGTCTTGGGCCTTTCAGGCCTGCTGGGCTCCGGCCGTTCTGAAATCGTCCGCCTGATCTTCGGTGTGGACCATATGTCCGGCGGCGAAATGAACCTCAAGGGACATAAACTGCACAACAAAGGAACCCTGGCGGCAATCCGCAGCGGGTTTGCCTTCTGCCCGGAAAACCGGAAAACGGAAGGCATCGTGGGCGACCTGAGCATTCGGGAAAATATCATTCTGGCATTGCAGGCCAAGCGCGGCATGTTCAAGGCAATTTCCCGCGCGGATGCGCAGAAGATCGCGGACGAATACATCGAAAAGCTGGAAATCAAGACCCCGTCGGCGGACCAGCTCATCCGGAACCTGTCCGGCGGCAACCAGCAGAAGGTCATCCTGGCCCGCTGGCTGGCGACGAACCCGGATCTGCTGATGCTGGACGAACCGACCCGCGGTATCGACATCGGTACCAAGGCGGAAATCCAGAAACTGGTGGTCCAGCTTGCGGAACAGGGCATGGCGGTCATCTTCATTTCTTCGGAAATCGACGAGATGCTGCGTTGCTGCGGCCGCATGATTGTTCTCAGGGATAAGAAAAAGGTCGCGGAGCTGAACGGACAGGAGATTTCCGAAGCGGCGATCATGCATTATATAGCGGGAGGTGCGGAGAATGAACCGGCTTAAAAAGCTGTCGAAATATCAGGTATTCTGGCCCATCGTCATTTTTCTGTTGATCCTGCTGGTCAACGGGATTGTCTCGGGCGGCTCGTTCTTTGAAATGAGAATTGTGGATGGCCATTTGTACAGCAGAATCATCGATATCCTGCGCAACGGCAGCAAGCTGATGCTGCTGGCGACCGGTATGACCATGGTCCTTGCGACGGGCGGAACGGATATTTCCGTCGGCTCCGTCATGGCGATCAGCGGCGCAGTCGCATGCACCATCGTGGCAGGCGGCGGAAATGTGGCGGTTGCCATCCTTGTGGCAATCCTCGCGGGCATCGTGGCGGGCGCGTGGAACGGCCTGCTGGTGTCCAAGATCAAAATCCAGCCCATCGTGGCGACCATGATCCTGATGGTTGCCGGGCGCGGCATCGCACAGCTTATTACCAATGGTAAAATTGTTACAGTAAATTCCGATGCGTATTATTTCATCAACGGCGGATATATCTTGGGACTGCCGTTCCCGCTGTTCATCGTGGCGTTTGTCGTGCTGCTGGTGATGCTGTTCATCAAGAAGACCGCGTTTGGCCTGTTTCTGGAGTCCACGGGTGTCAATCCGATCTCCAGCCATTTCGCGGGCATCAACGTGGACCGCATCAAATGGATGGTTTACACCTTCTGCGGCATGATGGCGGCAGTCGCCGGCCTGATAGAGAGTGCGGGCATTAAGGGTGCGGACTGCAACAACGCGGGCCTGTTTATTGAGATGGACGCGATCCTCGCGGTCGCCATCGGCGGCACGTCCCTCAACGGCGGCCGCTTCTCCATCCCGGCCAGCCTGTTTGGCGCGCTGATCATTCAGAGTATCACCACGTCCGTGTATGCAATGGGCGTCGCGCCGGAGATCACCCAGGTGGTCAAATCCATCATCGTTGTTGTGATCTGCCTGTTCCAGTCCAAGGCGTTTAAGGAGTCCATTGCGAAGAAACTGAATTTCCGGAAGGCGGTGAAGCAGGCATGAATGGACAGAAAGCCAAGAAGAAATTTTCTATTAAGAATATCTCTCTGTTGATCACAGTTGTGCTCTTTATCGTCCTGTTTGGCGCGGCTTCCGTCGCGTACGATAATTTCTTTTCCTTTTCAACCCTGTTCAACCTGTTGAACGACAATGGGTATCTGATCATTGCATCCATCGGCATCACGTTTGTACTGTTGACCGGCGGCATTGATATTTCCATTGCATCCACCATCGCGTTCACCTGCGTGTTTTCGGCGTTCCTGCTGCGCATGGGCGTGCCGCCGTTTGTGGTGATCCCGCTGGTTTTGTTGATCGGATTGGCGTTCGGCGCACTGATGGGTTTCATGATCCATTACTACAAACTGCAGCCGTTTATCGTGACGCTGGCGGGCCAGTTCTTCATGCGCGGCATGTGTGCGGTCATCAGCACGGAGTCCATCCCGATTACCAACGAGTTTTACAAGACAATGGCACTCTCCAAAATCACGTTTCTGGGCGGCAGAATCTACTTCTATGTCTTTATCGCAGTCGCGGTTTTGATTGTCGCGCTGTTTGTCCTTAAGCTGACCAAATTCGGCCGTACTGTCTATGCGGTGGGCGGCAATGAGCAGTCCGCGGTCCTGATGGGACTGCCGGTGGCACGCACCAAGGTTTCCGTTTACGCAATCAGCAGCTTTTGTGCGGCGCTTGCCGGTGTAGTGTTCAGCTTTTACACCCTGGCGGGCAACTCCCTCCAAAACGTCGGCCTGGAGCTTGACGCGATTTCCTCCGCTGTCATCGGCGGCACGCTGCTGACCGGCGGCGTCGGCAACGTGATCGGTACCACAGTCGGCGTATTGATCCAGGGTGTGATCCAGACGATTGTTACCTATCAGAACCTGAATACCTGGTGGACCAAGGTGACCATCGCGGGCCTGCTCTGCGTCTTTATCATCATTCAGCGCCTCATCGCCATCCGCGCGGAAAAACTCAAGGCAGCAGGCTGAGCAGGTTGAACCTGCACGCACGAGACCTCCGGTCGGGACGGCGCGGGCGGACGCTTACTCAAGCACAATCCCACGGATACCCGCGACGGGACGTGCAACGTCTTTCGCACCTACGGTGACTTTCCCATGAGGTTGAATGCTATAAAAAAACGCAGAGGTTCCACCAAATAACGCTCTCAAGTAGAATGATAAAGTCCAACTGACAAATGCAGAAGGCCAAAACAAAAAGCTGAAAACCAAAGAAAACGCTCAGCCGACCTTTGGCAAAGCATCCCCATGGGGATACCGGAGGTTGAAAGGGGGGCGTGAGTCGAAGTACCCCGGAGCCCACTCTCGCGTCCCCCTTTCGCGGTCTTTGGTACCTTTCCGACAAGACGGAAAGGTACCGCCCGTCCGGCGCGAGGACAAACCAGTGGTTTTCTCCCGCTTTTTCAAAAGCGAATAAGCAATAAATATTGCATGTGCAATTAGTTTGCCATCGGTTTATAAAAACCATAAAGTGCATGTTGATTAAACAACAATGCAACTATAAACGTGATGTCATAAAGTTTTTTAAATATGTTGCTTAAGCAACAAAGCTTCTTTTGCTTTCCAAGAGTAAAGAAGCCCCATTGCTTCCGCAATGCACAAAATTGTTTTCATAAAATTTGTTTTACTTTTTTAAAGTAAACAGTCTTTGCTGTCGCTTTTCAAAGCGACGTACATTCCCCGGCGAAAGCCGGGGAACAAAAGGCCTCAGAGGCAGCTGAATGCCTCATAAACAACCATATCACTCGTTCCCACTCGCTCTTCTCAGAAAGAGCGTTTCGCTCCTTGCGAGGAGCGACCAAAGGCCCTGCCTTTGGAAACCGCCGCTTTTTAGAAAAGTGGGAAAACGCGTTTTAGCGATTACCTGCAAGGTAAAAGCGATCCTCGCCATAGGCGCGGGCTGACCGCAGGTCCCGATTTTCAGAAAAGCGGGAAAACGCGTTTTAGTGATTACCTGCAAGGCAAAAGCGGTCCTCGCCATAGGCGCGGGCTGACCGCAGGTCCCGCTTTTCAGAAAAGCGGAAAAACATATTGTGTACAAGTCCTCCAAAGACGAATGGGGATGCTCCCGGAATGCTTTGCGTTTCGGTCGTGGGGCCAATTGCTCTGCGTCCGGGCGTTCTGAACGCCCGGAGAGCATCCCTGCTTTTTTGCTTTTTTCCAAGGAAAATTCTAACAATTGCTAAACAATTGCGAAAATCTTGCTAGTATTATATAATAAGAAATAGTATATTTGTGCGATTCAGTTAAATGAGGTGAATGTGGTGCGAAAATTCAAGCAAATCTTCCGAAACGTGGGCCTGCGCAGCAGAATGACCATGTCCAATATCTTTATAGCGCTCATTCCCTTTATTATCTTCTCCATTGTCAGCGGCTCGGTGTTCCTGAACCAGGCGCAGAAGACCGCTGTTGAGCATACGGCGCAGATGATCCATCAAGTCAGCAATTCCATGGATGTCTATGTGGGAACCATTGAAAAGATGGCCAACTATATCCAGATGGACCTGAAGGATTCCCCGCTGTTCCATATGCGGTCCGATCTGGATGCGGATTGGCAAACAGAATCCGCGAAAATTCGCGCGATCCTGGAAAACATTGCGGGGTCCCATCACGAGGTAGCGGGGATTCTGGTCGCGTCCAAAAACGATATGTACGTCAGTACCGGCATGTCCCGCATTTCCCGCGATCCATTCGAGGAGGAATCCTGGTACCGGCAGGCGGCCGGGGCGCCCGACGAAATCCAGCTGATCAGCGTCGTCACCGGGCGGAACATCGTGACCAACCGCAGCTACAGCGTCGACGACGTGTTCTCCCTGGCAAAGGCGGTGCAGGACCCGCATACCGGGGAAGTGCTGGGTGTGGTTCTGTTCGATATCCGGCACGATATCATCCAGAAGTCGATCAAGGGCGCGACCATTGGAGAAAAAGGGTTTGTGTTTGTCACGGACGAGAACGACAACATCGTCTATACGCCGGTCAACGACGTTGTATACCGCGTCAATCCGCAGTGGCTGCGGGACGGAAACATGCCGGTCAACGCCCGGATCCAGGGCGGCAGCTACCAGATCCGCAGCGAGCTGTCCGGCTATACCGGCTGGCGCACGGTGGGCGTCTTTTCCATGGACGAGGTGATGGCCGGCGTCAATACCATCATATATATTTTAATTGCGAGTATTATCATCTCGCTGATTTTAATCGTTACCGTGTCGTTCCATATGGGCCGCACGATGACCCAGCCGATCCTGCGCCTGAAGCAGCTGATGAAGCGCGCGGAGTCCGGCGACCTCAGCGTCCGGTTCGACAGCCCCTACAATGACGAGATCGGCGCGCTGGGGTGGAGCTTCAACCATATGATCGAGCAGATCGACAATCTGATTCACATGGTCTACGTGGAGCAGAAAAACAAGCGCCTGGCGGAAATGAAATCGCTGCAGGAACAGATCAAACCGCATTTTCTTTACAATACCCTGGACACCATCAGCTGGATGGCCCGCGACTATGAGGCGGAGGATATCGTCAAGCTGGTGGACGCCCTGACCAATATGTTCCGCATCGGCCTGAGCCACGGCAACGACATCATCACCGTGCAGGAGGAGATCACGCACGTTTCCAACTACTTATACATCCAGAAAATCCGTTATAAGGACCGGCTTAATTATGAAATCCATGTGGAAGAATCCCTGTACCCGTATAAAGTCCCCAAATTGATCCTGCAGCCTCTGGTGGAAAACGCCATTTATCACGGCATTAAAGCAAAACGCGGCGGCGGTACCGTCTATGTCAGCGGGGAGGCGCGGGGAAAAAGCATGATCCTGACCATCCGTGACAACGGTGCGGGCATGCCGCAGGAGAAAGTGGAGGAACTCAACCGCCGGATGAGCGAGCATTCGGAGCTGGACGAGAAGACCAGCTTCGGCATGTTCTACATCCGGGAACGCATCCAGCTCTGTTATGGGGAACAGTACGGCGTCCGCGTGGAAAGCCAATTGGGCGAGGGAACATGCGTGACGATTACGCTTCCCAGGGATAAAGAAGTGAAAGATTTTGATGAGGAGTGATGGGAGTTGTATAAGGCGCTGATTGCGGACGATGAGGACATCATTCGCCGGGGAATTGCATATTTTTTGAAAAAGGACCCGGAAATCGAGGTGGTCGCGCAGGCGGAGGACGGCGAAATGGCGCTGGAGCTTGCGGCGGAGCACCTGCCGGACCTGTTGTTCGTGGACATCAACATGCCGTTTTTAAACGGTTTGGAGTTCATTGAAAAGCTGGAAGGAATTTTGAAAAATGCGGTGATCATCGTGATCACCGGGTACGACGATTTCAAGTACGCCCAGAAGGCTTTGCGTCTGGGCGTGTTTGACTATCTGCTCAAGCCCATCATGGAGAATACCTTTTACGACGCGGTGGACCGCGCCAAGGAGCAGCTGGGCCGGCGCAAGAAGCAGGTGAAATACCTGGAATGGGCGCGGGTACTGGTGGAGAAAAACCGCCCGGCGCTGATCGCGGAATTTCTGGAGGGATGGCTGGGCGGCCATTTCAGCGAGACGGAGGTCGAGGAACGCATTGCCGCGCTGAGCCTGGAACTTCCAAAGGACTTTGGTGTCACGCTGATCCATCTGGAGGACAAGGACAACGCGGAGATCGGCGGTGAGTGGGACGACGACCTGCTGTTCTACGCCGCGGAAAATATCGCGGAGGAAGTGTTTCAATCGTTCCAGCCCGTTTCCGCCTGCCGCAATGCGGGCGGCGACCTGGTGCTGATTACCGCCTGTACGCCGCGGGAGGAATGGCTCGCGGCCGGCGAACGGCTGTCGCGCCTGTTACAGCAGTATCTGCCTGTGGATGTGGCGATTGCGCACAAGGGCGCGGGGGAGTTCTCGGACCTGCCCGGCGCATATGAGGCGGCCATGGATGAGATGCGGGCGCTGCTGGAGACGCCGCAGCTGGTGCGGGACGTCAAGCATTACATAGAGGAAAATTTCTCGATGGAGGCATTTTCCCTGACCGACGCGGCGGACTATACGCACGTGTCGCCGCAGCATCTCAGCCGCGTGTTCCGGCAGAGCACGGGTATCACGTTCATGGACTATATCACACGGGTGCGCATCCGCAAGGCGATCGAGCTGCTGGCGGACGAGGACCTCAAAATGTATGAAATTGCGGAGCGGGTGGGCTATTCCAGCCAGCATTATTTCAGCAGCGCATTTAAGAAGGTGCTGGGCGTTTCTCCCATGGAATATAAGAAAGGGCTGCAGAAAAAATGAAGCTCAGCGGACGAATGGAGTCAATGAAAGAAAGTTTGGTCAGGCACCGCCGCCGCATCTGGAAAGGCGGCGGGATCTGCCTGCTGACCGTCGCACTGCTGTTTTCCATGTTTTCGGCATGCGCGGCGCGTCAGGAACCGGATAAGATCGACTATGTAATCGGTGTATCGCAGGCGAACATGCGTGAACCGTGGCGGCTGGTCCTTACCCGGGAAATACAGGATGAGGCCGCAAAGTACCCCAATGTCCGTCTTGTCTTTACAGACGCGACGGACGACAGCGCCAAACAGATGACGGATATCCAGCGTCTGCTGGATTACGGCATCGACCTCATGATTGTCTCGCCGTGCGACGTTAAGAAAATCACACCGGTGGTCAGCAATGTGTACAACCAGTCGATCCCGGTCATCGTGCTGGACCGCGTGGTGGAAGGTTTTGACTATTCCCTCTTTATCGGGCCGGATAACAAGACCATTGGCAAGCAGGCGGGGGAAGCCGCACTGCGCATGATGAACGGCAAAAGCGGCTCGGTACTGGAGCTGTGCGGCAGCTCGGCCTCCCAGGCGAGCATCGACCGCAGCGAGGGCTTCAGCAGTGTGATTTCCGGAGAAGGCGATATCCAGGTGGAGCATGTGGCGGTGGTCAGCGAATCGCGCGATTCGGCGGAGGACATCGTCAAGGCCTTCGGTACGCGGCTCCGCGGCATCGATGTGATCTTTGCTCACAACGACTATATGGCGCTGGGCGCATACAATGCGGTCAAACAGCTGGGATACGACCATATCCGCATCGTAGGAGTGGACGGCTTCACCGGCGAGGACGACGGCGTGAATCTGGTGCGCCGCGGGATGATTGACGAGACGATCACCTGCCCGACCGGCGGGCGCGAGGCGGTGCAGTATGCGCTGGAAATCCTCAACAACGTCAGCGGCGTGCCCAAGCAGGTTATCCTGCGCAGCCACAACATCACCAAGGAGAACGCGGACGATTACGAAGCCAGCCTGAACCAGGTTCCGGAGGCGACGAAAAGGGCGATTACCGTCGGGTATGCCCAGGTCGGCACGGAGAGCGCCTGGCGTCTGGCCAACACGGAGTCGATTAAAAAGGCGGCCCGCGATTTCGGCGTCAGCCTGCTGTATGAGGACGCGGACCAGGATCAGGGCCGGCAGATTGAAGCCATCCGCCGGTTTATCAAAATGGATGTGGACGTTATCGTGATCAGCCCCGTTGTGGACAGCGGCTGGGACGAGGTGCTGGCGGAGGCGCGCGACGCGGGGATTCCGGTGCTGCTGTCCGACCGGCGCGTCACAACCAAAGACGACAATATGTATATGACGTTTATCGGCGCGGACTTCATCGAAGAGGGGCGGCGCGCCATGCGCTGGCTGGGCGGCACGCTGGAAACGCCTCAAAGCTCTCTGCGCATTATGGAGTTGGAGGGGACGCTCGGCGCGTCTCCGACGGAGGACCGCAGCCAGGGCTTCCGCGAGGTGCTCAAGGAGTACCCGGGCTGTAACATCGTCTATTTCGGCTGCGGCGACTATACCTACGAGGGCGGCCGCAAGGTGATCGAGGAGTATCTGGCGAAGCACGAGTGGGACATTGACGCGATTTTCTCCCACAATGACGATATGGCGCTGGGCGCGGCGGACGCACTGGAGGAGCACGGCATTCAGCCGGGCAAGGACGTGAAGCTGATTTCCGTGGACGGTGCGCGCACGGCGTTCCAGGCGCTGGTGGACGGTAGGCTGAACTGCGTCGTGGAGTGCAGCCCGCTGCTGGGGCCGCAGCTGATGAAGGCCATCACCGACCTGATGGCGGGCAAGGAATTGCCTCTGCGCATCATTACGGATGAAAAAGTTTTTACAGAAGAAAATGCGAAGGATTACATACGCAGCAGAAAATATTGATTGCCGCAACGGCAGCAGAGACAAAAAGGAGAGACTGTTATGAAGATAACCAAAGAACCCTTTGGCGTGACGGAGGACGGAAAAGAAGTGTTCCAGTTCCGGCTGGAAAACAATGCCGGCGCGTCCGTCACTTTGATGAACTACGGCTGTACCATTACGTCCATTCTGGTTCCGGACCGCGAAGGCAGGCTAACGGATATCTGCCTGGGTTACCGCACGCTGGCGGAGTACGAGAAAAACGACGGCTATCTGGGCGCGGTGGTTGGCCGCCACGCCAACCGTATTGAAAAGGGCGTGTTTGTCCTGAACGGAAAGGAATACCGTCTGGCGGTCAATAACGGCCCAAACCATCTGCACGGCGGCCTGCGCGGCTTTGACAAGCGGGTATGGGAATACACCGTAGAGGACGGGCGGCTGGTGTTTGGACGCCGCTCTCCCGATGGGGAGGAGGGCTATCCGGGGAATCTGGATGTCAGCATGTCCTACCAGCTCACGGACGACAACGAATTGATCCTCCGCTATGAGGCGGAAACCGATGCGGATACCGTGGTCAACCTGACCAACCACTGTTATTTCAACCTCAGTGGAGAGGGAAAAGGCACCATTCTGCATCATGTGCTGCAAATTCCCGCCGCGCGGTTTACGGAGAACGATGAACACTGCCTGCCGACCGGAAAAATTCTGGAGGTGGACAGCACGCCGTTCGACTTCCGCCAGCCCAAGGAGGTGGGCCGCGACATCCACGCGGACTGTGTGCAGCTGAAAAACGGCCTGGGATACGACCACAATTTTATTCTGGACGGCGTGGAGAAGGAGAATACCGCGGCGGTACTGTACGCGCCGGATACGGGCATTGCAATGACCATTTCCACCACGATGCCCGGTGTGCAGTTCTATAGCGGAAACGTGCTGGACGGCCCGGTGGGAAAATCGGGCGTCGCCTACGAGAAAAACATGGGCCTCTGCCTGGAAACACAGTATTTTCCGAATGCGCTGCGCTGCACCAACTTCCCGTCCCCGGTGCTGAAAAAGGGCGAGCGGTACGACCATATGACAAAGCTTTGCTTCGCGGTCAAGGACTGAGTGTTCCGTTTTCAGACAGACGCGCAGACTCGGTTATAAAAATAAGGATAGTCCTATTTTGTTTCTTTGGCGGGTTATTACTGAACGGTGTTTATCCGCTTTTCTGAAAAGCGGCGGTTTCCAAAGGCAGAGCCTTTGGCCGCTCCTCGCAAGGAGCGGGATATGCAACGTCTTTTGCGGGCCTCCGGTCGGAACGCGGACTTCCAGTCGGAACGCGCCTCCGGCGAGGAACATTTTCACCTTGCAAATCATGCTTAAAATAGGTCTTTCTACGTTTCTAAAAGCGGCGGAAACCGGTTTTACCTTGTGGACAATTCTTAAAATAGGTTGTTCTACACTTCTGAAAACGGCGATGGTCGTTTAAAGCGTCGAGCGAGGCGTTAGCCTCTAGCGAGCGTCCCGACCGGAGATCCTCTTTCTGAGAAGAGTGAGTGGGAACGAGTAATATTACTAATGTGAGATAGTGAGTTGTTTTCAGGGCTTTTCTTACTTCCCCAGCTTTCGCTGAGGATTAAGTCACATTGAAAAATAGCTCTAAGGAGAAATAAACAAAAACGCCCTTGAATCTGGCCGTGAATCAACAGGCCATTTTCAAAGGCGTTTTCTTATATTGAAAGCGATCTCCTTGTACGAGTTGCCATCACACTTTCATTTTGCGGCGTGTTCTTCATTTAGTCTCTATGCGCCCCGCGCACATTTATTCAAGAATTTCCTGCACGCGTCCGACCTGTCCGTCCTCCAGCAGGACCTTGATGCCGTGCGGGTGAAAGCGGCTCTTTGTCAGGAGCCGTGCCACGATGCCCTCGGTCCGTTTGCCGGTCCGCTGATCGGCCTTGCACACGACGCTGACCTTCGCGCCGATTTTGACGTCGTCCCGGTTTTGTCCGTTCAAATGCATCCTCCTAACTTGAAAAAGCTGGTATGAAACGGGGGTTAAGTGCCGTTTGTCCGCGAGAGTTCCTCCAAAAACTGTTTGAACTGTGCTTTGGGGACGCCGATACCCAGCCGGGCGTCCAACCGGCGGCCATTTTCCGCAAGGTAGCTGGGCACCGCTGGAACCCCCAGCCTGCCCCAGGCGTGATGGTTGGCCGCTTCCAGTGCCGCCTGATAGCGGCCCCCGCGGACCGCCTCGTAAAAAACGGGCTCGGACACGCCGCACATCGCGCCGTAATGGGCCAGAAGCGCGGGATCTTCGATGTTTTTTCCGCCGTGCCAGGCCGCCTGAAAAATCAGGTCGTTGTATGCTGCGACGTCTCCGCCCTGTTCCTGAAGCAGCAGCATTCCCTGAATGGCCAGGTCGCTGTGGCGCCCGTAATACGGCTCGCTGGCTCTGGGATGCGCCTCGCAGGGGCGCCAGACAGGGGTGATCAGCGGATAGCCGGGCAGCAGCTCGCGCCAGTGGCGCCAGCCCATCTCACAGTATTCGCACAGATAATCAAAGTAGATTTCCAGTTTCATCATGGCCTCCGATTTGTTTTGTAATCCATTGTAAAACAGTATCTGTTTCCAACACGTAGTTTTCCTGTATGGAGAAATATGGCAGTCCGCAGGCGATGCAGCGCGCCCGAAGCGCCCGGTGCGCGGTTATATAATCCTCGACCTCCTGTTGTTCGGAGGACAGGCGCTGTTCAACGACGTTTTCGTACCGGCGTATATCATCAAAATGGGTCCGGATGTAGCCGGATGAAAAACCCAGATACAGAGCGATGATATCGCGGCCGGACAATTTGCAGACCCTTTCCGGCGGTAAATAACAGCCTTCCAGGATCAGGTTTTGTTTGTTTTCCCGGCAGGTGTCGATCATCCCCTTTAGGATGCCCCAGAGCGCTTGGGAAATCACGTCATCCGCGTCGTTTGCAGTGAATCCGCAGTCCGGCCATCCGCGGATCAGACCCATTTTCAGATGATCCAAGCTGGTGCAGGGATAATGAACCCGTTCCAACAGCCGCTGGGACAGCAGAGTTTTTCCGGTGCGGCTTTCGCCGCCGATCAACACGATCACGCAGTTGCCTCCTTAATATGGCAATCTGTCTGCATAGCGGACAAATAGAATTTCTGGTATTATTTTAAACGTTTTTCATGAAAAAAGAAACCCACCGAGAGGGGAAATCCCATTCCGTTGCCATGCGGAGCGGATTCGACACCTCAGTCAGTATCTCTATAGGAGGTCCCGTCCACCGCTTTCCGGCATATTCTGTAGAATGACAGGAGGTGGTTAGGTATGACAATGCATGCGTTTGTGATTGGGGTACAGTGGGACCGTCTGCTCGTATGGGATTTTGCAACTCGTCAGCAGGTCGTTGTGATCACGCCCAATGCGCGCTGGTTCCGCCGGGGCAATGTGGTCAGTATCCGGTACAACGGTGTGATGACCAACAGCATCCCGCCGCAGATCTATGCGTGGAGCATTATTGCGCTCCCATGGAGCGGCCCCGGGTGCAATCGGTGCTGATCCAATCGATTGGACGGGACTTTCCTGCGCGCCCACGCGTGGAAATCCGTATATAAAAAGCCGCCGTATTCCAATGGCCTTTTCCCTTGGAATACGACGGCTTTGTTTATGAAACAGAATGGAAGCAGCGGCCGCGGCTTTTCGGATTGCATCCTAGTAGCATAACATGACGTATTTAGAATGATTACCCTTCCTTGATCGCGGCAAATTCCTCGCAGATTTCCTTACCAGGAGGCGCGGTGAGCAGCGAAACCGCGACGATCGCAATGCTTGCGACGATAAAAGCGGGCAGCAGCTCATAAATATCCCACGCGCCGCCCAAAGGACGGACGAGGTATTTCCACACAAAGACCATCACGCCGCCGGAAAGCATCCCGGCCAGCGCGCCCCACTTGTTGCTCCGCTTCCAAAACAGCGCGAAGAGCATCACCGGGCCGAAGGCGGCGCCAAAACCCGCCCAGGCAAAGGACACGATGGTAAATACGGAGCTGTTGGGGTCCCATGCGAGAAACACTGCGACCAGCGCGATGGCGATGACCGTGCCGCGCGCCGCCAGCAGGGAGGCCTTTGTGCTCATTTTAATCTTGAAAAAGTCCTGTAACAGGTCCTGTGATACGCTCGACGCGGCGGTCAGCAACTGGGAATCGGCGGTGGACATGGTGCAGGCCAGGATACCGGCCAGTACCACGCCGGCCACCAGGGCCAGGAAAATGCCGTTCTGGCTCAAAAGGCCGGACAGCTGGATGATCACCGTTTCAGATTCCGAGGTGGAGGCGAACATGGGAATTTTCCCGTTCAGGGACACACTGTATCCGATGACGCCGATCAGAATGGCGATGAACATGGAGATCACCACCCAGACGGAGGCGATGCGGCGGGAAACACGCACCTTGTTTTCGTCCTTGATGGCCATAAAGCGCAGCAGGATGTGAGGCATACCGAAGTAGCCGAGACCCCAGGCCAAAGTGGAGACAATGCTCAGCCCGCTGTAGGTGGAGGCTTCCCCCGCGGCCATGTTGTGGCCCTGCGTCAGGTTGAGATAGCCCGGCAGGCTGCTGGCGTTCTGTACCACGGTGTTCCAGCCGCCTGCCTGCTGGATGCCGAAGAAGACGATGACGACCAGAGCGACGGTCATCACGATGCTCTGGATCAGGTCGGTGGTGGACACGGCCAAGAAGCCGCCCATGACGGTATAGCCGATGATGATGACCGCGCCTACAATCATCGCCACATGATAATCCACGCCGAACAGGCTGTTGAACAGGGTGCCCACCGCCTTGAACCCGGAGGCGGTGTAGGGGATGAAAAAGGTGAGGACGACCACCGCCGCGATGCAGGAAAGCACATGGCGGTTGTCCCGGTAGCGCCGCGAGAAGAAGTCGGGGATGGTGATGGCGTCCAGCCGCGTCGAATAGCGGCGTAAGCGTTTCGCTACGATCAGCCAGTTGAGATAGGTGCCCACCGCGAGTCCAATGGCGGTCCAAGCGGGTTCAGCGATGCCGCATAGATAGGCCAGACCCGGCAAACCCATAAGCAGCCAGCTGCTCATATCCGAGGCCTCCGCGCTCATGGCGGTGACGATGGGGCCGAGCCGCCGCCCGCCCAGATAAAATTCGTTGGACGACGAGCTGCCGCCCTTTCGGCTGAAATAGAAGCCGACGTAGATCATCGCCAACAGATAGACAACAATTGTGGCGATGATGCAGAATTGTGCTGTGGTCATTTGTTCTCCCTCCAATTTTGTCCGCCGGAGCCATGCCGCACAGGAAACCGGCGGAGCCATACGTGTTATTATCTTAACACGACGAAAAACAGACCACAATACAGAACAAAGTACAGACCATAGTCTGTACTTTGTTTATAAATATATCAAAATTTCTCAGATTTAATGAGGGTTTAAGAGTAGACGATAATTGATCGGATTGACAAAACAAGTCCGATAAAAAAGAAGAAATAACGCGAAGAAGGGCTGGCGTTGCGAATAACACAGCCGGACGGTTTCCGAATGGAAGGCCGGACGAAACTACCAGGCAGCGCTTTGTTCCGGTGTGCCGGGTAAAAAGCTGCTCAAAAAGGACGGGAAGACCCGGGACGCATAATCGCGCAGGGCATATTCCCCGCCGCAAAGGCACCAATCGTACATCAGCGCCCGTTCACTCAGGGCGTACAGCTTGACCATCTCGTTTACATTGCGCCGGGTGTTCAGTTCGCCAGCTGCCTGCCCGTCGGAAATGATTCGCCGCAGAAGGCGGTAATAGATGCGCTTGTGGTCCAGCAGGTGCCGTTCCCCATTGGTGACCAACTGGGTGGAGAGCAGCCGCGCCAAGAGCTCTGTGGATACGCTGTTTTCAATCATGCCGAACAGCTCTGCATTGAGAAACAGCAGCTTTTCCATGGCGGGCATACAGGGGTCCATAGATTCCTGTAAGGCCTCGTATTTTTCGTCGAACAGATCGCTCAATGTGCTGAGAAGAGCGTCTTTCCCGTCAAAATAATGGTAGAAGGAGCCTTTTGAGGTGTGGGACAGCTCAATGATTTCTTCCACCGTGGTTCCCTCGTACCCCTGTTCGTAAAATAAACTCCACGCCGCGCTGATGATTTTGCCCCGCGTGTTGCGGGCCTTCTTTTTGGCCATGCCGTATCCTCCCGTCCGTCTTTGCGGTTTCCATTATTCCCTGATCATGACCTGTTCCAGTGTCTGATACAGGCGGGTTGGGTCCAGCGGCTTGGCTAAATAGGCGTTCATTCCGTGTTCCCGCGCCTTTTTCATGTCTTCCTGAAATGCATTGGCAGACAGGCCAATAATGGGAATCCGCCCGGCGTCCGGATGATTCAGGGCGCGGATCGCAAGGGTGGCCTTCAGTCCGTCCATCACAGGCATCTGTACGTCCATAAGAATGGCGGAAAAGGTTCCCGCGGGCGACACGGAAAATAGATCAACGGTGGCTTTGCCATTCCCGGCGTGGTCCACTCTGGCGCCCACATCCTCCAGAAGCAGTGTGGCAATTTCCGCATTGATGGCGTTATCTTCCGCCAGAAGAATACGAACACCCGTGAGGTCGCAGACGGTCCCGTCCTTGCCGGTCTGCGGCCCGGCGGCAGTGCCGGCAAAACTCCGCCGGAGTGTCAGGGAGACAACAAACTGTGTGCCTTCCCCCGGTTTGCTGTGTACAGTGATGGTTCCTCCCATGAGCTTTACGAAGCTGCTGCTGATCGCAAGCCCCAGGCCCGTTCCGCCGTATTGACGCGCCGTGGCGGGCTGCGCCTGCTCAAATGGATCGAAGATGCGCTGTTGAAATGCTTCACTGATGCCGATGCCGGTATCAGTAACCGTAAATTCCAGGCTGACCGTTTTTTCGTCCGCTGCGGTCTGCCGTGCTTCCAGCGTTACGCTGCCCCCCGGCGGTGTAAATTTCATGGCGTTGGACACCAGATTGATCAGCACTTGACTGATGCGAAGATTGTCTCCGATTACCTGGGGAACGGACAGTTCCTCGCAGCGCATACTTAGTATGACGCCGCCGTCCTCTGCTTTTTGCCAAAACATTCCCTGGATGCGATTGAGCAGCTCTGTCAAATCGAAGGGCTGTTCATCCAATTGAATCTTTCCGCTCTCAATCTTGGACATATCCAGCACATCGTTCAGTAAAGACAGCAGGTAGCTTGCGGAAAGATCAATTTTGTTCAGGCAATCCGTCATTTTTTCCGGGTCGTCCACAAACCGCCGGGCGATTGCCGTCATGCCCGTGATGCCGTTCATGGGGGTGCGAATCTCATGGGAGATTCGGGAGAGAAACTCGCTTTTCGCCCGGCTTGCGTTTTCCGCCAGGTCCAGGGCCATTTTGGCCTTTTTCTGCCGTGACTCGCTCACCCGGAGCAGAATAAACAAGATGATAAACCCACCGTTGAGACACAACAGCACGCCGATGGAATGGGTAACGCACATTTCTGAATACCGCTCCGCCGCCGACACGGCCCGGTTTGCCAGATCGAAATACGATTCGCTTAATTCGTACAGCTGCCGGGAGGACTGGCCCTCCCGCACCCGGCCGATCTCCACCTTCAATTCGCTCCATTCCTGCTGCATCTGTTGAATCAGCGCTTGATAGGTCTTGTCAGGAAGAACGATCAGATCGTTTTCCCCTTCGCCGGTGGAGAGCTCAGAAACGATCCCATCCAGGTGAGCCAACAGCATATCGTTCGGAAAGCTGTTCATTTCCTGTTTCACCAGCTGCTGCGTTGCACCCCGGACGATTCCGGTATAGTTGATGACCCGGGCGTTGCCCTGCATGTGGAGCATGGTCATCAGGGCAAAAATACTGATAAGACAGAATAAAATCGCCAGAAAACCTGGCGACAGGCGCTTCAACCACTTTTTCATCTATATCAGCTACGCTTTCCGTTCTTTTATTAGGTATTCATAGAACTTTATAGAAAAGTATAGCAGAAGGTGATGAAAATGGCAATAGAACAGCGGAAGATGCGGAAATTTGGCTCCCTGGATCCGGAGGTTTAAAAGTCCGTGGAACGCTATATTTCAATCGCATGATCCCCCTGTTTTGCGGTTGGAATTCCGCTGGAAAATCGGCGGGAAACCCAACGCCGCCAGCTTTTGTAGTCAGCTATTAAAAACACCGGAGATCAGTCGGGCGCCGTGTATCCCTGTCAATCCTTCTTTGCTGCGGCTTCCTGCACACACCGCAGGGCGTTGAGACTGCGCGGATAGCCTATGTAGGGCAGGCATTGGGAAATGGTCCGGATCAAGAACACCTTATCATTTCCAAGCCGCAGATTGGCCGCGGCGTGGCTGACAAGCTGGGGTTCACACCCGCCTTGGGCGGCCAGGAAGCAGAATGTAATGAGTTCCCGCCGCCTGTGGTCCAGCCCTCGGCGGGTGTAGTAGTCGCCGAAGCAGTTGGCGGCCAGCCAGCGGTTGATGTGGCGGCTTTCTTCCGGGCCGGAATTCCAGAATTCCCGCATTCCCTCGCCAAAGAGATCCACCTGAGCCTGAATACCCGCATCTAAACGGGTCTCCATGGTCGTGGTCGCCTGATCTTCCAGAGGTAGCGGGATTCCTTCGGCCTCCAATGCCGCATTGACCGCCTCCAAAAAGGGGAACACCCGGCCGATTCCCAGATAGGCCGCCGCCTGATAGACGGTCTCTTTGATTTCCACCGGGGTGACGCCAAAATGCAACGCCGCGGGCAGCAGAGCCTGAAACACCTCGATGCCCTGGCACCCAAGCAATGAGGCCAGAATAGCGAGAAAGCGGGTTCTGCCGTCCATATGGTCGCTGTTTACCACTTCATCAAAGGCAAAGTTGCCGAACCGTTCGATAAATTCCGGATCTGTCACCTGAAAAGGAAAGGAACAACCGGGAAACATCTTTTCGTAATACGCTTTTGCAGATTCAGTTAAGTCCATGTGCAACCCTCTTTCATCCTGTTTTAACAATACCCTAACACCTGGAGTACACTCCAAGTCAAGCGCTTTTCCAAACTTTATTTTTGTTGCAGGATCGCACGTGGCTTATATCTGCGAAGGGCTTGCGTATTTCCACTCCTGTTGTGTCTTACGGATGTTTTGAAAATGAAAACAGTCCTGTCTTTTATCTTTACAATAAAAAACAGGACTGTTAAGTTGTGTCGTTAGTACAAAATAGATGCAGGCCAAAAGCATTGTTAATAATCTATTTTTTGTACCAATCTTCCGGTATCAAGTTATTTTCATTCCACCAATCTTCAATAACAGAGTTACGGAAACTTTCATTTTTGAGGTTAGCATGATCTACTATTATGACTTGAAGCTTTTGTTTTAGTTCCGATACCCTATCGGATATAAAGTTATATAAGGTGCCAACCATATTCCAATCTGTATTTTTTTCATCTAACTCAGATGGAAAATATACTTGTGAAGGTTGATCCAAAAATATAAAATTAGGCACTGGCCTTTTAAGCGTAATAAAATATTTATGTAACGCAAAGTAAGTTATTAGATGTATCCCAACCCAATTTGATCCACTGCCGAGCTGTTTTAAAGGAACAGGGCGATCAGCTTTATCGACAATAACTGTAACTTTGTTCATATCTAGACGATATGGGTTATCCGAATGTTCTAAGTTCAGCTCCTTAGCCCATTCAGTCATATCTACAGATATTCGTGATAATACAGATTGCTTACGATCTTCTAGTGAGTCTTTATCTAACGTTTCATTAATTTCACATATTCTATCCTCAATCTTTTTTATGACTTTTTCTTTACCTGTAGAGTCATCATGTTGCTCTACGCTTTCCAGCCATAGACTAATTCTACCAACTACTTTTGCACGCCTAGAATTTAAATCTTTTAATGCAATGGCATCCTGATTCTGAGTATAAATGCCATCAATTTCAGACTTTACTTGGATAATGTCTTGCCGTGTTTTTTCCCTCTCTGATTCAAGGGAGTCAATATATTTTCGTAATTTCGGTTTTTCCCGGGTAACATTTTGTATATTGTCATCTAGGTTTTTTATAGCGGTTCTTATCATGTCGATATTTGGTAAAGGTGTTTCTAGTTCATTGGCACATAAGGGGCAATGATCCGGTCTAAAATCAAGTTGCTCGAATAAACCAATTGAGCTTAGCCTAATTTTTTGATGCTCGACTTCATTTGCATAGCCGCTTGTTTCTCCCGCAAATGTTTTTGCATTACTAATATCCTGATTCAGTTGTTCTAATTCATCCTCGGCTTTTTTTAGTTCTGACTGTAAAAAGCTTAAACGATCCATACCAACCGTTTCAGCATTTACAGGAGTCCATTCATTCACGTTTTTTAAAACTTTATAGACAGAATCGTAACTATCATAATCCACTTCAATATTATCGTATACGAGACCTACATACTTTGCTTCAGATATTAACGAAATGGCTCTTTGCAAGCCTCCTCCTTGAAGCATTCTATTTTCTTCTAGCCTACGTCTTTCAATTGCTAATCTTCTTTTTAGAATACTTCTTTCATTTTCTAAGGCTAACGCTTCCTCATTCACTATACCTAAAAAATATGGCAAAGTGTCTTTTATGGCTTGCGTAATAAAATCCTCTGACTGCTTATGAAATAAAAAAGTTTTTGCTGCTACCTCATCTTGATTTTGAAAGCAGTAGTATAATGCATGTCGAATATTAGCTGCTAAAGGATCACGGCTTTGTCCGTCCGGCGGTATATTTAGATTTTCAGAAATGCCTAATCTCTTAGTTAAGGCCTCCTCCAATCCAGCAACATTAGTATTGGAAACAAAATCACATTTTTCAGGAACTTCAATCTTTTCTCCGACCTCAATATAACAAAATCCCGTCGACTGTTGACCAGGAGGCGGATTTTGGCGAGCTACAAACACTCTTTCGCTATCAAACTGCAATAGCAATCCATACCACGACACATTTTCTCTAATTACGCCATCTGCAATATCACAAGAACTCCCGCCTAGGCAATAGTCAATTATGTCGCCTACAGCCGATTTTCCGGATTTCGATTTTCCGGATATTATGTTCACTTTTCCTAATTGAAATGGCAAATGCCTTACTTGTCCATTTAATCCGTATATGACTAATTCTCGTATCTGCATCATGGTCTTACCCCCAAACCAACATATACTGTTTCAACTTTTCCTGCTGCAGCAAACCATTTTGCAACGTGTTCGCTTTTATTAAGGCAATCTCTGATTTCGTCATTAACATATTTTGTCTTACTGAGTGGTCGGCTCGTTTGAGATATTTCAAGCTCTGCAGCGTTCGTTAACAGTACGACACCACTTTGGAGCAAAAACTCCATAGCCTCATTGGTTATTTGAACCATATCTTTTGTTCTCTCTGCAAAACCTATCAATAATTCAGGATATCGTTGTTGCCATATGATCAATTGTGTACGACTTGATATGCACTCTCTAGTTTTTTTATGAAGTATCAATGGAAGAATCAGATAAATAAGAGGAAATGGAAAAGCTCTTTTTGTTATCTCATTATATGTTTTAATGCAACTGTATAATAACCTACCACAAAACGCCGGATTAAGTAAATAAGCGACTTCCTTTGCCCTAAGCCCCCAATTCCTCAAATAAATCACCTCAGTTCTTTAATAATTGCGCCAAACGCTCATAAAAATCAATATGCCATCCTACTCTAAGCTGATTCGCTAAGATATGATAACTGCCTCTCATTACAAATGCATCACTGCAGCGATCTCTAATACGTATATCCTTTTCTTCAATTTCCTTATAGAGTTTTTTTGCATTTAATACTTTAGTATTTTCTGTAATTTGATCTCCATAATCTGACAAGTCGTCTTGCATTGCATAAAATGAATGTTCCCATTCATCAATAAGTTTTTTTTCATATTTGTCCAGCTCATTTGTATATAACAATTCTTCCCTGACCCAGTTTGCTCGCTGTTTGAAGGCACGATAATAATCTCTAATTGCCATTCTCAGTCTATTGCTTCCTAAGCAAATCAGCTTTAATTGTTCATAAAATATTTGATCATTTGGAGACAACTCATCTAATTCGAAGTTTTCGGATTCGTCCACATCAATAGGCAAATTGTCGGGTGCATATTCCAATCCTATAGAAACTATGTGTGAACGCACTTGACTCTGAGATATGAATATTGGTGTTTCTGAGCATAAAGCTTCTATTGCTTTTTTGTACCACCAACCTTCCAAACGTTCACATATTTTATCAATATATTGAGGAAGGCTACTATATCTAATGGCTTTTTTTATATCAGATTCAACATCGACAATATTGCTGCTCTTGTCAATTACATAAATACAATCTAACAATTGCTGAATTTGCGATTCTGGCATACTGGTAAATGCTTTATAATAACTTTGGTGACCTTTGTTCTGAGATTCTTCCGCAACTTTTTTTAATATGCTGTAAGCCAAAAGAGAATCCCTTTTTTGTGATTCAGTTTTCAAATAATATGCTGCTGTGCCCTCTGGCGCCGAAGCAGTAGTTATTATCATAAATTTTGTTTTTGACAATAAATCTGGATGCTTACTAATAGCATCTATCCAAACTTTTAATGTTCTCCATATATCTGTACTTGCGTTATTTAAATCGCCATAAGCCTTTACATGATGCTTGAGTTGAATCATGATTTCAGGAGTATCACCGTTTCCAAAGCTTACATCATCAAATTTTTCAATACTAATTTCTGATTGCTCATCATCATTATTTAATAAAAGGTACAATGCATACCTAGCTTGATAAAGATAACCTATCATTTGTTCTGATGCTTGATGGCTAGTCATGATGTCACTCCCTCCACAAAAATATTATACATGATTAATTTTATATAACATTAATCTACTCTGGCTTTTTTTTATTACATCGACCGTCCTTAGGCTTCACTGCATCCTTAGGTATCGCCCAAGCAACCCCAAACCGAACAGCGCCCGGTATTTTGCCCTGCGCACAAAGCACCTGTATCCGGCGTGGTGTGATTCCCCATTTTTCAACGGCATCTTTCACTGTGATATAGTCCATTAAAACTATCCTTTTCAAAATAAAGATTGTATATATTATATATCGCAGTAGCGAATAAAGCAATCTGTTTAGTGTAAAATATGGAAATATTCACAGTATTATGGTGAAACCAATTGAAAAACAGCGAAAGTTCCGACCAAAGTAGAAAAACCGCCAGCTTTGTGGCGGCTTCTAATGCCATTTTCATTCACCCGGCAGTTCCATCTCCATTTCTACACCGCCATCAAAGGTGACCCGGATGCGGTCGGCGGATAAAACCACCACCTTGGCGATGATCGCCCTGACCACATCGTCACGATACTCTTTAACGCTCAGGTCGAGCTGCTCCATGATGGCCAGCAGTTCGCCTATTCTGGCCTTGGTATTTTGCGTGATCAGTGTTTGCTGCTTGTGTTTGCCCAGCTGCTCCTGCAGCGACTTGATCTCGGTGGAGATTTCTTCAAACTTGGCATCGAAATAATCTGCACTGGCACTGGACTTGGAGCTGAGTTCCACCAAATCCATCATCACGCTCTGCAGTTCCGCAATGCGGTTTTGGATGGCACCCTCATTGAAGCTGTCACCCTCCTGCGTACCCAAGGCAAGCTGCAGACCGGCTCGGAGGGTTTCCATGACATCCAGTTTATCATTATCCAAACAATTCAGGGCGGCCACGATGGCAGTGTGAAGTCTGCTTTCCTCAAGGGTGGGGGACTCCTTGCAGTATTTCGTGCCGTATTCCAAGCGGTTGATGCACCGCCAGACCACCTTTTTCTTGCCGCCCCTCGCCCACGTGACCCTGCGGTACTGAGTTCCGCAGTCACCGCAGCTGAGAAGCTCGGTCAGCGCATACTTGCTGCTGTATTTTCCTCTCTCTGTTTTCACAGCCTTTTGCGCTACCTTGCGTTTTCCGGCTCTCCGGGCGATTTCTTCCTGCACCAGATTGAATAAATCCCTTGAAATAATCGGCTCATGGTTTCCAGTTACATAATACTGCGGGATTTCACCGTTGTTTTTTCGGGTTTCCTTGGTAATGCAATCCACCACATAGGTTTTCTGCAGCAGGGCATCGCCGATGTAGCGCTCATTTCGGAGCATATACTGGAGAACACCCGGCGACCACTTCTCTTTGCCGGTGGGAGATGGGATACCGTCCGCTTCCAGCGACTTTTTGATTTTGCTGATGCTGGCTCCGGCATAATAGCTGCGAAATATTCGCTTGACCATTTCCGCTTCCTCCGGCACAACCTTGGGCTGGCCATCCTCACCTTTTTCGTAACCCAGCAGGCGTTTATACTGAAACGGCACATTGCCGTTCTTGAAGCTCTGGCGCTTGCCCCATGTCACATTGCGGCTGATGGACTCGCTCTCGGCCTGTGCAAAGCCGCTGAGAAAGCACAGCGCCATTTCGCTGGCCATCTGCATGGTGTTGATGCCCTCTTTTTCAAAGATGATCGGGATGCCCTTGGCTTTGAGCTTGCGGATGTAGGTGATGGCATCCAGCGTGTTCCTCGAAAATCGGGAGACCGATTTGGTCAGCACCATGTCAATCTTGCCCTTTTCACAGAGCGCCATGAGCTTGAGAAACTCGTCACGCTTTTTGGTGCTGGTGCCGGTGATGCCCTCGTCAGCAAATATCCCGGCCAGCTCCCAATCCTTGTTTTGGGATATTTTGTCGGTGTAATAAGCAATCTGCGCAGCGTAGCTGGACTGTTGTTCTTCCTGCTCGGTGCTGACCCGGCAGTAGGCCGCCACACGCAGCTTTTTCTTTCTGGTGCTGGCTTTGCCCACCAGCACATTGGCAGGAATCAGATCCACCCGCTTCTGCATAGGGGCGATGGTTTGTGTCTGCATATCGGTTACTCCTTTCCTGCCCCGTAGTGGACGAGTATTTGATTGTTCATGCGAAGGGTTAGGCCGCCATCGGGTTCGATGAGAACCTGTTTGATGGTGGCCTCAAAAAGCCGGGGAGAAAAAGCCTCCAGCGGCTGTTCCTGCTCAAATACCGACCTCAAATGGCGGGTTAAGTATTCCGGCTCCCGGTCAGGGCAAGTATCGTATTTTGCGGCGGCGCAGCTGAAAATCAGCAGCTTGATGTAGTCGCTGTCCACCTCGCTTTTTTCCAATTCCCGGTTGATCTGATTCTCTGTCCGGGTGGCATCCAGAGAATGGGGATGCTGTGGCGTTGGGGAAGGCTCCAGCAGACTCGGATCGGCGATGATGATATTCAAAGCCGCCGTTACGCTGTCCAGCAGGATTTGGTCGGAGATGCGCTTTGGTGTTATGCGCCCCTCGGCGGAGCAGCACCACGCTTCATACTTCTTGCTTCTGCCATCCCTTTTGTATTTGCCTCCACAAGCCGCACAAATCGCTTTTCTGCGGATGATATCCAGTTCATCGGGGATACGTTCCCCTTGGCCTTTCTGCCCGATGAGGGCGGCTACAGCCCCGAACGTGTCGGAGGGGATAATCGTTGGAAAATGATCGCCGCCGCAGTATCGGGGGTTTTCCAGCATCCGCTTGACCATGTGTTTGTTCCAGTCGGTACGGTTCTCTAAATAAGGGTTTTTCTTGGCAGTCAATTTTTCAGCAATCAACCGGTAGGACTGTCCGCTTTGATAATCCAAAAAGGTCTGGCGCACCACAGCGGCCTCGGCATTATGGATGCACAGCACACCGTTTTGGATGTGGTAGCCAAAGGGGAGATAGCGGTTCTTTTTCATCGTCCGAACACCTCCCCCGGAAGCGGTTCGGTTAATGTAAAACCGCCAAGCAAATGGAACCGCAGCTTGTCCTGCTCGGTGACCACGATGTGATGCACCATGCTGTAAAACAGCATTTCGTCAAAGTCAGCGAGGAAAGGCGCACCCTGTTCCATGATGCCGATCAACAAGCGGCAGTCGCAGATTATCTGGTCATCCGCATCGCTTTCCATCAGCCTGCGGCGGTTGCGCTTGAGCAAGTCGAGCTGTTGGTTGATCTCATTGGTTTTCTGCATAAAAATAACAGAGTCCATGTAACCTTTCGTCCGAAGACGATTGAGTACCAGACTCTGCTTGGTGAGTTCCGCTATTTCTTTGTTGATGGAGCCGATCTTGCCATCGCTCATGGTGATTTTGGATTTGAGGTCAGTCAGCTGACTAAGCGCCGGGGTAAGAATGTAGCCGCTGTTCTGTTTTAGCTTGTTATACATCCGGTTAAATGCCTGTATGATGGCATCTTCACGGATTTGCCTGACTTCGCACAGCTCCTTGCTGCGGAAATGTCTGCGGCACATCCAGTAGACCTTGCCATTGGTCACCCTGCGGGAGAAGTTCGTACCGCATTTGCCGCAGCGGATTTTCTGAGAAAACACATACTGCCTGCCGTATCCTTTGTGGGGACAGAGGGCGTTTCGGGCTTTCATGAGCTGCTGCGCCTGCTCAAACACAGTGCGGCTGATCATTGCTTCATGGGAGCCGGTAATGTAATAGCGGTCTTTCTCACCCTTGTTGCGTACCGTCCTGAAGGGCATCGTGTCGGTGGTGTAGGATTTTTGCAGCAGGGCATCGCCGATGTAGCGCTCACTTTTAAGAATATAGCTGATGGCGGTGTAGAGCCATTTTACTTCTCCGTTTTTGCAGGGGATGCCATCGGCATTCAGCTGATCTGCAATCTGCTCCATGCTTTTGCCGGAGAGATAGCCTGCGAAAATCCGGCGCACCACAGGGGCTTCCTTGGGGTTGGGGATCAGGATGCCATCGATAAGGTCGTAGCCGTAAGGGGCGCAGCAACAGGTGAAGCTGCCGTTTTGCATTCTCCGGGCGTAGCTCCAGCGCATATTGTTGGAGATTGAGGTGGATTCCTCCTGTGCGATGGCGCTGAATGCGCCGATGATCATCTCATCGTGCATATCGGCGGTTTTCAGGCCATCTTCCTCAAATTCCACCTCAATGCCGAGGGCTTTCAGTTCCCGGACAGCGGCGAGGCAGTCGTGGATATTTCGTGCAAACCGGGAGACCGATTTGACGAGGATGAGGTCGATTTTGCCCTTTCTGCAGTCGGACAGCATCCGCTGGAATTCCTCCCGCTTATCCGACCGGGTTCCGGTGATGCCCTCATCGGCGTAAACATCCGCCAGCTCCCATTCCTCATTTTTGGCGATGAGGTTCTGGTAGTGATCCATCTGTACCGAAAAGGAGTTCAGCTGATCGGCGGAGTCGCTGCTGACTCTGGCATAGGCGCAGACACGCAGCTTGGGCGGGGCATACTGAAAAATGGCGTTTACCGGTTCAATAACCTGTACCTGCGGCATGGCTGCACCTCCTGTTCTTTCAGGAATTGCTGCAGCCGCTTGATCTGCTCTTTCTCTGAGCTTTGGTCTGTCAGCTGTGCCTCTGTTGCCACACGGCAGTAAACAGCAATCCTCATGGTTTCTTGCTTTTTCATTGTGAATTCTCCTTTCGTGTGAGTTCAATACCCTGTGGGTATTAGCACATACACTACCACAGAGATGCACCGAAAGCTATCACAAAATTCACTAAATAATCCGCAGCTTGGGTCGGTATTTTTCCACTGCATATTGGTCGGCGATATGGAATTCCTTTAAGGTGATTTTCCCATGCTCCAAAAGATAGGACAGGAAGTTATGCGCCATCAGATAGCGGACTTCATTGACAGGGGCTGTACTCTTCATGGCGATCCCTCCTAATTCAAATTGAACTGTGACAAAAAGCTGAAAGGCTGCGGCCTGATTTCTCCCTCCATCGGAGAAAAGATACGAACACCACAACTGCTCAGATCTCCGATGAATTCCATAACCCCTGCGGCATCCCGTCCGATCCGGCTGATGGATGTCACCAGCAAAACCTGAGTATCCTTATCCTTTACAGCCTCCCGAACAGCCAGCAGGCCGGGGCGATCCATCGCAAGGCCGCTGCCTAAATCCTGCGAGGAGCCGACAACGGCAAATCCCATTTGTGAAGCATAGCGCTCCAACTGCTCATACTGGCCTTTCAAAGCGCCATGTGTATCCTCCGGCGCATCAATGCGGCAATAAATCCAAGCGTTTTTCTGTTCCATCTAAAATCCTCCTTTACATACTGGCGGTTAATACCGGCGCTACCTCTGTTTTCTGCACCGGTTCTTCAGCAAGCCCCAGCCCGAAGCTGACAGCCAAGGCTTCATCCACCTCCCTGAGCTGCCGGTCGGTCAGTGTGCCTATGTAGTCACGCAGGCGGGAACGGTCAATGGTTCGCACCTGCTCCAAAAGCACCAATGAATTTTGCCGCAGACCGTTTTGCGGTTCGCCCAACCTGATGTGGGTAGGGAGATGCTGCTTCCCGGTGCGGCTGGTGATAGCGGCTACGATGACAGTGGGGCTGTAGCGGTTTCCGGTGTTGTTTTGAACTACCAAAATAGGCCTTACCCCACCCTGTTCGCATCCAACGACTGGAGTTAGGTCTGCATAGAAAATATCGCCTTTGTAAATACGCATTTCACATTCCTCCTTTGCGTGAATTTGTTTTATACCAGAAGGATAAGGACAGCCGCCGAGTGTAATCGGTTGTACCGGCAGGGCGGCTGCCCTCATATTTTCCGGCATAAAGCCGTCTTGTTCTTCGTTTTCGCTTGCTCCTATTCGACACGACTTCCCGGAGCGCAGAACGGGCTTGTCCTGCATGGGCAGTCAGCTTAAACCAGCCTTGGTTGGTGGCTGTCATGGGAATTTCACCCCCGCCGGGTTCTCCGGCGGCTGCACCCTTTGCGTGAGGCTGAGGCTGTGCAGAAGTATCATGATAGGCTGTTCAGGTCATGGCGGGGCAATCTACCACAGATTGCTTTTCGGACGGACAGTTCTCGCTCGACACCTTTGATGCTATCGTGTTGACGGATAGCTCTGACCTATCCGCAGATGGTCTTGGCGTGTCCTCCGGAGCCGCTTTTCCCTTTCGGGATGAACAGCTAACGTATTTAAGCTGCTGGATATGACCGGCGAGGCCGGTGTTTTTCAAAGAGCATGGGAGAGATAAAAAAATCCCCCTCACTTCTATAAAGGAAAAAGTAAGGGGGGTGGACGGAATAAATTTTACTTGTCCATAAATTTCTTCAGCTTTCCGAGTATCCGATGCTTTTTATCGCTGAGTGTCATGCGAGGAACACCAAGCTCTGAAGCCAGCTTACGCTCGCTTTTCTCGTTGAAAAACAGTTCATCAATGAGGCGGCGCTCATCCTCCGGCAGGTACTGTAGCGCTGACCACAGCGACTCCAGCTGCTCCTGATGAATGAGCTTGTCCACAATATCTGCTTGAACACAAACAATGAGATAATCGATATTGACACCGTCCTCATGGAACCGTTCCAATGACAGCTCATTCTGGCGGATCAGTTTGTTCTGATAGCGCTCTGCCTCACGCTCTTTATGGTAGGCACGGTAGACGGCCTCGCTGACCTCTACACGCTGCTTTTTTACGATAATGGTGTATTTTTTATTCTCTGACATTCTCTTGTCCTCCTTGATTTTCGTTGAGTGGCGAAAACGAAGGACAAGAGGCGGTGACCGACACCGGGAAATAATTTTGTGCAGTAAAAAAAGAGTATACTTACGAACGTGAAAGTCCGCTTGTATACTCTTATATGTTAATTCGTAGCAAACCTGTTCTACTGGTTCGTGTTGATAGGCACATGGCTCCGATGAAAGCCATTGCCTTTTTTTAATTGATAGCAGCTATATAAAGCAGCTACATAATCGACCTAATATCGCTGCAATAAATTAGCAGCGGTGCAATCTGGATTGACCAGCACATAAGATCACCATCCTTTTAAATGTGATTTATATCCATAAGTCCATTTTATTGAGTACTTTTCATGTCTGATTCTATTTTGTTTCACATTAACATCTTTTTTATATCCTTTTTGCTTATAGTCACTTTGGTAGCTGTAAGTGAACTTGACAAATCCAGTGTTCATAGGGTAATATGAGAAAAGCACTAAAAGGAGATTAACTACTATGCGGCAAGGTATTCTTAAATAACAATCAACTGAATGATGGTAGGTACGAATGATTTGGCCTTATTACATCTGTAATAGGTTTGATTTTTGTACCTTAATTTAAGAATACTTTCATATTTTATGGATGCCGCCTTGCTGTAGAATTCTCTTTCTAACAGCTTTTAATGTCGTGCTCATAATTGTTATGATAGCAGTCCCCTGTGATGAAAGTATTTCAATCACAGGGGACTTTTATCTTTTAACGATCATATGAGGTGTGACTTATGAAAATAATGAATATCGGCATCTTGGCTCATGTAGATGCTGGAAAAACAACATTAACAGAGAGTATTCTCTATGCCAGCGGTACCATTACTGAGTCCGGGCGTGTTGACAGGGGTTCAACGATTACAGATTCTATGGCACTTGAAAAGCAAAGGGGCATTACAATTCAGGCATCCATAGCATCTTATCAATGGGGCCATGTCAAAGTCAATTTGATTGATACGCCTGGACATATCGATTTTTATTCAGAGGTAGAGCGCTCATTGAATGTGTTGGATGGCGCTATCTTGCTGATCTCTGCCAAAGACGGCATTCAGGCACAAACACGTATCCTTTTCGATGCAATACGAAAAAGGAAACTTCCTGCTTTGATTTTTATTAATAAGATCGATCAACCGGATATTGATTTTGATTCCCTCTATGAGGATATCAGAGCTAAATTGTCCTCTCATATTCTTATCATGCAGAGCATTACAAATAGAATCTCTCTTTTGCCCAAAACTCTGAATCCGTTGTCTGAAGAATTTAAAGACACGATTATTGAAACGGATGATGCTTTGCTAAAAAAATATGTTATGGATCAGCCCATTACGGCGGAGGAACTGTTAGAGAGCAGAAGAAAAAATATAAATGATGGTACTCTTTTGCCTGTTTACCACGGCAGTGCTCTGAAACATATTGGCACGAAAGAACTCATGGATGCGATTCTCATGGAATTCACTCCATTTATGTCTCCACCCAACTCTAATCTTGCTGCATTGGTATACAAAGTTGAAAGAGATGATAATCGAAACAAACGCACATATATGCGCATTTTTGGAGGTTCCATTAAATCACGTGACGTACTAACCCTGCAAGATCATTCTGACAGTATAAAAATTAAAAAATTAGAGACCTCAAGCAATGGAAAAATGGTAGAAACCGAAAAAGTCGAATGCGGTGATATTGCTATTTTTCCAAATGAAATGCGACTAAAGATTGGGGACTCCATAGGAACAATTCCTGAAAGGAATTTGATTCTACACAACAATAATCTGATCATGCAGGCGAACATTTCCCCTGTCCTTTCTTCCGACAGAACTTTTCTGTTAGAAGCCTTATCGGAACTGGCGGAAACAGATCCTCTTTTGCAATATAAATTGGATTCCAGAAGCAACGATATTATTATGGAATTCCTCGGAAAAGTACAAATGGAAGTCATCGTTTCTTTGTTACAAAACCGATACCATCTTCAGGTCAATATCGAGAATGTAACAACCATTTATAAAGAACGCCCTTTGAAAAAGGCAGACTTTACTGCCCATATTGAGGTCACCCCTAATCCTTTTTGGGCATCCATAGGATTGTCAATCGAACCGCTTCCCATTGGAACTGGACTGCGCTATGAAAGCAAAGTGTCCTATGGATATTTAAATAAATCATTTCAGAACGCCGTTGAAGAAGGTGTTCGATATGGTTGTGAGCAGGGGTTATATGGATGGGAAGTAACAGATCTTAAAGTCTGTTTTGAATATGGCGTATACTACAGTCCGGTAAGCACCCCTGCTGACTTTCGGCACTTAGCTCCTATTGTATTTGAGCAAGCCCTAAAACAGTCAGGTACGGAGTTGTTAGAGCCCTGCCTGTCATTTGAGCTTTATGTTCCCCAAGATTGCAACGCGCGTGTTTACAATGATCTGAAAAAATTTCATGCAGATATTGTATCAATAAAGACACAGCACAACGAAGTCGTAGTATCAGGAAAAATTCCGGCTCGCACATCACAATTTTATAAAGAGCAGCTTTCGGAACTTACAAAAGGTCGTGGAGTCTTTTTAACAGAACGGGCAGGGTATCAGCAGAACACCGGTGAAACTTTTACTCAGGCCAGAAAACCGGATGATCGATTGGATAAAACTCGTCACTTTTTTGATAAGTCGTATGGCGAGATAGGCAATGAGGGACATCAATCTGGCATGAAATTCATGTAGCCAAGGAGGAATGAGAAAGTGGATAACTTAAAAGAAGCAACATTACAATCAGAGCTGCGTTTTAAGGATTTAGTAATCAATCCTTGCCATCGCAGTGTTTTAATAAATAACAACCGCATAGACCTCACCACGAAAGAATTTGATCTCTTGTACTTTTTGGCTATCCATCCGGGATGGGCATTTACAAAATCCCAAATTTATGAGACCGTATGGGGAGAAGAGTATGTGTGTAATCAACACGCTGTGGAAAATATTATATACAATTTGCGGCGCAAGATGGCTATAAATTCTACAAGTATAAACTACATTCAAACATTAGTTGGTTATGGCTACAAATTTTTAGCACCTTAGTAAAAATATCAAGAGGGTTCATTTTAATAATAAACAGGCAACTGTTCGGAGGTGAAGTGCCGATGGGTGAATCACCTATAACTTTAGGAAAATTAATTAAGAGCGCACGGTTAGAGGCAGGATTAACGCAGGACAACCTTGCCACACGGGTTGGGGTTACATCACGGTATATCATGGCTATTGAAAACGAAAATAAATACCCAAGCATCCAAGTGTTGTCTAAGATCATATGCACATTGAAAATATCAGCAGATACAATCTTTTATCCTGAAATGCAGCATAAAACCAGGGAAAAAGAACAACTCATCCACCTGATTCATATGTGCGATGAAAGGGAGATTAAAGTGGCTATCGTAATCATCAAAGCATTATTGGATGCTAAATAATTTGACACATCTTCTATCTTTAGGTAGCTTATAATCCCATAAAGATAGATTGTTCTTTCTCTGTGTTTAAAGAAATCCTTAGAGTGAAAAGTTCACTGCATAGGCCATGATGACACATACCTCATGCCATCAAGAGAGCACACTGCTCCCTTGGCGGCAGGGTATGTGTTTTTTCATTTCACCGTAAACAGCAGGCTGCTCTTGCCGCCGTTTTCCCGCCAACGCTGTTCCTTTTGTAGATGGCCGGTCTTTTCAAGATCAGCGATGGCTCGCTGAACGGTGCGGCGAGACAGCTTTAAGTCCTTGGCGATAGTGCCGATGGAAGGATAACAGGTTCCATCCTTATTTGTCCGGTCTTTCAAATAGCGATAGACCGCAACAGCACGATGCGGGACATCCTGTGCATAGAGTGAGGAAAGATAGTTCAACCATGAACACCTCCTTAATCGGTGCGCAGAGGCATGGCAGGAGGCTCCGTCTCCGACTCATGCTCCTGCACCGGCGTATACAGCGTACCACCGCTGCGGTCACCACCGGGTGGTTCGGGAAATTCCGCAAAGTCATCCTCATCATAGGCACAGCGACGGTTCATGATTTCCTGTTCCAGCTCGAAGCGGTCGGCGTAGGCAACCTTTCGGGCTGCACGTTCCTCAACCTCAAAGGGTTTCTCAAAGCGGATGCCCCATTTGAGGAACAGCGGCAGCTTGGTGCGCATAGGGTAGCAGCCGGTCTTGGCCAGAATAAAATTACCCTTGGAAAGTGTTTTAAGCTCATCCGGTGTCATCAGCGGTCTTTGGATCATCTGCAGGCTTTGGCTGGGATCATTTTTTCCTCTGCTGATAGACCCGGACATGACGGTCTTGTTGCCCAGCGCCCTTGAGAGGATATCTGCACTCTCAGAGTTTGGGGCAAAGCCGCCGAACAGAATGTCTTGGCAGTTATCGATGATGATGGCACTGCCCTCTTTGCCGTAGTTTTTCTCAAGCTGTGCAAAGGATTGAATGATCGGTACCATAGAAATCCGGCGAGAACGTCCGGCTGAGAACATCATTTCCATCGATTGAATTTTTGGAATGGTTCCGATCTCATCAGCGAAGATCATCACCCGGTTGGGGAGCTTGCCGCCGTATTCATCAGCCACCGTCAGCATCTCCCGATAGAGCTGCTGCAGGAACAGAGACACCATAAAATATTTCGTGTTATCTTCCTCCGGCAGAATAATGAAAATGGCGCACTTCTCCTTACAGAAGGTTTCGGTGTCCAGCGAGCTGTCAAAACAGAGAATTTGCTCCATTTCCGAATCCAAAAACGCATTGAGGCGGGACATGGCGGTGGACAGCACCGAGGCCATTGCTTGGTCGGCGGTGTTGAGGGCTGCACCGGCAAACCATTTTGCCTTATGGTCGGAGGGCAGTTTGTCCATCAGCAGCTGGAACTGGCTTTTGTTCTTCACCGGTGAGGGAGCGAGCAAATCCTGTATCATCTTAAACACCGATATGATATGCCGCTTCTCCGGAGGGCAGTATTCCGCAATCAGCAGGATGACGGATGTTAGCAATCCCTCGGCGGCATCGTAGAAGAAGGCGTTTTGACCGTAGCTGCTGGCATCCTCACCGTTGCTGGTGATGATGGTCTTTGCGGTGATTTTGGCATACCTCTCAGCTTTCGCTTTCAGAGCGAGGTTATCGGGATTCTTCATGTAGGCATCCATATAGCGGTTGACCAGCTGCAGATTGTTGTCGCCGTCCGAGCGTGTGGGATTGCGCAGATCCAATACGGAAATTTTGAAGCCATAGTAATCTTTGGCGATACCTGCGTAGTTGCGGAACAGATCGCCCTTGGTGTCGGTGCAGAGGAAACTCATACCGGAAGCACAGGCATATTCGATATTGGGGTATAAAAAGTTGGCGGTTTTGCCGACACCGGCAGCACCGATCATGAGGCAGTGAATGTCGCCGTCATCAATGAGGGCGATAGTGGCGCCTGCCTTTTGCTTGCAGCCTACCACAAGCCCCTGCAAAGCGGGCAGATTTTGCCCACGCCGCCATTTCTCCGGTTCATAGGGTACATGTGTGTATGTCTTTTTAATCTCGCCCTCGGTGGCGAAACGGGCGGTACCGTGCTGACCGTCACCCACCGTCTTGGACTTGATGCCACTGAGGGTGTAATAGTGTGCTAAAAGAGAAAGGCCGCCGATGACGGAGAACATCACGGCGACCACTGCTATTAGGATAGTTACTTGTGAGGGCATAGGGGTTCTCCTTTCCGGCAGACGGCTCATGACAAACACAGGCCGCACTGCTCTTGTTTTTTCTCTGCCGCTTGCTGAATGGAAAGCTCCGCAAGGACAGCGCCCTTTAAGCATTCGGATGCCAGCTGTTCATAGTGCTCCGCACGGCTTTGTTTTTCATACTGTGTTTCTATTTGGGAGCATGAAAAAAGCGGCACCAGAGTATTTCTGATGTCGCTCAATTTGTTTTCCAGCCTGCCACGATTTTGGTAAGGTTTAAATCCATAGTTCAAGCGGCTGTTCACAGTAGATAAATCCCGGCTGTGACCGATGCTTTTGTATTCCTTAGAAGCGGCCAGCACAGAAAGACTGGCCAGCTCTATCAGTGAATCTTTTATATGCTGAGGATTATCTTTGCAGTTTTGCAGGATATTTCGGAACACAATAGCGGAGCAGTCAGCACTTGGATGCTCTCGTGCATACCGATTGATTTCTTTACATATCTCGTCCCGGAGTAACAGTTGAGGATGTTCTTCAGCAGGAATAGGAGTAAATCCACTTTTTGCCTTTAAATCCTCATTCCAGTCCTTATATTTGGATTGTGCCTGACCTACTGCAGGCTGACCCTGCTCTATCAAAGTGTCGTAGATGCGCTCGGCAGCTTCGATGCCTGCGGTATCATGGTCGAGGCACAGCACCACATGGTCGAGCTGCGGATATAACTCCAGCAGTTTGAGGATGGGCTTTTCCGACACACCGTTCAGCGCCACATAGCTGGCGCTTTTCCAGTTGTGCGGATGCAAGCTGATGTATGAAAGCATATCTATGGGAGCCTCGAATACCAACAGCCGGTGTGGATAGGGATTTTTCGAGAGGTAGTGGAAGCTATAAGCCGGATCACTGCCCTCTACATTGATGCGAAAGCTGCTGCCGGTGGCGGTGCTTTTTTTATGAGCATGGCGAGCCACACCATTTTCATCCACGCCGACAAACACAGCATTGTGATACTCACCGTCCTCAAACAGCAGCTTTTCTCTGGCAAACTCAGACAGCACCTCCCGGCTGATACAGCGCTGCTTGATGAGATAGGCAAATACCCGGCGCATATCGGTGTGCACTGGCGGAAGGGCAAAGGGTTTTCGCTGCTCCTGTTCTCTGTTCCCGCTGTGCTGTCGGTATTCCACTCCTTGCTCGCCGCCCAGCAGAAGGCTGACCGCCTCCGGAAAGGGCAGATTGTAGAGCCGTTTCACAAGGTCAATGGCATAGCTGCCCTGTTCAGCGGAATGATCGTACCAGCGATTACCACGAACAGTAATGCTGTGGTCACTGACCAGCCGCTTATCTCTGCCGGAGGGCAGGAGCTTTTCACCCTGCCGCTGGAGGAAGTCCACCAAATCCACTGAGTTCGCTCGCTCCTTTTGCTCGTCTGTAAAATAGATATAGCCTGACAAAATAAAACCTCCCATCATAAATGAATTTGCGGTGCATGGTCATCACGCTTGTGACCCTGCGCCTGTTTTTTCTCCTGCAGCTGACCTCTGCGCTTGCGGTCGATGTGATCGACACCGGCGCTTCTGCGATAGTCCTCATGAAACAGGTTCTCCAACTGGCGAAACAGTCTGGTGGCTGCCAACAGCACCGATGGATTGCTCTGGGCATTGATATTGTCGATGAGAAACTGCGCATAAGCATTGCCCTGCGCTGCAGATAGTCCCAGCCAGTACAAACTCTTTTCCTTATCACGAGGAACATCGCCATCATAGAAATACAACTTGCCCAGGGCATACTGCGAAAACTGGTTTCCCATTTCGGCGGAGGCGGTCAGCCAGCGGATCGCAGCCTTCGCATCCTTTGGCACATCCTCGCCCCCCAGATAGAGCTTGCCGAGTTGGTAAGCCGCAAACTCATTTTGTTGCTCTGCCGATAAGGTGAACAGCCGAATTGCCTCACTGACGTCCTTGGGCATATCCTCACCGGCAAGATGCAGCTTTGCCAGAGCATACTGCGCATAGGCATTGCCGAGATCAGAGGAGAGCGTGAACCACTTGACCGCTTCCGGAACATTCTTAGGGGTATCTGTACCGGCGAGATACAGCCTGCCAAGCTGATAGGCGGCGTACTCATTTTTTTGTTCTGCGGCGGCTGTGAACATGGCCACTGCCTTTTGAATATCTTTTTCCACATGAGCGCCATCCCGGTACAGCTTGCCAAGGGCATATTGCGCTCCGGCGTTTCCGGCTTCCGCTGCCTTGCTCATCCAAACTATCGCCTGTGCCGGATCACCGATGCCGGTTTCCAGACACACCTTACCCAGCAGATACTGTGCATTGACATTTCCAAGCTGCGCCGATTTCTCCAGATAGGAAACCGCCGCCTGCACATCCTTGTCCGTACCGGTTCCGGTGTAGAGCATTTGACCGAGGCGGTATTGCAGCCTATCATCATGGCTTTCCTGTTCCAGACGATAAAACCCGGTAAAGGCAGACTTGAAATGCTGGGAGGAAAGTTCAGGGCGCACTGTGGTACCAACGCCATCCCGATACATCTTCGCCAATTCATAATCCGCATAAGGGTTGCCCTGTGCGGCAGACAGACTGTAGAGCTGCAGCGCTTTTACATAATCCTGCGGAACACCCTGACCACGGTAATACAAAGAGCCGAGAGAATATTGGGCATACTTGTGGTTCTTATCCACCGCTTCCTGAAACCATGAGGCTGCCTGCTCATAGTCCTGCACAGTGCCAAGACCGGAGGCGTGCATTTTTCCGATGCGATATTCCAGATAGGTCTTGGGCTTTTCTTCCTCTGCGGATAAAAAAGCAGTCAGAGTTTTTTCGTACCAAGCATGAGATGACTGTAAATCAATATCACGCCCCAAGCCATCCGCAAACATTCTGCCGAGATCATGCATGGCAAGGGCATTGCCGGATTCCGCTTCCAAAAGGAACAGCTGGTATGCCTCACTAAAATCCTGCGGAACATCCCCACTGCCATAGAGATATTGCCTCGCCAGTTTGTATTGCTCGCTCCACTCAGCATGAAAGGCCGCATCGGGAGGCTCCATAAAAGCATCATCCACATGAACATCGGCAGGCTCCGGCAGCTCCGGTTCCGGCATTGCCTCATCCTCAAATGAAACATGGTGACCACCCAGCTTCAACGCTTCGGCAATCACCATGTTTTTAATGCTCTTAAATTGTTTCTGCTGGGATAGAGGCGGCAGGGGCGGCAGCTTATTTGAATAAGTCTTTAGGATTTCATTCTGCCAGTCGTTCCATGCCCGGTACAGCTTGTCGATTCGTTCCTCCTTGGCAAGCTCATCCACAATGCGGTCGATAATGGCTTTTACATCTGCTTTGAGATAACCATACACCTTTTTGCCCCCCGTGTTTTGAAGCCGTCTTGATAACAACAGCAGATCCGCTTCTATGGCTTTGTTTTCACCGACATGATTTTGCATCTGTGAAAGCAGTTCGGTCATTACATCGGCAGCACCTTGCTTGAGATCGCTTCTGGCGGCATTCTGGTGCTCATAAATGTGAGCGAAGTCTTGACGGAAGATATCATGCGCCATCTCTGAGCGCATGGCTTCGATAGCTGGCTGGGTGAGAAAGCCGTCATTGTCCTTGGCGGAGTAGACCATGAGATGCACATGGGGATGGTGGCTTTCATTGTGAAAGGCGGCATACCAGCGGAGATTCTCGCTGTCGATCTTCATGTGCTTGGCAAGCATGGCTTTTTTACTGCGGAGCAAATCCTGCCACTGTTTTCCGCTGTCATACCCAAGCCTTGCGGCATCCTCCCGGCGCAGACTGATAACATGAGTCCAGACAGCACCTTTGTTACCACACACATCCTCCTGCACTTGTGCCAGCACCACCGGAACGCCTGCATCGGTGAAGAGGCCATGCTCGCCGATGCGCTCCACACGAGGGCGGCCTGCGATGTAATCCACATAGTTTTCCCGTTTGCCGATGAGGCCCCGGTTCTGCTCCAGTGCCAGAGAAATAAACTCAGTAGCGTTGCCGATGGTAGGGTTCTCGCAGTAGTCGGCATACTCCAGCATTTCCTTGGCAGAGGGAATATCCCGGATGAGCTGATTGATGAGCTGTTGCTGTTTTACCGTAGCCGGAAGCAGCAGCTTGCTCTCATCAATCTTTTCTACGCCATCACGGGTTCCGATGTACTTCACATAGTTTTCAAGCTGGGCTGGCGGAGCATCCCGCATATATTGCGAGGTGAAGATGATCTTTGGCATGGCGGCCTCCTTTCTGTGTTTTGGGCAAAAGAAAAGAGCGACCACGGTTGTGATCGCCCTAAAAATAATTTCACTCTTTATTAAAGTCCTCTAAACAATTTTCGCAGAAATTTGGCCCATCTTCATCTGCCGTTCCTTCAAAATAAGACTCACATCTGTCACAAAAACAGATATCATTCATCTCGCCACAGTTTAAGCACTGACCAAGTGCTCCATAGTTTTCATCTATACAAATGTATTCCTCTCCACATTCCCAACATGAAAATTCTGCTAAAGGACTACTACCTCCATCCTTGATTATGGAGAACATCTCAGAATCAACCTTTTCACGCAGATTTTCAAACTGTTCATTGAGGAAATCTACAGCCCCTTCTTTGAGTGCTGACAAATCTTCCATTGAAATTGAGTCTTGAGTTTCTGGCATATAGCAACTTTGATGTGAATTAAATGATATTTCACCATTTGTGTATGCGATGTCTTTAGAAAAGACATTTTCTCCTACCATAATATTAACTGCCACTACACTCTCGGAACCTTGAGAGTCATCCATACACTCAATCGAATAGCTAACAATAGCACTCTCATCATTAACTTTATAACGTATTTCAAATAAGATTCCAGTATCATTTTCGATTGATTTATATTCCCCAATCTCCAAATCGTTTCGGAATCTCAAATATTCTTGAAGCTCCGAATGAAAAATAAAAAGTTGTTCTTCATATACTTCGATAATTTCTTGAGAATTCCTTATTTTTACTCCTGCTTCCGATTCCATGATATCTTTTAAAGCGACTTCCATTTCTTCTTGCTCTATTGCCCGTTGTTGTTCTCTTGCCTCTCGCTGTTCCTTTGAAACTACCACTTGTTCAATTTTTGCAAGTGCTTTAATAAGCTCTGCTTCGACAGTAGAAATCGAATTAGAGATGCTGCCATAGGCAGAACGATCAATCAATTTGTTATGCACAATATGATTGCGATTCAGTTCAAATGTTTTAAAGTCTTTTATAAAATCTTCAGACAAGTACTTAGAAAATTGCTCTACCCACAAATCAATAGACACAATCATTTGGGCTGATAAAAGTGTTTTCATCCGTTCCAGCTTCATATCTGATTGCTCATTTAGAAAACTGCTTATCTCCGGAATGAAAGCAGGGTTCCATTTCTTCTCTTTCAGAGTAATAATTGAATTTAAATCGCCAATGTCAATAGACATCAGTCTTTCATCAACATTTGCAAAGCCCGGCGTAATTGATTTGTAGCCACCCAATCGCCCCATATGCTTATTTTTAATCGTGAGAGGAACGTAAGTATCCCACCATTCAAACCCGTATTCTTTCGTCATTATTTCACTTATAAGTTGTCTGGCCAAATTTTCAACTCTATAAATGCGTGGATAAAGAGCGATTGATAATTGTTCCGAATCCTTGTCCATCAACCAAATAATCTTCTCCCAATTTGGCTTTACTAATAGTTTGATGGCAAACTTCAATTGCTCTAAATAATTATCTGCAACATTTAATTCATAATCTGCAGACAAAATTTTAATTTGAAGTTGGCTGCATGAATTATATGTTCCATACTCAAATGCTATTTGCCAATGATTCTCCTTGTCGTCTTTTGAATAAATAAAGTTTGCCACATAAAATGTATCTTCAACTTCAATTAAGCAAGAATCATCACCAAAGTCGCATTGTGCAGGACTGTATTCAATTTTGGTTATTAATCCTTTTTTTTGCAGCTCTGTTACAACATTTTCGATATATCCAAACATATCAACAGGCTGAATGTTGCCGTTAATCATTAAAAAATTAACCATGTTGACCACAAACAATACCTCCTTTGGGCTTTCAAACTAAGTAATACATATTGTACCACTCCTCACGAAAAAATTCATCCCTAATATGTAAAACAGCCCCTGCTCCGCAGAGGCCGTCCACCTATGTTTCCTTAAAGCGCACCAAGCTGTTTGAGCAGCTCCACACAGTCCTTTGCGCCCTGCACATAGAGGTGCTGGCATTCATGGTCGGCAATCAGATTGGTTTTTTCAAAGTAATCGGTAAGGATTTTCTGCTGTTCCTCCGGTAGCATTTTGACAATATCACGAGCCTGAGCGCTGAGAGTCTTTACCTCGGTATAAAGCTGCAGCTCATTGTCCTCCAGTGTTTCTTTGCGTTTGTTGATTGCTGTTTCCGTCAGTTCACGGATTGCCATTTCAAAGATTTTACTTTTTTCCATTGTGCATTTTCATCTCCTTTCGCAACACACCATAAACGAATAATTCGCCTTAGTCCATACCCAAAAGAAACAAAGAAATCATGTATTTTAGACCCGCCGCTTTTGGTAGTTGTAGGCATCCTCGAAATCAACCGCACCGTTGATCCGCTTGACTTCCTCCACACATTTTAAGTGTAGACTTGAAAGTGCCTGCTCGTCAATCGCATGGGTATGTGCTACCACATGAGAGAGCTTGGACAGCTCGGTGGCGATTTTGAAATCCATTCGCGCCAGACGGTTTTCGGTATCACGGATGGTGCTGATGAGGACGGAGGACAGGCTCTGCAGGAGATAATTTTCGTTCTGTTTCGAGGTGAGGTAGCCGCAGTAAAACCGCAGAGCCTCGGTGACAAATTCATTTCGGGATTTCACATTGGCCTGCGTGAGCAGCTCATCGCACCGATCCAGTACTTCCTTTTCGATGTAAAAGCCGGTGCGCACCTTTTCCGGTTCCTTTGCCATGCAAGACCTCCTTTTCCTGTGGTTTCTTGCCCCGGTATGCAGAATAATCCTCACAAATGCCCGGTTCCCCTTGGATTTTTCTGAAACCGGCATAACAAATCAGGGTTTCGGGCAGAAAGTTATGTCACTTCGCAATCCCCGAACGGCTTTGCCGGTCGGTGTTCAGGGAGTTTATGCTGCCAAAGCAGCATAAACCCTTTAACCTGCACCACTTTCGACCCAACCGGAACGCCCCTGCTTTGAGTGTTCCATCACCGTATTTGGTGCTTTTCAGATGCTCTGCACACGGGGGCAACAGGGCGCTTTCACCGGGGTGGGGGCATAAGGATGCCACCCGGCCTGCCAAAAGGCCACACAGGGCGACACAGCCGCCCACACGCCGGGACAGCATCGCCTTCCTATCCCATGCTGTTTTCAGAACTGCCTATAGTGGCAGGGCGCACCGGTCTTTTGGGCTTGGATTTGGCAGCAGCTTCACGAGACAATTTGTCATCAATGTATTCACGGGTGGCCTGCGGAACGTGCTTTTCATAGAGTTTCTGGACGGTATCCTCCAGCTCTGTTTGCAAATCCGCATCCTTTTTGCCCATGTGAAAAGTTAGGGCATCCAGCTTTTCGCAGTCAAAGCTGACGGTCAGTGTTGCCTTTTTCATCGTACTTTCCTCCGTTTCACAGTTTCATTTCAGGTGATTGGGTAGGCGATTCGGCTTCTTCTGCTACCCATTTTTCATAATCCGATACCGGACAATACCCGGCGAGCATGGCTGAGAATTCCTCTAAACGAGAGGGCTTTACCTTGTCCAGCTCAATCTGCAAACCGTAGTATCCGGTATATACTTTGGCCACCTCGGCGTTCAGCACATCCTGCCACGCCTCTTTACCGGCAGCGGTTAGGGTGCGTTCATCCAGTTCCACAATGGTATGCGGCACCTCTAACTCTACTTCCTTATGCATGAGGTGAATGTCCTCCCAGCGAGTGCGAAGTAAATCCCGCAGGGTGGTGACTGGCGCTGCCAGTGCAGGCTCCGGCACAGTTTCCTCCGGTTGGCCACTGTAATTGGGGCAGAAGTCGAGGTAATAGCACACATCAATGCTGCTGTCACCCAACGCTACATCGGCCACTTCCTCTCGCTCATGGAGCATATCCATGATTGTATCCATACTATTAAAGTCATGCTCAAAGCCGGTTTGTTGCGCCAGCTCATCAAAGCTGATAATCCAGTTTCCCTCGGTAGTATTCTGTGTTCCGGTTTCCACGATGTAATCCACTGTGGCTGTCATCAGCTCGTTCAGTTGCTGCAATGCCGGGGAAGTCAGCGCCGAAGCATCCGGAACATAAGAGGCGTACCGACAGTAGCCGTAGCCCTCCGATTCCACCAGCAGACCGTCATTTTTGCCCTCGCCGATGAGCAGCAGACAGTGATATACGCCGTTATTATCACTGTGCATGAGGTCTATATTTTCCCGAATAAAATCGTAATCCCGAATGGGATTTTTCAGCACATCTTCAAAGACTTCAACGGGAAGCCGAATGGTCTTTGATACCTCAAAGTCCTGCAAACAGAAGTCTGAGGGTTTTCTTTCAAAAATAGCTTGCATATCCTACCGCCTCCTTTACGGCAAAAATTGTCTTGGATTTACTTTCTTGCCGCCAATGCGCACCTCCAGATGAAGGTGATTGCCGGTGCTTCGACCGGTGCTGCCTACGGCGGCAATGACATCGCCCTGCTGCACAGTCTGCCCGGAACGAATATAGACCTTGGAGCAATGGGCGTAAAGGGTGACCATGCCATCGCCATGATCAATGGCGAGGTGATAGCCGTAGCCGCTGCTGCCGGAGTCCTTTACATAGCTGACCACGCCGGTGCGGGCTGCCTGTATGGGTGTGCCTTTTGGTGCGCCCATATCCAGCCCGGAGTGACCCTCACCGCCGCCACCGCCAAAGGGATTCGGCCTCCAGCCAAATTCCGAGGTGACCATACTGCGCCAGCCTGCTCCAAGGGGGCTGGCGAAGTCGCCGCCACCGGTGTAGATTTCGCCGTCAAACACACCACCAAGCCATTCGTCCTCGCCGATGCTTCCATCCCTCGGCAGGCCATAACCGTAAAGCACACGACTGTAAATCTGAGCCGCATTGATGCGGTTTTCCTCTGTAATGGTTCTGCCAAGAGCACTTTCAAGGTTCCCATAAATCGCATTGAGGTTGGAAAGGGGGATGGCTACCATGTAGGTTTCTTCCGTTTCATTGCCATCCCCATCGGTGACGGTACGGGTGCGTTCCTCGTAACGGACAAAGGCATCTGCAAATTCCCGGTAGTCATTTTGGTTCATTCGGAGATTTTCAGCGCCGAAAAACAGAGAGTAAAAAATAGCTTTCATGCGGGTGCTGTCGATGCTGCCGCTTTCTATCATTGGCGCAATCTCCGACACGGCGCTGTCCAAATCGGAGAAGCTGCCTCGCATATCCTCAATGTAATTTCTGTAGTCAGCTGGCATCTGTGAGCTGATCGTTCCTCCATAAAAGGTCAAATCCACAGCAGAATTGTTGTGGTCGGCTGTGCCGGACAGGAGAGAACAGACCAGCACAACAATTAAAATGACCGGGGACAGGATGGCGGCAATCACCCAGCCTACAGCCTTGCGTGTTTTCTCATTGGACAATAGGGCAGCCGCAGCTTTTGCGATTGCCGCTACAGGTACAGCCATTGAATCACCACCATTTCTGCTCCCAAAGATTAAACTGCGCATCCTCTATAGCCTGCTTCTCCTGCGCCAGCCGGATGGATTTCTCCACCGCCTGATCCAGAAAATCCGTATCAAAGCCTGCGGTTTCATAGCCCTCGGCGATGGTATGGAGATAGAAGTCCGATGGTGTGCCGAACTCTCTGCCGTCATTCATGATGTAAACCATTGCCCCCACCGGCTTGCCGTTCAGCTCCACCTCCATCCTTTCCTTGCGGTAAAAATTGGGGTATCCCTCATAGCGGTCGAGGGCAAGCTCATCCTGCGGCCTGATCTTCCACAAAAGCACAGGCACAGAACTGCCCTCCAGTGGTTCAATGGTAGCCACCGCACCTCGGCTGCCGCCCCGGAACAGCAGCTCATACCCTTTGACTTCACCGGCTCCCACCACCTTGGCGGTGGGGCATCGGTACTCCATCTGCGGCAGATTGAGGTTGCTGCCGTAGGCGATATATAGACGGGTTTTACTCATGTTCATCCTCCTGACATTCACATTCGCATAGTAAAAGCCGGGGCATCTTCTGCCTCGGCTTCGATCGGTTCGGGAGCAGTCGGATCAGCTTCGCCAGCAGCCTGCCGTGCCTGCTCCAGCTCTTTTTCTTTTTTCTGCCGCATTCGTTCCTTTTGCTGCTCGGCCTGCGCCGGGTCACGCCAAGCGATGCAACCGGGCAGCGCCTTAAGCAAATGCTCACGGGCGGTCTTAAATTCATCGCCGATCAGCCCCAAACGCAGCAGCCATGTCCGGAAGGTGTACTTTTCGTTGGTGGTCTGAGTCTTGGTTCGGCTGGCACAGCGCTGATTGAGCGCCTGTGCGGAAATGGCCATGCAGAGCTGGATATAGGCCTTGATTTTTCCGGCATGGGTTGTGCCGTTAAACAGGCGAAACTCCACCGTACCTTTCTGGAACACCGAGTGGAGGTTGAGGCAGTGGTACCGGCTGTCATCATAGTGATAATGACTTCGGCTCTCGCCGTTATACCAGATACGGCTGACCTGATTCAGTGTCCGGGGTTTCCTGCTGTTGAGTTCCTCTAAGAAACGGTTGTCCACCGGGCGGCACCAGCGATGCTGCCTTGCCACCGATACCTCCAAAGCCTTGTAAATCAAATCCTCCTTTGCCGCCATGATATTGGTAATGTTGCGCAGCGTATTGGCATCAAAGGGTGAAGCATCCACATGAACATGGATGCCGCAGGATTTGTTGGAGATGGCACCGGCCTCCCGCAGCTTGCGCACTAATTCCTGCACTTTTTCAATATCATCCCAATAACAGATGGGGCTGACCATCTCAGTTTTGTATTCATCCGAAGCGGATATGGTCTGCCTGCCGTTTTTTCTCTGTGGTGTAATGCTGGCATCGCTCATGAATTTCCACTGCCTGCCCTGATTATCCAGCGCTGCATAAGTGTCGTACCCTGCACCCAGATAGCGGCTGCTGGTACCGAAATAGGCAGCGGCAATATCGGCAGCCTCCTTGCGGGTGATGCCGGTCAGCTCCACCTCGATGCCGAAGCGCTGGGCTTTCATGTCCATTACTTTCACCTCCCATCAACGCCCGCCCGCCTTTCCGAACAGCTTAGATTTATGCTCCGGAGCGTGAACCATCAAATTGTAGCGCTCATTGCCGCATTTGTAGAGGCACACGCCACGCTGGGGGTAGCGAATCAGGTTGTACTCGCTCTGCTCCAGCTGCAGGGTATCGATGTAGAACTTGGCATCAATATTCCCGGCATTGAACAGGAATTGATGAGTTGGGATGCTGAATAGGGGCTTGGTGTATTCCCGGATGCCCTCGATATTGAAGTCCTCCAGATTTTGACTGGCGATGATCACCGCCGAGTCCTTTTTACGCACACGCTTGGAGAAGTTTCGGACATATTCCACGGCGGTGAGGTTGGTGAGGAACAGGTAAAACTCATCAATGCTGGCGGCGGTATTGCCATTGGTCAGCAGCTCGTTGCTCATGTAGGACAGAATGTTAAACAGCAGGGCGTTTTTCAGGCTCCTGCTGGCCTGCAAGAGTCCTTTCACACCAAAGGTGACAAAGCTGGAATCGGTGATATTGGTGTGTCCGTCAAAGAATTTACTTTCCGCACCCTTGCAGATGGAATGCAGCCCCAGCAGGATATTCTGGAGCAGCTCGGCGGTATACAGCTGCCGCTGGCTCTCATCATAGGCCTTGTACTCGTCATCAATCAGCCCATACAAATCGGACAGAATAGGATAATCGGTAGCTGTCAGCCGGTCAAAATCAGCCCCATCGCTGATGCCGAACTTGGCGTACAGCTTCTGCAGCATGATTTCAATGGTGTCGATCTCCCGGTCGGAAAAGTCCTTGTAGGTGCGGAAAAAATCCTTGAGAAAGGAAATATGCTGACTGAGTCTGCTGCTGATCCGGAAGGTCTGCGGCGCATCCTTATCCTCCGGGCTGCCGTTTTCATCCCATGTTTTCGGTTCCAGCACATTGATGATAAACTCACCGGACATAAGGTCGATAAAGCAGCCGCCGAGGTTATTGGTCAGATCCTCGTACTCCATTTCCGGATCGAGGGCGCACACATTCATGCCGGATTCCCGGAGATTGGTGAGAATGAGCTTGAGCAGATGAGATTTACCCTGACCGCTGTTTCCGAGAATTAAGATATTGGCGTTGGTTTTGTCATCGGCTCGCTTATTAAAGTCTGCCAGCACATTGCTGCCGAACTTATCACGGCCAATATAAAAACCATTGGCATCGGTTTTGCCCGAATAATTGAAGGGATAGAGGTTGGCCACACTGGAGGCAGGCAGCACCCGTTCAAATTGGTCACGAAACACATTAAAGCCGCTTGGCATCACGCATTGGAAGCCTTGCTGCTGTCGGAGCATCAGCCTGTCCACATTGAGCTTGCTGCGGATCAGTTCGGTCATCACCTCTGTCTGGAGGAGCTTCAGCTGATCCAAATCGTGTGCGGACAGCTCAATATATACAGCCGAGTGGATGAAGGGTTCCCGGTTCCGGTGCGCCTGTGCCACAATGGTGGCCACATCCTGCAGATTGCTTTCGGCCATAACCGTCTGCTGTAAATCGTTGGTGTTGGATTTGTTCAGCCGGTTCTTATTGGCAGCGTTGCTGATAATTTTCTTTTCCTCCACCGGGGTGACATGGCGGGTGTAGATGCGCAGGGTAACGCCATCCTTTTCCCCCAAATGCCGTAGGATTGCCTGTTCCTCAGTGGCAGTGGGGTATTCTCTGAGCGCCCACACACAGCGGTAGGTGTTCCCGCAGATAAAGTGGTCGGTGTTGAATTTGATGACCGAAGGGGCGATCATATCCAGAAATCCTTGGATGCGCACATCCTCCGGTTCCTGCATTGCTGTTTTTCTTCTGTTTTTACTCATTAAAAATCACCCACCTTTCGCCGTCAAAGTCCTCAAATTTTTCGGTCGTGACGTTCTGCTCGAAATAGACCGCAAGGATGCGCTTGATGTCCTCCTTATCGGCTCGCTTTACGGAAAAGCCCTGCTCTTTCAAGGACTTTTCGATGCGGGACAGATACGGAAACACCTCTTTTTCTTTTTCATCCCGCAGGCGAATGAGAATGAGAAACTCCCTTGCGGTCGCCATCTGTACCTGTATCCTGTCAAGGAAGGACAGGTCTTGCTCCAGCAGCTTTCGCACCACAGGATTCTGCTCCTGTTCAATGCGGCTGCGGAGAAACCGTTTGTTGTCCTCGAAGTTTTCCCGGCTATTTAAACACATCAGTTCAATCTCGGCGATGCCTTTAAGCACGTTCATCAACGCATAGATTCGGGTGCTAATGCTGGCCTCGGACAGCACCGAGATGTTGCTGGGCTTGATGATAAAATACACCAGCTCGCCATGACCGTAGGTCTGCAGGCTGTAATCGGTGACAGCCTTGGTACCGATGAGCTGACGGGTGGAGGCTCGCTGTTTTGCCTCCTGCTTTGCTTTTTTACTCACTTGGCGTATACCTCCATTCGTAGAATTGCTGCTTGGTCATAAAAAAAGCACAGGCATACCGGAGAAAATCCAGAATACTTGTGTCCTCAAATTGTATGGTTAAAAAGGCGTAGACGGCGGTCATCACGATGGGAAGCGCCAGTCCAAGCTGGGAAATTGCAAGCACAGAGAGAAGAAGCGCCACGCCGATGATGCCGATATCCCGAAGCTGCCACAGCCAGAGGGTTGCCTTTGCCCTTAAGTGGTCGGGGTAGATATACATGAGGCACCTCCTTTACATCCGCATAGAAAAACCGGAACCTTGACTCAGCTTCGGCTCCATTTCCTTGGGGTAATAATGTACATTCATGGTAGCGAGGTTTTTATTGAGCTGGTCAGCATACTCGACGGCCTGCTCCATCATATCAAACTCCATCGGCTTGCCGCCTTGCTTGCACCAGCTTTGTGCCGCACCGCAGACCGATGCAGCGCTGCGCACCGCCCATACGCCATATTTTTTATCCATTGCAAGACCTCCTTGTATTTGTTCGGCGGATACCTCCCGGACAGGGATACCCAGCTTTTTTGCCTCTGTGATTTCGGCAGCCATACCGCTGGATATGCGCTCGCCGCACACCCACAGCTCGTCACAGGCCAGAAGCACCCGATGCCCCATTGTGAGACCGGCACTTCGCTGCACCAGATCGTTGTCATCCAAAAATTGCGGATATAAAAGATGCACAGCTACCGGCGTACAGTTCTGCCTCATTGCATAGCGGCAGGCTGCCTTTGCAAATTCAATATTTTTCAGCACATCACCGGCGTAAGGAGAGGCGATGTAGACCAGCTTATGCTCACTCATTTCGCCACCGCCTGTATCACCGTTTTGGTCATGTTCACCGCTGTCTGCGCCGCATACATCGTACTCATGAGGTTTGCCTTGGTGGAGGTGTCCAGCCCGAACTGTCCGGCAATGCGGGGGATTTCTCCTGCCGCCAGCATCAGCCCAAGGCCGAGGAGAGCATGGTCTTTCACCACCATGAGTCCTGCAATCAGCACCGTTGCCTGCAAAAATGCTGTGAGGCACAGGCCGATGACCTGCTTGCTCCATGAGACAAAGCCGTCAATATAGCCACGGGGAACGGAAAACATATACAGGCTCCCCACAGCAATTTGAATGAGCAGGATGCCGCCTCGCTTCAGGTTGGCGAAGAATATTTTAATGACCGAATAGCCCATTAGGATCAATATAAAGATCATCATGATGGGGCTGGTGATAGCAGATAGACCGCCAAACACATTGCTGGTCATGGCCTGCTCCAAATTTCCGGCATCCTGCAGCGAGGTGATGATATTTCCGGCTACCGTGCCGAAGTCGGTTCCAAGACCGGTAATCCCGGCAGTGAGGCTGCCCTGCAGGGACACCGACAGCTTATACAGTTCCACCGGCACAGTGGTAAACAGGCCAACGGCCATAAAGCCCTTGATGGCGTTGAGGGCAGTGTCTTTGATGCTGCCTCTGCCGGATTGATATTCGATTCCGCATTCAAAGGCGGCGACCACAAGGCCGACACCGTAGAGCGCCCATGCCAGATAGGAGAAGAACAGGACGATGGACTGTACCCAGCTCATGGTGAACAGGTCGGCTCCCATGTTTCCCATCTGCATAAAAAAATCGCCGAGGAAGCCCACAATCTGACCGTAGATCCAATCCACAATCTGACCGAGGACAGTGTCGGCGATAAAATCCCAAATGAACATTTGAAGTCATCACTCCTTTCGTCACCGCAGCCACAGCCCAAGTACATTTTTAGTGGGTATTTGAGATGCGGCTGCAGGATTGATTTATGACTTGACAATCAGCTTTTTTAGAGCTTTAATACCACACAACGGAGGCCGCCGAAAAAATGAAAGGAGGTATTTGTGTGGCAGATTACAAAAAACTTTATCATAAAGTGTTTAGCGCAGTAACCGATGCCGAGGCACTCGTTTCTCAGGCGGCTCATATCATGCGCACCGCCCAGCAGGAGTGCGAGGAAATGTATATGGATGCGGACGACACGCCGCTGCGCCTGATGGACAAGCCGGAGGAGGAGTAAAACATTGCTTTTCCTCCGCTACATCCCCAGCACCTGCCAGATGTATAATGGCGCTGTCAGGGTGAACACCAAACAGGCGAACAGGATTGCCGGAGCCGCCCACTCGAACTGCCCATGCTTGCGATAATCAAAATATGCGGTTCCGAGTTTCGCAAAGAAAAACACCGCCAGAATCAGGTCGATGGCGGGGAACACCACCTTGTTGACCACCGTCTTAATCTGCTGGGAGGCGGTGTTCCACGTTCCCTCAATCGCTCCGGCCACATCGCCGGTTCCCGCCGCAAAAGCGGTCTGGCTGAACACAAGACAAAGGAGCAGCGCCACGCAAAGGGCGGCTGCCAGTCGCTTCATTTTCATTGATTTTCCACCTTTCTTTGTGAGGGTAAAAAGCGCAAGGCCACAGCTTTTTTCGAGCTGCGGCCTTGTTTTTTCTCTGTTTTTAATGGGGTTTTTGGGGCGCAATGTGCCAGTCATCCCAAAGTGATCCTCGGATGGTGATATTATCGGTAAAGTTAAGGGAGAGCATCCCGTCCGGTGTCCAACTGTCAATCAGCCAAGTGTGAGGGGTGTAGCTTCCGTCCGGGTACCAGATGGGCGTGAAGTGTGTCCTGCTCCCATAGGTGCTGTATTGATTTTCCTTAAACTCAAACCGGGCGCTGTAGCCGGAACTCATGCGCTCCAGAAGCCGCCAGTAGGTCTGGTATGCGAATTCCGGGAAGTAGGTTACCGCAGTCTGTGCACCGGTAACCGCCGAGGACTGATTGGTGCTGACACTTGCGGTGACCGTCTGGTTAAAGCCATAGCCGGACTTCATGCTTTTTCCGCTGGCGGTAGGGCTCTTGTCATCCGGCTTGATGCTCATGGAGGCAGACAGGCTGGCTTGATACCGGTCGAGGTCAAACTCCCACCAGCCATGATCCTCCCACCAGCCGTTGTCTACCCAATGACCGCCATCCTCGCCATGATCGCAGTAATCCCAATCGGAAATCCATACCCAATATTCCTGCCACCAAGGTCGCCAGACACTCCAGCTCGCCGAGGTTTTCTGCGGCTTATTGACCACGGACGGCCTTGTATACCCATCATTTCGGTCGTCTGCTACCGGATTGGGGGGTGGTTTTTTATCAAGGTCAACGATATTTACATTGATGGTGGCCTTGCTGGAGCTGCCGCCTCCCGATACGGAAACGGTAATGGTCATCTTCTGCGGAGTGCCGGGCGTTGTCCAGCGTATCCACGCCAGCTGGCTGTCGCCATTCGGATAATAAATATTGCTGACCTTGAGGCTTTTGCCGTTCACATAAAAAGTGGCGGACACCGGCTTATCCGGATCGCTCTGACCGCCGCTGACAGTGATGGCTGTGATGACTTCGGTGTTCACCCGGTACTCATAATCATAGACCGACACATCGGGCGGTTCGGCAGGCCTATCCTTAAAGCGCACGATACCGAGACCAAGGGCGGCTTTGATATCTACATTGGAGGCTGCGGCGCTTTTGCTGCCCGACCATGCGGGATAGCCGAGGTCGGCCACCTCCAAGAACATGGACAACGGCAGATTCTTATGTGAAAGAGAAACCATTCGCTTGCGAAGCAGACCGCCGACCTGAGCATCATACAGGGCGGCTTCGGTGGCTGTAGTTAACACCATCACACCCTCAAATTTATAAAAGGCAAACGGCTCAATGAGTAATTTATAGTCACCGTTAATTAACACATCGAAGTCCATTCCTACAGTTTCTGAAATAGACCGGATGACTTGCTCATCGGTGAAATAACTCTTGATAGCAGCGATGTTATTGCTGCCGCTGGTGCTGATAATTCGGGGCAAAGACTGTGCCGGGTTTTTAAAGGTATATCCTCCCTGCACAGGAGAGAGTCCTCTACCGCCAGTGTATTGCAGTTTGCTAACCTTTCCAAAATGATAGATGCTGGAGGGAGGTGTTTTATTGGTGAGGTCAACGGGTGTTGTCACAGCAGTGTGGTCACTTGCCCGAACTACCGTCACCCGCACACCATCATTACCGGGAGTCCATGAATTAGTGCTGGTACCATCGCCCATACCACCACCGCCACCGTCCACATTGCCCTCACCAATGGCATAAACCGAAACCGGCGAAACCAGACAAAGCAGCAGTGCCAGTGATAGAAAAACAGAAAACAATCGCTTCATTTTATCTCCTTTCCGCAACAAAAAAGCACGGCATAAACCGTGCTTTTCTGCTGCTTATTCTATTTAGTCCATGTCACCGATTTTGTTGCCATTCTCATACATATTATCAAGTCGTTCCCCTTGATTGGCTCCTGCATTCGGCACATTGTCAAAACCCGGCAGCCCACCGCCACCCTGCGGTTTGCTTTCGGGAGGAGTCGTTTTTTTCTCAGTATCCTCCGGTTTGTAGACAGGCGGGGCATCGGTGCTTTCGGGAGTAAAGTCATGGTCTTTATCCGAGCTGGGTGTCCTGTCAGTGCCATCCGCTGTTTTTGGATTCTCCGGGGCTTCCGGCTTTACCGGATCGGACTGGAGCTTCTGCTCCGGCAGGTCGGTTTGAGGCGGCAGGGTTTCCACCGGCTGCGAGGGTGTATGATTGGGCGGCGTGACCACCACATCAGGCGGCTGCACCTCCGGCGTTACTGAAGAAGAGCCTTGCTCCGACTGAGGCAGGGTATCCGGTTTATCGGGAGCCTTGGCGAACTGCATTCCAATAGCGACCAGAAGTGCCAGTCCGAGAACCGATACCCCTGCAATGGTCAGCCTTTTCTTTGTTTTCTCTGTCATATTGAACCCCTCCTTTGAGAAGTGTAAAATGCTACCTTTTTGTATTTTTCACCATACTATATTTTTTTCCAGAAGTCCAGACAATTTCCCGCACAGTTAAAACACCTCGGTATACCCTGCCTGAACCTTGAGCTTGATTTTCATGGACGGAAGCTGCTTGCCGCCGAAATAGACCGGCACCTCCAGCCAGATTGTGGCATCAGCCTCGAAGCGCTGGACGTTTCTTGGAGAAGAAGGTGCCAGCGGCGCATTGCGAATGGTGACGTCCAAGCCGGAGAGCTTGTATTCGAGCGCATCTCCGGAATACTTTACATGGCTGCCGCTGATTTCTTCCGTACCGAGAACACTGTCCATGTAGCTGTAGATATCGCCGGTGTTCACGCTGTAGTAGAAGGAGGAACCGTCCGGCTGATAGCCGCCGCTGTATCCCTCACGAACTCCATGATACACATCGGCATAGTTGTCGTTGACAGTGACGATGATGGCATCCTGCAGGGCTTCTTTTGCGCCGCTGGCGATAATATTCAGCCTGAAAAACTCCATCACGCCGCACAGAATGAGGATAAGCGCCAGTGTAATGGCCACCACCAAAGGGAAGCCGTTACCGGCCTTGCATTTGAGAATTCTTCTCAGCTTGGTCATTTGTGGTACACCTCGCTTTTCCCGGAGGCCTCTGAGCGCAGGGTGATGGGAAAAGAGCCGAAGCCGCCGAACAGCCCGATATTCATATCCAATGTTAAGGTGACGGTGATTTCTCCATTGAGCTGGATACTGCCTGTCTTTGACCATGAAATCCGGGGACTCAGCCCGGTCTGCTCAGTGAGAACCGCTGCACGGCGGCTGGTTTCGCTGCCGACTCTGCCCGAGATTTCCGCTTCCCTGCACAGCTCGGTGGCGTAGGTATCCAGTTGGTTTTTGGCGATGAACACAGGCAGCACCCGCACCGCCAGTACAATCACCAGAACAGCACATAAGACGAGGACACACACATCAATGTAGCCCTCGCCACGTTTGGATTTTAGAATTTTCTTCATGTTCACCCCTCCCTAAAACATCCCGCCAAGAGACTTTATAATCTCAAAGGCGATGATGGCCAGATAGGTAAATAAGAAGCACATGAGCATGAGAAAGGAAAACACACGGATTTTCGGTGGTATCTTCTGCGCCTCACTCTTGAGTCGCTGCAGCTCCAGCTGCTTGAAATCGTGCGCCAGCATCTGAAAATACAAGGTGCTGTCATCGCCTCGCAGCGCACCGATGAGACCACGGGTAATATCCGACAGCATGGGCGAATTGAGCCTCGCCTCAAACCGGGTAAGGGCGGCCTCATAACTAGAGGATCGCATATCCGCTGCCAGCATGGTCAGTTCCCCGGCAAAGACTTCCCCGGCGTTTTTCTTATAACTTTCCACGATGGACAGCACATCACGGGAGGCTTTCAGTTCCTGCTCTATGCTGGCAACAAATCGGGGCAGTTCCTTTTCCACGGCAGCTCGCTTGACCGACAGCTTTTCATCGGCCTTTTTTGTTTCCTTAAAATACACCATCACCGACAGGAATACCACCACTGGCACCAGCAGCGGAAAGACTAGCCCTGCCGGGATTACAGCCAGCAGGATTGCTCCGGCCTTGACCAACGCATAGGTCTGATAAATCTCCGGCTCCATGTTCATGCCGGTGGCTTTCAGCACATTCTTCAGCCGGTGTTTGCGGTATTCGTCCATGCGGATATACCTTGATAGCTTCACCGCAAAGGTCATGAGATAGGTTTCAAAACTCCTTGCCGCTTTTTTCTCTGCTCTTGTGGTGTTCAGCATGGCTTTCGCCGTACTGAGATAAGGCAGGCGTAGCACATCCAAAAGGATAAAGAACAGACCAGCTGCCAGTGTTAATCCAAACAAAAATAGTAGTTGCAAATAGATAGACCTCCTTTGCATTAAAATCCCCCTCGGAGAGCATGGGGGGCACACGGGGGGAACTGGTTCCCGCCCGTGAGGTGCGCCGTGAGCGAAGCGAACCATATCACTTCCGCAGAAGTGATGCGCACCTTACCTCCTGTACTCAATGGGCTTTGTCAGCCGTATCACGCAAGCGGTAGAGATAAAAATGAGGGCGGCGCTGATCGCCAGAATGATCTGCCCCAGCGGGGTGTGCATCAGCGTGTCATACCAGCTTTTGTTTAAGAGATACATCAGCGGAATGTTTCCGATGACAAAGAACGCCATGATAATAAATTCCTTGCGGGGTTCAAAGACGAGATATTCCAGCTCGCCGTTCACAATCCTCATATCAGACAGCTTGCTGACGATGGGTGTCAGGGTTGTTTTGAGGCTGCGGTCATGCTGGCAGTCGCACAGGGCATCGCACCATTCCCGAAAGACCTCGTTGTCGATCTTGGTGCGCAGGATTTTCAGCGCTTCCAGCACATCGGGATCAATGAGTTTCACCCGCATCACAAAATCCTGAAACACTTGATGCACCGGCGGATTCAAATAGTGAAGGTTTTCCTCCACAGCGGTGAGGATGTTTTCACTTCTGAGGTAGGCGGTTGTCACGATGGAGAGCGCTGTTTCCAGCTCTGCCGCAATGTCTTTCCGAAAGTGGCTGGCGGTCAGCTGCACATACCAGAACGGCAGCAGCATAAAGCCCACCGCCATCACCGGAGCCAGAAAGAAATTGCCCAGCACAATGGCGATAGAGGCACCGATGCCAAACAGGAGCAGCGAGCAGGCACAGAGCAGAGAAAAGTGCTTGCTGCGCCCGGTCATGGTCAGGATATCCTGTGCCATGCGGATTTCCCGTTTTAGAAATCCCTGCTTTTGGCGGCGCTGCGCCGCCTTAATCTCATCCTTGATGGAGGACTTCTCCCTTGTGAGAAAAGAGAACAGCCCATCGGTGAATTCCATCGGCGCAAGCCCGAACAATAGAAAAGAGCCTGTGATCATGCCGATACAGGCCAGTAATTGAATGGTTGTCATGCGGATATCTTCCCTCCTTTCTTGATGGCGTTGATGCGCTCCTGCGGCATACCGTTTTCCAGCAGCCGCTTGCATAGGCTGTCCGAGACGGGATTAACCGTCACATGGTCGCCGCTGATATGGAACTGATTGTTTTCATAGCGGTTTTCACTGATTTCATACTGGAACAGGGTGCGATAGCGGCGGCTGTTGTCCGGCAGGATTTCACACTCCATAATCTCCATGAGCCGCCTTTGTTTGTTCTCCAGCTGCTTGCAGAACACGATAATGGGATAGGCCTCGGTGACATAGCCCATGAGGGTTTCATCCGACAGATCCACAGCACGCTTACAGAGAGAAACCATGCGGCGATAGGTGGATTCACAGGAATTAGAATGGATGGTGGTGACCACCGCCACGCCGGTTCGGGCTACCTCCTGTGCGGCGTTGGCCTCCGCACCACGCATTTCTCCGACTACGATGATGTCCGGATTAAAACGCAGGGAGATGTCCACAAGGTCGATCTGCTCGATGCGGTACAGCTCGTTTTCGCTGTTGCGGGTCAGGGTATGCACCACGGAATTGCTCACTTTGCCGTCCTTTTCCCGGATAAGGGAAAGCTCCCTACTGCCATTTTCAATGGTGAAGATGCGCTTATTATCGGGAATGGTGGTTAAAAGCCAGCCTGCCACAGTGGTCTTGCCGCTGCTGGTGGCTCCGGCAATGCACACAGAAATGCCGTAGCGGATGAACTCCGATAGTAAATCCAGCATTGGGGCGGTAGCCGTGCCGCCGTTTATGAAATCCTCTTTTCCCATGTTGTTGGGGTTTACAATACGGATGGATGCCGCCGCCCCTACGCTGGCATCCACGATAGGGCTTTTCATCACAGCAATACGGATATTCTCCGCAAGAGTACCTACCACCAGCGGCGATTGATCATCTAAAATCGTACCGGACACATGGAGCATCCGGCGCAGCACATTGATGCAGTGTTCGGGGCTGTCGAAGTGTTCTGTGAGCTTTTCGCAGCGCCCACCAGCGTATTGGATTTCGATATCCCGCCAGCTGTTGATGTCGATTTCTTCAATGTCCTCGCTGAAGATGTACTTTGTCAAAAAGGAGTATTCAGCCATCTCGGTGAACAGGGCATCCACCAGCTGCTGCGATGTCATGCCACGCACTGCCACACGGCTGTCCTGCACAAACTTGGCGATATACCGTTTGATATGCGCCTTGGCTTCGGAAGCATTGCCGTCCGAGAGCAGCTCGCTGTGCTGTCCGGCGATATGCTCCTGCACCTGTTGCAGAACACCACGGAAGTCATCGATTTCCTGCTCCGGGGCAAAAAATAGATTGTGCCTGCTCATACACCAAACACCTCCTTGCAGATTTTTTCAATTTCCTTGCGATAGCCCCGGCTATCCTTGAGGCCGAGGTCGGCGAACAGATTCCCGGCCAGCACCTGAGAGGCAACCTCCGGGGAGTGTGGAATCGAGAACACAGCGCTGCCCATCACCTGCTCCATGTGTTCGCTGGCCTCGCTGGATTTCACATTGCTGACCGCCTTGTACATCTTGCCAAAGTCAAAGCCGCCCATTTTCAGGTATTCCTGTTGGCTGGACAGGTAGCTGACCGATTTGAGGTCGCAGTTCATGAGCCGAAGCACCGCATCGGCCTCCAAGATGGACATGGCGGACAGCTCGTCAAAATAGATATAGCTGCTGCAGTCGATTACCACATAGCTGGCCATGTCACGCAGCGCTTCCAGCAGCTGCCGGATCAGCTCGGTGGGTGCGGTCGGATAGCAGCGCTCGCTTTCTCCCTTTTGCAGACCAATCACCGCCAGATGCCTCATGCGCTTATGGGTATTGCATCCTTGTTTCAGCAGCGTTTGGGTGATGGCATTGGCTACCAGAATGCTGCCGAGGGAATGGTCGCCCTCCAGCTCACCGGGAGGACAGATGCAGGGGATCATGGGAGTGGTCGAGTCGCAAAGGAGCAGCGCCACATCCTTTTTCTTGTCTGCCAGATACTTTGCCAGCTTGACGGCAGTGGTGGTTTTGCCGCTGCCGGGGCTGCCCCAAACCGCCAGCACCTGTGCGCCGCTTTCCTGCTGCACGTCCGGCTCCGGTTCGTCCTTGCGGCTGAATAAGCCGCCCTTTTTGAAATTCAGCATTTACGCAACCTCGCTTTCCGCAGGCGGTTCGGAGGGCGCTGACGGTTGGCTGGTTTCCTCGCTTTCCGAAGAATTGTCCGCTTCATCGGCTGATTCATCCGGGTACAGCTCAGAAAGCACCGCATCCTGCGCCTCGGTAAACTTCGCCGCATTTTCCTTGCTGCCCCGGTAGACGAGAGACACATGGAGCGCACCGTCAGCCTCCAGCATAGCGAGGATTTTGCTCTGCTCCGGTGTCACCAGCAGCGTAACGGTGGAGGGCAGCTCCTTTTCCTCCGCATCCTTTTGTTCGACCGTATTGGCATCGTATCCGCTGCCTGCGGTGACAGCGATGACCTCCACATACTGCAGTTCCGGCGGAATCACCGTCACACCCTGTTTTTTGTAATCCGGAGCGATGATAGACACAATATCGCCGGAAACCAGCTTGCCGGAAAGCCCTGTGGCAAAGGTTTTGACCGATACGGAGATGGCCTGCTTTTCTCCGGTCAGATGATAGAGGTAGGCGTTTTCTGCGGCGGGAGCATCGGCGATTTTGGAGCCGATGATGTAATCCCCCGGCACCAGATCGGCGGAAGCAAATTTGCCGATCACCGTATCCGTATGCCTGACCACATCCTCCGGTAGATTGTAGCCTCCTACCTCTACGGCCTGCACCATATCCTTGGTGATGACCTCCCCGATTTTAATGGGCTTTATTACCCGTACGATTTCAGCCTTTTGGCTGATGCCTTGGTTAAACAGCGGCGTGACCGCAAAGCAGATCAGAAGCGACAGCACAATGCAGATCACGCCGATGACAGTTCTGTTTTTAAGAAAGCTCATAGCTTAAGTCCTCCTTGATTGATAAAAAGTGAAACGGCCAGCTTGAAGCTGACCGCCTTAATGATTACTGCACAACATATTTTCTGATTTTGTGCCTGCGGATAAGCTGTGGTATACTGACCGCCGCAGCTATCAGCGGCAGCACAACGCACAACAGCTTCAGAATACTTCTCCTGCTTGGTTTACTCATATAACCCATCCTTTCATGGTTATCAAATAGGCGAGCAGGCAGCCCGCCGATAAAAAGGGCGCAAGAGGGAAGGCTTTCACCGCCTCCCATCCTCGCACCTTGCAAACAATCCGGTATATCCCTGCATAGAACAGCAGCAGGCTGAGTCCCGCCGTTGCCGCAAGCAGTCCTTTGAGTAATCCCAGCACCAGACCGCAGGCTGCCATCAGCTTGATGTCGCCGCCGCCTATGCCGCCCCATAGCACAGCTGCCAGCAGAAACGGCAGGGCGATGAACAAGCCCCAGAGCCGCACCGGTGAAAAACACAGCAGGGCGCTTGCGGCGATGGCGAGGTTCAGCGTGTCGGGAATGATGCGCCTCCTAAGATCAAATACGGATGCCGCACACAGCAATAGGGCAAAAAAGACCGCCTGCACAGCGGCCAGATTATCCGGCATAATTGAACATATCTTTAATGCGCTGGGTCAGGGTGGGCAGCACGGTTTTATCGAAGAGCAGATACAGCCCTGCCAGCACCAAAGCGCCGATGACCACTGCCATCAAAATCTTGATTGCTGTGTCCACAAAACCTTCCCCGCGGGGGTTGGCCAGCGCCATTCTTGCCTTCATTGCCAGCATATTTGCCTTGTGGGTTACCTTGTTCATCATCTTTTTCATGGTGTTTTACCTCCAAAATTTTATAGGATATTTTTGCTTACATACCGCCCATCTGCATGGGCGCAGGGGCTTGCTCCGGTGCGTTTTCCTGCGGCTGCACCGGAGCCTGATTCATGGCTACGGCCTGCTGGTAGCTGTCCAGCACAGCCTTATGGAGCTGCTCCCGAAACTCCTTGGTGACAGGGAAGCAGATTTCCTTGTAGCCGTTCTCGGTCTTGCGGCTGGGCATAGAGACGAACAGGCCATCCCGACCGCCCTCCACCACCTTGATGCCCCGGATACCGAGGCAACCGTCCACCGTTGCCGAAGCGTAGGCACGGATGCCGCCGCTGGCACCGGGCGGGTACATGGAATTGATTTTTACATCTACATCGGGCATGATTTTCTCCTTTCGCATTCTGGCAATAAAAAAACAGCCCCGTCAGAACTGCATGGTCTGTGTCTGCGCCGGTGGCGCAAAGCTGATTTCCTCAAATCCGAAGCGGTCGCAGTAGTGGAAGCTGCTGCCGTTCTCATCGTACAGCTCCAGCACATCGGACATGGACAGGGAATGTCCTGCATAGCCGGGAGGGTGGGCTGTGTTGAATTTGGTATACAGCGCCTCCAGATCATTGGTTTCCACCTCGCTGTCATAGACGGTTTGGTAGTCGGATATCTGCGGCTCTCCAAAGGTCTTGCAGAAATCCGCAAGGCTGATGAAGCGCATCCGGATATCCGATTCGGGCTTTAACTGCCACACCCGGCAGTTTTTCAGCAGGGTGAGTTCTTGGGTATCTCTCTGTCCGTTGACGAGCCGGTCGTAGACACCGTCCGTCCATTTCACCTCACCGATATCCTTTTGGCGGCTGAGAAAGGCTTTCAGTTCCTCCGACTCAAACAGGAGATCAACCACCGCCTTGCCGCCGCTGGCATAACCGGCAGGGTTGCCGTAGTACAGAATAATCTCTTTTTCCATTCGGATATTTCGCATGGGCGTGCCTCCTTATGTCATGGTCATGCCTCCGTTTCCCTCATCTAAATCGCTGTGGCGAGAAAGCGGATAGGGGGCTACGGCCTGCGCTTCCTGCCGGAAGGCCTCCATCGCTTCCTCGCCGGGATACAAAAGTTGACCCTCCCGCAGCTCCAGCACACAAAAGTCATTGCGGTCGCAGATCATGATGCGATGTTGGTAGGGCTTTTGCATTTCGATGTAGTCCATCACCTCCTGCTCGCTGCAAAGCCACACACCGGCAGCGTAGCGGCCATCGGGCAGAAAGCTGTAGCCGCTGTATTTCGGCTCGTTCCTCTCAAGAGGCAGCGCATCTGCCGGTCTGATTTGGGACAGGTGCAGCTTGGCGCTCTCCGGCAGCAACTCCGGCTTTAGTACGCCGAGGACGTCACTGCGGAAGAATCGGTAGTTCTCCCCGTCAGACAGAGAGGTCAGGAACACCGAGCGCCCGATAGGGTTGGGGTTTGCGCCGTTGCCTCCGGAGCAGAAAAAGAGCTGATTCCGGTAATCCGACCGCAGGGCTTGTCTGCTGAGAACGATGACCTTGCCTTGCAGGGAGCAGTCATAGCCGGTTTCGATGCAGTCGGCGGCGGTGTAGAGCAGTTTGGGTTCCATAGGGCTATCCCTCCTTTTTCTGCTGCATGAGTGCGGTCAGGTCTGAAATGAGGGAGAGCCTTATATCGTCCGGCATGGTCTTGAACGCCGCACGGACATAGGCCTCCACCGCCTCCGGGGATTGGTCGCCCACCTCGATGATATTGATCTTCTGCACACTGACTGTGCCGTTTGACAGGCCAAGGCGCACAATGTCGCCGTAATCCATGCCGCTGGCGGTGCGCAGATCCTTGGGAATCAATACCCGGCCTTTGCCGTCCACCAGTTTGTAGATAGGCTTATGCTTCATTCTCCGCACCTCCCTCCAGTACACAGCGGATGGCATCATGGCTGATGCCGAGGCTGTCGAACAGCTTTAGAAGCTGGGGTGGCAGCTGCACCACCGGATCAGCGCTGCCGATGATGATTGCGCCGTTTTCACAGCGGATATCCAGATCATCGTCCAGCCCAATCCCTGCTGCTTCCAAAAGTGCATGAGGCACCGACAGCTCGGCAACCTCCGGCGCTTCCACCGGTTCGCTTACATGGTCGATGCCCTCCTTGGTGAGAAAAAACTCGCCGTAGCTGTTCATCTGTTTCACCGGGTGATGGGATAGGTATGCCAGATGCACCGGGTCACCGGTGGTGATGCACATGGTTTCCAACACACCGGGCGGCAGGATGATGCTACCATCCTCTGCAATCCTGCCCTTGGTTTCAATCAGTCTCATAGTCACTTCCTCCTTGCTTTCTCTGATTTAAGTGTTTGTGCCAAGCCCATATTGCGGTTCGTCCTCGTCTAAACCATATCCGCAGTCGAATAGATTCATCTGGAACGAGGCGTTCTCTCGCTCCTTGGGATTATAGTTGGTGATGATGACCTCCGGGTACTCGCAGCCGCCCTCATACCGCTGTGCCAGATTGTTCAGGCGGGTGACCGGTGTGATGGTGTAGTCCTGATACAGCTCCCGGATAAATTCACAGTCGTTGTAGCTGACCATCCATTTTCCCATGCAGTCTGCCAACGCATCCCGGAGCCGCTGGTGGTCAGTTTTCCGGAATTCCACCGCATAGTGACCCTCGGTCATATAATAGGGCGGATCGCAATAAAAAAAGGCATTGTCCCGGTCGTACTGCCGGATTAATGCCTCGAAGTCTTTATTTTCCACCACCGTATCAGCGAGCCGCCTCGATGCCTCCCAGATAACGGCGAACACCTTGCGGATATCGAAGGGCTGGCAGCCGTAGGAGGTGCATCCGCTGCCGTAGCTGTAACGGATGAGCTTGAAAAAGGCCGCCGCCCTCCATACATCGCTGGGTTCTGCTTGTTCCAGCAGGATTGCCCTCAGTTCCTCAAATTCAGGCGGGGGGAGGTTCTGCTGTGCCAGCTCCAGTTCCTCGCTCAGATATTCCCTATCGAATTCATCCTTTTCAAAGAACCGGCGCAGTACGCCAAATTCATGCCGGGAGTTGAGGGGCAGGAAGCCCAGCTGCTTGAGGAAGGCCAGCGTTCTGCTCTTTACGCAGTAGAACAGGTTGGTTAGGTTGCCGTTAAAATCGTTGTAGACCTCCATGCCCTTAAAGTCCGGCTGTCTGCCGAACAGCACCCAGCCACCGCCGCCAAAGACTTCGATGTATCTGCCGAAATCCTTGGGGAAGAGCCGGTATATGATATTGCGGAGGGCTTTCTTGCCGCCCACCCAGCTGATAAAGCTATTGATATTCCATCACCTCCCTCGGAAAAGAAAAGAGAGCCGGTGACCACTACATTTTCAGTGACATCGACTCAAACATAGCGCTAACTTTGTTCGGATCGCCGAATGCCCTTAAAATATTGGTTACATGGTTTGGCATCAGCCCATTCCTCCCATCGTCATCGTGTTTTCTGTTGCCTGTTGTTCCTTAAAATCGACTTCACTCATATTCATCCAATCCTGAAGTGAAACTGTGGTGCCTAAATAGTTCATGGAATTTTCAGGGTAATATGAGCCGTACTCATTCAGCGGAAAAGGGGATTTGCAAAGGATCGTTCCCCAATGGTTTACCATGACATGGGCTTTGACCTCCGCACAGCTGCCATCCAGATTATCCGAGTCACGGATATCGTAACAGTACAGCCCATCAGGGATAGTCTGCCTGTCGAGGCGCATATTGGTGAAGGCCACAGGCTTTCCATCAAGCTCGCAAAGCTCATATTGCTCTCTTGCTGCATGAAGCACCGCCATACTATCTACCCCCCATCGTCATGCCAAAGCCGGAGGACTGACTACCTTTCAGTTTATCCTTCGGCTTAATGAAGAAACGGTCGCTGCTATCCCAAAAGCTGACACACAGCTCGCCGTCATCCACTTTGATTTCCCTTTGCTCCAGCCCCTCGCCCCAGCCATCGCTAAATTGTCCAGAGAGCCATTCTGTCAGCTCCGCAAGCTCAGAGGAAGAGAGCGCACCGTGGGCTTGCACTTCGGTCACGCCCCACAGCTCACCGTTTCATTCCTCAACAGTCGGGTTAATGCTGTACACCTTTCGGCTGAGATCGTCATCGAGGTAAACGGCGAGGCCACGCTCACCCTCATCGGACAGCCTTTCCCTTTCAATGAGATCGAGGATTTTATCCTCATATTCTAAAATTTCCCCAGCGCTTAAATCCACCGGATTGTTCTCCAAATCTCCCCATTCATTTCGAGGGTAGATATGAGGGAAGAGGGGATTCCATAAACGGAGGGTAGTCAGTTCTTTTTTCATCGTGCATCTATCCTTTCTTTTCGTTTTTGGGCAACAAAAAAAGCGGCTGTGTTTTTCAATTACGAAGAACACAGCCGCTTAAAATTGCCCCATAGGGTATTGGCTTTATGATGTTGTCTGCCGGACTGATTCCGGCCTAAAAAGAGAAACACCCTGCTTTTCCTTAAAAAGCAGGGTGCATCTATGAAAAACGAGGGTTCTGAATTTTTCATTCAAAACCCTCGTCAGGCCGCATAAACACTGGGTTTTTCGGCCCTGCATCTATTTTGACCTAATGTTATGGCGGAAGCGGTGGGATTCGAACCCACGAGCCCGTGAGGGCTACCTGATTTCGAGTCAGGCCCGTTATGACCACTTCGATACGCTTCCGTATTTCAGATACGCTCTCTATTTTAAAGAGACAACGCGGAAAAGTCAAGCCATTTGACGAAACCGGCTTACAAAAACAGAAGAATTGAGAAAATGTGGAAGAACCGTCCAAGATAACTGCGTTGATCAAGCCTGCGCTGAACCCGCGCTCCAAAGTACGAGAGACTGTCTATCCTTTATATAGCCTTCCGCGCCACTTTAAAAAAGTATGCGCGGAAGACTGTTTCGATCAGTTCTGCCTTGTCTTTGGCCTGCGGGTCTTATCCGGCAGCCTCCATTATTTCAGCGGCGGCGGTCTCGGGCGGAAGATCGAACGGGTCCGTGCGGTCCGGGTTGCGGATGGTTCCGGAAATGACGCTTTCAGAAACGGTAATTTGAACGCTGTCGCCGTCAATGTTGCTGAAAACGGTATTCAACGCATCGGTGGTGTCCAATTCCAGGGCCAAAGGCAACCCGCTGTCCTTGGCGATGTAGCAATAACCGAACAAAGGGGGAACGCTTTCCAGAAGGGCCGGAACAAGGGTTTGGGAACCATTGCCCATGCCGCTGGTCGCGACAATCTCCGCAATGGTGTTGTGCAGCGTTTCCGCCGGGAAGGAAAGCTCCAGCTTATAGGCGGGCGTTCCGTCCCATTCTTCTTCGCGGACCAGCTTTGGCTGTTCCGCGCTTTTCAGCAGGCTGAGGGAAGGCAGCAGCTTTGTGGGGGAACGGTCCTGATTTTCGACGTTTACTTTTTTCCAGCCGTCCTCCATCTTCGCGTAATACCAGACGTCCTGGTCCTCCGCGTTGAGATAGGTGGTGGAGTCGGTTCCGTTCGTTGTCCGTTCTTCTCTCAGGCGGAAGGGGCTGGAGAAATAGGTGGAGTCGATGGATGAGGAAACCTGCGTCTCCTTTTCTTCACTGGCATAGATGAGGGAATAGCGGTAAGAGGCTTCACAGTTGGCGATCTGTTCCGACTTTGCCAGAGATTCCCGCAGGATGACCTCCGGATCGGCGGACTGGTCGCAAGCGGTGAACAGGAATATCATACAGGCGGCAACGATCCATGCCGCAAGGCGATAGGCGCTGTGCTTCATCATAACCATCTACCTTTCTGTAACGTTACGGGTGGACTCTTACATAATACTAGCAAACAATTTGTAAATTCGCAAGTCTGGAGCCCCGTATAACTTGACATAAAAACGCACGCAGGGTATCATGTATCCATATGAGTTTGTATCGGTAAAGGAGTCTTTTTCTTGAATCCTGTCAAAGAAGCGGCCATGGAACTGGCCTCCCTCTCTATCTATAAAGGAATTTTGAACCGAACGGTTCCCAAAGCTTTTTACCACCTGTTATGGGCGGCGAACGGCGCTTCGCTGGAAGCGTTCCTCAATGCCTGGGGCGCGTTCTTCGATGCGCTGTCGGCGCGCGGCTTCAGCGAAAACCTCGCCGGCTGCCTCACTGGCACCGCGCTGTTTGACGAAAACGCGTTCTCCCTCGCGGCGGCGGCCGGAACCGCAGTGCTGCCGGAGGGGGTGCGCCATGCGGTCCGGCGGGACCTCTCCGTCATCCGCCGGGTGGCTTCGCTCACGCCGCGGGACCTGCGCGAAGGCTCTGCGTTTGCACAGGAGATCGCGGATTTGGAGCTGCCGGAATGGAAGACCGGGGAACCGGCCGCGGTGCTTTCAGGCGAGTTGGAGCAGTGTCTGCCGAAGATGGCGGCATATTACCGCGCCAACGGCTGCGGCATGTATGCCCGGTACCGCGCGTTCATCTGGCGCGACCACAAAATTCAGCCGGTCGCCTACCCGGACGGGCAGCGGCTGGCGGACCTCAAGGGCTACGATTTGCAGCGCAAGCTGGCCATCGACAACACCCTGGCTTTCTTACAGGGACTGCCCGCCAACAATTGCCTGCTTTACGGCGACCGCGGCACGGGCAAATCCTCTACGGTCAAGGCGATGCTGAATGAGTTTCACCCGCAGGGACTGCGCGTGATTGAAATTCCCAAGGAAAACCTGATGGATTTTCCGGCGCTGGTGGACCAGATCGCCGCCATCCCGTTGAAATTCATCATCTTTATCGACGACCTCTCGTTCTCCCGGCAGGACGACACCTACGCCGCGTTGAAGGCGGTGCTGGAGGGCGGGCTTGCGGCCCGGCCGGAGAACGCGCTGATCTATGCGACCTCCAACCGCCGCCATTTGCTGCGCGAGAGCTTTTCCGACCGCGAGGGCGACGAGATTCATCTCGGCGATACCATTCAGGAGAGTATGTCGCTGGCGGACCGCTTTGGGCTGTCAATCAATTTCTGCCTGCCGGACAAGGCGCGCTTTCTGGAAATTGTGGCGCTTCTGGCGCGGCAGCGGGAACTGGACGAATACCTGCCGGAGATTCAGGCGGGCGCGGAGCGCTGGGCAATCGCCCGTGGCGGACGCTCCCCGCGCTGTGCAAAACAATACGTGGACGACGCGGAGGCACGCATCCGGCGCGGCCAGCCGCTTGCTTAATGGAAGGAGTACCCAAATGATACTGAAAAGAACGCTTGCGGCGCTGTTGAGCGTCCTGCTGATTCTGGGCGCGTTTGCGGGCTGCGGGCCGCAGGGGGATATCACTTCCGGCGCGGCGGCGCAGGATTACCCCGTGACCATCAACGAAGTGACGATTAAGGATGAACCGGAGGGTGTGGCGGTGCTTTCACCGAACCTCGCGGAGGTCATCCTCGCCATCGGCTATGAGATGCAGCTGCGCGCCAAGAGCGCGGAGTGCACCCAGACCGATCTTTCCGTCCTGCCGGATTTCACGCTGAACGACGCCCAGGCGCTCCGTGACGCGGGCGCGGACCTGGTGCTGACGGAAACGGCGCCGACAGAGGAGCAGAAGAAAGCCCTGAACGATGCAGGCGTCGACGTGCTGGCGATTGCCCCGGCCACCGGACGCGAGGACTTTACCCGTCTGTATACGCAGGTGGGCGCGGCCATCAAGGGCGGCAATAAGGGCTATGAACGCGGCGAACGGATCGCGGAGGGCATTTTCTCCATGATGGATGACATCAACCGCCAGATCCCGCAGACCGATACGCCGGTTTCCGTTTGTTATCTGCTGGATGCCGCGGGCGGCGTGGTGACCGGAGACACGCTGGCGGGCAAGCTGATTGAATATGCGGGCCTTGTGAACGCCGCGTCCGATGGAGCTGGCAACCAGATGAGCGTGGACACCCTGCTGATGGTGCAGCCGCAGTATATCTTTTGTCCGACGGGGTTAAAGGATACCCTGGCACAGACGGAAAAATACAAAGCGCTGACCGCCGTGCAGGAGGGCCGCGTCTATGAGATGGATCCTTCCCTGATGCGCTGGCAGGGCAACGGTATGGTGACCGCCGTCAGCTTTATGGCGGGCACGGTGTATCCGGCACTCGCACAGGGGACAACCAGCCTGGAGCCGGGCGACGGGACAAGCAGCGCGCCGATGGGCGGTGATCCGAACATGGGGGTGGGCGACGTCAGTTCTACCCCGCCGCAGAGTACGACAGGCGCGCTGAACCCGGGCGACGAGAGCGAAGAGGTCAAAAAGATGCAGAACCGCCTCGCGGAGCTGGGCTACCTGTTTGTGCAGCCCACCGGCCTGTATGGCGAGGGAACGCAGCAGTCCGTAATGGATTTCCAGTATGTCAATGGGCTCAAAGCGACCGGTATTGCAACCCAGGAGACGCTGGACCTGCTGTATTCGGACAGCGCGAAGGTCCGTCCGGAAGGCAATCTGATCTATTCCGCGGACGAATAATCCAAACGAGAGACATCAAAATATAGCGTATTTTATCGGGCAAAGCGTGCGATTGTTGCGCTTCGCCCGATTCCTTTTGATTAGGCAACAGCGAATTTGGAGAATGTGACGAAACGGACTGGATGAAACTGGGTTTTGTTCTTCCATATCGACGTTGCATTCCGCTTTCGCACTCTATATAATGAAAATATCCCCAATTACCCACATACACATCCTCAAGCATGCCCCGGCATGCGGCATCCGGCGGTCCGGTACAAAACGGCGGCCGGTTGCATCCGATTGATTCGGAAAGAGAGCGCCCGCCCGGTTCTGTGGCCTGTCCGTTCCCCAAGCGGAGGCTTTGACCGACTGCGGGCGCTTTTCTTATGTTTAATCAAAAGCTCCCAAATGGAAAGAAGTTCATTTTCTGTGCGGAATGAAACAAAACGCCGTGTGGAGAGGACTTTTTCTTTGCGGAGAAATATAAAGGCGGCTGTTAAAAATCTCACAGAATTTTTAGAAAACGCTTGCTTTTTTCATAGGAAAAGCATACACTTAACATGACGTATGGACAGATGCTTTTATACAATTTCATATTGGCAAACCTGGAGAAATGCAGGGACGCAAAGTCAAAGGGCCTAACCTGCCGAAGGCAGTATGGCAGCCGGTTGCCTTCCCGTCAGGGGAGCAGTTGGGGATGTCTTTTTCAGACCTCCTGTTTGATTGACGCGCCTTGCTGAGAGCAAGGCCTTTTTTATACAGAAAGGCGCTCACATGCGGTCTGCCGTTGTGAAGAAGACGTCTGCCTGCGGAACGATACTTGGGAATGATGGGGAGAGAAAAGATAAAGTGAAAATCAATGCACTGGTGGCATTGTTGCTGTTGATTGCTGTCGCATCCGGCGCAGGGGTGCAGCCGGCAACGGCCGCGGCAGAACAGCCGGCTGCGGCTGTAACACAGGGGGCCGTTGTGGATGCGCAGAACTGGTTTGGAAACCAGCTGGACAAGCAAGCCAAGATTTTTTACAATGCGCTGGTAGAGATGCGACGCAACGGAAGCCTGCGCAGCGGCACAGGGAGCATCGACCTGATCCGCGGAACGTTCAGCGGCGATCAGCTGGCGGTCAGCGACGTACGCGCGCATTTGAATGGCAGCCGTCCTCTGACAGCGGCATTTCAGGCGGGGCGCGATGCGTTTATGAATGATTATCCCGATGTGTTTTATGTGGACTTTTCCAAGCTGACGCTGCGCGCAACGCAGAGCGGCCGGTACTGTACGGCGGTTCTGGGGAAGGGCAGCGGGGACAGTGATTATTTGGCTGAGGGGATGCTTTCTCCCGGCAGGGTTGGCGTTGCAATCACAGAGCTGGACGCCGAAATCGACCGGATTGCCGCGTCCGCACGGAAGGAAACCGATGTTTCCGCGCAGCTCAAGGCGGTGCACGATGCGCTTGCCGCCCGCGCAGCCTATACGACGCGCAGCCAGCAGGGCGTCAATGTGTTTGGCGCATATGGCGCGCTGGTCAAGGGCACGGCGGTCTGTGAAGGCTATTCCCGTGCATACAAGGCTGTTTTGGACGCGTTGGGGATTCCCTGCGTTCTGGTGCGCGGGACAGCCGGAGGAACGGCGCATATGTGGTGCAGCGTACAGGTCGACGGCGGCTGGTACGCGGTAGACGTCACATGGGACGATCCCATAGGCGGTTCGGTTCGGTACGCGTATTTCCTGAAGGGGGCAAATCGTTTTTCCGTTAGCCATCAGGCGACGGGTGTGCTGTCTCCCAATGGGTCAAGCTTTACCTATCCGGCGCTGTGCGATGCGGATTATCCGTATTCCGTTTGATGTTTAAAAATACGTCCCTCCTTTTTAATATGTGTTAGCTGAAACCGCGCGGAGTAGTTGCTCCGCGCGGTTTGCTGTTATATATTATTTGGAAAGGCGGCGTTTATTTTGCGCTGTGATACAGGGGAAAATGCTGCCCACAGCGGTCAGCTTGGCGGGCAAGTCGGCGCGGTATTCCCGGGAGCGGGGATCCAGGCTGTTGATGACCACGCCGTGGCAGCCGTTGCCCGCGGTGGCGTGCACATAGCGTCCGTTTCCGATCAACATGGCGATGTGCCCCGGGAAATAGAGCAGGTCGCCCGGCTTGGCGCTGCGGAACGGAATTTCATGGACGGGAAAGCCGGGTTCTATACGCGCGTCGCGGAAGATGACGCTCCCATTTAAATAGTAGGCCATAAAGCACAATCCGGAACAGTCGATGCCGAGTGGCGATTTGCCGCCCCAGCGGTAGGGGGTTCCCAGATAGGAGAGTGCAGTGCGCACCACGCCGCGGCGGAACGCCGCCTCCGGCCGGTCCGCGGGAAGCACCCGTGCGATGGCCGGGACCACGCCGCGGCGGAACGCCGCCTCCGGCCGGTCCGCGGGAAGCACCCGTGCGATGGCCGGGCAGGGGACAAAGCCCTCCGCTCCGTCCGGCAGGCGGATTTTCTGCCAGCCGTCCGCCGCTGTGCCAGCAGGGGAGACAGCGGCGCCGCGCGTGAGGGTGCAGAGCGGTTCCGCCTGTACCTTGGGTTCCGCCTGTACGTCGGCAAAGGACATGCACACGGCGCGTTTGGGAGCGGTGCGCCACAGTGCGAGCTGTTCCTCACCAAAGCAGAGCCCTTCTCCGGCGGCCCAGCCCTCATATCGGTAAGAGGTGCGCACCCGGTAGAAGCGGCCCGATTTCTCCAAAATCTGCAAAAACATGCCGCAGAGCGCCTCGTCCACCCGCTCCGCGTGCGCTTCCGGCGACGCCAGAAGCGGAACCACCGCGCTTTTGGCCAGTGCATAAGCTTCCATTTGCCATGTCCCTCCCTTGTTTGCATCGTTCGATTTTATGCATGAGAACAGGCGGATATGCCGCGGCACGGCTGGAGAGGGGTACAACCACAGCATCTGGTGGGTTTCCGTCAAAAAGCCTGTATTTCACCGCCTATGTGGGGCGAAAACTGATTCTTATTTCGAATCAACCGCTATAATTCACAAAGAACATCGGTTTTTGCTGGAAAGAATCGAGCAAAAGACCGAAGATATTTCATGGAAGACCGAAGAATTTTATATAGATTTTTTAAAACGTGGAAGTTATACTATCTAATAGTAAACAGCAATCCTGCCCGGATTTGTGCAAATACACAGGCCGGGTTGAATTTGCAAAACCAGAAGAAGATTTTTACAAGAAAGTAGGAGGATTTTCAGGTATGAAAAAGGTATTAGCATTTATGTTGGCCGCTATGATGATGGCTTCCGTCGCAGTAGGTTGCGGCAATGATCCCGCTCCGTCTTCCGCTCCGGAATCCCAGCCGCAGGGCACTGATAGCGAGACTCCCAGTGAGACTCCGGAACAGCCGCAGGGCGAAGTCACCGTCGGTACCTGCATCTACAAGTTCGACGATACCTTCATGACCGGCGTTCGTAACAACATGACCGCACAGGCCGAGACTCTGGGCGCAAAGATCGACATCGTGGACTCCCAGAACAAGCAGCCCACTCAGAACGAGCAGGTTGATACCTTCATCACCAAGGGCGTTAACGCTCTGGCTGTTAACCCGGTTGACCTGACCGCTGCCGGCCCGATCATCACCAAGGCGAAGGACGCTGGCCTGCCGATCGTTCTGCTGAACCGTCAGCCGTCCGAGGACGACATGAACCTCTACGATCAGGCATGGTATGTTGGCTGCCGCGCTGAGCAGTCCGGCACAATGTCCGGCCAGATCATCGCTGACTACTTCACCGCACATCCGGAAGCAGATAAGAACGGCGACAAGAAAGTCCAGTATGTCCTGCTCCAGGGCGAGCCGGGCCATCAGGATGCTACCCTCCGTTCCGAGTATGCTCCGAAGGCGATCGAAGATGCTGGCTTCGGCGTTGAGCAGCTCGCAGCTGACACCGCAATGTGGGATAAGGTTAAGGCAACTGACCTGATGAAGGCGTTCATCTCTTCCCAGGGCCTGGATAAGATCGAAGCTGTTCTGTGCAACAACGACGACATGGCTCTCGGCGCAATCGAAGCTCTGAAGGCAGAAGGCTACAACACCGGCGACGCTTCCAAGTACATCCCGGTTGTTGGCGTTGACGCAACTGCTCCGGCTCTGGAAGCAATGAAAGACGGCTCCCTGCTGGGTACTGTTCTGAACGATGCTGAGAACCAGGGTAAAGCAACTGTTAACATCGCTGTTGCTGCTGCTCAGGGCAAAGAGATCAACAAAGAGAACACCGGCTATGAGATCACAGATGGCAAGTATGTCTGGATCGACTATGTTAAGGTTACCGCTGACAACTACCAGGATTACATGGGTTAATCACCGCGTAACGCAGCACACTTTCATTTAGAGTTTCTTTAGGAAATTGTTCTACGGGGAACGCGAAAGCAAGCGCTTTCCGTTCCCCGCTTAATTTTAGCAAGAAGGAGGATTGATTGTATGGGCGAATATGTGCTGGAAATGAACAACATAACAAAAGTGTTCCCCGGTGTAAAAGCGCTGGATGGAGTCACTTTGAAAGTGCGGCCCGGCAGCGTGCATGCTCTGATGGGAGAGAACGGCGCGGGAAAATCGACCTTGATGAAATGTTTGTTCGGCATATACCACGAAGATGGCGGAGAAATCATCTTTGATGGAAAGAAGCGCACCATAAACACATCCAAGGAAGCTTTGGATCTGGGTATCTCGATGATCCACCAGGAACTGCACCCGATCCGATTCCGCCCGGTCATGGAAAACATCTGGCTGGGACGGTTCCCGATGCGAGGCATCGCGGTGAACAAGAAGGCGATGATCAAGCAGACAAAGGAACTGTTTAAAGAAGTAGACCTGGACATCGATCCGGAGGTATTGGCGGGGACGCTGTCTGCATCCAACCTGCAGTTGGTGGAGATTGCAAAGGCCGTCAGCTATAACTCGAAGATAATCATCATGGATGAGCCGACGTCGTCCCTGACGGACAACGAGACGGAGCACCTGTTTAAAATTATACGGCAGCTGCAGTCGAAGGGCTGCGCAATCATCTACATCTCGCACAAGATGGAAGAGATTTTGAAGATTTCGGACGAAGTCACGATCATGAGAGACGGCCAGTACGTGGGCACGTGGCCGGCAAAGGAACTGACGACGGACCTGATCATCAACCGCATGGTTGGACGAGACATGACGAACCGCTTCCCGCCGAAGACGTACACGCCGGGAACAGAAGTGGTTTTGAAGGTGGACGACATCTGTTCGCCGCTGCCGAAATCGTTCCAGCATGTGTCGTTTGACCTGCACAAGGGAGAGATTCTGGGCATCGGCGGTCTGGTAGGCGCACAGCGTACCGAGATGGTCGAGGCTTTGTTCGGTCTGCGTGAGATCGTGTCCGGCAAGGTGGAGAAGGACGGCAAGCCGTTCCTCATCAAGTCGGTGCGCGACGCAAAAGCGCATGGACTGGCCCTGCTGACGGAAGAGCGCCGTGCAAGCGGCGTGTTCGGCATCCTGTCGATCGAGGACAACACGGTCATCGCGGCGCAGAAGGACTTTGCAAGAAACGGCGTGCTGCAGGAAGGCAAGCGCTACAAGGCGGCAAAGGAATCCAACGAGAGCATGCGCACGAAGACGCCGAGCATGGAAGAACTGATGCAGAACCTGTCCGGCGGTAACCAGCAGAAGGTGCTGATCGCCCGCTGGCTGCTGACGCATCCGGACATCCTGATTCTGGACGAACCGACACGTGGTATCGACGTCGGCGCGAAGTACGAAATCTACACCATCATGCATGACCTGATCAAAGAGGGCAAATCGATCATCATGATCTCCTCTGAGATGCCGGAGCTGCTGGGCATGGCAGACCGCGTCATGGTTATGTGCGAAGGCCGCGTGACCGGCATCCTCAGCCGTGAAGAGGCCGATTCCGTCCAGGTTATGCGCCTGGCAACCGCGTTTATGAAATAAATCCGCGGCCGGAAGGGCACGGGTTTCAGGGAATTTCCCTAAAGCGGCTGGGCCGGATGTACAGTGCGGTTTGGGCGCTGCAAAAAAAGAAAGTGAGGTAAATGGGTATGCAAGGAGAAAAGACGATTCCCCGCAAAAAGTATGCGCTGATCTTTATAGTCGTCGGTGCGTTACTGGCTATCCTCGGAGTCGCGTTTAATTTCATACTTGACGCAACAAAAACATTTGATATGCCGTGGTTTATTCTGGGTATCGGTGCGATCGCCCTGATCTACGGTGTGGTACAGATTACAAGAGGCGAGCGCCTCCATCCCGAAGTTTCCTTCTCTGCGAAAACTGCGAAAAGCTTTTTGACAAACAATGCGATTATGCTGGCGTTGCTGGTACTGGTTGTTGTCATCTGCTTCATTGAGCCGCGTTTCATGCAGATCCGCGTGCTGTTGGACATTTTGACCCAGTCCTCCACCAGAATGATTATCGCTCTTGGTATCTGCTTCACCCTGTTGATTGCCGGTACCGACCTGTCCGCTGGCCGTATGGTTGGCCTGGCGGCAGTTATCTCCACCTCTATGCTGCAGACTGCTACATATGCAAACCGTTTCTATCCGGATCTGCCGGAACTGTGGGTTGGCATTCCGATCGTTGCGGCGATCATCGCCTGCATGCTCTTCGGTACCCTGAACGGCTTCCTGGTAGCAAAATATGACATGCACCCCTTCATTGCGACGTTGGCGGTACAGGTTATGATTTACGGCGCATGTTCTCTGTATTTCGACATGCCTCCGAACAACTCTCAGCCGATCGGCGGCGTCCGTCCGGACTTCGCGGCAATTGGCCAAACCAAGATTGGCGGTCAGTTCTCCATTCTGATCCCGATCGCGATTGTCTTTACGATTGCAATCTGGTTTGTTCTGAATAAAACTGTGTTTGGTAAGAACGTCTACGCCATCGGCGGCAACCGCGAAGCGGCTGTTGTTTCCGGCGTCAACGTATTCAAGACCATCATGGGCATCTTCATCCTCGCTTCCTTCCTGTATGGTGTTGGCGGCGTTCTGGAAGCGGCAAGAACCGCTGGTGCAACGAACAACTATGGTAATGGTTACGAGCTCGACGCCATCGCGGCCTGCGTGGTCGGCGGCGTCTCCCTGAACGGTGGTATCGGTACCGTTGGCGGTATCATCAGCGGCGTTCTGATCTTCACCGTCATCCAGTACGGCCTGCAGTTCATCGGCATCAGCCCGATGTGGCAGCAGGTGATCAAGGGCGTCATCATCGCCATCGCAGTTGCGATTGATATGTCCAAGTACAGAAGAAAATAAAAATTACAAGCCCGCGCGATTCTGGAAAGAATCTCTGTGTAAAGGCCGGCTCCGTGCTGTGGCGCGAAATCCGGCCGGCTTGTTCGGGAAGGCCCGGTGTGATCATTCACACCGGGCCTTTTTGCATGCCTGAAAAGGAATTCTCTAAAAAGATGGAACAAAACCGGCGGGCAGGGAAACCGCCTGCGGCAAAGATAGTTGCGCATTTTCTGTTGGAATGGTACAATAAATAAAAACACAAAATGCAAAGGACTTGCAATATAGCAGATTTTCAGGTAAAATCGTGAAAAGAACCGTCTGAATTCGTCCGCTTTCATCGGGTGGGCAGAAGGAGAATTCTTAAAATATGGGCTTATATCGTGTAATTGTTGTAGATGACGAGGAGGAAATCCGCGAGGGGATCATCCGTAAAATAGATTGGGAAACACTTGGGTTTGAGGTGGCGGGCAGCGCCGAAAACGGGCTGGATGCGCTGGAAATGGCGGAGCACCTGCATCCGGACGTCGTGATGACGGACATCAAAATGCCGTTCATGGACGGGCTGGGTCTGTGCAAAAAAATTTCCGAGCAGATGCCGTCTGTCAAGCTGATCATTTTTTCCGGCTTTGACGATTTTGAATATGCGCAGAAGGCCATCAAGCTGAACGTCGCGGAGTACATGCTCAAGCCGGTCAACGCGCAGGAGCTGTCCGAGACGCTGAAAAAGTTGAAACGGCAGCTCGACCAGGAGCTGATCGACCGGCGGGATATTGAGACGCTGCGCCACCACTATGAGGAAAGCCTGCCGGTTTTGCGCGAGCAGTTCCTGGTGGGGCTTTTGGAGGGACGCGTCCCGGAGCAAAAGCTGCGCGCCCAGGCCGGGATGTACCGGTTGAATCTGCGCGCCCAGTATTGGACAGTGGCATTGATTCATGCGGGAGCCGGCCTGCCGGGTACGGACGCACGGGCGCTGCACGACGCGGAAGAGCTGATCCCGATCTCGATTGCGCGCACGGTCGAAGAAATTCTGGGACGCTTTTGCCATTTTACCAGCTTTTTATATTCCGACAACGTTGCGATTCTGGCGGACTTCCCGGATGAAATCGGCGTCACCAGTTTGATCACCGGCCTGAACGAGGTGTGCAAAAGCGCGAGCCGCGTGCTGGAAGGGGACATCGCCGCGGGCATCGGCGGCCTGACCGCAGACCTGAACGGCATCCGCCGTTCCTATCGGGAGGCGCAGAGCGCGCTGGACTACAGCTCCATCATGGGGGAGGGCCGCGCGGTCTACATCAAGGACGTGGAGCCGGACGCCTCCGTGCAGGTCCAGTTTGATGAGCAGGACGAACGCGCCATCTTGAATGCAATCAAGCTGGGCGGGGAAGAAGATATTACCAAGGTGATCAACGAGTTGTTTTCCCGCATCGAGACCATTTTACCGTTCAGCCAATACCAGGTGTACCTGGTCGAAATGGTGACTTCCCTGCTGAAGGTGATCCGCACCTATGAGTTGAATACGGACGAAATTTTTGGCAAGGATTTCAACTATTTTACCGCGTTTGCCACGCATTCGCCCTCTAAAATCCGGCAGTGGATGATCGAGAGCTGCTGTAAGATCAGCGTGCAGATCAAGCGGGAGCGGCTGGATTCCACCAAGCTGTTGGCGCGCAATGCGAAGCTCTATATTGAAGAGCATTACATGGACCCCGAGATTTCCGTGGAAATGCTCTGCGCCCATCTGCATGTCAGCCCCGCGTATTTTTCCACGGTGTTCAAGCGTGAAACGGAAATGAGCTTTGTCTCCTACCTGACGGAGGTGCGTTTGCAGCAGGCGCTGAACCTGCTGAATACCACCGACGACAAGACGTATGTGATCGCCGGAAAGGTCGGCTATACGGAGCCGAATTATTTCAGCTATGTATTTAAAAAGCGATTTGGTGTTTCCCCGTCCAAATACCGGACCGCCGGGCGGGACGGGGCAAATGCGTAACAAACGGCCCGCGTTCCGGAGGAGGACAGGATGCTGAAACGATACAAAACCATCACCGACCGGGTCCGGCATGCGCTCAAGCGGCGCAGCATCCAGTTTACAATTTCCATCTCTTTTACGTTGGTCGCGGTGGCGGGGATGATCCTGGTGGCTGCCATTTTGTCCGCGCGTTTCATCAGCTCCAGTGAGCAGATGGTCTCTGAGGACAACCGCCGCATGCTGAACCAGGTCAACCTGAATCTGGACAACTATCTGCACAACATGATGAAGGTTTCCGATTCCATGTACTACCGCGTGATTAAAAATGTTGACCTTTCTTCGGACCTGGACAAGCTGACGCAGGACATGCGCCTGCTGTATGAGACCAACCGCGACCTGCTCGTCAGCGTTGCGGTCTTTACGGACAGCGGCGAGGTCATCGCCGCGGAGCCGCTCTCCCAGCTGAAATTTACGGTGGACCCCAAAAGCCAGGACTGGTTTGTCGATGCGAATAATAAAATTGAAAACCTGCATTTTTCCACCCCGCATGTGCAGAACCTTTTTACGAATTCCGACAACCGGTACAGCTGGGTCGTCTCCCTCAGCCGGTCGGTGGAGCTGACCCGCAGCGGGTCGATCCTGCACGGCGTTTTGCTGGTCGATATGAATTTCAGCGGCATCGAACAGATCTGCAAGAACGTTGACCTTGGCGAATCGGGGTATTTGTACTTGATGGACGGGAAGGGGGAAATTATCTACCACCCGCGCCAGCAGTTGATTTATTCCAATTTGATCCATGAAAACAATCTGGTCGCCGCCAACTATGAGGATGGCAACCACCGTGAATCGTTTGAGGGGCAGGAGCGCCTGGTCACGGTGAAAACAGTCGGTTATACCGGCTGGAAGATCGTGGGCGTTTCCCCCATGACGGACATCACGAGCGACTACAACCAGATTCAGGTGTTTTCCTGGTTCTTTGTGTTTTTTGCAACTTTCCTGCTGATCTCCGTCAATATGTTCCTTTCCTCCCGCATCGCGGACCCGATCAAAGCGCTGGAAAAGTCCGTCAAGGAGCTGGAAAAGGGGGAACTGGACGCAAAGATTTCCATCGACGGTTCCTATGAGGTGCAGCACCTCGGTAAGACCATCACCTCCATGGCACAGCAGATGCGCAAGCTGATGGACGACGTTGTGGCGGAGCAGGAGAGCAAGCGCAAGAGCGAGATGGACGCGCTGCAGTCGCAGATTAACCCGCATTTCCTCTATAACACGCTGGATTCCATCGTCTGGATGGTGGAAAACGAGCGGTACGACGGCGCGATCCAGATGGTCACGGCGCTGGCACGGTTGTTCCGCATCAGCCTTTCCAAGGGGAAGAATATCATCTCCGTGGAGGATGAGCTGGAGCACGTCCGCAATTATTTAACGATTCAGAAAATCCGGTATAAAAATAAGTTTATCTATGACATCCAGGCGGAACCGAGCGCGCTGCGCTGCGCAACCATCAAGCTGATCGTACAGCCGCTGGTGGAGAATGCCATTTACCACGGCATGGAATTTATGGACGGTGACGGCGAAATTCATATCCGCGCCTATTTGAAGGGTGGGGATCTGTATATTGACGTGGAGGACAATGGGCTCGGCATGCCGCAGGAGAAGGCGGAATCGCTCTTGACCGGGGACTCCGACAAAACGCGTGGAAAAGGCTCCGGCATTGGCCTAAAAAACGTTCAGGAGCGCATTCAGCTTTATTTTGGCGCGGAATACGGCCTGTCCATCCACAGCGAACCCGATGAGGGCACCACGGCGCGCATCCATCTGCCGGCGATGACGGTGGAGGACATCGACCGCAACGGCGGTGTGGCGCCCAGACAGCGCGGGCAGAAATCCGGGGACGGAGGTGAGCGCCGTGCGTAAGCGGACAATCGTTTCCTTCCTCCTGATCATGGTGCTGCTGGGCGCATCCCTGATCTGGATTTCCAGCGACAGCGTGTGGAACAAAAAGCAAAAAGGGACATACCAGATTTCCTACATCGCCCGCGGGAAAAAAACGGAGAGCTGGAGCACCATCGAACAGGGGATCAATCAGGCTGCCAGCGATTTGGGTGTGGAGATCACGCCCATCTACCTTTCCAGTGAAAACAATGTGCGGGAACAGATCAGCCTGCTGCGCCGCGAGGTGGAAAACGGCGCGGACGCGATCGTCATTGCGCCGGTCAACTCGCAAAATATGCGGGCCCCGATTGCAGACGCGACGGAGTCGATTCCTGTGGTCACAATCGAGTCGACCGTGGAGGAACTGGCGAGCCTGCCGTATGTCGGCTGCGACAACTATGAGCTGGGGCAGGAGCTGGCGCGCGAAATCATTCACAGCGGCGGCAAGGGCAACAAGGTGGCAATTCTGCAAAACAGCTTGGGAAGTTCCAGTATCAAGGCACGGTATCAGGGGATGGTGGAAATCTTGCAGCGCAACGGAATGGAGCTTTTCTTCTGGGAAATTCCGGACGACCCGACGCAGGCGTATGAGACGGCAAAAATCCTGTTGCAGGAAAATACCGTGAACAAGGCGGTGGCCTTTGACGGGGCAATGTTGGAGTCGCTGGCCAAAGCGGAAAAAGATCTCAGCCCGCCGGGCGTCACCACGGTGGAAATCTACGGCGTGGGGCGCACCAACCAGGTGGTTTCCTATGTGGAGGAAAAGGTGATTACCTCCCTTTGCGTGCAGAACGAATTTAACATCGGCTATCTCGGCGTGAAGACCGCTGTCAATATGATCAACGGGCAGCGCGGCGAGAATACGACCGTCAACTTTTCCATTGTCAACGCTTCCGATATGTATTCCCCGGAAAATCAGCGCCTGCTTTTCCCGTTTGTCCGCTGAAGCAGACGGCAGAAAGGAATGAACCACCGATGACGCGGCTTTTTTTAAAACGAATGACGGCATTGGCACTCTGCCTGTTGCTGCTGGTGTTCGCTTCCTCCTGCGCGGAGGACGAAACCGGGCAGCAGCTGGAGACCATCAAGATCGGCGTGGCGACCTACCGCAGCGACGATACGTTCGTTGCCAGCCTTTGTGAGGATTTGGAAAACCTGGTAAAAGAAAAGGAAAACGAGACAGGGAAAAAGATCATTTTAAACGTAGTGGACGGTAAAAACAGCCAGTCGAACCAAAATGATCAGGTCGATACCTTTATTGCGCAGTCATACAACGTCATCTGTGTCAATCCGGTGGACCGCACGGTGGCCGCGGTCATCGTGGACAAGGCCAAGCGCGCCAATATTCCGGTGATTTTCTTTAACCGTGAGCCGGTGGAAGAGGATATCCGTATGTGGGACAAGGTGTACTATGTCGGCACGGACGCAAAGGAATCGGGGATTCTGGAGGGGCAGCTGATTATCGATGCGCTCAAGGCGGATCCCGGCATCGATCGGAACGGCGATGGGAAGCTGCAATACGTGATGCTGGAGGGCGAACAGGCGCATCAGGATTCCCTGATCCGCACAGAGTATTCCGTCAAGACCATCACCGCGGCCAATATCCAGATGGAAAAGCTGGCGAACGATACGGCGAGCTGGCAAAGGTCCCTGGGGGCAGCGAAAATGCGCTCCTGGATTGACCTGTACGGCGGCGGAATCGAAGTGGTGCTCAGCAACAACGACGACATGGCGCTGGGGGCGATCGACGCACTCAAAGAGGCGGATATGCTGGAAGGCGGTCCGATCGTCGTGGGAATCGACGGAACCAAGGCGGCGCTTCAGTCCATCTTGGACGGGGAGCTGTATGGCTCCGTTGTCAACGACGCCCGCAAGCAGGCACAGGCAATGCTGGATATCGGATGCGTGCTGGCGGCGGGAGAAAACCCGCAGGAGCGCCTGCGCGTGGTCAACGGGCAGTATGTGCGGGTGTCGCACCGTGTAGTGACGAAGGAAAACGCACAGGAGGAGCTTGACGAGCTGCTTAGCCCGACGGAGTAGAAACGGTAAAAACCATATAGAAAGCGAAAGATCCGTGTAGTTCCATCCTATAAAAACTGGAAAAACGGGAGAGATTACAGGTTCTTCCCATTCCAGATAAACGATAGGCGCATTAAAAATGCCCCCGGTTTTAACCGGGGGCTTCGTTTTATAAAGAAATATTTATTTATGCTTCTGTGTGAAGTTCCAGGAATCGCGGCACATATCGTCCAGCGAGTATTTGGCTTCCCAGCCCAGCTCGTTCTTCGCCTTGCTGGCGTCCGCATAGCATTCCGCGATGTCGCCGGGGCGGCGGGGCGCGATCTGGTAGTTGATCTTTACGCCGGAAGCCTTCTCAAACGCCTTGACGACGTCCAGAACAGAGCTGCCCTTGCCGGTGCCCAGGTTGTAAACTTCCGCGCCCTGGATGCTGTCCAGCTTCTCCAGCGCTTTGATGTGTCCGACCGCGAGGTCGCAAACATGGATGTAATCGCGTACGCCGGTGCCGTCCGGGGTGTTATAGTCGTCGCCGTAGACGGACAGGCACGGGAGCGCACCGGCCGCCACACGCGCGATGTATGGCATCAGGTTGTTCGGAATGCCGTTCGGGTTCTCGCCGATGAGGCCGGAGGGATGTGCGCCGATCGGATTGAAGTAGCGCAGCAGCGCGACCTTCAGGTCTTTGTCCGCAACGCACATATCCTGCATGATCTGCTCAATAAAGAATTTGGTTGTGCCATACGGGTTGGTCGTGCCGCCCGCCGGCATATCCTCCTTGAACGGCACCTGATTGTTCATGCCGTAAACGGTCGCGGAGGAGCTGAACACAACCTTCTTCACGTTGTACTTGCGCATCAGGTCCAGCAGATGCAGAGTGCCGGTGATGTTGTTGTGGTAGTATTCCAGCGGCTTCTGCACGGATTCGCCGACCGCCTTGAGGCCCGCGAAGTGGATGACCGCGTCAATCTTATTTTCTTTAAAAATCTTCTCAAAGTTATCATAGTCCAGCATATCGCATTCGTAGCTGGGGAACGTTTTGCCGGTGATCTGTTCCACGGCGCGCAGGGCGTCCGGGGAGGAGTTTGCGTAGTTGTCCATGACGACAACACCAAATCCATTGTTGAGTAGTTCCACACAGGTGTGGGAGCCGATGAATCCGGCGCCGCCGGTAACCAGAACATTCATAATCAAACCATCCTTTCAGGTTCCCGGGCGCACAGCGCTGTTTACGCCTGCTGTGTCTGTGGCTGCTGTGCAAATCGGGAGAGGTGTATTTCCAACCCGGTCCGTGACTTGAGCCATGGACCGGGAGAATCGATTTATGATTTTACGCCTGCTTTGGAAAAATCGCCGTAAGCTGTAGCTTCTATAGCTGCTACGTAAATCGGGAGCAGGTCTTTTCCGTCCCGCAACTATTTATTAAAGGTATGAAGAAACTTTGTAGGGTGGAATATGAAGGATACCCTCTACAATAGAAACTGATTGGGAAAACCGCCGTAGGTGCGAAAGACGTTGCACGTCCAGGCCGTCCCGACCGGAGGTCCGGAGGTCTTACTCGCCCTTTTTCGCATCGATGAACTTTTTGTAGGCGGCGCGGAGCTCCACAGAGGTTTCCTCCGGGCAGGTCGGGTTGCAGTGCGCCCATGCGCCGGTTTCACTGGACGCGTTGAACTTCTGCTTGTCGGCGCTGCGCATCGGCGGGAAGAACTCGATGTGGAAATGATAGTCCTTGGAATAGTCGCCGGAGTTGACCGGCGCGTTGTGCATGCACATCATATACGGGAAATTATAATCAAACAGGCTGTCGAGCATGCCGACGGTGTCGCGGATGGTCACGCCCAGGCTGTATTTCTCCTCTTCAGTCAGTTCGGAGATGTACTGTACATGGCGGTTCGCCATGATATATACGCCGTACGGATACTCGCAGTAGAACGGCAGGTATACCGTGAAATGCTCGTTCTGGAAGATGATGCGCTTTTCGGCTTCCAGCTCATTCTTCAGGGTGTCGCAGAACAGGCAGTTGCCGGTCTTCTCAAAATACTCTTTGGCGGAATCGGTTTCCAGCTGCAGCTTCTTCGGAATGAAGGAATAGCCGTACATCTGGCCGTGCGGATGGGGCATCGTGACGCCCACGACTTCGCCGCGGTTTTCAAAGGGGAACACGTATTTGATGTTTTCATCGGCGCGCATGCCTTCAAAGCGCTCGCACCACAGGTCGACCAGTTTCTTCATGTGGTCGTAGGACAGCTCCGGCATCGTCACGGTGTGGCCGGGCGAGTACAGAATGACTTCGCACTTGCCGTAGGACGGGCGGACCTTGAAGAAATCGGTCTCAATGCCCTCGTCGGGCGCCGGCGGGTTCTGGGACAGTGCCGGGAAGTCGTTGTCATATTCCAATACCTCATACTCCGGCACATTGCCGAAGCTCGGGCAGAACGGGCAATAGTCCTTGGGCATTTGCGGGCGTCCCTGACGGTTGGACGCAATCATGATCCAGTCCTGGATCAGCGGGTGCCATCTTAATTCAGCCATGGTTCATTATCCTCCTATATCCCTGTGAATGGATTTTATGATTTGACGGCGGCAGTTCCGCCGATTTTTACAGGATGCGTGTGCCGCCCACCGGACGGATGCGCAGGTTGTGGCAGCTTCCCTCGCCGGTAACGGTTTCCATCTGCTGCACGAACTCCGGCAGGTAATCCACCGGAACAAAGCTCTGTACGGTGCCGGCAAAGCCGCCGCCGTGGACGCGGTACGCGCCGCCCTTGCTGCGGAGCAGGCGCTCGCAGAGCGCAAGTACCAGGGAAACACCCTGCTGCTGCGGATGTCCCGCCGAAAACACGTTCTGCAAATACATGTAGCTGGAATAGCCGGACTCGATGATCAACTTTTTGAAGGTGTCGAAATCGTTCGCCTTCAGCGCCGCTGCCTCATCCAGAACGCGGGCGTTGTCGCCGAAGAAATGGATGGCGCGCAGCACGCTGCGGTCGCCCATCTTCTGGCGCAGGGCCGCAATGTTGGCGTAGAATTCCGCCTCGTCCACCTCGCGCAGGACTTCCTTGCCGAAGAACGCCGCGACTTCCTTCATCTCCGCCGGTACCGCCGCGTAATCGGGGGTCAGGTCGGAGTGGCTGCCCTTGGTGTCGATGATGCAGAGCGCATAGCCGCATTTGGTGAAGTCGAAGTCGACCTTCTGGGCTTCCGGATGGTCTTTATCCTGGAAATCGATCTGGACAAAGCCGCCGACGGAGCTGGCCGCCTGGTCCATCAGTCCGCAGGGCTTGCCAAAGTACACGTTTTCCGCATACTGGCCGATCTGCGCAATGGAGAGCGCCGTCTCCTTGCCCTCACAGAACAGGTCGTTTACAATGGTGCCGACGAGCACCTCGAACGCCGCGGAGGAGGACAGGCCGGAGCCGGTCAGTACGTTGGATGTGGTGTAGGCGTCAAAGCCGCCCACGGTGTAGCCCAGCTGCTGGAACCGCGCGCAGATGCCGCGGATCAGCGCGCGGGAGGTGTTGAGTTCGGAAGGGTTAACGTCCTGGTTCTTCGCGTCGATTTCGTCGCCCCTGTGGCCCTCGGATTTGATGCGGACCTTGGTGTCCGCATTGGCGGCGACAATGGCGATCACGTCCAGGTTGACGCTGGCCGCCAGAACCCTGCCGCGCTGGTGGTCGGTGTGGTTGCCGCCGATTTCGGTGCGGCCCGGTGCACTGAAAATGGAGATGTCGCGGTCTGTGCCGTACAGTCCTTCAAAGGACTCGACCGCATGTACGAATCTTTCACGGTATCCGGCCGCGTCTTCCACGCCGCAGGCGTAGATGTAAGCGAGCTTTTCGTCCAGCCCGCCGCTGGAAATCAGTTTTTTGACTTCTGCAGATAACATGTATGAATTACCTCCCAAAAAATGTACGTTTGAATCGTGTGAAGCCCCGGTTCCCGGAAGTGCGCCGCGGACCGGTTCTTTGTGTCGTCCCCTGTAGGATTCCTATGGTTCCATTGTATCGCCAACGGGGCGTGGAAACAAGGCATATGCGTATCAATTTTATGGACATTTGATGCATAACGTCGTTTTTCTGAGGAAAAACGGGACGGGGGACGCATGACCGAAATATTTCACCTTCCAAACGCCAATATTAATTTAAATTATACCATAATTCCCCACAGCTTGCATTCGTTTTTATAAAAAATAGTTGGGATTTCTCCCTTCTTGGGTTCTTCCTGATTGGGTTGGCAGAAACGGATTTTTTGTTACGTTCAAAGGTGGAAAATCTGAGTATTTCCTTAATGTAATAAAAAATAGTTGGGATTTCTCCCTTCTTGGGTGCTTCCAGATTAGGTTGGCAGAAACGAATTTTTTGTTACGCTCAGAAGTGGAAAATCCAAAGATTTTCCTGATATAGTAAAAAAGGGAAATTCTGTATGGCCCATCCCCTCCCGGTCAAAAAGATGGGGAAACTATTCTGTTTAATCGTTAAAATACTTGTTAAGCTGAGGGCTTATGGTAAAATAGATAAAAAGAACTGGTAAATTGCTGGAAAACCGTGCGGAAAGCAGGTGAAAGCTTGAAGATTCATATATCCTCAAAAAAACAGATCATACAGGTGCTCATGCTGTTCGTCGTGCCGCTCGTGGTCTTCCTTGGGGTGTACAATTTTTACACGGTGCGCGCCATGAACGACCGCATCGCGGAGAGCGGCAGAAGTACGGTTTATCTCTACCAGACCTCGCTGGAAAAGGATTTGGGGGACATCGACATTTTTATGGCCAACCTGGTCGCCGGCGACGCCAATTACCAGCAGCTGCGCTATCGCATGGACCCGATGGAGGCGCATCTCTGCGCCAAGGAGATCACCGACCGCTATCAGGAGCTGATCACCACCAAGCAGATCATCGGCGGCATGTTCCTGTTCCTGGACCAGAACGAATTGTACCGGGAACGCTACGGCGGTTCCTATTCCTATGAACAGAAGACCGCGCTGGAACAGTACCTGCGGGAACTTACGCGGAGCGAACCGACCGTTGGAAAGGATTGGTTTGTACACCGTGTGGGAGAAATTCCTTTCCTGCTGCGCGTACTGGGAAGCAACGGCGCGTACAGCATCTGCGCGGTGGACCTGAACCGGCTGTCCAAGCCGCAGGACACGGCGGACTATGAGAACGGCGTCCTGTTCTATGCCGACGGGGAGGGCGAGATTCTCACCGCGCGGGATTGGGCGGCGGAAATCGGCGTCGACCCCGCGACGCATGCGCGGGACCCGTACTACCTCACCCGCGGCCCGCAGGAATACCTGGCGGTACAGAGTTTCTCCGAAGCGGCAGGAATCTGGTTTGTCTACCTGCTTCCTTATAAAGGGATTTTGAACCACCTGGATTTTATCCAGATCCTGCTGTTGGCGGTCTCCGTGTTCATCCTGGTGCTGATCCCCATCAGCTATTATCTGCTCAAGCGGCTGTTCTTCACGCCGATGGAGCAGCTGGTGAAGACGATGAATGCCATCAAGAGCGGCGACCTGGAAGCAAAGATGGACAGCGACTACCGCATTGTGGAATTTAAACAGGTGAGCGATACCTTCAACGAGATGATGGGGGAGATCAAGGAACTGAAGATTTCCGCCTATGAGAAGGAGCTGGAGCTGCAACAGGCACAGCTTCAATATCTGCAAATCCAGATTCGTCCGCACTTTTTCCTCAACTGCCTGAAAAATCTATACGCTCTGGCGCAGGAGCGGCAGTTCGGGCAGATCCAGCAGATGATTCTGGCGCTGTCCGACTATCTGCGCTGTTTGTTCCGCGACAATATGAAGCTGGTGCCGCTGGCGGACGAGCTGCGCAATGTGTGCAACTATATGCGGTTGCAGCGGATGAGCGCTTCCAGCCCGCCGGTCTGCGAGGTGGAAGCGGAGGAAGGGCTGGCGGACTTCCGAATCCCGCCGCTGTCCCTGCTGACCTTTGTGGAAAACTCCGTCAAGCATGCGTCCCTGCCGGGAGAGGAACTGCGGATCACGATCCGGGCGATCCGTCTGGAGACGGAAGAAGAAAGATACGTCAACCTCTCTGTGACAGACAACGGCAGCGGATTCCCGCCGGACCGGCTGGAGGAACTCAACAGCGCGGGACAGGTCGCATACAGCGAACAATGTGTGGGCATTATGAACGTCAAGCACCGCTTTGCGCTGCTGTACCAGGGGAAATGCGTGTTTTCCTTCCGCAATTTGCAAAAGGGTTCCAGCATCGAGATTTTTATACCGGATGAGGAGGAAAGAAAATGACCGTCCTTGTAATTGACGATCAGATCAATGTGGTCAGTGGCATTGTATCCGGCGTGGACTGGGCCGCCGTGGGCGTGGATCGGGTCCTGCAGGCGTACAATGCCGCGGAAGCAAAGGAAATCCTGCGGCATCAAAAGGTCGATATGATGCTGTGCGACATTGAAATGCCCGTGGAGTCCGGCCTGGACCTGTTCCGCTGGGCGCGGGACCAGCAGATGGAGACGGAGTGCATCTTCCTGACCGCGCATGCGGATTTCGATTATGCCAAAGAGGCCGTGCGGCTGGGCGGGCTGGACTATATTTTGCAGCCCGCGCGCTATGCGGATATTCAGGCGGCGGTCCTGCGCGCCGCGCACCGGATCGAGACCAAAAAGGAGCTGCAGGCATACTCCTCCTATGGGAAAATGATGGCGCGCCGCCGGGATGTGCTGATGGAGGGGCTTCTCAAAAACTGGTTTTTGGGGGAGGCCGTCAGCCTGCCGCAGCTGCTGGAGGATTTTCAAAAGCTTGAAATTCAAATTGACGATGTGACGCCGGTGTATTTTACCTTAATACAGGTTTTGCGCTGGGAGGACGCCGCCGCCCAATGGAGTGCGGAACTGTTAAAATATGCGTTCCTGAACGTTCTGTCGGAGCTGTTCAGCGAGCATGGACAAAAAATTCTGCTGATCCAGCTGGACCACCACAATTTTGCATTTCTTTCCTATGCAGACGGCCCCCGGCTGCTGGAAGAAGAGGCGCTCCGCGCGTTGCTGGAACGTTTTTTACAGATATGCCAGGCGCATTTTCATTGCGACGCGGCGTGCTACACCGGGCCGCGGCTGACGCCGCCGGAGCTGACGGAGCGCGCGCGGGCTTTGTACGGCTGCCGCAGGGGCAATGTGGCGCTGGCCGCCAAGGTGTTTATCTGGGGAAGGATTGCGGAAGAGCCGCCGGGGAAGCTCGCGGCGCCGGAGTGGAAGCGGTGGGAGGAGCGTCTGGTCCGCGGCGATGTGGAGACGGTTCAAACGGAGGCCAACCGCTGGCTGGACGGCGCGGCGGAAGCCGGAAAGCTCAGCGCGGAGATCCTCCAGCGGTTTTATCAGGCGTTCCTGCAATTGCTCTGCGCCGCAGGGGAATCGGCCAATGTCCCGGCGGACGCGTTTCTGCCGGGCCGGCAGCTGTTTGAACGCTCCCCGCAGGAGGGGTTTACGATCGACGGCGTCAAGCTGTGGATTGAAGCGGCTGTCCAGCCCTTTGCGCGTGCCGGACAGGCGGCGGACGTCAAAAGCCAGGTGGAGCAGATCAAACAATATATAGAGACGCATATGGAGCGGGATATTCGCCGTTCCGAGATTGCAGAGGCATTCTATTTGAATCCGGACTACCTGTCCCGTCTGTTTAAAAAGGAAACGGGCATGCAGCTCAAGGATTATATTGTGGCGGAGAAAATGAAAGCGGCGCAGACGCTGCTGCGCACCACGGACCTGCCGGTCAGCATGGTGGCTGTCCGGGTGGGATATTCCAACTTTTCCCACTTTTCGCAGGTGTATAAAAAGGCGGTGGGCAGGACGCCGGCGGAAGACCGCGCCGCCGTGCGGGAATAATTGTGTGCGGCACGATGTAGTCCCTGTTTTGATTGTGGTGTAGAGCAAAACGTGTTTTTCCGCTTTTCAGAAAAGCGGGACCTCCGGTCGAGACGCGCCTACGGCGGAAACCGTTTTCACCTCGCGAGTAATGGTCAAAATGTGTTTATCCACCTTTCTAAAAGGTGGCGGTTTCCAAAGGCAGAGCCTATGGTCGTTCTCCGCAGAGAACGGGACGTGCAACGTCTTTCGCGGACCTCCGGTCAGGACACGAACCTCCGGTCAGGACACGCCTACGGCGAGGACCATTTTCACCTTGTGGCAATTCTTTACATTTGTCTTTCTACGTTTCTAAAGGCGGCGAGAAACATTTTTACATCACGAGCAATTCTTAAAATATGTCTTTCTCTGTTTTTGAAAAGCGGCGATGGTCGTTTAGAGCGTCGAGCGAGGCTTTAGCCTCAAGCGAGCGTCCCGACCGGAGGTCAAGAGCGAGTGGGAACGAGTGATATCGTTCTTTATGGTCCTTAATGTTGCCATGTGGATTAGAGCCGTTGCAGGATAAACTGCAACGGCTCCGTTTAACTGGTTTTACAGATGGATTATGCTGTTTCTTAACTCTCGTCAGGGCAAAGTCGGATTTGTGACAGCACGCGGGTCGGATTTATGACAGTGCAGATGCAGGCCTGTTTTTGAACTGGGAAACAGGTCATTTTTATAACATCGGAGGTCGGGATTTTGGCAGAAATCGAAAGGCAAATGAAGTACAATATAAACACAGTGAATCATAAAAACCCAATAAATAAGAAGGCCGTCAAAGAATACGGTGGGTGCACCCAGCGGACGATTGGGAAAGGACAAGGTATGAAACGGGGAAAAAGAGGTCTGGCGTTTTTGCTTGCCGCTCTGTTGTTGTTCTGCCTGTCCGCGTGCACACAGCCTGTCGGGGAACCGCAGAGCAGTGAGGAACCGTCTTCCTCCGGTGAGGCGTTTTATACGGTGGACATCTATGCGCTGGGGACGGCGGCGGATCCGATCCGGGCGGAGATCGAAGAGCGGGCCAACAAAATTGTGGAGGAAGCCTGCGGCGCGCGTGTACGCCTGCGCTACCTGGGCAGCAAGGAAAACTGTTTGCAGCAGGTGAAGCTGGCGGTTTCCACCGGGGAGAAATGCGACCTGTTCCCGTCGTTTGAAATCGGCGTGGGCGCGATGGTCAACAACAATCTAATTCTGCCGCTCAACGATTATCTGCCGCTCTGCGATGTGGAAATTCGGGAGGAAATCCCCGCGGAGGACTGGGACTGCGTCACGCTGAACGGCAAAATCTGCGGCGTGCCAATCAACCGGGAAAAGGCAAATGGGCGCGGTTTTGTGTACCGCAGGGATCTTGCGGAGGCGTTGGGCGTCGATCCGGATTCCATCCAGACGATGGACGACCTGGAAGCGCTGCTCGTCAGGGTGCGGGACGCGTACCCTGACATGTATCCCATCACCACCAGCACGGGGATGGCAAGGCTTCCCTTGCCGTATGACCGGCTGGGAGACAGCCTCGGCGTGTTGGAGGACAGCTTTTCCGACAGCACCCAGGTGGTCAACCTCTTTGAAACGGATGCCTACCGCGCGATGGTGGAGTTGCAATGGAAATGGGCCAACATGGGGTTGATCATACCGGACGGCTCCAACAACACCAGCAATGAATTTGCGCTGATGCGCGCGGGCAAGGCCTTTGGCCATTTTGCGAATGTCAAGCCCGACAAGGAGCGCGAAACCACCAGCGGCACGGGATACCCCACCGCGATCTTTCAGATTGTACCGCCCTACAGCGAGTCGACGTTGGTTTCCTCCATGTGGAATATCTGCTCCACCAGCGAGAATCCGGAAAAAGCCATGCTGGTGCTCAATGAGATGTATACCAATCCGGAGCTGGCCAACCTGTTTACCTATGGGATTGAAGGAAAGACGTACCGGGTGATCGACCGGGAAAAGCGGCTGATTGGCCGGATGGAGAACTGGGATACCAGGCAAAACCAGTATTCCTTTGCCATCTGGTCCTGGCCAAACGAATTGCTTGTGGACGTGTGGGAAGGTGACCCGCCGGATATCTGGCAGCGGGTGCAGCGGTATAACAGCGAGGCGCGTCCATCCCCCGCGCGGGGGTTTGTCTGGGATGATACGAAGATGCTGGGGCAGGTGACCGCCTGTACCATCGTGCTGGACAAATACCGGGACGCGTTGGAATGCGGGAGCCTCGACCCGGCGACGGCATTGCCGCGCATGAACGAGGAACTGCGGGCGGCGGGCATCGACGAAATCGTCAGGGAGAAACAGGCCCAGCTGGACCGTTGGATCGTACAGCAGAAAACACCCGGCACAGCCGGTTAAACATAGACATCCAAATTAGGGGTCCCAGCTTGTCAAAAATCGAAATTTTTGACAGGCTTAGGTTTTTGCAGCTTTTTTTAAGAAATATAACCAAAAAAGAAGGAGAGGGTGCCCATGCAGTAACACGCGGCCCGGCGAAGCAAACCCAAAAATTACCCATTGAGGAAAAGGAGAGAGCAAGCAAAGATGAAAAAGATGCATCGATCGATTTTATCGCTTCTTTTGACCCTAACCATGCTGTGCAGCGTTTGTACAAGCGCGTTTGCAGCCACAGCGGAACCGGTTCAGGCGGAAGCGGGGGACGGCATCGTCCAAATTGAAAACGGCCCGATCCAGGGCGTCCCGTCCGACACAGAGGGCGTTACCGTATTTAAAGGCGTCCCGTTTGCACAGCCCCCGGTGGGCGACCTGCGCTGGAAAGCGCCGCAGGACCTGGAAGAAACCTGGACAGACGTGCGCGTCTGCGACGAGTGGGGCAACCAGGCGATGCAGCCCGAGAACCTGAACCCCGTTGGGGAGTTCTGGGGCGATGAGTTCTACTTTGACGAAGCGTACAATCCGGAGATCAGCGAAGACTGTCTCTATTTAAATGTGTATAAACCCGAAAACGCGGATGCCGAGGACCTGCCTGTCATGGTGTGGATTCACGGCGGCGGCTACGACCACGGCAATGCTTCCGAGATGGAGTTTAACGCCTCCAAGCTGGCGGCGAAGGGCATCATCGTGGTGTGCATCCAGTACCGCGTCAACGTGTTTGGCTTCCTGGCACTGCCGGAGCTGAGCGAGGAAAACAATGGGATTTCCGGCAACTATGGCACACTGGACCAGGTCAAGGCGTTGGAGTGGGTCAGCCAGAATATCGAAGCCTTTGGCGGCGATAAAGACAACGTGACCATCTGCGGCCAGTCCGCGGGCGCGATGTCCGTGACGGCTCTGCTCTCCACCCCGTTGACCAAGGGCCTTTTCAACCGCGCGATTATCCAGAGCGGATTCAGCGGCTATGCGGCCCCCGGCAGCTATGTGACGTTGGAGAAAAAGCAGGAAAATTGCCAGGCGGCAATTGAAAAGGCATTTGGCGAAGGCACCACGCTGGAAGACCTGCGCAAAATGGACGCGAAGGATTTCACGGATGCGAAAGTTTACAGCGCCCTGAAGAGCGCGGCCGGCAGCAATACGCTGGACGGCTATGTATTCACGGAAGAATCCATCAATCTGACAAGGGATGGCGCGCTGGACGGCATCGATGTGATGATCGGCGGCACGGCGGACGAATCCACCTCCCTCTCCGGCTCGCCGGACGGCACAACGGAGATCGAGAAGTTCCATAGCAATATGGAGAATAAATACGGCGAGCTTTACAACCGCAGTATCTATAATCCCAAGAGCGCGAAGGAAGCCTATCGCATGAATCTGCGCTCTGGAAGCGACAGCAACTTTGCAAAATACCGCATTTCCGCACAGTATGGAAAAACCCATAACGAAGACCACAATGCATATGTTTACTACTTCGATCACGACCTTGCTCCGCACGATCCGGAGATTGTGGGCGGCCGCGACGAGGAATTCTACGGCTCTTTCCATTCTAGTGAGCTGTGGTTTATGTTCAACTCCATGCGCGACGGCGTGGAAGGCCAGCGCCTGTGGACGGAAGACGACCACTACCTGGCGGATACGATGTCCTCCTACTGGGCAAACTTTGTGAAAACCGGCGACCCGAACGGCGAAGGCCTGCCCAGCTGGGAAGAATGTACCTCTGATACGGACGGCGCGTTCATGCACTTTAAGGATACGAAAGACGGCGCAGCGGCCATTTGCACGACCAAGAGCGACTTCCCGGCACGCGACCGTTTGATGATGAAAGCCAATATGGACACCCTCGGCCTGACGGAAGATGACCTGCTTCTTCCATACGCGATCCCGTTCGGCGACATTCCCGCGGAACTGGTGACGGAAGTCCAGGAGGAAGGCCAGCGCGTGGTAGAAGTCAACCTGACCTACGACGGCGCGGTCGATCCGGACAGCGTTTCCAAAAACGACTATAAAGTCAAAGCTTCCCTGACCTATGGCGACGGCTCCAGTGACATGGAGGGCTACCGCACCATTACAGACGTAAAGGTAAACGGAAATGTGGTCACACTGGTGCTCGACCCGGACGACGCGGCGGCGGTCACCAGCTTCTACAACGGCACAACCAATGTGTACGACATCTCCTATCTGGTTACCCAGAAGGGTGAAATCGAGACGGAGAACGGCACAGTGGATCCGGCGAAGTACCGCAGCACAAAGATTACCAACAAAATTGTGGACGATTTCCAGAGTGGAAGCGTCAGCAATACAAACGGCAAGACCATCAACTTCAAATACTACGATCCGATTGCATCCGCGGATGCGGCGGCGGACGGCAGCTACCCGCTGATCCTGTTCCTGCACGGCAGCGGCGAGAGCGGCAGCAACAACCTGTCCCAGATCATCGCCAACAAGGGCGCCGTCTCCTGGGTGGAACCGGACCGCGTGGCACAGAACCCGGTCTATGTCCTGGCCCCGCAGTGCCCGACGGCGCGCGAAGGCTGGATCAACCAGGACAATCAGGATCTGGTCATCAAGATGGTGGACGAATTTGTGAAAACCCATAACGTGGATACCAGCCGCATCTATATTCAGGGCCTGTCCATGGGCGGCATCGGCACCTGGAAGATGATCCTGGATTACCCGGAGAAGTTCGCGGCGGCGATCCCGATCTGCGGACGCGTTCCCAGCGGCAGCGATTACAACTACTTCACCGACAATGGCGGTGCGGCGTTTGACGCTCTGAAGGAACTCCCGATCTGGGTGGCGCACGCGGAGGACGACGGATCGGTCAATATCGCCGGTTCCAGAGAAGCGGTTGCGGCGCTCAAAGCGCACGGCAACACCTCCGTAAAATTCTATGAATACCTGCCGGGTGCAATTGTTCCGAACCCACACCACAGCTGGAAAGCGGTCTATGAAGATCAGGAAATCTACAACTGGCTGTTCGAGCAGGATACGGCGAGAAACCACAATCCGGAAAGCCCCCTGAAGACCCAGTACACCACATGGGAATATGAAGGCGTACAGGCGATTCTGGACTATGACGTGGACCCGATGTGGGTGCTGATCAACGGCGACCGTGCGGTTCTAATTGATGCCGGTCAGGGCAAAGGCGACCTGTATGCGAAGCTGAAGTCCGTCCTTCCCGACAGCGTCAAGAAAATTGACGTTCTGCTGACGCACCGTCACGGCGACCATATTGGACAAATCGCAGAATTTAAAAACCGCGACGACGTCGAGCACATTTACATCGGCACGGCGGATGCGCAATCGGTTCTGTCCAAAATGGGAGAAGACGCGGGCAAGGTTGTTCCGGTCAACGACGGCGACAAGATCCCGTTTGGCAATAAGTCCTTTACCGTAATCGACGTCCCGGGCCATACCACCGGTTCGGTTGTATATCTCCTGGAAGACAAGCTGTTCACAGGCGACGCGATCGGCACCGGCTATGTCTGGATGCAGATCGGAGACCGCTCCATTGAAGAATATGTCGATTCTTTGCAGCATTTGAACGACGCGATCGGCGACCGCGACCTGACCGTCTACGGCGGCCACACACAGTACCGCGGCGTTATGACCGACCAGTATGTCCGCGACATCCTAGAATGTGCAAAGGGCATTGTGGACGGCACGATCGAAACCAAGCAGTACCTGCGCGGCAGCGTGCGCGACGCAAGACAGGCGACCTATGGCACCGCCTCCATCGCCTATCGTCCCGATTGGGTCCTGAAGGACAGCATTTGGGCGGACCTGACCACGGAAGTCTTTGACGACGGACAGAAGGTTGTTTCTGCAACCATCACCTATCCGGGCGAGCTTGACGCGGCAAAGGCGGGCCAGCTTGCAAAATCCGCGTTCCAGGTTGAGGCGCGCCTCACGGCGGGCACGGAATCCTTCAACAACGTCGGCATGCGGACCATTTCCGACGTAAAGGTAGACGGCAAGACCATCACCCTGACCTTTGACCAGAGCGACGGAATGGGCGCTACGAGCTACTTCGACTATATGAGCTTCCAGACCTCCATGTACGATCTCACCTACACCATCCGCCAGACAAAGGACCTGCCGCTTGCGAACGGCGATACCGCCAAGGCGGCAACGTGCAAGCAGCGCTCCGTCAAAAACCTGGTGGTGGATGACTTTAAGGCGGCGAGCATCAACAACGGCAAACTGAACATCCCGTACCGCTATTACGATCCGGTTGCGGTCAATAAGGTGGACGACGAGGGCAAATATCCGCTGATCCTGTTCCTGCACGGTGCGGGCGAGTCCGGCACAAACAACAACGCGCAGCTGATCGCCAACAAGGGCGCGGTCGCCTGGGCGGAAGCAGACCGCATTGCACAGAATCCGTGCTACATCCTGGCGCCGCAGAGCCCCGGCTTCTCCGTCGGCGGCTGGCAGGGCGAAGGAATGCCTGCGCTGTTGAAAAAGATGATCGAGGACTTCGCTGCGGAGCATCCGCAGGTGGATATGGACCGCATCTACATTGAAGGCATGTCCATGGGCGGCATGGGCACCTGGAACATGATCCTGACCTATCCGAACTTCTTTGCAGCGGCAATTCCGATCTGCGGCATGGTCAACGACTCCGTTTATGAGACAGACAATGGCGTAGCGTTTGACGCGCTGGCGAACCTGCCCATCTGGGTGGCGCATGCGGAAAACGACACTACGGTCAACGTCTCCGGTTCTCAGAAGGCGGTTGCGGCGCTGAAGGCGCACGGCAACACCTCCGTCAAATATTATGAGTATCTCGAAGGTTCCATCACTCCCGACCCGCATCACAGCTGGAAGGCCGTGTATGCGGACCAGGAAATCTACAACTGGCTGTTCGAGCAGAACAGAGCAAGAACCGACTACGGCAAGATCAACCCGAAGACCCTGTACACCGTCAAGGACTGTGGTAACGGCGTCAAAGCGATTTGGGACTACGATGTGGATCCGATGTATGTATTGGAAAGCGGCGGCCAAGCGGTGATCATCGATACCGGTATGGGTACAGGCGACCTGTATGCGTACCTGGTAAACAACGTCCTTGAAAACAAGGAGGCGGAGATCAGTGTGCTGCTGACCCATCAGCATGGCGACCATATCGGACAGCTTAATAAATTCTTTGGGAAAGATACCGTAAACCGCATTTATATCGGCGAAAAAGATGTGGCTGGTACGATCAGTACCATAGAACGGATGACAAAGGAGCCGTTCCCAGAGGCGGACAAGGCAAAGATTGTCGCGCTGAAAGACGGCGACAAAATCCCGCTCGGCGATAAATCGTTTGAAGTGATCGATGTGCCCGGCCATACGGCGGGCTCGGTTGCATTCCTAATCGACGACAAGCTCTTCACCGGCGACGCGATCGGCACCGGCTATGTCTGGATGCAGATCGGTGACCGTTCTATTGAAGAATACGTTGACTCCCTGCAACATCTGAACGACGTAATCGGCGACCGCGATTTGATTGTCTACGGCGGCCACGCACAGTTCCGCGGCACGATGACCGACCAATATGTCCGTGACATCCTCGCATGCGCGAAGGGCATTGTCGACGGCTCCATCGTCGGCACGCAGTACCTGCGCGGCAATGTGCGCGACGCAAAGGTTGCCACCTATGGAACCGCTTCCATCGTTTACGACCCGAGCCGCATCCTCAAGGATGGCATCGGCGCGGAACTCACCACCGAGGTGAAGGACGATGGCCAGAAGGTCATTCAGGCCTCCATTACGTATGAAAATGAAATTGACCCGGCTTCCGTTTCCAAGGCGGCCTATCAGGTGCAGGCGACGCTGTCTGCAAGCAATCCGAAGTTTGATAAGATCGGCATGCGCACGGTAACGGGTGTCAAGGTGGACGGCAAGACTGTGACCATCACGTTGGATCCGGCGGACGAAGAGGCTGTAACCAGCTACTACGACGGCAAGGTCACCAGTACGTATGATATTTCTTATAAGGTATCCCAGCTTACCGACCTCAAGACAACGGGCGGCGAAACCGTTCCGCGCGACGCGTTCCTGAGCAATTCTGTCAAGAATCTGATTGTGGACGATTTCCAGAGCGGAAAGGTAACCAACGAGAGCGGAAAAACCATCAATTACCGCTATTTCGACCCGATCAAGTCCGCGGGTATGGACAAGGACGGCAAATATCCGCTGGTCCTGTTCCTGCACGGCAGCGGCGAGAGCGGCAGCAACAATCTGTCCCACCTGATCGCCAACAAGGGCGCGGTCGCTTGGGCGGAGCGCACGGATATGAATCCGGCCTATGTGTTGGCCCCGCAGTGCCCGACCGCAAGCGAAGGCTGGGTCAATGAAGCGAACGAAGCGCTTGTGATGCAGATGCTGGATACATTCATTCAGGCAAACGCGGACACGATCGACACCAGCCGCATCTATATTCAGGGCCTGTCCATGGGCGGCATCGGCACCTGGAAGATCATCCTCGATCATCCGGAAGTGTTCGCGGCGGCGATGCCGATCTGCGGCAGAATTCCGAACGAATACTACGGCGACAAGGCGGAGCAGCTCAAGGGCATTATCAATATGCCGATCTGGGCGTTCCATGCGGCGGACGACGACAGCGTCAACATCGAAGGCACCCGCCAGGCGGTTGCAGCGCTGAAGGCGGCCGGCAGTGAGTGCATCAAGTTTGAAGAGTTCACAGCGGGCTCCATCATCCCGTCCCACCACGTATGGAAATACGTGTACAGCACAGGCACCCCGTATAACTGGCTCTTTGACCAGACCCTTGAAAGAAGCGAGAACCACACGATCAATCCGTCCATGAACTATGTCCATGAGACCATTGAACCGGGTGTCACCGTCGTCAGAGACTATGAGATGGGCCAGATCTGGGTCCTTGAGCAGGGCGACAAAGCCGTCGTAATCGATACCGGCATGGGTGCCGGTAACCTCTACGACTACATTGTCAACGAAGTCCTGAAGAACAAGAACGCGGACATCGACGTAATCCTCACGCACAACCACGGCGACCACATCGGCTGCCTCGATGACTTTGTCGGACACGACCAGGTCAAAAATGTCTATGCAGGCGAAGGCGACCAAGCTTCCATCATCAAAAAGATGGGCGTGGATGCCGGCAAGGTCAAAGTTGTAACAGACGGCGACAAGATTTCCTTCGGCAACGAGACAATTGAAGTATTGGCACTCCCGGGCCATACCGCTGGCTCCATTCTCCTGCTGCATGGAGACGACCTGTATACCGGCGATGCAGTTGGTTCCGGCGATCTGTGGATGCAGATTGGCATGTGCTCTATCCAGACCTATGTTCAGAATCTGAATCAGGTTTTGGCAAAGCTTGGAGACCAGAAGCTGAGTGTGCGCACCGGCCACGCAGAGTATCTGGCGCCCTTCACAGAGGAATACCTCCAGGAAATCCTGAAGTGTGCGGAAGGCATTGTGGACGGTTCCATCACGCCGACTGTTTACACCAGAAGAGACGCAAGCTATGCAACCTATGGCAGAGCGAACATCGTTTACTTCCCGTATCAGGTTATGGATGCGGATGTGACCGGCCTGAATGCAGCTATTCAGGATGCGGAATCCCGCAGTTCCAGCAAATATACCAGCGATTCCTGGGCAAAGCTGGCGGCAGCCGTCGCAGCGGCGAAGGCACTGCCCGCAACAGCCACGCAGAATAAGGTAGACGCAGCCGAGCAGGCCATTAAAGACGCCATCATGGCGCTGGTCCCGAGAACCTCCACCTCCTCCGGAGGAGGCTCTAAGACCGTGTATGTCTATGAGAATGGCAGCTCCTATGGCAACGAGGGAATCGTGGGAACCACGCCGGGCACCGGTACAGGAACCACCGCTGCAAGCGTGAAATCCGACACGACCCTGCCGTTTACCGTCCAGCGCGGCCAGGCATACTGCTTCAAGATGACCGTTCTCAACGGCAACGGCGTTGCGCCGAGCTTCACCGTCGGCAACGGCAATATCTTCAAGACCCAGTTTGTTACCCAGATCGGCAACGATTATTATTTCCGCATTTGGGCGGTCGGCAATGCAGGCCAGTCCACCGGTGTTTACACAACGCTCCCCGGGCAGGCTGCTGTGCAGCACTGCACCGTGGCAATTAGCTGAAAATAATAAAACCAGCTGACTGAGACAGTCGCCGGAGGCACGTGCAGACCGCAGGTCCATTGTGTTGTCACAGTGCTTAAAATGGTCCTCGCTGTAAGCGCGTCCCGACCGGAGGTCCCCGCAGCGGGCTTTCCGGAGATAAGCGCCCGGAAAAGACCCGCTGGACAGGGCGGTAATTCCATTCTTCATTCATCCAAACGAGTGCAACATATTTCTTTTTCATCTTCCTTTTAAACCCTTTGGCAGGAGAGGCCGCGGAACGCACCGCGGCCTCTTTCTTTGTCTGTTTGCGGATACGCGAAAAATATCCTCTTCTTTTCCGGAAACAGTGATTGAAATTTTAAAACGGTCGTGCTATAATCATATTTGCTTTTATATACCCGCCCGTGGCGAAGCTGGATATCGCAGCAGATTCCGATTCTGAAGGCCGGGGGTTCGAATCCCTCCGGGCGGGCCAAATCATCCCCGCTGTGTGTGGTGCACGGCAGTTGTTTTACCGGTTCGATTCCCTCGTGGAGCACAGGGAGGGATTCGAACCCGAAAGGGTCCGAGCGTAAAGAAAAGGTGCCAGTGGCACGTTTTCAGCGAGGAGCAGCGCAGCCCGGTACCGGCGCGTCAGGCGCGGGTGGGCAAGCTGGCAGGACGCAAAGCGTCCGGTAAATCTCTCCGGGCGGGCCAAAAATATCTTAAAAGGAACGAAGATGAAGGGTGGGATAACAAATGCAGAAAGTAGTTTATATCAGTAACAGTCGAGATTACACTGAGCAGAAAGATATTAATGAGAACAAATATCTTACGCGTATTAATAAGTTATTAGAAGAAGGCTGGACTGTTTTACAGATGAACCCATATACTGTGGATGTAGACCCTAAACTTGAAAACTACCTTCACAAAGAAACCTTCGTGTCGTTTGTTATACTTGAAAAGCCCGAAGCAAGCCAATAAAACCTTTGCATCTATTCTGACCTGATGATACAAATGATCCTGTCGTGCACGGCAGTTGATTATTTCCATCCTATTGGGAACCATACTTCAAGAGCGGCGAAACGCGCCGCCGCAGTCAAAACGTCCTTTCCTGTTCCGGGAGAGGGCATTTTTGTATTGGAAGGGGAAATTTCAGTGAACGTTCTGGTAATCGGGTGCGGCAGGCTGGGCAGGCGCCTGGCGGAGCTTCTGGATGAGCACGGGCACGATGTTGCGGTAGTGGATTCGGAGGTCGACAACTTCCGCATGCTGGACGAGGACTTCAACGGGATGACCGTCACCGGCTTTCCCATGGAAATGAAGGTGCTGCGCACCGCCGGTATTGAGAGCTGCGACGCCGTCGCAGTCTGCACGCCGGACGACAATCTCAATATCACGATTTCCCAGATTGCGAGGGAATTTTTTAATGTACGCAACGTGGTCGCGCGTATTTCCGACCCCGGGCGGGAAAAGGTCTTCAAGCGCTTTGGCCTGAAAACGGTCTGCCATACCAAGCTGGCGGGCGACGCGATGTTCACCGCGCTGACCCAGCCCTGGGATTCCCGCGAGGTGACCTTCGGCACCGCGACGGTGGCCTTCCATGTCAAGGAGGCGGACCGCTCCTGGATCGGCCAGCCGGTCGCCAAGCTGCCCTGCGATCCGGGGGAGACGCCGTTCGGCCTGGTGCACGCGGACGGGACCATGCAGCTCAGTGCGGGCCGCAAGGACCTGTATGTCACCGATAACGACCGGATTGTTTTTGCAATGATGATTGATTGATAAGAAATAAATAGCTGATAGAAACCGGAAGGAACTTCCTGCGGAGGGATTGTTATGAAAGTTGTCATTGTCGGCGGCGGCAAGCTGGGCTATCATGTGGCGGAAAACATGCTGGAGCGCAAATACGACGTCCGCCTGGTGGAAAAGGATAAATTCCGCTGCATGCGGATTGCAAACGAGCTGGACGTGGAAGTCATTTGCGGCGACGGCACGGAGATTGAGACGCTGGACAACGCCGGCACGCAAAACGCGGACTGCTTTATCGCCGTGACCGGGCAGGATCAGGACAACCTGGTCGCTTCCCAGTTGGCAAAGCGGCAGTTTAAGGCAGTCAAGGTGATTGCACGCGCGAACGATCCCCGCAATATGGACGCGCTGCGCATCCTGGGCGCGGATATCGCCGTGAGCAGCACGGAGATCATCACCAACCTGATCGAGCAGGAGGTCGACATTGCGGAAATGCACCTGCTGGCGACGCTGAACAAGGGAAAGGCCGGCATCTGTGCGATGACGCTGCCCAAGGACACCGCGCTGGAGGGCATCACGCTCAAGGAGCTGGAGCTGCCGGAAGGCTCGCTGGTCATTTCCATCCTGCGCGGGGACAACATGATGATCCCAAACGGCAACACGGTCATTCATGCAAACGACGAAATCGTCGCCGTATGCGAGGGCAGGAGCCAGAAACGGCTGTTGAAGATTCTGCGCGAGCATAAATAAAAGGAAATCAAAATGGATTGCGCGCAGGGCTTGACGAAGGCCCCGTTTTGTGATATGGTTTTCCTAAATGAGTCAATAAAAACTTGATAGATAAACAGATGTAGACGGAGAAGAGTACGCCAGCGTTGAAAGGCGCAGCGAGCCGGGGAGGGTGCGAGCCCGGCGCGAGTAGAACCGGCGGAAAATCCCTCCCGAGTCGCAGGCCAAACGCGCTTTGCGTTAGTAGGCCATGCCGGTTCCCCCGTTATCGGGAGCGCATATGCTGGTATGCAGTAATAGGTGGTATAGCGAGCACATCCTCGCCCTGTTATTGGGGCGGGGATTTTTTATTTTACTAGAGTTTTAGAAGGAGAGGACGCAGCATGTACCAGAAGGTAGGGCAGGACCTGAGCTTCCCCGAGCGGGAGAAAAAAGTCCTGGAGTTTTGGAGCGAGAACGATATTTTTAAAAAGAGCCTGAACGCCAACGGCGAGGGCGAAAGCTATGTGTTCTACGACGGTCCGCCGACCGCGAACGGCAAACCGCATATCGGCCATGTACTGACCCGCGTCATCAAGGACACGGTCCCGCGCTACCATGTAATGAAGGGCCAGAACGTGCCGCGCAAGGCCGGCTGGGATACCCATGGCCTGCCGGTGGAACTGGAGGTCGAGCGGGAGCTGGGTCTGGACGGCAAGGACCAGATCGAAGACTACGGCATGGAACAATTTATCGACCACTGTAAGGCCAGCGTTTGGAAGTACAAGGGCATGTGGGAGGAATTCTCCGATACGGTCGGCTTCTGGGCCGATATGGAGCATCCCTATGTCACCTACGACAACAATTTTATCGAGTCCGAATGGTGGGCGCTGAAAAATATTTTTGACCGTGGGCTGCTGTACAAGGGCTACAAGATCATGCCGTACTGCCCGCGCTGCGGCACACCGCTTTCCAGCCACGAGGTGGCGCAGGGCTACAAGGACGTCAAGGAGCGTTCCGCCATCGCGCGCTTCCGCGTGAAGGGTGAGGAGAATGCCTCGATCCTTGCGTGGACGACCACCCCCTGGACGCTGCCCTCCAACGTGGCGCTCTGCGTCAACCCGGAGGAAACCTACGCGAAAGTACAATATCAGGATGAAGTCCTGTACATGGCGCAGGCGCTGCTGGATACTGTTTTGGGCGAAAACAACTATACCGTGCTGGAAACTTTCCCCGGAAAGTCCATGGAGCACATGGAATACGAACCGCTCTACCGCTTTGTGAATCCGGCGGAGAAGTGCTGGTACGTCACCTGCGACACCTACGTTACCCTGACCGATGGTACCGGTGTGGTTCACATCGCGCCCGCGTTCGGTGAGGACGACGCCAAGGTGGGCCGCCGCTACGGCCTGCCGTTTGTGCAGCTGGTGGACGCAAAGGGCGAGATGAAGCCGGAGACCGACTGGCCCGGTGTATTTGTCAAGGACGCTGACAAGCCCATCCTGGAGGATTTGAAGAATCGCGGCCTGCTGTTTGCTGCGCCCAAGTTTGAGCACAGCTATCCCCATTGCTGGCGCTGCGACACGCCGCTGATCTATTACGCCCGCGAGGGTTGGTTCATCCGCATGACCGACGTCAAGGATGACTTGATTGCCAACAACAAGACCATCAACTGGATTCCGGAGAGCATGGGAACCGGCCGCTTCGGCGACTGGCTGGAAAACGTGCAGGATTGGGCCATCAGCCGCGACCGCTACTGGGGCACGCCGCTCAACGTCTGGCAGTGCGGCTGCGGACATATGCACGCGGTCGGCAGCATTGAAGAGTTGAAGGAGCTGAGCGATAACTGCCCGGACAACATCGAGCTGCACCGTCCCTACATCGATGCGGTGACCATCCGCTGCCCCAAGTGCGGCGGGGAGATGCGCCGCGTGCCGGAAGTCATCGATTGCTGGTTCGATTCCGGCTCCATGCCGTTTGCGCAGCATCACTATCCGTTTGAAAATCAGGAGCTCTTTGAGCAGCAGTTCCCGGCGGACTTTATCTCCGAGGCGGTCGACCAAACGCGCGGCTGGTTCTATTCCCTGCTGGCGATTTCGACCCTGCTGTTCAACAAGGCGCCGTTTAAAAACGTGCTGGTGCTGGGCCATGTGCAGGACCAGTTCGGACAGAAAATGTCCAAGTCGAAGGGTAACGCGGTCAACCCAGCGGAAGCGCTGGCAAAATACGGCGCGGACCCGATCCGCTGGTACTTCCTGACCAACTCCGCGCCCTGGCTGCCCAATAAATTCTACGACAAAGCCGTGCTCGACGGACAGCGCCGCTTCCTGGGCACGCTCTACAATACCTATGCGTTTTATGTGCTGTACGCCGATATTTACAAATTCGATCCCACCCAGCACAAGCTGGAAAAGGAGACCCTTTCCGCGATGGACCGCTGGATTCTTTCCAAGCTCAACCACATGGTGCAGGGTGTGGACAATGATATGGAAAACTACCGCCTGCCGGAGGCCGCGCGCGGCTTACAGGAGTTTGTAGACCTGCTGAGCAACTGGTATGTGCGCCGCAGCAGGGAGCGCTTCTGGAAGGACACCATGGATACGGACAGCGTCAACGCGTTTATGACGCTGTATACCTGTCTGGAGACCGTCTCTCGTACCGCCGCGCCAATGATCCCGTTTATGGCGGAGGAAATCTATCAGAACGTCGTGCGTACGGTGGATAAAGACGCGCCGGAGAGCGTGCATCTGAGCAACTTCCCGGAGGTGGACGCGGCCTATATGGACGCGGAGCTGGAAGCCAACATGGACGAGGTGCTGGAAGTTGTGACGCTGGGCCGCGCGGCGCGCAACGGCGCCGCGATCAAGAACCGCCAGCCGCTGCCTGTGCTGTACGTGCAGGGAAGCCGCGTGCTGGATGATGCGTTCCGCCGCATCGTGATGGAGGAACTGAACGTCAAGGACGTGCAGTTTGTGGATGACGCCGCGTCCTTCATGGATTACAGCTTTAAACCCCAGCTCAAGACCGTGGGCCCAAAGTACGGCAAACAGCTGGGTGAAATCCGCACAGCCCTGTCTGAATTGAACGGCGTCGCCGCGAAGCAGGAGCTAGATACCACGGGCGAGCTGGTGTTGAACTTACCCTCCGGCGAGGTCAAACTGACGGCGGACGACCTGCTGATCAGCGTGGAGCAGAAGGAGGGCGCATACACGGTCAGCGACCACGGACGCACCGTGGCGTTGGATACGCACATTACAGAGGAGTTACGCGAGGAAGGCTTCCTGCGCGAGGTTGTCAGCAAACTGCAAACCATGCGCAAGGAATCCGGCGCGCAGGTGACCGACCATGTGAAGATCACGTATCAGGCAGGCGAATACGCAGACAGCGTGATTCAGAAGAATTGTGATTTCATCATGAGCGAGGTGTTGGCTGAGGCGTTGGATATGGCGGACCCTGTTGGCTACGTCAAGGAATGGGACGTCAACGGCGAGACGGTGACGTTCGGTCTGGAGCAGGCGTAATTTATAAAGATCGATTGTAGCGTAGAACAAAATGCGTTTTTCCACCTTTCTAAAAGGTGGCGGTTTCCAAAGGCAGAGCCTTTGGCCGTTCTCCGCAGAGAACGGAACTCTCTTTCTGAGAAGAGCGAGTGGGAACGAGTGATATTGCTGTTCATGAGGCAGTGCGCTGTTTCTGGGGCCCTTCTTACTTCCCCAGCGAAGGCTGGGGATTAAGCTACATTGTAAAATAGCTCTGAGGGAAAAATACAAAAAACGCCCTTGAATCTGGCTGTAAAAGGCCATTTTCAAGGGCATTTTCTCTTTTACGAAGCGATTTCTTAGTATGATTTGGTATCACATTTTCATTTTGCAACAACTCTTGATTTCTACTAACAGTGTGCGGTATCAGCTGAAGAATTTTGACGATAAAAAGCAATATAGTAGAAGCGCTGGTAGTCGCTTGACTTCTAGCGCTTTCATTCTAAATCCTTGAAAAATTCATCAAAGGTTGCAACATTATAAATTTGTTTTAAGGCCAGTAAAACGCTTACACGAATGCTATAACGTCCTAACTCCATTTGTGAGATAATTTCCCGACTCGTGGAGAGCCCCATAAGCATCAATTTGGCGGCAACTTCTTCTTGAGATAATTTTGCGTTTTTACGAAGACGCTTCAAGTTGTTTCCAATGGAAATATCTTGTTTAAGTTTGTCAGACATGGAATCCCCCCTATCAATATTTTGGAATGTATTCGTTACAATATTGATTTTACCCGATTGTTTGTGGTGATATCGGAATGTATACATTCCAAATTAAAATAGGAGGAACATTTTATCATGAATTGTAAAAACATAAGTTTATTTTATTAATTGCTACCTTCGTATTTATTTGCATCGGATATAGCGAAAAGAAGTGAAAGGATGAATCATATGAAGCAAGAAACGTTGGATGAAATGTTTAACCAGTTATTTGACAACGCCATGCAGGAATTCACACGCGAAAAGGAATACGAATCCCTGATGGAAAAATGGAATCAGATCGACCGGGAGTGCGACACGATGCTGGCAGAGGATGAACAGGGTTTTGTGCGGGAATGCTTTGAAACGATCGCGGAGATCAGCTGTATTGAAAACCAGTATGCGTATCGTCGTGGTATATTGGATTGCGTTTCTCTGCTAAAAGCGCTCCGCGTGCTGACATAAGGGAAAGGTTCGTATTTATGTTAATAGAAAGCAGGTTTTATATATTTATGACAGCGTGATCCGTTCTTTGAAAACAACTGAAAATTCACAAAAAGGAAACACCTTGGAATTGCAAAGCAGAAACCACAGTGGTAAAATATAGAAAAATCCAGAAGAAAGAAGGAATTTAAATGCTGGATCGAAAAGTATTGGACATTGTGGTTGCAAAAACACACGAACTGATCAATGCCCCGACGTGCAGCGGCGAGGCAAGAGCGGCGGCACAGGCCTGGCTGGACGCGGTGGGAACGGAAGCGGAAGCCGCGGAGACAAAGAAGTACGTCGCCGAGCTGGAAGGGGACATCATGCCGATTGACATGCTGATCGCCTTTGCGGAGTCGGGCGGCGGTGCGCAGGTCTTTGGCGCGGACAAGGCGAGGGAAGTCGCGGCGCACGCAAGGGAAATCAAGGCCGCAGGGGCAAAATACTGCGACTGCCCGGCTTGCGCGGCGGTAGAGGCGATTCTCGAGCAGAAGGATGCGCTTCTGAAGTAAGAAAAGAATTACAGAAACAGGGCGTTCGTCAGGGTTGGCGGGCGTCCTGCTTTTGTCTGATTTTGTTTTACTTTTTAAAAGTAAAAAAGTTTTTGCCGTCGCTTTTCAAAGCGACGTACAGTTCCCCGGCGAAAGCCGGGGAACCAGAGATAGGCCACAGAGGAAGCTGGATGCTTCGCAAAGGACAATATCACTCGTTCCCACTCGCTCTTCTTAGGAAGAGAGTCCCGCTCCTTGCGAGGAGCGGCAAAGGGCGCCGCCCTTTGATCCCGCCGCTTTTCAGAAAAGCGGAAAAACACGTTTTAAAAATTAGCTGTTTGGTGAAAAACAACCCTCGCCGTAGGCGCGAGCTGACCGCAGGTCCCGCTTTTCAGAAAAGCGGAAAAACGCGTTTTAAAAATTAGCTGTTTGGTGAAAAACAACCCTCGCCGTAGGCGCGAGCTGACCGCAGGTCCCGCTTTTCAGAAAAGCGGAAAAACACGTTTTAAAAATTAGCTGTTTGGTGAAAAACGACCTTCGCCGTAGGCGCGAGCTGACCGCAGGTCCCGCTTTTCAGAAAAGCGGAAAAACGCGTTTTAAAAATTAGCTGTTTGGTGAAAAACAACCCTCGCCGTAGGCGCGAGCTGACCGCAGGTCCCGCTTTTCAGAAAAACGGAAAAACACGTTTTAGAAATTACCTGTTTGGTGAAAAACAACCCTCGCCGTAGGCGCGAGCTGACCGCAGGTCCCGCTTTTCAGAAAAGCGGAAAAACGCGTTAGAGAAATAACCCAAGAGGTAAACAAGATAGGGCGATTTCACAAAATACCCTCAGGATTTCCACGTTGCGCTCTTTTGGAAAAAAACGTATAATAGGAACGTTAAGTTTATCAGGAAAGAGGGCATTGCAATGACAGACGTACAACTGTTGGAAGTCGCCCCGGAGCAGGTGGACGAGCTTGCCGCGCTGGCAAAAATCATCTGGACGGAGCATTTTACGCCGATCATCGGCGCGGATCAGACCGCATATATGATAGAGAAGTTCCAGTCTGCCCCGGCGATGCGGGCGCAGATGGCGAACGACGGGTACCACTATTATTTCTTTATTTGTGACGGGGAAAGGGCGGGCTATACCGGTGTCCGCCGCGATGGGGAGTCCCTGTTCCTCAGTAAAATCTATGTGCGAAAAGAGTTCCGCCGCCGGGGGATCGCTTCGCGGGGGATTGCGTTCCTGACGGACCTGTGCCGCAAAGAGGGACTCAAAAAGATCTGGCTTACGGTCAACAAGCACAACGACGGTTCCATCGCGTGCTACAAGGCGCTGGATTTTGTCGTGTCGCATCCGCTGGTGACGGACATTGGCAACGGCTTTGTAATGGATGATTATGTGATGGAAAAACGCGTGTTCCCCGCGCTGTTGGTGGTGGATGGCTGCGTGCGCAAAAACAGCCGCACCCGTGAACTGATGGAAGCATTTTCAGCCGCGTACCGGGACGCGCATCCCGATCATATCGTGGATACGGTCTGTTTGGCGGAAGAGAACTTTTCCAATATAACAGGCGAGACCTTTAAACACCACGAAGCACTCAAAAAACAGGGCGAGCTGGACGGCCCGGAGTTTGCGCAGGCGCGCCGGTTCGCGGCGGCGGACGGCATCGTCGTGGCCNACGGACATTGGCAACGGCTTTGTAATGGATGATTATGTGATGGAAAAACGCGTGTTCCCCGCGCTGTTGGTGGTGGATGGCTGCGTGCGCAAAAACAGCCGCACCCGTGAACTGATGGAAGCATTTTCAGCCGCGTACCGGGACGCGCATCCCGATCATATCGTGGATACGGTCTGTTTGGCGGAAGAGAACTTTTCCAATATAACAGGCGAGACCTTTAAACACCACGAAGCACTCAAAAAACAGGGCGAGCTGGACGGCCCGGAGTTTGCGCAGGCGCGCCGGTTCGCGGCGGCGGACGGCATCGTCGTGGCCGCGCCCATGTGGGAGCTGAGCTTCCCGGCCATTGTGAAAACCTATATCGAGAATATTTCCGCGCCCGGCGTAACCTTCCGCTACGGCGAAGGGGACACCGGCTGCATCGGCTGCTGCAAGGCAAAAAAGCTGCTGTTCCTCACCACGCGCGGCGGCGTATACACCGGCCCGGCGTCACGTCTGGAGCTGGGCGCATATGAGTGGAAGGCGCTGGCGGAATTCTTTGGCATTCCGCACTACGCGTGCATTTTCGCGGAGGGAACGGACCTGTTCCCCGCGGAGGAAGTCGCGCTGCACATGGAACAGGCGAAAAAACAGGCGGAAACCGCCGCACAGGAGTGGTAAGGATGGATTTTACAGCAGTACTGGCAGACCAGTTTCATTTAAAAACCTGGCAAATTGAAAAGGTGATCGAGCTGATTGACGAGGGGAATACCATCCCGTTTATCGCGCGGTACCGCAAGGAGGCCCACGGTTCCCTGGACGATCAGACCCTGCGCGAGATCGCGGAGCGCCTGGAATACCTGCGCGGGCTGGAAAAGCGCCGCCAGGAGGTGGCGGACCTGATCACCGCCGCGGACTGCATGACGGATGAGGTCGCCGCCGCGTTGGCGAACGCCGCAACGCTTTCCGAGATCGAGGACATCTACCGTCCCTTCCGGCCCAAGCGCAAGACGCGCGCGTCCGTGGCAAAACAGAAGGGGCTGGAACCCTTAGCGCTGGAAATCTACAAGCAGGAACCGAAGGCGGCCTATCCCATCGACATGGCGCAGGCTTACGTTAATTCGGAGCTGGGCGTGGAAACGCCGGAGGACGCGCTGGCGGGCGCCAAGGACATCATTGCGGAAATGATCTCCGACGACGCGGGCATCCGCAAGCGATTGCGCGTGGTGACGCTGGCACAGGGAGAACTGGTCAGCAAGGCTGCCAAGCCGGATGAGGACTCCGTCTACGCACAATACTACGATTTCCGCCAGCCGATTCGCCAATTGCAGGGTCACCGCGTGCTGGCGGTGGACCGCGGCGAGCGCGAGGGCTTCCTCAAGGCAGGGATCGTGCTGGACCCGTCGCGCGGGCTGAATATCATTTACACCACCTGCGTCAAAGAAAATTCCCCCTGTGCGGAGGCGGTGCGCGAGGCGGGCGAGGACGCGTACAGCCGGCTGATCTTCCCGGCGATCGAGCGGGAAATTCGCGGCAAGCTGACGGAGGACGCGGACGAAGCGGCAATCAAGGTCTTTTCCGTCAATCTGCGCCAGCTCCTGATGCAGCCGCCGGTGAAGGGCCGCGTCGCCATGGGGTTGGACCCCGGCTACCGCACCGGCTGCAAGGTGGCGGTGGTCGATCCGACCGGGCGCGTGCTGGACACGGGCGTTATCTATCCGACCCACTCCAAGGTGAAGGTCGAGGAGGCAAAGAAATTTGTTTCCGGGCAGATACAGAAACACGGCGTGGAAGTCATTGCCATCGGCAACGGCACCGCCAGCAAGGAAACGGAACTGTTTGCCGCTGAGGTGATCCGCGAGATGCACACCGGCGTTTCCTATATGGTGGTAAGCGAGGCGGGCGCGTCCGTCTACTCCGCAAGCAAGCTGGCGGCGCAGGAGTTCCCAGATTTCGACGTTACCCTGCGCAGCGCGGTTTCGATCGCGCGACGCTTGCAGGACCCGCTCGCGGAGCTGGTCAAGATCGACCCCAAGGCCATCGGTGTGGGGCAGTACCAGCACGACATGCCGCCCAAGCGATTAAATGAGGCGCTTTCCGGCGTGGTGGAGGACTGCGTGAACACCGTCGGCGTGGATTTGAACACCGCGTCGCCGTCCCTGCTGGAAAAGGTGGCGGGCGTTTCCGCGACGGTTTCCAAAAATATTGTCAAGTACCGCGAGGAGAACGGCGCGTTTAAAAGCCGCACGGAGCTGAAAAAGGTGCCCAAGCTCGGACCCAAGGCGTTTGAACAGTGCGCGGGCTTCCTGCGCGTCAGCGAAAGCGACAATGTGCTGGACAACACCGCCGTTCACCCGGAGAGCTACGCGGCGGCAAAGGCGCTGCTGAAACTCTGCGACTACGATATGAAGGACATTCGTGCCGGAAAGCTCGACGGCCTGCGGGAAAAGGTGCAGGAAATCGGGGAGGAAGCCGCCGCGCGGGAACTGGGCGTCGGCGTGCCGACCTTACAGGATATCGTGACGGAGCTGTTGCGCCCCGGGCGCGATCCCCGCGACGAGCTGCCGCCCCCGCTGCTGCGCACGGACGTGCTGGGCATGGAGGACCTCAAGGCAGGCATGGAACTGATGGGCACGGTGCGCAATGTGATCGACTTTGGCGCGTTTATCGACATCGGCGTGCATCAGGACGGGCTGGTGCACATCTCGCAGGTGTGCAGCCGCTACATCAAGCATCCCAGCGAAGTGCTCAAGGTGGGCGACATTGTCAAGGTCTGGGTGCTGTCCGTGGACATGGCGAAGAAACGCATTTCTCTGACGATGCTGCCGCCCAAAGAGGAATCCTGAACGCGGTTTTCGCATAGAATGCAAGGACCCGAAGAATTAAGAAAAAGCAGGGCTTGACAATAGCGTGTTTTTATGACAAAGCGCATGCATCGGTCAAAGGAATAATGAAATTTATAAAAAACTTCCATATTAAGGAAGTTGAGCAAAGCATTTATACAAAATTTATAAAACTTGGTCTTAAAAAGTCGAAATTTTTACAATAAAATGGGATACTAGCATTTCCTTGTGAATAAATATGTGCTATAATGTGAACATTCTATTACAAAAGGAGTTGCTCACTATGGAATTTTTGCAGCCTTACATTAGCATGTGGACCAACTACGTAAACTTCAAAGATCGTGCAAGACGCAGAGACTTCTGGATGGCCTTTCTTGTAAACTTTATTGTGGTGTTTATTCTGGGCATCCTCGTCAACATCGCGTCCTTCTTCGGCATCATCTCGGGTATTTATAGCCTGGCGATTCTGATCCCGATGCTTGGCCTGTGGGTCAGAAGACTGCATGACACCGGAAAAAGCGGATGGTTCCTGCTCCTGGGCCTGATCCCGGCAGTTGGTGCGATCATCCTGCTGGTCTTCGCCTGCATGGACAGCCAGCCCGGCGCCAACCAGTACGGCCCGAACCCGAAAGGCTTCTAATCCATAACTGGAAATAGAAAGCGCGCATTGCGCATTGCCTTTTAAAAAGATGTACATAAAACAGCGCCTCTGACCGGCTGAATTGGCTGGTCAGAGGCGCTGTTATTTATTATTCTTTCAGGTCTCAGGTCTGCAAAAAGCTGATCTAAATCAGTATAACCCTTTACGGAAGGATCTTTCGCAATCCTTTCCGCCTCAAGCATCGCCGCGATTGTTTCCTTGTTTGGCTGATTCCACATTGCGTCAGATGGAAGATTGCCCTCACAAATGGATTGTGAGAAAACCGCGCCATTTTTGCGGACGGATCGGTCATTGCTATTAAAAGGCGCTTTTATTGTTTCCTTCAATAATTCTTTTCATAGTCTCCTCGGGAAGAAATTCTTGGCGTTCGGGGTTCGTCTTGGCATCCGCCAGCATTTCAAGGTCCCAAGTGTCCGGCTCCACGGAGGAAACGCTGCCAAGGACCGCTTTACACTCTTCCGTTTGTTCAGACTCCAATACATTCCCTTCCAACGAGGAAGTCGAGCGACACTTTATACAAATCGCTAAGCTCCCATAGGATATGCAAAGGTGGAACAACTTTTCCGCTTTCGTAATAAGCGTAAGTAGAACGGTCGATTTCTAGGAACTTCGCCAATTCTCGCTGATAGTACCGGCGTTGCAGGCAAAGGGTGTCTTTAATTTTACTTTACAGCTAAATGTACTTCAAGTTGAAGTGAATTTACATACTTCAATCTGAAATATGATAGGATTAGTTACATCCAAATATATAACAAGTGTCGTGTAATAACGAGGTGAAAAATATTGTTGGACGAAAAAATGTTGAAAGCAATCGGTCAGCGGCTTAAAAAATACCGTGTGCAGGCGGGGATGACGCAAAAACAGCTGTCGGAAATACTAGAAATCGACGAACAATATTACGGGCAGGTTGAGCGCGGCGTAAAAAAGCTGAGCCTTGAAAAGCTGATGCTTTTCTGTACCTATTTCCAGATACCTCTAGACGATGTTATTAAAATTGATGTAAGGGATGAGGGTAATCCAATAAAGCTCGCTTATATTTCAGAAATCTCCCAATTATTGATCAACTGTTCAAAAGAACAACTGATTCGAATAAAGTCTCTTGTAAAAAATATTGATTTGCTTTGAGAAAATAATGGGGTTTCTTAGGAATACGTATCTTCGGGGCATGATGGACTGTGTGTCCCTTTTGCGGGCGCTCCGCGTTTTGGCATAAATAAAACAGGGGCCGCGGCAAGCTTTCTCGCTTTGCCGCGGCCCCATTTTGCGTTTTGAGTTCTATGTTGAATTTACGCGTCCAGTTCCGGTTCCGTGGTGGAAACCAGGCTGGAGAGCGTCTCTGCCGTCATGTCCGCCTGAAAGCGGTCGTTGACAGTCAGGTCGTAGGTCCGTACATTCTGACCGTCTGCGGGAATGGAAGAGAAGTGAATGGTTTCGGTGTATGCCTGGCTGAATTTCAGCTTGTCGATCAGCGGCTTGCAACGCGCGGCGAACGCCTCCGGGGTTTCGCTGTTGTCCAACAGCTCGATACTGGTGTACACGCTGTCTCCGGCGCGCAGTTCCTGGGCGTTTTTTGGGATCTCCTTGTCGACGCCATACAGGTTGACCCGTACATTGAGGGCGGAAATCTCCGGCGTGCCCTTCAGCGTGTCGTAATACTGGCTGCGGATTTCCTGCGAGATGGTTTCTTCCGCCATCCTCCGCTGTGGGCCAAACTCATAAAAGACGGGGATGGACGCGATCACCATGCTGCTGCCCAGCAGGAACAGGGTAAACAGGACACTGAGAAAATCGTATTTCAATTTATCCTTGCGGAACAGCACATTGCTGAGAAGAATCTCGGCGCCGAGGGCGACCAGCAGCAGCGGCGACCATTTTGCAGCCGTCAGCGGAATGTTGTAGTTGCGTGTAAACAGGAACAACAGGAGCAGGATGCCGAAGACAATCAGCGCCAGGCCCATGGAAAAGCTGCCGACCCGGCGCACGCGCTGCGTGGGTTGGGGACGCGCCGGCACGGGCTGCCGGACAGGCGCGGTATAGCGCGGCGGCTCCCATGGAAAAGCTGCCGACCCGGCGCACGCGCTGCGTGGGTTGGGGACGCGCCGGCACGGGCTGCCGGACAGGCGCGGTATAGCGCGGCGGCTCCGTCTGGGACTGCTCCGGCTCCGGGGTGTAACAGACCTCCTGTTCCTGTTCCGGCTGTTTGCCAAAATCAAGTTCCGGGTATTCGTTATTCATCGCGGTTTCCTCCGTATTCAATGTAGTCGGTGTCGATTGGTTCCTTGTTCTTTTTACCGCCGCCCACCAGGTAAACGCCCAGCAAAATGACGCAGGTGGCAACCAGAATCGTCGGCAGATTGTCAATCAACCGGTAGAGCCAGGGCAGGGTGTCGTAGATCAGGGACATGTACGGTCCGACGCAGGTTTGGAACAGCATCCAGATGCCGAGGAAAATGCAGATGCCGCCAACCAGCAGGTGGCGCTTTTTTGCAACGCCCAGCCAGTCTTTTTTGAAAAAATCATCCGCGCCGAACAGGAAATGATCCTCTTGTTCCAGGCGCTGCTCATACGGGAGGTGGCACAGGTTCATTGCGTCGAAGAAGGAATAGAACCAGACAACCGGGATCAGAATGACCAGGAAGGTGAGGTTCAAAAAGCTCGCAACCGCGATCAGGCCGCAGAACGCCAGCATCAGCGACGCACCCTTTTTCATCATTCCAAGATACATATGCCCGGCGCCCGGGAACATGGAAAAGAGGAAAGTCAAAACACTACTTTTTTTCATTGCCGGAAGCTCCTTTCAAATTCAGGTGATCAAAAAATTGTTGAATGCCGTCCGATACCTGCCGCCCGATCTCGTTGGTCTTCTCCGAGAATTGCGTGGAAAAGCTTGTCAGGCCTTGGAAGGGGTCCGGCTTTGTTTCGTTTGTATTGAGGTCGAAGACGCCGCCCAGCCAGAGCAGCATGGTCAGGCACGCCGCCACGCCCACCGCCACGTAGCGGTTGAAGAACAGCTCCGCGGCCTTTTGCCGGAGGCGCCGCATTGTGAGAGGATGAAGCGTTTCCGGCGCGTCAAGCAGCGCGTCCCCGCACAGCAGGCCGGCGTACCGTTCCGTGCATTTGTCGCAGAAGGAGAGGTGCTCCGCGATCTCCAGCCGGGTCAGCTCAGCCGGTTCCCCGTGCAGCAGCTCGTCGAAGGCGAAATCGGTCAGATGGCCGTCCGCATCAAAATAGGGTGTCATTGGCTCAGCTCCTTTCCCAGTTGTTCACGCAGCATAGCTTTTGCGCGGTATAGTTGTGTTTGTACGGTTTTTTTGGGGCGCTTGAGCGCTTCCGCGATTTCCTCCACACTTTTTTCTTCCAGAAAATAGAGGACGGATACCTTTTGGTAGGGTTCCTGCAAATTTCGCACAATGCGTTGCGCGCGGCTTTCGCTTTCACCCTCAATGTAGAGGTCCTCCGGGCTGGCGTGGGAGGGGATGGCGTCCAGCGTTTCTTCGCCGGGGATCGCCACACGCCGCGCGTAAGCACTCTTTAAATAATCCTTGGCTTTGTTTGAAGCGATGCGGCAAAGCCACGGCTTGTATTGATCGGAAGGGCAACTGTCGATGCTGCGGTACGCGGAGAGAAAGGTCTCCTGCGAGAGGTTTTGCGCCTCCTGGAAATCCCGCACCATCTGGGAGCAGATGGTAAACACGAGCTTTTCATATTGCTTTACAAGTTGTGAGAAATGTTCATTTGTCATAACTGCCCGTGTTCACCCCCTCCTGTGTTCCCGGCCGTTCAATCAATAAAACGACACAGGATGCGGTTTGACTTCAACTTTTTCAAAAAATTTTTATGTACCAAAATTTTTCCTGTCGTCCCGTTTTGAATGTGACGAAAAAACCAGCTGAATTTGACAATTGGGTCTGTTTCACAATTTGTGGAATGCATAAAAAATCGATTAAGTTGACGATTCCCCCCGCCATTGGCGGGGGGAATCGCGTTTCATTTTATCAATGTTTTGTACAAAGCATGCATTTAAAATTTGCGGGTAAACATGTGGTCGTGCTCCAGCAGTCGTTCCACGGTGGGGAAGCCCAGACGGTGCAGCAAATCGATCACATACGGGTTGTCTATCGGCGTGGGCGCGGCTGCCTCTTCGCCGTATTGGTTGACGTTTTCCCGGGCAACGTCCCTGTCGATCAGCACGCGCGGCCCGCCGACACAGCCGCCGACGCAGCCCATGCCCTCCAGGAAGTTGGCGTCAATTTTGCCCTCCTGTAAATCATTCAGCAATTGCTTGCAGGCGGGAACACCGTTAGCCTGTACGGCGTGCACCTTGATTTTGCGGTCCGGGTTCAGGCGCTGCACGCAGTCCTTGACGGCGCGGCTGACGCCGCCGGTGCGCGCATAAATGCGCCCGCCCGTGGAGGAGTGGTCGCGGTTGTCTTCCGCCATTTTCTCCGGGTGGATGTCCGCAAACTCGAAGATGTCCTGCACCTCTTTAAACGTCAGCACATAGTCCACCGCGTCCGCGACGTCGGGTTCTCTGGCTTCCGCTTTTTTGGCGAGGCACGGGCCGATAAAGACGACTTTTGCGCCCGGTTTTAATTTTTTGATCACGCGTCCACACGCGACCATCGGGGAGACGGCGGCGGGGACATGCGGCATCAGCTGCTTATAGACGCGGCGCAGCATGGCGATCCACATCGGGCAGCAGCAGCTTGTCAATTGGTAGTCCTGGTCGGTGTGGATATTCTGGTCGAATTCCAGCGCTTCCTTCAGCGTCAAAATATCGGCGAACAAAGCGACTTCCACCATCCCGGAGAAGCCCAGCGCTTTAAACGCGGTGCGCAGCTTGCCGGGCGTGACTTCCTCTGTAAACTGGCTGATGATGGCGGGCGCGACGATGGCGTAGACCGGCGCGTCATCGTTGTGGAGCAGGCTGAGCGCGGGCAAAATGTCCTTGCTTTCCACCAGATTCTTTGCCTTGCAGCGTTCCACGCACGCGCCGCAGCCGACGCACAGCTTGTTGTTGACGGCGACGTTGCCCTTTTCGTCGGTATAGAGCGCGTCAAACAGGCATTTGCCCGCGCAGTTGGCGGCCTCCTCCTGTGAGCAGTCGCAGTGGCCGATTTTCCAGACGGCGGGGTATTGGTCGGGATGCAGCAGGCATTCCAATTGGCTTTTGTCAAAGTCCTCCCGGCGGAGCTGTTCCAGCTCTTCTTCCGTTTTGTCCGCCAGCGACGCGCGGACCAGACGGTCATATAATTCGTTAAAGGATGGCATACGTTCAGATCCTTTCTTCCTGGATTGGTTTCCCTTCATAATATTACCACTTTTCCCTTCCTCATACCAGACCTCCGGTCGGGACGGCGCGCCATGCAGTGTATACAAAATCGTATCTGCGCAGTGGCGGGACTGAAAGAACAATCTCCCGTGTGGCATCTCAGCCGACAATCCGCAGAAAACTATAAAAAAGCGAACCCAGTCCAAGTTCCACCGGCAATGAAAAGCACGCCGCCCTCCCTGAGCAACTCAAGTATATGAGGATACCGGGGGTGTAGGGGGGCGTGAGTCGAAGTCACCCGGAGCCCACTCTCGCGCCCCAAAAAAACCAATTGACACGCACCAGGTGACAAACCAGCGAAATTCTGCCACTGTTTACCGCCGTAGGCGCGAAAGACGTTGCACGTCCGTGCCTTTGTCCAACTTTCGTGGCAAGACCGGACACGCAGTGTCTAACGCGCCTACGGCGATGGTCGTTTGGAGCATCGAGCGAGGCTTTAGCCTCAAGCGAGCGTCCCCACCGGAGGTGCCGCCCGGCATGAGGGCAACCAGCGGTTTTCTCCTGCTTTTTCAAAAGCGGAAAAGGGTATATAATTGCACGCGCAATTAATCGTTTTGCCCAATTTAAACACGTAAATATAAACTTCTTATGAAACGAGCTACACATGAAACAGAATAAAAGCTTTGACAGAATCATTGCTTGCGCAACAAAATTGCTTTTGCGTTCCAAAAGCATTTCATTGTCTCTGCAATATGAAAAGTTGCTTTGATAAAATTTGTTTTACTTTTTTTAAAGTAACAAAAAGTCTTTGCTGTCGCATTTTAAAGCGACGTACATCCCCGGCGGAAGCCGGGGAACCACAGAAAAGCCCCAGAGGCAGCTTAATGTCTCTCAAAGAACCATATCACTCGTTCCCACTCGCTCTTCTCAGGAAGAGAGTTCCGTTCTCTGCGGAGAACGGCAAAGGGCTCTGCCCTTTGATCCCGCCNCACATGAAACAGAATAAAAGCTTTGACAGAATCATTGCTTGCGCAACAAAATTGCTTTTGCGTTCCAAAAGCATTTCATTGTCTCTGCAATATGAAAAGTTGCTTTGATAAAATTTGTTTTACTTTTTTTAAAGTAACAAAAAGTCTTTGCTGTCGCATTTTAAAGCGACGTACATCCCCGGCGGAAGCCGGAGAACCACAGAAAAGCCCCAGAGGCAGCTTAATGTCTCTCAAAGAACCATATCACTCGTTCCCACTCGCTCTTCTCAGGAAGAGAGTTCCGTTCTCTGCGGAGAACGGCAAAGGGCTCTGCCCTTTGATCCCGCCACCTTTTAGAAAGGTGGAAAAACGCGTTTACTGCCGGCAACCCTGTTGTTGCTCTTTTTCCCGAAAAAAGGTATAATAAAATAGAAAACAAATGCCTTATGGCTGGAAAATAACGTAAAAGAGGTTGAACGAATGAAGCTGGGAATCGTAGGCCTGCCGAACGTCGGCAAGAGCACCCTGTTTAACGCCATCACCAACGCGGGCGCGCAGTCCGCAAACTATCCGTTTTGTACCATCGAGCCGAACGTCGGCGTCGTCGCGGTGCCGGACAAGCGTCTGGACGCGCTGGCGGAAATGTATCATCCGGAAAAATATACCCCTGCAACCATCGAGTTTGTAGACATCGCCGGTCTGGTGCGCGGCGCCAGCAAGGGCGAGGGATTGGGCAACAAGTTCCTTGCCAATATCCGTGAGGTGGATGCGATCGTCCATGTGGTGCGCTGTTTCGTCAACGACGACATCGTTCATGTGGAAGGCAGCATCGATCCCAAGCGCGACATCGAGACCATCAATTTGGAACTGATTCTTTCCGACATCGAGGTGCTGGACCGCCGGATCGACAAAACCCAGAAGATGCTGAAAGCTGATAAAAAGTATCAGGAAGAGCTGGACTTTTTCCACCGCGTCAAGGAGACGCTGAACGCGGGCAAGTCCGCGCGCAGTGTGGAATGTACGCCGGAGGAGGCCGAGCTTCTTTCCACTGTGTCCCTGCTGACGAACAAGCCCGTGATCTATGCCGCCAACGTGAGCGAGGACGATTTCAAGGGCGGTATTGAGAACAACCCCTATTTCAAGCAGGTAAAGGAAATTGCGGACAGCGAGCACGCGGGTGTGCTGCCCATCAGCGCGGAGATCGAAGCGGAAATCTCCGGCATGGAGCTGGAAGAAAAGCAGATGTTCCTTGCGGATATGGGCCTTGCGGAGTCCGGCCTGGACCGCCTGATCAACGAATGCTATTCCCTGCTGGGCCTGATCTCCTACCTGACCGCTGGTCAGCCGGAGGTGCGCGCCTGGACCATCACCAGAGGCACCAAAGCGCCGCAGGCGGCGGGCAAGATTCACACCGATTTTGAGCGCGGCTTTATCCGCGCGGAGGTCATTGCATTTGACGACCTGATGGCCTGCGGCACCATGACCGCCGCGAAGGAAAAAGGCCTTGTCCGTTCGGAGGGCAAGGAGTATGTGATGAAGGACGGGGATATTGTCCTGTTCCGCTTTAACGTATAAGAGGAGGGGACCCCAATGGTGCAGATTCGACTGGCAAGGCCGGAAGACGCCGCCGCACTGGTGGGTATTTACGAGCCTTATGTAAAAGAAACCTCCATCACCTTTGAATACGATGTGCCCAGTGTGGAGGAATTTACCGCCCGGATTCAGGCAATTTCCGAAGGGTTTCCCTATATGGTCTGTGAGATCAACGGGGAAATCGCCGGATACGCCTATGCGGCGTCGTTCCGCGAGCGCAAGGCGTTTCAGTGGGACGCGGAGCTGAGCGTCTACATTTCTCCCCGGTTCCACCGGCGCGGCATTGCGAAAGTGTTGTACGAATGCGTGTTCCAGTTCCTGCGGGAAATGGGGTATCTGACGCTGTACGCGCTGGTGACGATCCCGAACCGGGACAGCATCCCGTTCCACGAGCGGCTGGGCTTTTACCAGATTGCCAAGTATCCGCGCACAGGCTACAAGCTCGGCAAGTGGCATGACATGCTGGTGCTGGAAAAGCGGCTTGCGCCGAAACCGGATCAGCCGGAACCGCCGCATGGGTTTTCCACATTGCCGCAAGAGTTTGTGGAAAACATTTTGCGCGACGCGGAGAACAAGCTGGAACAATATTGGAATAACAGATAAAAATGGGCGCTTTTTAATTTCGGTCAGGCCGCGCGCCTATGGTGAGTATTGTTTTTCATCTTATGGAGAATGCTTCCAACGCGTTTATCCACCTTTCTAAAAGGTGGCGGGATCAAAGGGCAGCGGACGTGCAACGTCGTTCGCGGACCTCCGGTCGGGACGCGCCTCCGGCGAGGATCATTTTCACCTTGTGGCAATTGTTAACATATGTCTTTCTACGTCTCTAAAAAACGGCGATGGTAGTTTAGAGCGTCGAGCGAGGCTTTAGCCTCTAGCGAGCGTCCTGACCGGAGGTCCTCTCTTCCGGAGAAGAGCGAGTGGGAACGAGTGATATAGTTCTTTAAAGACCTTTTATGCTATTGTGCGGGAATTCTGGGGCGTTGCAGAGTACAAACTGCAACGCCCCTTATTTATTGTCCTCTTGTTCCCATTCTATAAGCGCATTCTTTATGGAAAGATTGACCAACCGCTGGATGCTGATTCCATAAGAGGCCTTTAAGTCTTCCAGTTTTTTTAAATTGCTTTCCCGTATAAGATATGTGCTGATAATAGGATGCAGATTCTTCTGCTTTTCATTGACAACCAGGTTTTCAAGATTAGTTAAGTGCTCAATACAGGCGTTTAAAAGTTCTGAAAGTGTTGCATCGTAAATTTGTGTAAGGGATTTTAGTCTTTGATGCAAATCCATATCAATTTCATAATTTCTCCGTGATTTAGATTCACGTCGTCGAAAGCAATAATCAAAATATCCCATAGCTCAAACCTTCTTGTTTTTATGGTTATTATAAGGGACATTTTGCTTGATGGTGGGTCAACTAATGACCAAATAGAAAAGTTAATAATGTAATAAAAAAGGCCGTTGCAGTTTGTATTCTGCAACGGCCCCGAAAATTGTCCGGTAGCACAAAATGTCCGTAAAGGACCCTATCACTCGTTCCCACTCGCTCTTCTCAGAAAAAGAGTTCCGTTCTCTGCGGAGAACGGCAAAGGGCGCTGCCCTTTGATCCCGCCACCTTTTAGAAAGGTGGATAAACGCGTTGGAATCGTTCTCCACGAGGTGAAAGATAATTCATGCCGTAAGCGCGTCCCGACTAGAGATACCGCCGCTTTTCAGAAAAGCGGAAAAACGCGTTTTACTTTACGCCACAATTAGAGAAGGGGCTATTTTGAAACACGCTCCATTTTATTCTGCCAGCTCCGCCATCAATTCCCTGACGGACAAAATGCGGTCCACCCGCCAGGCGTTCGCGCCGCAGAACACCAGCCCGTTTTCCACATCGCCCCGGACGGCCCGCACCAGCGCGCCCGTAATGCAATAGGGAATCGTCGACGGGTCGCAGTGCTCCAGGCAATGATAGCATTTTTGAATCCGCTCTTTGCTCTTTTCCCGTTCCCGGATAAACGCGTTGCGGATCGCGCGTCCGGGCATGCCGACCGGGCTCTTGACTATCGCGATATCCTCTTTTTGGGCGTTGACGTAGGCTTCCTTAAACCGAATGTTCGCGTCGCATTCCTCTGTGGCGACGAACCGGGTGGACAACTGTACGCCGTCCGCGCCCAGTTCCAGATAGTGGTCGATGTCGGCGCGGTCGTAAACCCCGCCCGCCACAACGACGGGAATCTTCTTGCCAAAGGGTTCTTCAAATCCGCGCACATATTCGATGATGGAGGAAACCTCGCTGTCGTAGTCGGAAAAGTCCTCCCGGTCAGCTTCCTCCGCCGTGAATCCCAGGTGGCCGCCCGCCATGGGGCCTTCGATCACCACCATATCGGATACGGTTTTGTACCGGCGGGACCAGAGCTTGAACAGCACCTTGACCGCCTTCAGGGAGGAGACAATGGGCGCAAATTTGATTTTGCTGCCCTCCACCAGCTCCGGCAGGGAAGTCGGCAGGCCCGCGCCGGAGATGATCAAGTCCGCGCCGCTTTTGATGCAGCACTGGACATATTCTTTGTAATTGCGCAGTGCGCACATAATATTGACGCCAATCAGTCCATTGCCATCCGCCGTTTCCTTTGCGCGCTTGATTTCGCGTTCTAAAGCGCGAAGGTTGGCTTCGGTGGTGTTTTCCGAAAAGTCCGGCTCGCCAAAACCGGGCTGTGCGGCGGAAAGAACGCCCACGCCGCCCTCTTTGGCAACCGCGCCCGCCAGCCCGGAGAGGCTGACGCCAATGCCCATGCCGCCCTGTATGATCGGCAGCTTTGCGGTCAATTCACCTATTTGCAGTGGTTTTAATTTCATGCAGAATCCTCCATGCGGGAACAATTCCCACGGCAATATACTTAAAAATTTTTATGTAATCCAAATTATACCGCATTTTGGAAGATTCGTAAAGCGGAAAACGCCGTCTGTTTTCCACATTTTGCGCGCGGCCTGTGGAAAACCAGAGATGTTCCAGCAAGAACCGGGGAAACACGCGTTAAAGCTTTCGGCCCATGGCCTGGATCTCGTTGGAGATGGCCGCCAGCTCCTTTGCCGCCGCGCCGGGCGTCTCGCTGTACATAATGGCGGAGACGACGCAGAAGCCGCTGACAGGGATGCCGTCCAGCACATGGACATTTTTGCGGTTCAGCCCGCCGATCGCGGCGACCGGAATCCGCACGGCCTCGCAGATGGCGCGCAGGGTATCCGTGCTGGTTTGCTGGGTGATCACCTTTGTCCTGGTGGGGAAGATTGCGCCGGTGCCCAGATAATCCGCGCCCTGGCGCTCCGCCTCCAACGCCTGCTCCACGGTTTTGGCGCTTGCGCCAATGATTTTGTTTGGCCCCATCAGCCGGCGCGCCGCGGAGACAGGCAGGTCGCTCTGCCCCAGGTGGACGCCGTCCGCATCCGCCGCCAGTGCAATGTCGACGCGGTCGTCGATGATCAGCGGGACATGATACTGATGCGCCAGCTTTTTGACGGCAAGGGCGCGTTCATAGTACGCGCGTCCGGTCAGTTCCTTTTCCCGAAGCTGCAACAGAGTCACTCCGTTTTGCAAAGCTTCTTCTATAATCTTGAGGAATCGTTCCTCCGGGAACGGGTCGCTGTTGGTTACCAGGTACAGGCTGCAATCAATTGCGTTCATTGGGAAATCCTTCTTTCTTTCACTGGATATGCAGCGGATCAAAACGACAAAAGGGGACACGCCCAAAGCATGTCCCCGAAAAATCGTGTGGTTCCCTACGTTGGCATTATCCAAATCAGGTTTTGGGTCAAAGCTCCATTCCGCTTACTCTCAGCCCGCCAGTGCGAGCCCCCCATTGATGTCTCTTTATCGTATCACAGGCTGGGACATTCCCACAATTGGCAGAATGCACAAAAAGCCGCATCGCCTACCCCGCGAATCGTTTGTGTAAAACCAGCGTGGGGATACAGCCGCTTAATAGCCCCAGTTGAGGACCTCCCATTCCGCATTCCTGTCTTTTCTTGCAATAGAGATCGTGCGCGGCGGGAGGCCTTCCCGTTGATCCTTCTCCGTGAGGACCTCGTAGATAATCAGATTGCCTGCCGCGTATTCACTCTCGATGCCCTGGTTTTGGTATTGGGGCGAATCGTCAGGCGCGGCGCGGAGGGAGGCGACCTTCTCAGAGAGCACATCTGTAAAGTGCGAACTGGCAATCGCCTCAGTTTCTTTCCGTTCGTCGTCGGTCAGGCTGTTTTGGTAGCTTGGCGGAGCAAACGCCTGTGTGCCGCCGCCGGTGCCGGCGCTGACAATTGCAAAGCTGCCGTTTTCCAGGGCTTTCACACAAAGCTCCCGGAACAGGCCGCTGAATTTGCCCTTGCCCGATACGCCGTCCCCCGCCGCAAGGTATTCCTCAGAGGCGGTTTCGATGTCGTAGGTCATCTGCACCACGTAATGATACGGCATTTCTTCCCGGGATGTCCCAGCTTTTGGTTCCCCGGCGATCACCGTGACGTCCGTAATATGAAAGCCTGCGATGCGGCTTTCCACAGGGACGCTCTCCCCGGCAAAGGTGTTCAGGAATACGGTTGCGGCGGTATTGCCGATGACGTCCAGTGGTTCATCGGGCTTCACATAGAAGGTAATTGCTTCATTAGGCGTTTCTTCGGGGTGTTTAATCTGCTCTTCCGTATGGCTGTCCACTTTGGCCGGAAGCTCCTGTAACAGCGCTTCCAGTTTTTCCGGGGTTTCCGTTCGCCCAAAGAGATTTTTTTCCCCCATCAGGGTTTCCGCCCACTCGCGCGAGAAGCTTTCCGAGTAAGGATTTTTCCCGTCGTCCCATGTAAAGGTGATGGTGTCGGCGTTTTCAATGAGGGAAAACAGAAGAACGGCGTTTTGCTGAAAGGGATTCTGGTTCAAAGCGCCGGAATAAAAATTCCGGGTTTCCGTGTCCGTTTTGAAGCGAATGGAGATCCCATAGGGCGGCTCCGCCGTTTGAAGCTCGATGCCGTCGTATTGCAGGTTTTCTGGGAAATCCAGCGCAGAAACCAGATTTCCCACGGCGGCGTTGTCGCCGAGATGGGAAGTGCGGTATTGCAGAAGCGGCTGCGGCCCGGATGCTTCCGCCGCGTTTTTGACCGGGTTGGCCAGGAGCCCGGTGCCCACGCAGACGACCGCGGCAACTGCAATTGCAATGACCCAAAAGGCCGGCTTTTTGTAGTGGAGAACGTTTCGGATACGGCCTTTTGTATCCCCCTCGCCAAAGGCAAGGGGGGTGCCGCCCGGCAGACGTTTTCCAGCCGCAAGGGTGAGCAGGGAGGAGGAATAGTCCTTTTTTACCTCGCTGCCCAATCGTTTGATCACCGCTTCGTCGCAGGACATTTCCATGTCTTTTCCGCTCAAGGCGAACGCCAGCCAAACAAGCGGGTTAAACCAGTGCAGGCACAGCGCGAAGAAGCTGACCACCTTTACAAGATAGTCCAAACGCTTGATATGGGTCTGTTCATGCAGCAAAATGAAGGACTGCTCCGCGTCGGAAAGGTTTGCGGGCAAATAGATTTTAGGACGGATAAAGCCGATGACAAAGGCGGTTTCCAACTGGCCGGAAAGATAAATGTTGTCTCTGTAAGGAACCGCGCTCCGCAGGCGCCTGCGCAGTTTGATCAGCGAGACGGTGCTGGCAACCAGAAGAACGGCAATACCCGCGAGCCAGACCACAGCCGCAACCGTGTTCCAGTCCGGCAAAATGGCCTGCCCTGTAGGCGCTGCGGGGACAGTGGGTGTGACGGCGGGAGCGGCCGCGCCGCTGCGCGGCACTGTTGGGGCGTCAAAAACCTCCTGCAAAACAGGCGGTTCGTTTCCCGGTAGGAAGCTCCAGGCGCTTTCAAAAGAGAACGGGCAAACCAGCCGGAACAAAACCACGCTCCACAGCGCATAGGAAAAAATCTTGGGCGCTTTCTTCAAAAACAGCCGTGCGAGCAGGACAAACAAAATGGCGTAGCTCGCGGTGAGACTCATACGGAGCACCGATGAAAACAAAGATTCCAGCATTACGATCCCTCCCTGTATTCGTCGATCAGCTTTTGCAGCTCGGCAACGTCGCTGTCGCTGAGCTTGTTTTTCCGGGTAAACGCGGTCAGGAATCTCGGCAGAGAGCCGCCGAAGCTTTCGCACAGGAATTCTTTTCCCTGCGCCGCGGCGAAATCCTCCCGGCTCATCAGCGATACGACCGTGCCGCTGCGATTTTCAAAAATCCCCTTGTCGCAGAGCCCTTTCAGCATGGTATAGGTGGTGGTTCGTTTCCATCCCAACGCCTCAGCGCAGAGCTCTGCCAGCGTGCGGGAGGAAACCGGCGCGTTGTCCCAGATGATGTCTGCAAACTGCTGTTGTTTTTCACCCAATTGATAGGTATGCATGAAAAGCCCTCCTGTCGTATCACATTAGACTACCTTGCATCTTTAGTCTAATGCAATTAGACAGAAATGTCAATAGGGTTTATGAAAATGAGGGAGACCGTTCCCCAAAGCTTGTGCGGAGGATGATACGAAAGGCCGATCCCCACCATCTCGCGTCTTTTTACCAACGATCGTTGGTATGGACGGGGTTCCGAAATCGTATACTTGGGTATAGATAAGAACAATTGTAGGTGCTGAAACATGAGAGAGATACTGGCAGAGCGGTTAAAACAATGCAGAAAAGAAAATGGGCTTACGCAGGGCGAAGCCGCAATCTACTGCGATATTACCGAAAAGACCTATCAAAACTACGAGCTGATGACACGGGAGCCAAAATTGGAAATCCTGCTCAGAATTGCGGAGTTATTTAATGTGTCGCTGGATTATCTGGTGGGAATAACCGATGAAAGACAGGTAAATCAATAGCAGAAGATTGACGACTGGATGGACGTTATGATTTTGCTGTCATTTAGTTGAGGAAATGAAAATGTTTAAGAAAAAACCGGTTATTATCATTGTGGCAATCTTGATGCTTATCAGCACAGCATGTATTTTGCCGAACCTATCGATTCCCATGCGGTTATCCGCATCTTCCAAAAATGCAAAAGTTTCTTACATCCCTTTTTACGTTTCATTAGTAGAGTCCTCCGCCCTGTTTCCATACTATACGCCCGAAGAATTCATCAACAATCATTCGGCGGACATGTTTATGGGAGAGGTATCGGACGTTAAAAACATCAAAATGTCCATCGGTTCCTATACCTATGACAAATCCATTGCAAAGGTAAAGGTTACGAAAGTATTGTCAGGAACCGCAACCGTCGGGTCGACGGTATCCATTCTTTTGCCGGTCCCCATTAACACGATCGTCCATTACGAGGATTCAGAAGTCATTTCCTGCATCAGAAGCGGCATGACGGGAATTTTTCTGCCGAAAAAATACGATGCGTCATCCTATTGGAAGATAGACAGCGACGCGGAATTGTATTTGCCGGATATCGCGGATTATGGCTTGACGGATGGACGGAGAGATGTTTTTTTCTATGATGGCAGCAAATTGATTTATGACGACTATACGTACTCCTATCAGTTGAAGTCATTGCAGGATGTGGAAAATCTGATACAGGATATTACGTCAAAATCATAGCGGTACAGCTTATTTTGTGAGTAGAAGATGATCGGCGAATCGGTTTCTATGTAAAAAAGGTGGACAGCCCGGACTGTCCACCTTTTGTGCTTATCAAAAGATTTATAAAAGCCGGTCAGGAGCACTATGCTTCTTCCTCTTCCGGTTCCTTTTTCTTGGGAGAAAAGAACAGCTCCCGGATGCCCAAAATCAGTACAAACACGGCGAATCCCTTGCTGATCCAAAACGGATGAATTGTATTGGCCAGCCATACGCCCAAAAAAGCGCCCAGTACGCCGAATGGCGCGCATTTCAGCGCAAACTTGTAGTCAATCAGCTTATTCTTGATGTGGATCGCGATCGATACCGCCGCCAGCGGCAAGAAGAAAATGAGATTGATCCCGCCCGCCTGCATCTGCTCCATGTTGAGGAACAGCGTCAAATACAAAACAAGAATGCCGCCCCCGCCCAGGCCAAGCGCGCTGACAAAGCCCGCCACCAGACTGGCAATTCCCGCCACCAGCCACACGCTCATCGGAACAGCAGCCGGACGGCGGCATAAATCATGAACGCGCCGAATGCCTTTCTAAGCAGTTTATCGGGAATTTTCTGCATCAGCATTGCACCGAGGATCGCACCGATGAAGCCGCCGGGCAGGTAGGGCAGCGCATCGGTGAACTGGATGGTGCCGTTCATCAGATACAAAACTGCGCTGACAATGGAGATCGGGAGGATGACCGCGAGGGAGGTCGCATGGGCCTTTTTCAGCGGGATGCCGGACCATTTCAACAGGGGGACCGCCGCGATACCGCCGCCCGCGCCGAACAGCCCGTTCAGCACGCCGCATACCGCGCCGATGATCATGGAAGCAAACCGTTTTAGTCCGCCGCTTTTTTCCACGCGCATTCCCTCCCGCCGTTTCATTCTGAATACTAGCATTTGAAAAAGCAGCCGCCTTTATACGGGAAACAGGAAAAAGAAAGGGCGGAAAATACTATTTGTATAATAGATGGACATATATACATCTTTGATCTTTTTCTTGCTCTGAAAAGCGCGTTGTGCTATGATGGGTCTATCGTATTTTTAAAAGAGCGGAGGAGATCGAATGTTTCAGGAAGACTACGTTTTGCGGCAGATTGAAATGATCGTGATGATTCTGGCACGGCTGTTGTACGGCAAAAATGTTTCCGAATACACCATTCAGGACGAGACGGCATGGACGGCCTCGGACGAGCTGTACATGCGATTGTATCAGATGCTGGAAGAGGGAAAGATTAACGAGGCGGAAAACCTGCTGTATGAGGAAATGGACACCGGCAATATGCAGGACCTGAAGGTGGCGCTGGGGTTTTACAGCAAGCTGAAGGGTTACGACGATGCATTTCTGGAGGCGAACGACTACTCGCGCGAGGAGATCAAGGAAGGCCTGGAAAATATCGCAGAGCAGTTTGGCATCAATCTACAATAAGACAAAAAAGACGTACCGGATGTTTCGGTACGTCTTTTTCATGTTACAAATTGTATAAATGAAGAAGATTTTTACAAGTAGGAAAGGGCTATTCGCTTTCTGGGGTGATAGACGGTTCGTGTCCGGAGGATGTGAGTTCCTCTGTCCTGACCCGCAGGGCACGCGATGCGTTCAGGATCGCAATGACAGACACGCCTACGTCCGCGAAGACCGCTTCCCACATATTCGCAAATCCAAACGCTCCCATCACCAAAAACAGCAGTTTAATGCCCAGCGCAAAGACGATGTTTTGCTTGACAATGCGCAGTGTCTTTTTTGAAATCTGCATGGCTGCGGCGAGCTTTGACGGTTTGTCGTCCATCAGGACCACGTCGGCCGCTTCGATCGCGGCGTCGGAGCCGAGGCCGCCCATCGCAATACCGATATCCGCGCGGGACAGTACGGGCGCGTCGTTGATGCCGTCGCCTACAAAGGCCAGCTTGCCCTTGCCGGTTTTCTGTTTCAGCAACTCTTCCACCTGATCCACTTTATCTCCGGGGAGCAGTTCGGTGTGCACTTCATCCAGGCCGAGCGTCCGCGCCACATTTTCTCCCACGGCTTTGCTGTCTCCGGTGAGCATCACAGTTTTGCGGATGCCCTGCCGCTTCAGGCTGGCGATGGCAGAGGCAGAATCCTCTTTTACTTCGTCCGAAATCACGATATGTCCGGCGTAGAGGCCGTCCACCGCCACATGCACCACGGTGCCGGTCCGGTGGCATTCGTGCCAATCCGCGCCAATCTGACGCATCAGCTTGCCATTGCCCGCGCAGACGGTTTTCCCGTCTACCCTGGCGCGCACGCCGTGGCCGGAGATTTCCTCCACATCAGCAACACGTGCGGCGTCAAGCGGTTTCTGGCAGGCTTCTTTCAAAGAACGGGAAATCGGATGGTCGGAATAGCTTTCCGCCAGCGCGGCCAGCTCCAGAAGCTGCTCCCTGCTGATCTGGTCGGGATGGATGGCCGTTACGGTGAAGGTCCCCTTGGTCAGGGTGCCGGTTTTGTCAAAAACCACAATCTCTGTTTCCGCAAGGGCCTCCAGATAGTTTGCGCCCTTTACCAGAATACCGTGTTTGGACGCGCCGCCGATGCCGCCAAAAAAGCTGAGCGGAATGGAAATCACCAGTGCGCATGGGCAGGAAATAACGAGAAAGATCAGCGCGCGTTCTACCCAATCCCCCCAGCCGCCGCCCAAAATCAGCGGGGGAAGAACCGCCAGCAGCAACGCGCCGATGACAACCGCCGGCGTATAATAGCGGGCAAAGCGGGTGATAAAGTTTTCCGCACGCGCTTTCTTTGTGCTGGAGTTCTCCACCAGATCCAGGATCTTTGCCACGGTGGATTCCCCGAATTCCTTGGTGACCTGGACCTTCAGCAGGCCGCTTTGGTTGATACAGCCGCTGATGACCGTGTTGCCGGGGACGACGTCGCGGGGCAGGGATTCTCCGGTCAGCGCGGAGGTGTTGATGGAGGAAGAGCCTTCCAACACCGTACCGTCCAGCGGAATTTTTTCCCCGGCTTTGATGACAATGGTGTCGCCCACTGCCACATCCTCCGGATCTACCTGCTCTAACCGGCCGTCACGCTCCACGTTGGCATAATCGGGGCGGATGTCCATCAACGCGGAGATGGACTGGCGGGAACGTCCCCCCCCCGTCTCTTTTAAACCCCTTAATGTGGATAAAAGAAAACTATGCTTCTTCCTCTTCCCGTTCCTTTTTTTTTGGGGGAAAAAACAGCTCCCCGCACCCCGGACCTCCCTGCCCTACCCGCCCGCCCCGCCCCACGTGGGCATAATCGGGGCGGATGTCCATCAACGCGGAGATGGACGGGCGGGACCGCCCCCCCGCGTAGCTTTGAAACAATTCCCCCCCCTGATAGAACAGCATAACCGCCACGCCCTCCGGGTAGTCCCCCAGACAGAACGCGCCGACAGTGGCAATCGCCATCAAAAAGTTTTCGTCGAACACCTGCCCGTGGGCGATGTTGCGCACGGCCCGCCAGAGGACGTCCCAGCCGATCATGGCGTAGGGAATCAGGAACAGCAGCAGCCGGGCGATTCCCTCAGAGGGGATGAAATAGGCGGCGGCCAAGAGGACGGCGCTTGCAATAATACGAATGAGGGTGTTCTTTTGCTTTTTGCTCATGGAAATCCCTCCTGTTAAAATGTTGTGGATTACAGCTGGATCACACAGTCCGGTTCAATGCGCTTGCAAACGCGGACCACTTCCTGCATGATGGCGTCGAAACGGGCGTCGTCCGCCTCCAATGTCATCTTCTGCGTCATAAAGCTGACGGCGGCGTCCTGCACACCGTCAATTTTTTTGATGGCGTCTTCCATTTTGGCGGCGCAGTTCGCGCAGTCCAGATCAATCAGCTTAAAACGTTTTTTCATGATAAGATTCCTCCTCGATGATTTGGTTTATTCTGCAACATGTTCCATACCCTGGTCGATGATCGTGCGCACATGGCCGTCCGCCAGGGAGTAAAAGACGGTTTTGCCTTCGCGGCGGTATTTGACCAGCTTACTTTGCTTGAGGGAGCGGAGCTGGTGCGAGATGGCGGACTGCGTCATGTTCAGCAGCTGCGCGATGTCGCATACGCACATCTCGGATTCAAACAGGACGTACAGAATCTTGATGCGGGTGGAGTCTCCAAAAATTTTGAACAGCTCCGCCAGGTCGTACAGGATTTCTTCTTCGGGCATGTCGCGGTTGACTTTCTGGACAATGTCCTCGTGCGCGTGAATAAATTCGCAGCGCTCCACGCCGTTTGTATCCGTCATATTCTCACATTCTTTCATATGAATTATTGTTCATATGTTTATTATATGCGGTTTTTTCAAAAAGTCAACTGGTAGAACAAAAATTTATAAAAAAGCAGGAGATTGCCAGTGTCCCAATGCTTTTCAGTTTCTCCGGCAGCAGAAGGGGCGGTTGCATTTGCAGGTGGAAATGTAAATGTAGCAGGTGCTTCTGTTATATGCTGAAAAAACACAAAATAGACAGGTTTACGGACGATGAACTTTAAAGCTTGCATAAGTAAATATAAAATAGAAAAGGGTGGTAAACGCATACTGGTTTACCACCCTTTTTGGTTTTAAGAGAATCTGACCTCTTTTTTCATAATATTCATTCGCTTATAAACGCAATATCAATATCCCCATTGTTATTGGACACGTTCAGTTCTTTTGTACCGCTTTCTTTGCGGGATGGGAGATTGCTGCTGCCCTTTTTAACATCGCAGGAAATAGCATACTCATTATAGTTTCCAATGATTGTCCCCGATATATCACCATTTTTTGCATGCAGACGGATGGTGTTTTCAACATACAGTTTGTCGAAAACAAGATTGCCCCCCTGTGAGGAAAGGGTAAGATCGCCCATAATGGTCAAAGCCGGAAGGGAAATGGTTTCATTGGTAGTGGACAGGTTCAGTGCGGTCAAAATCTTATCCGGCAGAGATAACGATATTTTCCGCATACCGGCAGCGGATTTTCCGCCGATGTAATCGGTCCATTCCTTCTGATTTTGAGCGGTCATGGTCAGTGTATGGCCGTCGGAAACAGAAATATTGTAAGATTCCTTGCTGTTTTCAAAATAATCAATGTGAATTTGGTTATCGGCGGATAGGAGCACGTCAATTTTTCTGTCCCGGACATCAACAAAAACTTCTGTGATTTCTTCACCGTCCGCTGTGTAGCTTTTCTGTGAAAATGCCGCGTCATGATTGGCACAGCCGGTGAAACAGGCGGTACCCAAAATAACACAGGTCAGTAATGCAATAAATCTTTTCATAAAATGTTCTCCAAACTTAAAGACTTTTCTTTTTCAGAACCGCAAGGCCTGCCAGGGACAGCAGAGCACAGAGCGATAGACAAACAGCAATCTGTAGCTGCGCGGTGCTGTTAAACATAATGAGTTTGAAAAAACCTGCCAGAATATGTCTGAGAGGTGCAACCGGTATAAAAATGCAGATAATTGCCGCTAATACGCCATCTGACAGCCAACCGTACCAATAAGGCTGCATGGATAGCAGTACATGGAGAAAAATCATCGTGAGCAGCAGGAATACAGTTTGTTGCAGAAAAGCAGTAAACATACTATTATCGGTCCAACCGCACAGATCCATCAGATTGAGTACTGTCTGGGTCTGATTGAGCGGATCAATCAGGACAAGAATGCAGGTGTTGACAAGCGAAACGATCAGCGCCGTCAATCCGTAACCGACAAGGCTTCCCAGAAAGTAATCTTTTTTACTGGTTCCCAAATGTATCAGTTTTATATAATCATAGAATACAAAAAAGAACGGCGTCAAAATGGCAAGCAGCCACGTATAATTCCCGTTGCTCAAAGCAATTTGGGAATCCCCCGCTGTGGTGGCGCAAAGCACCACAACAGTGGTCAGAATAAAACTGATTTTATTGCTTGCGAAAAGCCGTTTGATCACTGCAAAAATGGCTGTCATTGCTTTGCACCTCCCGTATGTCCAACCATTTGAATAAAGAAATCCTGTAATGACATTGGATGGATTTCCAAAGAAGCTGTTTTTATCGGTGGGATGTCAAACAGATAGCTTGTTACAAGGCCGCCAACCGTGTCCTGTCTGATGATATTCAGATTTTCTGTTGCGGCGTCAACGTCTTTTTTCAGCCCGCTTACACGGAACGCTTTTGTTTCGACTGCCCGCAGTGTGTCGAAAAAGCGAATGCAGCCCTTATCGATGATGATCAGCTTTTGAATGGTCTTTGCTATTTCTTCAATAATGTGTGTGGAAACAATAATGATTCTTGGATGTTTCTGAAAGCTTTCTGTCAGCATTTCATAGAACTCCACGCGCATAATGGCATCAAAGCCGAGAACGGGCTCATCCAGCAGGATGACGCTTTTATTGCTTGCAAGACAGATGATCGAAGAAACCATGGTTTTCATTCCAAGGGAAAGATGATGAAACTTCTTTTTTCCATCCAGTTCAAAACGTTCCATCATTTCAGAAGCAAATTCGTCATCATAGTTTGGATTTACCTCCGACGCGATCTGTAGCAGCTTTCGTACGGGAAGGTTAAAATGCTTCGCGAAGTTTTCGATATAACTGATCCCCGTATCCAATGTGGAAGGAGTGATCTCTTTTCCGTCCACTTGAATTTGTCCTTCGGTAATGTTTTGGTAACCGGCGATGGACTTCAGAAGCGTTGTTTTTCCTGCTCCGTTTCTGCCAAGCAGACAATAAATTCCCGGTTCATCAATGTTTAATGTAACGTTCTTTAACACAGAGACATTACGGTACCGTTTTGTAACATTTGTTAGTTTTATCATTTGCTTTATTCCTCCTAACTGGTTTCCGAAAGGAAACTTGATTTTGGCGGGTTTTCATGGTACGATCATCATAAACCTTTGTGCAACACAAATGTCAAGAGGAGAAAACAGAAATGAAAAAATATTTTTCTGTGGGGGAAGCGGCAAAAGCGGTCCATGTTACCAGTGAAACGCTGCGGCATTATGACCGTGTCGGATTGATAAAACCCAGCGTAAAAGATCCCCTCACAAACTATCGCTATTATACAGAACAGGATCTTATACGAATCAATACCGTTCGTGCCTTACAGCAGATGGATTTACCATTAAAGAAAATAAAAGAGATTTTGGAATTTGACGATCTCCAGAAAATTATTGATTTTTTAACGGAAGCGGAAAAGAAGGCGGATGAAAAAATAGCCTTGCTGGAATACAGCAAGGCAAAAATACAGTTAGCAAGAACAGGTTATGAGAACCATCTGCGGGGACAGCACCATGCGAAAGATATGGACATCAAACCGTTTCGCAAACGTGTTCTGCTTCTTTCCGATAAACTGGAAACCCCAACGCTTGATAATCTGTGGAATTATTTGAGCCATTTTTACGACAGGATTGCACCCGAGCAAAAAGAGCAGTTTATATTTGAAGATTTAGCAGGAATCTATACAGAAAATGGAGTATCAAGATTATTTGCCGTTTGTATTCACTATGAAGAAATAGATGGCTTAAAGACACTGCCCGAAGGAAATTATTTGTGTGCGAATTGTACCGAGGAAAACAGGGCGGATAAGTTGCGTGAATTGCTGCGGATCGCAAATGAGGTATATCATATACAGCCAAAGTTTACCATACAGCAAATTGTCGTATCAGGTATTTTACAGTGGAATTATCAGGCGCAGGTCTTTTTGGGCGGTTAAATCCATATTTGACTCTGGCTGCCTCTGCTTTTAAAAAGAGGAAAATGTATTTTTCAAAGCTGTCTTCTTACATAGAAAAGGAGCCCCTTTGCAAGGTAAACCTGCAAAGGGGCTCCTTTGGATCTATCAGGTTGTGTTCAGTTGGCCTTTTTCAAAGCGTCGATATCCTCGCGCATTTCCATCGTGACGCGCTCCAATACCTTGACGCGGCTTTTCAATTCCGCTTGTTCCTCAACGTTCGGCAGGCGCTGCAAAATGTCGTGGTGCCCTTCCGCGATTTTTTTGATGTCGGGAACAACGGTGGTTTCGATGATGGCGTTGACCTGATTGATAATGCGCTTTTCCTGCACAATGAATTTCTGGTCAATCTCAGAAAATCTCTGATCGATTTTGGAGAATTGTTTCTCTATCTCAGAAAATCTCTGATCAATTGCCTCAAACTGCCGGTTTATCTCTGAGAACTTTTGGTCCATCCGGCCCATCATATGTTTTTCCTGTTCCACCAGCTTTTGATCCACCTGACCAATAATACGCGTCTCCTGCTCTGTCAGCTTTTGATCCATCAATTGTGCGATTGCCAGCAAATCGTTTTGATCCAGCATGCTCCCAACCCCTTCCCAATGCAACCAGTATAGCATGTTTCCACAGTGTTCTCAAGGGAAAAGACTGCGCCGTCATTATTTTTCACAGAGGTCGTTTTGGCTGCTTATCCCACGCAAATCGCCCGCTTTTTCCTCAATGCAATAGCGCGGACGGGCTTTGACTTCGCTGTAAATTTTGCCGATATATCCGCCCACCACACCGATGCAGAGCAGCTGGATGCCGCCAAGCAGCCAAATGGAAGAGACGGTTGCGGTCCAGCCCGCCACGGCGTTGCCGGTAAAATAGGAGATCAGCGCGTAAATCAGCCCGAAGACACTCAGTACGGAGACGATGATGCCCAGCCGGGAAATGATTTTCAACGGCTTGACGCTGAACGAGGTAATACCGTCCAGTGCAAAGGAGATCATCTTCTTTAAAGGGTATTTGGATTCGCCGGCGAAGCGCTCGTGCCGGTCGTAGTAGACGTAGTCGCTGCGGAAGCCGATCAGCGGCACAATGCCGCGCAGAAACAGATTGACTTCGCGGTACTCGGAGAGCGCATCCAGCGCCCGGCGGCTCATCAGACGATAGTCCGCATGGTTGTAGACGACCTCCACGCCCAGAATCCGCATGACTTTATAAAACCCCTGGGCCGTGCTTCTCTTAAACGCGGTGTCGGTTTCACGCTTTTTTCGTACGCCGTATACCACGTCGCAGCCTTCCTGATATTTTGTTACAAATTCATCCAACACTTCAACGTCATCCTGCAGGTCCGCGTCCAGACTGATGGCGCAGTCGGCGTGCTGGCGCGCCTCCATCAGGCCTGCCAGCAGGGCGTTTTGGTGGCCGCGGTTGTGTGCCAGCTTCAGGCCCGCAACACGGGCGTTCTCTTTGCTGAACTGTTCAATCAGCGCCCAGGTGCGGTCTTTGCTGCCGTCGTCCACCAGGAGCATGCGGCTGGCCTCGTCCGCCAGGCCGGCGGCCTGCATGGTCTGCAATTTTTTTGTCAGGCGCTTCACTGTTTCCGGAAGGACCTCTTCTTCGTTATAACATGGGATCACCAGGTATACCGTCGGCATCCGGCGACGCCTCCCTTCCTATTTATCGTCTTTTTTGCCGGATGCGCCGGCCAGGGTAAAGAAAAATCCAAAAATGGCGAGGATCACGCCGATCACCACGGAGCTGCTGGAAGCGAGGATCAGCGCGATGCCGAATAAAATTGCGGCGATACCCAGCAATTGCAGCCGAATCTGATTCATTCCACATGCTCCTTTCTGCTCAGGCCGCCCTTGACGCGGAACAGCCGGCGGCGGGCCGGAGTTTCCGGGTCGCAGCGGCGGGTGAAGAACCAGTAAAAGCCCAGCAGCAGGAAGCCGCCCAGGCTGACGAGCGCGCCGAGCTTCAGCCCCGGCGTTTCATAAGTAAAGCGGATGGTGCTTTCGCCCGCGGGGACGCGCACCGCCACAAAGCCGATGTTGACCTGTTCAATCTGCGCGGACTGTCCGTTGACCTGTGCGCTCCAGCCGCCCTCGTACGGCACGCTGAAAAAGACCAGACGGTCCTTGTCCGCCGTAATGGTGGCGGTAAAGCCCTGGTTGTCGCGCGTAAAAGAGGAGCAGGACATGCTCCGGCGCGCCAGGCAGTCGGCATAGTAGCCGGACTTTGTATAGGTGACGCCCTTGGCGTCTTCAAAGTGGTTGAGGATATCGCCGTAGCGCAGTGCCTGCTCATCGTCCAACACCATGGTTTTGAGCAGGAGCAGATGCCTGTCGTCCTGCGGCGTGTTTTCATATTCCTCTCTGGTGATATAGCTGTCGTAACAGAAGCCCATCGGAATATAGTACGTATTTTCCCAGATGTCAAAGCCATTGCGGGTATCGACAAAACTCCAGCCGGGCATTTTGGTTTCCTCATCCTCTTCAAAGGATTTGCCGGTTTTGACAGGATCCAATAGCCAGCGGCACGAGGTAAAGCTGCGCAGGCCGTAATATTTGACGTCTGGCCGGGAGGCGACGTCGCGCTGCACGCCGATGGTGGGGTAAAATTCCATCAGGGAGCCGGGCACGATGCTGTGAAAGGCCTGGATGGTGGGAAGCTGGAAAAACATCGCCTGGTTGTCCATGCCGTCGTAAACGTCGATACGGCTGTTTTCCATGCCCTCCAATTGCAAGTCTTTGCCGCTGTTGAGCGAGTAGGGCAGCATGTGGATGTGGTTGTCGGCGCTCTGTGTTTTTCCCAGTGCGATGAAATACAGGGAATAAATCACGGTGATAACCGCGACGCCGCACATGCAGGTTTTGGCAAACTGCGTTACCCATCTTTTCCAGCGCCCGCGCGGGATAAATACGCGGCCGCGCGCCAGTTCAGCCTGCCTGCGCAAACGGAGGAAGGGCAGGTTCCGCAGCAAAATGGTAAGCAGCAGCAGGCTGAGCATGGCAATCGCCACATACGCCCAAAAACGGGAGGGATATGCTTCCAGCCCGATGCTGAAGCTTTCCACCCCGTCCGTCGTCTTGGTCTGGACCATCAGGCCGATGGGGAGGGCGATGCCCAGTGTGATGCCGGCGGTCCATTTGATCGCGCGTTTCCAGTCGGTTTTTTCATATTCCAGGGAAGTCAGCGTGGCCAGCGTCATCATCAGTGTCAGCATATAGAACCAACGCGCGTAATAGCTGGAGTTAAAGAGCTGGAACGCGGAGTTTAAAATGGGCACAAACGCCATCAGGAACAGCAGGGGCAGCATGGTTTTGACCCAATGTTTGCGGCGGCTTTGCAGCAGGCCGATCACACCGGTCATGCTGAACAGCGGCAGCCAAGCGCCCAGGGAGGCCCACTTTGACTCGGAGTCGGGGGTGAAGTTGGGACGTGCGGGGATGTCCGGCGGGAAGAAAAAGCATTCCAGAATGTGGACGTAGCGCTGGTTCCATCCGTAGAGCAGCGCGCCCCAGCCGCTGGGCGGATTGTCCACGCGGGGATTTTGAATCACGCAGAGAATCGTCGGAATCAGCAGGACGCAGGAACAGAGTACGCCGAGGACCGCCTCGCAGAACAGAAGCAGAAAATCGCGGAGGGAAATTTTCCAGCTCTTGGTGAGCAGGCGCAGAAAAAAGTAAATCAGGCAGAATGCCACCTGCCCAACAAAGAAATAATAATTGACAAAGCAGCAGGTAAAGACCATCAGGGCGAACACGCCGCGCCGTTTTGTGGCCATATACTCGTCCAGCGCCCAGAGCAGCAGGGGGAAGAAAACGATTGCTTCATGAAAATGGTTGAAAAAGATGTTATAGACGGAGAACCCGGAAAACGCGTACAGCATGCCGCCCAGCACGGCGTAATCCGGCGTTTTGACATAGCGTTTTAAGTAGATGAAGCCTGTAAGCGATGCACAGCCGAATTTCAGGATCAGCAGCGGCCCCATCAGGTAGGGAACGGCCTCGCTGGGGAAGGGGAGCGTCAGCCAGAAGAACGGGCTTCCCAGCAGGTAAAAGGAATAGGAGCCGATAAAATTGGCGCCCAGATCGGTTGTCCAGCTCCAGCCGATGTTGCCGCTGCGGATTGCGTCGTGGCACATCTGGTAGAACGGGACCTGCTGCACGTTAAAGTCGCCGTAAAACAGGAAATGCCCGTTGTCTAAAATGATAAACGGGAGAAAAAACACAAAGGAAATCCCCATGCCGTAGAGCAGGGCTTTCCAATAATAGCCGGAAGCTTTTTTGGAAAAACGCAGTCGCGTCACAGAATCACCTGACTTTCTTATTTTCGCGGCGGATCGCCGTTTTCTGTTGGGAGAGTGGAAATTTTACCCACAAGATGGTATCATTATAGCACACTCAATCTGCAATCGTCCCTTTTCAGAACGGAATTTGTATTCTTAAAATTTGCAGCTGAAAGAATCCCCTGTTGTTACAAATGTCAGAAGTTTTGCTCATTATAGCATATTCGACTGACGGAACAAAGCAAAATATGCGGACGGGACCGGCGCGGCAGAGCACTTGCGGTTTTGAAAAGCCGCCCGGAGGAAGTAACTTTTTGGCACGTTGGATCGTCTAAAGTAAAGATTGGGCCCACCGGGCCGCGGACAGAGGGAAAGAGGATGTCACATTTTTTTGCCATGTTATCGAGAATGAAATATATCGACCGATGGGGCCTGATGCGCAACACCCGGCGGGAAAACTTGTGCGAACACAGCTTTGAAACGGCGGTCATTGCCCACGCGCTCGCCGTTTTGCGCAATACGCGCTTTGGCGGAAACGTCAGCCCGGAGCGCGCCGCCGTGCTGGCGCTGTTCCATGACGCGCCCGAAATCCTGACGGGCGACCTGCCCACACCGGTCAAATACTACAACCCGGAGATCCGCGGCGCGTACAGGGAGGTAGAACTGGCGGCGGAGCGCAAGCTGCTGCACATGCTGCCGCAGGATATGCGGTCTTCCTATGCGCCGCTGCTCTGCGAAGGGGAAGAAGATGCGGAGCTGCGCCGGCTGGTGAAGGCGGCGGATAAGCTCTCCGCGCTGATCAAGTGCGCGGAGGAACGCGGCATGGGAAATACGGAATTCAGCAAGGCCGAATTATCCCTGCGCCGTGCGGTACAGGAGATGCACCTGCCGGAGGCGGATTGCTTCCTGGAGGAATTTTTGCCGTCCTATGCGCTGACGCTGGACGACACCTCGGTGGAAGTGGGGCCATAAATACCGGAAAACAAATTTGCTTGGGGTTGCCCAGTCCCTGCACGCGTTTTGAGAACCAGGATAAGCGAAAAAACCGGCGGTTTTCCGGATATGATAAAAATTTGTCGTTATTTGAAAGCAAACGGCCATTTCATTTGTGTTGCCATATAGGGGCTTTTTTTTTGCAGAATGAAGCCGCGGCGTGACCGCTCTGCCGCCGTCCTGTTAAAAATGAGGTGCTTGTTGATGAAAAAAGCCGTAAACGCTTCCTGCTGCCTGCCCACGGGAAAGCCGCCGTAGGAAAGGAATACCTCTTAAAAGCATCGCTCGTAATTTTGCATATAAAATTTTACAGGAGAATTGTTTTTTCGCCGGAATCCGGTATACTATACCTGTTATGCGTGAATTTATCAACGGCCTTCGGGCCGCGATCTAAGGAATGATACTGTGAACCAAACGACCAAACAAAAAAGAATGCGTCTGATCCGGAACATTGCCGTGCTGGTCCTGAGCGTGATCATGCTGATCGGCGGCGTCGGCTGCGTATATGTGGACGTGATGCTGGGACAGATTATCTATCATCCGCTGGAGGAACCGTCGGAGCTGCCAAGTGTTTCCCTGCCGGAAATTTCCGGAACCAGCAGCGGGACAGAAAGTACCGCCAGCGAGGACCCGATTCTTGGGGAGCTCGGCACCTTGGGCGGCTTGTACCACGACGATGCGATCACCAATATTTTGCTGCTGGGTGTGGACGATTACCAGTCAAACGACGTGGGCCGCAGCGACAGCATGATGCTGGTTTCTGTGGACAAGCGCCACGAAAAGCTGAAGGTCACCAGCTTCATGCGCGATCTGTACGTGGCGATCCCCGGATACAGCAGCAACAAGCTTAATGCGGCGTATCCGCTTGGATATTCGAAAAATGGCCCCGGCGGGGGCGGAGCACTGGCGGTTTCCACGATTGAAGCCAATTTCGGCGTGGATATCGACCGTTTTGTATTGGTGAAAGATTCCGCGTTTAACGAGATTATTGACAATTTGGGCGGCGTGGAGATCACACTCACCGCGGCGGAGGCCCGTCTGGTTAACCAGTATTCCGGCGATTCGCGCCGCAATCTCAAGGCGGGGACGTTTAACCTCAGCGGCAAGCAGGCGCACTACTATTCCCGTATCCGCGCCATCGGGGACGATTTTGAGCGCACGGAGCGTCAGCGCAAGGTGCTCGCCAGCCTGGTTGATAAGTTTAAGACGGCGGATATTGGAACCATTAACAATGCGCTCTATAAATGTTTGGGTCTGGTGGAGACCAACATGACCAAGGATGAGATTTTATATCTCGCGGCAAATTCCCTGACCTATATGAATTATGAGATGCAGCAGCACCGCGTTCCCGGAGATACGGAGTATTACAACGCCAATGTGGCGGTGGGGTCCGTACTCGTGCCGGACCGCAAAGCGTGTTCCAAGTCGCTGGCGGAGTTCATCTTTGAAGACGATCTGCCGGAAAAATCATAAAAATTACAGCAAAAAAGGATTTGGGACCAAACGGTCTCAAATCCTTTTTATGTTTTTTGTGTAGCTGCATCCGATAAAAAGAAAACAGGTTCCAAACACAAAATGGTTTATGCACAGCAAGGGAGAAGCTGTAATGGGGGGACGTTTGACTTTTCCACAGGCCGATATTAGAATAAAAGCAAACCAATTTGCATTTCTTTGCTTTAGGCGGATCAAACGTACGGAATAAAACGGAAGCGGCGGAGGGATCCTGTGAAAATTGAGATAAAAGAACTGAAAAAGTCGGATGTACCAAAGGCGATCCAATTTGCGATCACCGGGATGCACTTCAACTGGTATTTGGACAGCAAATTCTTACTCAACCTCTACGGAAGATATTTCTGGTATTTGGAGATTACCCGCGCCACGCAGGTGCTTGCGGCATATGTGGACGGTGTGTTTACGGGCGTACTGCTCGCGGAAATGAAAGGCGAGAAGAAAATGCAGCCGTCTTTCTGGAAGCTGCGCTATGTCAAACTGTTTGATGCATTGCAGCGTGCTTTTTTTAAAGGCGGCGCGGGTGTATACGATGAGACCAACAAGGCCATGCTGGCAGAATATCTAAAAGACCATTCCCCCGACGGGGAATTGATCTTTTTGGCCGCCGACCCGGACAGCAAGGTCAAAGGAATTGGAAGCGCGCTTCTCTCCGCGTTTGCGCGCAGAGAGAAGGGCAAAACGATCTATCTGTTTACGGATGACGCCTGCACCTACCAGTTCTATGAACACAGAGGGTTTGAACGCTCGTGTCAGACAAATATCGTCCTCGATATGGGCAAAAAGCAGGTTCCCTTAAAATGCTTCATTTACAGTAAGACACTGTAATGACGCATTCGGGTTGAACGGATCAAACAGGGAAGGGGGACGCCTGTGAAACCGCGAAAAGAAACAAAAGAGACAACGACCGTGCGGGAAAAAGTGCTTGGCACGGCCATTCTGGCGGCGGCGACGGCGCTCTTTGTGGCCTTTACCGTATTCCTGGGCCGTCCCCTGCTGGAGATGGCGCAAAACCCGGAGGCCATGGAGACCTTTTTGGCAGAATGGGGCGCGCTGGGCCGTTTGGTTTTCATCGGCATCCAGATGCTGCAAAGCCTGCTGCCCATTCCGCTGGAGCTGACCACCGTGGTGGGCGGCTATGTATTCGGCCCGGTGGAGGGCACGCTGCTGACCATGTGTGCGGTACTGCTGTCCACCACGCTGATTTTCCACATCACCAAACGATGGGGCGCCAAGCTGCTAAATCTGTTCTTCCCGCCTTCCCGGCAGAAGAAGCTTCGGATTTTTCGCAATCCCAGATTGCGGAATGCGCTGACCTGGGTGATGTTTTTGATACCCGGCACGCCGAAGCGCCTGTTTGTCTTTTCCGCGGGTCTGGTCCCGCAGAGCTTCGGCAGATTCCTGCTGATTTCCACCGCTGCGCGCCTGCCTACCATTGTCGCCTGTAATTTTGGCGGCCATGCGATCGGAGAAGGGAAATACGAACAGGCGATTATTATATTGGTTATACTAATCGTATTGAGCATTGTGGGCGCTTTCATTTATTGGGCAGTCAGCAGGCGAAAGAAAGGCCGCTTATGACGGGTACAGGATGCGGGAAATTTTGTCCGCGTCTTTTTTCAGGACGTAGACATAGTACATCGCGGGAATCCGCAGCGGCGACGGTTCACCGCTGAACCGCTGGCGGCTGGTGGAATCCCCCGGCAGGGGTGCGGAGAGTGCGCGGGGAGCCTTGACCTGATTCTTGTAGGGGATATGATGTTCCCGTAGGGCGTTGCACAACTTGGCGCTTTCCTCGCAGGAAGCGCCGCTGTAGACGAGTTTCCATCTCCAGAATAACAGCATAAGAATCCCTCCACGCTTTTTTCTTTATCATAACGCCGGGAAATTTCCTTGTCAACAATTTGTCCGGATGTTTGAGCGGAGGTGAAAAAGTTTCTCATAAAGGGTGAAAAGAATGATACAGGACCGGGCTGGCGTAAGGGAGATCAATATACATGGCATGACGGCGGGCGATGCAAAACGCCGCCTGGAGCAGTTTTTGACAAAGCTGCCAAGCGGCGTTTCAGAGGTTGTGGTCATCCACGGGTACAATGGCGGAAAGATCCTGCAGGAGATGGTGCGCCGCCGGTTGAAGCATCCGCGCGTTCGGGCCAAGCTGCTCAGCTTGAATCCGGGCGAAACGCATCTGCTCATAAAGGACGCGCCGGAGCGTCCCCGTCATTGCAATCGTGTAAACGAATAGCGCATCACACGTTGCAGGCGTTCCCGCCCTTTTTTGATGTGTTTGGATACGGTTCCGGCGGTCAGGCCCAGGATTTCCGCCACCTCGTTGACGCTTTTACGGTCAAAGTAGCGCAGTGTGATGCAGGTGCGCTGGCGTTCGGTCAACTCCCCCTCAATTGCATTGTGTAAGGTTTGCAGGATCCGGCGGTATTCCGTGTCGGCTTCTTCGCCGCCCTGCGGCGCGACAAGCCTGTCCCCAAAGAGGTCGAGGCTCAAATTGGACTTTCGTCTCATCGTCTTCCTCCGTTCTCAATCAGGAATTGCCCGGTGTGCAGGCAGTCCAGGTACATGGCGTACAACAGTGCGATCCGCGCGCTGTACGCATCGGTTTGGGAATCGTCTTTCTGTTTGGCTTCGCGTCGGAGGCTCCGGACGCGGTCTCGCAGCCGTTCCGCTTCCTGCAAATAGGCGTTCCCCCAATCAATATAGTTCATGGTATGTTCTCCTAAAAGTATCTTTATAAGATATCGCATCTTTATGTTAACACCTCGGGTGAAAAATGTCAACCTAGAGGTGAACAAATGTTACCTGATTTTTTTAAAAAAACCCTTGACAAAATGCAAAAGAGTGCGTATACTATAGTACAGAGTTACAGGACAGAACAATCGTAAGTTTGCGCGATATATTTGAATAAGCGCCATGCACTTTGCATACTGTCAGGATTGACAGTCGGGTCCGTAAATTCCAGCCATTGAAGAGCAATCTTCAATGGCTTTTTTATTTTAACATGTAAAAAACGCTCCGGTGGAATCCGGAGCGTCAGAGAGAAGCAACCCATTGATCGGGCACGGTATCGCAATTGGCAAGATGCGTAAAGATTTGGCAGGCTATAAGCGCCACCCCCTGCTCTTCGCGGGGAAAGCGCTCGTATCCTGCCAATCTTTATGTTTAAAACGCACATTGAACACCGGCTTTTTTGTGTGAGTGGTTTTCACGGAATCATGGCAGGTATCGGTATTCAAAAACGTTCAGATGCTTTTGCGGCAAAGATTGACGGAAATGTTTGAACCGCTATTGGATCTCCCTTAGCTCCGCAAATAAATCTCTGGTTTTTTGGCTGTCATGGAAGCTGATGTAGAGATTGACGCCGCTGTTCCGCTCAATGAATATGGTGGGCGATGCATCCGCATTGACAAAAAGTTTATGTTTTCCTAAACTTGCCGATTCAAAATTCCCTTTTAATGTGCTTCCAATACCGCCAAAGCCGTTGGTTCTTCTGCCGATGCCGATTTCCCGCATGCTTTTTTCTACCAAAGTCAGATTCTTCACATCGGCAAAATCAATTTTCATACCATACATGCCGTGAATCTGGATCTGTTGGTCAACCAGTTGAATATCTGGTTCTTTGATGCCGAAGAATAATAGAATCGCGCAGACAGCGAGAATGACGATGGTGAGAATCGCCTTACTATCAGTCCATATCCATTTTCTCTTTTCGGTCATTTGTCTTTTCCTCCGGTTCGTTGGTTTGGGGGCGTGGGATCGGTTTTTTGTATCATTGGCAAATCAGGAGAGCAGGCTGCTGACCAGCAGGGAGACACCGTAGATCACCGGCTGGTGCAGCACATAGATCACCAGCGCGTGGCGGCCCAGCCAGGAGAGGAAAGGCACGCGGGACGGATACGTCCATTCGGGGAAGCGCCCCTCCGCGGCGAGCAGGCCCAGACTGGTCCCGGCGAAGAAGACGAACATCCAGGGCAGCAGCGGAAAATAGTCCGCGGAATAAAACGCATGGGTGTGGAAACCCAGCGGCGCGAGCCAGTCGGTGGCGTACAAAGCGGCGGGAAGGGAGAAAGAAGCCGGGCCGATCCCGAGTGTTCCGGAGCCGGCCTCCCGGGTGAGCAGGTACAGGACGGCGCATACGGCGACCGGCCACCATTGGAATTTGCGGTCCGAACGCAGCAGGAAACGCTGTGCCAGGCCGTACACGACCATGCAGACGGCGAGAAAATGCAGGATGCCAAAGGTGATCCGTTCTTCCGGCACCACCAGCCAGGTAGCCAGCGTGACAACCAGTGCGACCGCGGCCAGCTTCAGCCCGCGCCGGGTGTTGGAGCGCGACAGATTGGAGGAAATGCCGGAGATCAGAATAAACAATCCTGCAAACCATGGTTCCGCGGGCATGAAGAAAAACAGCAGCGTTTTGCCGATCGGCAAATTGAACAGGTATGCGAGCGTATAAAAAGCGTGGTAAAAAACCATGCAGAGTACGGCAAAACCGCGCAGCTCGTCCATCAGGTAAATCCGGCGGCGGGGGGATGCAGCTTCCATGGGGCAATCTTCCTTTCTGATGATGAAATGCGCACGAAAGGGAAACCTTTCTTCAAGGCGCTTTTTTTGTTATAATAGACCGGTAAAACAAACCGTAAGCCATTATAACAGGAAGTGGAGGCAAATACAATGAATGGAAAGACATACACAAAGGAATTTACGGTGACGCCGGAGCTGCTGGCAACCGCCGTCGGGAGCGGCAGCGTGGACGTGCTGGCAACGGACGTGCTGGCAACGCCGATGGTCGCCGCGATGCTGGAGGGCGCCGCCGCCGCGCTGGCGCAGGAGGATTTGGCGGAAGGCCTGACCACCGTCGGCTCCCGGATTGACATGGAGCACCTCTGCCCGACTCCCGTGGGGGTGAAAGTGAGCGCCACAGCGGAACTGACCGCTGTGGAGGGCCGCGTATATCAGTTCCGTTTGGAAGCGAGGGACAACGCGGGCGTGATTGCGCGTGGGACACATACGCGCGTCAGCGTCAAAAAGGAAAGTTTTCAGGCAAAGGCGGCAGCACGGGCGCAGCAATCGTAAAATTTGGCAAAAAACCGCCGTGGACAGATTATTTGATGGACAAATGGAAACGAGTGGTGTATAATATTGTCTAATGTGCTGAAAATGCCGTAATTCAGGGTGTGATGAAACGCCCATTGATTTAAGGAGCGTGTAAAATGAAAAGACTCAAGAAGTGCCTGGCCGCAGTGATGGCTCTGGCGATCATGGCGACGGCTACCGCGTGCGGTGGAACGGACAAGACCTGGGCAATCAAAAACGACAATCTGACAGTGCCGATCGGCGCCTATATCTACAACCTGTATTCCGCGTACCAGCAGGCGGACAGCCAGAAGGAAGACGGTTCCAAGCCGGTTCTGGAGCAGCAGATTGAAGGCAAGGACGCAGCAACCTGGATAAAGGACAACGCCCTGCGCCAGACAAAGTCCATTCTGGTCATCGACGACAAGATGAAGGAATTTGAGCTGTCCCTGACCGAAGACGAGGTCAAGCAGGTCAACAACCAGACGGCGAACAACTGGACGTACATCGGCACAGAGATGGATACGTATGGTGTGGCGCAGTCTTCCTTTAACTTGGCGTACTCCGATTATTATGCAAAGTACAGCAAGGTATTCGATGCAATTTACAACAAGGGCGGCACGCAGGAAGTGCCGGAAGCCGATATTAAGGACTACTTTGTAAAGAATTACACGGCGTTTTCCTATGTGCTGGCATCCCAGTACGACATGACGACCGGTGAAGCGATGAGCGACGAAGAGGTCGAGCAGGTTGACAAGGATTTTAAGGAATATGCCGATAAGATCAACGCGGGCGAGATGACCATTCAGGAAGCCGCCACGGCATACAAAACGTCTTCCGGTCAGGAAACCGAGCAGCTCAACACCGGCGTGGAGGACTTTGTAAAGAATCCATCCTCGTATCCGGAGGAGTTCTCTGCGGCACTGAATTCCATGAAGAACGGCGAAGCCCGCATGGTTGACGCCGCCGGTATGTATAAGATCCTGCTGGTCAAGGACGATGTCACCGCGAAGGTACAGGAGCAGCTGGACAACGACACCAACCGCCAGAATATTCTCATCGCGATGAAGAGCGACGAGTTTAAGGACACGGTGAACAAGTGGACGGACGAATACCAGGGTGTGACGATCAACGAAGGCGCAATCAAGGACTACAACCCGACGATGTTTGTGCCGAAGGAATCTTCCTCCGCGCCGGTTTCCTCCGAGGAGGAAACACCCTCTGATGAAGGCGGCGAGGAATCTTCTTCTGAGGCCGCGTAAAAGTGAAGGTTTAAGGGCTGTTTTGTAACAGCCCTTTTTTGTTCCCTTGCGGGTTGTTTCTTAAATGTGTTTTTCCGCTTTTCTGAAAAGCGGCGGGATCAAAGGGCAGGGCCCTTTGCCGTTCTCCGCAGAGAACGGAACTCTCTTCCTAAGAAGAGCGAGTGATATGGTTCTTTACGGACTTTTTGTATTGCTAAGTGAATTTCCGGAGCTGTTGCAGAATACAAGCTGCAACCGCTCTTTTTTGCCTTGTCAACTACAAACATCTTTGTGATAATGCAAGTTCCTATGTCAAATGCTATACTGTCCTTCGGGAGGGAAGGATATGTATCGGAATATACGGGATTTGCGCGAAGACCATGATTTAAAACAGAGGCAAGTTGCTGCGATTATCCATATATCGCAAAATCAGTATTCAATATACGAGCGCGGATTGAGAAACATTCCGGTTGACCGCCTGATGCTTCTCGCGGATTTTTATCATACCAGTGTGGACTATTTACTGGGACGCACGAACATAAAACAACTGTATCCTGCAAAAAAGAAACGACGGTAGAGGATGCATGGTAGAGTATAATTTTTTTGAAACGGGATGAAATGATAGATTATGTAAATATATATGTTTTTGTTATAAAAATAAACAGGGGGCTGACGCACAAAAAATGCGTCAGCCCCTTATCAATAAAAATACATTCTTCTTTGTAAAGTACCATATCACTCGTTCCCACTCGCTCTTCTCAGGAAAAGAGTTTCGCTCCTTGCGAGGAGCGACCAAAGGCTCTGCCTTTGGAAACTGCCACCTTTTGGAAAGGTGGATAAACGTGTTTTAGCCATTACCTGTAAGCTGAAAACTGGTCTTCGCCGTAGGCACGAGCTGACCGCAGGTCCCGCCTTTTGGAAAGGTGGATAAACGCGTTTTAGCCATTACCTGTAAGCTGAAAACTGGTCTTCACCGTAGGCGCGAGCTGACCGCAGGTCCCGCCTTTTAGAAAGGTAAATAAACGCGTTTAAGCCGTTATCGGTAAGGTGAAAATACATTTTAAATAATAGCTTATTTTAAGTTTACACCGTCGGGATTCGCAAAGTAAATATCATACCAGATCAGGAACACGTAAATCGTCCAGATTTTGCGGTTGTTGTCGCATTTGCCGTTGAAATGCTCGTCCAGCAATGCAACCAGTACGTCCGTGTTAAAGAACTGTTTCGCCGTGTCGCTGGTGAACGCCGTCTTGACAATGTCGTAATATTTCTGCTCGCGCAGCCAGACACGGGTAGGGACCGGGAAGCCCAGCTTCTTTTTCTTCGCCGTCGCGTCCGGCAGGTGGCGCATCGCGGCCTTGCGCATCGCGTATTTGGTATTTTCCTTGTTGACGCGCAGGCGGCGCGGCAGGTGAGCCGCCACGTTGAAGACCTCTTTATCCAGGAACGGCACGCGCAGCTCCAGCGAGTTCGCCATGCTCATGCGGTCGGCTTTCAGCAGGATGTCGCCAGCCAGCCAGACATTGATGTCCAGATACTGCATTTTGGTCACGTCGTCCTTGCCCTGCACGCGCGCGTAGTACGGCTTGGTCAGCTCCTGCGGGCGGGTAATCGGGATATCGCTTTTCAGCAGCTTCCGCTTTTCTTCCATGGTAAACATGCTGCAATTGCCGATGAAGCTTTCTTCGATCGTCTGTGCGCCGCGAATCAAAAAGCTTTTGCCCTTAAAGCGGAACGGCAGCGCTTTTGCAATCCCGGCCAGGCATTTCCGCAGAAACAACGGGACTTTCTTGTATCCCGCCAAATCGTCCGGCTCGTGGTAAATGTTGTAGCCGCCGAACAACTCGTCCGCGCCCTCGCCGGAGAGGACGACTTTCACGTATTCGCTCGCCATTTTGGAGACAAAATACAACGCGATGCACGAGGCGTCCGCCAGCGGCTGGTCCATATGGTACTGCACCTTGCGGATGCTGTCCCAGTATTCTTCCGTGGAAATGACTTTATAATGGTGTTCCAAGCCGACTTCCTTGCTCAGATTTTTGGCCCAGTCGATCTCATTATATTTTTCGCCGTAGTCGAAGCCGACGGTGAAGGTTTTCTGCCCCTTGAAATAGGTGGAAACATAACTGGAATCCACGCCGCTGGAGAGGAAGCAGCCAACTTCCACGTCGCTAATCTTGTGGGCGTTGACGGAGTTTTCAAAGACTTCTTCAATCGCGTCCACCGCCTGTTCCTCGGTCATGCTGTCGTCCGCGTCAAACTGCGGCTCCCAGTAGCGGGCCGTCGTCACTTTGCCGTCCTTGTACCAGAGGTAGTGGGCGGGCATCAGGCAGAAGACGTTTTGAAAAAATGTCTCCGGGGGAGGGGAATATTCAAAGGAAATGTAATTGTCCAGCGCGTGGAGATTGAACTTCTTTTCAAAGCCGGGGAACTCCAGGATGCTTTTGATCTCCGAGCCGTAGACAAAGGAATCCCCCACCTGGGTATAGTGAATGGGCTTGATGCCGAAGTAGTCGCGCGCCAGGAACAGGCTGTGATCCACCGTGTTCCAGATGGCAAAGCCGAACATGCCGCGCAATCGGTTTAAAAGCCCTTCCTGCCACTCCTCAAAGCCGTGGACCAGCACCTCGGAGTCGGTCTGGGTATAAAACTGATGGCCCTTTTCGATCAGCTCTTTGCGCAGGTCCTGATAATTGTAAATCTCGCCGTTAAAGGTGAGGGCCAGCGTCTTATCCTCGTTGTAAATCGGCTGGTCGCCCGAACTGCTGATGTCGATGATCGAGAGGCGGCGAAAGCCCATCGTCACGCCGTCTCCGGCATAAACGCCGGAGCTGTCCGGCCCGCGGTGGGTGATGACGTCGGTCATATTTTTAATTACGCTGTCACGGTCGACGATCTCGCCCGTGAACCCGCAGATTCCACACATAATTGCACCTCACTCTATGACAGTTATTCGTCTTCCTGATACTTTTCCAGCAGAAGCTGTGCCAGCGCGCTGTCTACGGTGGCAAAACCGTCCTGCTGGGGACCGAGCTCCCGTACGATTTCCAACGCCTTATAATACGCGTCCATGCGGGTGGTTTTCATAACAGGCTGTGGGTTTCCTTCAAAGAAAAACACGAACCCGATGCGGTTTTTGTCCTCGTCGTAGAAGGAAAAATAGCCCTCGCGCGGCGGTTTGCCGTCCTTCTTCTCCACCACGGAGGAAAGCGCCAGCTTGACCAGCTCCGCCGCACGGTCGTCAATACCGGATTCAAATAGCAGGATTTTTTCTTTCATCCCGGCCAGAGAGGAGACCGTGCGTTTCCGCACGCAGTTGATCTGCGGGAACGTCTTGTCCACATCCAGCTGAGCCAGTTCTTCCGCGCTTCCGTTGGGAATCAGATAGACCATGAATTTGCGGCCCTTATCGTGGTACAGGCAGGGATACGCCATCTGCGCAACGTACCGGCAGGAAGGACATGTCCAGTTAAACAGGGTTTCCTTGAGCACCTGCGTGCGCAGGTTGGGGTTGACCTCGGCGTTGATACCCGGCCACATCGGCGTTTCCACCTCCGCGCCGCACCGGGGGCAGCTCACCGCTTTGGTGATTTCAGTTGACATGCGCGTTCACATCCTAGTCTTTCATAAATAAAGGAAAATCATACCACAAAGTTGCGTGCAGGATGATTTTATAGATCTTCGTTATTCCGCAAAAGAGGTAAGATTCGTTTGCGGCATTGTAATATTCAATCATACCCGGTTTAAACAGGCATGATTCAGTATTCATGTAATTATAACACAATCGCATACGCCGCACAACAAGGCGGAACCGGTCGACAGGTACTACAAATTTTTAACTGTTCATTTTGATAAAATTGCGGTATAATAAAGACGAATATAGATTCACCGAAAATCGGTGCGTAAATAGCCGCTTTAAGCGGGCCGGAGGGGAAAGTATGAATATTTTCAATGTGATAGGCAGTGAAGTCAGCAAGGCAGTTGATTATGTCGTGGAGAAAAATCGCAAAACCGCGATGATTAACCGTCTCCGGGTTGTAATCAAAAATGAACGTGAGAATACGGCACGCGCATATGTCGCGCTGGGGAAATATTATATGGAGCATCTGCGGGATGCAAACGACGAGCAGGCCGAACAGCTCTGCCAGGCGGTGGAAGAGAGCGAACGCCGCATGCGGAAGGCGTTTGACAAGCTGGACGAGATCACCGCGCCGACGGAAGAGGAAGACGACGCCTGTGCGGATTGCAACGATGACTGCGATATCTGCCCCTATTATGAGGATCTGAACGAAGTACAGCGTCAGGAGCTCGCCCAGAGCGGAGAGACCGCCGACGAAGAGGAAAGCGACGTTGCGGAAAAGCCCTTTATCAACCTGATGCACGATGAGGCTGCCGCAGAGGAGGAGCGTCTTGCCGCGGAGGAGTCCGAGGAAGCAGATCCGATCCCGCCCACAGTGACAGCGGGCAAAGAGGATATTTTGGGCGAGGCGGCAGAGGACGAACCGGAAGTATGAGCAATAAGGTCATGTTGGGAATGAGCGGCGGCGTGGACAGTTCTGTCGCCGCTCTTTTATTGTTAAAAGCCGGGTACGATGTGACGGGTGTGACCATGCGCCTGCGCCCGGACGCGTATATGCAGCAGTGCGCCGCGGGCGGCTGCTGTTCGCTGGATGACATCGATGACGCGCGCCGCGTGTGCTATCAGCTGGGAATCGACCATCTGGTGTTGAATTTCACGGATCGCTTTGAAAAGGACGTCATTCAGTATTTTGCGGATCAGTACGCCGCGGGCCGTACGCCGAACCCGTGCATCGCGTGCAACCGCCATTTAAAATTCGACGCAATGCTGCAAAAAGCGCGTTTGCTGGGCTTCGATTCCATTGCCACCGGGCATTATGCGGTCATTGAGCAGAACGCGCAGGGGCGGTGGCTGCTGAGAAAAGCGCCTGCCAGCAAGGATCAAAGCTATGTGCTGTACTCTATGACACAGGACCAGCTGGCGCATACCCTGATGCCCCTGGGCGCGTACACCAAGCCGGAGGCCCGCAAAATGGCGGAGGAAGCCGGCTTGCAGGTTGCGCACAAGCCAGACAGCCAGGAAATCTGCTTTGTGGAGGACAATGACTACGCGGGTTTTCTGGAGCGGTTTACAGGGGAGAAGGCTCCCGCGGGCGACTTTGTCGACCAGGATGGCAACGTCCTGGGAAAGCATTTGGGAATTACCTATTACACCATCGGGCAGCGCAAGGGGTTGGGAATTGCATTCGGCAGGCCAATGTATGTAACCCATATCGACGCGGAACACAACCGGATCACTTTGGGCGAAGAAGGCAGCCAGTATGCGGATACGCTCGTTGCGGAGGATTTAAATTTTATTCCGTTTGATGTGTTGGGCGAGCCGCTCCGCGCGCAGGTCAAGGTCCGTTATCAGGCAAAGCCGGCGCCGGCCTTGCTTTCCCCCATGGAGAACGGGCGCGTCCGTGTCACCTTTGATGAAGCGCAGCGCTCTGTCACGCCCGGGCAGGCGGTCGTTTTTTACGACGGCGACCTTGTCCTCGGCGGAGGAACAATTGTAGATTGAAAAAACGGCTTACGGGACCGGCAGTCAGGCTCCATGCAAGAGCCTGTGGGTTGAAATCACATCACAAAACCGCACTCCCGATTTGCACAGTGTCGTTTTCAGCGATTTTTGCGATGGGTGATGAGAGACAAACCCTCTGTACGGAATGGGACAAGGCTCCACAAACCTTGTAGAAATAAAGCGTTCGTCAGTGCCCAAATGGGTGCTGTGCGTAGAAATGTGATGCTTAGCAACGCACTTTGCGCTGTCTGGCTCCTTGGGGCCAGTGGATTGAAATTGGGATGAGGCCGCGAACACGGGACAGGTTCCTTGCCAGGCCCAACTGGGCCTGAGGGTTAAAATGTGGAAGAAGCCCGCGGGTTCCAGCATCTGTGTTTCCGATCAGTCGGAAGGACAACCGCCCCATATCCTGTTTGTAAAATCTTTTTGCAAGGAAGATATTGTATATTTTGTAAAAATATGGTATTCTTATAAAGAAAAGGCGATATAGTAGACATTGGACGGTTGGTCCCTCTGGATTCTGGAGGGAGACGTTTTCTTTTCCCTCCATAGAGAGGGAGTGAGGCAGATGCAAGTTACATTCCCGGAGCTTTATCAGTTTTGCAGTGTCATGCTGGGTTTAGCGACGTTTGTCTGGACTGTAGCCACTCACATAAAAAAGAAATAACCGCCCTCACGTCCAAATGAAGCGGTTATTTCTCAGCTAACGCAAAGGACGAGCCGTCTGCACGGTATCGCCTTTTCCTTTTTATTATAAGCCGTAAGGGAAGCAAATGTCAATTATTACCATCTGCTTAACGCGGGTGGGAGGCTCGATTCCTTAAAATGATAGTACCATTGATGCCGCTCTGTTTTTGTCGGAATTGCTCGCCTGCTGCAGCGTTGGTGAAGATAAGGTTCCGGAATAAAGAAACAGGTGTTGATCAAGCAAACTTTATTCATGGACTTTGGTCAAAACTGCTGGGTATTGTGGGGTGTAATCCCCACCTGCCAGTGTTCAGAAGTCTTAATCGCTTAGTCAGGCCCATGCGGGTCTGTGGGTTGAAATGCGGGGATGGCTCGGCCTTTCCATGCGCTGGATGTCAGCATCCAATGGATACTGTGGGTTGAAATCCCATTTTTTCAGACCTTTACGCATTGGTGAAGAAAGCAACGCCCACGGAGGTGCTGTGGGTTAAAAGGGTAAGCAACGTAATAAGGTCGGCTTTCCTATCAATGCTGTGCATTGAATTCACGAGTGGGCGAACATTCTGATACAGTGTCAGCGTTTACGAGGGAGCCGGGGATTGCAATCAGATTTCGACTCTATAAGCCGCGGTCTGTTGGTCAGGCCCCATGTGGGCCTGTGGGTGAGGGCGAGTAGAAGCGAAGAATTAGAAAAAAGGGGCCGCTGTTCCAGAATGGAACAGCGGCCCCTTTTTACATATAGGAAAGATTATGAAATGGTTACCGTGCAGTGAAGAGCCGGATTTTGCTCCGGGAATTCCGGCCGGGACGCGCTTACGCAAGTACCATTTTAGGCGATGGTAGCAACACAATGAACCTGCGGTCAGCACGCATCCATGACGGTTTTCTGAATCAGCCTGTTTAAAATCTCAACCAATCGTTACCGTGCAATGCTTTTGCGGTGCCCCGTTGGGCAATTGCGTGTACACGCCCGTGCTCTGGCCCGGTGTACCGACCGCCCATACGCGGTAGTAATAATCGTTGCCGATCTTTGCGACAAACTGGGTCTTCAGCACACTGCCGTTGCCCACGGTAAAGCTGGGCACGTCGCTCTCCTTGCCGTTGACGACCGTCATCTTGAAGCAGTAGGCCGCGCCTCGGTTGAGGGCGAAACCGGCGGTGGTGTCGGAACGGACGGACGCGGTCACAGCCGGTGTGGTAGTCACAGGAGTTCCTGCCACCGCATTACCGGAGGAACCGTACCCGTTGCCGGAAGAACCAGCGCCGCTCGGTCTGCTGTTGCCACCGGAAGAACCGGAACTGGAAGAACCGGCGTTCATGGCGCGGGTCAGCTTGCTGTGCGCCGCGTCCACTTCTTCCTGTGAGGCTTCCGAATTGGACAGTACGCGGTTCGCATCGTCCAGCGCTTCGTCAAATGCTTTGCGTTCCGATGCGCTGAATTTAGAGGTGTTCAGGCTCTCTGCTTTGGTGACAAGCGCTGTCAAAGCACTCTTATCCGGTGTCAGGCGCATGTCCATGATTGCCGTAAGCAGTTCGTCGGCAGCCTTGTCAATGTCCGCCTGACTTGCGTTTGCATTGTCCAGAACCTTTTGTGCGTTGTCGTAGGCGAGCAGGAATGCCGCCTTGCCAGTCTCAAGATAAGCGTCCAGATTGCCGTGGATTTCTTCGGCCTGTGCAAAGATACTGCTCAGGTTTTCCTTGTTGACGGCATACTGCAGGTCTTCAACGGCCTTGAGCAGTTCGTCGTGCGCCTTGGTCACGTCGACGGCGAGCGCATTGTCGCCCAGCGCCACAATTTCCTCAGCGGCTGCGCGTTTTTCCAGGTAAACATTCCAGCTCTCCGCGGTGAAGTCGGCCTCATTCAGTGCGTCCGCGTTGGCGAGAAGGTTTTGCAGCTTGGTAAGGTCGCCCTTTTCAAAGCTCAGGTGCTGGATGCAATTCAGCAGGTCTTTCCACGCGCCGTCAATTTTATCCTGTGCGGCGGTCTTGTCGCCGGCCACCGCCTGCGCATGTTCCAGAGCCTTGTCGAATTTCTCCTGGACAATGGTAACGGCGTTGTTGTATTCCTCGCCGCCCTTGAGCGCAAGCGCAGCGTCGATGATGCTGTTCAGCGTCTGTTTGCTGACAACGGTGAAGGTAAAGCGGAGCTGTGCCGCATCCGCGATGGTGCCTTCGTATACAAAAGAAGTGGTGTCGGTATCCTTGTCAAAGACGACCGGCTTGCCGTTGATGGAGATTGCCGCGAACTCCCTGCCCTCAACTCTGGGGGCAAAGGTCAGCTTAAAGGTGCTGTCGGCCGGGAGCTGAGCGGTCAGGCTGCCGGTGATATTGGCAAGGCCTGCGTCCACGCCTTCCGCTTCCACGGAGACGGACTTTGCAGGGAAGGTGACGGAGAGGTTGCGGTCTCCCGGAATCGGAAGCGCATCCTGGGAAGTGGTTTCGTTGCCGTTCAACGTATTCTGGAACAGCAGGTAGTACGCGGAAGCGGACCAGCTGAAGTTCTTGGTGTGCAGGCCGACGCCGGTTTCCGGGTTGTAGTTTTCACGAATGGGGCCGTCGCCAAGGAGTCCTTCCGCATGGTCAAACAGGCGATAGGCCGCGTCCTTAGCCTCCTGGGTGTAGCCGTAGTTTTGCAGGGCCTCTACGCCGTACAGGGCCTGATCCATCCACACGGGGCCTCTCCAATAGCGGTTGGGGTCGTATTTGTCATTGTCCTTGGATGCGGTCGGGAACGGCATGTAGAGGTAGAATTTACCCTCGTCCAGCATATTCTCTACCACATCGTCCGCCATTTCCTGTGTGGCCATCTTTGCCCACAGCGGGATCCAGCCTTCCGTCCCCTTGCCGCGGTTGACGAGCAGTTTCTTGGTCTGGCCGTCTTCGCTGGTCTGCAGGTCGTAGTAGAAGCCGGTCTCCTCGTCAAACATCATGGTGTTGACATAGTCGCGGACCTTTGCAGCCTCTTCTTCGTATTTTGCGGCGTCTTCCTCGTAGCCCAGCTCTTCCGCCATGGCCTTCAGGAAGCCTTTTTCCGCGTACAGATATGCGTTGAGATCCGCGGATTCCTGGTTGATGGTATAGCCGACGGTTTCACCGCCGTCGTTCTTGACTTCAAAGACATGGACGCCAATGTCGTCCGGACCGTTGCCGTCCTTGTCAAAACGGGTGGCGTTGTCCATGCCGCTTTCCCACGCGGCGGCCTCGATCACGGCATCCTCATCAAAGAGCTTGTTGCCGTTTTCGTCGGTCTTTATGGAACCGTCGCTGTTGTACTGGTAGTGTGCGTCGTGCACCATGCCGCCGTATTCCGCAATGCCGTTGCCGTCAATGTCGCGGTTGGTATACCACCAGTCATGGTAGGCGACCAGCTTGGGATACATTTCACGCAGGAATTCAATATCGTGGGTCTGCTTGTAAACGTTGTAGACAGACCAGGAAGCCAGCGCGGGCTTGGAGTTGCGCTCGTTCCAGTTGCCGCCGTCGCCGCCGCGTTCCGGGCCGACATTATAGAAGATACAATCGATGATGGTGCCGGCGTCCTGCGGACGGATTGCGTCTTCTTCTGTGATCTGATAGTCAAACAGCGCGCGGATGTTATCTTCCGCCAGGTCGCCGTTGAAGTGCGCGGTGGCAACCGCCTGTTTCCAGGAATCCCATGCCCACATACCGACAAACCATTTGTAGGAAGTGGAGGGAACGACGCCATCGTGTTTCAAAGCGCCCGCAGCGCTCATCCAGTTGGTGGACAGCGTTTCCATGGACTTGACCGCGGCGTTCTTGTAAGCCGCGTCGACGTCCGCGCCGTCGATGGTATCAATGTACCCCTGCCAGCGGCTGGTGTTCTCTGTAAAGTACGGTGCGCCGTCCGCCAGCATGTCCGCCGCCGCTTCCTTTTCCGCCGCCGCTTCGTCCGCGGTGAATGTGTAGCTCTGCGTTTGATAGGTGGTGAAAACGTCGTCCGGATTGACCGTAACCGGCTCGTTAAACGTGGATACATAGCTGAGGCCGTCTTCAGCGACTTCCGTTGTCACCGCGCGGTCGAAGCGGATGTTGAATTTGTTTTCTTCACTGGTCAGCAGATTCCAGGTGCTGCGGATCGTCTCAAAGGAAACGGATACGCCGTCGTCCTCTTTTTGCAGGGAAGTGCCGAGCGCCGCACCGCGGGTGCCGTAGGTGTTAAAAATATCGCCCGCCTGTTTGAGGGTCAGCTCCAGCGCCTCGTCTGTTTTGTTCAGGATGGAGGTGCGGATGAGAGCCGTGCGGTCGCTGGAGAAAATCAACTCCAGTTTGAGATCAAAGTCGTCCATCTCATAGGTCTGCACCAGTTTGCCGGGGTAACCGTTGACCGTCGCCTTCGCGGTGGACAGGTCGTATGCGGTGCCGTCCGCACGGACGATCTGCCACTTGCCGATGCTCTCCGACAGATTGATGGGGTATTCCTCCGCGATGATCATCGGGCCGGCGAATCCGCCGTACAGGTCGGTTGCGTCCTGCGGATGCAGATAGTAACCGTGCCATGCGCCCATGTCAGAAAAGTTGTTGTATTTATTGGTGTCATAATCCCCATACATGCCGGGGTCCGGGATGCCGGTCACATTCAGAACGTTTGCGTAGCCGATGGACTCCGCGTCCAGCAGGCTTGCGTTGGTTTTGGCGGATGCAACAGCGCCGGGAATGGTGCTGGTCAGCATCGCCGCACAGAGGGACAGGGCGAGTGCGGAACGGTGGAATTTCTTCATACGATCGCCTTCCTTTCACATACCTTTTAAAATCCTTCGTTTTTTACAAGTCTGCGATAGGCTGTAAAAACGATCCCCCTTTCCTGCCGCTAGCAGACGGTTTGCCATAGATTGGATAATCCAAATAAATGAAAAAGTGGACTATTATGTTAATCTAATTAACTCAACGCCTGTATTCTAACAGTTTCGATTTCCGATGTAAAGAGGTTTTAAAAAAGTTCACAAAGATTGGATATGTTGCCAGAAGGAATGATTCGGGATTGTGAAAAATGCGCTTCAGTATAATACCACAGTACCGGACTTAACCTCGCAAGCACACTCAAAACTGAGCTGTTTTTGGGTGGAACAGTCATAAATAGAATAAAATGTAAAGGAATCCGTATCGTCCGCAAGGATATATTTTGCGATGATAAAGCGGTCCTCCACGCAGGTGATAAAATCGCCCAGTTCCTTGCTGTATTGTACCTGCAGGCCGGAATTGAGCACGCCGTCCGCCTCAATGCAGTCGCCGCAGTCGGAAATTTTATAGGCGCGGCCATCCTCCGTATCGATGCAGAAAAAGGCGTCCGGCTCGTCCTCCTCCAGGTTGAGCTGTGCGACGATGCGCCGCTTGCCGGTGCGTTTGCTGACGGCGCACAGGCGCTGGTCGTTGGAGGGGAAGTGCTTGACGCGGAAGTAAAGGTCTTCGTCGTTCATACCGGCATAGCGCACCAGGCCGCTGGTGCCGGCGCTCAGGATCAGTTCCATCGGCGTGCGGGCCTCCCCGGCTTTGATGGACACGACGAAATCGAACAGCGGGCAGAGCCAGACATTGTCGTTGACGTGTTCGCCCAGCCAGCGCATATTCCGGTAGCATTTGTACTTTTCGTGTTCGTCGCCGTGCGGCTGAAGGACCAGCAGCTGCCGCTCGCCGTCCAGGTCGTAGGAGATCAGCTCGCAGGCGGAGGCGGCGCAAATGCGCGGGTCCCGTATGTAGTAGTAGGCTTCCTCGTCCAGATCGAACAGGAGCGCTACGCGCTGATATCCGGTCAGCTGGCGGTAGGCCGCGAACAGCTCCGTGTGGTCATCGTCCTCCGTGGTGTAGATGACCACGCGACCCTCGTCCAGCGCGGCGCATTCGGAAAAACTGCCCACCAGGCTCAGCACGACGCAGCTTGTCTCCTCGCCGGTGAGTTTGTCGATGCGCAGAATTTCAATTTTCCCGCCGCCGTCCTCCAATACCACAATGATTTCGTTCGGAAAGCTGAAATAGTGCTGCGTCAGGGAGGGTTTGTCCAATATATAGTTGGCCAGGATGCGTTCGCGCCGGGTCACCCGGTTGTATTCCAGAAGGAACAGGCTGTTGTGGCCCTCTTCGGTTTTTTCTTCGGCGTAATAAATCAGATGGTCGCTGATCTCAATCAGCTGGTCATTGCAGCTGGCAAAGACATTGCGCAAATCCACAACTTTCATGGTTCCACCTCCTGGAAATGTTAGGATTATTATATCATATTGATGAACGGTGAAACAGTCCAAAACCGTCGTTATTGATGGTTAATATGGTCCCATGTTTTCTTAATGACGGAAAGCAAAGCTTCTGGTCACCAAGTGGGGTTATTCAATCATGCCCTTCCTGCAATACGGTTCGTATAATGCGGCAATTCCTTGAACAAGCATCCAGCTGGCATGATTCAATATTCGCTCAGGCGTCAAAATCTCTGATTTTGGTAACGCTGTGCGGTCATTATACCATAGAGAAAAGTAGAATGAAACAAAAAGAAGGGCGCGCCGCGGCATGCAAATAGCAGCAAACGGCGCGCCCTTTCGGCACTTTTGCGGGGATTCTGTCAATTGGAGGCGGGACGGAGCTTCCTCCCGTCAAAACGGTCCAGCACATGGATGAGCGCCACAGCCAGCACGGCGGTGATGACCATCTGCGGGAGCATGTAGGTTGCGTTGTAGGAGAGGGAATAGAACCACACGGGCCAGCCCTCCGGGGTGTAGTCCTTCCAGACGGTGCAGCCGGATGTAAAACTGCACAGCAGGCGGATCAGAGAAACAATACAGGTGCCCACCGCAACGCTGACCGTGCGGTTTTTAAACGGTTTGCCAAAGAAGGAGGCCGCGCCGAGCACGGTGAACGCGATCACGTAGTCCAGCAGGATGACAACGGCGAAGGCGCCGAAGGTCTTGGCCGGGGGCACGTCAAACCGCAGGAGCATCTGCAAAAGGCTGTGTGTAAACGCGGCGCCGATCCCCCATTTGGGGCCGCGGTGGAACGACAGGAGCACAAGCGGAACGGACGCGCAGGTGATGGAACCGCCCATGGGCATCTGCCACAGCTTGAACAGTTCCAGCACGGCGGAAAGGGCGATCATCAGCGCGCTTTCCACCAGAATGACGGTGGTGCTGTCTTTTTTCATGGTTTACCCTCCAATGCGGCAAACGCCGCGTTCCGCCTGTTCCCGGCCGGCGGCGCCGAAGATATTGAATCCGGGTGCAAAAAAACGCCCCGCGATATGCCGCGGGGCGTTGTACGCTTGCTTGCTCCCTACGCTGGCATTATCCAGATCAGGTAAAAGGTTAAAAGGCGGTAAAGCGCCTTTCTCTCAGCCGGGCAAACCCCAGCACCCTTGCGAACGCTTGCGCGTTCTGATTCAGTTCTTAACTATCATACCGCGTTGATACGCGTTTTGTCAATGTTTTGTCGAATAAAGCCGCGGAAAAAAGGATGGACTTCGCAGAGGAAACATGATAGAATAGAACCATCGTTTGATTCATCAAAAACAACACAACAGGAGGATTTTATGAAAATGACAAAACTGGTAAAAAACATCGGCGTCCTGGCGCTGGCGGCCCTGATGATGCTGACGCTGGCGGCCTGCGGTGGCGGCAATAAAGAGGAAGAAAAGTGGGAGCAGGATGTCACCGTGATCATGGAGGACATCACCGCATCCCAGACCGCGTTTAATACAGCACTGGCGAACATCCAGCCCGGCGATGAGGCTTCCCAGACCGCGATCCTGGACGCGATTGCAACGTTGGAAGGCGATTTCGCAAAGCTTAAGGCAGTAGAAGCGCCGGAGAAATACAAGGACGTACAGGCGAAGTTCAACACCGCGGCGGATAAGGCGCTGGAAGGCACCGCGGCGTTTAAGGAAATGGCGAACAACCTCGGCGACGGCGGCGACATGACCGTTGTCAGCGATAAGCTTTCCGCCGGACAGACCGCGTACGAAGCGTTCCTCACCCTCTGGCAGGAGGCGCTGGACGACCTGACCGCGCTGGTCACAGCGTAAACAAAAAATAGAATGGAAAAGCGCCCCGAACTTCGGGGCGCTTTTTTTGTGCCGATTCAGTCGTCTCCACAGCCACAATCGCAATCACCGCCACAGTCACCGCCGCAGGAATCCCCGTAGCTGTCAAAGCTGCTGTCCCAGCCGCCGGACGTATCGTTTAAATGGTCCGTGTTGGCTGGCACCTGCTTTAATATAAATACAAATGCAATCCAGATGAGAGGAATCGCAATAATTAGCAAGCCCATTCAAATCCATACTCCTTTATGAAAAATTGTTGTTTGTTCCTGAATCTTTGGAAATAGGGGAAAAATAAGTGGAAAGGCTACTGTGGATTCGTGTGTTCCGTTTGAAACTGCGATCGTCAGGAGACGTGGAAGTCGTCAAATGGAATCTCGTTGTAAGGGTTGGGGACAAGATTCTGCCGCGGCGGGGAACCGTAATCCATACCGGGAGGCGGTGGTTCCAGGGCGATTGGTTCGCCAGGTTCCAAGGTCAGGGAAACCGGCTCCGGCGTCTTCCGCAGGTTGATACGGTGGACGGCGGCGGGCGGCGGCTCCGCCGGGCGCTGTGCTTCAAGCCGTTGAAAAAGCGTTTGAATGGACGCATAGGTGTCGGTAAAGTCGCGGCGGTCCGGCTCGATGTCTTCGGCAGGCTCCGCCGGAGGGGAAGCGTCGTAAAAAGCTGCCGGCTTTGGCTGCTGGACGGGCGGCTCCTCCATATTGGTATAAACGCCCGGCAGTATGGTGAATGCCGGAGGAATTTCATTTTCGTTCGGGGAAGGTTCGGCGGTGTCCTCCTCTGTGGAACCGGGAGCCGCTACGTAGAGCATCCCGCCGTCGGTTTGCTCTGGCTCGCTGTCGTCAAGCGCGGTGTAATCCTTCATAAAGCCTTTGACAAATAAATTTACCAAAAGATAAATAACAGCAACAATCACGAGAATTTCCATTGTGCAACCTCATTTCTCACACCGTAAAAAACGGTCCAAGGGCATACACTGATTTGTTTAAGCGGATGGGGAGGGATTCTCCCGGTAACAGGATGCGAGTAAAGTTCAGGGCCGCCGGTTCCGGGAATCGGAGAGCGGTATTTTCTCCGGCACAGCGCGGCCGCCAAACGGATGGGAAAAAGCGGAGGAAACAGGGAAGCCGGATTCGGAAAAAGGCTGGTTTGTTTCACGAAATTCCAAATTGTTGATTTCCTCCGGCTCGTCTTGGCGGAGGAGCGACTCTTCTATGCGGATTCGGTTCCGTTTGACGAAGCCGAAACAATAGCGGATTAGAATGATCAGAAGGAATGCATCGCAATAGATTCCTAAGAGATATGGAAGGACGACATTTGTAGCGTGGATAAAGGTGTAAAAGGAAAACGGGCAGAGAATGATCGCAATGACTCCCGCCAGCACAGCGGCAAGGATGTGGCAACGAAACTTTTTCATCACACAGCCTCTTTTCTTTCACCGAGTCAATCGGTCCGGGAACATATCGGTTTGTCCTTGTCGTACAAAAAAACATAAACGTATGTTCTTGTTTTAAAAGACAAACTATTAATATGCACTTATTATACTCGCTTGTTATTTTATTGTCAAATATTGGTGAAGAAAGAGCACCCCGAGGCAATCGCGTCGGGGTGCTCTTTTGTTGCTGGGATAGGCAGGTGTTTTTCCCGCCGTTCCTATATCTTTCTTGTGTCAATCAGGTTCACGGGAATCCCTTTTGCTTGTGCATAATGTAAAGTGGCTGTGGAACCGCTGCGGATTTTCGGATTGCATACCGCCAGCAGGGAATCCGCGTGGTCGACCATAAAACGGTTGCGCTCCATCATACATCTATCAGTATAATGCTCGTGCAGGCAGATCAGGCGGTTTGCACGGCAGAGAATGGAAAAGTAGCGCTTTTTGGCTTCGTCCGTCCAGTTCGCCACCTGATCCGCGCACGGCAGAACACAGACGAGACGGAGGGAAGAACATGTTTGCCGCATCTCCAATACGATTTCCGCGCCCCAGGTATCCACCCCCTGTGCCATGCCGGAGAGGAAAAGGGTGGTGCCTGCATAGGCGATATTGATGACTTCTGTCAACATGCGATTTTTTAAACGGACGCAGTCCGGATGGGACTCGTCGTATTGAAAGGGAAAATGGTCCGGGCGGTGGCCGGTGAAGGCGCAGGTTAGGATATGGGACATAAGACGTGCCTACTTTCTTATATTTTAGTATAAGAAAACTATACCACAGAAAAACGTATATTACAATACTGGTATTTTTAAATTTATAACTGGGCATACATAATAAAAACAAAGGTTGTGATATTATGTTTGCTGTTAGAATAAGATATTTGAGAAAGTCTCAAGGGCTGAATCAAGTAGAACTCGCTAAAAAGATAGGTGTTAAAAAGCAAAGCATTAGTAATTGGGAAAATGATAATATATTGCCTTCCATTGAAATGTTAGTTAAAATTGCAGATTATTTTCAGGTAAGTACGGATTATTTGTTAGGCAGAGAGGCATTACCCCATCAGGATGGGATCTATTTGGAAGTAACGGGTTTAAGGGAAGAACAAGTTAGACATGTGGAAAATATCATAAATGATATTCGGAATAATTAGAGGTTAGTTAAAAATGTCGTTAGAAAGATGTAAATCAGACATAACGAGAATAATAGGAGAAAGACTGAGAAACTACCGGGAACAGGCGGGGCTAAGCCAAGAAGAGCTGGCAGAGAAGGCGGACATTCATCCCGGTTATGTCGGAATGATAGAGCGTGCGGATAGAAATCCAACGGTCGAAACAGTTGAGAAGATCGCCCGCGCGTTAAACCTGCCGTTGGAAACGCTGTTTGAAAATATTGTGATCGGGAACGACGGAAAGAAAGTTGCCGCCGCGTGCTACCAGTTAATTCAATCCCAGCCGCTGAAGGAACAGGAAAAGCTGTACGATATTTTGAAGCAAATTGTGGATTATAAGAAGTATTAATGCGTTTGCAACGCATGCAACGATTAAAACGGGAAAAAGCCGTACAAGCTGTATTTTTACAGCTTGTACGGCTTTTTGAATGGATTGGTTTATAACAGTGATTCTATTGATTCTGCCCGGTTTGGGATGCGTGGCCTTCCAACCGGAAAAATGCTTGGAACAGCAGTACGCCCGCCAGCGTGTTGAGAATAGCGGTCAATGTCTGGTCGGGAGACAGCACGGGATACAGGAGGTGAAACTGAGCCGCCCAGAAGCATCCGCACAACAGCAAAAATAGAACGAAATGCACCGCGGAAAAGCGCCGGATGCGCGGGCTTCCGTGTGTGGCGAGCAGGCAAAGGACAAACCCGAATGCGATTTCCGTAATAAATGCAAGGCACCAGCAGAAAAAAGTCCATTGAAATTCGTAGTTGACCGAGGCAAGATGTTGCCAATAGGCGAACAGCCTTGTCCGCAGCACAGCGCCGGCGGTCAGCAACACGACGGCTGAAACAGGAAAAAGCCATTTTTTTGCGCTCATGGGTGCTCCTCCCCCTCGATAAGAAGGTGGTAATAAGAATGAGGCAGCCGAACGTTTTACAGTGTTCTGAAATAGCGGATGAGGAACGCGCCGATGATCAGGATTGCGCTGATGATCATATTCCGAGCGAATTTTTTGAGGAAGGACCGGTCTTCAATCGGACGATGTTCTCCCTTTGCCCGAAGAAACTGTATCCAGTTTGGAAAAAACTCCATAAAATTTACAATAAGTATAGAAATGACAGAAAACCACAGACTGTATGCTTTTGGAACAACCCAATCGGCGAATACCAGGATCATAGCGACGAGGAGAGGAACGATCCGGTCGACAAACATAGAAGCATCCCCCTTACGTTCAGACAGTTAAACTGCCGGGCGGGTCAAAACATTGTAAGCGGCGTAACCGCACAGGAACGCGATAAAAATAAAATAAAAGATCAATTTCCCCTTGTTGCCCCGTGTCCGTTCTGTTTTCCAATCCCGATAGGAATTAATCAGAATAAGCGAACTGGAACACAGAAGCGAAGCGGTCATTAAAAGTGCGCGCACCCAGCGTTCAGCATCTAAATAGAAATACGCGAGCAAAAATGACAGGCTTGTCAGGCTTACCAGAACTTTCGGTAAAAATGAAAGAATTTTTTTGCGGTTCATGTGAATTCCTCCTTAAAAAACGCTGTCTTCGATGAATTAAGAGGGCGAATCGGGAGGGTCAGAATGAATCCGGATGCGCTGGCCGCAATGACGGCAATACAGCGGGTGATTGACTGCGTACAGCAACCGTTCAATGGTGTGCGGTGTTCCACAGCAGGGACAGCGACAACGGCGGAACATGAGAACAAAACCGGCCAAAAGGCAGACCAGAGCGAAGGGCCACAGCCATTTTACGAAAAGAGAGAGCAGAAGCAACCCTGTACCCAGAAGCAGGAGAACAAGGATTCGTTTGAGAATCCCTACAGTTAAACGGCACATCTTTTATACCCATACGTCAACGGTCATCCATACGGTTTCCTCGGTGGGACCATACTGTGCCATAGCGGACGCTTTGCAGCCGACAGTGTTTCCTGAAATGTCGACGTTTCTGGAAAACGAATTCCCGTTGATTGAAACGGTCTTTCGATTGCTGCTGTCGCCGTACTGGGCCGACCGGCTGAACAGATAGACACTGGAACCGCAGTCATACTCTACACTGAAATGGATGAGCTGACGTTGAAACCCGGCGGTACGATAGGTGATGACTGCTTTGACAGAGGCATCCATTCTGCTGGCGGCAGCGGTATCGGCTGCGCTGACGGTCAATCGGTACTGGTCATAGGGCTCGGGGAGCAATTCCACCTCAGCTTTTTCAAACTGGATTGTTTTTAACGGAACGGTTTCCACGGATCCGTCTTCATTGGTAATCGTCAGATTGGCATGTTCCTTAGTGGGCACCGGCATAGGGGAATAGGCGTAGGCTTCCTGCGGAAAGGCCTCTCTGCCGGTCATACAGGATAGACACAGAATGGCACACAGGATCAGAAACAATCGCTTTTTCATATCAATTTCCCCTTCCAATCCATTGGTTGGAAAAAACTGCTGCCTGAATTCTTTCGCGCGCGGTTTTCCGCAAACCGATACGTTTCACGCTGTGAAGACGGACGATAGCAGTTAATACGAATGGAATTTTATGGTGCATAAAATCGTCCCATGGGACTAGACCTCCTTTAATGGTTTTCCAGTAAAGGATTATGATTTCACATTAACTATAACATGTGCGGGCAGCATTGTGTCGAAAAGTCAATATTTTTTACGAAAAAAAGGAAATGCCTGTTCTGATGGGGAACAGGCATTTCCTTTTTGATTATTTTTCCTTTGCGTCATCCATCACGTTGAGCGCTTCGCCCAGCGTATCCAGCGGCGTCATATTCGGCCCGAGCTTCACGCTGATGTACGGTTTGCCGCCCGCGTTGAGCGTGACGCGCTTCTTCAGCGCGGAAGTCAGCGCCGCCATCTGCCGCATGTCCTGCGGGTTCTTCAGGCTGAACGTGGGTTTGTACAGCAGCAGGCAGTCATTTTGCTGCTTGACCTCGCTGACGCCGAGGCCGGAGGCCAGGTTGCGCAGCAGCGCGACTTCGATCAGACCGTTGACGCTCTCCGGCGGCTCGCCAAAGCGGTCGATCAGCTCGTCGGTTACGTCCAGCGCATCGTCGCGCGTGCGGATGTCCGCGATGCGGCGGTACACCTCCAGCCGCTGGCTGAGGTTTTCAATGTATTTGTCCGGGATGTGCGCCTGAATCTGCATATCCACCAGGCACTCCTGTCCGTATTCCTGCACTTCTTCGCCCTTCTCGCGGCGGATTGCCTCGCTCAGCAGGCGCAGGTACATGTCATAGCCGACGGTTTCCATGTGGCCATGCTGCTCGCCGCCCAGGATGTTGCCCGCGCCGCGAATTTCCAGGTCGCGCATGGCGATTTTAAATCCGGAGCCGAATTCCGTGAACTCGCGGATTGCGGAAAGGCGCTTCTGCGCAATTTCAGACAATACCTTGTTTGGCGTAAAGGTCAAATAGGCATACGCGCGGCGGGAGGAACGGCCCACGCGCCCGCGCAGCTGGTGCAGCTGGGATAACCCCATGCGGTCGGCGTTCTCGATGATGAGCGTGTTGGCGTTCGGCACGTCCACGCCGGTTTCGATGATCGTCGTGCAGACCAGCACGTCTATTTCGTGCTCCAACAGCCTGCGCCAGACCTCGGACAGCTCGTTTTCCGCCATCTTTCCATGGCCGAAGCCGACGCGCGACTCGGGGATATTGGCCTGAATCCGCGCTGCGGTGCGTTCGATGGTGGCAACGTCGTTGTGCAGATAGTAGACCTGCCCGCCGCGCCGCAGCTCGCGCCGGATTGCTTCATATAAAACGGCGTTGTCGTGCTCCAGCACGTAGGTCTGTACGGGGTGGCGGTCGTGCGGCGCTTCCTCGATCACGCTCATGTCGCGGATGCCGGACATTGCCATGTTTAGCGTGCGGGGGATCGGCGTCGCGGAGAGCGTCAGCACGTCGACGTTGTTACATAAGGATTTCAGCTTTTCTTTTTGTGCCACACCAAAGCGCTGTTCCTCATCGATGATGACCAGGCCGAGATCCTTGAACTTCACGTCCTTGCTGACCAGCCGGTGCGTACCGACCACCATGTCGACCTCGCCGCGCTTGAGCCGCCGCAGGATTTCTTCCTGCTGCTTTGGCGTGCGGAAACGGGAGAGCAGTTCGATGCGCACCGGGAACCCCTCCATGCGCTTGGTCACGGTCTGGAAATGCTGCCACGCCAAAATAGTGGTCGGCACCAGCAGCGCGCACTGTTTGGAATCGCTGATGCATTTGAACGCGGCGCGCAATGCGACTTCCGTCTTGCCGAAGCCGACGTCGCCGCAAAGCAGCCTGTCCATGGGTGCTTCCCGTTCCATATCGTTCTTGATTTCGTCAATACAGCGGAGCTGGTCCTCTGTCTCGTCAAACTCAAAGTGAGATTCAAAATCGCGCTGCCACTCGTTGTCCTCGGAGAAGGCGTGGCCCTTGGCCTGCATGCGATCTGCATACAGCTTGATGAGTTCCTTCGCCATGTCCTTGACGGCGGCGCGCACACGGCTCTTCGCCTTCTGCCACTCCGCGCCGCCCAGACGGTGCAGCTTGACGCCGGCGTCCTCGCGCGGGCCGATGTATTTAGAAACCATGTCCAGCTGGGTGACCGGCACATAGAGCGTGTCGCCCTTGGCGTATTTAACCTTGATATAGTCCTTGACCACGCCGTGCATGTCGATCTTGTGGATGCCCTCGAAGACGCCGATCCCGTGTGCGGCATGCACCACGTAGTCGCCGGGAGAGAGCTCCGCCAGACTGTAGATCTCCTGGCTGTTCTTGGCGCGCTTCGGCTTCTTCTGCCGGGCGGCCAGCAACCGTCCGTGGGTGATCAGGCCGAAAAACGCCCCCGGCAGATCCAAGCCCGCGGAGAGCGCGCCCGACGTAATGACCACCGTGCCGCGCTGGACGGTCTGCGGGTGCTCCATATAGTCCGCGGGAAGCCCGGCGGCTTTCAGGTCCGCCGCAACGGTCCGCGCGCTGCGCTCCGTGCCCGCCAGAACGACGCAGGCCCATTTATTGTGCAGCATGTTCCGCAGGTCTTCCTCCAGCAGCTGGGTGCTGCCGCCCCAGACGGAGAGCTGCCGTGCCGTGACGCTGACGAGTGTATGGATGGGCGTTTCGTATCCGCCGCGCACAAAGGTGTCCAGATAGACCGCCCGGTTCTGAAACTGCCCGAGCGCGTAGGCCCAGTCCTCGCTGTAGGAGTCCAGACCGCGGCAGAGCGCGCCCTCTTCCAGATAGTCCTTTAAATCCTCGCCCCACTGCCAGGCGGTGCTGCGCGCGCGTTCCTTGACCTTGGCGGCCTCACTCACAAAGAGCAGCATGTCTTCCGCGAAGTAGTCAAACAGTGTGGCGGGTGCGTCGTACAGCAGGGGATAGAATTTGTCCGTGCAGCCGATGTGTATGCCCTGTTCCAGCTTATCCGCCTGCGCGTACAGGATCTCCTTGGCCTTGGGCGCGGTCTTGCCGCGCAGGGAACCCGCCAGCTTTTTGATCTTCTGGGCGAGAACCGCGGGGCTGTCGATCAGTGCTTCCACCGCGGGCGCGATCACCAGCTTTTCGATGTTCTCCGTGCGGCGCTGCGTCTCCAGATCAAACAGGGAAAGGGTGTCGATGTCGTCGCCCCAGTATTCCAGACGCACGGGGCTGGCGGCGTCCGGTGTAAAGATGTCCAGGATGCCGCCGCGCTGGGAAAACTGCCCGGTGCCGTCAATCTGTGCCGCGCGTTCGTAGCCGCAGGCAACCAGCGCGTTGACCACGTCCGCCATGGGGATGGACTGTCCGGCCCGGATGGTCACGGTGCGCTTTTTCAGCTCGGCGGGCGGGATGGCGTATTGCAGCGCTGCGTCCATGCAGGCAATCACCGCGTCGCACTCGCCGTTCAGGATGCGGGCCAGTGCCTGGATGCGCTGGTGTTCGTACTCATGGGAGGCGCCCGCCGCGTCGCGGAAGGAGAAGTCCCGCACGGGAACTGTCAGCGGCCGCATGCCCATCGCGGCGAGGTCGTCGCTCAGCCGCTGGGCTTCGCTCTCATCTCCGGCAACGACAAAAGCCCTGCGCTTTTGATTGGCGCAGAGCGAATAGATGAAGGCTGCCTTGTGTACGCCGGAGAGCCCGTTGACGGCGGCGGGCAGCTGCCCGCCCCGGACGGCCGCGTCCAGCGTTTTGAATTCCTTGAGGTTGTTCAGGGCGTTGAGAAGAAATTTCATAAGTTGTTCCCCGTCATAGCGTTTCAAAAAGATTTACAATTTGTTATATTAATAGGCAGATATACGATGCGTCTTATAGCTCTGGGGAGAATCGGTCAGTTGAACCGGTTCATCGCCTCCGTGCCGTTCCCGTTGACCAGCAGCCCGGCGGCGTCCGCCGCGTGCGCGAACACCTCGGAGAGCAGCTCCATCTCCTTGCCGGTGAAGCGGCTCAGCACCCAATCGGCGAGATCCCACTCCGGGCTTGGTTTCGCGCCCACGCCCAGCTTGATGCGGGGAAACGTGTCTTTTCCGCTCAAATATATGATGTTTTTCATGCCGTTATGCCCGCCGTCGCTGCCCTTCATTCGGATGCGTATGCGTCCGACCGGCAGGGAGATGTCGTCAAACAGGACAATGACGTGTTCCGCCGGGAGCTTGTAGAACTGCATGGCCTCCTGTACGCTCTGGCCGGAGAGGTTCATAAAGGTGGAAGGCTTGAGCAGCAATACACTTTTGCCGCCGACGGTGGCGCGGGCGCACAGGCCCTTGAATTTGAGGCGGTCGATCTTGACGCCGGCCTGTTCCGCGATGTGGTCCACCGCCATAAACCCTGCGTTGTGCCGCGTGCCCTCGTATTTGCTGCCGGGGTTGCCCAGGCCGACGATCAGGTATTCCACCGGACCGGCCGCAGCCGCGGGCCGTTTGAATAGATTTTTAAACATGGGGATGCTCCTTTGCCGTACATCGAAAATAGGGGAAAACGGTCGTTTTCTTTTTACAGAAGAAGCAGGCGGGATAGCAATGCTACCCCGCCCGTGGATCTGTTTGATTTGCAGTATATGGAGCCGCCGGATTACACGAACATCGGGCTGACCGGCTTGTCCTCGTAGATGCGCTCGATGGCCTCCGCGAAGAGCGGCGCCACCTGCAGCGTGGTGAAGTTCGGGAGCGTCTTTTCCTCCGGCAGCGGGATCGTATCCAGCAGGACCAGCTCCTTGATCGGGCTGTTCTGGATGCGCTCGATCGCCGGGCCGGAAAGGACGGCGTGCGTCGCACAGGCGGTCACTTCCGTCGCGCCGTGGTCCATGATGGCCGTTGCGGCGTTGCACAGGGTGCCGGCGGTGTCGATCATGTCGTCGACCAAAATAACCTTCTTGCCCTTGACGTCACCGATGATGTTCATGACCTCACAGACGTTCGCACGCTGGCGGCGCTTGTCCACAATGGCCAGGCCGCAGCCGATGCGGGTCGCAAAATTCCGCGCGCGGGTGACGGAACCGAGGTCGGGGGAAACCACAACGTAGTCGTCGCTGTTCTCACCGACGCGGTCCTTCATAAAGGAGGAGAGCAGGGGCGCGCCCAGCAGATGATCCACCGGGATGTTAAAGAAGCCCTGAATCTGGGAAGCGTGCAGGTCCATGGTGAGCACGCGGTCTGCGCCGGCGGTGGTCAGCAGGTCGGCAACCAGCTTGGCGGAAATCGGGTCGCGGGCCTTGGCCTTGCGGTCCTGGCGGGCGTAGCCGAAGTACGGCATCACGGCGGTGATGCGGGCGGCGGACGCGCGCTTCATGGCGTCGATCATGATGAGCAGTTCCATCAGGTTGTTGTTGACAGGCTCGCAGGTGGACTGGACAATGAAGCAGTCGGAGCCGCGGACGGATTCAAACAGAGAAACCGCGATCTCCCCGTCGCTGAAGGTGCCTACCTCGCTTTTTCCCATTGGCAGACCCAGACAGTCGGCGATCTGCTTTGCCATACGCTGGTTTGCGCTTGCGGCAAAAATTTTGATGTCCTTCCCGTGAAAATTCATGTTTGCGTTCCCCCTATATTTTGTGTTAACTCTATCACCCCCGGGTAACCCCTGGGGCAGCTTCCCAAATCAAAGGCGCTGCGGCCGGATTGGCAAATAAATAAGTAAAATTATTGCTGCGTAAAAGGAAGGCTGGTTCCATCCGGAACGGTGCGGTCGGTCAGCATTGTGCACGGCCCGATGACGCAGTCTGCGCCGACGCAGGAGCTTCCGCGCAAAATGGTGTTCGGCAGGATGCGGGTGGAGCGTCCGATTTTGACGTCCGGCCCGATGATGACCCCGTCCGTGCAGGGGATTTCCACGCCTTCCAGCATATGGGCGCGCAAAATCCGCTCCCTGGCGATCTCGTTCAGGGAGTGCAGCTGCAGGCAGTCGTTTGCGCCCAGTACCGCGTCCGGATCGGCGGCGATAAAGGCGCCCGCCCGTTTATTCTGTTCAATTAACAGACGCACCGCGTCGGTCAGGTAATATTCGTGCTGCGCGTTGTCGCTGCTGAGACAGCCCAGGATGGAGAGCAGGTTCTCCGTGCGGAACCAGTACGCGCCGGAGTTGATTTCCCGCACCGTCAGGGTGGCTTCGTCCGCGTCCTTGTGCTCCACGATGGCGCGCACCTGGCCGTTTGCCGGGTCGCGCACAATGCGGCCGTAGCCGGCCGGGTCGTCCAGCTCCGCGGTGATGACCGTAACAGCGCTGTCGTTTTGCAGGTGGTTTTCCAGCGCGGCGCGAATGACCGCTTCGCTGACAAACGGCGCGTCGCCGTTCAAAATCAGCGTGTGGTCGCCGCCCTGCGCGCGCAGGAATGGCTCCGCCATCATCACGGCGTGGCCCGTGCCGCGGCGTTCCGTTTGCAGAACGTGGCACAGCGCGGGGCCGTCCGGCTTTTGCGCTGCTTCCAGATAGCGCTCCACCTGCTCATGCAGGTGGCCCGCCACGACGCATACGCTGGAAACGCCCGCGCCCTCCGCGGCGTCGAGTACCCATTGCAGCATGGGCTTGAAAAGCACCTCGGAGAGGACCTTTGGATGGTTGGATTTCATGCGCTTTCCCTCGCCCGCTGCGAGGACGACGGCGCAGGTCTGCTCTGGCATAGGCAAAACCCTCCGGTAATTTAATAAGGTTTAAAGTAAAATAATGTGTTTTCCCACTTTTCTGAAAAGCGGCGGGATCAAAGGGCGGCGCCCTTTGCCGCTCCTCGCAAGGAGCGGGACTCTTGTTCCGGAAAAGAGCGAGTGGGAACGAGTGATATGGCTGTTTACGAGACAGAAAACTGGCTCTGAGGTATTTCTCTGTTCCCCGGCCTTCGCCGGGGATACGTCGCTTTGATAAAAGCGACAATAAAGACTATTTTTATTTTCAACTTTTCTGAAAAGGCCGGCCCGGCGGGCGGCCTTGAAAATACGAACGGCCGGACGGCAGGACGCACATCCGGATACTATGCCTATTATCTCATATGTACAGGATTTTTCAAGCGCTAATTCCGTTTTGCCCGGCGTTTTGTGAAAGTTCATCTGAATTCCCGCGGAAAATTTGCAATTATCGGTTGGTTTTATTGAAAAAGAACTGGCAATTGAACGGCTAATTTGCTATAATACAGGTTGAGCAAATAAGTTTGTGACAGAGTGACCTGTGCTCGTCTATTCAATTTTATTAGGAGGTATTGTTCAATGAGTCATAAGTATGTCTACCTTTTCTCCGAAGGAAATAAGGACATGCGTGAGCTGCTGGGCGGCAAGGGTGCGAACCTTGCTGAAATGACCAAAGCAGGCATGCCGGTTCCGCAGGGCTTCACCATCAGTACGGAGGCCTGCACCCAGTATTATGAGGACGGCAAAAAGATTAATGATGATATCCAGGCCCAGATCTATGAGTATCTCGGCAAAATGGAAGAAGTCTGCGGCAAGAAATTCGCAGACCCGGAAAACCCGCTGCTGGTTTCCGTGCGTTCCGGCGCGCGCGCATCCATGCCTGGCATGATGGACACCATCCTGAACCTCGGCCTGAACGACGAAGTGGTTGAGGGCCTGGCAAAGTTCACCGGCAACCCGCGTTTCGCTTACGACTCCTACCGCCGCTTCATCCAGATGTTCAGCGACGTTGTCATGGAGCTGCCGAAGCCGGAGTTTGAAAAGATCATCGACCAGAAGAAGGAAGAGAAAGGCGTCACACAGGACACCGATCTCGATACCGAGGACATGAAAGATCTGGTCAAGCGCTTTAAGGCGTTCTACAAAGAAAACAAGGGCGTTGATTTCCCGAGCGACCCGAAGGTTCAGCTCATGGAGTCCGTCAAGGCTGTTTTCCGTTCCTGGGACAACCCCCGTGCGAACGTGTACCGCCGCATGAACGAAATCCCCTACGATTGGGGCACCGCCGTCAACGTACAGGCGATGGTATTCGGCAACTCCGGAGAGAATTCCGGTACAGGCGTTGCGTTTACCCGTAACCCGGCGACCGGCGAAAGAGCGCTGTTCGGCGAATATCTGATCAACGCACAGGGCGAAGACGTCGTTGCAGGCGTGCGCACCCCGTCCCCGATCAGCCATCTGAAAGAGGATATGCCCGAAGTGTACGAGCAGTTTGCCGCCATCGCGGACAAGCTCGAGAAGCACTATAAAGATATGCAGGATATGGAGTTCACCATCGAGAACCGCAAGCTTTACATGCTGCAGACCCGTAACGGCAAGCGTACCGCAGGCGCGGCTCTGAAGATCGCGGTTGACCTCGTGAACGAAGGCATGATCGACGAGGAAGAGGCTGTCCTGCGCGTAGAGCCGCAGCAGCTCGACGCGCTCCTGCACCCGCAGTTTGACGCGGACGCCATGAAGAAGGCAAAGGTCATCGGCAAGGGCCTGGCTGCTTCCCCCGGCGCTGCCTGCGGCAAGGTCGTCTTCACAGCGGAAGACGCAAAAGAGTGGGCCAAGAAGGGCGAGAAGATCGTTCTGGTCCGCCGTGAGACCTCTCCGGAAGACATCGAGGGCATGCAGGTTGCACAGGGTATCCTGACTGTCCGCGGCGGCATGACCTCGCACGCGGCGGTTGTTGCGCGCGGCATGGGCACCTGCTGCGTATCCGGCTGCGGCGAGATCAACGTCGACTACGAGGCGAAGTTCTTCACCCTGGATGGCAAAACCTATAACGAGGGCGATTATATCTCCATCGACGGTTCCACCGGCAACATCTATGGCGAAGCAATCCCGACCGTTCCGGCTTCCATTTCCGGCGATTTCGGCGTGTTCATGGGCTGGGCGGATAAATATCGCAAGCTGAAGGTCTGCACCAACGCGGATACCCCGCGCGATGCGCACCAGGCACGCGAGTTCGGCGCGGAAGGCATCGGCCTTTGCCGCACCGAGCACATGTTCTTTGAAGGCGACCGCATCAAGGCGATGCGCGAAATGATCATTGCGGACAACCTTGACGACCGCAAGAAGGCGCTGGCCAAGATCATGCCGTACCAGCAGGGCGACTTCGAGGCGCTGTTCGAGGAAATGAACGGCTACCCGGTCACCATCCGCTTCCTGGATCCGCCGCTTCATGAGTTCCTCCCGACCAAGGAAGAGGACATCAAGGAGATCGCGGGCGAGCTGAACGTCACCGTTGAGAAGGTTCACGAAGTCATCGAGAGCCTGCACGAGTTCAACCCGATGATGGGTCACCGCGGCTGCCGCCTGACCGTCACCTATCCGGAAATTGCAGAGATGCAGACCACCGCTGTGATCAATGCGGCGATCAACGTCCAGAAGAAGGGCGTCAAGGTCATCCCGCAGATCATGATCCCGCTGGTTGGCGAAGTCAAGGAATTCGACTTCGTGAAGAAGATCGTTGTGGAGACCGCGGACAAGCTCATCGCCGATTCCGGCGTAGCGCTCAAGTACGAGGTCGGCACCATGATCGAGATCCCGCGTGCGGCTCTGTCCGCTGATAAGATCGCGGCTGACGCAGACTTCTTCTGCTACGGCACCAACGATCTGACCCAGATGACCTTCGGCTTCAGCCGTGACGACGCCGGCAAGTTCCTGGATGCCTACTATGACACCAAGATCTACGAGTCCGATCCGTTCGTGCATATCGACGTGGAAGGCGTTGGCCGCTTGGTCGAGATGAGCGCGAAGACCGGCCGCGAAGTCAACCCGGCTCTGCACCTGGGCATCTGCGGCGAACATGGCGGCGACCCGACTTCCGTCGAGTTCTGCCACAAGGTTGGCTTGGACTATGTCTCCTGCTCGCCGTTCCGCGTGCCGATCGCACGTCTGGCAGCAGCGCAGGCAGCTGTTAAGGAAAAGAGAGCCGCGAAATAAGCGCAAAATTTCCTGTAAAATAGCCGCGTTGTCAAACAGCGCGCGGAAATAAAAAGGCCGGACACAGAATCATGATTCTGTGTCCGGCTCTTTTTGCGTTTGCGGGATATAATTTTTAACGTAAGTTTCGTCCTGCGGAATCCATTTGGGGCAGGCCTTCATAGTTGGACGGCAATGCCGTATACGAGGAGGATGAACACAGTGTCCAAAGTAAATGGACTGGAATCTCCTGCTCCAAATATAATGTTGCCGATAAAACCCACAATTTTGACAGGTTTGTTTGCAGTCGGCATCCATATAATCACCTCTTGTATATTATGACACAAATTGTGTCATAAGTCAATTACACAATTTGTGTCAGATATACTTGTCGTGGTGATGAAAGTGAAATATGATAAAATTAAAATTTTACGGGTAGATAACGATAAGACACAACAGGAGCTGGCAGATTTTTTAAACTTGACACGAAGTGCCTACAGCAATTATGAAAACAACATAAGGGAAATTCCCATTGAAGTGCTGTCCGGTATTGCTGACTTTTGGAATACGAGTGTGGATTATCTGCTTGACCGCACGGATGAAAAGAAGCCTTACCCGCGAAAAGAAAAATAAAGGCAGGTGGAAAATATGTTTAAAAAGAAATGGACAACCGTTTTTAGCACCGTGGATCGGGATCAGCTTTTCCGCCTGCAAGCCTTATTGAACGCGGAGGGAATCGACTTCCGAACCGCCGCCCCGAATCAGACCAGGGGTGTGATTAGCGTCCGGACGCCTGCGGTTCAGCGGGACGAGACCGGTATGCTGTGGGAACTTCTGGTCAGGAAAGAGGACGCGGAGCGGGCCTACACAATCATACGATAGGTCCCATACTGGATTTATAAAAAATAAAACAGAACGTATCATAGAATTGTAAAGATTCTAAACGATACGTTCTGTTTTTTGTTTGGGAAAAACAAAGAGAATTATTTATTAAGATTGAAGCTTCGATATAATGTAAGGTGTTCATCTAAAAAACAGCGACAGGCCTTTTCAGCTTGTTTATCATCATTATTCCGCACGTTTTTGCCATACCGTTTAAAGCTGTCATCTCCCTTGATTTCCCCATACAATTGTAAACACTGTTCGCGCGTTAAATAGCCAACAAAATGCCATTGATCAGAATAGTATTCATACCATTCTTTTCTCACGAAGCGTTCCTGGACGAATCGATTTAATATGAGAACATAGGGTTTAGATGCTTCCGGATATCCTACAACTTTAAAGATGTCGTTGACGAATGGTTCCCAATCAATTCCAAATTGCTCTTGCAGTTTGTTTTTAGCTAAATCTTGATATTTTTGAGATAAAAAAACTTTTTTTAATTCAAACATAGTTTTTCCTTCAGCTTTTATGTTGGTGTTTGCGGTTGTAATTCATAGCTTATTATATACAAATTTAAGAGGATTCATGGTGCTGATTAGTCATCTGAACTCCTGTTTGCTTGTTGCGGGGGAGAACTGTGGTAACAGCTTGTCTGTACAGAATAGGCCTTTTATGCAGAGCAATGTTCCGGTGGATTACAAGGCTGATCATCATCGTTTTTATTAGAGCTTACACTTTTCGTTGCTTGCATACCTGCAATGAACGTTGCAATAATGAAATTATCCGAATCTGACGAATTCATCACAAAACGGATGATTTCATCTTTACAATTGTTATTCATCATATTGAACACCTCCATTTTTATCTTGACTAACTACATAATATCATTGAGTTACTACATTGTCAATGCTCTCAACTTGACTTGCTACATTCTATTTGTTATGATAAATCAAACGAGGTGGGAAAATGAATTTGTCAGACAGAATTCGACTGATTATTTCAGAAAATGGATTAAAGCAAAAAGAGTTTGCTAAAAGTATAAATGTTACTGAGAGCTATATCTCTAAGCTACTTAAAGGCGAAAGTGGATTATCTAATTCAACAGCTACACTTATTGAGGAACGTTATGGGTATTCCATTAAATGGATACTTGATGGGAGTGATCCTAAAATGAAACAACAAAGCAAGGCCAGGGAATTGACTCCCATACAACGGAAAATAATCTCTGATGTTGAGCAAATGGACGAAGCAGAGTTAATAGCAGTAAGAGCGTTTATAACCTCTCTGGATGAATATAAAAAGTCATTTGGGATTAAATAGGCATTTTCAATTTAGCAAATAAGCTTAATGAGAATATAATGATTTTTTATTATTTAGAAGAAGGCGAAGAATATGTTTAATAAGAAATGGACAACCGTTTATTGTACCGTGGACCGGGATCAGCTTTTTCGCCTGCAAGCCTTATTGAATACGGAGGGAATCGAATTCCGGACCGCCGCGCCGAATCAGACCAGGGGTGTGATTAGCGTCCGGACGCCTGCGGTTCAGCGGAACGAGACCGGTATGCTGTGGGAGCTTCTGGTCAAAGAGGAAGAGGTGGAACACGCCCGCGCGATCGTACGGAATTTATAAGGGATGGGACCGTTGTAAAATGGAATGGTGATACCAAATCGTACAAGGAAACAGCTTTCTATAAAAAGGAAACGCCTTTGAAAATGGCCTGTTGATGCACAGCCAGATTCAAGGGCGTTTCCGTTTGCTTTTCTTCAAGGCCACTTTACAATGTGGCCTTAATTCCCAGCGTGCGCTGGGGAAACAGGAAAAGCGCCAGAGATAGCCCACTGTCTCGTAAACAGCACTATCACTCGTTCCCACTCGCTCTTCTCAGGAAGAAGAATTTCGTTCTCTGCGGAGAACGACAAAGGGCTCTGCCCTTTGATCCCGCCGCTTTTTAGAAAAGCGGAAAAACACATTTTAGAAATTACCTGTCTGGTGAAAAACGACCCTTGCCACAAGTGCGAGCTGACCACAGGTCCTACCTTGTAGGAAAGTAAATAGTAGGGCTGCGTTACAACGCGCCCGTTCTTTTAGAAAAAAGCAGATATAACCGGCAAGATTGGCGGCTTTTTGCCGCAAACCTCCTTTACAATGCAGTCCATAAAATGGTAAAATATATATCGTATAAATGGATGATTTTATCAACTTTTCTGACGATCTTCCCCAATGACCCTTGGACAAGCGTCCAGCGCGGGACGGAAGCCGGAAAAGCTGGGAATACCGGCTGCAACCGGATTTTGAGGAGGTAGAACATGAATAAGAGAACTGTGAAGCAGAGGCATATCGTGCTCTCTGCAATATCGCTTCTGGTGGTGCTGACGCTTGTCATCAGTGCGACCGCCGCCTGGTTTGTCGACGCGGACGACACGGTCATGAATTTTGAGGCGGGCACATTTGACCTTTCCCTCGATACCGGGGACGGCGGTACGGGAACCGAGCCGATGGAATTTAAAAACCTGCGCCCTCTGACATTGGAACAGATGAAAACAGAAGCGCTGGGGATCGCGCAGACGTTGCAGGATGGCGACACGGGTTCAACGGCGTATCGCCCGGTGACGGTATCCAACGCGGGGAGCTTGCCGATGCAGGTGGTGCTGCGCATTGCGGACGCGGGCCCTGAAGATCATACGATCAGCAACGTGATCATGCGGGAAAACGGCGGTGTCTATCAGGAAGGGAAAATTCCGTGTGCCGACGCCTACAATTTGAAGAATATTCTGAAAGTGCTCCTTTTTGAAAACAAAGGGATGATGGACACACCCGACTGGCAGTTGGTATGCGACGAAGACGGCGTCCCACTGGACCTCATGGAGACCCATTACCAGCCTTACACGACGGAAGACCCGTTGCCGGCAGGGAACAGTGTGCAATACCTCGTAGCCGGATGGATTCCGGAAATCGTAGGCAACGACCATCAGGCGGAGCATTTCCATGCCAACTTCGTGGTACAGGCCGGGCAGACAGAGCTGGGCGCGGACATCGGTGACGGGACATCCTCCACCGTGCGGCCGACGCCGGGGCCGGACGATCCCGTGCAGGACATTTCCGTCACGGTGCTTTTCAAGGAAAACGGCGAGGAAGTGGCGCGTACCGTCTATACCTTTGAAGACGTCATTGCTTCGGAGGAAAAGACGCTGACCAGCCATATGGTAAGCGTGCCGACGGCTTACCGGTACGACCCGGCGTTCCAGTCGGAAAAAATCAAGCTCAATGTGGAGACCGGTTCCGCGGAGCCGGCGGAGATTGCCTTTACCGTCAAGCGCGTGTCTGACGCGGTTGACCGCGAACTGACCATCAACTGGATCGACGAGGCGGACAACCGCAATGTCGGCTCCTATAGGAAGAAGCTGACAGGCAAGGTTGGCGGGGAGCAAACCGTTTATCCCGACGTTTTGAAGCTGCCGGAGGGCTATGAACTGGTGCCGGACCCGGTGCAGAAGGCCGCCGTGACCATTACAGAAGATGGTACGGACCCTGAAACGGTGAATTTCCTTGTCCGCGAAAAGCACGAGCAGGTTACCCGTGAGGTCACGGTGCAGTGGCTGGATCAGGGCAATGCAAACGCGATAGTTGGTTCTTATAAGCAGTCCATAGAAGGCAAGGCCGGCGATTCCGTCGAGGTGACGCCGGATTCCTCCAAGCTGCCGGGTGGCTACCAGCTTGCAGAGGCAGATCAAAGCGCACAGGTGGAAATTACGGCGGACGGCGTCACGCCGGACACTGTTGGGTTTACCGTGCGTTCGGAGCCGCCGGTGAGCGGAGACGGCACCTCCTGGGAACAAGCAATTTACATCACAACGCCGGAGGAACTGAACGCAATCCGCAATGGGTTAAATAAATACTACAAGCTGAGCAATGATATCGACCTTTCCGGTTATGCCAACTGGACGCCGATCGGTGGCGTGGTTTATGCATCGAGCTGGTTTAAGGGCGGCTTTGACGGCAACGGCTATAAAATTACCAACCTGACCATCAGCCGTGCGGCGGATTCCACCCAACCGTATACTGGGCTATTTGGTACGGTATATGACAGCACAGGCAAAGGCGAAGTCAAACTGCGCAATGTAGTGGTAGAGAATGCGAATATCACCGTTACCACCAACGGGACGAATTATCACGCGGGCATTGTGGCCGGTTTCATGTACGGTGCTTCGGCGGAGAATTGCCACACCAGCGGTACAATCAATACGAAGGGTCCGGGCGCGGGCGGCGTCATCGGGGCGACACTGTCGACCCGTTATTCTTCCTATAACGGGGGACATATTTCACAGTGCTCGTCCAGTGCAAATATCACCGCCTCGGCGGGACCGGCGGGCGGCGTCGTGGGCAACGTCAATATTCCGGTTTCCGAATGTTTCTTTACCGGCAGCCTGGACAGCTCCAGCAGCGCGGCGGGCGGCATTGCGGGCGCGGCGCGCAACAGCGGAACAGTAAGCAACTGCTGGTCGTCCGGGTCCGTCAAAGGCGCGCATACGCAAAGCGGCGGCGTGGCCGGACTGGTCGGTGATGGCTTATCGTCAATTAAAAACAGCTATACTTATGCGGCCATTGACACAACCAATACGGTGAATCCGTCGACAGCGACAGGACGTACCGCACAACCCGCGGTGGGCCACCGGACGGGCACGGTCTCTGGTGTGTTCTTCCAGAGCGGCAACTTTAACGTAAAGGGCGCTGCTTCCACGGTTTGGGACGATTATTCCGGCAGCTACCTGAATGGAACCAAAAAGACACAGGAAGAACTGAAAGCGGCAAGTACCTATGCGGGATGGGATACCGCCGTCTGGGATATAACAGATGGATTCTACCCAAGCCTGCGCAACAATCCGACACGGTAAAATAAAGGCTGAGGGCCTCCGGAAAATGCCCGGAGGCCCTGTTTTTATGCCCCATACAGCCGTTGACAACTTTTAAAGAATCGCCTATAATAGTAACACTTGAGCAGACGTTTTGTGTCAGGAACAATTCGGTTTTGGCAGTTGGGTGTGGTATAGCAGAGCATCCATGGAAATGCGTCAACCGCGTCGGGAAAAATGTCCGCGTGCGACAAAAATGCATATATGCCTCCATAGTTAAATGGATATAACAGTCCCCTCCTAAGGGACAATTGTAGGTTCGATTCCTACTGGGGGTGCCAATCAATAAACGTAAAAAACGGTGAGGAGAAATCCTCGCCGTTTTTGTTTTGCATTTTCATTGTCCTGTCGAATGGGCAGGGCTGGCCTCTGTAAATGAAGAAAAATGCGAAATTGAAACATGAACTATTTAATGAAATAAATAATTTGGCGAGATTAGCTTTTATATATGCCAATATGACCCAAAATATGTACCAGAATACCTAAAAATTTTTCTAACGCCTTTGGGTACATGCGGATACAATATAAATGATAATGGCTTTTTGTTGCCTGTTAAGGTTGGATGCGAGCAGATGGGGGGAGTTCATTTGAAAACCGGAGGAACAAAAGAAACATCGGCGGGAAAGCTGGTGGCTGTATGGCTGGTCGTTTGCCTCCTGGCCGGGCTGTTTGCCGGGTGCGGCGGGGAACCGGATCCATACCAGACGGTGGGGGAGATCGACGGCAGGCCGGTCGCGCTGGGAGAACTGCAACTGTTTGTGGATGATGTACGTCAGCAAACAAACAGCTATTTTAAAAAGAACCACCAGCTTGCCGCTGTTACAGAAGCGGAATGGCGGCAGGAATACAACGGGGAGGCGCCGGTGGACTACGCGATTCGGCTGGCGATGGAGGCTCTTGTCCCCTATAAGGTGGTGGAGAAGAAGCTCATGGAATCCGGAGGAGAACAGGATTTTTCCTATCAGGCGTTTGTATCGCGCTGGGAGGAAGAAAACCAAAGCCGCCAGCAAAAGAAAGAAGCGGGAGAAGTGGTTTACGGTCCGATTCAATATACAAAACGGATTTATTATGATTATTTAAACGATGAGTATCAAAAGACGTTGGAATCTTCCCTGCGTTTTGACGCGACGGAGCAGGAGTTGCAGCAGCTTTACGACGAAAACCCCACGCTGTTTCAGGCGTTTGGAAGCGTTTCCATGCAGTGCGCCGTATTGCCGCAGGACGCAATTTCCAGAGAACAGGCGGAAACCGCGCGCAATGGAATCCGGGAGGCGTTGGAGAAAGGGTCCACCTTTGCGGATGGCGCGGAGCAGGCGGGAATCGCCGCGTACATACAGGAGCGGACGTTTACAGCTCAGGATCTGAGCAGCCCGGACGTCAGCGCGTTTCCCGAGGTGGAAGACGCGGTATACAGCCTGCCGCAGGGCGGGATGACGGAATTGATCGATAACGACGGCCTGCAGTGGCTGTTCTTTTACTGCGAGAGCCGTGAGGAAGGCGGTCGGACGCCCTTTGCGGCATGCCGGGACGCCCTGGAGGAGATATACCGCGAACAGGCCTTTGCTATGGAATTGGAGCAGGCGCAGTCGTCTGCCCAAATTACCATATATGAAGAGGCAAGACGTTTGATTCATTGACCTTGCAGCGACGGGGAAAGGAGGAAAAAACGGCTGCAAACCGATTGGTAAAGGAAAGATCAGAAGGGAGAATGATGTTCCATTGAAAAAAAGGCGTGTAATGAAGAAGTTCCTTTCCCTGACATTGGCGTTTTTATTGGCCGCCAACAGTCTGGCGGGGCTTTCCGCTTTTGCGGAGGAGGCCTCTGCCCCGGATACCAATGCGCTTTCCTCTGCAACGGAGGCGGAGGAGGATTTTACCATTGTAGAGAACTATGTGCTGAACGGGACAATGGAAGAGGTCACCAACGGCGCGCTGACATACTGGTCGCCGGAGCTGAAGGAGGGCAGCGACGACAATACCATCGCCCGCACCAACCGGATCCGGTATGGCAGCGTTGACATTGGCAAATACAAAAACAACTTTGCGGCGATCCGGCCGAACAATTCCTACGTGCCCTACGAGGCGGCGCTGGAACAGCTGATGCTGGTTCCGAACGGCACTTATACGCTGTCCGCCTATGTCTATTCCGTCACCACGGAGGCGGATAAAGAAAACGGCGCCTATGCGAAAATGTATGTTTACGAGGACGACGGCCTGGAAGCGGTCGAAGTAAATTTGGACGAGACCTCAAAATGGACAAAGGTGACCATTCCGGATGTTACGATTACAAACGGCAAGTGCCGTATTGGATTTGGACTCAAGTCTGTGGGAACAGATGAAAGCACTGCCCGCGCGCTGGCCGTGGATGAAGTAGTTCTTACGATTCCCGCGGGCACGCTCAATGGTTCCGTTTCGGCTATGGACGGGGGAGCGGTTGCGAACGCCTCCGTCAAGGTGAAGGATGGCGAGGACACCGTCGCTTCCGCCACGACGGACACCGAAGGCACGTTTTCGGTCGCGGTTCCCGCCGGAGAGGGCTTTACCGTCACTGCCGCAAAGGCCGGGTATCACACCGTTTTCGTAGAAAATATGGCTTTCGCGGAGGGGGAAACCCTTACGATACAAATGTATTTTGACAACCCGGTGGAGGAGAACGCCTATTATGTGGACGCTGATTTCGGCGACGACAGCAACGACGGAACCTCCCCGGAGCGCGCGTGGAAGAGCGTTTCCAAGGTCAGTAATACGGTGTTCCAGCCGGGCGACTCCATCCTGTTCAAAGCCGGATGCGCCTGGGAGGGCGAGACCCTGAAACTGCAGGGCAGCGGTGAGGAAGGCAATCCCATCCGCATCGGCAAATATGGCGACGAGGGCCAGTACCCGGCGATTCACGCGAACTATGTGCCGGGCACGCCTCTTGCGGAGATGACGACCAACAACAAGAATGCGTTGGAGATTGTGGGCGTCAGCTACTGGGAAATCATGGACCTGGAGCTAACCAACTACGGTATCTTTAATGACGATTTCACCGCGAATGAGCAAAAGGACCGCCGGGCCGTGACCATCCGTTCCAACGGCGGGACCATGGAGGACGTTACGCTGGACGGCCTGTACATCCATGACGTCAACGGCTGGAATCCGAAGGGCGGCGGCAACGGCGCGGCCATCTCGTTCGGCGCGAACGGCAAGACCTATATCGACGGCCTGCTGATTGAAAACTGCCTGATCAAGGACGTCACGCGCGACGGCATCACCGGCGGCGGATACACCGGAAGCCGTCCGTGGGGCTGGAACTCCTGGGATGGACAAAGCGGCGTGCCGATCCGCCACAGAAATGTTGTCATCCGCAACAATGTGCTGGATACCATCGCGGGCGACGGCATTGTACCGGGCGGCACTTACGAAGTTGTGGTCGAACACAACCTGGTCACCCGGGCGAGCAACAACCCCTGCCCCTATCCCAACATGAGCGGCAACGCGACGTCCAACCTGTCCGCCGCGGTGTGGCCGTTTGACGCGGACAACTCGATTTTCCAGTACAACGAGGTGTGCTATACCGGCGTACCGCGCGGAACGGAAGTCGCGGACGGCGAGGCGTTTGACTCCGACTATTACTGTGTCAACACGCTGTTCCAGTATAACTACAGCCATGACAACGAGGGCGGCTTCCTGATGATCTGCGGCCCGGCCTACGCCTATACCGACGGCACGGTCGTCCGCTATAATATCAGCGAAAACGACGGCTCTCTGTTTGGCAAGCGCACGATCTTTGAGATCGGCGGCGGTGGCGGCGTGAACCGCAGCTATATTTACAACAACACCATCTATACCGGAGAGGACCACGCGGTATTCTCCGTCATGCGCGGCGAGCCGTGGGACGGCAAGCCGAAGGGGACCAATTTCCTGAACAATATATTTGCGATCAATGGCAGCGTCGCACAGTTCGGCTTTGCCGGGGACCCGAGGGACAAGGGCAAGGAAGGCGTTGTCACCTACGACCACAACCTGTACACCGGCACGCTCTTCGAGGGCACGTTAAAGGATATGCCGGAGGACAAGAGCCCCGTATTCGGCGATCCAAAATTTGTGGACGCGGGCAACGCGGGCGACGGCTATGAGAACGCCAAGGCCTATAAGATCCAGGAAGGCTCCGCCGCAATCGGCGCGGGCATTCCAATTGATCAGAACTGGCTGGGACAGAAACTACACACGGAATCCTATACCGCCGGCAACGGCACCACCGCGGAAAACAAGGCGGTTTATTTCCATGTGGACGGTGAGGAATTCCAGTGGCAGGATCCCAACGGCGGCAAGGACTTCTTTGGCAACCCGCTTCCAAAGCGCGGCGCCCCGGACATCGGCGCGCACCAGCTTTCGGAGGAACCGCCAATGCCGGAGGAGCATCCCCTCACGGTTCGGTTCAATCTCTCCGCCCAGATGGAGGGCGACAGCGAAGACATCCTTCTGGCGAATAAGTCCGGTTTCTACACGGCGGATGTGTTGAAAGGCGACCCGGTCAGCTTTACATTTATTCCCACCGCGGAAGGCCGCGAATTCCGCAGCATCACGGTGAATGGCGAACCCGTTCCGTTTGACGAAGATACCGATACCTTCCGCTACACCTACGAGGGCACGATGCCCGGCCAGGACACCGAGCTGACATTTGCTTTTGAGGTGGTGTCAAAGCTGGCCCTGGCACAGATCGTTGCAGATGCGGAAGCTCTGGTCGGCGGCGAGGAGTACAACACGGTTATCAAATCCGTCCGTGAGCGTTTTGATGCGGCGCTGAAGCATGCGAAGGCGGTTTACAACGATAAGCAGGCGACACAGAAGGAAATCGACGAGGCCGGGACCGAGATGCTGAGAATCATCCCTTACCTCAGCTTGACGGCGGGCGATACGACCGCGTTGGAGAAGCTACTGGCGATCGTAGAACTGCTGGATCCGGCGGACTATGCGCCGTCCGCATGGACAAAGCTACAGGAAAAAGCGGCGGAAGCCGAGAACGTAATTGCAGAGGAAGAGCCGCTGAAAGTCGATGTGGATAAAGCGTATGAGGCGCTTCTCGATGCGATGGAATATTTGGAGGAATCCAGAATTGACACGACGGAGCTGCACGCGATGATCGCGCAGGCCGAGGAAATCGAAGCGGTTCTGGACACTGATTATTTGGAAGTGGGCCAGAAGGCCTTCCTGAAGGCGCTCGCTTCCGCACAGGCATTGCTGGAGGACCCGGACATCTCCCAGAAGAAGATCGACAGCGCGGTGGATGCTTTGGCAAAGGCCATGGCGGACCTGCGCATCATTCCGGACAAAACGGAGCTGGAAGGTCTGGTAACAAAAATGAGCGCCGTTTCCGGTGAGGGGTACACGGCGGCGAGCTATGAGGCGCTTTGCGAAGCGCTGCGCACCGCCCGGCGTGTACTTGCCGACCCGAATGCGACACAGGAGGATGTGGACGCGGCTTACGACGGCGGCAGCAAAGCGATGGATCATCTGACCAGAGTCAACGATGCGCCCAATGGGAAACCTTCCGGCGGAAACGGCGGCAAGGGCTCCCCGTCCTCCGGAAAGACCTCTGGTGAGGGAACCGCGGTGGTGACGGTCCCGGCGGAAATTGCCGCGCAGGCCTCTGTCCGCTCCGACACGACGGTGGACTTTACCTTAAAGCGCGGCGCGGCGTACTGCTTTAAGATGACGGTTATGAACGGATGCGGAGTGGCGCCGAGCTTTACCGTGGGAGACGGCAAGGTGCTGAAGACCCAGTTTGTGGCACGGATCGGCAATGATTACTACTACCGGGTTTACGCGGTCGGTACAGCCGGGCAGAGCACAGGTGTTTACACCCAGCTGCCCAACGCAGCGCCGCAGCGCCACTGCTCGGTAAAAGTTGCTTAAACACCACTTGAAAAAATGAGCTTGTTCCGATGAATGGACTCCGGAAACAAAGATTATAAAAGGCCTTCTGCCGCAGTGTTATCTGCGGCGGAAGGCCTTTGCATCTATGGAAATCGATTTACAGAGGGACGGATTTCGTTGTTCCATGTATCCCCTTCATACACATTATTTGTGCCTGTTCTTCAGCTTTTTCACAGCCTCCTGACTGAACAAATAATTTCGTTTTCCCGCGCTCCGGAACTCCGCCGGCGTCAGCTGCATGGTCTGCGCCAGCCGCAAAAGATAGCTTGGTGTGATATCCAGCATTTCTGCGACCTCTGAGGTGGTAAATACGGTTCTTACGTCCGACATGCGCACTTCCCCGCTTCCTTTTCTTTCTTGCGATCAGTATATAAAGATGTACGTCGTACGTCAAGACAAACGGAATAAATAAAACGTTTTTTCTTTGTTTCGTTTTCTGAAACGGCAATCGGGATAGACACTTTATGCGGAACAGTGTACAATGAGTTCATTGACCAATCGAACCGAACGGATATGCGGCAAACAGCTTTTGCAGCGCAGTTTTAGGAGAATTGAAATGTTCATTACAATTGACGGCGAAAAAATATATTGCCATGTGGCCGGGGAGGGGAAGCCGGTCGTGCTGCTGCACGGCTTTGGCTGCGATCACCGGCTGATGGCGGGCTGTATGGAGCCGGTGTTCCAGACCCATCCGGGATACCGGCGCATTTATGTGGACCTGCCCGGCATGGGGAAATCGAGCGGCCCCCTTTCCTGGGCCAGTTCCGGCCGGATTCTGGAGGTTCTGGCCGCCTTGATTCCCAAACTGGTGGACGGGCCGTTTTTACTGGCGGGGGAATCATATGGAGGATACTTGGCGAGAGGGCTTCTGGCCTCTGGGTTTGCGGACCGGGTGGACGGGCTGCTGCTGCTTTGCCCTGTGGTGGTTCCGGAGCGAACGGCGCGGGAGGTTCCGGCAAACCCCGCGCGCCAATACGACATGCACTTTTTGGAACAGCTTGCCCCGGGGGACAAAGAGGGCTTCTGCAACTACGCGGTGGTGGCGAATGCAAAAACCTATGGGCGGTATCGTGCGGAAATTCTCCCCGGCGTGCAAACCGGAGATCCGGCATTTTTGCAACAGCTGGAACGCCGGTATGCCTTTGGCTTCGACGTCGATCAAAGGATCCGTCAAACGCCCTATGAAAAGCCTGCGCTGTTTTTGGCCGGGCGGCAGGACGACTGCGTGGGGTACCGGGATTTATGGCGGCTGCTTGAGGCGTATCCGCGCGCAACGTTTGCCGTGTTGGATATGGCGGGCCACAACCTGCAGGTGGAACAGCCGGAGCTGTTTAACGAACTGATTGAAAACTGGCTTTTGCGGACGGAAGAAAGATAACGGCAGGAGAGGGGCGGTGGAACAACTTGGGGAAACATATTCACTATTACATGGTCGACGCATTTACCGGCGAGCGCTTCCATGGGAATCCGGCGGGCGTGTGCGTGTTGGACGAGCCGCTGGACGCGGCGCGCATGCAGTGCATCGCGGCGGAAAACAACCTGCCGGAAACAGCCTTTCTGTTAAAAACAGCGGACGGCTACAGCCTGCGGTGGTTTACTCCAAAGTTTGAAATCGATCTGTGCGGTCACGCGACGCTGGCCGCATCGGCTGTGGTGTTTAACGAGCTGGAACCGGCGCTGCAAGAGGTCTCGTTTTTGACGGTAAGCGGCGTGCTCACGGTGGTGCGCAAAGGGTGTTTCTATGAAATGTCGTTTCCCAGCCGCCCCGCAAAACGCATTAACTTGACGGCTGCACAGTGCTTGGCTTTGGGCTGTACGCCGGAAGAAGTTTATGCGGCGCGGGACCTGCTGCTCGTTCTGCACAGCGAGTCGGATGTGCGGGAATATGTCCCGGATTATGACGCCCTGCAAAATCTGTCCGATTGGCTGGGTGTGGTGATTACGGCGCCGGGACGGCATGCGGATTTTGTCTCACGCTATTTTTGCCCGGAACTGCGCGCGGAAGATCCGGTTACGGGGTCTTCGCATTGCAGTTTGGTCCCGTTTTGGGCGGAACGTTTGGGCAGGGACCGTCTGACAGCGGAACAGCTCTCCGAAAGGCACGGGACGCTGCATTGTATGGATACGGGGGACCGGGTGCGGATTGCCGGCGAAGCGGTCCTGTATCTGCGGGGAGAACTCTGTATATGAGAGGAGTGGGGAGCGTTGGAACGTAATTGGGAAGGAATCAGAAAAATCTGGATGCCCCTGCTTGCCTTTGTTCTTTTCTTTGGCATTTGGGCGGCGTGGGTTCCGCTTCACCATCTGTGGATTATCGCGGATATCATAGACGGAATTTTTGGCTGGGGTGATTTGATCTGGCTGGGCTGCGGAACGTTTCTGATCTGTTGGAACCGGAAGCGGCTGTCGATCCACCCCAAAAAAATGTTTTGCACCGCGCCAAAAGCAAAGGTGTTTTATCCGATGCTGGCAATCGTCCTAGTTTATTATCTGGCGGCGGACCTTCTGCAGAACGGCGGATTTTATCTCCATACAGAGCAGAATATAGCCACATTGGCAATCCTGTTCCTGATTGTCGGGCTGCAGGAGGAGCTGCTTTTTCGCGGATACTTCTTGAACGCGCTGGCTGCTGGAATGCCGGCGCGCGGAGCAAACCTGCTGTCCGCGTTTTTCTTTGCATGGATTCATGTGCCCGGCTGGATACGGAACGGTATGGCTCCGCTGGAAATTGTCACGACCGGGGGCATGATTTTTTTGCTCGGGCTGTTCTTTGGCTGGGCGTTTCGCAAGAGCGGGTCCATCTGGACACCGGTTTTGCTGCATACGGTTTGGGACGTCTGTACCCGGCTGATCTGAAGCGGACAGAAAACTGTATGTAGAAGTTCCTTATGGTTGCCCAAAGCAGTGAAGAAGTTGAATCCGGCGGTGTCAGCATGCGGTTGTGCCATCTGAAAAGGACTGGGTGCAGGCACACAAAGGGACGGTTTAACAGTTTCACGGGCTGGTGTTCAAACGCAGGAGAATGAAGTTGTGCCGCATGAGACGAATAGAGCAGGCGGAACAAATAAAGAATGGAAGCGGAGGTTCCTATGGAGGATCATTTTATAAACCTGACACCGGAAAACCTTGCCAATGAGCATTTGTGCTGTATTATCCGCAGCAAAAAGCTCCATCCGGGTGTGGAAGCAAAGCGGCAATGGCTCTCAGACCGGCTGGGCGAAGGGCATGTTTTCAGAAAGTTAAACGCAAAGGCGACGGTCTTTATCGAATATGCCCCTCTTGAAACAGCGTGGGTGCCGGTTACCGGCGACAACTTTTTCTATATCTATTGCCTGTGGGTTTTGGGGGAGCACAAAGGAAAAGGATATGGAAAAGCGCTGATGGAGGATTGTCTGGCCGACGCGAAAGAGAAAGGGAAATCCGGCGTTTGTATGCTCGGAGCCAAAAGACAAAAATCGTGGCTTTCCGATCAGTCTTTTGCCAAAAAGTTCGGCTTTGAGGTCGTTGACGCCACCGATGATGGGTATGAGCTGCTTTCCCTATCTTTCGATGGAACAGCGCCAAAGTTCACACAAAAGGCGAAGGAGTCAAAGATTGCAGGCAAAGAACTGACAATCTATTATGACATGCAATGCCCCTATATCTTCCAGAGGGTGGAAACGATCAGACAGTATTGTAACGAGAATGCCATTCCCGTGTCTTTCATACAGGTGGACACGCTGCAAAAAGCAAAAGAACTGCCCTGTGTGTTTAATAACTGGGCGGTATTTTATAAAGGCAGGTTTGAGACAGTCAATTTGCTGGATCCTGTTTCCCTGAAGAGAATCATCAAAAAGTAAAACGGATCGGCCCTTGTTTCCAAAGATTGGCTTTCTTTAGCTTTTGAGGTCCGACAGGGGCGTTCCGGTTTTATAGCAATAAAAAACAAAAACATAAACAACATCAAAGGCCAAGGGAGGTACAATCATGTATGAGTTGGTTCAGGCTGGCCCGTCCAGCTATTATATCAATTGTCCGGCGAAGATGGGTCTTTTCGTAAAGGAAAACGGCGAGGCCTATTTGATCGACAGCGGCAACGACAAAGAAGCCGGGAAAAAGGTGCTGAAGCACCTGGCCCAGAAAGGCTGGACGCTCAAGGCCATTGTCAATACGCACTCCAACGCCGACCACATCGGCGGAAACCGCTATTTGCAGCAGCAGACCGGCTGCCCAATCTTTGCGAATGGAATGGAAATCGCCTTTACGCAGTATCCCATTTTGGAATCCTCCTTTTTGTACGGCGGTTATCCCTGCAAAGACCTGCGGCATAAGTTCCTGCTGGCGGCGGGAAGTGATGTTCTGCCGGTTACCGACCCGTCGTTTCCATCCGAACTGGAGATAATCCCGCTGCCGGGCCACTTCTTCGATATGATCGGGATTCGCACGCCCGACGACACCGTCTTCCTGGCCGACTGCGTCAGCAGCCGCGCCACGCTGGAAAAATACCAGGTGGCGTTTCTCTATGACGTGGAGCAGTACCTGCAAACGCTGGACCGGGTGGAATCAATGCAGGCGCGGATGTTTGTCCCCGCCCACGCGGACGCCGCGGAAGACGTGCGGGAGCTGGCGGCTTTTAATCGGGAAAAGGTGCGGGAAATCGCAGCACAGCTGGCCGCTTTTTGCAGGGAACCCCTCTGCTTTGAAGAAATTTTGCAAAAGGTTTTTACCACCTATGGACTGACCATGAATTTCGAACAGTATGTACTGGTGGGCAGCACCATCCGTTCTTATCTGTCCTGGCTTAAGGATACGGGTAAGCTTGCCGCTGTTTTTCAGGACAACCGGCTGCTCTGGATGGCGCCGGCTGTAAATCATTGATGGGGCGGTAATCAGATGGCGATTTGGAATCCGTGGCGGGGATGCCGCAAATACAGCGAGGGCTGTCAATATTGTTATATCCATAAAGGGGACCTTCGGCGGGGCGTCGATACGAGCCGGATTGTAAAGACCGAGCGTTTTGACGCCCCGGTGGCGAAGACGCAAAAGGGCGTTTATAAAATGAAACCCGGACAAATGGTCTACCTCTGCTTTTCCACGGATTTCCTCATTGAGGAAGCGGATGAGTGGCGGGAGGCTTGCTGGGCGATGATACGCGCGCGGCCGGATCTGCATTTTCTGTTCCTGACCAAACGGATCGAACGGTTTTTATCCTGCGTTCCCCCGGATTGGGGCGACGGATACGACAATGTAACCGTGGGCTGTACGGTGGAGAACCAGGCGCGCGTGGACGAACGGCTGGCGCTGTTTTCCAAACTGCCGATCAAGCATAAAAATATCATATGTCAGCCCCTGCTGGAACGGATCGACCTCTCCCCGTATCTGTCCGGCGTGGAGCTGGTGGTCGTCGGCGGGGAGTCCGACCGGAACGCCCGGCCCCTGGATTACGATTGGGTGCTGGATATCCGCCGGCAGTGCATGGCGGCGGGCGTGCATTTTTCATTCCGTCAGTGCGGCACGCATTTTATCAAGGACGGCAGAATGTACACGCTGAATGTCCGGGTTTTGGGAAGCCAGGCGAGAAAGGCCAATATTGATCTATGATTCCCATTTGTATTGGATTTAAATTTAAAAGATTGGCAGAAAAAGTGCGATTCCCCTCCTGCGCCTTGGCGTGGGAGGGGAATCGTCAACTCAGCCGATTTTTACGCATCCTGCAACGATAACGCAGACTCTTATGATGTGTAACAAAAACAGGTGCTCCCTGATAAGACGGTAAAAGCGCAAGAATGATGAAACGCGGGTTGCCGGTTGCGGCTATAATAGAAACCTGAAGGAGGAAAACAATATGCCAAATTGCAGAATTGACAGCGTCGCGGCCGCAATCGCGTATATGGAAGCGCATCTGACGGAAGATTTAACCCTGGACCAGGTGGCGGCGGCGGTTCATTATTCCAAATACTATCTGCACCGCATGTTTACCAATACCGTTGGGATGACGGTGCACGATTATCTGCAGCGGCGGCGTCTGACGGAAGCGGCAAAACTTTTGGTTTTTTCCGGCCAGTCCATTTTGGACATCGCGCTGCTTGCGGGTTACGAGAGCCAGCAGGCGTTTACGGACGTGTTTACCGCTATGTACAAGATGCCCCCCAACCAGTACCGGGAGAATGAAAAATTCTATCCGCTGCAGTTACAATTTACATTTAAGGGGAACTATCCAATGCTGAAGGACGAAGAATGCGCCCAGTGGGAGGTTGAATTTGCGACGGAAGCGGACATTCCGTGCTGGATGGAACTGGTGCGGCTTGTGGTCGACGGGTTTCCGTATTTGGAGGAGGATTCCTATGTGCAAACGCTCCGCCAGCGCATCCGCACAAGGCAGGCGTTGCTTTTAAAGGATGGGGAAACTGCCGCCGGCGTGATGCTTTTTTCCTGCGACACCGGCAGTATCGACTTTATGGGCACCCATCTGCTGTACCGGAAAAAGGGCGTGCCCAGGGCGTTTCTGGACAAAGTGATGGGAGAACTGCTCAAAGGAAAGGAAATCAGCATCACCACTTACCGGGAGGGCGACCGCGCGGACACCGGGCATCGCAGGGAGATTCAGGAACTGGGCTTTGCGGAGGCAGAACTGCTGGTGGAGTTCGGATACCCCACACAGCGTTTTGTGCTGCCGCGGGAGGATATTCATGACGAATGAAAAAGAAAGAGAAACCATTCCGTTTCCGGATGAACTTGCACATCTGACGGCACTCCGGTGTAAGTTGGACGACGCGCTGCGGGAGGCGGACGATACCGTCGAGCAGATCGACAGGGACTATATGCGTGAGAAGCGGTACATGGCGCAGTACCGCGGAGAGATCGACCCGCATGAGATGTTTCAAAATGAGCTGGCGCTGCGGCAGCTCGACCGCACCGGGGCGTTCGCCGTCAGTGTGCGAGACCAGATCGCCAAATTACAGGATTCGCCGTATTTTGCCCGTGTGGATTTTCAGCCGCATGGAAGCAAGGCGGCGTTTCCCTATTATATCGGCCGTTTTTCCTTCCGCCATCAGGACGAGCTGTTGGTTTGCGACTGGCGCGCGCCGGTTGCGGGTCTGTTTTATGACTGTGAAATCGGCCCGGCGGGATACGACGCGCCGATGGGCCGGATGGAAGGCGCGCTGACCCGCAAGCGGCAGTTTAAAATCAAAGGCGGCCGGATGGAATATGCGATTGAAACGTCCGTCAATGTTCAGGACGAGGTGTTGCAGCGGGAGCTGAGCCACACCTCGGATGAAAAAATGAAGTCCATCATTGCGACGATCCAGAAGGAGCAAAACCGGATCATCCGCAATGAAAAGGCCGGTACGCTGCTGATCCAGGGGGCGGCAGGCTCCGGTAAAACTTCCATTGCCCTGCACCGCATCGCCTATCTGCTGTACCGCTTCAAGGGACGGCTGTCCGCGCAGAATGTGACGATTATTTCTCCAAACCGGGTGTTTGGGGATTACATATCCAACGTCCTGCCGGAGTTGGGTGAGGAGCCGATTTATGAATTGGGTCTGGCGGATATCGCGGCGGTGCAGCTGGAAGGCGTGATCGCGTTTGAACCGGACAGGGACCCAATGGAAACAGAGGATGCGGCGTGGAAAGAGCGGGCGCGGTTCAAATCGACGCTGTCTTTTCTGGAGGCCCTGGACCGCTTCCTGGAAACGCTTCCCGCAACGGTCTTTGCAGCCGCGGACTGCGCGTTCGGTGAGTATTCTGTGGAAGCGGCATGGATACAAAACCGGTTTGCAGCGTATGGGCGTGTTCCGGTCAAGCGGCGGCTGGAGCTGCTCGCAAGCGACCTGCACGACCGGTTTGCATCGGAACCCTTTGCGGACGATTCGCTTCCAACCGTGAAAGCTGTTTTAAAACAGCTGCGGTCCATGCTGAAAATCAAAAACACACTTGCCCTCTACCGGGCGTTTTACCAGTGGCTCGGTGTACCGGAGCAATTCGTCCTGCCTGCAAAAAAGACGTTGGAGTGGGCGGACGTCTACCCTTTCCTCTATGTCCATGCGTCGTTTGAGGGATTGCAGGAGAGCCGGATGATCCGGCACCTGGTGGTGGATGAGATGCAGGATTACACGCCGGTGCAGTTTGCCGTGCTCAACCGGTTGTTCCCTTGCCAGAAGACGATTCTGGGGGACTTCGGGCAGTGCGTCGATCCCTGCCACGCGCACACGCTGGCGGACTTGCGCCGGATCTATCAGGATGCGGACTTTGTGGAGCTGAACAAGAGCTACCGTTCCACCTATGAGATCATCCAATTTGCAAAGCGCATTCAGCCTGCCGCGCCGGAGCCGGTTGAGCGGCACGGGGAGGAGCCGGTATTGCTACCGTGCGCCGGAACAGCGGAGGAGCTGGAGCGGATAGAATCGCTGATTGAGATGTTCCAACACAGCGGGTTTGCCTCACTCGGCATTCTTGTCAAGACAAACCGCGACGCGGAAGCGCTGTATGAAAAGCTGTCGCAGAGGAATGCGGTTCACCTGTTAACCCCGGAGAGCAGCCGTTTTATAAATGGGGTTTCCATTGCTTCCATCCGGATGGCGAAGGGGCTGGAGTTCGACGCGGTTGTGATTCCGGATGCGGACGCGGAGACCTATGCCACGGAGTACGACAGGAATCTGCTCTATGTTGCCTGCACGCGGGCGATGCACCGGCTGTCGCTGCTTTATACCGGCGAGCGGAGCCGGTTGATCGGTGAGACGACATAAAAAGAAGGCGTTGTATCAAAAAATTGGCGGAATAAAAGCATCCCCTCCCCCACGAAAGGCGGGGAAGGGGATGCTCCATTTCATCTGTTTTTTGCCAATGGCAGACAACCCTTTGCGATTTCCTCTGCCTGCTAAGATTCTTTTGATCCGGCGTCGTTTGCATGAGGAGCGGACCGTCCGGTACAGCCGTATACAATTCCAACCAGCGCGAGCAGAGCTCCAGTGACCAGCAGGATGGACTCGACGCTGATTACGTCCGCCAGCGGGCCAAACAGGAGGATCGCGGCCGGCATTGCGCTTGCCGAGATGATCTGGACGATGGAAAAGACCCGGCCCAGCACCTCGGGCTCTGTGATTTCCTGAATGTACACGGTCTGTGTGGTGGAAATGACCGGCATGAAGAAGCCGGAAATGCACATAAAGGCGAGGAAGGCAAAGAAGTTCCACGAGACGCCCAGCAATGCGAAACAGACGCCAAAGCCCACCAGGCAGATCGCGGCGGTGCGCACCTTATTCCGGAAGGTTTTGCGCAGGGAGACGAATACGCCGCCGATCAGGGAACCCACGGTCCAGACGATTTCATTTGCGGTCAACCGCCAAACCTCGCTGCCGAAGGTGCGTTCCACCATCAGCGGGGAAAGCACGGCGGCCGGGGTCAGCAGGAAAAAGGAGAACACATAGCAGATCACAATGCGCTGGAGCTGCGGGTGAGAGAACACATAGGACAGGCCCTGCCGGATATCGGCCGCCATGGAGAGGGGTTCTTCCCTGCGCTTCTGCCGTTCAACCCGGATGGTGCCCATGATGGCGATGGCGACAGCGGCGGTGCCCACGTCGATAAAAAACGTCCACACGATCCCCATGGTGCCGAGCACCGCCCCGCCGATGGCGGGCGACAGCAGCAACAGCACGGAGGCGAGCGTCTGGTCGACGCCCTGTACGCGGGTCAGATGCTCCGCCGGGACCAGCTGCGGATAAATCGCCCCCACGGCGGGGGCCTGTACACCGGCGCCCGCGGAGCGAACCGCCAGAATTACCAGCAGCAGCCACATCGGCTGGAAGCCCGTCAGGAAGGCGGCGGCAAGAAGCAGTGTTGCCAATGCAATGAATCCGTCCGCCAGCATAATCAGATGCTTGCGGTTGTAGCGGTCTGCCCAGACGCCGCCGAACAGCGAGATCAGCACCTGCGGCAGGGTGGAGCAGATGGTGGCCAGCATCATCCAGGTGCCGGAAGAGGTTTCTAATGTGATGTGCCAGATGAGCGCGTAGCCGACCACGGAGGAGCCGAACAGCGATACGTTCTGGCTGATGAGAAACAGCGCGATCTGTTTTTTCCAATTTGGGTCGGCGGATGGTTTTGTTCGATTCATAAAGCTTCCTTTCTTTTCATCAGGAAGGACACAAAAAAGCAGCAGGGTGCAAACCCTGCTGCTTTGCGGTTTTCGTCGCAAAAGCGGGGTGCAAGGCGTGTCTCTTCCCAGGCGATATGGTGCTGTAAACTGCGTCAAAGGGCGCGGCGTTCCAGATTACAACGGCCATTCCTGTGTGATACATCCTTCGCACCTCCTTTCAATGTCTTTTATCATACCGGAAGACAGCAAAAAACACAATACCGGGAATTTGCTCAAAGATCGTTTTCCGGATGCGGCTGGTTTTCCCAATCCGCAAGCAGCGGCGCGTATTCCGCCCAGCGTTCCCGGCGGATCGGCATGCAGGGATGCTTTATGTCATCAAACAGCAGCACCAGGGCCGGTGCGATGGCATTGTGGCGCTTTGTATAATAATACCGCAGGAGCTTCCCCTCGCGGATCAGCCGCTGTGCGGTGGCGTGGTAGTTGTAATAGGGCATATGATTTTGTCCTTTCCATAGCGGGTTTGCCCGGAAATAGCGGACAGGGGCCCTGTTTATTGCATAGTATACAAGTAATATACAGAAATATCATGCGGGAAGGTGGCTTTATGCAAGTATATCCCTTTCAAAAAGAAAAACTCCCCTGCCGAATGACGGCTATGCAGCCCTGTTTCGATGAAGAAAATATCGCCCTGCACTATGATCAGGTGTACGGCGAGTCGGTGGAACGGTTAAACCGGCTGCTGAATCAGTATCCGCAATTGCAGGGCTGGAGTCTGGAGCGGCTGATTTCCAACAAGCTTCCGGGCGTGCCCGCCTGGAAAGAAGCGGAGCTGCAAAACGCCGCAGGGGCGGTTTATAACCACAATTTGTATTTTCACTGCCTTTGCGGCACGCCGGGGCAGGAGCCTCACGGGAACCTGAAGCAGGTGCTGGTCGACCGCTACGGCAGTGTGGAGGAGTTCAAAAAGATTTTTGTGGAAGCCAGCCAGAGCCTGTTCAATTGCGGCTGGGTGTGGCTGAATTCCGAGCGCAACGGCAACGTGCATATCGCCGTGACCAACTGCAACAAGACGCCTTCGCTGACGTCTCTGACCCCGGTCCTCTGTCTGGATATGTGGGAGCACGCCTATTATATCCAATATATCATCAACTCGCCGTCCTATGTGCGCAATTGGCTGGACACAGTCGACTGGGACGAGGCGAACCGGCGCTTTACCATGTCGCTGAGCAATTAACCGGTGTGGACGCGGCTGCAAACAAAAGAGGGAAAACGGAGCGACTGCCGTTTTCCCTCTTTTTGTTAAACGTCGTTTGTCATGCGGTGGGAAGAAGGGCCTGCATGTTCCTCCGCTCTGCATGCGGCGCAGTATTTTGCACAGATTTCGGGTTCTCCTAAAATTTGGCGGGTGAGGGCGTCCAGCGCACAGCATCCGTCTTTCCAATACAGGCAAAAACGGTTTTTACATTTATCCGCCATATTCCGATCCCTCCACACTGCATATTTTAACGGTATATCGTTAATGATAGCGGAAAGAGCACGTATTTGTCAACGATATATCGGTTAATATGCCGTTGGTGCATGATACTGTTTTGTTAACGATATATAGGTAACGGGAGGGATAAGCGTGACCTATGCGGAAGTCATTCAAAATCGGATTTTGTTCCTGTGTGAAAAACGCAAAATCTCCATCAACAAGCTGGCGTCGATGTCAGGCCTGACCCAGTCCACGCTGGACAGCGTCGTCCGGGGCGTCACCAAAAACCCGACCCTTCGAACCCTGCATAAAGTCGCGACGGGCTTCAGCATGACGGTCTCTGAATTCCTGGATTTCCCGGAAATGAACGAGGAGCTGTTCGAGGACAGCGGCGAGTGATTCCTTAAATTCCCTGCGGAGAAAAGCAATATGATACAAGACGGAACGTCCGGTTTGTGGTAAACTGGAATCCGCAGGGAAGGGGAATGCCATATGAACACCGAAAACCGCCTCATCTGCTTTGACAACACATTGCAGATCGAGGCGTATTTTTTGCAGGGAATCATACAAAAGTTTCCGCTGCATTTTCATGAGGAATATGTGATTGGATTTATTGAGAACGGGCGGCGGCATCTGGTCTGCAAGGGTGAGGCGTACGACGTTCAGCCGGGAGACCTGCTGATTTTCAATCCGCATGACACGCACGCCTGCGGCCCGGTCGACGAGGAACCGCTGGACTGGCGCTGCCTGAACATCCGCACGGAGGTGATGCGGCGCGCGGTGCGGGAGGTGACCGGCGCGGACGCGCTGCCGGTTTTCCGGCAGAACGTGCTGCTGCAATGCGACCTGGCCCCGCTTTTGCGTGAGCTGCACGGGATGGTCGCCGGTGGGGAGACCGATTTCCAAAAGGAGGAAACTTTTTTCCTGCTGATGGAACAGCTGATCGGACGGTATGCGGAGCTGCGATTCAGCGCCGCGCCCGCGTCGGGCCGGGAGGAAGTGGAAGCGGCGTGCGCTTATTTGGAGCAGCACTACGCGGAGGCCATTACACTCGACGAGCTGAGCCGCGTGGCGGGCCTGAGCAAATATCATCTGCTGCGCGTCTTTACCCGGCAAAAGGGCATTTCGCCCTACCGCTACCTGGAGACGGTCCGGATCGATCAGGCAAAAAAACTGCTTGAGCAGGGCGTTCCCCCCGCGGAAGCGGCGGCGCGGACCGGCTTTTCCGACCAGAGCCATTTTACCAACTTTTTTAAAACGCTGATCGGCCTGACGCCGCGGCAGTACGGCGCAATATTTACCGGCGACCCGCCGGGAACGGAGGAAACAGGCATATGAAAAACAACCCGACCGCCGTTGGGCATCTGCTGGCGGCGCTGACCATCCTGGTGTGGGGCACCACGTTTATTTCCACCAAGGTACTGTTGCAGGATTTTGCGCCGCTGGAAATTTTAGTCTTCCGCTTCCTTCTGGGCTTTGTTGCGCTGTTGGCTGCATACCCGCACCGCCTCAAAATTACCGACCGCCGGCAGGAAAAGTATTTTATCGGTGCGGGCCTCTGCGGTGTGACGCTGTATTTCCTGCTGGAAAATATCGCGCTGACCTATTCGCTTGCGTCCAACGTGGGAATTATTATTTCCGTTGCGCCGTTCTTTACGGCGATGTTCGCCAACCGCTTTTTGGATGGGGAAACGCTGCGCCCACGCTTCTTCATCGGATTTGCGTCGGCCATCGCGGGCATTGCGCTGATCAGCTTCAACGGCAGTGAGGCGCTGCAGCTGAACCCGGTGGGCGATTTACTGGCGCTGCTGGCCGCCGCCGTATGGGCGGTGTACTCCGTGCTGACCAAGAAGATCAGTTCGTTCCAATACCCGACGGTGCAGACGACGCGCCGCTGTTTCTTTTATGGTCTGCTGTTTATGATCCCGGCGCTGTTCCTGCTGGACTTCAGCCCCGCTTGGGAGAAGCTGGCGCAGCCCGTGAATCTGCTGAACTTTTTATACCTGGGCTTGTGTGCCTCCGCGCTCTGCTTTGTCACCTGGAACTCCGCTGTCAAGGTGCTGGGCGCGGTCAAGACCAGCGTGTATATCTACATGACGCCGGTGGTCACCGTGGCGATGTCGGCGGTGATTCTGCACGAACCGGTTACCTGGCTGATCTTGCTGGGCATGGCGCTGACGCTGGCGGGGCTGTTCCTTTCGGAAAGCCGGGAGAAAAAGAAAGATCGAGGAGGAAAAACGCATGAATGTGCAAAACCTGAAGTGTGTGATGGTCATTGATGCGGCGCTTCCGCTGGGCGTCATCGCAAATACGGCGGGCATCCTGGGAATCACGTTGGGCAAACATGCGCCGGAGCGCGTCAACGTCGACGTACAGGACGCGTCCGGGAAGACGCATCTGGGGATCATCGACATCCCCGTGCCGGTGCTCAAAGGGGACGCCGCCCTGCTGAAAAACCTGCGCGAACGATTGTATGAACCGGAATACGCCGATCTGCTGGTCGTCGATTTTTCCGATACAGCGCAGAGCTGCCAGAAATACGAGGATTATATTGAAAAGGCCGCCATTGTCGAAGAGCGCGACCTGCAATATTTTGGCATCGCGATCTGCGGGGAAAAGAAAAAGGTCAGCCGGCTGACGGGAAACCTGCCCCTTTTGCGCTGAATCCTGTATAGAATCCGGCGAAGCGGAGAAAAATATTGGCAAAGAATCAAAAGGGGGATTTGCCAATGTTTAAACATGAAAAAACGTACCTCAACCCGGTCCATGTGGACCGTCCCAACCCGAATTACGCGGCCCTGATGCAGGAGCAGCTCGGCGGCCCGCAGGGCGAGCTGAAAAGCGCGCTGCAATATCTGGCGCAGAGTATGCGCATCAAGGACCCGGAGATCAAGGACCTGTTCCTGGACATCGCGGCGGAGGAGCTCTGTCATCTGGAAATGGTGAGCGCAACGGTCAATATGCTCAACGGCCACGAGCTGGATGCGGCGCATGCAACGGTGGGCAATGTGGAGGCGCATGTGCTCTCCGGCCTGACGCCGATGCTGACCAACGCCAGCGGATACCTCTGGACCGCGGCATATGTCAACGAGACCGGCGACGCGGCGGCGGACATCCTTTCTGACATCGCGGCGGAGCAGCGCGCCAAGGTGGTTTATCAGAACCTGTACCGGCAGATCGACGACAAGGGCGTGCGGGAGACGATCGACTTTTTGCTCAACCGCGAGGAGGCCCACAATACGATGTTCCGCGAGGCGTTCAACCGCATTCAGGATTCCGGCTCCCAGAAGGACTGGGGCACCACGAGAAACGCACGCATCTATTTTGACCTCTCCAGCCCCGGCGGGCAGAGCTTTGATCCCGCAAAGGACAAGCCCACGGAATTTAAAATCTGAATCACTGCGGCGGGTTTACAGCCCGCCGTTTTTCTTGTTTTCCGGACGGGATGCGGAAAAGATTTGGCGCATCCGCCGTTGCCGGTCCGCGTCCTTTGTGCTATACTGAACCGGTTATTAAAGCGGTGGGTGTCCCGCCGCTTTCATTTTTGCCCCGGACGGGGCGCGAAAGGGATGTTGCAAAGTGGCGGTCCTCAGCCAAGTTGCGGTGATGATGATCTTGATTCTGGCGGGCATGCTGTGCTACCGGCTGCGTTTGCTGCCAAAGGAAGTCAACAAGAGCCTGTCCAATCTGGTGCTGCTGGTAGCCAGTCCGGCGGTCATCCTGGCTTCCTACCAGAAGCCGTTCGACGCGGACCTGCTGGCCGGTTTGGGCTGGTCCTTCCTGCTGGCGGCAATCTGCTTTGCCGCGGCGATTCTGCTGCCGGTTCTGCTGCTGCGCGGCGGGCGGAGCAAAGAAGCTCTGGCGGTGGAGCGGTTTTCCGCCACCTATTCCAACTGTGCGTTTATGGGGGTGCCGCTGATTCAGGGGGTCTATGGGCAGGAAGGCGTGTTCTACCTGACCGCTTTTTTGACATGCTTCAACCTGCTGGTCTGGACGCATGGCGTTATGGTGATGAAGGGGGAGATGACGCGCAGCTCCGCCCTGAAGGCCCTGCGGTCCCCCGCGATTCTCGCAACGGTGCTGGGCTTTGTGCTGTTCCTGTGCAACGTGACCATCCCGGCGGTGCCGATGCAGGCGCTGACGGCGGTGGCGAACCTGAACACACCGCTCGCCATGTTTGTAGCGGGCTCGACGATCGCGCAGACCAACCTGTTTGCGGCGCTGAAAAAGCCCAGAATCTATTACCTTTGCTTTTTAAAACTGCTGGTGATCCCCGGCGTGTGCATGGCGGTCCTGCGATTGCTGCCGGTGGACGGCGTGGTGGCGGGCGTCAATCTGCTGGCGGTGGCCTGCCCCACGGCGGCGACCGGGACGCTGTTCGCCATTGAGTATGGCAAGGATTCCGGGTATGCGTCTGAAATCTTTGCGATGACCACCCTCTTTTCGCTCGCAACCCTGCCGTTGGTCATGGCGGTCTGGGCCATATAGGAAGAAAATTTGTGCCATGAATTTCTTTTCTTTTTCATAAAAATGCGTTATACTGGCGGTGCCTGCTGAAAGGAGGCCTTCTCAATTGGGACAAGAGTATTATCAGTCGGAGCTGCAAAAGAGCATAGAAGCCTGCGGTGCGTTGCAAAAAAAATACAACCGCATTTCTCTGCTGCGGCTGTTCGTCTTTTTATTTGCTGTCGTATCGTTCGCGGCGGGCGTCTGGATGCAGAACGTGTTTGGATACGTGGCGGGGGCGCTGGGATTCCTGGCGTTTCTGCTCCTGCTGCGCGTACACGACCGGGTGGCGCGGGAGCAGCGCCGGGAACAGGCGCGTCGGGAGACATTGGAGCGGTATACCGGCCGTTTCGATGAGCGGTGGAAGACCTTTCCCGACGACGGTGCGCCGTATCTGACGGAGGATTTTCCGCAGGGACGGGACTTGGACCTGTTTGGGAAAGCTTCGCTGTATCAGTTGATCTGTACCGCACATACGAAGATGGGCCGGGACCGGCTGGCGAACAGTCTGCAAAACGTCGCGCCGGACCGCGCGGAAATTCAGCGGCGGCAGGGAGCCGTGCGGGAGCTGGCGGAGAAGCCCGCGTTCGCTGTCGAACTGGAATGTCTGACTGGCCAGGTGTCTCCGGGATTAGACAGCGGCGAGACGTTGGAACGCTTTGCGGAGACGCGTAAAATGCCGAAAGGCCCGGCGTTTTTGAAAGTCCTTGCGTGGGGCCTGCCGTTCCTGACGCTGTTCTTCCTGCTCTCCGCCTTGCTGGGCATCCAGACACGCTGGAGCATGGTGGGTTTTGACGTGCTGCTGATCGTGCAGATCCTGTTCGCTCTGCTGGGATACCGGCGGAACCAAGCGGTCCTGCGCCCGGTTTTTGCGTTCCAGGCCAGTGTGGAGCCATACCGTGCGGTTTTCGCGCTGCTGGAACGGGAGACGTTTACAAGCGCATACGGCAAAGAGCTGAAAGAAAAGCTGACGCGAAACGGCGGCGCGGTGCAGGCGCTTCAGGAATTGGAATCCATCGCCGGGGCGGTCAAGCTCCGGTTTAACGGCCTGGGTTATATCCTCTGCAACAGCCTGCTGATGTGGGACTATCATTGTGTCGACCGCTTTCAGGCGTGGAACGCAACGCACGGCGCCGCAATGGGCGAATGGCTGGAGACGGTCGGGGAGATTGAGGCGCTGGCCAGTTTGTCGGTACTGTGCAACGTTCGGGAGAAGACCGCTTTCCCGGAAATCAGCGGCGCGGCGCCATCCCTCTTCTTTGAAGACCTGCGGCACCCGCTGATCCCGGGGAAAAAAGCGGTGGGGAATGGCTTTTCCCTGCGTGCCGCCACCTGTGTGGTGACCGGCTCGAATATGTCCGGAAAAACGACGTTCCTGCGCAGCATCGGCGTGAATTTGCTGTTGGCCTACGCGGGCGGCCCGGTGTTGGCAAAGCGGTTCCAGGCCTCGGAGCTGGCGCTGCTGACCTCCATGCGCATTGAAGACAGCGTCAGTGAGGGCATCTCGACCTTCTATGCGGAGCTACTGCGCATCAAGCGGATCGTGGCGTTCAGCCGGACCGGCAAGCCGATGCTCGCGCTGATCGACGAGATTTTCAAGGGGACGAATTCCCGCGACCGCATCCTCGGCGCGACGGAGACCATCCGGCAGTTGTCGGTCCCGCACGCGCTGACCATTGTGACGACGCACGATTTTGAACTGTGCGAGCTGGAAAACGACCAAACCATCCATGCGGTCAATTGTCATTTTTCTGAACACTATGTGGGCGACGAAATTCGGTTCGATTATAAAATCCGGCCGGGGCGCTGTAAAACGACGAACGCGCAGCACCTTCTGCGCATGGTGGGGATTCTCACATAAAAAGGGCTTGTATCGCAATCATGGTCTGTATAAAATTCTGGCAGAACAAAGCGAAGGGCGCATTGCAAAACAGCCCTTGTTCTGATTGTAGCATAGGGCAAAATGTGTTTTTCCACTTTTTTGAAAAGTGGCGGGATCAAAGGGCAGAGCCCTTTGCCGCTCCTCGCAAGGAGCGGGACGTACAACGTCTTTCGCGGACCTCCGGTCGGGACGCGCCTACGGCGAGGAACATTTTCACCTTGTGGCAATTGTCAACATATGTCTTACTACGTCTCTAAAAAGCGGCGATAGTCATTTTAGAGTGTCGAGCGAGGCTTTAGCCTCAAGCGAGCGTCCTGACCGGAGGTCTTTTTCCTGAGAAGAGCGAGTGGGAACGAGTGATATGGTTCTTTATAAACTTTTTAAGTTGCCGCGTGAATTTTTAGGGCCGTTGCAGAATAAAGCTGCAACGGCCCTTCGTCGGTTCAGCCGGTTTTTATGCGGTCCGGTCTGATGTGCTTATATGATTGCTTTATAGTCAAAAATTCTTCTGGAAAGATGCGTAAACCTGTGATAAAATAGAACTAACGTTTGGCAAGGGCGGGGTCCAACGCATACCTCTTTTCCATGCGGCGGATCACGATGCAGTATGTGACGATCAGTGGGATCGTTGCGCCCAGCCAGGCGATGGGATCCGCCAGGCAGACGCCCACATAGCCGAGCGGCGCGGCAAGCCCGAAAGCCGCGGCGGTGCGCATGATAAATTCGATCACGCCCGCCATGGTCGGCATGAAGGCCAGCCCCATTCCCTGCAGGGTGTTGCGGTAGATGAAGAGCAGGGACAGGACAATGAAGAAAACAGCGGAAATGAGCAGGTAGATGCGCGCGTTTTGCAGCACTTCTTCCGAGGGATTGGTAATGAACAATCGCACGAAGAGGTCGCCGCAGAAGATCATCAGCAGGCCGCCGCCCAGACAGAACAGGAAGGAAACCAGCGTGCACTTGCGCACGCCTTCGCGGATGCGGTCGATGCGGCCCGCGCCCAAATTTTGCGCGGCATAGGTGGCCATTGTGATGCCGAAGGTGTTCATCGGCTGCATGGCAAGCTGCTGGACCTTGGAACCGGCGGTATATGCCGCAATGGTGGCGGAGCCAAAGCCATTCAGCGCGCTCTGCAGCACCATGACGCCGGTGGCGGTGATGGCAAACTGCAATGCCATCGGCAGGCCGACCCGCAGGTGGAGCAGAGCGGAAAAGCCGTCCAGCTTCCAATCGGATTTTTTCATCCGCAGGATCGGAAACTTTTTCGCCGTGTAGATTACGCAGAGCAGCGCCGCCACCAGCTGTGCGATGACCGTGGCGACGCCCGCACCCGCCACGCCCATTTTAAAATTCAAAATGCAGACGAAATCTAAAATGATGTTGAGCACACAGGCGATAATCAGGAAATACAGCGGCGTCTTGGAGTCGCCCAGCGCCCGCAGGATGCTGGAAATCATATTGTAGAAAATAGAAGCGCCTGTGCCCGCATAGATGATGATGATATACGCGTAGGCATCCTGGATGATGTTGTCCGGCGTATGCATCAGTTGCAGCATCGGCATGGCGGCGAACATGCTCAGGACGGTGAGCGCCGCCGTGATGATCAGACAGAGCCAGGTGGAAACGGCGACGGAATGCCGCACGCCGTCCGGGTCGTTCGCGCCGAACCGCTGGGCGGTGATGACCGCGAAGCCGCCTGTTACACCGGTGATGAAGCCCAGGATCAGAAAGGACATGCCGCCTGTCGCGCCGACCGCAGCCAGTGCGTCCGTGCCGATGGTCCGCCCGACAATGATGGTATCCGCCATGCTGTAGAACTGCTGAAAAACGTTGCCGATCAGCAGCGGGATGGAAAAGGTAAGGATCAGCCGGATGGGGCTGCCTGTGGTCATATCTCTGGTCAAATTGGTTCCTCCTGCCGGCGGGTCATCCGCTCGAAAACCCGCGAAAAATGCAGTTCCAAGGATAGCATTTTTGCAAAAGCGGCGCAAGAGAATTGCACCAATTGACCCTGTAGAAAGTTTGGAGAACATGGAAAATAATATTGTAACAATTCACGGGATGGTAAAGGAGAGGATCGGAATGATTACCGTCAGCTTATGTATGATTGTCAAAAATGAAGAGGACGTGTTGGCGCGCTGCCTGGACAGTGTGCGGGATGTTGCGGACGAGATCGTGATTGTGGATACCGGGTCTGCGGACCGTACCAGGGAAATCGCGCGCCGTTACACGCAAAAGGTCTATGATTTCACCTGGGTGGACGATTTTTCCGCCGCCCGCAATTTTTCTTTTTCCAAGGCTGAAATGGATTACTGCCTGTGGCTGGATGCGGATGATGTTTTGGAGGAGCCCGCCCGCGCCGCGTTTTTGCGGCTGAAGCAGACGCTGCCGCCCTCGGTCTGTGCGGTGATGATGCGTTACGATACAATGTTTGACGCCAGCGGCACGCCGGTCTTTTCCTATTACCGGGAACGGCTGGTGCGCAATGGAAAGGGTTTTACCTGGACCGGCGCGGTGCATGAGGTCATTCAATTTGAGGGAGAAATGCGCTATGCGGATATTGCGGTTGCGCACCGGAAGACGCGTCCCGCGGACCCGGACCGCAACCTGCGCATCTATGAAAAGCAGCTTGCGGTGGGGAAGACGCTGGAACCGCGCGAATGCTTCTACTATGCGCGGGAACTGTACGACCACAGGCGCTTTGAAGAAGCGGCGCGGCGCCTGGAGGCGTTCCTCGACGGTGGGGAAGGCTGGCGGGAAAATGAGATCGAGGCGTGCCGCCAGCTTGCGGCCTGTTATTACCATTTGGAGAATGAACAGAAGGCGGTTGCGTCCTTATTCCGCAGCTTCCTTTACGACACGCCGCGCGCGGAAGTTTGCTGCGACCTCGGCAAATATTTTCTGGACCGGCAAAAATATCAGCAGGCGGCGTACTGGTACGAGCTGGCGCTCGGCTGTTCGCGCCGGGACTGCGCCGGCGGCTTCATCTCGGTGGATTGCTACGGCTATATCCCGCTGATGCAGCTCTGTGTCTGCTACGACCGGATGGGGGACCGCGAACGGGCGCGCCAGTACAACGAGCGCGCCGGACAGCTCAAGCCGAACGACGCCGCGTATCGGTACAATCAGGCGCTTTTTGAAAAACAGCAGGGGGAGCAGTGCCATGCGAAATGATAAAAGAGTTGCGCCGGAGGAAGTCCGCGCAATGTTGGAAGCATTGGTGGAACCGGCGTATCAGAAATTTGCATCCTCCCTGCTGCCCGGTGTATCGGAGGTTTTAGGCGTGCGCTTGCCTAACCTGCGCAAGCTGGCAAAAAGGGTTGCCAGGGGAGATTGGCGCGGGTTCCTGGAGCAGTCAAAGGGGCGGTCGTTTGAGGAAAAGATGCTCCGCGGCATGGTGATCGGCTATGCGTCCGCGCCGCTGGAGGAACGGCTCGCCTATACGGAAGCCTTTTTGCCGGAGATCGACAACTGGTCCACCTGCGACAGCTTTTGTTCCGGGCTGAAGTTTGCAAAGGAGGAGCCGGAACGGGTCTGGGTTTTCTTGCAGCCATACCTTCAATCGCAAAAAGAATTTACCGTGCGTTTTGCCGTAGTAATGCTGCTCTTTTATTTTGTTCGGCCGGACTGGATCGACCGGGTGCTGCGGGCATTGGATGGAGTCAAGCACGAGGGGTACTATGCCAAAATGGCGGTTGCGTGGGCGCTTTCCGTTTGCTATACAGTGTGCCCGGTGGAAACCATGGCGTATTTGAAGGAGTGCGCGCTGGACGATTTTACGTACAACAAGGCGTTGCAGAAAATTACGGAATCCCGGCAGGTCGGCGCGGTGGAAAAAGCGGCGATACGGGCGATGAAGCGGAAGGAGCGCAAATGATTCTGAGTGTAAGCAGGCGGACGGATATTCCCGCGTTCTATATGGACTGGTTCCTGCGGCGGCTGCGGGAAGGTTGGCTGGTGGTTTCCAATCCGCGCGCGCCGCATCATTTGAGCCGCGTGCGCTTAACGCCCGATGTAGTGGACGGCATGGTCTTCTGGACGAAGAATCCATCGCCGATGCTGGAATGTCTGCATGAGCTGGAAGCGTTTGGAAGTCCTTTTTATGTGCAGGTTACGCTGAACGCCTATGGTGCGGAGCTGGAACCGCACTTGCCGCCGCTGGAAGAACGGCTTGCGGCGTTCCGGCGTCTCAGCGAGGCGCTCGGCCCAGAGCGCGTCGTCTGGCGGTACGACCCGGTATTGCTCAATCCGGCCTATTCCGTGGGTTGGCATCTGCATACCTTTGCAGACCTGGCGCGGGAGTTGAGGGGAAGCACGCAGCGGTGTATCTTCAGTTTCCTGGATTTTTACCGGAAGATACAGGGGAAAATGGATGCCCGGCCCGCACGTCCGGAAGAGATGGAACAGCTTGCCGCCGGATTCCATGAGGCGGCGGAGCCGATCGGAATTCAACTTTTTACGTGCGCGGAAAGCATCGATTTACGTCCGTTTGGCGTGGAACCCGCCGCCTGTATCGACCGTGCCCTGCTGGAGCGGCTCTCCGGATGCCGTCTTCATGTGAAAAAGGACCCGAACCAGCGCGCGGCCTGTGGCTGCGCGGAGAGCGTTGAGGTCGGCTGTTACGATTCCTGTCCGTATGGCTGTGCGTATTGCTACGCCGCAACAAGCCGGGAAACTGTTTTGCAGAACATCCACCGTCACAGCGCGGTATCCCCGCTGCTGATTGGTACGCCGGGGCCGCTGGACCGGATCACGGAGCGGAAAATGGAATCGTGCCGCGTTTTGCAGACCTCCCTGTTTGAAAACGCTTGACATCCGGCGGTAAAACAGATATGCTCTACCTTGTAAAATTTGCCGCGTCGGAACAGAGAGGTGCAACATGACTGAAAAAGAAAAAATGCTGGCAGGGAAAGCGTATGTTTCCTTTGGCGAGGAGCTTCTGGAGGAACGGCAGGCCGCGAAAGAATTGCTGTTTGATTTTAACAATCTGCGCCCTTCGGAGCTGGAAGCGCGGGAAGAGATTCTCCGCAAATTGTTTGGCAGGGTTGGCCGGGATTTTTTTATTGAGCCGCCGTTTCGGTGCGATTATGGGTATAATATTACCGTTGGGGATTCGTTCTACTGCAACTATAATTGCGTGATTCTGGACTGCTGCCCGGTGGAAATCGGGGACAACGTGCTGTTCGGGCCGAACGTCAGCCTGTTTGCCGCGGGACATCCGCTGCACTACGCGCCGCGCATCGCGGGGTTGGAATACGGCGCGCCGATCCGCATCGGCAATAACGTCTGGCTGGGTGGTGGCGTGATTGTCAACGGCGGCGTTTCCATCGGGGACAACACAGTCGTCGCCTCCGGCAGCGTGGTCACAAAGGATATTCCCGCAAACGTGCTGGCGGCGGGAAATCCATGCCGTGTGCTGCGGCCCATCACGGAGGAGGACCGTCCGTATTATTTTAAAAGGCTGAAAATCGAGGAGCAGGAGGGCTGAAGGATGAAGAGCCGTTACCAAATCGTGATTTTCGATCTGGATGGAACGCTGTGCGAGTCGGGCGACGGCATCCTGAACAGCGTGAAATATGCGTTGGAAAAGATGGGATGCCCTGTGCCGCCGCCGGAGGTTCTGCGCAAGTTCATCGGGCCGCCGATGGGGCAGAGCTGCCAGAAATACTGCGGCATGACGCCGGAGCAGGCGGCGGAGATGGTTGCGTTTTACCGGGAACGCTATCATGCGATCGGTTGGCTGGAAAACCGGTTGTATCCCGGTATCGCGGAGCTGCTGAAAGATTTAAAGGCGGGCGGAGCAAAACTGGCGACGGCGTCCTCCAAGCCGAAGGCGGCATTGGTGCGCATTATGGAGCATTTCGGCATCATCGAAGACTTCGACGCGCTGGCAGCGGCGGGACCGGACGGTTTCCATTCCAGCAAGCCGGAGATGATTGAGCAGGCCATTGCGGGCTGCGGCGGTGCAGACCAGCGCGATGTGGTTATGATTGGGGACACGCATTTCGATGTGGAAGGCGCTCTGGTGGCCGGTGTGGATTTTATCGCGGCGTCATACGGATATGGCACCAAAGAGGAACTGCGCAGAGCCGGCGCAAACTGCTTTGCGGACACGGTGGAGGCGCTCCGGGTGCTGCTGCTGCCGTCATAAAAACTTTTTAAAAAATCTTTTTCCTCCGGGGTTGACAAACTGTGCTAGGATATGGTATATTAGTCAAGCACTCTTGAGTGAAGCATGATGCTGGTGTAGCTCAGTTGGTAGAGCAGCTGATTTGTAATCAGCAGGTCAGGGGTTCAAGTCCGTTCACCAGCTCCACACCTGCGGCACATGCAAAACGCGGAGTTGATCCGCGTTTTGGAACCGCTTTTACAGGTGCACAATTGAATACGGAGGAGTTCCCGAGTGGCCAAAGGGGGCAGACTGTAAATCTGTTGCTTTTCAGCTTCGATGGTCCGAATCCATCCTCCTCCACCATGAGAAAACCCGCATTGCGCCTAGCTTTGCGGGTTTTTTGTCGTTATGATAAATGTTGGTAAAACTCTGATAAAATCTAATAAAACTCGATAAACTGGCGCACGAATTGGCGCACGGTTTTAATAGGCCAGCTTGGAAACGTTGTTACGAATATCGTCTGTATCAATGTGTGTGTAGATCTCTGTGACCTGGCTGTTGGAATGACCTAGCAACGTCTGTACGGCCCGGAGCTCTGCGCCGCCCTTTACGAGATAGGTTGCGTAAGTATGGCGGCATTTGTGTGGAGACAGGAAAGGAATCTGACATTCTGTGAAGAACTTTTTATATCGTCTTTCAAACTGGTGTGGCGATAGAAAACCGCTGTCCTTATCGGTCAATACGTAAAGACCACGTTTAGGAAGGGTCGTCAGAAGTTGATATAGCGGGCCGGTCATGCCAATATGGCGAACTTTTCCGCTCTTGGTGGTCTTTTCTTCAAAGCCGCCATGTTCTGCTCGTGCAATGGAATTTCTAACGGTTATGATCTGTTCCTTTAAATCGATGTCTGACCATTTCAGCGCGATCAGTTCCCCCATGCGTAAGCCGGTGTATAGTAGCAATTGCGCGTATATGGCATTTGGATGGTCAGATGCAAGAATAAAGTGTATTTCATCAAGACTAAAGATTTTAACAGTGACAGTTTCTTCAATCGTGCGTTTATTAGTTGGTGACATGACAGGGTTTTCTGTACAGAAGTGATTTTTGACAGCGGTTTCAAATATGCCATTTAAGGCGACGTATAAATGGTGTCGGGCGGAATCAGATAGATTGCTTTCTTTCTTAAATAAAGCGGCGATATGTGCTTGCCGAATCTGGCTAAATTTTAAATGACCAATCGCGGGTTTAATATGTTTTTCAATATACATTTTGTAGTTTCGGTACGTGCCGTATGATATGGAATCTTTCTTATAAAGTTCCAGCCATTTGTCGCACCACTCTCCAATCGTCTTTACACGCTCTACAGGTGCGTTCTGGCCGCTTTTAACCCATTGCCTATACTTTTCCATGCATTCCTTTTCCGAACGCCCGTAGAAGCTTTTACGGATCGATTTTCCATCAGGTCCGACTCCAGCAGATACTCGATATTGAATCGTTCCGTTGTCTCTTTTGTAAAATGCTCCTGTTCCATTCTTTTGCCGTTTCACTTTGTAACCTCCTAAAAAAGGGCATAAAAATGCCCGGTACTTGATTTTACCGGGCAAAACGGCTACAATATTTATGTTGTCATATTGCAACCATGGCCCGGTGCCGTGGTTTAACGTCCGTTGGTGTTGGTAGCACTAACGGGCGTTTTTTAGTTGTTTGGTGTGGTATTTGACTGCTTTAGGAAAAATCAACTGTCTGCATGCATGTAAATCCTCTTTATGGATATGCATCCAAATTTTGTAATTTGTATATTGTGTACAAGAATAAAGAGCGTGCATAAATTTCACATATTAAAATTATCTAAAATTTTCCGCGAATCCTGTCACAAATCGATACTTTGCAGAGGTTTATATATGGAGGAGAGTTTCTTGACTTATGTGGTCAAGTCTCTTACTCAACACAGCAGGGAGAAATAGATATGAAAAGGAATGAATCAGTAATGTCACGGGAAGCTGCTCGAAACATGCTGGCACAAGTCCTGGATGAGAGTGTGAACTCATCCAGCGGAAACGTCATTTGTATCGATTTTCGACGAAACGTTCCGGGGGAAGACGATATCCATCAAGGAAATGATTGCTCGAAGTGCTTTCCGCTGTTCTGAAGTGAGTCTCTGTCCTTCTTCTATCCCACGTGCATGAAAAAAATAACGTAGTGCGTCAAGATCTTCATCAGTAAAGTCGTCTAGTTTTAAATCCTCTGTTTTTGGTTTAGCAAGAACAGGGGATTTTTTTTTCTTTAGGACGCCTGAAGATATACTTTCAATATCTAAATCAAGCGCGTCGAATACTTTCATCATCGTATCAATACCGGCTTTCCCAATTCCACGCCTAAAGACGGAATCAAGTGTCGTGTAGGGGATATTTATTAAAGTAGTAAAAGCCCGGACACTTTTGTACTGGCTAAGAATTTCCGCTTTAAGTTGTTCTTCTATTGTCATGTAAGCAACTCCTTTATAGCTACTATTCTAGTTTGGCAAGTACATAAAGTCAAGAAATATTTACGCAGTATCGAAAATATTTTAAATTTATATATTGACTTTTTCCGCAATAGCGTTCATAATATAGACAGAAGTTAACGCAATTGCGAACAAGGAGGTGCTATAGTTGAAAAACTTATCTGCGGAAATGGTTCGGAACGGTGTGCGAAATAACGATATTCAAGAACTGTTGTGTTGTACAGATAAGACTGTAAGAAACAAACTGAATGGCATCACGGAATTTTCAGTCAGTGAGGCATTGTTGATAAGGGATACTTTATTTCCCAATATGCGGGTCGAATATTTATTTGCAGCCGATTCAGATAAACAAACTACATAATATAAGCCGTTCCATTAAAGGAACGGCTTGACAGGAAATTGCTATTTAATTGCGGACAGCCTTTCCTTTAATGCTTCCTGTAAAACCTGAGAAAAATTAATTCCCTTTTCCAAAGCAGCAGCGTTGAGCCATGCGGGAATCGTTAAGGTTTTCTTTACCGATTTTTCAAAATGCACTTTGGCGTATTCGTCGACGTCAACTGTAACCATATTTACAAAGGATTCACCGGAATTTAATTCCAGCTCATTGGCAATGTCTTCAAGGTTTATATTTTCCATGGAGGAAGGGTAAGGGATACTTTCGTTTTCTCGTTGACAAGAATACAAATACCCAGCCAGGCAATCAACAGCCATAGATAAAGCCTGATCCAATGTTTTACCACAAGTGGATAACCAATTTAAGTCCGGAAAAATAACAGAATAACCGTTTGCTTCTTTAAAGAAACATGCAGGATATGCAGAAAACATACTTCTTACCTCCTATTTATAAATGCATGAAGCAGTGGGGCTTATTTCAGCCCCGCCTGTTTCATGATGGATTTTTCGGTACCCTTTGGAAGGTCTTTACAGTGAAAGGGGATTGTAACCTTTCCAGGTTTGTTTGGATGGGTGTAATGCCGGTGAGAACCTTCTTGTGATTTGAAAACCCAGCCTTCTGTAAGAATGATTTTTTCCATTTCCTTTGGTTTTATCGGCATTGTCTCTTAACCTCCCTTGCACTATTATAATACCATACAATACGTATAATGTCAATACGTATTGTAAAAATATTTACAATAATTTATTGGTTAACCTCTGGGTTTTCTGTTCGGCCTAGAAGGTAATCAACGGAGCAATCGAGATAGTCGGCTATACGGGCGAGACTGTCACCTTTAAGCATAGAACCGTTATACATATTTGAAAGCGTATTTTTGTTTAATTTAAGCTCAGAAAGCATTTCTTTTAGTTGCTTTCCCCTAACTTTAGCTGTTGCCTTTATGGTTTCTGCTACTTTTGTGGATTCATACATATAAAGCATCTCCTAATTATGCAATATACAAAAATCCATATATTTATGGAAAAATATGGATTAAACTCTAACCATAGTCAATCAGTTGACAAAAGAACTACTCATCGGTTAACTTCTGGGTTATCTGTTCGGCCTAGAAGGTAATCAACGGAGCAGTCGAGATAGTCGGCAATTTGTTCAAAAACTTCGGCTGAAGGTGTTTTATCTCTTTTTTCCATATCATATATAAGGCTCTTTCTAATATTACAGTCGGTTAACAATACACTCATAGTTATAGATTTATCTTTGCAGAGTTTTTTGATAATCGTGGCAGATGTAGCATTATTCACAATAAGTTCACTCCTATTTTGTGCGCCTAAACGGATTGCGACTTTATACGTAAAAACTATTGATTTACGTCTAATGACGTAATATACTATAACCATAGTCAATCAGTTGACAAAAGAACTACTCATCGGTTAACTTCTGGGTTATCTGTTCGGCCTAGAAGGTAATCAACGGAGCAGTCGAGATAATCGGCAAGCTTTATAAGAGTTTCTCCATTAGGCAAGGAACCAATAGTTTTCCATTTCGTTAAAATACCAGATGATATGCCGATATCTTTAGCGACAGGATTTGGTTTTGTGCCTTTGGAAACACATAAATCATAAAATCGGTCCCAAAACAAAGGTTGCACCTCCTGTTTGTGCATGTTGCTAAATCTCATTTATTTGAGATATAGGCATTGATTTTCTCATAAAAGTGAGATATAATATAACCATAGTCAATCAGTTGACTAAAGAATACCACAGAACGGAGGTTGAAACAATGAGCAGGGCAAAGAAAAACCGCAATCAGAATGACAAGGCGTACAAAACCATCATTCTGATCACGGTCATCATCCAACTAATCAGCGCAATCGTTGGACTGATTGAAAAGCTGATTAGGTAGGGGGGGCGGGGCGAAAGCCCTTAACCCCTTAAAGGATAATCTTTTAAATGCCCATTGTCAAGATAAATACGGAGATAAAGGAGGCCGAAGAATGCAGTTTATAGGGATCGCTTTTAATGTCGTGACCATTTTAGCAGATATTGTATTAATTACCGTGATTTTAAGGAGGTGGAATAAATGAGTATTGGAGTAAACATCAAACAAAAGCGTTTGGCTTGCAACATGACGCAAAAGGAATTGGCTGAAAAAGTAAAGGTAGACCAGTCTATGATCTGTCAGCTTGAACGCGGAACCAAAACGCCTTCTTTACCGTTGGGAATGGAAATTGCCCAAGTGTTACAGTGCCCATTGGAGGCGCTGTTGGAGTAAAAGTCGTGAAAGGGAGATGCCATGTTATGGACGAATCCTATTTGGAACAACTCTGGGATGAATTAGCGGATGCTTATAAGCGCTATAATGCTGCGGTTGGGATTAATGTAGATGGTCGTAAAGAGGTAAAACGCCAAATCAGGCAGATAAAGCGAGATATTCAAAGAAATTCTATGAAAATGAAAGATAAATAGTTTCGTCTGTTTTGTAAAACTCTAATAAAATCTCATAGATACGGATCAAATCTGCATTTTGCCACATAGGAAGATATAGCGATAAAAATCGGCTTATATCGAGTTTGATAAAAGTAAAATTGAAAAGGATAATTTAGATGGAAGGTGAAAAGCATGTCAAACGAAATGATATATCCTCCTGAAATAGCAAAGCGTATCGGCAGGAGTCAGGCTTTTGTTGAGTCTGCGTTGAGAGCAGGAACGTTTCCGGTCGGCAAAGCAATACAGAGTGAGGACAGCGGTCGGTGGTTTTATATTGTGCCGCGTGCCGAGTTTGAAGCGTGGATTACAGGGAAGTTGCCCTCCATTCAATTGAATGACCTCATGAACCGGTTAGCAGAGGTATTTGATAAATTCATACCTGTTTATTAATGAAGAGGGACGAAAGAATGAAATATCCAGATGCATGCATAACCTGTCGATCACGTTCCAAACATAATTGCTTTTTACAGAATCATTGTAAAAAAGTGAAAGATGCGAAAAGACGTATTGAGAACCAAAGGATCGAAGAACATATTTCTAAAACGGTACAGCGGCATAAGAAAAAGAATCCAAGAGAGGGAAGACCAACCAGGAATAGTACGATAGCGTATTGATGGAGGACAAGCCATGAACAAAGGCAGCCCATACATAAAGCACAGCCGTCTGGGTGTAATTCTGTTCGTCGCCGGCCTGGCCGGGGCATTCCTCACAGCCATGGCGTCGGACAGCGGTATGTTGACCATCTGGCAAGTGCTGATCCTAGCGACGGCAGAGAGTCTGGCCATGGGGATTGGCGGGTTGCTGCGTGATAAAGATTCACAGAATGGAGATCGAGAAAAACAAAAATGAAAAGTTGTATGGAGAGAATGAAGGAGAATCACACAGACGAGAAAATCGCTTCGTTTCGGGTAAAACAGAAACTACCGTATGAAGCAAAAATAAACTATGCATACACACGCGCATGGGAGTTCTACAACGAGTGTGGCAAGCGAGGACTGAACTGTCATGTATCCGTAGGTGGTCTGGACAGCATTACTTTGCTGTTGTTTTTGCGGTCCATTGGGATAGATGTTCCAGCGGTTTCGGTATCGACCCTGGAGGACAAGAGCATTCAGGCCATACATAAAACATTGGGAATCATTTCACTGAAACCTTTAAAGAGCAAAACACAAGTTCTGCAGGAATGTGGGTTCCCGGTACTGTCTAAAGAAACGGCGTCGAAGATCGAGCTGCTACAGAATCCATCTCCAAAGAATGCCACAGTCCGGCATGCAATCATCACAGGAGAAACCGGAGCATACGGAGGAAACCGGACAGGCACCCGGATGAAGATGGCTCAGAAGTGGCTGGAACTGTTTGCAGGAGGTGAAAATGAACGGGAGGATGTGCAATATCAATGTGCGCCGTTTAAAGTATCCGCCAAGTGTTGCTATTACCTCAAAGAGAAGCCATGTGATGACTGGGCGAAAGAACACAACAGTGTACCGTATCTGGGTCTCATGGCGTCCGAAGGAGGTCGCCGCCAAAAGTCGCTCATGATGAATGGATGCAACTACTTTGGAAAGACAGCGATACGGTCAGCGCCATTTGCGATATTTGACCGCCAAGATCTGTTGCAGCTTGCCCTTGACCTGGATGTACCTGTTCCAGAGGTATACGGCACCATAGAATGCCAAGCAGATGGCACGCTTTACACAACAAGAGCACAGAGGACAGGCTGCTCCATGTGCGGGTTTGGAATCCAGCTCGAAAAGAGACCGCATCGATTTGACCGGCTCTACGAAGACAACCCGAAAGAATGGAATTTTTGGATGCACCGATGTGTGAAAGATCCAGTTACAAATGAAGTATATGGGTGGGGTAGGGTGCTGGACTACATAGGGGTACATTGGACACAGGGATCATTACAAACAGATCTGGACTTGCAAGCAGGGAAAACTGCCAGCAGAAAGAAAGGATGACGAAGACTTGAGATTGCGAGAATATCCATTGGGGAACCGCAATATTGTAGGTGCCCGTGTTACGGAAGCACGCCGCCGTGTGAACATGCCTCAAAGAGTCTTACTTGCAAAAATGCAGGTCAAAGGCATAGAACTGAACACGTCCGGTTTGTCCAAATTGGAAGGGCAGCACCGGTATGTCATGGATTTTGAACTTGCGGCGCTGGCTGATGTTTTGGATGTAAAAGTGGATTGGCTTCTGGGAAGAAACGATTACATAAAGGGGAAATAGAAGATGCAGAAGAGCAAAAAAGAAGCCGCCCCGGGCGTTGGAAGCACCCAGAGCGGCAAAATGAAATGCGACAACATTTCTAATCAAAGTGTAGAGCAAAACAGCGAGGATGTCAAGGCGTTGGAAATGGTAAAGGAATTGGTTTGGTTAAAAGAAAACGTGGAAAAGCGGTATACCGCCGGCAAGGTGGATTCTTGCTATGCGTACACCCATGACGATGATAACGGCGCACAGGCCAGTGTTTCCTTTACATGTGCGGGAGAACTGTACACCCTGACATTGCATCATGAGGTTTAAATGGTAGAGATATGACACGTGCAGAGTTGATATCCATCTTGAATACGACACTGGATGCTACCTTGAGAGACTGTAAAGAGGACAACCCCATTGTATTCTGGACGTTCTTCATGAATCACTTTGACGGAACAGTTCGCCGCAAAATCGGTGATGATCTGGAACGCAAGGGAAAGAACCGATACACGGGAGAACCAGCAAAAGCCAAACAGACAGAATCTGCGGTAATAAGCAAATGTGACCAGTGCTGGTGTGACACATGCAAAAACTTTGATGACTGTGTGATTGATATGGAGGACTGTGAAGCAGAGGTGGAACCATGTCCCTGTGATGCATGTATAGACAGAGACTGCCCACCTTATGCACCCATTACAGCGGAACCGCCATGCGGCAAATACCGCGCACACGAAGCAGGAAGGATGGAACATGCCCAGGAAAGAGAACAGAGACAGGATATATACCAGTCAGAAAGAGGCGTGCGAGAATTGTCAATGCCATAGTTGCACAAAGCAGGAAAGCTGTCGTTTGCATCATCCGATCTTACCAGGGATGGGCAAAGACATGCTGCCGTATCCCTGCCAGAGCTGCGGTCAGGACGGAGCTTATCGGCCCTTTGTACCCAGGACAGCGGTGGCAATCTGCCAGATGTACATAACGCCATCCACGCACAAATATAGCAAGTGGGATTCGTGATGAAGCCGCCGTATGACAATACCGTCTGTCCCATCTGCGATAAGACCGTGAACGAAGTATGTGCCTGGTCCCATTGTCCCATGCTTTGCGCCATGGTTTGTATGGAACATTGCTATAAAGACTGTCCTTTCCTGGACAGGTGGTCCGCACATTGCAGGTATGATGTTATACCGGTGAAGACAGACGACAGATGAATAAGAATAAAAATCACCCATCGACATGAGGCCCGGCAGCCGTCGATGGGTGAAGCATTACCCGGAAGATATCCGGAGCAAATATATTGTACACCATTTGTTCCCTGGGTATTATCCCAACAGGCAAAAGTCCGGGCCTTTTCTGCCTTGGTTGAAGTATTAACATTACGGGCATAACCGGGAGAGGGAGGAAGAGCGGTGTACCTGAAGAAGACCTGCAAAGCTGGAATCACCATAGAAGTACACAAGAGCTATTCCGCCCGGTATGGCCGAAACATCCCGAGGGGGAACCGGGAGAACCGCACACCGGAGGCGATGAAGAAATATAACGAGAAGATGGCGTGGAGAAAGCTCACCCGGCAGATCAATGCAAACTTTGTCCCAAGGGACCTCTTCCTGACCTGCACCTATCGGAAGGAGGTGCGTCCGGATCCACAGCGGGCAAAGCAAAATATAGAGAATTTCCTGGACCGTGTACGTAGGCGTTTCAAAAAGGCAGGGGTGGAGTTTAAATACATTCTGGTGACAGCCTATGGAAAGCAGGGCGGGATCCATCATCACGTGATCATTCCTGCATTTGATTATCAGGTTGTTACAGCATGTTGGCCGCACGGAGCTATGCGGTTTGAGGCCCTGTATCCAGATGGCGAATACTCCGCCCTTGCCTGGTATCTTATCAAACAATCCCGCCTGTCCCCAGATGGAAGGGAATCCATTCCCGGGAATCGATGGTCCGGAAGCCGGAATCTTATCAAGCCGGTGGAGAAGGTGCAGGAGGTAGACGCCAGGGAGTGGCGCGAGGAACCGAAACCTGTTAAAGGCTATTACATAGATCCGAATTCTGTAGAGAATGGGATTTCGCCGGTTACGGGGATTCCATATCAGTTCTACAGGATGATTCAACTGCGCCCATTTGAGAAAGGAAGGTCAAAGAATGCAAAACGATCCGCGAAAGATGCAACGGCAATGGCAAGGTACGGTTAACAACGCGCAAGGGCATCTCTTTGAAGACGAGATCAAAACAGCTTGTAAGCAATACAAAGCACAGCGGCGCGCAAAGATCGACAAGATACCGGAGCCGTTCCGAGTGACGAAGAAGCACGGAAGCGGAATCTTCACCGGTCGGTTTACTGCGGCCGCAGAACCGGACTACCAGGGAACGCTGGCGGGTGGCCGGTCCATTGTGTTTGAAGCCAAGTACACAACCACAGAGCGCATGCATCGGAACGTTCTGACGCAGGAGCAGCTGAACGCGCTGGAAGACCATGCTGGAATGGGCGCAATCGCAGCGGTATGCGTTGGAATCCGTGACCGCTTCTTTTTCGTGCCGTGGGTGGTGTGGCGCGATATGAAGGAGTTTTTTGGGAGAAAGTACGTTACAGCGGAAGACCTGCAGCATTACCGCGTCAAGTTTAATGGTGCCGTGCTCTTTTTGGATTACTTACGATAAAGGAACGGGAGGGGGTATGTTGCAAAAAAGTGTAAAGCTGGAACGGGGAATCTATAAACGTTGTAAAGCGACCGCGGAGGACTATTATAACCTTTTAAGGCGAAGAAAAGAGATAGAGGAAGAAGTGATCCTGGCGGGCAAAAATCCCTCTGATGGAATGCCGCATGGTGGAAGCAGCGATGACGAAACAGCGCGCAAAGCGGAACGGTTGATTGCCCGAAAGCGCCATTTGGATGAGTTAATCAGGGCGGTTGAATCAGCCTGGAGCTTTGCCAGGGATGATACAGAAAAGGAGTTCATCAGATTAAATCTGTTCAGCCATGTTCCGATGAACCACATAAAACTGCCGATGTCATTGCGTACTATGAAACGCTGCCGCCAGAAGTTTCTCATCAATTTAGCTGCAAATTTATTTGAAATATAAAGGTTGGCCCCATTTGCGTCAAAAACTGTTATAAAATAGTATTGTCAAGATACGTCAAAAAGACATATTTAACTTCTTCATGCTCTTCCTCTCCTCTGGCGCCCTGTTTTTACAGGGCGCTATTTGTTTACCTGAAAGGGGCCATTGCGGTGGATTACAGGAATGTGATAGCAGAATATGAAGCTGAAATAGCACTGATGGATGATAAATTATCGAAACTGAAGACCGGCCGCCAAGATGTGAACGCTTACATCATGCAGCTCATTTGTATGCGGGGAGATTTGTGCCAGCAACTCCATGAAGCGAGAGCTGCTGCAAGCAGAGGCCGGCCTCCGGATAGGGGGGATGATTGATGGCACGGCCATTGAAATACAAGACAGCGGAAGAGCTGCAAAAAGCAATTGACGCTTACTTCTTATCATGTGAAGGGGAGCTGTTGAGGGACGATGACGGGAATCCGGTTTTAAACAAATGGGGAGCCCCTGTTATGGTTGGGCAAAAGCCGCCTACGGTTACGGGGCTGGCTTTGTCCATAGGCCTTGCGTCCCGTCAGGCCCTGTTAAATTATCAGGGAAGAAAAGCGTTTAATGACACTATCACCCGTGCCAAGTCCCGCTGTGAGGAATACGCGGAGTCTAGGTTATACGACCGTGATGGCGCTATGGGCGCGAAGTTCTCACTGATTAACAATTTTAAAGGTTGGAAAGAGAAGACGGACGAATCGAAAGATAAAGACGATGTAATAAGGATTTTAGACGATATATGAGAAATATTCGACTATCGGAGTTAATTGCACCCCACTACTATGCAGTGCATCAGGATATTAGAGAACATGGCCACACGCATTATTGGCTGGATGGTGGTCGTGGTGCGGTAAAGTCCTCTTTTGTCAGTTTGGAAATACCTTTAATTTTGAAACGGAACCCACAGGCCAATGCGCTCATTCTGCGCAAGGTTGCGGGAACGATCAAAGACAGTGTATATAATCAGATTTTATGGGCGATTGATATGCTGGGATTACAGGAAGAATTTCGGGCAACGAGATCACCACTTGAAATTACGTATCTTCCAACAGGTCAAAAGATTTACTTTCGGGGCGCGGATGATCCAGTAAAAATAAAATCTATTAAGCCAAAACAGGGATATATCGCTATTGCATGGTACGAGGAGCTGGACCAGTTTGGAGGTCCGGAAGAGATACGGAGTATCAATCAATCTATCATGCGTGGCGGTGAACTGTTTTGGCTTTTTTATAGCTATAATCCGCCAAAGTCGAAAGATAACTGGGTCAATGTTGAAAAATTTCAAACGCGAACTGACCGGCTGGATTGGCATAGTACGTACCTGGATGTGCCTAGAGAGTGGCTGGGCGAACAGTTCCTCTTAGAAGCGGAAGAACTGAAACGGAAGAAACCGCAGGCCTATGAACATGAATACATGGGAATCGCCACCGGGACGGGCGGTGCGGTGTTTGAAAATATTATGGAACGTCCGATCACCGAGGAAGAGATTCTCACACTGGGAAATTTCTATTATGGGATTGATTTTGGCTTTGCGGTGGATCCATTTGTTTTTGGAATACAGAGCTATGATAAAGCACGCAAGACGCTTTATATACTGGATGAAATCTATGAACCGAAAATGTCCAATAGTCGTGCGGCCGAAAGAATTAAAGAAAAAGGCGTACTTTCAAAGCTTATTACAGCGGACAGTGCCGAACCGAAATCGATTGCTGCGTTGCGGGAGTATGGCCTGAATGTAAAAGGGGCGGCTAAAGGTCCGGATAGTGTGGACTTTGGCATTCGATGGTTACAGGACTTAGATGCAATTGTCATCGATAAGGCGCGGACCCCTAATGCATACCGGGAGTTTACCTGTTATGAGTACGATATGGATCGGGCAGGAAACTATATTTCGGCATACCCGGATAAAAACAACCACTTTATTGACCAGTGCCGGTATGCGTTGGAATCTGTAATGGAGCGTCGCAAAGCTCGCATTATCCAAAATAACTATTTGAGGAGGTGAGGAATATGATCAGGCCAGCGGGAACGGAACCAACGCCAGAAGTATTACTATCCTGTATTAAGGAGCATCAAAGGGAAATACCGCGATTGGAACGGCTGTACCGATACTATAAAGGCAATCACGATATTTTGCATCGCAAAGTGGAAAACCCACTTACACCCAATAACCGCATTATTGCTCCGAACGCCTATTATATTACAACGATTGCCAACGGGTTTACTTTTGCCAATCCCCTTTCATATAAAGGAGACAACATTGACAATCTGGTACAGGAGAACAAACTGGCGAAGACAGCGGCACATGATGCTGAGATTGGCGAGGATCTGTCTATTTTCGGTCGGGCATACGAATTGGTTTATATGTCTAAGTTACCGTATCAGCAAGTGAAGCTCAATCATCTGGATCCACAAAGCGCTTTTGTCGTATTCAGCAATGAGATAGATCCGGAGCCATTGTTTGCAGTTTACTACTATAAAAAGATTGAAAGTGACGGGGCACAGGACGGCTGGAAACTAAATGTATACGATGCGAATTGGTTATATCTATACGATTTAAAAAGTTTGACCGACTTGCCAACACCAGAAAGCCAAACCCCACATTATGCCGAACAGGTCCCTATCATAGAATACAAAAACAATGATGAGGGAATAGGCGATTATGAGCGTGTTATGACGCTGATTGATGCATATGACCGGTTGCAGTCTGACCGCCTCAATGATAAAGACCAGTTTATAGATGCGATTCTGGCAATATATGGCGCGCAGTTAATGGATGATGCAGATAAAGCGCCAGAAGTTGTCAAGCTATTGCATGATTACAAGATTATGGACGACCTGGACAAGGACGCCCGAATCGAATATATCAAAAAGGCATTGGATGAAACCAGCGTTGAAGTTCTGCGTCAGGCGATTAAATCTGACATTTCCAAGTTTTCGTTGGTTCCGGAACTCACAGATGAGAACTTTGCCGGAAATGCATCTGGTATTGCCATGGAGTATAAAACGCTGGGGCTGAAATGGCTTGCCAACATCAAGCGGCGTATGTTTAAGAAATCACTGGACCGCCGCCTGCAGGTTATGAACAGCTATATGTCCCGATTGGGCCGTGGTTTTGATTGGACAGATGTAGATATTACATTTGACGATGCCCTGCCGGTTGATGTTATGAGCTATCTGCCTTATGCAAAAGATACGCTATCCTGTAAAACTATGGTGTCCTTCCTGGCGAACAAATTTGGGGTCGCAGATGTAGAGAAGGAACTGGAACAAATTGCACAGGAGCAGGCGGAGACGGACCAAAGACAGCGGAACCTATTTAATAATGAAATTCCTTTCGGTGAGGCCGAAGAATGAAAAGCGAGGCGTATTGGCGCAAACGTGCAGAAGGCATTTTGTTGGAGGCGGAGCGAAATACAACAGACTATTTAAATCAGCTCAATGTGCTATATCGCAATACAGCGGAAGAGATAGACCGAAAGAGTAAAAAGATCTTTGATACATATCGAAAAGACTTTACAGCGGAACAGGCAAAGCAATGGCTGAATGAAGTTGTACCCAGAGCGGAATACGATCAGCTGAAAGAGTCGATTTCATCCATGACAGATGAACGAATGAAAAAGCAGACGCTTATGCGTTTGAATGCGCCTGCTTACCGCTATCGCATCACACGCTTGCAGTATCTTAAGCAGCAAATCATGGCGGAACTGTCTATCGCGGCGGATCGGGAAAAACAAGTAACCACCCAATGCTATGTAGATGCGGTTAAGTACAGCTATTACCACACCATGTATGAACTACAGCAGGGGGTGGGGTTGGGCTTCTCGTTTGCACAACTACCGCATAGCACAATCGATCGGTTGCTTTCTGCAAGATGGTACGGCCGCAACTATTCTGCGTCTATTTGGAGAAACCGTGGGCAGGTTGCCACAGCGGCTGCAAATGTGATTAAAGTAGGCGTTTTGGCTGGGCAATCCATTCCGGATATGTCGAAAGCCCTGATGGAGCAAACCTATACGAACAGCATGCGCAATGCGACGCGTCTGGTGAGGACGGAAGTCAACTATTTTTCTAACCAGGGAGCGATTGAAAGCTACAAAGAAGCGGGCATTGAAAAGTATGAATTCATGGCAACGTTGGATTTGCGAACATCTCCCATGTGCCGTGAACACGATGGAAAGACTTATCTAATTCGTGAAGCAACGGTTGGGGGAAATTATCCTCCATTGCACCCATATTGTCGCAGTACAGTTGCAGCGGTTGTTGATGTTCCGGGTCTTGAACGTATGGATAAACGCGCGGCAAGGAACACTGCTACCGGGAAGACAACTGATATACATAAGATGGCTTATAATGAATGGAAGAAGCAGTATGTTGACGTAGATGATACACTGGCAATTTTCCAGCCAATGAAGCCTTATTATAGTTCAGATGGCACTTTCAATATGGAAGCAGCGATTAATGATTACAGAAGGTTCTTGCAAACTGTACCCGAAGAATGTAGAATATATTTAGAACAAGCGTTAAATGCGGTAGACTATATTGAAACGAAATTACCTGATGCTCCGTTTGGCTATTCTCCTTCCCGTGATACAATCTTTTATGATTCAACAAAGAAAAGCTTTATGGATTTAGATTTTCGGATTGTAAATACACATGAACTATCACATCGTGTTGATGCTGCTTTTATTCATTCATGGGAAAGCAGTGCATTTCAAGTGGCAATAACAGATGCTAAAAGTGTTATTGATTTAGAGCCAAGCAAATATGTGGAGTTTTGTGAAAAATATGATCATGATGGTTTTCTTTCAGATATATTAGATGCAATCTGTGAGTCTGATTATAGGTTCGAATATAGCCATTATAAGGATTATTGGGAGAAACCTGGTAATAAGCAGAAAGAGATATTTGCCAACTTATTTTCTTTAGAAAGTTTTAATGATATTAATAAACTTAGCTTTATTAGAGAGAATTTTGGCCGTGTATATGATAGCTACCAAGAACTTTTAGTAATGATTTAGGGGACTAATAAGTATGTATGTAGCGAGAGTGGATTCTCAGATATTGAAAAGCGAAGAAGTACATAATTTGCTGGATCAGTATGAAGAGAAATTTAACGAGCGATTTATAGCATTTAACTATGCTGACTTTGACCGTCAAGGAGATAAGCCAGCGGCCCAAATCTATAAAGAGACTTTACAGGAAGCGTTAGAAAAAAATACTCCGTATCACATTGAGTCGAAACGCTGTTCGTTTTTTGATCATTAATTAGGGAAGAATCTGCAAAGTAGATATGTTAAAAGTACCGCTCGGCTTATGCCAGGCGGTATTTTTATGCCCATTTTTAACAGAAAGGAGATGTTTTCATTCGATAGCGTAGGGAGTGAGCGCTCGTCCTGGGCAGGACGTTAAAAGGCCCTTTTTCATACATAGATGTATCCCCTGGCAGCGTACAGGGCGGTGCGATAAAGGAGACAATTATGAGAGTTAAAAACCACAAATTTCAGGATCTGACCCGCCGTTGGGATGATGGTGGAACCGCCGACATGAGCGAAGCGATTTCCGCGACGAGTGAAAGTGTTTCTCCAGATGAAGCGCAGGCTACGGAAAAGAATGCTGCGCAGAACTACGATGATCTTTTAAAGACAGATAAAACGCTGCAATCCTGGCTGGATAGCCGGGTCAGCAAAGCTTCCCAGACAGCGGTTCAAAACGCCCTGGAAAAGGAGCGTCTGCTGGCAGATGAAAAAGCTTCGGAAGCGGAGAAGCTGGCGGCTATGTCGGAAAGAGAGAAGCAGGAATATCTGCTAAAAAAGGCAAAGGATGAAATTGCGCAGCTAAAAGCGGAAGTGAACACGCGTCAGCTGAAAGATCAGGCGTTGCGGATTGCCGAGGAAAAGAAGGTACCTATTCCGTTGGCAGAGCTGCTATCGTTTGAACATCTTAAAGCGGAAGAGGTGGCAGAGCGAATTGACAGCATTAAGACCGTTTATGATCAGGCAGTAGCCGCAGGGATTTCGCAGGCGCTTTCCGGAGCGGGAACACCGCAGGGCGGATCCGCAGAGAAATCGTTTACGTATTCCATGGACCAGATCAGAAGCATGTCACCGGATGAGATTAACAAGAACTGGGATGCAATAAAGGCATCCCTGGGAAATGGCTAAACAGAAAGGATAATGAATTATGGCAGTAACGACTTTTATTCCTACCGTATGGAGCGCCCGTCTGCTGGCGCACTTGGACACGGCTCACATCTATGCAAATCTCCTGAATCGAGATTACGAAGGTGAAATCAAAGGTTACGGCTCCACGGTGAAGATCAATCAGGTTGGCGAAATCACCGTGAAGGACTATACCAGAAACAGCGATATGGACGCGCCGGAGGAGCTTTCTACGGCGGACCAGACACTGATCATCGACCAGGCCAAGTATTTCAATTTCCAGGTGGACGATGTGGACAAGGCGCAGGTACGAGCATCGCTCATGGATACCGCAATGCAGAGGGCGGCTTATGCCCTTAGTGATGTATCCGACAAGTATGCGGCGGACCTGCTGGCGAAAGGCGCTACAAATAAAATCGGAACTACGGCGTCACCGATTGGATTGACTGCAAACAATGCCTATGAACAGCTTGTAGACATGAAGAACATGCTGGACAAAAAGAATGTTCCGACGGCTGGCCGTTGGGTTGTGGTTCCTCCGGAATTTGAGGGACTGATGTTGCTTGACCAGCGGTTTGTCGGCACGGGTGGCGTGAAGGCGGAGGCTACGCTCGTCAACGGCGCGGTTGCACAGGCCGCCGGATTCACAATCTACAAATCCAACAATGTACCTGTTGCGTCGGATAAATACAGCATTCTGGCGGGCTACAACGGTGCGGCAACTTATGCGGAGCAAATCGTGGAAACTGAGGCTTACCGCATGGAAAAACGCTTTGCGGATGCGGTAAAGGGCCTGCATGTATACGGTGCAAAGGTAACGCGTCCGGAGACGCTGGTGTTGTTGACGGCTACTTTTGGCGGCAGTCTAATGAGCTAAAATGGATAGTTGTGTTTACGCTTCTCTTGAAGCGCAGCTTCCTGATGTTCCATTTGAGCAGTTGGAAGCCCTTGTAGCGGATGCAGAAGCGGTTGTCAAACAGATGACGCGCCGGAATGATGTATCTGCTTATGAGGCAGGAGTCCGGGCGGTGGCGGTGTTGCTATACAACCGTATCGGACGAGAAGGAGAGACCGCGCATAGCTCTGGCGGAGTATCCGTGAGCTATGAAGAGCTGCCGATGGCAGTACGTCATCTGTTGCCGCAACCGTTGGCGTCAATCGCAGGAAAGAGGTTTGAACGTAATGTGGAGACCGAACCCGCGAAATAGCTGCAAAGTAATTGTAAGGTCTGTTGTTCCAGATCTCAATGGAAATACAGATGACTATGGACATCCGGTGTTGACGTCTCAAGACACCACAGTCACAGCTGAAAAGTACCCCTATTCGGATCCCGTTGAGAGGCAGGCGATAGGAATTACAGCGGAGGAAGCGTATACTGTGATCTTCTCCGCGCCTGTGCCTGTGCCAGATGCACAGATTATCATAGAGGGCAATCTCTATCGGATCGTCTCCATTGCGCCATATGAGCCGGTACAGCTTGTTGTGGCAAGCACTGGCAGGAGGGCAGACAATGAATGACATGGACAAATTGATTACCCTGCTGCAGGCGCAGAAAATGAGGGTGCAGACAGCGGCCAGCATGGGCATATTTAAAGCCGGGTTGCTGGTAGAAGGCGATGCAAAGCGCTTGTGTCCGGTTGATACTGGCAGGTTGCGCAGCAGTATCACCACAGAAAAACGTATGGATGGAGATAAACCAGTAGCGTCTGTCGGAACTAATGTTGAATATGGGCCCTATGTTGAGCTTGGCACCGGGCAGAGCGGGGAGCCGTCGGTGGATCATCGTGTTGACTGGGCAGGACAGCCACCCAAACCATTTATGCGGCCGGCCATGCATGCCAATCGGGATAATATAGCCCAGGTTGTAGCAAGTGAAGTCAGGAAGGTGTTGAAATAGTGTATTACAAGAATGCAATAGACGAATGTGTTCAAGTGGAAGACATTTATCAAATAGACATTGTTCCTGACATTGTCACCATAGGGAAAAGCGCGATTCCCAATTTACAGACGGGCTGGTTCTCGAAGCAAACCACCTATCCAGCGGCTGTATTTTACCTTCTGGGCTCTCTGGTGCGGAATTACATATCTAATACGGCACAGACGGTAAATTTCACGTATTACTTTGAGGTCAGGGCGTTCACAGAGCCGGAAAGGGACAATTTAGCCCGTAACCTTTGCAGCGTATTATCAACCATTTATGAATCCCGCAGGACGCAATACGACGACAGTTTTGAGTCTGCGACGGGTACGTACATAAAACGAATTACCTTTACTTTTACAGTTAAATTAGGAGTGTGATATTTATGGCAAGTACGCCTTTAACCGTTAACGTAACGCCAATTCTGGGTGTTTCTGACCTGGTTCTGTTCCCCGTAACGGAAGACACAAAAACGACGCTTACCACGGATGATGCGAATCTGATCGACTTGTCCGAATGTGTGGTGTCCAAAGCTTATGCGCCGGAAATGGCGGAAGGAGACTTCTACAGCTCTAACAAAAAGCAGAAGTCCGTGAAATCCAATAAAGGCGGTACGGTCACTTATGTGATCCCGTCTATTACTCCCACATTGAAAGAACGCGTCCTGGGAGCAAAGAAAAACACAGCGGGTGCGACGGTGCAGGGATCGAACGACGTATCCCCGGAATACATCTGTGCGCACCGCGTCAAATTGACCGATGACATTTATATCCTGGAGAAGTACGCAAAAGTCGTATTTGCGACGCCCTCTGAAAACGCGGAGACGGAAAACGAAAGCGTCAACTATCAGACGGCGGAGCTGGTCGGAACCATCGTGCCGCTGAACTACGAAGTTCCGTTTACCGGAGGCAACAAAAACGGCAGTTTCTTGTTCAGTGTCCAAAGCGACGACGAGAAGTTTGCCACTTTGGCGACTACATGGTTTACGAAGGGAACAGCGGGAATTACAACGACTGGTCAAGTGTCTTAATGAAAAAGGCGGGATAACTCCCGCCTTAATTTTATGGAGGAATCAATGAAGCTGCAGAGTTTAAGAAAAAATTGTCATACCATCACGATAGATGAAAAGCCAATGACCTTACGGATGGATCTGAACGCACTCGATTATCTGGAACGAACCTGCGGCGGCATTGAGCAGGCGGCGAACGCGCAGGATATTAAGACGCAAAAGCATTTTATCCGCGCGTTCCTGCTCTGCAATTACCCAGAGAACGCAGAGGTTTTCAACAGAGATGACCTGAACGGTTTAAAACCATCCCTGTATCAGGTGGGACAATGGTTTGATCCGGACACCATCGCGGCGGTATCATTGGAACTGTATACACTGGCGTTGGAACAGATGGAAGTTCCGGAGGGTGAGAATAGCCTGGGGGAACAGATGAAGGAGACGGTGGTGGCTGCGATTGGTGCGCTCTTGAAGTTATGTGGACAGCCGAACTTGGACGAAGCCCTGAAAGTTTTTGGCTATCGACGCCAGGAGAAATCCTGATGCGAATCAACCGGTACGTCTCTCTAAAGTATGGCACGGGCAAAAAGTACAAGGGAAAAGAAGTAGCAATTGGTGGACGGCGTTATGTCCAATATGATAACCTAGCAGACCTGAAAAATGATTTTCCTAGCGTGGGGTGATTAAATGGCGGATAATGTAATTGGGCGCACTACGATTGAAATTGTAGGCGATACATCACGATATAACAGCAGCATCGACGCGGCGGTGCAAAGAACGGCTCTGATGCAGGCCAGACAGCGGGCCCTCACGCAGGAGCTGGAACAAAACCAGCGGAAATTGGACGTGTCGTCCCGTGGGCTAGCCAGCAACACCAGCGCAAGAGAACGCAATGCGGCCGCCATACAGCGCGCAATTGCGCAGTACGGCCAGGAGTCCACGCAGGTACAGCGGCTACTGCAGACCAAAGCATCGCTAGAGCGGACGACCGCTCAACTGACACAACGGATCGAGGCATTCCGTAGCCGCGAACAGGCGCTAAACTCACAGTTGACTAGCGTCAATCAGGCGCTGGCGCAGCAGGCTGCTAATAATGGCCGTATCACGTCGTCAAGCAATGCCGCGTCATCGTCTCTCAGTACCATGTCACAGCGGTTGGGATCTATGATGTCAATGCTCAAAAGCATGCTTGCCATGCGTGCGACGCGGTCATTTTTGGAGGCGACCATTGGCGGTCTATCTCAATTCGAGCAGTACGAAACCTCTTTTGCGGTCATGCTGGGAAATATGCAGTCCGCAAAGGATCTAATGTCTGACTTGCAGGACTTTGCGGCAAAAACACCGTATCAGTTACCTGATGTGACCAAAGCCGCGCAGCTCTTGATGAACTACGGCGTCGAGGCTAAAGACCTGATTACCACAATGACCCATTTGGGAGACTTATCCCAAGGGCAGGCGGACAAGCTGGACCGTATCTCTCTTGCCTATGGCCAGATGCTGGCAAAGGGGAAAGTTACCGGAGAAGAACTCCGGCAGATGACCGAAGCAGGCGTACCGTTAACGCAGGCATTGGCGGATAATATGGGGATTGCAACGTCGGAGTTGATGGGATTTATCGAAAAGGGCCAGGTGGGCATTCCGGAGCTAGACTCAGCGATTGAAGGATTGACCACGGGAACTGGAAAGTTTGCCGGTATGATGGAACAGCAGTCGCAGACATTGGCCGGCCAGTGGAGTACCTTGAAAGACAACATGGGGGCATTTGCGCGCGAGATTGGCGAAGAGGCTTTTGCAGAAACTAAATCAGCATTGGCAGGAATATCACAAGAGTTTGCAGAACTCAAAAAGTCTGGAGAGCTATCTGCCCTAGCCAAACAGTGGGGAGCTGTGTTTGGTGGGATTACTAAGGTGGTGTTAGGAACCACGGAAGCACTAGTTAAACATAAAGAGATGTTGGGAGCGTTAGTTGTAGCCTATGGTGCCTGGAAGGTGGCGCAGGAAATTAATGCGGCTTTTATGCTCAAGAATAAATTAGTCACAGAAGGTGCAACCGTCGCTCAGGCAGCATTTAATGCAACTTTGAGCGTCAATCCACTGGTCCTGCTTGCAGGTGCGTTGGCTGTCGTAGTGGGCGGGATGCTGGTATTTGCACAGGCAGCGGATGAAAGTACTAGGAAATTGCGAGAGAGCCAGGAACAGCTGCAAAATTTAAATGATGAGGTCGCGAATATTGAAACATCGGGAATAGAAGATGCCTCAAGCCGATTAGGCGAATTGGAAATGGTATCAAAGCAGCTTGTCCCGGAAATGCAAAAGATTGACGAAACTGTAGAGGATGTAGCTACACGGAAAAAGCTACTGGCCAGCCGAGTTGAAGAACTAAATCAGGTGCTAGGATATGAAGCTGCAAGCATTGATAATATAACAGGCCATCTGAAAATGAATACGGACGAAATCTACAAAAATGTAGAAGCATTAAAGGCTCAAGCAAAAGCGGAAGCGACCAAAGCCAAAATGTCCGACTATTATACGCAACAAATAAAGGCGCAGGAAGAAATTATAAGCGATAACGAAAAAATAGAGGAACTGAAAGTTGAACGCGAAAAACTAGAGCAGGCAAAAGTGGATTATCTAAAAAAATACGGCGAAATAGATCCTACAGCAGATGTATTTACAAACCAAATTGATGCTATTGACAGCCAGATAAAGAATTTCACCGAAGACATAGATACACAAAATGATATAATAGATGCAGCAGGGGATGGCATTAACAAACTTTCCGGGATGCTCGATGAGTATTCCGCCGCAGCCGGAGACGCGCAGGAAGCCACGGAGGGCGTCAACAGCAGCCTGATGGACACAGACGCGCTTATGGAAAGCCTGGAGGGTAGCGAAAAACGCCTTAAAACGCTGGCTTCGGCCCAAAAAGAGGCAGTGGACGGTGGTAAACTGTCAATCAGCACGATTAGGGCGCTTGGCGAAAGTTATTCAGAGCTTATGCCATATCTAAATGATTATATGGCAGGAATCATTGACGAAAAAGAACTTATTGAGCAGTTTCCGGCGCTATACCGAGAAGAGTCCGCACAGTATAGTGCCACCATGATGCAAAAGTATAAGGATAACGAGGACTTTTTTCGCACGCTGAAAAACAAAAATAGCGAGCTGTTTAGAAACCTAGAACAAGAATATCGCGGGGATCGTGGTAACTGGTCTACTCTAGCACAGGCCAAAGGCGACATCGAGCAGAACTTGATCACGCAGCTGTCTAAAAAATGGCAGGAGTATTACAGTGCCGTCGGAGGAAACGCCGCGAAGACGGTTGAGGCGATGGAACAGCAGCTCGCGCAGCTCAACGAGAGGGGTGCTGGGCCCAAACGTAATGCGTCGCATTGGACAACTTGGGAAGTTGAAAGAGAGCGCAAAAAGATTCAAGGCATGATTGACTTAATGAAACCACTCACCGACCTCGAGGGTGCCTTTGAGCTTAATGTCGAAGATGTAGACTTTAGCGCAACTGAAAAAAAGAAAAAAGAAAGCGCTAAAAAAGAAAAAACGTGGCAAGAAAAGCTCTATGACGAGCTGAAATATAAGCGCGAAATGGAGTTTATTAGTGAACAGGAGTATATAGACGAGCTGGTCAAAATCCGTGACAGCTATTATGGAATTGACGAGGATAATTTCCGCAAATACGCACAGGAAATTTACAAGTTAGAAAATAAGATGAAGAACGACACAAAGAGCGCCTTGCGGAGCGCATTTGAGGACCAGATAGGTCTGGCAAAGGATTATTACGCCAAACAGAAAGAACTAGTAGAGGAACAGTCCGAAGCGGAAATCAAAGCGATCAATGACAGCTATGATAAACGCCTAAATATTATAAAAGAGGAATATGAGGCCGAAAAAGACCGTGTAGATGGAATTATATCAGAGCTACAGCGGGAAATTGACGCAAGAAAGCGTGCCCGAGACGAAGAAAAACTTAACGATGATCTAGCTTTTGCGCAGACAAAAATCCAGAATTTGCAAACGCAAATACAATACGCCCGCACTCCGGAGGAAAGGGCAGAATTAGAGAAAGAGCTCAAACGTCAGCAAGAAGAGTTAAAGGATTTAACTGTAAAAAAGGAAGTTAATGAATTAGAAGCTGAAAAACGAGTACATCAAGAACGCCTCAAAAATCTTGAGGAAGAATACAAAGAAGATGAAAAACGGCTTGAGAAAAAACGCAAAAAGTCCCTGGCCGTCGCAGAGGAGGCCAGGGACCAGGCACTCAAAGTGCTAGAAGATTCTTTTAAATCCTTTGAGGCAGGACTGTATCAGGTGTACGGTTATGTTAATCAGGAGACTTTGTCCATTGGGAAGAGATTTGCAGATGCCACTAATTCAGCATTAGGTAACGGTTTTCAAACCGTTAAAACACAGGCGCAAGCAACCATTGATGCAATGGTTGCCAAGGTGCAGGATGCTGTAGCCCGCCTGGAAAGCTCCATAGAACGATCAAAACGCTCATACCGGAGCGGTACGGCTGTAGCATATAGCAGCAGCGATAATCGTAGCATGCTTGTGACAAACAACATTTCCCGTGGTCTTACTGAGGGCCAGGTAGCCAGACTAATGGACCGGCAAGCGGAACGATTGCTGTATGGGAGAAGGTAAGTATTACCACCAATAACCCTCACGCATACCTCTCAAGGCCGAATAATTTTGTATTCCTTCGTAATTGACATCAATATTATCTCTAGCTATTATCCAATGGAGTTCACTTATAGGCGATTCGTCGTACTGTTTCCATTCGGCATCATAACCTCCTCGATTAACGAAATTTGCAAAACCAAAGAGTTGATGCTCTACTAAATCTAATTGTAAAGCCGGGTATTCATAATAGTAGTTATAATATTCGCCAATTAGCTTCTTACCTGGTGCTGCTGCCTCAGCAGTAGTGGCGATTAGCTCCATATGTTCTTTTAATTTTTTATAGTAGGTGGCTCTTTGCTCATCTGTATATTTTATGTTATCTATTGGTCCTTGCAAATCCGAAAGTGAACATTCAAATTTAATACTGTAATCATATGCATAGTATTTGCTTGAATTTTCTCTGATGACTATGTTAAAGTTTAGAGTTCCTAAATTTGTTTCTAAGGTGTTAAATTTTGAAAGACGTTCCCAAAGCTCAGTTCCCGAATTAGCTGGCTCAACATATACAATTGAAGGTTTGTTCATTTTGTTGGCGGTTGTAATTTTTTTAGGTTGAGGTTGTCCTATAGTAATTACACAGTGTTTAACAGGATTTTGTCCCGGCAAAGTGGTATAAATGGCAGAGGCTTCACCTGGCTTACCGACAGCAAAGACTTGAAAGCGGTATTCATCCTCTCCGTTAACATTTTTCATTTTCTTACAGTTACCAGTTTTCAATATGCTGCCGTTTCCTGCTGCTATCTTCGGGTCTTCATGTGTCCCATGCACAGTGAATTTAAACCAGTAGTAATCTCCCTGGGGTTTTGTGAAGTCTGCGGTAGTATCACTTTCTACATAAGGCTGCGTAGCAGCGGAGGCCATCGGAAGGCCGCATAGTAATAACGCAACGCAAAGAAATAGCGCCATAATTCTTTTCTTTTTCATAAAATTTACCTCCTAGTTAGTTCGTAATTTGTTTATATTATAAGATGCAACAGCAATTTCCGCAAGAGAAAAAGATTAAATTATCCAAAATATCTTGTTTGTTGATTGTGGAGGTGTTACGGTATTATTAGCAAATGCCATTTTATATAGTCTCACCCTGTAACCTGTAAAAGGTGAGTGGATTGAAATCGCCTTTTCCTCCGGAGTGCGAGCATACTGGATTGTCTCACCCTGTAAGGGGTGAGTGGATCAAATGCTGAGAAAACGGATTGACAACAAAAAGAAAGGAGGCTATAATAAACACGTAAGGTGCTACCAGTAGACGGTTGCCCCTCGTAATTAGCTAAAGAATTAGCCGCTTACTTTGTTGGGGTAGGGCGGCTATTTCTTTTTCGTGTGAGTTGCAACAGTCCAAACGAACGTCGCAATACCCAGGAGTACACTGCAAAGCTGAAATAGCTCTGAATATGTAATCATGGCCTCACCCCCTCTCGTGGAGGGGAAAAGAAACGATCCCCTCCAGGAATGGAGGGGCAACCGCCCAGCGTCTTGATAACACCTTACAGAAAATATAATACCACAATAGCCAAACATTGACAAGAACCGCACTCCGTTTTGGGGCGCGGTTTTTTCATGCCCAAAATCAGGAGGTGAAGCATGGAACAAGTAACTTATGTATCCGATAATGGATTGATCATTGTCTTTGATGAGGTTGGTCCGTATCTTTTGTCCAGTATTGATACGATGGGCGTCGGAAGCACCGAGGACAGCGATATGTCCATTGGCGGGATCTATAATACTTACGCGACCGGATACGATCAGCGCAGCGTGCCAATAGAGGTTGCGATTCTGGGTGGTGACAAGCGGGGCTGGTTTGATCTGGGAAACTTGCAGCAAATGAAACAAAAATTGGCTAATACAATTGACCTGAATTATCAGGGCACGCTGACTTATGAGAATGATACCGGCGCGTATTCCTTGCGAGGACGCTTTTTGGAGATCCCCGCCGGCTTTGACAGAATCGGTAGCTACGAGAAGTTCAGCCTGACCTTCCAATCTACGGAGAATCCAAAATGGAAAGAACGCAGTGATCGAGTCGTTCGCATGGGTGCGGTTTTAGGCGGTCTGTCCTTCCCCCTGGTGATCGACCCAACTTTCACTTTCGGCACCTATACAACAGAGTTTGCCGTCATTAATGATACTTACGACAATTTACCCGTGCGCATCGTCGTAATGGGAACGGCTGAAAGTGTTACTATAACCAATCAGACGACCGGACAATTCATGCAGTTTAACCGCGCAATCACCTCCGCGCAACAGCTGGAAGTGGACACGGAGCGCGGAACAGCGGTGATCAACTCCGCCATTACCGGACAGCTCATCGAGAATGCCAGCCACTACCTAACGCTGGACAGCGATTATTGGTATTTACAGCGCGGCCGCAATGTCATCAACCTGGACGGCGGCGGACAAACGACAAAGCCGTTGGGATACATGTTCTGGCGGAAACAGTTTGGAGGCGTCTGATGGATATACGTGTATTTAGTCCGATAACCGGCAGCCAAACGTTGGAGGAAGGCCAGCTGGGAAAGATTGTTCCGCAATCGCTTTCGTGGACAGAAAACCTCTATGAGCCGGGTTCCTGGTCTATGTCGCTGTCCGCCTTTGATGCTTATGCCAGCGCGTTGCAGCAAGGGAATCTCATCAGCGTGCGCGGCAACAACGTCTACCTATGGGGGATTATCCGTGGCCTTGACGATGAGCGCACCGCGACCGCCGCACCGATTGGCCGCAGTGGAGACGACCTGAAAGGATACCTCAAGCAGCGCGTTTGTTTGTATCCGTCATCGGGAAGCGATTTGAAAGGATATGACACGGTATCCGGCAGCACGGAAACCGTAATGAAGCACTATGTAATCAATAATATCGTTTCCCCGGCCAATACCAAACGCGCAATTCCCGGTTTTACCGTTGCCGCCGATCAGGGCAGAGGCATTGCGGATGACAAGTACATGGCACGGTTTAACCGGCTCGACGAACTGTTACAGGAGGTCGGTGCGGCCCAGGAGCTTGGATATAAGGTGGATGTGGATATATCTGCTGGGAACATGGTATTTGATGTGGTTATGGGTACAGACCGTACAGCCGGACAATCAGACCGACCGCGTATCATTTTGGATGTGGACTTGCGGACTGCTCTGGACAGTCACTTCGTCAGCGACGTGGAGAACTACCGCAATGCGTTTTACACAACGAAGAGCGGTGCACGCTCCGAGGCTGAGGAGACGACGCTGCTGGTCTGCCGGGAAAATGACGCGGAACCGGAAGGCCGCGAACGATATGAGACGCAAATTAATGTGAATGTAGATGATACAGCGTCGGACGTCGTCGGGGAAATGCAGAACCTTGCCCGCAAAGAAGCAACAAATTTCGAGAAAGACGACACCTTCACAGTTGAGCTAAACAGCAGCTTCGTTTACAACAAAGATTTCTATTTAGGTGATTTTGTGACGATCCGCGATAGAGTCCTTAACCAGTATGCGGATGTTCAGCTTATCAGTGTTACGCACGAATGGCAGGGGAAAGGTTATGGGATAACGGGAACCTTTGGAAAGCCCAGGAAGACCAATTTGCAACTATTGGAGCGACAAATACGGACAGGGGGAAAATAAATGGCTTTAGGTGAAAAATCATTCTTTTGGGATAAACCAGCCGGGACGCTTACGGAAGATGAGCTGGCCTATTACCAGTATGCGGCGCAGGATCTGGCAAGCTTTTTTGAATGCTTGTACACGACAGGCATTGCGCCGCAAATGGCGATTACAAGCCCGGATGATAACCCGGAAGATTATATTGGATCGAGTTTAGCAGTTACGGCGGGCTCCGGGCTGCAGGTTGTTGTCTCGCCTGGTGTGGCCATGATCAAGGGTAGGGGATATATTGCGAGCTTGCCAGTGACGTTACAAGTTGCAGCTGGTAAAACAACCGATATTGTTCTACGGATGGATTTGGGAAGCGAGAAACCAGAGATTTATGTTGCTGCAAAGCAGCGTGCAGCGAATGCATCTCTTGAAAGCAACATTTCTCATGAGTCTTTAAATTACGAGGTTGCGCTCGCTACAATCGTAATTCCCAGTGATTCTACGGCGATTACGCAGTCGATGATTACAGATCAACGGTTAAATACAACTGTGCATCCAACCGATGGGAAACCCATCGCAGGCTTAATGAAGAGTATTCCTAACGCTGATACGAAGGGAATATGGGAAGACTACAAAGAATTGCAAGCACAGTATGTAACGGTATTTGATAGAACAAATAATAACTTTGTTATGACTTCAGACGCGCAACTGCAGCGTTTTCAAACGGAGTTTTATAATTGGTTTGAAACAGCGAAAAGTGTCATTAGCGAAGATGCAGCAGGCCGACTATTAAACTTAATAAACGGTAAAGCAGATAAGAGTACGACGGAATCTGCCACGCTGAGGGCTTCTTCATGGACTGGAACGGCGGTGCCATATACGTATACTTTAAATATTTCTGGAGTAACGGCAACCAGCAATCAGGATCTGATTCCAGGTGCCACCATTACGGCGGAAGAACTTGAAGCATACCAAGAGGCCAATTTACAGGATGGAGGACAGTCGGCGGGAACTATTACCCTTAAAGCATGGGGGGAGAAACCAACGGTAAGTATACCGGTACGCGTCATTCTGAGGGGGGATACATAGTGGCAACCATTATAGGTGGAGATGAGGGTTCGGGCGGATTCCCAAAGGGATGGAAAGAAAAATGCACAGGAACTGCGAAAGAAAGTATTACAAAAAATAGTGCGATAGCGGCGGTGCCCCATATAGATTTAGAAACGGGAACTTTAAAGAATCTCTCTTTTTCTGAAAATCCAACTCCAGTAGTAAATTACATGCTGTTTTCTTCTGATGGAAAATATTTGGCGTGTGGAGGTTTTGCAGATTCAAATTTAGACGTTTATAAAAGATTTGGAGACACTTTTACAAAACTCATAGGGCCGGTTGATAGAGTCGACAGTTTAATGAACAGCATGTCAATTTCTTTGAATGGATTGTACGTGGCCGCAGGATTTCTTGTTCAACCATTTATAACCATTTATAAAAGAATAGAAGATACCTATGTAAATTTAACAGATGCAGTAAACATTTCAGCTAGTGTAGTAGATTTGTGTTTTTCTTCTGATGGAAATTATTTAGCATGTATAACCACGACCGCACTCTATGTATATAAACGGTCAGGAGACAATTTTACAGAGCTTTATTTTCCATACGAGAGACTGCAAAATGCACATCGAATAAGTATTACCGCAGATGGAACATATATAGCAATTGGAAGTTCTAAAAAAGCAAGTTTATATATTTATAAACGCTCTAAAGACACACTTACGAAACTTACGGAGTTGTCCGTATTAGTAGAAGGTGATATAGAAAGTTTATCATTTTCTTCAGATGGAATTTATTTAGCGGTTGGAATTAAACAAAAACCTTATTTAATTATCTACAAAAGATCCAATGATACTTTCACAAAACTTGCGGAATCATCGGTAGAATTAATTGCAGAAGATATTTCATTAAAATCTGTTGTTTTTTCCTCAGATGGGCTTTATTTATTACTTGTACCCGAAGAGACTATAACGTTGTATATCTATAAAAGGTCAGGAGACATTTTTACATTGCTAAATAGAAAATTTCGTGATTATGCTCGTATAACATGTGCTTGCTTTTCACCAGAAAATGATATTGTGTATATGACATCAACTCTATTAAATAAAATAATAGGATTAAGTTCGAGATTGTATGATGTTTACAATGCTGAAAATTATATAAAACCTGGTACATGGGATCCTTCAACAAAATTAGGAGTAGCGGTTGAAAGTGCATCTGCGGGGAGTTCTTGTAAAATCAATCTATTTCCGGAAGTAAATGGAGGATAGCATGCAAACTTTAAGGAAGCTATATCCTAACAGCGGTCAGTTCTTTACTCTGGAAAGCAATTATATCTCTATCGTTTATTCTAGCAATGTTAAGGTAATTATTGGGCGAGGGGAGGGTTCACAGTGTCAACAGTTATAAAAGGACGTGCGGGTGCGGGTGGTTTTCCACGTGGCTGGAAAGATAAACAAGTTGGAGTTGCCAAGGAGGATATAACAAAAGATAAAGCTATAGCAGCGATTCCCACGCTGGATTGGGGTGGCGATATAGTGGATTATTTGGATATTCCGAATTCACCTGATGCGCAAGTATATGTTGTATCATGCTTAACAGGCGAATATATTGCGGTGAGATATGAGGCTGCACCATATCTTAAAGTCTACAAACGATCAGGACAAACTATAACTGAACTGTCAATATCGGTAGATCTATCAAGTGGGATTCCGGCAATATGTTTCTCCCCTGATGGCACTTATTTGGCTGTGTCAAGGGAAAACGATATTGTTATATATAAACGATCAGGTGATGCCTTTACAGAATTATCAACACCAACATTAAAAGCTCCGGATCAAGCCATTTCAATGTCATTTTCCCCCAATGCAAATTATCTTGCTGCTGGATTTATGTTTGCGCATTCGGTAAAAATATACAAACGATCAGGCGATAATTTTACCGAATTATCCAATGCAATAACTATATCCGATGATATTTACAGCGTTGGATTTTCTCCAGATGGAATTTATTTAGCCGTGGGGATAAGTAACACCCTGCTAATGTTTAAAAGGTCTGGAGACGTATTTAATCAAATAAACACGGTTGATGCCTCAGACGGAACACCTCAAAGTTTGTGTTTTTCTCCGGACGGAACATACCTTGCATCCGGTGGGGATAAATGCTTAGAAGTCTACAAGCGCATAGACGATACGTTTACAAAACTGTCTAGTATCATTCTTGCTCCGTCTGCGTCAATTTTTAGTGTGAATTTTTCTCCAGATGGAAACTACCTTGCCGCAGGACACTCGAGAAGTCCATTTTTAACTGTATGTAAACGAGACGGAGATACTTTTGTTCGCCTTAATACGCCGATGATAGCAGAAAGTAACGTTTATGCTGTTTGTTTTTCATTAGACGGAAAATATCTTTATGTTGGAAAACTTAACGAGCCATACTTTGTAGCCTACAGCGTTAAATTTTATTGTGTATATAACGCTAATGGGTACATAAAACTGGGAAATTGGGAATCCGATGCAAAACTAGGTATCGCTTTGGAAAATGCAGAAACAGATGCAAAGCTTAAAATCAACTTGTTCCCAGCGGTTAATACCAGTAACCCGTAATAAGGAGATGTAAATTGTGAAATTGACATTTGCAGACCAATCTCAATTGAATATGATGGGGAATCGTGAAGAACGACAAAGCTATAAAGGCGTATACCGTGATGGTGTACGCTTTATTTTTGATGCAAGCATCTATACGGATACGCAACTACGTGAAATCTTCACAAATCCTGAAAAAACGCAGACCATGACAATCGACGAAGCCGAAAAGTCCCTGAACGGCTATACGATGTTTGTGCGGTCGATTTACGAAGACGCTAAGATCAGCGTTACTATGGTAAAAATGGAAAGTGTCCGTGAAGTACAACTCCTGCAGGAAACGGAAACGCAGGCACGTGCAATTGCGGAAGTGATTGGAGACGCATCTGGCGATCTACTTGCCACAGCCCGCGCAAAGCGCACACAGATTGAAGCAGCATCCACAAAGCTGACGGACAAAGAGGCAACAGACTGTATCTGGATGTTCCCGGAGTGGATTCCGGAGGCCCACGAATACACTGCCGGCGACCGGGTACAACACAATAGCCTTCTCTATCGCTGTCTGACAGACCATACATCACAGGAGAGCTGGATCCCGGACGTTTCTCCGTCCCTTTGGGTGCGCATCGACGATCCAGCGGTTGAGTGGCCGGAGTGGAGACAGCCCGCCGGGAGCACGGATGCATATCCTCTGGGAGCAAAGGTCAGCCACGGCGGAAAACGGTGGACAAGCGATGTTGACGCGAACATCTGGGAGCCGCCAACTCAATGGACGGAGGTAGTCGAATGACGGTTATCCAAAGGATGATTCCGGTCAGCAAGCATAAAATTAAGTGTCCATATACGATGACGCCAACTCGCGTGGTCATCCACAATACCGCCAACGATGCGAGCGCTGAAAACGAAGTCGCGTATATGTCACATAACAATGCGGAGACCTCCTTTCACTATGCGGTTGATGACAAGGAGATCATACAGGCGATACCCGAAAACCGAAATGCCTGGCACGCTGGCGACGGGAATGGAACAGGAAACAGGGAAGGAATCGCAATTGAAATATGCTACTCAAAGAGTGGTGGAGCGTGGTTTGAAGCAGCCGAACAGAACGCAGCCGAACTGACCGCATCGATTATGGCACGGTATGGCTGGGAGCTGGACCGGGTGACAAAGCACCAGGACTACTCTGGCAAGTATTGTCCGCATCGGACGCTAGACCTGGGATGGGACAGATTTAAAAAGATGGTTGATATGGCTTTGCACAAAGTGATTTCCGACACCACGCAGGATATTTCTCTGGCGCGTGGGAACAGCTACCATGTCAAATTGACAAGCTTTGCAAAACCATCGTTTACAGTGGGAAATGGCAGTGTTATGAAAACCTTTACTGGTCGGCAATCGGGGAACGAATACATATTTGGAATAACAGCGACAGGTAAATGCGGAGAAAGTACAGGCGTATATACGAATGATGAAAAGCTATTTTCGGTGACGATCATATAAGGGGGACAAGCTATGGAATGGCAGATGGTCTGTGTGATAATCGCCCTGGTAGGCCTTGTAGGTGCGATCGTGGGGCCAATTGTGAAGCTGAATACCAACATTACGAAGCTGACGGTCACGCTGCAAAACGTAGAAGTGCGGATGGAACGGCAGGAAGAAAGCGGACATGAGGCACGCAAACGCCTCTGGGATAAAAATGAAGAACAGGACAAAGTAATAGCGGACCATGGACGGGAACTGTCCGATCATGAAGGCCGTATATCTCGCCTGGAAAAGCCATAAGGAGGGCTATCGAATGGAAGCAATCGTATTATTTCTGACACTTGCAGTCACTGTTGAAGGAATCGTTGAATATGTAAAGACCATTATCAATGGCGAGCGAAAAGCCGCTGTTATCCAGATCGGCGCGTTGGTTGCGGCCGTCGCCCTGTGCATTCTGTCCGGGGCTGACATTTACGCCGCACTAGGTGCAACTTTCACTGTGCCCTATGTCGGATGTATCCTGACAGGCATCTTCGCCAGCCGTGGAGCAAATTATGCCAGTGATATTTTGGGGAAGCTGCAAGGTGTAAACATTGGGAAATATGCGGCATAACCGCAAGAAGGTGAATACGTGCAAACAATATATTTTGAAGTTCATAAGAACAGTCTGTCCATATCAAAGACGATTTCCACCATTACATCCGGAAATGTAAACTACATAGAATTGCATTTTACATTTGACAGCGATTGGATGTCGCTATCTAAAACGGCCTTGTTTTTTAACACAGATCGGGCCGAACAACAGCAAGTGTTGCTCACTGGCGACACCTGTATGATTCCACATGAATTAACCCAGCTGCCAGGCGATGTGGCCTTTGGCCTGGTTGGCATTGCCGGGGACACACGGGCAACCACGAATATCTATACAATAAAAATTAAACAGGGCGCATACATAGAGGGAGAAACACCACCTCCCCCATCGGTTGATATTTACCAGCAAATCGTAAATAAAATGCAAGCAGTGCTCGATGGCACAAGCACTGCTGCTGCAACAGCGACAGAAAAAGCACAGGAAGCAGAAACATCCAGAACCGCTGCGGAAACCGCCGCTGCACAAGCAGAAGCAGACCGGGAAGCCGTTGGACAAGTAAAGATCGACGTTGCAACCATTGCCGGCCAAGTTCGGGAAGATACACAGTCCGTTGCAGCAGATAAAGCAAATGTATCTGCGTTGACTCAAATTGTCCAGGAATCAGCGGATAAAGTAAACCGTGATTTGTCGGCCGTTCAGCAAGCAGCAGCAGATACAGAAGCCAATGCGCGGGAAGCACAGGCTGCGCAAGCTTCCGCTATAGCGTCAAAAGCGGCTGCGGAAACTGCCGCTGTACAGGTTGAGAAAAACAAAGAGGCTGTCAGTCAGATTCAAACTGAAGTAATGACGCTAGCTGAACAGGCGCAAAAGGATGCACAGACCGCATTAAAGAGCAAACAGGACGCCCAAACCGCTGCTACAACGGCAGCTGCAAGCAAAACAGCGGCCAAAGACAGTGAGAGTAGCGCGGTCAGTAGTGCATCCAGCGCGTTGCAGGCAAAACAAACCGTTGACACTCTCGCACAGCAGGCTGCGGAGTATGCCCAAACCGCCCAAACAGAAGCGGAGAAGGCAACTGCTGAAGCGGAAAGAATTGCGGCGCTGGACACCTATAGCAGAACGGAAGCACGGATGCAATTCGCTCCGGCCATTGAAGAACGCGTGGAAGGACTAGGCACGGTACATATCACAAGTCCTGTGGCGCAGACAACGCTTCTATCGTGTTCCATGCTTGGCGACCTGACAGAAATATTGGCGGATCCATCGCAGGAAAAGAGCCCGGATAACCCCTCTACGATCTTCGGTGTTGGACAAAACGGAAGCGTACATCTGGCCATGGGATCAAAGGTTTATGAAATCCCATTGGATCAGCCGTTGTATGCCCTGCCAGATGGAAGCCGGGACGAGATCACAGCAGACGGTAATTTTATCAGCCGGGTGGGAAAAATCGTTTTAGATGGAAGCAGGAAGTGGGCAGTATATGAAATTGAAGATAAGAATTACTGTCAGGCGTATATCATCGCGATGGATGACATTGGCGGCGATAATGGAAAGTTGGACGGGGGTAAGATTTTCTGTGTCTCGAACCTCCTGCCCTGCTATGGCAAAATTCATACGGGAGGCGAACACATTACCACCTGGGAATGGTATGCCATGAAACCTGGCATGGGACGGTTGGATATTCGTGTTCTAGCCAGCCGTCTTGCATCGCCAGATGAAGCTGGTCTGCGTGCCTGGTTGGCGGAACATCCCATCACAGTCTATTATCTGCGGCAGCATCCAGTAGTGAGCGAAGTGCCATCGGTCGTTGAAGCAATAAGGGCAATTGCCACACAGGATGGGGATCTGTCTTGTACAGATCCAGTAAAACCGTATCTTGCAGTTTCTTATCCATTTGATACTAAATCCTATGTTGATCGTTTTGATGAAAATGCGTATACAAAAGCGGATGCACAGAATTTATTTTCACCATCTATTCTAGAAAATACAAGTGGACTGGGGACCATTACAATTACAGATCCGGCCGAAGGTGCGACATTTCAAGAGTTTTCTATCTGCGGCGCTACACAAGAAACGTTGCTGGACCCCACACAGTCGAAAGGCCCGATGAATCCGGCGACTTTTATCGGTGCGGGAAATACCGGAATCGTGCAGTTGGCAATGAAAGAAACTAACATCAGCATTGCGGTTCCGCAGCCGCTCCATTCGTTGCCAAACGGCGAAAGGGATGAAATTACGCAGGACGGGCGATTCATTCGGCGTGTGGGGACGCTTACGCTGAACGGTGCGTCCAGTGAGGATTGGGTAGCCATGGACATAGTGGCGGGAAGTTTGCGCTTTTATATCCGTAACGTGGTGGACTATATTGGATGGGAAAATAATCTCTGGGAAGCCAATAACTTTTTCTGCACACATTTTTCTACGATTGCGTCAACCAATACCTTAAATGGCTTGATTGGTATCGGTGCGTATATAAATAACTTTTATTTTTGGACCGGGTTTGTAGAGACGCTGGACGAATGGCGCACTTGGCTGGCGGAACACCCTGTTACGGTTTATTACCAACTTAAAAATCCGATTATAACTGTATTACCGCCGACCACGCTGGAAACGTTAAACGAAATCCAGCCCGTCGATGGGATCATGAGCAGCAGCGACAGTGTCCCACCGTATTTAAAGGCCGTCTATTGCAAAGATACACTTGCGTGTATCAATAGCCGTATGGAATTGAAAACAGATCAGGTGTGGACGTCCAGCACCGGATACCCACTGTTTCTCATAGACTGCGCGGCGGGTTTAGTCCGCAATTTCTGTGTGGAAGGAAACAGCACGTCTGTCGACGGAATCGAACAAGGGATTTCTGGCTCCTTAAATCTGGTTTCCATTGGGAAAAATCTCTTGTTTCTCAATGATCCCGGCAGGCTTGTGCGAGGAAACACGACATTTTATATCCACGAGAACGGGGCCGTCACATTTAACGGCGTCGTTTCATCTGACGGATATGCAGATTTGTATTCAGAATATTTTATCTTGCCAGCGGGAACCTATACGGCTGGCAACCGGATATTTGTGCGAAAAGACAGCCAGTATTTTACCGGAACTTTTACGTTGGAAGAACCCTCTTCGGTTCGGGCGTTTCTGCGATTCCAGCGTGGCGATACAACGGAAACCATGTTGTATCCACAATTGGAATTTGGGAAGTCAGCAACATCGTTTGAACCGTACAATGGCACACATTACATGATTCCACTTCGCGCACAGAATGGAGACGAACTACAATTTCTATCTGGCGATTCTCTCCAGACTGTTGGTGGAGTAACAACTCTGATACGTGCGGATGGAACAAAGATCTACCTGTGTCATGAGGCGCAGAAAGCGATTCAAAGCATTAAAACGTTGCACCAAATTACAACCATTTACAGTGAGGATGCATTGCCTCCACGATCAATCCGAACGGAGTATAAGCAGAACTTGCAGGCATTTATCGAACAGAACACATTGGATAATATAGAGTATCTCACCAAATTGGAAGCTAAACTGGCACAATTGCAAATTGGAGGAATAACGATATGAGAATCAAAAACACTTATGAAAACTGCAAAACACTCATTGAGGCAGGCAGAACGATGGATACCATGCTGGACATGCTTTCTCTGTTTTTAATGGTTGGGGCAATTACAAACGATCAGTATATAGAACTCACCGGAATGCTCCCGGTAAACGACTTGGAGGTTTAATATGTCTGTCGAGACTGTAAAAGCAACGATAAACGGTATTGAACATGATTTAACATATAACAACAGTAGTGGGAAATGGGAAGCTACACTCACCGCACCAGGCAAATCCTCCTATAATAAGGAGGGCCACTATTATGATGTAACAGTTACAGCCACAGATGATGCAGGTAATATGGGAACGGCTAATTCATTAAGCAGTGGTGCAGTTGGGGAAGCTTTGCGTTTAGTAGTTAAGGAACGAGTTAAGCCGACCATATCGATTACAGCCCCTGGAGCCGGCGCACTATTGACGGATAATACGCCCACGATTACTGCTCAATTGAGAGATGATGATAGTGGTATTTATCTCAGCACGTTTGCCCTGAAAATTGATAATGGTGCTTCCGTTGGCAGCACTGCAACTGGGATGACGGTAACCCCCACACCGGGTGGTTATGATATTTCTTACATTCCACAGACTGCGTTGTCAGATGGCCTACATACTATTACCTTGAATGTGTCTGACAATGATGGAAATGCATCCAGTGCGGCGACGAGAAGTATTACCATTGATACAACGCCACCAACGTTAGATGTGACAAGCCCGCAAGATAACTTTGTGACCAATAGGACTGCTTTAAGTGTATCTGGTACGACTAATGATGTAACAAGCAGTCCGGTAGTAGTCGCAATTAAGTTAAACAATACGGATCAGGAGGCTGTAACAGTAAACGCTTCTGGTGCTTGGAGTAAATCGGTTACATTGAGAGAAGGCGTCAACACAATTGTTATTACGGCGACCGACCAGGCAGGAAAGGTATCAACTGTTACACGCACAGTAACGTTAAATACCAGCGCACCGGTCATTGGCACACCCACAATTACGCCTAATCCGGTGGATGCAGGAAAAACCTATGTCATCAGCGTTTCGGTAACATGAGTGCGGCGGTGAGGGTGTGGGGACGTGCTGACCAGTACGATCTCACGTTTGAACAGACAACAAGCGGGGACTGGCAGGCGTCGGTCCCCGCTGATCTTAAAGATGGACAATATGCAGTAGAGTTGTGGGCAGAAAATGCTATTGGTGAACAGGCATATTGGACAGGCGTTCTATACATGATGGACAGCCGGATGGTATGTATTCGGCTCACAGAAGAATCATATCAGGTGATTCTTCTGCCGGAACGTTTGAATATCAATATGATGGAAAGCAGATATCATGTTGTAATAATGCAAAGGAGGTGTGTAAGTGCTGCCTGTATATAAACGAAGTTGGATACTGGGAGAAGATAAATACGTTGATTTGGAAGTACGGAGCGCACAACCTGGTGCTGTGGTTATCCCGAAAGCAGAATGGATTCTTCGGCGCAATGGGGTTACAGAAGCGGAACAAATGGGAGCTTGTGCAGTGGACGGTGCGTTTGTCAGTACCTTGGTAGAGCCTCAGCAAACGGGAACCTATACGCTGGAAATTACCTATGAAGTACCGCCAGAGACAAGAAAAGTGCGGGTGATACTGGATGTCCGTTAAAATCATTTCGGCCCAACTTGATCCACAAAGCGTATTGACTGAAGCGGGTTATCGGCTCATAATTGGTGTTGAAGCATATGGCGTTTTAATGGAGTATTTGGGGTATATACTTGCGGACTGTAACAATGCTGAATTACATACAGCCGACGGTAAAGACCACATGCTGGATTACACAGATGTTGAAATCAATGAGGCAATAGGCTGGCTTCTGGATTTGGGAGGAAACTGATATGGAAGATAGCAAAATGCGCGCTGCAGGTCCAGGTGGGATGGATAGCAATGATAGCTATGTATATACTTTAGCCTATAGTGGCGCAGAGATTGACTCAGCCATAACGGGTTGGCATACTGCTCAAGATCAGGCAAATGCGACTCCTGCTGACATTGCACAGGGTAAAAAGGCGATTACCAAAATGGGATTGGTAACGGGAACACTGGAAGCTGGAGGCGGTAATTCTATGCCAATTGTAACAACAGCAGGGTCCGGCAGTGCTTATACGGCTACAGTCGAAGGAATAACATCCCTCACGAACGGATTGACAATTACAATCATTCCGCATGTTGTAAGTACGAGCATCTCACCTACGCTTAATATCAACGGATTGGGTGCTAAAACAATTAAGCGAAGGTATAGCTATACGAACAGCAGTACAGCATCGGGTCAGTCAAGCAGCTGGCTGACCGCAAATAAAGCGCAGTTATTGCAATACGATGGAGCCTATTGGATTGCCGTTGGAACCAGTAAACCATATGGCCCGGATATGTACGGTACGGTGAGCGTATCCAATGGCGGTACGGGAAAAACCAGTTGGACGGCGAACCGGCCGATATACGCATCATCAAGTTCGGTTTTGGCACAGTCTGCCGCTCCAACAGCGGATAAGTCCCTATATGCTCAGGATAAAACCGGTGCGCCCTATTGGATGACTCCAGATAAGGTACGGACTGCGCTCCAAGTTGTAGACGTTGATACGTTAATTCTTCTATTGGATAATAAACTAGATATTAATGGAGATGCAACCAGCGTCAATGGTCTTAAATTTCAGGTGTCAGCTGCAGAGCCAACAACACTGCCTGCTAATACGGTTGCATTTGTATTTGAGGAGTGACAGTAGTGCCGATTATAAAAACAGATGCACAGGGAATTATCAAAACATCTTCCTCTATCGCGAGGCCGGGATCGGACGGTGTAGTTCGACAAGCAACAAGTGCATGGGCGTCAGATAAGAGCGGTGTAATACGTCGTGTATATGGGGGCGGGTCGCAACCCAGTACCCGCGATTATATTTTCAAATCGGGCATTTGGAGCGATACGCTCTTAACGGTTCACACTCATGAAGGAGATTACACAGAGTCCGGAGGGACTATCAACATTGTAAATGATAATACGACAGGTACAACTTTTGCTATATTTGCTAAACTCATATTAAAAGAATCCACTACTGCACAAACTTCAGCAACTTTTATGAGATACACAAAGTTGGGGATAGATTTGCATAGTGAATCGGAAGATGGATCGTATGCATCATTATCGCTAACTGATAGAATTGGTATTCCATCCTCCGGCTATGGAGTGAGTATAGATGGAGGGGTGTTTGATAATGTGGTAATTCTTAATTTATCTGGAGTAACAGCAGAGGAGTGCGCAGGAGGTGTTCAGTATCTTTTGACAGCAACGCAAGGATATGTTCAACGTACAACGATCCGGGCAATTTGGCTTTCGTAGCAGAATGCTAGTAGTTGAAATTTTACTTATTGGCGCACAATTGGCGCACTTCGCGTCAGGTATCTGCAAAAAACGGCTATTTCATGCGGTTTTATTGGATTATATGGCAGACTGTAAATCTGTTGCTTTTCAGCTTCGATGGTCCGAATCCATCCTCCTCCACCATGAGAAAACCCGCATTGCGTCTAGCTTTGCGGGTTTTTTGTCGTTGTTTTGCAACTCTCCAAAATTGTACTAAGAACTCATCAAAACGCAAGAATACCCGTTAAACTGGGGTGAAAATGGGGAAAAGCACTCGCTAAATTCGCACCGGGAAGAATGTTCACCAAAGGAATTTATAAAAACGAGGATGAACACCTACCACAAGTTTTAGGACGAATCTGGTTTGAAGCAGATATCAATTACTATAGCGGAAGGCGGAATAAGCACCGTCTGTTATGGTCCAACGATGGCTTGTTGTTTGTAACCTATGACCATTATCAAACATTTTTAGAAATCATTTAAAGGAGACGATAAACGATGGGAGAGAAAAAAACCATTACCCTGGATCTGACCGGCTGCAAATACTTGGGGGAAATCCATCAGAGAATTAAAAAAGCATTTGATTTCCCCGATTTTTACGGGGAAAATTGGAGTGCGTTTTCAGATCTGCTTTGGACGGAGTGTGACGCGAATCAAATTATTGTATTGGGAGAACATACCGTGCCAAAAGAACTTGAACCGAGTGTGAAAAAGATTAACAAGATTTTACAGGAGTTAAAGGAATTTCGGGCAGAATTCAATGACCTTATAGAAATAGAAATCTACAATTGATTGATCGACCAGTTACAACAAGCTTTGAGTATATCTTTACACAAAGTAATTTTTCCAAATGAATCTAAAAATAAAAAAGAGTCCGGATACGCTCATGTTCGGACTCTTTTTGTCCGCATCCAGGAATATTATAAAGATTTACGATTTTAGATCGGATGATACCATTTGAGGATAAACTCCCATTATTAAAAAGCTTTCGTTGTATAAAAAACCTCTTGACAAAACAAACTGTAATCTGTATAATAACAGATAGAAACTGAAATGATATAAATTACAGTTAGGAGTTGACGAACTTGAAGCGAAAAATCGCAGCGGGGTTCCTGTTGTGTTCCGCACTCTTTTTAACCGCCTGCGGACAGGCGAACGATACAGTCCCGTCTTCCGGGAGTTCCGCTGTGGAAAGCAGCCGGAGCTCGTCGGCAGATACGGAAGCCTATCATAAGATCGATGCGGAAGAAGCCAAAAAGATGATGGAAGCGGGCGGCGTCACGGTGGTGGATGTCCGGACAGCGGAAGAATATGCAGGGGCGCATATTGAGGGCGCGATTTTGCTCCCGGTGGAGACCATCGGAGAGGAACAGCCGGAGGAACTACCCGACCCTGATGCGGCGATTCTGGTTTATTGCCGTACCGGCAAGCGAAGCAAAGCAGCCTCTGAGCAGTTGGTCGCGCTGGGATATCAGAATATCAATGATTTTGGCGGAATTGTGGATTGGCCGTATGAAACGGTATCAGAGGAGGCGTGAGGCTTGACAAGTGAGTTCGGCGTGGCGGTCCACGCGCTGGTTTTTCTGAATCACAAGGGCCGGACGGTTTCCAGCGAGGAGCTTTCGCAAAATATTTGTACCAATCCTGCGCGTGTCCGCAAGATTATGGCGAAGCTCAAACGGGCGGGGCTGCTTTCCACCAAGGAAGGCGTCGACGGTGGATATCTGTTTTCCCTGGATCCGGCGGAGGTCAGCCTCCGTGAGATCAGCGAAGCATTGGAGGTTCAGTTCGTTGCCTCCGCCTGGCGCAGCGGGGATACCGATATGAAATGCCTGATCGCTTCCGGCATGGCGGATGTCATGGACGGCATTTACAGCGACCTGGACCGGCTATGCAAGGAGCATTTGGAACAGGTTACGATTCAACAAATTGACGACAGGATTTTCAGCAAGAAATGAAAGAGGTGTCTTATGATGAAAAAGGTAGATGCGGCAATCATTGGTTTTGGCAAAGGCGGCAAAACGCTGGCCGGCGCGTTGGCAGCGGCGGGGAAGCAGGTAGCGATTATGGAACGCTCCGACCAAATGTATGGCGGCACCTGCATCAATGTGGGGTGCATTCCAACCAAGTCGCTGGTACATAGCGCTGCGGTTTCTGAAGCGCAGGGCGGCACATTTGAGGAGAAATCCGCGCGCTATGCGGCAGCAATTGCGGAGAAGCGGCGCTTGACCGGCATGCTCCGCAAAAAGAATTTTGACAAATTGAACGATCTGCCCAATGTGGATGTGATTCATGGGACCGCCTCTTTTATTGATCCGCACACGCTGTCCGTACAGACGGCGAACGGCGAGGAAAAAATAGAAGCGGAACAAATTTTTATCAACACAGGCGCAAGGCCGTTTATTCCGCCTATTTCCGGGTTGAAGGAAAGCGCGCACATGGTTCTGAGCGAATCGCTGATGGAGTTGGATACGCTGCCGGAAAAGCTCGTCATCATCGGCGGCGGATACATTGGTATGGAATTCGCTTCTATTTACGCCAATTTTGGCTCCACCGTCACGGTGATTCAGGACGGGCCGGTGTTCCTGCCGCGTGAAGATGAGGAAATTGCCCGGGAGGTTCTCAAAAGCCTGGCGGACCGTGGGATACAGGTCCTGTTGTCCGCGCAGGTCGCTTCCGTACAGGACCGGGCGGATCGTGCAGTTCTTTCTGTGCAGATGGAAGCGGGAGCCGAAGAACTGGAGGCGGATGCCATCCTGGTGGCGACGGGACGCCGCCCCAACCTGGAGGACTTGCATCCGGAGGCCGCGGGTGTGGAGCTGACCCCGCGCGGCGCCATCCAAACAGATCCGTTCCTGCGCACGACGGTCCCGCATATCTGGGCGATGGGCGACGTGGCGGGCGGCCTGCAATTCACCTATATTTCACTGGATGATTTTCGAATTGTAAAATCTCAGCTTCTGGGAGACGGAAGCCGCAGCACGGAAAACCGCGGCGCAGTTCCCTACAGCGTCTTTCTGGACCCGCCGTTCTCCCGTGTGGGCCTGAGCGAGAAAGAGGCGAGGGAACAGGGGTACGATGTGAAAATTGCCAAACTGCCGGTGGCGGCGATTCCGAAGGCGCAGGTGCTCCGCAAAACCACGGGGTTGCTGAAAGCCGTGATCGATGCAAAGACCAACCAGATTTTGGGGGCGCACCTCTTCTGCGAGGAATCTCATGAGATGATCAATTTGATCAAGCTGGCAATCGATGCAAAACTGCCCTATCCCGTCCTGCGCGACAGTATTTACACTCATCCGACCATGAGCGAGTCGCTGAACGATTTGTTTGCGTCCGTTCAATAAAAATCTGAATCCAAAATAAAGGAGGTCCTTATGGGCTTTTCAGTTGAAACGAGTATTTCCGCGCTTACCGTCTTCTTACAGGGCATCGTGAGCTTTTTCTCCCCGTGCGTGCTGCCTCTGGTGCCTCTGTACATCGGTTATCTGGCGGGCGGCACCAAAACGGTCGATGAAAATGGTGCGATTCAATACCAGCGCAAAAAGGTGATGCTGAACACGCTGTTCTTCGTCATCGGTGTCAGCTTTGCCTTTTTCCTTCTTGGATTCGGCTTTACCGCGGTGGGCCGGTTCTTCAGCGGACAAAAAATGCTGTTGGCCCGCATCGGCGGCGTAATTGTTATTCTGTTCGGCTTGTTCCAGCTGGGGCTGTTCGGCTCTCATTCTCTGGGGCAGGAGCACCGGCTGCCGTTCCGGCTGAACAAGCTGGCAATGAACCCGTTGGTCGCGCTGCTGCTGGGCTTTACGTTCAGCTTTGCGTGGACGCCCTGTGTCGGCCCCGCGCTGGCGAGCGTGCTGCTGATGGCGACTTCCGCGGCCTCTTCCGCAACCGGCTTTGTTCTGATCGGCGTGTATACCCTCGGATTTGTATTGCCGTTCCTGGCGGTGGGGCTGTTTACCAGCACGCTGCTGGACTTTTTCAAAAAGCATCAGCAGGTGGTCAAGTATACGGTCAAGGTTGGCGGTGTGCTGATGGTCCTGATGGGCGTGATGATGCTGACCGGCTGGATGAATGGCATTACCGGCTACCTCTCCAGCTTTGGCGCGGGCCAATCTCCCTCGTCTGGCGCAGCTGTGAGCGAGCCATATGAAGTTCCGTCCAGTTCGGCGTCTTCCAGCGAGCCGGATGCGCCGTCTTCCAGCGAAGCGGCGGGCAGCGCGGACCCGGAGAAAATCCCGGCGCCCGATTTTACCCTGACCGACCAGTTTGGAAATACGCACACGCTTTCGGACTACAAAGGCAAAACGGTCTTCCTCAATTTCTGGGCGACCTGGTGCGGCCCCTGTCAGCAGGAGATGCCGGACATTCAGAAAATGTACGAAGAACACAACAAGAATGAAGACGATCTGGTGGTGCTGGGCGTTGCAAACCCCAAAACGGACACAAACTCCAGCAACGCGGACGTGTCTGAAGAAGAAGTCAAGCAGTTTTTGGATGAAAACGGCTACACATACCCGGTGGTGATGGATACAACCGGCGAATTCTTCGCAGAATATGGAGTGACCGCGTTCCCGACCACCTTTATGATCGATAAGGACGGCAATGTGTTCGGCTATGTGACCGGCACCTTGACCGAAGATATGATGAAGAGTATTGTCCGCCAGACAATGGAGGGCAAACGGGACAGTTAAAAACAGACGGAAGATACAGGAGGAAAGTAAAATGGCAGTTGTAGAGTTGACCAAAGAAAATTTCAGCGAAGAGGCATTGCAGGCGAAGGGAAAAGTTCTGATCGACTTTTGGGCGACCTGGTGCGGCCCGTGCCGCATGCTATCTCCGGTGGTGGATGAGATCGCGGAGGAAGGCCATGAAGGCCTGAAGGTCTGCAAGGTAAACATCGATGAACAGCCGGAGCTGGCGCAGCAGTATCAGGTGATGAGCATCCCGACGCTGCTTGTGCTGAAGGATGGCGTCGAGGCGGCGTCCTCCGTGGGGACCAAGCCGAAGGCGAAGATTCTCAAAATGATTGAAGAAGCGTAATCAAGAGACATTGGCTGTATTGCCATATATGTTTGAATAAAAACCTGGCAATATTAGAGCGGCTCCCTTTGCGTTTGACGGGGAGCCGCTCTGTTTGGTCAGTTGGGAACCGCTTCTTTTTCATGAAGTGATAATGCTGCCCGGAACGGGAACGATAAATGCCAGTGGAAAGGATGGTACACGATGCGTTTAAAGGAAATCTATTATGCGGGCGGCTGCTTTTGGGGCGTGGCGGAATATTTTTCCCGCATTCCCGGCGTGATGGAGGCGGAAGCGGGCTATGCCAACGGGGAAACAGAGAATCCGGGCTATGAGGACGTGTGCCGGGGCGATACCGGCCATGCGGAGACGGTGCGTGTGCGGTACGACCCGGAGGTTGTCTCGCTGGAAATCCTGACCGACCGGTTCTTCCAGATCATTGATCCCACCAGCCGCAACCGGCAGGGAAACGACGTGGGAACGCAGTACCGGACGGGAATTTATTATGTGGACCCACTTGACCGCCCTGTTTTGAAACAGGGGATGGACCGCGTGCGCGCTGTGCAAAGCAGGCCTCTGGCGACGGAACTGCAGCCCTTGCATAGCTTTTACCCGGCGGAAGAATACCACCAGGCGTATCTGCAAAAGCATCCAGGCGGCTATTGCCATATTGACTTCAGCAGCCTGCGCGACCTGGAGGTGCGGGATGGCCGGGTTGCTCTGCGCGCGTACCGGAAGCCCTCCGATGTGGAGCTGCGCAAACGTTTGAAGCCGGAACAGTACGAGGTGACACAGTGCGCGGCGACGGAGCGGCCCTTTACCGGCGCGTATTGGGATTTGCAGGAACCGGGGCTCTATGTGGATGTGGCGACGGGGGAGCCGCTGTTTTCCTCCGCCGACAAATATGACGCGGGCTGCGGATGGCCCAGTTTTACTCGCCCGGTGAACGGTGATGCGGTGCGGGAACGGTTGGACGTCAGCCATGGGATGCGCCGCACCGAGGTGAAAAGCCGGATCGGGGATTCCCATCTGGGGCATGTGTTTTCGGACGGCCCACGGGAGAGCGGCGGCTTGCGGTACTGCATCAACAGCGCGGCCTTGCGGTTTATTCCCTATGACCGGCTGGAGGAAGAAGGCTACGGCGCATACAAAAAGCGCCTCAAATAAAGCGATAAAAGGAAGGACGGTTCCGCTGTACGGCGGAACCGTCCTTCTTTTTGCGCTCAGAAATAGCAGTGGAATCCGTTTTCCAGAAAAATGGATTGATAATCCTGTAAGTCGGACTCGCGCAGCGCTTTTGCGTCGTGTAACAGGTACGGCTTGCTGAGAAATTCGTATTTCTTTTCTCCGAATTGATGGAACGGCAGCAGATTGACGTCTTTAGCGCCAAGCGATTTGAGGTGCGCGCAGAAACCGGCGGCGTCCTCCAACGCGTCGTTAAAGCCGGGGATGACCGGGATGCGGACAATCACCTGTTTGCCCGCGTCTATGGCGGCCTTCAGGTTGCGGGCGATTAAATCGTTTGGTACGCCGGTGGCCCCTTTGTGTGCTGCGCTGTCATACTGCTTGCAGTCGAACAGGTATAAATCAAGAAACGGCAGCAGGCGGGCGAAGGTTTCCTCCGGCGCGAAGCCGGTGGTCTCAATCGCGGTGTGCAGGCCATGCGCTTTGAGCGCTTGCAGCAGTTCCACCGCAAAATCCGGCTGGGCCAGCGGTTCCCCGCCGGAAAGAGTGACCCCGCCGCCGGATTCCTCGTAAAAATCCCGGTCCTGCAGGCAGACGCGCAGCACTTCTTCCACGGTGTACGGTTTGCCCTCCAGCGTCAGCGCCTTTTGCGGGCATGCCTGTACACAGCGTCCGCACCCGGTGCAGGCAGGCGTGCTGGATAGGAGGCCGTCCTGCTGCGAAATCGCCTTTGCCGGGCAGGTTTCCATACAGTGTCCGCAATGGACGCATTTTGCAGCGTCCCAAAGCAGCTGCGGCCGCGCACTTTGGGACTCCGGGTTGGAGCACCAGTAGCAGTGCAGCGGGCAGCCCTTGAAAAAGACCGTGGTGCGGATGCCCGGCCCGTCGTTGGTGCTGAATTTTTGTATATTGAAAAGGAACCCGTTTGACATGAAGATTGCTCCTTCCGTTTGATGGTTTTGGTATCTCTATCGTACCATAAAATTGCGGATTTGCAAGCTGAATATTGTATTTATAATAAACTTTGCTTTCATTCGTAAGTTTTAGGTTGACAAATGAATTGATCGTGCTATACTGGTATTAGAAAGAAAAGGAAATGGGGTGGAACCATGACAGGCAGGCATACAAATATACTGGAGCTTTTGACGGAGCGGCAGAAGATGGAGGTCACGCAGCTCGCGGAGCTGCTGGGCGTCTCACAGGTGACGGTGCGCAAGGACCTGGACCAGCTGGAGGCAAAGGGGCTGGTCAGGCGGGTGCACGGCTGCGCGGTCATCGGTTCCAGCGACGATCTGAACAACCGGCTGGCGTATCATTACGACAGCAAGAAAAAGATCGCCCAGGCCGCGGCGGCGGATGTGCGGGACGGGGAGACGGTGATGATTGAGTCCGGTTCCTGCTGCGCGCTGCTGGCGGAGGAACTGGCGAGCAAAAAACGGGATATTACGATTGTCACCAATTCCGCGTTTATCGCCGGGTATATCCGCACCGCGCCGCATGCGCGCGTGATCCTGCTGGGCGGCGAATACCAGCCGGAATCGCAGGTGCTGGTCGGGCCGGTCGCCCGGAAATGCGCGCAGGAGTTCTTCGTCGATAAGCTGTTTATTGGAACGGACGGCTTTCATGAACAGAGCGGTTTTACCGCGGGGAACCTGATGCGCGCGGAGACGGTCAAAGCGATGGCGGAGCAGGCCAATCAGGTGATAATCCTGACGGAGTCGGAAAAATTCAGCCAGCAGGGCGTTGTTTCCCTCCTGCGGCTGGAGCAGGTAAGCCGGGTGGTTACAGACGACGGCATTCCGGAAAGCGCGGAGCAGGCGCTGGTATCGCATGGGATAGAGGTACATAAAATTTCGATCGGATAAAAAGCGGAAGGGAGCGGTCTTGTGGAACAGTATGCAATCGGCGTGGATATCGGCGGAACCAAAATCGCCTACGGATTGTTCGATGGGGAGAAAAAGCTGGTCTATAAAAAGAAGGAGCCCTCCAACCCGGAGCTGGAGGCGGAGCCGTTCTTTGACCAGGTGGCGGACACGGTTCAGGGAATCCTGAAGGACTTCCATCTGGTGCCGGAGCAGGTGCGCGGCGTGGGAATCGGCATGCCCTCCTACATCCTGTTTGAGGAAGGGCGCATCCTGAAAACGACGAATCTCACAAAGATCAAGGACTTTCCCGCCAAGGCGTATCTGGTGCAGAAATTGGACGGCATGCGCGTGATCCTGGACAACGACACCCACGTGGCCGCGCTGGCCGAACACAGCCAGGGCGCGGGGCGCGGCTTTAAGCACATGATTTACTGCGCGGTCAGCACGGGCATCGCGAGCGGCATCATCATCAACAACGAGCTGTTCCGGGGCCGTTACGGCTGGGCCGGGGAGAGCGGGCACGCGATCATTACGCCGCATCAGGGGATTCGCTGCGGCTGCGGGAACGAAGGCTGCCTGATGTCGTATTGTTCCGGCTCCATGATCGTCAAGCACATCCGCAAGAAAATTGCAGACGGGGAACCGACCGTGATGACGGAGCTGGCGGGCGGCGCGGAGAAGATCACCGCCGTGCATTTGCAGCAGGCGTTCGACCGGGGCGATCCCATGGCCGTTTGGGCGGTGGAGCAGATGGCGCAGTACCTGGCAATCTGGCTGTACAACCAATATGAGATTTTGAACATCAACTGCTTTGTGTTCGGCGGCGGACTGGTCCACTTTGGGGACCGCCTGTTCCCAAGGGTACGCGAGCTGTTTGACGAATATAACGACAACGACCTTCCGGTCTATTTTAAATTTGCCGAGCTGGGCGACGATTTCGGCATTGTCGGCGCGGCGGAGCTGCTGTATTGATTGGATCAGAACAAGTGTGAATGTGTGACAGGAGGATAACCCATGAGCTATTTTGGAGAACTGACCCCGAGAATGCACGACTTCCGTGAGGAATTGCTGAACGCGAAGCCGCAGGTCTGTGTGGAACGCGCGGTGCTCACAACGCAGACCTACAAAGAGAACCAGGATCAGCCGCTTGCAATCAAGCGCGCGCTGATGCTGAAAAATGTGCTGGACGGTATGACGATTTTTATTGAGCCGCAGACGATGCTCGCGGGCAACCAAGCGTCTTCCAACCGCAGCGCCCCGATTTTCCCCGAATACGCCATGAAATGGGTGATCGACGAGCTGGACCAGTTTGAGCACCGCGACGGCGATGTGTTCTATATTACAGAGGAAAACAAGCAGAAGCTGCGCGACATCGCTCCGTTTTGGGAAAAGAACACCCTTTTGGACCGCGGGCTGGCGGCATTCCCGCCGCATTCCAAGCTGTATTACGACCTGGGCATCATCAAGTCGGAAGGCAACATCACCTCCGGCGACGCGCACTGCGCCGTCGATTACGGGCGGATGATGCAGGTGGGCATGAAGGACTATGCCCGCCGTGCGCAGGAAAAGCTGGATGCGCTGGATTTGACCGACTATAAAAATATCCATAAAAGCTATTTCTACCGTGCGATCCTGATTGTGGTGGACGCGGTGCGGAATTTTGCCAAACGTTATGCGGACCTTGCCGCGGATATGGCGGCAAAGGAGCCGGACGGCAAGCGCCGGGCCGAGCTGGAAGAGATGAGCCGCATTTTAAACAAGGTGCCGTATGAGCCCGCCGGTTCCTTCCGCGAAGCGGTGCAGTCGCTCTGGCTGGTTCATCTGGTTTTGCAGATTGAGTCCAACGGCCACAGCCTTTCCTATGGACGGATGGACCAATACCTGAACCCGTATTACGAAGCCGATTTGAAGGCAGGGAAGATTACAGAGGAAGAGGCGGATGAACTGCTGTGCAACCTCTGGCTCAAGACCTATACGATCAATAAAATCCGCTCCTGGAGCCACACGCAGTTCAGCGCGGGCAGCCCGCTTTACCAGAACGTGACCATCGCGGGCCAACATGCGGACGGCAGAGATGCGACCAACCCGCTCTCCTGGCTGATCCTCAAAACCGTCGCGCAGTGCCATCTGACGCAGCCCAACCTCACCGTGCGGTACCATCACGGCCTGTCCGACGCGTTCATGCGCGAATGTGTGGAAGTGGTGCGCTGCGGGTTTGGTATGCCGGCGTTCAACGACGATGAGGTGATCATTCCGAGCTTCATTGAAAAGGGCGTCAAGCCGGAGGATGCGTATAATTACAGCGCCATCGGCTGCGTGGAGACGGCGGTTCCCGGCAAATGGGGCTACCGCTGCACCGGTATGAGCTTCCTCAACTTCCCAAAGGCACTGCTGATCGCCATGAACGACGGCGTGGACCCGGCCTCCGGCACCAGGCTCTGCGAGGGGGTGGGGCATTTCCGCGAGATGCAGTCCTTTGACGACGTGCTGGCCTGCTGGGATAAAGTCATTCGCGAGATGTGCCGCCAGTGTACGATCATCGACGCCACCTGCGACATGGTGCTGGAGCAGGATACAGCGGACATTCTGTGCAGCGCCCTGACCGACGACTGCATTGAGCGCGGCCTGAATATGAAGGAGGGCGGCGCGGTTTACGACTTCATCAGCGATTTGCAGGTGGGCATCGCCAACCTGGCGGACAGCCTGGCGGCGATGAAGAAGGTGGTCTTTGAAGACAAGGCCGTCACTCCGGCGCAGTTGTGGGACGCCATGCAGGCGAACTTTGCGGGCCCGGAGAACGAGCGCATCCGCCAGATGTTGCAGGACGCGCCCAAATACGGCAACGACGACGACTATGTGGATCAACTGGTCGTGGACGCCTACAACACCTACATTGATGAGATGAAAAAATATCACAACACCCGCTACGGGCGCGGCCCCATCGGCGGCGTGTACTATGCGGGCACCAGTTCCATCTCCGCCAATGTCCCGCAGGGCGCGGGCACGCTGGCGACGCCGGATGGACGCAAAGCCGGGGAACCGCTGGCGGAGGGCTGCAGCCCCAGCCACGCGGCGGACGCAGGGCGCGGGCACGCTGGCGACGCCGGATGGACGCAAAGCCGGGGAACCGCTGGCGGAGGGCTGCAGCCCCAGCCACGCGGCGGACAAAAACGGCCCGACCGCCGTGTTCAAGAGCGTTGCGAAGCTGCCCACCGGGGAGATCACCGGCGGCGTGCTGCTGAACCAGAAGGTCACCCCGCAGATGCTGGAAAAAGAGGAAAACCGCAAGAAGCTGGTCATGCTGCTGCGCACCTTCTTCAACCGCCTGCACGGCTACCATGTCCAGTTCAACGTGGTCAGCCGGGAAACGCTGCTGGACGCGCAGAAGCATCCGGAAAAGCACCGCGACCTGATTGTCCGCGTGGCGGGGTACAGCGCCTTCTTCAATGTTTTGTCCCGCCAGACGCAGGACGACATCATCGAGCGCACGGAACAGGTCATCTGATTGCATTAAAATAGGAAAGGGAGCCATCACCATGGAATTTTTGTTTGACAGCGCCAATCTTGCGGACATTGAACGATACAGCGCCTGCTTCCCGATTACGGGAATTACCAGCAACCCGAGCATCCTGAAAGCGGAAGGGAAGATCGACCTGTTTGCCCACATGCGGAAGGTCCGTTCCCTGATTGGCATGGAAAAGTCGCTGCATGTGCAGGTGATTGCGGAGGATTGCGCGGGGATTCTGGACGAAGCACACGCGATTCTGCGGAACATCGATAATCAGGTCTATATCAAGGTGCCCACTACGGAGGAAGGCCTCAAAGCGATGCGCGCGCTGAAAGCGGAGGGCGTGAACGTGACCGCTACCGCCATTTACAGTAAGATTCAGGGCTTTATGGCGATTGCCGCGGGCGCGGATTTCATCGCCCCGTACTACAACCGCATGGAAAACCTCGACATTGACTCCTGCGAGACCATCGCCGCGTTCCGGCAGATGATCGATTCCTGCGGCGCACGGACGAAGATCCTGGCGGCCAGCTTTAAAAACGTGGCGCAGGTGACCAACGCACTGCTGGCGGGCGCGCACACCGCGACGGTCCAGCCCGGGCTGCTGCATGAGGCGTTCGGCATGGCGGCGATCAAGAAGGCCGTGGATGATTTCCACACTGACTGGGTCAAGGTGCAGGGTGAAGTTTCCATCACGGAGTTATCATAATATAAAGACGGAGCGCCATGGTATTTAGACAGACAGCGCCGCCGGGGTGGAATTTTCCACCCCGGCGGCGCTGCTGTTTTTGCATGCTTTTTGTTGGGCGTGCGGCTTGCTTTTGCAGGCCCCGGCTAACCGGTTGTGGCCGTTATCCGACGGTCACTGCACAGTGCCTTTGCGGCGCTTCGTTGGATATCTGGGTGTACACGCCGGTGCTCTGGCCCGGCGCGCCGATTGCCCACACCCTGTAATAATACGCGGTTCCAATCCTCGTCACAAACTGCGTTTTGAGCACGCCGCCGTTGCCGGCCGTGAAGCGCGGGGCCAGGGCTGCGCCGTCCGGAATCGTCATTTTAAAGCAGTACGCGCTGCCTTTTCTGAGAGTGAAGTTCACGGTGGTGTCGCTGACCACAGACGCGCCCGGTGCAGAAACATCCTGTGCCGCTTTGACGGCCGCGTAGCCCGACGTCCCGTAGGGATTGCCTGCGGGTTGCGTGGACTTGCCCGGCTTTGGGGCTGGCTTCGGATTGGGGACGGCTTTCACCAGGTTGTCGTAGGATGCTTTCGCGCCGAAGTACACGGCATTTATTTCTTTCTGGGACGGGTTCGCCTGCTCCAGGACGTGGCGCACGAGATTGATGGACGCCCGGTAGGACGCATAGCTCGCCGGCGTGTAATCTGCCGGGTCAACGGTCTCAAATTGTTTCAGCCGGTCTTCCAGCAGGTCTCTGTCCGGGATCATGCGCAGGGTCAGCATTGCGTTGGTCAGCCGGTCGGATGCGTCCTGCACCTGCCGCTGGGTTGCCTGTGGATTCTCCAGCACGGCTTCCGCGTAGTCGAGGGCCGCGGTGAAGTCTTCTTTGCTGCTGCCGGAATCAAGGTATTCGTCCAGGTTGACCGCCTTTGCCTCCGCGACGATCTTTTCCAGAGATTCCTTGCTTGCGATGCGTTGCAGGGCCAGCATGGCATTGTTCAGATTGTCCGCCGCTTCGTTTACTTCCGTTTGGTTCGGCTCCGCTGTTTCCAGCAGGTCCTTCGCGGCCTTCAGCGCGTCCGCGAGGACATCCTTGCCCGCGTCGAGGTATTCGTCAAGGTTCAGGCTTTCCGCCTTTGCGACCGCCTCGCGCAGCACATCGAGATGGACCGCGGATTCCAGTCCTTTGATCGCCTTGTCCAGTGCGTCGTACGCCTCGGTCACTTCATACGCCAGCGCGTCGTCGTCCGAGACGACCGCTCCGGCCGCGTCCGCGGCGGCAGTCAAAACGTTCCAACTCGCGCCGGTGTAATCCGCTTCGTTCAGGTTTTCCACGGTTTCCAGCAGGGCATTCAAAGCGGTTTTATCGCCCGCCTTGAATTCCAAATACTGCATTGCTTCCAGCAGGTTTTTCCAGGTGCTGTTGATCTGTGCCTGTGTGGCCTCTTCATTTTCCAGAACTTCCCGCGCCTGCTTGCGCATGGCAGTAAAATGTCTGCGCACGGAGGGGATCAGCTGGTCCAGCTGCCCGTCCGTAACGGCGTCCGCCGCGTGCAGAATGGCCTCCAGAAGATTTTTGTTGATCAGAGTGAATGTGAATCGCAGGCTGGCTGTTTCGTTCGGCATGGTGAACGCATAGGTGAAGCCGTCCGTCTCAAATGGCAGCGCTTCGCCATTTAGTTTTGCGCCCGCGAACTTCCCGCTGGCAGGGGTGAAGGTGAAAATCAGTTTCTCACCGGCCTGCACGGTTGCGCCATAAATGCCGTTGCCCTCAATGACGACATCCGCGTTTCCTGTAACGGTCATCACCGCGTTTGCGTTTGACTGAACGGCCAGAACGTGAGCCTTTGGCGCGGCGGTTTCCCGCAGGGCCCGGATCGCATCGTCCAGCTTTTTGACTTCCGCGGCAATTTCCGCGTTGCTGGACGCCGTGTCAAGCGCGGCCTCCGCGGCGGCAATCGCCGCTTGCAGGGCGGCGTAGCTCTCCTGTGTGTAGGTTCCCTCTTCGTTGCCGATCGCCTTTGCCTCCCGAATTTTTTCCTGCAAAGGCGTCTTGTCCAAGGCGGTTTCTCCTGCCCAATTGACGGAGTCGCCTTTTGCACAGGAGACCTCCAGCAGACATCTGGCGGCGCTCAGGTCCATCTGGTTTGCGTTTGTGTCCGTGAGTACCGCTTCCGCGTTTGCCAGGGCGCGCGTCAGGCGCGTCCGGCTGGGCTGGGTGAAGCCGGACGCATCCAGCGCCTTCGCTTCCGCGAGGGCTTTCCGTAGCTTCTCCCGTTGCGCTGCGACCGGCGCGTGCGCCCCGGTGGTGATGGCCATTTCCCTGTTGTTAAATTTCAGGGAGGAACCCTGGAAGCCCTGGACCTTGACGTAGTAGGTACCTGCCTCCGGGACGGTAAAGGCCGTTTTGTCGGCGGAAAGGTTGATGTTGTTGTAAATGTCGGTGACCGCGTCCGTATAGCGGCCCGGCTCGGTGCCGAAAAGGATTTTATAGTTGTCCGCGCCCGACATCTGCGGGTAGCGCGCCTGGATCAGATTGCAGGCGGACTCCACGGAGGTTTCATAGGTCGTGATTGCCGCCACGTCCTCCGAGGTTACGCCGCGCACCAGCACATTGTCCGCAGTAAACGCCTTCTGATAGCAGCGAAAGCCGATTTTGCCGTTGGGATGGTCCGCGTCTTTCAGGCGGTACACGCATTTTCCGTCGATGAAGAAGCCGAACAGGTCGTCATATGCGATCACTTTCAACTGATATGTTTTGTTGGGCTTGGTTTCATACGCGCCATCGTGGAGGAAGCTCCAATTGTTGCTGGCTTTTCCGATGATGTATTTGTCGTTGTAAAGGCCAAAGTAATAACCGTTGTAGGCATCCGGGCCAGAGTCCTCCGCCGTGGTGCGGAACAGAAGTCCTGCATTATCCGGGCCGTCCCCGATGGAAACATCCGCCTGGTATACATAATTGGTCCAGCTGTCCTCGCCCGCCACCGCCTTGATATTGGGATGGTTTGCACCGGACAGGACGCCGTTTTCGATGCGGATCAGACCGTTTTCCCCCACCTTTGTCCAGCGGGACTCCGACAGCTGCGCATCCTCAAAGTCATCGGAGAAGTCCGGCGCGCCGGGCTGCTTGCTGACGGACGCTTCAAGCGCGGCGGGTTCCGCAAACACGGTAAGGTCCTGCCTGGTAAGGGGATAAATGGCAAAGTTTGACGCGGTAAATGCCTTGTTGTAGGAGCGGAGTCCCACAGTGCCGCGGGAATACGTTTCGTCCTCTGTTGTGGCAATCAGATTGTCGTCCACATAGAACGCAATCCGGCTGCCGAATACCACAATTTTAAGGGTGTAATCCTGTCCCGCCTGTACCCCGCCGGGAATGGGATACTGCGCCAGGTTGTTCCAGGTCTCGCCGCCGAAGCCGGTGATGAGGCCGGTGCCGCCGTTTGCCAGGCTGCCGATGCCGGCGTAATAGCCGTAGAATGCGTCGGGCCCGTCCCCGAAGCTGGCGGCACGGAAGATGATTCCGCAGTTGTTGGCCTGGTTGGACTCAAACCGGAGAGTTGCCTCCACCTTATAGTCAACCCAGTTTTCATTGTTTTCTCCCATGTAAACCGCCTTGACTTTTTCTCCCGTGCCAAAGACGATTTGCGCGGGGGTCTCCGCTTCCGCGGGAATCAGCTGGATTTTATTTTCCGGGTCATAGGTCTTCCACTCGGCGAGACTGCTCGTGGGGAAGGTGGTGTACGGCGGTACGTCGGGAACGTTGGGGTTCGGTACCAGCTCGCCCGGTTCGGCGGTTTTTTCGACGACCAGTTCCCCGGAGGACGATTCCTGCCCCTTGATGGAAGCGATTACTTTTACATAATAGGTGGTTTCGGGATCCATCCCGGTGAGCACCGCCGTGCTCTTGTCAAAGCCGCGCACGGTGTTGGGATAATTGCCCGGTTCCGTGCCGTAGACCACTTTGAATGGCGTCTCCTGCGGGTCCAGGTTGGTCGCGATCGAGATGCGGTCGCCCTTGCGGTTTACCGCGAAAGTCTGCACGTCTTCAATCGCACGGTTGCTGTAAACCACTTCAATCTGATCCACGGAGAGGCCGCCGGTAAAGCGGAGGTTGTTGAACTGCTGTGCGTCAAAACGGAACCCGCCTTGCAGCGTCGGCTTGGATTTCAGCCCAGTGATCTCCGCCTGTCCGGAGGAGAGGTCGAGCGATTGCCGGTATTTGCCGTTAACGATCGCCGTACCGCTGCCGCTACCGGTGATCCGGATGGTGTAGTCCTCCGCGCGGGGCACCACGAGGTTGTCAAATTCCAGATAGTCTTCGCCGTCTATTTGGATGGCTTTGCCTTCAGCACGGGTGCGAACGAGCGTATCGCCCTGGTCACCAATTTTGGGGAACTGCGTGACGCGCAGTTTGGTGCAGCCGTAGGGGACCAGCTCAATTGGCTCCTGTGCTTCAGGATCCGCTTTGGTGGGGCCGAAGGGCTGCGCGCTGGCCACATTGCCGTCCAGCGTCCAATCCGGCAGGACCTGCCCGGTCGCTTTTAATACCACAGGCGGGTTGGAGGCGGTAAAGGGCTGCATGCCGACGTCACGTTCCTCCGTCTCAAAGCCCGCGCTGGTCACAAGGCCGTAGTTCCAGCGGCTGGCGGGGAACACCTCATAGCGGGGCGCCCAATCCTTCAATTGGGAGTTTACGTCGCGGATTTCATTGTCTTCCTTCTCCTTGGCGCGGAAATCCTCGTCGATCCGCAGGCTGTAAATCAGCGGGCCTTTTTCCACGGCGACGGAATCGTTGTACCAGGTAGAGGTCTCCACCTCGCTGGGGAATGTGATTTTCACATGGTCCCCGGGCTTCCATTCGCGCGTCACCGTGTAATAGGAATCCGCAGAGACGCCTGCCTGCGGTTCCCCGTTGACGGTTACGGCAGGATTGACCGCCCACGCGGGGATGCGCAGCTTGAGTTCAAAGGACGCCGCTTCGCCGCTGTAGGTCAGTTCGACCGTATCGCGGAAGGGATAGTCCGTCTCCTGCTGGAAGCGGGCGGTTTTTCCGTCCGCCACGCGGGCCGTGACCGTATTCGGGCCGTAGGCGACAACCGCCAGACCATTGTCCCGGGTCGCCATCCACATGCTCTGTACAAATTTGGGCCAGCCCATCTGGAAATTCGGGAAACAGCACAGGCCGGTCGGCGCGCCGTAGGTCACATCGTCGCCGTGTTCGGTGGTAAAGCCGTGGCTGCCCTGCGTGGCGGTCACCTGATTCTGCATGATAAAATAGGCCTGTCCGTTGTAGTCGGCCAGGTTTGCCGCGGGCAGCGCGTTGTAAGCGACGCGCTCGAGGTGGTCGCCCAGCCAGGCTTCCTCGCCCAGGATGCGGGCGGTGATCTCTGTGGACAGCAGGTTTTCTACAATGCCGCAATCCTCCGATCCGCGCGTGGAGCGGTTGTCGTGAGAGGATTCGTCGGCGTTGGGCAGGCCGTCAATGCGCCCGTGGTCCAGTCCCAGGTTAAACAGGCCCTCCCGCATGGCGGTGCGGTCCGCTTCGTCGCCGGAGGTCTGGTAGCGCAGCGCCGGGGTTTTTAAGCCCTGGCTGATGTTAACCACATGCTGACGGATGGTTGTGTCGTGGCATTCGTCCGTCCAGCTCAGGCCGTCCCAGCTCTTTGTCTGGTCGAACAGGGTGTCCGCCAGGTCCAGCAGCCATTGGGTGGCTTGCGGATTGTCTTCCTGATACAGGCGGCTGTAAAGCCAGTAGACGTTGTCGACATTGTCGCCGCCGCGGATGGAGCCCCAGTCGCGCAGCGGGCGTGTTTGCAGCTCGCTCTCCTGGTAGCGAAAATAGTTTTCCAAAAACGGAAGAACTCTGGCGTCCGTTCTACCCTGTGCGTCCAGTGCGTCGTAATAGTCGCAGATTGCCATGAGCACCGGCATGCGCGGCCACCAGTCGTCGTTGTTGCGCGGGCCGAAAAAGCCGTTTTCCTGCTGGCTTTCCAGAGCGGAGTCAATCCATTTCTGTGCTTTTTCTTTTAAGTCCGCATCGTCCAGCACATAGGCGAGCGCGACCAGGCCGTGCATGTAATAGGGACCGCGCTCCCAGTTTTCCCCGGAGGCGGCGCCCAGCCATTGGCTGCTTTCCTCGTTGTAATCGGTGAATTCCGCCATCTTTCCGGTCAGGCCGTTTTTTTGCAGCAGAAGCTGGTTTTCCAGCCAGCCCTGCGCGCGCACCGCGCCCGGCGGCAGAGACAGGAACGCAGAGGTTAAATCTCCCTGATCCCCGTGATAGATGGTGTTGGCGGATGGGGTGTTCTGCGCCGTGGTTCCCGCCGCGGCAAACCCTGCGGTGGAACCGCTCACCGCCAGGACGGCGGAGAGCGCGAGTGCCGCCAGCCTGCGCGTGAGGTTTTTTCGTGTGGTTTTCATAACAAATCCTCCCTTTCCAATGAAATGGCCCGGCCTTGTGCTGGGCGGTGTCTGTCTTGTGTTTGCAATCTCCTTTCCGCGTGTTTTGGCAAGTGGGCTGTTTCATGATTTAAGAATAGCAGGTTTGCATTTTTTTGTATTTATGTTTTTTTACACGTTGTTTACAAATATTTAGCTTAATTCTTTTTGTGTGTTATACAATTCGGAAATTAAAATGCAAATAATTTCCATTTTTTATTAAATAGTCAATGATGAGTGATTGAAATAAAAAAACGCCGGCTTTCAAACGAAAACCGGAGCTTTTTTATTGGGAAACGCGGTATTCCTTGGGGGTCATTCCCATCAGACTTTTGAATTTAAGGGAAAAGTAGCTGGGGGATTCAAATCCGCACTGCCGGCTGACTTCCGTAACGGTTGCATCTGTGTCCCTGAGCAGGCCGGCGGCGGCCGAAATGCGGTGCTTGAGCAGATACTGCATGGGGCTCAGGCCGATGGTCCGCTTAAAACAGCGCAGGCATTCCCGTTCGCTGATGGAGGCGGCTCTTGCAATCTCCGCCAGGGTAATAGAATCCGCGTAATGCGCGTGGATCCATGCAAGCATGTCCTTTACCCGCGACGCGTCTGTATTGGCGTCGGTGCGGTTGTTGATGGCGTCCGGGTAATGGCTGACGATCAGATACCACAACCGGGACAGCTCCTGCTGTACCAGCAGTTCAAAAGCGAACGGTTCTTTTTGGCACGCGTCAAAAGCCTGCGTGATACACTGAACCGCCTCCCGATGCCAGGAAAGGGATGTTTGAAAATAGATTGCCGGGAGGCTGCCGCATGCCAGCAAAGGGCGGACATACCGCTGTTCCAGCGCGCTTTCCGGCGTTCCGGCGATCAGGCTGGGATGAAACACCAGCGAACGGATTTCACAGATCCCGCCCTGTGCGGCGGCGGACTGTGGAACGCCGGAATTGATAAAGGCGCCCTCGCCTTCGTGGATTTCATAGCGCCGTCCAACCAGTTCCAGCACCAGGGTTCCGCTGTGTACCAATAAGACCTCTGCTTCGTCGTGCCAGTGCCAGGCAATTTCCCGGTTTGTCCCTCCGCCAAGTGTTGTGGCATACCCGCCGCAGGGAAACATAGGGGTGCCGCGCCGGTCAATTTCCCGCTGATGCGCGTCGATGGTCAGGGGGCATTCCTGAATAGACATGATGTTTCCTCCGCTTGTCGTTTTTGTGATAGGATCAGTCGCAATTCTGCTTGTTTTCATGCGCTTTTGACGGTATTATGATAACAGAAAACCAGCAAACGAAAATGATTGGGAGGAAATGAATGATGAAATTGGAGCATGTGGCAATCTGGACGCATCAACTGGAGTCGCTTAAAGAGTTTTATGTACGGTATTTCGGCGCGGAACCCAATGAAAAGTATGTTACCGAGGAGGATTTCGACGGGCGGTTTACCTCCTATTTTCTCTCCTTTGCTTCCGGCGCGCGGCTGGAGCTGATGATGCTGGATTGCATCCCGCAGGGGGACAACATCAGAGGGTTTGAGTCGACCGGGCTTACGCACATTGCATTTTCGGTCGATACGCAAGAGGAACTGGATCGGATTTTTGCTGAGCTGGAGAGCGGCCGGGTTCCCATTATCGGCAGACCCCGCATGACCGGAGACGGCTATTACGAGGCCTGCGTCCTGGACCCGGACGGAAACCGCGTGGAAATCACCGTCACTCCGTGACGCAGAAACTCCCTATATATTGTATGGGAAAGCGGGCGGCCCCCATGGATAGAAAGACAAATAAAAAATAGCTGATTCCGAGGAAACCTCCGCGCGAAACAACAGGAAAGCCACAGCAGTCCATTTTTTGTTGCGTTTAGAAGTGGAAAATCTCGCTATTTTTAATGCAATAAAAAAGAGAAGAGGGGCCGTTGCAGTTTGTATTCTGCAACGGCCTCGAAAGTTTGCCCGACAGCACAAAAGGTTCGTAAAGGACCATATCACTCGTTCCCACTCGCTCTTCTCAGGAAAAAGACCTCCGGTCAGGACGCTCGCTTGAGGCTAAAGCCTCGCTCGACGCTTCAAACAACCATCGCCGCCTTTAAAAACGTAGAAAGACAAATGTAAAGAATTGCCACAAGGTGAAAACGGTCCTCGCCGTAGGCGCGTCCCGACCGGAGGTCCGCGAAAGACGTTGTACGTCCCGCTCCTTGCGAGGAGCGGCAAAGGGCTCTGCCCTTTGATCCCGCCGCTTTTCAGAAAAGCGGAAAAACGCGTTCTGCTCTACGCTACAATCAGAACAAAGGCAGCTGCAAAACTAGCAGCTGCCTTTTTCGCGCAGGATCAGCACTGAAGGAAGTCGAGGAACTCCCAGTTAAATTTCTCCAGCACATCGTAAAAAATGCCGTGCCCGCTGTTTTCAAACGGAAACAGCTGCGAATTGGCAATGGCCTGGTGCTGGATTTCCCCCAGCTCGAACGGGACAATCTGGTCCTGCATGCCGTGGAAGATACCGGTGGGAACGCGCACCGCTTTTAAATCGGCACGTCCGTCCTCGTCGCGCAGGGAATAGGCGGTCATGACAGTCCCGATGCCGGAGGCGGAAAGCCCGAGGTCGCGGAACCAATCCTTGACCGCTTCGCTGTGAGGGCTGTATAACAGCTGACGGCTGAAATCCTGGCAGAGCTGCGGCCGGTCGGTTTTGGCTTGGCAGATCAGCGCGTCGGTGGATTCGCGGCTGTTCCCATAGGGGAAGTCCGGCGTCCGGTTGAAAACCGGCGCGGCGGCGGCCAGCAGCACCAGCTTTTTGACGTTGTAACCGCGGCAGCGGTTCATATAGCGCAGCACGATCGCGCCGCCCATGGAGAAGCCCACCAGAATAAACGGGCGGAGATTCAGGGAGCGGACCACCTGATAGATGTCGTCCGCCAGCTGGTCGTAGCCATAGCCGCAGCAGGTGGCGTCCGAATTTCCAAAGCCGCGCAGGTCCATGGTGACCACGCGGTAGCCGTGGTCGACCAGGAAGCGCTTCTGGTACTCGTACATTTTTGCGGAGAGGGGCCAGCCGTGGATCATCACAACCGTTTCCTTGCCCGTGGGGTTTAAGTCATAAACGGCAATCTTTGTATTGTCTTTTACGCGCACGTAAAACATAACAGCAACTCCTTTTTCTCTCATCCTATGAGTAAAAAGAGGGGCATGTTCCTAAAAAATGGACAGACCGCTTTCCGGTATGGTATACTGGTAGCGATTTTTGACCAAGGAAAGCGGGGCATGGATATTGGATACAAAAAGGATTGAAGATGCGGTGCGTGAGCTGCTGCTGGCGGTGGGGGAGGACCCCGAGCGGGAAGGCCTGTTGGAAACGCCGCAGCGTGTGGCCCGGATGTACGGGGAGATTTTCTCCGGCTTGCAGGACGATCCCAAGAATTATCTGAAAATCTTCAACGAGCAGGGCCAACATGAGGAAATGGTCGTTGTGCGGGACATTCCGCTTTATTCTGTCTGCGAGCATCATCTGCTCCCTTTTATTGGAAAGGCGCACATCGCTTATATTCCCAAGGGCGGACAGATCATCGGGTTGTCGAAGTTCGCCCGCATTGTGGACTGCTTTGCCCGCCGCCCGCAGGTGCAGGAGCGGCTGACGGCACAGATCGCGGATTTTCTATATGATAATATGAAGCCCTACGGCGTGGCGGTGCTGATCGAGGCGGAGCACCTCTGTATGACGATGCGCGGTGCGCGTGCGGCGGGGTCCAGCACACAGACGTCCGCCCTGCGCGGCTCCATGCGCACGGATGCAAAGACGCGTGCGGAGGTCATGTCCCTGCTGACCAGAGGCAGAGGATAAGGAGGGATACGATGCGTTTGTTTACAGCGGGCCGCTGCCGCATGGTACTGGGCGATGCGGCCTATGTAATGGGAATTTTAAATGTCACGCCGGATTCCTTTTCCGACGGCGGAAAATATTTTTCTCTAAAAGATGCCGAGCAGCATGCGCTGGAGATGCAGGAGATGGGCGCGGACATGATCGACGTCGGCGCGCAGTCCACGCGTCCCGGCTGGGTGCAGGTTTCTCCGGAGGAGGAGCTGCAGCGGCTGCTGCCGGTGCTGGATATTCTTGCGTGCCGGGTCGGCGTGCCGGTTTCCGTGGATACCTTCTATCCGCAGGTGGCAAAGCAGGCGCTGGCACATGGCGCCTCCATCATCAATGACGTCACCGGCTTTGCCGATCCGGACATGGTGCAGACCGCGGCGGGTACCGACTGCGGTTGTATTGTCATGTATCCGCGCGGGGAAGAGGAAGGGGATATCATCGGGCAGCTCAACCGCTTCTTTGCGGGAAAGCGGCGCGAATTAGAGGATGCGGGCATTGAAAAAAGCCGGATTTGTTTTGATCCGGGGATCGGATTTGGAAAGACATACGAGCAGAATCTGGAGATTCTCGCCAATACCGCGGAGATTGACACGGGCGGCTGCGCGCTGTTGATGGCGGCTTCCCGCAAGCGTGTGATCGGCCAGCCCTGCGGCAACCCGCCTTTTGAGCAGCGTATGCCCGGGACGTTGGCGGCACACAGTATATCTGTATATAGCGGCGCGGATTTGGTTCGTGCGCATGATGTGGCAGAGGCCGTGCAAGCGGCGAAGGTCGCCGCCGCGATCAGGAGGGCAAAACATGGATAAAATCATTATCAAAGGATTGCGCGTATTTGCGTACCACGGCGTCAATCCGGAGGAGAAGCGGGACGGCCAGCCGTTTGAGCTGGACATTGCCGCGCGCTGCGACCTGCGCAAAGCAGGCCGGACAGACAATTTGAACGACACGGTGAGCTATGCCAAAATGGCGAAGACCGTGGCACGCGTCATGACGGAACAGAGCGACGATCTGCTGGAACGCGCCGCGCAGAGAGTGGCGGATGCGATCCTGGAGGAGTATCCTTTGATTCAGGAGGTGGAGGTCCTGCTGAAAAAACCCGAGGCCCCCGTCAAATTGGACTTTGGGTATATGGCGGTGTCCATTACCCGTGCGAGGGGGGACCTGCATGCGTAAAGCGGTGCTTGGCCTGGGCTGCAATCTGGGGGACCGGCAGGAAAATCTGAACCGCGCGGTGCGGGCACTGGACCATCTGCCCGGAACAAAGGTATTGCAGCTTTCCAATTTGTACGAGACGGAACCGTTCGACGTACCGGACAAGCAGGCCGATTATTTAAATCAATGCGTCCTTTTGGAAACGGAGCTGTCCCCGCGTGCCCTGCTGGGCGCGTGCCTGGGAATTGAGGCGGCGATGGGACGGGAACGTAAAACCTACCATGCTGCGCGCGTATTAGATCTGGATTTGTTGTTATATGAAGGAGAATATTTTGCAGAGAAAGAGCTGAATCTGCCGCATCCCGGTATATTGGAACGGGCTTTTGTGCTTGTCCCTCTGGCGGACCTGTTCCCTCAAAAAATGGCTCTGGGACTGGATTTTTCCGGTGTTTACGACCGGTTGGACAAGAGCGGTGTACAACCTTTTTGAAAAAAATCAAAACTTTTTCAAAAAAAGGTGTTGACAAAAGGGGTGTGGTTTGGTATTATAGTCAGGCACCCTACGGAACGGCCCAAACGAAAGGGCAGACGGTGAAAGCCAGAAACCCAGACGGGAAGCCGGTTTGAGCGGTGTAAGGACCTTGAAAATTAAACAACGTAAAGAAAAGAAGAACCCGTAATGACTTTGAGAGAAAAGCCCGCTTGAAAAAGTGGGAAGTACTTTCGGACGAAGGTTTGTCGGAACCATAAACCGACATAAAATACACGTTAGTGTATCGTATTTAGAGCTTTTCAAAAGACTCTGAAGTATGATTTAAACGCTTCTTCGGGGGCGATTAAATACAATATTTTAGAGAGTTTGATCCTGGCTCAGGACGAACGCTGGCGGCGTGCCTAACACATGCAAGTCGAACGGAGTTAGAGGAGCTTGCTCTTCTAACTTAGTGGCGGACGGGTGAGTAACGCGTGAGTAACCTGCCTTTCAGAGGGGGATAACGTTCTGAAAAGAACGCTAATACCGCATGACGTCATAGTACCGCATGGTACAGTG
>NZ_LN868534.1 GCF_001261775.1 Anaeromassilibacillus senegalensis | reverse complement strand
GATAGCGGTCTTGTACTCGTTGCCCTCCTGGAGGCTCTCGGCGGTTTCGATTGTGGAACGCAGGATCATCTTGTTGACGATCGTAAAGTCGAAGCGCAGCGTGGTGTCCGCGTTCGGCATGGTGAAGACATAAGAGAAGGCTGCGGAGTCGGTCACCGTCTGCGCCTGTTCGTTGACAGATACACCGGCGATCTCTCTGCCTTCCACCGCCGGCGCAAAGGCCAGCAGCAGCTCCGTGCCGGTTTCTATTGTGTCAGATGTGTACTGCCCGGTCAAGTCCGCCAGTCTTTGAGGTTCTCCATTTACATTCAATGAGACGGCTTTGCCACTATAGGTAACGGTTAAATTATGATCGCTTATAGAAGGTTCATTTGTTACAGTAATGGAGCAGGATGCGGTAATGTTTCCGTCTTCTGTTGTGACGGTAATAATGGTATTGCCTTCCGCGACTGCGGTTACAACGCCATCTTTTACGGTCGCAATGGTTTCATCGTCGGAGGACCAAATGACATTTTTATTAGTCGCATTTTCGGGCTTAATGGAGGCGGTCAACTGTGCGGTGCTGTTCAATGCCAGGACCAGATTCGTGGGATTTAAGCGAATGCTTTCCACAGGAACAATTGGCGTGGAGGGTTCAAACTCAGCGGTTACTGTTACAGGGTACCCCGGCATGACAAAGCTTCCGTTTACAATGTCCACTGTAACACTTGTATCGTCCGTCTTATATACGCGCAGGGAATTTTCAATGAGCCGGTAGTTGTTGTCCGGGGTGACTGTCAACGTTACTTCCTGACCTTCCAACGCTTGCGCTATGGAGGAGGAAACCGTGCCGTTTTTCATTTCTGCAATCGTAATGTCGTATTGGTACGGCTCAATGCTGAAATCATCGAACATGATCCACTGTGTGGTGCTGTTGGATGCTTTGGTAAAGATTTCAATATGCATTTGTCCGTTGGAAACGGGAATGTCCTCAATGGAAACCTGCGTCCATTCGTTGTTGCCCGCAGAAAGGTCCACGTATTTTAATCCGTTTCCTGTGGTGCCTTGCCCAAAGTCTTTTACAACAAAGCAAGCGGCGCATGGATCGGCAGGTTCAGTAAAGGCCGTGTTTTTTACCCACGCGGACGCTTTATATTTACCGTTGGGGAGGTTTTTTACCAATTGATAAGTACTGCCGTCAAATCCTTTTCCGTAATGAATGGCATACCATTTCCCGCTGTGGGCGCCGCCCAACGCATCGCTGCTCTCAACGTAAAATTTTCCGGTGTCGCCGTTTCTGGCCCAAAGGTTCCAGCCTTCTGGCTTTTGGCCGTTAAAAGTAGCGAGCTCAAAAGATGCGTTGTAAACCAGGCTGATTTTAGGAATGGACAGGTTAAAAGGAATCTTCTCAGAGCCGCCATCCATGGATTGGAGGACAATGGAGCCGGAAACCGCCCCGTCCAGATCTTCTGTTGCCTGAATCATTTGGAAGTCTTCCATGGAAACAGTGATGTTCTTATAGGACCTCAGTGCGTCCTGAACAGTATTCAAAAGCAATTCTTTGGTAACGCTGTTGCTTAACCGCATCTGAGTGAGTATGGATTCAATCAAAGTATGGAACGACTTTAAGTCTTCGCTTAACGTCATGTCCACATCGTCAAAATAAATGAATTCTCCGGGGTTCGCGTGTGTGTACATCTCAAGGTAAAGACGCCCATCCGTGACGGAAACGCCTTCAATGCGAACCTGTGTCCACTCGTTTGTCTGCGGGATTTCAACATAACGCAGTCCCTCTGTTGCGTGGGCAGAAGGTTTTGCAACCAGGCAGGCAGGGGAGGGAGTGGCGCCGGAATAGGTGTGTTCACTGGCTTTTATCCAGGCGGAAATGTCGTATACGCCGTCCGGTATGTCGCTCAGGCTGATATACTGGCCGCCTTCGTAAGCGCTGTCTCCTTTTTGCACGGCGTAGAAATCGCCGCTATGAGCGGGATTCTCTTCTGTTCCTTTTTCAATGCAGAAATTGTTAGGGCTGCCGGAGGAATTCCATTTTCCCCAAACAAGAGGCTGCAAGGCGCCGTCTTGCTTGTTGGACGTCAATTCAAAGGAACTGTTGGGCACCATGGATTCCGGCGTATAGCGGGTGTCGGGCGCAACTGCAAAATCTGCGGGATCCCCGATCAGAATGACAAGCCCAGGCTCGGAAACGTCCTCCGTTTTTGCACTCAATCCAATTTGTTCGAGCAAGTCACCGGAGAAGGTTATGGTTTTTCCATCGCTGCTGAGGCGGACGCCAGCGTCCTTTGTAATATCCACCGGATTCGTTCCCATCATATCCTGCGCATAAATGGATTTGCCGGTCAGGTCCTGGTTAAAGGTAAAAGATAGGCTGTTATAATAGCCGAATGCACCGATCATACCGGTAAGGTCTCCCGCGTTTAGAGAAACGTCCGCCTTAACCTTTTGGTAGCCGGTTTTTGTAGAAGTGCGTCCGTATGTGCCAATACTGATGGCGCCGTTGGGATTGCGGCTGGCGGCCACAAAAGGTTTCAGGCCATTGTCCCCGCCGGTAACAACAGGCATTTCAATTCCACGCGCGATGACAGCCGGGGCTTTCTGCATGACTTCGCGATCCTTTACGCGTCCCCAGTCCCAGGTATCGTCCTGATCGTAAACCCAGGTATCTGCCAGGGTTTCGTCAGAAAGGACGGTCGGATAGGCGTCGCTGCGGTAAGCAGGGGCGATTCGCTGCCACATTGTCGCACGCTGAACTTCGTCCAGCATCTTGCGGATAGGCCGGGTTTCGGTAAACTCTTCCGCGCCGCCAAAGAAAATATTAGGCAGGCTGCCGGAACTATTGTCACCAATATCGTAACGCATGACGCCAAAGATCAGTCCCAGCGCCGAACACATATAAACTTCATCCTCGCCATTAATCAGGCCCAATTGCCTGCCATTGGTATAGGAAGTTTCCAAAGTCCGGCCGAGCCGTTCAAAGGTAGTGGCGATGGACAGGTTTCCATTGACGTCATAGGTACGGAACACGTCGGAAAAGCTGCTGTAATAGTTTGACTTTTGAATATAGCCATCCGATAGACGCGTTCCGTTGTCGGCGTCGTTGTTAATGGTTCCGATCCCGACAATATGTTCAATGACCAATTCCGGATAGATTTCATCGGCTAAATCGCTGATCATCTGCCGCCATCCGGGATTGCCACTGTAAGTGCCCCAATCAATTTTCCAGTATCCAATTCCGGCGTATTTACTCCATTCCAATCGCTCACGCCAGTAAGCCTCATTCCAGGTTCCATCGTTTTCCGACGACATCGTCTGGGCGCAGATCCAGACGCCCGCGCCTTTCCATCCGGCTTCTTTGATGTTGTCCGCCAGCGTTTTCAGCCGTTCCTGCGGCGTGTCGCCGTAATCTGGGAACTTATCGGGACTTACCATCAGGCTTCCAAAGTAATTTCCGTTGCCGCCGCGGGGGAGGTCCCAGCCGTCGTCCAACAACAGGATTAAATCTTTTTTTGACTCCGGATAAGCGGTGTATGCGTAGCCTTTTTCCTTGTCGAATAGTTGCTCGTGATTCAGCATGTCCCGGGGAATGCCCTTTTCTATCCTTACAGAAGCAGCATCCGCGCTGTAAGCGGCCCAATCCTGGAAGCTCCAAGTGCAGACATAGTTGGGCGTTTCTACATTGGGGACGTCGGGAATTAGGTTTACGGGATGATATGTGTCTTGTGTATCGTTGCCAAGGCTTGCCCCCAAAGCGGCAGTGGAAGAAAATACGCTGCACACCATTGCGGCGGATATAGCCAAGCACGCTAATCTCCGTCGAATACGATTTAATTTTTGCATAGATTGTACATCCTTTCTTTACTCTTCCTCATTTCATAAAGTTCGATTTTGCCCTATAAGTTCCAACGACAGGATTTTGTCTGGTAAAACGACGCCTCCTTTCTTTTGCTTTGCAGCCAGAGTGGGCAAAATTAACGAACCATTCTTTTCTACTCAAATCCTGGAAAGGTCGGTCAGTTCAACAATGCAATAGCAGACAGTAGAGGGTGCAAGTTGTTTCTGATGGTTTTGGCATTGATAAGATTAAATTGGTAAATTAAGAATGACTGTAAATAATATAACATGTATTTTTTAATCTAATACGCGAAATAGCAATATTATACAAAATAATTCTCATTATTAAAGATAAACAAGCTATTATTACAATTGTGTTCATAGGTAAATATAGTTGCACATGGACATTACTTAACCGAATCGGAAGTAGAAAAACAAAGAAGAGATATGAAGGTGGGCCAAATGATAAAAGACCCGCAGTTAATTTTCATCAACTGCGGGTCTTTTTATGGTTTTGATAGGAGGTTAATCGGCGATTGCCAGAGAATAAACCGGCATTTTTCAGAGGAAACCCCTTTTAAAACAGGACGGTTTTTCATGAAAGCAATCAACCAATCACCACCACACATGGCCTAGTTATCAGCCAATTGTAACTACACAATGCTTCTGTGCGTTCTGGCCCGCCAGCGTGGTGTACACACCGGTGCTCTGGCCCGGTGCGCCGACGGCGTAGACTCTGTAATAGTAGTCGTTGCCGATCTTCGCCACAAACTGGGTCTTGAGCACATTGCCGTTGCCGACGGTGAAATTCGGTGCCGCATTGCTGCCGTTGACAACCGTCATCTTGAAGCAGTACGCGCTGCCTCTCTTCAGGGTGAAGTCAACGGTGGTGTCGGAACGGACGGAAGCGGTTGTTACAATGTTCTGCGCCGCGTTCACAACCGCGATGCCCTGCGCACCGTAAAGGTTGCCGTAGGACGGTGTACGGCTGCTGGAGCCCTTGGAGGTGTTGTTTTCCGGCTTCAGCTTCAAGTTGCTATAAGCGTTGGTGACAAGCTCAAATGCACCCGCGACTTCCTCGTCGGTTGCGTTCGGATCATCCAGCACGCCGTTCGCCAGATTGATAGACGCTTTCAGCGCCGCAACACTGGTATCCGTGTACTTGCTGTAATCCAACGCTTCGACCATGCCGAG
>NZ_LN868533.1 GCF_001261775.1 Anaeromassilibacillus senegalensis | reverse complement strand
CACGGCAGACAGGACCCTTGCTTTTACAACCATCAAAGTGGGGAAAAGAAACCGGGGAAACCCCGGGCCCGCCCCAGTTTTCCAGGGCCGGAAGGGGGGAGGAAACCCGACCGGGCCCGGAGGAACCCCGCCGCAACCAAGGGACCCGCCCCGCCGACAGCGGTGTATGAAAGCGGCGAAGCAGCCTTCACCGGCGCGGCGGCGCCACGTCCTTCCGAGGGGGAAAAACTGATTGAAAACCTGTACTACCAAATTGAAACGCTGGACTTCGACGCCACCGTCAAGCAGCTGGAAAACCTGTATCAAAGCCTGGGCGGTTATGTACAGGAGGCCAGCGTGGACGGTTCCTCCTTTGGAGGACTGCACAGCGCGCACTATGTCCTGCGCATCCCGCAGGAGAAAGCCGCGCAGGCGAAGGAAAAGGCCGGTTCGCTGGGAAATGTGATCCGGACGGAAACCAGCACCCAGAACGTGACCGACGAATACTACGACATCGAGGCGCGGCTCAAGAGCCTGCGCGCACAGGAAGAGCGCTTGCTGGCGCTGCTGGAGAAATCCGGTTCGCTGGAGGATATCGTGCAGCTGGAACAGGCGCTGTCCGAGGTGACCTATGAGATTGAAAAGCTGACTGGAACCCTGCGCAATTATGATTCGCTGATCAGCTATATGACCATCACGATCGATCTCAAGGAAGTCACGAAAGAAACGGAGATCAGCAAAGCGCCCATTACGCTGGGAGAACGCATCTCTTCGCAGTTCCACGACACAATGAACGGCTTGAGCGCGTTTGGGGAAGGCTTTTTGATCTTCCTGGTGGGCTGCTCGCCGGTTCTGCTGCTGATTGCGGCGATTGTGACAGTGGTTCTGCTGCTGGTGCGGCGTTCCAACAAAAAGCGCGGTGCGCGCCGCAAAAAGGAAGAAGAAAACGCGGCCAACCACATCCCCGATGCGCTGATTGGCGTACCGGGCCCGGTGGAAAGCAAAAATAACAACGATTCCAACGAGGAAACGAAACCATAAAAATAGCTGATTCCGAGAAAATCTCCGCGCGGAACAACAGGAAAACCACATCAGTCCATTTTTTGTTGCGCGTGGGTATCTTGAGATTTTCTATAAGCCATGGGCGCAATAAAAAATAAAAACACGGAGGAAAACACGATGAAAACCATGAAGAAAATCACCGCCGCGGCGCTGATCTGCGCGCTGCTGATGAGCATGCCGGGGCTGGGAAGCCTCACCGCGTCGGCGCAGGAGGAAAACACCATGACCATTTCCGCCGATCAGGAAAAGCAGAACTTCAACAGCGCGGCGGCGGACTTTTCTTTCAAGCTGTTCCAGAACAGTCTGAAGGAAGGCGAAAACACCGTCATTTCCCCCCTCTCCGTCTATTTGGCATTGAGCATGACGGCGAACGGCGCGGACGGCAACACCCGCAGCCAGTTTGAAACGCTGCTGGGCGCCGGAAAGAGCAGCATGGAGGAGATCAACCGCAACAGTGCGGAGCTGCTGTACAACCTGCGTTCCAATGAGGACCGCACGATGCGGATTTCCAATTCCATCTGGTTTGACACCGCGAAGGCGCTCCATGTCAACCAGCCGTTCCTGGAGACAAATGCAAAATACTATGGCGCGGGCGTATTCCAGCAGAACTTCAAGGATCCCGCCACGCTGGGCCAGATCAACAACTGGGTCAAGACCAGCACGGACGGCAAGATTCCGTCGATCATCGACAAGATGGACGACGACGCGATCATGTACTTAATCAATACCATCCTGTTTGAGGCGAACTGGATGAATCCGTATCCGGAAAACAAGGTGGAAAAGGGAACCTTCCACGCGCAGGGCGGCGACGTGCAGGCCACCTTCATGACTTCTGAGGAAACCTACCTGAACAAGGACGGCGCGAAGGGTATGCTGAAATATTTCCGCGACGGCCATACGGCGCTGGCGGCGATTCTTCCGCCGGACGGCATGAGCGCCGACAATTATGTCAAGTCTTTGACCGGCGATAAGTGGAATGCTCTGCTGAGCAGCGAGAACGGTACGCGCGCGAACGCGCATCTGCCGAAATTCAAATTTGAGTACGACGTCAAGATGGCGTCCCTGCTCCAGAAAATGGGCCTGACCGACGCGTTCAGCGTGCAAAACGCCAATTTTAAGACGCTTGGCACCTACGAGAACCGCAATATCTCCGTCAACGAGGTCCTGCACAAGGCGTTCATCGAAGTGGACGAAGCCGGCGCAAAGGCCGGCGCGGCGACCGCGGTCGAAATGATCGCGCGCATGTCCATGCCGATCGGCGAGCCGGTCGAATTGAAATTCGACAAACCCTTTGTCTGCGCAATCGTCGATACCGATTCCGGATTGCCGATCTTCCTCGCAACCATCCAGAAGCCTGCGGTAGAATAATAAAAAACCAGCTGACCCTGGGCAAAGAATCCCCATAAAGCGTAGAAAAACCGAAGTACCGCCGTCAATGAAAAGCACACTGCTTTCCCTGAGCATTTAAGGTATATGGGGATACCGGGGGTGTAGGGGGGCGTGAGTCGAAGTGATCCGGAGCCCAGCTCTCGCGCCCCCCTACGCGGTCTTTGCTTCCTTTCCTAACAAGACGGAAAGGAAGTGCCCGCCCGACATGAGGGCAAACCAGCGGTTTTCTCCCGCTTTATCAAAAGCGTAAAAAGATATAAGATTGCACATGCAATTATTTCGTTTGCTTTATGTAAAAGTGTTAATGGTAATCATGATTTTAATATAAAATTGCTTATGCAACAATTCCCGCAGGATTGTGTTATGTAGTAAGGTAGAAGTTTTAAACGAAATGTTGCTTGTGCAACAAGAATTCTTTTGTTTTGTAAAAGCAAGGAACCCCATTGTTTCCGCAATGTAAAGGATTGTTTTAATAAAATTTGTTTTACTTTTTTAAAGTAAAAAATCTTTACTGTCGCTTTTCAAAGCGACGTACACCCCCCGGCGAAAGCCGGGGAACCAAAGAAAGGCCCCAGAGGCAGCATCCTGCCTCATAAAGGACCCTATCACTCGTTCCCACTCCGCTCTTCTCAGGAAGAGAGTTCCGTTCTCTGCGGAGAACGGCAAAGGGCCCTGCCCTTTGATCCCGCCACCTTTTAGAAAGGTGGAAAAACATGTTTGGGTCATTGCCTATAAGGTGAAAAATGATCCTCGCCGTAGGCGCAAGCCGACTGCAAGTCAAGGAGGGATTTCAGGTGAAGCTGGCAAAAAAAACCCTTTCCCTTTTTCTAGCTGTTTTTTTACTGTTCACCACCGCTTGTGGTACTCCCACACCGGGAAAGACCGCCGAACCGGGTGTTACAACGCTGTCAGACGTACAGGACCTGATGGCCGATGTTCCCCCCAGCTCGGTGCCGGACATCGGGATTCCCAACGAGCCGTTTGAAAGCGGGTTGGCGAACTATTCCGTCAAGCTGTTTCAGCAGATACTTTCGGCGGAATCGTCGGACCAAAATCTGGTGCTCTCCCCCCTCTCCGTCCTCTATGCCCTCGGCATGGCGGCCAACGGCGCGGACGGCGAAACACGGAGTCAGATGGAACAGCTGCTCAGCGACGGGACGTTGAACGTAAACAGTCTCAATATTGGGATTCGCGGGTTGACGGAACGGTTGCAGCGGGAGGGCGACGCAGTGATGAAGGTTGGGAATTCCATCTGGTTCGACGGCGGCGAGAGCCTGTCCGTCAACCGGGAATTCCTGCAAACAAACGCGGACTATTTTGGTGCGCAGGCGTATCAGGCAGATTTCCGCAATCCCGAAACGGTGAAGCGGATCAACCAGTGGGTTGACCAACAGACGGACGGCAAGATCCGCGGGATCATCGACCGGCTGGACGAAAGCACGATGCTCTGCCTGATCAATACCATGCTGTTCTCCTCCGAATGGGAGTCGGTTTACCGCGAATATCAGGTACAGGACGGCGCTTTTCATGCATCGGATGGCGAGGTGCAGGTGAAGTATATGCTTTCCACGGAGCAAAGGATTCATGACGATACAGCACAGGGCGTTGTGAAACCCTTTGCGGACGACCGGTTTGCATTTGCCGCGATTATGCCTGATGACGAGGACATCGACGCATACGTGCAGTCCCTGACGGGCGAGACGCTCAGGAAGCTGCTTTCTTCTGCAAACGAACCGTATCCGGAGGGATATGTGCAGGCCGCGCTGCCGAAGTTCCGCTTTGCGTATGAAACAGAGCTGAGCCCGGTGCTGCAATCGATGGGCCTGAAGGATGGGTTTGATGCCGCGAAGGCGGACTTCTCCCCAATGGGAACGGTCGAAGGCGGCAATCTCTACATCGGGCAGGTGCTGCATAAGAGCTTTATCGAGGTGGATGAGCTGGGCGCGAAGGCCGGCGCCGCCACCGCGGTGATCATGGACGCGGGCGGCGCGATCCCGGCAATGAAGGAAATCAACTTTGACCGCCCGTTTGTGTGTGTCATTTACGATACGGCGACCAGACTTCCTCTGTTCCTGGGGGTTGTCAAGAATCCCTCCACGGAGGACGAAGAGGGCACGCAGGATGAGCTGCCGGAGGAAGACGCGGAAGCGCTGGCGATCTATCAGGCCATTTTCGACTGGCTGGTGGAACAGGACCCTGCCCTGAGCGACGGCGAGCTGACCGCGATCGACACCTCCACGCTGGAACATCTGTCCGATGCGGGGAAAGAGGTGTTCCTGCAATATGTCCAAAAGATGCGCGGCGGAACGGTCAGGGATGCGACCAGGGAACAGCTGAAACAGGAAGGGCTGTTGGATCCGGACAAAGGGATCGAAGACGGTTGTTCGATCAAGCTGTCCTATGAGAAGCAAAGCGACGGGTCGGTTCATTTTACAGCGGATTTGTACAGCGGCCCTCTGGGCGCGATCGGCACGGACGAGGGGGTTCTGCAAAACCGGTCCGGCGTTTGGACCGCGGAGGAGAATTTTCCCATCTGGATTTCATAAGGAAAAAGCGGCCCCCGCGGGGGCCGCTTTTTGTCTGCCCGTATTTCAAGGCGGGAAAAAATCGTGCGTTTTTCACCCGGATGTGGTAGGATGGATAAAAGGAGGTGCGGACATGCTGAAAAATATCTGCTGTATTGAGCTACGCAGCGGCAGCAAAGAGGAGGTCATGCCGGATTTCCAGCCGGACTTTCCCTACCTTGCCTCCTATGTGGACTTTGACCAGTGCGCCGGCCGTTTTGTGCCGTGGCACTGGCATAAGGAAGCGGAGCTGTTCTATGTGGAAGAAGGCGTGCTGGAATACCGCCTGTCCAGAGGAACGGTGGTGCTCCCCGCCGGGTCCGGCGGGCTGGTCAACTCGAACGTGCTCCATATGACGCGGGCGCAGCAGGACAACGTGCGGACCACGCAATTCAACCACATATTCGACGTTTCCCTGATCGGGGGATGGCAGGGAAGCCGAATTGAGCGGAAGTACATCACGCCGTTTGTCACCGCGCCACAGGTGGAGATGGTCGCGCTGCGGCCCGAGGCGCCAGAGCAGGCGCAAATTTTGGAGGCGCTCCGCGCATCCTTTCAGATCACGGAGGACTACGCATATGAGGTTCGGCTGCGCGCGGCGCTTTCCGATCTCTGGTGCCGGATTTTTGCGCTGGCGGAACCCCTGCTGCGGGAAAAGGCGCGGCGCGACAAGACAAGCGACCATCTGAAAACGATGATGGCCTACATGCACGAACACTATGCGGAGAGAATTTCCGTGGCGGAAATCGCCGCCGCCGCGTTTATCAGCGAGCGCGAGTGCTACCGCGCGTTCCGAGACACACTGCACACCACGCCGGTGGAGTATTTAAAAGGATACCGCTTGCAGCAGGCGTGCCAGCTTCTGGCGCAGGGCGGGGAATCCCTCACGTCCATCAGCCAGTCGTGCGGCCTGGGCAGCAGCAGCTATTTTGGAAAGGTCTTCCGGGAGGCGTTCGGCTGCACACCGCAGGCGTATCGCCGTGAATGGCAGGAAAGTGACAAATTCAGGCGGAAATAACATAGTTTTACAAAAAAACTTGCACTATAATAAGATTGCAAGGGCGATAAGGCATAAGGCAATACCTGACTCGCGGCAGTCGCCTGACGGCGGCTGCCTTTTTTTATGAATGGAGGGGCGTGCAATGATTAAACTGCGAATTTTTAACATGAAGGAATTCCTGCGGACGGTGGACCAGTGTACCGGGCCGGTAAACCTGCTCTATCCGGACGGCAGGAAGGAAAACATCAACAAGCAGTACCAGGTACAGAGCGATCTGCAGGAGAAGCACCGGGAATATCATCGTTGCCTGCCGCTCTCGCTGGAAATTCCCGATCCGAAGGATTACCAGCAGATCGTTTTCTATGCCATCGGGGACTGCTAGTGTGGGGCTGTATGAATTGGGACGTAATAAAACAAGGCGAAGGGATGAATTTCCCTTCGCCTTGTTTTATTATGTATCGCATCCATGATGCCAAATAGATTATGAGAGCGGATGCAGGTTCATTGAACGGACATGGGGAAGATTGCGTGCCAGTTCGCCGCAGTCAAAGGGCTTGCCGTGCCCGGGATAGATCCGCGCGGGCTTTGCTCTCAGAATGGTTTCCCACGATTGCGCAAAGGCGGTTTTGTCCTCCGCCCAGATGGTGATCCGATGAAAGCTTGGGAAGCCATTCATTGCGGCGTCGCCGCAGAACAGCATGCCATCGCCGCGGAGCAGGGAGAGGGAATCGGCGGTGTGTCCCGGCGTAAAAAGGATTGTCCCGCCTAGCAGCGCGCCGATTTTCTCCCGGTTTCTTTCGGATACCAACAGGCATCTTGAAGCGTGGTGCCGTTCCATGGAAGGGAATCGGTGTGCGCCTTTTCCAAACAGCTTCATCAGGCGGCAGAAGGCGAGCGCCGTGCGACTTGTGCAACCGCCGAAAAAGGAATTCTGCCCCTGGTATAGGGTTTCCGACGCGTTGGCGCTCATGACGACTTGCAAGTCCGATACCTCAGACAGTAGACGATTTAAAAACCCCGCGTGGTCGTCATGTACGTGTGTCAGAAATACATAGCGGATGTGTTCCAGTGGGATGTTTTGTTGTAAAAGGCGTCTTTGAAAGGACGCAAATCCGTTTTCATATCCGGTATCGACCAGGACGTACCCGTCCGCGATGGGATACAGCCAGGCGTTCACGATGCGGTTTCCAACATTTAACATGGTGCGGTTCTCGCTTTCAAACGTTCTAACCCACGGATGCTTTATAAAAGCAGAACCGCAAATTTACTTGGCGGAGCAGAGCCGTTGCACGGCTTCCTGCTCGTCGGCCACAAAGAAAAAGTCGTTTCCCTGGTTGCTCTCGTAGATAAAATCCCGGAGCGGTTTACTGGTGTACCGTGAAAAATCTCCGTAGATCGCCAGCTTGACGCCGTAGTTAATATACTTTTGCAGGATTTCTCCGGCGACGCCCGTGCTGAGTATGAAAAAATCCTCGGCGACGGCTTTTTTATCAATGGCGATGCGGTCTGTCTCTGCCTCGAACTTGGCTGTCATGATAAGATCCAGCGCGGACTGTGTGTCCCGCAGGACGGTCTCGCCGCCCTTCGGCGTAATGACAGCGGCTTTGATTCCGTTGACAGAGGCCTTTTTTATGTTCATGGGTTGTATCCCTCCCTTTTAAATGGTTTTATGATGTGGAGTCTCCCCCGCCGCTTGCACAACCGAACGGTATAACAGGATGAGTGCGGAACCGATCAGCAGTCCGCCCAAAAGGTCGGTGAACCAATGGTCGCAGGAAAGGAACCGGCCGACCACCGTGACGGCGATAACGGTCACGGTAAATACGTCAAACGCGGCCCTTGCCGCTCTGTTTTTTACAAGATAGTGAAACTGCATTACGGCAGTGGCCATGATACAGTAGACAAACAGAACGTGTGAGGAAGGAAAGGACGGCTCCAATCCCCCATCGATCAGGGCCGGCCGGTAATTGACGACACAGGTTTCAAACAACACGTAGACGGCGGCGGTCAGAATGTAAAACCCGCCCAGAAGCAGCAGGCTGCGGTCGACCTTTTGGAAGCTTCTTCTGTGCAGCAGCTGTGCCAGCCCGGTGATGGCAAAACCGGCTGCCGTAAGGAGCGCGAGAATACCGATCCAATCCGTGACCGTATACCAAAAAGGCTGAAAGCCGGTCTGCTGAAACAGGAACCGATTGATGGTGGCGAACCCTACCATAGACTGCTCCGGGCCGATTGGCTGCACGTCGACCGTTTGGACCAACAGTGTGAACAGGATGGACGCCAGGAAGAACAGCCCGGTGAAGAGAAAGCTGCGTTTCGTTTGTTGTTGCATGTCGATGACTCCGTTTCTGTACTGATTTCGGATATTTGATCCGTTATCAGCGTAGTACGGAGCCCGTGAAAAAGAAAGAATCGCACCGTCACAGGGACGATACGATTCGTGTCATGCCCGTTTGATCAGCAAAATACCTTTTAACAGCAGGGGGAAGAAGATCAGCATCGCCGCATACGACTGTTGGCTGAGGACAAAAACCATTGTGCCCAATATGGACAGCATAAGAGACAGCGACGCGCTGCTTTTCAACCAGCATGGATTTTGGACGGATTGCAGCGCGAGCGTCAGGACACCCCAAAGGGTGGTTGCAGCAGTCCAAATAAAACAGGAAACCCGGGTAAAGATGGACGCCTTTACAAGAGAAAGAAGGGGGACCATTTCGATCATGGTTTCCCCCTGCTGGCCGAACAGCGGCAGAAAGAGAATCAGGGCCGCCATGCCGTCCAGAACGCCGAAGACCGTTGTGCGGATCGACCGGGTTTTCTCTTTGCTTTCATTCTCCGCAATCGTGATCAGCTCTTCGCCGGACAGCAGGTCGTCGATAGATACGGAAAACACCTTGGAAATTGCTTTCAGGGAGTCGATACTCGGGGTGCCGCGGCCGGACTCCCATTTGGAGACCGCCGTGCGGGAAACGAAAAGCTGTTCCGCCAGTTGTTCCTGCGTCCAGTGGCGGTCCGGCGCAGTGTTTGTAATTTTTCTGAAAAATCCATATTCCCTACCTGTATGGTCCTGTCATGATGAAACCTGTTCTTTCGACGCATAGGCCCCTTCCCACTCGCATACCGCCGTCAATGCGGGCAGCAGCGCGGCGCCCTTGTCCGTCAATCGGTATTCCACCTTGGGTGGGATTTCCTGGTATTGTTTGCGGGAAACCATCTTGTCTGTGTAAAGTTCTTTTAGGCTCTGGCTGAGCATCATGTCCGTGACGCCGGCAACCGCATGCTTCAGCTCGCTGTAACGCAGGCCCTTGCCGTCCCGCAGGGCCCAAAGGATCCGGCATTTCCATTTGCCGCCCGCTGTCTGCAAAAAGTAGGACAGCGGCGCGTCGGGCAGGGCCTGTTCCACCGGCGTGTCCGCCTGTGCCGGTGGAACGGAGGTGGATGCTGCCGGAACCGCCGGGCGCTTGGCCCGCTTTTTTTTTTTTTCCTTTTCCTTTTTCAATGCGCCGCCTCTTTTCCTCTTTTTTACTCCGTCTTCCTGAGCGGATTCTGTAAGCTGATCGTATCATGTTTTCGGGGTGGTTGCAATCCCCAAAGAACAAAAAACAGCCCGCAAAAGCAAAATATCGCGCCCAACGCCAGTGCGGGAACGACGGACCGTTCCGCCAGCCTGCCAAACGCCAGGTTCGTGCCGACCGCCGCCAGATTCATGGCGAACGAATAGGCGGACAACACGGTCGCGCGGTTGGCGATAGAGACGCGCCGGTTTAGAAGATCGGAGCGCAGGGGCAGGAACAGCGCTTGTGCCGCCCGCAGGACCGCCACAAGGACAACGGAAAGCAGGGGCTGTGCAAAAGCTGCCAGCAGGATACAGGCGGCGCCCGCCATGCCGAACAGCCAGCTGGCCCCCCCAGCGCCCCCCCCAAAAGGACGAGGGAAGGGGGGGACTGGGAAAAAGCCCCGGCGGGCACACGGGCGGCGCCCGCCATGCCGAACAGCCATTTGACGGCCCGGCGCTCGCCCAGCCGCGCAGCCAGCCGGTGAGAACGCGCCGCCGCCAGTCCGGCCAGCGTCAGCACGACGGAGCAGAACCCCATTGCGGCGGACGGGATGCCGCTGCGCAGATATTGCAGCTGGCTTAAAAAGACCGTGATGGCCTGGTCGGTTTCCGCCAGCAGCGCCGCGCCCAACAGGAACAGCAGAAACCGGCGGTCCTTCAGGAGCAGCGCGGCCAGCTCACGCGCCCGCGGGCGCGGCGCGTTGTCTTCCTTTGGGACATCCCGCAAAAACAGGGACAACAGGAACGCCGCCCCGTAGGAAAAAACGGACAGCAGGGCAGACAGCCGGTAATCGTCCCGGATCAACACGGAGAAAACGACGCAGGCCAGCACAAGGCCCGCCGTATTCAGCGATTCCCAGAGGCCGAACATGCGGCGCGTTTCCTCCGGCGGGCAGTTCGTTCCCCCGGCGGACAGGAAGAGATAGGCTGTGTCGCAGCCGGAGAGCCCCGCGAGGACGGCGGAGAGCAGCAGCCGTTCGGCCAGAAACAAGGCGAAGCCGTCCGCCTGCCAAAAGATGATTTTAGACAGGAAATATAGCAGGTGGCACAGCACCAGCGTGTTTTTGTAGCCGATGCGGTCCGCCAGCCACCCCCACGGCAGCTCCAGCGCCAGGCTGAGCGCGAGCGAAAGGCTTTCAATTAGGGTGATTTCAAAAATGCCGACGCCGTTCGCCTGCCGGTACAGCGTGGAAACCGGCGCATAAAACAACAGGCCCTGTAAAAACGCGATGGTGTAACAGAGCTGGATATTGCGTTTCTGCATCGTAAATACCTCAATTCATCTGATTTTGATGCAACAAAACAAGACCTCCCGTCGGGAAGCCTTGTTTCAGATGGATGGGTTTAATGCAGAACGTGGTTCATTTGGAAACTCCTTTTATCGTGGTTCGGCAGTCCTGCGCACCGCCTCCGCCCTGGAAAAAACGCAGCCGCAGTAATCCTGCCGGTAGAGTTGATACGTTCGGCTCAGCTCGATGGAACGCTTGTAGCCGTTGCGCTTTTTAAAATCGGAGAACAGGTACGGAACCCCGTAGGTTTCCGCCAGTTCCGCGCCGATGGCGTTCAGTTTCTCCGCGTTTTTGTACGGGCTGATGGACAGCGTGGTGGTGAAGAAGTCGCAACCGCGTTCCCGGGCGGCGCGCGCCGCTTCCTCCAGCCGCAGCCGGTAACAGGCTTCGCAGCGCGCCCCACCCTCCGGCTCCTGTTCATGCCCTTTGGCAATGGCAAAAAAGCGCTCCGGGTCGTATGCACCGGATACCAGCTCCACAGGCCGCGCGAGGGGCATTTCACGCAGCAGCCGCCGGATTTCGGCTTCGCGCTTGTGAAATTCGCTTTCCGGGGAAATATTGGGGTTGTAGTTGAACAGGACGATCGAGAAAAAGCGGGACAAATATTCCAATACATAGCTGCTGCATGGCGCACAGCAGGCGTGCAGCAACAGGGTGGGCGCCGTCCCCTCCCGCTCCAAAGACGCGAGCTGTTTTTCCAGCTCCTTCTGATAATTGTGCTTCAGGTTTTCCACGGTTTTCCCTCTTCCTGTTGAAAATGTTCCTGGTTCTGCGGCGGACACAGCAAATGCTGATAGACCGCCGTGTGTTTCTCATCCACGTCCACGTCGTGGTGAACATGGCCAAAGTACCATCGTTTGTATTGCAGCCGCCGGTCGATCTCCTCCAGGAAGCGGTTCAGCTCCTCTTCGCTTTCGCGCTTGCGGAACTGCCGCACGATGGAGAGCGGCGCGGTGTGCGTGAGCACGTAGTCCACCTGAAAATTGGCGGCCAAAAGCGTTTGCATGGCCTCGCCGTACTCGCGTTCACAGGGCATCTCCTCTTTCCACCACGAGACGCCCTCCGTGCGGAATTCCACGTCGCCGGACGCACCGCCGCCCAGCACAAAGAAGGTGCTGCCCTCCAGCGTGTAAAGCTGGCCGCGCATCAGGTGGATGACGCTGTCCGTGATGCGGTGGACCTTGCCGCCGTTCCAGCAGGTGACGGGATAGCGGTTCAGCAGGTCAAAATTCTCATGGTTGCCGTCGAGAAACAGCGTGGTGAATTTTTTGCGGCCAAACCAGTTCAGCCAGAAGCGGTCCGCGCCCCGCGGACCGGCCCAGACGCCGCCAAAGTCGCCGCAGATGATGACGTAGTCGTTTTTGTGCAGCCGCCGCTGTTCCGGGAAGGCCTGCGTCGTCAGCTTGGCGACGTCGTACGGAATGTGCGTATCGCCGGTGATGTAGATCATGCGGCCTTCCCCCTTTTTCTCATTGTAACAATTCGGCGGCAATTTTGCAATTGCGGGGTGAAAAATCCTTTCCTTGCGTGGGATATTCCCTCATGCTATACTATAATAAAGATAATGAAACGGGGTTTAAGCGTTTTTAAGGAAAGGAGGAGGACAATGCTGGAGGAAAAGGATTTACAGGCAATTGCGCAACTGATGAGAACAGAAATTCAGGCAAGTGAAGAGCGGATGCAGAACTATGTACAGAGTGAAGTTCGTGCAAGCGAAAACCGTACCCATGCGTTCATCGAATCCGGTTTGATGAAGCAGGTCCGTCTGCTGGCGGAAGGCCATGAGCAGATTCTGGAGCGTCTGCCGGAGGCGGAGGAAATCGACAGCCTGCGCAGCCGCGTGCGCACGCTGGAACGGATTGTGACGGAGCACAGCCAGGAAATCGGCGAACTGAAGCGTACGCAAAGAAATAAAATGCAGAGTTAAAGCCTGTTGCCACCGTGATGTGTGACGACAGGCTTTTTAAAATAAAAGTGAGGCGATGAGATGGACAAAATCGTGAGCTGCTGCGGATGCGTTTGTTCCGAATGCCAGTATTTTCCGGATGCGTGCAAGGGTTGCCCGGAGATACAGGGAAAGGCCTTCTGGCTGGCATACACCGGCGAACCGGTGTGTAAAATTTACGACTGCTGTGTCAACACAAAGCGCCAGCCTCACTGCGGTCTGTGTGGGGAGCTTCCCTGCCGCCGGTACGAAGGAGAGGACCCGACGAAATCCCCGGAGGAAAACGCGGAGGATCACCGAAAACAGCTGGAGCAATTGCGCCGCATGATGGAAGCTGAAAATTCATAAGCCACGGCGGAAGGCTGTATCTTAGAGGGGGCGCTTTGTAAGGACGGCGGAAATTCTTCTTAATCGCCCGGACAATTGATTGAAATGGGGAATGGAGATGCAACTGCAAAAAGGACAAAAAATAAAATTGGCGGATGTGACCGCGAGCCGGCAGATCAACTTGAACGTGCAAGTCGGCATGAAAACCGGAACCGCCGATGTGACCTGCTTTGGTGTTGACGCGCAAGGAAAGCTGTCGGACGACCGCTACTTTGTTTTTTACAATCAAAAACATACACCGGAAAATGCGATTACCATGAACGCAGAGGGGACGCGCACGCGCTTTTCGATTGATCTGCAAAAACTGCCCTCCTTTATCAAAAAGCTGGTTGTCACCGTCGCGGCTGACGGCGATGTCACCATGCGCGACATTCAGCGAGGGACCCTTTCCCTGTCCGCTGACCGGCAGGAGGCCGCGTCGTTTTCGTTTGCAGGGGGCGATTTTACCCAGGAGAAAGCGCTTATCCTCTGCGAACTCTATGAGAAGGACGGCATATGGCGCATGTCCGTTGTGGCGAGCGGTTTCAACGGAGGGCTGAGCGCGCTGCTGGCACATTTTGGGGGTGAAGAAATCAAATCCCCGGCTCCGGCAAGTTCTCCCGCGTCGAAACCAAAGCCGGCGAAACCCGCTCCAGCAGCAAAACAGGCGGCACCTGCCCCGGTTTCTCCCGCGCCGCCAAGGCCTACAAAGATCAATCTGGTGAAAAGCGGCGACACGCATCACATTAATTTGCAGAAAAACAGCGGGGAAATTCATGCAAACCTGAATTGGAGCGTCGGGAGGAGGGGGCTGTTTGGCACCCGGGCCAATATCGACCTTGACCTTGCGTGCCTGTACCGTTTAAAAACAGGCGAAACGGGTGTTGTACAGGCGTTGGGAAAGGCTTTTGGCTATAAGACGAAGCCCCCGTATATCCGGCTGGATCAGGACGACCGCACGGGGGCGAGCGTGAACGGAGAGAATATGGTTTTCCGGAAGCCGGAGACGATTGATTTCGCTGTCATTTTTGCGTACATCTATGAGGGAACGTCAAACTGGAACGCCACGGACGCGACGGTGGTTTTAAAGCAAAGCGGTTCTCCGGATATTGAAATCCATATTCAGAATTCCAGCAACCGCGACCGCTTCTGCGTAATCGCCAGTTTGTCGGGCCGCAACGGGCAGCTGGAGGTAAAACGGGAGGAGCGGTTCTTTACCGGACATAAAGAGATTGACCGGTATTATCACTTTGGCCTGCGGTGGACGCCCGGCAGCAAATAACCGGATTCCTTTGCAGCCGAATCCCGTTTGATACAGGCGCTGGACGCAAATACGGAGGATTGGGACAGGCCGTGTGCATTTGATCGGTAACCCAAAAATAACTACAATAGAAGGGTTGGATCGTGAGGAGCACGCAGGGCAAGTCTGCCCGGCGTGCTCCTTTTGGATGTTTTTATACGTATCGCGGGGATCGTCCGAATGAATAGATTCCCTGATAAAGCAGAATTTCTAAGAACGAAGACAACAGATTGTCTTCTGTAATTAACGTAAAATCGGGGCCGTATTGGTTCCGCTCGATGCGCAGGGCCTGCAAAACCGCAATCTGGTAATCGTCCTCCGGCTGAAGCTTGACATCGTATTCCGCGCCGTTAATTTTCAGCTTGACGGTATAGCCCGCGTCCAGCGGTTCAGCGTGGGCCTCCTCCATCAGGGAGCGATGAAACCATTCAAAGCGCGATTCACTCAATTGCCGTATAATCATAAATTCCAATTCCTTTCTTAGTGTATTCCGGCACGACTTGAAAGGAATTGCGGCGCATGGTATAATATTTACGCCGCATTTGCCTTTTGGCGTGTGCCGGTGCGGGGAAGTGACGTGTTGCTGTGGTAAGGGTGCGTCACTTCCTTATTTTTTCAGGTCGTCCTTCAACTTCTTAATCCCGCGCCTTGCGGCCTCCGCTCTTGTTACATTTTCCTGTTTGCAATAGGCTTCCAAAGCGTCGTTGCTTTCATTATCAAGGCGAACAAAGAGTGTTTTGTCCTTGGGATTATCCGTAGGACGTCCTATTTTTGGACTTGTCAAACGTTCACCTCCTTTTGATATACATAAGTATATATTAATGTATATCAAAAGTCAAGGTGAATCTGCTAAAGTTTTCTTTCTGACGGGGAAACCCGGCACGGCTTGAAAGGAATTGCGACGCATGGTATAATATTTACGCCGCATTTGCCTTTTGGCGTGTGCCGGTGCGGGGAAGTGACGACTCTTTTCGTAGGGGGTGCGTCACTTCCTTATTTTTTTAGGTCGTCCTTTAACTTCTTAATCCCGCGCCTTGCGGCCTCCATCCTGTTGACGTTTTCTTGCTCGCAATATGCTTCCAAAATCTGCTTACATTCTTCGTCGTACTTGACAGCCATTCGGTATGGTTTGGGATTATCCGTTTTAGGGCCTCGTTTGCCCATTTCTATCAAACACCTCCTAACAGAAACAGGGTCACCCTCATCATAGAATGGGGTAACCCTGTTTGTCAAGAGTATTAAGTGTCTATTGGGTATTTTAGCTTATTTTTTATTTCCGGTTCCAGTTTAGCAATCCCGCGTCTTACTGCTTCGGCAGTTGAGATGGATTCCTGCGTACAGTAGGTAAGCAGGATTTCCTTAGATTTTACATCTAATTTAGCACTAATCTTATAGGATTTGGGATTGTCCGTTTTGGGACCTCTTTTTTTACCCGATTCCAGTAAATCACCTCCCAACAGAAATAGGGCCGACTTAATTATGGATTAGGTCGGCCCTATTTGTCAAGGGTGTTAGATACTTATTTTAATTTTACTTGGATTTTATTGTGTTTTTAAAAAGCTGATGCCAAAATATAGAATAAATTATGTTATACTACCATTAGAGAAGTACATACAGAAAACACGTTATATATGGTATCAGTCATCGTAACAAAAAACAGGAGGAGTGCAAAAATGCCTGAAATTTCATTGTTTTATGGAATCCGCATCATGATGTTCTACAGTGATTACAATCCGCCGCATTTCCATGCGGAATATGCCGGATACAAAGCTTTAATCGATATTCTAAATGGCTGTGTAATGTCTGGTTCTCTTCCCGGGAAGCAGCTAAAACTCGTTCTGGCATGGTGTGAAATCCACAAAGACGAATTGATGCAAAACTGGGAGCTTTCCAAAGACGCAAAGCCTCTGAACCGGATCAATCCCCTGATCTGATGAAAGGAGTAGGAATATGTACTTTTTTCCAAAAGTTGTACAGACGATCCCCGGCGATGATTTTACCGTGTATGCCTATTTTATCGATGGCACGGTACGTCTGGTAGACATAAAACCGCTGATTGAAAAAGGCGGCGTTTTTGCACCGCTGGGCGATGTGGATTTTTTCAAAAGCCGCCTGACCGTGTTGAATGATACGGTTGCATGGGATATGACCGGTGACCGGGATGAGACCGCCTGCATTGATTTGGACCCAATTGAAATTTATAAAAGTGCGGTTGTAGAGGATCCATTGCGGAATATGGTCTGATGGTGTGGATACCGTCTTTTTGTTTTAAACGATACAGCAGTTAAGCATTTAAAAAACGCGATTGTGTAAATAGTAAAATTGCTTTGCACATGCTCCCTCTACCTGATAGATAGGGCTTAAAGGGAAACAGTGGTCAGTGTCCCTTGTTCAGGCGGCTGTCCGCTGTATGGAATTTAAGTCTGAAAACAAAAACAAGAGGGAACGATTGCTCGTTCCCTCTCTTTGCTAATAAGAATTAGGTGGGGTGACATTCCCACATCTCCTAACAATGGGTGACGGCTGCCCGTTCCGTCCTCTAATTCTTATTAATTATATCTTTTGTATTATTAGTATATGCTATTCATGGGATTTTGTCAAGGATTTTAAGGTGCCTTTGGAAATGAAGCGGATAGCTCTTTCTGTATTCAAAGTATAAAGAGATCGGACAAAATACTTACCGATAGAAGATGCTCTAACAGCAACCTTTACAAAATCTCCATCTATTAAAAATTCCTTAACGTATTCAATAGATTGATTCTTAGCATTAAGGCCAACAAAGTCGGGTTCGTTAACAATCAAGCCGATGTATTTTCCATATTTATTGTAATCAGATGGATGCTTGTTTATAATATGTTCTATATTTGAACTTCCTAAGTAAATCGGGGTCCCTTCCGATACAGAAAGAGATAAAGCATGTATTACCTCTGATTTTATTTCTCCTATTTTCACGGGATATATGTTATGTTCCGTTGACGGTTCCTCCAATTTTTGCTTAAAATAATTGATTGCATGCGGTGCTTCATATCCGCCAAAGGGCTTTGGTATGATGTCTGTTTAGGGGATACATTCATGGAGCCTTTTACTCATATTGCTTCATGTTCTTCTTTCTTTTTCTTAAATTTTTTGATGTTGATCACGTCTATTAAATTATAATACTATTTCGGCTACTTAACAAGTATACGATAAATAAGACAATAAAAAAGAGTCACAATCCTTTCGGAATTAGGTATGACGTCGCTTTATTGACCTGACTTGAACAAAAGTTGAACGTTTTCAAAGCTTAACGGCTATATACGCGCCAAAAGAAAAAAGACTGTCTTTGTGACAAACTTTTGCCCTTGCTACATTTTCTTGTTAATAATATTACACTAAAACACCGCTGTTTTTAGGGTAATATATGCTGAGAAAATCAGCAAAAGGAATAAGCGCATTTCTTAATTCGATAATCCTGCGGTGGAATATAAGAATAAGCCGACTTGTAGCACGCGCGCCCGAAGTAGAGGCGAGGAAAAGCGTCCAGTGGACGGTTTTGCCGCCGACGTCCCTTCCCAAGAACACGAGCCTCGCAAGGCGAAGTGCGATTGGAGGATGTCGGGACGCGCCAAAAGAAAAAAGACCGTCTTTGTGACAAGCACAAAAACAGTCTTTCTTTTGGCGCGCCCGAAGGGACTCGAACCCCTGACCTCTTGATTCGTAGTGTGGATTTTTGCGTTTCTTTACTTTTCTTAATGTGCCAAAAATGGCGGTTTCAAGCCGTTTTTTAGACTTCGCCTTTCCTTGTTCTGTCCTGCTTTTTCTTGAACATTCACCACTTTCTTGAACAAAAGTTGAACACGAGTTGAACAAAAAGAACTCATCCATTTTATCGGTTTCCTCTCATTTGTGTAATTCTATCACGCATAATTTTCATGGAATTTTCCGGGCACTTTATGTAATGCTCGCGCGTTTCCATGACTTCCAAAAACAGTTTCTGAGCTTTTTCGCGTGTGATTGGTTCGGCTTTGCCCCTCTCGCTATTATCTGCAAACGTGCCATGTATATTATTTTTTAAATCCGTCGTGTGTTTTCGTGCAGTCTTTCGTTTTTCATCTAACTGAATTACTTTTCCCATACAGAATTGAGGATATTTAGCGTGTTCTGTGCAGAATAAGTCTTGACTTTTGTTTGTTTTTTGTGTAAAGTCTATGTAGATGATATTGCTCTTTGCGCTCTGTACGGTTGCAGCCGACAGGGCGCTTTTCTTTTGTCCTGGCATCAACAGACCTTCTTTCTATGCCACAGTAAACCGTCTGATTGTGGTTTCTCTGGTGAACGCGGCGTACAGTTCAGGCCGGGCGGCCTTCAACGCTCCTTCCTCTGTGAGGTGTGCGCAGGCATTCAGCCGCTCGCGCTCGCTGCCTTCTTGCTTTTCATCCAACGGTAAAGGCTACCCGGCAATTGCTTTGTAGGATTGCACCCATTCACATTCTGTTTTCAAGGTACAGCGGCTTTCATCGGATACGCCGGAACCGGTGGTGTCTTTCGCCCATACCCACAGCGGACTTTCTGGCTAAGTTCTAACCCCGTCTTTATCTGGCTGGCGGTGAACCGTTCATCAAAAGGAAATCGCCCTGTGCGTCTCAGATACTTTACCTCCTACACTTTGGAGCACCTCAACCCGGAGTATTCAGGGCGCTTGCCGCGCTTCCTTGTTCCCTTTGACTATCTATATTATACACTTAAATAATGTGTATGTAAATTGATTATATACACAAATATTAAGTGCATATACTGTGCAATTTATACACTTGATATTTGTGCATATATGATGTATACTATTATTGGAAGGGTGTGATATTATGCCAATAGTGTATAAAATAGATGTCATAGCAGCTTTAAAAGCAGCGGGTTACTCTACGTATAGGATACGGAAAGAAAAATTATTAGGTGAAGCGACTTTACAGAGGTTACGCAACAAAGATACTGTATCGTGGGAAAACATTGCTACAATATGCAAACTATTGAATTGTCAGCCGGGAGATCTTATGGAGTACATGGAAGAACAGGAGGCCGACAAAGAATGAAGGTATACACAATCATCGGCGGCGTAAACGGAGCGGGGAAAAGCAGTCTGACCGGCGTTCTGCGTGCGGAAACAACCAACCTCGGTCGGGTGATCGACGTGGATAAGATTACGGCTTCCCTTGGCGGCGATCGGCTGGCTGGCGGGAAGGCGGCGATCCGGATGATAAACGAATGCCTTTCAAAAGGCGTCTGCTTCACGCAGGAAACCACTTTGTCAGGCCAGCGGACAGAGAAAACCGCCCGTCGGGCGCGGGAACTCGGTTACTTCATTCGCTTGTACTATGTGGGCCTGGACACGTCCGCAGAGAGCCTGAAGCGCATCAGGAACCGCGTTGAGAAGGGCGGGCACGATATTCCACGGAATGACGTTCTGCGACGCTTTGAAAGCCGGTATGAGGACGTGAAGCGCATTCTTCCCTATTGCGATGAAGCAACGTTCTACGACAACGACAACGGCTTTACCGCTGTGGGAGAGTATCGGAACGGGGAAGTGCTTCAACTCGGCCAAAAATGTCCGGGGTGGTTTTCTGATCTTCTGAGAGCCATTGAGGGATAAAGCCAGGGAAAAGGGAATCGAACCATAAAAGCACAGCGGACAGCCACCCAAATGAGGGAAGCTGCCCGCTGTTTCTTTTGAATCGCTCTATTTATCAGAGAATCAGGTAGGGGGGATCACGTGCGAGGCCCGCGTGTATTTTGGAGGGTGGGGCTTTCGGTCGTTTCGGCCTGCCCCTAACTACTTTTTAAGGGGGAGTGGTTAATATCGCATTCTTTCACAGAGCCGCATCCGTGCCGCCGCAGCACGATTAAAATGAGCGGAATCAATACCCAAAAAGGCCGTGGGGAGTTTTTGCGGGGAAAAAGAGGCCTTGCGGTATTGCACCACGCCAACTGAAACTTTTTTCATAGCCCCCGCCCCCCCTGACGGCATGATAACCGCTGTTCTGTTTGAATATTGCGGCGGACGACCGCTGGATATTCGCCGTTTAAAGCCCTGGACGGCCACAGGAGGCGTTTTCTCCTAAATCTCAATAACTTCCAAGTGTGAAACAAAGAACGCCTTATACGGGTGCACATCGGTAATTGATAAACGCACATCAAAGCGGCGCACCGTCTTGCTCTGTTTCAATTTGAAATCGGTCACCGGTGATCGATTTCAGCGGGACAACGTTCCCGGCCCGCCGCTCTTCCTGCATGGCCTTGCTGCACGGAACTCAATAGACCGCTGCGCCGTAGAGGTCAAAACCTCCATCCATGTCCGCGATCTCCGCAAGGTCAACGGGGAATTTCGCGCCGCACCGTGGACAGGTGGTGAAGCGTTCTCCGCCGCGCATATTCCGCAGGGCTTTTCTTTCGATCTGCCGGACGCGCTCCGGGCTTAAACCTTCCCGCTGTGCGCAGTCTTTGAATGTGAGGCCGTCGTAGTACCGGGCACGGAGAACTTCGCTTTACTGCTTGTCCAGCATGTCCATCGCCTGTTGCAGCGCTGTGTAAAGCTGCCGGGTATATTCTCGTTCTTCCGCATCCTCAAACGCGCCGGCCGCTGTGGGATCCTCCACCAGTTCCAAAAGGGAAAGGTCGTCATCTTCTCCGGCGACAGCTTCATCTAGGCTTGCAGATCTGTCCAGCGGGCGGGGCGCGCGGTTCCCCCGGTATCCGATCAGGGCGTTGAAGCGATTCTTTGCGTGGAAACGAAGGTAGGAATTGAACTTGTATCCCTTCGCCGGGCTGAAATCCTCCACGGCATCTATCACGGCCAGAAACGCTTCCTGCTGGACGTCCTCTATTTCCACTCCGCAGGAAGCGCAGGCGGGCCGCTGGGCGTGAAAGAACTTGAATGCGAACAGGAATACTAGGCGCTTGACCTGCTCCCATAACTGCGCGGCGGCGGCCTGGTCTCCAGATTGTGCCATAACCGCCAATTCTTCATTGGACAGCGGTTCACGCGTTTCCCCGGCGTTCGGTTGCTCGGTATTCGTTCAGGCGTTCGCTCGCTTTCCTCTGGCTTCAAAAGGCGGGATTTCTTCTGTTCGCCCTTTGTTCATTCTCTGTTCGGTCATTGCAAAACCTCTCCGGAAGATGTAGAGTAGAGATAACCTTTCCTACCGTTTGGCCGTCCTCCGGGGCGGTCTTTTTTATATCACAGTAGCGCCTATATCAAACCGCTGTGAAGTTCTACCTTTTGGAAGCTTCTTTTTGATCGCTTGTTTCCCGGTAAATTCACTTCCAGCTTTACGCATTTGAAGGTCTGGTATAGATTCCCTTGAATATCTGTGCCAATGTTCCAGTTTTTGAGAAGCCTGTACCCCTTGGGTGCAGAAGGCTGCCGCTTCAGTATATCGGCGCGTTTAATCTCCCTTATCTCAACAATGGGCTTTTTCAAGTTATGGCTTCCGCTCCATCTACGGGCATACTTCCGGCGCGGTTCTTTTGCGTTTTCCTGCGCTTTATCGCCTTTAGAAGGCTTGTTTTCCGCTGTGAGGTACTTCGATAGGTCTTCAAAGTTGTATGCTTTATCCAGCACAGAGGCCATAATACGGCCATGCTTCCATAACTCCGTAATTGTTTCCAGTGGTAATGCGTTCAGAATGACATGGTGATGCCACTTTCCCTGCTTTTCTGTAATCGTTATGTATTTGAGTTCTGAAAGGCTATGATCCTTCCTGTATTTCCGGACACGGCGCTGAAAGTCGCTGATTTCCTTTTTAGCGGTTTTCTCACTCACTGGTTTTCTGTAAGTCAGTGTTACAAACAGGTCACCTTTTCTTCCGTCAAAGTTCGCATTTATCAACCGCATCAGTTTCTTCTGTGCGTTCCGGTTGTTCAGATCCTGCTGCCCTTTGCTTGTTTCATTCTCTTTCAGGCTCTTTGGCATTTTGCTACCGTTACAAGTTGCATAATACCGTTCAATCTCTAATAAATCTCCGCTGATGATACGCCGTTCCAGATAAGGCACTTTCACAACTCCCTTCTATTGCACTGGATTTACTACCTGCCCCTAAAAGATAAGCTTATTTACAAGGACAATTACGGTCAAAAGGCCGCTATTGTCCTTTTTGATTATATGGAATTGTTTTTCAAATACTGTTCTGCCGGTCTAGCTGCAACCTCTATTTTATTAATGCGTGACCGCATGGAACAGAGAAAGTGACGAACTTCTTCCTTGTCATCCGCTCCGGGGATAAAGTATCCTTGTGGCCTTTCAGTTGCAGACAGAATCAACTTTCCATTTGCGCGTAAATTGTGGATGTCCTGCATCAGGGCGCGAACACTCCGATACCCGGCACGGGCCGCCAGTATTTCCGCTGTGATTGCATTCTTTCTCCCTACAGGTATGTACTTCATTAAATCCACTTGTCAGCGCCCCTTTCATCTTTCAGAAATGCGGCGTATTTGCCCGAAAGTCGATACCTGCACGGGAGCGCTGTTCCCCTTGCGAACGAATTCGCGCACGTTATCCCATAGAAGCAGCGCTTTTGTTCCAGTCTGGACAGCGGGAAGTTCTCCGGTCTTTACGAATCGGCGTAATGCCTTTTCGGCCAGCGGGATCCCCTCCGCTTTACACCGCTGTGCGGTCTTGTGGATACTCGCCAGGTCATCAAATTCCATTATTCACCCTCCTGTGCCAGTTCTGCAATGATCGTTCTGATTTTTTCTTTTTCTCCGTCTGGAAGCTCATGGCGAAGCTTGCGAGAAAGGCTTGCGTCTGCGATTCCCAATTTATCGGCAATTTGCCAGAGTTTTATTCCACGACCTGCGGCCTCCAGACGGATTTCTTGATTTTTGACACCCATCGTTTAATTCCTCCTTAAAGTTGTTGTTGACTTCTTCGTTTGACTGCTCTATAGTTATTTTAGTAAACATCAAGATCATTGTCAAGCTAAAGAGATAAATAGCTTCGATTGATAATTTTTGAAGAGGTAGGGCGAACAAAATGCGAACAAAAGAAGCAAAGGAAATGAAATTACCTATCTTTGCAGAAAGATTCGGACGATTACGCGACAACATGACACAAGCTGAATTTGCGGATTTTTTAGGAATTTCTAGGCCTACTGTTGGATTTTATGAAAATGGAGAAAGAATTCCCGATGCATCCGTTCTCATCAAAATTGCAAAGAAGTGTAATGTATCTACAGACTGGCTGCTTGGAATTAGTGACAATAAAAATGCAGATAACCGCACAATAGGTGAAATTACAGGGTTAAATGATGAAGCTATTGAATTTTTGTCTATGTGTAAAATGTCCGAATCTAAGCAAATAGATGCTTTTGCATCATTTCTTTTAGAGAATACGGAATGTACTCCCGTTGAGATTGAACAAATGAAATCTACCAATGCGTTTAATATGGGAGAAATTAAACCTATTGACATAGTGAACGATGTTTTAACTTCTGAATCCTTTTTTGCTTTTTTGCAATTCTTTTGTAATAGTATAAGGTACGCCCAAAACTTTCATGAATCAAAACATCGAAATTGTTCAATAGATGATAATGCAGTTTTAAATATCAAAAAATATTTGCCAGAAGGATACACAATACTACCCTTTTTTAACATGTCAGAAAACGAGTTTTTCAATTCGATGCATACAATAAGTTTTATAGCACTCGAACTGAGGGAAAAATACCTGAATGACCTCCTTGAAAATATTAATCGTGATATAGATGATGATTAGGAGGGAATAAAAATGCCGAACATAACGAAGCGGACGAATAAAGACGGTTCTACTTCCTTTCTAATCCGTGTTTACGTGGATGAAACCGGCACCGGCCACCAGATCACAAAGAGCATGACATGGCGGCCCTCGGCCAATATGCGCCCTTCCGCAGCGGAAAAGGAAGTAGTGAAGCAAGCGGCCTTGTTTGAAGATAAGGTCAAGCACGGAATGGTTGCTTTCGACGGAAAGACTACCTTTGGGGAGTACGCGATGAACTGGGTGGATAACGCCCCTATAGCCCCGGCAACCAAACAAGGATACCAGGACTTGATGAAAAGGATTGTTCCTGCGCTGGGCCATATCCGTTTGGAAAAATTGCAGTCGCATCACCTGGAAGCATTCTATAAAAATCTTGCTGAAAGTGGTGTGAATCTCAACAAGCATTACGCCGAATCCGATAAACTGAAGCCAGTCATGGAAGAACGCAAGATCAGTTGTGAAAAACTGGCGAAATTATCAACCCTTTCTCCGGCGTCCGTACAATCGGCGGCCAGGGGAAAGCATGTAAGCGTTGCGACGGCGGAGAAGATCAGCGCCGCATTGGATTTACCCACGAATGAACTTTTTGTAGTTCATAAGAGCAATGCCGGCTTATCGCAGAATTCCATTTTGCATTATCATCGACTTATTTCCGCTGTGCTGGAAAAAGCAAAGCGTGAACGGTTGGTACCGTTTAACGTTGCAGGGGAACACGCTGCCGCGCCGCGAGTTCCACACAAGGAAGCAAAATACCTGGACGACGATCAAGCCCGCACGTTCCTTTCTTTGCTGCTCAACGAAGAAGACCTCCGCATGAAAACCGCGCTTGTTCTGCTCCTGTTTACCGGGGCACGCCGTGGGGAATTGTGTGGGCTTTCCTGGCCGGATATAGACGAAGGGCAGGAGCTTGTTCACATTCTCCGCGCTTCCCAGTACCAGCCGGGTAAAGGCGTCGTAGAGGTGCCGACGAAGAACACCGGAAGCGTTCGGGCGGTGAAGCTGCCGTCCTTCGTATTCGAGCTGTTGACACAGTACCGCGCATGGTGGAACAGTCAAAAGTTGCTGTATGGCAAGTCCTGGAAGGGACAGGCGCAGCGGCTTTTCATTCAGGAAGACGGAAGGCCGATAAACCCGGCAACAATAAACTTCTGGATGAAAAAGTTTTTGAAGAAGCATGATTTCCCATATATTACGCCGCACAGCTTGCGCCACACCTTCGCCACGTTGCAGATCACGGCGGGCGTGGACGTGCGGACACTTCAAAGCCTGACGGGCCACGCGCAGGCAAGCACACTGGTAAACATCTATTCCCATGCAATCAAGAGCAAACAGGCGGCGGCCTGTGACGCATTGGCGGGCGTACTCCTGCCGGAAAACAAGGCGCAAACAAAATAAAAAAAGCGGCCACAATCTTCCCCAAAGAAGACGTGACCGCCCCTTTTTTTGACCTGACTTGAACAAAAGTTGAACATTTTCGATTTTTTTCG
>NZ_LN868532.1 GCF_001261775.1 Anaeromassilibacillus senegalensis | reverse complement strand
CGCCGGTCGGCCCGGTTGCACCCGCCGGTCCGTTCAGGCCGTTTGCGCCGGTGGGGCCCGTTGGCCCGGTCGGCCCGGTTGCCGACGGATTGCTCCTGACGATCATCAGGGAGGCGACCACCGCCCCGGAAGAGGTTTCCACATCGTAGCCGGTGCGGTTCACCAGTGAAAGCGTCGTCCCGCTCGCCGTGACGTTAATCACGCCGACGCCTGAAAGCTCGCCCGTTTTGACGGGGGAAGTCCCGGGAATGTTGTCCCCAAACGAGGTGGACAGGGCAAACGATAGCTCCGCCGGTGCGGTGGAGGTCTGCGTGGAAACCCACCAGCTGGCGGTGTACAGGCCGGGTTCGTAAAAGGTGACAAGGCCCGTCGTGCTGTTGTACGTGATATTGCCTGCGGTGAAAAGTATGGTGTTAAAGACCACGTTGGCCGCGTCGGCGACGGTTCCCGGCGCGGTCAGTTGCAGTTGGAGCGCCGTATTGCTCATAATGAAAATCCTCTCTTTACGAGATTCGAAGAATCACAATATTTGCCTGTGCCGGTGCGGCGCAGAGCGCAATGCCGGTCTGTGTGGCGTTGCGCAGGGTGAGGAAGGAAGGCGCTGTTTCTGTCGTCACCAGCGAACTGCCGTTGATCTGTCCCGTGACGACGGGCGCCGCACCGATGGAATGATCCGCCCCGTTGAGGTCCAAAGAAAACCACAGGTCGGTGGAGCTCTCGGAACCGTCCGTGGAGACCCACCAGGAGACATAGTAACGGCCCGCCGCGCGGAGCGTAAACGCGCCCGTCCCGGCATCGTAAGGTATTTCCGCGCCGTCTGCCTGAATGGGCGTGTCGAATGGAACGGCCTGCCCGGGGGCGAGGATCCGGCGAGCGCCGCCGGCCAGCTGGTATTGCACGCCGCCCAGCGCGGTCCCCGGCCCG
>NZ_LN868531.1 GCF_001261775.1 Anaeromassilibacillus senegalensis | reverse complement strand
CGGCAGCTCCAGCGGGCAGGGGAACCCCTGCGCGCGCAGCGCCGCCATGCGCTCCGGCGCGGTCTTGTACGGCAAGTAGACCAGCTCACAGTCTTTCGCGGCCTCCGGCAGCGCGTCGTCCCAGAAATGGGCGCGCAGCCTGCGCGGCCCGGCAACATGCGGCTCCGCATGAAACGCGCGGGAGACAAACGGCACCGGCTCCCGCGCGGCGCGCTTCTGTTCCAGCTCATCCAGCACGGCGCGGCGCAGGCGGTTCAATGCGGAAACCGGTATGCTCAGCCCCTCATCGATGGCACAGTCGATCCGCTCCGCGAAAAACGGCGTGCCGCCCGTTTTTTGGAGCTGCTCCTCGCAGCGCTCCGACGTCAGCGGGCGGTTGACCGCCGGTTCCGGCGGCGCATCCTCCGCACTTGCGCCGTGGTTCTCGTTATCCCGCGCGGTCAGGCGCACCGGCTTCCCCGCATGCACCTCCAACGCGAACCGCACCGGCACGCGCGGCAGTTCCTTTCGATACAGCTCCCGCAGGTCGGAGAACACCTTCTCCGTGGCGCTGGTGACGTCCTCTTTCGTGCGGGTACCAAACATGGAACGGCCCCGCGCTTCGTCCAGATACCCTGTGGTAAACCCGGAACGCGAGAACACCGCCCCCAGATTCCGCATCAGATCCGGCGGAACTTCCTCCCCGTCCGCCGCCAGCCGGCAAGCACGCGACGCGGCGGCGGCGTATTCGGGCCGCTTCATGCGTCCTTCAATTTTTGCGCTCGCCACGCCCGCCGCCGCCAACTCCTCCATGCGGGTGATCATGGACAAATCCTTGAGGCTCAGGTCGTGCCCGGTACCGCCGGGTGCAGAAAACGGCAGGCGGCACGGCTGGGCGCACATGCCCCGGTTCCCGCTGCGCGCGCCCAGCATCGAGCTGAAATAGCACTGCCCGGAGACGGACATGCACAGCGCCCCGTGGACAAAGGCCTCCAGCTCCACGGGACAGGCCGCATGCATCTCCGCTATCTCCTTCAGGGACATTTCCCGGGCAACGACGACGCGCTCCATGCCTGCTTCCATCGCGGCCTTCGCTCCGGCGGGCGTGTGCAGGGACATCTGCGTGGACGCGTGCACCGGCATTTCCGGCGCACAGTTCCGCGCAAGCAAAAGAAGGCCTGTATCCTGCACAAGGACGGCGTCCACGGGCAGGGTGCAGGCTTCCGCAAAAATGTTCAGGGCTGCTGGCAATTCCTGTTCTAAAAGCAGGGTATTCAGGGCAAGATAAACCTTGACGCCGCGTGCATGGCAGTACGAGACGGCCTCCCGCAGCGCCTGCCGGTCAAAATTCTGTGCGCTGGCACGCGCGCTGAATGCCGAAGCGCCCAGATAGACCGCGTCGGCCCCGGCGCGCACGGCGGCGGTCAGCCCTTCCGGCCCGCCCGCAGGGGCAAGCACCTCCGGCTTTTTCTCATTCTTTTTTAACTCACTGTTCATCGTCTTTTTTCTCGAAGAAGCTCATAAAGCCCTCCGGATCCTCCACGACGGTCTGGGCGTGCTCGCCCGGAATGTGCTCCCGCGCAGCGCGCGTATAGGCAGACTGCGGACGGGGCGCCTTCTGCGCGGACTTGTCCGGTTTTTTCTGCGCCGGCCTGTCCTCCGAAGGGATGGGCTTGTCCTCCGCATGGACGGACTTTTTCTCTTCCACAGACTTTTCGGACGCGGCCTTGGCCGCCTGCTCGGTCTGTTCAGACAGACGGGCGCGCAGGGTCTGCAATTCTTTTTTCAGGCGCTCGCTCTCGCGGCGGGCCTCGTCGGCCTCCGTGCGGGCGCGCGCGGAATCCTCCAGATAATCTTTGATCTGGGAGCGCAGGTGATCTGCGGAATCCACGGCCTTGCGGCGCTCGTCGCAGTAATTAAGCGCGGTCAGCAGCGCGGCAATGGTGACGGAAATGCGGTCGTTCCGGTCCACAATATCCTGAACCGCGGTTTCCACCTCTTCCGCGATGGCGCGGATATACGATTCGCTGTCGTCCGCGGTGAGGGCAAATTCAACACCGCAGATGTTCAGTTTGATGCGGTTTCTGCTCATAATACGGTTCCCCCTGTGACTGCCTGCGCGGCGGCGCAGCGCATTTTGCTGAATCATTCGTCCTTATATTATAGTATACTTTGCTGGAATAAGAAAGCTTTTCTTTCGCTGGGATGAAAAAAGCGGCCCATTTCGACAAAGATTTTGGTTTTTGTCTAACCTGCACAAAATTTGAGCGAAAATCATCCGCAAGGTAAATCTTTGGCCCGCAAAACGCCGGCGACCAATTTTTGGCTTTACCATGCGGAATTTGCATGATTATGGAAATCTTTGGACCCGGAAAGGATTCTGTTGTAAATTAGTAATAATTGGTATATAATAAGTCTGTATGACCAATTGAAACGTTTGTCAGACAGAGATTACTTCTTGACATTTGGAGGACTTCTATTATGAACTACAAGCAGCCGATCAGTAAGATCAAAGAACAGATTGAAGCCAAGCTGCAGCACAATTTCGGCCTGACGCTGGAAAACGCGACCGACGAGCAGTGCTACAAGGCGGTGGCGTTGGTGGTGCGCGACCTGATGGCAAAGGGCCGCCACGAATTTATGACGCGCGCGGAGGAAACCCACACCAAGCGCGTCTATTATCTCTGCATGGAGTTCCTAATGGGCCGCTCCTTAAAGAATAACTTATATAACCTGGGCGTTGAGGACGACTTCCGCAAGGCGCTCGCGGAAATGGGCCTCAAGCTTGACAACCTGTACGAAAAAGAGCCCGACGCGGGCCTGGGCAACGGCGGCCTGGGCCGCCTGGCCGCCTGCTTCCTGGACGGCCTGTCCACCCAGAGCTACCCGGCGATGGGCTATTCCCTCTGCTACGAATACGGCATCTTCCGCCAGAAGCTGGTGGACGGCTGGCAGACGGAGCTGCCGGACTTCTGGCTCCCGGGCGGCAAGGTCTGGCTGCAGGAAGTGCCGGAGAAGGCCGTTGAGGTCCACTTCGGCGGACACATCGAGGATTACTGGAATAACCAGTACCATATCGTCAATCATAAGGACTACGACAAGGTCACGGCGGTACCGTACGACATGTACGTTTCCGGCATGGACGGCACGGGCGTCAACTGCCTGCGCATCTGGTCCGCGCGCTCCGAAGAATTTGACATGAAGCGCTTTAACAGCGGCGATTACCTGCGCGCGATGGAACAGAACGCCATGGCCGAGGTCATCACCAAGGTTCTGTATCCGGAGGACAATCATCTGGAGGGCAAGAGCCTGCGCCTTTCCCAGCAGTATTTCCTGGTCTCCGCGACCATTCAGGACATCATCCGCCGCCACCTGTTCAAGTACAGCACGCTCGACAACCTGCCGGACTTGGTGGCCATCCACCTCAACGACACGCACCCCGTGCTCGCGATTCCGGAAATGATGCGCGTGATGCTCGACGAGTGCGGCTACGGCTGGGACGCCGCGTGGGACATCGTAACCCGCACCATCGCCTACACCAACCACACCGTCATGGCGGAAGCGCTGGAATGCTGGGGCGAGGAGCTCTTCAAGTTCCGCCTGCCGCGCATCTACCAGATCATCGAGGAGATCAACCGCCGCTTCTGCGCCGACATGCACGCCCGCCACGTGGACGGCTACAAGATCGGCCGCATGGCCCCGCTCAACGACGGCTATGTGAAGATGGCAAACCTCGCGGTGATCAGCGCGCACTCCGTCAACGGCGTTTCCGCGCTGCACAGCGATATTCTGAAAGACACCGTTTTCAACGATTTCTATACCGAGATGCCGTATAAGTTCCAGAACGTGACCAACGGCATCGCCCACCGCCGCTGGCTGAACCAGTCCAACCCGGAGCTGGCCAACCTGCTGACCGAAAAGATCGGCGACGGCTATATTCGCGACGCGGCGCAGCTGGAGAAGTTCCTGGCGTATAAGGACGACGCGGCGGTTCTGGACCAGCTTGCAAAGATCAAGCACAACAATAAAGTGCGCCTTGCCGAGTATGTGAAGAAGGCCAACGGCATCACGCTGGACCCGGATTCCATCTTCGACGTGCAGATCAAGCGCATGCATGAGTACAAGCGCCAGCACCTCAACGCGCTGCACATTCTGACCCTGTACCAGTGGCTGCGCGAGAATCCGAACGCCGACTTTACGCCGCACACCTTCATCTTCGGCGCGAAGGCCGCGCCCGGCTACTATTTTGCCAAGCAGATGATCCGCTTCATCGTGGACCTGGCGGAGACCATCAACAACGACCCGCGCGTCAACCAGAAGCTCAAGGTCGTCTATATTGAGGATTACCGCGTTACGCTGGCGGAGATCCTGACCCCGGCGGCGGACATCAGCGAGCAGATTTCCCTCGCGGGCACCGAGGCGTCCGGCACCAGCAACATGAAGTTCATGATCAACGGGGCTGTCACGCTGGGCACCCTGGACGGCGCGAACGTGGAAATCCACGAGGCCGTGGGCGACGACAACATTCTGCTCTTCGGCATGACCACGCCGGAGGTGAACGCCCTCAAGCGGTCCGGCTACCGCCCGCGCGTGTTCTACGAAAACAACCCGATCGTCCGCAAGGCGGTCGACGAGATGAACAAGGGCTTCTGCGGCGTTTCCTTCCGCGATATCACCGACTCCCTGCTCAACGTGGACCCGTACATGGTCCTTGCGGACTTCGAGTCCTATGTGCAGGCACAGAAGAAGGCTGTCGCGCTCTACGCCGACCAGAAGCATTGGCACCAGATGGGCCTGGTGAACATCGCCAAGGCGGGCCGCTTCGCCGCGGACCGTTCCATCCGCGAGTATGCGGACAACATCTGGCACGCCACGCCGGTTCCGCCCGCGCCGCCGGTTGACAAGACGGTGAAACCGGTCGCGAAAAAGCCGATCTTCAAAAAAATGCGCTGAATTTCACAGCTTTCGACGGCTGTCTCACCGTTCGGGTTCTGTATGGAATCCGGGCCGGATTAGAACGATTCCCCCCGCCAATGGCGGGGGGAATCGCCAAGTTCAGCCGGTTTTTTGTCCGCGCGGGCAATTGAGAACTATGTAAAAGGGGTAGACTTCATGTTCAATTCACGCAATCCGGCGTATCGCGATCCAATGGGCGCGGTTCCCGCGGGTACGTCGGTCCATTTTAAAATCAACGTGGCGCGGGACCTGCGCTGTTCCGGCGCGCGCCTGGTGGTGCAGGACGATCAAAACGGGCAGACGGAGAATTGCGGCATGTACTGGTGCGGCATGTCCGGCGACACGCACGAATGCTGGGAATGCCATTACACACCGCAGCAGCCCGGCCTGTATTTTTACCGTTTCTATGTCGACACCTGGCGCGGCACGCTGCCCATCACGAAGGGCTTCGGCGGGGAGGGCTCCGTCGACGCGCACGGCGGCCCGTGGCAGCTCACCGCATATGATCCGGATTTCCAAACGCCGGACTGGATGACCGGCGGCGTGATGTACCAGATTTTTCCCGACCGCTTCCACAACTCCGGACAGCCAAAGGAAAACGTCCCTGCCGACCGCAGGCTGCATGAAAAATGGGGCGAGCAGCCGGACTGGATGCCGAACGAAAAGGGGGAGGTCACCAACTCCGACTATTTCGGCGGCGACCTCAAGGGCATCGAGGAAAAGCTCCCGTATCTGGAATCGCTCGGCGTAACGTGCATCTATCTCAATCCGATCTTTGAGGCGCATTCCAACCACCGCTACAACACGGCGGACTACTCCAAAATCGACCCGCTGCTCGGCACGGAGGAGGACTTCCGCAGCCTGTGCGACGCCGCGCACAAACGCGGCATGCATGTGATCCTGGACGGCGTGTTCAACCACACCGGCAGCGACAGCATCTATTTTAACCGGGAGAAGCGGTATCCCACGGAGGGCGCGTACAATTCGCAGCACTCCCCGTACAGCTCCTGGTTCAACTTCCATCCCTGGCCGGACCACTATGACTGCTGGTGGAACTTTATCACCCTGCCGGACGTCAACGAGTGCAACCCCGACTACGACAACTATATAAACGGTGAAACCGGCATCATCCGCAAATGGCTGGCCCTGGGCGCGGACGGCTGGCGTCTGGACGTCGCGGACGAGCTGCCGGACCCGTTCCTGGAGAACCTGCGCGCCGCCGCCAAGGCGGAAAATCCCGCCGCCGTGGTGCTGGGCGAGGTTTGGGAGGACGCGTCCAACAAGGAGGCGTACGGCCGCCGCCGCCGGTACTTTGAAGGGAAACAGCTCGACAGCGTGATGAACTACCCGTTCCGCAACGCGATCATCGGCTTCCTGACCGGGGCGGACGCGGCGGACATGATGGAAATTATCATGAACATCGTGGAGAACTACCCGCCGCAGGTCACGAGAATCCTGATGAACCACATCGGCACGCACGATACGGAACGCGCGATCACCATGCTGGCGGGCGAACCGCTGCACGGCCATGGCCGCCACTGGCAGAGCAACGCGCACCTGACCCGCGAGCGCCGCAAAAAGGGTCTGACTTTGCTGCGTTTGGCCGCCCTGATGCAGTTCACCCTGCCGGGCGTGCCGTGCATCTACTACGGCGACGAGGCCGGGCTGGAGGGATACCGCGACCCATTCAACCGCGGCTGTTACCCATGGGACAAAGCCGACGAGGGGCTGGTCGAATGGTATCGCCGCCTGGCGCGGCTACGCGCCGCCTGCCCCTGCCTGCGCGAGGGACGTATGGAACCGGTGATGGCGGGGGACTGCTGCATGGCCTACATCCGCGACGACGGGCAGGAGCGCCTGCTGGTGGCGATCAACGCCGGGGAGCAGGAAAAGCCGGTTTATCTCTCCCCGGAGTGGAACGACGCGGAAATCCTGATGGGCCGCCTGCCGGACGAACGCCATGCGCTCGTTCTGGGCCCGCGCGACTGCACCGTGCTCAAGTGGGCGTATCCCGGCCCGGAGGAACCCAAGGGCCCCGCGCCCGGCCCGGCAGCCACAGCGCAAAAAGATTTGGCATAATTTTGGCGAAAAGCCTTGCACTTTTCCAAAAAGTGTGGTATTATACTCTGGCAGCTTTATGAAAGCTGCTTATGCGCTCGTAGCTCAGCTGGATAGAGTGCTTGACTACGAATCAAGAGGTCAGGGGTTCGAGTCCCTTCGGGCGCGCCAAAGAAAAAGTCAGTAACCATGCGGGTTGCTGGCTTTTTCTTTTTTGTCTGCGCACAGCGGCAAAAATCGGAAATGTTCAACTTTTGTTCAAGTCAGGTCAAAAAAAGTGGCGGTCACGTCTTCTTTTGGGGAGATTGTGGGCGCCTTTTTTTGTTTTTTTGCGCCTTTTTTTCCGGCTGGGGGACGCCCGCCAATGCGTCCCAAGCCGCCGCCCGCTTTCTGTCTCTTATACCCATCCTTCTGCGCTGAGGACGCGTCTCGCCAGGCGCTCGCGGGCATGG
>NZ_LN868530.1 GCF_001261775.1 Anaeromassilibacillus senegalensis | reverse complement strand
CCGGACGTCGACGCGGTCGGCGCCTGCATCGGCACGCGCGGCGCGCGCGTCTCCAGCATCGTCAACGAGCTGGGCGGCGAAAAGATCGACATTGTGGAATACAGCGACGACCCGGCGCAGTTCATCGCGTCGGCGCTTTCCCCGGCGAACGTCCTCACCGTCACCGTGGCGGAGGACGGCTCCCACGCCTGTCGCGTGAGCGTGCCGGACGGACAGCTCTCCCTGGCCATCGGCAACAAGGGCCAGAATGCCCGCCTGGCCGCGAAGCTGACCGGCTGGAAGATCGACATCAAACCGGAAAGCGGCTTCTACGGCGAAGAGGAAGCAGCCCCCGCGCCGGAAGAAACGCCGGAACCGGCGGAAGAACCGCAGGAAGAAACCGAGGGATAACACAGCGCGGCAATCACCGTGTTGTTTTCATATAGCAGGCCAGAAAAACACAGTCGGGAAAGGTGGTGTGTGCCATGCATCAAAAGCGCGTTCCCCTGCGCATGTGCGCGGGATGCGGGGAAAGCAAACCGAAGAAGGAACTGGTCCGGGTGGTCCGGTCGCCGGAAGGGGAAATCTCTCTGGACCTGACGGGGAAAAAGCCCGGGCGCGGCGCGTATGTTTGCAAAAGCGCGGACTGCCTCCGGGCGGCGCGAAAGGCGAGGCGTTTTGAACGAGCCTTCTCCTGTCAGATTCCCGCGGAGGTCTTTGACCGTATGGAGGAGGAGATCGGAAAATGAATGGCGAAAACAAACAGCTTCTGAACCTGATGGGACTCGCGCGAAGGGCGGGAAGGCTCTCTCTGGGGAGCGACCCGGTGATTGAGTCCCTGCGCAAAGGGCAGGCCCGGCTGGTGATCCTGGCGGCGGATTTTTCCCCCCGTTCCGCCGGCGGCGTGCGGTTTGCAGCGGAGGAAGCTGGGGTGGACGTTGTGCAGACAGCGGCCATCATGGACGAAATCAGCATGGCTCTAGGAAAGCGAACCGGAGTTCTTGCGGTGAATGACGCAGGGTTCGCGAAAAAACTGCACGAGCTGTGTGAAGCCGGAACCGGCGCGCAGACACGGTGAAATGAGGAGGAATTCATTATATGATGATTAAATATCGCGTTCACGAGGTGGCAAAGGACCTGGGAGAACCCAACAAAGAAGTCATTGACACCTTACAGAAATATACGGGCGAAACCAAAAAACACATGACGGCCCTGACGGAAAACGAGCTGGACCTTGTGTTTGAAAGCTTTACGCAGAAGAACAAGGTGGAGAACCTGGACGATTACTTTGCGGACAACAAGCAGAAGGAAGCGCCCGCGCCCCAGCCTGCCCCGCAGGCACAGCAGCCGAAGCCGCAGGCAGCGCCTGCGCCC
>NZ_LN868529.1 GCF_001261775.1 Anaeromassilibacillus senegalensis | reverse complement strand
CGGTGGGGTCAATGTTTTTTTTTCAAGCAGAAGACGGCATACGAGATTGGTCAGTGACTGGAGTTCAGACGTGTGCTCTTCCGATCTACTGGATCCACGGTGCCGGTTGGCCCCGTGGAACCGGTCGCACCCGTTGCGCCGGTAGCTCCCGTTGGCCCGGTCGCTCCCCCGCCCGAACCGGTTGGGCCCGTGGGCCCGGTTGGCCCAGTCGGCCCCGCTGGCCCGGGGATCGGACAAGGGACACAGCAGGGTGAGCAGCAGTTTTGCTGCAAGTGATCATTCGGATAGATATTCATTGCAAAACCTCCCTGTCAAACAAGATAACTGTCCTTACTATCAGAATATGCGGTAAGGGGGAGGTGGACACAGGGAAGGCAGGCGGCCCGGACAAAAAGGGCGGGCGGCTCCTGAAACGTGTTCCAGAAGCCGCCCGCCGGGTAAGCGATGTTTGAAAGGAGAGTTCTGCTTATTTGGTGATGACCTCCGCCTTGCAGGTGGAAACGAATGTGGGGTCGCTGTTGTTCGCGCCGACCAGAACGACGACGCCGAATTCGTTGATCAATACGGTTCCCTGCCCGACCGTCTGCCCGCCGGCGTTGATGTCCACGCCGGTTGTGCCTACCGGCAGGTAGGAGCGGACCGCCGCTTCGCAATCGGCGCCGCAGCCTTCCACCGTGGGCGCGGGAAGATACGTGATCGCGTTGTTATACGTGGCGCTGGTGATGCGCACCGCCGCGATCCGGCAGATGGAAAGGGCCTCCTGCGGGACGCCCTGCGCGTTGGTCAGCTGGAACAGGCCGGAATTGGGGTTTGAATCGGGCCCGGGAAGCAGGCTTCCGGGCCGGCCGCTGGCGTTGTTCCCGCTTTCCATCGCAACCACCACGTTATTGGTGGGATAAAGCTGGATGATCTGCTGGAGAAGATTCCGCATTCGCGGACACCACCGCCTGCGCCTGCGTCGCGCAAATGCGGAATCTTCTCCAGCAGATCATCCAGCTTTATCCCACCAA
>NZ_LN868528.1 GCF_001261775.1 Anaeromassilibacillus senegalensis | reverse complement strand
GGCGGGGCCCGTTGCGCCCGTAGGCCCCTGCGGCCCGGTTGCGCCCACAAACCAGGGGCAAGGGAAGAAGCAGGGACAGATAAAGGCGCATTCCGGGGTGCAGCGGGTGATCCGCATCGGGACGTCGTGCGTGGCGCGGCGCGATGCGTTGGAATCCGGATCGACGGCCATGGCGTCGTCACCTCCCGTTTTGGTATGGAATCGGATATTTGTTCACACAATATCGTATGTAAGCGGCATCGTTTTGGGTACAGGGGCGGGCCGTGCTGACCGCAGGTCCGGGAGCTCGTCCCGACCGTCCCGCGACGGCGCGGGTTCGATCCCGGAAAAAGAAGAGGGCGGGCCGTGCTGACCGCAAGTCAGGGAGCTTGTTCCGGCCGTCCCGCGACGGCGCGGGTTTGACCCCGGGAAAAGAAAAGAATGGGTCGTGTTGACCACAGGTCCGGGCGCTTGTTCCGACCGTCCCGCGACGGAGCGGGCTAGACCCCGGAAAAAGAAAAGGGTGGGCTGTGCTGACCACAGGTCCGGGAGCTCGTCCCGACCGTCCCGCGACGGAGCGTGTTCGACCCCGGAAAAAGAAAAGGGCGGGCCGTGCCGACCGCAGGTCCTCGAACATAGATTTTGGGTTGTCAAACTTACGCGGCAATGCTATAATAAAAAACTATAATATCCTGCCGAAACCGGTCAAATACGTGAGAAAAAAAGGGAGGCAAAACATGTTAAACACGGATTTTTCGAGCAAATTTGCCAAGGAGGGCCTGACGTTTGACGACGTCCTTTTGATCCCGGCGGAATCGAACGTTCTGCCGAAGGAAGTGGACGTCTCCACCCAGCTGACCAAGACCATTCGTCTGAACACGCCGATGATGACAGCCGCCATGGATACCGTAACGGAAACGGATATGGCGATTGCCATCGCCCGGGAAGGCGGCATCGGTATCATCCACAAAAATATGTCAATTGAACAGCAGGCGGACGAGGTGGACCGCGTCAAACGTTCGGAAAACGGCGTCATCGTCAACCCCTTCTTCCTCTCACCGGACCATTATGTGCATGATGCGAACGACATCATGGCCCGCTACAAGATTTCCGGCGTGCCGATCTGCGAGAACGGCAAGCTGGTGGGCATCATTACCAACCGCGACCTGCGGTTCATGACGGAAGCCGATTTTGACCAGAAAATCTCCGCCGTCATGACCAAGGAACACCTGGTCACCGCGCCCGTGGGGACGACCCTCAAGGAAGCCCAGGAGATCCTGCGCCAGCACCGCATTGAGAAGCTGCCCATTGTCGACGACAACGGCTATCTGAAGGGCCTCATCACCATCAAGGACATCGAAAAATCCGTACAATACCCGAATTCCGCGAGAGACGCGGGCGGCCGCCTGCTCTGCGGCGCCGCGATCG
>NZ_LN868527.1 GCF_001261775.1 Anaeromassilibacillus senegalensis | reverse complement strand
GTCCAGGCCGGTGATCTCCACCGGGACGGACGGGCCCGCCGCCTCAATGCGGCGGCCGTTTTCGTCGGTCATGGCGCGCACGCGGCCAACCGCCGTGCCCGCAACCACGATGTCGCCGGTGCGAAGCGTGCCGTTCTGCACCAAAATGGTCGCGATCGGGCCGCGGCCTTTATCCAGCCTTGCCTCGACGACCGTGCCCTTCGCGGCGCGGTCCGGGTTGGCTTTTAGTTCCTTCATATCGGCGACCAGCGCGATGATCTCAAGCAGGTCGTCGATGCCCTCCCGCTTCTTGGCAGAAACGGGGACACAGGGCGTGTCGCCGCCCCAGGCCTCCGGCACCAGCTCGTGCTCGGTGAGCTGCTGGAGCACGTGGTCCGGGTTCGCGCCGGGTTTATCCATTTTATTGATCGCCACGATGATGGAGACGCCCGCCGCCTTCGCGTGGTGGATCGCCTCAATCGTCTGCGGCATGATGCCATCGTCCGCCGCGACGACCAGCACGGCGATGTCCGTCACCTGTGCGCCTCTGGCGCGCATGGTGGTAAACGCCGCATGGCCGGGGGTATCCAGGAACGTGATGTCGCGTTCGTCGATCTTCACGCGGTATGCGCCGATGTGCTGGGTGATGCCGCCCGCCTCGGATTCCGTGACATTCGCGTGGCGGATCGCGTCCAGCAGGGAGGTCTTGCCGTGGTCGACGTGGCCCATGACGACGACGACCGGCGCGCGCGGCACAAGGTTCTCGTCGTTATCCTCGCTGTCGTCAATAATGCGTTCCTCGATGGTGACGACGACTTCCTTTTCCACCTTCGCGTGGAATTCCAGCGCGATCAGGGAAGCGGTGTCAAAGTCGACGGTATCGTTGACGGCGGCAAACACGCCGTTCGCCATCAGCTTTTTAATGACCTCCGCGGCGGTCGCCTTCAAACGCAATGCCAATTCGCTGACCGTGATTTCCTCGGGAATGGAGACGGTCAGCGGCTTCGCCTTGCGCTCCATCGCGATACGGCGCAGACGCTCGGCCTCTGTCTCGCGGCGGGCGTTGCGCGGCCTGCCGCGGTACTGGCTGCTGCGCTGCGTGATCTTCTGTTTTTGCACGATATTCTCCGTCTTGACCTTTTCGGAGGCCAGGCGGTCGTATTTCTCGTTGTATTTATCCAGCTCCACATGGGAGGCGCGGGTATCCACCACGCGGCCCTCGCCGCGCTTGACGTTGGTGGTGTTCGGCGCGCCGGTCTGCATGGGACGGTTCGGCGGGATCGGCGTGGACTTTCTCTGCTGCTGCGCCTGCGGCTGGGTCGGCGCGGGGCGCACGCTGTCTCTTTTACACCTCTGGTCAGCCTGGGATATATGCTGTACCCGGACATCCCGGGTGGGGAATATGCCTATGCGCCCGCCGACTATTCCGAGGCCTT